>NZ_QKZI01000033.1 GCF_003254155.1 Psychrobacillus insolitus | reverse complement strand
ATAGAAGTGAAGAAACTAAATCAAGTGATTGGAACAATTACTACTGATGTGAATGGAAACTTTAAGGTTGAAATTCCTGTTCAAACAGTCGGAACAACCTTAGTAATCACGGCTACTGATGGAGCTGGAAATAAAAGTGAAGAAACACGTGTAATTGTGGAAAAATATATCCCAAGTGAAGTCAAAAGAATTTCTGGTGTAGATCGATACCTAACAGCAACTTCAATTGCAAAAACAGGTTGGGAAAAATCGGATGTAGTAGTCTTAGCGACAGGGATTGATTTTCCTGATGCATTAGCAGGTGGACCACTTGCATATATGCATAATGCACCCATCTTATTGACCCAACCAACGAAATTAAATGCAGATACAAAATCAGAGATTATTCGTTTGAAAGCTAAAAAAGTCATAATTCTTGGTAGCACGGGAGCTGTATCAGCGGGCATTGAAAAGGAATTGAAAGCTATGGGGCTTTCTGTTGAACGTATTGGAGGCGAAAACCGTTTTGAAACGGCAGCACTAATTGCGAAAAAGTTACCTTCCTCGAAGGTAGTCATATCAAATGGATTTAATTTTCCAGATGTTCTATCTGTATCGGCCTATGCTTCCAAAAATGGTATTCCAATATTATTGACACGAACAGATAAGTTGCCAGAAGAAACAAAACAAGGTTTAGTAGGTAAAACATCAAGCATTATCGTTGGTAGTACCGGAGTTGTCAGCAATCAAGTGCAAGGAGAATTACCATCACCTAAACGTTACGGAGGACTTGATCGCTATTCAACCGCTTCAGAAGTAGTGAAAAACTTAGAAATGGGAACTGAGATTGCTTATGTGGCTATAGGCACTAATTTCCCGGATGCATTAGCTGGATCTGTTTTAGCAGCGAAAAATAATGCAAACATTTTATTGGTAAAAGCTAATACAATTCCTGATGCAACGAAAATCCACTTAAAGAACTTTGAGGATTTTGCTATTTTTGGAGGTAGTGGTGTAGTTTCCGACAAAATTAAGCAAGAACTTTATGATTCTCTTTTACAATAAGTAATTAGTA
>NZ_QKZI01000032.1 GCF_003254155.1 Psychrobacillus insolitus | reverse complement strand
AGTAGAGCAACGTCTTTTAAGACGTTGCTCCTTTTTCATTTAAAAGTACTTCTGATAATACTCTTTCCTTAACCTTCCGCTTAACTGAGCATATATCTTGGTGGTTTCACTTTTCTCATGCCCCATAAGACTTTGTATGACTTCAATAGGAGCTCCATTATTCAACAAATGAGTTGCGTAGCTGTGTCTAAGTTGGTGTGGATGAATCTCTTTATTAATTTCAGCACGATTGGAAATACGCTTGATGATGTATCGCATTTGGGCGACACTCATTTTATGTGGCTGTCTAGCTGTTACAAAAATGGCAGAGTTATGATCATTACGGCTTTCTATATAGCGTTTAAGCCATATGTCGCAACGTGTATTAAAATAAACTTCCCTTTCCTTGTCGCCTTTTCCTCTAACGATCGCAGATTGATTAGACCAATTAATATGGGTCTTTTCTAACGCAACTACCTCACCGATTCGACAACCGGTAGAAAACATGAATTCAAAAATCGCTTTTTCCATTGGGGAATGACAGGATTCACGAAGGTGTTCAATCTCCCGTTCGGTTAAATACTTGGGTATCCGCTTCCCCACTTTGGGTTCTTTGATTTTGGAAGTTGGATTCTTACTCAGGTGGCCTTCTTCATGGGACCAACGAAAAAATGATTTCATAAAACGGATACGATGTGCAAGACTAGCTGGTTTTAAATGCTTGCCGGATATAACGAGATATTCTTTCAGTTTACTTGTATCCAGTAACTCCATCTCTACATCTTTAAAATAACCAATTAGTAGCAAAGACTGTAACCCGTAGGCCTTCAACGTTTGTGGCGAAAAGCCCTCTATTTGCTTATCAGCTTCAAACGAAGCCCATGCTTTTGACAGTAACAATTCCATTCCCCCTAAAATAGTAATATTAAAAGGATTATTCCCAACTTAATAGAATTATAGACATAGGATGTGTTTTTACTAACGCGGCAGTTTAGTTGAATAAGTGAATGAATGCTTTATGTCGCTTTTGAACATTATGTCTAATTAAAAAACGAGAAAAGTTATACAACTTTTCTCGCAGTCAATCCTTCAATTTTAAGATTAGGAAAATCTTTTAGATAGTAATCTTCATCCTTTTGTTTAATTATAGTTTGTACCCAATGATAATAATCTAGTTTGATTTCAATAGCATCACCAGTTTTAAAATAAAAACCATTATAGAATGCATACCTACCTTGCGAGTTTTTTGTTAGTAATCCAATCATAAAAATACCTCTTTCGTGTGTTTTTTATAGGATT
>NZ_QKZI01000031.1 GCF_003254155.1 Psychrobacillus insolitus | reverse complement strand
AAGAAGCAAGCTTCTTCATCATTCGCTCGACTTGCATGTATTAGGCATGCCGCCAGCGTTCGTCCTGAGCCAGGATCAAACTCTCCATAATAGTTGAGTATAAAACTCAACAAATTAGAACTAGTTTAAAAGCTCATTTTGTTTTGCTGGCATCATCATTAAATGATGTCAAAAATGTTTTGCTATCGAGCTAACCGAAGTTAGTCAATAAGCTGTATTTCTTAACGTTTTGCATGTTCAGTTTTCAATGTTCATTTCGTTATTACGTCGTTTTGACGACTTTTATATCATAACAAATCTTGGTAATGATGTCAACCTTTTTTTATTCTCGTTTTTTGAAGAGAATTAGTAATAAAAAAGACAACTTAATTACTATACCATTATCTAAGGAGATTGGCAAGGAGTTTTTTAGTTTTTAAAATTTAATTCATAGATGTTTATATTATAACTAGCAAAACCCTTCTTTCTTCTGCGTTTATGCAACTCTACAATTTATATTGTTTCAAGATCTATACTACATTCACTCTGATTTCCCGATTTTTTACCAACTAACTTCACTTATCGCTTTAAGCGCTTGGTGTTTAACATAATGGATGGTTACCAATTTTCTATTCTAAATTAGATCTTGGTTTTTGATGTTATTCGTATAGAAGAGAATTTTTATATTTCAAAAAAAAGCCCTTTAGTCTCATGGCGATCTCGTACTTGAATCATTGATTTATAGGGATGGATTTTCGTTCACTTCGGATTTCACCGACAACAAAGCACAGAAATTTTAAAGGCTGTCATTAGACATTACAATTGCACCTTATTCTCCTAAGATTTGAAACTTGGCACCTAGGAAAGCCCATAAGAAGCTGCACAGCTTTTATTGCTGGACTGAATCATAACGCCGTTCACTGCTTAACACGATATTACTTCTTCCTTCAGCTATCTTATTAAGAAAAAGCAATGAGTTAGACCTTCCCTTGTTTCTATGTGTGCAGTGTGTAACTTCCTTGGACTCCATCTTAAACTGTACTTTTGTCGCTTTCAGGGGTAGTTTTGTTCGTTTAGCCAGAGTTAACCCGATTAATACACTATTACTAAGGAAATTATCGGTATTTTCATCCTGCTAGGGAAATCGATATTATTTTCTACACAAGAAAAAAGGTTGTTACCGATTTCTCAGTAACAACCTTTTTTATAGTGCCTAGCGACGTCCTACTCTCACAGGGGGAAACCCCCAACTACCATCGGCGCTGAAGAGCTTAACTTCCGTGTTCGGGATGGGAACGGGTGTGGCCTCTTCGCCATCGTCACTAGACAATGAGTGCTTGTTCACTCAAAACTGGATAAAAGACATTGATTTTACATATTCATTATTTGGTTAAGTCCTCGATCGATTAGTATTCGTCAGCTGCACGTGTCGCCACGCTT
>NZ_QKZI01000030.1 GCF_003254155.1 Psychrobacillus insolitus | reverse complement strand
CCGGGATCGAACCGGCGATCTTCTGCGTGACAGGCAGACATGTTAACCGCTACACCACGGGACCATTTTGGTTGCGGGGACAGGATTTGAACCTGTGACCTTCGGGTTATGAGCCCGACGAGCTACCACTGCTCCACCCCGCGACAATAAAAAATTCAACTTCATTTCAACTAGGCTTAAATCCTAATATTAAAATACTTTCTTAATTCCACTAACAACTTTCAAAGAAATGGAGGAGGAAGAGGGATTCGAACCCCCGCGCGGTCTTACCCGCCTGTCGGTTTTCAAGACCGATCCCTTCAGCCGAACTTGGGTATTCCTCCGTAATATTGTTGGTGGACCTTGCAGGACTCGAACCTGCGACCGGACGGTTATGAGCCGTCTGCTCTAACCAACTGAGCTAAAGGTCCTTTTAGATGGCGGCAGAGGGAGTCGAACCCACGACCTTTCGGGTATGAACCGAATGCTCTAGCCAGCTGAGCTACGCCGCCAGGATCTTTATATTTAAAACTTGGTGGAGGCAGGCGCTCTACCAGCTGAGCTAAGGCCCCAAATAAATAACTGGTCGGGAAGACAGGATTCGAACCTGCGACCCCTTGGTCCCAAACCAAGTGCTCTACCAAGCTGAGCTACTTCCCGTCATATATATTATGGTGCGCTCGGCAGGACTCGAACCTGCAACCTCTTGATTCGTAGTCAAGTGCTCTATCCAATTGAGCTACGAGCGCATATATTTTTTTAAAAAATGGTGATGAGCCATGTAGGATTCGAACCTACGACCCTCTGATTAAAAGTCAGATGCTCTACCAACTGAGCTAATGGCTCGAAAAATGGTGGAGGATGACGGGCTCGAACCGCCGACCCTCTGCTTGTAAGGCAGATGCTCTCCCAGCTGAGCTAATCCTCCTGGGTAAATAATAAATCATAATAAGTAAAGTATTTCTACATCGACTTTTTAATTCAATTCATTGTTAATTTGAACTTTTTTTGATTTATTATATGTATTTATTACAAGCCTAGCGACGTCCTACTCTCACAGGGGGAAACCCCCAACTACCATCGGCGCTGAAGAGCTTAACTTCCGTGTTCGGGATGGGAACGGGTGTGGCCTCTTCGCCATCATCACTAGACAATGAGTGCTTAATGTTCATGTTTGTCAGCCAAACTATTTGTTCTTTTGGCGACTTGAATAATAATACTTTATTATTATGAATATGTCAATACTGAGTTATGAAATTTATTAAAAATACAATGAAAATATGAAGTGTCTAGTAAAAAAAACCTATAAGCTACCCATAGTCATCCTTTTTCAATAAATAATAAAAGGTCGTTACCGATTACTGGGTAACGACCTTTTTATTTGCCTAGCGACGTCCTACTCTCACAGGGGGAAACCCCCAACTACCATCGGCGCTGAAGAGCTTAACTTCCGTGTTCGGGATGGGAACGGGTGTGGCCTCTTCGCCATCGTCACTAGACAATGAGTGCTTGTTCACTCAAAACTGGATAAAAGACATTGATTTTACGTATTCATTATTTGGTTAAGTCCTCGATCGATTAGTATTCGTCAGCTGCACGTGTCGCCACGCTT
>NZ_QKZI01000028.1 GCF_003254155.1 Psychrobacillus insolitus | reverse complement strand
CATTAGCCCTCCAAGACTCGCTACGAGTGAATGGCTAGTTCTTTCTCGACGGGAATCCCACCCGCTATATGATACGACCTAGGCTCGGCCGCACACGCACCCGTTAGTGAAATTAATCAAAGTCATTTTCTTCTTCAATCTTACGAATTATTCCTGTTTTCGCATTTACCTCTACTTCATATATCCTGTTTTGTGAGGTCAAAATGAAGACTTCATACACTAAAGTACCGTTATCCATATCCATATCTACATGTAGAACTTGCCCGGGTATCCTTTGGAGGGAGATTTGTATTGCCTGTTGGGGAGTAATTCGCTGACTATATAAAGGCATTGGATTAACTATTGAAAACATCCTCCTCTTACATAATGTATCTGTCTATATTATGTAAGAGACGAGTCAACAGTTCCTCCATTCTTAACTAACCTGCCCTGCCCATTTAGTTCAATAACTTCAACAAAAAAGCTTTAAATCTCTTTTGGAACAACACCACCTGTTACATAAATAGTATTTTTCTTTAAAGCTTAGCCATAATAAGATATATTTCCCGAAATGGAGGACAAAAATGCCAGATTTCATCATAGTAATAATTCGTCCTATATTTTCATTCTTTTTACTTCTAGTGGTGGTCCTGCTCACATTATTTAAACCCAAGTATAATTTGATAGAAGGAATAAAAAAATGAACAAGTTGCAATATGTTTTAGCTGTTTGTACTTTCGTTGTATTCTGTATTTTATGGACGACCTATGAGACACCATTTATCCAAGCTTTTGACAGGGGAGCATCTGATTCATTATATGGGAACAAATTCATTACAATGTTTCATTATTTAGGTGAAACCAAGTTTATTTTTGCTGTCACAATAATGGTCATAATCATTATTTGGATTCGCAAACAAGACTATAAATTGATAGTTTTTGTAATTTTATCCGTTGGTGTGGGATATGGATTATATCAATTTTTAAAACGCGTAATTGAACGGCCTCGTCCTGAGATTGTAGATCAGTTTTCCACTTTTAGTTTTCCCTCAGGACATGCAGTGCATGGTTTATTGTATTTATTAACAATCGCCTATGTATTTAATCGAATTGTCACTTCAAAGAGGGCTTCGCTCATCGTTTGGATAACAGCCATTATATTAGCCTTATTAATTGGGGTTTCTCGAATAACAGAGGGACGTCACTTTGCTTCTGATGTTTTAGCTGGTTGGTTGCTTGGCTATAGTTGGTTTACCCTTTGCGTATGCTGGTATAAAAGTAGAAATCATAATTTTAGTCGATTACGAAACAAAAATTCTGAGACTTAGATATGCTTATTTATCCTATTCAAAAAATTAACATTTGATTTTTATGCCTGATATGGTCTGGGTCTGCTATTATGGTAACTTCCGTTCCTGGCTTGAGAGGTTTATCACTAGAGTTTTTAATTTCCTCCTGAATGACCCATTTATGATTTTCCACTGTTTCTCCACCAGTTGTCGGAGTATATGAAATAACATAAGCTGTTGTTGCATATGCACCCACAATCGTTGCTACAGCAACCTTCATACCATCCGTGTGGTCTTTCGAGAATCGCTTGACTTCCAACTTCATAGGTTGGATTTTCTGCCACTTTTAAACTTTCAGGAACTTCACCTGAACTGGAATGATTCATGCCCTCATGGTTTATCTCTTCATGTTTGGTTTCCTTATTGCTGTTTGCATGGTTCTCTTTGCTTGTATCATTTCCACATCCACTTAAACCAATAATTGTAGCATAACTAAGAAACATCAATTGCTTTTTCATTTAAATACTCACCTTGGAATTATTAATTTTTCTTAGAAAAATATATACCCGCATAGGGTGTATATGCAAACGAAAATATTCAGATTGAAATAATTTCCTGATTTTTCTTACTTAAACTAGTCGAGTAGAGCAACGTCTTTTAAGACGTTGCTCCTTTTTCATTTAAAAGTACTTCTGATAATACTCTTTCCTTAACCTTCCGCTTAACTGAGCATATA
>NZ_QKZI01000027.1 GCF_003254155.1 Psychrobacillus insolitus | reverse complement strand
GTTCCGACTGTTTGAACAGGAATTTCAACCTTAAAGTTTCCATTCACATCAGTAGTAATTGTTCCAATCACTTGATTTAGTTTCTTCACTTCTATGAAACTTTTCGCTTCGGCTTTACCAGTCAGATATGTTGTTTTTGCAGTTATAGTATCTACCACTGGTTTATTTGGTGCGGTTACATCTTTTACTGTTACTTCCTTCACTTCACTCACATTTCCTGCACTATCGGTTGCAGTTACTGTAAGTTTTGTTCCTGCTTTTTGTTTTGCGATCGTAACCGAATATTTCCCTTCGGTCGTTGTTGTAGCTGTTCCTAGTACCGTCGTTCCTACTTTGACTGAAATTGAAGAACCTATTTCTGCTGTTCCTGTTACACTTGTAGCTTTATCTGTTACTTCATTCACAATTGGTAAGGTTGGTGCGGTTATATCTTTAACTGTTACTTCCTTCACTTCACTCACATTTCCTGCACTATCCGTTGCTGTTACTGTAAGTTTGGTTCCTGCTTTTTGTTTCGTAATCGTAACCGAATACTTCCCTTCGGTCGTTGTTGTAGCTGTTCCTAATACCGTCGTTCCCGCTTTTACTATAATGGTAGAACCTGCTTCTGCTGTTCCTATAACACTAGTAGATGTTTCTGTGACTTCATTCACTGTCGGTAAGGTTGGTGCGGTTACATCTTTTACCGTAACTTCTTTCACTTCACTTATATTTCCTGCACTATCCGTTGCTGTTACTGTAAGTTTGGTTCCTGCTTTTTGTTTCGCAATCGTAACCGAATACTTCCCTTCGGTCGTTGTTGTAGCTGTTCCTAATACCGTCGTTCCCGCTTTTACTATAACGGTAGAACCTGCTTCTGCTGTTCCTATAACACTAGTAGATGTTTCTGTGACTTCATTCACTGTCGGTAAGGTTGGTACAGTGACATCTTTTACTGTTACTTCCTTCACTTCACTCACATTTCCTGCACTATCCGTTGCTGTTACTGATAGTTTGGTTCCTGCTTTTTGTTTTGCGATCGTAACTGAATACTTTCCTTCGTTCGTAGTTGTAGCTGTCCCTAATACCGTCGTTCCTGCTTTGACAGTAATTGAAGAACCTATTTCTGCTGTTCCTGTTACACTTGTAGCTTTATCTGTTACTTCATTCACAATTGGTAAGGTTGGTGCGGTTACATCTTTTACTGTTACTTCCTTCACTTCACTCACATTTCCTGCACTATCCGTTGCTATTACTGTAAGTTTGGTTCCTGCTTTTTGTTTCGCAATCGTAACCGAATACTTCCCTTCGGTCGTTGTAGTTGCTGTTCCTAGTACTGTCGTTCCTACTTTTACTATAACGGTAGAACCTGCTTCTGCTATTCCTATAACACTAGTAGATGTTTCTGTGACTTCATTCACTGTCGGTAAGGTTGGTGCAGTTACATCTTTTACTGTAACTTCTTTCACTTCACTCACATTTCCTGCACTATCCGTTGCTGTTACTGTAAGTTTGGTTCCTGCTTTTTGTTTTGCGATCGTAACTGAATACTTTCCTTCGTTCGTAGTTGTAGCTGTCCCTAATACCGTCGTTCCTGCTTTGACGGAAATTGAAGAACCTATTTCTGCTGTTCCTGTTACACTTGTAGCTTTATCTGTTACTTCATTCACAATTGGTGAGGTTGGTGCGTTTATATCTTTAACCGTTACTTCCTTCACTTCACTCACATTTCCATATACGTCTATTATTTCAACTTGTAAAATTACTCCCCCTTCTTGTTGAGGAATAGGAATTCTGAATTCTGAATTACCATAATAGTTGGGTTGAGTAGCAATAATACCTTCTTTATAGACATTAATAGTTGCATTTTCTACATGTTGATTTAAATATCCCCTAATTTCAGTACTATCATCATAAACTGGCTCGATTGCCGGAGCCTCAATATTTAATATCTTCAAAGCTGCGGCTGCATCTACCTTCCCATGACCATAATAAATATCATAGCCCGCACCTCCTAAATCTACAGCAGTTTCTATTAAACGATTTTCAATTTCTATATTCGATAAATTTGGCTCATTTGATTTAATTAATGCGGCTACACCTGCAACTATAGGTGAAGCCATAGAAGT
>NZ_QKZI01000026.1 GCF_003254155.1 Psychrobacillus insolitus | reverse complement strand
CTAATCCATTATTATGTGCATATTGAACTGCTGCATCAAAAGAAGAATTATAATAATAACCACCTAAGCTCATATTTATAATATCTGCATCTACAGCTACTGCAATATAAATACCCATAATTATATCTGACGTGTACGCTCGATCTGTTTCAAATACATCGATTAGTACTAATTGAGAATCTGGAGCAACCCCACTACCATATGTAGAATTGTTCATAGATGCACCAATTATACCCGACACATGCGTACCATGATTGTTCGTACTAAAAGTACTAGCAGTATTGTAATAACTATGAATTTGATACCTTAATTCTTCATGGGTTGTATCAAATCCATCATCTAAAACTGCTACCTTAACATCACTAGAGCCCTTTGTCCGTTCCCATGCTTTATTAGAATTTATACGATCATGATGATATTGATAATACAAATATGGATCATTCGGAGTATAAGTAATATCTAACATGTGATCCGGTTCTACATATTCGACGTCTGGATTACTTTCAAGCTCTTTAATGAAACCATCTAGAGTTTTACCATCTGGAACTTTAGCTGTTACAAGAGTTTCTTCATCATTCGTTTCCAATTCATTCAAATCTTCAGCAGCTAATTTCACTATAGCTTTCTCGGATTTTAATAAAATGATAACTTGATCCGTCTCTTCACCATTTAGATCCTTACTAGTCTTTTCTTCTGCATAGCTAGTAGAAAGTGGAAAAACTAAGCTACTTACGATCAGTAAAGCACTTAAAATAATTTTTACTATTTTCATAATTGCAACCCCTATTTTATATTTTAATAAAGTATAATGTGAAATCTACTATTAATATACTATTCTATTTACTTTTATTTTTTACTGAATATCCTAATATTTCAAAACAATACTACAAAAGTGAAGGAGCAGTTTTTAAAAAATTAAAGAAATTAATAGTTTTGAGATAGTGAATGAATACTGATCTTACCTAATACCAATCTATCATTCAAATAAAATTTAGTGAATGTGGAATGATAATGTTAATTTCTAACTGAACTCCTGGATTAAATTAATCTCTTCACCCCGTGACCTCCCTATAAATAGAAAATACGAATCCCTATTAGATTTATTTTGCACGTTTTAACAGATTTCAAATTGCAGGTAATTAACACTACATTTTAGGTACAGCTAGGCTATTAACTAATGATTAAATAGACAAATATGGAAGTAAATTTACCAATACGGTAATGCTATCCGTGTTTATATAAGTAAATCTACTTAATTAAAACTAGTCCATATTAATTTAAAATCTTCCATTCTTTACATTCTATATCACGGAAGTTAAAAATAGTGTCAGAATCTGTCGAATTTTTTTATTCTATCGAATGTTAATAAGTCACATCCATTTAGTGATGAAAAGACAGGGTCTTCTTTCGACTGGGACACTCCACCCTGTTTGCATTCAGAAGGAAACTCAAAACGTCAACTTACATTTGAACAAAAATTATCTGCAGTAAATGAAGTATAGCTAAAATTAGTCATAGGCAAGAAATCTAGGATGAACTAGGAATTCATATCAGCCCATAGTACAGATAGGTGAAACTGTGCAGAAAAAATAGAGAAGAAGCCCTTCACTCACACAATGAGAATTTATTTTGATAGAAAACGCAGAAGAACTAAAGCGATTAAGGGAGATAGAAAAGAAATAAAAGGACCAATTTACACAACCTCAAAAGTTTCTATTTAAGCAGGACCCAAAAGATATTATAGCTATCTAGAGCTTATATGATTTTACTGGAGGCACCATTGGCGTGAAAAGAATGGCTGATGAACTGAAAGTAAGCCACGACCATATAATTAATCATAAGCGTATGCAAAGATTATTGAATATGCTGAACATTAAATCTAAAATCGGGTTGAAAAGTCTAGTAAACAGAAGAGAGATGCACAAGCTGGCTTACGTATATTCAAACCTACTTGGACGCGATTTTAATGATGCGCTTGTAAGAAGCTATGAAAACGAGAGAATTGGAAAACTTAACAAACATCATTATTCACTCCAATCGGGGGAGTCCCTATATATTATATCTAGGATTATTTTGTTTAAATATATACCCGATTAATTTGTACTTACAGTAAGAAAAGTGGAAGCGCCTAATACTGTCTCGACAGGTAAATGGAGAATCGCGAGGAGGCAGATCCTCAGCCACCGCAGTGATTACCCATTTGACCCCGAGAGGCAAGGTTGCTTAAGCTAGACAGATATTATGCAGATATTTTATATACTTTCTTATCTGTTAAAAAAAAGCAATCCAACCCCATGGGGACTGAATCACTCATTTAGAATATGCTATTATTTTGAATTGATTGTTACATAGGCACCCTTTTTACTAATTACTTATTGTAAAAGAGAATCATAAAGTTCTTGCTTAATTTTGTCGGAAACTACACCACTACCTCCAAAAATAGCAAAATCCTCAAAG
>NZ_QKZI01000025.1 GCF_003254155.1 Psychrobacillus insolitus | reverse complement strand
TCGATATAACCCTTCAATTTCTAGAAACATGAAACTGCCTGACCTTTACCGAAATTGTGTGACCACATTTCATTTGAGCCAGGAACGTTTCGCACTAACAAACGCACCCGTTAGTTGAAGAAGAAATCCTATTCTTTTACTTCAATTTTTATTGCTCCAGCTTGACGGATAGGATGTAAAAGTTGCCTGTTTCCATTAAATGAAAACTTATAAGTCACTAAGAGCGTATCAATATTAGGACTTCACTTGTTCATTTAACGAGGTACATTATTGAAAAATATTTCAAAGTAAATGGAAAAGATTATTCAAGATAAATGAAACCTTATATTATCTTTACAAGTATATAAGTTAAAAATAGAAAGGTGGGTTATTAGATGTGCTTTGAAGCTAAAAGGGATAACTCTTTTATGACTTTATTTTCATCCAGTATTATTATGATTACAGCTATTTTATCAATACCTATATTTACTTTATCTCTTTCTACCATCGATAAAATTGTATTGTTATCTATTTTGCTTATTATAGTAGTGGTGCTTATTTCAACTGTTCTCTTTATCAAATACGAATTTCACGAAGATTATTTGTATATAAAGGGAGGACTATTTTTTAGACGTATTCGATATGACATAATCACCAACGTTGAGTCATCTAATTTTACAACAGCAGACCTATTGGCAGGGTATAGAATTTTATCATCTAAAGATGGCGTAGTGATAAACTATAAAGCAGGTATTGGTAGTATAAAAATTTCGCCGAGAGATAAATCTATATTCATATCTGAATTAAAAAAAAGGATTCCAAATGTTAAGACCAGAGATGATTGATTAATATTAAAACGCTGAACTTCTATTTTCAGCGTTTTTTCTATTTTTAAATATCAACATTAAACTTAAACAGAGCAAATTATAAAATAAAGTTTCAAACCTTGTTCAACTAAACTGCTGCTTTACTTCAATAAGAAAAAATGCTTTACCCTTCTTGAAGTAAAGCACCCGTTAGTTGAACAAGAACGCATTAGTTTTTACTCAAAATCTAATTTTTCCATGCTAATAACCCATTTTAATTGATTTGTTGTTTTTTAGAATCGCACCGATGGCAGATATAGTGGTAATATGGTAAATCTTTCTCTTTTAGTAAGTTAATAATTCTTCTTTTGAAACAATACGCCATTCATTTGCTACAAGTTTGTCTATATAGTCATTGATACAAATTTCCTCTAATTCCATTGCAAGTGGATTTAGTGATACATAGCATTCATTCGTCTCATATTTTATAGTAACTTTTACAACCTCATATCCATTATGAAATCTTGAGTCAAATCCGGGGTCATCAATTATATCTCCTTTAACAGGGCGAATCGTTGATTCAAATGTTTTCATTACCATTTCACTACTATTATTTTCTTTTTGTTCTTTTGAAGATGTTAGAAAAATGAGCATTTTGATTTTCATTACTTTGTCTCCCTTAAATCAATGAATTTGTTAGTTATAGTTTAACATTAATTTATTCTGGTTATTATTCAACTTTCCTGCCCCGTTAGTTCGATAAGAAAAAAGGCTTTACTCCTTCTTGAAGTAAAGCACCCGTTAGTTGAATAAAAAATATCATTTCACTACATTCGATGGCTGATATTGGTCCGAGACGAATAAATCATCTTCCAGTAAAACATAAGGATGTGCTTCCATCAAAATCGTTTTGAGGTAGTCTGGCATTTTATTTCCTTCGTACGCACAAATTAATGAAAACGGCAGCAGATTTACAGCTTCGTCTACTATTTTCTCTAAATCTTCTATGATATGCAGCGGCTCTTCCATAGTGGCCCACTCGACATGTGCCCATGCTCGGAAAGAGATTTTATCTTCGATATAGGGCTGAATTGTTTTACTAAAGTAATCAGCTATTGAAGGTGGATGATAACTCCCACTTGAATAATAGAAATTCATGCTGTTTACATAGTAAATGAACCCCATTTGTTCTTTCGTTAAATGTGTACTCAGTTCTTTTTGAATAATAGGGTAAAGACGAGAATTCTCAATGAGAATCACGTAATCTCCCGCTGCAATGCCATCTTGTATATAGTCTAAAACTTGTATAATGTAATTTTCCATTCCATTATACTTATACAGAATATGAAGATGAACATTCTTTTGGTCCTCAAACAACTGATTCAATTTACTTTTCATTTCCCTTTTTCCAGTCCCATTTGAAATTTCAACCACGTTCATCACCTCTTTATTTAAATTCGACATAGAATTTCATAATAATTCCATCTTCAACTAACCTGTTGCTTTAATTTAATACGTTTGAAATAAACAGAAGTTCCAATATTAAACAAATTACCATTATATATTTTAAAAAATGCATTTGGCTTATTGAACTAAACTGCTTCGTTAGTTGAAGAAGCATATTATAATGAATATATTGGTCGCTCTTCCTTATGTTTACTTTTTGTTGAACTTGTTAATCCTATAAAAAACACACGAAAGAGGTATTTTTATGATTGGATTACTAACAAAAAACTCGCAAGGTAGGTATGCATTCTATAATGGTTTTTATT
>NZ_QKZI01000024.1 GCF_003254155.1 Psychrobacillus insolitus | reverse complement strand
GTGCGAAACGTTCCTGGCTCAAATGAAATGTGGTCACACAATTTCGGTAAAGGTCAGGCAGTTTCATGTTTCTAGAAATTGAAGGGTTATATCGAGAAGTCGAATGAGGAGGTAACGCTCTGAAAGGATTCCCCTGCGTCGAGTAGTACGTTGATCAGTAAGGAAACGCGTGTTATAAGCTCGGTTAATAGGCGTGAGAATTTACCGTAACAGTTTGGCTGACGAAAGCCTACCCGATGGGGTGGTGTAAATCATGATGCTTGGGTTGAACAAATATGGTGAGAATGCGATGTAAATACAATAAGATACTGTATTGCTGACGAACTTCTGAATGTACGGGTCTAGACGCGCGTTATATAGAAATGTATTTACTACCAAATGTAGGGTTAGCTATGGGTGAGTAAGAATTGACTATATAAAAATCCATCTTGTGTTACAGGCACATGCAATGCTAACAGGCTCATAGGAAGCACCTAAGTTTGTTCTATAATAGATATAATTCAACGTTGTAAGCTGATAACGTGGAGAGCTTACTCTCGGTGAAGCGTTGGAAAGGAAAATAGTCGTGAGACTAGCGGCTGTATAACTTTTCTTCATATCAGTGAAAGTGGTGGCACAGTACCGTCGAAGCGTGTAATGAACGTGGAGGGATAGCCACTAGACTAATTAAAGATTCATTCAACCATGCAAGACAGTTCTTCAACGATTAATAAGGTTCTTGTAAGACTAATAGAGGTTCAGCTCCAAAGGAGCCACCGACTTGTTAAAACGAAAGAAACTGAGGCACAATGAGTATTATGATATGCAATATCATTTTGATTCCCTATACGCCCAAAGTGCAAATGGTCAAAATTTTTATGGATTACTCGATTTAATGCAATCTGATGAAAACATTCGATTAGCATATCGTAATATTAAACGAAACACTGGCAGTAGAACGGCTGGATATGATGAACTAACGATTGAAGATATAAGTCAATTATCCGTGATAGAAGTTGTATCGACGATACAACGAATGTTTGGACGTTATACACCCAAAGCCGTTCGACGGGTCATCATCCCGAAGGCAAACGGGAAAACACGCCCTTTAGGGATTCCGACTATTTGGGACAGATTGTTCCAACAGTGTATTCTTCAAGTGCTTGAGCCCATCTGTGAAGCAAGGTTTTATAAACACAGTTATGGTTTTAGACCAAATCGTAGTACACATCATGCGAAAGCTAGGTTCGAGACGCTTATTAATCGGGCATGTTTATATCACTGTGTAGACGTCGATATTAAAGGGTTCTTCGACAATGTAAATCATGCCAAATTATTAAAACAAATGTGGTCGCTTGGTATTCGTGATAAGGCATTACTTTCTATTATTTCGCGTCTTTTAAAAGCTGAAGTAATAGGAGAAGGATTCCCAACCAAAGGTACCCCTCAAGGGGGAATATTATCACCCCTGTTATCTAACATTGTCTTAAATGAACTAGATTGGTGGGTTAGTAATCAATGGGAAACCCTTGAAACACGAACGCCATATACATCGTATGCCGGCAGATACAATGCATTGAAAAAATCGAACTTGAAACACTGCTATATTGTAAGGTACGCTGATGATTTTAAAATTCTTTGTCGCACTCGCTCGCAAGCGATAAAAATGCATTACGCAGTGAAAGATTTTCTTCAAACAAGACTCCACCTTGAAATTAGTGAGGAAAAATCGAAAGTGGTCAACTTAAAGAAAAACTCATCAGAGTTTTTAGGGTTTCGTCTTAAGGCACATCGGAAGCAGACGAATAAAAGAACTCTTTATGTTGCCCGATCACATATGACCAAAAAGTCACTCGATAATGCACAGATAAAGCTTAAACAAGCAATAAAGGTAATTCAGAAACACCAATCACCTGAAAATGTTTGGCGATTTAATACGGTAATAATGGGAATACAGAATTATTATTCCGCTGCGTCGCACATCACATTAGACTTAAATAAGCTGAGCAATCGTCTTAATAAAGCGTTATTCAATCGTTTAAATGAAATGAGGAAAGAAGCAACGTTTCAGGACCTCACAAAAACTTTACAGAAGCGGTATAAGGGTTACGAATGTAAACTTTATAAAATAAAAGGAATGGTCATTGTGCCAATCCATGCCCAACGTTGTAAAGTGAACCTTAACTTCTCTCAATCAATCTGTAACTACACTACCGTAGGTAGAAATAAAATTCATCAAAGTTTGCGGGCAATTAATAAACAAGTCCTCGCTTATGTGACGAACCAATATATACCAAGTCGTTCTATTGAATATAACGACAATCGGATTAGCCGTTTTATTGCACAATATGGGAAATGTGCCATTACAGGAATTGAATTAGGACGGAACGATTGTCACTGTCATCATAAAACACCTTTTCATCTAACACAAGATGATTCATACGGGAATTTAATGATAGTACACGCACCTGTTCATCGTCTCATTCATATGAAAAATCAAGAGAAAATACAAGTACTTTTAAACGTGCTTAAGTTAAATGAAAAACAACTTAAAAAGGTTAATGAATTGCGTGAGCTATGCCTGAACGAAGCAATCTGATTCTACATTTCATCTTGCATATACATAAAAATATTGAATGAGTTGGATTAGTTGGAACGCCGTATGAGGTGAAAGTCTCACGTACGGTGTGAAGTGGGGGAAAAGCTGGAGATAACTTCAAAGGCTTACCTATCACTATA
>NZ_QKZI01000023.1 GCF_003254155.1 Psychrobacillus insolitus | reverse complement strand
CAGTAATGTGTATTCGATTGAAAACCAATTAGGTTAAGTTAATAAGGGCGCACGGTGAATGCCTTGGCACTAGGAGCCGAAGAAGGACGGTACTAACACCGATATGCTTCGGGGAGCTGTAAGTGAGCTTTGATCCGGAGATTTCCGAATGGGGAAACCCACTGTTCGTAATGGAGCAGTACATTTACGTGAATACATAGCGTATCTGTGGCACACCCAGGGAACTGAAACATCTAAGTACCTGGAGGAAGAGAAAGAAACATCGATTCCCTGAGTAGCGGCGAGCGAAACGGGAATAGCCCAAACCAAGAGGCTTGCCTCTTGGGGTTGTAGGACACTCAACACGGAGTTACAAAGGAATGAGTTAGACGAAGCGATCTGGAAAGGTCCGCAAGATAGGGTAAAAGCCCCGTAGTCCAAAATTCATTCTCTCCTGAGTGTATCCTGAGTACGGCGGAACACGTGAAATTCCGTCGGAATCCGGGAGGACCATCTCCCAAGGCTAAATACTCCCTAGTGACCGATAGTGAACCAGTACCGTGAGGGAAAGGTGAAAAGCACCCCGGAAGGGGAGTGAAATAGATCCTGAAACCGTGTGCCTACAAGTAGTTAGAGCCCGTTAATGGGTGATAGCGTGCCTTTTGTAGAATGAACCGGCGAGTTACGATCCCATGCAAGGTTAAGCTGAGAAGGCGGAGCCGCAGCGAAAGCGAGTCTGAATAGGGCGAATGAGTATGTGGTCGTAGACCCGAAACCAGGTGATCTACCCATGTCCAGGATGAAGGTAAGGTAACACTTACTGGAGGTCCGAACCCACGCACGTTGAAAAGTGCGGGGATGAGGTGTGGGTAGCGGAGAAATTCCAATCGAACCTGGAGATAGCTGGTTCTCTCCGAAATAGCTTTAGGGCTAGCCTCAAACGTTAGAATCTTGGAGGTAGAGCACTGTTTGGACTAGGGGCCCATCCCGGGTTACCGAATTCAGACAAACTCCGAATGCCAATGATTTATGTTTGGGAGTCAGACTGCGAGTGATAAGATCCGTAGTCAAGAGGGAAACAGCCCAGACCACCAGCTAAGGTCCCAAAGTATTTGTTAAGTGGAAAAGGATGTGGCGTTGCTTAGACAACCAGGATGTTGGCTCAGAAGCAGCCATCATTTAAAGAGTGCGTAATAGCTCACTGGTCGAGTGACGCTGCGCCGAAAATGTATCGGGGCTAAACAAATCACCGAAGCTGTGGATTGATACCTATGGTATCAGTGGTAGGAGAGCGTTCTAAGGGCGTCGAAGTCAGACCGTAAGGACTGGTGGAGCGCTTAGAAGTGAGAATGCCGGTATGAGTAACGAAAGATGGGTGAGAATCCCATCCACCGTATGACTAAGGTTTCCTGAGGAAGGCTCGTCCGCTCAGGGTTAGTCGGGACCTAAGTCGAGGCCGATAGGCGTAGACGATGGATAACAGGTTGATATTCCTGTACCACCAAACCACCGTTTGAGCAATGGGGGGACGCAGAAGGATAGGGTAAGCATGCTGTTGGTTATGCATGTCTAAGCAGTAAGGTGTGAATGTAGGCAAATCCGCATTCTTTAACATTGAGCTGTGATGGCGAGGACGTATGTCCGAAGTTCCTGATTTCACACTGCCAAGAAAAGCCTCTAGCGAGGTGATAGGTGCCCGTACCGCAAACCGACACAGGTAGTCGAGGAGAGAATCCTAAGGTGAGCGAGAGAACTCTCGTTAAGGAACTCGGCAAAATGACCCCGTAACTTCGGGAGAAGGGGTGCTCTTTTGGGTGTATAGCCTAGAAGAGCCGCAGTGAATAGGCCCAGGCGACTGTTTAGCAAAAACACAGGTCTATGCAAAACCGTAAGGTGAAGTATATGGGCTGACGCCTGCCCGGTGCTGGAAGGTTAAGAGGAGTGCTTAGCGCAAGCGAAGGTGCGAATTGAAGCCCCAGTAAACGGCGGCCGTAACTATAACGGTCCTAAGGTAGCGAAATTCCTTGTCGGGTAAGTTCCGACCCGCACGAAAGGCGTAACGATCTGGGCACTGTCTCAACGAGAGACTCGGTGAAATTATAGTACCTGTGAAGATGCAGGTTACCCGCGACAGGACGGAAAGACCCCGTGGAGCTTTACTATAGCTTGATATTGAATTTTGGTGCAACTTGTACAGGATAGGCAGGAGCCTTAGAGCCCGGAGCGCCAGCTTCGGAGGAGGCGTCGGTGGGATACTGCCCTGGTTGTATTGAAATTCTAACCCATACCCGTAACCCGGGTAGGAGACAGTGTCAGGCGGGTAGTTTGACTGGGGCGGTCGCCTCCTAAAGTGTAACGGAGGCGCCCAAAGGTTCCCTCAGAATGGTTGGAAATCATTCGAAGAGTGTAAAGGCATAAGGGAGCTTGACTGCGAGACCTACAAGTCGAGCAGGGTCGAAAGACGGGCTTAGTGATCCGGTGGTTCCGCATGGAAGGGCCATCGCTCAACGGATAAAAGCTACCCCGGGGATAACAGGCTTATCTCCCCCAAGAGTCCACATCGACGGGGAGGTTTGGCACCTCGATGTCGGCTCATCGCATCCTGGGGCTGTAGTCGGTCCCAAGGGTTGGGCTGTTCGCCCATTAAAGCGGTACGCGAGCTGGGTTCAGAACGTCGTGAGACAGTTCGGTCCCTATCCGTCGTGGGCGTAGGAAATTTGAGAGGAGCTGTCCTTAGTACGAGAGGACCGGGATGGACACACCGCTGGTGTACCAGTTGTTCTGCCAAGAGCATCGCTGGGTAGCTATGTGTGGACGGGATAAGTGCTGAAAGCATCTAAGCACGAAGCCCCCCTCAAGATGAGATTTCCCATTACGCAAGTAAGTAAGATCCCTCAAAGACGATGAGGTAGATAGGTTCGAGGTGGAAGCGTGGCGACACGTGCAGCTGACGAATACTAATCGATCGAGGACTTAACCAAATAATGAATACGTAAAATCAATGTCTTTTATCCAGTTTTGA
>NZ_QKZI01000022.1 GCF_003254155.1 Psychrobacillus insolitus | reverse complement strand
AAGCGTGGCGACACGTGCAGCTGACGAATACTAATCGATCGAGGACTTAACCAAATAATGAATACGTAAAATCAATGTCTTTTATCCAGTTTTGAAAGAATGAAATTTATTTAAAAAACTACTTGTATTTTCCGGTAGATATGTTATAATAAATCTTGTCTTTCAGTAGTTATTCAAGTCTAGTGACGATGGCGAAGAGGCCACACCCGTTCCCATCCCGAACACGGAAGTTAAGCTCTTCAGCGCCGATGGTAGTTGGGGGTTTCCCCCTGTGAGAGTAGGACGTCGCTAGGCACTATAAAAAAAGGCCGTTACCGAGAAATCGGTAACGGCCTTTTTAGTTTTTTTAGTTTCTTATAAATAATATTAGTTCTACCTGTATGGATTACTATACATCTCAACATAAAGTGTATCCAATCATCTATTAGAGAAGAGATAGGACACTATTTGCGTTCAAAGGATGAGAATGCAGAGGACGTGTTGGTTGGAATAAAGATTTTCAATCGAATGTTTTCATAATCCCTCATTTATTTCTCAACAATTAATCGACCTTTATTCTGTTCGATATTGAACTTATATCCCTCACCATTTTTCAAATGAATCGTAACCATTTCTCCTTGATAGCGTTCGTTAATATAGATAAATAAATAGCCATCTTCTTCAATAGAAACAACTCCTTCGCGCTCTCCTTGTCGTAATTCCAATAAGGCATAGCCTTCACTTGAGTAATTAAATAACGCAATGGCAGGCATATTCTCAACGGTTAATGCAAATGCTATATAGTGCAAAAAAAAACCTGCAGAGAATTGCAAAGGACACGTACATAGTATTGCAAAGTATATTACAGGGGCCAAGTTGATTTGACATGGAGCTATTGCGGGCATAATTCATGAGCCTAGAGGCGGGGATGGCTCCAAGGATATAAGGCTCTAGCCAAAGCTGGTTATCCGCCTCTCACATCAAATCGCTCCCTTAAACACTATGTATTTTTCTTTTTAATTCTCTGCATCGTCATCTTGCATTTCTATATACTATTATTTTGCACTCTACAAGAGTGAAAGATCTACTATAAAGTGCGTGTATTCTCCCCATCCATTAGCTTAAAGTGAATATCGGATGATGTTCCACCTTCAATATGTTTTGGAACATCTGATAATTTGAGTAATTCCTTCAAATGAATAGATTTTTTACGATTAGCTTCTATCGTAATGCTATACGGACCAGCTAAATTCATAAGGGACTCCATTTGTACTTTATCTTCCGTGAAAAAAGAATCTATAAATTCTAATTCAAATGACACAGCCTCATTACTTCGATTATGTAATACAAGACTGCATTCCCCATTCAATAAGTCTTTGCTCACAGAATCAAAATTGCACCTACCATTACCATCGTATGAAACGGCTGTAATGCCACTTGCTAACGTTTCTTGGTACATTAAAATTAGAAGATTTGGTAATAGTGCATATACTATTACAACTATTATTATTGTTCGAAAGTAATATTTCTTTATACCAATGACAAGTAAGATCATGGCGATTATAAACATAACGGATCCAATAATACCAAGTAAAATATAGCCATCTTGATTACTAATTGGAAACGACATGAATGTAGAACGTGCTTCTAACATTACATTATTAGGAAATGGAAAATATAAATACATACATATCCCTAAAATAATAACGGAACTAATGAGTGCCAATTTACTTTTTATCATATATAATCTCCTTTTTTTCAACAAACCTGCTGCTTCAGTACAATAAGAAAAAAGCTTTACCGCATCCTGAAGTAATGCATCATGTTAGCCTAACAAAATTACTTGTTTATTTTTCTCCAAATCAATGTTGCAATAAGAAGTACAATTCCAACCGAAGCCCCTATAATCTGGTCTAATAAAAGTTCACCAGTTCTAAAGAAACGAATGTTAAAAGTTCCTCCAAAAATAACTATTATCGTAACTGCTAATTGAATAAGATATGTATTTATTTTCATCATTTATTCCTCCTTGAGAACTCCCACTTCTTCCAATAAATTCTTTCGTTTATTGAATGTAGGCTTTCTAATATCTTCATCCTTTATCTTTATTTTTTCTACTTAAACCAAATACTGTGGAAGAGAAAATAAATATGGCTGTACATAACCACATAGTAATTCCATTCCATTGTCCATCAAAAAGAGTTATATTACTTAAAATTATTACTTGCATCAAACAAACTGAAATATATAAAACTAAGTTATGTCGCATTTGTTTATCCCCCTTAAACTTTTATACGGTTTAAGAGAAAACAAGTTCCATTTAAGTATCCAATAAAAACCACTTCTAAGATAAAAATATAGAAGTGGTTTTATCAAACTTTATTTAAAAGCTACAGAAGGCTTTAAAATTAGTTATAAGCGTTAGATTTTAATGGATGAACAATGGGGTTATAAAATAGATTAGAGGCGTCTCAGGCGTTCCTTAGAGACTTAAAAGTCACTAATTTTTAACGAAGAGACACTTTCTACATAAGATACTAGAAAAAATTGGACTTCTGTTTAAGTGTACCTCAAAAAATGGAGAAGCATCATCCAGAGGAGAGGTGATATGATTAGCCAAAATGGTATTTTCGCGACGAGGAGGCTCACCGCACGCTCGTAACGAAAATCAGCGTGGATCAGGATTTTTTTTACTTCATAGATATTAATAAAAAGATGCCATTAGTGAAATCCCATCCTTTTCTCGTGTTTGATCGAGAAGGGGATAGAACTTCACCAAGGTCATATATTGTACAACAAAAAAAGCTTAGCATGATTGAACAGCTGACCTTTAAAGTATAAGGTAGGTGCTCTCTTAGCTAAGCTTCTAATGAATGTATTGGGAAAAGAGATTTGGAGCTTAGAAGACTACCTTGTGAAGATAACCTTCTATTAGTGATTTACTATCGAATCTAACATTAAAATGACCCCTACGGGATTCGAACCCGTGTTACCGCCGTGAAAGGGCGGTGTCTTAACCGCTTGACCAAGGGGCCTAATATATGGCGGAGAAGGAGGGATTTGAACCCTCGCACCGGTCGCCCGATCTACACCCTTAGCAGGGGCGCCTCTTCAGCCACTTGAGTACTTCC
>NZ_QKZI01000021.1 GCF_003254155.1 Psychrobacillus insolitus | reverse complement strand
AATAAAAACCATTATAGAATGCATACCTACCTTGCGAGTTTTTTGTTAGTAATCCAATCATAAAAATACCTCTTTCGTGTGTTTTTTATAGGATTGACAAGTTCAACAAAAAGTAAACATAAGGAAGAGCGACCAATATATGCATTATAATATGCTTCTTCAACTAACGGGGCAGTTTAGTTCAATAAGAAATTTCGCAGTAATCGGTGGTATAATTTGAGATAAATTGTAAGAGGAGGAATTTAATTATGACAAATTCTACATTAGAAACTATATCTGAATTAATAAATACCAAGCAGTGGTTAGAAGCTTTTCCTATTATGAAACAGTTACGAACTGATTTAACAGAAGAAACGTACATAGAATTACTTCAAGATATGAGTAAAGATGGATACAAGCTATACGCAATGTACGTCGAAGACGAAATAGTTTCATTAGTTGGATTAAGTTGGAGAATTAATTTTTATAATAAGCGTCATATTTTTATTTATGATTTAGTAACTGATGTGTCTCAACGGTCATTTGGTTATGGAGAGAAATTGTTGAAGTACATACATGATTGGGCTAATGAAAATGGGGCAGAGTATGTAGCTTTAGAGTCAGGTTTACAAAGAAGTGATGCACATCGATTTTATGAAGATAAATTAAACTATGATAAATGGTGTTATTCCTTTAGGAAACCATTATAATTCGGTTTTAAACTTTAATTAATATTTTTACACAACTATACGGGTGCTTTAGTTAAGCAAAATGGATTTATGCTTATTTCAAATGGAAAATTTATTTAAAAATGGTACCTCAATTCGTTTCAAACGTATTTAAGTAAAACAGAAGATTAGTTTTATAAAAGGATTTATGATGAAAAACTACACAGTTAAGAATAGGAGGTATTTTGTGGAACCACTCATTATGGTTTTGTTTGGATTTTTAGTTTGTTTTTGTATTGGTTCAGTACTGAATATACTACTTAAAACGACTCAAAAACGAGATTGGCTTATTACATTCTTTATAAGTTTAGGTTTAGCAATAATAGTAGTGCCTATACTTTAGATGAACTACAATCGTATAGTTCAAAGCCCTAAACCTTTCTACCATATTCACAGTAGAAACATCTAGGGCTGTCATCAATCAAATACTTAGTAAATGTTAAGTCTATGTTGCTTTACTGCTTATGCATATTTTTGATTAATAGTTAGATCTTAAAATGTTTTCATTAACAATTATTTTTTATTCTCCCCATACGTTGCAATTAGACTGGAAATAAAAACAGTAATTGCCAATATAAAATATTGAATTTTACCCGGTTCTAAAAATGAGTAAATTAGAACCAAAGAAATCACGAAGAATAAAATAGATATCGTAAGCCTCTTTTTATTAATAATAACTCAACCCCTTTACTGATATTTAAATCCATGAATTCCACTTGCAAGACTATATTTAAAGTAAATCGGTCTTGCCTTTTGGCCAGCAAAAATACTCCACACATAAGCATTCACTGCTAGTGCAATTGCAATACCAACACCTGGAATTAACAAACCTAGAACAAGTGATGTGGCTGAAATACCACCAGTAAGTATATTAGTTACAGAATTTTTGCTTAACCAAAGCTCATATCCCCACCAATGAAACTTTACTTTATTTATCCCATTTGTAGTAGATAAAGTGGAATATGTAGGATACTTATCACTATATTCAAGAGAATTAGATAATTCATGGTTTTCGTAACCGATCGCTTCAAATTCTTCTTTAATTTCATCATCAGTGACTATAACTTCAAAAACATTGTTATCCAGCTCTTCAATCTTATCATTTTGATTTAACAAAATATTCATCTCTGCTATTTTTTCTTCCACTGCAGCCAATTCTTCAGCGGAAATTTCCTCTTTTAACATATCTAAGTTAGATAATTCATAAGTATGACCATTAGTTATAATGTATGGATTTACTTTTTCAATTAATTCTTCTGTAAAATTGACTTGTTCATATTCTTGTACAGTTGCAACTTGAGATTGTGCAGAAACACTTGGCGAAATTAGTGAGATTAACATTGCCGATACAATTAAACTATAAAGAAACTTCTTCAAATAAATAACCCCTTTTCTATTTATGTAATATTTTGTAACCACTTTGTATTGTAGTTGTTAAACTCACATAAATAAAGGTCTTATTTTAACTTTGTATACTAAATTCCAATTTTTATTTTTAATTGTATTTATTATCTATACATATATTTGATTTACAATTTTTTAAAAAAATATATTAAATTCAAATTCAATATATTATTTTGGATGAAAACTAACAGATGCTTATTAAGCTAACGGGTGCTTTACTTCAAGAAGGGGTAAATCATTTTTTCTTATTGAACCTAACGAAGCAGATTAGTTTAAGTGAGTTGTTTAACTTGTGTTCAATAATTGGGTCATTTAATGGAATAAATTAGAGGTTCCCTTCTACTCGACTAGCGGTACAAGGCTGTTATTGAAAGCCTTATTCTTATTCAACTAAAGGCGCAGGTTAGTGGAATAAGACTCAATAAGCATTTTTGATATTTCCGATTGAGAATTTCCTTAAAATTGAAACCTCTATTCGTGTCAAACGTATAAATGGCAGGGGTTGATTGTTATGTGGAAAAAAATATTAATGATTTTATCAGTGGCAATTGGCGGATTTATGGTTAGCGTTACTAGTGACAATTTAGGAGAACAAGGTAATAAAATTATGCATTTAGTTGGAATCCTCTTAATGATAGGAGGAATAATAGCTGTTTTTAAAACAAATAAGAAGAATTAATCTTATCCAACTAACGGGTGCTTTAGTAAAAAATCGGACATCAAAATAAATGAGCATGGAGATACATTTCCCAGCTCACCCCCTTCATCATTTGAATGGGGGATTTATTTTTGGCTGTTTATTCACTAAATGCCCCCAAACCAGCTTTGGTAGCATTTTAGGGGGGCGTAAGAATTATGAAGATTTACTGCTATAAGAAAATCCAAACATAAAAAAAACTAATTTCTCGGTTTATAAGTGAGAAATTAGACTTTAGTTACTTCATTAAATCGCCCTATAATGGAAAATCAAGTGTGTTGTTTTAAATAAGATAGACCAACTATAATTTAAGAGTATAGCTCATTAATATCTATTCCATTTCTTCTTGCTGAATATGATATTCCATCGCTTGATTAAACCATTTTTGTTCATCTTCTGTTAAAAGAGAAGGTGTCATATTTTCAAGTTCTTGAATATCAAGTTCTCCTTCTATATTCGTATCAGCGATTTTTTGCATCAAATCCTCACCAAGAAATGAAAAAAATTCTTCTATATAGTTCTTAATCATTCGTTGTACTTTCGGGTCCTCTACGGGTTTACCATATAATTGTTTCACTTCTTTAGACACTTGAGTAAACGTTTTATCTAAAGAGATTTTATCTTCTTCCGATTTCTTTCCTAACTCTTCCATGACATCCGTTAACTTATGGCGAACCATCCATTCTTCTTGTATATGTTCAGTACGCATACCGTGAATAAGGCTAAATATTAAGTTACTATCCACTGTTCCCTCTTCCTCAATTAACCTAATTACTCTATTAATAGATTTCATTGACTGTTCGATTTGTTTTTTCTCTTTTTCTAAAGCTTGAAAATGGAGAGACAAGCTTTCGTTTAAATCAACGGTAAAGCTTGTTTTATTTAATAAATTTTTTATTTCATCCAGACTATATCCTAGGAATTTTAAACTTAGAATTTTTTGTAAAATTATAATATCTTGATAATTGTAAATGCGATGCCCTGAAGAAGGATTCTTTTCTGGTCGTAATAAACCAATTTCATCATAGTAATGTAAAGTAGGAATAGGTATTCCTGTCTTTTCTGAAAACTCCCCAATGGAAAACTTGTTATTGTTATTCATCAAAATTCCTCCCAACAAAAGTATAAGTTCATTATAAAACCTCAAGTAACTTGAGGTTCAAGGGATAAATTTGAAATTGATATATTGTCACACTATTCCCGTTAATTCAACAATGCTGTACAATCTCAGTTATTGCATAAGACTTTGCATATTACTAATCGTTGTAAATCCACAAAAATCTGGCGAGAACCCAAAAAGGTGGCCTAATTTTTGCATTGATAACGCATTTAAGGAATTAAGTTCATAAAGTCATAGAAAAGATTGTGAAGTATTGTACTTAAACTAACAGGTGCTTTAGTTCAACAAGACCATCATTTCGATGGTCCATTTTTATATCCACATAACATCAAGTAGATAAAGGGGAAAAAATTATGTTTTTTAAAACAAATTCTAAAATTAATATAAAAAGTGTTAATGTAGCATTTCAGAGTACATTTATATTTTGGGGAGTTACCCTTCTTATAAATGGGCTCTTTGAAATGGCACAAGATAAACCGTTAATAAGTAATTCTTTTGTTATATTTTATACGGGATTAGCGATATTCTTTTTAACTAAACAAATAGCTAATCATTTTAACAAAAAAAATAATAATGGTCACTGAGAGCTACATGAAAAATTGTGAATAGCTCCAACTCTAACGTCCTTAATTATATTTCGGCGTTCCATTGTGAAATGTTACACTTAAACTAATGTACGCAGTTTAGTTCAATAAGGGGATATGGAAAAATTTCCTGATGAAATACACTAAATATAAAAGTATCCTTAAAGGATAATAGTCATCGAATAGGGGTAATCACCTTTGAATTATGTAAAATTTTGTACTTATCAATTCATTTTATTTTCAGCACTTTTTGTTATCAACATTCCCATTGATAACTTCATAGGTAAGCCATTTACTTCTGTTGATTTAATAGCAATATGTATAAACTTACTTATCATAATCATCGGTTATCGGGTAGTAATTAAAGTATATAGACAATTCGAGAATATTAGGATGCGAAATAAGATATTAATTTCAATACCAATTTTTATATTATCAATCTTTTTTATAGGGTTACTGGGGCAATTCTTTTAGTGTTGTTCTTAAACTAACGTATGCTTATATACAGTATACAAAGAAGTAGTACTTAACGTTTGCGAAATTAAGTATCCCAGAGGCATTTATAAATTAAGTGACGTGCAAGAAGAGTACTAAATAGAGATGAATGGTCTTTAAATATTTTTATAATTTGTAAGGTTATATTTCTTTATTGTAAATTTTTAAAAAGTCAGTAGTCAATAAATTGAATAATCCGTATAATTAGAGTGAAAAGGGTGCGATAAATTATGGATCCTCTTTACGATAAAATAGAAATAGAAATAGTTGCAGGTTTTTTTACCTCATAAATAAAAAAATGGACAATGGTATTCTATCCAATGCTATGCAATCAGAAATTAAACTAATTGAACGTACTGCTAAAAGAAGAGGGGTCTCATTAGAAGAACTGTATGAACAAGGTTCACATCTAGTCGAGATGCAAAGATAAGCACTGATATTCTAGAACACTAACGGGTAGCGTTAATCCAAGGAGGATTGACGCTTTTTTTTAGAACTTATTGAAGTAAATGGCAGGTTAGTTGAAGAAACATGTTTTAGCTTAGTTCAACAATCGGGCCAGATTGTTGAACAATATTTAAGTTTTATAAAAAAAGGGAGTTATAATTTGATGAAAGTAATAAGAGTTATTTTGGCAATTTTATTGGTTTCTTTAGCAGCTTATGGTTTAATAACTGGTGAATATGGAGTATTGCCTTATATAGGATTGCTCTCAGGGGCTGTGCTTGTTGTTTGGGCAATAAGCGAATTTCAAGAAAATCGAAAAGCATTAGCGGTCCTTTTTTTACTCTTATCTGGATTTTTACTTTCTGGAGGTATTTTACTTTTATTAAGTTAACGGGCGCGATTGTTTAATAAGCGTCTCTGTTCTTCTTCAACTAACGAGGTACTTTACTTCAAGAAGGAGTAAAGCTTTTTTCTTATTGAACTAAAGTAAGCAGTTTAGTTGAAGTAGCAAATTAGAATTATTATGTTCAATTATAGGGAGGTGTATAAATGAAATTAGTGATGAAAGCATTTATAGCTTCTGTAATAATTCATTTAGTTTATTTAGTTTGCACGATTGGAATTGGTTATATAAAAACAAAATTTTATAAGCCAGATATATCAGGTGAATGGGAGAATGTAGACTATCTTCAAAATGAAGTAGCATTCGGTATGGTTATTTCCCCCTTTTTCTTTGTCTTTTCATTAGTAGGGATAGCTTGTATATGTGGAATAATTATATATTTATATAAAAAATTCTTTAACTAGAGATTGAACTACTGGAAACGCTTTTTCACTAACGCCGCAGTTAATTTAAGATTAAGCCAAAGAAGGTGATTAGAATTAAATTTTTAGGATTTTCACTAACTGCTGTGTTCAATTTCCTTTTTGGATATTTATTTCAATATATATTTGTTTTGTTTGTGGTACTTTATTTGTATATTGTAGAAGCCCTTGGTTGGAATGTAGACCCTACATTAGAAAAAGGGTTATTAATTCCTTTTTTTATTGCAACAATGGTTGCAAGTCTGATTTACTTTTCAACAATTATATTTACAAACATATTTTTATGGAAGAAAACTCAATTAAAAAAGTCTTATTTCTTAGTAATTATTATAGTCATTTTTTCATTAGGAGTCCTTTCTAACGGAGAAAGAATAGGTATCTTATTCAGCTAACGGGTGCGTTTCTACAATAAGTAGAGACGCTGTTTCACTAACGGGACATATATAGTTGAATAGTGTTGTTTAACTTGTGTTCAACAACCGTACCAGA
>NZ_QKZI01000020.1 GCF_003254155.1 Psychrobacillus insolitus | reverse complement strand
AAGCGTGGCGACACGTGCAGCTGACGAATACTAATCGATCGAGGACTTAACCAAATAATGAATACGTAAAATTAATGTCTTTTATCCAGTTTTGAGTGAACAAGCACTCATTGTCTAGTGACGATGGCGAAGAGGCCACACCCGTTCCCATCCCGAACACGGAAGTTAAGCTCTTCAGCGCCGATGGTAGTTGGGGGTTTCCCCCTGTGAGAGTAGGACGTCGCTAGGCACTATAAAAAAAGGTAGTTACCGAGAAATCGGTAACTACCTTTTTTTGTTGTTTAGAAAACAGTTTCTATGTCAAATGTAGGGTGAAGAAAACTTCACTTCACCTTAACCAACATGGGTTTTCTCGATTAAATAACTCTATTTGCTATCCCTTGATACTAAAGGATTATACTTAAATAATTTTGGTAGGTAATGTCTAAGCCGAGCGATTAAGGGGTTTTAAGTATAAAAAAGAACAAGTATTTGGTATGTCAGCACTAAATCAACCAACTTTTTTAAGAAAAGAAATTTTGTACTCGATCGTACTTAGATAGCCTAGCGTACTATAGGTAATGAATGTTATTGTACCAATTGACGTAATCAAAAAGGTCAAGAGACAGCTGCTCAAGGATAGGGTAGTGCGATTCGTTGATTAGTTCTATTTTTAATATCTTAAATGTCGCTTCTGCCACTGCATTATCATAAGGGGTGCCCTTTCGTCTAAGGGATCGCTTAATCTTGTATTCGTTTAATAGCTCGTCAATTCCAACGTTCTTGAACTTAGATCCACGGTCCGTATGAAAGACTTTCACTTGTCTAAGTGGATATTTTACCCATGCTAAGGGATGTTTAACTAGAGTTGTGTCTTTTTTCTCTCCGACGCTATACCCAACGGATTCTCGATTATACAAATCGATTAAAAAGCATATGGAATTCCAGTGGTTATCAACTTTCACATACGTTAAATCACTTACTAGTAAGGACATTTCTTTGTCTACTTGAAATTCTCTATTTAACACATTACGTACAGACTCTTCATTTGGTGGGATGGATATTGGTTTATAAGAAGCTTGCGTATATTTCGACGTAATCCCAAGCTCTGCCATTAATCGACCGATCCAGCGTCTAGAAACGGTTTGGTCAGCTTTTTGCAGGGCATCTTTTATTCTTCTCGTTCCATATACTTCGCAATTATCATGGAAAATCACCTGTATTTTTTCTTTTAATCCTTGTTCTACCGCGAGCTTTTCTTGTTCTTTTTGAGCCGCTATTCCGGTGTCATGGTAAAAAGTTCTACGAGCTATTTGAAGGACTTTACATATGTGACACCTGCGATTACTCGGTGTAGAAAAGATTGCTGATACCGAATATCTGTACTGATTTTGCTCGATTACATTTATCTTCGTCCCGAGACCCTTGCAGCTTGCTTAAAAATATCTGCTTCCATTCCCAGTTGCTTATTTCTCTTACGTAAGCCATTTAACTCTTGCTCTTCTGGAGGTTGATTATCTTTCTCTGTAAAAGATTCCAAACCTTTCAAGTCCACCAGTTGCTCTTAGATCGTCCTTCGATTAAATTACGCTTAAATTCAGAGAACGCTGCGAACAGGTGAAACATCAGTTGGCCAGTAGTATTACTTCAATCCTGACAAATTTTCATCTGATTTACAGATGGGGATTATTTGTATTTGACGTTCGCGAAACAGTGCCATAAATATCCTTTTTCAAATACTACTTGACTACTAGGGATAGTTGGTATTATAATATTCACAATTATAAGTTTAAAACCGACTAGACAACTAGAGGCTTTCAAAGTATGTATTACATACTTAGAAGGCCTCTTTCTTTTCCGGAAAAACATTTTGAAGTAGGAGGTTAAATATGCACGCTTTACGTCAGTATAATGAACGCTTTATTGTGGGCCAAGTAGAAAAAGGGAAACAACTGGGACGGACGATTGGTTTTCCTACTGCAAATTTGAATCTAGTAGAAAATTTCACTTTAGAGAATGGTGTTTACGGTGTTTATGTATATCATCAATCACAAAAATATTTGGGGATTATGAATGTGGGGAATCGGCCTACGTTTGATGATGGAGATCATCAAACGTTTGAAGTGCATATGTTAGATTTTGATGAATGCATTTATGATGAAAATTTAATAGTAGAAATGATGTTTTATATTCGAGGAGAAAAAAAGTTTAACCAATTGCAAGAGTTAATCAATCAATTACAAATGGATGCTTTTTATACCCGCAAACAATTTCATTTACTTAAATAAAATGTGAGGCTAAAGAAAATTATGGGAAATTTTGAGGAAATGTTCCACTTACCAGATTTACAGTTTATTCAGTTTTGCGAACAACAATTTTCTTTGAATAAAGGGATTTATAATACGATTGACAGTTGGTTTTACAGCAAGGGGTTAACCGACATTATATTTAGAAGAAGGGTTATGTTGCAGTTTATATTCGTTAATTGTTCAGGGGAAGCGAAAGTGAAATTTGGACCCGGCGGTTTAACTAAAAAATTAGAATTTTTTTTAGCATCACATGAAAAGAATACTGCAAGCGAATTATTTGTTACTGACAGTCTTTAATCATAAGTTGAATGTGGGGTTTATTGGATAATAAGTTCCCTGGCTGACTGGGTACCCGGAGGCACTAAGCAATACGAAATCATATGGGTTTTTAAATAAAAGGAGGATATTCATGAATTTACAATTTGCCTATTGGGCACCGAACGTTAGTGGGGGTTTAGTTATCTCAAAACTGCAACAAAAGACAGGCTGGACATTTGACGACAATGTACGTTATGCAGAAATTGCCGAAAACAACGGCTTTGATTATGTCCTATTGCAAACACGTTTTTTTGCGAGCTATGGCGCTGAGTTGCAGTTAGAGGCAGCTACACTAGCATCTGCACTGGCTGCTAAAACAGAAAGACTCAATATCATTACTGCTGTACTACCGGGTCTTTGGCATCCTGGTGTCATGGCGAAAATGATTTCAACAATCGATCATATTAGTCAGGGCAGAGTTTCTGTCAATATCGTCAGCGGTTGGTTTAAAGGCGAATTTACCGGTTACGGAGAACCGTGGCTTGATCATGATGAAAGATACCGTCGCTCTGAAGAATTTATTCGCGTATTAAAGGAACTTTGGACAAAAGAGTATGCGAATTTTAAAGGTGATTTTTATTCGCTAAATGATGCACAGCTAAAGCCCAAACCAGTTGTACAACCAAAAGTATTCCAAGGTGGAAACTCTCGTGCCGCAAAAGAAATGGCAGGTAATGTATCGGATGTGTACTTTATGAACGGCAACACATTTGAAAATATTCAAGCGCAAATCGAAGAAGTTCGTGCACTGCGTAAAGCCAATCATGATAAACCTATCCAATTCGGTGTGAATGGCTTCGTCATTGTCCGTGATACTGAAGAAGATGCAAAGCAAGTTCTACGCGATATTATAAATAACGCAGACAATGATGCAGTAAAAGGCTTCAAAGATTCTGTCAAAACAGCTGGAGTCGCGTCTCCTGAGGGCAAAGGTATGTGGTCAGATGCTTCAGATGAAGATTTACTACAATATAACGAAGGATTTAAAACCGGTCTGATTGGGACGGCAGAACAAGTGGCAAATCGAATTATTGAACTGAAAAAAATTGGTGTAGACATTGTGTTAACGGCCTTTTTACATTACGAAGAAGACTTAAAAGCGTTCGGTGAAACAGTGATTCCACTTGTCCGTGAAAAAGAGAAAGCTCTTACACTATCTACAGGTATCGTTCGATGATAGCTGAAACTAAAAGTGCTTTACAAGATGTGGTCGCCTCACTTATAGCGGAAATTTCAAAAACAGCGAGTGAACGCGATAAACTAGGTGGTACGGCCAAAAAAGAGCGTGATCTTATTAGAAAAAGTGGGTTGCTTCGTCTTGCATCACCAAAGGCGTATGGTGGGGAGAAGGCAGATTGGTCAACGATTCTACATATTACACGTGAAATTGCCAAAGTAGATAGCTCCGTCGCTCATTTATTCGGTTATCACTTTTTATGCCTCGCATCGGTTGAATTATACGGCACGGCAGAACAGGTGTCGCATTTTACTAAAGAAACAGCAGAAAATGATAATTTCTGGGGAAATGCATTCAACCCACTTGATATACATGTAAAAGCCAAAAAAACAGCAAATGGCTGGCTTGTGCAGGGTAAGAAAAGCTTCTGCTCAGGAGCAACGGATTCGGACCGTTTACTTATTTCTGCGCAAAAAGAGGATGGCTCTGGTGTTGTAATCGCAGTTATCCCTTCGATTCGTGAAGGGGTAATTATCGGCAACGATTGGGACAGCTTCGGTCAGCGCCAAACTGATAGCGGCTCGGTTGAATTTCATAACGTAGAAGTGAAACATTCAGAAGTATTAGAAGCCTTTCAAATAAACGACGACAATGTATTCGCAACGGTACGTACGCATATTGCGCAGTCGATTTTAATTCACGTGCTGCTTGGCACAGCTGAAGGAGCTTTCGATGTAGCAAAAGAGTATACGAAAACGCAAACGCGCCCGTGGGTCACTTCAAACGTTGACACTGCGGCTGAAGATCCGTATCACGTATATAACTACGGTGAGTTGTTCGTGAAATTAAAAGCAGCGGATGCACTAACGAAAGTTTCAAACGAAGTGCTAGACAAGACTTGGGCATTAAAACACGAAGTTACATTTGAACAACGTGGTGAATGTAGCATCGCTGTTGCGACAACAAAAGTACAGGTCGTGCAGACTGCATTAGATGTGACAAGCCGCATTTTTCAAGTGATGGGTGCTCGTTCAACTTCAGCACAATACAATTTCGACCGTTACTGGCGCAATGTACGCACACATACATTACATGACCCAATTGATTATAAAATTCGTGATATCGGTCAGTATACATTGAATAATATATATCCTGAAATTTCAGCATATTCATGAGGAGGAAATAATAGTGGAAATTTTTTGGTTCATCCCAACAAACGGTGATTTTCGCCAGTTTAATAATAGTGAAGGTTCACGTCCTGCAACGTACAATTACTGCAAACAGATCGCGCAAGCAGTAGATGATTTAGGTTATACGGGGGTGTTACTCCCAACTGGGAAAACGTGTGAAGAAGGCTTTATTGTTGCATCGACACTAATTCCGTTAACGGAAAAGTTAAAGTACTTAGTAGCTGTACGTCCAGGTCTAATGTCACCAAGCTTTGCGGCACGTATGTCTGCAACGCTTGACCGCTTTTCAAACGGTCGTTTACTTATTAACGTCGTAGCTGGAGGAGATCCAGTTGAAATGGCGGGCGAAGGGGTCTTTTTAGACCATGATGAACGATACGAATTAACAGACGAGTTTTTAACAATTTGGCGCCAATTATTTACGGAACAAGAAGTAACCGTAGAAGGAGATTATTTACGTATTGAAGGGGGCGAATTACCGTACCCAACTGTACAAAAGCCGTATCCACCCCTTTATTTTGGAGGATCTTCACCAATTGCATTGGACGTAGCTGCAGAGCATGTTGATGTCTACCTAACATGGGGGGAACCACCAGCGCAGGTGGAGAAGAAAATCAAAAAAATGCGTGAGCTAGCGGCTGCAAAAGGTCGTACATTAAAGTTTGGTATTCGTCTACACGTCATCGTCCGTCCAACTGAAGAAGAGGCTTGGGAAGCAGCTAACCAGCTAATCGAATATGTGGATGATGAAACAATCGCACAGGCGCAAAAAGTATTTAAACGTATGGACTCAGAAGGCCAACGCTTAATGTCGAGCCTTCACGAAGGTGATCGAGCGCGATTAGAAGTAAGTCCGAACCTTTGGGCAGGGGTTGGTTTAGTTCGAACAGGTGCCGGTACAGCACTTGTAGGCGATCCAGACACCGTTGCAGCACGTATGAAAGAATATGCAGATTTAGGGATCGAAACCTTCATCTTATCGGGGTATCCTCATTTAGAAGAAGCGTATACAGTAGCGGAGTTGCTTTTCCCTAAATTACCAATTGAACAAAAAGATACTTCAAATGAGCGTGTATTCCTTAGTCCATTCGGTGGTGACATTAAGCCAGTTGGAGTTAAATAAAAGATTCAGGTAGCCGTTGAGAATAAAAAAGGATTACCTCATACTATCAATAAATTAATTGATCTTCGAAGGATGTATGAATTACGGGAAAAAATTAGAGGCATACCAATTACTATCCGCTTATCGAGCCCACACAAACCAACATTTGTGTGGGCTTTAAACGCTTGGTTTTGTCTATTTACTCGTAGATGCTTTTTTATTTGTGTAAAAATTAACCTATGAAAGAGTGGCCGAATAAATCAAATTGTTGAAGTAAGCTTATCACTGATTCTGCACTTTGAAATAGAAATTTTTTTGTATCAACTCTAATCATTTGCGATACAATATATGTAAGAATATTCAATCTATATCATTTTTGCTATTTGATTTTTTAGAGAACCTGCAGGATAAGACAAAGATTGGATGGATGTTAAAAGGAGCTAGTTACATGAAAAAATGGATAGGAATCTCAATTGTCCTACTTGTGGTAGTTTTATATTTCCTTTGGCCAAAAGCAAGTTTAGACGGACCAATTGTGGTGTCTGCGCAGATTGATGAGTTAGCTAAGACGATTACCATATCTTATATTACAACGAAAAACGATAAAACGTATTTAATGGAGGTAGCAGTAGACGAAAAAGAATTTTACCCAATCCGTACAGACGGCAACTGGGACGGTGAGACAGAAACAACGGGTGTGCTTGTAACGCAAAATGGTTATGAACTGCGTGAAGATGTGATCAAATTGACAGAAGAGGAACTTACGTATTTCGATAAGTATACAGGTGGTGCATTACCTGTGGATATTTCGTATGAAAACTACGCTCCAGTTGAAACAATTCTTATTGTGCTACGAGCAGATGAAACCGCAGAGGGTGTAGTAGAGGAAGACAGGCTTCGTTATACATTTACTGCACCCGATGCGATGTCTATTAGTTCAATTGGGCATTACGATTCGGTAGCGTTTCTTTCGTATTCACAAAATGGAATTGAGCCAAAGATTCTGTTTAAAATGGAGCAAGGAGATACGATTGATCTTTTCTTCAGTAATCCGTATAAGATGGGCACGCGAGACTCACTTCTACTAGAGATTGAGACAATCGAGGGAAAGCAATACATGAGACATCTTGAAGTAACTGCGCAGCTACCAGACGGCTATTTAAAACAAATAGCAGAGGAACATCAATAAGTAATGGAGATACCCAAGTACTAATTGAAAATAGCTATATTCTTGAAGGAAATTGAGCTGCATTCTTATATTGTATTAATCTATTCAAATGATCAAGGCAAAACGTGGGAGGAATCATTAGTTACGGAACCCTTCCCAGTCATGCGTTTTAGAAAAGTAGACTTTCTAAATGAAAATTTTGGATATATCATTATTTCCGGTGATCGTACAATGTCACAAGAGGCTTCACATGTCTTTTTAACACATGTTGGTGGAAAAAGTTGGGAGGAAACCAACAATTCCGGGGTAACGAGATTGATTTCAATTGAAGTGTTTAATGCTAAAGTGACACGTACTACCTATCACTAAGAGTAATTGTTTGGTGATAGGTAGTGCGTGTCACTGAAAGAAAACTAATGAAATTTGTATACAGTAAAAATTTCCCGGTCTAATAGTATCTTATGCAATGAATAGCAAACAGTGATTTTTAGTAAAATAATAGTACAATCAGATGAATCAAAATAGGTAAGTACCATATTACTTCCCAATTTATCTGAACATCCTTTTTAGCTGGGAGAAGTAGTTGAAAAAGCATCATCTTATGGGTAATAAAGGTCTTTACGTAAATAAACATCTCGGTGCGTGAGTGTTTCTTCCTTAAAGCGTAACCAAATTTCATCATCTGCCATCATCCATCCACATCACGTTAAATTTCATATAATCAATCATAAGTGTCCTTACCTTCGATGAATAAACGGTCAAATACAGGATCACGTAATTGGGAAAGTAGAACTTCTTTAGCGCGTCCAAAGTTAAGAGAAGTAGCATCCAACTTTGCTAATAAAGCTTTTTTATTGGTAAATGCCGGTCCTATATAGAGTGCCAATTGTTTTGAAAAGCTGGCATTAAACGGTTTTGCTTTGACTTTTCTTCTCAAGATTGTCAGCGATTTTCCAAGTGCATAATCCTTTTCATCCGATAAAAAGTTCAGACCACTTTATGCATCCGTTACGAGCGTTGTGCATGAAAGAACTAGGGAGGCTAAAATCTCTGATTGCTCCTCGTCACCTCGTGCATTTTGTTTTACCCATTTATCGAAAGTAAGCCATTTCTATTGGTCGCCTTTACGGGAGGTACTAATCATACGTGTAGCATCAGGGGATTTGAATGATTTCCATGTGATCACAGCGGTTTATTATGAGTTTCTGCTATTAGGAATTAAAAGAAAAAACTTGCTAAAGTATTTAGAGGGTGTTATGATTAGCTCCTGTCGTTTTAACTATTAAATTTCTTAAAAACGAAATTAAAAAGTTGTTGACAACGGTATTGTAATTTGTTATGATATTAAAGTCGTCAAAACGACGTAACAAAATGAACATTGAAAACTGAACATGCAAAACGTTAAGAAATACAGCTTATTGACTAACTTCGGTTAGCTCGATAGCAAAACATTTTTGACATCATTTAATGATGATGCCAGCAAAACAAAATGAGCTTTTAAACTAGTTCTAATTTGTTGAGTTTTATACTCAACTATTATGGAGAGTTTGATCCTGGCTCAGGACGAACGCTGGCGGCATGCCTAATACATGCAAGTCGAGCGAATGATGAAGAAGCTTGCTTCTT
>NZ_QKZI01000019.1 GCF_003254155.1 Psychrobacillus insolitus | reverse complement strand
AAGCGTGGCGACACGTGCAGCTGACGAATACTAATCGATCGAGGACTTAACCAAATAATGAATACGTAAAATCAATGTCTTTTATCCAGTTTTGAGTGAACAAGCACTCATTGTCTAGTGACGATGGCGAAGAGGCCACACCCGTTCCCATCCCGAACACGGAAGTTAAGCTCTTCAGCGCCGATGGTAGTTGGGGGTTTCCCCCTGTGAGAGTAGGACGTCGCTAGGCACTATAAAAAAAGGTCGTTACCGAGAAATCGGTAACGGCCTTTTTTTGTAAGATAAGAAAGTATGGCTCTTTGCCAAATGACGTTGGTGAAGAACTTTAGTCGGCTATAACTGATTTATTTATTTGTCATGGGATTGTCCAGAAAGTCAGTAAAACTGATTTTTTGCGGCAGTCTTTTTTATGAAGTTTTCTTCAAAAGTAATGTTTAGTTCTTGAATATCAAGTATAGATTTAATACTATTAGAGTTTAATAAGTGAGTTTTCTCTTGGATAATGGTTTTGGTCGACTTTTATTCTACAGGGAATGTTACTTGTTTTCTATATCTGTTCGAACTTATGTTTCCTATATTCACTTATCTGATTTTCGTTCCGAGCGGCGACTCCAGTGGGATTAGCGTGACAGGTGAGACCCCACAGAAAGCGTCCGCTCGGAACGAAAATCAGCGTGGATCAGGATCTTATTTTACCAATGTCATTATATTGTACAACCGAAAGTATAAGAGTTTCATTGATAAGAAAGCGCTGCTTAAACGAACCTCCACAAAAAAAGTCTCCAATCTCATAAATGCGCAAAACTGACATACGACATATTTTAAAATAAGTGCAAAATCAGGAGAAAAGTCACTTTTGGCACTTATTTTTGGATAAGTCGTATAGTCATTTTGCTATATTTTATAAATCATGACTAATAAATTAAATAGAAATATTTCACGTGTAGCAATGATTATGTCTAATTTATCTTTGATGATTCATAGCCGTGTCAGCCAAAGTTTTTTGGTTCGCTTCTTAGAGGACGCGCCCGGGAGTTTTACTCACTAATCATTTATGTAAAAAGAAATATAGAATAATAATATGTAAAATTGTATGAATACGGACAAGTGAGACAAAACCATCTTCAAAAGTGACAATATAGTTATATAAAAATGGAAATAAGCTTGAATTTTAGAAAACCCTTGTTATAATTAGATTTGTACTTTAATTAGATAAACATTCCGAAGTAGCTCAGTGGTAGAGCAATCGACTGTTAATCGATTGGTCGTAGGTTCGAGTCCTACCTTAGGAGCCATTTTTTTGTCTTTGCTTCCATAGCTCAGTAGGTAGAGTGCTTCCATGGTAAGGAAGAGGTCACCGGTTCAAATCCGGTTGGAAGCTTAATTCAAATTGATAATGTGAAGTGGTTCTTGATGCATACGAAGGTTGTTTTTCTTATACTTTGGAAATCTCAAGTAAATAATTTATGACCAACTATGAAAAAAATTAAAAAACTACTTGTCTAAAATTAATGAGTATGATATGATTGTTCTTGTCTGGTTTTCTAAAAGATTGGATTATAGCCTGGAGGATTAGCTCAGCTGGGAGAGCATCTGCCTTACAAGCAGAGGGTCGGCGGTTCGAGCCCGTCATCCTCCACCATTTAATTTTATACATATCCTTTGGAGGGGTAGTGAAGTGGCTAAACACGACGGACTGTAAATCCGTTCCTTCGGGTTCGGCGGTTCGAATCCGCCCCCCTCCACCATTTATTTTATTGGGGTATAGCCAAGCGGTAAGGCAATAGATTTTGATTCTATCATGCCCTGGTTCGAATCCAGGTACCCCAGCCATTTAAATTAAATTTCTTTCGGGGCCTTAGCTCAGCTGGGAGAGCGCCTGCCTTGCACGCAGGAGGTCAGCGGTTCGATCCCGCTAGGCTCCATAATTTTTGAAATCACCGTAAACCTTTCTAAATGGAGAGGTTTTTTTCTTTGTCCAAAAATAATTCTTTTCAGTACACCAATCTTTCGATTATGATGAAATAAAAAAGTGAGGTGTCGAAATTGGATGAAATAATTGTATATGGGGATGTAACATTACGTTCATTGGAACAATCGGATATCGAATACTTGTGGGAGCTTTACAATCCAAAAATTTTTCAGTTTATGTTGAATAAAGTCGAAAGTTATGAGCACCTAGAACAGTGGCTACAAATAGGCATTCAACAAATGGAAGTTGCTAAGACTGCTCTCTCATACGTGGTCGAACACACAGAAACAAAAGAAATCATGGGTACAACGCGTATTTATCAAATTGATCAAGTAAATCATATATGTGAAATTGGTTCAACTTTTTATGGGGACAAGTATCAACGAACTCATGTAAATACAACGTGTAAATATTTGTTGTTAAAGCACTGTTTTGAGGAACTAGGAATGATTCGTGTACAATTTCAGACGGATGAGTTAAATGTCACCTCACAGCGAGCAATTGAAAGAATAGGCGGGGTAAAAGAAGGTGTTCTTCGAAACGAGCGTATTCGATCAAATGGTACCGTGAGAAATGCAGTTGTATATTCTATTATTGAAAGTGAATGGCCGGAAGTAAAAGATAATCTAATTCAATTACTGAATAAATATTCATGATGTTGCTTGGTTGAGCCAACTCTCCTTTAGACTTACACTATATGTATGAACTAAAAGGGGGTATAGACTTTGAAGAAATTAAATTTCTCTATTATTGGGGTACCAATGGATCTTGGTCAAAATAGACGCGGTGTTGATATGGGACCAAGTGCTATTCGTTATGCAGGGGTAGTAGAACGTTTAGAGGCTTTGGGTCATAATGTAAAAGATGAGGGTGACATTGCAATCAGCCATGCTAGAAAAGAGCAAACACCAAACACACATCTTCGAAATTTGCAGGACGTAATTGAGGCTAATTTAGCTTTGGCTGAAAAAGTGCATGAAGTTTTAACGCAAGGCCAATTTCCTCTTGTTTTAGGAGGGGATCACAGTATTGCAATAGGTACGCTTGCGGGACTAGCGGATAGATATGAAAACCTTGGTGTGATTTGGTATGATGCGCATGCTGATTTAAATACAGAAGAAACTTCTCCAACTGGGAATATACACGGAATGCCACTTGCTGTAAGTTTAGGTTTAGGGCATGACGATTTAGTTAATATTCGTTCTTTCTCTCCAAAAATCAAGCCAGAAAATGTCATCATTATTGGTGCACGTTCTGTAGATCCAGGAGAACGTGAACTGATCAAAGAAAAAGGTATTAAAGTATTTTCGATGCATGAAATTGATAAACTTGGCATGACAGAAGTAATGAATCAAGCAATTTCATATCTAAGAGAGCGTAAAGTTGATGGTGTGCATTTGTCATTAGATTTGGATGGATTAGATCCACTTTACACGCCAGGAGTTGGAACGCCAGTACCTGGTGGGATAAATTATCGTGAAAGCCATTTAGCAATGGAAATGTTATACTCTTCCGGCTTAATCACTTCCGCTGAATTTGTAGAAGTAAATCCAATACTAGATGAAAAGAATAAGACGGCAGACGTTGCTGTTGGATTAATGGGTTCCTTGTTTGGTGAAAGCCTCATTTAAAAGCAGACAATCGTCTGCTTTTTTTTTTGGATTAAATAACACAATAGGATACATATTTGATAGACTTAAAGTAATATAAAAAATCTGAAACCTGTCGATACTTTTTTACGTATAGGTAAGACAGCCGCATGGAGCGGGGGGAAATTAACGATGGATGCGTTAGTAAATAAACGAGTAAAGCAGGTTCTTAAGGGTGACAAAGACGCATTCGCGGAAATTGTCGACCTGTATCAACATAGGCTGTTTCAAGTATGTTATCGAATGTTAGGAAATAGGCATGAAGCGGAAGATATTGCGCAAGAAGCCTTTGTAAGGGCATTCATAAACATACATACGTTTGATCAAAAAAGAAAATTCTCCACTTGGTTATATAGAATAGCTACAAATTTATGCATCGATCGAATTCGGAAGAAAAAACCGGATTATTTTTTAGATGCAGAAGTAAAAGGAACAGAAGGACTCAATATGTATTCGCAAATTGCTGCTTCTGATGATCTTCCAGAAGAAGAGTTGATGAAGTTAGAACTTCAAGATAGAATACAATATGAAATTAGTAGGTTACCTGATAAGTATCGAACAGCAATTGTTTTGAAATATATGGAAGAATTATCTTTGCAGGAAATAAGCGAGATATTAGAATTACCGCTTGGAACAGTAAAAACTAGAATCCATAGAGGGCGTGAAGCGCTTCGTAAGCAGCTAAGCAAACAGCCCCATTACTTGTAGGAGGGAATCACGATGAATGCATGTCCGGAACGAATTGTTCACTTGATGCATGATTATTTAGATGGTGAAATTAGTCGTGAACATGAGCTGGAACTCAAATCTCATTTGCAATCATGTTTTGATTGCCAAGCACATATGCATGAGCTTAGTGATGTAGTTGCTTTTGTGAAAGGAGCGGCTCATGTTGAAGCTCCCGGTTATTTTACTGAATCGGTAATGGCTAGACTACCAAAAGAAAAGTCACATGCTGGTTTTAGTAGATGGTTCCGTCAACATCCTATGCTATCTGCAGCTGCTCTATTTATTTTATTCATGAGTAGTACTATTTTTACCAACTTTAATGATGAACAACAGTTCTCTTTCACTAAGCAGGAGAACGTTATCATAGAGGGAGAAACGGTTATCATACCTAAAGGACAAGTTGTTAAGGGAGATCTTGTTGTAAAAAATGGAAATGTGCAAATCGACGGAGAGCTTGACGGGGATTTAACCATTATTAATGGTTCTAAATATATGGCTTCTACCGCTGTTATCACAGGGAAAACAGAGGAGATTAACCAAGCGTTTGATTGGCTTTGGTTTAAGATGAAAAATGGGGCTAAAGAAGTTCTTACATTATTTGAAAGAGATGAAGAGTCAGAATAACTAAGGTGTTTTATCCTAAATATGGGTTAGATATTATTGTTTAAAAAAACAGAGAATTACTCAACTATGTTATACTAAATATATATGAATTTGTAATGAAAAGTGGGGGATGCCACGTGTCGTTTATGGAACAGTTTACTGCATTAATGCCAGTAAACGTGGTTATTAACATTTTAGACGTATTATTTGTCTGGTTTGTTATATATAAATTAATCACCCTTATAAAAGGAACGAAAGCGGTTCAATTATTAAAAGGGATATTTGTAATTATTATTGCTAAGGTTATTACCGATTTTTTTGGTATGAACACTTTAGGTTGGTTGCTTGATCAAGTAATTAATTTTGGTTTATTAGCTATTATTATTATATTCCAACCTGAAATTCGTAGAGCACTTGAACAGATAGGTAGAGGAAAACTTTTTTCAAGAAGTACCATGCAGTTGGAAGAGGAGCAAGAACGTTTATTACAAGCAATGTCCAAATCCGTTAGTTATATGGCGAAACGTCGAATTGGTGCATTAATATCAATCGAACGGGAAACTGGGTTGACAGAGTATATAGAAACTGGTATTCCCTTACACGCTAATATCACATCGGAACTTATGATTAACATCTTTATTCCGAATACACCACTACATGACGGAGCAGTGATTTTACAAAAGGATAAAATTGCATCTGCTGGCTGTTATTTACCACTATCAGAAAGTCCATTTATCTCTAAAGAGCTAGGAACACGTCATCGTGCAGCAATTGGTTTAAGTGAAGTGACGGACGCAATAACAATTGTTGTTTCGGAAGAGACCGGGGCAGTAAGCTTAACTTCAAATGGTGATCTTCATCGAGATTTATCTATGGAAGAATTTGAAGCTCACTTGAAACGTTTGTGGTTCTTACCTACTTCAGAACAAGTAACTTCTTCTAAGTGGTTGTGGAGGGGGAAACAGAATGGATAAAATGATAGATAATCCATGGTTTTTACGAATGGTCGCTTTTGCACTAGCGATGTTACTGTTCTTCACTGTAAAATCAGGAATAGAAAATGAAAATTTGAATAACACTGGAGGCACAACAATAGATGCTCTTCGCAATGTACCAGTTGAGGCATACTATGATGAAAACAACTTAGTTGTAACAGGTATTCCAGAAACGGTTACAGTAAATATTGAAGGACCTTCATCACTTATATTATCTACTAAGGCTATGAACGACTACAAAGTATTTGTCGATTTAAGAGAGTTACCAATTGGAGAACACAGAGTTGCTATTTCTCATGAAAACTTGCCTGAGAAACTGAATGTTACGATTGATCCTTTTTATATTGATGTGATCATAGAAGAAAAAATGTCAAAAAAAATTGATGTAGAGCCAGATATGAACGAGAGTATGATAGATAAAAACTATGTGGTGAAATCTTATGATGTAAACCCGAAAGTTGTAACTATAACAGGTGCTAAGAGTATTGTGGAAAGTATAAGTTATGTAAAAGCAACAATAGTAACCGAAGAAGGGATAAGCGATTCCTTCGAGCAACAAGCAAATATAAGAGTACTTGACCGGGAATTAAATAAATTAGATGTTTTAATTGAACCAGCAACTGCACAAGTACAAGTAAAAGTAGAAGAATATAGTAGAGAAGTATCACTCTCCCTACGACCTAGTGGTACTCCAAAAAAGGGTGTCAGTATTAATAATTTATCCACAGATGTAGAAAAAATTAGACTATTTGGTCCACGTGCAATTGTTGATAAAATAGAGAAGTTAGTTGTAGACGTCGATGTAAGTAAGCTTGAAAAGTCCGGTGAATTTGATGTAGAATTAGCGATTCCAGAAGGTGTAACAAAGTTATCATTAGAGAAGATTAAAGTAAATGGAAACTTAACAACAGAAGATGAAACAACTATGAAAGAACTGTCTGAGGAATAGACGACACTTTCTGAATAGAAATAGATTAAGAACAACAGGTACTTTTTAAGGAGAGATAGATTAAATGGGAAAATATTTTGGTACAGACGGTGTTAGAGGGGTTGCAAACTCAGAACTAACACCCGAGCTTGCATTTAAATTAGGACGTATTGGTGGTTTTATACTGACTAAGGGAGCAGCAACAGCAGATAAAGCGAAAGTATTAATCGGTCGCGATACACGAGTTTCCGGTCATATGCTTGAAGGTGCACTTGTTGCAGGACTTCTTTCGGTTGGAGTAGAAGTAATGCGTCTAGGTGTTATTAGTACACCAGGAGTTGCTTATCTAACAAGAGTAATAAGCGCAGATGCTGGTGTTATGATTTCTGCTTCACATAATCCAGTAGCCGATAATGGTATTAAATTCTTTGGTTCTGATGGATTTAAGCTTTCAGACAAACAAGAAGAAGAAATCGAACAATTATTAGATGCCGAAGAAGATAATCTTCCGCGCCCAACTGGAGCTGGTGTAGGATCTGTAACAGATTATTTTGAAGGCGGACAAAAATACATTCAATACTTAAAACAAACGGTGGATGAAGAATTCGTTGGTATACATGTAGCCTTAGACTGCGCACATGGTGCTACGTCATCACTTGCAATGCATGTATTTGCTGATTTGGATGCAGATTTGTCTACAATGGGTTCCTCACCAAATGGATTAAATATTAATGAAGGTGTTGGATCCACTCATCCAGAGGGCTTAGCTAAATTTGTTCTAGAAAAAGGAGCACATTTAGGATTAGCATTTGATGGAGACGGAGACCGTTTAATCGCTGTTGATGAAAAAGGAAATATTGTAGATGGCGATCAAATTATGTATATCTGCGCGAAACATTTAAATACAGAAGGCCGATTAAATAATAATGCAGTTGTTTCTACAGTTATGAGTAATATGGGCTTCTATAAAGCATTAGAGGCACATAATATGACAAGTGTAAAAGCGGCTGTTGGTGATCGTTACGTAGTAGAAGAAATGAAAAAGAACGGCTATAACCTAGGTGGGGAGCAGTCAGGGCATATCATATTCCTAGACTACAACACAACAGGAGATGGTTTGTTGACTGGCTTACAGTTAGTGAATATCATGAAAGTAACAGGGAAGAAACTTTCAGAGCTTGCTGCTGAAATGACTATATATCCTCAAAAATTAGTAAATATTCGTGTGACAGATAAACATGCAGTTACACAGAATGAACAAGTTGCTCAAGTAATCGGGGAAGTGGAAGCAGAAATGTCAGGCAATGGCCGCGTGCTTGTTCGCCCTTCAGGGACTGAACCACTTGTTCGAGTAATGGTAGAGGCAACAACACGAGAAGAATGTGAAAGCTATGTAAACCGCATTGCTGATGTAGTTAAAACAGAAATGGGTTTAACTGAATAAATAATGGGAAGTCCGACTTTGTGTCGGACTTTTTGTGGTTTTTGAGTTGTACGATTAGCTATAGAAAAAAAGACTCCAAAAAAACAGTTTTACTGACTTTCTGGACAGTCCCGCGACAGATAAATCAATCAATTATAGCCGACTAAAATTCTTCACCAATGTCATTTGATAAAGAACCTTCTAATTCCTTTATGTTTATATAATTTTTTTTGTGGAATAATATAAAGGAACAAACAATTAAGGAGTGAGGAAATGGCTAAAGTAGCAACATTAATCACAAATATGTTTGAGGATGTAGAATTTACAAGTCCAGCAAAGGCATTAAAAGATGTAGGTCATGAAGTATTTACAATTGAAAAAGAAGCAGGGAAAGAAGTTACTGGAAAACAAGGTAAAACGAATGTGAAGATAGATTATAGTATTGATGAAGTGAAACCGGAAGACTTTGATGCCTTATTTATTCCAGGAGGGTTTTCTCCAGATATATTGCGTGCTGATGATCGATTTGTGCAGTTTGCAAAAGCGTTTATGGATGCTAAAAAACCAGTATTTGCAATTTGTCATGGACCACAATTACTCATAACAGCAAAAACATTAGAGGGTAGGGATACTACAGGCTACAAATCGATTCAAGTAGATTTAGAAAATGCGGGTGCAATATTTCATGATGAAGAAGTATTTGTATGTCAAAATCAGTTAGTCACAAGTCGCACACCTGATGACCTCCCAGCATTTAATAGAGAGATTGTGAAATTACTTGCTAAATAAATTGTAAAAGAAAATCGCTATCAGTTTTAATCTGATAGCGGTTTTCTATGTGTTAATTTTACTATTAGTACATTTTTACATTTATTGAATGTTTTTGTCTTATTATTGACTAAAAATAGCATTTTCTGTATGATGAAAATGCTGACTTAAGATCAATCTCTGCATTGGAACTAAAGTCACCGCGTAGATAGGAGGAAAGATAAGCGCGTAAAAATAAGGAAAACAATTATAGCGCCAGAGCTGAAGAAATTGGACGAAACGTATCTTCAGCAGACGAGGTGGAGGTTATCGAACATTCGGCGGATACCTCCCGACCGTATTTGCCCGGTTGTAATTCTTTTTCAGAAACCATTCGAGTGATCGGATGACAAAGGGAAAAAGAAGGCATTCTTAGCTTAATAAGTAAATAGATGTATAAAACTTGTTTTGACTTGAATGTAACGGAGGAAAAAATTATGTGTGGAATTGTAGGATATATTGGTGAAATAGATGCAAAAGAAATTCTATTAAAAGGTTTAGAGAAATTAGAATATCGTGGGTATGACTCAGCAGGTATTGCGGTTTTAAATAAAGATGGCGTAATCATTTTCAAGGAAAAAGGACGTATTGCTGATTTACGTGACGTAGTAGACGAAGACGTAGATGCAAATCTTGGAATTGGTCATACTCGTTGGGCAACACATGGTGTTCCTAATCAGTTAAATGCCCATCCCCATCAAAGTACTACGAAACGTTTTACACTTGTGCATAACGGCGTAATTGAAAACTACCATTTAATGAAAAAAGCATATTTATCAGAAATTGATATGGCTTCCGATACAGATACAGAGGTAATTGTGCAACTGATTGAAAGATTTTCTAAAGACGGTCTATCTACGTTAGATGCACTAAGAAAAACATTGCATCTAATTCACGGATCATACGCTCTTGCTCTTATCGATAAAGAAGCAGCAGATACAATTTATGTGGCTAAAAACAAATCTCCACTTCTTATAGGTTTAGGAGAAGGCTTCAACGTAGTAGCTTCTGATGCTATGGCAATGCTTCAAGTAACAGAACAATACGTAGAGCTTCATGACCAAGAAATCGTACTTGTGCATAAGGATTCTGTAGAAATTCAAAAACTGGATGGAACAATAGTAGAACGTGCATCTTATAAAGCAGAACTAGACATGAGCGATATTGAAAAAGGAACATATCCTCACTATATGTTAAAAGAAATGGATGAGCAGCCAGCTGTAATCCGTAAAATAGTTAAAGCATACCAAAATGAACAAGGCCAGCTTTCAATTGACCCAGCTATTTTAGAAGCACTTCATGATGCTGATCGTTTGTATATTATCGCGGCAGGAACTAGCTATCATGCAGGTCTAATCGGTAAAGAATATTTCGAAAAAGTCGCTGGTATTCCAGTTGAAGTGCATATTTCTAGTGAATTTGGCTACAACATGCCATTACTTTCTGAAAAACCGTTATTTATGTTCATTACACAATCAGGAGAAACTGCAGACAGCAGACAAGTACTGGTGAAAATTACGGAAAAAGGATATCCTACGATTACTATGACAAACGTAAAAGGATCAACACTTTCACGTGAAGCAGATCATACGCTTTTACTACACGCAGGGCCGGAAATTGCTGTTGCTTCAACCAAAGCCTATGTTGCACAAGTTGCAGTATTAATGGTAACCGCTTCAGTTTACGCACAATCTCAAAATAAAACTTTGGATTTTGATGTTGTGAAAGAACTTGGTATCGCAGCAAATGCTGTGCAAACTGTCGTGGATTCGAAAGTAGAAATGGAAAAAGTCGCAAAAGAATTTTTAGCGACAACTAGAAATGCATTCTTCATCGGACGTAATGTGGACTTCTATGTAAGTTTAGAAGGCGCATTAAAATTAAAAGAGATTTCTTATATTCAGGCAGAAGGATTTGCTGGTGGGGAATTAAAACACGGTACAATCGCATTAATTGAAGAAGGTACACCAATATTTGCTATAGCAACTCAACAAGCTGTTAGCCTGAATATTCGCGGCAACGTAAAAGAAGTAGTAGCTCGTGGTGCGAACCCATGTATTATTTCGATGGAAGGTATTGATGAAGAAGGAGATCGCTTCGTACTTCCAAGAGTACATGAGTTATTCTCACCACTTGTAGCGGTAGTACCATTGCAACTAATCAGCTACTATGCAGCATTGCATAGAGAATGTGACGTCGATAAACCAAGAAACTTGGCGAAGTCTGTTACTGTAGAATAATAGAGTTCTAGATTTAGACGTTGTTGTTAAATGACAACAAAGTCGGGTACTGACGTGTTCAATCGAAAAGTTTAATTTAAAGCACGACCCAGGTTTTATTGGGTCGTGCTTTTTAACATTTAGGAATATTTTTATAGAATAGAGGAATTTACCAAGTTAATTAAAAATTATGTTATTGTAAGGTTGAGGAAAATTTCAGGATATAAAATTTGCATTATTCAACTAACGGGGAAAAGAACTGACGCAATTTACTTTAGTAGATGTTATTGAGAGAAAAATACATTTCACAAGAACAAATACTATATTCGATAAAATAGACTTTAAAGATTATAATGATGGTGAAATACTGGCTTATAATGAAATATTGGCAGATGTCAAAGAAATGAAGGAAAATGAATTTGTAAATAAGTATCTAAATATAAAAAAAAAACTTGCAGTACAGTTCGAAAATGAAGAATTCGATGATAAAAAGGAAGTAGAAAAAATGTCAGGATACAATAATGCAATTGTAACCATCTTAGAATGTATTAACCCGATTTATGGATATGATTTAGAAGATTAGTCATATCGAAATCAATTCATCTTATTGTAGTAATGGGCGCGGTAGTTGGTGCGAAACGTTCCTGGCTCAAATGAAATGTGGTCACACAATTTCGGTAAAGGTCAGGCAGTTTCATGTTTCTAGAAATTGAAGGGTTATATCGA
>NZ_QKZI01000018.1 GCF_003254155.1 Psychrobacillus insolitus | reverse complement strand
AAGCGTGGCGACACGTGCAGCTGACGAATACTAATCGATCGAGGACTTAACCAAATAATGAATACGTAAAATCAATGTCTTTTATCCAGTTTTGAGTGAACAAGCACTCTATATATGAGGGTTTCAATGCGCAGTGTATTGGAAGCCGAAGAAGTCTAGTGACGATGGCGAAGAGGCCACACCCGTTCCCATCCCGAACACGGAAGTTAAGCTCTTCAGCGCCGATGGTAGTTGGGGGTTTCCCCCTGTGAGAGTAGGACGTCGCTAGGCACTATAAAAAGGTTGTTACTGAGAAATCGGTAACAACCTTTTTTGTATAGAAAATAATATCATCTTACCGGGTGGAAATCAAAGTACTACTAATCGACTTCAAACGCAGTATGTATATAAGTTACTAGAAAAAATAAGACATTGTCTAGGAGTATCTCTACAAATTCAAAATGAAACTGCATCCTGTCCTTGTATCACACTTAGATGCCCCGTAGGCTTGTAGCTGACTCCTCGACGCGTCTATAGAACCCAACCAACTAATCAGATTGGCACCTATCATTTCTACACGTTTAATATTTTACTGTATTTTATTAATCACGATTTCTTAAATATGGAAAAATGACTATACGACTTATCCGAAAATAAGTGCCAAACGAGACATTTCTCCTATTTTTGCACTTACTTTAAAATATGTCGTATGTGAGTTTTGCGTATTTTTGATGTTGGTGAATATTTTTTTGGCAGGTTCGTTTGAGGGGCTGCTTACTTGTTTTAGCCATAAACTCTCAGAGCATTTGAGCCTAAAACAAGAAAGCATGGTTGGATTTTGTTTTGTATTCTGAGCGAACTGGAAACGTCCATGTGGAAAAAGAATTTCTTTAACGGTTTTCTTATTTTTAAAAAATAAAAGATAATATTAACTGCTTTTTTTATAAAAAGAATCAAAATTTACATATTAATAGTGTGTAAAATTGCAAAAATATAGCAAAGTGAGAAAAAATATTCTTCAAAATCTACACAATAGACTGTAAATATGACGGCATATACATAGACAGCACATATATAAAATCTACTTTTATAGAATATTAGCTAGCAAAAATAAAACGATAACTAACAATATAATCTCTATGAAATTGGAAGTAATAATTAGTAAACTTATTTAACCGAAAAATCCGAATAGTTGTATTATTATTAGTTTCTTGACACCTTGCGTGAGCGCTGATAACCTTGTAATAATATTTATTTATAGAAGGAGGAAATTAAAGTAATGTGGGAATCTAAATTTCAAAAAGAAGGTTTAACTTTCGATGATGTTTTACTAGTTCCAGCTCACTCAGAAGTATTACCAAAGGATATAGATCTTTCTGTACAGCTAACTTCAAAAATTAAATTAAATATTCCTGTTATCAGTGCTGGTATGGATACAGTTACAGAAGCGAAAATGGCTATTGCTATGGCTCGTCAAGGTGGTCTAGGAATCATTCACAAGAATATGTCTATAGTAGAACAGGCTGAGCTAGTTGAAACAGTTAAACGTTCTGAAAACGGTGTTATTACAGATCCATTCTTCTTAACTCCGACTCATCAAGTATATGATGCAGAGCATTTGATGGGGAAATATAGAATCTCAGGTGTTCCAATTGTAAATAATGAAGAAGAACAAAAATTAGTAGGTATTATTACTAACCGTGATTTACGTTTTATTCAAGATTACTCATTAACAATTGATGAAGTTATGACAAAAGAAAAATTAGTAACTGCAGCTGTTGGTACTACACTTGAAGATGCAGAGAAAATTTTACAACAATATAAAATAGAAAAATTACCAATCGTAGATGAAAATGGAATTCTCAAAGGTTTAATTACAATTAAAGATATTGAAAAGGTTATTGAATTTCCTAATGCTGCAAAAGACGATCATGGCCGCTTACTTGTTGGTGCTGCTATTGGTGTCACTAAAGATACAATGTTACGAGTAGAAAAGCTTGTAAATGCACATGTCGATGTTATTGTCATTGATACTGCACATGGACATTCTCAAGGTGTTCTTAATACTGTTAAGGAGATTCGAACAGCATTCCCTGATTTAGATATTATTGCAGGGAACGTTGCTACTGGTGAAGCAACTAGGGCTCTATTTGAAGCAGGTGCAGATGTAGTAAAAGTTGGTATTGGTCCTGGTTCTATTTGTACAACTCGTGTTGTAGCAGGAGTTGGAGTTCCACAGATTACAGCTATTTATGACTGTGCAACGGAAGCACGTAAAGTTGGTAAGACTGTAATTGCTGATGGAGGAATTAAGTACTCTGGAGACATTGTGAAGGCTCTAGCAGCAGGTGGACATGTAGTAATGTTAGGAAGTTTACTTGCAGGTACCACTGAAAGCCCAGGAGAAACTGAAATTTTCCAAGGTAGACAGTTTAAGGTATACCGTGGAATGGGTTCCATTTCAGCAATGGAACAGGGTTCAAAAGATCGTTATTTCCAAGAAGATGCAAAGAAATTAGTACCAGAAGGAATTGAAGGTCGTCTTCCATTCAAAGGTCCACTTTCTGAGACAATTCACCAATTATTAGGTGGCGTTCGTGCAGGGATGGGTTATTGTGGAACAGGAAGTTTACAAGATCTTCGTGAAAATTCACAGTTCATTCGAATGACGGGTGCGGGATTACGTGAAAGTCATCCACATGATGTGCAAATCACGAAAGAAGCTCCAAACTATTCAATTTCTTAATTTACTCATATAGTAGAAACTTTAGCACCCATTCGACGTCTTTATCTAGGTCGAATGGGTGCTTTTTTAATGTAATAGTCACCCAGGTGATAAAATATGTTAAAATAAGCATTGATTAAGACTAAAAATGGAGGTACGGTAGTGAAGAAAGTTAACATGACATCAATGATAAAATGGCTAGTACTTCCGATGTTCCTTGTTTCAGTTGTATTTACTATGCCAACTGCTACAAAAGCGGAGGAAAGTTTAAATTTAAATGTCGATGCTGCAATCTTGATAGATGCAGAGACAGGGAAAATTTTGTATGAACAAAATGCAGATAAAGCATTAGGTATTGCAAGTATGACTAAAATGTTGACGGAGTATTTGCTTTTTGAGGCGATTGAAGACGGCAAAATTACTTGGGATCAACAATACTCAGTAACTGATTATACATATAGAGTTTCTCAAAATCGTTTATTAAGTAATGTTCCACTTCGACAAGATGGCAGTTATTCGATTAAAGAACTTTATGAAGCAATGGCTATATATTCTGCAAATGCTGCAACTATTGGAATTGCAGAAACAATTGCTGGAACAGAAGAAAACTTTGTGAAACTAATGAACGAAAAAGCAGAAGAAATGGGTTTGAAGGATTATAAGATTGTCAATTCTACTGGTTTAAATAATGAAGATTTACTTGGGATGCATCCTGCTAGTACGGGTACCACTGATGAAAATGTTATGCCTGCTGAATCTGTGGCAACATTAGCATATTATTTAATGAAGGACTATCCAGAAGTATTAGATACAACAAAGATAGCTAAAAAAACTTTCCGTGAAGGAACAGATGATGCTATTGAAATGAGTAACTGGAATTGGATGTTACCAGGGTTAGTATATGAATACGCAGGCGTAGATGGATTAAAAACTGGTACGACGGATTTTGCGGGTCATTCTTTTACTGCAACAGCCGAAAAGAATGGGATGCGAGTAATTTCCGTTGTTATGAAAGCGGTAGATTCTAAGGGTGTCGGATCATATAAGGCTAGATTTGATGCAACACGAGCGCTATTAGACTATGGTTTTGCACAATTTACAAACGTAGAATTAGTACCAGCGGGATACACAATTCCTGAGAATGAAACCTTGACTGTTGAAAAAGGGAAAGAAGATACTGTAGCAATTGCAGTAAAAAATCCGGTTTCTATGATCATTAAATCGAGTGAAAAAAAATTGTACAAGCCTATATTCACCGCTGATAAGGAAACTTTAGAAGCAGAAGTGAAAAAAGGGACTGTAGTAGGTAAAATTCGTGTAGAGAAAACAGAAGGAACCGATTATGGATATGTTGTAGATCAAGCAGCAGAAGTAGATGTTGTGACAACAGAAGCGGTAGAACGTTCTAGTTGGTTTAGTTTAATGTTCCAAGCAATCGGCAATTTTTTCGGTAGTTTATGGGATAGTACAACTGATTTTATTGGAGGATTATTTTAGTAGCGAAAACACCGGGGCTCATATAGAGTCCGCGGTGTTTTTTGTTATATCCCAAGCATTTATGAGACTAGTGATGGCATCGTTTATGATTTCCACTTCGATTCCTCCAAATCCCAAAACAATTTTAGGATATGTAGCTATATCCAGTTCTCCTGTTACATATTCTTGAAGGCCATATACGCGGATGCCAGCCTGTTTTGCGAGCAGTACAAGCTCATCTTCTGATTTAGAGGTACTTATTGTTAATAAAAGATGCATGCCAGCTTGTTCACCTGATATCGTAACGATTGGCTCATACTCAGCTATCGTTTTCGTAATAATTTCAAGCTTTCTTTTATAAATTTTACGCATTTTATTTAAATGTTTAGCAAAGGAACCATCTTCCATAAACCTTGCCAGTAAATGCTGATCCATACGTGGAACAGTTGCTGCGTAATAGGAATACTTTTTTTTATATTGTGCAATTAGTGATTTAGGTAACACTGCATAAGCAATTCGTAGTGAAGGCATTAAAGATTTTGAAAAGGTACTTAAATAAATGACACGCTGATTTTGGTCAATTCCTTGTAAAGCAGGAATTGGTTTTCCAGTATATCTAAATTCACTATCGTAATCATCCTCAATAATATAGCGATTACTTTGTTGATACGCCCAATGTAACAGTTGATTTCTTCTAGTAGCTGAGAGAACAGCTCCTGTAGGGAACTGATGAGATGGCGTTACGTACATAACGGTTGCATTTGTTTGTTCCAGTTTTGAAACAATTACGCCATCTTCATCGATAGGGATAGGTACAGATTTTTGATCATCTTCTAATAAGTGATGGGTAAGTGGGTACCCAGGGTTTTCAATTCCATATATTGCATCTCTACCAAGTAAACGGATAACCAAGGGCATGATTTGCTCAGTTCCTGATCCTAAAATTATTTGTTCAGGAGTACATTTTACACCTCTAGATTGGTATAAATAAGAGGCGATTTGTTCCCTTAAAATATAATCTCCTTGCGGATGTCCAAGAAGGAGAAAGTCTTTGTTTCCTTCACTAATAACTTCTTTCGCATATTTTCTCCAAACTTTAAAAGGAAAAGATTCGGTATCAATTTTACCTGGCGAAAAATCAATTGAATAGGAATCTATTTCACTTTCTTCTTGAAGTACCAGTGGAGTTGGTTGTTCTATGAGAGCTAGTTCTTCTAAATTATGAACAAAGTAGCCTTTTCTTGGTTCGGAGGAAATGAATCCTTCTGCAACTAGCTGACTATATGCAAATTCAATCGTCGTTTGGCTAATTGCTAAATAATCTTCTAACTTTTTTTTGGAAGGAAGTTTCGATCCTTCTTCTATAGTTCCATTTATAATTGCATCTTTAATTCCCTTATAAAGTTGTTCGTATAGAGGGATTTTTGAGTCTTTATTCAGTTGAACCATGAGAAAGTCCATTTGCCTCCGCCTTTCTGACCACTTCATATTATTCTTTTCTGGCACTTTTCAAATGGTCATATTTTATTATACTAAATCTCATAACTATATGGGGGGAAATAATAATGACAAATAATCTTACAGGTACAGATCGAGTAAAACGAGGAATGGCTGAAATGCAAAAAGGTGGCGTTATTATGGACGTTATCAATGCAGAACAAGCACGTATCGCAGAAGCAGCTGGAGCAGTAGCGGTAATGGCTCTTGAACGTGTACCATCAGATATTCGAGCAGCTGGAGGAGTTGCACGCATGGCAGATCCACGCATCATGGAAGAAGTAATGGGAGCAGTAACTATTCCAGTAATGGCAAAAGCTCGTATTGGTCATATTACAGAGGCTAGAATTTTAGAAGCAATGGGTGTCGATTATATTGATGAATCAGAAGTTTTAACCCCTGCAGATGAAGAGTATCATTTACGTAAAAGTGAATTTACTATTCCATTCGTATGTGGATGTAAAGATTTAGGAGAAGCAGCTCGTCGTATTGGTGAAGGCGCTTCAATGCTTCGTACAAAAGGTGAACCAGGAACAGGGAATATCGTAGAAGCTGTTCGTCACTTACGTAAAGTAAATGCACAAGTTCGTAAAATCGTTCATATGAATGAAGATGAGCTAATGACAGAAGCAAAAAACTTAGGCGCACCTTACGATATTTTATTACAAATTAAATATAATGGTAAATTACCAGTTGTAAACTTCGCAGCAGGTGGAGTAGCAACCCCTGCTGACGCTGCACTTATGATGGAACTTGGAGCAGACGGTGTATTTGTAGGATCAGGTATCTTCAAATCAGAGAATCCAGAGAAATTTGCTCGTGCAATTGTACAAGCAACAACACATTTCCAAGATTATAAGTTACTTGTAGAAATTTCAAAAGACTTAGGAATTCCAATGAAGGGAATTGAAATTTCTCGTTTATCTGCAAGCGAACGTATGCAAGATAGAGGGTGGTAATAATGGTAAAGGTAGGAGTTCTTGCACTTCAAGGAGCGGTGATTGAACATATTCGGTCGATTGAAGCTAGTGGTGCAGAAAGTGTTGTTGTAAAGAGTGTAAATGATTTAGCAGAAGTAGATGGCTTAATCCTTCCAGGAGGAGAAAGTACTGCAATGCGAAAATTAATTGATCGCAACAGAATGCTTGCTCCCCTGCAAGCATTTGCAGCAGAAGGAAAGCCAATGTTTGGGACATGCGCAGGCTTAATCCTGCTTGCTAACAAGCTTGTCGCATATGATTCTGCACATATAGCCTCACTTGATGCAACTGTGGAGCGAAATTCTTTTGGTCGCCAAGTAGATAGCTTTGAAACAAAATTATCTATTAAAGGTGTAGCAGAAGATTTTCAAGCGGTGTTTATACGTGCACCTCATATTGTGGAAGTCGCAGCAGAAGTAGAAATACTTGCCTCGCATGAGGGACGAATTGTGATGGTTAGAGAAGATAATATTCTAGGATGTTCCTTCCATCCAGAACTAACAGATGATCATCGAATTACTAAATACTTTATCGGGATGGTTGAGGAATCACTTGCCAAACACAAAAACCTATAGTAAAGTATGTGTAAATTCATGATATAAAAACGATGATAGGAAGCAGTAGCGAGTATGTTTTTTCTAGAGAGTCAGCGGTTGGTGGAAGCTGATAAAAACACTTGTGAATCCGTCCTTAAGTTGCGCAACTGAAAGATTAGTAGGTTGCGGCCGGTTGAAAAGCCGTTATTGAACAAGTAAGTGGATTCTACATTTTGTGGAGTCAATCAGGGTGGCAACGCGGGTATGCTCTCGTCCCTTTTTAGGGATGAGGGCTTTTTTTGTCGTTTATACAAATTGTCTAAGGAGGAATAACAAATGTTAGATGTGAAATTTGTACGAGATAATTATGAAACTGTAAAAGCAAAACTTGCCAAGCGCGGGGAAAATATTTCTGAGTTCGATCAATTTGAACCATTAGATCAAAAACGTAGAGAGTTAATAGCTAAAACGGAATTGTTAAAAGCAGAGAGAAATGAGTTTTCTCAAAAGATTTCTGAAATGAAAAGAAATAAAGAAAATGCAGATGATATAATTACGCGTATGCGTACAGTCGGAGATGACATTAAAGCTTTAGACGACGAATTGCGTGATGTGGAAGAAAAGTTTGACTATATGATGATGCGTATTCCTAATATCCCACATGACAGTGTGCCAATCGGTGATTCTGAAGATGATAATGTGGAAATCCGTACATGGGGAGAAATTCCATCATTTGATTTTGAAACAAAAGCCCATTGGGACATTGCAACGGATTTAAAATTAGTTGATTTTGAACGTGCTGCAAAGGTTACAGGAAGTCGTTTTGCTTTTTACCGTGGATTGGGTGCACGATTAGAACGTGCATTATTAAACTTCATGATGGATTTACATTCTGAAGAGCATGGTTATGAAGAAATGCTGCCTCCATACTTAGTGAATCGTGCAAGTTTAACTGGAACAGGTCAGCTACCGAAATTTGAAGAAGATGCATTTTTAATAGGAGAAGAAGATTATTTCTTAATTCCAACGGCAGAAGTTCCAGTAACGAATTTCTATCGTGATGAGATTTTAGATGGAGCAGATCTTCCACAAGCATTCAATGCATACAGTGCTTCTTTCCGTTCTGAAGCTGGATCTGCAGGTCGTGATACACGAGGACTTATCCGTCAGCATCAGTTTAATAAAGTGGAACTAGTTCGTTTTGTAAAACCTGAAGACTCTTATGAACAGCTAGAACTTTTGACAGGTCATGCTGAAAAAATACTTCAACTTTTAGGTCTTCCATATCGTGTGCTTCATATGTGTACCGCTGATTTAGGATTCACTGCAACGAAGAAATATGATTTAGAAGTTTGGTTACCAAGTTATGGAGAGTATAAAGAAATTTCTTCTTGTAGTAATTTTGAGGATTTCCAAGCTCGTCGTGCAGGAATTCGTTTTAGAAGAGAAGTTGGTGGAAAACCTGAATATGTCCACACTATAAACGGAAGTGCTCTAGCGATTGGACGTACAGTTGCTGCTGTATTAGAAAATTATCAACAACCAGATGGTACAGTAGTAGTACCAGAAGTGCTAGTGCCATATATGGGTGGAAAAACAGTTATTAAGTAACAAAACAGTTCAGTCAATTTTTCTGAGTGCCGAAAATAATATGCTACTTTAAAGAACCGGAATCGCTATAATTGGCGTTTCTGGTTCTTTTTTTTTGCTCTTAAATCACGAAAAAATTCTGTGAGTAGATTACCACATTCTTCTGCTAATACGCCTTCCGTTACATCGCATTCATGATTAAATCGACTATCATTCAGTAAATGATATAAAGAATCGACACAACCTGCTTTCGCATCTCTCGCGCCATATACGACTCGCGGGATACGCGATTGTAAAATTGCTCCAGCACACATCGGACAAGGTTCTAATGTGACATAGAGTGTTGTTTCTTCTAATCGCCAGTTTTCAAGTTTATTACAGGCTTCTTGAATTGCGAGTAGTTCGGCATGTGTCGTTGCATTTTTAGTTGTTTCTCGTAAATTATAAGCACTCGCAATAACCTCATCTTTATATACAATGATTGCGCCAATTGGAACTTCTCCAATGGCAGCCGCTTTATTGGCTTCTTCTATTGCTAATTTCATGTAATACTCGTCCATTTATATTTCAACTCCCTTTGCATAGTGTAGCATGTTTTATTTGCTAAATGCATATCCTATGTGGAAGGAGTGAGCGATTGATTTATGTAGTGAAAATAGGGGATAGTTTATTTTCGATAGCGAAGCAATTTGGTACTAATACAGCAACTCTTGCTTCTATCAATGAATTACCAGATCCTGATGTATTAGTAGTTGGCCAAGCAATAGTATTACCATCTACGCCAAGTCCTGAAAGGCCAATAATCGAAACGAATTTATATGTAGAGTGGTATACAGATATACCATCTGAAAATGTCATAAATCAAGTTGAAAAAAATGCTGCACTTTTAACGTACATGATGCCTTTTGCTTATGAGGTGAAAAGAGATGGGTCGTTAACAACTATGAACTGGGGAAGTTTATCTGAAATCGCTAATACACACAATGTTGAAACCGTCATTGTACTAGCTAATATAGAAGATGGTGCGTTTAATGATACGCTAGCACATACTATATTTACAGACGCAGAGGTTAAACAAAAAGTATTTGAGCAAGCAGTAGCAGAAGCAGAGAAACGAGGTACTAAACATATTCATACTGATTTTGAATATATTCAAGCAGCAGATAGAGAAAACTATGTAAACTTTTTAAAGGAATTAAAAGCTTATGCAAAAGGATATACTATTTCGGCTAGTCTTGCTCCAAAAACAAGTGCTAGTCAAAGTGGTATATGGTATGCAGGACATGACTATAAAGCAATTGGAGAAGTAGTAGATTTTGTTGTAATTATGACGTATGACTGGGGTTATAGCGGTGGACCTCCAATGGCAATCTCGCCAATTGGACCAGTTAGGAAAGTACTAGAATATGCCATAACAGAAATTGATCCTAAAAAAATATTGATGGGACAAAATTTCTATGGATATGATTGGACTTTGCCGTTTGAACAAGGGAACCCATCTGCTAAAGCAGTAAGCCCACAGCAAGCAGTCAAATTAGCAATTGATCGAAATGCTGCTATTTTGTATGATACTATTGCGCAGGCTCCTTATTTTCGTTATTGGAGAGACGGAGTGGAACATGAAGTATGGTTTGAAGACGCACGGTCGATTGAAGCTAAATTTAACTTATTAAAGGAATTACAGTTGAGCGGAATATCTTATTGGCATAGTGGATTTGACTTCCCGCAAAATTGGTATTTACTAAACGAGATGTTCCGTGTGAAGAAGAAATAGAGCAAATGCACCTTTCTTATTCGAAAGGTGCATTTGCTCTATTTTTCAACTTCTTGCTATGATAAAATAGACGATACGTCTTGAATTAGTAGAGTGAGGGTAAAGCAATGTCCATTCCATTTATAACAGTAGAAGGTCCAATAGGGGTTGGGAAAACTTCCTTAGCCAAAGCAATTGCAGATAAGTATCAATTTCAATTATTAAAAGAGATTGTGGATGAAAATCCATTTTTAAATAAGTTTTATGATGATATCGCAGAGTGGAGTTTCCAAACAGAAATGTTTTTTCTCTGCAATCGATATAAACAATTAAGTGATATTGATAAAAAGTATTTATCGAAAAATACAGCAGTTACAGCAGATTATCATATTTTCAAAAATCTAATTTTCGCTAAACGTACACTAAGTGAAGTAGAATATGAAAAGTATGAAGCAATCTATCAAATTTTAACGAATGGTATGCCCGTTCCAAATATGGTAATTTTTTTAGATGCTAGTTTAGATGTACTCGTTGACCGTATTGATATACGGGGGCGAGATTTTGAGAAAAAGATAAGCTCAGACTATTTGGAGCAACTCTCATCTGATTATCGTCTGTTTATCGATGACTTTGAGAAGAGACATCCTGAAGTACCAGTACTTCGATTTAGTGGGGATGAAATAGACTTTGTAAAAAATAGCCAAGATTTACGAACAATACTAGAAAAAGTGGATGCAACATTGCATAGAAGGAGTTTTGAAGTATGAATTTAAGAGAGAAGTATGGCATTCCTCCTAATGCTGTTATTACAATTGCTGGAACAGTTGGTGTAGGGAAATCTACAATGACAAAAGCGCTTGCTGATGCACTTCGTTTTAAAACGTCTTTTGAAAATGTAGATACTAATCCATACTTAGATCGTTTTTATGAAAATTTTTCAAAATGGAGTTTTCATTTACAAATTTACTTTTTAGCAGAGCGTTTTAAAGAACAAAAAAGAATGTTTGAATATGGTGGAGGGTTTATTCAAGACCGTTCCATTTATGAAGATACAGGGATTTTTGCACAAATGCATAAAGAAAAAGGTACGATGGATCCCGTGGACCATGAAACATATACAAGTCTTTTTGAGGCAATGGTTATGACACCATATTTTCCACATCCAAATTTATTAATTTATTTAGAAGGATCTATGGATGATATCATTGACCGAATTCATGATAGAGGGCGTCCGATGGAACAACAAACGCCAATATCTTATTGGGAAGAAATGCATGGACGCTATGAACGTTGGATAGATTCTTTTAATGGGTGTCCAGTGCTTCGTTTGAATATTAATGATTATGATATCTTGAAGAACCCAGATGATGTGGAAGCGGTTCTTGAAAGAGTCGGTCATTTCATGGAACAAACTTCAAATTTACGTAGATGAAAGAACGCTCCTGCTAAATTGCAGGAGCGTTCTTTTATCAATATTTATGAAACTAAAAAATTCCTGTCTTGATCCACGCTGATTTTCGTTACGAGCGGACGCTTTCCGTGGGGCGTGCGGTGAGCCTCCTCGTCGCGAAAACCGCGCTCCTGTGGGGTCTCACCTGTCACGCTAATCCCACTGGAGTCGCCGCTCGTAACGAAAATCAGCAAAGTGAATATTGGAAACATAAGTTCAAATAGATATAGAAAACAAGACTAGACAAAAAAACAATAATACAACCGACTAAAATTCTTCACCAACGTCATTTGACAAAGAACATAAAAAAAGAAGGTAACTATAATAGTTACCTTCATAATATGTATGTTTTATTTGAAAATGGAGGAGGAAGAGGGATTCGAACCCCCGCGCGGTCTTACCCGCCTGTCGGTTTTCAAGACCGATCCCTTCAGCCGAACTTGGGTATTCCTCCGAAGTACAAGAACAAATTTATCATGATTAAAAAGCAAAGTCAACAGATTTCCTCGGTTTTTTTCAATAGGGAATATTAACATTTATATAAAGTGCTGATATGAAAGGGATGGTGATAGTAGAAAAACTTAATTACTCATATCCATTGATTTTTATCCAAAAAAAAAGTATACTTATTAATGCCGTGCTATGTGGGAAGGTAGCGGTGTCTTGTAACTCGCAATCCGCTCTAGCGAGACTGAACTCCTTCTCTGAGGTTGAATTCATGTAGGGTCTGGTATTTGCACGTGATGTTGACGTTTGGGTCTTGCGCAATGGGAACCCATGAACCATGTCAGGTCCGGAAGGAAGCAGCATTAAGTGGTGCTTCCTATGTGCCGCGAGGTAGCCTAAACTGAGTTAACGACAAAGGTGCCGCTTATGTGATTCAAGCGAAGGAAGGTGCACGGCATTAAATTAAAAATCTAAACTCATTTGTCTAATAGGCGAATGAGTTTTTCTTTTATGTTATAATAAAAGCATTGTAAAATATAAAAAGAAAAGGAGGGGATATGTTGTCGTACCAAGCTTTTTACCGGGTATATCGACCGCAATCATTTGCAGAAATGTCTGGCCAAACTCATATCAAGCAAACTCTTCAAAATGCCCTCCTTTATCATAAAACCACACATGCGTATTTATTTTCAGGTCCAAGGGGAACAGGGAAAACGAGTGCAGCGAAAATATTCGCGAAAGCGTTAAACTGCGAAAATGGCCCAACGAAAGAGCCTTGCAACACATGTGAAACATGTAAGAGTATTACAGAGGGTAGCAATACAGATGTGATTGAGTTTGATGCAGCTTCTAACTCTCGTGTAGAAGAAATGCGAGAAGTTATTGAGAAAGTTCGATTTGCACCATCAAATGCTCGTTACAAAGTGTATATTATCGATGAAGTGCATATGCTTTCTACAAGTGCTTTTAATGCTTTACTAAAAACATTAGAAGAACCACCTGCCCATGTTGTATTTATCTTAGCAACAACGGAGCCACATAAAATACCTCTAACGATTATATCCAGGTGCCAACGATTTGATTTTAAACGAATCACTTCAGCAGATATCGTATTAAGAATGAAGGATATTTTAACAGATGCAGGAATTGAATACGATGAAGATGTATTGAAAGTTATTGCTCAGACCGCAGCAGGTGGTATGCGAGACGCTTTAAGTATGTTGGATCAAGTAGTGTCATTTAGTGGAGAGAAAATGACAATTGAAGATGCTCTTCTTGTGACAGGTTCAATTGGTCAAGATGTATTCTTCCAATTAGCAGAAGCTTTAATCGAGAAAGATGTAGCAAAGGCACTTTCTTCTGTGGAGCAGCTTGTAGAGGATGGGAAAGATCCTGTTCGTTTAACGGAGGATTTCATCACCTTCTACCGCGACTTACTTATCTTACTCGTAGCTCCAAATCAAACAGAGCTATTAGAGATTGCAACAGGCGATGATGCTTTTCGTGAGCTTGCTTCTAAGTTTCCGATAGATACATTATATAAAAGTATTTCTATATTAACGAATACTCAACAAGAAATGCGTTTTTCTAATCATGCGAAGGTATATTTAGAGACAGCTATAATCCGATTAGCGCAAGTACCAAGAGAAGCGACAGCAACTAGTGAAAGTAACTCAGAACTAGAAAACAAAGTAAGAGCACTTGAAAGCCAGTTACAGCAGTTGCAGCAACAGATAAGTCAAGGGATTCTTCCTACAGGAAATAGCACGATGCAAGAACAACCGAAAAAACAAAGAACAAGATCTCAAAGTGGTGTGAAAGTATCAAGTGGTAGAATACACGAAATACTAAAAACGGCGACAAAGACGGATATTCAAGCGATTAAATCCGAATGGTCGAATATTTTACAGCAACTTCAAAAATCACATGCTGCACTTTTAAATGATGCAGAGCCAGTTGCAGCATCATCGAGTGCATTTGTGTTAAAATTCAAATATGATATCCATTGTCAAATGGCTATGGAGAACAAAACATTTTCTTCCTCTTTTCCGCAACTGATTGCTAGCTTAATTGGAACAATGTATGAAGTAGTGTATGTACCAGAAGAGAATTGGTTAAAGATTAGAGAAGAATTTATTCAACAAAATGGTTTGAAGCAAGGAAGCTCGAATGATTCAGCAGAAAATTCTTCTCAACCTAGTGAAGCAATGGAATTACTACAAGGTGTGGAAGAAATTTCTGAAGATCCATTGGTTGTAGAGGCAGAAAAGTTATTTGGTAAAGAGTTTGTAGAAGTACATGACGACTAAGGAGGAAAATTATTATGCGTGGAATGGGAAATATGCAAGGTATGATGAAACAAATGCAAAAGATGCAAAAGCAAATGGCGGAAGCTCAAGAAGAGTTAGCTACACAACGTTTTGAAGCGGTAGCTGGCGGTGGAATGGTGAAAGTAGTTGTTTCTGGACAAAAAGAAGTATTAGAAGTGGAATTAGATCCATCTGTTGTAGATCCAGAAGATGTAGAAATGCTTCAAGACTTAATTGTAATCGCAACAAACGAAGCTATTAAAAAAGCAGAAGATACTGCTAACTCCACGATGGGTCAATTCACGAAAGGGTTGAACCTCCCTGGCATGTAATAGGAGGAAAGAATTATGCACTATCCTGAACCAATATCGAAGTTAATAGAAAGTTTTATGAAATTGCCAGGGATCGGGCCGAAAACCGCGGCTCGTCTGGCATTTTTTGTATTGAAAATGAATGAAGACACAGTACTAAATTTTGCGAAAGCTTTAATAGATGCAAAAAGAAACTTGAGCTATTGCTCTGTTTGTGGACACATAACAGATATCGATCCATGTCATATTTGTCAAGACAAGCAACGAGATTTATCGATGATTTGTGTAGTACAAGATACAAAAGATGTAATCGCAATGGAAAAAATGAGAGATTATAATGGACTTTATCATGTACTTCACGGAGCAATTTCACCAATGGATGGCATCGGTCCGGAAGACATTAATGTACCTACTTTATTGAAAAGATTACAAGATACACGAGTGGAAGAACTAATACTTGCAACAAACCCTACAATAGAAGGAGAAGCTACAGCCATGTATATTTCTCGCTTAGTAAAGCCTTCCGGTATCATGACGACAAGAATAGCTCATGGCCTACCTGTTGGTGGAGATTTGGAATATGCAGATGAAGTAACTTTATCTAAAGCATTAGAAGGCCGCCGAGAGCTATAAAAGGGATGGTGCAAGATGTTTTTTCAAAAGGATAAATTAAAAAAAGAATATGATCAACAGGTTATAGCTTTAATTAAAGCAACCAAACAAGATTGGCAACAAGCTCAATTAATAGAAGACTATTTAAATGACTATGATTTAGAAGCTGTTGCCAAAAGGAAAATTGCTGAAAGTATTCATTTCTATCTATATAAAGAAGCAAGGGTTAGGAATGTCAAACTAAAGTGAGTATGAGAGCAGCATTAACTTCATATAGTAATAGATAGTTATTTTATGAAGGAGAGATGTATTCATGAAGTTAGTTATCATTGTATGTTCGTTAGTGCTTCTAATACTTTTAATCGCTAAAAAACCCTTATCAAAGGTTTTTGAAGGTTTATCATTCTTTCTGTTTCGTGTTGGGTTTTCGTTCTTTCTGTTATTCGGAGTACATTTGTTGTTAGGTTTTTTTGGGTTCTTTGTACCAATTAATTTGTTTACAGGTACTGTTGTAGCAGCATTAGGAGTGCCTGGGGTAGCGTCGGTATTAGTCATTTCTATATTGGTATAAAAAAACTTTTGGAAATGTGTTGACTTATTAAAGCCAAGAGAGTAATATTGTATAAGTCGCCAAGAGATAAAGAAAAACGGCTGACAAAATGAACATTGAAAACTGAACATGCAAAACGTTAAGAAATACAGCTTATTGACTAACTTCGGTTAGCTCGATAGCAAAACATTTTTGACATCATTTAATGATGATGCCAGCAAAACAAAATGAGCTTTTAAACTAGTTCTAATTTGTTGAGTTTTATACTCAACTATTATGGAGAGTTTGATCCTGGCTCAGGACGAACGCTGGCGGCATGCCTAATACATGCAAGTCGAGCGAATGATGAAGAAGCTTGCTTCTT
>NZ_QKZI01000017.1 GCF_003254155.1 Psychrobacillus insolitus | reverse complement strand
AGTGGGCCTATAGCTCAGCTGGTTAGAGCGCACGCCTGATAAGCGTGAGGTCGATGGTTCGAGTCCATTTAGGCCCACCACTATTCCGAAGTAGCCCAGTGGTAGAGCAATCGACTGTTAATCGATTGGTCGTAGGTTCGAGTCCTACCTTCAGAGCCAATATATAGGCCCCTTGGTCAAGCGGTTAAGACACCGCCCTTTCACGGCGGTAACACGGGTTCGAATCCCGTAGGGGTCATAATAAAATTTAAAGAAAAAAGACAATCATTCATTTGATTGTCTTTTTTTATTATCTGTTTTATCTATAAATTGCCATTCTTAAAAGATAAGAGAAAAGTGAGGTGAAACATAATGACTACAGAGTGTATGTTAATCGTCGAAGATGAAGAGAATATTGCGCGTGTATTGCAACTTGAACTATAAAGAATAGTGACAAGAGTTCATCCCTTATCACCATTTTCTATTTCTCTAATTCTTGTTCTTTGTCTTTAGTTGCAACTGCTTCTTTTAGTTCCTTTGTTTGGTTATTATGCGGATTGAGCGAATGTATGTCTTTTTCAAGTGCTTCTTTTGATTGTAATAAAGGATTCTTCATCAAATGCCAACCGATGGAGACGTTATGTTGGTGTTCAGCTTTTCTACTTTTCTCTTTCACGTACTTACCTACACGCTCATTCAATAGTTTTTCGTTCTTCTGTTGTAAGTGTCCTGTTTCTTTTACGTTAGTAATAGACAAGAAACGATCTGTGTTTAAAGACTGAGCGATTGCTGTTTTCTGAATGAACTTCTGACCTTCAAATTTCTTCGTAAATGTACGTTCTGTTGTTTCTCCGCCCTCTAGTGTCACCGCATATTTCCCATCTTCAATTTTGGTAACTTTCATAAAGTCTTCCACTTTTTTAAACTCTTTTACAATTTCATTCTTGTTTTCGAGTACGTTGATGACATGGTATCTACTCTCCAAATCACTTAACGGTAGGTACCTATTCGTATTGGTACGTAGAATGAAATGGTTCTCCTTGGAATTTTCTTCTACTTTCGCAAATAACACCAGACCATTTTTTGGATCCACTAACTGCAATGTCGGAGTATCTTTTAAATTGATCTGCAGCTTTTCCTCTAGCTCAGACTTCACTTTAGAAGGATCGATGGATTGATAAAACTCTTTAATCTTTTCGCTTTGTAGCGAATTAATTTGTTCAATCATTTGACTGGACACTTGTTGTACTTCTCGTATTGCAAGTTTTGCAACATTCAAGTCTTGTGCCCATGTTGCAATATAGCCGGTCGAGGTTAGATTGGTATCTAACCCATAGTATTTTGACACAATATAGGCTGCTGATTCTGCTTGTGCTTCCTTATGCCCCTGCGGATACTGATGCATTTCATTCGCTTTATTATGAAGTAATCCGTGAGCGTATTCATGAATAGCCACTCTAAATTGCTCTTCTGTTGTTTTGGAAACAGCTGTGTTGATTACAATTTTGTCGGTATTATGATTATAGAAACCACCGTAGGACTCTTGCTCATGGTTTTCTTCATGAATAGATAAAGGATTCTTCTTATCTGTATTTACTTGGTTTACAAAACGCTCATATAGCTCACTGAGTGATTCTTCTGATTGTAAGTTATTCTGAACGAAATCTTGGACGTTAGGAAGCTCTTTCCCACTTGTTTGAGAGACATCAAAGACTTTGCCAAATACATAGCCACTTATTGTTTCTCTTACTTCTAATTGTGCATCTCCCTGTTCATCTTTTATTATTTCTCCAGTTTTAGCATCTAATTTTTGTTCGATTTCTTTTTGGAATGTCGGAACAAGAATCTCAATGCTCTTTTCTCCTTTACTTACATGTCTACCAAGCTCTTGCCAATGTTTGAAGCCTCGGATCATGGTTGCATCAGGTTTTTGGGAAGCAATGAGTAAAGTATTGTGAAATGAGTAATGATGTCCAGAAGCCATTACATTCAACAAATCTTGAAAGCGATCGTTTTTGAATAGATCTTCCAAGTTCTGTTCTAACCGTTTTGATACTTCAGTTAAATCCACTTTATTCGACATATTCAATCACGTCCTTTCTTACATACCATGCCTCATATAAAGGCGCTAAACTACCTTCCACACGAACTGGTGTGTAACATGTTACTGTGTAATCTGAGATTTTTTCCTCTAAGTCGAGTAGCCCTTCATATGTAAGTGCCTCAAAGGGCACTGGGTCATAAAAGCTTAATATCCGTTTATCCGTTCCAAGAATTTCGCTAATGGTCAGGTACATCCAGTTCACTCCTTAAATTGTTTTGTAATACTAGTTGATTGTGTACGGAGTTAGAAAAAGTTTTGAATGGTAACTTCTTTTTCTTTTAACCTATTTTTAATTTCTTGGTTATCTAGTACCCTTTCTTCATCCGTATCCGCTATTTCAAGTTCAGATTCATCAAAATCCAGTCCTAGGTGTTCCGCTTGATCCCATTCTTCTTCGATTACTTTAGTGATTGTCTGAGAGCCGGAAGAAGAATTAGCTTCAGATTGTTCTTTTTCTACTGTTGCTGCTGTTTGTGACTCTACTATTCTATTAGTATTAGAGGTTTGTTCGTGCCTACTAAACCGCGCTACATAGTTCCCAAATACTTCAGATTGCCAAGCTTTTTCAAGTTTCATTGGGAACATTCCACTGGCGAATAAATAGCTAGTGTCCTTTGGAATATTCGATAAGTCACCTTCTGGGATTAAAGGTCTCTTTACGTATTGTTCAGATTGACTAGAACTAGCACTCGATTTGCCACTCATAAATCCCCCACTTTGACTGGTGCTTTCCGTTTGGACTTTAGCGGTGGTTTCTCCTGCGAGTTGTGAGAAATACTTGATTGTTTCCATATCCTTACTCCGTAAAAATAAGAGGGTATCATGGTTTGATAGAATAGAGCGAGCGAGTTCTTTACCATACATCGCTTCAATTTGACCATTATCCTGGACAATTGTGTTCATTGATAACCCTAAACCTCGACATGTTGCGAGGACGCGACCGTATTTTTCAATCTTGCCGATATTAGCAAACTCATCTAATAAGAAAATCGTTGGTATTTTGAGTTTCCCATAGTTTTCATCTGCCATTTTATAAAACTGAGAGATTAGTTGATCGAAAAATACAGAAGTCAGAGCCATAAATGGGTTATCGTCCATTGGTAACTTGACATACAAAACGCTTTTTTGTTCTTGGAATGCACGGAAGTTAAAATCACTCGTACTGGTCATTTTACTGATTTTGTTTAGTGTAAAGATACTTACTTGTGATGCAAAGGATGAAGTAACACTTGCTCGTGTGTTGCCTCCAAGAGTCGTTAACCCTTTCAACAGTTGATATGCTGGATGGTCTTCACCTAAATCCTCTTCTACCCAGTCACGAAACTCATCTTCGTCGTGTGCAACTTTTTTGTTAAAAGTTGTAATCACGTCTTTCATGCTTGCGTTTGGTATTTCTGTTTTACAATAGACGATTAATCCAGCGAGCATCTTCTGTGCACGTTCCATAAAGAAATCTTCTTTACTATCTTTCGTAGAATTCTTTGCAATCGTAACGGAGACACTTTGTGCATCTTGATCATCTAAGACGTAATCTAGTAGGTTATAACGATCTTGATTAAAGTTAATAAAATCAACTTGATACACTTGATAACCCTGTTCTCGCTTGATTTGTGCAGTTTCGTTAAATAGCTCCCCTTTTGGATCCGTAACAATAATCGTTTCTTCTCGGTTATTTAATAGGTTTGGTATAACATATGATTGTCCTTTTCCACTCCCACTGGAACCGACTACATATACATTTCGATTATCAATAGAAGTCGTGCGTGGAATGATCAGGACTTGTTTCTTTCCAGGTACCTTCCCTATAATCAAGCCATTTTCAAGCGTTTCAAACGTCTTATTAGGATTGGTTTTGCTATATTTATTCCGTTTCGATAACTGTTTTCCATTCATCACTTCATGGGGCAGTGTAAACCGTGAGGAACCATGCACGCCGTAATCATGTGCATCTTCATATGATTTCTCCATTAGATTCATTTTGGAAAGGAACCAAAAGAAGAATACTCCCATTAAAATGATAATTAAGATCTTTGTTTGACTGTCAGCTTCATTCATCACGTAATTAAGTGTCCCTGATACATCAAGTAATTGTTTGTTCAAATCACCTTTTAACTTTAAGAATGTAAACAGTCCAGAAAGTACATACCCAATGAGCACGGTTAACAGGAATGTAATACCTATCCGCACTCCTGCACCTTTTCGGAACTTTCGTTTCGCCATCCTTGGTCATCTCCCTTCTATAAGTCAACTTCTAAATCTAACTGCTGACGGATTCGTTGGTCTTTGGTTTTTCTTCTCATTTTTAATGGTGTTTGGTCAACTTGTTTCGATGATTGGGTTGAACTGGATTGATGGATAAGTTGCTCAAGTAACTCCCCAGATGCTCGACCCCCGATAAAATGGGTAATGTCTTTTTGAGTAGTTGATAATCGTTTGAAAAACGGACTAGATTCATTCTTCTCATAAACTTGCTGCTGGATGTTCCGTTTGGCCTCATGATCTTTAGCAAATCGTACGCAGGTTCGTAAAGACGGCACATAGCCTTTCTTCAACTCATCTTTGTAAAAGCGTAAAATGTCAGCTTTTACTTGGAGTGGCATGCTATCTAATCTAGTTAGTACAGAATCTTTTTCATCGTAAAACAGTTTGTGAAGGAGCCCCTCTAATTGTTTGTTTACTAGTTCAGCTTTACGACTAGACTGGACTAGAAGTTGTTGCATCGTATTCAGCTTAATGGAAAGGTGATAAATCTTATCCAGTTCTCTCCTGTTTTTAATAAGTGCATCTTTTTCTATCCCTAATTTATTGCGAGTTAAAGATTGAATTCGTATCGTATTGCTTATCGAATCACTTTTTTCGAGAAGTTTGTAAATTTCAGCGATGGATAAGACGTCGGAGACTTCTTCTGGATGGATTAGTTGGTCAATTTTATTCTCTTTTAAGGCTCCAAGCAGTTCATTTTTAATCAGAAGAACTCGGTCATTCCATTTAAATTTTTCTGGGATATCTGGGTAAATCTGATTGAATGTGCGATGTGTTACGAGTGAGAATACATTGTAAACACGTTCAGTATGCTCGATTAACATATCCTGTGTTTTTGTTGATTTCTCTCGCTCATGTTCTGCCTCTTCGTATGTTTCAAGTCGAGGGATAAATTGTTCGTAAAAATTATTCATGGAAAAACCTTGTAACTGTAGAAACTCTTTATTTTGTCCATGGTACGCTTTATTTGCAGCATCAAGTAATGAGTGAGTAACTGTCATTTTCGCTTCATTTGGTTCAGCTGTTCTCTCTCTCCAACGGTATAGTCCGTCCAGGTGCTGGCGGACATTACCGAAGGTCACTTCTTGTTTCAAACGACCTTGTAAGAATTGAATACTCTTTTGGTATTCAGGTTCCAGTTGACTCATCACGAGACTTGTTTCTTCATGAAGAATTTTCTCTACTGAAGGTGTAGATTGATGTGCAGCTAGTGAGATAATTTTGGAATTTAGTTTGGTAATTTGTTCATTTGTTTTTCTAATTTGTTGATTGAGCTGATGATAAAAAGTAGTAGCTTCTTTTCCTTGTGCTTCTAATCTTTTGACGAATTGGTATTCGTTTCGTTCCAGTCGAACTTCTGCAATTTTCTCCAAGCCTTGATCTTCAAATGATAAGGCAGATACTTTTTGTTGGATATCATTTTCTAGGAAAGCATCGTTCATCATATCCGCATAAGCAAGTCGCCATTTTACTAATGTTTCTCGGTGATTCCAATCTGTAGAATTTACTGTTTGGAAAATCTTTTTTCCGTATTCTGTGCGTTTAATTTCACCATTTTCATCTCTTTCATAGGCTCTTCTTTTCTTCTCTCCCCAAGAGCCATCTTTATTGAAAGGACGAACGGTTAGTAAGACATGTGCATGGGGATTATGTTCTTTGTCACGGTGAATCGCAACGTCGGCAACCATTCCTTCATCTACGAAGTTTGTTTGAACAAACGTCTTAACTAATTTGTTTTGTTGATCGTGATCTAGTTCAAGTGGTAAAGCGATTAATATTTCACGAGCTAATTGAGCGTTCCATGCTTTTTCTTTTTTTTCTACTTCGTTCCACAGTTTTTCGCGGTCGTGTGTCCATTTTGGTGCGTGGTCAGGACTTAAGATGAAAGAAACAGGGGCTACTCCACGAGTTCGGAAGTTTTTGATTTCCTGATCTCGTTCTGAATACAAAGACATGCCACTGCGGTAACTGGCACTTGCTACAACTGATTGCGTTTTTTTACTAATCACATTTGCTCGTAGCATGTAATAGCTCATCTTAAATCCCTCCCTTCTTTTTCTTGTTGTTCTGTCTTTTTACTTTTGCTTTTTAATATCCGAAGGCGACAATTATTTTTCTGTCCTTGGACAGAACCCATGCCACCACTTTTAGTGGTGTATAAATGGGCACTCGTCTTTCAGTACTCGGATTTATTGTACCATAAACTTATAGAATAATGTGACTATTATTATCCTATATGTTAAAATATGGACAAATAAGATAAGAGGAGATAAAAATATGACAAACAAACTAGAAAAGATTGTAACGATTGAGCAACAAATTGAGAAGTTAAAAGAAAGGCAAAAAAAGATTGAGGAACAAATGCACATTGGGATAGGTCGTGAAGTACTAAAGCTTTGGAATGTGGAATCAGAAGAAGCAATCAAATGGGTACAAAAAATGGCTTCGCAAGTAAATGGCGTGGAAAGTGTGAGATCTCGGGAAGTGAGCACGAATGAAATATGATCCACTTGAAGAATCAAAAGACTTAAAAGAGAAGATAACCCAGTTGCAACAGAAGAAAAAACAATTGGAAAATGAAACTAGAAGGAAGTTAAGTTGGGAAAAAAGAAAAGCACGTACAAAACGGTTAATTGAAACTGGTGCACTCGCGGAGAAATATTTTGGAATAGAGGATTTTACCATAGAACAAAGGGAAAAAGTTTTTCAGACATTTTCAGATTTCGTGAAGAATAATAAAGTGCAAAGTTAGAAAGAAGACTTTTATAGTGAATATGAATACTTAAGGAATAAAAGGTGAATATTAGTACCAGAACGAGTTAAAAGGAGGCTTTTATGATGAATATTCAAAGGGCACAAGAAATTGCTGCTTCACCAGTTTTAGCTGATGTACTATGTAACGGGGTTCCAATATACATTCAACATGTAGATGAAAGTAAAGGGACAGCTAGAATTTATTCTCTTGATGAACCAGAGAATGAGCAAGAGGTTGCATTAGCTGACTTAATAGAACAAGAAAGTCGTCAAATAATACTTCCGGTAAACAATTACGGAACCACAGATACCATTTGAATATACGAAAGAAGGGCTATTCCCATCATCGATGTAATCCGGATAGTAATGCATCAACATAGCCGGCTTTGGATGTTCCTGTGAATTATTGTCCAGTGGAAATTGTTGTAATCTGTTTCCAAGAATCAATCGCGGTCACCCTAAAGAGCCACCATCATTAATTGATGGTGGCTCTTTAGGGTGATTATCATCGTTTCTTTGTTCCTTAATTATTATTTTTTCAATATATTTAGGAAAAATTCCTTTCTGTAAATCCAGAGTAATAATGTACGTGTCCGTCATCAAATGTAGTCATTCCTGAAAACTCGTGGTAATGTGTTCCATCAGTTAAAAAGACAGGATTTCCCGTAAACCTTGAAAATTGATGAACATGCCCTACAAAAGTGGTTGTTCCCTCATAATAATGAACGTGGGTCATCATGTTATTTGCTGGAGTAGTTGTGCCCTGTACGGTATGTGAATGCCGATCATTTATTGTCGTTTCAGTGGAGTATTGGTGAACATTTCCCTCGTTCCATTGTAGTTCTAAAATTTCATGCTCGTGTATAAAATCTCCCCCCTTGTTCGTTTATAACAAAGTTTGGTAAAATTACTTCTCCAGTTTTTCTTAGAAGTGATCTTCAATGGATATTTTATGTTAAATTTGCTATAAAACTAGGGTAATTTTATATATCCCTAGTTTTGTTAAAAGGTAATAAAAAACCGACCCAATTTAGAATAAACAAGGTCGGTTCAATTTAATTATTTATTTTGGGTAATTCCATTTACAATTTGAGTAAGTGCCTCTTTGATTGGCGTAGTTGGACGACCAAGAACTTTTTCTAAATCATTACTCTCTAAATCAAGTGAACCTTCTCTAATGCTTTTTTGTATATCAACAAGAATTGGAATAACAAATTCTGGTACACCAGCACCTCTCATAATATCAGCATAAGAGGAGTCATCCACTTGTTGAACAGTTACTTCTTTTTCTAAAACATCACCAACAGCAGATGCTAATTCTTCCTGAGTTAATGGTTTACCACAAAGCTCGTATATTGTATTTTCGTGTCCTTTGCCAGAAAGTACTGCAGCAGCAACTTCTGCATAATCTTGTTGAGTTGCCCAACCTACTTTTCCTTTTCCAGCAGATGTCAGCCAAGGAGCTCCTGCTAGTACCCCTTGAATACTTGCAATTTCATTTTCCAAGTACCAGTTGTTGCGTAGAAAAGTGTATGGAATACCTGTTTTTAAAATTGCTTCTTCTGTAAAACGATGAACTTCAGCAAGGGATAATTTGCTTTCCTTTATATTTGCCAAACTTGTATAAGCAATAAATTTAACTCCAGCATGCTCAGCAGCTGTGACTGCCTTGCCATGCTGACGAATCCGTGTTTCATTGTCTCCATCAGCAGAAATAATTAATAAGCGATCAATACCTGCAAAAGCAGAATCCAATGTTTCTGGATAATCAAAATCTCCATGTCGAACTTCTACTCCACGAGCTCGGAATCCTTCTGCTTTCTCTGGTTTACGCACACTAACAGCTAATTGACTTGCTGGTACAGTCTCCAATAACTTATCTACAACTTTAGTGCCAAACTTCCCTGTTGCTCCTGTTACTAATAATTTCATTATTTATTTCTCCCATCTTTTTATTTGATTATTAAGGTTAGTCTAACATTATAGTAGTAGTCATTTATTTAAAAGTAGTCATTTTTTATAACATAATCTCAAAAATAGTACCATTAAGAAAGAGAGGCTTTTATTATGGCACGAAGTTGGTTCCGCGAACCTCCAGAAGCACAAATTGAAGGAATTGAGGTTTGTCCAGTTACACAAGCACAAGACATAATTGCAGGGAAATGGAAAATCATCATTCTATGGTATTTAAGCATACAGATAAGAAGATTTAATTGTTACCTAATATTTCAAAAGGAATACTGACACGTCGGTTGCGAGAATTGGAAGAAGATCAAATGGTTCACAGAGAAGTATATAAAGAAGTTCCTCCTAAAGTAGAATATTCGTTAACACCTTTGGGACAAAATTTTATTCCTATACTGCATAGTATGGGCGAGTGGAGTAAAAACAGTGGTTATACCTGAATGACTAGGATGGCGGATGGTCGTGAACTTTCAAGAGATTGACGTAAAGAAAAAAAGATTAGATCAAGCTCATCCTTTACCTGTCTATTCAGTGACGTCCCTATTAAATCATGTATTAATCGACCGGGCCTACAATTTAAATGCAATTGAAGGTAATACACTTAGCATTTCTGAAAAAAAAAGTGGTATTAGAAGGAATGACTGTAGGTGGAAAAACGATGCGTGAACATCTCGAAGTCATTAATCATCGAGATGCAATTGATTTCTTAGAAGAAATTGTTCAAAAAAATGAGCAATTAACTGAATGGACAATTAAATCGATTCATCGACTCGTGTTAAAAGGAATACAAGATGAAAATGCCGGTGTGTACCGAAAAGAAAATGTCTTAATTGGCGGTGCTTCTCATCGTCCACCAGACTATGTAATAGTTCCGGAATTAATGGAACAATCTGTTGAAAAGGTTGAAAATGAATGGTCTATATGTCATCCAGTAGAGCGTGCTGCTAAAGTTCATGCAGAGTTTGTGAAGATTCATCCATTCGTAGATGGAAATGGTCGAACTTCTAGGTTGCTGATGAACTATGAATTAATGAAATTTGGCTTCCCCCCTGCTGTTATCAAAGCAACTGATCGAGCAAAACATTATGATGCTTTGGATCATGCACATACAACTGGTGATGATGAATCATTTATTCAATTAGTTAGCACTTCTGTAAGTGAAAGTTTAGACCTTTGGTTAAGTGTTATCTAGATTGCAAAAGAAACTATAAAATTAAGAGTCTAATTCGCGTTTTGAATTGGACCCTTTTTCCATTTAAAAAGTGTATGAAAATTAGAACGAGTGATGCCTACTATGTCCCCTCTTACAAATAGAAAAAATGAAATTCAATTGTTAGTGATCTACCGTGAAAAAAGGAATGTTTGCATTAAAATTTAAAAATGGAAAGTTAATATTTTATTGAAATTAAAGGGAATTCTATAAGTTTGTCGAAATATTCTTATTTAATAGGCTTTTAATAAACTACAATGGTCTACTAGTAATCAGTGACCTATAAGTGGTTCACAAATAAGTACTTTTATTGCTCTACAAGTGGATATTAATTTATTAGATTTACAAGAAGTATTTATGATTAGTTGTCCGGTGATTCATGATGTAAAAAAAGATAATTTACCTAATTTTATGTTTCAATATTTGCTTTTTCAGTGGCTCACGAGTAATCAGTGATCTACGAGTGACCTACAAAAAATATCTTTAATGGTCTACGAGTGATTAGTGGTCTACATGTGGATGGTAATTTATTGGTCTTACAAAACGGATTTATATTTTTAGCTGTTTAGCGACTCGTGAAAAGTTCGGTGTGTATTTATTTTTACTGGGATGCGCCCCATTCGCTTTTTCAGTGGCTCACGAGTGATCGGTGATCTACTAGTGACCTGAAAATACGTATCTTTAATGATCTACGAGTGATCAGTGGTCTGCAAGTGGATGGTAATTTATTGGTCTTACAAAACGGATTTATATTTTTAGCTGTTTAGCGATTCGTGAAAAGTTCGATGTGTATTTATTTTTACTGGGATGCGCCCCATTAGCTTTTTTAGTGGCTCATGAGTGATCAGTGATCTACAAGTGATTCAAAAACTAGATTCCTAATGCTCTACAAGTGATCGACAAATGAATACTAAATCATTCTTAGATTTAGAAGAAGGTGGTATTTTTATGGAGTTGATAGAGGCAGTTTGGCAAATAAGTGATTTCACAGATGAGATTCAAAAAAGATACGAAGAAGAAACAGCTATTAAAGAGTCTATTCACTACAATACCGTAGATAAATGGTTTAAAGAGCTCGAAAAAAAAGGCATTCATTATATTCAAAGAACTGCAGATAAGAATAAGAAAGTATATGATGAATTAGATATAGCCATTGCAATATTCATCATGAAAAAAAGAGCTGAAAGGTGGAGCTTGGATGCAATTTTTAATATTCTTTCAGCTAACTTGGAAGTTAGGCCATTTCCAGACTTAACAAAGGATGAACCACTAGTGCCAAGTGAAGCACTAGTGATGGTAGAAATGAATCTGAGATTAGAAAAAATGCAGAAAGAAATGGAAGAAAGATTAACTTACGAACTAGATTTAAAGCTCGAACAAAAATTAATGGCCAGGTTACCAATTCCAAAAACTGATCAAGAGATTAGAGCTGAAAAAACAGACATCATGATTTCATCTGTAAGAAAGCGTTATGAAATTGAAGAAAAAGCGATTGCGGAATGGAATAAGCTGCCGCAAGAGCAAAAGGTAAAAAAAGTTGGTTTTTTCCGTAAGGAAGAAGACATCTTGAAAAGAGATAGCTTTATAAGGGGGTTTGTAAAAAAATATTTTGAGAATGAGGACAAGTAGCTGAGCCTTTTAACCCCAAATTGATATACCAAATATAATTAATAGTACCAATATTCTAATTAAATAGGTATAATTATGTATAATAAGGACTAAAAAGGGGCTGGGATAAATGGGTGATTCTCTTTACGATAAAATGGAAACAGAACTGGTAGCAGGGTTTTACTATTTTATAAACAAAAATATAAATGAAGGTATTCTATCCAATGCCATGCAATCAGAAATTAAACTAATTGAATGTACTGCTAAAAGAAGAGGAATCTCATTAGAAGAACTGCATGAACAAGGTTCACATCTATTGGAAATGGAAATGGAAATGAAAAGACAAGTACAGCCGTTCTAGAACACACTGTACAGGCAACTTAGATTAACGCCTTATACGTCCTTTAGAGTGAAGAAGATATTATTATTATTAGAAGATGGGGACGCTAAAACATCATACCTCAGAACTACCACATGTGGACCACCGGTAAGGGTTAGAACTACAAGGGCAACAGCAATGAAAGAGATACTAAATATTTCCCTATACAATCCTATATGGAGAGTCTATAGTTCCGTACCAGCAGGTGTTCTGTATTAAAAATATAAGCACTACTTTTCAAACCTTAATGACACAATTCAATTAGTAGTTCATTTCATAGCCACTGTTTTCCAGCATGATTATTGGGAAATGTGTCTTTTTTTTGATTCTAAAAAGAAGGTTGAGAAAACGTTCTCAGGACGAATGGCTTTTATTAAGGACAAGTATTGCGATACACATAATATAGTTGGAAGCTATTAGTCGTTAGAATGAGACTTGATGGGCCCTCCAAATACGTCATAGAAACTCTTTTACATAGTGTATCTTTTCTTTTTCTTATAAGAATATTTAAGAAAACACGGTATTATTGGCTAGATTACTGTGTGGAGGAAAACGAAGTGAATTAGTAGGGGGGAGATGCTCTTGATTTCAATAAAATAAAACCAATCAAACCGAATTTTATATTCAATCTGACTGGATTTATGGAGTGCTAGGGTTTGAAATTTTAGCTATATTAATAAATATTCCTCCGTTTAATTAAGGTGTTTAATCAAGCAAGTAACTTATTAAGTAACTTATCTAATTCTTGACTGCAATATACTACTTGTGGGTGAGCGAATCCTAAATCCTTCGCTTTTTTATACATAGCTTTTCTTTTTATTTCAATTTCATGTTTTAATGTATTTTCTAATAATCCATTTTTCATAATAACTCCTCCATCAAATTTCTTTAGCTTTATTCATCGGTAATCCTCTGGTTGAAATAGAAAAACAACTTTACCATTCTATACTATTTAATATGTATAGAATGTCGAATTATGCATCAATAAAAAAATTCGCATTATTGTCAAAAGTGATGGTTATTTAAATAATAATCGATTTAGTTCTTGACTGCAAATGCTATTTGTGGAGTTTTACATCCTGCATTTTACATTTATTAACCAACGTGGCACATAATATCTATTCGTTGGAAGAACGTGTGTTCTTTATGGTAAGGGGATTAATGCAATATGTCAATGATAGAGAAAGAAAGGGACATCGAATAATGGGTTATCTAAATGAAATGAACAATAATAATTTTGATTCATCAAAAGTACACGATAGAGGATCGAAAAAGTGGGTAGCTATGATGTTACCTGAACACGTCCAATTAATTAGGCAATATAATGAGGATACAAAGAAGATTCCTCGGCCAAATTTAGGTGAGTTTGACTTACTGGCTATTCAAGAACAAATTGAAATAGCAATGAAGAGAAATGTCAAAATCAAATTTCAAATTTGGAAAGACGAAGAAGTTAAGTATAGTACTGGTACGATATGTTGGATTGATTTGAACCGGAAAATCATTGAAGTCGAAGATAAAATGCATTCATTTCAGCTAAATTTTGATGAAATTGTAGATGTAACTTTATTGACCTGATTTTTGAAGGTAAAAGGAAATTTCTCTTTCATAACTCATTTAACAAGTCATCCATCTGGTAAATAGTGGACCACTTGTGGCCACTATTTAGAGGAGGAATCGTGCGTTGATTGTACTAAATATGTCGTTTAGGTTGCTTCAATAGGTAAATCATTTACTTGACTTAGCCCTTGTCTGTTTACTTGTTCATTGCTCTACTTGTGACCACTGGTAGAAATAATGTAGACAATCTTTTGGATTTATTGGCCAATTTTTTTGTTTTGAATTATGCGATTTAACCTTGCTAACAAGGTTAAATCGCCCAGGATTTTTGAAATTAACAAAAAAAGAGGAGGAAATTTTTTTATTTGCATCTCTAAACGATTGTTGGAATTTTTTGCTTGTTGTAAATGAAGCTTTGAAATAAAGTTCGACAATTTTTAAAAAAGATTGACCTTTTATAATAATGTAAATAAAGTTGTAAGTTGGGCGTGATTAAAATGGATAGTAAGCTATTAGAAATATATGTAGGATGGGAAGATAAACTAAGTAATGATGAGTGGTATTTTAGTAATGGTTTCGAAACAATTACCGAAGGCATGTCTCCAGAAGAAGCGTTTAATTACATCCCAAACGTCATTGAGGTGTTATTCAAATTAGATGACGACTTCTTAGTATGGGTAACCCTTTATTTCTTAATTGAACTCTATGGTCTTGCAAATACCACTCAGATACATCCATACCTCGAAGGTAATTGGTCAGTGTTATTACAACATATTAAGTCATTTGAAGACTCTTATGCTACTCCATTTAAAGAACTTATGAGAGAACTAAGAATTAAAGAATGATGTTAATACATATTTTTTAACGGGTGCTTTATCTGAAGAGCATTGAGTTGCTTAGATTGTTCTTATTCTTATTGAACTAATGCACCTGTTAGTTGAAGTACATTCTTTCACAAACTTATTTACTTTGTAATTCTTCATGGTTAATTTCTTTAATTATTTCTTTAGAACCATCTTCTTTAATTATCGATATTTCTACATCTTTAGTTGGACTAATTGCATACCAATACCTTTTTTCACCTTCAACATTAATAATTTTTGAAGGTTCATCACCGACATATACTTCGAATATTGAACTATCACTTATTTCACCAGAATATATATATGGTGGTTGGTTCATTGACGACCATTTTACTGGAGAGGTCCATTCTGTTCCCTTAGTTTGAATCCATTCCCATTGATTATCCACCTTTTCAATATAAGCAATAGATATTTGCTCTTCATCATCCTCACTATTTTCTCTGAAAACAGCTATTGCATCATCCTCATGTACTACATTAAATTCCATTTGAACAAGTCCATATGAATACCCAACTTCTTCAATATGCATATCCTTCATCTTTTCATGAAAAAAACTCTCGAATATTTGTTCTTGTGAAGAACCAGCCATTAATATGTTTCCGACAAATTGAGCAATCCCCTTATCAGAGCGAAGGTCAAATACAATCACATATTCCCCTTCATCTTTTGGAAGATGGAAAGAACGGTCATCATTTATTTCTAGTTTTATCTCTTTATTATTCTTCCATAATGAAACATTTAATTCTTCAATTGCGAAATCTTGACTGTCAAAACCATAATCAACTTTTTGCCCAGATTTAAAAGATACTGGTTTTTGTTCTCTTGCAAAAGATAGAATATCTTCCGTTTCTTTTTTATAATGTTTATCAGAATCCCAATCAATATTCACTTCTTCTAATTCTATTGATTGCTCATTCATGCTTTCGGATACAGTAGAAATTGTAACAGTAGGTGGAGAGAAATCATAATCCTCCCCGATGCACCCTGTTAATGTGAAAGTCAAAAAAAATCCCATAAATAATTTCAAAAACCCATTCATTTCGCACCCCCTGTTTTTATTACTACGACAACAATTCCTGTTAAGTTTCATATTGAGCTAACTGTGCGTTAGTTCAATATGAAACTGGATTCTATCGCTGGACGAGCTTGTATAGTCCATACACACCAGCTTTACATAACGCCCAAAATTATTCTCTTTCGATGAAATACTCTCTAATTTCAATTGGTAATTCTTCTATAGCTATAATTTTCATTTTTTTCGTTCCAGGAGTAGTTTGAATTAAGTAAGTTTTCTCATCAAATTCCAATAGTGTAATTTGTGTGATCATATTAGGATTAAATTCTTCTTGAATATATTCAATACTCTTATATTCAATATTTTTAGAATCAAGAAACAGTGACTCTGGATTTTCTGAATTCCTTAATGTCTGCATTAATTCTAATGAATTAGAAGGGTTAGTAATAGCCCAGTGAATGATTGGTGCTGAAACAATTAATAAAGCAAAAATAATGGCTAATATTTTTTTCATATAAGATACCTCCAAAATTAATTCGATCGTTGAACGGGTTTGTATAGACCATACACAGCAGGTAGACATAACACCCGTTTAGGAGAGCAGGATTACTTGCTCTTCTTTGTATTTGGTTCCAAATCCCTTATTGTACTATTGCCCCGTTAGTTGAAGAAGCATATTCTAATGCATATATTGGTCGAACTGCGACTTATGTTTATTTTTTGTTGAACTTGTCAATCCTATAAAAAACACACGACGGAGGTATTTTTATGATTGGATTACTAACAAAAAACTTGCAAGGTAGATATGCATTCTATAATGGTTTTTACTTTACAACTGGTGATGCTATTGAAATCAAACTAGATTATAATCATTGGGTACAAACTATAATTAAACATAAGGATGAAGATTACTATTTAAGAGATTTTCCTAATCTTAAAATTGAAGGATTGACTGCGAGAAAAGTTGTATAACTTTTCTCGTTTTTTAATTAGACATAATGTTCAAAAGCGACATAAAGCATTCATTCTCTTATTAAACTAACCTGCTCTTTAGTTCAATAAGAAAAAGCTACCCTTACAGGCAGCCACTTGTTTAAGTAAAGCACCCTTTACTTTAAGTGTGATATTTCACAATCTTACTTGTGGTATAAGAAAAGAAAACATTAACTTGAAGAAGTACATTTAGATT
>NZ_QKZI01000016.1 GCF_003254155.1 Psychrobacillus insolitus | reverse complement strand
AAGCGTGGCGACACGTGCAGCTGACGAATACTAATCGATCGAGGACTTAACCAAATAATGAATACGTAAAATCAATGTCTTTTATCCAGTTTTGAGTGAACAAGCACTCATTGTCTAGTGACGATGGCGAAGAGGCCACACCCGTTCCCATCCCGAACACGGAAGTTAAGCTCTTCAGCGCCGATGGTAGTTGGGGGTTTCCCCCTGTGAGAGTAGGACGTCGCTAGGCACTATAAAAAGGTCGTTACCGAATTCTCGGTGACGGCTTTTTTGTTGTTTAGAAAAAAGGTTCCATGTCAAATTTTGGGTGAAGAAAAATTCACTTGGCCTTAACCAACATGAGTTTCTTCTATTTAATACCCCTATTAGCTGTCCCTTGATACTAAAGGATTGTGCCTGAATATTTTGGTAGGTAATATCTACGCCTACCGATTAAGGGGTTTTAAGTATAAAAAAAGAACAAGTATTCTTAATTTAATTAACAGCCAAATAACTCTAAATAACAGTTTCAAAGTAAAAAAAAAATAAAGCACCCCTAAGAGTGCTACAAGTAATTTAAAAGTTTATCTCCAATAAGTGGAAAAATTCTTCCTATCTCACTTACACTTTTCTCTTGTAAAGCAAATCCTCTATCATATTCACTTTCGTTAAAATGAATTTCATTAGACGATCTTACATTATTACTATCGTTTAAAATTATAATACTTTCAATATACTTCCTAAACCATTCTACATATTCATTATGCAAGTTCTGTATAATGAGAGGCGTTTTAACCTCTTTTAAAGATTCCGTAGCATATTCGAAACATTTTATTTTTTCATTCATTTCCTCTTTATATATTTTGAAATTTTGAAAAGAAAAGACGTCTACTTCCTCAGGTGATTTAATCAAATTACTAATGTTGATGATTAAGTCTCCAACAGAGTCCAGTCTTTTAGCATATTCTACTTTCATTTTATAATCTCCTATTTAGTATTGATTAAAGTTCTTTAATTGTTTTCGATAGTCAGCAATTCTTCCATAAGTTTCTTCAAGTTGCTGTATAGTATTTGCAGCTCTTGATTTGATATATTTCTCAATATTCATGTATTCTTCTGCAATCTTTTCTTGTAATTCAACTTTTATTTCTCTGTTCAATTAAACCACCCCTCTCATAATATTCCATAATTGTAACCATAATATTTTTGTTTGTATAGACAATTCTGAAATTTCTAAACTAATTAATAATTATTCATTAAACTTCCACTTTGTTAATCTTCCATAATAGGTAGTGAATTTTATTATTTAATTTTCATTCAAATTATATGTAATTCCTGGTGTTTCTACTTCACTAGCTAACTGGACAGCAATGAGCGCTTAATACCCGTATGGTGTAAAAGAAGGACATCCTACATACGCTGCAACGCATGACCGAGATAAAGACACTTGAGCATGTGAAAGGTGAAAAAGACTTATACATTAGATCGTTTTGATAATTTTTTCGGAGTTTTTTTACTTCGATCAGATGAATCAGAGCAATTACTGATTCCTAACGGATTAATAGATAACTCTATTAAAGAAGGGGATATAGTCGAGATTCAAAAAACAGAGTACAGCTATGATATTGCTCTCTTAAAAGAAGAAACGGAACAAATAAAAGATAAAGAAAGTAGCTTATTAGACCAACTAAAGAATAATAAGTAAATAATGAAAGAGGAACGTTCTAACAAGTAGAGCGTTCCTTTTTTAATGAAGAAACTTTTTTGCGTTTGAAACGACAACGAGGTGTTCGAGCAGAAAATCAACAGGATGTCCTTCGATTAATTGATCGGTATGATACGAATAAAAAGGCAGATATTCGTAAAAGAGCGATTTACTTAGTCAATTTAATTACGGCTAATCGTCCATCTGAAATGGTGAGACTAAAGATGAGTGACTTTGATTTAGAGAATCGTTCGGTTTGGGTCATGATGAAAAAGCAAGGGGAGATGAAAGAAAAACGCCTGACACTTGAGTGCGTACAATCTATGAGTAAGTATATCCAGACATGTGAGTTACAGCCAGAGGATTACTTTGTGGGAGCTTCTGATAAATGGGGTAATCATACAAGCAGACAAATTCATGAAGATAGTTACAATCAATCCATTCATGCTTGGCTTGGTTTTGCACCGTATACATTCCGAAAACCCCAAATTACAGCAATGTACAACAAAGGGGCTGACATCCCAACGATTGCTAAACAATCTGGTCATAAATCGCATCAAACGATTATGGAGCATTACATTAACTTGAAAAGCAGTGATGTGGATGAATTTTTATAAAAATGAAGATTAATGAATTCGTTATCAACCAATTTTTATTCGTAGTTTTGTAGGTGTATCATTGTCTTCATATATAAAAGAGCCAGTTAAATACTTGTAGACCACATTTCTTTCATTTAATACTAAATTGAGCAGTTAAAGTGCTGTACTTACAAAGACTTTACTTCCAACAGTTTAAATAGACTGTATCCAGTTAATTGTGTGCAAGATAACAGGGTTTTATAATAAAGATGCTAAAGGTAACACGTTCTGTTGGCGTTTCCGTATACAAAAGTAATCGGAAAGCTCTAAATAAAAAAGGAAGGGACGCTAGATTTAGCGTTCCTTCCTTTTTTAAGTTCTTAGTTGTATGTAATTGCAGCGGGAATTCTATCAACTATTCTGTTTTGCTTTTACTTATCAAAGTGTTAAATACTAAAGTCACAAGTACTACCTATCACTATTTCCAAAACGTTGGTGAGACCCCAAATAGAAACAGGATTTGTTCCAAAAGAACATAAAATAAAGATTATTTGAAATAGAAGATGTAATAGGATTTATAATCTTTCTATCCATTTAATTGTAAGCACACTATCAATAATTGATGAATCATATTTTAGAAGGATTTTCTTATTGGATTTCACCGTCGCAATTGCCTCCAAAATAGAGCCATCCTTTTCAATTAAGATTTTATATTTCCCCATTTTGGGTAGCGAATAATTAGGGAATAACCCATTTTTACAACAATATTTTGTTATATAATAGTCCCCTAGCAAACTACGGATTTCTTGCAATTTACATTCATTTAACAACTTACGAATTAACGTGGAGCTAATTTTTTGACCTTGCCACTTTAGCTCTTCAACAATCGTTACCCCGGTTTGCTGTAATGCGTATTGTTTTAATGTTTCTGCATTACCACTCGCTTTTGCGCCATATGTATAGTCAAAGCCACAAATGATTTCCTTTGCATGAAGTCCAGTGACATACTGTTGGATAAATTCATCTGCACCTACTTTAGCTAATTCCTTTGTAAATTCTACAACATAAAATAGATCGACGCCCAAACTCTCTAACTTTTCTATTTTTTGCTCGATTGGCTCTAAGTAAGAAACGTCAAAGTTGGGAATTAATACGCTTTTTGGATGTGGAAAAAAGGAAAGGACCGCCAATGAAAGGTGATTTTTCAAAGCTTGTTGCTTTGCGGCCTCCACTACTTTTTGATGTCCTAGATGTACACCATCAAAGTACCCAAGTGCCATGGCAACCTCTGGTGCTTTTGATTGTAAATCGTGTAAATTAGTTGCATTCACATGTATGACTTTCATTGGGGTTCCTCCTTTTCTTAAGCCTTAATTAAATGTTGTGCTACCTCATAAATTAAATCTTCTTGTCCACCAACCGTCTTCATTCTACCCAGTTCCATTAAAATATCGCGCTCATCCACCCCGAATTGTTGTGCAGCTTTTTGTGCGTGTAGTAAGAAACTGGAATATACACCGGCATGGCCTAGCAATAGACTCCCGCCTGTAATTTCCTGCGGTTGCTGCATCATTGGTGCGATTACTTGATTGGCTACATCTAGTATTTTATATAAGTCAATGTCTGCTTGGTAACCTAGCTTTTCAAGTACAGCGACCATCACCTCTGTTTGTGTGTTTCCAGCCCCAGCCCCAAGCGCTCGTATACTACCGTCAATATAAGTTGCACCTGACTCGACAGCCGCAATTGTATTGGCCATCGCCATTGATAAATTATTGTGCGCATGGAATCCGATTTCACATTGTAGTTCCTGACGTAATGCTTGGATACGTGCTGTCACATCTTGTGGTAGCATCGCTCCTGCGGAATCAGTCACATACACAATTTCTGCACCATACGATTCAAACAGTTTTGCTTGCTCTACAATTTTCTCAACCGGTGCCATATGCGACATCATTAAAAATCCAGCTGTCTTTAACCCAAGCTCACGACCTAATTGAATATGTTGCGCAGCTACATCTGCTTCTGTTACATGCGTTGCTACACGAACCATTTTTGCGCCTAATCTCGCTGCTGCCTGTAAGTTTTCTTTTGTCCCAATGCCAGGAATTAATAGTACCGATACCTCAGATGTTGTACACTCCGACACAGCTGTTTCAATGAGTTTTAGCTCATCTGTTGCAGATAAGCCGTATTGCAACGAAGAACCACCTAAACCATCACCATGTGAAACTTCAAAGTAGCGAACTCCCGCCGCATTTAATCCTTTTGCAACAGCACGCACTTGTTCCTCTGTAAAAGCATGGCGGACAGAATGGCTACCATCCCGTAATGACACATCTAAAATCTCAAATGATTTACTCATTTTATGGCCTCCTTTTCTCGTAGTAAATGACGTGCCATTTCGTTACCTACTTGTACTGCAGCTGCTGTCATAATATCTAAGTTACCTGCGTAAGCAGGTAAATAATCAGCTGCCCCATTTACTTCAAGGAAAATAGATACCTTTTTCCCTTCAAATATCGGGTCTCCCTTTAATGTATAGCCTGGTACATATTTTTGTACCTCAGAGACCATTTCTTGAATGGAATTAAGAATTTCTTTCTCATGGCCTTCTTCTTCAACTAGCGCATGAACCGTATCACGCATTATAATCGGCGGCTCCGCAGGATTTAAAATTATAATTGCCTTGCCTTTTTTCGCCCCACCAACGACTTCGATTGCTCTCGATGTCGTACTTGTAAACTCATCGATATTCGCTCGTGTTCCTGGACCTGCACTTTTACTCGCAATTGTTGCCACGATTTCTGCATACTCTACTTGTACAACACGATTAATCGCATGAATCATCGGAATCGTTGCCTGTCCGCCACATGTCACCATATTCACATTGGATTTTTCGATGTGCTCATTCAGATTTACTGGTGGAACTGTAAATGGTCCAATCGCAGCTGGTGTTAAATCAATGACCTTTTTGCCAGCAGCTATTAATATTTCGCTATTTATTGCATGCGCATAAGCGCTTGTTGCATCATAAACAATGTCCACTAGATCGAGGCGTTCAGCTAGGCCCTTGATACCAGTGGAAATAATTTCATAGCCACGGTCTTTCGCACGTTTTAAACCATCAGAATCTGGGTCAATCCCTACCATGACACTCATTTCTAATACCGGACTACGCTCAATTTTATACATTAAGTCCGTCCCGATATTTCCTGATCCAATAATTCCTACTTTAAGCTTTGTCATTTTTTCACCACTTCCTTCAAAATGTTAACGCTTACTTTTCCGAGTATACCGAAGTCAGCTTCGAACTCATCGCCTGCTTCAAAGGTAACAGCTTTTGATAGCGCACCTGATAAAACAAACATGCCTGGCTCGAGAGAAATACCATATGCACTCACTTCATTTGCTAACCAAACAACCGCATTGAGTGGGTTACCTAAAACGGCCGCGCTCGTTGCCTGGTCTAAAAATTCCCCATTTTTCTTCACAATCATTGGAATATTTGTTATGTCTTCAATATCTTTAAGTTGTGTACGCTTTTCACCTAAAATTGCACCTGCTGAAGAACCATTGTCTGCCACTGTATCCTCGAATTTGATTTTCCAATTCGCGATACGGCTATCGATTACTTCTACTGCTGGTACAACATAATCAGTTGCATCGATTACATCTTGCATCGTTACTTTTGGCCCTTTTAACTTTTTATTGAAAACAAATGCAATTTCAAACTCTACCTTTGGTTGAATAAAAGATTCAGTAGATAAACCTTCTAATTCGTCGTATACCATCGTATCTAAAATAAAGCCGTAGTCTGGTGTATATACATTCAACATTTCTTGCATCGCTTTACTTGTTAAGCCAATTTTTAGCCCTTTTACTGTTGCCCCTGTATCAATCTTTTGACGAATTTGCGCTAATTGCACTGCATAAGCATCAGCAACTGTAATATTTTCATAGGTTTCAGTTAATGGTGCAATTGACTGTTTCGTACGTTCTGCTTCAAGCAATTCTTCAGCCATTAATTGAGTATTCATAGACATTTCTCCTTTTATGAATTAACTGTTTCTAACACAGTCAATTGACGATATTTACCACTGAAGAACAATAACGGATTTTTATCCTCAAGACGTAAATCTACTACTTTACCAATGAATAATGTATGGTCACCTTCTACATGTTCTGATACGACTTCACATGCTATTTGAGCAATAGCCCCTTTTAATACTGGTAACTCAGCTAACGTTTCAAATTCTACTACTTCACCAGGTTGCCCAGCGAAATGACGTGAATAATGCTCTTGATCTTCCGCTAAAATATTTACTGTATATTTCTTAGATTGTGAAATTTTCTCTAAAAGTTTTGTTTTATGTCCAATAGAAATTACGACAAGCTTTGGGTCCAATGATACTGACATGAAACCGTTAGCGGTCATTCCATGTGTTTCTCCCTCGTTTTTAGTTAAAAGAACAGTTACCCCTGTAGCAAACTTTCCCATTGCATCTCTAAATAAACGATCATCCATCCTAATTCCCCCATTCTTATGCGAATAATTTAATCATAAATGAGTCTGTTTAAAATTATCATTCCATTTTTTATTGAAAATTCGGATAAAAACAATAAAAATCATATGCAACCAAGTTTGGATTTTTCGTGAAAAAACTTTAGAGAAAATCAGATTTATCAATATATCCCAATGTAAAAAGAAATCATTTTTTACATTGGGACTTTTTTCTATCTTTTAAACACAAGCTGGTATCCTTTATTTTTTTTCTTGTAAATCTATTGTTTTTCAAATAGAATTCGATCAGTAGGAATAATAATTTTCTGAATTTTCCGCCAGAGAATATTACCTTTTTACAAATATGGTAGAAATAATGTTGAAAGAAATGCATTTTTTCAAACAAATGGAGGTGTGAAATCGTCCTAACAATGTTTTGAAAGCGCTAACACTTTTCTTGCAAAGTAATGCGAATGGGAAAAAATAAAGTAAAACAAGGGGGATTTTCATGCGTTGGATTGTATTAGTATTTCTATTTTTACTAGCTGTTTTAAACTATACGGATAAATCAGTTTTAGGGTTAGCCGCAGAACCAATCATGTCAGAACTAAATTTATCGTATGATCATTTTGGTTTAGTCGGAAGTGGCTTCTTCGCTGCATACGCTGTCGGAAGTATTGTTTTAGGTACACTGACGTATCGCTTCAACTCAAAATATTTATTAATGATGATTGCTACTGGATGGACAATTTCATTAGCAAGCGCTTATTTTGTAGAAACGTTAACACATTTAATTTTACTACGTGTTGTCTTAGGTTTCTTCGAGGGTGGTACGCTCGGTTTAAGCATAGTCCATCTTGCACGATGGTTCACTAGTTCACAACGCGGTCTTGCTGTAGCTATTATGACTTCTGGTACAACAATTGGTACGTATTTAGCTGCACCATTATTAGTATCGGGTATTACAAACTTAGGTTGGCAACATACTTTCGCATTGTTAGGGGTAGCAAGCTTTTTATGGGCACTCCTCTTCTTCTTTATGAAGGACGAGCCAGAGATACCACTGGTCGAAGAAGTAAAATCTTTAGCTTCTAACAAAGAAGTACCGTTCAAGGATCTTTTAAAAGTATTCTTTAACCCTTATGTATTATCAATTGTAGTTGTAGGTTTCGTATCAATGTGGATTACAGTTTGGGTTCTTACATGGGCACCAACTTACTTAATACAAATCGTTGGTCTTGAGCCACAAAATATGGCCCTACTGTTCGCTGGAATGGGTATTACAGGCACGGTATTCGCAATTTGTATGGGTAAATTTACAGACTTCTTATTTAAGAAAAATAAAAGCCTTATCAAATCTTATGACCGTGTATTAATTATAGTATTACTTGTTGGTGCGGCTTCTTACGCAATGACAACAATTGTATCTTCACCAGTTTTAGCATGTATTTTCTTAGGGGTCGGCTTAGTAATGAACACAAGCTTATTACCGTTAAATACTGCGATTAAAACGTTAATCGTTCCAAAAAACTTATTAGGTAGTGTAACCGGTATTTCATTATCTATTGCAAGTATGGCTGGTATAATCGGTCCATGGGCAACTGGTTACTTAATAACGCTAGCGGGCACTGACGTTCGCGCTGGATTCAACTCAGGAGTGTTAATTATAGTTGGTTTATACACTGCAACTGCAATCGTGTTATTAGTTACACGTAAATTAAAAATTACAGCAACTGGAAAAGACGATGCAATTCGTGTTGCTGCAGAAGAGAAAATGAAATTAGATGTTGCTGCAGAGCAATAAAATTGCCACATGAGTTTATCCCATAAAAAAAGAACTGTAGACAACCTCGAAAATTGAGTTTGTTTACAGTTCTTTTTTGTTTAATAATGGTATTCACTAAGTTGTTACTTTCCATTTAGGCGTACGTCTCAAATAATTAATAAATAAAATCTCGTTAAATATACTTCTATTTTTATTTTGCAAATTCCTCAAAGCTTAAGCTGTCCGATAATATCAGCACCTGAATAACTAGTAAAATATATGCTGCTGTCGCTGCGTTTTTTAGAGAGACTTGTAGCAGCTCTTCAATTTGTTTTATACGATATTGGACACCACCGATTGATAAAGTCAACTCATCCGTCGTCTCTTTTAAGCGCTGGCTATTTAATAAATAGACGTAAAGCGTGTGCAACAACTCCTTTTTACGTGGATCGTCGAAATTGTATAAGTCTTTTAACGTCTTTTTCGCCATTTCATGCAGCTGCTCAATACTCATGTTCTTTACGATATCACCAATCATTCCTAAATCTTCGTAATCTGTTAGTAGCTTTTGGTTTGGGAAACGCTGTGCGACACGCGCCTCTTTTAGTGAACGTTCGAAATCTTTAAAGTTGCTAAACGTTCCGCTAAGCCCGAGCGAATATTTATAATCGCTATTTTGTTTCTCCATCTTTTGAAAAGTTATTGAGATTTTCTTTTTCCATCCTGTTTTATCACTATTTTGCGAGTAAAGGAACGCAATTTCTTCCCCGAGTATCGCAAAAATGCAAGGTAAATCCCACTCTTTTGCTAACTTGGATAGCTGTGTTAACTGGTCATGAATGTCAATAATCTCGTTATGTTTCTTTTGCACACCAATAATACCTGTAGAAAACGGAGGCTGAAACTTAAACGGTAAAAATTTATAGTAAGATTCGATATTTTTAAGATTTCGATTATGAATTAAGCGCTCTAATAGCGAGCTACGCATACGTTGTTGCTCTTCAAACTGCGCCTCCTCGTATAAAACACATAACGCCACGACCGTTGAAATACGTCCTAAAAATAAGTGATCGTTTTCATCCACAAGCTTTTCATCAAAGTAAAAAAATGAACATGTAGCATATTTTTTTTTATTAATAAGAACAGGTACCGTTAATTTCCAATATTTATCGCCTTTGTAATGCGAAACGTTGTGCTTATCTTCAAACTTTGCTAATTTCGCCTTATCTATTTTAATTACCTGCTGCTGCTCTTCCGTTAAACCAATTTGACTTAACGGATTTCCGTGAATATCCTCAATCAAAATTGGGATGTTCAATAGCTCATAAGCAGTCTGAATAATTTCGTCCATCGAATGCTTCTCCGTTACTTTTTGCGTGAGCTGACTTTGAAATATCGAAATTTTTTCGAGCATTTTCTTATGATGTAAAAGTGCGTCATATGTCATTTCAAGCTCAGATAAAATGTTGTCGTTTTGATATAGTTGAATAAGCTCTTCCTTCTCTTCGAGCCAATCGCGCTCCAAACGAACTTGAAACTCGCAGCACGGATCACCTTTTGCCACGCACTTGTATTCAACGGCAATAATTGACTCGCCAAATTCATATGTCAATGCACCACTCGCAAAGCCACATAACATATGACAAACACATTCATTTGCTAAACCGTAATTTTTAAGGTGCAATTCTGCTTCGAATGATTCTACCCATTGTCCCCACGTCTCGATACATTCAATCGTGCCATCTGGATGGCGCACAATTTCCCCCATGAAAATAACATCTTTTACGTGACCTAAGCGCGAGTGTCTTTTACCGACAGGATTAATCGTGTTTTTATTTTGGAGCTTATTTTTTGCTGATTCCATTCCGAACTCTTTGCCAAATCGGAATAAAAAGCCTTTCGTTTTATAAGTTCCAATGTTGTTAAATAAATTGTTTTTTAATGTGTGAAAGGCATTTGCTGACATTAAAATATTCTTCGTCTCGCTAGAATCAAATACAACTTCACTCATCAAAATTACCCCCTTTTCAACTTACTATTCTAATATTACATAAATAAAATATAATTTTCAATAAATTTTAAAGATTATGACCATTTATTCAATAAAAATCGCTATGATAATGAAAAATTGTAACAGTTATACTCAAAACAGAAAGTTGAATAGCAATCATCAAAAGGGGGTAAAACAATGACAATTTTTGAAGGATTTCATAATAGTTACGTATTAGCAAACGGCGTACGTACACATTATTCATGGGCCGGAACAGAAGGACCAGCTGTAATTTTACTACACGGTGCAGGACCTGGAGCTTGCGGCGCAGCAGGTTGGCGTCATATGTTACCTGCATTAGCGAAAGCTGGATTCCGTGCATACGCAGTAGACCAATTATCAATGGGCCTCACAGATGCACGCCCTCACGCTTGGCCAGTAATTGGACATCAAAGCTTAGTGAATCATGTACATGATTTTATTGAAGCGTTGTGCTTAGATGAAGTATCCCTTGTCGGTAACTCACAAGGTGCTTACGTTGCAGCTAAATATGCAATTGACCACCCTGAAAAAGTAAACAAAGTTGTTTATATCGGCAGTAATACAATGTATCAAGCGATGCAAGAAGTACCCGAAAGAAAGCTGCGTTCATTCTTAGAAGTGATTGGTTACGACTATACAGAAGAATCGTTGCGCAATTTTATGTACCGTAATTCAACTGACGAAACAGTCATACCTGAAGAACTAATTCAACTACGTCATCGAGCGGCAACTCGCCCAGGCATAAAAGAGTCAAATCAAGCGTTCGATGCTTATTTAGCAAGAATTAATGAAGAACCAAAGCTTTGGGATCGTTACTGCATTAAAGATTCATTACCAAAATTAAAAATTCCAGGCTTATTCATTTGGGGTAACCAAGATACTGTTGCACCAGTTGAGACAGGTTACAAGCTTAAGGAATTATTACAGAATGTTAAATTTGAATTTATTGAAAACTGCGGTCACCAAGCACAAACTGATCAACCAGAAATTGTAAATAAATTTGTCATCGATTTTTTAGCAGTGGAAAAAGAACAAGCAGTTCCAGCACAATAAACTAATTTTGAAAGGAATGATCACATGGTAACGGTAGTTGAAAAAAAAGCGCTTTATGAAGAGTTTATGCAAAAAGCAAGGCGTATCGGCGAAGCTGCAGAGTTAGAAGCAATCGAAGCAGATCACAACTCAACAATTTCACAACGTATCGCAGATATTATTCGCGAGGAGGAAATTCACCGTTTAATTTTACCGAAAGAGTTTGGCTATCCACAACTTGATTGGCGCACGTTCGTTGATATGGTAAGCACAATTGGTTACCACAACTTATCTGCTTCATGGTTAGCGTACTTCTTCTCAGTCCACAACGCTTGGGTAAGCTATTATCCAAAGCACATTCGTGATGAAGTCATTAACCAAGGTGGCTTCGTAGCTGATGTATTTGCACCAATCGGCGAAGTAAAACCAGTTGAAGACGGCTACATCGTTTCAGGTAGATACAATTTTGTAAGCGGTATCAACTACTGCGATTGGGTCGGTGTTGGCGCAATGATGCAATTCGAAGACACGGACAAGCCCGAGCGTGTAGGTATTTTATTAAAAGTTTCTGACTTAGAAGTTGTGAAAACATGGGACTCTCTTGGTCTTCGTGGATCAGGTAGTAATACATTAATCGTCGATGATATTTTTGTTAAGCCTGATGCAATTTTACGCTTTAGCAAAATTATCGAAAAGAGCCAACCAGCGTATGAAGATTTCGATCAAGACTACTTATTCTATAACACACCATTCTACCCTGGCTTCTACGTAGGGTTCGCAGCGATGGCTGTTGGTGGTGCAGAGCGTGTACTTGACGAATTCGAAAAGCATACAGCAGGTCGCGTACGCTTCTCTGGCATAAATGAAAAAGACTCTCCTACGAGTCAACGCGTGCTTGCGGAGTTAAAGGTTGAAATGCTTTCTATTAAGGGTTTGTTATCTGAATACATCACAATGATGGAAACAGATAAAGGTGGCGCATACGAAGGCGCAAAATATAAAGCAATCCGTGCTACAATTATCGAAAAGTGTACTCATATCGGCGTAAAAGCGCTACTTACTTTAGGTGGACACGCATTATTAAAAGGTCACCCAGTAGAGCTATTCACTCGTGACTTAATTGCAGTCGGAACACATATTACTTCTTTATATGAAGACGGTATTTTAGGTTACGGTAGACATTTATTCGGTGTTGATACAAAAATTCAAGGGTAATACTAGCATTCAAAAATGCGGTTTATTAAGATTTAATTCGCATTTTACATACCCTTTTGTATAAAAAAAATAATATGAGGTGAACATAAATGGAAAAATTTCTTTACGCACCGGAAATAGCAAAATTAGGACACGTATCTTTAGTATCAGCAGATCTTGAAAAGTCTTTATGGTTCTTCCGAGATACAATCGGCTTAGAAGAAACAGAAGTTGTAGACGGCGTACACTATTTACGAGCTTGGGGAGACTTCGAACACCATACATTATCAATTACAGCTGGTGAAACTTCTTACATCGATCATATTGGCTGGCGTACAAAACGTCGCGAGGACGTAGCAACTTTCGCGAAATTATTAGAAGATGCTGGCACAGAAGTACGTTGGATACAAGCTGGCGATGAATTAGCACAAGGTGAAGCAATCCGCTTCGAATTACCAAGTGGTCATCGCTTCGAGCTTTACTACGATATGGAAAAAACACCTGCTGATGAATCGCGTAAATCAGTACTTAAAAACCAAACTTATAAATCTTGGGCGAAAGGTGTATCTCCACGCCGTATCGACCACGTAAACTTACAAACTTCTGAAGACAACTCTGTAATCGTAAAGTATTTACAAGAAGCGTTAGGTTTCAAATTGCGCGAATATTTTGTAAATCCAGACGATATACCAGTAGCAAGCTGGTTATCGGTAACAAATTTAGTGCATGACGTAGCAATCATATCTACACCACGTTCAAAAGAGCCAAACGAAATGCACCATATCGCTTACTGGTTAGACAACGCACAAGACTTACTACGTGCTGCTGACATTTTATGCGAAGCGGAGGTACAATTCGTAGGTCCTGGTAAACACGGTATTTCTCAAGCAATGTACATTTACGTAAAAGATCCAGGAAGCGGCTTACGTCTTGAAATCTTCACAAACAGCTACTTAATCTTCGAGCCAGACTGGGAGCCAGTGAAATGGACTTATGAAGAATATTTGAAAAATGGGTCTGCATACTGGGGCGACCGTCGCCGCGATGACGTAGTTCGTGAAGAACAAGTAAAAGAATTAGCGAAATCATAATAACTAAACCACTAGTATTCATGATGATGAATACTAGTGGTTTCTTAAGTAATAAATTACTAACCTTGCATAATAGTAGACTGCAATCTCAAACATATTTTCAATATAATTTTCAAAAAAAGATGAATACCGGAATAGAGGTAATGCTGTCCATTTGGAACCTTTATACAAATGGGAAGGGGAAACAATCAAAAGTAGATCCTTAGGGGACTTCGACCTTTTTATATTGCCGTAACCAATGCCAGGCTTCTTTCCAAAGTGTCGCATTTTACCAACATGTAAATTGTAGAAGCGACTTTTTGTTTAGGAATGAATCAAATTCTTAAGCTGTAAGACGAAAAAAGTCCATCGTCCGTAAAGGAATTAAAAGGTTTATAATCTACATATCCACGGTCAAAGACATCCAGGTCTTCTTTGTCACCGAGGAGGACTTCAAGCTACTTACAGTCATGTTCCTTCGCATTTGTCATGACTTATTTATTGGGATATTGTGAACCAACTTAGGTGAAGACAAGCTGTAAATGTAGTTTTTAACCGAATTTTATTTTTGGAAACTCACCCCATTTACCAGCAGAGGTTTTTGAGTGTATCATTGTCCATGCGTGGTCCTTTATATTGGATTTGGACAGGAACTACCTGTACAAACCACTATAAAGGACTTTTTTACATTCATTTAATTTTTGGATATTGTATTTATTTTTAATGTTGTTTATTTATTAATGCAACGCTAGTAGTAATAAATGTAGATGGAAATATTATAGGAAGGGGTGTTACTGTTGAAGGCAATGTTAAAGGTGTTAGTACTATCTTTAATTGGCGGGTATATGTTTAGCCTGCTACACATCCCTATACCATGGATGCTCGGCCCAATTGTTGTCGTCATGTTATCCCAATTTTTTTATAAAGGACCGCTCAAATGGTCCGGAAAAATGCGTGATTTAGGAATCGTCCTGGTCGGTACCGTAATTGGTATACAGTTTAACATCGATTTATTCGGCATGATGGATTCAATTTTAATTTACATGATAATACTAAACGTTATATTAATCGGAGGCTCAATCGGCATCGCCTACTTAACGAGTATATGGGCAAAAATCCCGATGCAAGCTGCTGTACTAGGTGCTATCCCAGGAGGTTTAGGCCAAATCATTGTCTTTGCCGAAGAAGAAAAAGTTAAAGAAATCGGCGTTATTTCTTATTTTCAAATAATTCGGCTATTACTAATCGTTGTATTTGTACCGTTTATCGTCGCTGGCCAAGTAATGAGTAAGCAGCCGACTGAAGCGAAGCTAACGATTAGTTTAGTATTATTAATTGCGCTTGCATGGGTATGCTCATATTTTATGGAACGCATCCATTTGCCTGTCGCATTTTTCATCACACCAATTATTTTGTTAATTACCTTGCAACTCACAGCACCAATCGCAATGCCGCCAGTACCAGGCATCGTCATGGGCATCGCTCAGCTGCTAATCGGAGCCCATATCGGCTTAATGCTCAAGCCAGATATGATTAGGCTTCCGGTACGCGTACTTGTAGGCGGCATTTTCAGCGCATTCGCACTGATCGCCCTAACATTCGGCTCAAGCTTCCTAATGTCGTTTGCATTGGGCACAACATTCGCTACAAGTTTCCTAAGCACAGCCCCAGGTGGCTTAGATCAAATGGTATTATTAGCTGAAGCAGTTAATGCAGAGGTCTCGCTTGTTTCGATGTTCCAAACATTCAGGCTACTGTTCATCTTTATTTTAATTATGCCTTTGATGAAATTATTTTACCGGTGGCGAGGAAAAAAAGAGATTGTCTACAATCAAGACAGCAGTGTAGTAAAGTATTAATATATAAAAGTATATTTTGGAAATATATTATTTGGAGTATTTCTACTTCGATCAGATGAATCGGAGCAATTACTGATTCCTCGCGTATTAATAGATAGTTCTATTAGTGAAGGGGATATTGTCGAGATTCAAAAAAACGAATGGTGATTATGAGTTTGTTCTATTAAAAGAAGAAACGGAACACGCGAAAGATAGAGTAAGTAGCTTATTAGAGCAACTAAAAAAGAATAATAAATAATGAAAGAGGAACGCTCTAACGATTAGAGCGTTCCTTTTTTTATGAAGAAACTTTTTTACGGTTGAAACCACAACGTGGTGTTCGAGCAGAAAATCAACAGGATGTCCTTCAATTAATTGATCGGTATGATACGAATAAAAAGTCGGATATTCGTAAAAGAGCGATTTGCTTGGTTAATTTAATTACTGCTAATCGTCCATCCGAAATGGTGAGACTAAAGATGAGTGACTTTGATTTAGAGAAACATTCGGTTTGGGTCATGATGAAAAAAATGCCTGACACTTTAGTGCGTACAATCTGTGAGTATGTATATCCAGGCATGTGAGTTACAGTCAGAGGATTACTTTGTGGGAGCTTCTGATAAATGGGGTAATCATACAAGCAGACAAATTCATGAAGATAGTTACAATCCATCCATCCATGCTTAGCTTGGTTTTGCACCGTATACTTTCCGAAAAACGTAAAGTACAGCAATGTACAACAAAGGGGCTGACATCCCAACGATTGCTAAACAATCTGGTCATAAATCGTATCAAACGATTATGGAGCATTACATTAATTTGAAAAGCAGTGATGTGGATGAATTTTTATAAAAGTGAAGATTAATGGATTCGTTATCACCCAATTTTTGTTTGTAGTTTTGTAGGTGTATCATTGTCTTCATAAAAAGAGCCAGTTAAATACTCTTAGAAACACAGATTCTATTTTCTAAAATTGTAAAGCGAATCAATTCCTTCAAGCGCTCATTTTCATTGAGTTTCTCTTTTGCCAACCGTGAAAGTGGGCCACTAGTGGCCAGAAATAATCATTTAAATCTTACATATAATGCTTCACTTGTAGACTATTAACTACATGTAGACCACGAGTTTCTTTTATTATATAAGGATCTTTTTTTAATATTTCTTTGATTTACACCGAACATATTCTTCTCTAAATTATTGGGTAATAGTAACTTTTGGTGGATCAAAACTGTGCCATTTTGCAAATCTACATCAATTCCTTCACGCTGTCGTTTTCAATCGCGTTCCTCATCGGTCATCCGTGAAAGAATTTGTAAGACGGAGATAATATTCTAAGCCTGAAGTATCTGAAGTATCTGAAGTGGAGAAGTGTATGCTGAAATTAGTCTTAAAATAAAAGGACCTCCACTAGCTTTTACTTGAGAAAGGTAGTGAAGGTCCTGCCAACATGAGTTCTATTATGAAAAAGTACTTGATTGAAATTTCCCGGTATTGTCCTTTTTTATCTTTTTAAATGGAGAGGGGAAATAAGAGAAATGAGTTTCTTATATATATATATATATATAACTTTCGGTAAATCAGCGATTCAACATTTCTGTTTAGAAATTAAAAGAAAAGACTTGCTAAAAGATTTACAGGGTGTTATGATTACCTCCTGTCGTTTTAACTATTAAATTTCTTAAAAACGAAATTAAAAAAGTTGTTGACAAAGGTATTGTAATTTGTTATGATATTAAAGTCGTCAAAACGACGCAACAAAATGAACATTGAAAACTGAACATGCAAAACGTTAAGAAATACAGCTTATTGACTAACTTCGGTTAGTTCGATAGCAAAACATTTTTGACATCATTTAATGATGATGCCAGCAAAACAAAATGAGCTTTTAAACTAGTTCTAATTTGTTAGTTTCCTTTTGGAAGCTAACTATTATGGAGAGTTTGATCCTGGCTCAGGACGAACGCTGGCGGCATGCCTAATACATGCAAGTCGAGCGAATGATGAAGAAGCTTGCTTCTT
>NZ_QKZI01000015.1 GCF_003254155.1 Psychrobacillus insolitus | reverse complement strand
TCGATATAACCCTTCAATTTCTAGAAACATGAAACTGCCTGACCTTTACCGAAATTGTGTGACCACATTTCATTTGAGCCAGGAACGTTTCGCACCAACTAAAGCACCCGTTAGTTTAAGTACACTTTTTCACATACTTATTAAACTTTGTATGAAGGCAATTACTATTAAGCTAAATCGGAATCCAATATTTCTTTCTCAGCTTTATTATGCTTTAAAGCAGAAGCAAGTATGACAATGATGCTAACTAATCCGATCCAAACAAGTACAGAAAGTGGAGTGTTCCAAGTCAATCCTTCACCAAAGAAGAATAAGTTTCGAAGACCTTCTATCATAAATCGCATTGGCAACCATGAGTAAATCCAATCTCTATAAAATGGTGACATCATTTCAGGTGCTAATGCTAGTAACGGCCCTCCGAAAAATAGTAGTAAGGCAAAGATTGAAATCCCCTTAATCCCAACTAACGAAAGTACAGCTGAAATCATTAAGATAAAGCTGAATGAAGAAATCGTTAAAAATAATGCTGTATCAAGATAATCTGGGATATTCAGTCCTACCATTCCCTCTGCTATCCATGTAAAGCCAAATCCAATTACTAGTGATACAATAGCACCCATCAAAATTTGGCTAGCCTTTGTCATAAGCCTTTCTTTTCGAGTGCTGATTTGCAATTTACTAACTGCAATAAAGAGAATTGCTGCACTAGCTAAACTGGCCATCCATATTGGCTGGAATAAGGAAACAGGAGCATTTCCGTTTGCACTATTACTACCAACTTCATTCACATTTGTCACTTTCTTCTCGATTGGAACAGTAAGGTTTGTAGCCTGTTCCACCGTTAAAAGGGCTCCTTGCTTTTCAAATCCATTAATCAATTGTTCTCGGACAGTATTATTCATATTGTCCACTACTCCGTTTAAAATCTGTCCTGCCATCGTTGAAGCAGCCATATTCATTCCCTGATTGATAAATATTTGTACTTCTGGTGAAGTAGGCGTTGGTGTCTGGAAGGATGCTTGCTTTACGCTAAAATCTTTGGGAATTACTAATGCAGCGTAATATTTTTGATCATCTAAACCCTTTTCGACTGCCTCACTACTCTTTACTTCTACCCACTTTATTACAGGATCTTCATCTTTTGTAGATTCTGAATTTTTCTGTATCATTTCAACAATTGTTTGCCCCATATTCATCTTCGGTTGATTAGGTATTTCCACCCCTACATCTTCATTTACAATTGCAATGGGAAGATTTTTTGGTTGAGGTTGAACCATTGGAAATAATGTTAGTGAAAAAATAAAAATAACTGCCAATGCAATAATGGGTGAAACTAGTAATAGTTTGTTTTTTAACATACTATAGCCTCCTTAAATTTTGTTATAATAATAAACGACATGTTGTTTATTATAGTAATATTTTAGTCTCCAATTCACTTATGTTCAATAATCAAAATCGACAAATATGTTGGTTACGGAACAGCTTTTATAAATGTGTTGGATAAAATTAAGGAGGAAGTACGTGCAAAATAATAATACGGATTTACGGATCATTCGGACAAAAGAATCAATTCGAGTAGCACTAGTAGAATTAATCGAAGAAAAAGGTTTTGAAGCAATTACAGTAAAAGACATTACAACGAGAGCCAAAATTAATAGGGGTACTTTTTATGCACATTATCAAGACAAATATGACTTAATGACGAAAAGTGAAGAAGAAATTATGCTTGAAATATCCAAAATTGCAAAACAAAACTACCCAGCAGTTATTGCTACACTAGAAAGTGATTCACCAAGTTTAAAACCATTTCAACTAGCAGTTTTAGTATTTGAGTATTTAAATGAAAATAATGGATTTATGAAAGCTGCGTTAGGCCCAAAAGGAGATTTATCATTTCAAACAAGATTAAAGGATTTGATGTGGAAAACACTTTTTGAGAATGAATCAAACGCACTTATTAAAGAGGATAGTTTACTTGTTCCTGCACAATATTTAGCTTCTTATCTTGCATCTGCACATATAGGGGTAATTCAACAATGGTTGAATAGTGGCAGGAAAGAAACACCTCAAGAAATGGCTCGAATACTATCCACCATTACTTTAAACGGACCCTTCTTTGCTGCTGGTTTAAAAAAATAAATTTATAATAGGGCCAGTACAAAAAACAAGTACTGTCCCTTTATTATTTATATCCTTATTCATACAGATAGGTAAGCTTTTGAAGTTATCGCCAGCTTTTCCCCCCGTTCACACCGTACGTGCGACTTTCACCGTATACGGCGTTCCAACTAAACCAATTTATTCTTTCTATGTATAAGCAGACGAGTGCTAATTTTCCAAAGTTAGATTATTTCATTGTTACATTTCAGTCGTAAGTTGTTTACTTTTTCTATTTGCTTATTTGAAAGCTTTACAGCTTTTAAGAACTTTTCAATTTTTGCTTTATCTTTCAAATGAATAAGTTGATGTATAGCTTTGTTCAAAATTATTAAGTTCGAGTAGCTATCATCTTTTGAAATGTGAAAAGGATTAATATGATGACAATGACAATCATTAGTTCCTAATTCTTCACCTAAAATGGCACATTTGCCATACTGGGCAATAAACTTACTAATTCTGTTGTCATTATATTCAATAGATCTGTTTGGAATGTAGTTTCTCATGAGGTGCGTGAGCGTATTCTTATCGATAGCCTTTAGGCTATTATGAATTTTTGCTCTGCCCTCAGTAGTAAAGTTACATATCACTTGGGAGAACCCAAATGTCTTTTTCCAACGTTGTGCATGGATGGGGACAAAGACCATATTTTGTATCTTAAAAAGTTTGGACTTGTAACCCTTGTACCTCTTCTGTACAGTCTTCGTCATCTCATGGAAGCTTGCCTCTGTTCGAATATTCTTTAGTTGATTATATAACGTCTTGCGTAGATGTAGATTTAACTCATTCAAATTAATGGTGATTTGGGTTGCAGCTGCGTAATAGTTTTGAATTCCCATTACAACGGTATTAAAGTTCCAAACAGTTTGAATGCAAGGCTTTCTCTTGATTACTTTTATCGATTCTTTAATCTTTAGAAAAGCGTTTGCTTTGGCCTTTTTGGACATACCTGATTTTGCTACAAAACCAAATCTAGTTTTTCCTTTTCTGATGGCTTTTATTGAAAAGCCCAGAAACTCGGAAGAGTTTTTCTTTAAGTTCACAACCTTAGATTTTTCTGCACTGGTTTCCAAGTGTAATCTCTTATTCAAGAAGTCTTTTAATGCATAATTCATTTTTATAGCCTGCGACCTTGTTCGGCACATCACCTTAAGGCAAGTAGACCACTGGAACCTCCCCAGTAGCCCCTCTCAGAACCGGACGTGAGCCTCTCAACTCATCCGGCTCCCATTATTCAGCCGTAGGCTTTATTCCTAGTTCCCAATGTTTAAAGAGCTTAGGATTCTGAATAGCAATCCTACCCATAAAACGTTCCGCATTTTTCTTATGACGGGCAAGCTTTTTGTATTTCTTTCTTGCCCACATGATTAAGGCTTTATTAATATGCCTTAAACTAGAATACATTTCAGATTTGTAGAACTTCCCATAGTAATTAATCCATCCTTGAATAGCAGAGTTAAACATCATAGATAAGTCAAAGAGTTCCTTATTTACCTTCAATTGCAGTTTCCAACCTCTCACTTTTTGCCGGATTGATTTCTTAGATTTATTGCTAATAGCGGGAGTGAAGTTCACAAAGTATTTTCCCCATCTGTTCTTCGACCGTCTTGGTCTAAACGTATAGCCCAGAAAATCAAATGATATATTTTCATGCTCTTCTTTTCTATCTGCATCCTTGCAATAAATAATTTTGGTTTTAGTTGGATGAAGTTCGAGTTTACATATATTCATTCTCTTGTTTAGGGATTCAAGCAACTTTCGTTGAGGTAACTCCTTTTTCTAGTTAAATCTTTTATATTTTTATTAGTCAATTATTTTGAAGCAATAGTTCTACTTGCTGAGAAATCAGCAGGAAAAAGTACTCATATTTTATCCTTGACAAATAATTAGAAAAAGGCCATAATTCAAACGAAGGCTATAGTTGATAACGATTATCATTATTGTTTAGGAGGTAATAATAGTAAATGAGAATGAAGGTTAATAATGTTGAAGTTGGTTACGACAAAAAAGTAATTGTTAACGGCTTAACAATTGAGATTCCTGATGGGAAGATCACCACAATTATAGGGTCAAATGGATGTGGAAAATCAACATTATTAAAAGCAATGACAAGAATTATTCCTTATCAAAAAGGACAAGTTTTGCTTGATGGAGCTGATATACAGAAGCAGAATACAAAAGAAATGGCAAAAGAACTCTCAATACTACCACAAACGCAAGATAGTGCAGTTGGACTCTTAGTTGAAGAATTGGTCTCTTATGGACGTTTTCCATATCAATCAGGTTTTGGAAACTTAAAAAAAGAAGATAAGAAAATAATTGAATGGGCAATGAAATCTACAAACGTTTATGAATTTAAAGATAACTTAGTAGATGAACTTTCGGGAGGACAAAAACAACGCGTTTGGATTGCGATGGCTCTTGCACAAAATACAGACGTAATTTTTTTAGATGAGCCTACAACATATTTAGACATGGCACACCAACTCGAAGTGTTAAAACTGTTACAAAAGTTAAATGTACAAGAAAATCGAACAATTGTTATGGTGTTACATGATTTAAATCATGCGGCAAGATTTTCACATTTTATGATTGCTCTTGAAAATGGATCTTTAATAAAATCTGGAACGCCAGAAGAAGTGATGACACCAGAAGTTTTACATAAAGTTTTCGATATTGATGCTGTAATTTGTAAAGACCCTCGTTCAAACAAACCAATGTGTATTACATACGATCTTATAAAAGGAGAATAACGATGAAAAAACGGCTTATATTTATAGTAGCAGCTTTAATGCTTGTATTAGCAGCATGTGGAAATGAGGATTCAACTAAGGAAGAAACAACAAAAAATGACGATACAGAAACGTCTAAAATAACATCTGATACAATCACTTATCAATCAGAATCTGGTCCAATTGAAGTGCCCGCTAATCCTCAACGTGTAGTCGTTTTATCATTATACGCGGGAGATTTAATCCAATTAGGTGTTAATATTGTCGGCGCAGATTCTTGGTTAAAAGATAATCCAAACTTTGCTGAAGGGTTAGCAAATGCTGAAGTTATAGCAAGTGATGATTATGAAAAAATTATCGAACTTGACCCAGATTTAATTATTGGTTCAGTAGATGTGGAAGATGCTGCCAAGTTACAAGAAATTGCGCCAACAGTGTTATTTACATACGGTGCTATAGGCTATCTAGAACAACATATTGAAGTTGCTAAGGTTGTTAATAAAGAAGCTGAAGCAACTGCTTGGGTAGAAGATTTTAAAGTACGTTCTCAGGCAGTAGGTGAAGAAATAAAAGCAAAATATGGTGAAGATGTAACGGTTACTGTAGCAGGAAACTATGATAAGCAAATCTCTTTATTCGGAGATAACTGGGGACGTGGAACGGAAATTATATACCAAGAGATGGGCTTGAAAATGCCCCAATCTGTAGAAGATGTGGTACTTGACCCAGGTTATTTTACAATTTCAGAAGAAGTATTTGGTGACTATATTGGTGATTTCTTAGTACTAAACGTGGTTAGAGAAGGGCAAGATACTACATTTCTTGACTCAAACTGGTATAACAATATCCCGGCCGTGAAAAATGGCAATGTCTTTTATGCTGAAGGTCCCGCATTCTACTATAATGACTCCTATTCGTTAGATTTTCAATTAGACTTCTTTAAAAAATCTTTTTTAGGTAACTAAGAAAGGGGTATTTGATGAAAGCATCTTATTCCGTTATAAGTAAAATGCTCCTATCATTAATTGTATTGATACTAATAATTTTAGTAGCCTTAGGCTTTGGGGCAGCAAATACAAGTTTTCAAGATTTGTATGAAGCAATAATCGCAAAAAGCGGCGGCTCCTATTATGAAATTCTCAGAGAAATACGTATACCACGCGTCATCGCAGCATTTTTTGTAGGTGCAGCATTAGCAGTTGCTGGTGCAATCATGCAAGGAATGACGAGAAATCCGCTTGCCGATCCAGGGTTACTCGGGTTAACTTCGGGTGCTAATCTAGCTCTTGCCTTGGTTTTAGCTTTTATACCTGGCCTCCCGTTTTTAATGCTTATGCTAAGTTGTTTTATCGGTGCAGCAATTGGGATGCTAATTGTCTTTGGTATAGGTGTCTCTTCCAAAAACGGTCTATCTCCTCTAAAACTTGTTTTAGCAGGGGCGGCCGTTTCTCTGTTTCTACAAGCAACTTCAGACGGAATTGGCATCGTTTTTAATGTCTCTAAAAACATGAGCATGTGGACAGCTGGCGGTTTAATCGGTACAACGTGGCCTACTTTGATTATCGTTCCTTTCATTATTGGTGGCCTAGTTGTCACGATTATATATAGTAAACAATTAACGATACTTAGTTTAAACGAAGAATTAGCAATAGGGCTTGGACAAAAAACAAAATTAATCAAACTTCTTTTAATGTTGATTGTCATTATATTAGCTGGTGCAGCCGTTGCATTAATAGGAAATTTATCTTTCATCGGTCTATTTATTCCCCATATCGTTCGTAAAATAGTTGGTGCAGATTACCGATTCATCATACCGATGTCCATTATTGTCGGAGGAACATTTATGATTTTCACAGACTTTATTAGCCGGAAAGTTATTGCTCCATTTGAAATACCTGTAGTTTCATTAGTTGCATTAGTTGGTTTACCTTTCTTCATATATATTGTAAAGAAAGGTGGTCGTACTTTCTTTGTATAAAAAAAATAACAAGCTGCTTATGTATTGTTTAATGATGGTTTTACTACTACTAAGTATAATTGCAGGTATTGGCTTAGGCCCCTCTTCGATCGGATTTAGTAAACTTATTCCGACAATTTTAGGAGAAGGTACATTTAAAGAGGAATTCATCTTATTCTCAGTTCGTATGCCTCGTGTATTTGTTCTTGCTCTAGCCGGAATGTCACTAGCTTTATCTGGTGCAATTTTACAAACATTGACGAGAAACGATTTAGCTGATCCAGGGATTATTGGAATAAACGCTGGGGCAGGTGTTGCCATTACAGTGTTTTATTTATTTGTCGATGCTAAATTAGAATATTATTCCTATATATTACCGGCAGTTGGCTTTGTAGGCGCGCTAATTGTAGCTATGTTTATATTTATTTTTGCAATGGATAAACGAAATGGAATTGAACCAGTAAAACTAGTGTTGATGGGTGTAGGATTTGCATCAGCCTTATCAGGTTTAATGATCATTTTAATCTCGGGTGCAAAACAAGAGGACGTACAATTTGTTGCAAAGTGGCTATCGGGAAATATTTGGGGGGCAGATTGGCCATTCATTTTGGCACTTCTTCCGTGGCTTATAATAGCGGTACCTATTTTATATTCGAAACAAAAATCGATGAATCTACTAGCTTTGAATGAAACTGTGGCAAAAGGATTAGGTGTTTCGATTAAGCGAGATCGCATACTGTTACTAATTATTGCCGTAGCATTAGCAGCTTCAGCCGTTTCTGTTGTAGGAAGTATTAGTTTTATTGGATTAATTGCACCTCATATTGCAAAACAATTGGTCGGTTCAAAACATCAAAACTTTTTATTTTTGTCACCCCTTATCGGTGCGGCAATATTAGTTTTTGCTGATACAATTGGTAGAATCATTTACAGTGAGGCAACTATTCCAGCTGGAATTATCGTTGCTATTATAGGAGTACCGTATTTCTTATTCTTATTAAGAAAAAAGGTATGATTCCTTACTTATTTACTCAAATTTCGCCCAGTGAATTAGGAAAAAACCCTTGATGTAACTAAGCAGACCTTCAATCCATTTATTCCGGTGAGTGGAATTGTCGGTGTAATTCTTGTTTTAACAGGAGATTGGATTAGGAAGGCGATATTCGCACCTGCGGAACTACCAGTCGGGTTTGTCATTTCTATTATAGGGGTGCCGTATTTCATTTATTTATTAATAACGAATAGTCGAAAAATTACAGGATAAAGAATGGAGATAAGTTATGAGTTATACACATGTAGTGAAAACAATACGTCACCCTTTGTCGAAAAATGCATATCGAATTACAATCGCAATTCCAAAGGAACGGGCACCAGAAGAAGGATACCCAGTCCTCTACGTTTTGGACGGTAACGCTTATGGTGTTCTCTTTGAAAATGTTGTGGCATTGCAGTCGCAACATACTGAAAGCACAGGTGTGTCTCTGTCGGTGATTGTATCGATTGGATATGAGCAAGAAGATGTCTTTCCTCCTCAACGTGTATATGACTTCACACCAAAAAGTGAAGTTGTCAACTTACCGGAATACCCTCCTGGAGTGCCTTGGCCTATTTGTGGAGGAGCAGAGCATTTTTTAGAAATATTAAAAGAAGTGAAAGAAATCGTTCGACAAATGCTTGATATGAATGATAAACAGCAACTTATTTTTGGGCATTCTTTAGGTGGATTACTTCTTGTTCAGACGCTCGTTCGAGAACCTCAATTATTCTCACATTATTATATCTGTAGTCCGTCTCTTTGGTGGAATCAAGAGCAAGTATTACAAGAAGCTTTGCATATCTCACAAGTAGAATGTGCGATCTTCATTGCAGTGGAGCAAGTGGTGAAATATCGGATGTATGAAAATGCACGGTCCTTATTTTGCCATTTGGAATCATTACCCTTACAATCGGTACAATTTCATACATCACCGCATGAAAATCATATGTCAATCGTTCCAACCAGTATAAGTCAAGCATTACGATTTTTAATGAATAAGAAATGATAGCTGTTGAACCGACTATTATTTGGAGAATGTCTCATGAATGCTCGTTAGGATGTGACGATTGTAATTAGTGCCAGCGTATAATGTAATATAAGTCAACCGCTATGTTTCACGAAAAATGGCCGCACGAAACCAATGTCTTAGAAGCAACTTTTGAAAACTCAACAATCACAGAACTTTATGATTACGCTTTTCCGTGACACGAAAAAATCTTGCGTTTCATCCTGCACGGATACAACCTATTGAATCTAAACTTAAGATTTTACATATTATTCGTATTTGCGGGACAAGATTCATACGCTGGCTCACGTGGTCACAATGCCTCGGACACTCTGATTGATGTAATCTAATATCCCGGGAAAGCGCAATTTATCTTAGAAATTTTCAATTTGAAACTGCTCGTTACGAAACTAGCTCAGCGTTGTGAATGACGTATTGTGCATAGAATTGTTGACGGGCTTTTTTCGTTGTTATTTTGCGTTCAATTTGTGATTTTTAAGTTATAAGAAGGGTCCCGACCTTGATAGACCTTACCATCTCGCATCATTGCAAAAGCCATACGCAGTACCCGATTCCCAAGGGCAATGAAGGCCTGACGGGTCTTTTTTCCTTATCTTTCAACGACAGCTAGTATGAATGTCTAGAGTTATAAGTAAGTGTGACCTGATAATTCATTTAACATTTAAATCTTCTTTATGTGCCTCCATATCGTAAAAAGAATATTCAGCATCCTAGTGCCAATTAAATGCTATTTCTTCCGCTTGTTCTTGTGTCATAAATTCAAACTTATATCCCATAATTATCCCCCTTGTATCACTATTACAATATCATGCATCCATTTACCTTGTTCATACAGATAGGTAAGCTTTTGAAGTTATCGCCAGCTTTTCCCCCCGTTCACACCGTACATGAAACTTTCACTTCATACGGCGTTCCAACTAATCCAATTCGATTTAATCATCAACACTTTAGATATGATAATACCTTCGGTATCTCAATTCTTCCGTTTCAATAAGTCGGTGCCTCCCGTAGGAGGTGAACCTCTATTAGTCTCACGAGAACCTTATTAACCGATAAAGATTTGCCTTGCATGATTAAATGATTCTTCATTAGTCTAGTGGCTATCCCTCCATGTGGATTAAACATTTCATCGGTACTGTACCACCACTTTCACTGATATAAAGACAAGTTATACAACTACTAATATCATAATTATTTTCCTTGCCAACGTTTCGTAGGGAGTAAGCCCTCCACGTTATCAGCTTACAACGTTGAATTATATCTATTATAGAATGAACTTAGGTGCTTCCTGTAAGCCTGTTAGCATTCATATGCCTGTAACGTATCATGGATTTTCATATTAGTTAGTCTTACTCACCCACATCTAACCTCACAATTTGGTGACATACACATTTCTATGTATCGCAGTTCTAGACCCGTACATTCAGAAGTTCGTCAGCTTAACCTTTTCTTGTAGGTTTATTCGCATTCTCACCATATTCATTCAACTCAAGCATCATGAACTACACCACTCCATCGAGTAGGCTTTCGTCAGCCGAACTGGTACGGTAGTTTCTCACGCCTTTTCACCGAGCTTATAACACGGTCATTCTTACTAAATCCAGTGCTACTCGACTAAGAGAGAACCCTTCCGAGCGTTACCTCATCATTTGATTTTTCGATATAATCCTTCAGTTCCATAAGGAACTGCCTAGCCTTTACCAGAGAGATGTAACCATCCTCCATTTAAACTAGGAACATTTCGCACAACTAAACTGCGGCGTTAGCTCAATAAGAAAAAGGCTTTACCCCTTCTTGAAGTAAAGCGCCTGTTGAATATTTTAAAATTTTAAATGTTAAGTCTCTTATTTAATTCTTTTAAGCTATGCAAACTAAAATCTCTAACATCCCTATTTTTACTTCTGGATAGTTCATTCAATAATTCCAATAAATAAGTATCATCTATAATTCCTTTATTCTCACCTTCAGCACAGCATAATAAAAATAGCAGTAAATTAAAATGCACTTTTGGTTTCTCGTGTTGTCTCATTTTTTCAACCATAAATCGTATAAACTCTTTATTCGTCGAGAGAATTTTTGTGAAAAAACGGTCAATTTCTCCTGGCTTTCCCTTTTGCATTACTAAGTCAATTTTCTCGTAGTAATCTTTTATTTCCTGTTCAGAAAGCTCTAAATCATAAGAGTCCAATTCTACATCTTCAATGTAATTAACAAGCCCGCTAATAAATTCCTGAAAATCATTTGCTAGTTTTATCTCTTGATTTTGTTCCACATCGATGAAAATAACAGAAGGATTTTTCTTATTTCTATAATCCAAACAGATAAACATCGGTGGGTCTGCTGATATAATCAATAATTTTTTACTGCGTATCCCCCATTCTTTTCGTAAATATATACTATCTAATATTCCTGGTTCTTCGCCTATTCCATATAAAAAATCTATATATACAGAATTGTTAGCCCAGCTATTGGGAGTAGCAGTGGGGAAATATTTCTTTTTTAAATAAAATCCATTCCTTTTCGACATCAAGTTAATATATGACTCAGGCAATTCTACTTTTAATTCTTGTTGAATTTTTTCTACCATTTCTAAATCAACTTGACCTTTGAAATAATCATCAAAGTTTTCTTCCCATAATTCTAATTTCATTTTCTTACACTCCTATAAAATGTATAAAAAATAATTCCTAAATAATTTTATCACCATTTTCAATGGTGGCTACAATATATTGAAAATTCAACTAAACTGCTGCTTTAGATCAATAAGATAAAAGGCTTTACTCCTTCTTGAAGTAAAGCACCATGTTAGTTGAAGATATAACAATATTTATTTCTTAGAATCGATTTATATGGTCTCTTAATTTATAGTCTTCCCATCACTATCTTGCACAAATATCTTATGGGATTTAATCTTAGTTACTGAATTGCTGCAGCTTTGAAATAAAGTTGTTCAAAAGACCCTCCTGAACCATGCAAGTAGGTGTTTGTCCATTTCAGATGAAATAAAAATTCATATATATACTTTATATCGAAGAGATTCGGTAAATAGTTTTTTAAAGGAGAAAGAGAATTTGATCAACATAAAGAATAATACTAAGACAATATATAACAGTATTGGAGGAATTAAAAATGAAGCCATTCTCAGTGAAAGAAATCCGCCTATGTGTAAATGGACAGCTTATTCAAGGCTCTGATGAATTTATGGTTAACGATATGATTTATCATATTACGAAGATGGAGCCGAACAAATTAATTTTCTTAAGACAGAAAAGTCGAATTGATTGGGAAAAAATTGCTCAATCGGTCCCTTGTGTGGTCGTAACAGATTCATTGTATGCTGAATTAGAGCTTATTGAAAATTATACTATTATCAAGGTCCAAGACATCGAGCAGGCATTTTGGAAGTTCGTTGATTTTTATCGAGACCAATTTTCCATCCCTGTTGTTTCTGTAACAGGAACAAATGGGAAAACGACAACTAAAGATATGATTAGACATATTCTTAGTTTTGACCGTATCGTCACTGGAACTAAACATTCAGCAAACTCAAGGACCCATCATCTTACTTATCTACTTTCCATTGAAAAGGACACAGATGCCGCTGTGTTTGAATCGGCGGTAGGAGAACCAGGAGATGTGCTACTCGCATCTCGATACTATAAGCCAACAATCGGTATTATTACAAATATAGGCGTGTATCATCTTGATGGATGTAAAACACCGGAAGCTTATCTTCAAGCAAAGGCTGAAATGGTTCAAGCTGTCGGATCAAAAGGTACACTTATCGTTAATGCTGATGATGAGAATACAAAAAAAATTGGACTAAAAGAATTTCAGGGAAAGGTGCTAACCTTTGGTGTTAATAACCATGCTGATTTTCAGGCAACCAAAATTCAATACGGCGATAACGGGATGCACTTTGAGTTAACCCTTAAAAAAAGGAATCTTTTCTCCTATACCTTTAAAGAAAAATATTCAATTTTTGTACCTGGCTATGGGCAGCATCAGGTTCTGAATGCTCTAGCGGCCTTTGTAGCTGTACATGAAATGGGAATTGACATAAGTGTAGCTGCAAAACGGATACAGTCATTTCATAACCTTCGTGCTCATCTTGAATGTAACATAGGAATGGGAGGCTGCATCATTTTGGATGATACTTGGAGTTCAACTCCTGGTTCCCTAAAGGCTGCATTTGAAACACTAAATGGGATTTCTCGGGGGAAGAAAAGGATCGCCCTCATTGGAGATATTAAGCGTTTAGGTAATTTCAGCCTAGATTTCCATCGTCAAACAGGAGATATGATCGCAGAAAACGGGGTAGACGTATTGATTACAGTTGGTTCGATGGCTGTTGAGATCGCAAAACAAGCAGAACTTAAAGGACTACACGGTAAAGTCTATTCTTTTCCAAATATCCATGGGGTTGAGTTATTATTGGAAAAAATATTAGATGAGAATAGCATCTTACTTATTAAAAGTTCATCTACGAATGATGCTATTGTTAATTTGAAAAGCAAATTAAAGCTTCGTATGACTGACTAAGCTGTTTGCTTGGACGCTTCTATTCAACTCTGAGATGAAAAGTAATCGTCTACTTTAATAAAATCGAGTAAAAGGGAGTGATTAACTCCCGACCTCTCACATTACCGTATGTACCGTTCGGTATATGGCGGTTCAATTATGATTGATGACGCAAAGTTTCGTATTGAGATAATTATAATAGACTTTTGAGACCTAGGGAACTCCAGTAGGAGTTTCCTAGGTCTCCGTGTATTATGGGGCTTTTGGGAATTCTCCAGTATCTTTTGAGTAAGTTTCCCCACTCATACGCCTTATCTTTTGGAGCACCTGCCGTATCTGCCAATGAGTAATAACCGCATGCCACCATCAGGTTTCGGGATTTCGACCCTGCTGACGTGTTATACGGTTTATAGGTTCCCGCAAGGAGTTCCTTTTTAATGGTTTCCCAGTTTCCATGCTGGGCGCATATAAAAAATGACCTCCCATCATTGGAGATCATTTTTTTATATTAAATTAATTATCCATAAAGTTCCTAATTGACAGAATAAACATTTTATTCATTTTAGTTTGCAGAATAGAATCCAATGCTTTGCAGATACTTTTCCATAAATGTTAAAAAGAGCTCAATATCATCTTTAGTGAGATCGCCAATATTAGCTACCCTAAACGAATTCAAATAGTTAAGCTTCCCGGGATAGATCGTTATCCCGTTAGCGTATAAATAATCATGCATGCTGTCGAAATCATAAGCCACACATGTAGGCTCCACTATTGCTGTAATAACTTTAGAATGGTGTTTGGCGGCGACAAGATGTTTTAAGCCGAGTCTGGAGATGCCAGCAATTAACGTTTCCCAAGCTTGAGAATACCTTTCATATCTTTCTTTTACCCCTTCTTCTTTTACTTCTAAAATGGCTTGTTTTAGTGCATAGATTGTCTGGACAGGCGGGGTAAACCGCATCTGACCCGTCTCATTGAAATGTTTATATTGACAATAAAGATTTAGGTAATAATTGATTGGCTTTGTCTTTTTTTCTTTCCCTAATTCACCTTTTTTAGCTATAACAAAAGAGACTCCTGCCATACCTTGCAGGTTTTTATTGGAACTAGCTGCCAAATAACTGATATTCATTTTACTCATTTGAATTGGAATGGCAGCATACGAACTCATGGCATCTACCATCATTATAATCTTGTTTTCCTTGCAAATTGATCCAATCGTTTCAATATCATTTAATAATCCTGTTGTTGTTTCATTGTGCACGACAGCAAGATATGACACAGTCCGCGGAAATTTTTGAATAAATAATTGTAATTGGTCTAATTGAATGGGTTTATCCGCTGGACTTAAAAACTCAACCCAATCCAGCTGATAAGCTTCTGCAATTTCACACATTCGTTTTCCGTATGCTCCGTTATTAATGATTACTATAACCCCATCATTCATAACCGAACTCAAGATTGACTCTACTGCAGCAGTACCGGAACCACCAAACAGGATGGTTGTATATTGTTCTATATCTGCTACTAGGCTAGTAAGTTCGGAAGATACGAATTGCATTAAATGACCGAATTCATCTTCACGTGGACAAATATCAGGTACAACTTGTGCGTACTTAACCGTATCCGTTGTAGTAGCGGGACCGGGATTTAATAATATATTTCTCTTAATTTTTCGCAAGTTGCTCATCCCTTTTAGTTAATAAATCTTTGAAGCCGTGTTTTTACTTCACTAGGTGAAATTCTAGGACGCCCTAAGTTTTGTCTTGATCCTTTTGCAATTTTCACATACAAAAAAGTCAATCCTTTTGTCTCTTTCCATTCTTTTATTCCATTTTCGAGTTCGTCTAAGCTGTGTATATAAGATGATTTTTCGTATCCGCAAGCGGCAGCGATATCGACAAAATTAACGTTGTGGGCAACAGTACTTTGCCCTCCAGTTGAATCGTGAGTTTGATTATCCAGTAGGATGTGAAGCATGTTCTCGGGTTGATAGCAACCATTTGTAGCTAAACTCCCCATTCGCATAAGCAGCGAACCATCTCCATCAATGACAACTATATCCAGTTCTTTTCGCGTAAGAGCTAATCCTAACCCAAAAGAACTTACACAACCCATGGAGCCAACCATGTACAGGTTGTTGGGGCAATCCTCCACTTCATAAAGTTCTCTACCCGTTTTACCCGTTGTTGCCAGTTGCACTGTATTCTCATCTTTGCAGCCATTAATCACTTTTAATGTATCAAATCTACTTGGCAATGCATCTGCGGTGATTTTTTCGCTTTTTTCCTTGTTTTTATAAATAAATTGTTTCTCTATTTTTAATTTCTCACTTTCAAATATCCCTTTTTTCACCACAAAGAAGTATGGTTGCTTTTTTTCAATCCACTTGTTAGCTATTTCAAGCTGTTTCATTGCAATGCTATTATCAGGAGATAAGAATTGCCATTTTATTTGCATGAGATCTAACATTTGTGTCGTAATCAGCCCCATTAATTCATGCTGGGGTTCATCGGTCAAACCGGGTTCTCCTCGTAGACTAACAAACCCAAGTACAGGTATTTGAAAGGGATAGTTTAAGGAAGTAAGTGGAGAAACAGCATTAGTTAGACCTGAGTTTTGCATTAAAACAACTGGTTTCCTTCCTCCTAAGTAAGCTCCCGACGCTATGGCGACAGCGTCACCTTCATTAGCAGCAGCAATATAATTACACTCGTTTATGGCGTAGTTAATAAGATTTGTTAAAAATGAACATGGAACCCCACTGTGAAAGTCGAAACCAAGTCTTTTAAGTTCATTTCCAAATTTATTCGTGTTTAACATTAAAATCACTCCTTATCCGGCTGTATGAGGTTAGTAGTTGAAGGCAAATATTTCTTTTCTGCTATTTGAAGTTCCTCAACATTTTGAAGTCTGAAAATTTCATTCACACTTGCAATTGATTCCTCTACCTGAATAAGACTTTCCTCTTTTTGAATTTGTTTTGAAATGTTTTGCATAGCGGTGATTGACGCCCTTAAGTTATGGTTAGCCCAAATCACAGTGTTGATCCCTAGCTTTCTGAATTCGGAGGTTGGTGTCGTATAATATTTTGTAGGAACAATAACAACTGGACTTCTGCTATTCCATTTCTTCATAAATGCTTCAATTTCTTTAAAATGAGTCTGTTTACTGTGGATAAGAACCGCATCGGCACCAGCTTTTCTATATGCCTCTGCACGTGTTAGCACCTCTTCTAACCCCCACCCTGCAATAAAAGCCTCAACCCTGGCTACAACCATAAAATCATCATCTGCTTGACAATCCTTCATCGCTTCTATTTTCCCGCAAAACTCTTCAATTGATGCTAGAGGTTGGGCTTGCCCGTTAATAAATGAGTTAGTTTTCGGAAAGAGTTTGTCTTCAATACATACGCCAGCTATATCTAATTGTTCTAGTTTTTTCACTAACCTTCTAGCATTATTAAAATTTCCATAGCCTGTATCCCCATCTAATAGGATCGGGATTTTCGTAGCATCACTCATAAACTCAAGTATATTTAATACTTGCGTCCATGAAGCTTCATTATTATCTCTAACACCCATTGATGCTGATATCGATAACCCACTAGCCCATATTCCTTTAAAACCAGCTTCTTCTACAATCTTCGCCGATAACCCGTTATGAGCTTCCATTAAAAACTCTGGTTTTTGAGAATGCAGTAAGGTTTTTAATTTTGTCGTTTTCTTCATGATTTCCATACTCCTCACCTTGCAATTTATAAATTCTTATCACATACTAATCGCGAATATCTGATTATCATACGTAAGAATCTGAAAACTGACAGGGCTGGAGCTAGTATGAACAAACTCGTGACAGAAATTAAACAGGAGATTAACACTTATTTAGCTCGCCCAGATGTTGATGAACAGATCGGTGACGATGCATATTCGATCCAACTATTCTGATTTCCTCTTCTAATGTCCAACCATATTAATTTATGCTGTATCAATCAAGGAAAGGTGAGTTTGTTCCCACTCCATATTTTATGGGCTCTGCGTTACCCGTAAGCTTCTTCGAGACATGGGAGTACCTATTATCCTCAATATCAGCTGAATGATTTGAAACTTGCACTTTCTGTACGGTGCTGGGGAAAAGCCGGAGATAACTTCAAACTCTTACCAATTGTTAACGGTTAGTTCTACATTTTAGTTCAATAATTTTTTTGTTCTTTTATCTTCAAATAAATCGTTGGTTTCGGCACTCCTGTGAGCTTCACAATATCAGCAACACTCATACCATTTACTTCTCTAGTAGCCATCAAGTTTAATGCTTGTTGTACTTTCTTTTCCGGTTGCCCAATACGTCCCATATGCTTACCTGCAGCTTTTGCTCGTTCCCTACCCTCACTTGTTCTTTCAACAATGATATCACGCTCGAATTGTGCAAAGCTCCCTAAGATGTTAAACATCAACTTATTTAGACTGGTGTTATCTTTACCTGCTCCAAACGTAATATTGTCTCGTAGGAATACAACACTTACACCTTTTTCGTTTAATTCAGTAACGATTTTATTTAGATCAATAATACTTCGAGCCAATCGATCGATCTTTGTAACAACCACCGTATCACCGTCACGAACGTATTCAAGCATTTCTTTTAACCTTGTACGATTCTTTGTACTTGTTCCGGTTACTTTCTCGACAAACAACTTTTCACACCCAGCTTCTTTTAACGTTTCAATTTGCGTAGTTAAATCTTGCCCTTCACCGGAAACACGACCATATCCAACTTTTTCACCCAAAATTCCACTCCTCTGTCTAATTGTTATCAATGTTTTGTACTAATAATTATATACAAACTTTTAGACAAATATTCGTTCGAATACGGAATACATTTCGGATGAATTATTGATGGTCTATTTCTTAACACTTTTAGACTTTGAACAGGGATGATCTACTTTGATCTTCTTGTAAAATATAAATATTTCTAATCTGCTTCTTATTATGCTTTTGACCTATTAAACAATATTGTTAATAAATTATTATCAAAGTAAAAAGGACCTAAAATGGTCCTTTTTTGTGGTGTTCTTATTATAGTGATAGGTAAGCCTTTGAAGTTATCTCCAGCTTTTCCCCCACTTCACACCGTACGTGAGACTTTCACCTCATACGGCGTTCCAACTAATC
>NZ_QKZI01000014.1 GCF_003254155.1 Psychrobacillus insolitus | reverse complement strand
AGTGGGCCTATAGCTCAGCTGGTTAGAGCGCACGCCTGATAAGCGTGAGGTCGATGGTTCGAGTCCATTTAGGCCCACCACTATTCCGAAGTAGCTCAGTGGTAGAGCAATCGACTGTTAATCGATTGGTCGTAGGTTCGAGTCCTACCTTCGGAGCCAATATATGGGGAAGTACTCAAGTGGCTGAAGAGGCGCCCCTGCTAAGGGTGTAGATCGGGCGACCGGTGCGAGGGTTCAAATCCCTCCTTCTCCGCCATATATTTTAGGCCCCTTGGTCAAGCGGTTAAGACACCGCCCTTTCACGGCGGTAACACGGGTTCGAATCCCGTAGGGGTCATAATAAGAGTTATAAGAAAAAAGACAATCATTCATTTGGTTGTCTTTTTTTATTATCTATTTTTATGGTTCTTTGTCAAATGATATTGGAGAAGAATTTTAGTCGGCTATAATTGATTTACGTATTTGTCACTGGACTGTCCAGAAAGTCAGCAAAACTGTTTTTTTGTAGGCAGTCTTTTTTTAGAGATAAGATAAAGTCTATACATTGCTACAGAGTATCTGTCTAGCGCAAGCAGCCTTACCTATCGAGGCAGAGATAGGCGCTTCCGATTTTCTTATTTCACCAACGTCATATATTGTACAACCGTTTTATCTATGAAATACTATTCTTAAAAGGCAAAAGAAAGGATAGGTGAAATATAATGACTAAAGAGCGAATATTAATTGTCGAAGATGAAGAGAATATAGCACGCGTATTGCAACTTGAATTGGAATTTGAAGGATATGAGACTGAAATAGCATATACAGGTACAGAAGGATTGATCAAATATCGAGAAGGGGAATGGAATCTGCTATTACTTGATTGGATGCTCCCTAAAATGAGCGGACTTGACGTTTTGAAAAGAATCCGTACTTCAGATACATCAACACCTGTTATTTTACTAACAGCAAAAAACGATGTGAAGGACAAAGTGGCGGCACTCGACTTAGGAGCAAATGATTATGTCACAAAACCATTTGATTTTGAAGAGTTGCTTGCAAGAATTAGAGTTGCATTGAGATTTTCAAAAAAAGAAGAAAAGGTAGAGCAAGATGTCTATCGATATTCCGATTTAACGATTACTCATCAGTTACGAGAAGTTAAAAGGAATGATCAAGTTTTTGACTTAACGCCAAGAGAATATGATTTACTGCTGTATTTTATCAAGCATCCTAAACAAGTCTTAACCAGGGAACAAATATTAGATGCTGTATGGGGATTCGATTATTTCGGGGACACCAATGTAGTAGACGTTTATGTAAGATATATTCGAAAGAAAATTGACTTTGAACAGCAGGTGACACTCTTACAAACCGTGAGAGGTGTTGGATACGTATTAAAGGAGAAGGAAGATGAAACTTAAGACTAAAATTCATCTTTTCTCTACTGCTTTGATGTTAATAGTAATTGTATTCATGACTGTTTTTATCTATCAGCTTTTTGAAAGAATGGCTTATGATACAGAATATAACCAATTAAGCAAACGATCAGAAGAATTAATAGCTGCTTTAGCAAAAGCGGATGAATTAATTGACCCCAATACTATTTTACGTGCTTATATGCCCCCTAATGGCTCTATTCGAGTGATAGGGTCCGATAATAGGGTGCTTACTCAAGTTCAATCAGCAGAAGGGATTGAACAGGTAACAATAGAGCATGGTGGCAATGCTTATACCATACAGGAGTGGAATGGTATACCCTTACTTTCTACTGCAGTTCCAACGATATGGGTAGATGGTTCTATTGTACAACTTCAGTTTTCACAGATGTTGGAAGATGTTCAGCAAAATATGGAGCAATTAAGATTGATATTAATAGGTGTAACAGTCTTTTCGATGCTACCAATATTAGCTTCAAGTGTTGCATTAGGGAAGTTAGTGACAAAACCAATTGATTCACTCATCCTTACAATGTCTAAAAGTAGAAAATCTGGTACGTATGAAACAATTGACATTGAACATAATCGAAAAGACGAATTAGCGACACTTAGTTTAACTTTTAATGAAATGATGGAACAATTAGAACAAAATTTTGTTAAACAAGAACAATTTGTTTCTAATGCATCGCATGAATTAAAGACTCCTTTAACGGTTATAGAGAGCTATGCAAGCCTTCTAAATAGAAGGGGATTTGATAATAAAGAGGTATCAAATGAAGCAATTAAAGCGATATTAATGGAATCAAGTCGCATGCGTGTGATGATTGAACAAATGCTGCAAGCTGCAAAATATAGAGAAAACGGTGATATTCAATTTGTATATGTTTCGATACAAAAGATAGTAGAGGAAACTTTATCTCAAATGAAGCAAGCATATAATAGAAAATTTCAATTGACTGGAGATCTATCTGTTGATGCATATACAAATGAGGCAAAATTAAAACAACTTTTATTTATTTTATTAGATAATGCTAGGAAATATAGTGAACATGAAATTATTGTTTCAATTCAAGAAGAAAATAATTATGTAACAATTTCTGTCCAAGACTTTGGAGAAGGAATAGATGTAAAATATTTACCATACTTATTTGAACGATTTTATCGTATCGATGAAGGAAGAAGTAGGAAAATGGGTGGAACGGGACTAGGTTTAGCCATTGCAAAGGAAATAGTGGTTTCACTTCATGGAGAGATTAAAATCGAGAGTGAACGTGGGATAGGAACCTCTTTTATTATACATTTGCCAAAGTCCGACAATCTCATCAATTTCTAATGTTTCTTTTGTATACTAAAGGAAAACCTAGCTGGAGGTGTATTTATGGTAAATAATAAAAGAATTTCAGTTTCTTATCTTATTGTATTCGTGATATTAATAGCAGCAATAATCCTAGGATTATATATATGGAATACGATTACAAAAGTAGAGCCAATTTCGAGTGATGAGTTACGAACGAAGATTGAAGAAACATATAGTGGAAAAGTAAAGTCCATGATTATAACTGGAAATAATGAATATGAAGTAGAAATGGAAAGTAAAGATGCTATTTACGCAATGAAGCTAGATGCAACTACTGGTAAAGTAAATACGATGAAAAAAGTTTCTGCTGCACCAATTGAATCTAAAGATATTGTTTTGGAGGAAGAACCTTTGTTAACAGAACAAGAAATTGTGGCAAATGTTCAAGAAAAGTTTGAAGGTACTGTGAAAGTAGTAGCATATCAAAAAGTGACAGAACGATATTCTATTCAAGTTGAGTCAAATAAAGAAATAATAAATCTAGTTATGGACGGTAAAAAAGGGACTATTATTAGTCAACAAATAACAGGAAAACAAATTACTCCAACATTAATCTCAGAAAGTAAAGCTATAGAAATTGCTCAATCTCGACTAAGTGGAGAGCTAGAGGATGTCTCATTTGAAAAAACAAATGAGGGGGGTTACTTTTTAGTTGAGATTGATGGGGATGATGATCAAGACGCTGTGATCCAAGTGCATGCAATTTCAGGAAAAATACTTTCTGTTACATTGGATGATTAGCCTCTCATCAAATTCTAATGTTACTCACCTTTTATCCTCATCTTCGTTGTTTAAGATAAAGGTAACAACAAAAGGAGGAGAAATAACGTGAAAAAATGGATAGTAATTCCGGCATTGGTAGCGACAACTTTAATAGGTGGTACAGTTATTTCCATGAACACAGATTTCTTAGCAAAAGCAGACAATAATACGATATTGGCTGTAGACGAGGTTAAAAAAATGGCTTTAAAAGAAGTTTCAGGTAAGGTTACAAGTATTGAATTAGATGATGATTGGAATAGAAAAGTATACGAAGTAGAAGTTCTTACAGCAGATTTTGATTATGACTTGAAGTTCGATGCAATAACAGGGGAATTATTGAAAACTGAAAAAGAAAATTTAGATGACGATGACGAACAAGAAAAAGTAGTATCCGGAACACCACAAACAGTTGCTCAACAGGAAACAACAAAAACGAATGACGACGATGATGATAAAGTAGTAAATCAATCAATAGCATCAACGACTTCGTTTATTTCTCAAGATAAAGCTATTTCAATAGCCCTTCAAAAAGCAAAAGGAAATGTTACAAAAGTAGAATTAGATGAAGATGATGGTCAGTATGTATATGAAATTGAAACGCATGATGGAACGTATGAATATGAAATAGCAATTAATGCAGTAACAGGTGCAATTATTGAATTTGAAAAAGATCGCGATGATAATTAATCAGTAATAATAATCTGGATAGTAAAAAGCCATGAATGAGATATTTGTAAGTTATCTCATTCATGGCTTTTATTTACTTACGTTTTGATTTGCCTACGGACAGAGATAGGCGCTTACGCTTTACTTATAATAGAACATATCCAATAAGCAATCCAATTCCCAGTAAGAAAACAAAAATTGTATTTGTTAATGCTGTATCTTTCATTGCAAGTCCAACTTCAGGTGAATTTTCTTTTTCTCTAAATACTTTAATGGCATGTATTGGTTTTTTCAAACTTAATACAACCAATAAAGCCCATGGAGTTACAATTTGTAAAATAACTAAAATGACAATCCAGAGGTAAGAAATAACAAAGAAAGAAGATAGAATAGTAATTGCATTTTTTCTACCAACTAAGATAGCCAGTGTCTTTCTACCACCTTTTTTGTCCTCTTCCAAATCTCGTATATTGTTAGCTAGCATGATAGCTGCTACAAGTAATACACTTGGAATGGAAAGCAAAATAGAAAAGTTAGGGATAGACCCAACTTGTATAAATGTAGAAATTAATACGATTAACATACCCATGACTACTCCACTAAATAACTCGCCAAACGGTGTATAGGCGATGGGATAAGGTCCACCAGTGTATAAGTATCCTATAAGCATAGAAATACCACCAACTACTAATAATAACCAAGAGGATTCATAGCAAATATAAATACCAAGAATTGCGGCAATCCCGTATAATAGTAGTGCTAGTTGCATTACTGTTTTAGGTTTTACTCCATTACGTACGATTGCACCACCAATACCAACTGACTCTTCTGTATCCAATCCTCGTGCAAAATCATAGTACTCATTGAACATATTAGTAGCTGCTTGTATGAAAAGACAGGCAAATAACATGGCTAAAAATAAAAGCCAGTTAATATTGGTGTAATAAAGTGCAATCATCGTTCCTAAAAATACAGGAGCAAATGAAGCGGTTAGAGTATGGGGTCTAGTTAGTTTCCACCAAACACGCCAACCCTTGTCTACTTGAAGTTCTTCTGACATAAAATATTTCTCTCCTTTTAAATAATCCAACTTCAATTTTAGCATACATTTATGCTAAAATGTGTGCCGAAAAGTGAAGAAAGAGGTATGATTAAGGATAGAGGTTTTAATGACTCTCTACTAATTAGTAGGTAATATATACGGAGGTAATATGAATGCCGAAAACCACCGGTCATAAAAATACAACATTACGCTTTTATACAGAAACTATAGAGGTTTCAAGATTATCAGCTCATGCATTTTTTGAAGCAGGAGATGAAAAATATAAAGGGAAGCGTTTTTTCTGGGAAAACAAAGAAAAAACATTAACTTTAGTAGGCTTAGGCCATGCGCATATTATATCGAACAATTATAAAGAGAATAGATATAGTGACATTGACACAAAATGGAAGGAATTATGCCAGTCTTCCTTAAAAGAAGTAGTGGATGTTTCCCCCATTCTTTTTGGAGGATTTGCATTTGATCCAAGTAATAAGATTTCATCTGAATGGGATACATTTCCATCCGCGTTTTTTACTGTAGCTACTTTTCAATTAGTTATTCGTAATGAGCAGGCTTTCGTTAGTATCCATTATATAACAGAAGAGCAAGAAAGTGCTGAGGCATTTGAACACTTACGAATTGAGCGCGATACTCTGATCCATACTGCTCAAGTAAAAGAGTTGAAGGTGCATGAAAAACCGGAAATTATTGAAAGAGAAGATCGTTTAAAAGAGGAATACTTAAATGCAGTAGAAGATGTTACAAAACGTATTAAACAAGATGAAGTAAAAAAAGTAGTTATTGGTCGATCGTTAAAACTAACATTTAATCATGCTTTTTCAGCTGCAACTGCAATTTATAATGCATCCAACGAGCAGCCAGAAAGTTATTTATTTGGATTAGAAAAAGAGGACAAGATGTTCTTTGGAGCAACACCTGAAAGATTAGTAAAAGTGGAAAAGGGCCAGGTTCAATCTTCAGGGATTGCAGGCTCTGTGAAACGTGGAAAAAACTCGATAGAAGATAAACAACTAGGAGAAGGCCTATTGGTTGATTCTAAAAACTTAGGTGAACATAAGTATGTCGTGGACATGATTCAACAAGTGTTTACTAAGTATTGTGAGGATATTAAGCTACCATCAAGGCCAAAATTAATGAAAATTAGAGATATTCAACACTTATTTACACCAATTGAAGGCCGTCTAAAGCAAGATTCTTCTCTTTTTGAATTGGTAGAAGCACTTCATCCTACTCCTGCTTTAGGGGGAGAACCAAGAATGGAAGCGGTGAAAATTATTCGTGAATCTGAGCATATGAATCGTGGCTATTATGCAGCTCCGATTGGTTGGATAAATTCAGAAGGAGACGGAGAGTTTGTCGTTGGGATACGATCTGCGCTGCTTGAAAACCAACATGCTTATTTATACGCGGGTGGAGGAATCGTTGCAGAGTCGTCATCAATTGATGAATTTGAAGAAACAAGAGTGAAGTTTCGGCCGATGCTTCGTACGTTTGGAGGGAAAATGAATGAATAATACAGCGTATTTAACGTCCTACGTGAATCAATTTGTTGAAACAGTAAAAAAAGCTGGTATAAAGGATGTTGTTATTTGTCCAGGTTCTAGATCTACGCCTCTTGCATACGCGTTTGCAAAAAGTGAAGGAATTGAATTTTATAAACAAATTGATGAAAGGTCAGCTGCCTTTTTTGCACTAGGCATTGCTAAAGCGAAAAAATCACCAGTTGTATTGCTTTGTACGTCTGGAACTGCAGCGGCAAATTTCTTTCCAGCGATTGTAGAAGCGTATTATGCACGTATTCCGTTATTAGTTATAACTGCAGACCGTCCACATGAATTACGGGAAGTGGGAGCACCACAAGCTATTGATCAGATTAATCTATATGGAAAGCATGTAAAATGGACAGTTGATTTTCCAATACCAGAAGATAATCCTGAGAGCTTAGCATTTATTGAACGTCATATTCATCGGGCAATTTCTACAACAAAAACATTACCTATGGGACCAGTTCATATTAATGTTCCTTTTCGTGAACCGCTTTTAATCGATATGGAGCAGCAATTACCTGTTACACAAGTTCACTTCTCAGAGGTTGGAAAACTTGTAGCAAGTGATGATTTCATGCATTGGTACCGAGAATTATTACTTCATGAAACAAATGGATTGCTTATAGTTGGAGATTCTCTTCAGACAATAGAAGGATTTTGGGAATTCGCAAGGTCATTACAATGGCCAGTGTTAGCAGACCCATTATCTAACTTGAGGGCTTCCGTTCCAGAAGATTGTTTTCACTTGTGTATAGATCAATACGATGCACTATTAAAAAATGAGGTATTTAAAGAAAAAGTGGTTCCACAAGTCGTTATTAGATTTGGTGCACAACCAGTTTCTAAACCACTATCATTATTTTTAAAAGCATGTAACCCAAAAATATTTATAGCCGTTGACGAAAGTCCTATTTTTAGAGATTCACTTCAAGTAGTGACACACCATATTCAAGCTGGTGCAAGTTCTCTGTGGGTTCAAATGAGTAACAAAAAAACTTCTACTTATTTAGAAAACTGGTCAAAAGCGAATGATATTGCAACAAAACATATTCAATTATATATTGAACAAGAAGCAGATGAGGGTGCACTTGCAGGTGTGCTGTTTGAAACATTAGCGGAAGGTATTGATTTGTTTGCGAGTAGTAGCATGCCAATTCGTGATGTTGATACTTTTTTCAACAAAACATCGAGAGATATTCAAATCTATTGTAATCGTGGTACAAATGGGATTGACGGAGTTGTTTCTACTGCATTTGGTGTGCAAGCAGCGACAAAGCGTCCAGGTTATTTGTTAATAGGCGATTTAGCATTTTTACATGATGTGAATGGCTTAATTATTAGCAGATTCCAAAAAAGTAATATGACGATTGTCGTAATGAATAATGATGGAGGAGGAATTTTCTCTTACTTGCCTCAATCCACAGAAGGAACCTATTTCGAAGATTTATTTGGAACACCGACTGGACTCGAATTTTCTCATATTGCAGCCATGTATCATGCACAATATGATGCAGTTCATACAAAGGAAGATTTGAAAAACGTTTTACTACAACCCAAAATAAAAGATATCCGCATCATTGAAGTGTTTACGAATCGTGAAGAAAATACGCAAACTCATCGCTCATTATGGACAGCTATTTCAAAGGAGTTAGATGTCGTATGGAAAGCATGAATTTAAAAATTCGATCGCTCGATACACATATTAGAAGAGCAAATATTGGTGCACCAATGAAAGTAGCGTTTTTACATGGATTTACTGGATCTACAAAAACTTGGGAAGAGGTAATTACATATCTTCCTAATACTGTAGAGATATTAGCGATAGATTTAATTGGTCATGGAGATACAGCCAGTCCTGTCGATCCTGCACGATATTATGTGGAACAACAAATAGAAGATTTAAATGAATTATTTCTCCAATTGAATTGGACTGATTTCACGCTAGTCGGATATTCGATGGGAGGGCGTTTAGCTTTAGCTTACGCCGAAAAATATTCGGTTAGCCAATTAATTTTAGAGAGCAGTTCGCCAGGTCTAGAAGATGAAGAGGCAAGAGCTGCGCGTAAAAAAGCTGATGAAGTTATTGCAAATAAACTAATAGCCGAGAATCATGAATCATTTGTAGATTTTTGGGAGAGTATTGCATTGTTTGATTCCCAAAAAAGTTTATCAGCTGAAAAACGACAATTCATTCGAAATGAGCGATTAGCACAGTCTAAAATTGGATTGAGTAATAGTTTGATAGGGTTTAGTACTGGCGTACAGTTTTCATATTGGGGGAAGCTAGCCCAACTGGACTTTCCTATTTTACTATTAACAGGAGAATTGGATAAAAAGTTTAGTGAAATAGCGAAACAAATGCAAAAAATCCTACCTAATGCAGAATGGAAAGAAGTAAAAGATGCTGGACATGCAATACATGTGGAAAAACCTGAAATATTTGCTACAATAATAAAGGAAGTTATTATAGAGGAGGATTCTCAATGACACGTCAATGGGTTACAGAACGTACATACGAAGATATCAAGTATGAAACGTATAATGGAATTGCAAAAATTACAATTAATCGTCCAGAAGTCCGCAATGCTTTTCGTCCAAAAACGGTAAAAGAATTATTAGAAGCATTCACGATTGCTCGTGACGATTCAAATGTAGGTGTTATTATTTTAACAGGTGAAGGTGAGAAAGCATTCTGTTCAGGTGGAGATCAAAAAGTACGTGGACATGGTGGATATGTGGGAGAAGACGAGATTCCTCGTTTAAACGTTCTTGATTTACAACGTTTAATTCGTGTAACTCCGAAACCAGTAGTAGCAATGGTAGCAGGTTTTGCTATTGGCGGTGGACACGTACTACATGTTGTTTGTGACTTAACTATTGCAGCTGATAATGCTATTTTCGGACAAACTGGACCGAAAGTTGGTTCATTTGATGCTGGATACGGTTCTGGTTATTTAGCACGTATTGTTGGACATAAAAAAGCACGTGAAATTTGGTTTTTATGCCGTCAATACAATGCACAAGAAGCACTTGATATGGGATTAGTAAATACGGTTGTTCCTTACGAACAATTAGAAGACGAAACAGTTAAATGGTGTGAAGAAATGTTGGGTATGAGCCCTACTGCACTTCGATTCATCAAAGCTGCGATGAATGCAGATACAGATGGAATAGCTGGACTTCAACAAATGGCTGGAGACGCTACACTTCTTTACTATACAACGGAGGAAGCAAAAGAAGGTCGCGATGCATTTAAAGAAAAACGTAAACCTGATTTTGGTCAATTCCCACGTTTCCCTTGATTAGTGGAGAATGAATGTTAAAGTAGCTGTCCTTTTAAAAGGGCAGTTTTTTTATTAGATAAGAAAGTATATAAAATTTCTGCATAAACTGTCTAGCTCCAGCGCCTTGCCCCTCGGGGTCAAATGGGGAATCACTGCGGTGGCTGAGGAGCTGCCTCCTCGCGATTCCCCATTTGCCTGTCGGGGCAGTAATAGGCGCTTGCGCTTTTCTTATTGAAAGGGGTTTATTATTAATGTATCCAAATTTATTGGCAAAGAGAGCTGCATTAACGCCGAATAGAGTAGGGCTAAGGTTTTCGGGGGAAGACTGGACATTTGATCAAATGTATCAAGAAGCGACGCTATTTGCTCAGAAACTCAGCTCAAAAGGTATACAACCTGGTATGAGAATTGCTATTTTAGCTTCTTCTAATCAGGAATTAATGTTTGCCTTACATGGTTGCATGCAACTAGGCTGTGAATTAGTTATGTTAAATGAACGATTAACAGAAGAAGAATTGAGCTATCAATTAGCAGATAGCCAAGCAGACTATTTGTTAGTAGATTCGCACGAAAAAAGAAATTTAGCATCTGCTAACATTATTTCCTTTAAGGATGTTTATGCAGCTATACCAACGCAATTAGAAATTGAAAAAGAGTGGCCAAGACAGCGAACGATTACCATTATGTATACATCTGGAACAACAGGGAGAGCAAAAGGAGTTCGTCAATCACTTGAAAATCATGTTATGAGTGCAACAGGGTCTGCACTTAATATTGGCGTGCAACCGAATGATTGTTGGTTATGTAATATGCCTCTATTTCATATTAGTGGATTTTCTATATTAATGCGTTCTGTTTTGTATGGAATGACTGTTAGTTTACATTCCAAGTTCGATGCAGAAAAAGCAGTGGAAGAAATTTTGACTGGAACTGTTACAAGAATGTCTATTGTTGCTGTGTCGCTAGAAAGAATGATCACTATACTGGAGAAGAAGAATCTTTTGTTCCCAAACACGTTCCAATCAATGATTGTAGGAGGAGGTCCTGTTCCCCTAAATTATTTGGAGCGAGCAATTGAACGGAACATACCTGTTTTGCAATCGTATGGAATGACAGAAACTTCTTCTCAGACAACTACTTTGGCAGCTGAAGATGCAATCCGAAAATTAGGATCAGCTGGAAAACCATTATTTTTTGCAGATGTAAAGATTGATGGAGAAGAAAAAATTGGTGAAATTTGCATTAAAGGCCCACATGTTACAACTGGTTATGTTGGAAACGCGTCTTCTATTAACCCACAAGTGAACGGATGGCTTCATACGGGGGACATTGGTTACTTAGATGAGGAAGGTTATCTATTCGTCTTAGATCGCCGCTCAGATATGATTATTTCCGGTGGTGAAAATATTTATCCAGCAGAAATTGAGCAAGTTTTAACAAAACATTCTGCTGTCAAGGAAGCAGGAGTAACAGGGAGATCAGATGATACATGGGGAAAAGTTCCAGTAGCATTTGTAGTTTTAAAAAAAGATGCATCAATTGAGGAATTAAAAGAGTTTGTGAAAGACAAATTAGCAAGCTATAAGCAACCAGTTGACTATTATATCGTGGAACAGCTTCCTAGAAGTGCTTCAAATAAATTGCTAAGAAGAGAATTATTAAATACAATAAAAAAATCACCTAATGTCGATTGATTTAACATTAGGTGATTGTACTTATTAATTTAAAACAGTTTTTAATGTTTCTAAGTTTTTGTTCATCAAGGTAAAGTATGTTTCGTTGTTATCAATGTCTTCTTGGGATAGAACTCCTAAATTATGCAATATTAAATTTTTTGCTCCAACTTCTTGTTGGATAACTTCTGTAAGTTTAGAGGAAATATTTTGTTCAAACAGAATATATTCAATTTCATGTTCTTTTGCTAGCTTAATAATTGCAGTCAGTTCTTTTTGAGAAGGCTCATTTTGGGAGTTTAGACCAGCGATAGCTATTTGTTCTAAACCGTATGTGTTAGCAATATAACCGAAAGCTTCATGGGATACGAAGAATGTTTTGTTAGTAGCAGCATGCGCCATTTCGTCAAAATCGGTATCTAACTGTTGTAATTCTTCTACTAATACATCATAGTTTTGTACGAATAGTTCTTTTTGATCTGGAGCAGCTTCAATTAGCGAGTCTTTTATAGATAAAGCAAGACTTTGACTAATTTTAGGTGAAATCCAAACATGAGGATCTGTTTCTCCGTGATCATGCCCTTCGTGACCAGTCTCTTCAAGGACAACTTCTTCATGTTCTTCCTCAGTAGCTACTTCTTCGTGATCATCATGGTCACTTGTCATTAACAGATCATCAGATACGGAATCTACTGCTGCAACTAATTTTACATTTTCACCCGTCAATGTTTTTTTAGCGTTCTCAACAAATCCTTCTAAACCTAATCCTATGTAGAAAAATAAATCAGCATCAGCAAGTGCGATCATATCTTTTTGTGTTGGTTCAAATGTGTGCTCATTTGCTCCAGCTGGATATATTGATGCTACATTTACGGCATCTCCGCCAATTCGTTCAGCAAAATACTGTAGTGGATAGACAGTTGTATAGATTTGAATGGTATTATTCTCTTCAGTACTTGTTGCTTCTTGATTGCCACATGCAGCTGTAAATAAGGTTAGTAGTAAAACTAATAGTATAAGGGAAGTTTTCTTCAACTTTTTTCATCTCCTAAATAGTAACCATTACGTTTTAAAAAATAAGAACTTTATTAGCTTACAGCACTTTTTAATAAAAGGCAAGAAAAAAAGCCTTTGAATTATTTTTTCTTCAAAGGCCACTCATCTGGAACGGGGTCAAATCCACCTTCATGAAAGGGATGACATTTAGAGATTCTCTTTACTGCCAAATAACTGCCCTTTATGGAACCGTGTTTTTCTACTGCTTCTAATCCATAATGAGAACATGTGGGATAGAATCGACAACTTGGAGGTGACAATGGAGAAATGAACTTTTGGTATATGCGAATAATACCTATCAGTAATTTCTTCATTATTTCTCTACACTTTTTGGTTTAGGATCAATACTATCGGACTTGTCATTCATCGCTAGTTTATATAAAAAAGTAAAGCCAACTACACTAACAATTACTGCTAAACCTAAAATCCAAAATACCATGATCAATCACTCCATAATTATATTGTTTAAGTTTATTGTAAGGAATAATGAGGTATATTAAAAGAGAAAGCAACTATTATTTAAGGGAGAGTGACAAGATTATGTCAGCAGCATTGAATAAAGAGCTAAACAAGCAAGTTGCAACTTGGTCGGTTATGTATACAAAGTTACACAATTTCCATTGGTATGTAAAAGGACCTTCTTTCTTTACTTTACATGCAAAATTTGAAGAATTATATAACGAAGCAACGCTACATATGGATGAAATCGCTGAGCGTTTGTTAACACTTGGAGGAACTCCAGTAGCTACTTTGGCTGAACATTTAGAGCATTCAGTTGTAAAAGAAGCTTCAAATAAAGAAACTGCCGATGAAATGGTTGAAATAATTGTAAAAGATTTTAATAAAATTATGAAATCATTAAAAAAAGGTATGGATGAAGCGGCAAAAGATGAAGATGATATGACGGAGGATGTTTTAAATGCTGTCTATCAACAAATCGAAAAACACCAATGGATGCTCAATGCATTTTTAGGGGATACAAATACGTCTAGTAAATCATAAAGTGTGATAAATTTGATAAAGTATGCGCCAGATTTTTGGTGCATGCTTTTTCGTTTTTTGGACATACTTTTATAAAAGGATGTGTGAAAATGACTTTATACAAAGTATATATCTCCATAAATCATCAGCAAATGTATGCTTTTCCGGATGAGTCAGCTTGGGAATATGAAGTTACAGCCCAAAGAAATGAAATAAAAGTTTTTGAAAGACTGTTTGATCAGCTCAAACAAGTTCAAAGTAAAAATTTCTGGAGAGCGCATGTGCCTATAAAGCCTTATCATTTAGACGGTGAAAATGATGAGTATGACATAAGAATAAAAAAAGTGTATGCATGGATTCATGAATTTGGTACAGACGAAGCAAGGTCATTTATCGAACAGCTACCCTACTTTACGCTACGAAAGGAGGTAAACTATTAATGAAAACGATCAATCGAAAAGGAAATGAAACGCCTATAACATATCGAAATGCAAGTTCAATTTTAAATCAATCTCCTCAGGATAAATCTAAAGTGAACCAAGCACAAAATAGAGAAGAAGGAGGAAAAAATTACAAAGCAAAAGAATAAATTATCAAAGACTTAGCGTGGCAGCTAAGTCTTTTTTCATACTGTCTAGCGTAAGCGGCCTGTGCTCCTGCGCATTTCTTTCATACTTATGCTAAAATTACTAAACGAACGAGGGGGAGAAACCATGATTTCTTTTCAAGATTTAAATGGAATTCAAGTAGAATTATCATTTGTAAAAGAATCCTTTCCAATAAAGACAATGCATGTATTGGTGCTAGCCAAGTATAAAAACACATGGCTTTTAACCAAACATCCAAGACGTGGAATTGAATTTCCTGGTGGAAAAGTAGAAAAAAATGAAACGCTTGTAGAAGCCGCTATTCGCGAAACGCTCGAGGAGACGAATGTGCTGATAGGAGAACTTGAATGGATTGCAGAGTATATGGTTCATGATGAACTTCCTTTTTGTAAGGCAATTTTTGTTGCAAATGTTGTTCAAATTCATGAAGGTCTGACAAGCCACGAAACAGAAGGTGTAGTTTGGTTAACAAATGATGAATTTATAAATTGTTCTGCGTTAAGCTTCCATATGAAAGATGCTGGGATGCAAGCAATCATAGAAAAGGTGAAAGAATATGAGTCCAAATGGAAGTATTGAAAGAATGCGTGTATACCCTTCTCCTAATCCAAATATTACCCTAATAGAAATAACATATTGGTCCTGTGGTCTACGAGTAAAAGGGATGCTTGCTAAGCCTAAAAAAGAAGGGCAATATGAAGGGATTTTATATTTACGGGGAGGCATACAAAGTGTCGGTATGGTACGACCTGCTCGTATTGCACAAATTGCATCAGAAGGGTTCATTGTATTTGCTCCTTATTATCGTGGAAATCGTGGTGGGGAAGGAAAAGATGAATTTGTTGGAGAGGATCGAATGGATGCTGTTTATGGGTTAGATGTACTAAAACTATTTTGTCTTCCTAATCGGATTCATCTATTTTCTTTTTCAAGAGGTGGAATTATGGCACTTTGGATAGCCATTTTACGAAATGATATTACCTCTCTTGTCATTTGGTCGGGTGTTTCTAATATTTATCTTACATACGAAGAAAGAAATGATATGAGAAGAATGATGAAGCGTGTGATTGGTGGAACGCCTACAAATAATAGGGAGGCTTATGAGAAAAGGGATGCGCTTACGATGATAAATGAGATAGAAGCTACGTCACTTATCATTCACGGAAGAAAAGATACAAATGTATCATTTGAACATGCATTGGTTTTAGAGCAAGCATTATTAGGGAATAATAAAATAGTAGAAGCTTGGTATTATTCGGAGTATACACATTTTTTCCCAAGTAAAGTGAATAGACAAATCGTCAAAGATGCATGCACTTGGATGAAAAAACAGAGAGGGGTATGACATATGGGACATGTACTTGTATCGTTAGAAACAACTAGTACAGATGAAAAAACTGGTTTTCCAGTAGATTTAAGTTTTTGGGGAAATCTATGGGATCGTTATGTGGCTGAATCTCAAGAAGTTATCATTCATTGTTGGGATGAAGAAAAAGCGGCTATTGAAGAATTAAGTGTAAAAGCTTCGAACATTAAAGATGAGGGATTAATACAAATTTTCACATTAACTCTAACTGAAGAAAATCGTGTGTTCTTACGAGATAACTCTATAGATTCTAAAGGTGGACTTAAATGGTTTACAATGTTTTTCCACGAAGAGGGAGATGAAGTGATAGAGATTGGCCATTATGGTTCAGAAATCATTTTGTATAAAGTAAATGAAGAAGAAGCAGATAAATTTTCATCTCTATTTCCACAAACATCCACCATTGAATACTATGAAGAACATACATAATAAGAAAAGCGGAAGCGCCTATCACTGCGTAAGGAAGCAAATGGGGAAGTGGTAGGTCTGTTATTAACGCCACATCCTGTGGCATAACAGATATGACCAGCATCGTGCTGGCCCAGGAGGCAGCTTAAGCTAGACATATTATGCAGAAATTTTATTCACTTTCTTATATTGTAAAGAAAGCTAGCACAAATTTCTGTGCTAGCTTCTATTTTTGGGGATTCTTTATCAAATGACGTTGGTGAAGAATTTTAGTCGGCTATAATTTATTTATTTTGTCGCTGTAGTCTTATTTTTGTAGTTTTTCAATTCTTGTTTTCTTTATCTATTTGAACTTATGTTTCCTCTATTCTCTTAACTGATTTTCGTTACGAGCGGCGACTCCAGTGGGATTAGCGTGACAGGTGAGACCCCACAGGAGCGCGGTTTTCGCGACGAGGAGGCTCACCGCACGCCCCACGGAAAGCGTCCGCTCGGAACGGAAATCAGCGCGGATCAGGATTTTTTTCAGAGATATTGATAAAAAAATGACATTAGTGAAATTCCATCCCATTCTCCTGTTTGATTGAGAAAGGGGTTTTATTTCACCAACGTCATATATTGTAAAACTTTTTCTTGCTATGAAATTTAAGCTAATGGTCCGCCTTTAAGCATGATATCTTCTGATACTGTACCAAATTTAGTGAAGTTTTTACGGAAAGATTGAGCTAGCCCAGTTGCTTTTTGATCATAAGCTTCTTTATCTGCCCAAGCGTTACGTGGTACTAATACCTCAGATGGTACACCTTCAATTTGTGTAGGAATTTCTAAACCAAAAATAGCATCTTTAGCAGTAGCTACGTTGTCTAGTTTACCTTCAATTGCAGCACGAACCATTGTACGAGTATAAGAAAGTTTCATACGGTTACCAACTCCGTATTCTCCGCCAGTCCAACCAGTGTTCACTAGGAATACTTGAGATCCGTGTTCATCGATTTTTTTCCCTAACATTTCAGCGTATACCGTTGCATGTAATGGTAGGAATGGGGAACCGAAGCAAGTAGAGAAAACTGGTTCTGGAGAAGTAACTCCGCGTTCAGTTCCTGCAAGTTTTGAAGTGAAACCACTCAAGAAGTGATACATTGCTTGTTCCTTCGTTAATTTACTGATTGGAGGCAATACACCAAAAGCATCGGCAGTTAAGAATACAATTGTATTTGGATGGCCAGCAACAGATGGGTCTGCGATATTTTCGATATATTGAATTGGATAAGCTGCACGTGTATTTTCTGTTAAAGATTTATCTGAGTAGTTTGCAACTCGAGTTTCAGAATCTACTACAACGTTTTCTAATACAGTACCAAATGAAATTGCATCAAAGATTTGAGGCTCATTTTCGCGAGTAAGGTCGATACATTTTGCGTAACATCCGCCCTCAATATTGAATACTCCATTATCAGACCAACCATGCTCGTCATCACCAATTAGTTTACGTCCGGCATCAGCAGAAAGAGTCGTTTTTCCTGTTCCTGATAGTCCAAAGAATAGTGTTACGTCTCCAGCTTCACCAACGTTTGCTGAACAGTGCATCGGTAAAATGTTTGCTTCTGGTAGCAAATAGTTCATAATAGAGAAGACAGATTTTTTAATTTCTCCAGCATATTCTGTTCCACCAATAAGTACAATGCGTTTTTCCATTGATACCATGATGAAAGTTTCTGATTTTGTACCATCTATAGCAGGATCTGCTTTAAAGTTAGGTGCACTAATTATAGTGAAATCTGTAACATGATTTGCAAGTTCTTCTTCAGAAGGACGGATGAATAATTGGTGAGAAAAAAGATTATGCCAAGCATATTCATTGATAACTTGAATACCAAGACGCGATTCTTTATCTGCTCCTGCAAAGCCCTTGAATACGAATAGTTCTTCTTTTTCTTTTAAATATTTCACAACTTTTGTATGTAATGTTTCGAAAATTTCAGAAGAAATAGGTTGGTTTACTGAGCCCCAATCGATTTTATCTTTTGAGATAGCTTCTTCAACAATATACTTGTCTTGTGGAGAACGGCCTGTATATTTACCTGTTTCTGCTTTTACTGCTCCAGTAGAAGTTAAGACTGCTTCTCCTCTAGATGTAGCTTTTTCCACAAGTTGTGGTACTGATAATTGGAGGCTTACGTTACTTCCAGCTAACAATTGGTTCAGTTCACTCACAGTATCGATTGAATTCATGTTGTATTTACCATCCTTTTTTAAGTTTTCCTTCTATTGAAGAAGGAATAGTCATTGATATGTGAATTAGTATAACACATTGAGCCTAATAGTCTACACTAATTAAACGATTATTTTTTAGAAATGTGAATAATTTGTTAATAAAATATTCGTTGACAAATAGAGTGAATTTAAGTATGATATTGTATTGAACGGATACTCTTATTCCGAGCTGGTGGAGGGGTCAGGCCCTATGAAACCCGGCAACCTGTAATTAGCGTCATTAATTGCAAAGGTGCCCAACCTGAGTCAAGGTCAATTGCCTTGATTGATAAGAGTGAAAGGTGCCTATGATAATAATACCTTTCCTCATGTAGTATTACGTGAGCGGGGGGTTTTTTTATTTTACATCGCCTTTATCCTTGTGTGCCAAGTCCGAAACGGCTTCAAGTTGAAATGGCTTGACATGGGAATGAGTACCGTATCAATTCTTGAGAGAAATCTCGCAGGATATAGGAGGAAAAATCTATGACACAACGCCGATTATTTACATCGGAATCAGTAACAGAAGGACATCCAGATAAAATCTGTGATCAAATTTCAGATGCGATTTTAGATGCAATTTTAGCAGAAGATCCAAATGCACGCGTGGCTTGTGAAACAACTGTAACGACTGGACTTGTTCTAGTTACAGGAGAAATTACAACTTCAACATATGTGGACATTCCAAAAGTAGTTCGATCTACAATTAGAGAAATTGGTTATACTCGCGCAAAATATGGTTTTGATTCAGAAACTTCTGCAGTACTCACTGCAATTGATGAACAGTCTGTTGATATTGCCCAAGGAGTTAACCAAGCATTAGAAGCTCGTGAAGGATCTATGACAGATTCTGATATAGAAGCAATTGGGGCAGGAGATCAAGGATTAATGTTTGGTTATGCTTGTAACGAAACATTAGAACTTATGCCGCTACCAATCAGTTTAGCTCATAAATTAGCTCGTCGTTTAGCAGAAGTTCGTAAAGATGAAACGATAGACTATTTACGTCCAGATGGTAAAACACAAGTTACAGTAGAATATGATGAAAATAATAATCCGGTACATATTGATACGATTGTTATCTCAACTCAGCATCATCCAGAAGTAACATTAGAACAAATTCAAAAAGATATTAAAGAAGTAGTGATCAATCCAATTGTTCCTGCTCATTTAATCGATGAACATACAAAGTACTTTATTAACCCAACAGGACGTTTTGTTATCGGTGGCCCACAAGGGGATGCTGGATTAACAGGTCGTAAAATTATTGTAGATACTTACGGTGGTTATGCTCGTCATGGTGGTGGTGCATTCTCTGGTAAGGATCCTACGAAAGTGGATCGTTCTGCTTCTTACGCAGCTCGTTATGTAGCGAAAAATATTGTTGCAGCTGGAATTGCAGAGCGTTGTGAAGTACAACTAGCTTATGCTATTGGCGTTGCACAACCTGTATCTATTGCAGTTGAAACATTTGGCACTGGGAAAGTGGCGGAACAAGATATAGTATCTTATATTCGTGAACTATTCGACCTTCGCCCAGCTGGTATTATTAAAATGCTAGATCTTCGTCGTCCAATCTATAAGCAAACAGCTGCTTACGGACATTTCGGACGTACAGATATCGATGTTCCTTGGGAGCAAACAGACAAAGCAGCATTACTGAAAGAAAAAGCAGGATTATAAAGTGAAGAGGCTTTTCCAAATCGGAAAGCCTCTTTTTTTGTTGGGGAAATATGGCTAATTGAGACAATAACGAGAGCGAACGCGACAACTAAGAAAAGCGGAAGCGCCTATTACTGACTCGACAGGCAAATGGGGAATATAGGCTGGTCTGCAAAGGTCGCCACATCCTGTGGCAAAGCAGACATGACCCGCTTCGTGCGGGCCCGTGGCAGCTCCTCAGTCACCGCACAAGGTTTTCTGCGACGAGCTTTGCGCAGGAGCACGTGATTACCCATTTGACCCTGAGGGGCAAGGCGCTGTAGCTAGACATACTATGCAGAAATTTTATATACTTTCTTATCCCTTTAAAAAATCCCCTCCGTCAACAAGTGACAGAAGGGACTGCAATTAGTTATTTTTGAAGTGATTTATAATATTGCCCTTTTTCAACATATTCACGAATGATGCGTTGTACATCGACTTTGTCTGCATCTGTTAATTCTCTGACCACTTTTGCTGGACTTCCCATTGCAAGTGAGTTTGGTGGGATTTTCTTTCCGGGTGGTACAAGACTTCCTGCACCTATAAATGCACCTTCTCCAACCTCTGCACCGTCTAGTATGATAGAACCCATTCCAATTAGAGCCCCTTTGCGGATCGTACAACTATGTAGCGTTACTTGATGACCAATTGTCACTTCATCTTCTATTATAAGCGGGTTATTTGGACTTTGATGAAGGCAACTTAAATCTTGTATACTTACTTTACTACCAATAATAGTAGGTGCAACATCGCCTCTGATTACTGTATTGAACCAAATAGTAGACTCTGATCCTATTGTCACATCCCCAGTTATTGTGACATAATCAGCGATAAATGCAGTTTCATGAATAGATGGGTGTTTATCTTTATACGGATAAATCATTTTGTGCACGCTCCTCTATGAAATAGAATATACTTAATCGTAACAAACAAACCTGTTTAAAGAAAGGTGTGATGTTTATGTGGAAATGGGAAACAGAGGAGAAACCAAAAGCGGTTGTTATCATCGTACATAGTGCATATGAGCATCATAGAAGATATGCTTGGTTAATCGAAAAACTAAGAAGTTCTAATTGTCATATAGTCATGGGTGATTTACCTGGGCATGGAGAACAAAAAAAATCGGAGAGCATTCATAATGAGCCATTCGACCATTATAAAGCCTATATTAACCAAGCCTTACAAGTTGCCGTATCTTATGATCTTCCAATATTCATCATGGGACATGGACTAGGTGCAACTTTATTAATGAAAGTAATGCGTAAATTAGAAATCGAATATGCAGGTGTTATACTTACTTCTCCTTGGCTACATTTGAAAAAGCTTCCGTCAAAATGGTCAAATGCATTAGCTAGAATTCCTGTTCAACAAAAGGTAAATCACGATATAGAATTAAAAGAATTGACTCGAAATTATGAAGTATACCAACAATTTGTAAATGACTCAGCCTATCAAACACTTGTAACGAATAGCTGGTATAAAGAATTACATATGCTAATGCGTTCTGTTTCACAGGCAACAGAGTCAGTACCAAATGTGCCAATCTTGTTAATGACTGCAGAGTTAGATAAAATAACAGATACAAAAGCTGCCGCAGATTGGCTTAAAAATCAAGAATTGTCCGAATATCAATTTAAAGAATGGAAAAATTGTTTCCATGATTTATTCCAAGAGCCAGAACGGGAAGAAATTTTTACCTATTCTCATTCTTTCATCAATAACGTACTCAGATCTATAGGCTATATTATATAAAAAAGAAGATTTCGGTTACGATGCCGAAATCTTCTTTTTAAATTCGTCATTGTAGTTGGTAGCTTCTCTAAGTGCTCTTTCTTCTAATGGGATTCGAACAGATAGCATCGCAAAATTTAATAAGGTAAAACAAATTGCCGTGAAATAAGCTTGAAACATAAGTGGTAGTAGTGCAATTTCTAAACAAACAATTAAATAGTTAGGATGTTTAAGAAATAAGTAGGGACCTTTTTTTACAACAGATGCACCAGGTAAAATTATTACCTTTGTATTCCAAAAGGAACCTAAAGAAAACAAACACCAAACTCGTAAAGTTTGAACGAACAGGAAGAGCATAAAAAGCAAAGGGAAAAAAGTTGAAGTAGTATTATTAAAAAATAATACTTCGACGATTAAAGAAATGAAAAAACTGACATGGAGCGCAATCATTATTGGATAATGTGATGAACCTACTTCATAGGCACCTTGTGCAAGCATCCTCTTTTCATTTCTTTTAGCAATTATGACTTCTATTAGTCTTTGGAGAATGACAAAAGAAATGATAGCAACAAACAGCATCTTAATCCCCCCATTGTAATAATAGAGCTTCCCCACAAAAACCAGGTCCAAGTGCTACAAGTAATCCATAATCCATAGCATTCGTTTCTTTTAGCATAAATTGTTCTAATACATAAAGGACTGTCGGAGAAGACATATTCCCATGTTGTTTTAATACATCGCGTGAAATTTGTGTCTGCTGAAAATCTATGTTTAATGTTTTTTCATATGCTTCAAGTACTTTTTTTCCACCTGGATGTGCAACGAAATTTACGAGCTGTTTTTGAGTTATATGTTGTTCAGTTAAAAATTCATCTATGAAAGGTCCTAACCAAGTTGAAATAATAGCTGGAATACTTTGTGAAAAAACAACATGTAATCCATTATTTTTCACATCCCAACCCATCACATCTTCTGAATTTGGCATCCATTTGGAAGCTGTATTTACAATATGTGGAACAGGCTTTTTAGATGAAATTTTGGCCTCATCTCCAGCCACTAAAACACAAGCTGCTCCGTCTGCAAAAAGGGATGCACCAATTAAATTACTTTTTGAATAATCATTCGGTTGAAAAGTTAAACTACATAATTCTACACAAACGACAAGTACTTTAGCCGAGGGATGAGCTTTACAATAATCGAATGCTCTACTAATACCAGCAGCTCCTCCAGCACAACCTAGTCCCCAAAGAGGAATACGCTTCATGCGGTCAGAAAAGGGAAGGTGATTCATAACTCGAGCATCAATGCTCGGAGTAGAGATACCGGAACTACTCACAAAAATAATGGCATCAATGTCATTAGGATCAATCGTTTGCTCTAAAAAAAGAATATTTTGAAGACATGCTTGAATAACTTCCACACTGTATTTGGTTGCTAGTTCTATATATAAATTATTTCTTTCTTCAAAACTATGATTGGTTTGATGCCACTCTAAAGGGACGCAGAAATAGCGAGTTTCAATATCGCCATTTTCAAATACTTTTAATAACCGGTCTAGTTGTGGAATTTTGTCTTGAAATAATTCTTTTGTTAATTGTTCAATGTTTTTTTGGTCTAGGCTATAGGGAGGGTTAAATGTACTTATAGAAGCTATTTTTGGCATGGAGATTCTCCTTTTACAGTGTAGTCTCTCCATGCCTTCTTTTTATATGCAAGAAAACGGAGGAGGAGTTACTTTGCCTTCATTTTTTCTAGTGCAATGATAAAAGGTGGGTTATTTTGTTGATTTAAAAATTGATAGGATAATACATGAACATAGGATTGTGGTAGTTGTTGAACGTAATGCATTAAGGACTCTTTTTCTTCTTTACCACCCTCGTGCCCATGATAAACAACTAAAACGATTAATCCCCCAATTTTCATCAAATTGAGCAAAGATTCAATTGCTTTAATAGTAGAAGTTCCTCTCGTGACGATTTCGTGATCACTTCCAGGAAGATAGCCTAAATTAAAAATAGCCGCAGCTACTTCTGTTTGTACATATTTAGAAATATGTTCATGTCCATCTAAAATAAGGGTGGTCCGCTTTGTTAGATTTTCTTTGTCTAAGTTTTCTGTTGTAGCTTGTATTGCTTCTTTTTGTACATCAAATCCGTACACATGTCCAGTTTCTCCAACAAGCCGAGCTAAAAAAACAGTATCATGACCATTTCCTGTTGTTGCATCTACTACAGTATCGCCAGCTTCGATTACATTTGTTAATAATTCTTTTGCGAATGGTAATACTCTTTTCAAGTTCATAATAAGATAGCCTTCTTTGTATAAAATTTACCTTGATAACTGTCTCTTCTTGCGAGTTCTGCATCTATTCCATTTAGGACATCCCATTTGTTCACGCTCCACATTGGACCAATCATCAAGTCAATTGGACCGTCTCCGGTGATTCGTTGTACAACCACTTTTGGAGGAATTACTTCTAGTTGATCGGCAACAAGTTGAATATATGCATCGCGCTCCATAAACTGAAGTTTGCCTTTTTCATATTGCTTCACCATTGGGGTTCCTTTTAATAAATGTAGTAAATGTATTTTAATCCCTTGGACATCCAGTTTCGCAACTTCTTTTGCAGTTTCCATCATCATGTCACGATCTTCTAGAGGTAGTCCGTTAATAATATGAGTGCAAATACGTATATCATGTTTTCTTAATTTATCCACACCTTCTATATAAGTTGGAAAGTCATGTGCACGATTGACTAGCTTTGCGGTTTTTTCATGAACTGTTTGCAGTCCTAATTCAATCCATAAATAAGTTCTTTGGTTTAGTTCGGCTAAATATTCAACTACATCATCTGGCAAACAGTCTGGTCTTGTTGCAATGGAAATTCCAACTACACCTTCAAGTGATAATGCGGCTTCAAATTTCTCTTTCAGTACTTCTATTGGAGCATGTGTGTTTGTATATGCTTGAAAATAAGCTATATATTTGCCTGTTTTCCATTTTTCATGCATTTTTAGTTTAATTTTTTCAAATTGTACAGGAATTGGATCTACTTTATCTCCAGCGAAATCACCACTTCCAGCGACACTACAAAACGTACAGCCACCAAAAGCAACTGTGCCATCTCTATTGGGACAATCAAATCCTGCATCAAGTGCAACTTTGAAAATTTTCATATCAAATTGATTACGTAAATATCGATTCCATGTATAATACCTTTTTCCATCAGACGGGAAAGGGAAATTATTTTCTTCCATGATCATTCACTCCTTACCTTTTACATATTATCACGACTTTGTTAAGTTTGTCCGAATCCTATTGAAGGGCATATTAAAATGGATTACAATATTCCAAGGCAAATTTAAATATGAGGTGTTTAGGATGCCAAAAGCAGTTTGGCTGTTAGTTTTTGGAATGTTTATCAACACGACAGGTAATTCATTTCTTTGGCCATTACATACGATTTATATACATGACTATTTGGGGAAATCTTTAACAATGGCAGGGTTTGTACTATTAATAAATTCTGCTACAGGTGTTGTTGGAAACTTACTAGGTGGCTATTTGTTTGATCGAATTGGTGGATATAGGTCGATATTATTTGGAATTGTTGTTTCTATTTTTGCGTTAATCTTATTAACAATTTGGCACGGATGGCCTATGTATATTTGGTTTGTCGCCCTGCTAGGTTTCAGTGGAGGAATTATTTTTCCAAGTATGTATGCGACAATGGGTAGTATTTGGCCTGAGGGAGGAAGAAAAGCATTTAATGCTATATATCTAGCTCAGAATTTAGGAGTTGCTATCGGACCAGCAATAGCGGGAATTGTAGCAGCTCGTAATATAAATCATATTTTTCTAGCGAATTTATTGGCATATCTTTTGTTCTTTATTATTGTCGTCATTTTTTATCGTAAAATTTCTGGATTTTCAAGTCACCAAACTTCTATTCGATCAGAACAAAAGAAAGTGAAACAAAAAGCTCCCTTTTATGCGATGATTATTGTGTCATTTGGCTATATGTTGACTTGGATTGTTTATATTCAGTGGACTTCTACAATTTCTACTTATATGTTGGACTTGGGAATCACTTTAAAACAATATAGTTTGTTATGGACGATAAATGGAGCGCTAATTATATTAGCACAACCTCTTATTACACCAATAATCAATCGTTTAGAACATAAAGTTAAAGTACAATTAGTTATAGGGGTCGTTATTTTCTTAGGCTCTTTTATTGCAGTTGCTTTTGCCCAAAGTTATGCCATGTTTATCACTGCGATGGTTATTTTAACAATTGGTGAAATATTTATGTGGCCAGCTGTCCCTACAATTGCAAATAAGTTAGCCCCAAAAGGAAGAGAAGGGTTTTATCAAGGAGTAGTAAATAGTATGGCGACAATTGGACGTATGATTGGACCGCTAGTCGGTGGTATTCTAGTAGGAGCATATGGAACACCGATGATGATTATTATCTTATCTAGTTTGATGTTCTTTGCTATTATTACGAGTTTACTCTATGATTTACCACTTAAAAGAGCTGAAAAAAGAGCACCGTTTGAATAATTTCATTCGGTGTTTTTATTTTTCATTCAAAAAGCAATTGCTTAATTTTCGGATTTTTGAGAATATTAAGAAGAACTTGTTTAAAAAAGAAGGGGATTGAGATAGATGAAACCAATTTACAGTACAGCTAGTGAAGCTGTAGCAGGGATACAAGATGGAATGACACTAATGGTAGGTGGATTTGGACTAGTGGGGATACCGGAACAACTGATACTAGCATTAGTAGAAAAAGGGGTTACAGATTTAATAGTCATTTCAAATAACTGTGGAGTCGATGATTGGGGTCTAGGATTATTACTAAAAAATAAACAAATTAAAAAAATGATTGGATCATATGTAGGAGAAAACAAAGAATTCGAACGCCAAGTACTTTCTGGTGAAATAGAAGTAGAATTGACACCTCAAGGAACACTGGCAGAAAAAATTCGTGCAGGAGGAGCAGGTATTCCAGCCTTCTTTACTCCAGCCGGTGTTGGGACAGTCGTTGCAGAAGGCAAAGAAACGCGTATTTATGATGGCAAAGAATACGTGTTAGAAGAGTCACTACGTGCAGATTTCACTTTAATTCGTGCTGCTAAAGCAGATAAATTTGGAAATCTTATTTACAATAAAACAGCGCAAAACTTTAATCCGATGATGGCAGCAGCAGGGAAGTTCACAATTGCTGAAGCAGAAGAAATAGTAGAAACAGGAGATTTAGATCCTGCACAAATTCATACACCAAGTATTTATGTACAAGGACTTTTACAAGCAACGCAAGAAAAAAGAATTGAAAAATTAACGATACGTTCGTAAGGAGGAAATTCAGTTGAATACACGCGAAAAAATTGCAAGAAGAGCAGAACAAGAAATTGAAAATGGAAATTACGTGAATTTAGGGATTGGAATTCCAACTTTAGTAGCGAATTTCATCTCTCCGAATAAGACAGTTGTTTTACAATCGGAAAATGGTTTGCTTGGAATTGGACCATATCCAACAGAACAAGAAGTGGATCCAGATCTTATAAATGCTGGGAAAGAAACAGTAACAACAATTCCTGGTTCATCATTCTTTTCAAGTGCAGAATCATTTGCGATGATACGCGGTGGCCATGTAGATGTTGCAATATTAGGAGCGATGGAAGTATCAGAAAAGGGAGACCTTGCAAACTGGATGATTCCAGGGAAGATGATTAAAGGAATGGGCGGTGCGATGGATTTAGTACATGGTGCCAAAAAAATTATCGTGATCATGGATCATTGTGCAAAAGATGGTTCTGCAAAGATTAAAAAAGAATGCTCACTTCCTTTGACGGGTAAAGGGGTAGTCAACAAAATTATTACTGAGCGTGCGACTATTGAAGTGACGCCTGATGGACTTGTGTTAAAAGAAGTATTTGAGGGCTTTACTTTGCAAGAAGTGATTGATTCAACTGAAGCTAAATTAAATATAGACAACGTAGAAGAGAATGTTTCAATTTAATACATTTCTTTTAAAAATCCGGGATGGATTTGTTCGTAGATAGAAGTATCATATTTAATAATTTTTCAGTCCATCGAGCTTAATGGCTGATCTTTTGGAGGTTAAGGTATGGTAAAAGATAAAGTACTATTCATCACTGGTGCCGCTCAAGGAATAGGATTTGAAATTGCAAAAGAATTTTATAAGGCTGGTGCAAAAGTAGTCTTAACAGATATTAATGAGGAAAAGGTAAAGAATGCTGCAGCCTCGTTAGGTACTGATGCAATTGGGATGAAATGTGATGTAACTAGCGAAAGTGACATCGTTCATTCTATTAATCAAACAGTAGAAAAGTTTGGACGTCTCGATATTTTAATAAATAATGCAGGTATGCAACATGTTGCCATGTTGGAAGATTTCCCAACAGAACGCTTCGAAATTTTAGTGAAAATTATGCTAACAGCTCCATTTATAACAACAAAGCATGTCCTTTCTCATATGCGGAAGCAAGGCTTTGGAAGAATCATTAACATGGCTTCCATTAATGGTTTAGTTGGCTTTGCTGGTAAAGCAGCTTATAATTCTGCAAAGCATGGTTTAATCGGCTTAACCAAAGTAGCCGCACTGGAAACTGCCGCAGATGGAATAACAGTAAATGCTGTTTGTCCTGGGTATGTAGATACTCCACTTGTACGCAATCAATTTCAGGATCTTGCAAATACGCGTAATGTACCATTAGAATCTGTTCTTGAAGAGGTAATATATCCCTTAGTTCCACAAAAACGTTTGTTAGATGTGAAGGAAATTGCAGATTTGACGTTGTTTTTAGCAAGTGATGCTGCAAAGGGTATGACAGGTCAAGCGGTAGTATTAGATGGTGGATATACGACTCAATAAAACTTGCTATTTCAACATGTTTCCTCTAAAATATGAACTAATAGCAAGACGTAGATAAGGAATAGTAAATAGACTGTATTTCTAAAGAGAGCTAACGATTGGTGAAAGTTAGTGAAATACATTATTGAACTCGCCTTTGAGTCTGTATAAGTGAAATGTTAGTTGTTTAGCTTATACCGTTTTCCGCGATAAGGAATCAAGTTGAGTGAGTTTTCACTAATTTGGGTGGTACCGCGTGAGTATAATAATCTCTCGTCCCTTAGTTTTTTAAGGGACGAGTTTTTTTATTATGTCTAGCGTAAGCAGCCTTGCTCCTGCGCAAAGCTCGTCGCAGAAGCACGTTGCCCTATGAGGTAGTAATTGTCACACAATGCATCAAATTTAGACAGTAATCCCGTTACATAGATTATTTATATTTTACATATTTAAAGGAGGACTTTTTATGAATTTCAATCATTTAACAATCGAGAAAAAATGGCAAAAGTATTGGGAAGAAAACAAAACATTTAAAACAGTAAATGACCCATCAAAAGAAAAATTTTATGCTTTAGATATGTTCCCATATCCATCTGGAGTAGGCTTACACGTAGGTCATCCGGAAGGTTACACTGCGACAGATATTTTGAGTCGATATAAAAGAATGCAAGGCTATAATGTACTTCATCCAATGGGCTGGGATGCTTTCGGACTTCCAGCAGAGCAGTATGCGCTAGATACTGGAAATGACCCAGCTGAATTTACAGCGAAAAACATTGCTACATTTAAACGTCAAATACAAGATTTAGGTTTCTCTTATGACTGGGACCGAGAAATTAATACAACGGATCCTTCTTATTACAAATGGACACAATGGATTTTTATCCAACTTTACAATAAAGGCCTAGCTTATGTTGATGAAGTAGCAGTTAACTGGTGCCCGGCACTTGGAACAGTTCTTGCAAATGAAGAAATTATCGATGGTAAATCAGAGCGTGGAGGACATCCAGTAGAACGTAAACCAATGCGTCAATGGGTGCTTCGTATTACAAACTATGCAGATCGTTTACTAGATGATTTAGAAGAATTGGATTGGCCAGAAAGTATTAAAGATATGCAACGCAACTGGATTGGTCGTTCTGAAGGTGCAGAGCTTATATTTAACATTGATGGTTCTTCTGAGTCATTCCGTGCATTTACAACACGTCCGGATACAATTTTTGGTGCGACATATGCAGTATTAGCTCCTGAACATGCACTGGTAGAAAAGATTGCAACAAAAGAGCAACTAGAAGCCGTTAAAGCGTATAAAGATGAAGTGAAATTAAAAAGTGATCTAGAACGTACGGATCTTGCAAAACATAAAACAGGTGTATTCACTGGTGCGTACGCGATCAATCCAGTAAGTGGAGAAAAAATGCCGATTTGGATTGCTGATTATGTACTTGCAACATATGGAACAGGCGCAATTATGGCAGTTCCAGCACATGATGAACGTGACTATGAATTTGCAAAACAATTCGATTTACCAATTGTAGAAGTAGTGTCTGGTGGAAATGTAGAAGAAGAAGCATATACAGCTGACGGAGTACTTGTTAATTCTGACTTCTTAAATGGTCTAAACAAAAAACAAGCAATTGCCAAAGCGATTGAGTGGTTTGAAGTAAATGGAACAGGTGAGAAGAAAATAACGTACCGTCTTCGTGACTGGTTATTTAGCCGCCAACGTTATTGGGGTGAGCCAATTCCAATAATCCATTGGGAAGATGGCACAATGACACCGGTAGAAGATGCTGATCTTCCACTAATTTTACCGAAAACAACGGATATCAAACCAAGTGGTACTGGTGAATCACCACTAGCGAACATCACAGAGTGGGTAAATATTGTAGATCCTGTAACAGGTAAAAAAGGACGTCGTGAAACGAATACAATGCCACAATGGGCAGGTAGCTGCTGGTATTACTTACGCTATATTGATCCGACAAATGATCAAGCTTTAGCAGATCCAGAACTTATTAAACGCTGGTTACCAGTAGATATTTATATTGGCGGGGCAGAGCACGCAGTACTTCACTTACTATATGCACGTTTCTGGCATAAAGTTTTATATGATATTGGCGTAGTACCGACGAAAGAACCTTTCCAAAAATTATTCAATCAAGGAATGATTTTAGGAGAAGGTAACGAAAAAATGTCAAAATCTAAAGGGAATGTTATTAACCCGGATGAAATCGTTAGCAGTCACGGAGCAGATACATTAAGAATGTATGAAATGTTCATGGGTCCTCTAGATGCATCTATTCCATGGTCAACAAACGGATTAGACGGTTCTCGTCGTTTCTTAGATCGTATATGGCGTTTATTCATGACGGATGAAGGGACTCTGAGCGAAAAAGTACAAACATCAAGTGATACAGCACTAGAAAAATCATATAACCAAACAGTGAAAAAAGTGACGGAAGACTATGAAGCACTTCGTTTCAATACAGCTATTTCACAAATGATGGTATTCATCAATGATGGATACAAAGCAGAGGTTCTTCCGAAAGAATATGTCGAAGGTTTCGTAAAACTTCTTTCACCATTAGCACCTCACTTGTCAGAAGAGCTTTGGGAAAAACTAGGTCATACAACAACAATTACGTATGAGGCATGGCCAACATTTGATGAAGCAAAATTAGTAGATGACGAAGTAGAAATTCCTGTTCAAATTAAAGGGAAAGTTCGTGTGAAGCTACTTGTTTCAAAAGATGCAACAAAAGAAGAATTAGAAGCATTAGCATTAGCTTCCGAACAAGTGCAACATTGGCTTGAAGGAAACGAAGTGAAGAAAATTATTGCAATACCAGGTAAGATGATAAATATTGTCATCTAACAAACATAAAAAAAGCTGCTCCATTCTCATTTCGAGAGTGGAGCAGCTTTTGGTTTAAGAATAAGTAAGTATAGCGATTTTATCGACTTTAAACGTGGTATGTACAAGTTTTCTCGAGCACTCGTCAAACGAACCTGCCAATAAAATAATCACCAACATCATAAATGCGCAAAACTCACATACGACATATTTTAAAATAAGTGCAAAAACAGGAGAAAAGTCTCTTTTGGCACTTATTTTCCGATAAGTCGTATAGCCATTTTTGCTATATTTTATAAAACATGATTTATAAATTAAATTAAATCAAAATATTACAGGTGTCAATCTAATCTCAGTACTTCGATTTCTTTCTCGTTTATTCTATTTCCATAAAATTTGTCCAAAGCGAACAATAAAGGTTCTTTGTCAAATGCAGTTAGTGAAGAATTTAGTTGCCTATAATTAATTTATTTGTCGCGGGACTGTCCAGAAAGTCGGGAAAACTGATTTTTTGCAAAGAAAGTATAAGAAATTCCTCGACTTCGAAAATAGGTTGTACGATTTTTGCTAGATCGCTCTGGACAGTACGAAAGACTTACGCTTTAACTTAAAAGAAAAATAGGAGCTGAAGAAAATGACTGCGTCACTTTCTTCAGCTCCTACTTTTTTTATCATTTAATCAGGTACCATAAGTTTCGTCCAAAGCGAACCATTAAAGTCCACATAGAAAAAGGACGCTTTAGAGATTTTCTAACCCGTTCAGTTGAGTGGTACAAAACTCAAATTAAACACATAAGTGGGCTGTTAATTGATATATAGCGATTTCCACTGAATTAGATACCCTTTTAACACAACTATTAGCAACTAAATTATCCAAGTAACAATGGTTATTGTTACTTGGAAAATCAATGCTAATTAGCTTGTTAATTGATATGTTAAAAAATATGTCAAAAAGTACGATTCAAGATTCATGTTATACTCTTGCACCCTATTAATGTGAATACTATTTGGAACGTTTTAAAAATGGCTGTATAGTATAAGGGAGATGTTAAATTTTGTCTTATTCAACTAACGCCGCAGGTTAGTTTAACAGTGTTGTTTAACTTATGTTCAACAATGGGGCCAGATTGTAGGAATCTATCTAATGAATGAGGTGATGATGATTTTTAAGATAGTAAATAAAACTGCTTTTAAAAGGGCTGTAGTTTTCTTTGTTATAGCAACGATAGTGACAGTATTGGGAACAGTAATAACTTACTTTGTCAATCCTGATTTAAAAGGAATAATGGAATCCTTCGGAAATAGTTCATCGGATCAATTGAAAGAATCTACAGGGATTAAAAAAGTATGGGCGTACATTGTGAATAATGGGTTCATGGTACCTTTGCAAATGTTTGTATTGGCTTTAATTCCTATACAGTTTCTTTATCTCATAAATGTAATATCAACTGCTCTTATCCCTGGTATTCTTTTTGGTGTTGTTTTGCAGATGGACTTTATAAAAGGCATTGAGATAATTGCGTCTACCATTCCTCATTATTTTGTTGAAATTTTTGCGTTTTGTTTATTTGCAGCAGCTCTATTTGAGTTAAATCGAGTCATTAGAGCAAAAGTTAGAAGTGTATTCAAAAAAGGTAAAGATCAGGTTCCTCTTGTTAAGAAAATCTTAGGCACAATAAAAATTTACGGAGTATTAATATTACCGATTATTATTGTAGCTGCATTTTTGGAGACTTACATAGCTGATATTATATTTAACCTGTTTCAGTAACAGGTTCGACAATCGGGCGCGATTGTTGAAGTAGCATCGCTGTTCTTATTAAACTAACTGGTGCGTTTCTACAATAAGTAGAGACGCTGTTTCACTAACGGGACATATATAGTTGAATAGTGTTGTTTAACTTGTGTTCAACAACCGTACCAGA
>NZ_QKZI01000013.1 GCF_003254155.1 Psychrobacillus insolitus | reverse complement strand
TAACTTATAGTTTGACTATTTGAATACCTTGAATTCGATATTTATGAGTACTTATGGACTAAATAAAAAGGGTATTTAATACCTAGGGAAAAATGGGTTTTTCACTTGCCTTATTTTTGGAGAGTTTTTAGAGTGTATGTAACAACTTGGGGAGGTGAAAAAATGTTTGAGAGAATTCAGGGATTTTTAAATACATTATTTAGTGATATGCAAGGAACGTTTATTACTATTTTCTCAATTGGATTACTTATTTGTGCCATTGGGGTTTGGGTAGGTGATGAGCAGTCGTCTCCGAAGTTTAAGAACGGTATAAAACTATGTGTGATAGGGGTGGTGTTATTCTTGCTTGCTAAACCAGTGATTGAATATGTTCAAACGAATCTGTAACTAGAAAGATGTGATGAAGATGCGTTCAGAAGAATATTTTGATCGGCAGGAACGATTAAGAGCTTCTGGAAAAGTAGAGTTACCCTTAAACATTGATACAAAGAAGTATTTGTATGGGAATATCTCGTTCCAAGATGTTTTTATCCCTTCACCTTTTATTATTTTAGGTATGTTAATTTCGTATCTATTTTATCGTTTGGGGATGCTAGATCAAAAAATGTTTCTTATTGCTTTTACACCTACATTGCTCGTTGCTTTTTTTCAATTAAATAAACATCCAGTTCGAAAGAATTTGTCGCTTTTACAATATAAAGTTATAAAGAAGTTTTAGCAAAATATCCACCACTTCAATAATAATCTAGGTTAGATGAAAGGGTGAACGAGATATGGTACTTCGAACGGTTGCTAATAAAGTCGGTACTTTTGAGGTCAATGGCAATTCCATTTTCTATCTACAACCATTATCGACATTTCAGACACAGGAAATGGATTTAATAGAGAAATGGTATCGTGAAAAAATGCATTCGCTACAGGGCTATGAACAGGCGGTTCCTGCAAAAGAGATAAGTTTTCAATCGGGGCAGGTTTGTTATGCGTATGATGTTACAAGTTACAAGGCATTTAATACATTAAAAACAATGTATTTAGAAGATAAACTTCCATATTATTTATCGCTTATCGAACTGGCAAAGAATAAAAAAGTGAAGGTCCTATGGAATACACAAAACTTGTTAGTAGATGAAGAGAATCAGTTAGTCAAAGTGCTGGTTGTAGAGAATAAGGCACTGGCTATTGAGACTGATACATCAGTATTAAACATGTAAATGTTAATAAACCCTCTAATATCTAAATTTTTTTCTGTAAGTAATCATTTACCTTATTTTCTTTCTAAGTATCGATAACCATTCTTATCGATACTTAGAAAGGCTATAATAAGCGAAATAGTTTATGATAAAATAGAAGAAAATAAAAACAGATAAAAACACTCTGGTTATAGAAGAAACTCTAATTCCCTTTTTTAGAAAAATTAATATTGAAGGAGGCTAACCTGGTGGAAAATAAATCGATTATCATTCACTCTACGACGGAATTATCTGCAGATGTCCAGCAACTACATCAGCAAGCGGAAGTCCATCTATCGAATTCCAAAGCGAAAAATACGAAAAAGGCGTATACCTCTGATTGGCAGCTCTTTATCGATTGGTGTGCGGCACATAATTTAGTAGAACTGCCAGCAACGCCAGAGACCATCGCTTATTACCTTACCTTTCTTAGTTCATCGTCTAAAGCCTCCACCATTAAACGGAAAATGACGGCCATCTCGCAGCGCCATGTGTCTGCGAATTGGGAGAGTCCTACCAAGGATCCTCTCGTACAAGGGGTATGGCAAGGTATTCAACGATCCATTGGGATTAAAGAAGTGGGAAAAGAGGCATTATGGTTAGCTGATTTACGACAAGTGATCGGTATATTGTCAAATACGTTAATTGGGACTCGGAATCGTGCCTTATTAGTGAATGGATGGGCAGGTGCATTGCGACGGAGTGAGTTGGTGGGGATAGATGTGGAGCACTTAAGGTTCACTAGTGATGGACTAGTGCTCACCATTGAGCATAGTAAGACCGACCAACAAGGGGCGGGACAAGTTATTGCACTTCCCTATGGAAGCAATAGATCAACCTGTCCAGTCCGGTCGATGCAGGAGTGGTTGTCGGCCTCAGGTATCACTAGTGGTCCAGTCTTTCGACGGATGGACCGACATGGAAATCTGTATGAACGCTTAACAGATCAGTCCGTGCGATTGATTGTTCAAAAGAATTGCCAGGAGGCAGGACTTCCAGCGTCATCTTATGGAGCACATAGTTTGCGTAGTGGTTTTTGTTCGACTGCAGCAAAAGCTGGGAAAAGTGAGCATCAAATCATGCGTCAGACCAGACATAAGCAATCGAGTTCCCTCCAACGGTATATTAAGCATGGAACAATTTTCGAGGATAATGCCGCTAGTGGCATAGGACTGTGATAATTATTGCTGTGTAGTAAAGAATGTTTATTTATAAGGCTATGTTAAAGGTAAAGGTTGATTTAAAATGCGCATAAAAGCGCTCGCACCAGTTAGTTGAAGAAGAAATACTGTAGATTTGTAAAAAAGTTAGATTAAAATCATCTCACCTCTAAAAGAAACTTATTGAGGTGAGATGTGAGGTAAAGACCTAATGTACTTTTATTTACGCTTTAAAGCGATCTATAGTCACTGGAGTGTTTAATAAATTTTCTAAACCTTCACTCTAACTTCATTTTTCTTCTCAAATACCTGTTGTTGATTCTGTCTCTTTTCCAACCAATGATAAAACAGCTTCAACAACGGCAAAATTAATAAGAAGATAAACAATAACCTAAACGTCTGGAACATCGATACGAGTGAGACGTCTGCTTTAATCGCATTTGCTAATAGCACCATTTGATCCAAGCCACCAGGCGCGGTGCTTAGGAAGCTTGTGGCAAATGTTGTGTTCATGGCAAATAGCATAAGGAAGCTAGAGCCGAGTGTTAAAATAATGAGCGCGAAAGCACTGACAATGCCGGCAACTAGTATGCGGACAGGTAGTTTGATCATATCTGGCTTTAGCATGAGACCGATGTGCGCGCCGATTAATAGCTGTGCAATTGCCATTACGTATGATGGCACGGGAGGCATAGCGATTGGTGTTGCGAGCTGTAGGGCGATAATGACAATAATCGGTGTGATGAAGTAGGCCACTGGGATATGCAGTTTTTGACTGACGCGAGCACATACCCAAGACAGAGCAATTAAAAATAGTAAGCTCGATGTCATCGGTGCAACTGTTTCGTGTTTGCTCATGACTTGACCGGCAACGATAAATGGTACAACGACTACGACCAAGAGTAAGCGAATGACTTGGAAGTAAGAGATGACGCCTAAATCACTTACTTTTTCTTCTTCGGCAAACACAATGATTTGCCCTAAGCCGCCGGGGATTGTACCTAAAATCACTGACTTTACCGGTACTTTAATCCATTTTGCAATCAAGTAAGCAACGCCAATGGAGCTGGCAATTAAAATAATATTGAGCATAATCATATAAAATAAAATCGAGCCAATATTATTAAATAGACTGACATTAAACTGCACCCCAATTGCTGTACCTACAATAACGACACCTATATCAATTGTAAGTGGTGTCCATTTTAGCGGACCTTTATATACAAATTGTGCCATAACAATGACGACAATTGGACCTAGCATCCAAGGAATTGGAATGTGTAGCAGATGAAAAATATACCCACCTATAAGCGCTAGCACTAAAACATTCAACATGCCTCTCAAAAAACGAACACCCCTTTCTGAATTTTTGTTGTGTTACATAGGGGTATTTAATTGTTTCATGTTTTCATAGATGAAATGCCATACACAAAAAAATGATTATTACAAACCAAAATAAAGAACCACAAAACATCCATCATGGATGTTGGGGGATAAAGGATAATCTTATTCAACTAACAGGCGCTTTAGTAGGACAAATTACCTCATCGGACGCAAATAGCCAATCACATCAGCCCACTTTTTATTGGGTAGCGTAATTTCACTACATGGTAAGCCCGAAACATAAAAACAAGTGAAGAAACGAATCATGTTCCTCCACTTGTTTAAGTATCATCATCTACAAAAATCTTATTATACGTTTTTTCTTTTAAAAAGTTTCAGGTAATAGTGGTGACTTAGTTGTCCCACTCTAGTTTAAATCGGATATTCACGATAACCATTTTGTACACTAATCCATTTTACGGTTGTAAACTTATCAATCGCCCATTCACCATTGAAACGACCAATACCAGATTCTTTTTCACCACCAAAAGAGACATGTGCTTCATCATTCACAGATTGATCATTAATGTGAATCATTCCTGTTTTGATTTTTTTACCTACCTCTACGCCGTGATGAAGATCTTCTGTAAAGATGGAGCCACTTAAACCATACGGTGAATCATTGGCAATTTTAATCGCTTCTTCTTCATCTTTTGCTTTAATGATACAAGCAACTGGACCAAAAATTTCATTTTTAGCAATTGGCATGTCGTTTGTAACATTTGTTAAAATTATTGGCTGCATTAACAGATTATCCACAGTTCCATCAAGAGAAATGGTCGCCCCCTGCGCAACACTATCATGAACGTCTTGTTGAATTCTTTCTACCTGTTGTTTGTTAATAAGGGGACCAATGAATGTTGTTGGATTAGCCGGATCACCTGTTTGAAGAGTCTTCACAATTTCCGTAAACTTCTCAACAAATTTATCGTGTATTTCTTGATCAACAATGATTCGATTTAACGCCATACAAATTTGACCTTGGTGCAAAAATTTACCGAAAGCAGCTGCTTTTGCGGCACGTTCGATGTTGGCGTCTTTTAAGACAACCATCGCATTGTTCCCGCCTAATTCAAGCGCAACGTCCTTTAAATTTTTGCCTGCTAATTCCCCGATGCGTCGGCCTACTTCTGTTGAGCCTGTAAATGAAATCATGCATGGGATCGGATGTGACACAAATGCATCCCCGATTTCAGAACCACGCCCGACGATGACGTTGACTAAACCTGTTGGGAATCCTGCCTGTTCAAAAATTTCACCGAATAATAACCCGGAAGTAACCGGCGTATCCGATGCTGGTTTAATTACGACGCTATTACCCGTCGCTATTGCAGGAGCAAGTGAGCGCATCGTTAAAAGAAATGGGAAATTCCAAGGACCAATTACGCCAATTACGCCTTTGGCTGTACGATACACGCGATTTTCTTTATTCGGTACATACGAAGGTAAAATTTGTCCCGTAATACGCGTTAAAAAGCTCGCTGATTCTTTTACCAACTTCACAGAAGATTCAAATTCAGCTGTTGCTTTAATGAACGTACTTCCCGATTCTTGGATAAGCCACTGAATAATATCCGCTCTTTTTTCTTCAAGTACTTTGACTAAACGCTCAAAAAGCTGGTTTTTTTCACCGAGTGGCATCGCCTCCCAAACTGGTTGCGCTTGTTGCGCAGCTCGGTACGCTTCATCTAAATCGGTTGTACTCGCCCCTTGAATTGTCAACAAGTGCTCGCCAGAATAAGGGTTATAATCTTGAATTGTACTTGAACTTGCCCCATCTCTCCATTGACCATTTATGAATTGTTTTGTGAAATTTTGTAGTAATAATTGTTTCATATGTTATCCTCCATTTCCTTCTTCTTTTTTTCCTGTTTACTGAACAGCAAAAAGTGTATTCTTTGTAACGAAAATTTAAGGGGCCCTTTCTTTCTATCCAGTTTTCTTTTTCAATTAACCTTCGCCATTTACTCCATAACTGATTCGAAATGGAAAAAGGGCTGCTTCATGTGTAACGTGTATTTTGAAGCATCCGAACCACTTTGATTTTTCAGTCGTCTTAAATTTCTATGCGCTCTTTCCATTTATGAAGGATACTTTGGAAAATACCCTTTTTTAAATAAAGTTCAATTTCTCGGTGTGTATCTAAACGTAATATCGCTTGGAAGAAGCATTGGGAACCATCTGGCTTTACTACTTCCACTTTCACATGTTGGAGTGGACTGAGTGGCTCTTCTAATCCTAAAATCGAGTAGCTCTCTACTCCTGCTAAATTCATCGATTCAGCGTTTTCACCTGGCATAAATTGAAGAGGTAAAACCCCCATCATCGCTAAGTTACTACGGTGAATGCGTTCAAAACTTTCCGCTATTACGGCTTTGACACCCAGCAGATACGTTCCTTTGGCTGCCCAATCGCGTGCACTTCCTGTACCATACTCTTTACCGGCTAAAATAATTAAAGGTGTCTTTTCCGCTTGATACATTTCCGCTACCTTGTAAATTTCCGTTTCTTCGCCACTTGGTAGATGGCGTGTATAACCACCTGTCCGATCACTCAGCGCATTTTTCAGTCGTAAATGCGCGAACGTTCCTCGAACAAGTACGTCATAATTCCCTCGGCGAGAACCATAAGAATTGAACTCTGCAAATTTGACACCCTGCTCCGTCAGATATTGTCCTGCCGTACTATTTTTTGGAATACTTCCTACAGGCGAAATATGGTCTGTCGTAATCGAATCACCGAGCATGAGCAACACATTGGCATTGTAAATATTTCCTTGTGGTTGTGCATTCTCTTCTTTAAAGAAAGGGGAAGCTTTAAAGTAAGTAGACTGCGCATTCCAATTGAAAATCGGTTGCTCTGAATAGTGAAGTTGCTGCCATCTTTTATCACCTATAAAGACATTGTCATACGCTTCTTTAAATAAATCCGGTGAAATCGTCGAATCAATTAAACGGGCAATTTCATCAGAACTCGGCCAAATATCTTTTAAATAAATATCTTTGCCCGATGACGATTTTCCTAGTGGTTCGCTCTTCAAATCAATATTCATCGTCCCTGCAATGGCAAAAGCAATCACTAATGGAGGGGAAGCCAAATAGTTTGCTTTGACCAACGCGTGAATGCGTCCTTCGAAGTTGCGGTTACCACTTAAAACGGCGACTACCGTTAAATCAAAGTCTTGAATCGCTTGTTCAACCGCTTCATCTAAGTTTCCGCTATTGCCGACACATACTGAACAGCCGTAACCTGTTAGATGGAAGCCTAATTGCTCTAGGTAAGGAAGTAGCTCTGCCTTTTGTAAATAGCCTGTTACAACCTTTGAGCCTGGTGCCAAACTTGTTTGAATCGTTGGCGATACCGTTAAACCGAGTTCTATAGCCTTTTTCGCTAACAGGCCTGCGCCAATCATATTGACTGGATTCGATGTATTCGTACAACTTGTAATCGCTGCGATGACAATCGAGCCGTCTTTTAGTGCTGTGCCATGGACTGTTGTTTCATTTCCTGTTTGTGAAAGAGGTTTAGGGAAGGACTCTTTCACAAGTGCCAGTGGCATTCTGTCTTGTGGGCGTTTAGGGCCTGAAACACTCGCCTCTACCGTTTGTAAGTCAAATACTAAAAGGTCGGCATACCTTTTGTTTTGTTCACTGTTCGGTAGATGGAACAGTCCTTGCGCTTTGCAGTACTGCTCGACGCGTTCGACTTCGCTGTCTTGTTTACCCGTCATGCGCAAAAATTTCAATGTTTCTTCGTCAACAGGAAAGAAACCACATGTTGCTCCGTATTCAGGGGACATATTAGAAATCGTTGCTCTATCTGGGATTGACAGTTTCTTTAAACTTGGCCCAAAGAATTCAACAAACTTCCCGACAACATTGTGCTGTCTGAGCATCTGTGTAAGCGTTAAGGCGACATCTGTTGCCGTCACACCTTCTGTTAGTTGGCCTGTAATTTCAACACCTACAACCTCAGGCATTGACATACTCACCGGAACTCCTAACATCGCTGCTTCAGCTTCGATTCCGCCAACGCCCCACCCGAGTACGCCCAACGCATTGACCATTGTCGTATGCGAATCCGTACCGATGACTAGTTCTGGGTACGCGACGTCTGTTTGCGTCGTTAATTGGACAATTTTTGTTAAATACTCTAAATTTATTTGATGAATAATGCCATTCGCTGGTGGGACAACCGATAAACCATCAAAAGCGTGTTGCGCCCATTTTAAAAATTCATAGCGTTCTTCATTACGCTCATATTCTAATTGAAGATTCATTGAAAACGCCGAATCGGATCGGAAATGATCGACTTGAACGGAGTGATCAATGACTAAATCAACGGGAATTTCAGGATTGACCATCGATGGGTCAATTCCTTGTTCCATCAAGTGTTGGCGAAGTGACACGAGGTCGACTAAAACCGGAATGCCTGAGGCGTCTTGCATAATGACACGCGTCGGGACAATCGGAATATCGATTCGTTTCCTCGCTTTAATGTTTGACAAAATTTGAAGCAGTTCCTCATGACTCAAATCTAGCTTCTCTTGATTTCGCATCAGTGATTCAAGCAAAATCTTTGTCGTGTATGGTAGCTCCGAAACATTCACTGGTCCACCTAATGCTTGGAGGCTGTTAATATGAAATGTTTCATAGTTCGTATTGAGCGTTTGTTTGTACATATGTCCTCCCCCCCCTGCAAAGAAACTTATACTTCTACTTTTTTCTGTCCCTTTGGACTCGCAGATAAATCTGAACATTTCCCTGCTTTTAGAAGGAAGCTGTCTACCGCTTGTGGCAGCAACTGTTGAATATATTTCGCTGCTTCTAGTACTTGATCTAACGAAAGGTTCGTCTCAATGCCCATTTCGCCAAATCCATGAATTAAATCTTCTGAAGCGATATTGCCGCTTGCTCCTGGTGCATACGGACAACCGCCTAATCCACCTGCGGAGCTATCAAAATGAATAATGCCTTCTTCATAGCCTGCGACAGCGTTTGCGAATGCCATGCCTCGTGTGTTATGTAAGTGCAATGAGAATGTGATTTCAGGGAATAATTCTCTTAGTGCACGTACATTGCGTTTAATTTTTGTTGGGTTGGCCATACCGGTTGTATCTGCAAGTGATACTTCCGTAATACCAAATGAACGATAGCGCTCGCAGATCATTGCTAAACGCTCTACCGGAATATCACCTTCATACGGGCAGCCAAACGCCACGGAAATCGACCCTGATATCGCAATATCACTTTGTTTTGCTCGCACAATAAGTGGCTCAAAATTCTGCAGTGCTTCTTCCGTTGTGCAATTCGCGTTACTTAAGCTATGCGAATCTGATGCAGATAACATGAGTTTTGCTTTGTCTACACCAACCGCAATCGCGCGCTCTAAGCCGCGAACATTCGGTACTAATGCACGAAACTTCACACCTTTTACGCGTTTCACTTGTTTTAACAATTCATCAGCGTCTTTTAATTGTGGTATGGCTTTCGGATGGACAAAAGAAGTTACTTCAATTTGCTTGTAACCGCAATCGATTAATCGATTAGTAATGTCGATTTTTGTTTCCGTTGGGATCCATTCACTAATGCTTTGGAAGCCGTCTCGTGGACAAACTTCGGTAAGGATAACTGCTTGTTTATTGACCAACTGGAACACTCCTTTTAAATCACTTTTTTCTCTCTTAATTTCGCGATATTTTCGTCATCTAAACCGAGGATGTCTCTCAAAATTTCGTCCGTGTGCTCTCCTAAATCTGGTGCGATTTGGCGAATGGAGCCCGGTGTTTCAGAGAATTTCGGCACGACACCTGGAATTTTTACTTTGCCTAAGCGTGGATGTTCTACTTCCACAATATTTTCGCGTGCCTTATACTGTGGGTCTTCGAAAATATCTTGAATGCTGTAAATTTGGCTTATTGGCACGCCGCATTCATCCAGCATTGTTTGCAGCTCGTCTTTTGTTTTTGTGCGTACCCAGTCCGCTACGATGCCGTTTACTTCATCAAAGCGTGTCAGGCGCACGGAGTTTGTTGAGTAGCGTTCGTCTGTTAGCATATCTTCTCGACCCATCGCTTTTGCTAAACGCTCAAATGTTTTATCTGAGCTCGTTACTAAAATAATCCAGATGTCGTCTTTTGTTAAGAAGTTGCCTGCTGGTGCGGAGTGACCGCTTAGCCCAGGTGAGCGTTCTTTAATCGTGCCTGTTACGTCGTAGTCGGCGATTAAAAACTCCATCATTCTAAACATCGATTCGTATAAGCTCACATCGACAAATTGCCCTGTGCCTTCCTCATGGCAATCTCTGTGATACAGTGCTGTTACTGCCGCAAACGCGACATAAATGCCTGTTACGTAATCCGTTAATGAAAACGATGGGCTAATTGGTGGGCGGTCTGGGAAGCCGTGTAAATATGTAAATCCACTAAAGGCCGTAGCCGGTGTACCGAACCCTGCTTTGTGTGAATACGGGCCTGTTTGTCCGTAGCCTGTGACACGAATCATGACTAAATCAGGATTCACTTCTTTTAACGCCTCGTAGCCAACACCCCATTTTTCGAGTGTGCCTGTGCGAAAGTTTTCTATGACCATATCGGATTCTTTTACAAGCTTACGTAAAATTTCTTTGCCTTCTTCTTGACGTAAGTCGAGCGTCAGCGATTTTTTATTTCGCGCAATTCCTGGCCAGCGTAAACCTTCGCCTTCATAGTAAGGACCTAAATTACGCAATGGATCTCCGACACCTGGCATTTCGACTTTGATGACATCTGCCCCAAAATCCGCAAGCAGTGTCGCACCAAACGGAGCTGCAATTACGGTAGATAAATCAAGAATACGGATTCCCTCTAAAGGGCTCTTCCACTTCGTCTTCATATTCGTCTTCATATATATTCACACCCTTGAATTGATAAATAATTGATGAACTTCGTTGTAAAACTACAGAAAGGCTATACCCCATGATGTAGAAGAATATAGCCTTTACCGTATTTGAATGCTTCATTTTATAAAATTAAACAGAAGTTAATTTGCGCTCTTTGTATAACCACTCTAAATATGTGTAATCATCTGCTGAGCGATTTAACATAATCGTATCGCGTAACAGTCTTGTAGCTGGGTCTTCTGCGTGCTTAATTTCGCCCCAAGTACGTGCACCGCGTTGTATTTCGGCTGTACGTGGAATACGCTCTTGTTGATACTCATTAAGCGCTTTTGCTACATTTGAACCATTTGCGCCTAATTTTTCCACTAAGCAAACGGCATCTTCTAGTGCTTGGCATGCGCCTTGTGCAAGGTATTGCAGCATCGCATGGGCGCCATCGCCTAAGAGTGTCACACGATTCGTTGACCATTTTTCTAATGGCTCGATGTCATGTAATCTTGAAACAAAGCCTTCTTGTACGAATTTCAGTGACTCTTGCATCGTTGGGCAGCAGTCCGCGAACATTTCACGAAGCTCGTCGATTGAACCCCAATCGCCTGTCTCTTCGTTGTAGCTATTGCTTTTAAATACCGCCACTTGGTTAATGACGCTTTTGTGACGTACTGGGTATTGTACAAGGTGAATACCAGGGCCAATCCAAGTTAATTTTTCGTCCCAATCGATATTGATTGTCATTTCTTCCATCGGCACTGTGAAGCGGTATGCTACGTAGCGAGAAGCAACTGGTTTTGACGCTGGGTTTACTAATTGACGAGCAACCGAGTGAATGCCGTCTGCGCCAACAACTGTTTCCCCTCTTAATACTTCGCCGTTTTCACAACGTAATTCCACATAATTGCTCAGTTCTTCAATCGACGCTAATTTATGATTCGTTAAGAACGTAATATTCGTTAATTTTTGGCACGCTTTTAGTAAGACACTGTGTAAATCTGAACGGTGAATTACGAGGTACGGATAACCAAAACTTTTTTCGAATGACTCGCCGAACTGCACAGCCGATAATTCTTTGCCATCTAATGCGTCCATGAATACATGGCGACGAGGGAATACGCCTAATTTATATACTTCTTCTAATACGCCTAATGCATCGAGTGCACGTAAACCATTTGGTCCTACTTGTAAGCCAGCGCCTACTTCACCAAACTCTGGTGCTTGCTCAAGAACCGTTACTTTTTTACCTAATTTCGCAATACCATAAGTAGCTGCTAAGCCGCCGATGCCACCGCCAACAACGATTACTTCTTCAACATTTCCCACACTAATCACCTCATCTAGTAATCTCTTATTTAATTACAACGGACTCTTTCAGATGTTCCGGCTCAAATACCGATAGAATTTCTTGATGGCCGTCATTTTCTGGGTATGCTTGTTCTTTTTCGAAATCGAATAATTCCATAATCGGTAAGTCGTTTGTTGAGAATAATACCGCTTCTTCTGTTTCAGATGTATTCACGTGTTCATGCCATGTCCACGCTGGCAGTGCGAAAATGTCGCCTGCTTTCCAGTCAAAGCGTACGCCGTTCATAATTGTGTAGCCGCTACCTCTGTAGACGTTGTACACAGCGCTATGCGTATGACGGTGTGCTTTTCCTTTGAATTGAGGTGGTAATTGCTGCATGCGTGCACCAATGCGTCTGTTTGCATCTTTACCTGTTGATGGGTTGATATATTCCACTGCATAGCCATCACCTGCGTCTGGTGCGAATTCACTTTGCCCTTCTAATGCTTGTTTTGTTAAGTCATATTTATAGCGGCCAAGCGGTGCTGGTGATGGTTTACGGTCAGAAATCGGACGTACCATTCCTCCTGCATAACGCTTCGTGTTGTAGTCTTCTGGGAATTCTACTGGTTGGCGAGTTTCTGGATACATTTCAAAGAACGAGCTTGTTAGTGCAGATGTGAATGGAATGTCTAGGCAGTCCATCCAGAACACTGTATCTTCGCCTTCGTTAATGTGATCGTGCCAGCACCATTCCGGTGTAATTACGTAGTCACCTGGCTCGAAGTTGTACTTCACGCCGTTTACAACGCCTGACGCGCCGGTACCTTGCATAATGAAGCGTAATGCAGATGTCATATGGCGGTGTGGTGGTGCGATTTCACCTGGGTTTAGCGCTTGTACAGCCGCATATAATGTTTGCGTTGCGCCGCCCCATCCGTGTGGCTCTAAATGTTTCATACCAGGGTTGATTAAGTACACAGCGCGTCGGTCGATTGAACCTACGCCTACTTGTAATAATTCTTTTGCTTTTTCTAACATTTCAAGAATTAATTCTTTTTTCCATAAGTACGGTACTGCGCGTGGACGTGGTTCTGAAGCACTGAATACAGAAGCCCATAGCGGACCCATTTGCTTGTCCCCTAATTCTTTGTGAAAATCTAATAATTCAGGTGTCCATTGTTGCTCTAATTTGTGTTCTGCCATCATAATTTCCTCGCTTTCGTAATCGAATTTTATTTATTAGTTATGTCGTAAATAAAAGAAAACAGAAAAAATAAAGCTTACTCAAATTAAATGCCTGGTTTGTAATCTACTTGTACAGAGAACTCACCGATGCGCTCAATGTTTATACGTACTGTGTCGCCTTGTATAATTGGTGCTACGCCTTCTGGTGTACCAGTTGTTACGATATCGCCTGGTAATAACGTCATCACGCTTGAAGCCGCTTCTAGGAATTTATAGCAATCGTAAATCAGGTCGCTTGTGTTCGCTGATTGGCGAAGTTCGTCGTTTACCCATAAATTCATTTGTAATTGGTTTGGATTCTCCACTTCGTCACCTGTTACAATCCAAGGACCGATTGGTGTGAATGTGTCGAACGATTTACGCCATGGACGGTCTTCTTTTCCGCGTACTGTAATATCCATTAATGCGATGAAGCCGAAAATGTAATCCGCTGCGTCTTCTGCTTTTACATCTTTTGCTTCTTTGCCGATAACAAACGCAATTTCTGCTTCGTGGTCTACACGGCGATCTTTAAATGGTAGTAGCACTGTATCATTTGGTCCAATGATTGATGACGGCGATTTTAGGAAGAAGCCTAAACGGTCAACCGTTAACGCTGTGTTCATTTCTTCTTTGTGTAAAATGTAGTTGATTGGTGCCGCTACAATTTTACTTGGGTTTTGAACCGGAGCACGTAAAGCCACCTCTTCTACAGAATAAGCAGGACAAGAATCTAAGCTTGCTTCAATTTTTGGTTTTAAAGTATCGAAGTCGCCCATTAACTTGACAAGCGATGCTTGTGAATCCTGATTATTCCAATCTACTACTGATGAAATGTCGATGACGTTGTTTCCTTCAACAACCCCTACTTGATTTTCGTTGAACACTGCAATTTTCATTATGATCCCCCTTTCATTTCATCCCGTTACGGGAATCAAACCGTTTGTTTTGATTGATAAATATTCAATTGCTTTTGTATCTCTTTTAACCACTCACCAAAGCAAGTGTATTTATCCATTTGTAATCCGTTATCGTACAGTTCGTTTGCAACGGACTCGATAACGCTTGTCTCTACTTGCATGTAATGGCTCACACAAATTACCCATTTTTCGCGGTGTTCTTGCTCGCTTAATGGCGTTTCGATTGAACCTGGTGCATGAAGCACTGCTTTTTCATACACTTGGCCATCTTTTGTTTTAATTTGAATTTCGATTGGCAATCGGCGGTTTAGTCGCTTATCTTCTTCGGTTTCGTCTATTTTAAAGACGTGCACTTGTGGAAGGCGGTTTTGAATGTCTGCACGTTGTACTTGTGCGTCTTCAAAGCTACTCAGTCTCACATGCCCATCGATTAGCGCTGCGAGTACCGTATATTCCGCACTAAATTTTCCTTGTAGCCCTGTGACGGGGCGCGAGTGAACGAGTGGCAACAGACTTCTCGGCTGTGCTCGGAGCACAATTTCGTCGATCATGTCGATATGTAACTGATGCTCCTCTTTTAAAAGTAGTGCGCCTTGGATAAAGCGGTGTGTGCCAAAGCAGCACGGGAATTTCTTCACCGATAAGCCTGTTAGTAAATCGTAAGGCGAACCGAATGCGATTGACTCTTTCACGCTTTGTGTCGCATCCTCATCTAGCCCACTAAATGCAAGGAAAAATCCTCGACTGTCAAAAATCTGACTATTCCCAGTAAACCCTTGTTCAGCTAATTGCACCGCCTGAATGCCCCCTGCTGCGGCTAAGCCAACATGTAGAGGTTTTGTCATCGAACCGAAGTTCTTTTGTAAACCGCCTGCCATTGAAGCAGCAATCGAGATAGCGTTTGTGCATTGTTCCGTGTTTAGGCGTTGTAAATAGGCACACGCCGCTGCTGCACCCACTGCGCCGAGTGTACTTGTCGCATGCCAACCAGCATTGTAATGCTTAATACCCATTACTTGTCCAACGCGTACCATCACTTCTGTGCCGATTGCATAAGCGGTAATGACCACTTGCCCTGAGCTGTTCAGCTGTTCTGCAAGAGGTGTAATCGCTGCGAGAATCGGTGCACTTGGGTGAATGATGACCCCTGGTGAGGCGTCATCATAATCCAGTACGTGCGAGGCTGTGCCGTTAATGAGGGCTGCGCGCTCAGCGTCAAGCAGGTGTGCCTCCCCCCAAAGAGAGGAAACACCTGCTTGATGATGGTAAATGTTTTTCACCGATTCAACAGCCGGCTCATGCCAGCCTGCGAGTGAAACGCCAATTGTATCGATAATGGCTTTTTTTGATAAATCGACCAACTGTTGCGGAAGCTGCTCATACGTTGTTTCCGTAATGAAGGCAACAAGCTTGTTCATGAAATCATTATTGATTTCTCCATTTTGGTTTACGCTTTTCATTAAAGGCGGCCACTCCTTCTAATCGATCTTCTGAAGAAACTAACAGATTGTATGCGGCGATATCTAATGCGTACGCTGTATGATAGTCTGTTTCGGAACCGTTGTTAATCGACGTTTTGGCTGTTCGTACAGCCATTGGAGCGCTTTCTGCAATTTTCTCTGCGATTTCTAGCGCTGTTTCTAACGCTGTGCCTTTCGCTACAACGCGGTTGACCATGCCCCACTCATACGCTAAAGCAGCGTCAATTTTGCGTCCTGTATAGATCAGTTCTTTCGCTCGGCGTACACCAATTGCTCGGGCTAAATTTTGTAAGCCCCCGCCGCCTGGTAAAATGCCGCGTAATGTTTCAGATAAGCCGAAAACAGCCGTTTCAGAAGCGATGATAAAGTCCGTTGATAGGGCTAATTCACAGCCGCCTGCAAGCGCGTAGCCTTCTACTGCCGCGATGACTGGTACTGGGAAGTCGCGCGTTAGAAGCACTAATTCTTCAATCACTTGGTGCTGCTTACGCCAAGTGCCGTCGCTCATGCCGTTACGCTCTTTTAAATCGCCGCCCGCGCTGAATGCTTTTTCGCCTGCGCCAGTAATAACGATACATCTTAACGTTTCGTTGTACGCCTGCTCACGGAATAAAGATAGTCTTTCTTCCAGCATTTGCGTATTCATCGCATTCATTACTTCTGGGCGGTTTAACGTCACTACTAAAATTTCGTTGTCTTCGCCTTGAAATTCAACTTTCAACATTTCGTATTTTGTCGTTACTGTGCTCATCTTCCTACCCCCTTCTTAATATGAACGTGGCATTTTTAAGACGTGTTGGCCTACGTAACTTAATACTAAGTTTGAAGAGATTGGCGCAATTTTCATCATGCGAGCTTGCATCCATTTACGGTTTACGTGGTACTCGTTCGCTGCTGCATACCCACCGAATGTTTGCATACATGCTTCCGCTGCGTGGTACGCTGCGTCTGAGCATAAGTATTTCGCCATGTTCGCATCTGCACCCGCTGTTGGATCTTTTTTATCGAATTTCGCTGCTGCCTCGTACATTAATGCTTCCGCTGCACGCAGTTCCATGTACGCTTGTGCGATTGGGAATTGTACGCTTTGGTTTTGTGTAATTGGGCGGTTGAAGACAACACGCTCGTTTCCGTATTTTACAGCTTGGTCAATAAACCATTTCCCGTTACCAAGTGCTGAACCTGATACTAAAATACGTTCTGCTACCATGCCGTCCATTACGCAGTATAGACCGCGGCCCTCTTCACCGATTAAACAATCTTCTGATACTTCAAGGTCCGTGAAGAATAATTGGTTCGTGTCGCCACCTAACATTGTTGGGATTTTTGTTGCTTCAATCATCCCTTCGCCTACTTCACGTGTATCGATTAAGAATAAGCTAATGCCGTGCGTTTTCTTTTCCACTTGATCAAGTGGCGTTGTACGCGCTAACAGTAACATTAAGTCTGTATTGTTGAAGCGTGAGATAAAGATTTTTTGGCCGTTAATGATGTAACGGTCGCCTTTTTTCACCGCTGTCGTTTGAATTTTTGTTGTATCTGACCCAGCGTCTGGCTCTGTTACCGCGAATGTTTGTAAGCGTAACTCGCCGCTTGCAATTTGAGGTAAGTATTTACGCTTTTGCTCTTCGCTACCATGACGTAGTACGGCACCCATTGTGTACATTTGCGCGTGTACTTGGTTCGCGTTGCCGCCTGAACGGTTTACTTCTTCTAAAATGATCGCGCCTTCTGTGAAACCTAAGCCAGAACCGCCGTACTCTTCTGGAATGAGTGCGCCTAACCAACCTGCATCGCTCATTGCTTTTACGAATTCCGTTGGGTAAGTATTTTCTTCATGTGATTTTCCCCAGTAATCTAAGTCAAAACGTGCGCATACTTCATGCACTCCATCGCGAATATCTTGTTGTAAATCTGCAAATCCTACAGTCATTGTTCATTCCTCCATCAGTTGTTTTTATGATCCTTGGACTTGCATCCAAGAGTTTGGTCGAATATTTGATAATAAGCCGCCTTTTGCTAGATGCCCTGGCAGCTCACGTCCAACGATTTTTTCAGCTAACTTCGCGCATTCAACTAAAGAATCTAATTGAAGCCCTGTGTCAATGCCCATTTGTTCACATAAGAAGGCAACATCTTCTGTTGAAATATTGCCTGGTGCGCCCTTGACTGCCGCAAACGGACAGCCGCCAAGCCCACCAATTGCCGTATCGAATTCCCAAAGCCCTTCTTGCAGTGCTGCATAGACATTCGCTAAGCCTAAGCCGCGTGTATCATGCAAGTGCAAATGGATATTCAGTTCCGGCCATTTGTCTTGAATTGTGCAAACGGTACGTTTAATTTGTTCTGGGTTTGCCCAGCCCATCGTATCGGCTAATTTCACTTTTTGAATCGCTTCGCCGTGGCTGTCTGCTAGGTTAATAACGTCACCCATCAGCTTTAGTAAGTGCTCGAGTTCGATATAGCCTTCGAAGTTACAGCCAAACGATGCCATAAAGCCCATTTGCTTTACGCGAATGTTTGCAGCTTGGTACGCTGCAATCCATTCAGGTAATTTGTCTAACATTTCCCTCGTCGTTTTGTTCATATTGCGCTTTGAGAACGTATCGCTCGCCGATAATACTAAGCTGCCGTCCAGTGTCACCGGGTTACCGAGTGCGCGCTCTAAACCTTGTAAGTTTAAATACGCTGCTCTATACGTCACACCTGGTACACGCTCAATTCCTGCTAACACCGCTTCAGCGTCCGCCATTTGTGGCACCCATTTCGGGCTCACAAATGACGTCACTTCAATATGTTTCAGGCCAGCATTACTTAGCTCATTGACGAACGTAATTTTATCCTCTGTTGCAATCGGGTTTGTTTCGGATTGAAAACCTTCCCTCGGGCCTACTTCATATAATTCAACACATTGGGGTAAATGCATGTTCTTACCTCCTAACCGACAATACTCATACTTTTAAACTTTTATATTGTTCTTCTGTAGAATTTAATGAAGCTAAAATTTCTTCTGTGTGCTCCCCAAGTAATGGTGGAAGCGATTGCAAATGACTGCGTTCTTCGTTGATACGGAATGGCAGATCGACCATTCTGAAATCAGACACTCTGAAGCCGTCCACTGCTTTAATCATGTCAAGTGCATTCACTTGTTCATCGCGAAGTACACGGTCTATTGTATTAATTGGAGAACTTGGTACATTGTATTGTTCCATTAAGTTCACCAGGTCATCTAACTCATATTGTGTCGTACGTTCTTCAATCAACTGCTGAAGCTCTTCGCGGTGTTGCACCCGAACCGAGTTGGACTCAAAGCGTGGATCTTCCACCAGTTCTGGCATTTCAAGCGCTGTACATAAACTTTTAAATAAGCGGTTGTTCCCAGCGGCGATAATCGCCCATTGGTCACCTTTCGTTTTAAATGCTTGATACGGTACAGTAGTCGCCATACCTGTGCCCATCTTCTTCGGTAAATTGCCAGAAGCCATATATGTAGAAAGCTGTAATGATACCCATGAAACGCCAGTTTCTAATAAGCTGCTCGCTACTTTACTTCCTTTGCCCGTTTCATTTCGTTGATGAAGAGCGGTTAAAATGCCGATCAGACACCACATCCCTGTTCCCATATCGACAATCGATACGCCAACGCGGGCTGGATCATCGCCTTCATTCCCCGTTAAGCTCATGATGCCGCTGTAAGCTTGGATGAGTGGGTCATAACCTGGTTTATTTTTCATTTTTCCTTTATCGCCAAACGCGCTAATCGACGCGTGGATTAATGCGGGATTAATTGCTGATAACTGCTCATAGCTAAGTCCGCGTGAGTCTTCACTCCCCGGCTTTAAACTATGGATAAAGATATCTGCTGTCTTACATAATTGATGAATAATTTCTTGTCCTTTTGGATCATTCAAATCCACACAAACACTTTTTTTATTCCGATTTAATGCTAAGAACGTAGAAGATTCCTCGCCCCATAATGGCGGGTGCCAGTGCCTTGTATCGTCACCGTGAACTGGGCGTTCAATTTTAATAACGGTCGCCCCTAAATCTCCTAATATTTGTGAACAAAATGGACCTGCTACGTTTTGCGTAATATCAATTACGGTAAGGCCCGAAAGAATGTTAGTCATATTTTAGATCTCTCCCTTTTTTCAGACTGGAACTTTTTTAAATTCCTCAATTAATAATGGAACTACTTCAAATAAATCTCCTACAATGCTGTAATCTGCCACTCGGAAAATCGGTGCTTCTGGATCTTTATTAATTGCTACGATAATTTTTGAGTTCGACATCCCCGCTAAGTGTTGTACAGCACCTGAGATTCCGCATGCGATATATAAATCAGGCGTTACCACTTTACCTGTTTGTCCTACTTGCATAGCATAATCACAATAGCCTGCGTCACACGCTGCACGAGAGGCACCAACTGCTGCACCTAACACTTCTGCTAATTCATACAACTGATTGAAGCCTTCTGCACTTTTCACACCACGGCCACCTGAAACAATAATTTTGGCCTCTGTTAAATCCAACTTACCTGTTGTCTTTTTCACAACATCTTTAATAATGGTGCGAATATCCGTAATCGTTACTTGCGTCTCAATGACGTTTGCCGTACGCTGTGCATTCGGTTCACCTTTTACGATATTGTTCGGGCGAATCGACGCGAAAATAATCCCCTCTTTTACTTTTTTCTTTTGGAATAGCTTCCCTGCATAAACCGGGCGAATAAAGACGATTTCTTCTCCGTTTACTTCTACACCTGTACAGTCGGAAATTAAGCCAAGCCCTAGACGAGCTGCTACACGCGGTGCTAAATCACGCCCCATCGCTGTATGACCAACGAGGATTACATCTGGTTTAACCGTCTGTACAACTTCTGTAAGCGCTTGCGAAAAAGCGTCTGTTGAATAGGCATTTAGCTCTTCGTTCGTGGCGATGTACACTTTATCTGCACCATGCTGTGCTAATTGCTGTGCCTCGTCTTGATTCCCTTGTCCGAATACAACTGCGATGACTTCCCCGCCGTTTGTCATTTGTTGTGCGGCAGTAAGTACTTCAAATGAGACATTTCTTAAAATTCCGTCTCGTCTTTCGACAACAACTAATACGTTTTTACTCATTCTTATCTTCCCCTTCCTGAATGCTCAAAAGCGGTCCATTACACTACTTTCGCTTCATTACGCAGCAATTCTACTAACTCTGAAGTTTGCTGATTTAACTCACCTGCAAGTACTTTCCCAGCTACTTTTTTCGGTGGTAAATATTGTTCTAATACTTCTGTTTTTGAAAGAATTTCTCCAACATTTACGTTTAAATCTGCTGCTGTAAGTCGTTCGATCGTTTTTTTCTTTGCCTTCATAATTCCCGGAAGTGTAGGATAGCGAGGTTCATTTAATCCTTGTTGCGCAGTGACTAATACAGGCATTGCGACTTCGATAACTTCTGTATCGCCTTCTACGTCTTTTTCTACTTTTACTTTCCCATCTACAATTTCTAAATTCGTAATCGTTGAAATATGTGGAATCGCTAACTCTTCCGCTAAGCGTGGGCCCACTTGAGCTGCCCCGTCATCAACCGCCATATGCCCACCAAGAATCAGATCATACGTATCTAGCTTTGCTACTGAGGCTAACACTTTCGAAATCGTATACTCATCACCGAAAAGTGACTCATCGTCCACAATGATTGCTTTATCAACGCCAACTGCTAAAGCCGTACGAAGCGCTGCCTCCGCACGTGCAGGACCAACCGTAACAGCCGTTACTTCTCCACCAAATTTTTCTTTAATGGCAATAGCTTCTTCTAGAGCGTACTCATCATAAGGATTAATCACGAATTTGACACCGTTTTCATTTAATTGCCCATTAACGAGTACAATTTCTTCTTCTGTATCAAATGTTTGCTTAAGTAATACCAAAATTTTCATAAGAACCTCCTAAAAGTGGATTATTGTCTACCGAACTTTATAAGTTCGAATATTCTGTTTTTTAAATTTATCATGAATTTTAATATATTACTAATATCTGTATGATACCCTTACTATACGATTTAAATATGGATCAACACGACGGCCTCTATATACCGGCAGTATCTCCTCATTCTTGTAATGATTCTTCATTTCATGCGATTTGCAGGCATAAAATGTGCCGACATCCCCCGAGATGACGACGGCGAATCATATAGACAAAAAATATTTTAAGATAAAAAAACTTCTCCAAATTGGAGAAGTTCATGTGAAATAAACGAATTTTTTTAACCAACTTGTAGATGCCCCGAAATGGAGATGGCGATGAGTCACCAAACGGGATATGTACTAATGTGGTTTGACCGTGACCACTAATGAATGCCATCCCTGCTTCTATTTGTTTGGCGATGTCTAAAGTACGATTGAAATTAGACGACCAAATCGAAGAACCTAAACCAAATTCAGAGTTATTCGGAAACTGAATTACATTTCAACATCAGCTGCTAATTGACCACGTTTATTTTTGATTCCACTGTATATGCTCAGTGCAAATACTGTAATGGCAATAAACATAATAACCGCTGAAATTGGACGTGTGAAGAAGATCATAAATCCTTCTGTAGAAATCGATAATGATTGTAATAACGACGATTCTAATTGTGAGCCTAAAATGAACGTGACAATCATTGCAGACATTGGAATGTCTAATTTTTTCAGCACATAACCAACAAGACCAAAGAATAACATCATCGCAACATCCCACACACTACCATTTAGACTATATGTGCCCACTAAAATAACCATTAAAATAATTGGGAATAATAATTTGTACGGAATCATCGCAATTTTTGCCCACGTACCTACTAATGGTAAGTTTAAAATTAACAGCATCAGATTCCCGATAAACATACTAGCAATTAATCCCCATACAAAGTCAGGGTTTTTCGTAAATAGGGCAGGGCCTGGTGTTAAACCATGCATAATAAATGCCCCTAAAATAACCGCCATTGTCGGCGAACTCGGTAGACCTAAAGATAATAAAGGAATTAACGCTGCACCACTATGCGCATTGTTCGCTGTTTCAGGGCCCGCTACCCCTTCAATCGCTCCTTTACCAAAACGAGATGGATCTTTCGCAACCTTTTTTTCTAATATATAAGAAAAAGTTGATGCGATAATCGAATTTGCTCCTGGAATCACACCAAGAAGCATTCCGATCCCTGTTCCTCGTCCTATAGCTTTCGACGTAGCCCCCCACTCATCTCTTCTAGGTAAAAGACCCTTCACTTTCCCTGCATTCTTTATTTTCGTCGGATTTTCAGCATTTAATAAAATCTCAGAAATACCGAATAAACCCATCGCCATTACAGCAAAATCAATTCCATCCATTAGTTCCATCGAGTTAAATGTAAAACGATATTCCCCTGAAACTAAGTCTTGTCCAATCATCGATAATAATAAGCCGACAAACGCCGCAATTAATCCGCGAACTAACGATTTACCCATCAACGCGACAATCATCAACATCCCGAGCATCATAATCGCAAAGAACTCGGGCGGCCCAAACTTCAACGCAACACCAGAAAGCAGTGGCCCTAAAAATGTAAGCGCTACCACCGCGACGATACCACCGATGAATGAACCGATCGCTGATACCCCAAGCGCTGCCCCAGCACGCCCTTGCTTCGTCATTTCATAGCCGTCAATACATGTAATTACTGACGCTGCTTCACCCGGTACATTTACTAATACCGATGTGATTGTCCCACCGTACATCGAACCGTAGAAAATCCCTGAAAGCATGATAATTGCGGTTACTGGCTCCATCCCGAATGTAATGGGAATGAGTAAGGCTGTTCCCGAAACCGGGCCAAGACCTGGCAGTACGCCAATAATCATCCCTAACATAACCCCAACAAAGCAGAAAAGAATATTTTGCCACGTTAAAGCCGTTTCAAATCCTTGTAACAGTAAAAAGAATGAATCCATCATTGACTTGTCCTCCTAAAATAGAATTCCACCTGAAGGTAAGTGCACCTTTAAAACAGTATTAAACATCACGTAGATAAAAAGTGTAATTCCAACAGATAATGATACTGTGACATACCATTTATATTCTCTGTAAAATAAAATGGCTAAAAAGATAATCGCTGCCAATAAGAATCCCACTAAAAGGAACAAAATAAAATAGCTAATCAAACTCATAATGATAAATAAAATTTGTTTTAACGATTGCCCCGTTGGCCAGTCTTGTGCACTGACATTTTTCCCTTTAATACTTTCGAGAATATACCAAATCGCTAGCACAATGATAATCCCACTTAACCAAACAGGGAAAAAGCCGGGTCCAGGCCCCACCATGCCCGAGTAAGTATATTGTAAAGACATTAATAATGACACAATCCCCAAACACAAAATGATAATCCCTGCCCAAACACTTGGTTTCACACTATTCATATTAGATTTCATCCCCTTTCATCACTAAAACTGGATATAGAAGGGCATTTGTAGAATAGCTCCCAAATGCCCATTTTAAAGACGTTTTTATTCGATTAATCCAAGCTCTTTCAGAATCACTTTTGATTTTGCGTTTTCTTCATCAAGCTCTTTCTGAACAACAGCTGCATCCCCTAGTTGAATTTGAAGATTTACTTTTTCAAATTCTGCAATTACTTCAGGATCTTCCATTGTTTTCTTAACCGCTTCTTGTAACATTTCTACAATCTCTTGTGGCACACCTTTTGGTGCAAGAAGTGATGTATTACTGTCGTACGCGATGTCATACCCTTTGTCGATTAACAGTGGAACCTCTGGGAAGTACGGAACTGGTACGCTCGCTGCATTGAAAATCGCACGAAGCTCGCCCGACTCGATCATTTCTTTCACGTCACTTGGCTGTAACACAGCACCCTGAATATGGCCACCTAAAAGCGCTGTAATAGCTGGTGGTGTTCCTTCAAATGGCACCGGCTTTACTTTGATGCCCGCAAGCTTTTCTAACTCAGCCATTGGTAAATGTGACCCTGAGCCAATTCCACCCGATACAGCAAATGTAAATTCATCTGGATTTGCCTTAACATATTTTAACCATTCATCAAATGTTTTCCATTGTGAATCGCCTCGGACTACTAGAACTTGCTGATTGCCAAATACTTTCGCAATCGGCTGGAAACTATCATGTCCGTATTTCACTTTTCCATAAAGCGGCTGCATCGCTGTCGCACGGTGTGTTGCTAATGAAAGCGTATAGCCATCTGGTTTTGAATTATATAAGTCTGACATAGCAATCGTTCCGCTACCACCTGGTTTATTCACAACAACAACTTGTGCACCTGGTAAATATTTTGATAAATGTTTTTCCAAAATACGCGCACCAATATCTGTTGACCCCCCTGGAGCAAACGGCACGATCAGTTCAATCGGTTGTTTTGGATACTCAATGGCTTTCTCAGCGCCCGCTGCTTTTGAGTCATCAGATGAACAAGCCGCTAATAGAAGAAGTACCATCGCCATCGCTAACATCACTAGTTTTTTCATTTTTCAACATTCCCCCATTTTTTGTTTTCACACGTTTTAACAAGCACTTTCACCCATCTTAATAGTCTTTCTGATTGGAGATTTTCGCTAAGCGTACATCTACTACTGCCGATCGTCCGCTTCTTACTTCCTCCATCGCTTGTTGTAGTACTTTCGGTAGTTCGTCTGGATCTGTAACCGTTGCTGCATAAGCTCCACCTGTTGCTTCCGCCACTTTTGCTAAATCCGATGATTGATCAAAGTTGACCCAATAACGGTCCGTTTGTTCCGCCGTACCTTCTGGATAGCGCTTCAGATAATTCATTTTCGTCGCATTCCATCCCTGATTGTTATAAATAACAGTTAAGAACGGCGCTTCATAACGACGTGACATCCAGTGAACCGAAGCCGGTACACTAAAGAAATATGTCCCATCGCCGGTTAAACTTACGACCGTTTTTGCCGGATTCGCCATTTTCATGCCTATAGCGGCGCCACCATTCCAACCCAATGATGTGCCACCACTACTGAAATAAGTGCCAACTTTGTTACGTGGTAAGTGCTTACATACGGTCATCGTATTGGTAATGGTTTCATCTAAGATGATCGTCTCATCATCTACCACATCTCGTAAACAAGTTGTCAGCCATTCCGGTGTAATCGTCCCCCCTTTTGCTACTTCCGTTTCTGCCCAAGATTTGCGCTGCGCCTCATGTTGTGCCACTAATCGCTGCGCGCGTTGTTGGATTTTCTCTTCATTCAGCTCTTTTTGCGCAAGCACTGAATTTAATTGTCTTAACGTTTCGTACGCATCCGCACGGTAATTTCTAATCGCCGGTATATGCCAAAGCGGAATCTCCTCTTTAATCGGATCTAAATCAATGAAATACACGTTACAGTCGTCCTTTGGATGCACTTGTGTTGTCAGCCACGGTACATCCGTATCAATCGCTACAATGATGTCCGCTTGTTGAATAGATGGATTCGGGTCATACCCCGCATGTAGCGGATGATCTCTTGGGAAATTCACATACGTCGGAATTTGCTCCACAACTGGAATTGCCAACTTTTCACAAAATTTAATCAATTCTTGAACCGCTTCGACCTTTCTGCCCAAATACGTCGTAATCACTAACGGATTTTCCGCTTCGATTAACGCATGAGCTAATTCTTCAAAACCTGTTTGAGGTAACGTAGTCTGTTCAATCAATGACCACTTCTCCCACGCATTTGGTAGACTATCCACGTTTTCCTCCAAAACCTCGCGCGCGCCGGTCAAATAAACTGGACCAGCAGGGTCACTTTTAGCCATTTGCATCGCTCGGTACACGAGTTGTTTCACATTCTTACCTGTGCGAATATCGCCTTCCCATTTCACGTACGAGCGTAAAATACTACGCTGGTCATAAACATTTTGTAAATAGTTCACATACGAATTTCGGCTTCCCGGAAGCTCTCCGTTCATCGTAAACGGCGTTTCCCCCGCAAAAACGAAAACGGGTACACGCGCACGGAAGGCGTTATGAATCGCCCCCCCTAAATTTAGCGTGCCGACATCGGTATGAATCATCACACCTTGTGCTTGTCCCGATAGCATTGCATAGCCTTGCGCTGCCGATAACGCCACACTCTCATGTGGACAAATGATGGCCTTTGGCAACGCCCGTCCGTCTTCCTTAGCCTTTGCCAACGCCTCAATGATTGACGGATGGTCACTTCCTAAGTTACAAAATAAATGCGAAATACCTACTTCCTGAAGTGCTTCCATTAGCGCATCAGCGGCTGTATAATTGTTATGCATGTATTCCTCTCCCTCTATAAATGTGTCCCCGAAAATGTTTCTAACAGGAATGTTCCTTTCTCTTTCTTAAAATTCGATCGATTTTTCAATAATTTCTGCAATATCTAATGTCTGTACTTGTTCTTCGACTTCTTTCGCCTTCGTGCCATCGGAAATCATCGTTAAACAATACGGACAGTTACTTCCAATCACCGTTGGATTCGTCTCCAGCGCCATTTCTGTACGAGCGATGTTCATACGTGTTCCTTCACGCTCTTCCATCCACATTCTTCCGCCACCAGCACCGCAGCAAAGCGAATTTTCACGATTTCGTTCCATCTCCAAAATTTCAATCCCTGGAATCGCACGTAAGATGTCACGTGGTGACTCATAAATATCGTTATAGCGTCCGATGTAGCAAGAATCATGGTACGCGATTTTTTCATCGACTTTCTTCGTCGGCTTTAGCTTGCCTTCTTGCAATAAATCCGCCAACAGTTGCGTATGGTGAAACACTTCTGCTTTTAAACCAAATTCTGGATATTCGTTTTTGAATGTATTAAACGCATGCGGGTCCGTTGTCACGATTTTACGTACATTGTACGATTGGAACGTTTCAATATTTTGCATACATAACTCTTGGAATAAATACTCGTTCCCCATGCGGCGCGCCGTATCTCCAGAGTTCCCTTCTTGATTACCTAAAATCGCAAATTTCACACCGGCTTTGTCTAATAAACGGGTAAACGAACGGGCAATCTTTTGGTTACGAATATCAAACGAGCCCATCGAACCAACCCAGAATAACACGTCGAATTCTTCCACTTCGTCAACTGTTTTAATGATTTCTTCCATACCTTCGCGCCATTTCACGCGCTCATTACGGTTTGTTCCCCAAGGATTCCCTTGTCTTTCGATATTTTGAAAGTAACGTGTCGCTTCAACTGGCATTTCACCTTGTGTCATAACTAAATAACGGCGCAGGTCAATAATTTTGTCGACATGCTCATTCATTACAGGACATTGGTCTTCACAGTTACGGCATGTTGTACACGCCCATATTTCCTCTTCGGTAATGACGTCACCGATTAGATTTGGCATTTCAATTGTCGCCGCAATTTCTGCTTGACCAGGGCCACTCATTGGTAGCGCAAATTGATCGGCTTTTGTATCGCTAAAAACAAACGCTGGTACCCATGGTGTACGTGAGGTAATTAACGACCCTTTTTCTGTTAGATGGTTACGCAGTTTTACAATGAGATTCATTGGTGAAAGCGTCTTTCCTGTACCCGAAGCTGGACACATATTTGTACAGCGGCCACATTCTGCGCAAGCATATAAATCAATTAATTGGTGTTGCGTGAAATCTTCAATTTTCCCAACGCCGAATTCCTCGGCTTCCTCATCTTCAAAATCCACTTTTCGTAAGCGTCCAACTGGGCCCACTTTTTTGAAAAACAAATTAAATAACGCGAATAATTCATGTGATTGTTTGGACTGTGGCATGAACACCATAAAGCCAAGTACTGTGAGTAAGTGCACCCACCAGAATATGTAGAACAATACGGTTACGAACGTTGTGCCAAGCCCCGCAAAGATTGTCGCAACAATGCTTGAGAACGGTGCATACACAAAGTTTAGTTCTCTCTCTAACATAATGGATTCAAAACCAAGCGTTAATAAAATCGATGTCGTCAAGACGCTTAACGCGATAATAACAACCGCTGCTTTCACATCTCTTTGCGATTGTAAGCGTTTTAATTTTTCTACATAACGACGGTAACCGGCGTATAATACGGCGCACAGCATAAGAAATACTGTCCATTCCTGCATGAAGCTGAAATATTTATGGAAAGCGCCAAGTGGATATTCAAAACCAGTCACAAACCCTTTAATAATAATTTCTAAAAGACCCATTTGAAGAATGAAAAACGTGTAAAACAAAATAAAGTGCATGACACCGCTTTTCTTGTCTTTAAATAATTTTTTTTGACCAAAACCATTCACTAACAAACTATTAATGCGTTCTGAAAGATTCGGTGCATCAGTCGATTTTTTCCCCAGCTTTACAAATAAATAGCGACTGTATACGACTTGGAAAAATAAATACAGCGCATAGGCTGTCACAGCTAAAGTAGCTGCTAAATTTACGTATAATAACATCGATAACTTCCTTTCCTAATCTTCAACCCCTTATGTTTACTGACGTTAAAGATGAATAGAATTTAATTTTCCCACCACGTAACCTCCCATCAGAAAACTGCAAATTTCAATTTTTTACAAATTTCAATCTTTTACAAATTGTCATTTTTTCTGTTAATTTACAATATTCTTCCTAAATAACCAATTAGTTAGATTATTCAGAAAATATTTTACGTTTATCTTAACATCCGGTATGATATACTTCAAATATCTCTTTGATATCTTTCTAATACATTAAAAATATGGAAGTAGGTAATGAAAATGGATATTCGGCAACTCCGTTACTTTGTCACAATAGCTGATGAAGGACAAATTACACGTGCTGCTAAAAAATTGAATATGGCACAACCGCCTTTAAGTCATCAACTGAAATTAATTGAAGAACAGTTAGGAACGACTTTATTTTACCGAAATAGTCGCAGCGTGGATTTAACAGAGGCGGGCGCCTTGCTTTATCAACGGGCCGTAAGCATTCTCCATCAACTAGAGGATAGCTTGATTGAAGTAAAAGAAATTGGCGATGGCTTACGCGGGCAGCTGTCACTCGGCACAGCGAAATCATGTGCGATGAACTATTTGCCCGATAAAATTCAACAATTCCGTAGTACTTATCCACTCATTACATTTCGCGTGTTGGACGGGCATCCGCATCAAGTCGTGAAGTTTTTAGAGGAACGACTTGTGGAATTAGCCATCGTCCGTTTTGCCTCAGATCTTTACTTAGATTATGAATCAAAAACATTGCAAGTAGAGCCTTATGTATTGTTCATTCCAAACCAGTGGGAATGGGAGCCATCACGCACGTCCATTTTGATGAAAGAGCTGGAAGACATCCCGCTTGTGACGGTCGTTCGAGAAAACCGGTACGGGATGTATAGTTCTTTCATTGATCTGTGTAATAAACGAGGCATTAAAACGAATATCGTTTGTGAATGTCACGATGCGGCCATTATCTTTTCGTTTGTCGATGCCGGAATGGGCGCTGCGGTGCTCCCAAAATCGGTGCTATTTGCGAACAAATTAGATATTCGCATTATAGAAATCGAGGATTGCCCGTTGTATAATAAAACGACGCTCATTTGGGATAAAAAACGTCCACTATCGAAAGTGGCACAGCTATTTATTGAAATGTTTTAAATGGTTTTTAACGACAGTTTACATCGGTTAAACGTGCGTGTTATACATAGACTGTATACCAATGTTTTACCTTATCGACTTCTAAATAATGCTACGTGATCGTTTGAAGCGACTTATGCCCCGATTGTTTCGCAATTGTAGCTAAGTCCGCTTTTTTCTATGCAGATGCGTAATTTGCGTTTTCCGCAGCGTGTACGGCGCAAAGTCTAACCAGTCATGCATCAATGGGTTGTAGCTGCGCATTCGATACATCAACAGTTTTCATATCGTACCCCCTACCGGTTATGGGAGCTCTGATATAGCAGAAACCTAATAATAAGTTGAAGTGATCTCCTTTTTAAAAATGGATTGAGAAAACTTGTAATAGAAAAAGGCGACAAGGGCTTATCCCTTATCACCTTTTCCTATTTCTCTAGTTCTTGTTCTTTGCCTTTAGTTGCAACAGCCTCTTTTAATTCTTTGGTTTGACTATTATGTGGATTGAGTGAATGTATATCTTTTTCAAGTGCTTCTTTAGATTGTAATAACGGATTTTTCATCAAATGCCACCCAATAGTGACGTTATGTTGGTGTTCTGCTTTTATACTTCTCTCTTTCACATACTTACCAACACGTTCATTCAATAGTTTTTCGTTCATTTGATGTAAGTGTCCTGTTTCTTTTACATTCGTAATAGATAAGAATCGATCGGTATTTAGAGACTGTGCAATTGCTGTCTTCTGAACAAAATTTTGCCCTTCTAACTTCTTCAAAAATGTTCGTTCTGTTGTTTTTCCTCCTTCTAGTGTCACAGCATACTTACCATCTTCTATTTTGGTGACTTTCATAAAATCTTCGACTTTTTTGAATTCTTTTCTAATTTCATTTCTGTTTTCCAGCACGTTGATGACATGATACTTGTTTTCTAAATCACTTAAAGGAATTAATCTATTCGTATTCGTACGTAAAATGAAGTGGTTATCTCGAGTACTTTCTTCGACTTTCACAAAATGGTTACTTCCTTTTCTTTTAACCTTTTTTGAATTTCTTCTTTGTCATCAAGAACTATTTCCTCATCCATATCCGTTATTTCCAGTTCAAATTCATCGAAATCAAGTCCCAAGTGTTCCGCTTGATTCCACTCTTCTTCAATTACTTGAGTAACTGTATGGGAACTAGAAGATGGAATAGATTGTGGTGTTTCTTTTTCTAATGTTGCAACTGTTTGTGAGTCTAAGATTCTATTATTATTTGAAATTTGTTCATGCTTACTAAACTTCGCTACATAATTTCCAAACACTTCAGATTGCCAAACTTTTTCAAGTTTCATTGGAAACATTCCACTGACGAATAGATAGCTAGTATCTTTTGAAATGTTGGATAGGTCCCCTTCCGTTATTAAAGGTCTCTTCACATATTGTTCCGACAGACTAGAACTGGCAGTCGACTTCCCACTCATAAAGCCCCCGCTCTGACTGGTACTACCTGTTTGGACTTTAGCGGTGGTCTCCCCTGCTAACTGGGAGAAATATTTAATCGTCTCCATGTCTTTACTGCGTAAATATAAGAGAGTGTCATGGTTGGATAAAATAGAGCGGGCTAACTCTTTCCCTCCCCTTTACAAATCTACTTCTAAATCTAACTGCTGTCGGATTCGTTTATCTTTTGTTTTCTTGCGTACTCTTGATGATGTTTGTGCTTCTTGTTTAGATGCATGTGAAGTACTTGATTGATGGATAAGTTGATCAAACAACTCAATCGATGCTCGTCCACCAACGAAATGTGAAATATCCTTTTGAGCACTTGATAAACGGTTAAAAAAGCTACTTGTTTCATTCTTCTCATATGCTTGATACTTTGTACTTCGATTGCTTTCCTGTTCTTTAGAAAACAAAATACAGGATTTCAATGAAGGAACAAACCCTTTGCTTACTTCTACTTTATAATGCCGTAAAATATCCAATTTAACTTGGAGTGGTACCTCTTCTATTTTGGTTAATAAGGATTCTTTTTCGTTCGCAAATCGGGTACGTATTAATTGCCCTAATTGATCGTTTATTAGGTCCGCTTTTTGTGTAGATTGGTTTAACAGCTGTACCGTCGTATTGAGTTTGATAGATAACTGATACACTGGATCGGGTTCCCCTCTATTTTTAATAAGCGTATCTTTCTCTATACCCAATTTATTCCTTGTTAAAGATTGAATTCGGATCGATTCACTTATGGAATCACCCTTTTTTAGAAGTTGATCGATTTCCGCAATGGATAGCACCTCTTCTAACTCTTCTGGATATAGTATTTGTTTTCCTTGATTTTTTTGTAACAATTCTAGCATCTCTTGTTTTTTTAGAAGAACCCGGTCATTCCATTTAAATTCCTCTTCTATATCTGGGAAAATTTGATTGAAGGTGCGATGTGTTATCAGAGAGTAAGCGTTGTAAGCTTTTTCCGAGTGCTCTATTAGCATTTCTTGTGTTTTAGTCAATTTTTCTTGGTCATTTTCTCCGTCTTCATATGCTTCTAATCTAGGGATAAATTGTTCGTAAAAACTCTTTATTGTAAACCCTTGAGAAAGAAGAAATTCGTTGTTTTGTCCGTGATATGCTTTGTTGGCTGCATCTAGTAATGAATGCGTAACGGTCATTTTTGCTTCATTTGCTTCTGTTGTTCTTTCTTTCCAACGGTATAGTCCATCCAAGTGATCTCGTACATTACGGAAAGTTAATTCTTGCTTTAAACGACCTTGTAAGAAATGAATACTCTTTTGGTATTTGGGTTCCAGTTGGTTCATCACTAGACTTGTTTCTTCATGGAGAAATTTCTCTACCGAACGTGTAGATTGATGTGCAGCAAGGGATACAATGTTGGAATTTAGTTTGGCGATCTGTTCATTTGTTTTTCTAATTTGTTGATTGAGCTGGTGATAAAAAGTAGTAGCTTCTTTTCCTTGGGTTTCTAGGCGTTTCACAAACTGATATTCGTTTCGTTCCAGCCTGATTTCTGCAATTTTTTCTAGTCCTTGATTTTCAAAAGATAATGCAGATACTCGTTGGTTGATATTATTTTCAAGAAAGGCATCATTCATCATATCTGCATAAACAAGTCGCCATTTTACTAGTGTTTCTCGGTTATTCCAATCGGTTGAAGATACTGTTTGAAATATCTTTTTTCCGTCTTGTGTTCTTTTTATTTCTCCCTGTGCATCTCTTTCGTACTCTCTTCTCTTCTTCTCTCCCCACGATCCATCTTCATGGAACGGACGAACAGTTAGTAAGATATGGGCGTGTGGGTTGTGCTCTTTATCTCGGTGAATAGCTACGTCTGCAACCATTCCTTCATTAACAAAAGTAGATTGCACAAACCTTTGAACCAATTCGTTTTGCTGATCGTGATTTAAATCAAGTGGTAAAGCGATTAAAATTTCACGAGCTAATTGAGCGTTCCAGGCTTTTTCTTTTCGTTCTACTTCATTCCATAGTTTTTCTCGGTCTTGTGACCACTCTGGCGCATGGTCGGGACTTAAGATAAATGTTTCTGGTGCCACTCCACGAGTTCGAAAGTTTTTTACTTCCTCATCTCGTTCTGAATATAGTGCCTCTCCACTTCGGTAGCTGGCACTTGCTACTACGGATTGTGTTTTTTTACTAATAACATCCGCTCTCAGCATGTAATAACTCATCTTAAGTCCCTCCCTTCTATTTACTTTTTTTATTTGTCTTATTTCTTTTTCTTTTTAATATCCGAAGGCGACCATTATTTTTCTGTCCTTGGACAGAACTCATGCCACCACTTTTAGTGGTGTATAAATGGGCACTCGTCTTTCAGTACTCGGACTTATTGTATCACGAATTTATAGAATAATGTGATTATTATTATCCTATAAGTTAAAATATAAACAAATAAGATAAAAAGGAGTGAAAAACATGACAAACAAACTAGAAAAGATTTTAACGATTGAGCAACAAATTGAAAAATTAAAAGAAAGACAAAAAAAGATTGAGGAACAAATGCACATTGGTATTGGTCGTGAAGTACTAAAGCTTTGGAATGTGGAGTCAGAAGAAGAAGCTATCAAGTGGGTACAAAAATTGTCTTCGCAAGTAAATGGTGTGGAAAGTGTAGTTTCTGAGGAAGTGAGTACGAATGAAATATGATCCACTGGAAGAATCAAAAGACTTAAAAGAAAAGATAACTCAGTTGCAGCAAAAGAAGCAACGATTGGAAAATGAAACTAGAAGGAAATTAAGTTGGGAAAATAGAAAAGCTCGTACAAAACGCTTGATTGAAACGGGAGCTCTTGCAGAGAAGTATTTTGGAATGGAGGATTTCACCATCGAACAAAGGGAAAAAGTTTTTCAGACATTTTCAGAGTTTGTGAAGAAAAATAAAGTCCGCTGAATGAATAGGAGGACGAATGTCCATGAACTTTCAAGATATTGACGTAAAGAAAAAGAAATTAGATCAAGCTCGTCCTTTACCTGTGCATTCAGTGAAGTCCTTATTAAATCATGTGTTAATTGACTGGACCATAAAATCAATTCACCGACTTGTTTTAAAAGGTATACAAGATGAAAATGCTGGTGTGTACCGAAAAGAAAATGTCTTAATTGGGGGTGCTTCTCATCGTCCACCGGATCATGTAGTGGTTCCAGAACTAATGGAACGTTTTGTGGAAACGGTTGAAAATGAATGGTCTACTTTGCACCCGGTAGAACGGGCTGCTAAAGTTCATGCAGAGTTTGTAAAGATTCATCCATTTATAGATGGAAACGCCCGCCTTTGGCGTTTCCGTATGGCGAGAGAAATCGAAAAAATATACTAATTAATAGAACGCTGATTTTAGCGTTCTTTCTTTGGATTAGGGGTTTATTCATGTGTTCTACTGATTGTTGCTATGTCTAGGGTAAATTATAAGACTCGTTGCTTAGTACACAATGTTTAATGAGTATGTATATTCATATACATGTATACATATTGCGAAAACATTCAAAAGGCTAGTAAATTCAATAAATATCGAAGTATATCATTGCAATTTTATATTGCTAGTGTTACCTTTTAATTATCAGTTACTTCTATATGTCTACAAGTATACAAAAGTATAAAACATAATTTGCCAATTTAAGGAGGAAGCTTTATGAGACACTCTTCATGTCAAGTTGTTACATTTGGAAATTTTAAAGGTGGTACCGGTAAAACTACTAATAGTACGATGATTGCCTATTGTCTGGCAAACCTCGGATATAAAGTATTATTAAGTGATCAAGACCCTCAAGCCAATGCTACGAGTTTATTTTTAAGAACAAAGGCAACAATAGAGGATGATATTGTAACGTATGAAAAAACGTTAATGTCGGCTATTCAAGATGAGGATTTAACTTCGATTGTAACCAAGATAAAAGAAAATTTATATTTACTTCCTAGTTTTAGTGACTTTGCACAATATCCAAAGCTACTGGAAAAGAAATTCCCTCAAGAAATTGACCGTGTACAGTTCTTTTCAACATTATTGGAACCATTAAAAGATGACTATGATTTCATTTTTATTGATGTTCCTCCTACCATATCCATTATTACCGATTCTGCCTTATATGCTTCAGATTTTGTAGTTGTGGTATTACAAACACAAGAAAGAAGTTTACAAGGTGCTGAAGGATTTACTACTTATCTACAGACATTAATTGATGATTATGATGCAGACTTAGATATTTTAGGTATACTCCCTGTATTATGGAAAAATGGGGCTGCGGTTGATATTCAAACATTAGATACAGCGAAAGAAATCTTTGGAGATTATAATATATTTAAGAATGTTATTAAGCAAATGGAGAGATTAAAACGTTTTGACATGACTGGAATCACGGAAAATGATATGCATGATAAAAATGTCATTCGAAGTTATACCAAGGTGGCTACTGAGTTTATTGAACGCCTGGACATAGCTGTCAATGGAGCCCACACACCGAATGAGAATGGAGAGGTTGTAGATGTCTGATTTACTTAGAAGAAAACAGCCTGGAAAAATACAAAGAAGCCAAACGGTCGTTCCAAAAAATACATTTAATATTAAAGAACTCGAAACTGTTAAAGAGAATGTACCAGAAACTGTAACTACACCGGCCCCTAAGACAGCAACTGTTAGTAATTTGGTTGCTGAAAAATCAACAACTGTTCGAGTAAATATGACGACGAAAAGTAAACTAAACGCTTTGGTTACATTAGGTATTGCACCAAATGTAGATGAGGTTACTGATCTATTGATTAATGACTATCTTACGAATATATTAACTAAAGACGAAAGAAAGCAATTTGAGATTATTTTGGGACTTTATAAGAAAAAAATGAAATAAAACACCAAAGGATGGGATAGCAGAGGCTAACTCATCCTTTTTTGAAAGCTGTATACGAATCTACATGTATACATGTAGATTCGTATACATGTAGATTCGTATACATGTAGATTCGTATACATGTATATCCGTATACATGTATACGAATCTACATGTATACGGATGAGGAAAACTATAAAAACCAAGTATATTTGCCCGAGAACTTTGTTGATAATTAGAACGTGAAAGACAAACAAATGGCTATATATCAGCAATTTTCGCTAAAAAAATGTTATATCAATCTGTATACAAATATACTCGTATACATGTAGATTTGTAGATTAGTATACAAATCTACATGTAGATTTGTATACATGTATATTCGTATACATGTAGATTTGTCTACATGTATACAAATCTACATGTATATTCGTATACATGTAGACGACTTTCGAAAAACGATTAAACCCTTATTGTATAAGGCTTTTTTATCTTCTATACTATTGTTAATAGTTCGAGAGATTCTAATAAATACTCGAAATTCATTAAAAAGTAAGGAGATGCGTAGTGAAAGATTTAAGTTTATTGTTTGATTTAATTTTGCACGAAGGATTAATGAAATATAAAAAAATCGGTTCACGCGCATCCTTACCAAACCGATTAAATGAAGACAAGACAAATGTACGAAGTAAAAAAGGGATTGTCTTTGTGACACGTTCGAAAGAAGATTTACATTCTTCTCCAGGAGTTAAAGGTTATATTATATCGTCAAAGGAATCCGTGATAGAAGACTGCGATACACTTTCTCATTGGACACCTAATGTTTTTAACTATGGCACATATACAAATGCGCATAAAAAATACATAAAAGGGCATGTGGAAACGAATTTACAACAAATTAATACATTTGTTGTTGATATTGATTCAAAAGAACAGGCTTCTACAGAAATTTTGACTGCAGCGCTGGATCAAAGTATCGGAGCTCCTACACTCATCTTGGAAACACCGAAAGGTTTTCAAGTTTATTTTGTATTGGACAAACCCTTATTCATTTCGAACAAAAATGAATTCCGTGGATTAAAAGTGGCCAAACGTATATCTGAGAACATAAAAAAAAGTTTAGCGAAAGTTTTGCATGGCGTAGATGTTTCTTGCAACGACTTTGGCTTTTTTAGAATACCTAAAATAGAAAATATTCGTTGGTTTTCAAAAGAAATGACATTTGATTTTGGAAGTTTAATCGAATGGTCCAGACGACAAGACGATGATCATGGGCGAAGTTTGTTTGTGGTTCATGAACATAAAGCTATTCATGATGTTACGCAAGAAGAATGGTTCCAGCAATTACTGGCTGCAAGACATGTCAAAGGACAAGCTGGACAAATAGGAAGGGATAATCTTTTATTTACGTTAGCACTTGCTTGTTACAGTGCAGGAAAAGATGAAGGAGAAACGTTTAACTTGCTAGATGAAGTTAATTCGTCGCTTTATGCACCACTTAAACATTCTGAGGTTAGGAAAATAATAGTTAGCGCTTATAAAGGACGATTTAAAGGTCCTCATTCCACTTACATTCAACAACTCTTAGAAGAGTGGGGGAGTGGAAAAGAGGTTAGCATCCGTTCGAGTAATGGCTGGTACAAGTTCAAAAAAGCTAGAAAAGATCGTAAACGTAGTCATTATGATGAATGGGAAACAGATATTTTAGCTTTTATCAACGAACAAACAAGTAGTTCGACTCCAGTTTTTTGGTCGACACAAAACCAATTATGCGAACAAATCGGTATTTCACGAAGCACTTTTAATGAAGTAGTAAAGAAATCTACAAAAATAATGATGAAAACACACGGAAAAGGCTGCAGGGCACAAACTGGGTTAACTTCAGTTTCTGTGCTTCTTCAGTGTGCACTTGATTATAATCAAACGAAACGTGCAACGTATTATGCTTCTGTAAAACTGATGGCAGAGGAAAAAGATAATATTATTGCTCTACAATTGTTACAAGAAACAATAGAAAAGGTGAAAAATACTGTTATACCAAGGGTCTATGACCTATTTATATTGAATTCTTCTTAATTGTCCAGTCTGCCATTACATATCTGTATACGTGTTCCTTATTTGTTTTCGTAATAATTATGTTCGCATCCATCAATCGATCATTTTTTGAATTAAAAAAGTATCCATCATTACATTGATGGATACTACTCTTTAAGTATTTGCGAGGATTTATATGTTTCAAATTTATCAAACAACAGATCTAGTTGTTTGGATTTAAAGTCATCTGCAAAAGCCCTAGTAAATACTTCAGCTGGATTGATATCGAGAACGTTACAGTAATGAATTATCCAACCAAGGGAGAGGTTTACTTTTCCATTTTCTGCTTTTGAGATCCTGGTTGCATATTGATCACTCATCTTTTCGATTTGTTGGAGAGTTAATTTCTTTTCCAGACGTATATCTTTTAGGGCTTTTCCGATTTTTTGATAAATATCTAATTCTAGATTGGATGTCATAGTTGGAAAGTCCTTTCTGGAATATATTCTTTTTGAACGTGAATATGGTATAATGCAATTAAATTTTATCGTATAAGTTAAAATATTCGGTTTTACTATAATTTAAAGCGAATTTTGCATCTAAAATGTATAGGCAAAATTCCAATATATGTTAAGAAAAGAATGAATTGAATTTATGTTCAGTATAGCACGGGTTGAGGGGCTTGTGAACATGGATACTTAATAACAGCTTGCTTATCAGGAGAGGTAACATAGCTATCCTTTGTATTTTTAGGATAAATTTAAGGGGGGAGAATCATTTTGACGAATACATTTAATATTGCAGATCAAGTGGCAGAGAGATTTTAGCGTCTTTCGAAAGTCTTTTTTAGCAATGATGTATACAAAAAAATGAGCAATGACGCTAAAATTGCATACGTATTATTACAAGATCGTTTAGAGCTTTCGATTAAAAATGATTGGTTTGATGAAGAAGGCAGCATCTTTTTCTTGTTTGGGAACTAGCAATTGGGTGAGATTTTAAATTGCAGTAAACCAACGGTCATTAAGATTAAAAAAGAACTACAAAAATGTGATTTATTGCTGGAAAAAAGAATGGGCTTATCTAAACATAATCGGTTGTTTTTATTGAAACCTGTAGCGGATATAGAAGATCTTAAATCATTTAAATTAGAACAGAATTCGACCTCAACCTTAGAGCCCCAACAGAAGTTAAAAATTTTAACACTAATGATACTGACTTTAGTGATACTGACTTTAACAATACTGAAGTAGTATCCATCCATCAGGATATTTCCAAACTAGATATTCCTACTTCGCTCAAAGAGGTAATGATGGAAAATCAAGAGCGATTGATGGATGACATGATTAAGGTAAAAGATATCGAGCGTCATTTTAAAGCGCATGCCGGAATATTAACCGATTATCAATATGCTAGTGCACTTCAATATTCATTGGAAAAGACTAAAGGAAAGATTAAAAATATATCAGCCAGGTTAACAAAAGCGGTAGAAGATAAACAGAAATGGATAAGAGAACAACAAGCATCACAGGGGCATATGAAGGAAGAAATGGTCCCTGAATGGTTCGAAGAACATAAAGAATTTCGTGATAACAAGAGCCAAAGAATGGAAGAGCTGAGTGAGGAAATGAAAAGGGAAAGAGAACAATTATTAAAAGAGCTAAGAGGATAAGTCTTCTTAGCTCTTTTTAACTTATACGTCTAACTTATAGTTTGACTATTTGAATACCTTGAATTCGATATTTATGAGTACTTATGGACTAAATAAAAAGGGTATTTAATACCTAGGGAAAAATG
>NZ_QKZI01000012.1 GCF_003254155.1 Psychrobacillus insolitus | reverse complement strand
CATTAGCCCTCCAAGACTCGCTACGAGTGAATGGCTAGTTCTTTCTCGACGGGAATCCCACCCGCTATATGATACGACCTAGGCTCGGCCGCACAAGCACCTCGTTAGTTGAATAAGAACTTATTTCTTTTATTAAATTCATAGTTGCCTAATTAAATAACTACTTCTCAATACTATGTGGAAATATTACTCCTTATTTCTTGAGAATATAATTTCCATATAAGAAGCACTTCCGTAAGTTGATGTTCCGGGTGTAAATATTTGTACAAGTTCCCATCCTTCTTTAGCGTAATTATGAATTATTTCTTGATAGTCTTCTTTTGGTTTGCTTTTTAAACCTTTTATTCCAGAATAATCTATTTTTTTAAATTGATACTCTTTCACACTTTTCCCTCCTCATAACCAAATATTCTTCTTCAACTAACCTGCCCTTTACTTTCATACGTTCGAAACGTATAGAAGTTTCAATTATTAGTTAATTTTCCATTTGAATTAACAAAAATCGATTAACTGCTTATTGAACTAAACTGCTAGTTAGTTCAATAAGAAAAAGCTACCCTCACAGGCAGCGACTTGTTTAACTAAAGCTACCCGTTAGTTGAAGCACATTCTCTTTTTTGGCCATTATGAATGCGATATTATTCATTATTCCAAATATCATCTTCATCCAGAATCAGATGTACATTAATGTTAGAATCAGAAATGGTAATAAGAATCCAATTCAGTTGGTTACTAATTATAAGTACCTCTTTTCTTGTACCATTCATCATTACTTTCATGATTTCCTTCGTCAACATGGTTTCTTTGTAATTTACTAAAACTATTCGTTTGCAAAACTAGTAATTCAAATTGTATGGAAGCGTGTAGGTTCACTTAACACTTAACCATGATTTTAGATAATCAATGAACTTTTTCGTAGCCGGAGCAAGGGATTTAAAAGAAGTAGTAGCAATACCAAGTGTACGATAATTTTCTCCCTCTAACTTAAGAATTCGAACGTTGTTTGGAACCCGATGTAAAACCATTTCAGGAAGGATACTAATTCCCATACCATTTTCAACCATTGAAATAATTGCTTGATCATCTGCAAGTTCAAATTTTATATTAGGTGTGATATTGTTTTCTTTTAAAATTCGTATTAAATCGTTATCGCTCCCTTTTTTCGACTTAATGAGAGGCTCCTCGTTAATCATTTCAAAACTAATCTCCTTTTGCTCGGCAAGTGGGTGTGCATCTGAAAGGACACAGAGCATTCTATCTTTTTTTAATGTCATCGCTTCAAAGTGTTGCAAAGTGGGAAGTGACACAAAGCCAAAATCAACCAAACCTGTTGATATCCAATGCTCGACATCATCATAATCCCCTTCCATCAGTTTGATTTCGATAGCAGGGTAATTTTCATTAAACTTTTTCATGATTTCTGGTAGCCAGTGAATCGACACACTCGAGATCGTTCCAATCCTTACTGTACCGACTTCCAGGCCATTGATATTAGCTATTTCTTGAACCATTTCTTCATTCCACTTTAGAATTTCTCGTATGTACTTTAAGATTCGTTCTCCGTTACTGGTCAATTGGATACCCGAACGTCCTCGATTGAGTATAGAAAATCCACATTCTGATTCAAGGCTGGCAATGGCATGACTTACAGCGGATTGAGTTAAACCAAGTGTTTCACCCGCTTTAGTGAGGCTCCCTAATTCTACAACGGCACTAAATATTTCAAACTTAGCAAGAGACAGTTTTACCACTCCATTTACATTAATTTATTTCATGCAAGCATTTAAAAACATTCATTTTTCTAATCTTCATCTTACAATTATACTAATTAATAATCAATTCGGGATAAGGTAGGTGACCAGAAAATGAATCAGAATAAACTGCTTGGGATAGGAAATGAGAGAAGATTTGACACTCAATTAAAAGCAGATTTCATGATGTTGATTGTTACTATATTATGGGGTACATCCTATTTGTTTATGAAGATGGGTCTCGATTCTCTACAAGTGTTTAACTTAATAGCATTACGTTTTGGCATAGCCTTTATTTTAGCCGGGGCTGTATTTTACAAGCGTTTAATTCGTATTAATTTTAAAACGTTTTTTTATGGATTTATATTAGGATCCATCTTATTTTCATTAATTTCTGTTGTCACTATTGGATTAAAGTTCACGTCTATTTCTAATGCGGGATTTTTATTTAGTCTCTCAGTTGTATTTGTCCCGTTGTTATTAGCGATATTTTTCAAAACAAAACCCGAAAAAAGAGTCGTAATTGGCGTGGGTATTGCTATTATAGGGATTGCTCTTTTAACATTTAATAACGAATTAAAGATAAATTCCGGAGACTACCTAATCATTTTGGGTGCATTGTTTTATGCGATACAGATCATCGTTACAGCTAAGTTGACGAAAAATGTTGATTCGATCACACTTGGAATTATACAACTGGGGGTTGCAGGAGCATGGGGACTGCTATTTTCCTTATTTTTTGAAAAGCCACATCTTCCTAGCACGACTGAATCATGGGTTTCAATCATGGCATTAAGTGTCCTATGCAGTGCTATTGGATTTATCGGCCAAGCTGTAGCACAAAAACATACCACTCCAACGCACACCGGTCTTATATTTTCATTAGAACCAGTTTTCGCGGCATTATTTGCTTTTATTTTCGTAGGTGAAACACTCCCAGTAAAAGGATATGTAGGGGCAATCCTAATTTTAATAGGTGTCTTAGCTGCCGAAATCAGTTTTAAAAAGCCCTTTATGAGAAAGAAATTCAACAAAACAGTTGACGGCTCTGAAGCCTAGCTTACTATCGCAATAGAATAAGGGATGCACTGGGGAATATAACTTCTTCAATGCATTACCCTAATGGTATTTTTAGTTAATAGAAGATATTGCACTTTAGTATAAGTACAATCTTTTTTAACTAAATACTATCATTAACATACATACAACTTTGCTTGAGATATTCTTTCTCCATTAAATTGCCCAATTGTTGAACAAAGTTAAAACATGTTTATTGAACTAACGTCGTGCTTTAGCTAAACAAGACCATCATTATGATGGTCTATTTTTACGTCCAAAACATCAAGATTGATTTCGGCGATACAATGTGAAATGTTACACTTAAACCAACGTAGCAGTTTAGTTCAATAAGCCATATAGATTTTTACTTATTATAAATGGAAAATTTATATAAAATTGGAACATCTATTTGTTTCAAACGTATTAAAGTAAAGCAGCAGGTTAAATGAATAAAGAAGATTGAAAGGAAAGTAATTCATAAAAAAAGGAGGTATAGAAGGTGGACTTATTACTCTGGATAACTACTGGTTTCATGCTAATCGGATTAGTTGTTCTCGTTTCTATGAAAAAAGGTATGGAAAGTAAGGTCGCTTTTATAAAAGCGAATATGGAAGACAAGGAAAATTTATCAAAAGCTAAATCTGTAATTTGGTGGATATGTGGTACCACTGCTTGGGGAGTAGGGGCTATATCTCTTGTTGGTTGGTGGTTTCATGGATAACTGTCGGTTTCGAATGTACTTAAAGTAACGGGTGCTTTACTTCAAAAAGGAGTAAAGCCTTTTTTTCTTATTGAACTCACGGGGCAGTTTAGCACAAGAAATGGGGGCAGATTAATTGGGCAGATGACTATAAGAACCATTTCTTTTGTATATTTGAAATGGGCTCTTTTTATTGATTTATACAGTCAAACTGTATACAATCAAACTATACAGTGTTAATGTATAGTTTAACTGAGTATTGGAGTGTTAAATGACATGGACTTAAATAAGCATTTACCGTTGACGGAAACAACATATTATACTTTATTATCCTTACTTGAGCCTGCTCACGGTTATATTATGATGCAAAAAGTCGAGCAATTAAGTAATCAAACAGTGAAGATTGCTGCGGGTACGATGTATGGAGCAATTGAAAATTTACTTAAACAGCAATTAATAAAAGCAGTAAAGAGTACGGATAAACGTAGAAAAACATATGTCATCACAGAAAAGGGCATAGAAATGCTGCGACTAGACTGTGAACGAATGAAGCATATCACCTATATTACTGACAAATTGCTACCGCCTACAGCATTGGGAAATGGAGGGGTTGAAGATGCATAAGTTTAAATTCTTTATCGACTTTGAAAAGGAAGAAAAATGGCTAGAGCAAATGGCAAATAACGGTTACCATTTGCAAAATACTTCCTTGGGTTATCAATTTAAACGTGAGAGGTCTGAAACGGCAACTATAAAAATCGACTTTAGAAAATTTAGGAGAAAAGAGGATTTCATCGACTATTGTACTATGTTTGAGGATAGTGGCTGGAAGCATCTCGCTGGCTCCAAAAGCTCGGGAATGCAGTACTTTAAAAAAACTGGTGATACCGATGGAGATGATATTTTTTCTGACAATAATTCAAAAGCTGCCAGGTATAAAAGGTATGCGAATATGAGTTTTGAGTTGGCTATGAGTTTTTTACCATTATTAGTAGTGTTTTATTTGACCGATATCATTGATTTTAAGGCGTTTATTAATCCAAAAGAACTCTATTTTACACCTGGTTTATGGGATAAAACAGGAACATCATTCTGGTTTTCCTTTCTATTTGAAACACCATTGGCACTAATGCGAGGTTTCGCTTGGTCATTTATTCCCCTTACAATAATTTTATATTTATTATTTGGTTATAAATCGAATAAACTTTATTTACAAAATAAATCTGATAAAAAATAGGCTTAAGCAATCGGACGCGATTGTTTAAGAAGCGTCTCTGTTCTTATTCAACTAACGGGTGCTTTAGCAAAAAAGGGCATCAAAATAAAATGAGCTTGGAGAACATATCCTAGCTCATTTTTTATGTGCATTTTAAAACAACCTTTACCTTTACCTTTAACATAGCCTTTTCTTTTTAAATCATGGTGACTTGCTGAAGTATTTTATGCTGATATATTAAGGATTAAGTCAATAATTAATAAATTTTATTGTTTGTACAATTTAGGTAGCTTTTGCAACTCTTTTTTTATTTATATGTTTACTTAGTGTATATGCAAGTGTATATACACATGATATGGTGAGAGTAACAAAGCAAATAGATAGGGGTAGATGGAAATGGCAAAACAAATGAACATCAGACTGGATGAAGTTCATGCAGCTCTTTTAGACAAAATGGTTGAGAAGTTAAAAAGCATGGAGTAGAAACGAATAAAACAGATGTGATTGAAAAAGCACTATAAGGGGAATTGGGAATGGGTGGAGTAGACCATTAAGTAAATATGAAAACATATACCTCTTTACACATCAAATGCTATCTGTTTACAATCACCGGTATTACAGCCCAAAATTTATTGATTAACTTGTGGCCGCACACTCGTGACTTTAGTCGTGGGAGGTTCAAATTCGAGTTAAAGCTTTTATGCCTTTATTGGAGAAATATAAAGATTACGATACAAATCTAGCAAATAAAACCTTTGAAAGAGTAATTACGAGAAGTGAATAATTGTAATGATGGATTTTATCAAGTATTATCTTTTAACACTATTGTAGGTGGCATCTGCGCTTTATGAGGGAAATATGTACAGCATTGGATAAGTCCCATGTCTATTCTTTCTTTTCATCAAGGAAAAGGAATAGCTACTAATTCTTACAAACACTATTTTTTAGGGACATTTCCTTAAAAGAGGGGTATAATATATTTAATCCAATATGTTTAGTGTGGATTAAAAAGGAGTGCGATAAATGGATGATTCTCTTTATGATAAAATGGAAACAGAAATGGTAGCAGGGTTTTATTATTTTATAAATGAAAAGATAGATCAAGGTATTCTATCCAATGCTATGCAATCAGAAATTAATTTAATTAAACGTACTGCTAAAAAAAGAGGAATCACATTAGAAGAACTGTATGAACAAGGTTCACATCTAGTTGAAATGCAAAGACAAAGCAAAGTACAGCCGTTCTAAAAAACACTGTACAGCCTCTTACATAACGCCTTACACGTCTTTAGAGTGAAGGAGATAAGAAGAAGGGGACGCACACATCACAGTAACCACAAGTGGACCACTGATAAAAGGGAAGAACTCCAAGTACAACAGCAACAAACAGCGACAATAGAAATGAAAGAGATACATAATATTTACCTATACAAAACTATATGTAGTTATTACTAATAGTAATAAATCCCACATCTATTATCTTATAAGCTCCTATATGGCGGGTCTACTGTATAAAAATATAAGCACTGCTTTTCAAACCTTTTTGACATAATTCAATCAGTAGTCACATTTCAAAACACTGTTTCCCCTTTATGATTATTGGGAAAGGTGCTTTTATTTGTCTCATTTGTTTAGGTCAGTGCTTTACGTCAAAGAGGCTCTTTTACATTGTGTATGTTTTCTTTTTTCCTATAAGAATATTTAAAGAAAGACAATTTTATTGGCTGTATTACTGTGTGGAGGAAAGCGAATCGAATTATTAGGGGTAGAAGCTCTAGAATTCAAAAAAATAAAACCAATCAAATCGAATTTTATATTCAATCTGACTGGATTTATGGAATGCTAGGGTACTTAATTTTAGCTATATTAATAAACATTCCTCCGTTTAATTAAGTTGTTTAATCACGCAAGATACTTATTAAGTAACTTATCTAATTCTTGACTGCAAGATACTACTTGTGGATGTGTGAACCCTAAATCTATAGCTTTTTCATACATAAATTTTCTTTTCATTTCAATTTCATGTTTTAATGTATTTTCTAACAAACCATTTTTCATAATAATTCCTCCATCAAATTTCTTTAGCTTTATTCATCGGTGATCCTTTAGTTTAAATAATAAAACAACTTTTCAATTGTATCCTATTGAAAACGTATAAAGTGTCGAATTATGCATCAAAAAAGAATTTTCACAATATTGTCATAAGTGATGGTTGTTCAAATAATAAATCGATTTAGTACTTGACTGCAACTCACTATTTGTGGATGTGTGTCTCCTTATAGTGTAATTGAATAGTTAAATATTCAACTTCATCATATATTTAAACGAAATAAAGGGGTGGACTGTGTGTGGACGTTTTACCTTGTTTGCTACGTACGAAGAAATAATAGATCAATTTGATATTCAAAAAGCATTTGATGAGCATTACTATACGGAGAGCTTTAATATTGCTCCTACGCAAAAGGTAGTGGCAATTATTAATGATGGCCGTATGAATCGAATGGGTAATCTAAAATGGGGGTTAATTCCTTCTTGGGAAAAGGATGATAAAACAGCTTCAAAGTTAATCAATGCACGATCGGAGACAATCCATGAAAAGCCTAGTTTCAAAAAATCCTTTTCTCAAAGACGCTGCCTGATTCCAATGGATTCGTTTTTTGAATGGAAACGAGTTGAAAAGAAGAAAACGTCAATGCGAGTTAAAATGAAGGACGATTCGTTATTTGCTGTAGCTGGATTATGGGATACATGGCAATCGCCAACCGGGGAAGCCATTCATACATGCACGTTTCTGACGACAGAACCAAATGACCTGATGAAAGATATTCATGACTGTATGCCTGTTATTTTACCGAAAGAACATCAATCTATTTGGTTGGACTCAACTATTATTGACTTGAACCGGAAAACCATTAAAACCGAAGATAAAATGCATTCATTTCAGCTAAATTTTGATGAAATTGTAGATGTAAATTTATTGACGTAATTTTTAAAAGGTAAAAGGAAATTTCTCTTTCATAACTCATTTAAAAAGTTATCCGTCTGCTAAATAGTGGACCACTTGTGGACGCTATTTAGAGGAAGAATCGTGCGTTGATTGTACTAAATATGTCATTTAAGTTGCTTCAATTTACTTGTCCTATCCTTATTTTTGCTTGTTCATTGCACTACTAGTGACCACTGATAGAAATACTCTAGATATTCTTTTGATTTTATTGTCCAACTTTTTTATTTTTGAATTATGCGATTTAACCTTGCTAACAAGGCTAAATCGCCCGGGATTTTTGAAATTAACAAGAACAAGAGGGGCGAAGCCCTCTTGTTCTTGTTAATTCATATATCCTTTTTCTTTCAGGCTTAAGTATGAACCTGGAGTCACAATCAGATGGTCAAGTAGCTCAATGCCTAATATAAGACCGGCTTCTTGTATACGTTTTGTGACTTCAATATCTTCGCTACTTGGTGAACAATTAAACGAAGGATGATTATGTGAAATTATTATACTTGCGGCATTGTTGAGAATAGCTGATTTAAATACTTCCCTTGGATGTACGATGCTTGAATTTAGTGAACCTACATGACAACGATGGATGGCTACAACATCATTTTTAGTGTTTAAACATAAAACAAGTAAAACCTCTCTATCTTCGCTACCGATTAAATCTACTGCTAACATTCCGCAATCCTTTGGACTACGAACCTTATACACTTCTGTAGCCTCATGATTTTCACGAACAACTTGTTTGATGCTTACGATTTCAAAGATTGGATTGAATTTTGTCATTTTTATTTCCTCCTATGTTTTTTGATTTTGTGAGCCGTAATCGAAGTCGGAAGGCTGAATTTTTTCCGTTTTCTTGGCTATGCCATGTAAACATGTGCAGCAATAAAAATGACAAGGAATTGCGTAGCAATAGCTTAAAATTTATTTGTAGGTGTAGCCGTTAAGCAAAAAAAATTTAACGGTCCTTGCGTTTTTAGGTGAAACTTAGATAGCAGTGTGGTAGGCAGAATCTGCCGCGCTGATTGCTATAGTTGAACGCACATGTTGAAGGAAACGCAAGATTTTGGCGTTTCCGTATGGCGAAAGAAATCGAAAAAATGCAAATAAAAAAGGAACGCTGCATTTGCGTTCCTTCCTTTTTAGAGGTCTTAGATGTACGTATTTTGCTTATTCTTGGTCTATGATCCGATTCTTCATGGCAAGTGTATCGCTGTTCTTTCTCCATAATTTCGTACAAAAGATTACTCTCAAACTGGGATAATTTACATTAAACGTGTATATTTTATACAGAAAAAACATACGTTCGCATATAATAGATATATGGGAGGGAACAAATGTGCGCATCGAGTTAGAGAGTTATTTAAATCGTGGTTGGATTGTCGAGTTAATGTATCTTTCAAGAATTGGTGAAATGAGTAAGAGAAGAGTGCAAATCATTAAAATTCAAGGTGATGTATTCCAGGCTTATTGTTTTAAAAGGAATTCGAAGAGAACTTTTCTGATCGAGAAAGTGCTTGCACTTGTTCCCGTGATTCCTAGAGAAAGAGGCTTGGCGGTCGATCTTAATATCATCCCCAAGGCTACATAACCCCCGCGAAGATGTGATGTGCACTCTATAAGGTGCTGAGTATGTCTCCTAAACAAATAGGAGAATTAGCACAAGGAAATAGGAGAATAAACGAAGTATACAAATCCCCTACTAGTTGACCTGAATCTCAGCTAGAGGACGCTTAATTAAAATATTCCAATAAGGATAATTTACTCTTAGTAACTAATCCTCCCAAACACTAACCAGCGTTTTTGAGTTTTGCTCTACCTTGTAAAGGTTCATCTTTTTTGGTTATCCGTTTGTCTTTTTCAAATGCTACAACATCATTAACTGTGACGTGAACCTAATTACTTTTTAAAATATCTTGCGACGACCCACTAATTTCACTCACGACAAATTGTTCTTCAAAACAAAATGGAATTCTAAATAACACCTAACAAAAGTAGAAATCTCTACTTTTGTTAGGTGTTATTTTGTTACTTTTCTTCATGAAACGCCTCAACCATGAAATCAAACTGACGTTGCTGACGATCTGTTAGCTCATTTTTTACGTAACTATCAATTAACGTTTGTAAAATGGTATAGGTTTTATTTTCATCCATGAAAGAGCCTAGTAAAAAAATTTCACTATGTATGACGGTAGGTACTTTAATGCTTTTTGTGCTGTTCATTTTGCCGACACCAAGCTTTTTACGTGACTGAGCAGGTTCTACTCTTGTTATTTCCTTCACTAGTTCTTGAGTAGGTGCAACTTCTGTATTTACTACTTCAGAATAGCCGAAATCCATTTCTTGTATTTTCTTGACTGGGGCAGGGGGCTGCATCAAAGGCTTTTTCTTTTTTTGGATTAATCCACCTTTTTGGTTATTCATATTTTCCAGCCTCCTCGAAGTGGTCAAGTTTTTCAACCATTTCATCGACTACATCTAAGAATACACGGTGTGCCTTTTTGTCATGTTGGTCATTATTCGTGATACCTGTTATATCCCAAGCCTTTAGTCGTTCTAAGTGTTTGATAACACTCTTCATTACGTTGTCCTCACCGAATATTTCCGTCGCACGTTCAATAGTAGACATGTCCACGCGCCCACCAGGACGAAGTAGAACAGGTAGAACACCGACTACTTGAATATTAGCATCATAGTTATCAGCCATGAATTGAAGGTATTTTACGTATGTCTCGGCACCTTCGAGTGACAGCTCTTGCGCTTGAAGAATGATTAATACATAATCAGACGCCATCATCGCATTATCTGAGAAGTCGCTTATTGTTGGTGGTACATCAATGAAAATATAATCATAGTCATCCCGAATAGGATCAAGTAGCTTCTTTAAATAGGAAACTTGATCGATTTCTTCTTTGACGTTTTGATATAAAAATTTGGGCAAGTTCTTAAACGATACTTGTGCAGGAATCATGTGCAGATTATCTGTCACTTCGACAATACATTCCTTTAAAGAACCATTTTTAAAGCCATCAAAAATACTTGTATTAATCTCTGGCACACCTGTTGAACGTGCAATCAGTGTACTTGCGTTTCCTTGTGGGTCCATATCTACTAAAAGAACTTTTTTATTACGTTCGTAAGCAAGTTCCCAACTAACCATAACTGAAACCTTAGTTTTTCCTACTCCACCTTTAAAGTTTCCTACTACAATTGTTTGAGCCATCCCTACATCCCCTTTTATTTTACTAGTTTTATATAGAGTAAATAACAATAATCTACTTTGCTAAAATCTACTTTGCAAATTTCTACTTTTGTATATTTTATCATATCGTATTTTTCAAAGATACAGTAGATCTTGTTTTTATAGATTCTAATTCCTTTATTTCGTTTAAAAGAACATAAATACACCTAAATAGAAAGAAAAATCTGTAAAATATTCTGATTTTGAATTAGACTTATGCCATAAGAAAATAAGGGGGATTTTAGTGGAAGGGATCTTTATATCATTGAAGATTGAACTGCATTTAAATGAAAGATCTAGCATCATGATAAAAACATGAATGCATTCAATAAAAAAACAGTTTGCTACTTTAATATGTTGGAAATTACAAAACTTGCTACTGATAAGGTATGGATTTGTCGTTTTCTTTATTAATAAATCTATGGAACGGATTAAGTTGATTTTTCCACTAGAAAAGTAAAATGGCGTATTATTTTGATGAAAAATAAAATGTAACACAAATGTAATATTTCATAAACTTCTCGCAAAAGTAGAAAAGTAGAAATTTCTACTTTTGCGAGAAGTTTATTCTACTTAACAAAAGTAGAAATTTCTACTTTTGCGAGAAAATATGATATTTGAGAAAATGATGAAAACCCTTGCTATTACTTGGTTAGCAAGGGTTTTTTAATAATAAAAAAACAGACTATTATTAATTTCTACTTCGCAAAGGTAGAAAAGTAGAAATTTCCACTTTTGCGAGAAACATGAACTTCCCAACAAAAGTGGAAAAGTAGAAAAGTGTGGAGAAAAGTAGGTTTAATAATGATTTCTAGCAGTTTACAACACTATTATTTTATGGTTTCATGGTAATTAGATAGTTTTAGGCAAAATAAAAAAGCCATTCCTTAAGTCTTTTGCGGGACTGGAATGACTTTACACAATCTTGCCTAAACAATAAAAACTTAATAGGTGAACCTCAGTCTTGCCTAAACAATAAAAATTTAATAGGTGAAGCTCAGCCTTGCCTAAACAATAAAAACTTAATAGGTGAACCTCAATGGTACATTTTATAATCATCGTGCTACCAACACTTTGATTATGTATTTTACTAAATGTTAATGTACTTATTATAACAAAACCGGTTCTTATTTTCAATATAGATGATTGAAAATATTCTTTGTGTACTCTTTTTTAGTATACGAAATATACATATTTGTTATAGCCATTGGCGTTCACCGAAATTATGGAGGTGGATTCTGATGGCTATTTTTGCGCTTCAGGAGCATAAAACGGATGAAAAGTTAACACGTGTAATCAATATATTGATGCAAGAGGGTTTAACCAAATATAAAACGAAGCATTCAAAAGCAGCTTTGCCAATGCGAGTAGAAGCTACAAAAGCAGATATGCTCCATAAAAAGGGTGCTGTATTTGCTGTGCGTGATAAAAGTCATTTTACTTCTGGAGGCGTGAAGGGGTATATCATTACGTCGAACGAAACGTTAATTGAGCAAGCTAATAAAATTACACATTTCACACCAAACGTTTATCGACGCTATCAATATGCCGATCAAGACCGACGTTTAATTAAAGGTTTTGTAGAAGAAAATCTACAGCAGATTAATACCTTTGTGGTCGACATTGATACCAAAAAGCATAGCGTACAGGATATTTTACTTGCATGTTTAGATCAAAGCATAGGTCAACCAACACTTATTTTGTCATCAGATCGAGGCTACCATGTATTTTTTGCACTTGAGACACCTATTTTTATTTCAAACAAGAAAGAGTTTCGTAGCATTAAAGTAGCCAAACGTATTTCGGATAATATTAAACGTAGTTTGCAGTCGGTCGATGCAGATATGTATTGTAATGATTTTGGCTTTTTCCGTATGCCAAATAGCCATAATATCGAATGGTTTGATGAAACAGCCATTTATCATCCAGGGACACTTATTAAGTGGTCACAACAGAAAGATGATGATCTGGGACGTTCTTTATATATAGTGCCGAAAAAAATGCACGTAACATCTTTAATTCATTCTGAGTGGTTTAATAAATTGATTCACGCAACAGACGTAAAAGGAGAAAAAGGACAAATTGGGCGAAATAATGTATTGTTTACGCTAGCTTTAGTATGTTTTCAAGATGGACAAGAGAATTCTCTTACATTCGATTTACTAGATCAATATAATACTAATTTACGATATCCATTATCTGCTCAAGATATGAAGGCAATTATCTCTTCGGCATATTCTGGTCGTTATAAAGGAGCAAAGAAGGAATACGTTGAGCAGTTGCTTGCATTATATGTACAGGGAGCCGAGAATATTCCATTGTATTTCGGCAATAAAGTTTGGTACAAGCATAAAAAGGCACGTGAGGATCGTCAGCGTAGTCATTATGATGAATGGGAAGAAGATATGGTCAAATATATTACGGCAGAAAAAAGCAGTTCTGAGCCGTTTATTTGGCGTACGCAAAAGGAGATATGTGAAACTGTAGGTATTGCCAGTAGCACACTCAATAATTTGATTAAGCTATCAACTAAGTTACTAAAAACAACAACGGGGAAAGGTCGCCACTCCAAAACAGGCTGGACAACGGTAGAGCTATATATCGCGTATATCATTCAATTGAAAAAAGATTCAGCAGTGCGTTTTACAAAATATGTACAAGAAATGGTAGCTGAACAAATTGAAAGCTTAGAGATTATTGGTGGCTATCATCGATTAATAAATTACTTAGATAAACTGAGGAACGACAAGGATTTAAACGTACACTTACTCACTGAAGTAAGAATAAATAACACTGGTTAATTCAATACTCCACTATGCCTTTACATATTTCTTTTCTCCTTTGGTTTGAATCTAGATAGACTATGTATTTGATACTGATCTTATCTTGGTTTGTATGGTTATAGAGAGTATATGAATTAGTTATTATTTAAGTAATCTTCATCCTTGTGACTTACCGTGCTCAGCCACAAGGGGAATACCTGGTGTACTCAATCTTTTCATATCACGATGAATGGTACGTTCAGTTACCTCTAATTCCTTGGCTAATTCTCTGGTTGTCAATTTTTTTTATGTTGCAGCAGAAGTAAAATGGAAATAAGCCTATCACCGCATATAACTACCCACCTAAATAATTATTTAAAAGATATTTAATTATGATAATAGATGTCTGTGTAGATATGGAACTTATTTATGTAATAAGTATTAGGGAGATACAAGCCTGATTTTTATGCTTACGATGTGAACCAATATTACTTAGGGGACATGATCATGCTAGGTGAGTGGAGATGAAGTCAAAATTTCTTTTTGTATGTAGGAGTCCCTGCAGAAAAAATGGATGTTTACTATTACTTTCTCTCGTTTTTTATGTAGGTTAATGATTAACGTAATATTTGGTTACATTACTACACACAGGCCATATCTATTTGATTAAAGGGAGGAAGAATTATGTCCAAAAACGTAGGATCAAGAAGAATAATTTTAGATTTAGCAGTAACTTTAGATGGTTTTATTGAGGGAAAAAGTGGGGAAGTTGATTGGTGTATCATGGATTCTGAGATGGGTTTTATTAATTTTTTAAATCAAATTGATACTATTTTATATGGTAGAAAAAGTTACGATCAATGGGGACAATATATCCCGAAAACGGAAGAACCTGATAGTGACAAGGAAATGTGGGATCTGGTTCATAGTAAAGAAAAAATCGTGTTTTCCAAAACGCAAAAAGGGACAGATAAAAAGGCAATATTCATAAATGATAAAGTTCTTGAAGAAGTAAATAAATTAAAGATTAAGCCGGGTAAAGACATCTGGCTATATGGTGGTGCAAGTCTTATAACAACTTTTATCAATTTAGGGCTTGTTGATGAATTTAGATTATCTGTTCACCCTGTTATTTTGGGAGAAGGAAAACCGATGTTTATTGATATAAACCAGAGAATTAATTTAAAAATGGTTAATACAAGAACGTTCTCCTCTGGCGTTGTGCAACTAATCTATCATTTGAATAGGAATTAATAATATTGCACATTCGAAAGATAAAATACATTAAATCATTAGGAAATATTTGATAGTAATTTTTACTTCTTCCATAATAGGGCGCTTTAATGGCGTAATCGAATTATTGAAATGATAGGCCTATCAAAGTTAATGAGTACAAGGAAAAAGGATATGAATGACCTAATGGAGTCATCAATACTTAATAACTGTGATCTAGTTGAACTTAAAAAGCATGTAGATGAAGTAGTAACATATTTATCATATACCGTTCAATATAATTACTTATCTTGGGATGAACTTCTTGAAAAAAGGGCATTATCATTGTCATAAGAAAAAAATCAACATGTAATAAACCTATAGAAAGGAGGAACTAACATGACAAACTTCGTTAAAGTAGGTGCTTCTGTTAATAATGATAAAAGAGTTTTAACTGAAAAGGGAACATCTTATGGTAAGGGGACTGCTGTACTTGCTTCGCAATTGTTAAATGATTTAGTTTCCTCTAATCATGATTTAAACAACAATGAAAAATTAAGCCGTCCTCAATTACGTAGGTTAGTTAAAATGAAGTATAGATTAGATAATGAGCGAGCAGACGATGTAGCAAAATTTGTACACGTTCATTTACGAAGTGAATAAAGATTAGCAGATGTATACGCTGAAGTAGATGCCTATTTAAAAGGTTAAATTATGGATAGGATAACCAAATATAATGAATTTATATTCGAAAACCCTTTCTCAATTGAAAAAAGGGTCACATCTTGTCAAAACGCTAAGACAAGTACTGACGTTCTAGAACACTAACGGGTAGCGTTAATCCAAGAAGGATTGATGTTTTTTAAAAACTTATTGAAGTAACTGGAAGTTTAGTTTAAGATGGGGTACGCTTGATGTAAGAAGATAAATAAAAAAGCCGGTTTCTTTGAATGGAATCGACTTTTTATTGGGTTGAAGAATAAATGTTTTTTCGACCAAGCTTTCTCCATCTACTCCAAAATGATTGATATTTTAATAATGAATAGCGTTGTCTGTACCTCTACTTACATCAATAACATCGCCCGTAATAGAAACTGACAATGGTGAGGAGAAGAATGTAATCACATTGGCTATCTCCTCAGCTTTAACTAAGCGTGCGATTGAATTCCTATTCTTCGTACTTTCTACAACTTCTGTTTGCCATACAATTCATGGGATTAAGTGAAGGCTACACCAGCTCAAAAGTAAACAATTTACGATGAAGGATATTATTTATTTTAAGTAGGTTCTGTTATCTTTCGTTGTTGATTTACTTTAATAAACTATTTGGAAGTTTTGTATAACAAGTTGTAAATTTAACATTTTAAAGTAAGAGCATTTCTTTGTAATGAGAAATGCTTTTTATTTTTGTCAAAATTAAAAGGATATTTCAATAACAATGATAATATAATGAAAAACAATGAAAATTTATTGTAAAACGATAAATTTCATGATAAAATCATGTTGTCATTAAATAAGTGAGGTGTTTTAAATGAATGTTAGACGAGGTTCAACTACTTTTTTAAAGGTAATAATTTTTCTAATTGGAATTGCAGTGTTTGCCCTGTGTATATTTTTGTTACCTGAAGCAGCCAGAAGAGACGCGATAGAGCGTCCAGGTGATTATTCGTTATATCCACTTTTGGTATGTGCATATGGAATATGTATTACGTTTTCTATAGCGTTGTATCAAGTATTTAAACTTTTAACCTACATCGAAAAGAACAATGCTTTCTCTGAGTTATCACTTCAATGTTTGAAGGTAATAAAAAAATGCGCTTTTACTATCATTTTCTTCATTTTGTTAGCAATAGTTTATTTAAGGGTGCATGCTCAATTCACAGGTGATGATGCAGCAGGTCCTATATCACTAAGTCTAATGGGTATTTTAGCAACAAGTATCATCGCAGCCATTGTGGATGTACTTCAAAAGCCATTAAAAAATTTCCCAGATATTAAGTCAAAAAATGATTAACGGTTTGAGAAAATTTAATTAACGAGGTACTTTTTATGAAACTAGTTACGACACTCTTTTTAAAGCTAGCTGTTATTTTTATAGGAATAACAGTTCTTGCATTGTGCATATTTTTAGTGCCCCATATGGCAAATTTCGTAGCAAAATTGTATCTAAATATTGCCCCAATGAAATATCTCATTTTCATCGTAATGTATGGAGCGACTGTGCCTTTTTACTTTGCTCTCTATGAGGCTTTCAATTATTTACGGTACATTGACGAGAACACAGCGTTCTCGGAATTATCTGTAAAGGCGTTAAAGAACATAAAGTGCTGTGCGATTACAATCAGTGGTTTGTATGTATTAGGTTTGCCACTCTTTCATTTTATAGCGAAGAAAGTTGACCCTCCTATTGTATTAATGGGACTCATCATCATTTTGCCTCTATGGTGATCGCCGTTTTTGCTGCTGTTCTCCAAAGACTTTTACAAGAAGCTAATAATATAAAATCAGAAAATGGTTTTATGCTTTGAGGTGATGTTGGCAAAAAGGAAAATGAGCGTAATAGAACTTTCGGAGAGGGTTGAAATTACTATGGAGAACCTTTCCATTCTGAAAAATGGGAAAGCAAAAGCGGTTCTTTCCTCAACATTAGAAGCGATATGTAAGACTTTGGATTGTCAGTCGGGTGATATTTTGGAGTAAAAAAGTGACGAAGACACTTAATAAAAACAGACAACAACTTTCTTCAACCAACGGGATTAGATAGTGAAATTAAGATGAAAAGATAGTGATTAAGCTATCCATTCTCTGAGTTTATTATTGTTATTTAATTAGAGAATTCCATTGATATTAGTGACAAAAAATGTGATGTGATTTGCAATGTTTGCACCTCAAAAGGGAACCCGTTAATAAATTATGGATTCTCTATACGATGAAATGGAAACATTATGTATGGTAATTATTTATAGTATTCAACGTACACAAAGATAGGAATTTACTTGGAGGGGTGGGTATGATAGGCTGGGCTGCCTGATGAAACACGTGCTTCAGCCTTTCAAGACGAATCATACTCACAGAGGCTCCAAGTCAAGTCCTTAAACGTTTATCTATGGGCTACATGTACACAATGATAATAGAGGCATTCTCTCAACCTTTTTTCGCTGATACTGTAGATAACTGATGCTTTAGTTTAAGTAATTATTGTTGTGTTTTCATATAGGTTAAGGTTACAATGGGAACGTATGTTTCTATACAGAGAAAGAAGCCTTTACTAATCCGCAAACAGATGAACCATAAATATCTATAAAAGAAAGGAAATAAAATGAAAAATATGAATTTTAGTGAAGTCGTAGAACGTTCTATACAATTAAGAAAAGTCTATCATCGTTTAGAACGACAGTATCATGAAAAAGAATGGACAGTAGAAGAAGATGCGTTAGCTTTCCTGACAGATGCTGGTTTGGTCGGACGTCTAATAATGTCTCAACAGGGTCGTTGGCCAACAAATGGGGAAACTGAATCTGAACTTGAACATAAGATCGGAGAATGCATATGGTGGCTGATTAATTTGGCTGAACGTACGAATATTGATAGCGGTGAAGCGTTGGAAAAATTCTTATCCAAAACGGAAAAAAAATTAGAGGATTGAACTAACGTGGTGCGTTTCTACAATAAGTGGAGACGCTTTTTCACTAAAGGACAGTTTAGTTGACGAATGGACATAATAATATAAGTTGATTATATTTAGATAATAGACACTAAAAGGAGTAGATTTATAATGGAAAAGGTAACATCATTCTTAATGTTTCAAGATGACAATGCAGAAGAAGCGATGAATTATTACACATCCCTCATTGAGGATTCTCAAATTACAAGTGTTGTTCGATATGGATCTAATGAATCTGGGAAAGAAGGAACTGTAATGCAGGCTACTTTTACTTTAAAAGGGCAAGAATTTATGTGTATTGACAGTAATGTGAAGCATCAATTTTCTTTCACTCCTTCATTCTCAATCTTTGTGACTTGTGATACTGAAGAGGAACTTGACAACCTTTATCATAAACTCATCGAAGGTGGACAAGCACTCATGCCTTTAGGTGATTATGGTTTCAGTAAAAAGTTCGGTTGGATAAATGACCGCTTTGGAGTTTCTTGGCAACTAAATCTTCCTAAATAATATGAAGAACTTAATGAGCCAGTTGATGCCAATAATAAAAAAGAATAAATTGTTAAACAAACAGGTAGCTTTAGCTAAACAAGACCATTATTACGATGGTCTATTTTTACGTCCAAAACATCAAGATTGATTTCGGGGATACAGTGTGAAATGTTAAACTAACGAACGGTTTAGTTTAACAAGGAATTAAAGAATACATCATCCGATTACTTCCTAAAATGTAAAAGTGGAAAGAAGGTGTAGTTTTGATAAAAATAGTATTTGTAGGTTTAATATCATTTATCAGTGTAAGCAGTTTACTTTTATTGATTGGATATTTGTTTAATTTTAAATTGTTCATGTATAGTTTTTACAAAGAAACTTCAACAGGGTTCGAAGCAGGAGGTTCAGTAATTACTTTTATTATCGGGATAATTTGTAGCTATTTTATCGGTAATTACTATCAAAAAAGACAACATAGTTGTTAAGGTAACAGGTAGTGTTACTTTAACAATCGATTAATTGAAATTAGTTTTTTTATAGGTAAAAACTTCTGTAGCGTTGTAAATCTGTATTTTCTTGACGCTACCGAATTAAGCAAAGAAATTAGGCTGTATTACTTTTTCTTACTGGTTCTTTACTGCTGTTATTTGAAGCTAGAGTATGCATCAAAACAATCATATTAAATTTAAAGAAATACAAAAGTGTACTTTTCAAAAGTAGAAATTTCTACTTTTGAAATAAAGATAATTGTATATATTTATTTCAAAGTGTTGTTAAATAAGGACTTATTAATGAAATGAACAAAAAGCATTCTTAGCATAAGTAGAAATTTCTACTTATGCTAAGAATGCTTTTTGAATTTATCTTTACTTGGAGTGTATTTATACTGGGTTGCTAGGTCTCACATATTTGCTTGGGGAACCGTATTTACAGCTGTCATTGGATAATAAAAGATAGTTAGGTTTAAGTTCACAAAATGTGTTTACATCGTGGTAATACGGTCATCGAAAATTAGTTTCGCAATAGGGGCGAGCGTGAGAAAAATGTGGATTTCAAGGAATCGATTATTGAACTAAAGCACCAATTTTCACCTATGTTCCCCTAGTTGAGTATCTTATTGTTGAAACACAATAATTAAACGGAGTGAACAACATGGGATACTTTGTTACAGTGGAACCTGGTGTAAGAATATATGTAGAGGATGTAAACCCAGAGGGAAATAAAACCATTCTATTTATACATGGTTGGCCATTAAATCATAAGCAGTTTGAATATCAGTTTAATGTTCTTCCAGCAATGGGATATCGATGTATAGGGATTGACTGGAGGGGTTTTGGTAATTCGGATAAACCATTCACTGGCTACAATTTTGACAGATTGGCAGATGATATCCATGCAGTAGTAGAGGCGTTGCAGTTAAAAGACTTCACACTAGCTGGACACTCCACGGGAGGCTCGATCTCGATTCGATATATGGCTCGATATAAAGGTTATGGCGTTTCAAAACTTGTCCTAATAGATGCTCAATCTCCGTCTAGTTTACAAGAAGAAGTAGCAAATACGTTTATTACAGAAACACTTAATGATCGTCCTAATATGTTGCGGGGACTAACGGACACTTTCTTCTTCCAATATATTACTGTGCCATTATCTGACTGGTTCTCTCAGCTAGGATTACAAGCTGCTGGTTGGTCGACTGCTGCGGTCATGATGTCATTGAGAGATGAGAATGTGTACTATGATCTTGGCAAAATATTAGTTCCTACGCTAATTATTCACGGCATACATGATAAAGTTGTTCCTTTTAAAAATGCACAAGAAACAAACAAATTAATAAGAAATTCACAGCTCGTCCCATTTCAATACAGCGGCCATGCTCCTTTCTATGAAGAACGTGACAAGTTCAACAAGCTATTAATACAATTTATTGGATGATAGTTCAAATTATGTCTCATAATATGTTTAGATGATATTCAACTAAGGCAACTGTTACTTCAAGAAGGTACGTAATAAAGAATTAGGTTTCTTCTTTAATTAAGAGGTGCTAATAAGATAACCGACACGCCAATTAAATATATAGTTACACCTATCCAATCATATGAATCAGGTGTTTTTTTATCAATGCTCTATCCCCATAATACAGAAAGAACGACAAATACCCCTCCAGAGGAAGCATAGACTCTACTGAACATGGGGAAGGATTGAAATGTAGTAATAATATCATATAAAGCCAAATCTAAACCTAAACCTCCAAAGATCCCCCAATAGCTATCTCATCTGAAACATTGTGGATGAACAGAGAAGAATGCGAATGAGTTGACCATACAAATGGCATTCTAAGCGTTCTTTTTTCATCTCTTTAAATGGTGAATTTTGAACAAGGACTTCCATGTTTTAAATAAGATTTCAATTTGCCATCTAAGGGAGTAAAGTACATGGATGGATTCTATCGGCATGATTCGTGATGGCATGTTCGTTATATAAACATTCATCCCCATTAATTTTTTACTCTTTTCTTTCATAATGAATCCTTTTTTCTTTTCACAGATCGTTTGATTGTGTAACCGTGTTTGGGTTTGTTTTTCTGTCAAACGATGAAGGATGACACGAGCTTCTTTCAAATCAAAGTAACCTAAATCAGGTAAGCATAAATCTCCGCTTTCCACGGTTTTAAGACAAGTCGTACCATAGGTCTTATCGTTACGATTTCCGGGACTAACTTGTACATGAAGAAATTGACCACGGAGTACATCGTATTCGAGTTGAATCTTAACTCCTGCCACCTGACCCTGGATATTCAGAAGAAAAGACATCTGGTAATTGAAAAAAGGTCACATCTAAAATGCGAATTCGTTTGAATAGAGACATGGTCTGAGGCGATAGGGATTGTGATGAACAGAGTTTTTGTGTTAGAAGGGATGTAAATACTGCTTGTAGAAAGGCTACAGTGGTCTTATTAAACCGTTGATTTCAATAATACACCTGTTGAAACATGTAAGAGGATACATAATTAGGTAAGAGACGTACTCGCTACTTCATGACTAAGCCATGTACAAAGCGCGAGCAATTCGTTAGCTTTATATTTACTGAGGCGTTGAACAAATCCTACTTGATTGGCAAGTTCTTGTAAGACAGTTGGAGATAAAACAGTTTGTAACTCTTCTGCGAAAAGATATAGTTCTTCTGAAATAATAGACATAAAAAACACTATCCTTTCTCGTAAATTTCTTACGAGAAAGGATAGTGTTTTTTGACTTTTCGGGTAGCATTACAGCTTAGCTTGATGGGTATGTGACTGTACCCCAATAGTAAGTTTTAGGACATATTTCATCAGCATAATTGGCTGCAACAGGCTTTATATTTGAATGAATTTGTAAACTAGCTCAAGATGTTCTCTTTCAGGTAAATCCTGTATTTCTGTTAATTTAGGAGGGAGAATTATCAATTTTGGTTATATTAAACTCAGTAAAAAACAAAAGTAGAATTTTCAAAAGTAGAAATTTCTACTTTTGAAATAAAGAATTCCGTATATATTTATTTAAAAACGTTGTTAAATCAGTATTTATTAATGAACTTCGCAATAAGTATTCTTAACATAAGTAGAAATTTCTACTTATGTTAAGAATACTTATTGCAATTCCTCGTTGCTCGGAGTGTATTTATGCTAGTCCGTTAGGCTCACATAATTGCTTGGAGAGATGTATTTACAGCTGATATTGGGTAATAAAAGATAGTTGTGTTTAAGTTAACTGAACGTGTTTACATCGTGACAACATGGTCATCAAACATTGGTTTTGTAAGAGGAAGTTCTAGGGTATATTTCATCAGCTTAATTGGCTGTAGCAAGGTTCATATTTCCAATGATTTTTTCTTTTTTTAGATCTCATTCAACAAAGGAATTTAGCTGAATTATTATTCTTTTTAAATCTTTTATTTCCGTTATTAGAAGGTGGAGTATGCAACGAAATGATTAAAATAAATTTTAATCACACAAAAATATACTTTTCAAAAGTAGAAATTTCTACTTTTGAAATAAAGAATTGTGTATATACTTATTCCAAAACGTTGTTAAATAAACATCTATCCATAAATTAAACGAAAGTATTCTTAGCATAAGTAGAAATTTCTACTTATGCTAAGAATGCTTTTTGAATTCCTCGGTACTTGGAGTGTATTTATACCGGGTTGCTAGGTCACACATATTTACTTGGAGAAACGTATTTACAGTTGTCATTGGCTAATAAAAGATAGTTGAGTTTAAGTTAACTGAACGTGTTTACATTGTGACAATATGGTCATCAAAAATTGGTTTCGCAAGAGGAAGTTCTAGGATATGTTTCATCAGCTTAATGGCTGCAACAGGGTTCGTATTTTCAATGAGTTTGTAAACAAGCTCATTGCGTTTTTCTTTGTTGTAAGGATGTATCAGATCTATTAACGAATCAAACGAAAAATATTTAACTAGCTTTTATTTTGCATCAAAAAAGCATCCACCGATAATTAATGGACGCTTAATCTTTAGAGTTTTGTGAAGTATATGTTTCAAATTTCTCAAGGAGATTTTCAAGTTGCTGTGATTTAAAATCTTCTGCAAAAGCTCTGGTGAATACTTCTGATGGGTTAATATCAAGGACATTGCAGTAATGAATGATCCAACCAAGTGACAGGTTTAATTTACCATTTTCAGCTTTGGAAATACGTGGTGCGTATTGATCACTCATTTTTTCAATTTGTTGTAGAGTTAACTTTTTTTCTTGACGGATATCTTTTAGGGCTTTTCCTATTTTTTGATATATATCCAATTCTAAATTTGATGTCATAGCTGAAAAGTCCTTTCAAAGCAATTGTATTCTTTGTGAGCTGATTATGGTATACTTCATCTAAATTTTATTCTATATGTTAAAAAACTCCATTTACTATGCTTTTGTTAGTTTGATGACTAGCAAGAACAAAGTACTAGAGTAGAGAGTTATTTTTTCGGTTATCTTCAGTATATCATGGGTTATAAGAGTTGTGAACAAAGACAGTTTTATTTCTCAATTGCCTAGAATGATGACGTAAAAAATACTTTTTTGGAGTTTTCTCATAGATTTGGAGAAAGGAGATGCCTTTTTGTGACGAATACATTTAAAATTACTGAGCAAGTGGCAGAAAGATTTTATCGACTCCCAAAAGTGTTTTTTACAAACTGTAGATATAAAAAAATGAGCAATGATGCCAAGATAGCCTATGCATTATTACAAGATCGACTTGAATTATCGATTAAAAATGATTGGTTTGATGAAGAAGGTAGCATTTTTTTCTTGTATGGCAATGAACAGCTGGGAGAGATTTTGAATTGCAGTAAACCAACTGTGATTAAAATAAAAAAAGAACTGCAAAAATGTGAACTTTTATCGGAAAAAAGGATGGGTTTATCTAAGTCTAATCGTTTATATCTGTTAAAACCAGTGGCGGATATGGAAGATGTAAGAGCTTTAACTTCAGAAGTCGATACACTTCAATCCCTAGAGCCGCAACAGAAGTTAAATATTTTAACTTCAAGAAGTCAAAATTCTTTACTTCAAGAAGTTAAAATTTTTAACACTAATGATACTGACTTTAGTGATACTGACTTAAACGATACTGAAGTATCCATCCATCATATGGTTGTGGAACTTGAGATTCCGACTTCGCTAAAAGATGTCTTGATGCAAAACCAAATTCGATTGATGGATGACAATATTGAAATAAAGGATATTGAGCGTCATTATAAAGCTCATGCTGGAATCTTAACTGATTATCAATATGCTAGTGCACTGCAGTATTCCCTAGAAAAGACGCCTGGAAAAATTAAGAGTATTTCAGCAAGGCTAACAAAGGCTTTAAAAGACAAACAAAAATGGTTAAGCGAGCAAAAACAAGGTTCTTCTAAAAACGCAAGAGAAGAAATTGTACCCGATTGGTTCAATGAACATAAAGGTGAGCGTGGTAAAGGTGATCAGGGAATAGATACACTAAGTGATGAGATGCAACTTGAAAGAGATCAACTACTTCAAGAGCTAAAAGGTTAACTTCTTTTAGCTCTTTTTATTTTATAAGTTAAAAAATATTTATTGATTATTTAATTTTTTCCAGGGTGCGGACACTTTGATATCAATAAATATCAATACTTTTTAACCATTTAAAAAAGTATATAGTGCCTATAATTATTTTAAATTTAGGTCTTGTCTAATTATTGGCAACTCGATAAGGTAATATAAATACAAGATTCAGGAGGTGGAGGAAATGTTTGAAAGAATTCAAGGATTTTTAAATACACTATTTAGCGATATGCAAGGAACCTTTATTACCGTTTTTGCAATTGGTTTACTCATTTGTGCAATTGGAGTTTGGGCAGGTGATGAACAATCAACTCCTAAATTTAAAAACGGAATCAAGTTATGTGTGCTAGGGGTTGTTCTATTCTTACTCGCTCGTCCAGTTATTGAATATGTTCAAACGAATCTGTAACTAGAAAGATGTGATTTAGATGCGTTCAGAAGAATATTTTGATCGACAAGAACGATTAAGGGCTTCTGGAAAAGTGGATTTGCCTTTAAATATCGATACGAAGAAATATCTATACGGCAATATTTCATTTCAGGATGTTTTTGTGCTATCGCCTTTTGTCCTACTGGGTATTTTAATAACTTATCTCTTTTATCGTTTTGGAATATTAGATCAAAGGATGATATTAATCGCTTTTGCGCCTACATTCCTTGTTGCGGTTTTTCAATTAAACAAGCATCCTATCAGAAAAAACTTATCGCTTTTGCAATACAAAATCTTTTGGAAAATAAAAGCGAAGCATCGTCAAAAAGAGTTTTATTATGCGAAAGGGGAATTGCCGATGAACCGGAAAAAAGGCGATACACGAACTGAGCTTGGTATATCAAACATTGCCAATGGTTGCATCGAATCCTCGAGTCGTCAATTAATTAAAGTATTTGAAGTATCATCCGTTAATTTGTCCCTGATGAATGAATTGTCGAAAGAACGAGTGCTAGAAGCTTATCAAGCTTTTATCAATGACACGGGAGAAAAACAAATCCAGATGATGCAAGTGGCACAACCTGTTAATTTAACGAATTACCTAATGTGGTTCAATGATCAACTAGATACGGACTCTTCTTACGCGAAGCGAGTCCTGAAACAGGGGTACTTCAATCAAATTGAGCGCATTCAGAAATCGAAGAATATGGTGACGAGAAAACGGTATGTTGTTATTTCAACGTCTATGACAAGTTCTGATAAGGATTACATGAAAATCGATACTACGGCGAATATTCTTAAAGCAAAACTGGAACAAATGCTTAGTGGTTATGAAAAGTTAGACGTGAAAATTCTTAATAACGATGAATTGCTGAAGTTTTACTATGCATGTATTGATTTTGAAAGTGCGCAGGCACAAGGAGAGAACATCATAAGTAAAATGAACGCTAGTGCTGACGTAATTATAGGGAAAAATACGGCAAAAGAACTTTTAAACTATTACAAGAACCAGATAAACGAACGATTCGAATAGGAGGTGTCGTGATGAATTGGTTAAAACAGAGGTTTTCTCGTAAACAACAGGAAGAGACTTTTGAAGAGACAGTACGTGGGATGAATAAATCACTATTAACGGTACTCGCTCCCGATAATATCACGGAATACGATTCGTATGTGCGTGTAGGTGCTAACTATACCCGGTCCTTACTGATTGTTGATTATGATCCAGTGCAAGACCAAAATAAAATTCAACAAGTTACGGAGATTCCGGAAAATGTTTCGATTATCAATTATGTCCAGGAATACCAAACAGGGGAAGTTCGTGCGCAACTCGTTAAAAGTATTAAGCAAAACCGAATGAAAATGAATACTAGGTTTGCAGATGAAAATACGATGATTGATGCACAAGGGCAGATTGATAGTGCTTCAGAAATGTTAAAAAATTTAGCGTACCGTAACGATAAAATCTTCTTATTTCATACAATTATTCATTTGGTTGCGAGTTCTGTTAGTGAACTAGACCAACTGACAACCACTGTTAAAAGCAAGTTCTCCAAAATCGGAATTGTCCATAACCCGACAGATCGTGCCATCGATGCCTTCCGTTCCTTTTTGCCCCTGAATGAAAACAAAGTGGATGAGTTAACGTACAAGATGACGAACTCAGAAGCCATATCTTACTTCTTTCCATTCCATGAAAATGAAATGTTTTCCCAAACTGGACTTATTAAAGGTCGAAATATGACGACCGGTAATGTCGTAATTGTTGATGATACAACATTATTAAATCGACATGAGTTTGTTATTGGGATTTCGGGAATTGGAAAATCAACGTATCTCTTTGCGAATATGACTAATAAACACATGCTCGGACGTAAAATCATCACTATTGATCCAAAAGGTGAGTTTGGACGAGTTTATGCTGATTTAGGTGGGGCATGGGTGAAGTTCCAGCTAAAAGGCGGTAACCGGATCAACCCCCTCGACTTACCGAAAGTAAATGACAAAATCAAGCTTGAGGAAACGGAGTTCGGCAATATTCTGTTGACGAAAATATCGAATCTTCTCGTTATGTTTAGGCTAATGTATAGCAGCATGACGGATCTACAGGAAGAGATCTTAAGTAGTTATATTCAGAAGGCATACGCTGGAAAAGGCATTAGTGACTCGACGAATACGAATAATTTAACCGTAACGGATTTCCCTACGCTGCAGGATTTATACGATTTGATTGAGCGAGACAAAGAAGAGGATTTGTATTTATATGAATCTATGCAAGATTTTCACACGACGCTCAAAACGTATGTAACTGGGATGTACTCGGAGCTCTTCAATGGCTACACGAACATTAACATTGATAATGAACTAGTTTGTTACGACTTGAAAGAGATGAGTAACAACGAAAAGATTCAACGTATTCTTTTTTATAATATTCTATCGCACACAACTTACGAGATTATGAGTGGTGATCGAAGGCCAAGTGAAATTTTTATAGACGAGGCACATGTTATTGCGGATCCGAAAGTTCCAAAAGCAATGGAGTTTATTTATTTCATGATGAAAGTCTTAAGATCGTTTAATTGTGGAATTACAACAGCATCTCAATCAGTGGAAGATTTCCTATCAGCAAGAGACGAGAATCGGAACTACGGAAAGGCGATTATCACACAATCGATACAACGACTGTATTTGCCAATGAGTGAGGAAGAACTGAAGTATTTAGAAGAAGAATTAGGCAATACCTTTTCCAAAGGGGAAAGAGAGACGCTTATCTTAAAAGACGGTAAGAAAAAGGAACAGGCAGGAAAAGGGATATTCTACACGGGTTCCAAAAAGATTAAACTCGAAGTCCAGCTCAATGAAGTAACGGAAATGTTGTGGTTTGACCAAAAAAGTATTAACGATATAACGATTTAAAAAGGGGGTGGGGAGATGAACACAAAAGAAACTGCCAAATCACTTGGACATTTCCTCCTTCTGAAAATCTTGTTTAATCCGTTCGGACTTATTGTATTAGGGTCCATGTTACTGGTCCTGATTATACCAATTTTGATATCAATGAACGGAAAAGATAAGTCGTTTGATCTGGAGAACCCTGACACTAACATAAATGCCCTCTCAAGCTTCGCAGGAGGTGCTTATTGTGCGGTGGATGGAGAAATCAATCAAGGGTTGTGGGAAGGCAGAATGGATACGTCAGGCGTCTTCTCGACTAAAGGGAACCTGATAATAGAGATTGCGACCAGGCAGGGGATTGATCCAGTATTGATGGCTGCCATTGCATTACATGAAACGACGAATGGTACATCGCGTGCTGTTGTGACGAAGAATAACCCTGGAGGTTTAATGGGATCTAATGGATTGATGACATTTTCAACATTAGACGAAGGATTAGAAGCGATGGGTCGGACTTTACACAATCGTATTATCAAAGATGGATTGGTGACGATTGAGGATTTAGGTTCGGTATACGCGCCTATTGGTGCAGAAAATGATCCAGCCAATTTAAATACCCACTGGGTACCCAACATTACAACTTTCGTCAGTTCGCTTGGTGGTTTGACGATGAATTGTACTGTCCAGTCTGGTGATTTCGTGCAACCAGTTCCGAATGTCACCATTAATTCTAACTACGGTTTACGTATTCATCCAATAACCGGAAAGGTTAGGGCTCATGAAGGTGTGGACCTTGCTTGTAGTAGACCGGATTCAATCTATGCAGCAAAGGACGGGGTAGTAGTTTTCGCGAAGTTTCCAGATGCTCCTCTTCATACGTACGGTAATATCGTGGTCATACAGCATGAAAACAATGTGTACAGTGCTTACGCTCATCTGAGTGGGATTAGTGTTGAAGTAGGACAAGAAGTTCGTCAATTAGAAGTTATCGGGCAATGTGGTACTACTGGAGGCTCAACGGGTGATCATCTTCATTTCGAAATCCATGTTGGTAGTATGTTTAAAAACCGGGTCAATCCAATGACATATCTTTCCAAAGAGACGAAGGAGTGAGTAAGGAGATGCGAGGAAAACCAAAACTCTCGAGTATTTTACTACTCATCGGACTAGTGGCTGCATTATTATTGGCTTTTAATTTATGGTCATCTAATCAGGATTTAAAGAACAAAAACCATCGGCTCTCGAATACTATTGGGCAAATGGAGACAGTAGCGAGTGAAGAAAAGGAACTGTTTACGAAGACAGAATCATTTTTGACTGATTCCATGCAAGGTAAGTCAATGGATTATTTTTCAGAAAGGTACAAAAAGGAAGCACAAGAAATAATTGATTCAGAAGATATTCACCAAGATGGTGCCATCAGTGAAATGAAAGAAATTGACGTTTTTAATATTTCAGTTCGGAAACAGGATAAAGAAGTCCGTGTGTATGCCATCTATAAGGTGACTTTGACAGGAATTGAGGGTGAATTTGTAAAACCAGGTGATCAATCCGTACTATTCCTCATGTCGACCATTGATTGGGTAAAAGAAAACGGTGAATACAAGGTAAATAATCATACATTAGAGCCCCTTAACTCTGCTGAACAGGCAGTAAAGAATATCACGTCTTAAATGAGCGAAAGGAAGGTGTACAGAATGGATTTATTAGGTGTAATCCACAGAAGGCAACAGCAATTGCAACGATTTATGAACCAAATTATCGAACGTCTTGCAAGAAAAGAAATAGACAAATCGAAACGTTATTATGAACTGCAATACGGCCAACCATTGAGTGAGCAAGAAGAAATTGAAATCAAAAAAGGCATAGTGCTACGCCTCGGTTTCTTTGTGTTCATTCCACTTCTTATTCTTTTCCTTACGCTCATGGAGAGAGGGATGTCGGGATGAAAAAGATTTTAGTAATGATTTTGTTCATGATTGCTACTCCGTTTGTAGAATGGGATATTGTTCACGCAGCTGAAGGTGAATTTATGAAAGATACGTTAGATAATTATAAAAACACATCAGAAATAAGTACAGAAGAAGTTAGTCGTGCCGAGGCTTATATGGAAAATGCCTTATTTCTAGATAAATATGATTACGAAACGAATCAATTCGACTGTAAGTGGTATGAAGTAATGTGCCAAACGAATGGCTTCATTTTTACAACTGTCAGTGGATTTGTATTTGCAGCAATTGATAGTTTCGGAAATTTTCAGATTGATTCATCTGTAATTACGGGAACTGCCATATATGAAGGGTATATGTTGAACTTCAAATCGTTGGCATGGACGATAACATCTATTTTTATTTTGTGGCAGACGGTTAAAATTGTCATCCTGTATTCAGGAAATGGTGATGAAGGCATGAACACCCTTTATGAAAAAATGGTTGCGGTAATAACAGGAGCCATTTTGCTTGGTATTTACCCACAATTATTCAATTGGATCTTAGAGCTAACACATCTTTTAACTGAGACGATGTTAACGAATCCTGCAACACACTATGATGTCATGCAAGTATTGGCTGTTAATTCCGTTGGATATGGCATCATCTTAATGTTTGTAGTGTCGGTCATACTGTTTGTTTATTTTTTATCCATTATGTACCGAACGGTGTTGTTTGTGATTCTATATATTTCTGGTGTATTAGCGATTCCAACGATTGTAAACGACCAATATAATTTTTTTGGATTATGGCTCAAAATTGTAGTTAGTAACGTTTTGACGTTAATGCTCCAATTGTTATGTTTTGTATTGGGTGTAAAAACGTTAGTTAGTTTAGAAAGCGGAAATATGTTAATGGGTATGTTATTTTTCATCGTGGGATTATCGATACCTACGTTACTAAATCAATTCGGAGCTTCTACAGGTTCTGCTAAAGCTGTTGGATCTACCGTAAAATACGTAGCTCGTTATGCGAAAAGATAGGGAGATGAATTTTAATGAAAAAGAGGTTTATGTTAGGCATTTTTTCACTGTTTCTTATATTGCTAGTTACTGGATGTAATCAAGAAGAAGAACCAGGTAATAACATCAAAAAGACAGAATCATTTTTTAATGAAAAGGATAAAGAAAAAGCCATTGGAATGATTGAGGACTTGAACGAAAAACTCATATTGTTCGAGAATGAAACAAATGAAGCAATCTCTAAAGGGGAAATTGATGTTGGAAATAATGAAGTATTTAGGCAAAAAGTGGACAATATGAGTGAAAATATTGTTATCCAACCTTTTCTTAAAAAATTCCCAAAAAGTTTAATTAGTGAAAGGGGAGTTTTGAAAGTTACTTATACTTCAAAGAGCACTGATGATTGTACTTTTGGCAACTGTAGTTATGATTCCATCGTAGTTCCTACATTAGAGTTTAATGAAGAGGAGTGGGAGATGTATAGTTCTGAGGAATTTGAAATTACGGAATTAATATTATCAAATGTAGTTATGTCTTATTTAAATAAACCAGATGGTGAATCAACGAATATTAGGTTTGTAAAAGGCGCATCTGATGAAATATTCTTTTCTTTTAATCCGATAATTAAGTCACTGAATTTCAATTTAAAAGAATGGGATGAAGAATTTCAATCAATAAAATCAAATGTTCCAGAAAGTGAAATTGAGGCAGAGGAAGAGGATTTTAAACAAGAAGTAGAAGAGGTTTTAGCAAAGTATCCGCCACTTCAATAATAAAACTGAGTTATAAGAAAGGGTGAGAGAGATGGTACTTCGAACGATTGCCAATAAAGTCGGTACTTTTGAGGTGAATGGAAATGCCGTTTCCTATTTGCAACCATTATCGACTTTCAACACGCAGGAAATGGATCTAATACAGAAATGGTATAGGGAAAAAGTACATTCGCTGCAAGGGTATCCGCAGGTGGTTCCTGCAAAAGATATCAACTTTCAATCTGGGCAAGTTTGTTATGCTTATGACGTTACGAGTTATAAGTCATTTAATACGTTGAAAACGATGTATTTAGAAGAAAAAATGCCGTATTATTTATCCCTTATCGAACTAGCGAAGAATAAAGAAATAACACTTCTGTGGAATACACAAAATCTGATGGTAGATGAGGAAACTCAAACTGTTAAAGTACTAGTCATTGACCATAAGGCATTTGATATAGACAATGACAAATCAGATTTAATCACATTAAAGGAACTCATCGTTATTACTTTAACTAATTTAGAACAGGTATATGGGCGCCCGAAACGCAGTGACTTCTTTGAACAAAATGAAGAAGTTATCCAATTCGCCGAAATGATTTATTTGCACTTGAATTCACTAGATCATATGAAAGAATATATTGAAGCAATGAATCGTGAAGTTAATGAACGAAAGCAAAGCGAACATGAGGAATTAGAAAAACAATTGGCAAATAAAAGGCGTAATCCATTGTTTAAGTATCTACCTTTTCTATTACCACAAACTAAGAAGATAAACCGACTCGATATAGATCAAACAAATAGGATTCAATCACAGAATAAAACGGCATCGCCTCACAAACAAAAGGACAATAACAAACGTTTTTTAATTGGGACGGTAGCTATTATTATATTTGCAATTTTACTCAATTTTACTCTGACAAACGTTAATAAAAATGCCCTATCAAAAGAACAGCCGTTGTCATCCACAAGTTCAAAAAAAAGTATGGAAACCTTGTATTTACAAGGGCTTCTTGGTCAAAAAGAAAAATTGATGGATACACTGGATGAAAAAGAGTATGATTCCTTGAGTAAAGATCAAAAAAGCTTATTAACTCAATTATGGGTGGAACATGGTGAGTATAAGAAGTTGCTGGAACAAGATGGAAAAGCAATTAGTCAAATCACGGAATATCTAACTAATCAAAACCAACTAAAAGAACTGGATCGTCTGCAAGAAATAGTAAAAGTGGAGAATCCGCATATTATTTTTGCTAAAGGAGTTCTGGCTAAAGATTGGGATGTAATCATAAACAACAGGAACTTAGTTGAACTTACGGAAGAACGTAAAACGTATATCGTGAAGGCATTGCTTCAAAAAGGTGAAGTCGAAACAGCTAAAGGCTTTGTGAGTGATAAAGCTTCAGAAGATGATGGATTGATGGATACTGTGTTAATTGCCGAGAAAAACGTTGTGGAGTTGAAAGCATTGCAAGAACAGCAAGCTTTATTGCAAAAGACCATTGATGAAAGTACAGACCAAGAGAAAGTTACGGAAGCGGAACAGGAGTTAAATGTGGTTAAGAAAGAAATCACCAATTTAGCACAAACCACTGGATTGTGAGGTGTTAAGCAATTGCATACGAAACGAATTGGGAATTTAGGAAGAATAGTAATCCCAAAAGACATTATGGACCGATTTCAATTAGGAGCTGGCGATCTAATTGATATTTCATCTAATGAGACCCAAATCATTCTAGAACCCCATCGTGAATCCTATGTATGTGCAATTACAGGGAAAGTATCAAAAGAAGCCGTAAAAATTGGTGAAGCGTGGGTAAGTAAAGAAGGTTTAAAGAAGTTAATTGAATATATGAATCAATGATAAAAAGACGATTAGCCTGTGTAAGGGTCAAATCGTCTTTTACTATTTAAAATAATATTCAGATACGATTTTGTAATACGGGCATCCTTAGGATATGCCTTTTCAACGAGAATAGATGATTGCTATAGGGTCATTATATCATTATTTTTGTTTCAGATTAAAGTTGACCTCAAATTGTATTAGCTGTACATTTATGGTAAATACTTTAGAAGAAAAGAAGAAACGTTTCTACCAATAAAACAACGAAGAATATTCGGGGGTGTTAAATTGGCTATTACGATAACAATGGGAATTCAAAAAGGTGGATGTGGAAAGTCTACCACTACTGGAATTCTAGCTCATTTACTGAATAATGATGGTTATCGAGTTCTTGCGATTGATATGGATTCACAAGGGAATTTGACAGAGCTTTTGTCCGGAGAGTCGTCTAATGAGTTTATAGGTAAATCAGTTCTTGAAGCGATGCAGCAGAATAATGTAAAAGAATTTTTATATTCGGTAAATGAAAATTTAGATCTATTACCGGCGAACAATTTCCTTGCGACTTTTGCAAGATGGATTTATACAGGGAAAACGTATACAGGTGATATGATTCCTTTTTCAGGAAGCCCTACGTTGATTTTGGATAATCTATTGGAACAAGTAAGAGAAGACTATGATTTTATATTAATTGACACGCCACCATCTCTAAGTGAGCAAACAACAAATTCCTTGTGTGCGAGTGAATCTGTTGTTGTCATGTATGAATGCTCGAATTGGTGTTATTCTGCTGTACCTAATTTTATGGATTCAGTCGAGAGTGCTAAAGAGTTTGGTATACGTGGTACTGAAGTGATCGGTATTTTAAGGACAATGAATGATGTGCGAAGAAGTGATGCGAAAGCATTTAACGAAATCATAGCAGAGGACTTTCCGGAACTCGTATTTCAAACAGTGATTACGAGAAAAGCTCCCGTCGGACGATTGTCGTTATATGGATTCAAAGAAAATAAAGAGCTTAATAAAGCTCTAGAGCTTTATATACATTTTTACAAGGAGTTGATAGAACGTGTCAAAAATCGATGAAATTAAAAATTTAAAAAGGCAACAAAAAATAGTATCACCTTCTCAGGTTTTATCAGAAGAAATAAAAGAAGGAACGAACGAAAGAATAAAAGAAGAAAACAACGTTTCTTTAAAGATTGAAAGAAAGCGGGTTTCATTTGACTTGCGAACTGATATTCATCAAGAATTAAAGATGCAGTCTGTTATTCAGGACAAAAACATTTACATTTTAATTGAAGAAGCTTTAATGAACTATTTAAAACAAAAATAACTTGATTTACTTTATCGATGAAAATATTGACCTTGCAGAGTTACTTTTACTGTGCTCAAAAAGATAACTTAAGCGTCAAGAAAAAAGAAATCCATCTTCTTCGGGGGTGGATTTTTACGTTCTAATTATAGGGAAGGACAATACAATAACTACTTGTTGTTTAATCATTTATTTTTAATTTTTCAGAAACAATCCATTGCATTGAAGGGGTTATTTTTTTATGCAATCTTTTTTCTGAGGTTACAATAAAAAAACAGTATCATCCTCGCAGGTTTTATCAGAAGAAGTAAAAGAAGAAAACAACGTTTCTTTAAAGGTAGAAAGATTGTTTTATTTGACCCGCGAACTGATATTCATCATGCTAAAGGTTTTGTGAGAAAGCTCTACAAGATAGTAGATTGATGGATACTGTGTTAAGTGCTGAGAAAACCAATTAGAAGAGATTTTTGTGCCGTTTTTAATTAGAAGCTGGCGATCTAATTGATATTTCATATTATGAGATATTGATTCAAAAAAAAACATATATTGAGAGGTTAAATAATGAAAACCATAGCATTGTACAGCTGCTATGGTTTTTTTCATTAATATAGCTTATTGTTTTACATTAAATGTATAATCTATTTTACTTGAACCTGTGTTTTCTAACTTAATACGATATGTTGCACCTTGAGTAACATCATAAAAAGTCAAGGCAGTATAGCCATTTTTAGTAGGGTATTTTGTGCGGTAATTTTGCCAAACACCATTTACAGATTTTTGAAGAATCGCTTTGAATGTTCCTGTTTCTGAGCTATTAGCTTGTACACCAGCTAATATTGTACTCCCACTCGAAGGTTTAATTGTTCTTTGGTATACATAACTAGAGAAAGAACCAGAATGATAGTATGTAGTCCAAATACTTCCTGTTGATGTCCAATCTGCGGCTACAGCTTTTTGTGTGCCTCCTAAACTTGAAAAGCTTAGAACAAGAGCAAGAGCAATTGCAAGAATAATACGTTTTTTCATAATGCACGACCTTTCCTTATTTTTCTTCACTTTTTACTTTATCACAAATATTTCCAATTTCTATGATCTCCTTAAAATTCAAAACCTTTTACCTATCATTTCAAGAGTCGCCTAGTAACTTACCACTAAATATAATTCCAAGTGACCGATCCTAAAGGTAAAAGGAAAGGTTGTTTTATTTGACTTGCAAACTGCATCAAGAATTACAGCTGCAATCGAAGCTCTGATGAATTACTTAAAATAAATACAACTCGATTTACTTTATAGATAAAAATATGAACCTTTCAGAGTTATCTTTACTGTAGTAAATAAAATCATCTTCTTCGGAGGATGGCTTTTTATGCTCTAAAATATAGGGGGTGACAATACAATAACTACTTGTTGTTTAATCATTTTTTTAAAATTTTTCAGAAACAACCCATTGCAATGAAGGGGTTATTTTTTTATGCAATCTTTTTTCTAAGGTTACAATAAAAAAACAATATCATCCTCGCAGGTTTTGTCAGAAGGAATAAAAGAATAAACAAAGGAAGTAATAAAAGAAGAAAACAACGTTTCTTTAAAGGTAGAAAGGAAGATTGTTTTATTTGACTTGCGAACTGATATTCATCAAGAATTAAAGCTGCAATCTGTTATTCAGGATAAAAACATTTACATTTAAATTGAAGAAGCTTTGATTAAACTATTTAAAACAAAAATAGCTCAATTAACTTTATAGGTAAAGATATTAACCTTGCAGAGGTCTATTTCCTCTTTTTCTTGTTCATAATTGAACGAAAAGGGAGTGGTGTTATTGTCCAGTAGTGGTGAAATCATACGGGGATGCCACATTCCTAGTAAAACTACATAAAGGATACACAAATGCCCACCCGTTTCGACTAGGTGGGCATTATTTGGCGCTTACATATAATTTCAAAATCAATCATAAAATTACTTGAGATAGTTAAAGGGTTTATATAGTAAATGTTGTATGATAATGAAAACTTAGATAGATATTCAACTAGCGGGGTTGTTGAAAAAGAATAGGGGGAAAAATTTGAAATTAAACGAGGTTAGAAATGAACTATCAGTAAGAGGGAAAAACGGGATAGGATTTTTATTTTCAGCTATTGTAATTTGGTCAATAATTACAATAATATTTTTACAGTCAATAGAAATTAATCAGAAAAACACCTATATGTTGTTTTCAACAGGTTTAATGTTCCCATTATCCGTCGGAATTTCTACTTTAATAAAGGCTGATTGGAAACTTAAAAATAATCCATTAGGTAATCTAGGTTTATTGTTAAATCTGGCTCAGCTTATCTATTTCCCTATACTTTTTTGGGGAATTATAAAAAGTCCGAATGATGCTATCGTATTTTTTGCAATTATAACAGGAGCCCACTTTTTTCCTTATGGCTGGTTTTATAATGCTAAAGCCTTTTATGTAATGGCACCAGTGATTTCGGTCTCAATTATGTTTTTGGGCTTGTATCTAAACGGAGATAATCTATGGTTGATACCAATTTCTATTACCATTTTTTTGTTCTTTTTAATTTTTTGGCTTTACTTAGATTATAGGAGGAAAATGAAAGGGATTGATTATCCTAAATAGCAAAACCCACCAATCCAATCATTTTGGCCGGTGGTTTTTTTCGGCTGGACACCAAGTAATAACGCTATGGGGGTACATATCATACTGACTGGCCAAGCGTGCAGACAATATGAAGCAAATAAATCAATACCAAACATCATAACTAACACGAAGAGAACACTAGCGCGACATAAATTTACTCGCATCGATATCGCAATCGATGACGAGCACGATAGAGTAATAGTCTTTGATAAATTTTTAAAATACAGTGAAGATGGCAATATTTCAAGCTTATGGTACAAGTACTCGCTACTGATGGAAAAAAGAATTTCAGATACTGAAAACCTAGGTCGAACACTCTACTTCGGATCAAAAAAATCAAAGCTCTTCATGCGCGTGTACGATAAAAAACTCGAACAAATAAAAAAGTTAAAAGTAAATCAAGAACAAAAAGAAGAGCTACTGAAAGCGCAGCCTGAATGGACTAGAATGGAGCTAGTATTTCGCGAAGAACGTGCAAATATGGCCGCAGATTATATTGAAATGCAAGGTCAAATTGGTATACTAATAAGAGGTGTACTCAATCAATATATTCGATTTTTAGAACCAAATCCAACCTCCAAAAACCAACAAAAACGCCGCTGGGACACAGCTCGCTGGTGGGAAGAGATCATCGACGACGTTAGCAAAATCCAACTAAAACAAAAGAAAGCAGATAGAAGAATTGAAGACATGCAAGATTGGGTTGTTAAACAAATTTCTCCAACACTCGCAACAATTCTAGAAGCAACGCAAGGCGACATGGGATGGCTTGTTAACGTAATTGTAGGTGGTAGCAATCGATTAAAAAATAAACACAAACAAGCAATTCAACAGTATATGACAGAACAAAAAAAATAATAAAAAGCGAGGGATTTTCTATGGATTTTACTGAAGAAGAGTTCGCACTAATACCACTGGATTTAATTGATGATACAACAACATTTGCGTCTCCACTGGACAAACTTTTAATGATTTGTTTTATACGAAATGAATATGAAGAAAGCATACGTACAGAACAATTAGCGAAGATGACATGTACAACAGTAGAGGAAGTAGAAGAAAGTTTCATGCGCTTGATTGAGATGGGCTTGCTTCAAACACACGATTTAACACTTCAATGATGAAGTAAAATAAACTTAATGGTTGATTTGGTATGGAAAAATGAGCTTAGAGAAGCATTTCCAAGCTCATTTTTTCCTGTCTTTTTTTCTAACGCACCCGTTTGTTCAATAAAAAGGCTTCATTCTGAGGTCAAGTATCTGTGGAATCAGCGGATTCTTTTTTTGTTTCTTGGACCTTTTGGGTACTAAGGACAAAACTAATGATTGCTACAATGCTACAAAAATATGGAAGAAAAGGATATCCCCAATTAGATATGACATAACCTCCAATTATGGAACCAATGGTAATGCCTATATAGAGAGCCGTGTTATTCCACGCCAAAACAATTCCTCGTTCCTCTGGATATTCGACAGCTAATCGTGCTTGGTATGATGTAAATCCTGCATACCCTACCAAAGCCCATATGAATAGAAAGAAATAAATCCAATCACCAGAAGAGAAGAATATACCTAAACAAATTAGTATTAGAGTCAAAAAAAATAGCGTGACTTTCGAAATCTTCCTTTCTCCAAACCTATCTGTGAATTGTCCACTTATAAGACTTCCTAAAACAGCACCGATACCATAAAAAATAACAGCTAATGCTATTTCTGATGATGAGAATCTATTTTCGGAATAAAGAGCCGCACCTAAGTAAACATAAAGAGCATACATTGAAATCGCCCAAATGGTGGTAACACTTACTGAACCAAGTATTCTTAGCAGATTTCCTTCTAATTGATTTCTTGTTAAATCACTTCTGGGAACATATTTCCACGTTTTGAAATTTACTACAGCCAATATAGTCCCTAAAGTAGCCATTACAACAAATACTGAACGCCAACCAAGAAAATACTCTAGTAATATACCTAATGGAGCACCTGCCCAAAGAGCTGTTAAATGTCCTGAAACCACAATAGAAAGCCAAGTTCCTCTTCGGTTTGATGGTGCAATATCCCCGATAATGGCATAAATCAAAGGGGTAATCGCAGCAACGGACAAACCAGCTAAAATACGACTAATGATTAACCAAGTAAAAGAAGGTGAAAAAGCAGTTAAGACATTAGAGAAGGAAAATAACAATAACCCAAATGTAATAAAAATCCCTCTTCCGTTTTTATCTGAAGCCCAACCAAAGAAAGGTGCTGCAATTGCATATGTTACAGCAAAAACAGTTACCATCCATCCTGTCATCGCTGAACTAACATTATACTCTTCCGAAATGAACGGTAGTAACGGAGACACTATAAATAAATCAGTCCCCATTAGAAACAAAGTTACCCAACCAACACTTAAACTTACTCTCCCTCGCAACCCCATTGCATCCTCCATTTACAGTTATTATTACATGTATATTATTCAGAGGTGTAAAAAGGACTTCTTGTTCAAGTAAACTGCTGCGTTAGTTTAGGTGTAACATTTCACAATGTGTCACCGAAATCTACCTGAAGTTTTGGGTAAAAATTAGACCATCGAAATGATGGTCTTGTTTATAGTGATAGGTAAGCCTTTGAAGTTATCTCCAGCTTTTCCCCCACTTCACACCGTACGTGAGACTTTCACCTCATACGGCGTTCCAACTAATC
>NZ_QKZI01000011.1 GCF_003254155.1 Psychrobacillus insolitus | reverse complement strand
TCGATATAACCCTTCAATTTCTAGAAACATGAAACTGCCTGACCTTTACCGAAATTGTGTGACCACATTTCATTTGAGCCAGGAACGTTTCGCACTAACTAAAGCACCCGTTAGTTTAATAATTTTTATCCAAAATTCCTATCCAAAAACAGAAGTAGATAACTACCTGCACAAAGATAAATTGCAATTTGAGTTATGACATAAATTGAAAGTTCAGGTAAAGATAACTTTCTTTCCCTCTTAATTTTCTTAAAATGTTTAAAATAATAGAATGAACATAGGAGTAGTATTATTGCCGATACTTGAAATAAGTTTTCCAATATATTAACCAAAAAATCGTCTCCCTACATTAATAATATAATCTTTTTCATTTATTTCTTTTGTTCCTACTTTAATAAAAAAAGCACTTCTTCTTGAAGTAAAGCACACGTTACTTTAAGAAGAAAGCGACATTTACACCACATTCGCAACCGATTATTGTAAAGGTTGGTACTTACTTTTTAGGCATAGTATATGTAACAGAAAAACCATTGCTTTCTTCAATTTTCGTAAATATTTCATCAAGAATTTCTAATGCTCTTTCATTTGATTCGTACTTACCTAAAATTTTACTCCAGTGATCCATAGTAGCACTACCAATTACTCCTTCTATTTTCTTTCCATCTACTGTAATTTCTTTTGCATTTATCAAACTTTTATCATCTTGTGTTGCAATCCATAACATAAATAATCATCCTTTTCTCGTTTATTTTTATCATTTGTTAATACAACAATCTGGTCCAATTATTAAATATAAGTTAAACAATACTCTTCCATTAACCTGCGTTTTAGTTGAATAAGAATAAGGCTTTCCATAACAGCCTTGTACCGCTAAAGCACCCGTTAGTTTAAGTAGATTGTAAATTAATCTTTCGAACAACACCTAGAATTATAACCAGTCTTTTACATATGCAACTAATCCTAAAATCGCACCTATTACCGACCCTGCAAAAACATAATAACGTGTTTTTATTTCCTTAATACTCCATTTTTCACTATTATCATTCATAATATAATCCCTCCTACTTAATGAATTTATAATATATACGTTTTTAATTGGAAAAAGATTCAAATACCTGTATTTATTGACAGAAACCAAACCTCATAATCAATTGATTTCATGTTCAACTAACCTGCTTTACTCCTTCTTGAAGTAAAGCACCCGTTAGTTGAATAAGATTTATGGTTCGCTAATTCCCATTGCTAATAATAATAGAAAAGCTACAGCCAAAACAAATACATTTCCTATTAAGCCGACAATTAAAAGAATAAGTTGTCTAGACATTTTCCAAGAGAACATAGCAAATAAAATACCAATAATTGATAATATGCCAAAAATGTTGATAATAAAATAAATATCAGTGTTTGGTCCTCTTCGTACATAGAAAACAATGATACTTATTATCACAGGTAATATTGATGTAATACCTAAAATGTTTCCTACTTTTCTCTTATCCAAAACTTTAGATCCTCCTCACTTATTTTTTCTTTTCTCTTATTACTCTTATTACAATAGACGTTTATTTTCATAAATAGTAACAGTTTTATTGAACTAAACTGCACCTTTAGTTGAAGAAGAAAAAGGCTTTACTCCCTCTTGAAGTAAAGCACCCGATTGTTGTTTTTTTCATTTATCGATAAACAGCTCATCTACTGTGGTGTCCAATACAGAGGCTATATTAAAAGCTAACTGTAGAGTAGGGTCATATTTATCATTTTCAATTGCATTTATCGTTTGTCTGGATACTTTACAAATTTTAGCCAGTTCTTCTTGGGATAATTTAGCTGATTTTCTTAACTTTTTAATCTGATTTTTCATTTAACCACCGTTTTTTTTTCTAAAAAATAGTAATGAACTTAAATATACAATGGAAGTCGTTATGAGAAAGATAACTGGATTTATACCCTCATACGAACCATTTTTCCAAATATTTATATATATTTTTTTAAAAATTTCAATTAACGCGTATCCGATTACTATTGCAAAGGTGAAGGACTGGGCTTTCATTTTGATAAGGTTTTTTCTTTCGTCACCCAATTGTGGTAAAGATACAAGAGTACTGATAATCAAAATAGCACTAATCCCTAAGATAATAAAAAGAACAGTTAAAACAATCCAGTCCATAATTTATTTCCTCCTCATAAATGTAAAAAGTGTTTGACATTTATTATTGTATCACTGACCATTAAAATGTCAAAAACTTTTTACATATTGTCATAAATAAAAGAATCTTTTTTTGAAAAGGATTCTTCCCTTATTCTATGCCACAAATTGCCCGATTGTTGAACACAAGTTAAACAATACTATTCAACTAACCTGCGACGTTAGTGAAATAGCGACTGTTCTATTGAAGAATCGCACCCGTTAATTTAATAAGTCTTGTTATTTCTATTTTTTTTACCACTATCAATAAAAAGGAATAGAAGATGAAAAAGAGTAATTATGAATGTCATCTGTATCGCCTTTGTAAAACTCATACCTACAAAATAGTAACTACTAAGAAATACTCCAATAATAAAAATCATCACTCTTAGAATAAAATTAACTATCTTAAACCCTCCCAACACCTTAAAATTCTTCCTCAATTGTTCTAAGTTCTTCTCCAAGTAAATGCTGCGTTAGTTCAATAAGGAAATAATAACATTTATTGGAATGGAATCCCAATCAATAATGATAACTCTTAGTTTAAGAAGTTCAACAAAAAAAGCGTTAATCCTTTTGGATAAACGCCCCGTTAGTTACTCTATTTCATCAGAATGGACAACTTTTATATTAAATGCTTCCCAATTAAGATTGTGTTTACTTATCATCTCTTGATATATATTATTTATTTCTTCTTGTGTTTTATCAGTAATTACTTCGCTATCTGGTACGATTACATAAATCCTAATATCATTCATTGAATAAATCATTCCCGCAATTTGATATTTGTAACCTACTTTACTTAATTCTTCCCCTACCAAGGAAAAGAATCCTCCCTCTTTAATAAGAGAATCATTGAATTCAACTAATTCCTTTTGTTCCTCCTCATTTAAAATATGAGTTTCTCCATCCGCTTTAGATTCCTGTAAATACAAAAACGAAAAAGCTAACAAAAGGATGAGAATGCCTACGATATAAATAACAAATTTTTTCTTCATACAAACACCTCTTGATTAAGGGTATGTCTGTTTAAATGGGCAAATAACCAACACTTCTTGTTGAACTAACCTGCTTCTTTAGTTGAATAAGAATAAGGCTTTCAATAACAGCCTTGTACCGCTAGTCGAGTAGAAGGGAACCTCTAATTTATTCCATTAAATGACCCAATTATTGAACACAAGTTAAACAACTCACTTAAACTAATCTGCTTCGTTAGGTTCAATAAGAAAAAATGCTTTACCCCTTCTTGAAGTAAAGCACCTGTTAGTGCAACAAGCAATGTTCTTTTTTTAAAACACATAAAAACTATTTATTAATTATTTACTACTTTTTTCATAATATCATGTAGTGTTTTTTTCTTTAAATTTTCCTCTAGTTCAAACTGTAAAAATCGAAATTCATTTTCAATTACTTTAACAATCGAATGTCCGTAAGTGCATTGAGGGTTTACTTTCTGATGGACAATAAATAGGTCATTAGAAGGGTCAACAGCTTTTAATATCTCATATAATGTAATGTTTTCTGGTTTCTTAGCTAACATAAGCCCTTTTTTTATTGATACTGATTTTAATAAACCTGCTTTTTTTAATGCACTTGACATACGACGAACTACAACAGCATTTGTCCCTATACTTTCTGAAACTATTTCTGAATTTATACTATCTTTCTCTGGCACACATTCTACAAAAGCTAATATGTGTATGCCAATTGCTAATCTGGTATTAATCACTTTTTCCTTCCTCCATACTATTTTCACTATTTATTGTCAAGAATGATGTCTATTCTTTTTCTCCAATAACCGTAAGCGCTGCGCAAAGATGTTTTTCATTCACAGCTTCGTCAACAATCGCCACGGCTAAATCTGCATAACTTATATAACTTTCACCTACTGAATTAAAAATTAAGTGATCTTTACCTATTTCATAATTTCCTGTTCTCTTTCCTTCTGGATCAAAAAATGCTGCAGGGGATACGTAAGTCCAAGTAATAGTAGATTCTTTTAAATCTAAATAACTTTGGTATTGATTTTTTGAAGAAGGAATTAAAAATCCCGGGAAATCAGGAGTATCAAAGAGATGTGTTGAATTTGTATCGTCGATAAAAAGTCTTCCGGCACCACCAATGACAATTAAGCGCGTCGTAACATCTTTAAAAATATCAGTTAAATGTTTCCCCATCACTCGATATTGTTCAGCTTCCGTTAACGGTGCTGCAAAAGTGCTTATAATTACATCAAATGGTTTAATATCATCTTTTGTTAACTCTAATATACTTTTTTCAATCACATTTAATGATTCTGAAATTTTTGTAGCATCTCGTACAATCGCAGTAACTTCTAATCCTCTTGCAGTGGCTTCTTCTACAATTTTTTTCCCAGCTTTACCAGAAGCACCTATAATACCAATTTTCATAATAATTCTCCTTTGAACAATATCAAATTCCTTATTTACTGTAACAATAATAGTTACAGTAAATACTATTATAGTTTCAGTAATTGATATTAGCAAACATTTATTATTTACTGTTCATTTAAAGACATTTAGATAAAAAACTGCTTAAAGTAAAAGGCTGTTTTTATTTTAAAAATAGCATTGAAAAATGAAAATTAAAAGATTCTTCATAAACGAGAAGTAATCCTTCTTCCGCTAACCTGCTTCGTTAGTTCAAGAAGAACCTGAATAATAAATAGATGATAATCTATGCCATGTTTTCGAGTATCCTATAATCTTTAGTTTTCTCCACTTGAATATCATTTTTGTCACAAAACGTCAGTAAATCTTCGAAAATAGTCGTTGGTGTAAATAATGCAATTCTGATTGGAAAACCTTTTTCTAACTTAATAACTGCTAATTTTGTTTTCCAACCAGCACGTTTAAAAATAATTCTCTTAATGTTAGACTTCTTTGTTTTCTTTTCATAAATATTTATATTGAAAAGAAAAATTTTATAGATTAATTTGTCTTCTTCAATCGTGAATAAATACTTAGTACAAAGGGATAAAGCCGCCTTTATCAATACGATTAGTCCAAAAACTCGAATCCAAATATTTTCCCACCCTGATGTTAAAACCATAATCATTAAAACTACTCCCGCTAACAAAAAGTCTTGTTGATGTTTTGCTTTATAATCCATATTCATCCTCCTTCAAATTAAAAACTGCATTTTTTTTATTGAACTAACAGCCAGTTCAATAAGAAAAAGTCTTTCCTATGGCAATTCCATAATCTTTTGCTAAAGCTATCCTTTAGTTTAAGTACATCCATTCACAACTCTTAAAACCCATTAATGCATGCTGTCATACGGCGGCTGTATATTACCTTGGTTACTAATAGCAGTCATACTTTGTCTATCAACTTTATATGAGAATGTCCATGTACCCGTTTCACTGCCGCTTTCCCAATATTCCGTAAAGGTAACGATATATACTTCATCTCCAATTTCTTTTGCACTCGTTTCTCTAGTAATATGATAACCTTCAATTGTACCTTCCCATTGCCCAATAGACTTAGGGAAATCATCTATTACCGATCCTTCACCAGAAGTTGCAAAATGAACAGCATCTTCTATAGTAAATGGAGGCATAGGTGGAGAGGTTAACTGCAAATAGCTCCAACTTACTAAAAGTATAGCTATTGGTATGATTAAAAACAGTTTTACGCTCTTTCCCTTTATTCTCCTTTTAGATAACCATTTGTCAAAAACTCCATATACGATTGCAGCGAACATTCCATATAAGGCTGCTGTTCCATCTTGAAATAATAGTCCGTTAGCTAATCCAAATAATCCTAGAATTAATACATATAGCCAATCATATTGCTTAAACCATCTTTTTTGCAAAGACTCTATTACGATAGATACTAAATTCCCATAGATTAAAATAATCCCGCCAATGTACATGGCATAAACAAAGAACCAAATGATGAATTGGTTCCCTAGATTGTATTCAAATTCAAATCCACCATTCAAATAGTAAAAAACGAACAGTAGTGAAAATAATGTTGTGGTAACAAAAGTTGTAGTTAACTTTCTTAAAAGAAGACTTTCCGTTCCAGTTCCCATATGAATTTCCCCCCTATCTTTAAGTCATTCATCACTTCACGGATATCACAATTTGATATTGTCCTATGTACTTATTGAAACTAAAAATGCCTTATTTATTAATTCAACAAAAAAAGGTGCTTCTCCGTCCTCTAGGATCGCACCAGTTACTTCAATAAGGAATGTATATGATATCCATTACACTCTGAAAATGGGTTGATACGATTAGGAGTTCATAATAAAAGACCTCAACGAGAGGTCTTTTTATAAACACATTTAATTTTCATTGCCTAAAAATGATTCACGAACAATCATTAGACTGTTTTTTTATATTTTTCGCTTTGTAAAGCAAAGAAAATCCAAATTATCATAATAAAAGTTACGTACCCTGTGCTTTTTTCAATAGGTCTTCCAATTATCCATCCAACTATGTCTGCACTAAAAAATGCTAAAAACGTAAGAGTAACCATAAGAAGAATAGAATGAATAAACAATTTAGGAAATCTAATCATCGATATTTCTGGAAAGTTAAACATTAATAAAACCTCCTAACAATAGAGTCAACACGTATAATATATGTCCTTACTCATACTATACAATAATTTGTATCATAATATTCAATTAATACATTTTTTATCAATTACAACAATCTTCGTAAACAGCCTAAACTAATGCTACCCGTTAGTTTAAGTACAATTTTTCACAAATTTCGTTGAATATCTACTATATTTTATTTACCAAACTTTTCCTTCGTTTTTATAAAAGACTAAAAAAATATTCACTATACTTAATAATAGAACAACAAAAAAACATATAGAAGGTAATTGGGTCTCCGCCAGATGGAACTTCATCCGCTATATATCCCGAAATAATCATATTTACCCCCGATACGATACAAGAAACAAATGCCAACATACTGACCGTATATCTACTTACAACAGACTTTTTCAATAATATTAAAATTAATGTAACTAACAAACTAAAAATAAAAACACCCATTGAAAATTTTAGATAATAAAAAACATCTACTAACATAAAATCAGCCCATTTTTAGATTTGGCGTTTACACATATTACCAAGTTACGCAATAATAACCTTACTCACTATTTTCATAATTCCTCAAATAGTTCTTAAACTAAACTGCGATGTTAGTGAAATAGCGACTGTTCTATTGAAGAATCGCACCCGTTAATTTAATAAGTCTTGTTATTTCTATTTTTTTTACCACTATCAATAAATAGGAATAGAAGATGAAAAAGTGTAATTATAAATGTCATCTGTATCGCCTTTGTAAAACTCATACCTACAAAATAGTAACTACTAAGGAATACTCCAATAATAAAAATCATCACTCTTAGAATAAATTTAACTATCTTAAACCCTCCCAACACCTTAAAATTCTTCCTCAATTGATCTAAGTTCTTCTTCAAGTAAACCTGCCCCGTTAGTTGAACAAGAAATTTCAATTCACATCGAAATCACATACATTTTTTATACATACTTAGTTTCCATAACACCGGTTCGTGGAAGTACTATTTTCTCTAAAAAAGCGTTAATTCAACATTTCCCTCTGTAAAACGACAAATACGATATACAGCATTTTATACATCCTGAATAGAACGCCATTTTACCCTCTATCAAAACACCTAATAATGTATAAAAACATGTATAAAAATTACTTCCAAAACTCCCACCACTTCTTTTTTAGTTCTTCTTCAGAAGCGATTGCAAGTTGTTTTTTTGTTTCCATCGTTTCTTTCAACGCCAGCATCAACTTCTGATCCCGTTCTTCTAATTTATTGCTTATATATTCCTGTTGCTGTTGTAATTGTTTTAAAAGCTCCTGATTAAACTTTTCTTGGTTTTCTTTAAAGGATGTAAATCCCTCTAATAAGTCGTTAAAACGCGCAACATATCGAGAATCCTCTGTGTCACCCTTCGTTATATCGGTTCCGTTTTTCCACGCCACGACTGACTTTGCTGCTTGTTCTAGCGTCATATCACTACCATTTTTAAGCTCGATAAATTTCTTTAAAACAATACTATCCGCATCGAAAAATGCACGATGTCCGTTTTCATTTTTCAAAAATTCGTAGCCGTTTTTTTCTAAGATTAAACAATATTTTCTTAAGGTACTTTCCTGTATCTTTAAAGTTATAGCTACATCACTGGAGCTATAAACCGCTTGTATTTGTTGCGTTTTATCCGACATAGCACACACCTCTTTCTTGTTATAACATTCGACATTACAACCCTTTATCCTTTTTCAACTAAAAAAATGGCATGTTGATCAGATTGATCAACATGCCATTTCAATTTTTATGTAACTAGTGGTCCTTATTGAACTTGTCGCACGCACCCGTTAGTGGAATAAGATTATTTGTCATCATTTATAAAACAACCTGCTACTGAAATCAATATACATAAGATAAAATTCCAATGCCTATTTTTGTTCCACTAAAAAAACTATTCCATTTGAACTAAATGCCAAATTAGCTTCGGGATAAAGTTTGATATAAGTCATATCTTTCTTCTTTATATTAAGACAAACAAAAAGCACTGGTTTTAAAACAATGATTAAAACCGAGTGCATTCTATTTTCTCTATTTAATTGTTTTTTGTATAAAGTTTGATAATTCTTGTTCAACTATCGCTCGTTCTTTAAGAAAATTGCTTCATCCATTGTTTGAAGTTAGAAACAACATTATCTAAAAAGGCAACTGTTCCTTCATCTGTAATATTGTCTTCTTCGTCCATTTTCGTATGAACCGCACCGACATATACTTCGTTTCCAATAAGTACCGGGGATTGTAAACCTCCTGCAAATAAAATGTCACGCAAATGAGCTTGAGCTTTTACAGTTCCTAACATACCGATTGAAGCACCCATAATCCATGATGGTTTTCCAATCATTACTTTATCTACTCTTGATAACCAGTCAATCGAATTTACTAATACACCAGGAATTGTTGCATTATATTCAGGTGTTACCCAAAGAACTGCATCTGCATCTTTTACCTTTAATTTAAAATCAACTACAGCTTGAGGTGCATTTTCTTCAATATCTTGATTGTAAAGTGGTAAAACACTTAAATCTAAAATTTCTAAATCGAATTTTTCAGCATAGCGTTTTTGAACGAATTTTGCTAATTTATTATTATATGATTCTTTACGAACACTACCTACGATTGCTACTACTTTCATTTTGTTGCACATCCTTTAATAAATTTAATGAAATTACTTCACAAATCAATTATGATATATATATACATAAAATATAAGTAGGCACATTAATGTTCCTTAGTATAAAAAAGGTACTTAAAAGGAAGTGAAGAATTTGAATGACAATATTAAACCACAACAATGTAAGGTAGTAAATGCTCTTGATACACTTCTTGGTAAATGGAAGCCCATTATTCTGCAACATTTACTTGCAGAGGGAACACTTCGATTTAATGAGTTAAGAAAACGAATGCCTAACATTACGCAAAGAATGTTGACACTTCATCTACGTGAGCTGGAGGAGCAAGATTTAATCAACCGTGTTGTGTACCCACAAGTCCCACCGAAAGTAGAATATTCGCTTACTGAATACGGCAAAACAATTGAACCCCTTATGGAAGCTTTACACCAATGGGGGAAAAGTCATCTACAACATATTGAAAATGTGAAAAAATCTGACTTAACTAAAGATGAAGGAAATAAGGAAGCTAGCATTCATTAAAATGTTAGCTTCCTCTTCTTTTAACTTATTTATAATGGTCTTAATATGCTTCTTCCACTAAACTTCTGCATTAGTTTAAATGTAACATTTCACAATTGATCGCCATTCGTAAAGGCTGTTCTTTTATTACATAATCCTTTTCTAATAATTGTTTTTTAATCAACTGACCATCTATAAACACATGCTGTGTTATTTTCTTGTAGTAGAGTGTAGTAGAAAAAACCTGATTTTTCGTAAAACACTAAATTTGTGTCCCATAAGGTTGGCTTATAATATTCAATGATTGCGATTAATTTATTCCAATTGTTGTTTTCTTTTTATGGTAGTGGCGACAGTCTGCACGACCATCATCGCTACATTAATTACAATCAGCCCCGCTATTGCAGCTGAGAAGCTATCCGTCGCATCGTGAATCCAGCCAAGAATAAGGGGGCCGGTTGCCCCAATTACATAGCCTACTGATTGAGTCATGGCAGACCAAGCAGCCGCTTCCTGAGGATTTTCGGTAGCGTCCAAAGGTAGTAGTATATTGAGAGAAAACAATCCGCCGGCGCCTAAACCAATAAAGAACGTGGCAACCAACGGTGCAATGGAGCTCGCAAGCATCACAAGCCCGACCAGTTGCAACAGCGCTGAAACCGATAGCCAAAGGCGACGGGAAGGGAATTTGCGAAGCAAGATCGGCAGAACAAGGCTTACCGGAATCTGAACAACGACGAAAATCGTAAGCGCGCTTGCAGCGTAGGACTTACTATAGCCCATCCCTTGAATAATATCTGGCAACCAAGCTGTGAATGAATAGAATAGCATGGCCATCAAGCCGAACGTCAGTGTAAGAAGCCACGCTTTCTTATTTGTCCATGGCATTCTCGTCTTCGTGCCTGTGGAAGCGAGATTATCTTGCGGTCTAATATGCCGCATAACGAACAACCACCATAACAGCACTGCGACGAATGCAAGTACCCCCCATATCCCAAGAGCGCTCTGCCAAGAGTTCATACTATTCTGCATCGGCACGATCAAGCTCGAGCTTAGTGCTGCCCCCAGAGTAAGTGCAACCGTGTATATCGAAATCATCGAAGGCACATGCTTAGGAAAGTGGCGCTTAATAAATCCGGGAAGAAGCGGTCCTGCAAATGCAATCCCAATACCCGCTATAAAAGCAGTAATTAACAAAAATGAGGTTGAATCCGTGAAGAACCTAAGAATAGTACCGACTCCGATGACAAGCAGCGACCATCCCAATACCCGCTCAATACCCCATTTTCCGCTGAACTTTACGGCTACAGGAGCGAAAAGTCCCATGCAAAGAACAGGAATAGAGGTCAGTAAACTCGCTACGGAGGCGTTCATTCCTAAGCTGGTTCTAATCGTTTCGAGCAATGGTGCGATTGAGTTAATTGACGGACGCAAGTTCAATGATGCAATAAATAAAGCTATTATCATTAGAATATATTTTTTTTTCATGAAAATTTCATATCTCCTTTAGGTTGTTATTATAAATTTCAATTTAAAATTTACCATCTCTATAATCGCGATAAGCCTGTATAATCTCTTGCTCAGTGTTCATGACGAAGGGGCCTCTTGCAACGACAGGCTCGCGAATCGGCTCTCCGGCATACAACATAACACGCATGCCGCTACGTGCTTCGATCTTTATTTCGCTCCGCTCGGCAGTTCCCGCAGATCCCATCCATAATACTTGTCCTTGCTTCCCTACGGTACTATCGGACCCAAAGGAGCCTTCGCCTTCCAAAATATACAGAAACCCGTTGTAGGACCCTGGAATTTCATACTTGAAGGCTGCGCCTGGCTCCATATTGATCTCAGCCATCGTAACAGGAGCAATATTTAATGTATCTGAGGCCTTATCGCCGAGTGACCCGGAAAATAGACGGATTTCAGCCCCTTTTTCATGAATGACAGGCATATCGCTCTTCCGCAAGTCCTGGTATCTGGAGGGTGACATCTTCTGTCCCGAGGGAATGTTCACCCACAATTGAAGAAGGTTTACTGTCTCGCCCTTTGCCGCGTCCTCGAGGTGTTCAACGCCTCTGCCCGCAGTCATCCATTGCGCGTCGCCGGCATGAAGCACACCTGTTCCATGCTTGCTGTCATAATGGTTAAGGTTGCCGTCAATCAAAAAAGTGACCGTCTCCATTCCGCGATGAGGATGGATGCCAAAAACTCCGCTGCGCATATGGTCATGTGCCATGAGCAGAAACGGATCATGCTCTTCCCAATGACCGGGTTCAACTACCCACGCCATCGTATGAATGTCGCTATTTCGTTGGAACTGAGTGGTGCGGACACTTTTTATGCCTCGACTAAATACATCTAGATTGGTCATCATAATCTTCCTTCCGTAAATTATTTATTAACTAACTAATATAGGTGTTAGGTGGTGTGGATTCATTATGTAACGAATCGAATGATTTAGGAAGTAGGCACAATAATAATACCGTGTATCTTCAAAGTAACCTTGCGGATTAACAAAGCTTCTGGATGCCCTTTACGCATCGAGTCGAATCGTATTAAAATTGAAATTACGATACAATAGGATAGTCAACAGGCTGGAGGAGCAAAAAAATGGATGAAATACCGGATAATTGTAAAGTCGCGACAACGTTGGATATGATTGTGGGCAAGTGGAAAATCGCCATAATGCTCCATTTGCTTCATAACGGGACGATGAGGTTTAATGAATTACGAAAAGTAATGCCCAGCGTTACTCAAAAAGTGCTCACCTCCCACTTGCGAGAGTTGGAGGAGGAGGGAATAATCAAGCGGGTAACTTACCCTCAGGTTCCTCCAAAGGTTGAATATTCAATGACCAAATACGGGGAGTCGCTCCAAATGATTCTTGATTTGATGCATGACTGGGGAGTGTCTCATTTGGCACAAAAGCAACGGCAGCAATCGCGACAACTGTTCGAGAATGACAATGGTTAACAGTCGAGTAGGCCCAGGGGATTTCACCCTGAGACTCTCACATAACCGAACGTGAAAGTCTCCCTTCTAGCTTTTCCCCCACTTCACACCGTACAGGCGAGTTTCCCAGCATACGGGGTTCCAACTAAGCATTGAAAGATGGATCTAGTATTGAAGCAAATACATTCGTTTGGACAGGCGGAGTTGCTGCTCTTCCTATCGTTGGTGAATCAGGTCTTGAAGTGGACCGTGGTAAAGCGACGGTTAATGAGTACCTTCAATCTACATCTCATCTTGACGTATTCGTTGTAGGTGATAGCTCTGTTGTCCTTCCTGCGGGTGGCGGTCGTCCATTGTACGCACCGACTGCACAAGTGGCTTGGCAAATGAGTGAACTTACTGGATATAACTTATATGCAGCATTAACAGGTAAAACACTTGAAGAATTTAACAGGGCATAGCATCGACTATCGAAACCCAACACATATGAAAGTAGGCTTATTATTTTTGAATCCTTATTGCACTAAACTGCCGATTAAGCAACAGGAACGTTCAATGATAAACGCTGATGTAACAAAACTCGTCCTTTTCTGAACACACCTGATTATTCTTGGAAAAAGACGTTTTTTTATGGAAATGATGTTACAAAACTCTGTTCATTATTCTATGTTCATTAACTTGAACGATTCTTTCTTATATAACAATTGATATAGGATTTAAATGGAAATGAGGAATTGCTATGATAATTGAATATCCGCGTGTATCTATAGATTTACAAAATAAATAAAGTCAGCGTAGGGACATTCATTGCGGATTTAGTTTTACAGATTTTAACTTGGATGGCAAAAGAGAAGCGCGGTCGAACTCGTAAACGACAGCGCGTGAAGGAATTGATGTAACTTTATAAAACGGCACAATTTAACTTAACTGTTTCAGTTCATATTCAGGTCCTTTACCGAAGGTATATTGTTTACCAACCGGTTGTTCAAGACGATCATTTCCCCATTTCTATACCAATGAATAAGGACATGCACAGCATGTCCTTATTCATTGTAAATCTTAATATCTAGTTATGAGTTAAATAAAAAGCAGACCTTAGTCGGAATTTAATCGTTCTTAAATTATTCTCATTTTTTATATCCACTTTTTTGATAATGCTTTCAACTTTTTCTGTAGTTTTTTCTTCTTTGGATTCGTTAAAATACCAATCAATTACCTTATTAGCATATTCATTCTTTTCTACTTCCGATAATTCCATCATTAAATAGATGCCATTGAATCTAGATCTTAATTCCGGCGAAATATGAGACATAAATTCACTTTTCTTGAGATTAGAAGTAAATATTATAAGGTAACCACTTAAATCAAATATCTCTCCCATAGCATCATCGAACTTACCTTCCTCTAACAGCTGCAAAAAAAAGTTATGGACGTTTTTATTAGCCTTTTCAAATTCATCAATAATTAAAACACCTGAATTGCTATTTTTGAGTTTCTTTATAAGATCACTTTCTTCTCCACTATCTTTAAAGCCTGGAGGACTTCCTATTAGGCTCGCTAAGGAGCTTTCACTAGAATAATTTCCGAAATTTATTTTAGCTATAGGGCTATCTTCATCTAAAAAATTATGAATTATGCGAGCTATTTCAGTTTTTCCTAATCCCGAAGGACCTAACAAGAAAAAAGAAAGAATAGGCTGATCTTTAATTTTTTTATAAAAATAAAGGAACTCTGATATTTTTTTCGTTAAATCGATTTTTAATGTTTCGTGACCAACTAGATCATCTTCAATCCGTTTAAATAGAGCCTTTATTTCAGTTTCATTTAAATCAACAATTCTTCTTTTGACTAGATTGCTGTTGTTTTCCTTACTCATGACCGGTCCTTCTTCAGACTCTATTTCTAGTGGCAAATTGCCAGAAAAAAAGTAAGGAAATTCAATTAGCAATTCTTGTTCGTATTTCTCATCGACTATAAACCTTATTTCGTCAAATCCGTCTAAATTCTCCAACATGCTCTCCAATGGATACTTAAAAGAATACTCATTATTAATCAGTAACTTTATGGCACTTGTCAAATCAATATCTATACCATTATAAGAGTCATCAAATGAGTTCTCCACTCCCCTTTTTTCAACTTGTGCGAGAGTAAAGACTTTCACTCCTTCTTTTTCCCTATGAGAAATATATTGTATTAATTGTGCCTTTTTATATGTATATACTTCAATTCTAGACAAAAACACACCCCACAGAGAACTATAAATTTATCTTTTGGATTACTGCTAAAACATCCAAATAATGATACTCATTTTCTTCCATCTGACTAGCTTCACTCTCAGAACTTGGAGAGGATTCAATGATAATGTCTTCTTCAACTTCTGCTATATTTTCTTCCTGATTCGCCATTGTTAAATACCGAAAAGTACTTTTAAAGTTATCCAAGTTCCGCACTCCTCGGTATACGCCAACCACTGTTGTAGTGCCATTTAATATGTCATCAATAGTGTAATTGTTTTCGAACTCATTCTCTAATTTGGAAGGAATTTTTATTAAAACGTTTCTATTATTTTCACTAGAAGTTAACAAGTACGAATAATCTTCTGAGATTGTCTTAAGCAATTCACCAATTGAAATATCTTCGTGTATAAATTTATCCAACAATCCTTGTTTTACAAGCTTCATTTGTCTCATTTCTTCTTCATTTCCAATCGTCAATTTAACGTCTTGAATAACGAGTTGGCCTTCGCTGCTATTACTTAAATCAGTCTGATGGTTAGCAACTTCGTCCATAATACTTTTTAAGAAGATAGCATTGGTATATTTCACTTCTATAATTTTTTTTGTATTGCTTGATTTATTATATTCATATTCTCCATCAGCAAAGGCAGAATAGATTAATTTTAAGGTTGCTTGTATTTTCGCGCCAATCTTCACCCGATTACTTTTACCAGTATCTTCTTCTAAAGAAGTAACTTCTTTATTATCTAAAAGCATTGCTATTTCAAATACTTTTTCAAAGTTGATGTAGTAAATTGAAAAATGATTTATCTTTTCCATTTCATTCTCCTTAAAATGCAAAGGAATGCGATCTCATAACACTCCTACTACAATAATCTGTTTTTGCTTTTGGCATTTATGTATAAAATCAATATGGTCCTAAGAAACGTACTCCATTGAAATGAATTAAATGGGAAGGTGCATCAGCAACCCATACTTCTGTTTCCCAGGCTATTTCATTTAAGTACCTTGCCATGAGAGAACGGTTAGGAAATGCGGTTACGTATACAATGCCCACTTTTGAATTCTTGAATAGCGTTTCCAGTTCACCATGCCGTTTTCCATCGACTGGACCATGACTCGTTACAGATTCAATTAAAATCAGCCACTTTTTTTCAGGATAATAAATAACAACATCAGGCATTTTCCCATGTGAATTTACTTCCACACCTAATTCTTTTAGAAGTGGCTCATCAAAATACCCCATTTTTTCACCTGTATCGCCAGCATAAATCAGAGCTCCTCCCGGAACAAAGCGTGGACCAAACTCTTCAATAATCGATTTGATCAATTCACTATGCTCACCTGGAGTAATAAGAATTTCTTTCCCCGGAGCTATCTGTACAGGAACCTTATTTTGAATCCTCTCTTTTGCATATTTTTCTACTAATGTCTTTCGTCCTTTAAGATACTCTGTAAGTGCTAGTTCCCATTCGACTGTCCCATACTTCTTAATTAGCTCTAATGTTTCTTCTTCGATTTGATAGACTGCTTTCGGACTGTTTACAGGTCGCTCGGGTTTGTCTGGATTGTACTTTGCAATTCCTGCTTCTACGAATTGGTGCATAGAAAAACGTCTAAACGTTTCTCGTGAATTCGGAGCATACTCTTTGTTATACTGACTTCTACTAAATTCCATCATAGGCGTAATTCCAATAAGTCTTTTTTCGGCTTGATGCCACATTTTGTCCGGTCCTAAATTCAACAAAGCTAACAAGCAAAGTGCTGACCTTTCATTATGTTGAGCTTTTGGAATTCCTAATTCTTTTAGAATGTCGATTGCTTGGCTTATATTCGAATGACTTGTCTCCACTACAGTATCCCCTCTACCTTTTCATCAATTTGTTCTTGTGTTGCCATATGGTTTAAAGACAAGTACCAAGTGCCAAGTGCTGTTAGAACTTCAAGTGAAGGAAACAACATCGTTCTTAGATCCGTTGCATTTACTTGGGTATGTCCATTAAAAAGTCGGAAATATTTATCGACTAAAGTTGAGCTTAAATAAACATTTAAACCGAAGGCCACTTCTTCCTTTAAACCATTCTTTTGTTGATGCAAGACGTTTAGACCATTATCAAAGCCAAGTACAGGTGAATTAAACATATCAGGTATAACAACGCCAGAAATCACCCTTTTGCGTTCTTCCTTAGCAGAAAACCTTCTGACAATCGTATAAAAACCTGAGGGATAAAACATTTTCTCGGTTTGATCGTTTCTCATAATGGCATTGGGCTTTTTGGAATCTGCTTTTATCCATCTCACACCAGTGGGTTCAATGTGTGTCGGATAGAGTAAAGGCACACTTCCGTCTTCTGGCAGCATACGCAAGTTTTCTTTTGTTCTAAACCCTACGACAGGACCCGTAGATACACTGATGCCTAAATCTTTTAAGCTGAATGCGACTGAAGGAAATAAATCTAAAATACCTGCTTCATGAGAAGTCGGGATATGAAAGAATTTTTCTGTATCATTTTCTTGAACAATTTTTTCGAAAGAATAGAGATCTTCATGATAATCAACAAAACTATCATCTGTTGAGGTAGAAACTTTCACCTTCTCTCGAGTTGCACCACGCTCTAGCATGATAATCACATTCTCTTGAAGAACCTCATCATCTTTAAATGCCTTATTTCGAGATTCAAATAAGTGTAAATGCGTTATAGCTGTTTCTTCTAAAATTAATTCCCTAAATGGCTTGTAGTATGGACCGTTACAAAAACTACGTGGAATAATGGCTACTACTTGTCCTCCAGGAGCTAACAGTTTTATTGCTAATGCTAAAAAGGCGGAATAAAGATTAACCGTTTCAATTCCCTGGCTTCTAAGTAACTTTCTATGAATAGAATTACTTCTTATTTTCTTATAAGGAGGATTTAAAATGGCATGAGTAAATCCCTTTTCAGCTTGATTGAATAGGGTTAATTGCTGTTCTAACACTTCAACTGCCCATAGAATGAAATCTTCAGAAACTCTATTTAGATTAATTTCTAATTGAGATTCAAATGATGCTAAAGTATCTGGAATCCGACTGCCTAAGATATCGTCAACCTCTACTGCTGTACAATTGACGCTAGATACCTCTTCCTGAGCAAGTCTTTCTATCAAAGTTGCAGTCAATGTTCCAATACCTGCACCAGCATCTAGTATTTTTAGGGTTTCGTTTTGTTTCTTATCAAATAAGCTAGCCATAAATCTTGCTACCGAAACAGGGGTTAGGTATTGGCTATACTCCGATTTATTAACAAGTAAGTTACTCATTTCTATTCGCTCTTTATCAAGAATTTCGATTGTAGTTTGCATGACTTCACCTTTTTTCTTCTATAAGTTTCTTCTATGTATTATAGCACCGTGCACAAGGTTCAATGCACTTAATGGATATACTAGTCATTCGTTTGAATAATCTCACATTGTCTATGCCTATATTCTAGAACGACGAATTGTAATATTAAGTCGAATTAAAAGAAGCCCATAACGACCTCGTGCGTGAGTGTTCGCTTGAGATTGACTGCGAATATCGCTGTGGCCCCTTGAATTATTTCCATGCCAAATAGACCCGTGGTTGAGATCGTATCATACCCGTGTCTATGTTTCAATTCACTATTTTTCACTAAACACAGCATTTATTAATTGGGTGGTTAAAATTGTGAGGTGCTAATAAATTCGACATCCTGTATACTTAAAAAACAGGAGTGATACAGATGGAAAACCAAGTTATGGCCATGCTAACACAAATGAATGAACGTATGAAACAAGGATTTTCTGAAGTTAATGAAAGACTTGATGTAATTGATGAAAGACTTAATCAAGTAGAATTACGTCTTGGAAAAATTGATGAAAACTTGATGGAATCGGCGGGCAATTTGAAGAAACCACAATACAACTAATAGCTTCAGATGATACTGGAAAATCAGAAATGAAGTTTCTAACACACAAAGTGATTCAGCTTGAAAAAGAAGTATTTATTATCGGCAATAAGCAGTAAATAAAGTGAATTGGGACTGACCCCATAGGCTGAGACAAATTAAAACACCTTTACGTTGAAATTTGGGTATATACTACCTAAATCCAACTTGGGGGTGTTTTTTCTATGGTTACAAGAGTCAGTTATCCGGTTAAAGTGAAAGAAGAAGCAATACGATTGAGAATGGCAGGTGTTCCTGTAGCTGAAGTAATGGAGCGTCTCGGCATAAAAAATAATTCACAATTACGAGTTTGAAGGAAATGGTATCGCAATGGTGAAATATATCGTTTTCAACAACCCGTTGGAAAACAATATACCTTTGGTAAAGGGCCAGAACACGTCGATGAATTGGAGAAGCTTAAGGAGGAGAATCACTATTTAAAACAGCACAGACAAGATGTCAATCTAGTCTTAGATACCTTAAATCAGCTTCCACCTTCACTGAATGCTTGTACCATTCATAGTGACCAGGGGTCTGTATATACGTCTTATGCGTATCAAGCTGCAATAAAAGAAAAAGTTACCATGAGTATGTCCCGAAAGGGAACGCCGGCTGATAATACCCCGATTGAATCCTTCCACTCATCATTAAAGTCGGAAAGGTTCTTTCATCACAATCTTACACGGACTATAACGGCAATCGTAGAAAATACCGTGAATGACTACATTTATTATTATAACAATATCTGGATTCAACAAAATTAAACTATTGGTCACCGGTCGAATACCGGCAACTGACTGTTTAAATAATAGGTGTGTTGACCCCGTCCCATTTCTGGTGGACAGCAGCCTACGTGCTTTGCTTTGTTAAGAGAGACTTGTTTTTGTACGAATCCAATTCGTCCCATTTAAGCTTTTGAGCATTGTTATCGTGTAGATAGCGTGTGTCCAGGAGTTCCCATAATCGTTCATTTTTCTCTTCAAATGTTATCGGAAGCTGTTTAATTTTTTCACGGCATTTGTTTAAAAATGCCGTATAGGGTACCCAAGATTCATCAAATTGTCGTTCCAATTCCTTTTTCAGTTTACGAGTGAGCTTCGGACTTGCTCCGTTTGAAGTAACCGCAACTTGTAGGTGTCCACGTCGAACTGTCGCGGGAAAGGTTACATTTCCTTCCCCTGACTCATCTACAACACAGACCAACTGGGAAGGAGGGAGAGAGTTTGCTAGTATTCTATTCGCTTCTCGGTCATTGGTAGCTAAGATGACAAGAAAAGCTTCCTTAAAATCAGCAACCATCACTTTTCGCTGAACAATTTTATATTCTTTATCGATACAAAGTTCAAGAACTTCTTCCGAGAATACGGGGGCAATAAAGGTTATATTAGCCTGTTCGGCTCCCAACACCCTTGCTTTTCGGGCTGCGATTCTCCCACCTCCAGCAATTACGACTTTCTTATCAGTTAAATTAATAACGAGTGGTTGCATACTCATCCTCCTTTCCTGTTGCGCGAGCAATGACGATATTACGAATGACTTGATGTCGGCTCAGGCAATCTGTGTGCAAAATTTGATAGCCATTTTTTTGTCTCGATTTCACTTCCGCGTTTATTTCATTCAGAAGGAGCCCTCCAAATAACAGGTAAGGAATGACGATTACACGGTCTTTTGTTTCCTGGGTGATACTTTCAATGCCCTCTTGAAATGTTGGAGTGGTCGCAGCCAGGTAACATAAACGGCTATGCTTAATTCCAAGGCGTTGTTCCAAACCTTTTCCAATCATCGCAAATGCTTCATGAATGACCGGATCACTACTACCTCTTCCTACAATCAAAATGGCTTCTTGCCCGTTCAATTCACCTGCTTTTTCTTTTACTAGCTCAGCAATCGCATCCAAAATCTGATGTTGTACACCAAATGGATCTGCAACTTTTACTTGGACGTTCGGATACTTTTCTATTAGGGGTGTAAGTGCTTCTGGTATATCATTTTTAATGTGACCAGCTGCTAAAAGGAACAGTGGGACGACTGTTATTTCTGTTGCCCCTTTTTTTATACAAAGCTCAAATCCTTCTTCAATAAATGGATGAGTCAATTCTAGGAAACTTATCTCCTGAATGGAGCCATGGGTCTGTTCAATCACACTTTGTAAAAATTGCTTTGCTTCTGCTGCCCCTTTTTTCGAGCGAGTGCCATGACCTACGTAGAGTATCGCTTTCATTATCGACTTCTCCTTTCACCAATTATCCGTGTATAACTGGTAGATGAGGCGCAATTTCTTGATTAAACCAGTTAAGTTTATCATGAAGACGGACCACCTCACCAATGACGATCATACTTGGATTGGAAATGTTCGATTCTTTTACACGCGCCTCAATCGTTTCAAGAGTTCCGATTACAGTACACTGCTCACTTAATGTTCCCCAATGCACAAGTGCAATAGGAGTTTTCGGTGATTTACCATTTTCAATCAAACGATTAATGATATTCGGTAACTGGGAAACTCCCATATACACACAAATTGTATCTACCGCTTTCACTAAATGATCCCATTGATGCTCAGCTTCCTTATCACCAGCTTGATGGCCAGTTACGAAGGCAAAACTTTTACTCAATGTTCGATGGGTAACCGGAATACCTGCATAAGCTGCCGCTGCGATACCTGCTGTAATGCCAGGTATCACTTCAAAGGCTACACCATGTTTCGCACATTCCTCTGCTTCTTCTCCACCGCGGCCAAATACAAAAGGATCTCCTCCTTTTAAGCGGACCACCTCAAGCCCTTTTTTAGCATATTTCACAAGAAAATGGTTAATTGTTTCCTGCTTCATTGTGTGATACTGTGGAAGTTTGCCGCAATAGATAAGCTGAGCGCCTTCCTTCGCATGTTCAAGCAATTCCGCATTGACCAATCGATCGTATAAAATCACGTCTGCAGACTGCAATCGACGCAAACCTTTTACTGTAATTAAATCTGAATCTCCAGGGCCCGCACCAACTAAATAAACAGTTCCAGTAGCCATTCTATTACCACCCTTTCTCATCTTCATTTTTTTTATAGTAATTTGATAGCTCTACAATCATAGCTCCCATTCGCTCATTTCTAGGCATAATGTATCGCTCTACTCCTTCTTCTCTTAAAGTCTCCGCAGTAACTTTACCGATGGCAACAGCTATTGTTCCTTCTTTAAAAGAATGTAAAATATCAGTCAAGCAGCCATTTTTTCTTGCGAAGTCAAAAAGTGATCGAACTTGAATCTTCGTTGTAAAACATACAGCATCCACTTGTTTGTTTAATAGTTCCATACATAAGGTTGCAACTGGCTCTGAATTAGGAGCAATATGCCGATAAGGAAAAATCGTATCTACAGAAGCTCCTTTGTTTTCAAGAAACTTAATTAGTTCGGGTACTGATTCACCATGAAGCTGAACCATTACACGTTTTTCTGAGAAATCTAAGTTTTCTAGAGAACGAATTAATCCTTGAGTGGTTCCGTCCTCATCAACCGCTTTTGGTTTAATCCCTAAACGCTTTAGTACATTTGATGTTTTATACCCTCTAGAAGCCACCTGAGCTTGCTGGATTCTACGTAAGAATGGCTCTTCTACACCAAGTTTCCCAGATAAGTCCAAAAGTGTTTGAATACCAATTCCAGTTGTGAAAATGAGCCAGTCTGTTCCTTCATGAACTAAACTTAACAACGAGGGCTCTACTTCATTTTCCGCTAAAAATACAGTTCCTTGAAGTGGGCGACTAAGTGGAGTTCCCCCCTGCTTTTCAATTAATGTACTTATTTCTACAATTTTACGTGAACCACCAATGACAACACTCTTACCCACTAACCCTTTTAACATTACTAATTCCTCATTCCATATTTGTTAGTAATTTCACATCTTGTAAGATATTCTGGTTAAAAGTTGGTTCAAGTTGTAAACATTATATCGCTCGCTACCAAAGTCACAGTTCGAGGTTTTAGTCTAGGAACATCATTTTGTATATACTTTTCCCATTTGCAGTCCGATCTCTTCATTGTCCTTCTGTTCAAGTTTGTATTCGTTCGTTATTAAACTTTTCTTCTCTATTCCTCGGTGTGTTACATATAGTGCAAGACCAGTAAATAGCAAACCACCTACAAGATTTCCAATTAGCACTGGAATCTGATTCCATAACCACCAATCACCCATCGTAACATTCGCACCGAGCATCATTCCCGCAGGTATAACGAACATATTAACTACTGCGTGTTCAAATCCTTGTGCAAAAAACATTAAAATTGGAAGCCACATTGCTGCTATTTTCCCTATAGTTGATAGTGATGTCATCCCTATAACAACTCCTAGACATACAAGCCAGTTACAAAGGATTGCTTTTACAAAGACAACAAGTACTCCACTAGACCCTAATGCCGAATATGCTAATGTTTTTGCCTCAGCCACGTTGACAATCTTTTGTGCAACAGCATGATCAGCTACGGGTATATTCTCTAAATGGGTAGCTGAAATCACATATAATAATGCATAAAGAGAAGCACCTATTAGATGACCAACAATAACCCAGAAAAAGTTAGTCAGCATTTCCTTCACAGTTGCTTTCTTTTCCGAAACGGCCAATGGCACTAAAGCGAAACTTCCAGTAACAAGTTCTAAACCAAGAAGAATGACTAGGACAAAACAAGCAGGGAAAAGAAGCGCGCCTATAATCCCCAATTGCGTTTGCGTTTCTGCAGTAAATGCTAGAGTGGTTCCAGCTCCAAGCAACGCTCCAGCTATTCCCCCTCTTATTAATAAGTCTTGAATAGATAACTTAGCTTTTATAGCACCTGATTGAACCATACTTTCTATTACTTGATCCGGCTTTATATAAGACATCTGATTCCTCCTTCTTAGTAATTATTTTTCTATTAAGAGATATACATCATTGTCTTCTACTTCCACTTTATAAGTTTTTACACAACCAATGTCAGGTCCTTGAGCTTTCCCGTCACAGGTGCTAATTTTCCAGTCGTGCATTGGGCAAAATACAAGTTCCCCACTTACTATTCCTTCAGAAAGTACGCCACCTTTATGCGGACAGCGATTTTCGATTGCTTTTATATTCCCGTTTGCAAGTTTAAAAATGGCTATTTCTAAGTTACCTTCCCCTACATGGACTCTTCTCCCTAAATTTTCCGGAAGTTCATCAAACTTCGCTACACAAATTCTATTTAATAGTTGTTCCATTTTTCATCCTCCTGTATAAGATTAGTTTGAACCTGCAGGTATATTCACATTTTGATAAAGATCTCTTACCATTGTTTCGCTTTCTAATACTTCTTTCCAACCATCTTGAACAATCGACAAGGACTCATCCATTCTTTGATTCAACTCTTTGAACATCTTTTCATCTGAAAGATAGGTCTGGATATGTTCAATTCCCAACCTTTCAACCCATACCGATGTGCGATCTAAGTAGTTTGCCGTTTCACGGTAGTATTGAAGGAATGCTGCTGTCATTTCTATTACTTCTTCTTCCGTTTTCACTTTGGCAAGAAGATCCGCTTGGCGCATATGAGTACCGGCATTCCCACCGACATATATCTCATACTCTCCGTCGAGCCCAATCACTCCGACATCTTTAATACCACCTTCAGCACAGTTCCTTGGGCAAGCTGACACACTCATTTTCACTTTGTGCGGTGCATTCATTCCTTCAAATTTCTTCTCCATTTTAGTTCCTAATCCAATAGAATCAGAGGTTCCAAATCGACAGAAATCGGCTCCAACACAGGTTTTCACTGTTCGTAACCCTTTTGAATATGCAGCACCAGATGGCATATCCAGCTCAGCCCAAATACTTGGCAAATCCTCTTTTTTAACCCCTAGCAAATCAATACGTTGTCCTCCAGTTACTTTAATCAGTTTCACATCATATTTATCAGCTACATCCGCAATCTTACGTAAGTCCGTTGAATTAGTTACACCTCCATACATACGAGGGACAACTCCATACGTACCATCCTTTTGAATATTGGCACGCAACCTTTCATTAACATATCTCGATTCTTTTTCATCTTTATACTCAAGCGGATTGAGCATTCCCAAGTAGTAGTTCAAAGCAGGTCGACATTTTGAACAGCCCTCTTCCGACTTCCAACCAAGAACATGCATAACTTCTCTTGTATGCGACAATCCCTTATCCTTAATTTCTTCGATTACTTCATCTTTGGATAAAGTTGTACATCCGCAAATGGATTCTTTTTGGTTTTGTTCAAATGCATCACCTACTGTATATGCCAATAAATCAGTAACAAGAGACCTACAACCTCCACACGATCTTGATGCGTTTGTACATCCTTTAACTTGTTCAAACGTCGTCAAACCTTGAGTGTTAATCGCTTCAACGATGGAACATTTCGTTACACCATTACAACCACAAATGATTTCTTCATCCGGCATTGATGCAATGAGATCCAAACCAGTTTCTTCTGAGCGAGCATTATCCATGTATTCTTCAATTGCTGCCTTTTTGTTGATTAAGCTTAATAAACGAGTACCATCTTGCGTGTCTCCGAACAAAACCGCACCAGTAATTTTCCCTTCTTTTACAAGTACCTTCTTATAAACTCCAAGCCAATCATCAAATACTCTTACCGATTTAGTATCTTCATCTTCATTGATTTCTCCTGCAGAAAACACATCCACACCGGATACCTTCAACTGGGTAGATAAAACAGAGCCCTGATAACCTTCACTATCTATACCACAAATTCGTTTGGCCATTTCTAGTCCTTGTTGATACAGTGGTGCAACGAGTCCATACACCATTTCTCTATGTTCTGCACATTCACCGACTGCGAACACATTTGGTACAGTTGTTTCTAAGTAATCGTTAACAATAATTCCCCGGTTGACTTGGATACCACTTTCATTTGCCAACGTCACATTCGGTTTGATTCCAACAGCCATAACGACTAAATCAGCTTTGACCTCTTCACCATCTTTAAATTTCAAACCTTCAACACGATCTAGACCCGTTATTTCAGCAGACTGTTTTTCTAACAAAAAATTCATTCCTTGATTTTCTAATTCTTTTTGCAACATTTTTCCAGCCGTTTTATCCAACTGACGCTCCATTAAACAATCAGAAAGATGGACAACATCTACTTGCATCCCTAAATTAAGTAGTCCTCTTGCAGCTTCCAAACCTAATAATCCACCACCAATAACGACTGCTTTCTTATAGTTTTCAGAAGCACTAATCATTAGTTCACAGTCTTTGATATTACGGAAAGCAGTTACTCCTTCTTTATCTATTCCTGGTAGTGGTAACATAAATGGATCTGAACCAGTAGCCATAATCAATTTATCGTATTTCACTTGACGTTTTTTATCTGTTGATACTATTTGATTGTCTGTATCAATTTCAATTACTGTTTCTCCTGGGTATAACAAAATTCCGTTTTCTTCATACCATTCCCAAGTATTAAGTGTAATGTCCGCTACTTCCGTATCTCCCTGAAGAACTTTCGACAATTGAATCCGATTATAGTTTGGATAAGGTTCACTTCCAAAAACCGTTATTTTAAACCGATTAGGTGCCAATTTCAATATTTCCTCTACCGCTCGAATTCCTGCCATACCATTACCAATAAGTACAATTTTTTGTTTTTTCATGTCATAAATCCCCCCAAAAATGTATTAGTTATTCAAATAAATATATTTCATAAGAAAATTGGTTTCTACAGCAACGTCTTCGGTTTTTGCTTCCCCATTCCAGAAGTAGATAATACTTAACTATCGGATACCAAATCAGAAAATTTCATTTGTTTCAAATTATCTGTAAATTACATTTTTAAATATAGCACATTAATTTCTGTTTGTCATTAAAATATGTAAGGAAACCTAACACCGTTTAATAAAAATAAAGATTTTTATTATTAATTTTGGTATTATTTTACTTTTTTAATCTAATTAGTTACTTTAAATTCATTATAATGACAGAAAACCTAACGTTTGTTTTTTATAATAAAATTCAAAAAACCACCTTAGGCCATCCATTTTTGGATCACCTAAGGTGGTTTTTTGAATTAGTACTCTCCCATCTTTAAAAATTACTAGTCGATGAACAGCGATTGAAAAGAAAACATGTATGGATTTTGTTCAATTTATAGTTATTTCGTTTCCATCTTCAAATTATCTTTTAAATTTTTTAATAATCAAACAATCGGTCTTTTTTTAACCATTTGTCCCTTTCTCCCTTTGCTTGAAAGAGGGTTACTGGTGAACGATCAGTTCCTCCTTTCATTTGACGATACCTCACCGGGCACAACAACTTGGGCTGATACTAGATATTCATCAACAACTTTATCCACCCCAAGTGCCATTTTTATGGCTAGCTCATTGAGCTCTTTTTTTCCCAACAACCAGTAAGAAAAAGGAAAGTAACGTAATCAGTTGCTGATTGAAGAATACAAAGAAAAAAATGATACTTAAAGTGGTCTAGTAGAGCAATACAAAGGCTATGCCTCGGAAAACAATGAACTGAAGGCACAATTAAATAATCTCCAAGTTGGTGCAAAGGAACAACTCGCAGATATACAATCACTAGTTGACGCATTTGAGAAAAAAGCTACAAGAGCGGAAGAAACTGTGGAAGGTTAGAAACAGCACCATTCTTAAGTAATTCAAATGCTTGAGGATAAATAAGACTTAGAACGAGAGAAAGCGATCGTTGAATTGGAACGTACATACCAAACAAAAAATGTAGAACTGAACGATCAATATAACAAAAAATAAGATCCTTGTATAATGAATTAGCAGAAGCACGTAAAACAAACGATGCACTCCGCCAATCAAATGACGTTGAAAACAAGGAGTTAATAAAATAATTGGACATTATTTACTTTTAGACCTTTCCGATAATTTGAACACACCCAGATTTAAGTGAGACTTTAAAACCTTAGAGATCTAATGTTTAAGTTGCCTTTTTTTACAACACACGAAAAGAGCTCAAATTTGCACATGAATTGGGTTCTTTTTCATAAAAAAGGATAATAACTACCAAAATGACGTTGTATCCTTTTTATATAATAAGTTTACTCAGCTACTCTTTTGTATTTAAAAAGTAAACAGTTATTATAAATGTCTTATTCTATTCATGAGTGGTCAGGATCTTTTTTCAATTTTTTCTTTCGCATCATATATACAGCTACTAGCAAAAGCGGGAAAAATAGTCCGATAACCAATGAAAATGATACTGCTGTTTCTGAGTTAAATGTTTGCTGATATACGATGTTAGGAAAAATTATGACAGAAAGCACAACAACAATTAGACCCAAGGGATAAGTTAAAGGACGATAATCCTTCATGTTTAAAATTTGAGATAAGCCAAAAGTGGCAGCATAAAAATAAATGGATACCTTAAAAAATAAACCCATAATCCATAATGTTGCCATTAGTGACTCTATCCGCGTTAAAAAATCTCCGATATTTATCACTTTAGCTAATGCATAGCCCGGATAAATCTGACGAGCAGTTGTATTTGAACCTAGTACAAATATGCATAATAAGGTAATAACTACGATAACAATTCCACCTATTATATTTCCAACAAAAAAGTATTTCCTTGCTTTCTCTACTTCCTTTACATATGCAGGGAAAATTAATAATAAAACAATGGAATTGACTGATGTCACAACTGCTAAACCAAGAGATGATTTAAAAAGTGGATTTATGTTAACTTGAAAAAAAGGCTCTAAGTTTTCTACATCGATTTGTGGAGAAATACTTACTGCTAAAAAGATAAAAAGAAAGAAAAACACAAATATTAAAATTTCAGCAGTACGAGCGATTGTTTCTAAGCCAAGACGAACTGCCATTACCATAATTAGAGCCATTAGTACGTTTAGATATACCATTGGTGTTTTGGGATACAATTGTGTAATTAAGAAAACTCCAGAGTAAGATATTAAGACTGTTGTATAAATTATAGCCATCAATATTACTAAAAAAGATATCATTTTACCTAGTATTCTGCCAAATACTTTTTCGTTTATTTGGATATATGTAAGTTTTGGAAACCACGAAGCAATAAAAGTGAATAGCCAAATAACTACTAAGCCAATTACAAGTCCAAGTATTGTAGCTATCCAGGCATCTTGTTTTACTTGATTAGTTAAAACTCCAGGGATGAGTAAGATGCTAGTACCAACCGCAAAAAATATAACCAAAACCAAAAATTGGAATGAGCTAATTTTACCATTTTGCATCGTATCCCCCCCTTTCTGTAAGCACAGGATCAAATAGGCCTTGGCGTATTTGATCCTGTGCAAGCTCGTCGCAATAAAAAAATTTTAAACACGGATCAAATCATTCATTGGTTTAAAAATGAACGTTAATAAATCTAGAGGATTTGGAATATTTATACCAAAAGCTCGTAATATACTTAAAGTGACTCCTATAATAAGGAGAATCGAAAATACTATTAGTTCTTTTTTTTGTTTTTTTTCTAAAAGTGAAGGAACTTCTATAATAATTATGACAGTCGCCACCAATAAGATTCCTAAGCTATTCAGCATATCCTTTAATCCTTTATATTTTCTTGAATAGGATTATTGACTGTACCAAAATGGCGAATATTCACTTTCGCTTTAACCGTTACTTTTATTTCAGAAAATTCAGTATCCCATTGATTTTTTATCTTTTTCCATTCCTTTGGATTACTTTGATGAATGGCTGCACCAAATCCAAAAATGTCTGATTGAAAATCATTTTGAACTACTTGTATCGTTTCATTTACATTTTTCTCCACTTGTTCTTCGTAAGTTTTCTCCAACATTTTTATCGTTTCCTCTTTTGTAACATCAATTTCACAATCTATTTCTCCTATATTACCGGATATTTGAATATCTATTTCAATTTCTGGTTTTCCATCGACAATTGTATTTTTGAGTTTAGAAGTGAGGCTATCTACATGAACATTCACTTTTCCCCCTTCAGGGCAAGACAAAGTCCCTAGCGTATTCTTTACTTTATCTGTAATAATGTTATATGCTTTTCCCTCTTCATCCGTCAACCAGCCCACTAATTTGTCTTCTTTAAAAACGGCTATGCCATCTAATTTTAACTGTGCGGTAGGAGTGATTGATTCAACATTTTGTTTACTAGATCCACTTTCCTCGTCTCCTATTATGTAAATCCCAGTTAATACCCCTTCCTTTCCTTCTCGCTCTAGATCAACTATTAGATTAGCTAAAGTCACAGCTCTCGTATTGGACAATCTATGTTCGGAGGTATGAAGTATATTAAATATATTATTAGCCGGTATTCTTTCTAAAACTGTTTGAATATTCAATACTTTTTCAGCTGCCGTCTCTTTTGCAACTAGCAGATAGAAATCCGATCTAATTTCATAATACCTTGATAGATAATCTAAAATACTTGCAATTCCTTCTTGCGCCATTGATTCACCTATCACCACTATTTGTAGATGACCAAAATATCCAGTGCGAGGAGAGACTAATGCCAAATTCCGAATTGCGTCATTCATTGTAGCTCCCTTTGCTTGAAAGAGAGTTACTGGTGATTGACCAGCTCCTCCTTTCATCGAAGACACCTCTCCAGGCACAACAACTTGAGCAGATACCAGATATTCATCATCTATTTTATCTACCCCCAGTGCCATTGTTATGGCTAGCTCATTGAGCTCTTTTTTATCCCAACAACCAGTAAGAAAAAGGCAAAGAATAATTAGAGATAGTATCCTTTTTTTCATAATTAAACATCAGCTCCCTTTTTGTCCTTTCTAGTAGGTGCCGAATATTTCTGCCTATCACTATTTTTTGAAATATATTTGGGTCGGCTAAGTAATTTCCATATAGGCATACGAATGAATGTATCCTTTTGTCCAGATGCACTATATGGAGCTATAGGAGCCATATATGGAACACCAAAAGAACTTAAACTAGTCAAATGCAAAATAAGTGCAATTAAAGCCACCATAATTCCAAATAATCCAAATGAAGCAGCGATTCCCATAAAAAGAAAGCGTAATATTCTGCTGGCAATTGCAATGTCATATGTTGGGGACACAAAACTAGAGATTGCTGTAATTGAAACAACTATAACCATGGCAGCTGAAATAATTCCAGCTTCTACCGCAGCAGTACCAATAACAAATGCTCCCACAATAGACATTGCAGAACCAATAACTCTTGGCATTCTTAATCCTGCCTCGCGCAAAATTTCAAAAGTGATTTCCATAATAACGGCTTCAACAAATGCTGGAAATGGAACACCCTCTCGTTGAGCGGCTATACTGATAAGAAGTGCAGGTGGGATGATTTCATGATGGAAGGTGATAACTGCAACAAACAAAGCAGGTGCAAGCATTGATATTCCAAATGCAAAAAATCGTAGGAGTCGAATTAGACTACCCATTATTGCACGTTGATAGTAGTCTTCTGAAGACTGAAAGAATTGAACAAATAATACAGGAACAATTAGTACGAACGGTGTTCCATCTACTAAAATGGCGATTCGTCCTTCCAACAGTGCAGCCGCTACAACATCAGGCCGTTCCGTATTATATACCGTTGGAAAAGGGGAGTATTGCGAATCCTGTATGAATTCTTCAATATTTCCACTTTCTAGTATTCCGTCAATGTCAATACGATCCAATCTCGAATGAAGTTCTTTTACAATTTTGTCATCCGCAACCCCATGAATATACATAATAGCTACAGTTGTTTTCGTAAGTCTTCCGATTTCTTTAGATTCCATCCACAAAGATGGATCTTTAATTCTTCGACGAATTAACGCAGTATTTACGCGTACATTTTCAGAAAAACCATCTCGGGGTCCTCTGATAACACTTTGAGCGGATGGTTCAGTGACACCACGCTCAATCACATGTTTGTTACCAATGATTAAACCGTCCGAGTACCCATCAACTAGTAAAATAACATCCCCTGATAAAAGGGCGGTGAATAAATCTTCAAAATTTGCGACATCTTTAATTTCTCCTACGGTCAAAGCATAATCTTTCAAAGCTTTCATTAAATTTGAATTTGGAGATTCCTCATTTTCTGTTTGTGAAATGGATATATCAATCATTAATGTTTCCATAACGAAGTTTTGTAAAGAAGGTGTATTGCTCAAACCATCAATATAAAAGATTCCTACTTTAAAGGTTCCTTCTTTACCGATTCGAATCTCACGAATAACGATATCCGTGCTTTCACCTAGCTTCTTTTTTATATGTTGTATGTTTTCTTGAAGCTCTAAATTTAGTGGAGTCTTTTTCAAAAACATCTCCCTCATTCTTTATAAATATTAGTTCTCTGGAATATTGTTTCCTTATAAGAATTGATTTATGCAAAGCGTACAGAAATTAATATAAACAAAAAAATCATGGGTGTTAAGTCCGGAAGCGGTATACCACGTCTTGGCACCATCGGATGATGTAAAATCGCACCCTTTAAGGCATCTTTAAAATGGAATAGAAGGCTTGCTGGCTATATTTGCTCCATTTGAATAACCGATAGCTACTATATTTTGACGATCAAATTTATATTCCGTTGAAGCTTCATCTAAAAAAGCATTGAGCTCATTTGTACGGAATATTAGATCCTCTTCGTCGAATATACCTTCAGCTAAGCGTTTAAAGAAACGAGGCATTCCGTTTTCTAATACATTTCCACGTACGCTGAGTACAGAAGCTTCTGGATCCACGATATCTGCTAAAGACAATAAGCCATGTTCATCACCGCCAGTGCCATGTAAAAGTAAAAGGACTGGCTTCTCCGGATTTGTTCCTTGTTTAAAAATATGTGCATAATTATTGTTCTCTCCTTTCAAAATGAGTTAATTTTTGTAAACTCATTTCTAATTTATCTCGTCTAAATTCAAGCCACACTGGGAGTTTTAATGACTCGCCTAAGGATTGTAATTCATTACTTCGGTCTTTCAAATGAAATAATGTCACCAATTGTCGCGTAATTAGCGCCAGCTAAACGACTAACAGCGTTTAAACCTCTTGGATCAATTCGACCATTTTCATAAATTGCTTCATCAATATGAAACCGTACAACTTCCCCAATAAATATCCACACTCCCTATGTAGGGAGTGACCGAGTTAGGTATCGTATTCAAAACTATTCCAGAATTTCAATCCACACTCCCTATGAAGGGGTGACTGCGAAAAAAAGTAAAAAATTATTATTTCTTTACTTTTTTCCACCAAAAACATTATCATAATAACTCGTACTACCTAAGACGTTTTTCTAAAAACAGCTTTCACTCATAACGTTTGGTGCGAATCCCCTTATGTTTTTATGTTCACTTATGGTTCGTACCAATAATAAACCATAAAGTTAGTGTATCTTCTATTTTGCACCAACATGTTCTACTTTCTTTTTATAATTATTACCTAGAAGATAATAACGCAAACTATCCTCTTGATGATTGATAATTTCAGCTAAAGTTAGTTAAAGTTGTTTGAATTGTGTTGCATCTAATATGCACTCAAATACTGAGTTTTGCATACGTAGCCCATAACTTTCACAACATTGACGTTGACAAAATTGAAAATGTTGGATGCGCGTCAACATTAAATTCCTTCAAGTTCATAAACACTCAATCCATCAAGTTCATTTAATTGGATTGTCACCTCATCAAATGACTTAGCATCTTCAGGCATGTCAACTTTTAATGAACGATGGACTTTTGCCGATGAATATTGACCTAACTTGGAATTATGCTCCCACCAATATACGTTATGCACTTCAAGAGAACCTTCTGGACGAGCAGAGGATGCATCATTTTCGAATAATGAAGTTAAAGCTTCTTTTAATTGTTCCGCATCCTCACTTTTAAAACCAGTTTTTTCTGCTAATTGCGTATTGATACTGCCTACAAATTTATATACACCAAAATCTACACGGTGCTTCATACCCATCGTGTCTGAGCCTTTTTTATCTCCTGTGACGGAGTTTACACTTTTTGTAATTTGAATGCTTGAGATGTTAATTGGCTGCAAACTAATAGCCGGATGGATTGATACTGGACCACGAACGCCAACAGATAAAGAATCCCCTTTAAAAGCAAACACTTGTCCAAAAGCACGCACATCATACCAATTCTCACTAGCTAATAACGCAAATGAATCCGCACTTCCTTTTTTGTCAGCTTTAATTTTTTTTAGTTCAGGAACCGACTCCGCACGATCATTTAAACTTTTAAAACCATCGTTTGCACGGTCATCTGATTGTACAAAAATAGTTTCACCTAAATCTTGCAAGCGATTTCGGATTTTACGTTTAATGCAAACATCCGATACTTCACCGTAGCCATCATAGTTTTGACGCGGACGATTGCCGTTTAATGGATCACCATTCGGGTTAGCATTGTGTACTGAAAAAATAACGGCAAAATCAACTTTATGATCTAAAATGGTCATGTTTTATTTCTCTCCTTCATCTGTTTTATCTTTTTTAGTGTACAAATCTTGACGTTGACTATAATAACCAAGTAAGTACTTCCCATTTAATGGTTTGTTGTTGAAACTTTCAATTCGAATCGTTGAAGCAATCTCATCTATTAACGTCGAATAATGAATCCCTTTTTCTCGTAACCTCATTTGATAGGGCTGTAAATTCATTTGAATTATTTTCCACGTCCGTTCAGGTTGTCTTGCAAATGCATTCATATAACGTAGGGCATTCGTTGAGTGATTTCCTTCTTTTCCCAAAGCCGAACGTTCTAATACATCTGCTACAGCTAGTAAACGACCAAATAAATAATCACGATCTGTATTTGTCTTATCTAATGCCACTTTGTATCCCTCCTTCTCATATCGTTTTTTCACTAATGAACAGGCCACTGTAAGCGCTCGCTTCCATTCCCATGTTTGCTTGTAAAACTGTGGATTCGATGCACGAACTATAGCACTATTAATAATATCTAGCGGTACTCTTCTCCCATCTAATACACAAGGCATTAGACGTTCTACGACACCTTTTATGACTTTATCATTCGGGTGTGGTCCGTAAGCTGCATGAGCAATTGTATAAAAAGAGGGCGAGCCATAATATTCAATCCACTTATCATCTTTTTTATGCACTTGACGCCAGCTCGCAGAAGTATGCCATTTTAGTATTTTTTCCAAATAATCATTTACTTGAAAATCTCGATAATATAATACGGCTATACGCCCTGGTGTTGCTGCATCAATCGTTAACACATAGATTATTTCATCATCAACTTCTGAAATATTCACCTTTTTTTTAATCCCTGCAATAACTTCCTTATACTGCCTTGCCAATACCTCTTTCGTATCCACATAAGATGAGTCATCTGTTTCAAACTCCATTAACAAACTATTAAAACCCGTAAATGTATCATCAGATAAATCATTCGTAACATGTGGAATATCTGGATTTTTTGATCCCCAAATCAGAAAAACTCGTCCATCAATTGTCTTTCCTTGGCGTTCAATTAACCACTTTAGTGCATTATGTGCTTTTTGTGATACATCATAGCTAATATTAGCTGCTTCAATGCTTTCTTTAAAACGGCCTCGAAATGTAAATCCCGAACTATCATTAGCAGAAATAAGCTTTGCCTTATCTCCTGAATTACGTAACTTATTTGGATGGCGTTCGATAATTGGTGCATTTTCGCCGGAAACATAGCAAATATCGTTTTCTTTTAACTTTGTATTGTAGAAGTTTATATACGCATCAAAAATGTCTTTATTACGCCAGATGGGTTTTGTTATGTCACCAGGTATATGAACATTAAATCGCACAAAGGTACTTTCTTGTTCTCCTGTTAAAACTGAAAAAATTTCTGGCTTATCTTCCATTTTCAAATCTTTCTTTGCGCTCAGTAGCTCCAGTTCATTTAGATATAATATCGAACTAGAAACTAAATCCCGAATGACAGTTCCTTGCTTCACATAATTATAAATTGCTTTTACGTGTTCATGACTATAGGGTGATTCACACCATTCCTTAAGCTGTTGTATATAAGTCGTAAAACCAACTCTTTTTTCTATGTCATTTGTATACGCCACATAATCTCCTGCTACATACATCAACTTATCGTGCAAAACATGCGGTGCAGTAAAGTTTTTGCCAGCTCGACTCCCAGATCCCTCAGTAAAAGGTAAAATAGTGCTAATCTTATTAATCACTTTTGCGTTATTAAAGGTACCATCGAGATTAACCGTCAATTCAACATGTGCAGTTTGAGTGGTATGTGAAATGGGCAGTAACATATATTCAATTATTTTTTGATCTCTTGTTTCTTTCGTGGAAACTATTCCTACTTCATCTAAATTATTTTCATATGTTGAATATAGTGCTCTTAAATAACTCACTTACACCCCTCCTTCTAACTCTTTGCCGACTTCATGGACACTTTGCATCGTTTCACCGAGAACAAAAGATTTCGCTGTCATTTCATGCAATGGACGAACAAGTGTACATTCTTCTGGACGAATAAAATGAATATAGCCATTCTTCATGACAGGCTGCCACAATCTCGTTTCAAGCATATTACGTCCCGTTTCATCTGGATAATTCAACCCATGAACCATTGTGCCAAAATGCATTTCATCAATATCATCGTAGAAACCTGTTCCTTCCCCGTATATACAAGGCTCTACATATGCTTGGCATTCTCTTGTTCCTAAAAAAACATCTCGTCGACCACCCGCTTTTACACATCGTTTTGCAATATTGTGATGCTTAAATTCATTGAAATCATCACTTAAATCTAATCGGTTATGGTTGAATTCAAAATGGGCTTTTACTTGATATTTCGGATCTCTCAAATAGCTATAATGTGCTAATGTGTTACCCCCACTCATGTTAATGGGACGAACACCTTTTGACTCCATTCTGACTGGATTCATTACGCGTATTTCATCAATATTCCACATAATGGATGGTTTCCAATAAATAGATTCCGTAATTCCTTTTATCGCTTGAAACGAAGGAATTTGCATCGTCATTTTTTCTCCGCCAATTTTCATCAGAGGATCTGTAAACAAAGCATAATTTCCATATACTTCAAACTCTATTTGATTTCTAACCTTTGTCACAATAACACCTCCACTTCCAACCTAGTTAAATATCACCAATGTTCTAAATGTATCTAAAAATTGAACCATCGTCGTGAAGATAATCGGAATATCCCAATCGTCCTTAGCAATTTTCAGCTTTTTTATTTGTTGATATTGTTCATAGGACACATTTTCAAAATCATCATTTTCAACTTCATTCATCATGACATTGCTATGATGTTCTAATATATAGTCCTCAGCTTTTAGTATTTGTCGTACTTCCTCTGCATTTTGTTCAATAATGGTTGTATATGGCACAATGTATACGATTCTTTTTTTATTGTGCAACTGCGCATGTCTTAAGGCAAAACGAAGACTCGCTAACGTTTTCCCTCCCCAGTCGGGATGGATAATGTATAAATCCCTGTTGGCAATGCTGCTTTTTCAAAACAATGATCAGACATTTGTTGATGTAGTTTCGTAATATTATTTGGTATAGCATGCACTTGTTTTACTCGCAATTGCTCTTCTAACTTGAATTATAATTGTTCGAATAGTGCGTCAATTATTTTTGTAATGGGCTCAGATTTCTTAACCTCTTCTTCAAATTCTCTTGAATTTCGGCGATCCGCGTCAATCAATGCACTAAATACAAACTTTGTTAGTAGTGCCAATGTCTTTCTCATCAAAGCCTTAGCTTCGGTTTCTGAACTAACTTTCTGTAAAGTTCAATTGATAAATTGACTAAATTCATTATTGGCTTGCTCAATATACTTGAACAAGTACGTCTCTTCGTATACTTCACAAAAAAAGTCGTTCTGCAATACTATACATTTCAATAGGTTTTGTTGGTGTCATCCGATCAATGAACGGGGAATTACCTTCAGAATTAATCATGTCTAGTAATTGTCCATGATGTGAAAAAACAACATTTGAAACAAATTCAATCAATGCTGGCGAGAACTTCGTTTCTTTATTAAAAGTAAGGTGATATTTTTCCATCAAAAATTTCCCACCAACCGTAGAATGATTAACACTCCCTCTTTTTGGTGGATTTAATGGATTTGCATGTGCTTCGCGTAAATAGTTTTGAAATTCATCACTATATTTCCCCATATCATGGAGCATCCCCGCCAATCCTGTCACGTGCGGTATACCCAGTTTCTCTCCAATATTCTCTGCAATCCCTTGCACTTCTTTTAAATGGTCTACTAATAGTTGCTCTGCACCGTCACCTCTTATATGTGCGAAAAATTGTTGATTTTGCATTGGCTCACATCCTTTTAGTATTTAGATTAATAGAAATTACTCTCTCTATCTCTAATTGATATCCCCGAATATAGTGTTTCTTTTAAACTATATAACCAATACTGTTAAGTAAAACCAACTACTTCCATTATAATTATGGACAAAAAGAATAAGGAATAAACCTTAACAAGAGTAAGGCACCAATCGTTTAGTTCAGACAATCCCATATTGTCTATCCCTATATTTTAGAACGTAAAAATGCCACCCTCCGAAGAAGATGACTTTCCCATTTTTGACCACAGTAAAGATAAATCTGCAAGGTTAATATCTTTACCTATAAAGTTAATTGAGCTATTTTTGTTTTAAATAGTTTAATCAAAGCTTCTTCAATTTAAATGTAAATGTTTTTATCCTGAATAACAGATTGCAGCTTTAATTCTTGATGAATATCAGTTCGCAAGTCAAATAAAACAATCTTCCTTTCTACCTTTAAAGAAACGTTGTTTTCTTCTTTTATTACTTCCTTTGTTTATTCTTTTATTCCTTCTGATAAAACCTGCGAGGATGATACTGTTTTTTTATTGTAACCTTAGAAAAAAGATTGCATAAAAAAACAACCCATTCAATGCAATGGGTTGTTTCTGAAAAATTAAAAACAAATGATTAAACAACAAGTAGGTTATTGTATTGTCTTTCCCTATAATTAGAACGTAAAAACCCATTCCCGAAGAAGATGGATTCCTTTTTCTTGACGCTTAATTTATCTTTTTGAGCACAGTAAAAATAACTCTGCAAGGTCAATATTTTCATCTATAAAGTAAATCAAGTTATTTTTGTTTTAAATAGTTCATTAAAGCGTCTTCAATTAAAATGTATATATTTTTGTCCTGAATAACAGATTGCATCTTTAATTCTTGATGAATATCAGTTCGCAAGTCAAATGAAACACGCTTTCTTTCAACTTTTAAAGAAACGTTGTTTCCTTCTTTTATTTCTTCTGATAAAACCTGAGAAGGTGATACTATTTTTTGTTGCCTTTTTAAATCTTTAATTTCATCTATTTTTGACACGTTCTATCAACTCCTTATAAAAATGTATATAAAGCTCTAGAGCTTTATTAAGCTCTTTATTTTCTTTAAATCCATATAACGACAATCGTCCAACGGGAGCTTTTCTCGTAATCACTGTTTGAAATACGAGTTCTGGAAAGTCCTCTGCTATGATTTCGTTAAATGCTTTCGCATCAATTCTTCGCACATCATTCATAGTCCTTAAAATACCGATCACTTCAGTACCACGTATCCCAAACTATTTAGCACTCTCAACTGAATCCATAAAATTAGGTACAGCAGAATAACACCAATTCGAGCATTCATACATGACAACAACAGATTCACTCGCACACAAGGAATTTATTGTTTGCTCACTTAGAGATGGTGGTGTGTCAATTAATATAAAATCATAGTCATCTCTTACTTGTTCCAATAGATTATCCAAAACCAACGTAGGGCTTCCTGAAAAAGGAATGATATCACCTGTATACGTTTTCCCTGTATAAATCCATCTTGCAAAAGTCAAAAGGAAATTGTTCGCCGGTAATAGATCTAAATTTTCATTTACCGAATATAAAAATTCTTTTACATTATTCTGCTGCATCGCTTCAAGAACTGATTTACCTATAAACTCATTAGACGATTGTCCGGACAAAAGCTCTGTCAAATTCCCTTGTGAATCCATATCAATAGCAAGAACTCGATAACCATCATTATTCATTAAATGAGCTAGGATTCCAGTAGTGGTGGACTTTCCACAAATTAGGTCTAAGCGAACGAGACATCTTTATGGATAAACAAAGTGAGAAATATTTCGAAAGAGCACAATACCAATTGCTAAAACGAATCATTCGAAAAAATGATGTACTTTATATTCACTCACTTGATCGGTTTGGTCGGAACAAACTGATAAGTGCAAATTACCGTCTAAAGTGACAGATATCTTAAGCTATGGAAGATAGACAAAACAGAGTGAAGCACATGCTTCACTCTGTTTTGTTAAGTAATTTAGCTTTTTTAAACCTTTTTGGGAATTTCATGGATTTATTTTCGCTAATAAATGTGGAACCTAAAAGCAATGCACCACCTAGCATTTGAACAAATGTCATTTGCTCTTGCAAGATAATAGCAGAAATCAATAATGATGCGATTGGGTCTGCATAGCTTAGTGCAGCGATGCTTTGCCCTTTTAATTTCTGCATACCTGAGAAGAATAACAAGAATCCAATACCTGTGTGTACAATCCCTAAGATTAATATAAATGGAATGGAAGAACTTGATACTTCCAAAATTCCGAATCCCTCCGTAAAGAAAACATATGGCATGAGTAGTATTGTCGCTGTTCCAAGTTGAAGAAAAGTAGTTATTAAACCATCCATGTTTTTGATAAACTTATTTAGAAGCATTAATGAAGCATAGAATACAGCTGCCATTAATCCATAACCAATCCCAATTAAATCATCCAATCTAGATGCACTAACACCACCATTACCAACAATAAATAACATACCTAGCATGGCTACACCAATGCAGATTATTTTCTTAGCTGATAACTTTTCCTTGAGTACAATTGGTGAAAGAATCAGGACAATAACAGGTGCAAAATAGTAACTTAATGCTGCGTTAGAAATGGTCGTATGCTTGTATGCTTGAAATAGGAAAATCCAATTTCCACCCAATGCAATACTCGAAAGTAATAAAACTAAAGCATTTACTTTAACCAATGCCCATGAAATTTTCTTCCTCATCATGAACATGACTGTCGTTAAAAATAAACTGCCAATTAAACCACGTAATAAAGCTATTTCACTCGAAGATAAATCAATGTATCTTACAAATACACCAATTGTACCGAAGATTATCATTGATAATAAGAACTGAATTTTAGATTTCATCGTCTACTCCTTCGAATCTGCGAAAGAGCTTATATTTCGCAGATCCTTAATCTGTTATTAATATAAGCTTATTCAGTGCTGACCTAACAGCTGGAGTAAATGGTGGTGGCGGTGATGTTGAAAATGGCTTCCAAATGTATAGATTTGCATTTGATAATGGCATGATAATTCCCCCTCTTAACAAACTAATTATACTAAATAAAATATCATTTGATAGGCTGGTTTGCCTGATAAAACACCTGCTTCAGCCTTTCATGACAGATCCTCCATGTCAAGTCCTTAACCGTTATCTACGGTTACATGGAAACAATGATAAAGGGTGCAACACATCAGTGTTTTATTGCAGATACTCTTTATAAGGGTAGCGTTAGTTGAATAATCTTTTATACTCTGGACATCCTAGTACCTGTATGAAAAAAATTATGAGTAGTTAGGGAGTGCGATTATGGGAATATTAAGTGGAAATCCAAAGGATGAACCTTTACATTATGGTGAAGTGTTCGGTATATGGACAAATCTGGCTACAAACAATGGGTTGATAGCCGCATATCAAACGTTTGTTAATCACACTGGTGATGAAGATTTAGAAAAACTCATTGAAGAATTTATTAGCAGTATGAAAGATGAAAATAAGCAATTAGAAAAGATATTAAAAGTAAATGGCATCGGGCTTCCTCCTGCACCACCTGAACGTCCGGAAGCTAGATTAGAGGACATTCCACCTGGTGCAAGGTTTTACGACCCTGAAATCAGCGCTTCACTTTCAATGAATGTAGCTGCAGGTTTAGTCGCATGCAGTCAAGCCATGGGTATGTGCACTAGAGAAGATATCGGTTTGATGTATGGTCAAATCCATATGAGTAAAGCTCAACTAGGTGCCAAATTGTTACGATTGAATAAAAGTAAAGGTTGGCTTGTTCCTCCACCACTACATGTAGACTTTCCAGATAAATAATAATAATTCTACGGGCAATCTATATTTGATTGCCCTTTTTAATTTTCTTAGTACATATAATGTGCCAAATGCGACATAAAAACTCACCTTCTCTTCTTCAACAAACCTGTGGCGTTAGTTGAAGTGTAACATTTCACAATGGTTCGCCGAAATCCCTTGACGTTTTAGACGTAAAAAAAGAGCAAAGCATCTAAGCTTCACTCTCTTTCGTTATTTTCAATGGTGTGTCTAACAGCACCGCCGCCAATAAAGTATTCATCAAATATTAAATCTAAAAACTTCTATTTTAAACTTCATCATTTAAGTTCTCAATCATTTTTAGCATGTCTTCTGTCTCCATGAAAACACCCTTACTAGTTTTGTTTCCATTTATTATCACTACCACTGAGTGTAGTAATGTGCCCCTAGTAAGGGTGATAACTTAGTAGCAGCCTTTCCTCCATCGGCATTACCCAACTTCATTGGTACTACGCTGCTATCCGACTCCCTACAACGGCATTTGGCTTCCTTGCTTATTAT
>NZ_QKZI01000010.1 GCF_003254155.1 Psychrobacillus insolitus | reverse complement strand
AAGCGTGGCGACACGTGCAGCTGACGAATACTAATCGATCGAGGACTTAACCAAATAATGAATACGTAAAATCAATGTCTTTTATCCAGTTTTGAGTGAACAAGCACTCATTGTCTAGTGACGATGGCGAAGAGGCCACACCCGTTCCCATCCCGAACACGGAAGTTAAGCTCTTCAGCGCCGATGGTAGTTGGGGGTTTCCCCCTGTGAGAGTAGGACGTCGCTAGGCACTATAAAAAGGTTGTTACTGAGAAATCGGTAATAACCTTTTTTGTATAGAAAATAATATCACCTTACCGAATTTTCTTAAGTTCCTACCTCTTTTTAATCATTATGTGCGAACGACTAGTCTGCCGCTCTCTAAAATGAGTCGTAGCCATTGTGTAAAAGCTTTGGTTAAGAAAAAAGGAAATGCATCCTTTCAAATAAGGACGCTGAAGATGCCATTTCGGCTGCCGTGTCCCCTTTTACTTAGAGGAATGCTCCTTCCTTTTTAGTGACACTTCTAAACAGAGTCATATTTATTTCTAGTATCTTATGTAGGAAAGTGGATGGCGCCTGAAATTGTATCTTTAGGCGCTTTTTATTACGTAGAAAAGAATCTCTTCTTTTATTCCCAAAAGCATTTGCCCTTTTTTCTTTGATGTTTTAGGGGAGCGACGGACGAACAATCGTAATAGGATGACTGAAAAAGATAGATGAGCTACGTGACGCAGTCACATAGCTCATCTATCTTTTTCTCGTTTAACCTATTACCATAAGTTTCGTCCAAAGCGAACCAAAAAGTCCACATAGAAAAAAGGACGCTTTAGCAGCTTTCTTAAGAGATAAAAAAGTATATGAAATCTCTGCATAGTAATTGTCTAGCTCTAGCGCAATTCCCCATTTTCTGCCTTCCGCAGTAATAGGCGCTTGCGCTTTTCTTATGTATAATAGAATAAGGAAATATGAACGGTATTGTGAGGGAATAATACATGCAAGAGAAGCGTCCATTAGTCGAAGCATTAGAAAAATTTCATAGCAATAAACCCATCTCATTTCATGTACCAGGACATAAGAATGGACTCTTATCAAACTTACCATCTGGAATGAAAAAGGCAATGGAGTATGATTTCACGGAGCTACATGGCCTAGATGATTATCATCATCCAGAAGAAGCAATAAAAGAAGCAGAGGGTTTACTTGCACAAGTATATGGAACTCAAAAAAGTTTCTTTTTAGTTAATGGATCAACGGTAGGGAATTTAGCAATGATTTATGCCACCTGCCATTTTGGAGAACAGATTTTAGTCCAACGGAATGCACATAAGTCTATCTTCCATGCAATTGAATTAGTTGGAGTAGAACCTATTTTTATATCACCGGAATGGGATACACGAACTAAAACAGCAACTTTTGTTTCATTAGCGCTTATTCAAGAGGCATTAGAAAAATATCCATTGGTGAAAGTGGTAGTATTAACTTATCCGAACTACTATGGTGTTGTTTCTTCAGAATTAGAAGAAGTTATAGCACTATGTCATTCAAAAAATATTCCGGTTCTTGTCGATGAAGCTCACGGGGCGCATTTTCGTGCACATAAAGGATTCCCTAAATCTGCACTAGCTTACGGAGCAGACGTAGTTGTGCAGTCAGCTCATAAAACATTACCTGCACTAACAATGGGTTCTTTTTTACATATACAATCGACACTCATAGATGTAAATAAAGTAAATAAGTATTTAAGAATGCTACAGTCTAGCAGCCCGTCCTATCTTTTATTAGCATCTTTGGATGATGCACGAAGTTATGTGGAAAGATATAGTGAGATGGACTATAAACAGTTTACATATAAACGAAAGTTATTTATAGAAGCCTTGGAAATGATTGGATTGCTTGAAGTAATACAAGTAGATGATCCACTCAAGCTATTAATCCGAGTTGGGAATTATTCTGGATTTCAAGTACAAAAGGCATTAGAGGCTCAGAATATATTTGTCGAGTTAGCGGATACATATCAAGTTCTCTTAATATTACCCTTACTCAAGGCAGAGCAGGAGTATGGCTTTGCTAATGTTAGAAAACGTCTGAAGTCTGCAGTAGACGAGTTAAGAGAGCTTACCCCTAATTCCCCAGAGGATATATGTCCAAGTGGTAGGAATTCATTGTCTACATTAGAGATGAGTATCGATGTATTAAATGGGAAGCAAGGAGAGTGGATACCATATGTCCGTTCTATTGGTAGAATTGCAAAAGGAATGATTATCCCCTACCCGCCTGGAATTCCTTTAATAGTAGTAGGAGAAAAAATTACAATTGCTATCTTAACAGAATTAGAAGAATGGATTGAAAAAGGTGCATTATTTCAAGGAGAACATCGATTGGAAGAAAGTTTAATATATGTAGTGGAGGAATAATTGTGACGAAAAAAGGTTATTTTATTTCAAGTGAAGGTCCTGAAGGTGCAGGAAAAACTACTGTTATGAACCTGCTTGGAGATAAATTAAAGGCTGAAGGATATGAAGTCGTTATGACTAGAGAACCTGGTGGGATTTCAATTTCTGAGAAGATAAGAGACATAATTCTAGATACTGAGCATACAATGATGGATAGCCGCACAGAAGCATTATTATATGCAGCTGCTAGAAGACAACATTTAGTTGAGAAAGTTCAACCAGCCATTGATGCAGGGAAAATTGTTATTTGTGACCGATTTATCGATAGTTCCTTGGCATATCAAGGACACGCGAGAGGCATTGGTATAGAAGAGATTTTGGTTATTAACCAATTTGCAATTGGTGAGATGATGCCAGATAAAACCATTCTGTTTGATATAGAACCAAGAATTGGACTTGCAAGGATAGATGCACATTCGGGTCGAGAAAAAAACCGACTAGATGTAGAAAGTCTTGCTTTTCATGAGAAGGTAAGAGAAGGGTATTTATCACTTGTAGAAAGATATCCAAAACGCATTCAAGTAATTGATGCAAATCGCTCAATAGAGGAAGTATTAGAAGAAGTATATAAAGTGGTAAAACAGGAATTAGAAATTATTAGATAATTCATGTTATAATAGAAGGAATAAAGAATGAACAGGGGTGAGTATGGATGAAATTAGTAGTGGCGGTAGTGCAAGATCAGGATAGCAATCGTTTATCAAATGCTTTAACAAAAGCGAAGTTTAGAGCTACTAAACTTGCAAGCACAGGTGGATTTTTACGATCCGGAAATACTACTTTTTTAATCGGTACAGAGGATTCGTTAGTCTCAAGCGCCCTAGAGCTCATCCGAGAAAATTGTAGAGCAAGAGAGCAAATGGTTGCCCCAGTATCTCCAATGGGAGGAAATGCAGATTCATACATCCCTTATCCGGTGGAGGTTGAGGTTGGAGGAGCAACAGTATTTGTTCTGCCAATAGAACAATTCCATCATTTCTAATGAGATGAGGTAATAAATAATGAAAATAAATCAAGATTTAAGAGTAGGAATAGATAATAGAAGAAAAGATAATCTGTCAAATGGTGCGCAATCTGCAAGGTTTGGGCAAATTATTACAAAACATGAACAAAGAATGCAGACAGATACAATGACTAGGCTTTTAGGTGATATATCTTCAGCGGGAGACCGCCTTGCAAGATCGAGAAATTTACGTGATATGGCAAAGTATAAAATGCTTATCCGCAAATTTTTGCAGGAAGCAGTAGACTTTGGAATGGGTTTAAAACAATCTCATACATGGAATCGCTTTGGAGAAGGTCGAAAATTAAAGATTGTCGAAACAATTGATGAAAAATTAATTGAATTAGCAGAAGAAATTTTAAATAGCGAAAAAAGTTCAATCGATTTGTTAGATAAAATTGGGGAAATTAAAGGTCTACTTATCAATTTGTACACGTAAGCTTCCCGTGTTTCGCATAATGCGAGAACACGGGATTTTTAAAAAAGAAGGTGATGTACATCGAAAACTGGGACACTCAAGGTATAGAAGAACTACAATCTAAAACAATAAAACAACTACAGTCTATTGTATTTAGAAAACGCATAGGACATGCTTATATAATAGAGGGTGCTAAAGGTACTGGAAAAACGAAGGTCATGCAGTTTTTCGTTCAGTTATTATTATGTGAAAATTCGACAAAAAGTGTTCCATGTGAAACATGTCGTTCATGTAAACGGTTAAAATCAAATAACCATTTAAATTTTATGCAATTAGAGCCGGATGGACAAAACATAAAAAAAGCTCAAATTGATGATTTAATACACGAAATGAGTAAAACTGCCATGGAAACTGGACGAAAAATCTATGTTATATACCATGCGGATCAATTGAATCAAAGTGCATCAAATACACTATTGAAATTTTTAGAGGAACCCCAGAGTGAAATAACCGCCATTTTATTAACAGATAGAATTCATGCCCTTCTTCCAACAATACTTTCCAGATGCCAGCATTTTAGTTTAGCTTCTATGCCACAATCTTTATTAAAACAGAAATTAGTAGAAGAAGGAATCACAGATTCAATGGCTTCCACAGTGAGTAAAATGACGAATCAAGTAGAAGAAGCGATTACTTTAGCGAAAGACGAGCATTTTGGACTTGCGAGGAAATCAGTGTTAAAATTGGTTGAAGCGAGTGGAAAAAGTGTTCAGGATGCACTCATGTGTATTCATGAAGATTTTGGTCCTTTGCTAAAAGAGAAAGAACAGGCGGAACAGGCATTAGATTTACTACTATTTGCGTATCGTGATATAGTTGCTATAAAAGCAAGTGCCATCGCAGTTTGTACTTATCCGGATATGATTCACTATTGGCAACAGGCTGCGCTACATACAACCTATGAGCAATTGTCAAAGCACTTAGAAATGATATTGCATGCAAAAGAAAATTTGCATAAAAATATGAACCGGACACTGATGATGGAACAGTTAATGCTAAACCTGCAGGAGGGAATTACTTTTGTATAATGTTGTAGGAGTTCGCTTTAAAAAAGCGGGTAAAATATATTATTTTGATCCAATCGATTTTGATTTAAAGAAGAATGATTACGTAATAGTTGAAACTGCTCGAGGTGTAGAACACGGTAAAGTAGTTGTTCCGATTAAAGAAGTAGGGGAACACGATGTCGTTCTTCCCTTAAAGCAAGTTGTTAGGCCTTCGACAGATAAAGATCGAATTCAAGTTGAAGAGAATCGTCTAGAATCTTCTCAAGCTCTGGCTTTAGGTACAGAAAAGATTTTGGATAGAGAACTAGAAATGAAGCTTGTAGATGTTGAATATACATTCGATAGAAACAAGATTATTTTTTACTTTACTGCAGAAGGTCGAGTAGACTTTCGTGATTTAGTAAAAGATTTAGCTTCTGTTTTTAGAACCCGAATCGAACTTCGACAAATTGGTGTTCGTGATGAAGCGAAAATGTTAGGCGGTATTGGTCCATGTGGGCGTATGCTTTGTTGTTCAACGTTTTTGGGAGACTTTGAGCCTGTTTCTATTAAAATGGCGAAAGACCAAAATTTGTCGTTGAACCCGTCTAAAATTTCTGGTCTTTGTGGTAGACTCATGTGTTGTTTGAAGTATGAAAATGATGAGTATGAATTAGCAAAAGAACAAATGCCAGATTTTGGTGACAAAATAGAAACTCCAGATGGTCTTGGAAAAGTTGTTGGTATGAATATTTTAGAACGTGTATTACGGATTGAGTTACAAGATCCTCAAAGAGTATTAGAATACACATTAGAAGAAATTTCAAACTATGCAGAAAATCCAGTACAATGGTCAGGTCAATGAGGTGAATGTGTGTGATGGAGCGAAATTATTTTGATACAATTTCAGAGTTTGAAAAACAATTAGAGTCCACGCAGCTGCAATTTCATGCTTTAAAGGAATTTGTAGCGATAATGGTAGAGGAACGTCATGCGCTGCAACAAGAAAATGCACATTTGAGACAAAGGCTTGATGAAATACTTGAAAAAGAAGCATTACTTGAAAAAAAACAAGAAAAAAAGTTAAACAAGAGCGATGTAGGAGAAGGCTATGATAATTTAGCACGTCTATATCAAGAAGGCCATCATGTGTGCAATGTTCACTTTGGTAGTTCTCGAAAAGACGAAGATTGTCTATTTTGCTTGTCATTTTTAAGTAAACAAAATATATGATCATTTGACTGATGCCACTCATAAGTGGGTGTCAGTCTTTTATTTTGCTGGAGGTATTCATATTATGGATCAATGGTTACAGAATGATGAACGGCTTGACTATTTATTGGCAGAAGATTTACGAATCATTCAAAGTCCTTCTGTTTTTTCCTTTTCTCTAGATGCGGTTTTACTTTCTAGATTTGCATATGTACCCATTAAAAGAGGCAAAATAGTTGATTTGTGTACTGGAAACGGTGTAATTCCTCTTTTTTTAAGTGCCCGAACAGAAGCTGAAATTATAGGAATTGAGTTACAAGATCGTTTAGCTGATATGGCAAAAAGAAGTGTTCAGTATAATAAGCTGGAAGAACAAATTTCAATTAAATTAGGCGATGTAAAAGGGATTTCAACAGAAATTGGTTCAGAAAAGTACGATGTTGTAACGTGTAACCCCCCTTATTTCCCTGCACACGAAGCAAGTGAAAAGAACTTAAAAGAACATTTAGCGATTGCACGGCATGAAATTCATCTTACTTTAGATGAAGCTGTTCGCTCTGCTAGCGAATTGTTGAAGCAAGGTGGAAAAGCTGCATTTGTTCATCGCCCCGGAAGACTTCTCGATATTGTTACTGCTATGAGAGCGAATCGTTTAGAACCGAAACGAATCCGCTTTGTCTATCCGAAAGAGGGAAAAGAGGCAAATACATTATTAATAGAAGCAATTAAAGATGGTAAACCCGATTTAAAAATATTACCGCCTTTATATGTATATGAAGAGAATGGGGAGTATACCAAAGAAGTGAATGAGATGCTATATGGAAAAAAATGAAAAAAAGCATACATTTTACGTGTTGGAATGCGGGGATGGTTCCTTCTACGCTGGTTATACAAATGACTTGAGAAAAAGAATTATTGTTCATAATGAAGGCAAGGGAGCAAAATATACACGAGCAAGACTCCCAGTCACTTGTATTCATAGTGAAGTATACAAAACGCAAACAGAAGCTATGCAAGCTGAATATGCATTTAAGCAATTAACAAGAAAGCAAAAAATTCACTATATGGGAAAGCGGGTAAACGATGAAATCTCAGAAATCGACAGAGCATGAACAGGGCAGTTGCTTGTATTTAGTTGCTACTCCCATCGGTAATTTGGAAGATATGACGATGCGTGCCATTCGAATACTAAAAGAAGTAGATATAATTGCTGCAGAAGATACTCGAAATACAAAAAAACTATGTAATTATTTTGAAATACATACACCATTAACAAGTTATCATGATCACAATCAACAAGTAGGTGGAGAAAAATTATTAGAATTACTTAGACAAGGAAAAAGTGTTGCGTTAGTAAGTGATGCAGGATTACCTTGTATTTCAGATCCGGGAGCAGATATCGTAGAAAAGGCTGTCAGTGAAGGCTTTGCAGTTGTCCCGATACCAGGAGCAAATGCAGCGCTTAGTGCACTAATAGCATCAGGATTATCAACACAACCATTTTTCTTTTATGGTTTTTTAAGTAGAAATAAAAAAGAGCGTAAAGAAGAGATTTCGAAGTTGCAAAAGAGACAGGAGTCTATTATTTTGTATGAGTCTCCACATCGCTTAAAAGATTCACTAAGAGATATGCAAACGATTATGGACGGAAATCGTCGAATTGTACTGGCAAGAGAATTGACCAAGAAGTTTGAAGAGTTTCTAAGAGGGACAATTGATGAAGCTGTGGAATGGGTAGAACAAGCAGAAATTCGTGGAGAGTTTTGTATTGTTCTTGAAGGAAGTAATGAAGCAGAGAATGAATCATCAGAAGTTCCTTATTGGGAAGCTTTAACGATAGAACAGCATGTGAACCATATAATGGAAGAAAAACAGTGTACATCAAAAGAGGCAATAAAAGAAGCAGCGATTCAAAGAGGGTTATCCAAAAGAGATGTATATCAAAGTTATCACGTAGAATAAATAAAACATCCGCTTTCTAATAGAAGGCGGATGTTTAACATTTCTTATTTAAGATTGCTTTGGATTTCTTTAATTAATAATTCTGCGCCTTCTGGGCTAAGAATTAGTTTTCCGCCAACTAGACGTAGGTTATCATCTGATACTTCACCAGTTACAGCACACGTCATGTTAGGCATGTATTTTTTAAGGATGATTTTGTCGTCATCAACATAGATTTCAAGAGCATCTTTTTCTGCAATACCTAATGTACGGCGAAGTTCTATAGGAATAACAACACGACCTAATTCATCAACTTTACGAACAATACCTGTAGATTTCATTATATTTTCTCCTTTCAAGAGGTTATATTATTCGTCAAAATTCGACATATATCTCTTTCATGTAATCTATCATACCAGTAAATACCATTTTCGTCAATTATTAATTTAGAAGAAGAAATGTTATTTTTATTAATATTACATTATATATCACTAATAATGACATATATTTGATGCATATTTATAAGTAAAAGTAATTATTTGGGGATATTAATTATAATTACTTGTTTTTTTAAAATGAATATCATTCGACATTATTCGATTTTGATTAATTATTTGAAACAAGTACTTCATTTCGTTAGAATAGAAGATAAAGTAGATTCTATATTGGAGGCGCCATAACATTGAAAGATCAACAAAAAACATTTTATTTAACTACACCAATTTATTATCCAAGTGGTAAATTCCATATTGGTACTGCGTATACAACGGTAGCGTCCGATGCAATGGCACGTTATAAAAGATTGCGAGGCTATGACGTTCGTTTCCTAACAGGAATGGATGAACATGGTCAAAAAATTCAAGAAAAAGCACAAGAAGCAAGTATGGAGCCTAAAGTTTATGTAGACGAAATTGCGGAAGCTGCTAAGACGTTGTGGAAACTAATGGATATTTCTTATGATGACTTTATTCAAACAACAGAAGAGCGCCATAAGAAGTCTGTCGAAAAGATTTTCCAAACGTTTTTAGACAATGGGGACATTTATAAAGGTGAGTATGAAGGTTGGTACTGTACACCTTGTGAATCATTTTATACAGAGTCACAATTAGAGGATGGGAATTGCCCAGATTGTGGTCGTCCGGTTCATAAAGTAAAAGAAGAATCGTACTTCTTTAATATGAAGAAATATGCAGATCGTTTACTAGCGTATTATGAAGAAAATTTAAAATTTATTGAGCCTGAATCTAGAAAAAATGAAATGATTAATAACTTTATCAAACCAGGTTTGGAAGATTTGTCTGTATCTAGAACTTCTTTTGACTGGGGAATTCAAGTACCTGGAGATCCGAAGCATGTTATTTATGTATGGGTGGATGCGTTAACGAATTATATTACGTCACTGGGATACCTTTCAGAGGACGATTCTTTATTCAATAAATACTGGCCAGCAGATGTTCACGTAGTTGGTAAAGATATTGTTCGTTTCCACACTATTTATTGGCCAATTTTCTTGATGGCATTAGATTTACCGCTTCCTAAGAAAGTATTTGCTCATGGATTTATCATGATGAAGGACGGTAAAATGTCTAAATCTAAAGGGAATGTAGTATCCCCAGAAATGTTAGTGGAACGTTTTGGACTAGATGCGACTCGTTACTTCTTATTACGTGAGCTTCCATTTGGACAAGATGGGGTATTTTCTCCAGAATCATTTGTAGAACGTACAAACTTTGACTTAGCAAATGATTTAGGTAATTTATTGAATCGAACGGTTTCTATGATTAATAAATATTTTGACGGAAAAATACCAGTGAACCAAGCCGAAGAGACGGAATTTGATCAAGTTCTTCAAAACTTTGCGAAAGATACTATTGAGAAATATGAAACTAATATGGAAAATATGCAGTTCAGTATAGTGTTAGGAGATATATGGGGACTCGTATCTCGTACAAATAAATATATTGATGAAACACAGCCATGGGTATTAGCAAAAGATGAGTCTACTAAAGGTAAATTAGCTGCAGTAATGACTAATTTGGCAGAAAGCTTGCGACAAATTGCTACATTAATCCAACCATTTATGACGAATAGTCCTAAACAAATAATCGAGCAATTAGGATTAACATCAGAGGCTTTACAATGGGACTCTTTAGGTTCATTTAATGTAATTGCTGATGGTACACAAGTAATTAGTGCTGGAGTTCCGATCTTCCCGAGATTAGATGTAGATGTTGAAGTAGCGTATATTAGAGAGCAAATGCTTGGTTCTGTAAAAACAGAGCAAGTAGAACCTGCAATAGAAGTAAAACCGCAAACAGAAGAAATTTCTATTGATGATTTCTTAAAAGTAGATTTAAGGGTAGCTACTGTTCTTGCTTGTGAACCAATTCCTAAAGCGGATAAATTATTAAAACTTCAATTAGATATGGGATATGAAAAACGCCAAGTCGTTTCTGGAATTGCCGAGCACTATAAGCCAGAAGAACTAATTGGCAAAAAAGTCATTGTTGTAGCTAATTTAAAACCAGTCAAACTTAGAGGTGAATTGTCTCAAGGAATGATTCTTGCCGGTGGAAAAGATGGTTATTTAACACTTGCTACAGTGGATGAAAAACTTGAAAATGGTGCTCAAGTTAAATAATAGAATCAAATTTGCTTTAAAAAATAGACCTGTCGCTATATAGTGGCAGGTTTTTTAAAAAATTATTTTTAGATAGTATTTTACGCTATATAAATTTAATGCTGAAATTAAAAGGAGATAAATTATGTATATAGATACACATGTGCATTTAAATGCAGATCAATATGAAGAAGATCTTCAAGAAGTTATCAATCGTGCGTTAGAAGCGAATGTAACAAAAATGGTTGTTGTTGGGTTTGACCGAAAAACAATTGAAAAAGCAATGCAACTAGCAGCAGACTATACGTTTATTTACGCAGTAATTGGCTGGCATCCAGTAGATGCAATCGATTGTACAGAAGAAGACTTACAATGGATCGAAGAACTTTCTGCCAATGAAAAAGTAGTTGGTATTGGTGAAACAGGACTTGATTATTACTGGGATAAATCACCAAAAGATGTTCAACAAGCATTATTTAGAAAACAAATACGCTTAGCTCAAAAAGTAAAATTACCAATAATTATTCATAATAGAGAAGCTACAGAAGATGTTGTACGAATCTTACATGAAGAAGAAGCTCATTTAACTGGTGGCATTATGCATTGCTATGGTGGAAGTGTTGAAACAGCTAAACAGTGCATCGATATGAACTTTATGATTTCCCTTGGAGGACCAGTTACGTTTAAGAATGCAAAGAAACCAAAAGAGGTAGCAACAGAAATTCCTTTAGAGCATTTATTAATTGAAACAGATGCACCATATTTAGCACCGCATCCTCATCGTGGAAAGAGAAATGAACCAGCGTTAGTTACTTTAGTTGCGGAAGAAATTGCTCGTCTGAAAGGTATTTCTGTAGAAGAAGTTGCTGCTGCAACCACACAAAATGCAAAAAAGTTTTTTGGTATTAATTGATTAGAACTATGCTTTTTTTGCTCTTATAATAAAAGATCTCAATTAGTTAAAATAAACCTGAAGTGTTGACAAGCTGAAGAGGAATCTATATAATCACTCGAGTGAACAAGGAGGTGTTTTTCATGATAAAAAAATCCATGAAAAACCTGTTCTTTCAGTCATTGAGGACTAAGCAAACACTAGTAACAGTAGCATCTTTCATGTTATTTCTTGCAGTAGTTTCTTTCGTATTATTCGAAGGAACAAAGAAAAATGTAGCTCTAACAGTTAATGGTGAACAACAAGAAATTTTAACGCATGCAAATACAGTTGGTGAACTTCTAGAGCAAAACGCAATAGAAGTCGCAAATGAAGATTATATACAACCCTCAGTGAACACTACAATCTCAAATGATTTATCGGTTGAGTGGGAGCAGGCAATAAAAATAGATATCATAGTAGGTGGAGAGACGAAAACAATCTCGACAACTGCTGATGTAGTTTCAGAAGTACTAGCAGAGGCTAATGTTCAAATCGCCGAACATGATGCAGTAACACCTGCCGCAGACGCGGAGGTCGGACCTAACGGCATAATTGCTCTCGAAAAAGCGTTCGAAGTAACACTAGTAGATGGCAAGGAAGAAACGAAGGTATGGTCCACTTCGACTACGGTCGCTGACTTTTTAAAACAACATAACATTCAATTGAATGAATTCGACCGAGTAGAACTGGCAATGGATGAGTTAATACTTCCGGAATCTGTTATACAAGTAGTGCGAGTAGAAAAGGTCACCGATGTAGTTGAGGAAGAAACAAACTTTGCAGTAGAAACGAAAAAAGATGACTCGCTATTAAAAGGGAAAGAAAAAGTAGTGCAAGCTGGAGAAAAAGGTTCAGTTAAACGCACGTATGAAGTAGTAAAAGAAAACGACAAAGAAGTTTCTCGTAATCTTTTAAATGAAGAGGTAGAGAAAGAGTCTACGAAAAAAGTGATTGCAGTAGGAACAAAAATAGTGACGGCTAGTGTCCCTCAAGGGAAAAAAGTAGCGACAGCTAGTGTTTCTCAAGGGAAAAAAGTAGCGACAACTAGTGTTTCTCGTGGAGCAAGTTCATCTGAAGAGCCAGCACAAGGAAAAGAATTTTATGTAACAGCAACCGCATATACAGCATATTGTAATGGTTGTTCTGGAATTACAGCAACAGGCATTAATTTAAAAGAAAATCCAAACTTAAAGGTTATTGCTGTTGATCCAAGTGTGATACCACTCGGGTCAAAAGTATGGGTAGAAGGCTATGGTTATGCAGTAGCTGGAGATACTGGTGGCGCTATTAAGGGAAGTAAAATTGATTTATTTATGCCTTCTAAATCTCAAGCGTATGATTTTGGGCGTAAAAAAGTGCTTGTTAAAGTTTTAAATTAATGCAATATAGCTTTCCCTGTCATTGATTGGGAGGGCTTTTTTGCGTTATGATAGAGAGCAGTAAAAGGAAAGAAAAGAGGAAGTTTACTTGCGTATAAAAGAAGTAATAGTTGTAGAAGGTAAAGATGACACAACAGCTGTAAAAAGGTCAGTTGATGCAGATACGATTGAAACTAATGGATCTGCTATTTCTAAAGAAACACTTATGAAAATAAAGCATGCTCAAGAAAAAAGAGGCGTTATTGTCTTTACCGATCCTGATTATCCTGGAAGACGTATACGTGCCATCATAGAAGAACATGTTCCTGGAGTAAAACATGCATTTTTGTCAAAGGAAAAAACAATTGCCAAAAATGGAAAAGGATTAGGAATTGAACATGCAAAAGATGAAGATATTCGAAGTGCGCTCGAAAATGTGTATACTCCAAAAACGGAAACAGACACTACTACTGAAATACCAATAAAAATGTTGGTTGAAGCAAGATTAATTGGATATTCAAACTCAAGGGACCGTAGAACGAAGCTTGGAGAATTATTGAAAATAGGTTATACGAATGGAAAACAGTTACAAAAGCGACTTTCCGTTTTTCAAATTAGTCTGAAGCAGCTAGAAGAAGCAATCTCGCAGCTCAATATGGAGGAAAAATAATTTATGCAAAAAGATATAGCGACACCAATACGTACACAAGAAATATTAAAAAAATACGGGTTTTCTTTCAAAAAAAGTTTAGGACAAAACTTTTTAATTGATCCAAATATTTTACGCAATATTGTGAGTCATGCAGATCTTACGAAAAATTCCGCTGCAATAGAAATAGGTCCAGGGATTGGTGCATTAACAGAAAATTTAGCGCGAGAAGCAGGGAAAGTAGTAGCTTTCGAAATCGATCAGCGTTTACTTCCGGTATTAGCGGATACTCTTTCTCCGTATGATAACGTTGAAATCATACATGGAGATATTCTAGAAGCGGATGTAAAGAAGGTTTTAGAAGAGCAATTAGCGGACTATGAAGATGTAATGGTAGTAGCCAATTTACCTTATTATGTAACGACACCAATTTTGTTAAAGTTGTTAATGGACCGTTTACCGATTAGAGGCATGGTTGTGATGATGCAAAAAGAGGTAGCAGACCGCATCACAGCAAAACCTAGTACAAAGGCGTATGGGTCTCTTTCCATTGCTATTCAATACTATATGAAAGCCGAAGTAGCTATGACTGTTCCTAAAACAGTTTTCATGCCACAACCAAATGTCGACTCAGCTGTAATTAAATTAACACGCTACGAAAAGCCTCCAGTAAATGTAATTGATGAAGATTTCTTCTTTAAAGTATCAAGAGGGTCTTTTGTTCAAAGAAGAAAAACAATCATAAATAACTTGCAATCATCGTTGCCTAACGGGAAAGAAAAGAAAGATTTAATTGTGCAATGCTTAGAAAAAGTGAATGTTGATCCGATTAGAAGAGGCGAAACTTTGTCTATTGAGGAATTTGGTCGGTTAGCAGATGAGCTATACCCCCATTTCCATTAATCCCACTTGTTACAATATTTGTCATGTCTGTGAAGAACATGCTGGAGTCAGAAAAAATATATTGACAAGAGTAGTAAATGATTGATAAAATATCATGTTTGACAAATCATAAAAGTGATGATATAATAGTATCTAGTGAGGTGTAATCGAAATGCCAAAAACTTTAGCTGATATTAAAAAGTCATTAGATCATCATTTAGGTAAACGTTTGCAATTAAAAGCAAACGGAGGACGTAAGAAAACAATCGAACGTGCCGGTGTACTAAGAGAAACTTATCATGCAGTATTCGTTATCGACTTGGATCAAGATGAAAATTCTTTTGAACGTGTATCTTATAGTTATGCAGACATTTTGACAGAAGCAGTAGAAATCACTATTTTTGATGAAGCAAATAATTTAATAGTTGTAAAATGATTTTTAGAACTTTTACTTTTAATATTTTTAGAAAAAAACTCGTTTTTCATTCTCATGAATGAAAAACGAGTTTTTTTCTGTTTTACGGACATACTAAAAAAGCTAGTTATTAAAAAGGAGGATTCACCATATGTCCAGAAAAGGTATTATGTCTAAAGAATTAAAAGAAGAGATCGCCAAAGATCTTGGATTTTATGATGTAGTCAAGGCCGAGGGCTGGGGTGGAATAAAGTCACGTGATGCAGGTAACATGGTAAAACGAGCAATTGAAATGGCTGAACAACAAACGAACAAAAAAAAGTAAGTCTTGTGAATGTCCAACAATAGAGCTCGACATGCTTGACCGCGAGATTAAAAAAATCCAAAATAACTAGTAAGAGTTGTCCCGAGGTAATTTTGGGGCAACTCTTTTGCGTAGGAACGCGACTCCAACCAAGCACTCCTCAAACGAACCTATCCAAAAATAACTCAAAACCTCAAAAATGCCCAAAACTCACATACGACATATTTTAAAATAAGTACAAAAACAGGAGGGAAGTCTCTTTTGGCACTTATTTCTGGATAAGTCGTATAGTAATTTTGCTATATTTTACAAATCATCATTAATAAAATACAGCAAGATATTAAACGTATAGAAATGAAAGGTGTCAACCTAATTACAGTACTTGCTTGGTTTCTAAGAGCGCGCCGAAAATGACCATTTAGAAAAGGACACTGACTGTTTTCTTATCCAAAAAGAATGTCATGTGTTAAAATAATGAACAATATAAATTTGAAAGGAGGCAGATGGAATGTACTACGTAAAAGCACCTGCTAAAATTAATTTAACACTCGATGTATTACATAAACGTTCAGATGGCTACCATGAAGTTGAAATGATTATGACTACTGTAGATTTGGCGGATCGTATTGGATTAGAAATAAGAGAAGATGAGAAAATTCAAATTCTTTCTGTCGATCGATTTGTTCCAAATGATTACCGTAACTTAGCTTATCAAGCAGCTAAGTTACTAAAGGATACGTATCATGTGAAATTGGGAGTTTCAATTACAATAGAAAAAAACATTCCAGTAGCGGCTGGACTTGCTGGAGGCAGTAGCGATGCTGCGGCCACATTAAGAGGGCTTAATACACTTTGGGGTTTAGGCTTGTCGTTGGAAGAGCTTGCCCAACTTGGAACGAAGATTGGTTCAGATGTCGCATTTTGTGTATACGGAGGAACTGCTCTCGCAACTGGCAGGGGGGAACTAATTCAAGAATTACCAGCCCCTCCAAATAGTTGGGTCATTCTTGCAAAACCGACTCTAGGTGTTTCAACAGCAGATATATACGGAAAAATGAAGCTTGATAAAATTATACATCCGAAAACAAACCAAATGATCGAAGCGATTGAGAACAAAGATTTTTATCAAATGTGTGATTCTATCGGAAATGTGCTAGAAGATGTGACATTAAAATTATATCCAGAGGTTGCTGTTTTAAAAGAACAGATGCAAAAATTTGGAGCAGACGCAGTGTTAATGAGTGGAAGTGGTCCAACAGTATTTGGGCTAGTTCAACAGGAGTCAAGAGTGCAGAGAGTTTATAATGGACTTCGTGGTTTTTGTGATGAAGTTTATGCTGTTCGCTTAATCGGTGAAAGGGATACACTTGCTTAAACACGGATGATTGTGTTAAATTCGTATTAAAACATTCGTGTTTGGAGGTACTTATATGAAATGGAAAAGAAGCGAACGTTTAGTAGATATGACGCAATACTTAATGGAACATCCACATAAACTAATCCCTTTAACATATTTTGCTTCTTTATATCAATCAGCTAAATCTTCTATTAGCGAAGATTTAACGATTGTTAAAGAAACTTTTGAAGAAAGAGGACGAGGACTACTTATTACCGTACCAGGAGCAGCTGGAGGTGTAAAATTCATACCGACGATGACGACTCAAGATGTACATGAAATTGCATCAAATTTAATGGAGCAGTTATCCAAAGCTGAACGGTTATTACCGGGTGGATATTTATATATGACAGACTTACTTGGAAATCCTTCTCTTATGAATAAATTGGGAAAAGTATTTGCATCCGCATTTGCAAATGAAAAAATTGATGCGATTATGACGGTAGCAACAAAAGGTATTCCAATTGCACATGCGATTGCAAGACATTTAAACGTACCAGTCGTAGTAGTACGTAGAGACAGTAAAGTAACAGAAGGCCCTACTGTAAGTATTAATTACGTGTCTGGTTCTGCACGACGTATTCAAACGATGGTTCTTTCTAAAAGAAGCATGGAAAAAGGCCAACGTGTGCTAATCACGGATGACTTTATGAAAGTCGGCGGTACGATTAACGGGATGAAGAGCCTACTTGAAGAATTTAACTGTGAATTAGCTGGTATTGCAGTGTTAGTAGAGGCAGAGCATGCAGATGAGCAATTAGTAAAAAATTATTTATCACTTATAAAACTGCATGAAGTAAATGAAAAAGATGGTACTATTGTTTTAACAGAAGGAAACTATTTTGAGAAAGGTGGAAATTTAGATGAAAGCAGTATCAACAACTAATGCACCAGCAGCTATTGGACCATATGTACAAGGAGTTATTGTAAATGGCATGTTTTATAGTTCAGGACAAATTCCTTTGACTCCACAAGGAGAAGTAGTAGAAGGTTCTATTACAGAGCAAACAGCACAAGTATTTGCAAATCTGGATGCAGTCCTTACAGAAGCGGGCTCTTCGTTATCAAAAGTAGTTAAAACATTAGTATTTCTAAAAGATATGAATGATTTTGCTGAATTCAATGAAGCCTACGACAAACACTTTGCAGGTCACAAACCAGCGCGTTCTGCTGTAGAGGTAGCAAGATTACCTAAAGATGTAAAAGTAGAAATTGAAGTAATTGCAATCGTATAATAGATTAGTAAGCGTGTTTTCTTCGGAAAACACGCTTTTCTTACGCTTTAAACTACCATTTTAAAATATTCAAAAAAGTATTCTTAATAAAGAAGGATAATAATAACATTTGTTGAATAATAAATTGTAGACTAGATTTTGTAAAAAGGATGAGGGGTGGTGAGAGAATGGAAGTTACGGACGTGAGGTTACGTAAAGTACTAACAGATGGCCGTATGAAAGCAATTGCTTCCATTACACTGGACAACGAGTTTGTTGTACATGATATTCGAGTGATTGATGGAAACGCAGGATTATTTGTTGCGATGCCAAGTAAACGAACCCCCGATGGAGATTTTCGAGACATTGCACATCCAATAAATGCTGAAACACGGAATAAATTTCAAGAAGCAGTTTTATACGCGTATTATTTAAATGAAGAAGAAGTTGAACAATTAGAAGAAGTAGTCGAAGAAGCAATCGTATAACAACAAAAAACCATTTCTCAACTAGAAATGGTTTTTTGTTGGGAAATTTTATAATAATACTTGCTTTGTCATGTATTTGTCAATAGATATTTCCTTGAAAAACCACTCAATTTCAGCTATAGTCAAGAGAGGAAATTAGCCTACTGGAGGTAAATTGAAAAATGACAAACACTTATGCGGTTGTATTGGCAGCTGGTAAAGGAACTCGTATGAAGTCAAGTCTATATAAAGTACTGCATCATGTATGTGGGAAACCTATGGTAGAACACGTTGTAGAAAACATGGAAAAACTTAACGTCGAGAAAATTGTCACAATTGTTGGCCATGGTGCAGAAACTGTGAAAAGTGAGCTCGGTGAAAGAAGTGAATATGTACTTCAAGCTGAACAACTTGGAACTGCTCATGCTGTATTACAAGCGGAGAACTTACTTGCAAATCTTTCGGGGACCACAATTGTTATCTGTGGAGATACACCGCTGATTACTGCAGAAACAATGCGTGATTTGCTTTCACATCACAAAGAATCTGGGGCGAAAGCAACTGTTCTAACTGCAATAGCGAATGATCCAACAGGTTATGGAAGAATCATACGTGCTAGAGATGGTGCCGTAAAAAATATTGTGGAACAAAAAGATGCATCAACACAAGAGCTGTTGGTACAAGAGATAAATTCCGGAACATATTGCTTTGATAACGAAGCGTTATTTAGAACATTAAAACTAGTGAAAAATGAAAATGCACAAGGTGAATATTACTTACCAGATGTAATTGAGATTTTACAAAAAGAAGGAGAAATCATATCTGCTTTTGCAGCAAAAGATTTTGATGAAATTCTTGGTGTAAATGATCGAATCGCATTATCTCAAGCTGAGCAAACAATGAAAACTCGTATTGCATATCATCATATGCGAGAAGGAGTAACAATCATTGATCCTCAAAGTACATACATTAGTAGCGACGCAGTCATTGGAGCAGATACAATTATTCAACCTGGTGTTCTTATTGAAGGTAAAACAATAATTGGTAAAAATTGTGTAATTGGTCCAAATAGTCATATTGTCTCAAGTACTATTGGAGATGCAACGAAGATCCATTCTTCCGTTGTTCTTTCAAGCACGGTAGGTGACCATACTGCAGTTGGACCATTTGCTCATATCCGACCTCAATCAGATATAGGAAATGAAGTAAAAGTAGGAAACTTTGTCGAAGTGAAGAAATCGACAGTAGGAAATGGTAGTAAAATCTCTCATTTAAGTTATATGGGTGACGCAGTCATAGGAACTAACGTGAATATTGGTTGTGGAACAATTACAGTGAATTATGATGGAAAAAATAAATATCTAACAACAATTGGAGACGATGTATTTGTTGGTTGTAACTCCAATTTAATAGCACCAATCAGTATTGGCAATAAAGCGTATGTTGCTGCAGGTTCTACAATCACAAAAGATGTACCTGGAGAAGCACTTGCAATTGGTCGAGTTCGACAAGAAAACAAAGAAGGCTACGTCAGTAAGTTAAAACTAAAATAACCTATCATTCAGGAGGATCATCCATGCCATCTCAATATGCAGACTCAAAGTTAAAGTTATTTACATTAAACTCCAATAGAGAATTAGCGGGTCAAATCGCGACAGAAATAGGAATTCCACTAGGGAAAAATACAGTTACAAGATTCAGTGATGGAGAAGTCCAAATCAATATTGAAGAAAGTATTCGTGGATGTGACGTATTTATCGTGCAATCAACTTCGGGTCCTGTAAACGAGCATATTATGGAATTATTAATTATGCTAGATGCATTGAAACGTGCTTCAGCTCGTACAATTAGTGTTGTTTTGCCTTATTATGGATATGCTCGTCAAGATAGAAAAGCACGTGCACGTGAACCAATTACTGCTAAGCTTGTAGCAGATCTGTTAACTACTGCTGGAGCAACTCGTGCAATTGTACTTGATTTACATGCTCCTCAAATTCAAGGATTCTTTAATATTCCTATTGATCACTTAGTTGCAGCGCCAATTTTATCTGATTATTTCTTGACAAAAGATTTTGATCCGGCAGAATTAGTTATTGTATCACCAGATCACGGCGGAGTTACACGCGCATGTAAAATGGCAGATCGTTTGAAAGCACCTATTGCGATCATCGATAAACGTCGTCCTCGTCCAAACGTTGCGGAAGTAATGAATATCGTTGGTAATGTAGAAGGAAAGACATGTATCTTAATTGATGATATTATTGATACTGCAGGTACTATTTCAATTGCAGCAGCAGCTTTAATGGAAAGTGGAGCTAAAGAAGTTTACGCTTGCTGCACACATCCAGTATTATCAGGCCCTGCTATTCAACGTATCAATGATTCTGTTATTAAAGAATTGGTAATTACAAACTCAATTCAATTATCAGAAGGAAAAACATCTCCAAAAATCAAAGAGTTATCTGTAGCTAAACTGTTAGCAGACGCAATTGTACGTGTATATGAAGAGAAATCAGTAAGTACATTATTTGATTAATCATAAAAAGGTTTGAAGTTTTATATAAGTGGGTATACACTTATATAGTAGGTATTAGCAGGAGGATGAAGAATATATGAGTACAACAGTTAAAGCACAAAAACGTGAGCAAAAAGAGAATGCAAGTTTAAGACAAAAAGGGTTTATCCCGGCAGTCGTTTACGGATATAAGATGGATACACAAGCAGTAGCAGTGAGCGAAAAAGAATTACTTAAAACAATTCGTGAAGTTGGTCGTAATGGTGTTTTGAAGTTAGACGTAGATGGTACATCTGTAAACGTTGTAATGAATGATTACCAAATGAACGTATTAAAAGGTGAAATGATTCATGTAGACTTTTTAGCGATTAACATGAAGGAAGAATTAGAAGTAAGTGTGCAAGTTCACTTAGTTGGTACTTCTGTAGGAGTTTCTGAAGGTGGAATGATTCAACAGCCAAACCGAGAATTAATGATTACAGTAAAACCATCTGATATTCCAGAAAATATTGATGTGGATGTATCAGGACTGGGCATTGGTGATATATTAACAGTAGCGGATATTCGCGATAAAACGAAGTATACAATTATCAATGAAGATGATTTTGCATTAGCGATTGTTTCTGCTCCTCGAGTAGAAGAAGAGCCTGAGGAATCAGTAGCAGCAGTAGAAGAAAAACCAGCTGAATAATAAACAAAGAAAAAAGAGATTGTCTTACTGGCAATCTCTTTTCTTTTTGTTTATGATAAAATAAATGAAATATATATTTAAAGGAATGGAAATGAATGAGAATCATTGTAGGTCTTGGTAACCCAGGTAAACAGTATGAAGCAACGAGACATAATATCGGCTTTTATGTAATAGATGAATTAGCAAAGCGTTTGAATATACCAATGACTCAGTCTAAATTTAATGGGATGTATGGTATAGCTCAAGTAGGAACAGAGAAAGTTATGCTTTTGAAACCATTAACATATATGAATTTATCGGGTGAATGCATTATTCCGATGATGGATTATTTTGACGTTGAGGACAACCAAATAGTGGTTATTTACGATGATTTAGACTTACAAGTAGGAAAACTTCGTCTCCGTCAAAAAGGGAGCGCAGGTGGACACAATGGCATTAAATCAATTATTCAGCATTTAGGAACGCAAGAATTCAATCGTATTCGAATAGGTATTGATCGACCTAAAAATGGTATGAAGGTATCAGATTATGTGTTATCTAAGTTTAGTGAAGATGAAAAGCCCGATATGATGGAAGCAATCAATAAAAGTGCTACAGCTTGTGAAGATTGGTTGTCAAAAAAATTCTTAGATGTAATGAATACATACAATGGTGCATAAATTGTAAGGTAAATACCTATACTTCCTAAAAAGGGGGAGTTATAGGTATGACGATTCGTTATAAATGCCGCCATTGTGAAACGGAGATAGGACAATTGCCGTTCGATTCAATAGATGATCAATTTCTTCTCAAAAATGAACTTACATTAGAAGAACAAGATTCGTATATAGAACATGGAACGGAAGGGAACTATACGGTTAATTGTATTTGTGAAGATTGCCAAAAATCTCTTCAAAAGTTTCCGAATTATTACGCATTAAAAAAGTGGATACAGTAAGGACGCTTTGGCACGGTTTTTCGTGCACAAAGCCTTTTTCTGTTTTTATAGTAGGGGGTTTGCATAGAGATGAAACTTTTAAGTAATTTACTAATCGAAGATACACACATAGAGAAGTTAGTGAAAGAGTTAGAGAGTGGTAAAGATCAGCAACTATTAACGGGGTTATCCGGTAGTGCGAGAGCTGTTTTTATTAATATGCTATACAACGTACGCCAAAAAGCGATGCTTATTGTGGCACCTAATTTACTGCACGCTCAAAAGCTAACGGAGGACTTGGTAAAGCTAGTAGGTGAAGACTTAGTACGTTTATATCCTGCCGATGAACTTATAGCTGCAGATATTTCTATAGCAAGTCCAGAGCTTCGAGGGCAGCGTATCGAAGCGTTAAATCATATGTTAACGAAGAAAAATGGAATTTATATCGTCCCTATTGCTGGTTTGAAAAAACATATGCCAACAGAAAAGGATTGGCGTGACAGTACGATTCATGTTGTAGAAGGCGAAGAAATAGTGTTAGAAGCATTATTATTGAGCTTCGTGAATATGGGATATGTTCGACAACCAATGGTTACTGCACCAGGGGAGTTTGCGTTAAGGGGTGGAATTGTTGATATATATCCGATTTACCTTGAGAATCCGATACGTATTGAACTATTTGATACGGAAGTAGATTCTATACGTACATTTTCTGCAGAAGATCAACGTTCGTTAGAAAAGTTAACAGAGATTAGACTATTACCTGCAACAGAATATGTCTTAACAGAAGAAAAAAAGAAAGTACTTGCTCATAAATTAGAGGATGCATTAGCCGAGACTTTGGAAAAAGTAAAAGTTCCTGAGATGAAAGAGTTATTTTATCAAAATATCCAACATGATATTGAACTTTTAAAGCATGGTGAACAGCCAAAAGGATTTATGAAATATGTGTCTTTGCTAGAAGAGAAACCAAGCTTTTTAGGTCACTATTTCGATCAAAATGGAATGGTTTTATTCGACGAGCTTGGAAGAATTCAAGAAGTAATGGAAACATTAGAACGAGAAGAAAATGATTGGTTTTTGTCTTTACTAGAAGAAGGGAAAACGGTGCATGATGTAAAGCCTTCATTTAATTTAAAAGAAATTATCGGCATGTTGTCAAATGAAAAAATTTATTTTTCATTATTTGCACGCACATTTTCTGGGATTACGTTTAAAAAGAGCCTAAGTTTTTCCTGTAAGCCAATGCAAAATTTCCATGGGCAGATGCATCTACTAAAAAATGAAGTTGATAGATTTACACAAGGGAAATTCCGCGTCATCATTTTTGCGGATGGAAAAGATCGAGTGCAAAAAGTTCATGAAGTTCTAGAAGATTATGAAATAGTTTCTAAAATAGGAGCAGAAGCCGAGGATTTAAAAAATTCCGGTATATTTATCTTAGATGGAGATTTAGATACCGGATTTGAATTACCTCTACAACGCATTGCTGTTATTACGGATTCTGAATTATTTAAACAGAAGCAAAAGAAAAAATCCAGAGCCCAAAAAATTACAAACGCAGAACGTATTAAAAGTTATTCTGAGATAAAAGCTGGAGATAGTGTTGTACATATTCATCATGGGATTGGGAAATATATAGGAATAGAGACGCTACTAGTAAATGGAATTCATAAAGATTATTTGCATATTCGTTATCGCGGAGAAGATAAACTATTTGTTCCAGTAGATCAAATTGACATGATTCAAAAATATGTAGCTTCCGGTGAGAGAGATCCAAAGTTACACAAATTAGGTGGGGCAGAGTGGAAGAAAACTAGAACGAAGGTATCTGCCGCTATCCAAGATATTGCAGACGAGTTAATAAAGCTTTATGCAAAAAGAGAAGCGGAAGTTGGGTACGCTTTTGAACCAGATGGGGAGATGCAGCAGTCATTTGAAGCAGCTTTCCCATATGAAGAAACAGTGGATCAGCTACGTACGATTCAAGAAGTAAAAGTAGATATGGAAAGGCCAAGGCCAATGGATCGTCTCGTTTGTGGAGATGTTGGTTACGGCAAAACAGAAGTGGCAATTCGTGCTGCATTTAAAGCAGTAATGGAAGGAAAGCAAGTTGCCTTCCTTTGTCCTACAACTATTTTGGCGCAACAACATTATGAAACAATGATAGAACGCTTTCAGGATTTCCCTATAGAAGTTGGTTTATTAAGTCGTTTCCGTTCGAAAAAGCAACAAACGGAAACATTAACAAGTCTAAAAAAAGGTCTTGTAGATGTAGTAGTTGGGACGCATCGAATACTATCAAAAGATGTTGTGTATCATGACTTGGGGCTTTTAGTAGTCGACGAAGAACAACGATTTGGTGTAAAACATAAAGAAAAGATTAAACACTTAAAAACAAATGTAGATGTTATGACACTTACGGCAACTCCGATTCCGAGAACTTTGCATATGTCGATGGTTGGCGTACGTGACTTATCTGTCATAGAAACACCACCGAAAAACCGTTTTCCGGTGCAAACGTATGTAATGGAGTTTAATGCTGCGCTTGTTAGAGAAGCGATTGAAAGAGAACTTGCAAGGGGAGGACAGGCGTTTTATCTATATAATCGAGTAGAGGATATTACTAGAAAAGTAGATGAAATACAAATGTTAGTTCCAAGTGCAAGAGTAGGATATGCTCATGGTCAAATGGCTGAATCTGAGCTAGAATCTGTGATCATTAGCTTTTTAGAAGGCGAGTACGATGTGCTAGTTACTACGACGATTATTGAAACAGGAATAGATATACCAAATGTAAATACACTCATCATACATGATGCAGACAAGATGGGATTGTCTCAATTGTATCAATTACGTGGGCGTGTTGGACGTTCTAATCGTGTAGCCTATGCTTATCTAATGCATCAGCACGATAAAGTTTTAACGGATGTAGCAGAAAAAAGATTACAAGCAATAAAAGAATTTACGGAACTTGGATCAGGTTTCAAAATTGCTATGCGTGATTTATCTATTCGAGGAGCCGGAAACTTATTAGGTTCTCAGCAACATGGATTTATCGATTCTGTTGGATTTGATTTGTATACGCAAATGCTTGAAGATGCTATTGAAGAAAGACGTACAGGTATTAGAAAAGAAGATATACAAGATTTAGAAATTGTTTTATCCACTGAGGCTTATATAACGGATGAGTATATTCCAGACGGCTATCAAAAAATTCAAATGTATAAGCGAGTGAAAGCTATGGATCAAGTAGAGGAATACTCAGATCTAGTAGATGAGTTGCAAGACAGATTTGGCGATCTTCCTCTCCAGACAGAAACATTACTACGAATCGCACGCATGAAAATTTGGGGTAAATCAGTAGGAGTAGAATCGATTAAAGAAGTAAATAAAGTTGTATCGATCCGTTTTAGTGTAGAAGGTACACAAATGATAAATGGTGCAATGCTTGTAGAAGAATCCATGAAATATGGTCGTTCGGTAGGTTTTAGTATGGATGGTGCAAGTTTAGTTATAACAATAGATGAACGCAAAACAGGTAAGTTTAATGCATTTGATGTATTAGAGGAAATGATGAAACTTTTACCACAAGCGAAAAAAGAACCAACACAAGCAAAATAAACCTCTTTGCATATTATTTGGTAGTGTGATGCATACTATGGCAGAAATGAACTTTAATTTCCATTCTGTCGAAAGTGAGGCACATCAGATGAAAGCAACAGGCATCGTACGTCGAATTGATGATTTAGGTCGTGTAGTGATTCCAAAAGAAATACGTCGAACACTTCGAATCCGTGAAGGGGATCCACTAGAAATCTTTACGGACCGAGAAGGGGAAGTCATATTAAAGAAGTATTCACCTATTAGTGAGCTCGGAGAATTTGCAAAAGAGTATGCGGAAACTTTGTATGAAACTCTGGGCACTCCAGTTTTGATAAGCGATCGAGATGAAATGATTGCAGTAGCAGGGTTAACCAAAAAGGATTACATGAACAGAAGGCTTAGTCCAGATGTCGATGAACTCTTAGCAAAACGAACAATTATTACTGAAAAACACGAGAACACAGTTGAGTGGGTGCAAGGTGTCGTTGAAACAGTTAAATCATATTGTATAGCCCCTATAATTTCTTCAGGGGATTCAATTGGGGCTGTTTTTTTACTATCTAAAGTTCATTTTGTCGGAGAAGCAGAGCTTAAATCTGTAGAAACGGCAGCAAATTTTTTAGCAAAACAAATGGAAAGTTAAAATGGGTCTTCCTCTTTAAAAAGAGGGAGGCTTGTTTTATTGCCAGATTAGGAAGTAGAAGAATGATATACGATTTTTTCTTGAGTACTTTGGACAGTTTTATTATCTTACACTTTTACTTAAAAGAAAAACAATGACTTAAGAAAGTGACGCAGTCGCTTTCTTAAGTCATTCCTCTTTTTAGTAGTTGTGTAACTAATGACTGTCCGTCGCTTTCTAAGAATAATCGTAATCATTGTGTGAAAGCTTTTGTTAAGAAGAGAGGAGCCACATGTCTTTTAAAGAGGACGCCGAAGATGATATTTCGGCTGTCATGTCCCCTCTTACTTTGATGAATGCTCCTTCTGCTGATTTTCGTTCCGAGCGGCGACTCCAGTGGTTTTCGCGACGAGGAGGCTCACCGCACGCCCCACGGAAAGCGTCCGCTCGGAACGAAAATCAGTGTGGATCAGGGTTTTATTTCAAAGATAAGAAAGTATATAGAATTTCTGCATAAAACTGTCTAGCTCCAGCGCCTTGCCCCTCGGGGTCAAATGGGTAATCACTGCGGTGGCTGAGAAGCTGCCTCCTCGCGATTCCCCATTTGCCTGTCGGGGCAGTAATAGGCGCTTCCGCTTTTCTTATGTATAATAATGCTATTGCTAGACGGGAGAAGGATTTGGATTATGACTAATGAATGGAATATGAAAACGTATATGAAAGGTGCGGTGATGCTCACGATTGCAGCGATTATTGTAAAGTTACTTAGTGCAGTCTATCGCGTACCCTTTCAAAACTTAGTTGGAGATGAAGGCTTTTACATTTATCAACAAGTATATCCGTTCATCGGGATTGTGACGACCTGGACTTCTTATGGATTTGCAGTAGCATTATCCAAAATATTATCGGATTATAAAGCATCTGGAAATGCATATGCCATTCCAAGAATTAGACAGATTGCTTTTGTATATATAAGTATTATTTCGATCGTGTTTTTTGGGATTTTATATTTGGGAGCAAATAATATAGCGAATTTGATGGGTGACGTACAGCTTGCCCAATTATTAAAGGTGGGTTCTTACGTTATTTTGCTGATGCCGATGCTTGCCGTTCTAAAAGGTGAATTTCAATCCGATGGTCGCATGGGACCGGTCGCCTATGCTCAAGTTGTGGAACAAGCAGTTCGGGTATCAGTTATTTTGATTGGAACATGGATTGTAGTTCAGAGTAGCTTTAATTTATATAAAGCTGGAAGTATGGCGATGTACGGGGCAGTGGCAGGAGAACTTGTAGGAGTAGTGTTTCTTTCAGTTATTTATTGGAAGGCAAGGAAAAGAAAAACAATAAAAATGCAACAACATGTACCTCTTTGGCCGATTGTAAAGGATCTAACAATGGTTAGTATCAGTGCGAGTATAAGTGCTCTACTATTTTTACTATTACAATTAGTAGATTCGTTTACAGTTTTTCAAATGCTATTAGAAAATGGCATGGAGAAGCAACAAGCGATGGTGAAAAAAGGGATTTACGATCGCGGCCAACCACTTGTCCAACTTGGGATTGTCATTTCTTCTACTTTATCCTTAGCAATTGTTCCACTTGTTGCACATCGTATGAATAGAGCAAAAGGTAGAACGGCCATTCCTTTCATTCAGTTAACTTACCGAGTGGCTTTTACATTTGGAATTGCCGCATCACTAGGACTGATAGCAGTTCTACCATATGTGAATGAAATGCTATTCCAAACGCGAGATGAATCGGGTACATTAATGGTATTTTCTCTTCAAATTGTATGGATGTCGTTAATATTAACTTTGATGGCAATGCTACAAGGAAGTGGGAAAATCATGGTGCCTACACTTTTTTTATTGCTAGGTGTGTGCAGTAAATGGGTGTTAAATGGTATGCTTATACCATCATATGGAGTTATGGGAGCAGCTATTTCTGGAAATATTAGTTTAGTAATTGTGTTTCTCTTAATGCTTTATTATTTTAAAAAGAATTGGAAGATCCAGTTCGCACCAATTGCTTTTTATAAAGGAATTACGTGGGCGTCAATATGCATGATTATTGGTGTTACAGCTTATGTGGTACTAGCGGATACTATCCTACTGGATCATTTGTCTAGTCGAATTCAGTCGGTCGTTATATCCCTTACTGCAGTAACAATAGGTGCGGGGATATTCTTAATCATTGTAGCCAAAAAACGTGTCATTGCAGAAAAAGAGTGGTTTTTATTGCCATTTGGAAGAAGAATGGCAGCTTTTCAATTATGGTTAAATAAAGAAAAGTAAGGTTGTGAGCAGATGAATGAAATTACAATTATTGGCCTTGGTGCAAGTGAATTAGATCAGTTGCCAATTGGGATATACAAAAAACTAAAAGCAGCAGAGCATTTATATGTTAGAACAGAGCAACATCCCGTTTTACAAGAATTAAAACAGGAAGGTCTGACATGGACAAGCTTTGATGAAATCTATGAAAAGAATGATCAATTCGAAGGAGTTTATGAGCAAATAGTAGAAACGCTTCTTACATTAGCGCAAGAAATGCCTGTTATGTATGCAGTACCAGGGCATCCGTTAGTTGCAGAACAAACCGTACAATTATTAATAGAGGCAGAGAAACAAGGAAAAGCTACTATTCGAATTGAAGGTGGACAAAGCTTTTTAGATCCTATTTTTGCAGCTCTACGTATTGATCCAATTGAAGGATTTCAGTTATTAGACGGGACAAGCTTGAAGCGAGATGACATTCAGATGAATGCACATGTGCTAATAGGCCAAGTGTATGATGCTTTTAGTGCATCCGAAGTAAAACTAACACTTATGGAAAAGTATCCAGATGAATACGAAGTAACAATTGTTACTGCAGCTGGTTCATCCCAGGAAAAGTTAACTAAAGTGCCATTGTTTGAGTTAGACAGAGCGATGGAATTGAGCAATTTAACTACTTTATATGTTCCTCCTATACAGGAGCAGGAACAGCGTTTAAAAGAATGGCAAACACTACGTAAGATAGTAGCGGATTTACGCGGTCCTAACGGTTGCCCATGGGACAAGGAACAAACACATAGCTCCTTGAAGAAATATGCCGTAGAAGAAGTATATGAGCTTCTAGAAGCCATCAATGAAGAAGATGATGACCATATCGTTGAAGAGCTTGGAGATGTTCTTCTACAAGTGTTTTTACATGCACAAATTGGGGAAGACAATGGATACTTTAGTTTAGAGGATGTATTAGCATCGGTAGCAGATAAAATGATTCGCAGACACCCACATGTTTTTGGAGATGTGATAGCGGAAGATACAGATGCAGTAAATCGCAACTGGCAACGAATAAAAGCACAAGAAAAGAATGATCTTACAGAGTCTTTACTCGATGGAGAAATGCGAACTGATTCCTCTTTGTTAACTTCTTTTAATTATCAAAAATCCGTGGCAAAAGTTGGTTTCGATTGGCCGGATGTGTCTGGTGCATGGGAAAAGTTTGAGGAAGAATTAGAAGAGTGGAAGCAAGAGCTTAAAAATGGTGACAAAGATTCACAAGTAGATGAACTTGGAGATGTATTATTTACGGTTGTTAATTTAGCTCGTTTTTATGGCCTTTCTCCAGAGCAAGCAATGATGCAAGCAAATGAAAAATTTAAAAGAAGATTTCAATTCATTGAATCAAGTGTAAAAAAAGGAAAAGGTGACTTTTCAAGTTATGATTTAGAAGCGCTTGATGCATTTTGGGATGAAGCGAAGAAATTAGAGAGGTAGTGAATACATGAGATTAGATAAATTTTTAAAAGTTTCTCGTTTGATCAAACGTAGAACATTAGCAAAAGAAGTTGCAGATCAAGGAAGAATTATGATTAATGGCAAAGTATCAAAAGCAAGCTCCGATGTAAAAGTGGGAGATGAATTGTCTATTCGATTTGGACAAAAAGTGGTAACTGCGCAAGTGGATGCGATTAAAGACTCAGCGAAAAAAGATGATGCAGCATCGATGTTTACAATTACAAACGAAGAACGTCTAGAAAAAGTCGATCCAGAGTTTATGGATGATGAAGACTAAGTATATGTAAAGAAAAAGCATGGCAGTTGTCATGCTTTTTTTTTATGCGCATACAATAACAAAGATAGGACAAGGAGAGGAGATAGCATATGCAATATCAAGCAGAAAATCAAACCATTACAATTCCTTCGGGGGATCATTTAATTTCCTTACGCAATCGCAAACGCATGGATTTAACTTCCGTAAAATCGATTGAACGATTCGACCAACAAGAGTTTTATGTAAGAACATCCCAAGGTACTTTACAAATTAAAGGTGAAGAGCTTAAAATCGTCCATTTAGATGTAGATAAGGGTCTGCTTACACTAGAAGGCACAGTTCGAGGGCTGCAGTATGATGATGAGCAGAGCTCAGACGGTGCTAAAGGATTACTTCATAAACTATTCGGATGACGCTCTCTCTACAACTTGTTAGTCTGTTATGGATGATTTTGAGTGGGATGTTAATAGGTGCAATTATAGAAGGAACGCGATTTATCATGGAGAGTACTCCAAGGCGTTCCTTTCTTTTTAAGTATCAAAAATTTGTGGAAATCATCATTTGGATTGGACTTGGAATTGGGACTTTTTATATTCTTTACGTAGTGCGGGATGGGGTTTGGCGAATTTATGACCCACTTGCTCAAATCGTAGGCATACTTTTATATGAACAGTTCTTACAACCAGTTTTTAGGCTGGCAGGAAGAATTATTCTGCGTTTATTCATTCAACCGATTTGGTTTTTATTTTTATTGATTATTACTATTATTAGTAAGATTTTGCGTCTAATAGTAGTAATAGTAACAACTTTACTTTACCCCATACTCTATCCCTTCAAAAAAATATGGCATTTGGCACTTCAGAAAAAAGTAAACTTCCGTTATAATAAGAATAAAATAAAAAATGAGATAAAGAAGTGATGGGAGAGAGTGAAATGGGGAGAAAGCAACTTAATGGATCAACAGAGAAACAAATTGCCTCGATTAATTCTGATTACGTTCGCTTGATTGAAAGTCAACAAAAACGTAGTAAAGAAAAAAAAATCCGTTTATATAGACGGTTGGCGGTATTTGGAATATCTTCTTTCGCCATTATAAGCTTTTTAGTTTCTACGTTAATCTCGAGCCATACTACTTTAGCTGAAAAAAAAGAAGAACAAGTCTTAGTAGAACAAGAACTGTCTAAAGTACTAGAAGAGCAAGAAATACTTAATCTAGAAATTACTAAATTAAATGACGATGAGTACATTGGAAAACTATTAAGAAAAGACTATTTCCTTTCAGAAGAAGGAGAAATTATTTTTTCTTTACCCGAAACTAATGGAGAATAACGAAAAAATAGAGGTTTAAAAGAGTAGTCTTTATTGACACTCTTTTTTTGTTAGATATAATAAGGGTATAGTCTTATTTGTGAAAATCATATAAGAACACTAAAGAGTCGTTTAAATTTTAAGGAGGAGCATTTTTTTTATGGCAATTGAAGTAGGCAGCAAGGTAGAAGGTAAGGTAACAGGAATCACAAACTTCGGAGCATTCGTCGAGCTACCAGGAGGCTCAACAGGTCTAGTTCACATTAGTGAAGTTGCGGATAATTATGTGAAAGATATTAATGAGCATTTAAAGGTTGGAGACATTGTCGAAGTTAAAGTGATGAATGTTGAAGCGGATGGCAAAATCGGATTATCAATTCGTAAAGCGAAGCCTCAAGCGGAAAGACCAGAGAGACCGGAACGTCCTCAACGTCCACGTGGCAATAATCGCCCAAATGATCGCGATCGTCCAGTGAAAGAGAATTTTGAGCAAAAAATGACACGATTCTTAAAGGATAGTGAAGATCGTTTGTCTACGTTAAAGCGTGCAACAGAGTCTAAACGCGGTGGTAGAGGCGCTAAAAGAGGATAACTTGCTGTTTTTTTTATCCGTTGAAAAAATGTTTAAATAGATGGAAAGGTGCTCAGCTTTGCTGACACCTTTTTTTATACCAAAAAAGATGGTGCTGTGTTCAATCGTTCTAGGAGGTTTTAATATGGATCCAATTGATGTGCTGACAAATTTAGAAAAACTAAAAGCATACTATCAACCGATTTTCAGTGCTGATGAACATGTTGTTGTTGGCTATGAAGTCTCTGGGAAGCTTCTAAATGGTGATCAGCTTATTAATTTAAAAGCTTTTGCATATGATGAAGATATACCGGAAGAGTATCGGGTTGAAGTGCAGCATAAAATATTGCATGTAGCCCTTTCGAAACTAGTGAAAGAAGCAGGCAAGTTTGATATTTACTTACCGTGTAATGCAAATTTACTAATGCTTGACTATGGGGAAAGTTATTTCGATATTATAAAAGAATATATTGCAGAGAAAGAACTAACTCGTGTTGTTGTTGTCATTTCAGAACATAATTTTAATGGTGAATTTAGAGAACTGAATAATATCCTTCGTTATTTCCGTACGTACGGTATTAAAATTGCTATAGATCAAGTCGGCTCTGAAAGTCATTTAGACTATATAAAAATACTTTCGCCAAATATACTAAAACTAAATATTGAACAACTGAGTTATGAATCATGGAGTGCGCAAAATGATGTATTTACTTCACTTGGTGCTTTAGCGCGCAAAATAGGGGCGAATATGCTATTTGAAGGAATTATTAGTGTGCATCAACTCCAGTTTGCTTGGAAAAATGGAGGACGCTATTATCAAGGGAAATACTTAGCTGATGCAGACACAACAATCATTCCAGGTGACCAGCTGAGAGAGCGTTTTCGAGAGGAATGCCAGCAATTTATTAGGATAGAAAAGCGTATGCTTGAAGAAAAATATAATTCTTTGAAGGATTTACAACATATTTTAGAAAAATCCCTTCAACGTATTAAGCCGGTCAGTAATAGCGGAGAGCAACTACTAGGACTTGCTCAGGAGCTAGATGAATACTCTTTCCGAATTTATATTTGCGATGAAGATGGTTATCAAACATCACCTAATATAATGCGTATCGATAAGAAGTGGCATGTGCAAGAAGATGCGGTTAATAAAAATTGGAGTTGGCGTCCATACTTTTTAAAAACAATTATTAAAATGCGTAACGATCAGAGTGGTGTGTTTTCAGATGTATATAGCGATATTGTTACAGGTGAAATGACACGTACATTTTCTATTCCGGTGAATGAAAGTGAATATTTATTTATTGATATTTCGTATGATTACTTATATAAGCAGAATATTTTCAGATAAACTAAAGCACTGCTAAAACTATTAGCAGTGCTTTATATGGCGTTGGTGAAATAAAACCCTGATCCGCGTTGATTTTCGTTACGAGTGGACGCTTTCCGTGGGGCGTGCGGTGAGCCTCCTCGTCGCGAAGCCCGCGCTCCTGTGGGGTCTCACCTGTCACGCTAATCCCACTGGAGTCGCCGCTCGTAACGAAAATCAGCAAAGTGAATATTGGAAACATAAGAAACATAAGTTCAATAGATATAAAACACAAGTGAAATTCCCTGTAGAATAAAAGTCGACTAAAACCATCTGATAAAAAAATACGCTAAAAAGCGCATAATCCTAATTTTAAGCAATTCACCGGATCGGAAAATTTATATATTTTCATCCAATTTTAACGTGCAATTTTAGTTGCTTGGAGTGCAAGATAGTGACTCCAGCTATACCTGCGAAACAACGGGATACTTGAAAAACTACATAAAAAGACTGCCTCAAAAAATCATTTTACTGACTTTCTGGACAGTCCCTCGACAAATAAATAAATCAATTATAGCCGACTAAAATTCTTCACCAACGTCATTTGACAAATAGTCTCTATAATGAAAAAACAGCTTCCAAAGAATAATCTTTGGAAGCTGTTTGCATTTGATGACCCCTACGGGATTCGAACCCGTGTTACCGCCGTGAAAGGGCGGTGTCTTAACCGCTTGACCAAGGGGCCTTAATACTTTTATGTTTCTAATTACGTAACTCATAAATAATCAGTAATTTAAAAGATATGGCGGCCGAGGGGATCGAACCCCCGACCTCACGGGTATGAACCGTACGCTCTAGCCAGCTGAGCTAGGCCGCCTTTTTAACGAACATTTTCTATATTACAAGCGATTGCATCAAGTGTCAATACTTTTTAGTAGATTTTTAAAACTTAACTTTATTCAGCAAATGTTTTTTTGCTACGAGCTTGCGCAGGAGCAGAAGTCTTCCACTTCTAAAAGTATAAAGCCTCCAGCGGATGCCACAGGTTTTCAAATGGATTTCTCGATCAAACTCGAGAAAAATCTGGGTACAAATTTGCCTTGGCGAATTTGATTAAATTGTCAATTCTCCAAGTATTAAATAGCTTGTGCTCTACGCAAAGCAGCATAAAGGTGATTGTTTTGCTAAAATGGTCGAAAACTTTTTTTAGCTCATTGTCAGAATAAGACAGACTTTTTGATGGTGCCGTAGGTATACTTTCTTCAATAGCAGAATAGGGGGGAATACATTTGAAGACAGTGTATGAGCAGGATAGACAAAAGGGCGTAGGGTGGAGGAGGGTTTTACAGTATATACAACTAAGAAAAGTATCGATTTTGTGTGCTTTAACTTTTTTCATACTTGCATTTTTCTTGGCGCAAGTCGTATTATTCGAAGCTTCAGTTCCATTTTTTCTACCAATCTTGGCGCTTGTGTCAATTAGGTTTCCCCGCTTTTTACTTTGGACCCTGGGCGGAGCTTTTCTGGGTAGTATTACGTTAGGGTTTGGACAAGTGGTCATTCATGCAATACAAGCAATTTTTTTTCCGCTACATGGAAAGAAAATATTTAGAAAGATCCCAATTTCTTTATTTGTTTTTCTAGATGTTATTTGTATTCAAATCATATGGCAACTAATCTCATACGGAGGAGAAATCCCTGGATTTGTGTGGATGGCAATTGCATATGAAGGTATTTTAAGTTTATTCATGACAATTTTCCTTTTTCAGCTGTTTCCTCCATTACCAGAACTTATCCATAAACAGTGGACGATGGAAAGATTAGGCGCTGGTTTGTTAGTTGGTGCTTTGGTTTTAACAGGCATGAGCTCTTTTATCTTTGGTTATGTATCTATCCCATTAATGCTTGTACAATTAGTCATAGCGTTTTCTGCGGCAGTAGGAGGGGTTCAGTTAGCAACTGTAGTGGCAGTCCTTTCTGGTACCATTTTAAGTATTTCTAAGCTCTCGTTTAGTGGAATGATTGCAGTTTATGCAGTAACAGGTTTCTTGGCAGGGCTTCATAAACCATTTGGACGTTTGTGGCAAGCTTTTAGTATGCTAGGAGCAACCTTTTTCTTTATCTTATACGATAGTACCTTACCTTTAGATTCAGTATATATCGGCTCATTGGTTGCTGCGTCGCTAGTCTTCTTTGTAATACCATCCAGTTGGATTAAGTATTCAAAAGAGCAACTCTTTCCCGACACGTCTAAACTTTTACTAAGAAGGCAAAAGTGGATGACGGAGAAAGTGAATCATCAGTTACAGGAATTTCACCATTTTGTTGATTTCATCACACGGTTTATATCAGAACGTTTTGAACCTAAAGTTAGTGTGGAGAAAGAACAACATGTCCCATTCTCTATTTGCCAGTCTTGTTATCAATTTGATAGATGCTGGGGAGAAAGGTCGAATGGCATCCCTTCGCTTATTGAACAATGGCAATCGCAGCCAAGTAAATCGAGAACCATAATAGAAAAGAATATTCAATATAAATGTTTAAAACCAGTACAAATAGTAAAAGAACTTACAGAAAGGGAGGCGAAAGGCCAGTTAAACAATCAACTTCAACACGGTAAAAAGATGTTGGCATTTAAACTTCGTGATATGGGCAATCATATGAGCAATATAATAAGTGAACTGGAAGAAAATATTACACTATATACATCACATGAAGAGGAAGTGAAACAAAAATTCGCACAGTGTTCAATCCCATTTTTCCAAGTTGATGTTCTAGAAGTGGCAGTGGGTAAAATGGAAGTAGTTTGTTGTTTGCCGATAGAGTCTAAGGTGAAAATGGTTGGAGAACGATTAATATTGCCAATTCTTTATGATTTATGGAAAGAGCCTTTTGAAATAACTTCGATGAAAGAAATGCATCATCCTTATGAGCATATCCAAATGACATGTAAGTCTTCCGTACGTTTTCATGTATCACATGATGTCTATACTTCATCAATTAGGAATACTATTTATTCAGGAGACGCATACGCAGTATTTCCTTTACACCCCGGTTTAATGGCAGTTATATTATCAGATGGTATGGGAAATAACGTAGAAGCACATAGGGAAAGTAGAAGAGTGATGCAGTTTATGCGAGAGTGTTTAAATAAAAAGATGGATCCAGAAACTACGATGCACACACTTCACTATATGATGAGTTTACAAGATGATACTGATAGCTATGCAACGGTAGATTTGGCGTTGATTGATATGCAAAAAGGTGAACTTTGGTCATGGAAAGCAGGTAGCATGTCTACGTATTTAATCAGAGGGAACGATATGCGCAAGATTGAAAGTCAGCATGTACCTTTTGGATTTTTGCCTACTTTTTCTATTGAGGCAAGAAAAATCGATATTAAAGATGGCGACAGTATATTGATGCTGTCGGATGGTGTATTTTCATCTGACGTTTCAATTGAAAAACAAGAATTGTATTATCGGGAAATATTACAAAATCCATCTATGAATGCAGAGCGTTTCGTGAAGCTGCTGGAAGAGAAATATTCATTGCCAGGAGATGATCGTACAGTTATTTTCATGAAAGTGAGTCACATTATTCCGAACTGGTCGATCTTTTCACCCCGCCAAACAGCTAAAAATGAAGAAAAAATGGTACAATAATAGAAATGCGTAAGCGCCTATCTCTGACCCGATGCTTACGCTAGACAGTGTACTAGAAAGAAATAGGTGAGAAGATGCTACCGATTGTTCGTAAAGTAAAAAATTATATAGATAAGAATAATTTGATTGAAGGAGGAGAGCGGCTTTTAATTGCTTGTTCTGGGGGGGCAGATTCCGTTGCACTAGTGCTCATACTAAACGATATGAAAGAACAGTATGGAGTGGAGATAGGTATTGTACATACCGATCATCAGTTACGAGGAGAAGAATCTGCAGAGGATATGCGATTTGTGGAACAATTAGCGAATAGATTGGATCTGCCTTTTCACGCTGCGACATTAGAAGTACCGAGTAGAGTTGCAGCGGAAAATGGTAATGTCCAAGTAATTTGTCGAGAAGAACGGTATACATTTTTTGCAAATACAATGGAACAGTATAAATACGATAAGCTCGTAGTGGGGCATCATGCAGATGACCAAATAGAATCCGTTATTATGTCATTAGTAAGAGGATCTATTTCTTCTTCGCTTACTGGTATTCCAAAAAGTCGGCCTTTTTCTATTGGCCAGATTATTCGACCTTTATTAGCTATAACCAAAGTTGAGATTTTCGATTATATTAATTCTCTAAATCAGCACTTTAGACATGATCCTAGCAACGATAAAAATACATACACAAGAAATCGTTTTAGACATAAAATTGTGCCGTTGTTTTTAGAGGAAAACCCTAGAGTAAGTGAAACGATTCAAACATTTGTTGAAAAACAACAACAAGATGAAGACCTGTTACAAGAATTGGCAAAAATAAAATTTGAACAGCTCGTGACAGTTGATCCTAGCGGAACTATTTTTATTGAAACGGTGCAATTTTCTACAGTTCCCATTGCTTTACAAAGAAGAGTTGTTCTACTAGTATTAAAGTATCTATACAATGATTCTGACGTGCGACTAAGCGAACGGATGATAGAATCCATTCTTTCTGCGTGTAATGAGCAAAGTGGGAATATACTAATCCATTTACCAAATGCTTATTTTCTCATTCGTCATTATAATAGAGTCCAGTTTACTTCTCATTACCAAATACCTGAGCTCACAGGTCGCGTTATGATACAAGAGAACTGCTGGCAAGAAATCGGAGCAGGTTTTTCCATTTATTTAACAAGAGATTTAACTGAAGCTATTGAAGGTGAAAGATGGTTTGTCCAACTAGATGATGGTAATTTACCACTTTCTGTGCGTCAAAAAGCTGACGGGGATCGCATCCGAGTGAAGGGGATGGATTCTCCAAAGAAAATTTCTAGAGTGTTTATAGATGAAAAAATTTCTTCAAATGAAAGAGATGTTTGGCCTCTTCTTGTCGATGGTAACAATGGTATAATAGCGGTAATAGGACTTCGGTATGAAGAACGATTTTCAAAAGATTATTGTTCACAAAACTATATTTTGTATATTAAACGGGATTAATTACTAGGAGGGCTTAACATGTTAGAAAAGGATATACTAGAAATTTTACTAACTGAAGAAATAATCGAAGAAAAGACAAAAGAATTGGGAGCGATTCTTACTGCTGATTATGCAGACAAGTTTCCGTTAGCCATTGGTATTTTGAAAGGTGCTATGCCTTTTATGTCTGATTTGATGAAACGTGTTGATACATACATCGAAATGGATTATATGGATGTATCAAGTTATGGAAATGCAACGGTCTCTTCAGGAGAAGTGAAAATTGTGAAAGATTTAAACACAAGTGTTGAAGGCCGAGATATTTTAATTATTGAAGATATCATTGATAGCGGTATGACTTTAAGTTATTTGGTAGATTTGTTTAAGTATCGTAAAGCGAAATCGATTAAAATTGTTACGTTGTTAGATAAACCAACTGGTAGAAAAGTTGATCTACATGCAGATTACGTTGGTTTTGAAGTACCGGATGCATTTGTGGTTGGATATGGTTTAGATTACGCGGAAAAATATCGTAACTTACCATATGTAGGTGTATTGAAGAAAGAAATTTATTCTTTTTAATTTATTACTAAACTAAAAGGCTTTTCATTGTACGTCAAAATATTCGTATGATAAGATTATCATTAGTTTTTCTGTTACCTTGTGAGGAGGCTAGGAATGAATAGAGCACTGCGATACGCCATATTATACCTATTAATATTTTTTGTGATTGTTGGAATATTTGCGACGTTTAATACGAGCAATCAACCAACAAAAAATATTCGTTATGACGAATTTATGACTTCTCTTAGTAAAGGGGAAGTAACAAGTTTTTCAATGCAACCTGAACAAGGCGTTTATTTTGTTGAAGGTGAAATGAAAGGCTATGAAGAAGGGGAAAAGTTTTTAACTAAACTTCCTTACAATAGTGATGAAATGCAGTCGGAAATTTATGCAATTGCAAAAGCGAACTCAGTTGATGTAGAAGTGGTTGAAACTTCTAAAACAAGTGGCTGGGTACAATTTTTCACAGGCTTATTACCGTTCTTAATTATCATTATTTTATTCTTCTTCTTATTGAGCCAATCACAAGGCGGTGGTAACCGCGTGATGAATTTCGGTAAGAGTAAAGCAAAACTGTATGATACAGAAAAGAAAAAAGTGAGATTTAACGATGTTGCTGGTGCAGATGAAGAAAAAGCTGAACTAGTAGAAGTAGTAGATTTCTTAAAAGATCCACGTAAATTTGAGGAAATTGGAGCTCGTATTCCGAAAGGGATCTTGTTAGTAGGTCCTCCAGGTACTGGTAAAACATTACTTGCTCGTGCTGTTGCAGGAGAATCTGGTGTACCATTCTTCTCTATAAGCGGATCAGATTTCGTTGAAATGTTCGTTGGAGTTGGGGCATCTCGTGTTCGTGATTTGTTTGAAAATGCGAAAAAGAATGCACCTTGTATTATTTTCATCGATGAAATCGATGCTGTAGGTCGTCAACGTGGAGCTGGTCTTGGTGGTGGGCACGATGAACGTGAGCAAACATTAAACCAATTACTAGTTGAAATGGATGGTTTCGGCGCAAACGAAGGTATTATTATCATTGCTGCAACGAACAGACCAGATGTATTAGACCCTGCACTTCTTCGTCCAGGTCGTTTTGACCGTCAAATTACAGTGGGTCGTCCAGATGTTAAAGGACGTGAAGAAGTACTTAAAGTACATGCTCGTAATAAACCATTAGACGAGTCAGTGGACTTAAAAGCTGTTGCACAACGTACACCAGGATTCTCTGGGGCGGATTTAGAAAACTTACTAAACGAAGCTGCTCTTGTAGCTGCTAGACGTAGTAAGAAAAAAGTAGATATGAGTGATATTGATGAAGCAACAGACCGCGTAATTGCAGGTCCTGCGAAAACAGGTAAAGTCATATCTAAAAAAGAGCGTAATATCGTTGCATTCCATGAAGCAGGGCATGTCGTTGTTGGATTGACACTTGATGATGCAGAAATCGTGCACAAAGTGACGATCGTACCACGTGGTCAAGCGGGTGGATATGCAGTAATGCTTCCTAAAGAAGATCGTTACTTCATGACAAAACCAGAGTTACTAGATAAAATTTCTGGATTACTTGGTGGACGTGTTGCAGAAGATATCATCTTTGGTGAAGTTTCAACTGGAGCTCATAATGACTTCCAACGCGCTACTGGCATTGCCAGAAAAATGGTGACGGAATATGGTATGAGTGACAAACTTGGTCCAATGCAATTCGGTCAAGCGCAAGGAGGAAATGTCTTCTTGGGTCGTGACTTTAATTCAGAGCAAAACTATTCTGATGCCATTGCTTATGAAATTGATAAAGAAATGCAAACAATGATTAAAGAACAATATGAACGTACAAAACAAATTTTAACGGAAAAACGTGATTTGCTAACATTGATAGCTACGACGTTATTAGATGTTGAAACACTTGATGCTGCACAAATCATGCATTTAAAAGAACACGGGACACTTCCGGACCGTATATATGATTTAGCAGACACAGCGGTAAATTTAGAAAAGAATGAAACTGTATCAGATGCAGTAGGTGCACCGGCAGATCCTTCTATAGGCGAATTGCCAAAAGAAGTAGATCCTGCTATAGAACCAAAAGATTCGATTAAAGAAGAACGAAGAGATTAATAGAATATGAAAGCTGATTGCTCCTCGTGTTTGTACGAGGCAATCAGCTTTTTTCTTTGTCTATATATATGGTATGATATTTTGGAAAACCAATGAGAAGTGGGGAAAAGCTAAATGATACTGGTACTAGATGCAGGCAATACCAATATTGTTTTAGGTGTATACGATAAAGATATGCTTATTCATCATTGGCGGATGGAAACAGACCGTTTGAAAACAGAGGATGAATATGGCATGCAAGTAAAGGCTTTTTTTGCACATGCTAATATTACATTTGAACAAATAGAAGGTATTATTATTTCATCTGTCGTACCGCCAATAATGTTTTCATTAGAGGCAATGTGCAAAAAATATTTCGATATTAAACCAATAATAGTAGGTCCAGGTGTTAAAACAGGTTTAAATATTAAGTATGAAAACCCACGTGAAGTGGGTGCTGACCGGATCGTAAATGCAGTAGCAGCTATTCATGAATATGGGACACCACTCATTATTGTAGATTTTGGAACTGCTACAACCTATTGCTTTGTGAATGAAAAAGGGGATTATATGGGGGGCGCTATTGCACCAGGCGTTGGTATTTCGATGGAAGCGCTTTTTACACGTGCTAGTAAACTCCCTAGAATTGAACTAACTCGACCAGACCATGTCATTGGGAAAAATACAGTGTCTGCTATGCAATCTGGAATTATTTACGGTTTTGTTGGACAAGTAGAAGGTCTTGTTAGCCGAATGAAAAAATTATCTAAACAAAACCCGCAGGTCATTGCAACTGGTGGAGTAGCTTCTTTAATCGGAGCTGAGACGACTGTAATGGATATAATTGATCCGTTATTAACGTTAAAAGGATTATATTTAATTTATCAAAGAAACTTAGATGAAAGAGGTAATAGATAAATGAGTGATTATTTAGTAAGAGCGTTAGCTTTCGAAGGAAATGTTCGTGCATTTGCAGTTCGAACGACTGATACAGTAGGAGAAGCGCAACGTCGTCACGAAACATGGCCGACTGCTTCAGCCGCGTTAGGTAGATCGATGAGTGCAGCTGTAATGATGGGTGCAATGTTAAAAGGGGAAGACAAAATTACTGTGAAGATCGAAGGAAATGGTCCAATCGGTCCAATGATTATTGATAGTAATGCAAAAGGAGAGGTTCGTGGGTATGTAACGAATCCTCAAACACATTTCGATTTAAATGAAGTAGGAAAATTAGATGTCAAGCGTGCAGTAGGTACGGAGGGGACGCTTACGATTGTAAAGGACCTTGGAATGCGAGATTTCTTTACAGGACAAGTACCAATTGTTTCAGGTGAAATTGCAGAAGACTTCACTTACTATTTTGCTGTATCAGAACAAGTTCCATCATCTGTAGGCCTTGGAGTTTTAGTAAATCCTGATAATACTATTTTAGCATCAGGTGGATTTACTATCCAACTAATGCCAGGAGCAGATGACGAAACGATTACTATAATTGAAGAGCATTTAAGTAAAATGGAACCGGTTTCCAAAATGATTGAAAAAGGATTAACTCCAGAAGAATTACTATATGAAATTTTAGGCAAAGAGAATGTGAAAATTTTAGACTCAACTCCAGTTTCATTTGAATGTACTTGTTCGAAAGATCGATTCGGTAGTGCAATTATTAGCCTAGGTGAACAAGAGATTCGTGAAATGATTGAAGAGGATGGAGGAGCGGAAGCACATTGCCATTTTTGTATGGAGAAATACAATTATTCAGTTGATGAATTGGAGTCGTTTATTGATGAAATCAACGCGTGATAATGTAAGTGATCAACAAAAGCGGCGTTTAAAAACAAAACCAGTACTACTCATGCTTGGAGTTCTTTTGTTAGGTAATGTACTGTGGCTGATCGCTTGGTTAATACCAAACGATCAGACTGCAAACACGACAGAAGAAGTAGCTTCGGTTGATGGGGAAGCTATTTTAAAAGAGCAGTGGATGGCTCAAATGGAGTCGATGTATGGGAAAGAAGTACTTCTTGAAATGGTCAACGCACAAGTGATGGAAGTTGCGGCTAAAAAGTATGATATTAAGGTATCGGATCAAGAAATTGATTTGGAACTTGCTCTTGTTCGTTCAACGCAAGATGGATCGGATACATCATTTCAATCGTCTGATGAGGAAGTGATACGTCAGAAGATTCGTTCTCGCTTAATTCTTGAAAAAGTATTAGCAAAAGATATCGTAATAGAAGAAGATGCGACTAAGTCATACTATGATAACAATAAAAACCTATATAATATTCCAACGTCTTATCGGACGAACGTTATTTATTTGAAAAATGCTGGTGAAGCGAAGGAAGTTGTAAACGAACTTAATAATGGCTCTTCTTTCGAAGGACTTGCTAGAGAACGCTCCGTAGATGCTAGTTCCGCGAGTTTAGGTGGAGACATCGGCTATGTGTCAGAAGGAACGGACTCCGTAGATCCCGCCATTACCTCCGCTTTGCCTAGTTTAAAACCTGGTAAATGGAGTGACGTCTTAACTTTAAAAGATGGTCGATTTGCAGTCGTTCAAGTTGATACCGTATTTAAAGGTCAATCATTCTCTTATTCAGATGTAGAAGATCATATTCATAGAGAATTAGCGCTAGATCAGTTACCTCAATCGGTTACACAAGAAGCGTTTTGGGATGAATTTGATGCGGAATGGTTCTATAGTGAAAAATAGAAGCGTACTCTGATAAGTATGATTTTTTGTTAAAAGATAAGAAAGTATATAGAATTTATGCGTAATCTGTCTAGCTCCAGCGCCTGTGCTCCTGCGCGAAGCTCGTCGCAGAAAACCTTGTGTGGTGGCTGAGGAGCTGCCTCCTCGCGATTCCCCATTTGCCTGTCGGGGCAGAGATAGGCGCTTCCGCTTTTCTTATTAGAAAAATTTTCAGATTTTTGGTTTAATTTTATTGACTTTTATTCACTAAGATTGGTATTATTAAGATAAATAAAACCTATAGATTAAGTAGGGATTGGGAGTGGAATTAATGGCTAAGTTGGCGCAATCAATTTTAGAGTTAATAGGAAATACACCGGTAGTAAAATTAAACAGAGTATCAAACCCTGAGGATGCAGAAGTTTATGTGAAATTAGAATATTTCAACCCAGGTAGTAGTGTAAAAGACCGCATTGCACTTGCAATGATTGAAACGGCAGAAAAAGAAGGTAAGCTAAACGCGGATAGCACAATTATCGAACCAACAAGTGGTAACACTGGTATCGGTCTTGCAATGATTGCTGCTGCTAAAGGATACAAGGCGGTACTAGTAATGCCAGATACGATGAGTTTAGAACGCAGAAACTTACTTCGTGCATACGGTGCTGATTTAGTGTTAACACCTGGTGCAGATGGAATGAAGGGCGCTATTGCTAAAGCGGAAGAGCTTTCAAAAGAAAATGGTTGGTTTGTTCCACAACAATTTGAAAATTTAGCTAACCCAGAAGTTCATCGTTTAACAACTGGACCTGAAATCGTAGATGCATTTGATGAATTACACGGATTTGTAGCTGGAATTGGAACTGGTGGAACAATTACTGGAGCTGGTAGCGTATTGAAGGAAAACTTCCCAGGAATTCATATTGCTGCAGTAGAACCTAAAGATTCACCTGTTCTATCTGGAGGTAAACCAGGACCACATAAAATTCAAGGAATTGGTGCTGGATTCGTTCCTGGAGTATTGGATACAGAAATTTATGATTCTATTATTCAAGTATCAAATGATGATTCTTATGCAACTGCACGTGAAGTGGCAAAATTAGAAGGTATTCTTGGTGGAGTTTCAACGGGAGCAGCAATCTATGCGGCACTACAACTTGCAAAAGAACTTGGAAAAGGCAAAAAAGTACTTGCGATTGTTCCTTCAAACGGAGAACGTTATTTAAGTACTCCTTTATATCAATTCGAAGACTAAGTAAAATTAGAGTAGAGAGGGAGCGATTATGCTTCCTCTTTTTTTAGTGGCTAAAAGATGGTGTTTCAAGTTAAGATGAAGGAAAACATTTTATAAGGGGATTTACAAAAGTGACTTTACAACTTCAAACGCGGACATGGAATATGTCAAAAGAGGCGTTTTTTTATGCATATAAAGAAATAACAGAGACTGAGCAGCATCATTTGTTTTTAGAAAGTGGAAGAGGTGGGCATCTATCTGTAGCTGCTTGGAATCCATTAGCAATAACACGGTCGGTAGAAGCGGGTTTACATATTATGTGGAGAAATGGCGAGGAAGAAACACGACATGGAGAAGCGCTTGGTGAATTAGAAAAATTGGTGGCGGACTATCATCTTCCTTTTCAAACCGACTTACCAGATTTCCAAGGTGGAGCAGTTGGGTTTATTAGCTATGATTATGCTCGTAAAATAGAGGTTTTTCCAAATTTAGCGGCAGATGATTTACATATCCCAGATCTTTATTTTTATGTATTTGATTTCTGGTTTGTGTTCGATGTGGAAACAGAAATAGTTACGCTTATGAAACTGTCTATGAGTGAAGTAGATTTGGAAGTATTAGAGGAGCAGTTTAAAGAAGCAGCTGAGATGGGACTTAGTAGTCGCCTAATGCAATCTGGTGTAGCAATGGAAGTTGTAGAAGACCAAGAAAAATTATATGTATCTGTTAGTTCGGATGAATTTGAAGATGCTGTTTTGCGTATACAAAATTATATTGAGCAAGGCGATGTATTCCAAGTAAATCTATCTGTGCGTCAGTCAAAAACTCTACATGTAAAGCCAATAGATATGTATGAAGCATTACGAGCATTTAATCCGTCTCCTTATATGGCTTTTATTCATTCTCCAGAATTTGCTGTTGTTTCTGGATCTCCGGAGCTTTTAGTGAAGAAAAAAGGTACAGAGTTGTCTACTAGACCGATTGCGGGAACGAGACCACGTGGAAAAAGTGATGCAGAAGATCTATTATTAGCAAATGAACTTATCGAAAATGAAAAAGAACGTGCAGAGCATGTCATGCTGGTGGACTTAGAGCGAAATGACTTAGGGCGTGTGTCCGCTTATGGAACAGTCGAAGTGGATGAATTTATGGTTATTGAGCGTTACTCTCATGTCATGCACATTGTATCGAACGTGAAAGGAACACTTCGCCTTGGAACAACGAACGCGCAAATTGTTCAAGCAATGTTCCCTGGTGGAACGATTACAGGTGCACCTAAGATTCGCACGATGCAAATTATTGAAGAGCTAGAGCCTGTTCGCCGTGGCTTGTATACCGGATCTATTGGATGGCTTGGCTTTTCAGGTGACTTAGAACTAAATATTGTCATCCGCACTGCATTTATACAAGATGGAATGGCACATATTCAAGCAGGAGCAGGAATTGTTATTGATTCAATCCCAAGCGCGGAGTATGTGGAGTCGTTAAACAAAGGAAAAGCATTATGGCAAGCGAAAGCAATGGCGGAAGGAGGAAGAAGTCAATGATCTTAATGATTGATAACTATGACTCTTTTGCTTATAATCTTGTTCAATATATAGGAGAACTTGGAGTGGAGGTAAAAGTGGTTCGAAATGACGCGTTTACCGTAGCGGAAATTGAACAACTTGCTCCTCAAATAATTGTTGTATCTCCTGGTCCATGTACGCCAAATGAAGCGGGAATTAGCTTAGCTGTTATTTCGTATTTTGCAGGAAAAACTCCGATACTTGGAGTTTGTTTGGGGCATCAATCGATTGGACAAGCATTTGGAGGGAAAGTTATTCGTGCAGAAAGACTGATGCACGGGAAGACATCTCCAGTTTTTCATGATGGCAAAGGGGTGAACGCGAATATGCCTAATCCATTCCGAGCGACGAGGTATCACTCGTTGCTTGTAGAAAAAGAATCATTGCCGGACTGCTTAGAAGTCACTTCTTGGACGGAAGAGGGAGAAATTATGGGGCTACGCCATAAAGAGTATGCAGTAGAAGGTGTTCAATACCATCCTGAATCGATTATGACAGAACAGGGTAAAAAGCTGATTGAAAATTTCATCGGAGTTCATAGCTCTTTAGGAAAAGGAGCTTCATAAGTAATGGATGCTTGGAAAGATGGTAAATTATATAAAGGGAAAGATTTAACTGTCTCTGCATACGATCACGGTTTTTTGTATGGCCTTGGTTTTTTTGAAACTTTTCGCACGTATGAGGGGCAATTATTTTTATGGGATGAGCACTGGTGTCGTCTTTCCCGTGCACTTGCTGATTTTCGAATTACGATGCCGTACGATAAAGAAACGATTGCTTCAGCTGTGAAAGAGTTGACGAAAGCGAATAATAACGAGGATGGTTATTTTCGTTTAAATATTTCCGCGGGTATACATGATATTGGATTACAACCGACTGAGTATGATAAGCCTACTGTGATTCTATTTCGTAAAGCATTACATGTTGTACCTAGAGGAACGGAGAAAACGGCTGTTTGGTTAGAAACTACTAGGAACTCACCTGAAAGCCTTATCCGTCATAAATCGCATCATTATGCGAATAATGTACAAGCGAGATTTGAAGTGAAGTCGCTTGCTTCTCTGGAAGGTATCTTTTTAACATCGGATGGTTTCGTTGCCGAGGGAATTACGTCAAATGTATTCTGGGTGAAAGATGGACAGATTTATACGCCTTCTTTGCAAACGGGAATACTAGCGGGGATTACGAGAGATTGGTTAATCCTCAATTCTGCTACGCCAGTGCATGAAGGTTTATATACGCAGGGTATGCTTGAAGATGCTGATGAAGTTTTCATAACAAATGCGGTGCAAGAAATAGTTCCAATTACAAGTATAGGAGACAAACGATTTTTAGGAAATAAAGGACCTGTATACATGACGCTTCATGAAGCATATGTATTGCAAATACAGGAGGAAAGGATAGATAGATGAACTTACAATACAATGAACACCCGTTTGAAGCGGGTGGAGTTACATTAGACTTCCGCAAAGAAACGATTGTGATGGGAATTTTAAATGTCACACCAGATTCTTTTTCAGACGGTGGGAAATTCAATGAAGTAGAAGCAGCTGTTGAAAGAGCCAAGCAAATGGTTGCTGAAGGTGCAAAAATTATTGATATAGGTGGAGAGTCGACTAGACCTGGCTATACACTTATAACAGATGAAGAAGAAATTGCTCGCGTTGTACCTGTGATAAAAGCGATCTGTGCAGAAGTAGACGCAGTAATTTCAATCGATACATATAAGTCGGAAGTTGCAAGAGCGGCAATTATTGCTGGTGCGCATGTTATTAATGATATTTGGGGAGCTAAAAGGGATCCTGAGATTGCGACGGTTGCAGCTGAACTAGGAGTGCCGATTATTTTAATGCATAACCGGGATAATGAAGAGTATAATGACTTTTGGATTGAAGCAAAACAAGACTTAGCTGAAAGTATTCAAATTGCGAAAGCCGCTGGGGTCCCAGATGCAAACATTTGGTTAGACCCAGGTATCGGTTTCGTTAAATCAAACACTCAGAATATATTAATGATGCAACATTTGGATGACTTAGTGGATATGGGCTATCCTGTTTTACTTGCAACATCTCGTAAACGAGTAATCGGAAATGTTTTGAACCTTCCAGTAAATGAACGAATGGAGGGAACCGGTGCAACTGTTTGTTATGGTGTGCAACTAGGATGTCATATCGTGCGTGTACATGACGTGAAAGAAATAGCACGCATGACAACAATGATGGATGTGCTAACGGGGAAAGTAGTATATAAGGAAAGTGAGGCTTAATCACGATGGATTATATTCATTTAAATGATTTGCAATTTTACGGGTATCATGGTGCCCTTCCGGAAGAAACAAAACTAGGTCAAATTTTCCAAGTTACTATTACACTTGCTTGTGATTTAAAAAAAGCAGGAGAAACGGATGACCTAGATGCAACAGTTAATTATGCAGAGGTTTTTGAACTGTGTAAAGAAATTGTGGAAGGCAAGCCGTATTTATTGATAGAAGCAGTAGCGGAAAGAATTGCTACACGCATACTAGAAGAGTATGCATCCAAAGTAAGTGGGTGTCGCATTCAATTAGTGAAACCAAATCCACCGATTGCAGGGCATTATGCATCAGTGGCTGTAGATATTACGAGAGGTACTATATGAATAGGGCGTATATTTCATTAGGGTCAAACATTGGAGACAGACTTCATTATCTACAGCAGGCCGTTCAATTGTTAACTGTAACAGAAGGTATACATGTAAATCAGGTTTCCTCGGTTTATGAAACGGACCCTGTTGGTTATGTAGATCAAGCTGCTTTTTTGAATATGGTTGTGGAACTAGAGACTTTATTGACACCACATGAATTATTAAAAAAATGCAATGAAATAGAGACAGAGTTAGGTCGAATGAGAACTATTCATTGGGGACCTAGAACTTTAGACCTTGACATTTTGTTGTATAATGAAGAGAATGTGAACACGAAGGACCTCATTATCCCACATCCAAGGATGGCGGAAAGAGGATTCGTGCTCATACCACTAGTAGAACTAAACTCAGATTTAGTAGATCCATTAAATAAGCAGTCTTTATCGAAGCTTGCTCATATTCAGAAAGAAGGCGTCCATTTGTGGAGAACATTCGATGGGGTAGACGCATTCGTTCTTTTCGAAAGTTAAAAAGGGTCAAGCAAGTAGAGCTTGCAAAAGAGCTAGATATCTCTGTGTCTATTTTAGGTCAAATAGAGCAGGGTAAGCGAGTGCCAAGTGAGGAGCAGTTAAGTGAAATTGCATCAATCCTTGGTATAGAAGTAAAAGAATTAAAAGGAATAAAGGAAGGTGAATAATAATGACGAGCGCATCAACGAAACCATTTAAAATTGGTAATTTCGAGATGGACAACCGTGTAGTGTTAGCGCCAATGGCTGGTATTTGTAACTCTGCATTCCGTTTAACTGTGAAAGAATTCGGAGCGGGGTTAGTTTATGCAGAAATGATTAGTGACAAAGGAATTGTACAAAAAAATGAAAAAACGTTGAGTATGCTATACATTGATGAACGTGAAAACCCTCTGTCTCTTCAGATTTTTGGGGGAGAAAAAGAAACATTAGTAGAAGCAGCAAAGTATGTAGATCAACATACTTCAGCAGACATCATTGATATCAATATGGGATGTCCTGTTAACAAGATCATTAAATGCGAGGCCGGAGCTAGAATGCTTCTAGACCCAAACAAGATTTATGAGATGGTTGCGGCTGTTGTGGACAATGTTAAAAAACCGGTAAGTGTGAAAATGCGTACAGGTTGGGATAATGAACATCTATATATGGTGGAAAATGCTCAAGCGATAGAACGTGCAGGCGGTTCAGCTGTTGCTGTGCATGGTCGTACACGTGTACAAATGTATGAAGGTCACGCAGACTGGGATTTAATTCGTCAAGTGAAGGAATCTGTTAATATCCCAGTCATCGGAAATGGAGACGTGAATACTCCACAAGATGCAAAACGTATGCTGGATGAAACAGGTGTAGATGCAGTAATGATAGGTAGAGCAGCGCTAGGAGATCCTTGGATGATCTACCGTACAGTAGAATATTTAGAAACTGGTGAATTAAAACCAGAACCATCTGTACAAGAAAAAGTTGAGGTATGCTTATTACACTTTGATCGATTAACTGCTTTAAAAGGCGAAAACATTGCGGTAAGAGAAATGCGTAAACATGCTTCTTGGTATTTAAAAGGGATTCGTGGAAACGGAAGAGCAAGAAATGTAATCAATCAAACAGAAACTGCACAAGAATTGAAAGATTACTTACGCCAATTTGCGGAAGAATCTTCCAAAGATTATTATGCTGCAGATACAATTGTTGTCTAATTTCTTTGCTTAAGTATTAAATGCACTGTTTTCTTGAAATCTGAGAGAAGTGGATTTGATGAATAAAGAAAAGGGCTGTCACAAAAGGTGGCGGCTCTTTCCATTTCAAAAGGTAATCAGAATAATGGAATATATTTCGTATTGTAGGAAATAGGTGAACAGCGCACAGAAATTGTGTACAATAAGTTCAACGTAATAAATAGAAACTTGCGGATAATAGTAGTTGGAGGAGTGACAAACATGTCTAATATTGAAGAAACAAATGATCAGCTTTTGGTGAGAAGACAAAAGATGACTGCAATACAAGAAAAAGGATTAGATCCTTTTGGTAGCAAATTTGTACGTACTCATTTAAGCGATCAAGTCATTGCAGAATATGATGCGTTCACTAAAGAACAATTAGAAGAAGCGCATCACGAGGTAGTAATTGCCGGTCGTATCATGACTAAACGTGGAAAAGGGAAAGCTGGATTTGCACATATTCAAGATCTTGGTGGTAAAATTCAAATCTATGTACGTAAGGATGCAATCGGAGACGATGCATATGAATTATTCAATTCAGCGGACTTAGGTGATATCGTTGGTATACGAGGGAATGTAGTTCGTACTAATGTAGGTGAGTTATCTGTTAAAGCTATAGAATTTACGTTTTTAACTAAATCTCTACGTCCTATGCCAGAGAAATTCCATGGTTTGAAAGATGTAGAACAACGCTATCGTCAACGTTATTTAGATTTAATGACAAGTGAAGAGAGTAAAAATAGATTTATCACAAGAAGTCGTATCATCCAAGCAATCCGTCGCTATTTAGATGGTCAAGGATATTTGGAAGTTGAAACACCAATGTTGCATACGATTGCAGGTGGAGCAGCAGCGCGTCCTTTCATTACGCACCACAATGCCTTGGATATGGAATTATATATGCGTATAGCGATTGAATTACATTTAAAACGTTTAATCGTAGGTGGATTAGAAAAAGTATATGAAATCGGTCGTGTTTTCAGAAATGAAGGTGTTTCGACACGTCATAATCCAGAATTCACAATGATTGAATTATATGAAGCGTATGCGGATTATCAAGATATCATGAACTTGACGGAAAACTTGGTGGCACATGTTGCACAAGAAGTGTTAGGGTCAACAACGGTTACATATGGTGAGGACGAGATTAATCTTGCGCCGGGCTGGAGACGTTGGCATATGGCTGATGCAGTAAAAGAAATTACCGGAGCTGACTTCTGGAAAGAAATGACTAAAGAAGAAGCACGTGCTTTAGCGAAAGAACATGGAGTAAATATAAAACCTACTATGGAAGCGGGACATGTATTAAATGAGTTCTTTGAACAAAAAGTAGAAGAAACTTTAGTGCAGCCAACATTTATCTTCGGACATCCAGTAGAGGTTTCTCCACTAGCGAAGAAAAATCCAGAAGATGGTCGCTTTACAGATCGCTTCGAGTTGTTTATCGTTCGTCGTGAGCATGCAAATGCTTTTACAGAATTAAATGACCCTATTGATCAACGTCAACGCTTTGAAGCACAATTAGCTGAAAAAGAAGCAGGTAATGATGAAGCGCATGAAATGGATGAAGATTTCTTAGAAGCATTAGAATACGGTATGCCTCCAACAGGTGGTCTTGGTATAGGTATTGACCGTTTAATTATGTTATTAACTAATTCTGCATCTATTCGTGATGTGTTATTGTTCCCAACGATGCGTCATAAAGATTAATAAGCTGTTATAGAGAAGGGGAGGTGCTACTATTTGTAGTGCCTCTCCTTCTATTTTTTACTATATCTTGTGTGGGGAAATAGAGTTTAATTTTTTTTGTGGAAAGATAAGAATAAGCCTTGTCATAAGCTATCGTGGGTGGTATAGTTATCAAGTTGTCATTTTCATTACTAAATATTTCCGAAAACGAAATAAATAAGTTGTTGACAAAGAATGAAAAATTTGTTATGATATTAAAGTCGTCAAAACGACGCAATAAAATGAACATTGAAAACTGAACATGCAAAACGTTAAGAAATACAGCTTATTGACTAACTTTGGTTAGCTCGATAGCAAAACATTTTTGACATCATTTAATGATGATGCCAGCAAAACAAAATGAGCTTTTAAACTAGTTCTAATTTGTTGAGTTTTATACTCAACTATTATGGAGAGTTTGATCCTGGCTCAGGACGAACGCTGGCGGCATGCCTAATACATGCAAGTCGAGCGAATGATGAAGAAGCTTGCTTCTT
>NZ_QKZI01000009.1:719-55455 GCF_003254155.1 Psychrobacillus insolitus | reverse complement strand
AAGAAGCAAGCTTCTTCATCATTCGCTCGACTTGCATGTATTAGGCATGCCGCCAGCGTTCGTCCTGAGCCAGGATCAAACTCTCCATAATAGTTAGCTTCCAAAAGGAAACTAACAAATTAGAACTAGTTTAAAAGCTCATTTTGTTTTGCTGGCATCATCATTAAATGATGTCAAAAATGTTTTGCTATCGAGCTAACCGAAGTTAGTTTTCAAGCTGTATGTCTTAACGTTTTGCATGTTCAGTTTTCAATGTTCACTTTTCGTCACCGTGTTTTCCTTGGCAACCTTTATATCTTAACAAATTACAATATCGTTGTCAATAACTTTTTAATTTCGTTTTAAAGAAATTTAGTGATTAATACGACAGGTGATAATCATACCACCCTTCAAATATTATAGCAAGTTTTTTCTCGGAATTTCTAAACGATAATGTCGAATCACCGATTTACCGAAACTTAAACAATAGAAGAAACTCATTTCACATATTTCCTCTCTCCATTAAAAAAGAAAGAATTAGGACAATACCGGGAAATTTCAATCAAGTACTTTTTCATAATTGAACCCATGTTAGGAGGACCTTCAATACCTTTCTCAAGTAAAAGCTAGTGAAAGTCCTTTTATTTTAAGGCTAATTTCAACATACACTTCTCCACTTCAGATACTCCACGCTTAGAATATTATCTCTGTCTTACAAATCCTTTCATGGAAGGCTAATGAGGAACGCGATCGAATTCGAAAACGGCAGCGTGAAGGAATTGAAGTAGCTTTGCAAAATGGCACAGTTTCGGTCGACCAAAGGTTACTGTTACCCAAGAATTTAAAGAAGAATATGCTCGGTGAAAATCAAAAAAACATAAAAAAAAGATCCTTATATGATAAAAGAATCTCGTGATCTACATGTGATTAGTTGTCTATAAGTGAAGCATTATATCTAATATTTATATAATTTAAATGATTATTTTGGGCCACTAGTGGCCCACTTTCATGGATGGCAGAAGAGAAACTCAATGAAAATGGGAGCTTGAAGGAATTGATGCGCTTTGCAATTTTAGAAAATAGAATCTGTGTTTCTAAGAGTATTTAACTGGTTCTTTTATATACGAAGACAATGATACGCCTACAAAACTACGAACAAAAATTGGGTGATAACGAATCCATTAATCTTCACTTTTATAAAAATTCATCCACATCACTGCTTTTCAAGTTAATGTAATGCTCCATAATCGTTTGATGCGATTTATGACCAGATTGTTTAGCAATCGTTGGGGATTCAGAAAATGAATGATTTAATCATTTACCTCTTCTTTTCACATTACAAATTTGTGGACATGTTTTACAACGATTAGTTACTCCTTCTAACAAATAGGAAAAACAACAAGTAGTTCTTACACGTAATTCTTCTAAATGCTCATTATATTCTTTGTTGTTATGATATCTTTTTATAGGATTTACATGATAGTTTCCAAAAAGACTTCCAGGTGCTTCATAAACGAGATAATGAAAATCTTCTCTTGCTCGGTTTCGTAATCCTTCGTCATCTAATTTTTGTAAAACTGATTCATATAACCAGAATAAATAAATTGCGATATTTTCCCAAAGAATACGTTTAGACTGCATTGTCGATTTTGATAATTGAGCAATAAGGATATGAATATTTTCAGAAAAAAAAACCTTAAAAGCTTTTTCTCGCCATTCATATCTATTATCCTCAGCTTTTTCTAATTCCGTACTGTGAAAATAAAATTTTGGGAGCCACTTTTCGTCAAATTCTTCTGTTTGAAAACTTATATTATTAAATGAAATATTTATTTTTTTATTCCATGCAGAGATTCCATATAAATAGATAACAGCTAAAAATGCATATCTTTTTACGAAAATTGAGGCGGTTACCTTTAAATTAGGAGACCCAATTTGAAGACCAACTTCCTCCAAATACTTCAACAATATATTTTCATCTAATAAATCATTTAATGGAATGGATAGCTCTGATGACTTCTCCTCAGTTGTTAAGCGAAACTGTCTTAATTGTACTATTTCATCTTTATTGAGAACATCAAGCACTTTCAATTCCATCCTGTTTTAGAATGAATCTTCCTTTTCCATAAGGGATACACAGTGGGCTACCAAATAGAGGATCTTTGGTAATTTCACATGCCATTCCAAATACACTTTTTACTAACTCTTTATTTATCACATCTTCTGGTTTGCCTTGTGCAAAAATTTCTCTTTCCTTAATTGCCAAAATATTATGAGCATAACGACAGGCTAAGTTTAAATCATGAAGTACCATGACTATCGTTCTATTTTCCTTTTCATTTAGTTCAAATAGAAGGTCTAAAATCTCAATTTGATGCGCCATATCAAGATAAGTAGTTGGTTCGTCAAGAAGAATAATATCTGTATCCTGGGCTAATGTCATAGCAATCCAAGCTCTCTGACGTTGTCCTCCAGATAAGGAATCTACAGGTCGATCCTGTAAATTTTTAATCCCTGTAGCTTCCAAAGCTTTATTCACCAGCTCCTCATCTTCCTCCGTCCACTGCTTGAGCCATGTTTGATATGGAAAACGTCCTTGCTTAACAAGTTGTAAAACAGTAAGACCTTCAGGAGCTATAGGTGATTGTGGTAGAATAGCCATTTGCTTTGCCACATCTTTTGTTGACATTTTGGCAATCGCATTTCCTTCTAATAAAACAACTCCTGTTTTCGGCTTTAATAAGCGTGCTATTGATCGAAGGAGTGTTGACTTTCCGCAACCATTCCCTCCAATAAAAACGGTAATTTCTCCTGTTGGAATTTTAAGATTTAACTCGTCAATAATGATGGTATTTCCATACGAAAGGGTTAAATTCTTCGTTTCAATTGCTTGCACCATATTATCTCCATTTCCTTCTACAATTTTTTTTCAAACATTTGTTTTTATTTCCTTCACACTACACTTTTTTCACTTTTCTATGAATTCCTGGTTTTAAACAACAAGTATATAAAATAGGGTGCTCCTATTCCAGCAGTAAACACACCTGCTGGAATTTCTAATGGAGAAAACAAGGTCCTACCGACCAAATCCGCAACCATGACTAGAATCCCTCCAATTAGTGCTGATACAGGTAATAATGCTCCAAAAGAAGAACCAACTAGTCTTCTTGCCATATGTGGTGCCATTAAACCGACAAAACCAATTCCACCAGCAAATGCAACAGAGCTTCCTATTAACGCCGTACTAATCATCAATAAAGAAAAACGTTGGCGCTGAACATGACCTCCTACTCCAGTCGCAATCTCATCACCCAGTTCTTGAACATTCAATTTTCGCGCCATAATCAATGCAACTGTAACGAAGAGGACTGTCCAAGGAACCAAAATACTAACGTTTGCCCAAGTGGAGCCGTGTACAGTTCCAGTAATCCAAATATTCGCCTGACTTGCACGATAAATAGGACCTAAAATCATCATTAAAGTCGTGAAAGCTTGCATGAGAGTTGAAATACCAATTCCTATTAATACAAGACGAATCGGTGAAACTCCATTTTTCCATGCTAATAAGTAAACAAGTATCGCGATTACTCCAGCACCTGCAAATGCAGCTAAAGGCATCCATTCAATACTTACAGTTAAAGCGTTATTATCATCACTAAAAAATGCTAAAAATCCAACAACGGCAACACTTGCTCCTCCTGTTATTCCTAGAATATCAGGAGATGCTAACGGGTTACGTATTATCCCTTGTAGTATTCCACCCGCTATTGCTAATGAAATCCCTACCATAAGAGCTACAATAATTCGAGGTAGACGAAAGGACGTAATAACGAGTTGTTCCATCTCCGTACCTCCACCAAAGAACACTTGTAAAACCGAGAGAGGACTAATATTCATATCACCAAATGCAGTACTTAAAATAAATACTACTGAAGCTACAAGTACCATTATGATAAACACTTTTGCTGCCCTTTTATCTAATAGAAGGGAAACTTCCCCCTTTAATAATCTTACATTTTTAAACTGACTCACTTGGCGTTGAACCCCCTTCTTGCGATGTAAATAAAGAATGGTGTTCCTATTATGGCCGTCATAACACCAACAGGAACTTCCTGTGGCATAATGACATAACGAGCCAAAATATCAGCTACAAGTAGAAGAATGCCTCCAAGTAAACCTGAGAAAGGAATAACCCAGCGATGATCAATTCCTACAATCGAACGTGTTACATGTGGAATAACAATACCAATAAATCCAATCGGTCCAGCAATTGCCACTGAACTACCGGATAAGAGAATGATAACAATTGCCACTCCAATTTTTAAAAACCCAGTTTTTAATCCTAATCCTTTTGCTACATCTTCTCCCATAGATAACACATTCATTTTGGAAGCAATTAAAAATGCTCCTAGCCAACCAACCATTAAGTAAGGTAGCACAGAAGTTAATATTTCAAGTTTTCTTCCCTGAACAGAACCAGCTAACCAAAATAAAACTTGCTCCAAAGCTGCCTCATCTATAACAAGAAACCCCTGCGTAAAAGAGGAAAACATCGCTGACATCGCAGCTCCAGCTAGAGTGAGCTTTATCGGTGTTAGCCCTTCTCTACCAAATGATCCTATTGCATATACTCCTATCGCCGCAACAGCAGCACCTAAAAATGCAACCCACGCAATAGCTTGTAGGTTTCCCATTGAAAATAAAGTGACTCCTAACACAACGGCAAAACCAGCGCCTGCATTTACTCCAAAAATATCTGGCGACGCAAGTGGATTTTTGGTTAATGTTTGCATAAGGACTCCAGCAATAGCTAAACTACTGCCTACAGCTGCTGCAATTAATGCTCTTGGTAACCTTACTGTTTCGAGGACAAGGTGTTCATTTGATCCATTATTATTCTGAAAAACATCCCACGCCATTTTCCAAGTAGTATCTGTATATCCGTATACAATACTTCCACAAATTAAAAATAGTAATAAAAGTATTGCTATTATTAGGCCGAGAAATCTTTGCCCATTATTTTTAAGTAACATATTATAAGCCTTTCCAACCTCATTTATATAAAAAAACATTATTACTTTTATAATAATAAAAGACTATTATATTGTCAATGAGTTTGATAATCATTTTCATTTAATAATAAAATTGATGTTGACAATTAAGTAAACCCATTTTAATATTAGGTATCGATTGAAAATGATTATCATTTTCAAATATAGGAGGAAAAAAATGAAAACAAGTTTACGATCTTTTCTATCTTTTATCTCTATCATTATGATTTTCACATTAGCCGCATGTGGAGGTAGTGAAGAAAAAAATAATGCAACACAGAAAGACGATACCCCTAAAACTAAAGATACTAGCTATACAGTTGAGCATGCAATGGGATCAACCACATTAGAAAAAGCACCTCAAAAGGTTGTTATTTTAACAAATGAGGGTACTGAGGCCCTTTTAGACCTTGGTATAACACCTGTTGGTGCAGTTCAGTCATGGACAGGAGAACCTTGGTATGATCATATAGCTGATCAAATGAACGATGTTGAAGTAGTTGGATTAGAAAGCCAAGTTAATTTAGAAGCAATTGCTGCTTTACAACCTGACTTAATCATTGGTAATAAAATTCGCCAAGAAGAAATTTACGAGCAACTAAGCGCTATTGCCCCAACTATTTTCGCAGAAGACTTACGAGGTAATTGGAAAAGTAACTTTGAACTTTATGCTAAAGCCCTCAATGTAGAGGAAAAAGGGAAAGAAATCATTGAAACATATGATACTCGTATTACTGATTTAAAAGAACAGCTTGATGATAAGTTGAATATGAAAGTCTCTATGGTTCGTTTTATGGCTGGAGATGTACGTATTTATCAAAAAGACTCTTTTTCTGGGGTTATTTTAGAACAACTTGGATTTGCTAGACCGGAAAGCCAAGATGTAGATGAGTTTGCTATTAAAGGAGCTACGAAAGAACAAATTCCTCTTATGGATGGGGATATCCTCTTCTACTTTACTTACGAAACTGGGGATGGAGTAGCTACCGAGCTTGAAAAAGAATGGCTTGAAGATCCTTTATTTAAAAACCTTGAAGTAGCAAAAAATGCTGAAATATACAAAGTAGATGATGTAATTTGGAATACAGCTGGTGGAGTAAAAGCAGCTAACTTAATGTTAGATGATATCGAAAATACATTCCTAAAATAGGAGTGGCAATGTCGCGTCACGTTCAACCAAAGGAAGAAAACAGTACACCTATCAAAACGGTACAATTCTTGAAATAAGGACAAATAAAAGCATCGATTCTTTAGTATAAGGAATTGATGCTTTTATTTGTCTATTTTAATAATAAGAAATGAGAATATGGATGTGATGTTCACGTGTGCTGATTAGGCTTGCACCATCCTTCCTTCACTAATATCCAGGCAGATATTTCCTTTACTCGATACGGCCCAATATAAGGATAGCTTAGGGACTTTCAATGCGGATCCTGTCTTACAAATTCTTTCACGGATGACTGATGAGGAACGCGATTGAAAACGATAGCGTGAAGGAAATGAAATAGCTTTGCAAAATGGCACAGTTTCGGTCGACCAAAGGTTACTGTTACCCAAGAATTTAAAGAAGAATATGCTCGGTGAAAATCAAAAAAACATTAAAAAAAGATCCTTATATGATAAAAGAATCTCGTGATCTACATGTGGTTAGTGGTCTATAAGTGAAGCATTATATCTAATATTTATATAATTTAAATGATTATTTTGGCCACTAGTGGCCCACTTTCATGGATGGCAGAAGAGAAACTCAATGAAAATGGGAGCTTGTAGAAAATAGAATCTGTGTTTCTAAGAGTATTTAACTGGTTCTTTTATATATGAAGACAATGATACGCCTACAAAACTACGAACAAAAATTGGTTGATAACGAATTCATTAATCTTCATTTTTATAAAAATTCATCCACATCACTGCTTTTCAAGTTAATGTAATGCTCCATAATCGTTTGATGCGATTTATGACCAGATTGTTTAGCAATCGTTGGGATGTCAGCCCCTTTGTTGTACATTGCTGTAATTTGGGTTTTTCGGAATGTATACGGTGCAAAACCAAGCCAAGCATGAATGGATTGATTGTAACTATCTTCATGAATTTGTCTGCTTGTATGATTACCCCATTTATCAGAAGCTCCCACAAAGTAATCCTCTGGCTGTAACTCACATGTTTGGATATACTTACTCACAGATTGCACGCACTCAAGTGTCAGGCGTTTTTCTTTCATCTCACCTTGCTTTTTCATCATGACCCAAACCGAACGATTTTCTAAATCAAAGTCACTCATCTTTAGTCTCACCATTTCAGATGGACGATTAGCGGTAATTAAATTGACTAAGCAAATCGCTCTTTTACGAATATCTGCCTTTTTATTCGTATCATACCGATCAATTAATCGAAGAACATCCTGTTGACTTTCTGCTCGAACACCTCGTTGTGGTTTCAACCGCAAAAAAGTTTCTTCATTATATAGTTGTCGTAATAAGCGGACTCGTTCTTCTTGTTCAAGTGATTGTTGCTGATTAAATTTTGTCGTCAACCAATACTTTACGCCAGCCAATCTGCGGTTAAATGTGGATAAGCGTACCTGCTGAATGGTGATGGATTCATGTAAATAGAGCTCAAGGGAATCAAAATCAATCGGTAATAAATGCCGCTCACAAAAAACCTCGAACTGTTTGAAGTCAGGTGCATACATCTCGACTTTCCGGTTTTTAACATGCTGAATCGATTTTTCCGTTTCCTGGCTAATTTTAAATTGTTGCAACGAAAATAGGTTTTCCTCCATTAAAGTAGTCTCCTCTCTTTTAACCTTCCATTTCGAACTTGGATAAATCTGTTTTCCTCTAAAATGGATCTGAAATTTATAAGAACTAACGTTCTTTAATTATACCACACCTCAACCTAGGACAAGCATCATTTTCAGAGGTTTAAAGCAAATAATTTTCCATCAATATATTTCTTTTCTTTTCACTTTTATCCTTTACTCTCCACTATTTATTCTTTACTCTTTACTCTTTACTCTTTACTCTTTACTCTTTACCATTTATTTTTTATTATTCATTTTTCATTACCTATTCATTATTATTTATTATTTATTATTTATTATTTATTATTCATTATTCATTATTCATTATTCATTATTCATTATTCATTATTCATTATTCATTATTCATTATTCATTATTCATTATTAATTATTCATTATTCATTTTCTATTTTTAATTATTTATTCTTTATTCTTTATTCTTTATTATTTATTCTTTATTCTTTATTCTTTATTCTTATAAAAAGTCTTACATTTAATATGTAATTTTATTAATCATTAATTTACTTTTACTTTTTAATAAACCTTATATAAGTTTTAATATCAAATTGTTTTATATTTAGAACACATTCCTTTATAATTTAAGTAACACATTAAATTTTCACAGAAATGAGGAAGAATGATGGAAGAATTAAAAAAAGTAAAGATTTCGAAACAACGACAAATGACGATCCCAAAAGTATATTTTGATGCACTCGGTATTCAAGAAGAAGTGTCTGTTGAAATGACAGAGGAAGGTCTCTTAATTAGACCGATTGTCCAAATACCAGATGATTTTGCGGAACAACTATTAGAGAGCATGATTGCACAGGGCTTAAGTGGACAGGAATTGCTCGATAAATTCAAAGAGGCTAAAAGTAATGTGGGTTGGACCCAATTTAAGGCTACACAGAAAAAAGATACTATATAATAGAAGAAACTCATAATAAACGGATGTGATCACATGGAAATCATTCAAATCCCCCCCGATGCTACACGTATGATTAGTACCTCCAGTAAAGGGGATCAATCGAAATGGCGTGTTGGTGATAAATGGGTAAAACAAAATGCACGAGGTTACGAGGGGCAAGCAGAGACTTTAGCCTCCCTAGTACTTTCGTGTACAACACTCGTACCAGATGCATACGTTACCTACTATTCTTGTCTAATTGAATTAGCAGATGAAGAACGATCCACGGGGTGTTATTCTCATGATTTTAGAGGTAAGCTCCAGGAAGTCACACTCGAACGCCTATTTGAAGCAAACTTTACCTCAACAGATCTAATTCTTGATTACCAAAGCTTATCAACAGCGGATAAGTTTGAACAAGTAATGGCGCAAATAGCGCAATTTACAGGACTAGATGTACGACTAGACATTGCACGCCTATTGGCCTTTGATGCACTAATATTAAATGAAGATCGGCATACAAATAACATTTTATTCTTGTATAGCCCCACACAAAAGTCATGGCAGCTTGCTCCCATCTTTGACAATGGTCTGAGCTTTTTATCGGATCAAAAGGATTATCCACTTGGAAAACCACTGACAATCTTGAAACGAAAAGTGAAAGCAAAACCGTTTAATGCCAGCTTTTCAAAACAATTGGCACTCTATAAAGGACCGGCATTTATCAATAAAAAAGCTTTATTAGCAAAGTTGGATGATACTTCTCTTGACTTTGGTCGCGCTAAAGAAGTACTACTTTCCCAATTACGTGATCCTGTATTTGACCGTTTATTCATCGAAGGAGAGGACACTTATGATTGATTATATGAAATTTGACGTGATGTGGATGGATGATGTCATAGCATCAGTGGATTTAAAACCTGCAAATGGTGGTTCCCCTTATGTTATTAACTATATCGATGATTTCAATAAACAGTTCTCACCGAATATGGAGGGACATATTACACTGGAGGAATTAGAACGTTGGCTGAAATGGCGTACATTTCCACCAACGCGTGTAAATGCTGATCAGCTGCTAGAAAGTTTAGGGATGCAGGCATTTAATCGTTGGGGTATTGTCCGTAAAACCCATGGGGTAATGGCAGATGATGAAATTTGGTTACGCTTCAAGGAAGAACCGCTCACACACCGAGATGTTTGTTTACGTAAAGACCTTTATTACCCAGAAGATGACGCTTTTTCAGCTACATCTCACAGCTAGAAAAGAATGATTAGATGAAGTGGGAAGAAAATACCACTAAAAAAAGGAAGGAACGCTGGATTTAACGTTCCTTCCTTTTTTAAGTTCTTAGTTATATGTAATTGCCGCAATTGCAGCAGAAATTCCATCAACTATTCTATTTTACTTTTACTTATTGAAGTGTTTAATGCTAAAGTCACACGTACTTCCTATCGCTAAGAGTAATTTGTTTGGCGATAGGGTAGTACTTGTCAATTTAAGAAAACTGATGAAATTTGTATGCGGTATTACTTTCCGAGTCTAATAGTATCTTATGCATATAATAGCAAAAATAATACTTGATAAGTATTCGCAAAAATTATTACCCGATGCACTAGAGACATTCGTAATTCAGCAATCACTGAGCATGAAAGGATGTCCTTATGATAACGCCGTTGCTGAAGCGATGTTCAAGCTATTCAGAACAGAATAGTGGAAAAGCCTTATGTCCAAAGTAAATGGCACCGTGCTGCATATCTTGCATACATCCATCGCTCTTCGCATCGCATCCAGGTCACGACATATTCCCCCTAAGTAATGATATTTATCTATCGAACATTCTGTTAATATACTTCCTATCTTATCATTATTGTTCTGTAAAATTAAAGAAGATAAAAACCAATTCCCATAATCAAATATGCCGCAAACAGCATCAGCCCTTCAAACCAATTTGATTCACCATCACTGGAAACATTAATAACTAAAAGTACAGCAGTAACCATCGCGACAAGCTCTGGCCAAGTAAAAACGAGTGCCATCGACTGAGGCATGAACAAAGAAACAAGAACAAGTATTGGTGCTACAAACATGGCAACTTGTAGCGTAGAACCAACCGCAATCTCAACAGACACTTCCATTTTGTTTTTGACAGCCATCGTAATAGCGGAAACATGCTCCGCTGCATTCCCGACAATCGCTACGATAATGACACCTATAAACAACTCGCTCCATCCAAACTTCGCCCCGAGCATTTCAAATGTATGCACTAATTGCTCCGATACAAAAGCGACTACTACGGTTGCCAATAAAAGAATTGAAATCGATTTCCCTTTGGTCCATTCTGGTAGTTCTTTTTCTGTTTCCGGTTCGTCAGTAGACGAGAATACACCTCGATGCGTGACAAGTTTGAAAAGTAGCCCCGCAAGATACAAAGCGATTAAAATGATGGCAATTCCAATACTTAAGCTCAATGTTTTCTCGGAATTCATGGTCATTGAAAAAACTTCCGGAATGACAAATGCTACAATAACAGCAAAAATAAGTAATCCTGAATTGTATCTTGCACTGTGCACACTAAACTTTTGACGTTTAAACTTAATACCTCCAGCAAAAAACGATAATCCAAGTACAAGCAGCAAGTTACCAAGAACTGATCCAGTTAGCGATGCTAATACAATTCCAACCATCCCAGCCTTCAATGTGAATATGGAAATGATAAGTTCGACTGCATTGCCAAAAGTGGCGTTCAACAACCCCCCAACCCTTGGACCACTTACAATCGTTAGACTTTCTGTTGCTCTGCCTATATATCCCGAAAGCCCAATAATACTTGCACAGCAGAGAAAGAACATCATCATTTCTGACCAATTTAAATATGCTCCTATAAAAACTAAAGGAACACCTACAAAGACAAGAACAGCAAATAGCTTATTCACAAATAAGCACCTCCTCAACTTCATGCATTTCTAATTTATCTTTCCCTTACTTGAAAAGAAGAAACCCTTTTTCTTTCTCTTACAGAACTTATAAGTCAAGATAATCAACAGTCAAAGTGCTCAACATGCTGTCATTGCAGGAGTAATAACTACATTTGGCGATGCCCTTGCCACTACGGCAGCAGTCCTTGCAATAGAAAAAGCACGGCAAGAACAAGGTAATTCTGGAGATAATAAACATATGCAGAAACAGTAGGAGTGAAATGGAATGAGGCATCACTATGTTAATTGGATGTGTGAAAATTTATCATGATATGATGAATGTTTCAAAAAAACAACGATCTGGATTAGAAGAAGCGCTTCATTATGCTCGTCAAGGAGATACGATAGTTGTATGGTGATTAGATCGATTGGTAGAAACATACAAGACTTGATTGACCTAGTCAACACCTTGAATGACAAAGCTTTTAGTTTCACAGTCTTCAAGAGAATCTAACTATGAATAGAAGTAACGTTATCGGACAAGTTCTTTATTTTACTAATGAATGTTTTTGTATAAAAATAAAAGCCGATGACCCATTTTATAGGCTCACCGGCTTTTTCCATACAAAGATGACATAGCGTATGCTATTACCACTAGTAATCAACAGTTTAGAGTTTCAGTGTCCTCTATATCACCAGCTAAAATTCCATTAATCAGAATATTTCATTTGCAAGTTAGATATTTTAAATGAAGCTTCCGTTTTATTTTGAACTTCTTCTAAAGAAATACCTTCAGCTATTTCAATTAACTCCATACCTGTTTCCGTGAAATCAAAAACTGCAAGATCCGTTATTAGTCGGTGTACTACAGCTTTTCCGGTTAAAGGTAAGGTACATTGTTTTTTAACTTTTGATTCTCCATTTTTATTTACATGTTCCATGATAACAATTACTCTTTTTGCACCAGCGACAAGGTCCATTGCTCCACCCATTCCTTTAACCATCTTTCCAGGAATCATCCAGTTAGCAAGATCTCCATTTTCAGAGACTTCCATTCCTCCTAAAATAGCAAGGTCAATATGACCACCTCGAATCATTGCAAATGATTCAGCATTATCAAAGAAAGATGCCCCTTTAACAGCTGTTACCGTTTCCTTACCAGCATTAATTAAGTCCGCATCTACTTCGTCTTCGGTAGGATACGCCCCAATACCTAACAAACCGTTTTCTGATTGCAACATTACGTCATAATCTTCCGGAATTGCATTAGCTATTAAAGTCGGTATACCTATTCCAAGATTTACATACATCCCATCTTCTATTTCTTGCACCGCTCGTTTAATAATTTTTTGTCTAATATCCATCCGTTTACACTCCCTTCAACATACGACGTTCAATACGCTTATCGTAATTTTCACCAAGTAATACGCGCTGTACATAGATTCCAGGTGTATGTATTTGATCTGGATCTAATTCTCCTACCTCTACAATTTCTTCCACTTCTGCAATCGTAATTTTACCCGCTGTTGCTGCAAGTGGATTAAAGTTGCGCGCTGTTTTTCGGAATACAAGATTTCCAGACTTATCTGCTTTCCATGCTTTAACTAGTGCAAAGTCACCGACAATTGCTTGTTCTAATAAGTATGTTTTATCTTCAAATTGCTTCGATTCTTTTCCCTCTGCAATTGGTGTACCTACTCCTGTTGCTGTATAAAATCCAGGAATTCCAGCCCCACCAGCACGAATTCTCTCTGCTAAAGTTCCTTGTGGCGTAAGTTCAACCTCTAGCTCTCCACTTAAAAATTGTTGTTCAAATATTTTATTTTCACCTACATAAGAGGACACCATCTTTTTTATTTGCTTATTAGCTAAAAGAATTCCTAATCCCCAATCATCCGTTCCACAATTATTACTAACCACTTCTAAGCTTTTTGTTCCATTTTCCTTAATAGCACCAATTAATTTTTCAGGAATACCACAAAGTCCAAAACCACCTACAATTACTGTTGATCCATCTGCAATATCCGCAGTCGCCTCAGTAAAAGACGTCATTACTTTACTTTTCATATAGATACTCCATTCTGTTTTGTATTTATATTTAATTGCAAGAACATTTTTACAGTGATTTACTTATAAGTAAAATTCAGCGGGGGGTCATCCCCCGCTGAGTGACCAACATCCCACTTACGCTTCCTCGGTTCCCTAATCCTTGAAGTGGGAGTCTCACGACATACAGGACGTGGCCACTTTAATCGGCCTGCCCGTAAATGCGGGACAAAACTAGAGCTTTACTACATTCGACTATGTAGTAAAGCTCTATAAAGTTAAATACATACAAATCAAGTAAATCAACATATGCTTTAACCTTCTACTGTCTCCGCATTTCCAGGCATCATTTTTTCTCGTACCTGGTCTGGAATCGGATAAGCCTTTGGATTTTCTTTAAAGGATGTCCAAGCGCGAACTCCGTATCCTTCCGCGACCAGTTTTTCATCTTTGAAAAACTTATGGCTTATTTTGAACACTTTTTGTTTCATTTCCACGACTTCACTTTGAAGAATTACTTCATCCTCAAAGAATAACGGGCTCTTAAACTGGCAATTCGCCTCAAGTAATGGAGTAGCTGTTTGATGCTCCGTGAGTAGAAAAGTAGTGGAGAATCCGATGGCAGCTAAAAATTCATGTGTTGCTTCATCCATCCACTTATAAAAGTTAGGATAAAATACAATTCCTGCAGCATCCGTATCTCCCCATCTTACTTTAAACGAGTACTCTACGATCATTATTTCACACCTCCTCTATGCGGTTTAGCAATCATTTCATTAGTAAATGTTCTTCAAATCAAACTTTTTCAGTAGCCTTTACTTTTAAGCCGATTATTTCTCTCGCTTCGTTTGGAGTTGCTACTTCTCGTCCAAGTGTTTTCGCTAACTCAACGATTCTCTTAACAAATTGAGCATTCGATGTCGCTAGTTCACCTTTGTTGAAATAGACAGCATCTTCCATCCCTACACGAACATGGCCTCCAAGTAAAATGGTCATCGTGTTAATCATTAACTGGTCTTTACTCGCACCAATCGCTGACCAATTTGCACCTTCTGGAATACTATTTTTCATAAACATTAGGTTTTCAGGTGTAGCAGGTATCCCACCCTGTGCTCCTAATACAAATTGGAAAAAGAAAGGTGGTTTGATTAGTCCTTGTTTAGCAATACGTAGCGCATTAGCAATCATCCCAACATCAAACACTTCAAGCTCTGGTTTCACGTCATGTTCTAACATTTTTTCTGCTAATTGCTCTAGCATCTCATGTGTATGGATAAAGACATTCGGTCCAATATTGAACGATCCTGCATCGTAGGAAGCAATCTCAGGTTGTAACGCAACAACTGGGAATCGTTTTGTTACATCATTTAGTTCTCCCCCAGCAGTTGTATAGTTGATAATAATATCGCAGTCTTTTTCTTCTAGTAATCTTCTTACTTCTTGATACTTTTCTAAATCTAACGTCGGAATTCCTTCTTCGTCACGAACGTGAATATGTGCAATAGCTGCACCTGCTTGCCATGATTCATAAATAGAATCTGCAATTTCTTGTGGAGTAGTTGGTAAGTATGGCGTATGATCCTTCGTTGCAAAATCCCCTGTTGTCGCTACTGTGATTATTAATTTTTCCATTATAAATTCCCACCTTTATATGATTTTGAAAACCTGTCCCATCTCATGAAATTATTCATGAGGATATCTTAAATGTTTTTGGCTATTCGTCCAATATTACTAATTAACCGATTTTTTCTATATTCACATTTTGATTAACCGTCGTTATTTCAATATTATCATTTCTGCTTTCACCACTTAATCCAGTTTGTTTAAACGTTAGTAGGATCACACAAGCAAGAATAGCTAGAGCAGCAATTAAGAACATCCCGTTGGAAATGGCTAACTGCCCGAAAATCATCGGCCCAATAAAGCCTCCTAAACTTGCGAATGCATTAACCATTGCAATGCCGGCTGGTGCTGTAGTTTCCGTGAAAAATAGGGTCATAAAGGAGAAAAAGGCACCACAAAAGCCATATAATCCAATCGCGGCAAATGTAATTGCTACAATCAATGTCGTTGTACTATTGGCAAATCCACACGCGATAAAACCTGCTGCTGCAATGAGGAAGCTTACTATCAAATGATTCTTATGCTCATTTCTTTTATCCGAACTCCATCCGAAAAACAAGATCGCTGGGATCCCGACTATTGCCGGTATAATTGTTAACCAGCCAATTTCCATATTACTTGAACCCGTGGAAAATGATTTAATAATGCTTGGAAGGAAAAAACTAAGACCATACATAGCTGAATAATTAGCAAAATAAATAAGAGCTAGTTTCCATACCTTTGAGTCTTTAACCATCGCTAATTTAGATGCTTTATTTACAACAAGGCTTTGTTGTCTTTCTTTATCGAGCTCATTTTCAAGCCAATTTTTTTCTTCATCTGTTAACCATTTAGCATCTCTTGGACGGTTTTTTAAGTAAAACAACGCGATAACACCTAATATAACTGCTGGAATTCCTTCCAGAATAAACAGCCATCTCCAACCAGCAATTCCACTCCAGGCAATGTTATCCATAATCCAGGTCGATAATGGAGCACCTATAATTGTACCAATTGGTAAAGCTAATATAAGAGATGAGGAAGCACGCCCTCTTTCTTTACTTCTAAACCAATAAGTAAAGTATAGAATAATACCTGGAAAAAACCCTGCTTCAGCAATTCCGAGTAAAAAACGAGCAGCATACAAATGTGTAGCTGACTGTACAAATCCTGTACCTATAGTTATGATTCCCCATGTAATCATAATTCGAGCAATCCAAACCTTTGCTCCCACCTTATGCATAATCATATTACTCGGTACTTCAAATAAGAAATATCCAATAAAGAATATACCTGACAATAGACCAAAAACTTCAGCAGTTAACGCAAGATCCGCATTCATTTCCAAAGCAGCAAAGCCTAGATTCACACGGTCTAGATACGCAATTACATAACATAAAAAGGTAAACGGTAATATACGTAGCATTGTTTTTCTAATTGTTGTACTTTCAATGGATTGTTTGATTGATGTCATACTATAAAATCTCCCCTTTTAAACATTCATAATAATTTGCTACATCTTCAATAACGATTGTTATATCAAAAAATTTACTATATTGGACAGACAACTCTTTATTTCAAGTGTTACTATCCCCTGTCCGCTTCTCCTACAATATATGAGATAAAACTTTACAATCATCTCTGTCTACACATAGCAATCGCTCCAGAATGTAAGCGCTGACATTTTTTCCGCAATATGATAGAACATTTATTATCATTTCGACTAATCCCATAATTGAAAAACTTAATTTCCCCGCTTCTTCCCTGTCAACTTGCACTTTCCCATTGTAATTCCAAAACACTCAACCCCTTTTTGAATTTTCTGTTTTTACCTAGGCTTCATAATATCACACTGTTTTGTCATATATAAATGCTATTATTCTGTTATATGACATCTTTTTATAATTTCAATAAAATCTGATTTCTTTGTATAAAAAGTGATCTATTTAATTCAAATAGAATGATCCCACATTATTGATACATTTTTTTCTGAAGTGAAATTTATCGACGTATAACAATCCCATCCATATTGTAGTAAAATCGTTAATATTAACTTGTTCACTAAAATAGTAAGGAGGAATAGTTATGGATGAAAAATACATTCTACATACAGTGAAAAATGTAGATGAAAAATACGTCATACATACAGTTAAAAATGCGATGCAACTATTACAACTTTTCACCGACAACTCTCCAGAATGGAGCTTAACTGAACTAGCAAAAGAAAAGTCATTAAATATAAGTCATACGCAAAGGTTAATCAATACGTTAACAGCCTATGGTTATTTAGAAAAGCATCCTATTTCTAAAAAATATCGACTAGGTTTAGCAATTGTTCGATTATCCGGTGTACTGACGACAACTATGGAAATTTATAAGGAGGCACGACCTGTCTTATTAGAATTGTTGGAAAAGTACAATGAAAACATTCATATAGGGATATTAGAAGAAACAAATGTCTTATATCTGGATAAGCTCGATAGTTTGTTTTCTACTCGGTTGGCATCACATATTGGAAAACGAAATCCTGCCTATTGTACAGGGTGTGGCAAAGTATTATTAGCATATAAGTCAGCACCAAGACAACAAGAATTATTAAGAAAAATACATGATAATGGCTTTGAACAATTTGGCTCCAAAACTGTTCAAACAATCGAAGAATTAAAAAAAGATTTAGACATAATCATAAAAAAAGGATATTCAGTGAGTACCGATGAATTATCAGATGGTCTTACGAGTATCGCTGCCCCTATATTAGACTTTTCTGAAAGTGTAATTGCAGCTATCTCCATAACAGGGCCTAGTAATAAAGTAACTACACTAAATCACATAAATGATTTGGTTACATATAGTAAAATAATTTCCGAAAAACTTGGATATATAAAAAGAAGTGGAAGGTAGATGAATATGCAAAAAGAAAATTATTCATCGTTAGAAAATGCACTTCGACTAATGAATATTTTCACTGTTGAAAAACCTGAATATAAACTAAACGAATTAGCTGAAAAATTATCTATTGCACCGAGCACAGTACATCGCTTATTAACAACATTGCGTTCAGAAGGATTTGTTGTAAAAGACTCTCTTTCTAATAAATATCGGTTAGGTATTTCCCTTCGTGTATTAGAGTCTGTAGTCATTAAAAACACGGTCCTATTTCACCTATCACAAGACATCCTTGAACAAATTGTCTTACGCACAAATTTATCATCATCGCTAGCTATTATATTTCAAGAATCTACTTTTTATCTAAATGCGATTGAAGTAGATAATCATCTCTTCAGTAAATTTTCTTATATTGGAAAACAATGTTCTTTTCTTAGCACTAGTGCAGGAAAAGTATTGTTATTAAGTAAAAGGGATACTGACATTTCGGTATTTGTTCAAGAACAATCCACGGTTTCGAAACTACGCTCTCAATTACAAACAAATGGGTATATTGAAAGTCACGATGATAACCGACTTGGAATTTCATCTATCGCTGTGCCAGTAAAAAACAAACAAAATGAAACAATTGCTGCACTGGAAATAATCGGTACAAAAAAACAAGTACAAGCAAATATCCGGATAATTGAAGAAGCTGGTATTAATCTTTCAAATAAAATAAAGAATCAATAAAACACCCGTCCACCTGTTAAAAAACAGCTAAAAAAACCGAAAGTTCCAACAAAAAAACACCCTCCAATTAAGGAAGGTGTTATGCTTTAAAGCTTATTAGATCAACATTTTAAAGGTAATCCGCGTTTGTCGTACTTTATAAGAAAGTTCATTATAACATCTGAGATATGGAAACTTTTTAAGAAGTCACTTTTACTGGCGCAAGTCCTGATATATCATTCGATTTCATCGTACTGAAAGTAAATGTCTCATTTACCAGTTAAAATCGCAAATGTTTTTCCTTTGTGATCCGTAAAAAAGCAGTTGCTGCTGGTGACAGTAGTGTGTTTTTCAAATAGCTAATAACCATCTGATTTTTAAATACAGGATTCCCTAGTGTAAAGAGATTTGCTTCTGTTTGAATTTTATCTCGTTCTATAACACATTCCGGAATAATCGTTAAGCCCACTCCATTACTAGATAGTCTACTGAGGAGTTTAAAGAAGAGTATACACCGTGGAAATTAGATGAGATTCCAGCCGTGAGTGCAGCTCATACGTGAAGGAACATGATAAACTAAGGAAGATAAACGGGCAATGTTTTATGCTTCAAATCCAATCTAATCTAATCTCTTTGTTATTAAATTTTTCATGACTTACAAATACAATTGAAAAATAAATAATAAACAAATCGGATGTATACTAGAACCACTAAAACAAGGTTAAGAAAGCTTATATCTTCAACAAAATAGTGATGGACTTAATTGGCGATTTGGCGATTGAACTATGGTTTGAAAGTATCAAGTGCTTTAATGGTCTCTGCACTTATTCTGAGAATGAAGGCTATTTCTTTTTCCCTTTATCAAAGAAAGGAATTGATAGCAAAAATAACGTAATTCCTGCTTGTGAATCTTATAATGCATTAGGCATCTATATATGAACTACTTTAACAGGTCTTAAGGCTCATTAACATAGACTTCCCCTTATTATGTCTATATAATAAAATAAAGTCGAATTTTGTAGGTGATGTTTTTGGACGATATCGTAATTACAGGGTATGGCATTAAAGCTCCTGGTGTTTATGATAAAATTAGTTTTTTAAATGTATTAGATAAAGGTATCTGTACACAGAGCATTTTGAAAAATGATAATCAGCCTCACACTAATATCGTTGCGGGTTTGATAGAGGATAATTTCCTAGAGATAAATGGAAAAAATTATAAACGATATCCGCGTTTTGTAAGAATGGCGATTGCTGCTGCAATGGATGCATCTATAATGTCGAATTTAGATTATTTTAAGCCACACCGTATTGCTGTAATTATAGGAACAGCCGCTGGCGCAATTCTTGAAATTGAACAATACTCTACTGATTTTTTTGATTTTAAAAAAACCCCAATTCAGGGGGTTTCATTCGCTGATTCACACACAGTCTCAGGTTCTGTTGCTGAAGCGATTGGTTCTAGTGGGCCTGCCTTCACATTAACAACTGGATGTACTGCAAGTCTAGATGCAATATCGATTGGGAAACTCCTACTTGAGAATGGTAGTATAGATGCTTGCATAGTGGGAGGAACAGATTCCCCTTTAGGCCAATGGACAATCAATGGCTTTAAAAAAGTAAGATCTCTATCAAATGAGATCTCTATCGATAAAGCTGGAGTCCCATTTTCAAAAAAGCATCGTGGCTTTGTTTTATCCGAAGGTGCTGGATTAATCGTTTTAGAGCGTAGACAATCAGCACAGGCACGTGCTCAGAAGATATACGGAAAAATTGAACGTGTCATTTCAAGAAATGAAGGGCAAAAACTATTAAGTTCTGATATAACTGGTAGACATATGCTCGAAGTGTTTCAAGAAGCCGTTGGAAATACTAAACCAAGCTATGTGAACAGTCAGGCACTTGGTATAGAAACAAACGATCAGATAGAACGATTTATCCTTATGGAAACTTTTGGTTTGGACGTTCCAATCACTTCAATAAAAGGAATGATTGGACATACATTTGGTGCAATGGGAGCAATGCAAATCATTTCATCCCTGCTGTCAATGGAATACGGGTTTATCCCTCCTACGATTAAAACAAAAGGGAATGGATTTGAAGACGTACCGATTGTTTATGAAACAAGGTATCAAGCTGTAGAATCCGTATGCATAACTACTCATGGTAGTAGTGGGAATAACGCTTGTCTATTACTGACACATACATAGGAGGCACATTACATGTTTGTTATTTTTCTAATTTTGTTATCTTTTATTCCCATATGTGTTGGAATTACGCTATTAGTTTTATTTGAAAAAAATAAACTATCAAAAATTATTTTTCTATTTCTTCTAATGATATCATTCTGGCAATTAGATGTTGCATTTTTGTATTCTTATAATCTATTTAAAGAAGAGACCATCAAGTTCTTTTTCAAACTCTTTCGATTTGGCTCTATTATGATAACGCCAACGATTTTCTATATAGGGTATACAATTGTTCAAGAAATATTGCCAAATGATTTAAAAATGAAGTGGCGGTTTTTTGTAAATCGAACTACTGTCCTATTATCCTATGGGTTGGCCTTTCTTGTTTACATAAGCGGATGGAGTCATAAAGGGGTCAGTGGATTAGAACTAATGCAAATTGGTTCTAATATATTTTACTTTCCTGTTTATGGAGAGCTATCGTGGATTTTTAATTCCAATGTTATTCTTTTTATAGTTAGCATGACTATCTGTTTGTTGATTAGTCTAAATGTACAAAATAAGAGTATACGATCATTTTTAGTTTATTTTAGTGTCTTTTCGTCAATTGGATTTGCAATAGGCACCTTAAATATGGTTCCATGGACAAGATTGTACCCAAGTTCGATTGCATTGCTAGTCTATGCTCTTTCCATATTAATCCTTTCGAGCCGAATGCATCTTGATATAGTAAATAACATGAATAAGAAGCTATCTGAGCAAAAGAAATTTCTATTCCAAGTCATTGATTTAAACCCAAACTACATATATGCTCAAGATGAAAATGGCCGTTATACACTTATGAATCAGTCATATGCTCAGTTAATGGGATGGGACATTCAAGATATGGTTGAGAAAACTGACTATGACATACAAAAAGACAAGTTTGTAGAGAAAAAGACCACCAATCAAGAGAATGATTTATTAAAGTTACCAGAAAAACTCTTCATTAGAGAGGAATCCATTACATCCGCATCGGGAGAAGTAATTTGGTTACAGACTGTCAAAGTACCTATCAATATAAATGATCGCTCAGGGCTACTTGCTGTATCAACAGACATTACGGAACGAAAGCAATATGAAGATGAAATCAAGTTCCAAGCCAATCATGATGCCTTAACAGGGTTACCGAATCGAAGAATGTTCAATGAGGACTTAACTAACCTTCTAGAAAAAGCTAAAGCCGAGGCAAGTCAGAATGCAATTATGTTTATCGATTTAGACCGATTTAAATACATCAATGATACACTCGGACATGATGTCGGTGATCTCTTATTAATAGAAGTATCAAGACGTATTGAAAACTTACTAAAGGAAAGACATAATTGTGCAGAGGTTTATCGTCTCGGTGGAGATGAATTCACCATTTTACTTCCACATTATAACGCGAAAAATAGCGAAGCTTTTGCTAAAGATTTATTAGGAAATTTTAGAAACAGCTTTTTAGTCGATGGTAGTGATTACTTCATTACACCAAGTATTGGAATTAGCATCTTTCCAAATGATGGGGATGACGTTAATACATTAATAAAAAATGCAGATACCGCAATGTACTATGTGAAAGAAAGAGGAAAAAATAACTTTCAATTGTTTACATCAGAAATGCATCAAGAATTTTACAGGAAAATGATGATTGAAAAACAATTACGAACAGCACTAGATAATGAAGAGTTTGAACTTTATTATCAGCCTATTATGGATCTGAAAACAAATGAAATCGTAGGGATGGAATCTCTTATACGCTGGAATAACGAAACACTTGGACAAGTTACACCGGATGAATTTATTTCAATTGCGGAAGAGACAGGAATGATTATTCCAATAGGTCACTGGGTACTAAATACAGCACTTGAACAAAATACTCGTTGGAAAAAAGAAGGATATAAGTCATTAAAAGTAAACATTAATGTATCTGTGAGGCAGTTACTCGATCCAACTTTTTTTGAGAAGGTGAAAAACGCTATTGAAAACACTGCACTTGATGTGACCTATATTGTGCTAGAGATTACTGAGAGTATTGCGATGTATGGAGAAGCGATGATTGAAAAGTTAGATGCATTAAAAGAACTTGGTATAAGTCTATCAATGGATGACTTTGGAACAGGGTACTCATCGCTCAGCTATCTGAATAAATATCCACTTGATTCATTGAAAATAGATAAATCATTTGTTATTGGAATGAATCGAGACGATGGGAACAAAGCTATAGTAAAAACTATAATAGCAATTGCAAAAGAACTTGATTTGAAAGTCATCGCTGAAGGTGTAGAAGGCCAAGAAGAATATCATTTCTTAGATGGGATTGGCTGTGATTACGCTCAAGGCTATTACTTCAGCCGCCCACTCCCTGCAATCGATTTTAAAGAAAAATGGCTTACCGCGGGTGACTAACGATTCGTTAGTGTAAAATTCGCTTTCTGAAATAATCAAACTTTATTACAAAAAGCTCCATACAATTATGAAAAACAGCCCCTTTTTGACCAATCTTTGTTCAAAGTTGGGGCTATGATTTTCTATTAAAATCAGCATTTTTAACTGGGTTTATTGAACCTCCCAAGACTAAAGTCACGAGTGTGCGGCCACAAGTTAATCAATACAAAATTACGCCATCTTTTTGGATTCTCGCCAAACTTTTGTGGATTTACAACGAAAAAGTAATATGCAAAGTTTTATGAAATAACTGGGATTGTACAGCATTGCTCACAATGCTTCTAAACCATATTGTAGTCATTGACTTTCATCATTTCACTCCTCATAACCTTTAAAGAATAATTCTTTATTATGTTGCACTAAACTGCGACGTTAGTTCAATAAGAAATAGGCTTCACTACTTCTTGAAGTAAAGCACCCGTTACTTGAATAAGAGTTATTTCTTCTTTCTTGTTTGAATATATTTTTCCGTCAATAATCCCGCATTAAACACCGATAAAATCATGATGAAGAAAAATAGTACCCGAACGGTTGAATCCCTCTTATCAATAATAAACTCAATACTAGAAAAATTAACATTATTGAGTTGTTTAAATACAAAACAAGTAAATTAAACTCTTTTGTATTAACTACACCTTATAACCTAAGCATAAAATAAGAGTGCCACTTGGACACCCTAAGTTTAAATGACTTCTTTATCTTGACGATTTGGTTTATTTCTCATTTCGCTTTCCTTTACCTTCATGTTGAATTCACGCTCTTGTTCCTCAATAATGTCGTTATCCTCTGAATTATCTCGGATTACTTTTTGTGTTAATATTGCTCCAACTGCTACTAACATCATTACTGCAATGTAGTAACCTTTTTCGTTGAGTTCTAAATTATCAGCGTTATATAACCCGATTGAAAAGAGGATTACCCCTGCTGCGAATGTAAAATAAGACAGAACTGTAAATGCAGGGGTGTTACGTCTACGGTGTCTTCGTTCAGACATGTTTATCACCTCCTTAAAGTCGATTGGTGGTATACTAATTTTCACCCAAAATTAGGGCTTCTTCGTTCGGACGAATTGTTGCCAAAAATTCGTGCTCATCAACGTAACCTAATAACCCTTTTTGCATTAGTACCATAGGGTCTTCTTTAATACGCTCTAGTAAGTCTTCTGTTCTATCTTCTTCGTTACCTAAGTGTTGTACGTTGAAAACCTCGAATTTTAAGTTTGTATCAATTTCCAAATTAGCGGGGAAGAATTCATTTAAAAGGTCTGTTTCCGTTGCAGTAGCTAAAGATACATACCCCTCTACCGCTTTTTGCTATATCAACATTAGCTTCCACAGGTCCTTTATCTAAAACCTTACTTAATATATCGGAAGAAACATAATTTGAAAAACTCTTTGCCAAGAACTCTTTTCTATCTACTTTTATTCCTGGAAGCTTTAATACATTACTCATAATAATTTCAAATGAACCCGAATCGTTTTTGTTAGTCACTACAAACTATACCTTGTTTACAACAAAATAATCTAATCTAATCTCTATCATTTTACCAGTAATTACTTATAATAAATATTTCATTTATGCTTGGACGCAAAACAAACTTTCCTTGATGAAATTGTATTAATAAAGATAAAGACAAGGACATTCTAATTTTCTTCCTAGTAAAGCTTGATCCTCCCTACATTTACGATGTAGGGAGGATCAAGAGATTGATTGAAATTATTTCTTTTGGACAAGCGGTTGGTGTCACTTTAGGCGATAATTTGCACTGATTTTAAGTGCTATTTTTCACATCCAACTTTACAGTATTCAATGTAAAGTTATCCATTTTTTTGTTTCTTTAAAGTCTATTTAAACACATTCATTTTTATAGTAAATAAACCTGTTGTATTTTGCAATACACACCAAGAAAGGAATAAAAGAAGGAAACAACGTTTCTTTAAAGGTAGAAAGAAAGATTGTTTTATTTGACTTGCGAACTGATATTCATCAAGTATTTAAGCTGCAATCTGTTATTCAGGACAAACACATTTACATTTTAATTGAAGAAGCTTTAAGTTTATTCATTAAACCAATTCGTAAAAGTAAACTTTTATAAAAAAAAAGGGAGAGTGGATGCTAATCAAAGCGCATCTTCTCTCCCTTTGTATTTAAACAGCTTCTGATAACGTCTGATATGTAAATCGGATAATCTTTTAATTGTGAAAATACAATAACCAATGACAAAAATACGGTTCTAAACACATAATCTATTTATCATAAAGCGCCTGTTCTTTCTTTAACTCTTTAATTTTTCGTAGATACGAAATAAATATTGGTGTGAAGAGAATAAAGATGAAAAAACCTACGAAGGATAAATACATATTAAATTGCGATAGAGTAGCATTAAACAATGCGATGAAAAGATTCGCTCCTCCAACCGTACCGAGCAAATAAGCAACTCTCTTGTAGTGATCAACTTTAGATTCGAAATCTGAATAAATTTCAAATGGTCCATCTGTTGCTTTTTTTCGGAAAAATGCCCAGTTATTGTAGGTATCCACACACTCAATTCCGTAGTCTCCCATAGTGAGCAAGTAATCCCGGACTTGTTCGCTTTTCGGCTCTCCCTTCAATAATTCGAGGCGGTAGATATATTCGCCGGGAGGTCCTTCCTCAAACGTATAGCGACCAAATTTAAAGCTGATAACATTCAAACCCTTGGCAGCCATTTTATTCAGCCATTGCTCTTCTTTTTCAAAATTGATGAAAAGTCTCCATTTTTTGATCGCCACCCTACTCACCCCTTGTTATGGAATTACCATTTTTTACCAATTCCTGCAACCGATCAATTTCGTTCTGCACAACTTTCCTTCCGGCAAGTGTTATTTCATATTCCTTTTTCCGGCTGTCAGCTTCTGTTTCAAGGGCTTGAATCCATCCTCTTTCCAACATCGTCTTGATCGCTCCATATAAAGTTCCCGGTCCTAAACTCAACCGTCCATTGCTGATTTCCTTGGTAAACTGCATAACCCCATATCCATGCATCGGTGTATGAAGAGCCAGCAAGATATAATAAACGGCTTCAGTTAAAGGTTGGTGTTCATTGCTCTCTGCCAACGTTCATCTCTCCTTCCTAAACATATCAGTCCACGTTATATCGCAACCCGATATAAGATGTTTATAGTATATCAGCACCCGATATACTTGTCAATTTCCGCATGAAGTTTTTCAATTAAAAAATAGCCTATTGGACTGCTATTTTCAGAATCTCAAATACTTTATCAAGTTAACCGTTCGTAAAATTACACTTTTACGAACTGCTTTAAATTACTCATATTTAATCGTTTCTATAGTCCGTTAAACTATAAATTAACTTTATGAACGTTCACGTTTTCTTACATACTTTTGCGAACTCTTTTGGTAGAATAATAGAAAGAAATCCAAATGAGGAGTAATAAAATGGATAATAAAAAATTTGGTTACATACGAGTCAGCAGCAAAGATCAAAATGAAGGACGACAGTTAGAGGCCATGAAAAAATTGGGTCTAAGTGAACGAGACATCTTCATGGATAAACAAAGTGGGAAAGATTTCGAAAGAGCACAATATCAATTGCTAAAACGAATCATTCGAAAAAATGATGTACTTTATATTCACTCACTTGATCGGTTTGGTAGGAACAAAGAAGAAATTTTGAACGAATGGAATGATATTACTAAAAACATTCAGGCAGATATTGTTGTGATGGATATGCCATTACTCGATACGACCCAATATAAGGACAGCTTAGGGACATTCATTGCGGATCTTGTCTTACAAATTCTTTCATGGATGGCTGAAGAAGAACGCGATCGAATACGAAAACGGCAGCGTGAAGGAATTGATGTGGCTTTGCAAAATGGCACAGTTTTTGGACGTCCAAAGGTTACGGTCACTGAGGAGTTTAAAGAAGCGTATGCTAGCTGGAAATCGGGAGAGATTACGGCAGTGAAAGCAATGCAAGAAATTGGTGTGAAAAAGACGACTTTTTATAAGTTAGTCAGGGAGTATGAAGAATCATTATAGTTATAACAAAATAATAGAAGAAATTCATTTCACGTATTTCTTCTCACCATGAGAAGGAACTAATAGGTGTAATACCGAGAAGTTTCATATCAAACATTTTATCATAATTGAGCCTTTATGTTAGGAGGACCATCACTACCTTTCTCAAGTAGAAAGGTAGTGATGGTCCTTTTATTTTTAGACTAATTTCAACATTTACTTCGGATACTTCGTGCTTCGAGTCTTTAACAAACGCTACCCGTGAGTTCAATAAGCTGAATTCTTGTACAAATATTTTGAATAGAGCTAGTTCACCTATTTTTTATACAGAAGTTTTAAAATAGTTTTTGTAAACTCCTCGTAAGAAGAATTTCCCCCCCGCTGGTTATACCACTTTCGAATAGTTTCTACTAACCAAAACGGAACAGAATTTCCATCTATTAAATGATAGTATTGCTCATATCCTTTTTTTAGATGCTCCCACCGAAAATCATTACCTGGCAGTGTGTATTCAGAGACATCAATTATTTTTGCTCTTCCGTTTTGTAGTAAAATATTTTTCAAATGGATATCACGTGGGTTAAGACCCTTACTCCGAACATATTCTCTTGCATCTTCCACTTCATTTACAACACTTTCTGGAATGTGAATACCTTGTAGAATGCAGTCAAAGAGAGTTTTTCCTTCCTCGTAACTTAAAACGAGGTATTCGTCGTATGAAGCAAAACATGTTGAAAAGAAGGGGGAATCTCCTAATATATGATAAACATTTGCTTCAACTTTTACTTTGTTTACTTTGTCCTTGGCATATAATTTAAATGCATAAGCTGGGGCGGAAAGAGATTGAAAAACGGCCGCATCTGTCCCGACACCTATACACTTCAAATCATCCGCATCACCACTTATGGTTACAGGCTCGTTATTTGGATTTGAAAAAACTTTAATTTTGGAAAAAGAACCAATAGCTTTGTCCCAGTCGTTTTCCATATAATCTCTCCCTTCATTGGCGTTGAAGAAAACTACATTATCCAATTACTTTATTAGGGATTCTATATCGCTCTTAACAAAATTCGGATTATTTTTTATATGACTTCACTACCGTTTTTTAAGTTTATCACCAAATTGCTTGTTCGACTAACGCAGTTGCTTGAGTTCAATAAAAAAAGCTTTACAACTACTTGAACTCAAGCACCATTTAGTAAAAATAACGATCCTCCAACATTATTGGATAAAATTCATTTAATTTTCTAGTAAACGCTTCTTTTAATTCTTATCTTATTGAATCCTGATGCTATGTCCGTCATGTATATATTGCTTCCTATTAATTCTCAATTAGCGAAACATTATGTCAAAAGTATGCATATATTTTCAGAAAACGAGTGAATTCTTTCCCAAAGCAGGACGTATCACTGTATGCTTTTTAGTTGATTGTGATATTATTCTCTTAACAAATAAAAGGAGGCGCTTGCATTGGGAAGGAATTAATGCATATTGGAGAGGTTGCAAAACTTAGCGGATTATCAACTCGGACAGTCGATTACTACACAAAATGCGGGTTATTTCCTGTTGAGCGTTCTGAAGCCAACTACCGGCTATATCCTACCACTGTCCTTCAGACACTTGAACGAATTCAACTATTGAAAAAACAGCGCATGACTCTTGCTGAAATCAAACAAGTTCTAGTCACAGGTGAAAATCTAGAAATCGAACTCTTGATGAAGGAAGTTTACGAGGAATTTGATTGTTTACAAAAAAAATTATCACGGTTGGAAGAACAACTGAAAGATGCTCCTACTCACTTAAAAGTAAACATTCATAAAACGCTAGAAACACGGTTGATGTCGATTGCTTCGTTATTGACTTTGATGTAATTAATTTGGAGGTGGATCCCTTTAAAGGGAATATAAGTGGATATAATTATCATATTAAATTTAGTTTTACTAGTGATTTTGATTGGCTTGACGGCATTTTTCGTCGGATCGGAATTTGCCGTAGTAAAGATTAGGATGTCTCGGCTTGATCAATTGATCGCCGAAGGAAACAAAAAGGCTGTACTTGCGAAAAAAGTGGCTGTTAATTTAGATTATTACTTATCAGCCTGCCAGCTAGGTATTACAGTTACCGCTCTAGGATTAGGGGCATTGGGGAAACCTACTGTTGAACGTCTGATGTACCCGATCTTTAATTTTTTTGCTGTTTCCGATGCTATAGCATCCGCGGCTTCATATGCCATTGCCTTTCTACTGGTAACGTTTCTACACGTCGTTATTGGGGAGATGGCCCCAAAAACATTGGCCATTCAATATGCTGAAAAAATGACCTTGATTCTCGCGCCACCGCTTTTCTGGTTTGGAAAAATCATGAAGCCGTTTATTTGGACTTTGAACGGATCAGCAGGCGTTCTGTTAAAATCATTTGGCGTTAAACCTGCTGGACATGAACAGGCTTACTCGGAAGAGGAACTGAAAATCATTATGGCCCAAAGTTACGAGGGTGGCGCTCTCAATCAAACTGAACTATCCTATATGGAGAATGTCTTCACATTTGATGAACGGATGGTCAAGGACATCATGGTTCCACGAACGGAACTGGTTACCCTGGATAAAGACATGCCATTAGATGAAATCATTAAAACTTTGGATGAAAACAACTACACTCGTTATCCGGTATCGGAAAATGGGGACAAAGACCTTATCCTCGGTTTTGTCAGTGCCAAAAAGATGCTTCCCCATATTGTAGCTGGACGGAAGCGAAAACTCGAAGAATTCATACGGAAACTCCCTATTGTTTTTGAAACCACTGGACTACAGGATGCTTTGCTTAGAATGCAGAATACCCATGTTCATATCGCTTTAGTAGCTGATGAATATGGCGGAACTGCCGGCATGATTACTATGGAAGATATTCTAGAGGAAATTGTGGGTGAAATCCGCGATGAATTCGATGCTGACGAAGTACCGGATATCAGTAAGATTGATGAAAAGCAATACCTCATCAATGGCCGTGTACTCTTAAAAGATCTTCAAGACCGCTTTGGTTTAGTTTTTGATGAAAGCGAAGATATCGATACCATTGGGGGCTGGATTTATTCCCAAAGCCCTGGAGAAGTTCATACGGGTGATATAATCTCCAAAGATAACTTTCTATGGACGGTTACTGAAATGGATAATCAACAAATAAAGCGGATTATATTTCATCAAGGGACTTAACAAAAAGGTAATTTGATACAACTGAGTTAAACATTACTGGAGGTGAATCCCTCTCTTGAGGGAGAAAATTTGGATGGACAAACCATAATAAACTTGTTATTAATAGCATTGCTCATACTCTTGACCGCTTTCTTCGTTGGGGCTGAATTTGCCATCTTAAAGGTGCGTATGTCAAGAATCGACCAATTAATATCAGAAGGAAATAAGAAGGCCTCACTCGCAAAGAAAGTTACGAACGAGTTGGACTATTACCTATCTGCCTGCCAACTAGGAATTACGGTAACGGCTTTAGGTCTTGGTGCATTGGGTGAACCGACTGTTGAAAGAATGCTGCATCCATTATTTGAGTATTTTGCTGTTCCAGAAGCATTGGCGACTGCACTTTCCTATGCCATCGCACTGGCAATAGTCACGTTCCTACATGTGGTGATTGGAGAATTGGCACCAAAGACATTGGCTATTCAATACGCAGAAAAAATGACCTTGCTACTTGCTCCCCCGCTGTATTGGTTCGGAAAAGTAATGAATCCGTTCATCTGGTTACTAAACGGTGCTGCACGAGTCTTTTTACGACTATTCGGAGTAGAGCCAGTTGGGCATGAAGAGGCTCATTCAGAAGAAGAGTTGAAATTAATCGTGGCTGAAAGCTTCCAAAGCGGCGAGATCAATCAAACCGAATTGACCTATCTTAAAAATATTTTTGCGTTTGACGACAGGATTGTGAAAAACATCATGATACAGCGATCAGAAATTGTAACTGTGGACAAAGACCTGTCGAAATCCGAATTTTTTGAGGCATTAGATGACCATGAATACACGCGTTATCCGGTGACAGAAGACGGAAACAAAGACAAGCTAATCGGTTTTATTAATACGAAAGAGCTATTGACTAGCATGGCAGCTGGAAGAACAGAGAAACCGGAATCGTTTATTCACGAAATGCCGCGTTTCCCTGAAACAACTTCTATCCAGAAAGTACTGTCTAAGATGCAACAAAACAGGGTTCATATGGCAATCGTCACAGATAAAGAAGGTAATACTGCGGGTTTGGTAACAATGGAAGATATTTTAGAAGAAATTGTTGGTGAAATTAGTGATGAATATCTGGATATTCAAACCACTTAAATTAGTTTTATAATATAAACGTCTATTGCTTAAATAAAAGGCTGCCTTCGGTTGTTTTCTATTTTATGTTAAATTGCTATTCGCCAGAAATTACTTTAATCAAAGCCCATGAAATTTTCTTCGTCATCATGTTCTAAATAACAATGATAGAAACCATTTTGAATAATTTCCAAAAAACGGATTCTATTAATTGTGCTATTACAGGTTTTACCCAATGCAATACTCGAAGTAATAAAACTTGCATTAAGTTACTACGAAAAAACAGGATATCCCGTGAGAAACTGAATCATTTTCTTTACAAAAGAATTATAGATAAAAAAGGAGATGACGTGATCTTGAATCTTAAAGACAATTCAAAAAAGATTATATCGAAAGCGAGCGACCTGCTGAAAGATGAAAAAAACAGGGAAAAGGCGAAAAGTTTTGTTTCTTCAGCCTTGAAACAAGCAAAAAAATTGAAAAAAAAATAAGGACCGGTATAGAAAAAGCATGATTCTGTTATAGAATCATGCTTTACTTTGTTATTACCCGGATGCTACAAAAGCTGCATTCAGCTGCAGGGAAACTCTTTTGTACCCGTTAGTTATACAAAGTTGTTTTTACCTCTTCGACTTTGTCCTAGAAATTCACAGGGTCTTCATTCTTAATATCATTTAATAAGTTAACTATCGTCTACTGGACTTGCACATTAACCTCTTTCAATACTTCTGCAAATAACCTTCTATATTCATCATGGTTTAGTATCCTAAAATACATATTTTCTACCCATTCTCTGCATTTTTCGATGTTATCAAGAATGGCATTAATCTGTAACTTCTAACTTTCTTTTGGAGAAAGTTCACTTAATCAAGTACATTTTCAAAGCTATAATGTAACATATTGAAAATCCTTATAGGAGGTGATATTAAATTTATAAAATTTAACGTTAAATAGTAATATCTTTTATTTGTTCTTATATAACTAAACTACTTTTTAAATCCTTTATCAAAAAGACTATATATGACTGGTACCACATATAAAGTGAAGAATGTAGAACTAAGTAGTCGGGTATTAGACTTCTGAAAATTCCAAAAATAAATAGTGGATGGGTCTTCAATTGAAGACCCTTTTTCAGTAGATAAGAAAATATAAAACTTTTACTAAGTATCTGTATAGCGCAAGCTCGTCGTAAACAAAAGCGCTTGTGGTGGCTGAGGAGCTACCTCCTCGCGATTCCCCATTTGCCTGCCACACCGCAGAGATAGGCGCTTGTGCTTTTCTTAGTATAATTATAGATCTGTTTTTATAATGAACATTAAGAAGATAAATCATTTCATATAAAAACCAAGTAGTTTTCCTTTGAATTATATTATTCATGTGCTACACTAATCTACATAAATAAATACACTTTGACATTCGTCAAAGGGGAGTAGCTATGGGGAAACCTATTTCATAGTCGTCAATACATGGCTTTTGCCATCGGTTATGATAGTAAACTATTAAATTTGCTTAGCGAGACCTTTGCCTTTTTTAGGCAAGGGTCTTTTTATATGCAAAAAGGAGAATGCACATATGGATTTAGCAATATTATTGGAGTACGGATGGGTATTATTAGTTCTAGTTGGATTGGAAGGTTTACTTGCAGCAGATAATGCAGTTGTTATGGCTGTAATGGTAAAACATTTACCAAAAGCGCAACAGAAGAAAGCATTATTTTACGGTTTAATCGGGGCTTTCGTATTTAGATTCGCAGCTTTATTTATGATTACTATATTGGTAAACATTTGGCAAGTACAAGCAATTGGAGCTGCATACTTACTATTTATTTCGTTTAAACATATTTATGATCAACGGAAACATAAAGAACAAGAAGAAAAGCGTTTGGAAACTGGAAATACAGAGAAGCTAGAAAAAAAAGGATCAAGTTTTTGGGTGACTGTGTTAAAAGTCGAGCTTGCAGATATTGCGTTTGCAATTGATTCAATGCTTGCAGCTGTAGCGATAGCAGTGACATTGCCACATTTAGGTAACTTTGATATCGGTGGTATTAATGCTGGTCAGTTCTCTGTTATGTTCCTTGGTGGGGTAATGGGACTTGTAATTATGCGATTTGCTGCCCATAAATTTGTTCGATTATTAGAGAAAATGCCTTCACTAGAAACTGCAGCTTTTCTAGTCGTAGGTTGGGTAGGAGTTAAATTAACTGTCATGGTACTTGCTCATCCTAAAGTAGCAATATTAGATGAACATTTCCCACACTCTACAGGATGGACAATAGTATTCTGGACTGTATTATTAGGAATTGCAATTGGTGGGTATTTAATCGGACTAAAACAAAACAAAAAAGAACAATCTGCTTAATTAAAAAAGTAGGAGAAGATAGTTTAAACTATCTTCTCCTACTTTTTTTTTACAATGAGATATAAGTTTTGTTCATTGTCGAAATGATATAATACGCATGAAATCATCTAAATTCAGTCAAAGAAGAAAGTTTACTCCGGCTCAGGTCATCGTTACGTATTATTTCATCGCAATCGCGGTTTCTGTTGTAGCAATGTATTTAAGTGAATCTATTACCAATCCGGTTTGAATTTTGCATATGAAACATTGAATTCTAATTTACTATGTAACAAAACTCGTCCTTTTCTGAACACGCCCCAATCCAAATGGAAAAGGGTGTCACTTTAGACGGTAATTTGCACTTGTTTTAAGTGCTATTTTGCACTTAGATTATTAAATTGAGTAGTATCTAGCAACGGCATGTCTAACACCACAATGTCTGCCTGGACGTTCTACGTGATATCATTCCATTCCTGCAAAATCCCTTTCAAAAGAGCTTTTTCACCCACTCTAAAAAGTTGGACTGTCCCAATTTAATACCTTTGAGACAGCCTCTTATTGAAGAAATTTAACATTAAGATTATTTCACCAACATACTAACTTCATGTAACGCATTACGCACCTTGCCGTATTCACTTGCATGAGGACGATCTCCGTCATCTTCGTACCCATAGTCAAACATTCGATTTCGGTTCAACGTTAATTTTGTCACTGTAGGACGAAGTAAATCAAATAACTCAAATCGCGTTCGTAACTGTGGAAATTGTGATTGATAGCGTAAAATCTCATTCCGAACACTGCCCCAAAATTTTTGTTCGGTTACGCCTTCATGCTCTTCTAAAATCGTCGCTAAATAGCGAAAATGACAAATAAATAGACCCGTAAAAATAAACTGCGTTAATCCTTCTGGATCTTCACTTCTTAAAACAGTTTTCAACCCTTCAGATAAAGAACGTAACTCGTCAAACGGCTGGTCGCTAATATTTACGTCATCTACAAAGTCTTTCATAATAATCCGAACTGGTTTAAAATTCTTTAACACAAGCACTGTATTTTGGCCATGCGGTGAAAAGACAGTGCCGTATTGATATAAATAATGTAGCAGTGGCGGCAATACTGCATTCATCAAGGCTTCTATCCACTCTTTTGGTGTCAAACCAGCTTTTTGAATGTATGTTGACACAAGCGCCTTCCCTAAATGATCGACATGTAAAAGAGCCGCTAATGTAATCGCCTGCTCTCCTTCGCCTAACTCTTCGTAGACACTTTCTCGCCACACAACACCAAGCATTTCTAAATATTGATATGGCGCACTTTGAATTTTTGTAAACGTTGGATGACTTACATTTAATGTTGCTACTTCACCAAGCAATCCTATCTTGCACGTATCTTTTAAAAATGCATCTTGTTCTCGAATTCCTTGAATGTGTTCCGTTACTTGAGGCGCAATAACGGTGCGTTCACTTGGCAACCCCCGATAAACAAGCGTATTTAAAATACTCATCGGTAGCTTCACATGATACTTTTCCCGGTGAGTCGTATTCACAAATGTTCGGATTGACTGTTGGGGTAAATAACTGTCCTCACTTTCTCCAAGCGGTACAATGAGGTCACTGGAAATATACTCTGCGTAAAGTGGAACGATAACATTCATCCATTGCCATTCATGAACAGGTATATAATAGTAATCACTCAGTGTTAATTGACGTACATTCAGTTGATTAGCAAATGATTTCAGTGTATTTTCACTTAGTTCTTGTTTCATCACTTTTTCAAATGACAACGTGGCCAACGATTGAAATGAACTCACTTGTTTAGCAACAGCAATCCATGACAGCTGAATATGATTCTTCTGTTCTGGAGCAAATCGGATATAGTCATCATAGCCAAAACCAATTCTTCCCTTATTATATGTAATCCACGGATGCCCCGTCATTTCACCTTCCAACTCGGCATAATCCATTTCAGCCAGTTCATCTGAGGATTTTCTGTTCTGCAAATGTAAGTCGGCAACTAATGTATGAAAATACTCTTTGGCTAAATGTCCTGCTGTCGAGTTGGTCATTCCCTTTTCTTCTGACAATCCAATTAATAGCTGTAGCGCTTTGGAAAGTCCAACCTCTTGACCTTCAGACGTTACTCGTATCGTGTCAGAAAGAACATAAAAGCTATCAAATAACTTTTCTTTTGCTTGATATGTGTACATCACTCCTTTTTGATCTTCCCATTGATACATCGTCATATCCGATAGTTTTTGAATTTCCTTTGGTTCAATAATTTGTTCATACATAAACTCTTGCAGCATTTTTGCAAGCAACTGTTGATTTGCTTTTTCCCACGACTGTTTTGTAAACATAGAAAGATCGGTTTTGACAATATTCATCCTTCATTCTCCTTTACTTGTTTAAAAAGTTCTAATGGTTTATTTCGTATCGTCATTACACCTACGGCTACGACTAATAACAAAGCACCGCTCAGTAAAGGTGCATAAAAACTTGCTCTACTCACGGTTAATGCTACCAACGGAGCAAACAGAAGTGCCACATTTTGCACGGCAATTAACCAACTGTAATAATAAGTAGCGGCTGCCTGACTTTGGCGAAATAAATAGATATCTAACACAACCATGCTAAGATAAAAACCGGCTCCATATAAAATCCGGCTCATGATAAAAATACTTAGACTATCAATAGACCCTTGTATAAGTAAAGTAAACGCACTAAGTATTGTCACCATATAAAACAGTGGAATAACTTGACCACTGAATACACGGATTGGTACGCATAACTTCAAAACAACGGCCATAATACTTGGCATAACATATATTAAAGCATTTACTTGATTGCTCACCCCGTATCTTTCATCTACAAACAAGGTGAAATACGGGCGAATGGCATTATGACCCAGATGAAAGAAAAAGATAGCCACCATATAAAAGAAAATTGGCTCTGTCACAGCTTTTAGGTGTGTTGATTGGTTATTCTCTGGCACAACTGATGACGATCGCTTTGTCCGAAGTAAAACAGCCAATAAACAAAGATCCATACAAGCAAATAACTGATACACTTTAAGCGGCATTTCCCATGATATAACGACACTTCCAAATAAACTGGAAACAATAATAGCCGTATGTACGACCACAATATAAATAGTTGTTTTTCTCGCTTTCTCTTCTTGTTTTTCAATCCTTCCTACTAAATAGGGATACAGTAGGTATAAACTACTTTGAAACACTAGTAATAAAAGGGATGTTGTCAAAAAGCTTGAAAATGTTGTACTTTCACTTAGAATCACCTTTAAGATAGCCGTCATAAAAAGCGAACATAACACGACTCGCCTCATCGACCATTTCTTTAACACGACTCCCCAAACCGGCGTCATGACAATGACAACGAGCCGGCAAGAAATGATAAAAACAGAAGTCATCTCTATTCCTTCTAAGTCGAATGCTTCTGAGAAATACTGCGGATAAAATGGGGATAATAACACTTCAGAAGTCATCGTTATAAACAAACATAAAAAGACAAATGGCGTTCGAATCATGATCGTTAAAACCCAAACTTCTGAAAGACCGTTCCCTTATACAGTTTATAAACTTCTTTTCCGGCAATTTGATTAATTATGACCGCGTTTCGATAAGCACCAAGACCTAAATCAGGTGCCCCTACTCCGTGCGTATGAAGTTCACCGTTTTGAATAAACAAAGAAGCCCCTTCAACACTTAATTTGACTTTATATTGTTCATCAATTTCTAACTGACCATTATCATCAAACTGCAAATGATTTTTCATTCCATCCATAAAGAGAGGCAACGTATCTTGATAGCCGGTTGCCATAATCACTACGTCACTCACTGTTTTTTGATAAGCCTCTTGTTCATATTGATACAATGTTAATACATGACTGTCTTCTTGTAGTTCAATATTCGTTAATTCAGTTAGTGCTTGTATCGTGATGGGAATGTTTCTTCCGCCAATCGTACGTTCATATAATAGTTCATAAATATCACTAATCGTTTCCAAACTAATGCCTTTATAAAGCAGCGCTTGATTTTTTAACACACGCTGTTTTTTTTCATGTTCTAAATGATAAAAGTAGCGCGTATAGTCCGGTGAAAAATGCTCTAAACCAAGTTTTGAATATTCCATTGGATAAAAACCTTTGGAACGTGTGTACCAGCTCAATTTATACTTCTGCTCATTTTGCTGCTGCAATAAATCGTACACAATTTCACCTGCACTTTGGCCCGAACCGATAACCGTAATACTTTTTGCTTGCAACGTTTGCTCTCGCTTCATTTTAAAGTGAGCAGAATGATAAAACTGATCGCTTTGCATCGATTGAAAGTCTTTTGGAATAATTGGTTTCGTCCCAACTCCCATCACAACATGACGACTATAATAAGTTTTAGTGGCATCTCCTTGTTGAACCGTTACTTCATAGTACGTGTCTTCCTCTGTATGAAGCGTTATTTTTTTCACTTCACTGTTAAACTGCAAACCGCCTAAACTGTTAGCTACCCACTGACAATAATGATTGTATTCATTACGTGGAATATGAAATTTCTCAAAAAAGTAAAATTGATACAACCGTTCATGTTCATGTAAATAATTTAAAAAACTATATGGGCTCGTGGGGTCGACCATTGTAACAATATCAGCCATAAACGGCACTTGTAAGGTCGTTCCTTCAAGGAGCATACCAGGATGCCAATCAAACTTTAGCTTTTGTTCAAAGCACATATATGTACTATCTGTTTTTTCAAGTAGCGCTGCTAATCCTAAATTAAATGGACCAACCCCTATGCCAATAATGTCTAAAGTGTTCCGTTGTTCCATTCACTCCACCTTCTTTCAAACACATTTCTTTCACAACTAAGCAGTAATCCTGTTTTATCAGGTAAATTCACTTCTTTTATTGGCTGAAAACCGCATTTCTTAAAGATCGCAATCATTTTTTCATTTCGAATATCCGGTTCTGCTACTACTCTTTTCGTATCGTTTATTTCAAATTTCCGCTTTAGAATAGTCAAAAGCAATGGATAAATATATCCCTTACCTAAATAACCCGTTTCTCCAATTAATAAATGAATCCCTTGATCTTTTTGATCGTATGAATAGTACTTGCTAATCACATCACCTTCGACCGTATACGACTCCCAGTAGCTCATCGGCACCCCTTCGATTTCACCAATTAATAATTGTTGATGAGGATCGTTTAAAAATGTTTGCAGATGCTGTTTATAGGCATCTCTACCAATGTTCAATTTCCAATAAGGAATTACGTGCGGTTCATGCATCCATGTGTATAAACGTTCAAAATCTTCTTTTAAAGATACAGGACGAAACGTAATATCCTGTTTCACTTGAAAGTCTTCTATTGTAAACGGATAGTTGGTTTGTAACATAGCTGTCATTGTTTCACACCAACTATCTTATACAATGGATTATCTACATTCACATAAACCGATTGTGTTTCTAAAGACCCAATTAATTCATCCATGTCATGAACACGCGTTAATAAATTCGCTTTGCACGGAAGTTCTTGATTTCCAAGCAGCGAAGAAACAAGCTTCGTATGATCTTGGGAGAGATACTGTTCAAGTTCTTCTCTTAAAAGTATTAAAAGCTTCTTTTCATCTATAAGCTCACTAACACCAAAAGCATTAACTAGCCCAAATAAATGATTAAAGAATACGTAATAACGGAATCGCTCTTCAGCAACAGCATCTTCACATACGGTATCACTTTCTCCATTTAATGTAGACAACAGTTCACGCAACTCCGCCTCTTTTGATTTCATAAAATAGTAGCCTTGATTATCACGATAATAAAAAGTTAATGGATATCCCTCTTGATCTAGTTTAATGATTGAATTTTGTTGATGAGCTTCTAATGCAATTCCTTTTTGCGTATATAGCCACATCATTGGTTTTAACGTAATATCGATGTAACGCTTAAACCAAATTTCACTCACTTGTTCAGTTGTAAGATTTTCACTTTTAGAAATCCTATTGATGATGTTTGCTAGCTGAGATGCTCCACCGTATACGTGGTCTTGACATAAGCTTGCTAACAGCGTTGTATTGTTTCCATCTGTTTCTTTAAACGGATTATCACGAATCATCACTTCAAACCCAAGCTCTTCATCACCTAACGTAACATATGCCGGGTCTTTAATAATTTGAAAAGCAGGATGATGAGCATGTAGCTCACTTTCTATACTTGCCTGTAGTAATCTCGTTACTTCCACACCGCGTTTCAATTCTTTCACTTTGTTTACTCGTAAAGAGTTTGTGATTTTAACGGGAATCGAGAATTTATACATTACATCAGCACGAGGACTATAAACCGTACGAACAGATGATGTTGGATAAAAGAGTTCACCGTGAGGACCTAAGTATAAGAGGTGCCCTTTTTGAATCCAATTGCCCACCTCTTCTTTTCCTAGTAAAAAACGCGCTTGCAGTGGATGCATCGGAATAAGCGTATACTCATCATTTTGACAATATTGCAAAGTAAATTCTTTTGGTACCGTATCATCTTGCTTTAATTGCATCTTAATTTTATTTGTAGCAGACTGATTGTAAGCCGATTGTTCCCTAACGAGCGAACGATGGGCTCTAAAGTAATGAAGCTGAAATTTCCCTTTTAATTCAGGTGCAAATACGGATTCTTCTTCAGGTAAAATTCCTTGACGACTTTTTGGCGTTGGATGAAGCTGATGACCGATTAATAAAGATTGCTCTGACTGTAAAAATGTTTTATCCCACTTGTAGCACTCTTCTAACTCTTGCTTTCTTCTTTCAATGAATAGATTCATATTTTCATAACTTAAAAGAACACGTACAATTAAATCATTTACTTGTAGTAAATCATCCGTTATTTCTTTCATTAACAGTGATAGCAGTGTCACAATATCAAGCTTTTGCATCTCATGATGATGAATTTGATAACTTAACTCTCGCTTAAATAAGTGACGCCCTGTTACTGAGCGATATTTTACGGGAAAATATAGTGTGACTGGTTGCTTTTTCAATTCAATCACTAACACTTCTTCAATCACTTTCTCTTTTATCGTTCGCCATTCACCTTGTCCTGTTTCACGAATATAGCAATTGATCATATTTTGCATCGTAATGAAATTAGCCGATAACTGATCGTTCACGTAATCGCTCCTCCTTTTTTTCGAGTTCTTTTCCAAGGTTGATTACTTCATCTAACCGTTTGACGGTTTCATCAAATGTAATCAGCGGATTTAACATCGTTAGTTTCAAATAGGACTTTCCTTCAAACTTTGTTTTCGCCATAATCAACTGCCCTTGTTCATAGAGCAACTGCTGAATGTACTGATTTATGTCATTTTCATATAATCGTTGTTTTTGGTCATCCATGTAAATAACCTTCGGTTGATAGCGAAATACAATCGCGTTCATAACAGGGTTATTCAGTGCTTCAATGTCCGTTCTTTTCTGTAAATAATTGGCCGTTTGTTTAGCCGTTTTTATCGTATAATCAATCATCTCACCAAACTCTTGTTTACCGACTGCTTGAAACGTCAACCATACTTTTAATGCATCAAATCGCTTCGTCGTTTGAATGCTGCGATCAACTAAATGAAAATGTGTATCTTCTTCTGGATTTAAATAGTCAGCGTGTAACTGGATATGTTCAAACATAGAAGAGTTTTTCACAAAAAATGCGCCGCAGCTAACCGGCTGATAAAACCATTTATGAAAATCCATCGTAATTGAGTCTGCTTTTTTCAGATGAGATAATAGATGACTATGTTGATTTGAAAATAGTAAGGCTCCTCCGTACGCAGCATCTGCATGTAACCATATATTCTCCCTATCGGTTAATTTACAGATTTCACCAAGTGGATCTATACTCCCAAAATCAGTCGTTCCAATCGTTGCCACCACTGCAAAAGGGAGATTTCCTTGCTGCTTCACTTTTGCAATTTCTTCATATAAAGCATCTGTGCACATTTCATAGCGTTCGTTCGTTTTTATACTTATAACAGAGTCCATACCGAGCCCTAATTGAGCGGCTGATTGCTGTACCGTAAAATGAGCTTTTTCTGAACAAAAGATTCGTAATTTTTTAGCTTCCATTGGTAATCCTTGTTTGCTTACATTTATAGAAAAATTCTTGGCGCAATATTCATTTCGCGCTAGCAACAATGCCATATAGTTTGATTGCGTTCCACCACTTGTAAACACACCTGAAGCGGACTGAGGATAATTTATTTCTTTAATCATCTCTTGAATGATACCGTCTTCTATATACGTAGCTACTGGACTTTGATCCCATGAGTCCATCGATTGATTTAAAGCAGAAATGATTACTTCAGCAGCAAGTGCTGGTATCATAGGCGGGCAATGTAAGTGAGCCATTGCGGCTGGATGTGAAATATGCAGCGAATGATCCATCACCAGATGCTGCAACGATGTTAAAACAGCATCCGATGATTTCCCTTCGTATTCAAATTTTACATATTTCTCAATATTCTTTTGGATATCCTCGGTACCAATATGTTCATATGGTTTTTCAAGACTTTGATAGTGAGTCTCAACTATTTTTACTGTTTTTGTCATAAACTGATGATAATTCTCTAATCCATTTGAATCTGATGATAAAAACCATTTATCAAACGAGTTCATGTTTTATTTCACCCATTTCTTTTCAGCAGCTTTTATCGCGTCTTCAAAACAAGCAAGTACTTCGTCTATTTGTTGCTTTGTCACAATTAAAGGTGGCAATAAGCGAATAACTGCCCCGTGCCTTCCACCTACTTCTAAAATGACGCCGCGATCAAAGCATTCTTTTTGAATAGCTCTTGCCAGTTCTCCGTCCGCTGGGTAACTTCCAATTGAATTAGGAGTCTTTGTCTTATCGACAATTTCAATACCAAGCATAAGACCACGACCGCGTACATGACCAATCGACTTTACTCGTTGCTGAAGGTTTTTTAATTGTGTTTGAGTATATTGCCCAAGCTTATGAGCATGTTCGGGTAAATGATGTTCTTTGATAAATTGTAGCGTTGCCCTACCTGTTGCCATTGCTAGTTGATTGCCTCGGAATGTTCCGATATGAGCTCCTGCTTCCCATTTATCCAAACGTTTATCATAAATAACAACAGATAGGGGTAGACTTCCACCAATTGCTTTTGATAATACGAGCACGTCTGGCTCAATATCAGCATGTTCAAAGGCAAACATCTTTCCTGTACGACCGATGCCTGTTTGTACTTCATCGATAATGAGAGGAATGTTTCTTTCTTTTGTAATGCGTCGCAATTGTTTTAACCATTCAACCGGCGCCGGTACAGATCCACCTTCACCTTGAACAATTTCAACGACAATTCCTGCTGGTGTGACGATTCCACTTTCAGGATCATCTAAAGTGTTCTCAATATAGGTACTAATAAACTCATGTCCTTTTTCACCAATTCCAAACGGGCAGCGATATTCATATGGATAAGGGAAAAAATGCGTATCTGGCACGAGCGCATGAATATGCTTTTTCGGACTCGTTGTTCCGCTAATACTTAACGCGCCGTGCGTAGAACCATGATAACCTCCTTGAAAAGAAAAAATTGTTCGATTACCCGTTGCTGTTTTTACAAGCTTAAGTGCAGCTTCAATTGCATCTCCACCTGTTGGTCCGCAAAATTGAATTTTGGCTTTCCTTGCAAATGACTCTGGTAAAATCGCAAATACTTCATCGATAAATGCTTCTTTTACAGGCGTCGTAAAATCTAATGTATGTAAAGGAATGTTATTCATTAACACCTCTTGAATCGCCTCATGAACAACAGCATGGTTATGACCAAGAGCTAACGTACCTGCCCCTGCTAAACAATCAATATATTCTTTCCCGTCCATATCCGTTATGACGACACCTTTTGCTTTTTTAATCGCTATTGGTAAACGTCTCGGATACGATCTTGCATTTGACTCACGGATATTTTGCATGGAAAGCAATGTCTCATTGGAAATGGATTGTTTGATTAAAGTAGACATATTATTCCTCCTATAAAACTTTTAAATGATAATGATTTTCATTAACAGTTACAATCATAAATGATAATGATTTTCATTGTCAATGATAATTCTGAAAAATGTGAAATTATGCCTATTCCATCAATTCATAACGAATTTAAACAAATCATTGATACACCAACCTATTTTTACGCTTTGCAAAAAAACTCCACCTTGATTGGTGTGGTCTAGAATTTGAACTTAAATGGGTACAGAACAAGTTAGAAGACCTTATCGAAAAGCAAAATTTATTCAAGCGGAAACATTATCAGCCTGACATTATTTTGTTAACAGCGAGATGGTACCTGCGGTACAACTTGAGCTTTCGTAATTTAGTGGAGATGATGGAAGAACGTGGATTATCGATGGCCCACACAACGATTATGCGTTGGGTTCATCAATGCGGACCGGAATTAGATAAAAGAGTACGACGTCATCTTAAGCCAACAAATGACTCCTGGAGAGTCGATGAAACATATATCAAAGTAAAAGGTCAATGGATGTATCTGATGTATCTATCGTATTAAAAACGGAAGATAAAACTAAAAAAGGCATAAACAAAACTTTTTCAAAAGAAAAGTTTTGTTTATGCCTTTTTTACATCCAGACTGGTGTCTATTAATTATGATGCTTTTTTTATTTTAACGTGTGGATTGTGGAATTCTAATCCTGTGTAACAAAACTCGTCCTTTTCTGAACACGCCCCAATCCAAATGAAAAGTGACACTATCCATAATCATATGAATATCTATATTTCAGTTATTCTTTATCCATTCTTTCTATTCCCCGTTTGTTTTGCATCTTTCTACGCAAACCTCCCGAAGGGAATAATTTTGGTTTTATCCTCCGCTATTTCTAGGTTAAACTTCTGTAATCTTTCCTTTATGATTGAAAGAATTCCTGAGCTTCACTCTTATATTGGAAACAGCACACAGTCATCTACATATCTAACTATATATGCTTGGCCTTTACACTGTTTTCTAACCTACTTCTCAACCATAGGTCCAGGACATAAACGAATTATAATTGGTAAATAAAGCTATTAAATATAATCTAATATACTATCAATTTATTTTTTATACCAAAAGATATAAGTAGATATTCCTGTATATCACAATTATTTTTTTATTATGCTAAAAGATATAAATGGTTATTCCCACATATCTGATTTATTGGTATAATCTAATAATGTATTTAGTTAGAAATTATTGGAGAAGAAGTATGGTTTTTTTGAAAGCGTTATCAATTTTAAGAGGCAGTTCTGAGGAATTACTACATAACGGACGTGCTGAAATGTCTCACCATTATGGGAAAGTCGTATTAAGTAATGAACAGGAAAAGAAATCAATTAAATAATTGTCTCTTAACTGTGTAATTACAATAAAAAAGTATACTAGTAACTCCTTCAATTAACACAACAGGAGAAACACTTACAATGTAAAGGGGAAATCATAGTCATGGTCTTATATGATTCAATAACCACAATAAAGGTTGAAACCCAAAAGGATGAACTTTATCCTAGACATGAGCAATTGTCATTAAATTTGTCTGAAGATTTCGATTTTATTCAGGTGCTGCGTAATGAATGATATTCCACATGTGTTAGATCAGGTTTTAATAGTCCTTTTCCCCATACTGATTTACCAATTGTTCTTTAATGAGAGCGATTTAAAACGCAGAAAACCGTACTCAAAGTTGTCCCTGTTACTTCTAATCATGTTATGCCTGACGATGTCGTTTCCCATCGAAATAGAAGAAGGTTATCCCTATGATTTCAGATTCATACCTATCATTATTTCTTTTATTTATGTGGGAGTAATCCCTGGTTTGATAATCACAACTGTCTCCTTTATTTACAGGGCCTATCTCGGCGGGGATGGGATAGATAATAATTTTTTCGATTTTACATTTTTACTTACACTTATCACCACTCTCTTGGTTCTTCTCATGCAGTGGTATAGATTATTCACGTTGAGAAATAAAGCCTTTGTTGTTAGCTTTCTTTTTTTGATAACAGTCATACATATAATGTTATATCTGTATAAGAGCCACCGGACGGAACAATTAACTTTCATGATTATCTTTTTTATAGGTGCCTGGATCAGTTTGCTGATGGTGGTTTTTATCATAGATTATGTGGACAAGCATCAACAGATCCAACAGGAACTCCAGAGAGCTGACAAATTGAATGTAATAAGTCAATTGGCAGCTTCTGTAGCCCATGAGATAAGAAACCCTCTGACCACAGTCCAGGGGTTTCTACAACTGATGAGCATCGAACCTCAAGTGCATAGCAACCATAAAAAATATATCGACATATCACTTAAAGAATTAAACGATGCTCAATCCATCATTAATGATTACTTATCGTTAGCAAAACCCCAGACAGAAGAGCTCAGCTCCATTAACCTTTCAGCTGAAGTAAAGAATGCCGTTAGTCTCATCAATTCATACTCTAATATAAAGGGTATACGCATTGAATCTTCCATCCAGGAGCTGTTACATATGAACGGAAATAGGGCGGAACTGAAGCAGATTTTGGTAAATATCATGAAGAACGGAATAGAGGCAATGAAAGAAAACGGACTACTGACTGTTCGTTTATATTCAAATCTTGGGGAAATCTTCATAGAAATAATTGACACTGGAATGGGAATGACAAAAGAACAGATCCATAAGGTGGGTACACCATTTTACTCGACAAAGGACAAAGGGACGGGAGTTGGACTAACAATCTCTTATCAGCTAGTCCAGTCGATGAAAGGAAAATTGGAAATTGAAAGTGAACGTGGGAAAGGAACTAAGTTTACCATTCGCTTCCCTTGTTATAGTTGACTTTCCACGAAAGTGCATAAAATAACGTATAGATAATTTTCATATAAAAAGCCATGAAACGTTGTTTTAACAACATTTGTACTTTTTAGTGTATTACCAAACTTTTATTTGGGAACGTTATTTAGATATATGTTGTATTTTTAATCATTTTTCTGATGGTTTAGAAACTTTAGGAGAGCTTAATTCGTTATTAATACTGAATTAAATTAATTAATGGGAAAGAAGGTAGTATTTATGGGCTTTTGGTATTTTCTAATATTATTTATAGGCATATTTTTAATTATCAGGGCACTTATAAAACGACCAATAAATACTTTTAAAAGACTAACTATTTTGTTATTAGGGATTTGTATGATAGCTTTCTCATTATTTATGTTCCAAGACGGTAGTGCAGAAATTCTAAATAATTTATTAAAATCTCTTAATATCAATTTATAAAATATGCTTTATATGCTGTATTTACTACGGCAACGTATATAGAAATTATCAGTGATGTTAGTTAAAGTACCCAAAGCGTCGTTTGGGTACTTTTTTATGCTTAACGTTGTAAACCCAAATTTTTCTGACATGACCCCAATAAGAAAAAAATGCTTTACTCCTTCTTGATACAGATAGGCAAGGGTTTGAAGTTATCGCTCCCTTTTCCCTCTGTTCACACCGTAAGTACGACTTTCACCGCATACGGCGTTCCAACTAATTCAATTCAATTAATCATTAACACTTTTGATATCGGAATACCTTCCGTGTCTCAATTCTTCCGTTTTAATAAGTCGGTTCCTCCCTTGTGAGATGAACCTCTTTTAGTCTTACGAGAACCTTATTAACCGATAAAGGTTTACCTTACATGATTAAGTGTTTCTACATTAGTCTAGTGGCTATCCCTCCATGTGAATTAGACATTTCATTGGTACTGTGCCACCACTTTCACTGATATAAAGGCAAGTTATACAGTAACTATTATCATTATTGCTTTCCCTGCCAACGTTTCTTAGGGAGTAAGCCCTCCGCGTTATCAGCTTACAACGTTGAATTATATCTATTTTAGAATGAACTTAGGTGCATCCTGTAAGCCTGTTAGCATTCATACGCCTGTAACGTATCATGGATTTTCATATTAGTTAGTCTTACTCATCCACATCTAACCTCACAATTTGGTGATATACACATTTCTATGTATCGCAGTTCTAGACCCGTACATTCAGATGTTCGTCAGCTTAACCTTTTCTTTTAGGTTTATTCGCATTCTCACCATATTCATTCAACTCAAGCATCATGAATTACACCACCCCATCGGGTAGGATTTCGACAGCAAAACTACACTATTACGGTAAATTCTTACGCCTTTTCACCGAGCTTATAACACGATTATTCTTACTAATTCAAGTGCTACTCGACTAAGAGAGAACCCTTCCGAGCGTTACCTCTTCATTTGATTCTTCGATATAATCCTTCAGTTCCGAAAGGAACTGCCTAGCCTTTACCAGAGAGATGTAACCATCCTCCATTTTAACTAGGAACATTTCGCACCACTAAACTGCTGAGTTAGTTCAATAAGAAAAAGCTACCTTGAAGGCAGCCTTTTGTTGAACTACAGCACCCGTTAGCATAATAAGGTTTATTTTACTTCTATTAAGAAGTCCTTGTTTCCAATTAGCTTTTACACGATAAGCGTACAAACCTTTTTCTTTCGGAACTTTAATTATGTCATTCTTAACTTCGATATCTATTATATTGTTCTCATATGTTGTTGTGGGGCAATGACGAAGTAATCAGCTAAATCTCTTAGAAACAAAATAAAGGAAGTTATGCTTTTTCAGTAGAAATGAAATATTTACATCACTTTAATTGAAAGTGACGTAAATCCAAATAGATTTTTATTTCTGCATTAGGAGATACAACGGTTGGTTAGGTATTCTTCCTTTTTATTTGGACACTCTACAATATGTGCATTTCAAATCAATATGGGAGGAATACAAAAATGGATCAGGAAATGAATTATGGCAGTGATTATAAATACATTCCGACTACTTCTATTGGGAGTGGTGTTGGAATTGAAGTATTACCCGATTTATATTGCTTTACCATACAAATCGTTAATATCCACTTAGTAGGAGATCCGCAAACAGGGGATTTCGTTTTAGTCGATGCAGGAATGCCGGAATCAGCCGAAGAAATCTTTGCTGTTATCGAAGAAAGATTTGGCACGGGTAGCCAACCAAGAGCAATTATTTTAACACATGGCCATTTCGACCATGTTGGAGCTATAATCGAGTTAGTGAAACGTTGGGATGTGCCTGTCTACGCACATGCATTGGAGATGCCGTATTTGACTGGTCAGAAAAGTTATCCTGAGCCGGACTCCACCGTCGAAGGTGGAGCTGTAGCAAAGATGTCTCCGATATTTCCAAACGAACCGATTGACCTTGGGCATCATATACAAACACTGCCTGCCGATGGGACCGTTCCTTATCTACCAGATTTCAATTATATCCATACACCTGGCCATTCCCCGGGCCATGTATCACTATTCCGCGAGAAGGATCGAGCGCTAATTGCTGGGGACGCATTTGTTACCGTAAAGCAAGAATACTTGTACAAAGTGATAACACAGGAACAGGAAATCAGTGGACCACCAAGATACCTAACAACTGATTGGAAAGCGGCTAAGGAATCAGTCATTAAATTAGAAAAGCTAAAGCCATCGACGGCAGTCACTGGGCATGGCTTGCCAATGTCTGGTGAATTTTTATCTGAAAATTTAAACAAGCTCGTTAACGATTTTGATCAAATTGCTGTACCTGACTACGGAAGGTATGTGGACAAAGACTTTCATTAAATTGAATGGACAACAATAACCATAATCGAGTCAATAATGATGAAAATGAAACTCAAAAGATCTAATTATCAGAGAGAATTTGGCGCTGAGTTAGACATTTTTATGTTGCATTAAGACGTCTGTAGTAATAGGAGACAATCGACTTTCATCGATTGTCTTTTTTTATGCCTATAAATGGAGAAAAATCATTGTTATAAATACAATGGCGTGACATTTTCAATCTTCATATAAAATCCACAAGGAGAAGTTCAAATATCACGAAAATCTAGGTTAAGATCAAAGAAAAATATCAACTCGCATTTAAAAAAAATAACGAAAAAGCATTTTTGCTCAACTGTAAACAATCTTTGCCCATGAATACTTATAAACTGATTAAATTTGAAATAAAACTTCTAAGGATCATACATAAATTTATTGTCATGTGAGAAACTATTATTTTGAGGAGGTGCAAAATGGCGAAAAAAACGACATCCGATAACAGTAACAAGGATGCCAATCTTGCTTGGTGGCAATTATCTCTTATAGGGGTAGGGTGCATTATAGGAACAGGATTTTTCTTGGCAACAAGTATTGCGATAAAAATGACAGGACCTTCCGTTATATTAGCCTTTATAATGGCTGCGTGTGCAACGTACATTGTGTTTGAAGCTCTCGGAAAAATGTCCGCTAAAGACCCACAAAAAGGGTCGTTTCGTACTTATGCAAAAAAAGCATACGGCCGTTGGGCTGGGTTTAGTAGTGGCTGGGTTTACTGGTGCTCAGAAATATTAATAATCGGCAGTCAGCTAACGGCAATCTCCCTTTTAACTAAACTTTGGTTTCCTGATGTTCGCTTGTGGATTTTTGCATTAATTTACGCAATTTGTGGACTTCTGATTCTTTTTATTGGAGCAAAAGCATTTGGAAAATTAGAAAGTATATTTGGTGTAATGAAAATTGCTGCCATCTTTATGTTTATTGTGATTGCCATTTTGGTACTTACAGGAGTAATTGATGGCAATCCAAAAGGAGAAGTTCCTCAATCTATTAATGAGTTTTTCCCAAAAGGAGTCTTCGGCTTTTGGAGTGCACTATTGTTTGCCTTTTATGCTCATGGAGGTATAGAAGTGATGGGGGTAATGGCTATTCATTTACGAAACAAGGAGGATGCCCCTAAGTCAGGTAAAGTCATGTTAGGATTGCTTGGATTAATCTATGTGATCGCTCTTTCTTTAGCACTATTACTGATACCATATACTTCATTTAAAGCGGACAAGAGTCCATTTGTTACGGCTTTATCCAGTTTTAATCTCGATTTTTTCCCACATGTATTTACAGCAGCTATTATTATTGCAGGATTTTCAACGATGTCGGCTTCCCTTTTTTCAGTTACTACGATACTTACGACATTATCCGAAGAGGGAGACGCACCTGCTATTTTCAGTAAGCAAACGAAAAAGAAATTAAAAATGCCTCTTCCCGCGATAGCGCTTACTTCCATAGGTCTTATAATTTCCATTGTTACTTCTTTATTATTACCTGATAAAGTGTATGAATATATAACCACCGCTGCGGCATTAATGTTGCTTTATAATTGGTTTTTCATTTTGATTATGTATCAAAGATTAATCGAGCCGACAAAAGCTGATAAAGTAAAAAGAATAATTGGAATGATTCTCGTAGCCGCTGCAGTAAGTGGTGCCCTTTTTCACGCAACAAGTCGACCCGGATTCTATATTAGTTTAGTTTTCGTTTCAGTTATCGCAATTGTGGTCTTATTATTGCGTAAAAGATGGAAAAAAGAAGAAGCTCAAAATAGCGTATGATAAGCCTGGATGCCAAAGTATATCCCGAATACGATCATGGAAAGGGAAGAAACTAAGGAGATAATGATTAGGAATCTGGTAGATAAGAATTTGCGTGCACCACTTGATAAAAATGCCATTGTTGTATTCCATAAAAGTATGCCTACTATAATAGCGAAACTAAATGTAATTATTTGATTTGCTTGGAAAGTTTGGGACGTTTCAGCAAGGACAGATCCATATATTCCCAGCCAAAAAAGGATCGTTAGTGGAGTCAATAGTGATACGAGAAAACCAGACAATAATGATTGTCTAAGACGAATTCTTTTACCAGATTTCATATCTACCTTGATTTTACGAAGTGTTAGTAAACTTTCTATTCCCGTATAAGTAAGCACAAAACAACCAAACGACCAAAGAAATATTTTCATATAAGGTGAATCTATAAATTGGCCAACACCAAAATAAACCATAACCATATACAAGATGTCTGCTATTAAAGCTCCAAAACCAAAAATCAAAGCATGAAAAAATCCATTTTTAATGCCCGTATCTAATTGAGCAGCATTAACAGGCCCAATTGGTGCGGCTAGGGATATCCCTAAAAAGATATAAGTAAATATTGAATTCATGTTCTAGTCCCCCGTTAACTTGATATTTATGTATCTTATTCAGAGGGAGTGTCTTGTACACCTAATTTAGGAATAAAAAAGTCGACCTTCTACATCAGCAAACAAGAACATAATCATTTTTGATCTTCCTAGCGAGCAGGCTGAATTATTAAAACGAAGGAAACTACTAGATTATCCCCACAAATTTCCTTCTTCTAAAACTCGCCCTGCATCGATATCATTGTCTCCGAAATCTTACTTTATTGTTAGTGAGATTTCGGATAGTTATCAATATCAACATTATTCTTAAACAGCGCCCAAATCTAGGCATAGGTATTCTTGTTCAACTAACCGTTAGTAATAGATAAGCATTTGAAGTAATCTCCGGCCTTTCGACTACTCCGCCCATCCCTCGGTGAATTTAACTTGTGGGGTGAAAATAACTCTCGTTGATTTACGGTCTGCGTTTAAAAATCTCATTTAAGATGCATAACAAGCGCGTTATTGGAGACTATAAGGTTACAGGGATGATATCGGTGGTTTTCTCCTTTAGCGATATTTGACTAACATTTTTAGGCTTATTTGGACATTTAGATAGGAGGTTCTACACAAATGACACATCAAAACATGAACACGAATGCAAGTGCTAGCAAGAAAAAGAAAGATCCAACTACCGATACAGCCTATGGAGATCCTGTAAAATCCTCTTCACCTACTATTAATAATGAGTATAAGGAAGGTACTTCCGCAATTGATGAAAGTACTCAAAATGGAAATAGTAGAAAAGATTAAAAAAGAATAGGAATAAGTTCAAGGTCATATCAATATGGTGGCTTTCATTTTGCTTGGTAATTCAATTTATTCCCAATTCAAGTAATGTTCGTATTTTTCAATTCATTAATCGTAATCAGGATTGAATATTTCTAATTCAACATCATCTTCACCAACTCTTTGCACCTCGTGTATACATCTCTCTTCCAAAACACCGAAACCGCTCATAATTGCACGTGTACTAAATTCTCTAACGCCTTTCTTACGACTAAATCGCAATATCTGCATTCCAAATGTATACCATTCACTCCTAGAATAAAATAAATCAAATCAAGCCATAACTATATTTAAATAAATAAAAAACCATTTAGAAGAGAGGAAATATACTTGTATTACTACAAAGAGGAACTAATAAATATTATTACACCTGATCAACCAGATCCCGAAGCGGCACGTGTGATGCAAGAGATTTTGGGTGGTCATTATGGGGAAATGAGAACCATGATGCAGTATTTTTTCCAAAGTTCCAACTTTCGTGGCAAAGAAACTCAATATAGAGATTTGCTTCGAGGAGTTTTCTTGGAAGAAATCGCTCACGTAGAACTTGTACAGAATACAATCAATCAATTGTTAAACGACTCTGGTGAATCCGCAGTTCCGGGTAATGCTGGAATGGATAACTCCCCACTCGATGACGCTGTTAGACATGCAAATCCACATCACTATATTATTGGAGCGCAAGCTTCGCTTCCGGTCGATGCCGCAGGAAACCCTTGGAATGGTTCTTGGGTGTATTCACACGGGAATCTTGCAGCCGATTTACTCAATAACCTGGTCCTTGAATCGACTGGTGTTCTTCAAAAGACTCGTATTTATGAAATGAGTTCTAATAAAACTTTTCGCGAAACGCTTGCGTTTCTAATAGTTCGAGATAATGCACACCAAAATGCTTTTGCTAAAGCCTTAGAAACATTAGGTGTAGATTGGGGAAAACTCTTCCCAATTCCAAACTATGATATTAACAAGTACCCTGAATGTAGAAAATTTGTTGAGATGGGTTACCATAATGCACAGTTCAATTTTAGATTGGATCCAACCCGAATCAGTGAAATTTTCCAAGGGCAAACACCTAGTCGGAACAATGGAACCCTCGAAGTCACTGACCCTCCGAATGGTTTTCCATTACCCTTCATGCCTGATATGCCAAATGAACACAGTCCTGGTCTACAAGACATGAGTAACTAAATATTGAATAAGTCCCTAGAAAACTAAATTCTAGGGGCTTTTAATTTGACTAGACAATTTTAGTCTTAAACGTCACTTCATGGATAAACAAAGTGGGAAAGATTTCGAAAGAGTACAATATCAATTGCTAAAACGAATCATCCGAAAAAATGATGTACTTTATATTCACTCACTTGATCGGTTTGGTCGGAACAAAGAAGAAATTTTGAACGAATGGAATGATATTACTAAAAACATACAGGCAGATATTGTTGTGATGGATATGCCATTACTCGATACGACCCAATATAAGGACAGCTTAGGGACATTCATTGCGGATCTTGTCTTACAAATTCTTTCATGGATGGCTGAAGAAGAACGCGATCGAATTCG
>NZ_QKZI01000009.1:0-623 GCF_003254155.1 Psychrobacillus insolitus | reverse complement strand
CGATACGACCCAATATAAGGACAGCTTAGGGACATTCATTGCGGATCTTGTCTTACAAATTCTTTCATGGATGGCTGAAGAAGAACGCGATCGAATTCGAAAACGGCAGCGTGAAGGAATTGATGTGGCTTTGCAAAACGGTAAAATTTTTGGACGTCCAAAGGTTACTCTCACTGAGGAGTTTAAAGAAGCGTATGCTAGCTGGAAATCAGGAGAGATTACAGCAGTAAAAGCAATGCAAGAAATTGGCGTAAAAAAAACGACTTTTTATAAGTTAGTCAAGGAGTATGAAGAATCATTATAGTTAAAACAATATAATAGAAGAAATTCATTTCAGGCATTTCTTCTCACCACGAGAAGGAACTAATAGGTGTAATACCGAAAAGTTTCATATCAAACATTTTTTCATAATTGAGCCTCCATGTTAAGAGGACCATCACTACTTTTCTCAATTTGAAAGGTAGTGATGGTCCTCTTATTTTTAGACTAATTTCAACATTTACTTCGGATACTTCGTGCTTCGAATCTTATAGTGATAGGTAAGCCTTTGAAGTTATCTCCAGCTTTTCCCCCACTTCACACCGTACGTGAGACTTTCACCTCATACGGCGTTCCAACTAATC
>NZ_QKZI01000008.1 GCF_003254155.1 Psychrobacillus insolitus | reverse complement strand
AAGAAGCAAGCTTCTTCATCATTCGCTCGACTTGCATGTATTAGGCATGCCGCCAGCGTTCGTCCTGAGCCAGGATCAAACTCTCCATAATAGTTGAGTATAAAACTCAACAAATTAGAACTAGTTTAAAAGCTCATTTTGTTTTGCTGGCATCATCATTAAATGATGTCAAAAATGTTTTGCTATCGAGCTAACCGAAGTTAGTCAATAAGCTGTATTTCTTAACGTTTTGCATGTTCAGTTTTCAATGTTCATTTCGTTATCATGTCGTTTTGACGACTTTTATATCATAACAAATCTTTTCGATGTTGTCAACAACTTCTTTATTTCATTTTCACAAGAATTTGTTGGTTAAAATGACAACTTGATAATCATACCACCTTCTTGATCTTTAAACAAGTGTTTTTTTCAACTTTTTAAAACAACACTTCACATCTAATATTCTACACAACATTTAGTGAAATTAGATATGAACCATCTACCATTATAATCGATTACCTTTTATATAAGATGTTCCTTCTCATGATAGATTATTTATTAACAGTTTAAAAAAGTCCGCTCGCGTTAATGCGGACTTCCTAACAATACGTCCTTCACTCGTTGCACATATGAATCTTTGTTGTAGGAATAATATAACTGGCTTGAGAGTCTAACAGGATCACCGAAGAAAAAACGTTCATACAATGTTTGCCTTGTGCCGAATGCACTCATCGTTAAGTCCCAAGCTAAACGAAAAAGTCTAACTCGATCCTCTGCGTTGTCATTACTTGACTGCAAATAATGATCTAGCTCATTCCTAATAGATGATTGGAATGCATTTTCAGTTGGGATAGACATCAATCCACTGGCACCTAAGAGTTGAATTATTTCTATAAACCTTGGATAGACCCTTGGGAATACATTCATAGTGATTTCTAGCGTCTTTCTATCCGGTTGCATATATCCACCATTATCAATTTTGGCTTCTACCTCTGATTTAATCACCAATGCTTTCATCGTTTCCAAAGCAATGATAATTTCTGATGCTTTTTCTTGCACATGTTGATATTCCTCAATGTTAATGGTTTCAATAATCGATTGAACAATCCCCAAAATGAATTCAGTTTTTACGATTTGCCTAGACGCTACTTGATGTTGTGTAAAAGGGAGGAACGAGCTCGACATCATAAATCGGTTGGATACTGAGACGTTATCGTAATAAAATACGCGCTTCCACGGAACTAATACATCATCAAATACGACGATGCTATCCATTTCCTCATACTTTGAACTCAAGGGATGATTAAATGTAGAGTCTCCTCCAACAAAAGACTCTCTACATATAAACTTCAGTCCTTTTGTATTGCTCGGGATCGAAAACGCAAATCCATTTCCCTCCTTCGCTACTCCTCCTGAAGAAATAACTAATAACTCATCTGTTATTCCGCCTTGTGTTGCGAGTAGACGGGCACCTTTTACAACGATCCCTTCTTCCGTTCTTTCTATTATCTTTGCAGCAATCGGTTCCTTTGAATTCTCCATATACAATTGAGTCCGGTTCACTTGGGGTTCAATGAATGTATGCGTCATAGATAGATCATTTTCTCTTACCATTATATAGAAGGAACTCAGATTTTCAGGAAAACAGTTTTTATTTCCATTTAACAAATAAGCGGATGATGCTAATGCCATTAACACTGTATTCATATAATCTGGACTTCTTCCCATTAGACCATTATTTGATCTTGCCCAGTGCTGCACCATTTCACGTCTCTTCACCAATTCTTCTTTCGTTTTTGGCTGTAAATAGGACGTACCTATTAGATTTCCTGTTGTTGGTGATGGATATGTCATTACATCCTTCAGTTCTTTTCTGTTCTGTAAGTCGTACAATGCCGCCTGACTTTTGATGATTCCTTTAAATGCAGGATGTTCCGAAATATTACCCGTAACTCGCTTGCCATCTACCCATACTTCTGATTGCAGTTGATCAATTCGTTCAATATATTGCTTTCCGGTAATGACTGACATACATATACACACTCCTAAATGGATTAGGCTACTTCATAATGGTATAGTATTACTATACCCCCTGGATTGTGACGAATTGGAAAATAAAGTGGAAGAAATACAAAAAAGCCCGCATCGATATGTTTGCGGACTTCATGTTGTTGGTGAATTACGGCTAAGTACACAAAATATGAGAAACTTCAACTTTCCCTATTTATTTTAGTAATGAGAAACGTATTAGCAATACCCATTTCTATGTACAATTTCTCTTTATTAGATTGTATCTCTTGTTTATGACGTTTAATTTTATCTTCTATATACTTTTTTTGTTCTATATATACTTGCATCATGGATTCCTGCTCTTTTAATGGTTTCATAGGAATGCTCAGCAACTCAACATCCCTCCTACTCAATGTAGATATTGTGGTACCAGAGAGTTTTGAAATTAGTTGGCACTGGCCTAACGGACTTTCTAAATAAGCTTTTAAATAGTGGGGGTTTAACTCTCCATGGCAACGAATACCAATGAAGTTCTGGGATAATAATACATTTTTCCGTTTTCCCGGCATAATTGCAACTTTTATCGCCTGTCCTCGAATGGATAATATAACGTCATTTTTTTGCAGCGTATACTTATCTGTTTGAACCTTCGAATCTATGTCGTAGTGAGCAACACAATCGAAATCTATTATTCCATCATGCACATCTGAAATTTTAATAACTTGAAACTTTCCACTGTCACTTTCTTTATTTTTCGAAACCACATTATAGCCCGAGAAAAAGGTTGCCCACTTGCTTAGCGGCGCCGTTTCTAATTCTTCTAAGGAAGAGAGATTGATTTCAACTTCCCCAAAATTAGGCAAAGTAAATTTATTGGAAAGCAAATATTTATGTGCAACTAGCAGCGCATCATTAATAGAAGGAATTTCTATGAATTTACTAAATCCCTCTAGCTCTCTACCTTTCTTGAAAACATTTACGATGTTTTCCACTTGGTTTTTCGGAAGAATTCGTTTGCCTTTATGTAATTCTTCAAATAAATGTTCTGCATTGATGAAGAGAATTTTCCCTTTTCTCGAAATACTTTTGGCTTTATTAATAATAACTAAATTGATTGGGACTGCAGTTGGTGTATACAATTTTGTAGGCAATGAAATAATTGCTTCTATATAATCTGCTTCCAACATTTTTTGTCGTATTACTTCTTCATTGCCCCCCCTAAACAAAGCTCCATCCGTCATTGTAATGATACCTTTTCCATTCGAATTTAATGAACTAATAAGATGCATTAATAACGCAATATCCCCTGCTTTGCGAGTTGGAATTCCTAAGTGATATTGGTTAAATGGATTTTTTTTGACCATTTCATAATTTTGAATAGGTAAACCAAATGGGCCATCTACAAAGGCATAGTCGAATGTTTTCAATTTCCCATTTGCATGATGGACCGGATCTGATAAACTATCCCCTTTTCGGATATGTTCTGATTGAATACCCTTTAAAAATAAACTGATTTTGGAAACTGCCCAATTATAATCATTTATCTCTTGCCCATATATATCAATATTGTTATTGTTTGCTTTTGAATATTCACTCAATTCAGTAAGTGTTCCACCAAAACCCGCAGTCCCATCGTAAAAGCTTCCTTTGGTTGGGTTTAGTAGCTGTATGACTAGCTGGTTTAAGTTTGCTGGTGTGCTAGCTGGATTTTTATAAGACGTTGTACCCTCTTCATATAATAAAGATGTTAGCCACTCATTTCGATCATCTGTTTCATGGATTACTTTTTTCATGATTGAGATTGAGTTTTTCAAGTCGTCCGAAGAAATTCGCTCCGGAAACGTTATATATTTAAATACAGATTTTAACTCTGTTACTTGAAGTTCAATTTGCTTTAACGCTTGGGCTATATCTTTGTGATTAAGATTTGGCTTGGTAAAAATAGTTGCCATTTGAAGACTTGGATAGTTTTTATGACCCTCTAAATGAACAAGTGTAGCAAGAATAAGCACTGTATCCAAATAGTGAGATTCTCCCACGTACCGTTTTATCTTTCCCAGCGTATCTTCCACTCTAAAACCTCCTTAGTATAGTTGTACTGCTAAATAGTTATACTAAGCATAACATATTTTTCTTAACTCCTCTAGCACTCTTAAAATTACTAAATATGGATATGTGAGACAAATCGAACAAAAAAAAGCCGTAAACATACGTTTACTGGCTTAATTACTTATTATATTCTTCTTATGCAGGTTATGTGCTGTTCCCCAATCATGCATTGCTACTAGTATTGGTTCTAAACTCTTTCCGTATTCTGTGATTGAATACTCTACTTTTGGGGGTACTTGTGCGTACACTTTTCGTGTAATAATATCCTCTTTCTCTAACTCACGCAGTTGGTTGGTTAGCATTTTCTGTGTAATTCCTGGTACACTTCTTTTTAACTCACTGAATCTTTTAGTACCTTGTTGCAACAAAGTTAATAATATAATTGGCTTCCATTTTCCAACCAATATGTTTAAAGCATCATCTACACGACATAGTTCAGGTTGTTTATCCATCTTTTTTCGCCCCTTAGTATCTTTTTGTATACTATAACACTTCAAAGTGCGTACTTACTTGTTTTATTGCTTAGAGAGATAATAGCATTATAGAAATTAAAGTGAAAGGTTGGATGAAGCATGGAGAAGTACCGTATTGATCAAAGTAAAGGACTTGAATTTGGACTATATACACTAGGAGACCACCTCCCAAATCCACATACAGGAGAACGGATTTCTGCCAAACAGCGGATTCATGAAATAATTGATTTAGCTAAATTAGCGGAACAAGCTGGCTTAGACTTTTTTAGTGTAGGTGAAAGTCATCAGGAATATTTTGCAACGCAAGCTCATTCTGTTGTTTTAGCAGCAATTGCTCAGGCAACTAGTAAAATTAAAATTTCAAGCTCTTCTACTATTGTTAGTACATCCGATCCTGTTCGTGTATATGAGGATTTTGCGACGATTGATTTGATATCTAAAGGGCGTGCAGAAATCATTGCTGGACGTGCTTCACGAATAGGACTTTTTGATTTACTAGGCTACAATGTTCGTGATTATGAAGAATTATTCGAAGAGAAATTTGAACTGTTATTGAAGATTAGTCAAGAGGAAGCTGTCAATTGGAGTGGCGAGTTCCGCGCTCCATTAAACAATGCTCGCGTTATTCCGCGTCCACAAAATGGATCGATGCCGATTTGGCGTGCAGTAGGAGGGCCGCCTGCAAGTGCTATTAAAGCTGGTAATGCTGGGGTTCCGATGATGCTTGCAGCTTTAGGTGGTCCAGCTACTAGCTTTAAATATTCTATTGATGCTTACCGGGAAGCTGCTGACCGCAGTGGTTTTGATTCATCGACTCTTCCAGTTGCAACAGCAGGCTTTTTCTACACAGCTGAAACAACCCAACAAGCCTTAAAAGAGTCTTATCCTCATATGAACAAAGGTTTGGAACTAATAAATGGACAAGGCTATCCAAAGCAACAATTTATACAAGGTACAGATACACGTAATGTGATGAATATTGGTAGTCCACAGCAAATAATTGAAAAGATTCTGTATCAGCATGAGTTATTTGGTCATCAGCGCTATATCGCTCAAATGGATTTCGGCGGCGTACCATTTGAACTCCTAGCGAAAAATATCGAGTTAATCGGCACCGAAATTTTACCAGCAATTAAAAAATATACAGCACAGAAATAGGAGTTGTCTAACATGAAAATTGTTGGTTTATCTAGTTCCATCGTCGGTTCGAAAACACGAACTGCAATGGACTATACATGTAAAACAATCACAGAAAAGTATCCAAATGTAGAAGTAACCTTAATAGACTTAGCTGAATATACCGTTCCATTTAGTGATGGACGCAATTATTTGGAATATGAAGGCGATGTAGGGTTTGTAACAAAAACGATTATGGAAGCAGATGCTATTATTATCGGAACACCGATCTTTCAAGCATCTATTCCAGCCACATTAAAAAATATCTTTGATTTACTTCCAGTCAATGCTTTTCGCGATAAAATTGTGAGTATGCTAATAACAGCTGGCTCTCCGAAGCACTACTTGATTGCGGAACAACAGTTAAAACCAATTTTAGCTTATATGAAAGCACAGATTGTTCAAACATACGTATTTATTGAGGACAAGGATTTCCTTCGTAAAGAAATTGTAAATGACGATGTGCTCTTCCGAATTGAACGTTTAGTTGAAGATACCGTTGTGTTGACAGAAACGTTTACAAAAATTCGAGAAGAAAAAGAAGCTATGTATGGGTTTTAAAGGTTAAAATTATAAAAGAGTTGTCTCCATGTCGTTTTTCAACGGCTATGAAGACAACTCTTTTTACTCATTTTGCGTAATAAATACACCGTTTCTGTAATCGGCATAAGCTTGTTTAATTTCTTCTTCTGTATTCATAACAAACGGCCCTCTTGCCACTACTGGCTCCATAATAGGTTCGCCTGCAAATAGTACTAAGCGTAGTTTTTCATTCGCAGAAACATTTATATAACTCATGTTTGTTGCATCCGCCGCTCCCAACCATAAAGCTTGGCCTTTATGAGCTACAACTTTGTTTTCCCCAAAAGTTCCACTACCTTCTAATATAAAGACAAAGCCATTGTAACTTCCAGGAAGGTCCTGGCTAACAGAAGCACCACTTTCCATAACCATTTCTACAAACGTGACAGGCACGTAATTCAGTGTATCCGACACAATATCACCTGATGAACCGGAAAAAACACGAATAATTGCGCCATCCTCCTGACGAATAGGCATATCTTCGGCACGCATATTTTGATAACGGGGTGCTGTCATTTTATCCTTACGAGGCAGGTTCACCCAAAGTTGAAGAGTATGGACCCTTTCACCATCAGCAGGTGCCTCATTATGAACGACCCCTCTGCCAGCAGTCATAAATTGTAAATCTTCTGCTTGTAATTTTCCACCATCTCCTGATGCGCTATCATAATGGTTAATAGCGCCATCTATAACGAATGTCACCGTCTCCATTCCACGGTGAGGATGTACGTCAAATGCCCCTTTTTCAAATTTATCTTCCATTAACAATAAGAAAGGATCATAGTCTTCCCAATATCCAGGTTCCAGAACTGCTCCAGCACTATGAACACCACTCACTTTTCGTTCATTTACTGTCCATACCTTTTGAATATCACGCGATTTCATATTTTCCATGTTCATTCTTACCATCCTCCTCTATAATCCTTACTATCAGTATAATTTAAGAAGAGATATTTAATAAGTACGCACTTTAAGGTGTTATAGTATCCAAAAAGATACTAACTACCATTTGACTTCTTCCGTTAAGGCTTTCTAATGCTACAAAGCTGCCTCCCTCAGATCAACAAGGGGGCAGCTCCGTGCAAATTACATTTAATTTACTTCGCTGTAGCTGGGAAATAACGATTTTTCAATCTCGTCGACATTAATTCTAAAATAATCGCTAACAATAATATCATATAAGTGATTAATCCAACTTCACGCATATCAAAGTAGAACCCGGATGCCATGAATAGTTCAAATCCAATACCACCTGCTCCGGCAGCTGCTCCCATAGCTACAGCTACTGAGAAGTTGATTTCAAATCGTAAAAACGTCCAGGACAACAAATACGTGAAAGTGGAAGGTACAACTGCATGAGTGACAATGTGCCACCAGCTAGCACCTGTTGCCTTTAGCGCTTCCATTATCCCTTTGTCCACTTCTTCAAAAGCTTCGGAAAATGCTTTTACTAAATAAGCAATGGAGTGAAAAAGCATTCCTAAAATAGCTGCTTCACTTCCTAGACCGGCTGCAATCGCAAAGATCAATACCCATAATACAGTTGGAACTGCTCGCACAATAGCAACGAAAATGCGCACTGTTTTAGAAATCCACTTATTAGATAAATTTGTCGCTGCCATCAGTGCTAAAAAGAATGCAATTACTGCACCTAAAATCGTGGATAGGAAAGCCAATCCAAGGGTAATACCAACTTGGTAAAAAGCTGCTCCCCAAGTGAAATGGCTAAGTCCAGGTTCTAAGAACATTACTTTTAAGTTGTATGCTGTTTCAGGAATAGCTTTTGCTAAATCCAAACCATCATAGTTGAAAAATAGAAATGCCATGATTGTTAATAAAGTAAGCGTACTAATTGTCCATTTCATTACCCGTTCTGATTTGTTACCTGTTTTTATTGAAATTTTACCATTCGCTTTTCGCTTTATATGTGGAGATATACTAATAGCTTCCATTATAGGATCACCTTCCGTATATGATTTGACATTAACTCAATAACAATTACGGATAGGACGATACAAAGTGTAACCAGTGCTACTGCATTATAATTAAGGGTTTTATAATAGAGGTCAAATGAGTAGCCAATCCCTGTTCCAGTTAATATACCAACAAGTGTGGCACTTCTGATGTTTGTTTCAATCATAAACAAAATCCAACTAATCATCTGTGGTAAACATTGGGGAATCACTGCTTTATAGACAATTTGAAAGTAAGTAGCACCAGTAGCTCTCAATGCCTCTACCGCACTTTGACTTGCTTCATCAATAGACTCGATAAAAGCTCTCGTTAAAAACCCAACTGAACCTACAAATAACGCTAAGTATCCTGTTACAGAGTTTTGACCAAACGAAAGCAATAATATCAATGCCCAAGCAACTACCGGAATATTACGTGCAACAGATGCAATGAATCGAGCAAACATAGCCAAAGCATTGCTTGTTCCAGTTGTTTTAGAGCCCATTAATCCTAAAAAGAGAGCAACAACCGTTCCTGTTGTAGTAGCTGCAATAGACATTAGAATCGTCTCCGCTAATTTCCCAAGTATTTTAGGCAATCTTTCAAGGCTTTCCTGCGTAACGAATAAATTGGAGAATATCCAAATAGCAGCATCTGGTAAAGTCGCAATTCCATGAACAATGTTAAAGTCCGTTATGTCCGATGATAAATACGTCAAGGCGATAATAATCCCAGCAAATAGTATCGTTTGCCACTTTCTTTGGTTTCGCATTACTTTTTCATTCACTATAATTGCCCCTTACACAGTCACTAACTGTCTTTTTTGAACTTTTGGTGTAGTTGTTCCGTAAATTAAGTCCGTGCTGTCCGTAGTAAGTTTATAACTCGAACCATCAAATACAATACCGCCTTTACTTAAACCAATAATGCGATCGGAATAGTCTCGTGCAATTTCCACTTGATGCAGATTGACGATACACGTAATATTCAGCTCCATCGTAATGGATTTTAAATAGTCCATAATTACTTTTGATGCATTTGGATCAAGGGAAGCAATCGGTTCATCACAAAGGACAATTTTGGGATCTTGAATGAGCGCGCGTGCTATACCTACACGTTGTTGCTGACCACCACTTAACTGATCACATCGTTTGTACGCATGGTCTTCTATTCCTAATTTTTTCAGTAGGTAAAAAGCTTGTTCTTTTTCATCTTCTGTAAATTTCCCTAGGATTCCTTCAAGCGTTGTTTTATATCCAAATCTACCATGTAGCACGTTTTCAATAACAGATAAGCGTGGCACGAGATTATAATGTTGAAAGATCATACCAATGTTCGTACGCATTTTACGTAGTTCTTTTTTGTTCAAACTGCCTACGTCTTGACCATCAAAAACCACGTTACCTTCGTCGATTTCGACCATTCGATTAATACAACGTAAAAGTGTAGATTTCCCAGCTCCAGATGGTCCTATAATTGAAACAAACTCTCCCGCTTCTACATTAAAGCTAACATCCTTTAAAACTTTGGTTTGTGCGTTATATGACTTCCCCAAATTCTCCACTCTAACTAAAGACATATATATTCGCTCCCTTTTAGCTTATTTATAAAACTAGAGCATGCACGTAAACGTATGCACACTCTAATTTTTCAAACATTTACTTTCTTACTTAGAAAGTTCACGAATTGGATTGAACCAAGCATCTTCTACTTTTGCGAATCTTTCATCAGCTGACCTGAAGAATAATCCTGACTCACCTGAATCTTCCGGAACAAAGATCTTTTCATTGTTCGCGATTTCATCTGAAGTAAATAATGCTACTAATGTGTCATAATCTTCTTGTCCTAATGCTTCTAAATTCGCTGCAAATGGAGCATTTAATACTGGTGTAACAGACATTAACATAAATTCTTTTCCAGTTACTGTGTTAAAAGGTTCTGCTGCATCGTCTTTCACTGTATATACAGATCCTACTGTGTTCGCTTCACCTTCTGTAACTTCTACATAGTTATCTACACATGTATCACAGAAAGCTGCAACCTCTGAATTGTTACTTAAAAGGTTAACCGCAGCTCCTTGATGCGAGTTACCGAATAATACTTGAGAGAATAATGGGCCGCCTTCCATCAAATCTTCTGCAACTAAATCTTCGAAGCCTGGTTTTTCTGCGTAATGAGCGATAATGGATGATGATGGAACAACAAATCCTGATGTTGAACTATTTGATACGAATGACATGCTTTTTTGTTCTAATGTATCTAACGAAAACTCTCCGTCTACTTTAAAGTCATCTTGTGCATCTACATTTACACCTAACCAACTATGGTATAGCGCGTCGTCTAATGTACCTGATTCACCTGTTGGTACAACTAATGGTTGAATTGCATCATTTCCATTTTTAGCTTCGATATAACCTTGTGCTCCCATGAATGCAATATCTGCATTATTATTAACCAATGTTTCAATAGCAATTGCATAGTCAGTTGTTAATTGATGTTCTACTGTTTTACCTGTAGCATCTTCAATTACTTTCCCAATCTCATCACGTGAAGATTTCATGTCTGAACCAGATTCGTTTGGATACCAAGCAATTTTAATCACATCATCCACTTCTGATTCCGATGCACCTGCTTCACCTTCTGAACATCCTGCTAGTAGTAGTGCTGCTCCTAAAAACATCGTGGTAATAGACCATTTTTTCTTCATTAATAATTCTCCTTTTCGCTAAATAAGATGGAATTGCAAAGTCATACCTTTATATTGAAACATAAATTATTTTCCATTTGTGTAAATTTACAGTATCTTCAAAAACTATTACTCTTCGTTTACATCTTTACAAATGAAGGACATACAATATCTCCAACTTCAATAGCTGCTCCGTACAACCCGTGATAGTCTGTTCCCCCGGTCATGATTAAGTCATATTTTTCAGCTAATGCTTCTATCCTCAAGAAATCTTCACTTGTATGATCAAAATGATTCCGTTCAATTCCATTTAAACCAATCTCGACAAGTTCTGGAATAAGGTCATAGGAATTCAACTGACCAGGATGCGCCACAACAGCTATGCCACCATCTCCCAGAATTGCTTGAACTGCATCAAATGCGTCGATGTATTCAACATCACCTGCAGCAACTCCTTCTCCTTTAAATAAGCTTTTGTATAGCTGCTTATATTCGGACGATGTATAGACTGCTTCTGTTAAATGTTGCATGATATGTTGTTTGTAAATGGTCTCGGACGGCATAGCTGTTTCTTTTATAGCCTCCATATTTAGCGCATATCCTGCATCCTTTATTTGTTCTATTTGCCATAAAGAATGCTTTTGGCGTCGTTCTAACAAAGGCTTACAAAGCTTCTGTATATGGACAGCTTCAGGCTGATAGTTGTATCCCAGTACATGTACTTTGCGATCTCTTTTAAAATCGTAAGCTGAAATTTCAATACCAGGTATGACCTTTATCCCATACTCTTCTCCAAGCTTCATAACTTCAGGTAGTCCTTTGACCGTATCATGATCGACAAAGCTGATATGCGTTACTCCATGCTCACTTGCCTTTTTCATCACTACTTCTGCAAAATCTGATCCGTCTGAATAACGACTATGGACATGTAAATCAGCTTTCATGAGTCACTGTTTCTTTCGCTAGAGTCAGTTCTCTTGTTTGCATATCGAAAACCTTGTCACAAAGGCCTTCCATGAATTCGATATCATGAAAAATACCAACTAATGTTGTGCCTTTGTTTTTCAATTTCTCGATCATTTCACGTACCCTCACCTTGGATTGCTGATCTAAACTCGCTGTTGGTTCATCTAGTAATAGAAGTCTTGGTTTTTTCACAGTTGCCATCGCAATATTCAGGCGTAATTTTTCTCCACCTGAAAATGTATTCGGGTAACTATCCCATAGCTTAGGGTTCATCTCAAAATGTGCCAATGCTTTTTCTGCTTCTATAAGTGCTACTTCTTCTGTTTCTCCCATTTCCAGCAACGCATTAATAACGAGCTGACGGCAGGTAGTTCTTGGCATAACATTTAAAAATTGTGATACATATCCGATTTCATATTTGCGTAAATACAACATCTCTCTTTCTGAGATCGTTGCCAAATCCACCAGTCCAAAACGCGCCGAATCGTATAAAATCTTTCCTGTATCGGGTAAATAGGAGCGATAAATACTTTTCAATATTGTCGATTTCCCACTGCCACTTTTCCCAACTATACCGATGAATTCTCCAGCTTCTAGGGAGAAATTAATATGTTCGGTTGCAGGCATCGTTTTTCCTAAATGATGAATAGTAAATCTCTTGCCAAAATCCGTTATTTCTAGCATTGTCATCTTCCTACCTCCTGCACTTATTTGATTCGGTAATGGGTTGTCGTTATTAAAGCTCCATTTACCATAGTTGCTGTCAACATCGGGTAGCCATCTTCCATACGTTCAATTACTAAAATATCGGCTTTCTTTCCAACTTTTATGGAGCCCAACTCATTGTCCATTCGTACTGCTTTAGCAGGATTAAGCGTGACCATCATGAACATCTTGTGTAGATCATTGTCGTACTTTTCATGCAAATCGAATATGGCATGCAGTAGTGCAGCTGGGTAATAGTCACTGCAGAGGATGTCTACACAATCGTTTGCAATGGCTTCTACTGCTGATAGATTTCCTGAGTGCGAGCCGCCTAGCATGACATTTGGAGCTCCAGCAATTGTGTGTAACCCAATTTCCTTCGCTTTTTGTGCAACTTCTAGTGTGATAGGAAATTCACTGATAGTTGTTCCAAACGATTTTACTAACTCAATTTTTTGAATGTTATCATCGTCATGTGATGCGACTGCGATACCTTTTGAAATAGCGAAATCTGCAACTTCCTTTATTTTTTCAATTGTTATGAGCTCCGTACTTTGGCGCTCTGCAATTAGTACATTCACATCATCATCCGAAATATTTCGGTACCCTTTTAATGTTTCACGGTAGACTTCTAGATTTCGATACTGCCCTTGCCCTGGTGTGTGGTCCATAAATGACAGCAAATGTACTTTGCCATCTTCAATATTTTTTACTAGTGTATCTATTTCATCCACATTGTCTATTTCAAAACGTGCATGCATACGGTGACGTATTAAATGTAGTTCTGTGTGCGTTGCATCAATGGCATCAACCATACGTTGTATATTTTCCGGATTTCTCATCGGTTTATGAGTAAACACATCTTCCCGGTAGAATGATAAAGAATGGAACATCGTCGTAATCCCGTGACTAATCAATATTTTTTCAGCTTCTCGTAAACTTATATTGAAGTCCATCATGCTTGTTGGTCTTGGAGAAGCAATTGTCTCAATATAGTCAGAATGGATATCGATGAATCCAGGGGAAATATATCCCCCTCTTGCATCAATTAGCACTGCATTCGGGAAATCCAAAACTTCTTCTTGTGGGATAATTGCTTGAATAATTTCACCCTCCACGACAACTGCAAACCCCGCAATAATTGCGCCTTCTGTTATGATCTTCCCGTTATGAATAATGTACATAGTGACCGCTCCTCCTATAGTAATGAGTAAACTAATTGCTGCGTGTACTCATGTTGTGGGTCTTCCAATACTTGATCTGTTAAGCCTTGTTCGATGATTTCCCCGTTTAATAGGACAATTGTACGGTCAGCAAGCATGCGAATAACTGCTAAATCATGCGATACAACAATCATGCTAATTCCTAAATCACGTTGAATATTTTTGATCAAATCCAGCACATTTGCTTGCACAGATAAGTCTAGTCCAGTCGTTACTTCGTCCAAAAATAGGATTGGAGGGTTATTCGATAATGCCTTCGCAATTTGAACTCTTTGTTGCATCCCACCAGAAAAATTGCGTGGTTCTTCTTTCATTCGATGTATTGGTATATGCACACTTTCCAGTAACCTTTTGCTCGTCGCTTCCATCTCTGAAACATTGCGATTGCCTGCTGCGATTAATTTCTCTGCGATATTGCCGACAGAAGAAAAGTTCATCTTCAACCCTTGCACTGGGTTTTGATACACCATGCCGTATACATGATTTCGTATAGATCGTTTTTGTTGAGAGGACAGTTCAAAAACATTTTTCCCAGCTAGTATTGGTTCGCTAATATATGCTTCTCCCGAAGACACATCTGCATCGAAATACAAGCATTGCATCATCGTAGATTTACCACTTCCACTTTCTCCAACAATCCCTAAAATTTCTCCAGGATACAAATCAAATGAAATATCTTGGCAAGCATAAACAGTTCCGCATTGCTTACAGAAGTTTTTTTCCAAATTTCTATTGTCAATATCCGAACATTGTTTACATCCTGTTCCGAATTGTTTTCGTAGGTTTCTTACTTGTAGTATTGGTTCTTCATGCATAGCTAGTTTGCACCTCAGCTTCCTCTTTCTTATTCAACTGATCCATGCAGTAGCTCGTGTCATTGCATTGATAGATGGTTTTCCCAGATTCTTTATCAATTAATTCATCCAAAAAGACATCTGTTGAACCACATAAAAGACATTGCTGACCTTCAAATGATTCCACTGTAAATGGATAGTCTTCAAAAGCTAAGGATTCTACATTTGTATAAGGTGGCACAGCGTATATTTTCTTTTCTCTACCTGCTCCGAGTAGTATTAACGCATCTGTTTGGTGCATCTTGCCATTATCAAATCTAGGAATTGGACTAGGTGCCATGACATAACGATCATTCACATAAACTGGGTGATCGGCCGATGTAGCCGTCTTTCCGTACTTCATAATTTGTTCAAAAAGCATGAGCCAAACACCACTATAATCATCTTCGGAGTGCATTCTTTTCGTCATATATTCTCTTGCTTCTACTTTACGGAGTGGTTCAGGCATTGGAACTTGCAGAACGATAATTTGATCTTTCGTTAAAGGTACTTCTGGAATACGGTGCCTTGATTGAATGATGCTCGCTTCTGCCGTTTGTTCCGTAAGCTCAACACCAGTAGTTTCGTGAACGAGTTTTTTTATACTGACCGCATTTACTGACTCATCTGCACCTTGGTCAATTACTTTCAGTACATCTGACTTACCAATGATAGATAGTGTGATTTGTAATCCGCCCGTTCCCCAACCGCGTGCTATAGGCATTTCACGTGATGCAAACGGTACTTGATAACCTGGAATTGCCACTGCTTTCATGATGGCACGACGAATTTCTTTTTTTGAACCTTCATCGAAAAAGGCAAAATGTGTGTTAGTTTTCAACTTTTTGTCCCCCTTTCTTCACCTGACGGATGCTGTCCAGTTTTGATTGGAACGTAACATAATGCGGTAATTTCAAGTGAGAAATAAATCCAGTTGATTCTACTGAGTCAATATGAAGTAAAACAAATTCTTCATCATGTGTTGGGAAATCTGATTCCTGATGCTCCAAACATTGATCTAAAATACTCATCGCAATTGCTTTCGTTTCGTTTTGTCCGTAACAAATGCCGTATCCAATTTCAAGTTCTAATTCATACTCGTTATTTTCATTTTTGACATTGTTTGGAACAAATGATTCTACTTCTGTTACTGTGATTTCTCCGATGTAGAACTCATCTTCTTCGTTCTGCTCTGTTTCATTTGGATGTTGCACATAAATAGGAACTGCTCCTACGCGCACCTCTCCAACGTTTGGATGGACTTGCCCATATCCTCGCAGTGACGCATACCCCAGTGATGTAACAGCTCCCGTTTGACCACGCGTCAGCACCTGAAGTCTTTCACTACGAGTTGATGGGAATTGCAAACTTTGCTTCGTGATATCTATTGGTGGTGTATTGTCTGCTTCGTGTGTTTCAAATAGTCCTTCTTCACGTAAGTAATCTACTACTTTAGGGAAATAGATTACTTTATCTAGTGACGCTACTTGGTTTAGTGCTTCCTTATAACTCTGTAACCATTGCATGTTTTCTACAGGATTTTCTTCAATTAAATTAAAATCGAGTAATCGATGTGTGTAATCATATGTAGCGCCTAATAATTGACCACCTGGAATATCCTTGAAACTTGCCGAAATTCGGCGTTCCACGAACATTTTCTCTGGTTCAACCGTTTGACTATAATAAGGTCTTGGCAATGTAGAACGATGTGCACGCATTAGGAACACAGCTTCCTCCATACTTCCTTCCGCTTGTTTAATGGCTAGTGCTGCCAAGTAAGGGGAATACAAGCTACTTTCGGACATTACTTGATCCACCATCGCTCGCATTGTTGACATGATCGTGTTAATCTCGATTACTTCTTGGCCTTTTAAACGTTCATACTTTAATCGCTTTATAGATGCGTCAATTGCTTGTGTACCGCCTTTTACTGGAACGTATCCCATTTATCTCACCTCCGTCATGCTTACTGAAGTTGTGCGAGGAATGCACACGATTTGTGCATTTGCATCTGTGAATATCAAGTCAAGTCCTAGCGGATATTCCTTTGTACGTTCATTTCTCTCTAGCCACATGGATGCGTTAAAGCTCGTATTTACTTGAGATGTATACTGAATTCCTGGACCAGACAGTAGGCACTCACCTGTATTGTTTAATGGAGTACTTTCTACAATCCATGTTGATGACAGCTGTGGATCAATAAGTGTCCCATTTTTACATTTCTGTATAGCACTTTTGATAGCCATTTCCGAATCTTCACGCAACACAATGACAAAGTCTGCTTCGTTAATCGGCGCGAATTTTGCTGCTGTATATTCTGAAATTTTCTCTATCAAATCCTTTTTGTCTTCCGAAAGGATGTGGAATGTTACTTCTGCATCTAAAAATGTCATGGCACTTAACACGGTAGCGTCATAGCAGGGGAGATTCATATCCACTCGCTCCGCTAAGTCAGATAAGGAAGAAATCGTTCCGGGACGTGACATACTGTGTAATACTTTTCTGTAAACTTGCTGCAAATCATGTACTAGATCTATCGCCATACTATCTCTCCTACTCATTTAGAATTTGTGTCTAGATTTTGACTAATATTCAACCGGCGTTCCTCAGCCACTTAAATACTAGTCAAACTTCCATCGTTTCAAAGCTAACTTTTGTCTCAAATAGTTCTGCTTGTTTTTTCGCAAGCTCTTTTGTAATTTGTTTTTCTGCTTTTATTAGTTGCACTTCCCAAGTTGTTGTCTCTGGCAAGTCTGCTTTATATGCTGCATCGATAATTGCTAAATGTTTTGCAAGCTCGTCTTTCATGCCGACTACAATTCCTATACCGATGCGATTATTTATCTCTACTTTTGCTTCTGTTATAAGGACTTCTCCTATATAAAATAGGGAGTTTTTTGCCGTTTCTCGCATCTTAATCATTGTTAATCCATATTGCGGAGCCAAAATTTCACGGCATTCATACGTTTCCATAATGGATTCTGCAAACTGCTGAGCCAACTGGCTATCACCTTGAATGAGAATCTCAGTTCTTTGTCTTCTTTTCATAGGGTTGAATCCTCCTCTGCAATTTCATCTTAACTTGTCGCCAAGTGACCGTGTTTTAAGGTATCGTAAATGTTTGTAAATTTTATTAATAGTTCGGAAATGAAAACGGATGACCGGGGGGCTAGATTGTCGGGTTCAGCTGTGTTTTTGTTGCGTTGACTATGGGATTATCGCTTTCGGAGGCATATTGTCTCCCTTGGGATTATTTTTCCAGTTGATGCCGGTATTTATAGTGAAATAATGGGTTTTCACGCATTAAAAAAGCCAAAGAACATAATTGTCCTTTGGCTGTTCGATATATTTACTCCATCGTGATATCGTATTTAAACCGATCACTACGATACAATATTTTTGTATGCTCTAGTACTTTATTCGTGTTCACATCTATACAATCACTCTCCACAATAATAAGTGGCACCATGCTTTTACAAGACAATAATTGTTGCTCTTCAGAAGTAGGGAACGTAATACTGAGCATACTTTTTTTACTTGTAAATTTCTTATGGCCAAGGCTACGATAGTATGCAAACATAGACTGAATTTTTGGTCCGTCTTGTTGGATTCCTGGAAACATCTTGCTACTAACAAAGGATGCGTGAATGGCGATTGGTTCACCATTTATGTATCTCAGTCTTCCTATTTTAAAAACATCTTCACAAGCTTCAGCGTTCAAACTTGCATAAATTTGTTCACTATATTTGATTTTTTCACATACAACATTTTCTGTTTTTAGCTCATGCCCTGCTTTTTCCATTTTATCTGTAAAACTTGTTTTTCCAGTTAGATGCAATTGAATGGGAATAGATTTTTCTTTTAAATATCTACCTTTCCCTTGCTTAGAATAGATATATCCCCGCTCTTCTAATTTCGTCAATGCATTTCTGACGGTCATTCTTGGCACTTTGTATTCGCTTGCAAGTTCATGTTCAGAAGGCAGTTTCTCTCCATAATTAATCTTCTTCGTAACGATTTGATACATCATATCATCTATAATTTGAGTTTCCATATTTGCTGAGATAAAATCCTCTCCCTTATTCTTTTATCTATAAGATAAATTAGACACCTACAATTACTACATAATTAATATTTCTACTGAATTTATTATGCATGATTTCTAAAATAGAGCAAAATCAATATACGACTTATCCGAAATTAAGTGCAAAAAGAGACTTTTCTCCTGTTTTTGTGCTTATTTTAAAATATGTCGTATCTGACTTTTGCACATTTTGAAGTTTCGCACTTTTTTTGGTAGGTTCGTTTGTGTATCTATCAAAAAAATCATCATACTCTATGATCAATTCCATAAAAAAAAAGTTTCAAATTGCACAAACCATTATCCCAAAATATCTCGTCTATTATAAGTGACAAATCCTAAAATAATTAGGGTAATCGCAATAATAACTATTACGGATAACGTCATAAAGTCCATTTCTTCTACCGGAAGCTGTGGAATATGTCCAAATGGTGTGAGTTTCCCCATCCAGTCCGGTAATTGAAGTAAAGCACCTAAATACACAACTATAAATGAATACACATAATACAGCCAAGTAACCCCTGTGAATTGCGGAAGGAACCCCGTTAACAATACCGCAACACCAATCATCGTCCACATCGCAGGTAGATATACTAGTGCCGCTTCAAGCAATGTACGAACCGGAATTGCCTCGTCCATCACAGCTACACTTGCAGACCACAAACCTACTACCGCTAATAGCAACATTACAACACTCGTAACGATCGAAATGATTACATAACTTCCCATAACACTCGTTCGAGATACTGCACGGGTGAGTAAACTTTCGGTATGTCCCTTTTTCTCTTCACCCTTTAACTTGAAGACTATTAGGAGGGCAGGAACTGTACAAAACATTGCCAATACCATCATTAACATCGGAATAAATTGTTCTATCAATGAAAATCCATCCACTTGTGTCAATAGAGCATCCATCATATCTACATCTTTAAAAAACGATTCTAAATCACCTAAAACAGATCCATAGGAAGCACCCAATACGAGTATTCCGATTGCCCAAGCGATTAATCCTGTACGCTGAACTCTTAGTGCTAGACTAATTGGACCTTGTAAAAAAAGAGATGCATGTATTTTGCCAGGCTTTGATGATAAAAATCCTGCACCTAAATCACGAATAGAATTTAGGAAGAATGCAATCACCAATAAAAGCAATGCTAATAATCCTACTAATAAAATGGGAGTCCAATAGTTATAGACATACACTTCGGCACTGAGTACAATTCCTAAAGGAGAAAACCAAGAAAGTGTTTCATTGCCAATGTCTCCAATTGCTCGGATTAAGTAGGCAAGTATCAACACTGCGAAGCTGAACCCTATCGTTCCGCGAGAACTCTCCGAAAGCTGTGCAAATATAGCGGTTATCCCCACGAAGAAAATTCCGGTTATTCCTAAAGCTGCTCCGTATAACAAAGATCCTTCTAAACCCAAGCTTTCAATCCGTAAGGCAGCCAGCCCAAAACCAATTATGAATGCTAATAACACATTCGTCCCACAAACAACTAAAACAGTTGCACTTAAATTCGACAAACGTCCAACAGGAAAGGCCTGAATTAGTTCAACCTGTCCATCCTCTTCCTCCATACGAGTATGTTTTGCTACAAGTAAAATATTCATGATCGCAACAGCTATAGCAGTGAATAGTAGCATTTGGTGTGCTAGCATTGCTCCATTCGTATAGTTATCTAAACCTTCACTAGGTCCTACCATAGCTGTCATTACTGGATTTAACATCGTTTGCGCTATTGCTTGTCTTTCTTGTTGATTTTCGTATAAACCAGAAAAGGAAATTGCTGTACTGAACGTAATTAATAATAGGGAGATAATCCAAATTGGAATCCGAACACGATCTTGACGCACTATAAATCGCACGAGAATCCCTGTCTGTTTAAATGACTGTTTTAACATTAGGTTTCACCTCATAGTGACTTATAAATAAATCTTCTAGAGTTGGTGGTGCACTTTCAAGTCTTACTATGCCAAACTGACTAACGTATTTGATCACCATATCCAGTTCTTCTGCATCTACTTGGAACGAAAGTACTTGACCTGTTTCTTTAATAGAAGAAATACCTCTTAGTTCCTGTAAACCAATCACCTTCAGTTTCGTTTCAACAAGTAAGTTTGTACGAGTTAAATGCCTTAACTCACTGAGCGTACCAGTTTCAATCATTTTCCCTTCGCTAATGATCCCTACTCGATCACAAAGTTTTTCTACTTCCGATAAAATGTGACTGGAAAGTAGAATGCTTTTCCCATCTTTTTTTGCATCTAATACACATTCTTGAAATACTCTCTCCATCAGTGGATCCAAACCAGATGTTGGTTCATCTAAAATGTACAAATCCGCATCGGATGCAAAAGCCGCTACTAACGCTACCTTTTGTCGATTCCCCTTTGAATAATTTCTGCATTTTTTGCTTGGGTCCAATTTAAACTTTTCTATCATTTCTTCTCTTCGGTTTTTATTTCCTGCTCCGCGTAATTTCATAAATAGGTCAATGACTTCTCCGCCCGTTAAGTTAGGCCACAGGTTTACATCTCCTGGTACATATGCAATCCGTTTATGAATATCAACAGCATCTTTCCATGCATCCATTCCAAAAATAGTCGCTTCCCCTTTTGTCGCTTTAATCATTCCTAGCAATAAACGAATCATGGTAGATTTTCCTGACCCATTTGGCCCGATAAAACCATATACTTCCCCTTCATCTACATGGAGATTCACTTGATCTAGTGCAGTGAATTTCCCAAACTTTTTTGTTAAGTTATGTGTTTGAACAATTGACATAATTTCACCCTCCACCATATGACTATTATTAGAAAGCATACCATTTTCATGTCATCTTGTTTATTACTTTTATTACGCATTAATTAGCTACGAATGCTTACAAATCTTATTCTTTTGTTATCCTACTATTTCAGCAGTATAATACGGATAACGAAAAAAGCTTAGGGCGACGAGCTTTGTGCAGGATTAAGGCTACTTTTTATAGACAATTACCCAGTAAAATTTTTATGCTTTATTATTTTTTGAAAAAGGGGGAATCCACTTGAATAATAAAACTTCTGAATCTATTTTTTCCACACTTTTATTAACCATCAAACAAGCTTTTACCGTGAACAAAAACCCCCTTCCTTGGTTGAAAGCTTTTAGCGCTGGTGTATGCGCAGGCTTACCGGTTTTAATCGGCTATTTGTTAGGTAGCTTACAATATGGCCTTATCGCAGGTCTCGGAGGACTTACATACTTGTATGTCTTCAACATTCCGTATGCTTTTCGGGCTAAAAAATTATTTTTTGCATCAATAGGATTATCCATTGTTATGGCACTAGGAACCCTATTTGCCCCTTATCCTTTTGTATCCGCGTTTGTAGTAGCGATTATTGGAGCAATTGTGACGTTTCTTTTTGGAGCTTTACGAGTCACCGGTCCAGCGGCAATATTCTTTGTTTTAACCTTTCTAATGGCAACTAGTATGCCAGAAGATCCATCATTAGCTCCACTTCGCGCGGGCCTCGTATTTTTGGGAGGTGCATTTTCTTGGTGTGTTGGGATGATTGGCTGGTTTCACAGTCCACATGGTCCTGAACAAATTGCTGTGAAAAAAGTGTACGTAGATCTTGCCATATTTATGGACTCCATTGGAACGAAGCGTATTGATCGTTCGAAACGGAACATCGTTACTTCTTTGAAAGCCGCCGATGAAATTCTATCGTCCGGGTACGTCCCTTGGCGTGTTTCGGAGACATTTAAACGACTCGTTTTGTTAAATCAACAAGCAAATGTAATTTTCTTGAATATCCTTGAAAATATTGATGAGCTTGAGGGTGAAGTGCCTGCTGAACTTAGAGCAACGATTCGATCTATTTCAGCCTCGTTTGAAGTGAATGAGTCTAAAAAAATGGATGCTCTTGAAGTTCCTAACAATGAACAAGCAGAAATACATTTCTTGGTTAATGAAGCTATTGCCATTCTAAATGGCTCTTCATCTGAGACTCACCGAGTAATGCATATTTCGAAGCCATCTCTCCGAATCGTACTAGGAGGATCTTTTGATAAAAATTCAGTTGTCTTTCTAAATGCTCTGCGATATGGATCTGTACTTTTGGTAGCCGCACTTATCGCTCAATCCTTTAATTTTGATCGTTCATATTGGGTAACTTTATCGTGTGCTGCCGTCTTGTCTGGAGCGACTATTATGGGGACATTTCACCGAGCAATTCAGCGATCACTTGGGACAATCATTGGAATTTTTATCGCTAGTGCTATTCTTTACTTTCACCCGGACGGCTATCTCATTGCAATTGCCATTTTCCTTCTAACCTTTTTGACCGAACTCGCAATTGTTTTGAATTACGGAATCGCAGCTTTGTTCATTACGCCAAATGCATTGTTACTTGCAGAAAGTACGACGCAAATTCATGATATTTCATACTTTAGCTCTGCTCGTGTAACTGACGTGCTTATTGGATGTGCTATTGGGTTGATTGGGACGTTTATTATGAATCATAAAAGCGCAGCAAACTTGCTTTCTCATATGATGGCCAAAACAATTCGAAGCCAGCAACAATTTTTAGTTACTTTATTTTCAAAAGAGACCGGCCTAGTAAAGCCCCAGCATTCTAGGGAACTAAGCAAAATGCAAACGAACCTTACAAATTTGAAGCTTGTTTACACGACAGCTTTAGGAGAAATCCCTAGAGATAAAACTCGACTAAATAGGCTATTTCCTGTGATCCGTTCCATTGAGCAGCTTGGTCATTTGCTTGACTCCTCTGCCAATTACAAAGACCGTCCAGTACTAAATGATCGCGACCTTTCGCAAATGTTACTTGTGTTCGAAACGTTAGCAAAAGCAGCAGAACAAGAAATTACATTTTCTAAAAAAGATGTTCCTGAGATCATTAATTTTTCGAAGATACAAGTAGAAGTTCAGTATTTGCAGGATTCACTTTATACGAGTGGCTTAAAAGCACAATAGTAATAGAGTGCCTGTTGAAATAACAGGCACTCTTTTTGTATTGATTTGTCAGCGATAGGGAATACGAGAAAGTTTAATGGGGACGTTTGGGTATCCTACATTCTTCAAATAATAATTGATGCTTCTCGCGGTAAATTCGTTTGTTCCAGAAGGTCCAATTACGAGTTGATTGATAGGTAGTTGATTATCATTTTGTGGCAGTTTATTGTGTGTCAATAACTCAATATACGGCAAAATGATATTGTTACGCGCACGGAATTTCAGTTCATGCTGATACGGCATACTTTTGGAATTCGTTACAATAATTCGCCACTCTTTTTCTTCTGAGAATGAAGAATGTTTGAAGAGTGGTAAGAAATAACCGATTGTCCGAGCTACCTCTTTTGGCGGATAGTCGGGGTGTATTCCGCTCAGTTCCACACTATTCAATGCGACATTAATAATTCGACGTATGATTCGTTCTTGTAGTTTTTGATCATATATTACTTTTCGAGGGAAAAAGTTTTCCTCACTCAAATGAAAAGAGACATCAAATAAGGCTGCAAAGTCAAATCCTATAGAAATTCCATGTGGACTACGACTATACCCTCTCCATTGACTCAGTAAATCTTCACTTTCACAAAAGGACACAACAAATATGTCTGTGTCTTGATCTTCTAAAATAGTAAATACTTCTTCTAAATAGGTACGTTTTAAATTTCCGATAGGAAGCTCTTGAATTAACTTTTGTACGATTGTTTCACAAACTTCAAGACCATGACTATATTCTTTCGAGTCATTCATGAATTTTATATGAGATGCCCAAAAGGTTTTATTACTAATGATTCCTTTCGCACCTTCTAGATTTGTATAGTGATACAGTGCTTTTATATTTTTAGTGAAATATTTCCTAAATTCTTTACTGATGAAAGGAATAAGTGACTTGAAATCAAGGTTTTCAGACATATTAACTCACCTTCCGTTTAGTTTATATCTCTATTTTAGTTTGTTTTTGATGCTTTCATAGTCTATTATATGAGCTTTTATATCATTTAATCTAAAATGTCCATTCACAACAATAAACCCCCCGAATTCAAAGCCAACTACTGGCCAAAATTTGGGGGTTCTATTTAAACTTCCGTTTCTAGTTCTGTTTCTTCTGTGCTATCACTAATTATACTTGCTAGCACATGCACTCTTAAAATAATTCCTCTAATTGTTTTATCCTCATCGGTAACAACTATTGGATATTTGGATTCCAGTACGTACGGGATAATATCTTGTACATATTCATCTGGAGCTACAGTTATCACATCAGTAGACATAACTTCTTCTAGTGTTTGTTTGTGTCTAATTCCTTCGATTGCTTGGTCAATTGTAACAATACCTTGCAATTGACGTTTGCGGTCTGTAACGAAAGCACTGGAAATACCGTTCTCACGCATTACTTGTGTTGCAACGTTTAAACCATCTTTTAATGATACAAGTCCAAATGGCTTCATCATTATGTTTTCAGCTTGTAGAATTTTCGTACGATCAATATCACGAATAAATTCAGAAATATAGTTACTTGCTGGCTTAGCCAAAATTTCTTCTGGAGTCCCTATTTGCTCTACTTTTCCGTCTTTCATAACCGCAACACGATCGCCAATTTTAAACGCTTCATTGACATCATGTGTGATAAAAATAATTGTTTTTTGCAGCCTATTTTGAATATCAAGAAGCTCTAGCTGCATCTCTCTACGGATAAGTGGATCAAGTGCAGAAAAAGGCTCATCCATTAGTAAAATATCTGGATCATTTGCAAGCGCCCTTGCAATACCAACTCGTTGACGCATACCACCAGATAATTCATCCGGATATTTGTTCTCATACCCTTTTAAACCAACAGTTTCGATATGCTTTTGTGCAATTTTCTGACGCTCTACTTTCGACATACCTCTTACTTCAAGACCATATTCGATGTTCTCCAGCACTGTTCTATGACTAAATAAGCCAAAATGTTGAAAAACCATCGCAATTTTTTTCTGACGATAATATTTTAACTGAGTTTTATTATACCCAGCCACATTTTCTCCATCTACATAAATTGCTCCTGATGTTGGTCGATTCAATAAATTTAAACAGCGTATTAATGTAGATTTTCCACTTCCGGAAAGTCCCATAATAACAAATGTTTCACCTTCCATGATTTCCATCGAAGCGTTATATACACCTACTGTATGGCCCGTCTTAGCAAGAATTTCTTCTTTCGATATGCCTTTTTCAATCATAGGAATAATCTTTTTAGGTCTTGGCCCAAAAATTTTAGATACATTTTCGATTTTTAGTTTTACTGTCATGCAGCATTCCTCCTATGTTTCTGAAGACGCTTCGCAATTCCGCCAGTAATACGGTCAATAATAATTGCTATAAAAACAATACTAATTCCCGCTTCAAACCCAAGAGAAATATCAATACGGTTAATCGCATAAAGCACTCGTTCTCCGAGACCTTGCGCACCAACCATCGAACCTACAACTGCCATAGCAAGCGCCATCATAGTTGTTTGGTTAATACCAGCCATAATAGTTGGTAATGCTTGAGGTAATTGAACTTTCACGAGCATTTGAGTTGTGGAAGATCCAAATGATTGTGCAGATTCAACTACTTCTTCATCTACATTACGTATTCCCAATTCTGTTAAGCGAATTACTGGTGGTACTGCATAAATAATCGTAGCAATTACTGCCGGTACATTCCCTAAAGGAAAGAAGAAAATTACTGGAATTAAATAAACAAAACTTGGCATAGTTTGCATCGCATCTAGAATCGGTCGCGTAATGGATGACATCGTTTTACTAAACGCCGACAAAATACCTAATGGAATCCCAATAACTAGAGAGAGAACAACGGAGATTAGTACAATCGAAATCGTAGTCATCGTTTCAGGCCACAAATCAAAAGTACCTATAAGGAATATAAAAAAGGAAAATAGAAGCCCTCCGTACATATTAGTAAAATACCAACCTAACAGGAAAATAATAATCATTAATATCCACCACGGAATAGCAAGGAGCCCTGCTTCAAGGCCCTTAATCATTCCAGATGCAATTATAAAAATAAAATCAAAGAATGCCTCAAAATTTATAGCTAAAAAATCGGTAAACTTTTCAACAACATCTCCAATAGGTATTCGTACATCAGGGAATTCATACATATATATTGGACTGCATCGTACAAAACAGTCGCATTCACCTCTCATTTCTTTGGTTGAATTTAAATTTTATAGACAGTTATTATAAAGTAGCTTTTACTTTTTTAGCTACTTCTTCTGACACCCACGTTGTCCAAATGTCTTCATTCTCTGTTATCCACCACTTAGCAGCTTCTTCTGGTTCAACTTCATTTTCATTCATATACTTAAGAATTTCTTCTGTTGCATCATTACTTGATTCATATTTACTTAAAAAATCCACTACATCTTTTGCTTGTGAAGGTAAATCTTTATGAACTGCAATTACAACATCATTCGGAGGGAATTCTGTTCCCTTCGACTCTTCCCAAATTGCTTTATCATAGGGTATATCTTCTAGTAACGTTAAATCATAACTCGCTGTAACCCATGTTGGAGACCAATAGTATCCCACCCACGGCTCACCTTTTTTATACGCTCCGGCTAAATCAGCAACAATTGCTGAATCGGACCCCGGTGATAAATAGTTAAACTGCTCATCAAGTCCATATGTTTCAATTTTCGTTTCCAAGTCTTCACTTACTACCCAACTAGATGGTGCTCCAATAATTCGGCCCTTGCTATCATCTTCAGGATCTTGGAAAAGCTCTGGATACTTCGCTAAGTCTTCCACAGTTTTTAAATCTGGAGCTACTGGTTCGATTCCTCTTGCAGCATCCCCTTCAATAACGTAAGTTGGAACATATAGTCCTTGTGAATTATCATTAAAATTAGTTGCTATATTTGTAATATTTCCACTTTCAATTGCTGCTTCATAAATCTCTTTCACATTATCTGTCCAAACTTCCATGTAGACATTAATGTCTCCTTGCTCAAGCGCTTGCATCGTTGCTGCACTAGTACCACTGGTCACTTCTGTTTCATATCCATAACCTTCTTCAACAATTAACTGCGCGATGCTATTATGGACTCGAATACTATCCCATCCTGCATCAGCAAATTTTATTACTTCAATACTGTCTGCGCTTTCCTTACTACTACATGCAGCAAGTACTAAAATAGTACACAATGACACAAATAATATAATCTTTTTCATAAGTTCATTACCCCTTTTATCTTTTTTAATTAGACGATTAGTTCGTTCCCCTTTTAATGATACAACTTAACAAATACCCTGAATTTTAAGAAATAAACGTCCAAATATAAATCTATAAACCTCATTTTTTGGAACATCTAATTTATAAGTTCCTATGTTACTAGACTTAATGACCTATTGCAAATTGAATTATTTGACTAATCGGCGAGTTTAAATAGTTGTGAATATTGCAAAACCTTGAGAAAGGTACTTAGAATGCTTAGTTTTGGTATTATTAAATACCCTATTCAAATATACTTTATAGTGTGAAATTTATTTTTGAAACTTAACTTTTTTAAATTAATTTGTCGATTTCCCGGGAAATAAGTCAGAATAAAGGTATCCGCCATTACTCGGCGGATACCTTCTTATGTTGTATGGAGTTTCTGACCGGATGGATAAATTTGTGACCGTATAAATGAATTTCGGACCGGATAGACAAAATTTACGTCCAATCAAGCTCAAATTACAAATCATCAAACCCATTATCCTGTACATTCACTTTTACATATTGGCGAGACTTTTGTTCAAAGAAGTCTGTTTTACCAAGATCCACTTCTTCGTAGGCTTTGATCCATTTCAATGGATTTTTACGGTATTCTGGGAATGGTTTGTCATAGCCTAGTTGGTTGCAGCGCACATTTGCGTAGAAGTATATATAGGCTTCTACATCTTCCACGTCTAGTCCGTCTATTTTCTCACCGATTACTTCTCGTGCCCAGTCTACTTCGAGTTGTGCAGCCTCACGGAAGATCTCTTCCACTTCATGAGCACGTTCTGGTGTATCGTATTCTGGATATTCTGCTAGCAATTCTTTGTATATTTTTACGAATAAATCAACGTGCAGTTGCTCATCACGATTAATATAGTTAATCATCGTACTTGTTCCGACCATTTTTTGATGTCTTGCAAGATGGTAAAAGAACGAGAATCCAGAATAGAAAAATAAACCTTCTAATATTACGTCATAAACAATCGAACGTAGCATACTATCTACATCTGGTTGCTCTGCAAATGCTTCATAACCTTTCAACACAAAATCATTTCGCTTTTGCAAAACCGGTTCCGTTCTCCAAAAATCAAATACATGGTCCTGTTCATCTCTCGATACTAAACTAGACAAAATATATGAGTAAGAGTGATTATGAATTACTTCTTGCTGCGCCAAAATGATCATCAATGCATTCAAACTTGAATCTGTTAAATAGTCAGCTACTTTCCCAGCAAAATCTGTTTGGACACTGTCTAATAAAGCAAGTAATCCAATGATTTTCAAGAATGCTTCTCGTTCTTCATTCGATAAAGTAGGGAATTGCTTAATATCATTGCTCATATTGATCTCAAAAGGTGTCCAAAAGTTACCGAGCATTTTTTTATATTTAGGGTAAGCCCAGTTAAATCGAACATCATCCCAGTTTAATACATTCGAACTTTGCCCATTAACAATTCCTGTAGAACGGTTTGGGGCATCTTTATCCATTAATTTTCTTTTTTCTAAAATCATTTCATTTCCTCCTTAGCTAGAACAAGAATCACAGTCTACTAATTCAACCGAAGTTGAACGGACATAATAGGTTGTTTTCAATCCACTGTTCCAAGCGTCTAAATGGATCGCGAGTAAGTCTTTTGCTTTAATCGTATTTTGCACATATAAATTCAACGAAACCCCTTGGTCGATATGGCGTTGACGTGCTGCATTTTGTTTTAACGTCCAATGCTGGTCGATAAAATAAGCGGACTTATAAAACCAGGTTGTTTCAGAATTTAGATCTGGTACAGTTACTGGAATTTTGTAATCCTTCTTCTCTTCCGAATAGAATTTTTGGAAAATCGGATCGATACTTGCCGTACTTCCTGCTAAAATCGAAGTAGATGAATTAGGTGCAACTGCCATTAAATAACCGTTTCGAATACCACTTTCTGCTACTTGACTGCGCAGTTCGTTCCAAGCTTCACTCTCGTATTGGCGTCTGTCAAAATACGCTCCTGTTTGCCAATCAGATCCTTCAAATAAAGGATATGCACCTTTTTCTTTCGCTAATTCTAGAGAGGCCTGAATCGTTAAAAATGCTACTTTTTCATATAATGTATCCGCAAAATCTACTGCTTCATCCGATTCCCAGCGGATACTATTAAGAGCCAGTAAATGATGCCACCCAAAAGTTCCAAGGCCAATACCACGGTATCTTGCGTTTGTGCGCTCCGCTTGTGGAACAGGAATCATATTTAAGTCAATAACGTTATCAAGCATACGTACTTGAATCTTGATAAGACGCTCCAAAACATCTGCTGGAACTGCGCGTCCAAGGTTTATCGAAGACAGATTACATACAACGAAATCTCCCGCTTTACGGCGAGTTACAATCACATCATCTTCTAATTGAATCGATTCAAACGTTGTCGCGCTTTGATTTTGGAATATTTCCGTACATAAATTACTGCTGTATACCATACCTGCGTGCTTGTTTGGATTGCTACGATTTACTTCGTCACGATAAAACATATATGGTACGCCTGTTTCTAGCTGTGAACGCATAATTCGTTTCATCAGATCAATGGCTTGAACCGTTTCACGAGACAAGCGAGCATCGTTCACACATTCCTCATATTTTTCCCGGAATGAACCTTCTCCCCGTTCTTCATCATAAAAGTCTTCTAACGAATACCCTTTCAATTGACGAACTTCATGTGGATCAAATAAATGCCATTCTTCTCGAGCCTCTACTTTCTCCATGAATAAATCAGGTAAACACACGCCAGTAAAGATATCATGTGCACGAAGACGCTCATCTCCGTTATTTAAGCGTAAGTCTAAAAATGTGAAAATATCTTTGTGCCATACATCTAGATAAACAGCTACCGCCCCTTGGCGCTGACCCAATTGATCAACACTTACTGCAGTATTATTTAATTGCTTAATCCAAGGCAGGACTCCACTTGAAGCCCCTACAAATCCACGAATGGAAGAACCACGACTACGAACTTTCCCCATGTATACACCAATTCCACCACCGAATTTTGAAAGTGTCGCAGTGTCAGTATTGCTATCGTAAATTCCTTGTAGGCTATCATCTACTGTGTCGATGAAGCAGCTAGACAATTGTCCATGAGGCTTTCCTGCATTGGATAAAGTAGGCGTTGCAACAGTCATATAGAGATTGCTCATTGCCCAGTAAGATTCTTTAATTTTTTCAATGCGTTTTTCTTTTTCGTCTTTCATTAACGTCATCGCAATGATTAACCAACGTTCTTGAGGCAGTTCGACAATGGATTTATCAAAGTCTTTTGCTACATAACGATCGAGTAATGTTTTTACCCCAATATAAGTGAATAAAAAGTCGCGTTCTGGTACGATCATTTCCGCTAACTGCTGTAGTTCTTGTGTAGAATACGCTTCCGCAAGGCGTTTGTCGTAAAGACCTTTTTCCACTAGTTGTTGTACATTGCTCGCAAATTTACTATAAACTTTGTCAGCTGTCGTTTTTCTGAGCATTGCTACTTTTTCATAGACGTCTGCAAGATGTATACGCGCTGCAACAAAGGTCCAGTAAGTTTCATCTTCATCTAAAAAGCTTAATGCATCTAATGACATCGATTTTGACCAAGCGGAAGTTGTCCCTGCTGGATATTTCTTTGTCCATCTTTCATGTGATTTGATAAGAGGTGCTATTTTTTCTTCACCGAATTCGTTGATTAAATTATGTAAGACCTCTTGTTTGGATGTGTATGTAATGGATGTCATGTATTTTCCTCCTTGAAATTTAATGTTATTTTATTTTCTCTAATAAACGACAAAAAAGCGATGTCCCAGCCATCTTCGGCTGAGCCATCGCTCAAAATTAAAAGTAGGAAACAAAAAGACGCATCTAAAATTAAAGATAAAGAGGCCTTCGCTCCCACCTCTCAACCCCCGAAGAAAGTGTGCTTATCGATAAAGAGGCAGGTCTACTGGCTCGTGTTTCATCCTCCTGTTGGCCTTCCCACGATTGCTCGCAGTGGCTTTTTCAACAGTCGTCCACACTTACAGTTGCGGGGACAGCTTCGGCATATACCGAATTCCCTTTTAAACCATAAAGGTACCTAATCATCGTTAACATACTATATATTGTGTTTACTTCATCTATATAATCTAACATATTGTGTTTGGACTTGTACAGGAAATTTTACTTATACCATATTTCTAATCTATTTTCTGTTTTCTGTTATATAATAAATGTAGAAATTATAGAAGGAGGACTTCAAGCACCATGCAAATAAAAACTACAAGAATGGACGCAGAAGATGCTAAAATTATTTATCAAGAAACGGCCGGGCTTGCAATAATTACAATCCACCGTCCTCAAGCGAAAAATGCTTTAACTGCAAACATGTGGGATCAATTAGCAAAGATTGCAGTCAACGTATTAGATAATCCCAAGAATAAAGTATTAATACTACGCGGTTCAGGAGAAAATTTTACAGCAGGTTCTGATTTGAAAGAATTCCATACCATTTCTTTAGAGCAAGCGGAAGAAGCTTTTATACATATGGAAAAAACAATTTCTATAATCGAACTACTACCTATTCCTACAATCGGTGTCATTAATGGTCCAGCAATGGGTGCAGGACTAGAACTTGCGTTAGCATGCGATATTCGTATCGGCTCTGAAAAGGCTAAAATGGGGATTCCAGTTGGAAAATTAGGAATTACAATCAATAATAAATTTGCACAACGTCTTGTCAGCTTAATCGGCCCAAGTAAGACAAAAGATTTGGTATACACTGGTCGCATATATAAAGCAGAGAAGGCCTATAAAGTCGGCATGTTGAACTACTTAGTAGAAGAAAAAGATTTGGTCAAATACTCTATTCGAATGGGAAAACTGGTGGCATCCATGTCTCCTGCTTCCCTTCTCGCTGTGAAAAGTTCTGTTCAAGAATGTATAGATAGTGCACCAAGTCTATGGCCAAGCTCGACTCCTTTTGTGGATAAAAACGACTTCCCAGAAGGGGTTACAGCATTTGTAGAAAAACGTCTTCCTCAATTCAGCCGTAAAACAAACTAAGTTTAATAGACTGTTTTCATATTATAGGAGGGAACAGTCTATTTTACTTTTTCCATTTGAATGCCTTGAACATGCAGATTTATCTGGTCCAGTTCTATGCCAAAGTGACAAACAAATTGGCGTTGAATTTCTTTTTGCGCTTCTTCCATTTTTTCCATTACATTATAATTCACTGGTGCTGCAATGGTCACTTTTAACGTCGCAATTGGTAAAAAATCCATTTGAAATTGCACCGCATTTACCCCTATAATTTTGTCCATCTTACTGCAAACATGCTCGATAATATCCATGTAAACTGATTTAGCAATTTGGATAGTTCCTTGTTGGAAATCAGGTCGAACAATCGTTGTTTCTCCGATTTTTTCTTTTTTATTCGAAAAAATATCTAGTCCTCTATGTACTAATTTCCGAAAAAAATTTTGTTGGACTTGTTTATATGGAATGGGCATCACGTGTTTACCTTGTGTTTCTCGGATGAAACGAGCAATATTTATTTCCCTAGGAGTTCGCACATCTTGAACATATGAAAAATGCTGTATGTCGCCAAGTTCTAATCTCTCTGCTATTTTTTTGGTCATTTTATCGGATGTGCCAATGATTAATAGAGACTCTATTTTGTTTTTCTGAATAGCATTTTGTACCTCAGCTTTATGTTGCTCATCTGAAAAAATGGCGCGTCTCACGGCCGTAATGCTGTTTTTTTCGAATTTTGCGGATATCCCCGCAACTTTTCCTCCTTCTATTATCAATAAACCATCATCAATAATTGCAGGAATGTGATGCTGATGAGCAAATTGAAGTGCAATTGTACTCTTTCCTGTTCCACTTGGTCCACTTAATGAGTAAATTTTCATGACGAATACACCCCTTAAAAACGATAAAAGGCAGAAATCCAAGGATGTCTGCCTCTTTAATTACTTACAAGAATATGATAATCGCTAATACTGCTGCTAACACGAGACGATAAATTGCAAACGGCATTAACTTAACGCGTGATATTAATTTTAAGAAGAATTTAATGGAGATAAGTGCAAATACGAATGCACTAATAAATCCTACTACATAAAAACTTATATGATCCATATTAATATGTTCCCAGTTTTTCATAACAGATACTAGACTTGCTCCTGCCATGATCGGTACAGCCATTATAAACGTGAAATCTGCAGCTGTTTTATGACTCATCCCAAACAAGACTCCTCCTGAAATGGTAGCACCGGAACGAGAGAAACCAGGCCACAATGATAGACACTGCACAAGTCCTACTTTAAATGCTTTTGCATACGTAATTTGGTCCAAACTTACAACTGAAGGTTTTTTCGGTCCGAACTTATCCGCAAAAATCATTAATATAGAACCTGCTACAAGGCTATAAATAACTGTTTCCACTCCAAACAAATGATCATCAATAAAGTCTTTGAAAGCAAATCCTAAAATAACCGCTGGAAGCATTCCAACTATTACATGTAGCAAATTGAACTGCTTACTCGATTGTTCACTTTCTATTTTATATAATCCTACTAAACTAAATAATCGTTTCCACATAACCACAACTACAGCTAAAATAGAACCCATTTGGACAACTATTTTAAATGTATTTGCTGAATACATTCCTAAAAACTCTTCCGTTTTCAACCACATATCATCGACAATAATCATATGCCCCGTGGAAGAAACAGGAGCAAACTCAGTCATACCTTCTACAAAACCTAATATAAGTGCTTTTAATAATTCTAATAATTCCATAAAATCTCCTTAGTCACGTTTTTTAAAATACCAAACCAGAAATGCAATACCAATTATTGCTATGATAACATATACCACGTTGGAATATATATCCATATACCCTACTATTTCACTCCAATTATCGCCTACTGCTGCTCCAACCGACACTAACACCGTGTTCCATATTAATGTTCCAAGCGTTGTAAACAATAGGAATAATCCAAACTTCATGTTCGACATCCCTGCAGGAATCGAGATCAAGCTTCTTACTAGCGGCACAAGCCTACCGAAAAATACAGCCCAAACACCGTATTTATCAAACCATGCATCCGCCTTATGAACATCCTTGATCGTTAATCGTAAATACTTTCCATACTTTCCAACAATCTTTTCCAAACGCTCTACATCCAATAATGTTCCGATTCCGTATAAAATTGCTGCTCCAATGACAGATCCTAAAGTGGAAGCAATAATCACACCAAACTTCGTCATAGTTGTCGTAGTCGTCATGAATCCTCCAAGCGTTAAAATAACCTCAGAAGGAATTGGGGGAAAAATATTCTCTAATAATATCAATAAAAAAACACCAAAATAACCAAACTGGCTCATCCAGTCCGAAACCCAAGCTTCCATTATACTTCCACGTCCCCTAACTTAATGTTTACTACCCATAATTCTGATTGACTTCCTAAACGAATCGGCGGACCCCAAAATCCAAATCCAGAAGATACAATGGCATGTAAGCTTCCTTTTCTTTTATACCCATAATCTAGTTCAAATAACTTCCTTGTGAAAAGATGATTCGGCCACATTTGTCCTCTGTGCGTATGACCAGAAACGTGAAAATCCACTCCTTCTTTTTCAGGAATTAACAAATTCGAAGGGGTATGATCCATTACAAACCATGGAAAATCATTATTCCCTGGTGCAAGATCCGATACTTGTTTTCTTTTTTTATTCGTCAAATCTTCCCGGCCTGTCAAATAGAACGAATCCTTAACAAGAATAGTTTCGTCTATGAGCATTCGCACCCCAGACATACTCATTTCTTCTATTAATAGCGGTATTTTTTTGCCGTAGTATTCATGATTTCCAAGGACTCCATATACACCATACGTAGAAGTAAGTTGTTTCATCACCTCTGACATCCCTTTTTTCACAAACCAGATGGGATCATCATCAACTAAATCTCCTACTAAAAGAACAAGATCTGGCTGCGCTATATTGGACAGTTTCACGAAACGTTTTAAATGCGTCTTATTGGATAATAAACCAAGATGGAAATCAGAAGCAACTACTATCTTTAATTCATTCAATTTAGAATCCTTTTTCGGCATGGTAATCGACAGCTCGCGCACAACTGGTGTATACGCATAATATGTACCTGTTAATATAATTAAAACAAATAAGCTAAAAATGACCCACCCAATTAGTGTTACCTGGTTTGGAAAAACCCATATTAAAATGGTAAACATCGGAAATAGGATTACCCCGTACTGCATGACAATCATCCAGTATGCTCCAACTACCTGAAATAACCGCAGACGGTGATCAATTCTGCCAATAATTAGTGCAGTCGCAAACAATGCCCACACAACACCGAAAATCCACGGATTCACTTGCACCATATTTGTAAACCATGTGAAAACACTCCAACCAAAGTAAAAGACAATTGCTGTGTAAAGTAGGATAGCGATCACAAGTGCACCTAGTCTTTTCATTTTGAGATCTCCAGTAAACAGATTTTTTTATTAGTATAACAGATTTTGACCTAGTACTCCTAAGTCTCTAGACCGAGATGAAAATCATGTTTAAGCCCGTTTGGATTTTTTTATAAAATTGATAAGCTATATATACAAACGAGAGGAGGAACAATCACATGAAAAAATTTGGTTTATTAGTACTTGGCTTTATCGCTGGAATTGTTGCAGTTGCTAACTTAGGTTCTCTCTTAGGACTTGCAGTTTCAGGTTTAATCGTATTCGCAGGGGCACACTTCTATTTGAAGAGCCACTCGACTTTCCTAAAAGTTTTCTGGGCAATCGTTGGTATTTTCGGTTTATTCTCTGCTGTAGCTAATGTTCCAGGATTTATCGGAATCATCGCTATTATCGGCGTTTACTACGTTGTGAAAAGATGGAAAAATGAAAACATTAGCTTTTCATCGGCTAAAGTAGTTTCAGATGATCCATTCGTAAATTTTGAAAAACAATGGAATGAGTTATACAAATAAGGAGGAAAAAACATGACATCATTATTAAGACGTTTAAAATACTCAATTGAAGCAGATTTAAACAAATTATTTGATAAAAAAGAAGAAAAAAATCCAATCACAATGTTAAACCAATACATTCGCGAAGCTGAAAAACAAACAGAACAAACAGGTAAATGGTTAGAACGCCAAGGAAAGCTAAAACAAGAGCTTGAAAAAGAACTTGAAACTACACATCAAATGATGGAAAAACGAAACAATCAATTAGAACTTGCAAATGCTAGTGGCGAACAAGATTTAATCGCATATGCCCAAGCAGAAGTAAATGCATATTCAGAAAGAGCCAACGTCTTAACTGCGAGCATTATCCAAACAACAGAAGAGCTAGTCGGATTAGAACGCAAATTTGAAGAAATGAAACATAAAGTAAAAGACATGAAAGTACGCCAATTACAATTGATGGGCAAAGAAAACGTAACAAGAGCACATCATCAAATGGATCGCATGTTGCAACCCGAACAAAAAGATAAAAACTTCGGCACATTTCAAGAAATGGAAAACTACATCGATCGTCTCGGACAAAAGATTGAAAAAGAACATGAAGTAACATCTATGGAACAACGTTTGGCAATGTTAGAAAAAAATGAACAACCAAAGGCAGAAATTGTGTAAACTAAAGATAGCTACGTAAGAGAAGACACTTAGTCTTCTCTTACTTTTATGGATGAGGATGGATTTTGGCTTATTCGCAAGTTCGGGTGTGTTTTACGCAAGCTCGATTATGGTATTCGCAAGATTGAACCCGGTATTCGCAAGGTCAATCCTGTTTCGCGCAAGATTGCTTGGATAATTCGCGGAGTTTGGGTTTCTCGCAAGTTCAGGTGTGTTTTACGCAAGATCAATGGTGGTATTCGCAAGATTGGACCCGGTATTCGCAAGGTCAATCCTGTTTCGCGCAAGATCACTTGGATAATTCGTGGATTTTGGGTTTCTCGCAAGTTCAGGTGTGTTTTACGCAAGCTCGATGATGGTATTCGCAAGATTGGACCCGGTATTCGCAAGGTCAATCCTGTTTCGCGCAAGATCCAACTCACTTGTCGCAGCTTTACGGCGTCTGCCGCTTTTCCTAGTGTGAAGAAGGAGGATTACTTAATATGAAAGAAAACCAGACAAACAAGTTGGCTTTTATTTTTCTTTGTTTTGCTGTGCTTATGTTCATCGAGGCGACCATTTTTGGAAATGGCAATATTGTATTAGTCCTTCTTGGCATTGGGATGATTTACTTTAGCTTACGTAAACAATCTCGTTTTTGGTTTTGGACGGGGTTTGTATTCCTCATAATCGCTATTTTTTCGATGTGGAGTCTGCGGTTATTGTTACTCACGATTATGTTATATGTCCTTTATAAGTTATGGAAAAATGAACCAATCACACAAGTTATTCGACCATTTAATACTACGTATGAAGAAAGCCCAAATAGTATTATTCAAAACAAGTTATTTTCCGCGCAAACGACTCCTTTTCACGCATATGAATGGCAGGATGTTCATGTGCAAAGTTTTTATGGTGATCACGTGATTGATGTGACGGAAACTGTTTTACCGAAGGGTACTTCATTGATTTCCATTCGTCAGTCTCTTGGGAAGGTAACAATCTATGTACCGTATGAGATTCCGGTTCGCCTTCATTATGCGACGATTATTGGGGAAGCGAATATTTTCGGACACGGTGCCCAGCGATTATGGAACCAGTCGGTTTTGTTGAAAGACAGTTATTTAGATGGTGTGACCTATGCTTCTGAGCTTGTAATTACCGTGTCCACTTGGATTGGGGATATCGAGGTGATTAGAAAGTGAAGATACTTCTAGGGCAAGGAATTTCGATTTTCATCATCTTATTGGCACTCGTAGCACTTCTGTTGTATGCACTTTGGGGCTTTCCAAACGAGGATGCTTGGTGGACTTTACTAGAAATGACGTATGCAGAAATTCCTTTTGGTGCGTGGATCATCATTGTTTTAGCATTTATAAGTTTTAGTTTTTCATTGAATACGCTTCAGAAAGTCAGGGACCAGGAAAAGAAGATAGAAAAAGGGTTAAGACCATTATTAGAAGCAGAGACATTTGTTCCTGTTAATAAAAAGCAGGCATATTCGAAACGACTGCATGTAACGACAAGTCAACTCGAGCAGCTCATTCTAACGCAGCGAAAAACATTGCAGCGCATCACCAATCAAAAAGCAGAAGATCAAGATAAATTAATACAAGAACGAATCGTGCAAGAACGTCAACGCCTGGCAAGAGAGCTGCATGACTCAGTTTCACAACAATTATTTGCCGCGTCCATGTTACTTTCCGCAATGGTTGAAATTGAAGAAGCTCAGCAAGGTGAAGCTCCGAAAACGCTACTCCAAACCGAGAAAATTGTTCAACAAGCGCAACTAGAAATGCGTGCCTTACTGCTCCATCTTCGTCCTGCAGCTCTTCATAACAAGACACTAAGAGAAGGCCTAGAGGAATTGCTTACAGAACTTCAAGAAAAAGTATTATTTACAATTCGTTATCGATTAGAAGATGTTCAGTTATCAAAAGGGGCGGAAGATCATTTATTCCGAATCGCACAAGAAACCTTATCCAATACACTGCGTCATGCAAAAGCAACGGAAGTCGATATTTTGTTTGTTGAACGGGACGATTTAGCTATCTTCCGTGTGCAAGATAATGGAGTCGGGTTTGAGATGACAGAAGGTAAAAACGGTTCTTACGGCCTTCAAAATGTGAAGGAACGAGCAGTCGAAATTGGAGCTACTTGTAAAGTTGTTTCTGTCCCTTCTCAAGGAACTATTGTTGAAGTGAAACTACCGATAGAGAAAAACGCAGAGTTGATAAAGGAAGGTGAGCCAGAAAATGATACGAATATTATTAGCGGATGATCATGAGATGGTACGCATTGGTGTGTCTGCATATTTACAAGCACAGCCTGACATGAATGTGGTAGCTGAGGCAACAAATGGGCAAGAAGCGGTAGACCTAGCACTCGAACATAAGCCAGATATTATTTTAATGGATATGGTCATGCCGATTATGAACGGAGCCGAGGCTACTCACGAAATCATCCAAAAATGGCCTGAAGCAAAAGTGATGATTGTGACAAGTTTTATAGACGACGACAAGGTGTATCCTGCTCTCGAAGCTGGAGCTATTAGTTATTTATTGAAAACGTCGAAAGCCTCACATATCGCTGATTCCATTCGAAAAACATTGACTGGCAGTGCTGTTTTGGAACCTGAAGTTACGAATAAAATGATGAAACGCATGCGTCAAGGGGCTTCACGTGATTTACACGAAGACTTAACAGAACGGGAACGAGAAGTATTACTCCTCATGGCAGAGGGTAAAACCAATCAAGACATCGCAGATACCCTGTTTATTGCACTAAAAACAGCAAAAACACATGTCAGCAATATCCTTTCAAAACTCGAAGTGAGTGATCGAACGCAAGCAGTCATCTACGCATTTGAACATGACCTAGTTCCATCCAAAAAATAACCTATAGAAGCTTTCCAACATATGCTACTAAAAAAGATGGAGCAAAGGATGTTTGTATAGATGATACCTGAAGATCCAAAAAACGATCTACCACCTCACTTTGGCGAGACCATTGAGTTTCTTGGCTCTGTCATTCTTACAATTGGATACATTGTTTCCACGATTGGCGAGGGCATCGTACTGTCGGAATTAACTCAGGCAAAAGAAGATGAGAAAAAGTCAAGTATAAAACAAGATGAGCAACTTTCCGACATACAGAGTAAATTGGATTATTTGGTAAGTGAAATGGAAGTATTGAAGAAAAGGGGATCATTCTTTTGAATGGGCTATCCTCTTTTTTTGTGTTTTGTTGTGTTCATGGCTGGTTTTGTGCCGTTCATTAGTAGGATTGTCGTCTTCACGAGTTGTTTTGTCTCGTTAAGCCATATTTCCCCAAACAAAAAGGACAATCCTAGGATTGTCCTTTTTGCATGATACATTTTTACTCTGCTGTTATGCGATTCATTGCATCAATGACTCCTGTATGAATACCTTCGTGCCAAGTAATGAACTGTGCAAGAGCTTCTACAGTATCCATTTGGTGAACCCCACCAATGATCATTGGCTCGGGTACCGAATTTTGTAAATTGTTTTCTAGTACCGCTGTAATTCGTACAGGTTGTTCCTCTAATGCTTGGATTAACTCTTCCAATGTTGGAGGCTCAACTTCCCAGTTATCTGGGCTAGTCCCACTAAGGAATAGTGGGAACCATTGTGGATTCACAATCTCATATGTAGGAACTGCTCTTTTTGTCAGTCCTTCCATTGATGCGTATACATGACCAATATTCCAACGAAGCGTATTACTAAATCCGGCTGGTTTTACATCCAAAGTTGCTTCTGTACTTTTTTTAATCTTTCCTAGTAAAGAAATACGTGCAAAATTTAATTGTTTTAATGTTTCCATTATGCTCAACTCCCTTTGCTATATAGTATAACAAAGAAAACGAGAAATCCCACTTCAGGATTCCTCGCTCACTTTAAATTGCCGCTATTTTCACAATGACTTTAAACAAATCTCCGTCTACTTCCATTCGTAGGCTGCCTCCGTGTAAATCCACAATAGATTGCGCTATCGCAAGACCTAGACCTGAACCATCTGTATGGCGAGATGTGTCAGCTCGTTTGAACCTCTCCGTTAATTCATTGATATCATTGCCTAATTCATACTTAGCTATATTCTTGATGACGAATACCGCTTCCCCGTCAACTTGATCCAAGTTAATATACACTCGCGTATTTGGTAGTGCATATTTCAATGTATTAATGATTAAGTTGTCGAGCACTCTCCACCATTTTTGACCGTCTACATAGGACATGATCGGTTTTGTACCAATTGTTACGCGGTATTCTAATCCTGATTTATCGATATCTTCCTGATGCTCCGCGATTGCTTGTTGCAATAATTGAGTTAAATCCACTTTTCGCTTGTCTAGTTCAATATTGCCCGTAGCCATTTTAGATACTTCAAAAAGATCCTCTATTAATGTTTTCAAACGCATCGATTTTTTATCCAAAATTGCAATATAGGATGCCCGTTCTTCATCTGTAATATTTGGATTTTTCAACAAATCTGTATACGTAATAATGGATGTTAAAGGTGTTCGTAGATCGTGGCTGACATTGGTAATTAACTCTGTTTTAAGACGCTCGCTTTTTGCTTGTTCAGAATGAGACGATTTTATTCGATCGCGAAGCTGATTTAAACTAGCTGCATGTTCGGCAATTGGCGACTTTCCTTTTTCTTCGATTTTATTGCCAATAACGCCTTTAGCCATTTCCTCCGTTTTCACCATCACTCGGTTCAAGTACGCCATTCTCTTTAATAGAACAATGAGCACTGGAATACCTATCAATAAAGTCGCTGGAATCCAAACGATTATAACAGCCGGTTGCCAGAAAAACATCATCGTACCAAAACCCCAAAAGAACACAACAATTAGTAAAATTAACGTTTGAACGCCAATTGAACGCTTCAAGAAAAATCCTTCTAAAGATTTTAACCAGCCATACATTAGGCTCTGTTTCCAATCAGCACTACCAATACTAGTTCGTATCCATTTCCATTGATATAATGCCAACGCTGTAAAAAGGACGGCCACAATAATTGTAATGATATTGAGATCGTACCCTTTGTAATAAAAAATAAATCCAATTAATTCTTTCGTAGCCGAGATAGCTACAAATATACTAATGAAAAACAACGCGATTCTTACATCGATCGGAAATGTAAAATACTTTTCCTCGGCTTTATCATATCTAAATTTCTCACCATTCTTTCTCCACAACAAAACGAATGCGATGGCAGCTAATACACCGGCTAAAAGTGCTCCATAAAAGATCCGCTGATTTGTTATAAAGTAATTATATGAATAAGCTCTGTTTCCACTTAAAATACTAGCCTCTGGAATAGCAACAGTTCCTTCAAATTGGGCAAGTTGATTTCCCACTAGTTCTTGGACATTCCATAATTCCTCTACATTTTCATAAGTAGTTCTTTCTTTTAAATAACCATGGTTACTTGAGTATTCCTTACTAAATGAATTGTTTGACTCAATATCGCCATTTGTAAATCGCTCTCCTGTTTCAACATTTTTAAAGTCATAGTTAATGTTATCATTTTCAATCAAGAAATCATTTTTTACTCTTTCGATTGATTGATAATAGGCATCAACTTGTGCTTCTTTTTCTAGTCGAATCTTTTGTTCTATATAACTATCATCTGTGAAATTTTTCGTAATGTCTTCCATTTTTTTATCACGTTCTGTAATAAATGGTTCATTTGTTGTTTCTGTTGCAGTTGCAGTTTCTGTTGTTGTAGTTGCTTCTTCTGTTACTGTTGTGACTTCACCTGTTGGACTTGCGTACTGTTGTTGAATCGACTCTAATTGACTTTCTAAGCTTCCGTTCCGATTGCGATATTCCTCCATCTCATCGGCTGTCACCGTAATATTTTTCTTTACTTCTTCTTTATCCGGAGTAGCTAAAACTAATGGAACAATAGAAGACTCAAAGTCACTTAATTCATTTGTAAAACTTTCGCTATCAAAATAACTCGTTCCGATAAAATTATGTCCCTCTTCAATTAAAGTAAACAGTGAGAACATCGTAATTACCGCTAAAACACTTAGCAAAATATTTTTACTTACTGGATGTTTCATCCCGCTAACCCCCCTTTCATGATTCGAATGATTTGCATAAAACTTTTATTATTTTCAATAGAAGGTAAGATGTTGACTGCACAGTAGGTTAAACATAAAACGCCACATACAATAGCAAAAATGGACAAAAGTAAGTTTACTTTACTTGTCGATTTTGTACCCAACACCCCACACCACCTTTAAATATCTTGGATTTTTTGGATTTGTTTCGATTTTCTCTCGAATTTTACGGATATGTACCGCGACTATGTTTTCTGCATTGTAAGCTGGTTCATTCCAAACACGTTCGTAAATTTCATTGATTGAAAACACTCTACCTACATGGGTCATGAGTAGCTCTGTGATTTTAAACTCTATTGGTGTTAGCTTTACAACTTCTCCATCTACCGTAAGTTCTTTTGCTTCTTGGTTTATCCTAAGTCCGTCAATTTCAATCACAGCTTGTTGTGCATGATAAGTTCCAAGCTTCGTATACCGGCGTAACTGTGACTTCACACGTGCTATTAACTCCATTGGATGGAATGGCTTCGTCACATAGTCATCTGCTCCAACCGATAGCCCATGAATTTTATCCGAATCCTCAGCTTTCGCACTCAGCATAATGATAGGAATATTTTTTTGCTCCCTTATTTTAAATGTAGCTGCAATTCCGTCCATCTTTGGCATCATAATATCTAACAAAATCACGTGAACTTCATGTTCTTCTATTAACCGAAGCGCTTCTAATCCATCCGCTGCTTTCAAGACGTTATAGCCTTCATTTTTCAAATAGATCTCAATACCATCTCGAATATCTTGGTCATCATCTGTTACTAAAACAGTAAACTCTGTCATCTCTTCCCCCCTAGGCCCGCACAATGTGAGTCATGCATCGTTCTTATACTTCTAATTGTACCCTTCATTTCTTAACATTCCATCAGGTTAATTATGAAGAAATTCTTAAGAAAAAGGATTTTTGTTTGCATGTAACTTTCTTTGCGCTTAACTGTCTAATGATTTAAAGGAGTGATTAGAATGAAAAGACTAATATTGCGTATATGTTCGATTGTTATTATATTGATCCTAGCAAGCTGCGGTACCACTAATTCAAACACTACTAATGGTAGCGATCCACAATCGCAGGAAGTAAAAAGTATAACCACGAAATTAGAGCTAAAAGAGAATGGCAATGCCACGTTTACGATTAAAAATGAAACAGATGAAGCAACGACTTTAACGTATCCAAGCGGACAGGAAGTAGAATATCAGCTAATAGACAAGGATAAAAATAATGTATTCACTTATTCTGGTAATAAAGTATTTATCCTAATGCTTTCAGAGAAAGTACTACAACCAAATGAAGAAACGGTTATTCCAATCGAATTAAAAACGGAATTAACCTCTGTTCCCGCTGGTTCGTACACACTAGTCGCTTGGTCCACTGCCGAAGAATTAAGTGAACAAAAACAACAGATAGCTTATGAATGGGTTGGACATGAAACAAAAATAGAAAGTGAAGTGCCTTCTGACACCACTGAAAGATTGGTAGTCTATAAAGGAGATGCTAATGCAGAGTTTATTGAGCCATACGAGGTAACTTTTGATTTCTCAGAAGATTTATTTCATCAAATTTTCGAGGGAATTATGGTACTCGAGGTTGGGTTAATTGATTATCGTATTGAGAATAATAATACGGAACTAACCTTAAATATGAATGGATTAGATAATGTACAAGGAAGTGCTGGAGAAAATATATTTATTGGGACAATTGTTCATTCTTACTTTGAAAACTTTCCGGACTTAGAGAAGATATATTTTGAAGAGGAGGGTAAATCACCAGTTGAACTTGCACATATAGTTGTAACGGAGCCATTTACACGAAATCAGAACTATACAAATAAAAAATAGTTCTATATATTGCATCCCTGTGTCAAAAATATTAGCCGACTTGCGCTAGACACTTACCATGCAGGAATTTTATATACTTTCTTATCTCATGAAAAAAAGCTCTACCCCTCATAAGAAGGATAGAGCTTTTTATATGTGTGGTGGTTTCCATTGTCTTTACCGTCTGTGTTATTCTTCGTACATACCGATGCATCGTTCACATTCATATAGGGATGATTCTACTTGTTCAGAGATAACACATCCGCACTCACGACAATGTTTTTGGTTTCTATCTTGAGTAGTTGTAATCATGTAAATCACCTCCTATAATGAATTTTCTTAACTAATTTTTTCGTAACCAGGTAATGTCAGGAACTCGACAAATTCATCTTTACTTATTAATGAAAGGAATAGCTCAGCTGCTTCTGTGTAGCGACCGTTTGCGTAGCCTTCATTGCCAAATGTTGCTTTCAATTTACCTAGTTCTTCTGTAAGGACTTGTTCCGCTAGTTGAATGGTAATATTACGACCATCATCTAGTTTTCCTTCTGAATGACGAATCCATTGCCAAACTTGTGTACGGGAAATTTCTGCTGTTGCTGCATCTTCCATCAAGTTATTGATGGGTGCTGCTCCATTTCCACGTAACCATGATGCTATATATTGAACCCCTACGCTGCAATTTAATCGAAGTCCCTCTTCAGTAATTGTCCCCTTAGGTACTTCAACTAAATCTGCCGCTGTTACGTGAACATCTTCCCGTTTACGATGAATTTGGTTTGGTGTAGGCATATGTTCTTGGAATTGCTCCCAAGCGACAGGTACTAGACCTGGATGCGCTACCCATGTTCCATCGTGTCCATCCGTTGCCTCTCTGCGTTTATCTTCTCTCACTTTAGCGAAGGCTGCTTCGTTTGCTACTTCATCGCCTTTAATCGGAATTTGTGCAGCCATTCCACCAATTGCAGATGCATTTCTGCGGTGACATGTTTGGATGCATAAATGCGAATATGCTTTCATAAATGGTGATGTCATCGTTACTTGACCACGATCAGGTAAAATTACTTGTGACTGATTGCGAAGTCGTTTGATGTAACTGAAAATATAATCCCAACGTCCGCAGTTCAGTCCTGAAGAATGATCACGAAGTTCATATAAAATCTCATCCATTTCGAATGCAGCCATGATTGTTTCGATTAGAACTGTTGCTTTGATCGTTCCATTCGGAATACCTAATTGCTGCTGTGCGTAGATGAAAATATCATTCCAAAGTCTTGCTTCTAAATGACTTTCAATCTTTGGTAAGTAAAAGTAAGGACCGGTTCCGCGAGCAATTGCCTCTTTTGCATTATGGAAGAAATAAAGTCCGAAGTCGAAGAAGCTACCAGAGATTGGTTCCCCATCGATTTGTGCATGTTTTTCCATAAGGTGGAAACCTCGTGGTCGAACGATAAGCACTGCTGTTTCTTCCTTCAAACTATACACTTTACCTGTATCCGGTTGCGTAAACGAAATAGTTTTTCTTACAGCATCTTTCATATTGACTTGCCCTTCAATCATATTCTCCCATGTAGGAGAAGTGGCATCTTCAAAACAAGCCATAAACGTTTTAGCGCCAGAATTTAAAGCATTGATAACCATTTTGCGATTAACAGGACCTGTAATCTCTACTCTGCGATCTTGTAAGTCCTGAGGGAGTGGAGCAATTGTCCAATCCCCTTCTCGAATCTCCTTTGTTTCCGGTAAAAAGTCTAGCTTTCCGCCATTATCTAGCTTTTCTTGGCGTATTTGGCGCGCTGCTAGTAATTCTATTCTTCTATCATTAAAAAGGTGATGTAGGGAAGCCACGAAATCTAATGCTTCGGGCGTTAAAATTTCTGTACTTCCTTCTACTTCTTTACCTACGATATTAATTTTTTTTGTAGTAGTTTGGTCCATTTAACGTTCAGCCTCCCATTCACTTTTCTGATCAAGCAAATTGTGCAGTTTCTGTAGAACCTTTCATTGCTGTTGTAGAAGAAGTTCCTCCAGAAACAATTTGCGAAATATCATCAAAGTATCCAGTTCCAACTTCACGTTGATGTTTCGTAGCTGTATAACCTTTTGCTTCATTTGCAAACTCTGCTTGTTGAAGTTTAGAGTATGCAGCCATACCGTTTGATTTGTAATCATGCGCTAATTCGAACATGCTGTGGTTTAATGAATGGAATCCAGCAAGTGTTACGAATTGGAATTTGTAACCCATTTTCCCTAATTCCACTTGGTATTTTGCAATCGTTTCTTGGTCTAAGTTTGCCTCCCAGTTGAAAGATGGTGAACAGTTGTAAGCTAGCATTTTTCCAGGGAACTCAGCATGAATAGCGTCAGCAAATTTTTGTGCTTCTTCTAAACTTGGATGAGAAGTTTCACACCAGATAAGATCTGCGTATGGTGCATATGCTAAACCACGTGCAATTGCTTGATCGATACCTGGTTTTGTACGGAAGAATCCTTCAGGTGTTCTTTCACCAGTTAGGAATGCAGTATCACGTGGATCGATATCACTAGTTACCATGTCCGCTGCATCAGCATCAGTACGTGCGATTAGTACAGTTGGTACACCTAATACGTCTGCTGCTAAACGAGCAGATACTAGATTACGAATAGCATTTTGTGTTGGAAGAAGTACTTTCCCACCAAGATGGCCACATTTCTTTTCAGAAGCAAGTTGATCTTCTAAATGTACGCCTGCTGCTCCAGCTTCGATCATGCCTTTCATAAGTTCGAACACATTTAGTGGTCCACCAAATCCAGCTTCTGCATCTGCAATAATTGGTGCGAACCAATCAAATCCATCTTCTCTACCTTCTGTATGATCAATTTGATCAGCACGTTGAAGCGCTTGGTTAATACGTTTTACTACAGCTGGTACACTGTTTGCTGGGTATAAGCTTTGATCCGGGTACATTTGACCTGAAAGGTTTGCGTCTGCTGCAACCTGCCAACCGCTTAAATAGATTGCTTTAAGTCCAGCTTTCACTTGTTGTACTGCCTGGTTTCCAGTTAAAGCTCCAAGTGCGTTAACGAAATCTTCTTCGTGAAGAGATCCCCAAAGTCTTTCTGCTCCCTTGCGAGCTAGTGTATGTTCAATTAGGATAGACCCACGAAGTTTAACAACATCTTCTGCTGAATAAGTACGTTCAATTCCAGTCCATCTGCTTTCTTCTGTCCATTGTTTTTGTAGCTCTTCTACTTGTTGTTTTCTAGTTACCATTTCTCAACACGCCCCTTTTATTTTGTTATACTGAAGATAACTGTCTGAAAAATATGACTTCTAGACTGTTACATAACAGCTCTTCTTCTTGTGTATTACTATATAACAGTTGATTGTTTTTTGTATCGACTTTTGGATGAGTAACCTTTTATTGGTGATGGAATCAAAATAGGATGGATGAATACAGAATTTTGAGAATTTGGGGGGGATCAAATGGAAATATTAAAGCAATTTAGTAATTTACTAGAAGATTGGATTCCAAAAGAAGCATCAATCGCTGTTGCCATGGCGAATCAATATGTATACTATGTTGCAGGAAAATATGATTTGAAGATAAAAGAGGGCCAAAAAATACAGGCTGATAGTATTGCAGACCAAGTCATGCAAAAACGTTGTAGAACAGAAGCTCTTATGGATGATACACTCTTTCAAGTTCCTTACTATGGGGTTGGTTATCCAATTGAGATTAACGGAGAAGATGCGGCTATTGTAGTGATACTCCCACCCCAACATGCTATATCTGCTGCTCCCGTATTCAAATTTCTGACGGGGAAACAGGAAGAGGAATGGCGTCCAGTTCCGATAGAAAAAGTCTCTTATGTAGAAAGCCTTCAAAAAAAGACATGGTTTTACGCAAACAAAGAGCCTCATAAAACGAATATTACTTTAAAGGATTTACAGCTAAGACTTCCAGATAACTTTTTGCGTATTCATCGTTCTTATATTGTCAATATCGCTTTTATCGATCGAATAATCCGAGACTTTTCTTCTAATCTAATCGTTTTATTACACGATGGTACCGAACTTCCCGTTAGTCAATCATATGTAATGGACGTTCGAAATGTATTAGGGTTTTGACGGAACAAAAGCGCACTTTTTCTGTATGGACGTTTTCGGTTCGCTTTGGATGAAACTTATGGTACTAAAATAAACGATTAAAACAGTAGAGGGGCTATGTGACTGTGTCACTTAGCCCCTCTCACTATTACATGCTTTTTCTTCCTACTTGCCCCTAACGTTAATACAATGATTCCACCAAGTAAAAACAAAATACCAATCCAAGAAGTGACACTAAGTACTTCTCCTACGATAAATACACCTAATATAGCAGCTGTTGTTGGTTCGGCAAGCGACAATGTCAGCGCTGATGATGACGGAATCTGGTGCAATCCTTTCGCGTACAACACATAAGCTACAGTCGTCGTTGCAATCCCTAAGTAAAAAACGACTCCTATATTTCCCACATCCTTCAGCCAACTGACACCATATAGGAAGAAAAACGGCAATAACAACACAGCACTTACTGAAAAGGTCATCGCAACAGCTGGAAGCGATTCCTCTTTTTGTAATAAAGACTTGCTAGACATTGTATAAAGTGCAAATACTAATCCAGCAATAAGTGAAGACAAAATTCCCCTTGGATCCATCGTAATTTCGCCTTTATTTAAAAATAAAAAAAAGCATCCCATAATTGCGAATGACGTGGAGATCATCCAAACCCTAGTTGGGCGTAATTTGAAAAGTTGCCATTCAATCATGCCTGAAAATACAGGTGCACTTCCAATAGCGACAACACTTGCAATCGCAACTCCTGTTAAGCGGACCGATGAAAAGAACAATAGTTGGAATAGCGATATACAAATACCTGCATAAATGGTTTCTTTCCACGTCCAGGATTTTAAATTTATCTTTTTCAAGAGTACTAGTACAAGAAGTAATGTAAAGCCTCCAACTGCTGAGCGTCCTGCAGCTATCGTGAATGGATGTGCACTTGTTGGTAAAAAAGTTTGCGCCGTTCCTGTTGTCCCCCACAGAATAGCGCCAAGCAAAACAAATATGTATGGTAATGCAGCCAATACTTCCACCCCTTGTAAAATTTTCTTACTTCATCAAAATATATCACATATTGAGATAGTGCTTGTCGTATTCTATAATAATAGAGACAGGAGGCATTTGCACATGTATATGACCGTGGAAGAAATTGCGAATTATTTATCAATGCCTATTGAACAAATTAAACGATATATTGCAGAAAAAAAGATTCGTGCCATTTTTGATGGAGAACAATATTATGTGAATAGTGCACAGTTTGAAACGCATCTGCATCAAGTAGAAGATTTAAAACGTCAAATTGACGAATGGAGAAACACCCCTATTCCAGATGACATCGACGTGAAAGACGAAGATTAACGCCAAAACAAAAAAGGACATTCTCCTCATATGGAGAATGTCCTTTTTGATTTAAATTAAATTGTAATAAAGAATCCTGCGCGTTTTCCGATGATTTCTGCGTAATCTTCTACCATTACACTTGCAGTTGGAAGACTACCAGCACCTGGTCCAACTAATGTTAAAGTACCGATATAGTTCGTGTCTAATGACACCGCATTGTTTACACCATCTATTGCATATAAAGGATGATCTGACCCCACTAGTTGTGGGCCTACAGATGCATAAAGTTCTCCATCTTCATCTTGTACTATTTCTGCTACATGACGATAACGAAGTCCTTCTTTTTTGGCTTTCTTCACATCTTCTAAAGTAATATCATCGATTCCAATTATTTTAACATCGTTCCAATTTGGCTGTTTTCCAAAAGCAAGCGCACTTAATATCATTAGTTTGTAAAAAGCATCTTTACCTGAGACATCATTGTATGGGTCTGCTTCCGCATAGCCTAGTTCTTGCGCTTCTTTCAAAGCATCTTCAAATTGGCATTCATTTAAACGCATTTGTGTCAAAATATAGTTAGATGTTCCATTTAAAATCCCCTGAATTTTCTCCACAGTATTTACTTGAAGAAGGTTTTTCAAAGTTTTAATAACCGGAACTCCACCTGCAGTTGTTGCTTCATATCCGATAAATACGCCTCGGGATTTTGCTCGTTCTTGAAGTGGGATACTGTATTTAGAGAACATCACTTTATTCGCAGTGATAACATGACATCCTTTGTCGATTGCTCTACATAAATAGCTGTAAGCTGGTTCTTCATTGACAATTCCTTCAAAAACAACTTGAAGTCCTGGAATGTTAATAATATCTTCAAAATCATCTGTTATTAGTACACCTGGTGTTTCAGGTCTTACTTTAGATAAGTTATTAACCAATATTGCGCTAATTTCAATATCCAAGCCAAGTGATTTCTTTAAGTCTTCTCTTTTTTCGTTGATCACTTGGTAAATTCCTTGACCAACTGTTCCGAAACCTAATATCGCTGCCTTTATCTTTGCCATACTTTCTCCTCCAAATGAATCTGCACAAATGAGCTTCAATATTTATATTCTGTCGCAACCTAATTACGATTAACTATTTTAAATATTGTAGCCTATTCTAGCTCAATTAACAACAAAATTCTATCTAGAGAGGACATTTGTTTACCCTACAAGTACTTTGTCTAAGGCATTTTGTAAATCTTCTATTGCTTCTAAACCTACGGACAAGCGAATCAAGTCCTCTGTCACACCCGATTTCACTAAATCTTCAGGCGTTAGCTGTTGATGTGTTGTAGATGCCGGGTGGATAATTAGTGATTTTGCATCTCCTACGTTCGCTACGTGGGACCAAATCTCGATGTTATCAATGATTTTTTTGCCCGCTTCTTTTCCACCTTTTACTCCAAATGTAAGGATAGAACCAAAACCATTTTCAAAATACTTTTTCGCTAACTCATGAGAGGGATGATTTTCTAAGCCTAGATAGTTAACCCACTCTACGTTTTCATGGCCTGCTAAAAATTCAGCAATTTTTTGTGCATTCTCATTGTGCTTTGTAACACGTAGATGAAGTGTTTCTAAACCTTGTAAAAAAGAGAAGGCTGCATCTGGGCTAAGTGTTGGACCAAAGTCACGAAGTAACTGAACACGAATTTTCACTGCGAATGCTACATCTGGCACATCAATTCCATATCGTAAACCATTATAAGTTACGTCTGGCTCTGTAAATCCAGGGAATTTTTCTGAATTCCAATTGAAGTTACCACCGTCAACTACTACGCCTCCGATTGTTGTTCCATGTCCCCCAATCCATTTAGTCGCAGAGTGAATTACTACATGTGCACCGTATTTAATCGGGTTTGTACCGTATGGTGTAGCAAATGTGCTATCTACTAGTAATGGAACTCCGACTTCATTGGCAATTGCAGCTACTTTTTCTACATCTAAAACATTTAGACTTGGATTTCCAATGATTTCACCAAAGAAGCCTTTTGTTTTGTCTGTAACTGCTGCGCGGAAGTTTTCTGGATCTGTTGAATCAATAAATTTCACTGTAATACCGTAACGAGGTAATGTATGGGCAAATAAATTAAATGTTCCTCCATATAAATTCTCCGCTGCAATAATTTCGTCGCCAGCTCCTGCTATATTCATAATAGAGAAGGCAATTGCTGCCATTCCAGAAGAGAAAGCTACTGCTGCAGTTCCTCCTTCAAGTAGTGCAATTCGCTGTTCGAAAACATCTACTGTTGGATTTGTAATACGCGAGTAAATATTACCTGATTCTTTTAAAGCGAATAAATTTTGAGCGTGCTCTGTGTCACGAAATACGAATGAAGTTGTTTTGTGGATTGGTACAGCTCGCGAACCTGTCACTGGATCTGGTTGTTGGCCACCGTGTAAAAGAAGTGTTTCTTTTTGAAGTTTTGTCATGTTGAATTCCTCCGATTTAGTAGATTAGATGGTTGCTTTTGGAGGCTAGAGAGGATTTAGAACATACAAAAACCCCTCTTCGCTTAAGAAGAGGGGTGCAATTTCGCAAGTTCCTCCTCTTATCTTCCAAATTCACAACTTGAATTTGTAGGATTTAGCACCTTTCCAAGTTGTGAAACTTGTTGGTTGCTGGGCATCGTAGGGCCTATTCCCTCCGCCACTCTTGATAAGAGTATTAAATTTAGTTTTCCATCTTGTTACACATTATAAGATTTCATATATCTCTAAGTCAAGTATTATATTACAAAATTCTGAACCTTCTTCTAACTTGGTAGCCTTTTTCTCTATATGGTTAGCGTCTTAATGCAACGTAATCTACATATAAATGAATTAGTACTTCACTAAATCCTCTTTCGCTACACGTTTTCTCTTAGTCAAATCGGTTATTTCGTCTATTAGCGTCTATAAAAACCAACAACAAACATAGTTGCAATTCTTTAGAAAATATTTAACAATGAAATGAGAACGTTTCGGATTTCGAAGGAGCGCGTGGGAGGAGAATTTCAAATGGTGACATTTAAAGATTATGCATACAAACGCCCCAACTTAGAAGAAATCAAAGTAAAGTTCAGCGAGACATTAACGAAGTTTAATGAGGCCTCTTCTGTTGAAGAACAAAATATAGCTATTCAAGAGGTAATTGCATTACGCAGTGAATTTTCTACCCAAGAAAATTTAGTTTATATCCGGGCTTCGATTGATACAAATGATGGTTTTTATCAAAAAGAGCGCGAGTACTTTGATGAAGTTGGTCCTGAAGTCGAAGAACTTGTCACGGAATATTATAAATCACTTGTTGCTTCTCCTTTTCGTAAAGAATTAGAAGAAAAATGGGGTAGCCAATTATTTGATCTTGCTGATTTTCAAATTAAATCCTTTGCTCCAGAAATCATTTCCCTTATGCAAAAAGAGAATAAATTAGCTTCTGACTATTCAAAACTTGTAGCATCTGCACAAGTTGATTTTAATGGGGAAATATTAACACTTGCACAGCTCGGTCCATATGCTGAATCCATTGATCGTGATGTTCGCAAACAAGCAAAAGAAGCTAGTACAGGTTTCTTCCAAGGTCATGAAGATAAATTTGATGACATTTACGATCAACTCGTAAAAGTTCGTCATGAAATCGCTATAACCCTTGGCTACAAAAACTTCGTTGAGCTTGGGTATGTTCGGATGAATCGAATCGATTATAATGCGGAAATGGTAAAGAAATTCCGTGATCAAGTGCGTGACTACATCGTACCTGTAGCAACTAAACTGTATGAACGCCAAGCAAAACGAATAGGTGTGGATCAGTTAAAATTTTACGATGAATCCTTAAGTTTCTTATCCGGTAACGCTACACCTCAAGGATCTCCTGAGTGGATAGTGGAAAACGGCAAGAAAATGTATGATGAGCTCTCTCCTGAAACTGCGGAGTTCTTCCAATTCATGATGGACCGTGATTTGATGGATTTAGTTGCGAAGAAAGGAAAAGAAGCTGGTGGTTATTGTACGTTTATCGATGACTATGAATCACCTTATATTTTCTCTAACTTTAATGGTACTTCCGGTGATATTGATGTACTAACTCATGAAGCAGGTCATGCCTTCCAAGTGTATACAAGCCGCAATATCGGAATTCCTGAATATATTTGGCCAACATTTGAATCTTGTGAAATACATTCTATGAGTATGGAATTTTTCACTTGGCCTTGGATGGAATTATTCTTTAAAGAACAAGCAGACAAGTATAAGTTTGCTCATCTAAGTAGTGCCCTCCTATTCTTGCCTTATGGAGTGGCAGTGGATGAATTCCAACATATTGTATATGAAAACCCAGAGATGACTCCTGCTGAGCGTAAAGCTGCTTGGAAAAAAATCGAGGAAATTTATTTACCTCATCGTGACTATGATGGTCAGCATTACTTAGAATCCGGTGCTTTTTGGCAACGTCAAGGACATATCTACTCTACCCCGTTTTATTATATTGATTACACATTAGCCCAAATATGTGCATTCCAATTTTGGAAACGTTCAAGGGAAAATCACGAAGCTGCTTGGAAAGATTATTTACATCTTTGTAAGCTTGGTGGATCTAAGTCCTTCACACAACTAGTTGCAGATGCAAATTTAATTTCTCCGTTTGAAGAGGGTTGCGTAGAGTCTGTCATAGGTTCGATTGAAGATTATTTAAATAGTGTCGATGATTCTGTACTATAAAAAGGGAGAGTGAATATGGAGAATCCAGCTGGGTTTTGGGTGCGTATTTTGGCTAGCCTTTTAGATGCTATTATTATTGGAATTCCACTTTCAATCATTAGCTACCTGTTTTTTGGGGTTTGGGAGGAAACATCTATTACGAGCTTTGGAAGTATTCTCTATTCAATAATAGTTCCTGTTTTATGGGTTGGTTTTACTGTTGGAAAGAAAATAATGGGCATTCGCATTGTCAAAGTGGATGGCTCAAAAGTTGGCTATGGAGTAATGATTTTACGAGTAATCGTTGCTGGTATTATATACGTCGTGACACTAGGAATTGGATTAATTGTAAGTGCATTTATAGTAGGGCTTCGAGATGACAAACGAGCAATCCATGACTTAATCGCAGGTACTTATGTTACCAAAAATCCTCCAGAAATTTGAATGGGTGAACAAGTATTAGCTACTGCTAGTGCTTGTTCTTTTTCATATTCCCAAGAATCTGAGCTCATTATTCCGTCTGTCGAAACAATCTGTTAAAATAGAGCTATGCATTACCATCAAGAAAGGGGAATTATTTTCATGAAAGAAACATTAATCGAGCGTTTAACTCGCTACGCAAAAATAGACACTCAATCAGATGCCATGAGTTCGACTTGCCCATCAACAGAAGGACAATGGGATTTACTACATGTACTTGAAAAAGAACTTGCTGCAATTGGCTTAGAAGAAATTACATTAGATGAAAATGGCTACCTATTTGCGACATTACCTTCTAATACAGACAAAGATCTTCCGACGATTGGATTTTTAGCACATGTAGATACAGCTACTGATTATACCGGTAAAAATGTAAACCCACAGCGCATCAAAAACTACGATGGTCAAGATATTAAGCTAAATGAAGCTACTATTATGTCTGTAAAAGACTTCCCTGAACTTAATAACTATGTTGGTCACACATTACTCACTACAGATGGCACAACACTTTTGGGAGCTGACAATAAAGCAGGAATTGCCATCATCATGACGGCAATGGAATTTTTCATCCAAAATCCTGACGTGAAGCATGGAAAAATTCGAGTAGCATTTACACCCGACGAAGAAATTGGGCGTGGTCCGCATAAATTTGATGTAGAAAAATTCGGAGCAGAATTTGCTTATACAATGGACGGAGGTCCACTTGGGGAATTGCAATTTGAAAGCTTCAATGCAGCTGCTGCATTGGTTTTAACTAATGGGATAAGCGTACATCCAGGATCTGCAAAAGGAAAAATGGTTAACTCCATTACGATAGCTACTAAATTCCAATCACATATGCCAGCTGATGAAGTACCTGAAAAAACAGAAGGTCATGAAGGTTTCATTCACCTGATGAATATTAGTGGAGATGTTGAAAAAACAGAGCTTAGCTATATTATTCGAGACCATGACCGTGAAAAATTTGAAGCGAAAAAACAATTATTTTTAAATACAGCAGAAAAAATAAAAGCCGAATACGGAGATAATGCAATCTCAGTTGAACTAGGTGATCAATACTTCAATATGGGTGAAAAAATTACGCCCGTGATGGAAATTTTAGATGTAGTAAAAGATGTAATGATTTCATTAGACATCGAACCTCTTATCATTCCAATTCGTGGTGGTACAGATGGATCACAACTATCTTATATGGGAATGCCAACACCAAACGTATTTACTGGTGGAGAAAACTATCACGGGAAATATGAGTTTGTTTCGGTAGATGCGATGGAGAAATCGACAGAAGTAGTTAAAGGCATCATTCAATCGTTTGAAAAACAAGCTTAAGTCGAGTTGTGCTGGACAATAAAAACAAAAGCGTTCCAAGAGGTTAAATTTCAACCTCTTGGAACGCTTTTTTGAAAATTAATTTGTTTTCAAAGCTGGTTGAAATAAAACCGAAACTCCCGAATCAATTGCTGCATCAGCAACTGCTTGCGCAACAGCAGTAACCACACGGTCATCGAAAGCATCAGGAATAATATTATCTTCTCTAATGTCACTGTCGTCAATTAGTGAAGCAATTGCTTGAACTGCTGCAAGCTTCATTTCCTCATTGATATCCGTTGCCCTAACATCTAGAGCGCCTCTGAAGATACCAGGGAAAGCTAATACATTATTCACTTGGTTCGGATTATCTGAACGTCCTGTTGCTACAACTCGAACTCCCCACTCTTTTGCAAGATCATAAGCAATTTCTGGAGTCGGATTAGCTAACGCAAAGATGATCGGGTCATGATTCATCACATCTACCAAATCTTTTGTAATTAGATTTGCGACAGAAACACCAATGAATACATCAGAACCAGTCATTGCATCTTTCAGTGATCCCGTTAAATTGGATGGATTAGTTAAACTTGCAACATTCTCTTTAACTGGGTTCATGCCATTTTCTCTTCCTTTGTAAATAATACCTGTTGAGTCACACATTACAATTTCCTTGTATCCTAATTGGAGAAGAATTCTTAAAATAGCTATTCCTGCTGCTCCTGCACCATTAATCACTATTTTTAAATCGGAAACATCTTTATTTACAAGCTTAATCGCATTTTGAAGGGCAGCACCAACGACAATTGCTGTTCCGTGCTGATCATCATGGAATACTGGAATATCTACCTCTTGACGAAGACGATCTTCTATTTCAAAACAGCGAGGAGCGGAAATATCTTCTAGATTAATCGCACCAAATGTCGGACTCAAAGCTTTTACAATTTGCACAATTTCATCGACATTTTTAGTGTCTAAGCAAATTGGAAATGCATCAACGTTTGCAAATCTTTTTAATAAGATTGCTTTTCCCTCCATTACCGGCAAGGCTGCTCCTGGACCTATATCTCCAAGCCCAAGAACTGCTGTCCCGTCTGTTACAACTGCGACTAAATTTCCTTTCGCTGTATAATCATAAATTGTGGATGGGTTATTTTTTATTTCTATACATGGCTCAGCTACTCCTGGTGAATACGCTAGGCTCAAATCCTCCATACTATCCATTGGAACTTTTGATACTAATTCCATTTTCCCTTTATTATCTTTGTGTAATTTTAAAGCTCTAGTTCTTAAATCCATGAACCCACGTCCCATCCTGTTTTTTTATTTTCCCCTTTAATAAGCAAAAATAAAGTAGCAACCACTTTATTATTCCTTTATTTTGAAAATTATAAAGTCATATAAATTTATTGTCAATCCTTTACTCTTAGTGAAGTTCTTCACATATAATTTCCTTTGTTTATATTTATATGTATAATTTTTACTTATAAAGGTTGTATTCCCACGACGTGGGAGTTGCATATTTACTAATAATACCTTGTAACACTTGTATTTACTTATAGTAAGTGAAGATGACTGGCTTTTATAATTCAGTTAAAAGTGCAATGAAAAACTACTGAATAACAGGATATGAGTTCACAAAAAATGTACAAAAAAAATTTCGGCAACCTATGTGGTCACCGAAAATATACAAGCACTACCTTAACGTCGAGGGGGCTAAGTGTGCGAATCAGCTACAATTTGGAGAAAAGTCGCCGATAGAAATCTCTCATTAGGAGTAAGTTTCTATATGATAATGATAATCATTTACATTTAAAAAGTCAACAAATTTTATTAGAAAAGCGGAAACGCCTATCTCTGCGTAAGGCAACAAATGGGGAATTGCGAGGAGACAGTTCCTCAGCCACCGCAGTAATTACCCATTTGACCCCGAGGGGCAAGGCGCTGTAGCTAGACAGATACCTAGTAAAAAAAATTTACTTTCCTATCTTGCATAAAATTGTATAATACTTTTATGACAACCTTATCGAGTGATCAAATCAAACAATTGAATAACTACAGCATTTATGTAAAACCTATGGGAACAACACTTTTCCATGCTAATAATATAGACAGTTCTTTAGATATTATTAAATTGATCTCAAATGCGCCTAACGATCCCATCGCCGCTTCTTTTTTTATGCGAAGAGTTGGTATGTTCATTTCTATGCAGTTTTATATGATGACCGTATACGATGAAATTTGGGATGGACCTTTAGAGCAATTACAATTTTTCTCAACAACTGAGTATGGGATTAAAACAATTAGCACGTATATACCAGAAGAGTTTTTTCGTGATGTCAAAGAAAACCGCGCTGATGATATTCTACTTATTTTGGAGCAACAGTGTTTCGCCATTATTCAACAAATTCGGACAAAATGCAGCATCTCTCCAGTAACACTATGGGAAAATGTTTTCGGGTATCTCTTGTGGCATTACTATACTTTTTTTGAAAACCCTGTTATTGAAGAACAAGCCCTAGAAGACTGGACGTTGCTACAAGATGAAGGTATTTGGAACAATTTCACGTCCAAATCATACTTGGCTACTTATTTGAAAGGAAAGCGGCCCGCTCAGTTGATGAATACAACAGTACGAACAACATGCTGTTTCTCAAAAGATATTCCTGGTCTACAGAAGTGTGGATTTTGTCCAATCAATTAAAATTTTTCATTTAAAAATACATGATTTCTTACTCTTTGGGAATAGCTAATACTAGTACAACGAAAAGGAGTGAGGAAACTTGGCAAACAATATAGATGAACGCGTAGAAGCTAAACTGGACAGTATCGGTCAGGAAGAAAAAGAAGAAATTCTAAAAAACTTTTCCACATTTCAATCATACCTATCTGGAAAAGTAGCTGCAGGTGAAAAAATGGGTCTTAGTGATGAGACTTTAGCAAAAGCAACAGAAAAAGTAGCAGGATATTTAGCCAATCATGAAGAACCACGAAATCGCGAAGAACATCTTTTACAACAACTTTGGATAAGTGGAGACAAAGAGCAGCAACAAGCACTTAGTCATATGCTCTTAAAACTCGTAAAAAATGGTGCGTGATAAACGCAAGGATGCGGAAGGTCGTTTCCTAGATAATCCCGATGGCGTAAGAACTACCAAGGAAAGCTTATTTGATATGCATGAAGATATGCAAACGGTAGATGCAATCCCCGTAGAAGATTTGACAATAGAGTTAAAAGATGAAGAATTCCACCATCATACAAAAAATCGTTCAGCTAGTTCTGAGCGATACCTCCAATAATAAGAATGGAGCCGTCCTCCCCGGATAGCTCCATTCTTATTTATTTAAATAAATATAAGGCACCTTACATATGTTAGATAGATTTAGTCGCAGCATCTTTTATAACTTCTCGATGTGCGTATATATTTTTTAGTATTGTTTTAATAACTGCATATGTTGGAATTGCTAAAATTATTCCCCATAGTCCAGCAATATTTCCAGCAGCTAAAATAATGGTAATAACTGTTAGAGGATGAATATCTAATGATTTCCCCATAACATTTGGCGTGATAAAATTACTTTCAATTTGTTGCGACACTAGCATTATAATAGCTACATAAATGGCCATCTTTGGTTCTTGAATTAACGCAATAATGATTGCTGGAACAACAGCAATATAAGGTCCTAAAAAAGGAATGACATTCATCATCAGACCAAATAATGCTAATAGTAATGCGTATTCAAGCCCAATTGCCAAGTAACCGATAAGGAGCATAACACCTACTAGAAAACTAACAAAAAGTTGCCCTTGAATATAAGAGCGCAACGTATCATTAATATCTGATAGCGTTTTTCGTACCCACGTTTTCTTTTCTCCCTTAAAAAATTTAGCAACAAAAGGAGCAAATTTTTCATGGTCTTTCAACATGTAAACTAGGAAGAAAGGTACTAACACTAGTAAGAATACGCCTTGGAAAACATTTTGGATAAACTTGATTAAGAGAGAACCCGCAGTAACTGCAATTGTATTAATTTTACCTGTTGCTTCTTCAATTGTTGTTTGAAGTGATTCTGGAAGCTTATCTTTTTGAGAAAGTGTATATTTCGTCCATTCTTCTACTTCCAAAATTATTTCTGGTCCGTTTTCTGCAAGTGCATTTGCTTGTTTTGTTAGAGCCGGGCCAATTAATGCGTAAAATAACCAACCTAAAAGCCCTATCGCGATAAATACGGAAATAATACTTGCCCATCTTGGAAATTTTACAGTTTCTAACCACTTTTGAAGAGGTCTAGATAAGTAAAATAATACGCCTCCTATTAACAGAGGTATAAAGATTGTTTGTCCAACTATTAAGATGGGCGAAAAAATAGTTTTCACTTCCATAAACATACGAATAATTATTAATGTTAGAAGTATAGCTACTCCTACTTGAAACCAAAGCTTCTTCGTCACTCAATTCTCACTTCCTCGACTGGTTTTAATTTGTTTATTTTATAGACCGTCATTATAAGTATCTTATCATTATTTATTGTAAACTGTTAGTAACTATCTAACATCAGGAGGTAAAATATGGAATACTATAAAGAGTTAAGAAAACACGTCGGACATAGTCCACTTATACTGCCTGGTGCTGTTGTGATTATTAGGGATAGTAATAAGAATATTTTGCTGCAAGAAAGAGAACCTGGTATTTTCGGTTTGCCTGGTGGTTTGATGGAGCTTGGTGAAAGTTTAGAAGATACCGCTCGCAGAGAAGTATTAGAAGAAACTGGTTTGAAACTTGGAGAGTTAACTTTCTGTCATATGTACTCTGGTCCTGAATACTATTCTGAAGTCTCCAATGGAGATGCTTATTATTCGGTTACGGCTGTCTATAAGACAGATGATTATGAAGGTCGTATTTTAGCGAATAGTGTTGAATCAATCAGTCTTCAGTTTTTTGATCCAGCTCATTTGCCTGAGGGTATCTTGAAAAATTATCGGAAGTTTATTGAGGATGAACTTGGAGTCTGACGAAGTATTATATAAAAAAGGCTTTCCTGTTAAGGAAAGCCTTCATTCTTATTATTTAATGGCAATATGCACTTTTAAAAGTTTACCTTTTATAGTAGTGTTTCTCATTGTTTTTAAAACAAGAGATCCTTTGCCATTCAAAATTTCAACATATGATACATTGTCTTGAATCGTGATGATTCCAATGTCGTCTGCGGAAACACCTTCAATTTTCGCTATAGTTCCTACGAAATCTACTGCACGAATTTTCTTTTTCTTACCACCATTAAAGTATAATTTTGTGATATTCGCATTCAATTGATCACCTTTAGACTTTTTAGCTTCTGGGTGCTCCTGCATTTTCAAATCGAATTCTGCACGGTTTTTTGCAACAGCAGTAGGTGACAACTCAGGTCCTGTAGTAATTTCAAAGCCAATAAAATTTTCAATCGCATTCACAAACTTATCTTCATGCGGTGTTACTAACATGATCGATTTACCACTTCGTCCAGCACGTCCTGTTCGACCAGTACGATGCACATAACTTTCTCGCTCCAACGGAACATCATAATGAACAACATGCGTGATATCTTCAATATCGATGCCTCGAGCAGCTACATCTGTTGCGATTAAATAACGGAAATCACCTTTTCGGAAATCATCCATTACTTCGAAACGATCTTCTTGCATCATGCCACCATGAATTTTATCTGCCGTATAGCCTTTTTTATCTAGTGCATCGACAAGCTCATCCACACGTTCTTTTGTGCGGCAAAAGATAATACAGCTATCTGGATTTTCTTCAATCGTTAGCTTTTCAAGGAATGCCAGCTTTTGATCGTCTTTTACAACATACTTCAGATGCTCAATATCAGGTGCATTTTCTTCTGCAGCATCGATTTCAATTGAAATCGCATCCTTCATGTACTTGCTACTTAACTTTTTAATTCGATCTGATAATGTAGCTGAAAACAACATCGTCGTACGTTCATTTGGAAGTAATTTAATAATAGATTCTACTTGTTTTAAAAAGCCCATATTCAACATTTCATCAGCTTCATCAATTACGAGATATTCGACTTTAGATACATCAAGTGTCGCTTTTTCGATGTGATCAAGCACGCGCCCTGGTGTACCCACAACGATATGTGTTTTTTGTTTTAATGCAAATTTTTGTTTTGCAAACGGTGATTTCCCGTAAAGAGCAAGTCCCTTAATCCGTTTGTAGCGCCCTATATTTGTGATGTCTTCTTGTACTTGTACTGCTAATTCTCTTGTTGGAGTTAGTACTAATGCTTGGGGCTTATTTTCGTCCCAATCTACAAGTTGACATAACGGTATGGCGAATGATGCGGTTTTTCCGCTTCCTGTTTTCGACTTTACTAGTACATCTTGCTTTCCAAGGACAACTGGAACTACCTTTTGTTGTACTTCTGTTGGCTCTGTATAGCCTAATTGTTCAATGGCATGTAAAATCTTTTCATCGAGATTTAATTCTTTAAAATGCACTATGCATATTCTCCTCTTTAATTACCTATTTTAATAACTACTATATCTGAATCTTCCACTGCCTTTAATGCATGCTTTTCGAGTGGATTCATGTGAAGTACATTGTTTGTTGTGACGACTTGCTCTACGCCTTCTACGGTAAAGATTACTTTACCTCGTCGAATAACTATTAATACATGTGCGTCAGCATTATGTTCTTTTATTTCTTCCCCTATACGCAATTGAATATTCACAACATCATTGTTATCAAATTGAATGACTTTCGACACATTCTTTTCTTTTTCTTCCAATAGATAGGGCGTCTCAATTAAATGCATGTGTATTCCTCCTTTGTATAATATCCTAACTCTATCATATACAATTTTTATCAAAAATCAAAATTTGGTTCGCTCCCTTTACAAATTTCCACGAAGTAAACTTGCTTTGGAAGGAAACAACAGAGGAGCTACGTAACTAGGTCACGTAGCTCCTCTGCTGTTTTTCACGTTTACTCAGTTACCAAAAAGAAGATTATATTACTCTATTTTTCCTCAAATTCCGACCAAATTCGATAGGAAATACCTGAAATATTCTCTTTTCCGTAATTAAATGGCCCAAGTGTGGTATAATAGAAGTATCGCTATTTGCGTAAATAAAACTAGAAAAGAGGTTATACACATGAGTTTCCAACGACAACCTAAGGAAGTTTCTCCCTTTGTAGCAGCTAGGAAAGTTGATGAGAAGATCTCTTTTACTCGTAATGACATTGAAGTTCAAGGTACTATCTTCAAAATATTAGAGCAATCTGTAATTGTAGAAATATCTACTGAGGATGCTAAAAAAATTAATGTACCTTCTAATTTAACAGTAGTATCCCATAAACATTACACTGTGGTATAACGATTGATTTCTTCGAGAAAAGCTTTTCCGTATTTTTCTCGTTTGTTATCCCCTACACCATGTACATCTAATAACTCTTCTTCGGTTTGCGGACGCTTTACACACATATCTTGAAGTGTCTTATCTGAAAAGACAACAAAAGGTGGGACACCAGCATCGTCCGCAATTTTTTTCCGAAGTATTCTTAATCCCTCAAACAACGGATCATTTGTAGCGATTTGTTTCGTTACCGCCACTCCTTTACGCATTATCTGCTTTTTCCCTAACAAGACACCCTTACCTGTATCGGATACATAAATTGTCGGCAAATTACCATGATTCACTAACAGTAACCCCTCCGAAATCATAAACTCCATTAAACCTAAAACATCTTTTGCTGATTTATTTTTTAGAATACCATACGTCGATAGTTTCGTAAATCCAAAATCGATTACTTTTTTATTTTGTGATCCTGTTAATACTTGCGCTGTAATTGTCTTTCCAAACTTCTGTCCCATTCGTACTACACATGACAAAACCATTTGAACTTCCTGTGTAACATCCTGTACCTCTCGTGCATCTGTACAATTTCCACATTGCCCACAAGCTAAGCTATCTGGTTCCCCAAAATAGGTTATGATAAATTGCTGTAAACAACTTTCTGTATGACAATAATCGATCATCCCTTGCAACTTCTCTAATTCTTGTGGAATCCGTTCACGGTCCTGTGCTTGATCTATTAAAAATCGTTGTGTTTGCACATCCTGTGACGCATATAGCACAACACACTCACTCGGAAGTCCATCTCGGCCTGCTCTTCCGGCCTCTTGATAATAACTCTCCATGTTTTTAGGTAGTTGATAATGTATCACGTACCGCACATTCGATTTATCGATCCCCATTCCAAAGGCATTTGTCGCTATCATCACTTGCGCTTCGTCAGTTAGAAATCGTTCTTGTTCCTTATTTCGAAAAGCTTCTGGAAGTCCAGCATGATATTTTGCCGTACGTACTCCCGCTTTTACCAACAAGTCATGAAGTAAGTCTACTGTTTTACGAGTGGCAGCATAAATAATACCCACTTCTTGTGCATTCTTTTTAATAAAGTCTTTCAAAAATTTATTCTTATCTTGTCCTAATACAACAGAAAACGATAGATTGGAGCGAGCAAAACCAGTGATTACAGTGTTATCTTCCTCTATTTCAAGTATTCTATTTATATCTGTACGTACATCAGGAGTAGCTGTAGCGGTTAAAGCAAGCACTACTGGTTGCTCATCAAATACTTCCCTTAATCGATGTATCGAACGATAGCTTGGTCTAAAGTCATGTCCCCATTGTGAGATACAATGCGCTTCATCCACTGCAATTAATGGTACTTTCACACGTTTTAATTGATTTAGAAAGCTTGTAGACTCTAATCGTTCCGGTGCTATATAAAGTAAACGATACTGACCATTCACGACTTCTTCCATCGTTTCTCTCACTTCAGTTGCCGTTAATGTACTATTTATAAAAGTTGCTGGAATTCCTACTTGTAATAATGCATCGACTTGATCTTTCATAAGTGAGATAAGTGGCGATACAACAATGGTTGTACCGTCTAATAGAAGGGATGGGATTTGGTAACATAGTGACTTACCTCCACCAGTAGGCATCACACAAAGACTTGATTTACGCTCCATGACATACTTGATCACAGTCTCTTGTCCTTCACGAAAAGAATCATATCCAAAGTACTTTTGTAATAATTCACGTGCATTTTCTATCAATTTAGTCACTCCTATCTCAGTATGAAAAAAGAAAACAGATTATTTCCCGTTTCCTTTTTTATTGTTATACGTATTTGTTGGTGGCTTTGGATCTACTTTATCCACATCTACCCCTAGTAAAAAGTAGCCTATAACAGAAGAAATAATTGCTGCTCCCGCTATGATGAGAATTCTATTTATAATAGTTACTTCATTATATTCATCTGAGTTTAACATGATAGTTGCCAATACAGCTACGACGACCATAATAGGCACAATTATTTTCGATTTTTTCACTGCGAACTTCCTTCCATTACATATGTATAGTATATTGTACCATAAGAAGGTCTAAGTCAATTAGTAAACGACGGGCTTATTAATGTGAGATAATTATAAAAAATAACTTGTAAGGATGACATAGATGAGAAATGAAATAGATGTAAAAGTAAAAGATATACTAGCTCAAGATTTACAAAAAGGTATTCCTATTTTGTGGAAAGATGGGTTTAGCGAAACTGAATCTCTAAATGAAGGTAGCATTCTTAAATTGCGAAATCCAGCAGGTAAGTTTATCGGAAAAGGCTATGTAGGAATGCAAAATAAAGGCATCGGCTGGCTTCTAACAAAAAATGAAAACGAAACAATTGATACTGCATTTTTTCAAAAGAAAATTACTAATGCAGTCAAACACCGCGAAGACTATTATAATAATCCCGATACGACTGCTTTCCGTGTATTTAATGGAGAAGGAGATGGCATTGGTGGACTTACGATAGATTACTTTGATGGATATTACTTGTTGAGTTGGTATAGTGAAGGTATTTATTCGTTTAAAGAAATGATTTTGGATGCGCTCGATATTTCTGTTTCTTCTAAAGGAATTTATGAGAAAAAACGCTTTGATACAAAAGGACAGTATTTAGAAGACGATGACTTCGTTAAAGGGGAACGCGGAGAATTTCCACTGATTGTAAAGGAAAATGGACAAAACTTTGCAATATACTTAAATGACGGTGCTATGGTTGGTGTATTTTTAGATCAACGAGATGTTCGTAAAAAAATTAGAGATAACTACTCAAATGGTAAAACTGTTCTTAATACATTCTCTTACACTGGAGCATTTTCTGTCTTTGCTGTGGCTGGTGGTGCAACGAAAACGACAAGTGTTGATCTTGCTAAACGAAGCTTAAGCAAAACGACGGAACAATTTGAAGTAAACGAAATGGATGTAGAAAAGCAAGACATTATTGTAATGGATGTATTTGATTACTTTAAATATGCCAAACGAAAAGAATTAGCCTTTGATGTCGTTATTCTAGATCCACCGAGCTTTGCACGTTCGAAAAAATATACTTTCAGCTCTGCTAAAGACTACACTAATTTATTGAGAGATGCGATTGCTATTACCGAAAAAAGCGGTGTCATTATTGCTTCTACAAACAATGCTACTTTCGGAATGAAGAAATTCAAAAGCTTTATAGAAAAAGCATTTACTGAAAGTAATCGCAAATACGCAATCGAAGAAGAGTTTTCCCTTCCAAGTGATTTTAGAACTTCGCCTTTGTTTAAAGAAGGAAATTATTTGAAGGTTTTATTTATTAGAGCTAAATAATAGTAATATCAAAGACCCTGTGAATATAGATTCACAGGGTCTAAAAAATCCTCATTTTATAATAAGAGTTTATGCTTCGTTAAATTTACGTGATCCTAACTCAGAATCTAGCATAAAGATGGCATTTGAATCATTTTCAATACGTCTAATTTTGTTAATAAGTGTATCAAATGATGACTCTTCTTCCACTTGCTCATCGATAAACCATTTTAAAAATGCCATTGTTGCATGTTCACGCTCATCTAATGCGATATCAGCTAAGTGATAAATGCGACGTGTCACTTCTTTTTCATGTACTAAAGCTTTTTCAAAAACTTCTAAAATAGAAGTAAATTCATTTTCTGGACGGTTGAAACCATCAATTGTTGATCTATATCCTAGATCACTTAAAAAAGAATAAAATTTCATTGCATGGAAACGTTCTTCTTCTGCTTGTACTAAAAAGAAATTAGCAAATCCATCATATGCTTCCGCTGTGCAGTATGCGGCCATTGCAAGATACGCATGTGCAGAATAAAATTCAAAATTCATTTGATCATTCAAGGCTTCATGTAGATTTTCAGACACCATCGTAAAATTCCTCCTCGTTTGGAAACTATTAAAGATAAAGTAACCATCTTCTATTATTAGTATACAACTTGTAGCAATTTTAAAGCAATTAACAATTGATAAAAGTTATCAATTAGAAAAACGCCCTTCTTCACCAACATCATTTGACAAAGAACCAAAATACCCAGAAGAGTCATCTACTCTACTGGGTATTTTTTGTACTTACTTAGCCTCGGCTTGTACTTCTTCTACAGTCTCTTCGACTTCTGCTCGAGTCATTTTTTCTTTCCCATTTTTCAATGCCTTTAATGTCTTATGCGCAAGTGCCAGTGGTAGTTTGCAGAACAACGAAATACTGCGACGATTAATACTCTTGATATAGTCATCAGCCTTCGATAAATTTCCATCAGCATACTCAAACATGTCTGCTCGAGTCCATCCTTCTGGGAAAAACTTAACGCCTCTTTCACTATCCTCGTCTACATTGCGTAAAATATTAACCGCTTGAAGACCACGTCCATACGCTATTGCAAGCTCGCGGTCCGTCTCAATATCTGCACTCCATTTCCACAAATCTGATAACATTACACCAACAAGACCTGCCACATAATATGTATATTCATCGAGATCTTCTTTGGTTTTTACTTGCCAGTTCTTCCCTACCCATTTAGCCATTCCTTCTGCCATTTCACTCGTATAAACTTTTACTGTTTCAACTAAATCAGTAGGACAAATTTCTAACCAGTCGCCTAATCTTAGTGAAACTGGAGGAAGTATATCTTTATATGGTGCTACTAGTTGCTCATATTCTACCTTATTAAAGTCTTTTAACAACATTTTACTAGTTGCAATTAATAATTCTTGTTTTATTTTTGGATCCAATGTCTCATGATCCTCTACTTCGTCAATCGCACGCATGCATAAATAAGCAGAAGCTACCGCCTTTTTTAGCTTTGGTTCTAAAAAAGTGATTGGTATATAAAAAGTTCTACTTGTCTTTTTTAGCATATCTAGCGCTTCTTTTTGTAAAGCTGCCACTTCACTCACAACTAGTCCTCCATTCACAATCAAATACTCTACGTACTATTGTATCGGATTTTCATAAAAAGACAAAATGACATCCCTTATTACATCGTCTATTAATTTGTTCGTTCTTTCCAGAACAATGAAATGACAAAGCTGAGTATAAGTACAAACATCGATAACACATATGGATAATCAATATTCACGTCGAATAAAATCCCTGCCATACCCGGCCCAATAATATTTCCTATACTTGTGAAAGTTGAATTTAGACCTCCTACAAACCCTTGCTCATTGCCAGCCATTTTAGATAAATACGTCGTCAGTGCTGGACGAATTAAATCAAACATTAAGAAAATCACAAAAGTCACTATTAATATGGACCAATATGCTGTCACTTTAATCATAGCAAATATGAAAATTGCCGATACTCCCATACAAATTTGTATCAATCTAATTTCCCCGATTTTCTCCACAATTCGGTCGAATGTTAAAACTTGGGCAATGACGCCTAAAACTCCACTAATCGTAATGATCAATGCAATATCTTTTGGTGTAAATGCAAACTTATAATCGACGAAAAGAGAATATACCGTCTCAAAAGCAGCCAAGCCAAAACTAGAAACAAAAATAATAATCATAGGAATCAGATAAATTGGCTCCAATACTTTGCGGAACCCTGATTTTACAACCGGCTTATCTGTATTACTCTCTTTAACGTCTGGTCTTTTAGGCTCTTTCAATATAACCAGTGAGAAAATAGAACCTAACAAGCCTAGCAACGCCGCAAAAAAGAAAGGCAGTCTAGTTCCGTGTTCAGCTAAAAAACCACCAATTCCAGGTCCTATGATAAACCCTGCGCTGATAGCAGCTGCAACGTAACCCATTGCTTTGGGACGCTCTCTTAAAGAGGTCATATCTGCAACAAAAGCTGTCACTGCCGGCATTATGAACGCTGCACTAATCCCGCCAAGCATTCTAGAAACATATAATGTTTTCACATCTTGCCCAAGACCAAAGAGCAATTCAGACAACGCAAAGATAAACATACCAATCACAATCAATTTTTTACGACCAATCGAATCTACCCATTTCCCCGCAATAGGAGAAATCAATAATTGTGCAAATGCAAATGCCGCTACTAAATATCCCATAGTGGAACCTTCTAATTGCATCTCTCTCATTAGTGTAGGCATTACCGGAATAACTAAACCCATGCCTAAAAATACAATAAATAAATTTACTAACACTAAAAATATTGTCTTATCTAAACCATTTTTTTGTAAAACCATTTTCAATCTCCTTATATGCTGTTCATAAATTTCATGCTAGTATAGCTTTTTTAGTTTGTAGAGTTTATTATGTCCCTAGAAATATAATAACCATCTATCAGTTACTTTGATAGATGGTTATTATATTTCATTTAGAAAGGCGATCCTTCAAGAATCTCCTCCAATTTCTTTTATTCCTTATTAAACCAAAGTGGATCCTTGTCATCAACGTCGCCATTATAATTAATTAAAATTTCCTCACCTGCTTTTATATCTGTGTAAGCAAAAAAGTCAAATGTGTGATTTTTAAAATTAATCTCATACGTTACATTAGGTTCATATGAATGATTAAACAACATTCCATAACCAAGAAGAATAGCAGATCTACCTATCCCATACTCAAATGCGTAATCACCTAGTATAGTTTGCTCAATGTATTGATGCTCCTCGTTTGGATAAGCAATGACTGGTGCTTCATGTAAAAGAGCACCTTTTTTGATATCACATGTAGCAAATAACCCTCTATTGAATTCTCCATCACTTAATGTAGAAGTTTTTACCTCAATCATGTTTGTTCACCTACTCACTTTTAAAATGTTCTATCTAACAATAACATGAATTTGGACATTGAGCTCCATTATTTACTTTTAAAATGTGGCCATATACTTTCCTTTGAATAAAATAGGAATAATAAGAAAATGCTCGGGAACAATAGTAATACATGATCCACAGTAAAGGAGGTTTGTATCATATATTACTTGGATGTGGGTCAAGGAGACCCTGTCGTTTTAATTCATGGATTGGGAAGCAAAAAGGAATCCTGGGAAAATCAGTACGAATTATCGTCCAATTACCGTTTAATAATACCTGACCTACGCGGACATGGAGAATCTCAAATATACAGTAATATTTCCATATCTAACTTTGCGATAGACATTCTATCTCTTCTTGCTTCTTTAAATATAAAAAAAGCGCATTTTTGCGGGCTTTCCATGGGAGGTCTAGTTGTACAAGAGATCTATAGACAGAGCAAAGAAACTGTTCTCTCTATGGTTTTGTCTAATACATTCTCTTACGTCCCTACATTTTTAGGACAACTGACTGTCATGAAAGGCGCAAAAAATTTGAGTGCCACATCGAAAGAAGAATACACAATGTATACTGCGAAAAAATGCCTGTTTCAGAAAGAACCTAAGTTAATCGAGGCTGCTAAGAAAATGTTTAATATCAAAAAGGATTCTTATATCCCTTCTTCTCTTTCTGCGGTCAAATCAAATTATCTTCCCATTTTGCCATTTATAAAAATTCCTACTTTAATCATCGGAGGAAAATACGATGAAGTTAATCCTTTAATAAGTATCTATCAAACCAAGTGGTTTATGCCTAAAGCGAAAGTCGTTATATTTGATAATTGTGGACATTTACCAATTTTGGAGAAGAAAGAGGAATATAATCAGTTGCTGAAGCAATTTTTCGCTTGAATAGGAAAAGAAAGCTTTCCCATTACTTTAGGGACAGCTTTCTTTTTCTTGATTATTGTTCAATTCCTTGAATTATAACTTCTTTTACAGGCAGGAATAATTCTCCTGTATTTAAAAACTTCACTTGTACCTTGTCGCCTTCTTGCATATAAACTGCAAGTGGCGATATTTCTGAAGAAACGATGTAGTTATCTTTATTGTCTAGCAAGAAAGAAACTTGCGTATAGTCTCCTACACGTTCTTTGAATACACGTACAACAGTACCTGATACGGATTTCTCTTCCGCACTTGAACTACCGTCTACCGTGCTCCCCCCGCGTTGAATTGCTGTTTTGTACAATTTCAATGCTTCGTTTGGTGTATTTCCATATACCGAAATTTCCGGATTTGCAGCAGAAACGATAAAGTAATTTTGTAAAAATCCATTCGAATCGAGTACTGGTGTTAACCAGCTTGCTTCCCCGTAGAAGTTATACAGCACAGGCATTTCGCCTTGCCATTTCTTCTCTATGAATTTCTTTTCAATAATTTGAAGAGCCCCTTGAGAATCCATATAAGAATCTTCTAAGTTACCTGTATAGAAAGTAGCTTCTCCACTTCGACCATCCGTTAATGAATAACCAAGCATCGAATCGACGCCTTCTTTCGGACTAGTGAAGTCTGTGAAGTAATACATCTGACCATCTTCACCGAAAATTGGACTAACATTTGCTTCTGTTCCTTCATCAGAAGGTAACTTCACATCTTTTTTACCAAAAAGGCTATTGATAAAACCATGAACATATTTCCCGTAATAGCTATTTTGCAAACTAACTGTTTCCGGTGATACCGCTCCGTCTATAAAGCTAGGAACATCTGCCAGTTTATAAGAATCTGTTTGACCGGTTGCAGGATCGACTGCTACAATACCTTCCACTTCAAAGCCGTTTCGAGCAGAGATGAATTTCCCATAAGAACGGATATAGTACGGTTTTCCATCTTCATCAATTTCAAGCTGCGTATCTCCGTGGAAAATCTTTGTAGGATGCTTCATACGCATATGTCTTTCTAAGTTTTTATGGAAATAAGATGATGGTGTATAAGACATCTCAGCTGCTAAGAATTTCGGATTATCCGAAGAATCTGTTGCGCTCATTCTAAAGTATCCAGGTGTAATATCTCCGTTCCACCATTTGAATATTCCAGAAAACTCGACTGGTGCAATATATACATATTCATCTTTTATTTTTTGAATTTGTAAATTTCCTAACTCATAATAACTGGTATTTGGTACTTGCCCAAATGCTTTTTTCATTTTATTTCTTGCAAATTTTGGTGGTACACTTGCAGGTGTTTTTGTTTCATCAAAAGCCTCTATTTCTACTTGTTCAGCCATTTTTGAGACTTCATATTTATCATCTGCATTCCAAAATGGTGCAGACAACATGAAAATAGCAAAGCCTAAACTACCAAGGAAAAGCACACCCTTTAGCTTTTGCTCATTGCCTCTTGAAAGAATTGTCCCAGCTAACGTAGCAAGTACTAACCAAGGCCATAAAGCCGTCCAATTACGGTCTAAATTTGTTACGTAATATATAATTGCTAATACGATAAAAGATAAAATCGCTAGACTAATTAAAGAAGGCATCATGTCCTTCCTTTTAGCTGTTAACGGTACGACTAATAATGCAGTAACAATTGCTGCAATTGCCGAAAGAATAAAAACAAACGTCATATCATCATCCTTCTTTCTAATTTTCTACACACTTACTATACGGAAGAAAATAATAATGGTTTCAGTTTTTATATTTAACAAAAGCGCAAGCGCCTATTACTGCCCCGACAGGCAAATGGGGAATCGCGAGGAGGCAGCTCCTCAGCCACCGCAGTGATTCCCCATTTGACCCCGAGGGGCAAGGCGCTGGAGCTAGACGTCATTTTAGAAAAGCCTTTGGACGTAACTTATAGTAGACAGGATAAACGAGAAAAAGAGAGAGGAGCTATGTGACGCAATCACGTTGCTTCTCTCTCTTTTGAACCATCAAAAATAGATAGGCATCTATCATTTCTACACATTGAATATTTCTATTTAAATTATTAGTACTGATTACTAAAATATAGCAAAATGGCTATACGACTTATCCGTTAATAAGTGCAAAAAGAGACTTTTCTCCTGTATTTGCACTTATTTTAAAATATGTCGTATGTGAATTTTGCTTAATTTTGAAGATGCGACTTTTTTTTTTGGTAGGCTCGTTTAAGAAGTGCTTTCTTAAGCCATTGTTGTTCTTTTAAGTAAAAGTGTAAGCTAAAGAAACTGGCCAAAGCAATCCAAAAAAACCGCACATACTTCGGTCCAAGTCGGTGAAATTCTTATACTCTCTTCGTTTTTATAAATACGTTCCTTTTTTCTCGTACATGACGAACCAAACATCCTCTATTTCTTTCAAACCTGTTCCGATCCAGCCTTCTGAAAGTAGTTGCTGTTGTTTAACAGTATCAGCCATATCGATAAGCAATTCTACACTGCCTTTTTCACGTTCTTCATGTAGCTTTTTATAAAATACGTAGCGCAACATATTCGCGTATTTCTTTTTTAGAGCACCAATGATCATCTTTTGGCTTAGTTTATCTTTTAAGCTAGCAATATTAAAAGGTGCAACCGTTGCACATACATGTGTATACGCAGAATGTTCTAATCGATCCATGACAATTTTACCAAGTTCTTTTTGTAATCCATATCCACGGTACGCTGGATGAACATTCGTAATTTCTTGATACACTACCATGCCGAGTTGTGCTTCCTGTAGTCCTATATCGTATCCTAAATGTTCTTCATCTATTTCTGGAAGAGCAAGTGCTCGAAAGCCGATTAACTCATCTTCTACAAATGCTCCTACCATTAAGTTTTTTGAGATGGAATCCTTAAACTCTTCTTTTGACAACGGAGACAAGAACTCCCCTTTTTCAAGAGTTTCCAAAACAATATTTTGAATACGCAAAATATCATCTAAACTATCCAATGTCAACTCGCGAACTACATATTCCTTCTCCCCAAGCATTCCCTTCCATTCTTGCATCTCAACACTTCCTCTTACTTCATTACTTTCGTAGAATACTGCGTTAGTTCTTGTAAAACTGTTTCATCTATATCAATTCCTAGGCCAGGACGTTCATTTAGCTTTATAAATGGTACATCATAGTGAAGATTTCCAACATCTTTGGAGAATTTAATCGGTCCTGTCAATTCTACGCTAGTAAATGCTTTTTTCGAAAATGCAACATGGAATCCTGCTGCTGATCCGATAGAAGACTCTACCATCGAACCTATTTGACATTCTATTCCAGCCATTTCTGCCATATGCGCAAGCTTCATAGCAGGATATATGCCACCGCATTTCATCAATTTAATATTCACTTTATGTGCAGCTTTTTTCTCGATTAACTCACGCATATCACGAATTCCTCTTAAACCTTCATCCATCATGAGTGGCGTACTTGTTTTTGCTTTCACTTCAACCATTCCATTAAAATCATCTGCAACTACTGGTTGTTCTAACCAATCGAGATTCTCTTGCTCTAGCTGACGCATTGCGGTAATAGTATTGGCACTATTTTTCCAGCCTTGATTGACATCTACGCGAATAGCAACATCTTTCCCCACTTTTGCACGTACTGCCTGAATGCGTAAAATGTCTGCTTGAACTTCTGTTCCTACTTTCATTTTAAACGATGAATAACCTTCTTTCATGCGTTTTTCTGCTTCTTCTGCCATCGATTCAGGTGTTCCTATACTCAATACATGTGTAATAGGGAATTTCTCATGGTAACGACCACCCAACAGTTGATATACTGGCACTCCTAGCTTTTTCCCTACTAAGTCATAGCATGCAATATCCATTGCAGCTTTTGCAGCTGGTGCTTGATAAACAGCTTTATCCATTTTTTCGTGTATCCGCTCGAACTCCATTGGATTTTGTCCAATTAGTAAAGGAGCTAATGTATGTTTTAATAAAGCATATGTACTTTCCCATGTTTCGCCAGTTACGTGTTCATCTGCAACCGCTTCGCCATAACCCACTAGCCCATCCTCTGTCGTCATCTTTACAATAATAGATGGCATATCCTCATATGTATGATAGCTAATAATAAATGGGTCTACTAATGGTAATCTAATTGCATAAATATCAATTTCTTTGATTTTCATCATAAATATCCTTACTCCCTTACAAATGAATGGTTCATTAAGCTTTTTTTGAAACGATTGCAAGCGTTTTTGCAATCACTTTTGCACCTATGAGAAGTGAATCTCGGTTAAACGTCATTTTTGGATGATGTAATCCAGGTGAAAGATCTGCTCCAATGCCAATCATTGCAGCCTTTACTTCAGGCTGTCTAATAGTATAAAAATGAAAATCATCACTTCCAGAAGTAATCACTTCTTCCGCTAACTGATTTTCCCCAAGTACTTCAATAATTCCTTCCCTTGCAATTGCAGCTGCTTCCTTCGAAACCTCTGCCCCTGGTGTTAGGTCATACCATTCCCACTCTATTTCAATATCGAATAGTTTTTGCAACGCTACTAGATCCTTCTCTATTTGGTCTTTCAGTTGAAATAAAATAGGGTTTTTAGCTGCACGTACATCTATCGAAAATACTGCGTTGCCAGGGATAATATTCGCATTTTCTCCACCGGCTTGTATTTTCGTTAACTTCGCTGAATAGGATTCGAAAGGAGAGAAATACAGATTTTTTAAAGACTGATGAATGGACATCATCACGTCAATTGCATTTTTCCCTTGATGTGGACGTGCACCATGTGCATCGATCCCTTTAATTTTACCCTCTAAAAAAATAGCTGCTCCGTGATGAATCGCAGGAGAAACTTTTCCAAATGGCAGCTCTTCAATTGGTCTTAAATGCACACCAAATAGATGCGTTACATCTTCCAATGCTCCCCTATCGATCATAGAATTTGCACCATTTCCTTTTTCCTCTGCAGGTTGGAAAATGAAACGAATTCGTTTATTTACTTTTTCATTTTTTAATAGTAACAAAGCTCCTAGTACCATGGAAATATTAGCATCATGCCCACATGAATGATTCGCACGGAAAACACCATCCACTTCTTGCCAAAGGGCATCAATATCTGCACGTACAGCGATAACTTCATTCCCTTCACCAATTTCAGCAAGGAGCCCAGTCACATCATCAAAACGACGATATGGTACTTTCAATTCATCTAATATTTCTGCAAGTTTTTTCGTGGTTTCATGTTCTTCCCAACTGACTTCTGGATTTTCGTGAAAATGATTAAACCACTCTAAAATTTGATTTTCTACTTGCATAACCATCCACTCCTTGTCCTCTCCGTTAGTACTTAGCCTAAAATTTCACATACTCTTCCTATTTGTCCATCCGCTAATCGAACTTTGATGCCATGGGGATGGAAAGATGAGCTAGTTAAAAGATCTTTCACAATCCCTTTTGTTTTTTGGCCCGATCTTTGGTCTTTCTTCAAAATGATATATACTTCTATACCTGGTTTTACATCTTTTCTATTTTGTCCATTCATTTTAATTCACCTCTTTTTTTATCGTACCACTTTCATGCTATACTTACATCATTTTGTAAACGAAGGTTTAACAATTCTACAAACTCAGGTAGTACCAACACTTTAATATGTATCGTTAGTTTTTATCTTTACGATATAAGGTAAATTAAACATATATTTGGGGCTAAGCAATAGAAGAAACTTAAAATACTTAGTATTTAAACTATCATCTTCTAAGTAGTGATAAGTAGGCAGTAGCGCTAGAGCAATGCGTACAAATTTTCTGAACTCTTTTTGATAAACCTAATATAAAAATAGTAGTACAAGCCATGGTCTTGGTTTGTACTACTACTTTTAGTATTTTTTTCTCTTCATTTATATTTTAATTATCCCTTTTGATTTTAAAATATTAATGGCTAAGTAAATCGAAAATAAAGCTTGTGTATCAGTCAGATCATGATTTAAGATTTCGCTTATTTTAGTGAGTCGATAGCGTAAACCACTAATCGACATCGACATTTTCTTTGCTGTATTGTTAATGCTATTGCCATTATCTATATATGTGTAAAGCGTCTTGATTAAATCGGATTCTGTATCTAGGGCTAGCAATTTGCCAATATGCTGATTTACAAAACGCTCGATTAGCACTTCATCTTGTATTTGGAACAATACACTTTCAATACCGAGTTCTTTGAAAAAAGAGATATTTGATTGTTCGTTTATGGAACGTAGGGCAGCTAACGTTTCATTATATAGCACTGAGATATCCATAAACTTTGAAATCACTGTACTTACACCTACAAAGAATTTATATTTAGAAGATCGTCGCGAGCAATGTTTTAATAATTGATCGATGAACTTTGATTGAGTTATACCCAAGTCTTCAAAAGTAGGGTATTCAATTAGAACAATAACCTTATCAAGCTTATGTGAAACGATTGAACTAATATTGCGCTCATTTAAAAATAAGTTGATATGTCGAATTAACTCTTCATTAAATGCAATTTCGTGGTCAACTTCCTTCATATTACGATCGAGTGTAAGCATCCAGTACGATGAAGAGGAATTAAAGTTCAAATAATAAGAAGTTTTATACATTTCTTCTTCTGTTAAACGGCCCTCTAAAATATCACCTAAAAAACTTCTTTTAATATTTTGCTCTATATTAATTTTAATATTTTCATTCATTAGGATAATCGAGGATGTCAATCCTGCTTTTTCTATGATCATATTGTCCAGTTTATTAGGTTGATCTTCGCCGGTATAAAGAAATGAGCAATAACCCTTTATTTGATGTTCATAGAAAATAGGTGTGCGTAACAATGAAAGGTCATCTGAATAGCTAGTAAAAATAGTATGTTTTGATTTGAATTTCTTTAAGTCGAGCGTTGTATCAAGATGTCCTGCTTTAACTAGAATTTGATGATTTTCATTTTCTATAAAGGTAGTTAAACCCGTAGTTTCAAATAAAATGTCGACAACCCTTTGAATTCCTTGTTTTGATAACAATTCCTCAATTAAACGCTCAGAGATGTCATTAGCTTTGGTTAAATTGTCGCGCTCTATTTTTAGTTTTTCTGTAATTTCATCCAGTTCATTGATGATGCTGGTGGTCTGATAATAACTTTGTTCACTTGCGATATCGTCTCCCCACTTTTCAATAGGCATACAAATACATTTACAATGCTCGTGACCCATAGCGCGACATTCTATTTCTTTTACTATGATTGGTTGTTGTAAGACTGTTGATAAGTAACCACTAGTATAGCCACATAATGTATGACAAACTGGTTTGGTAACAAAATCTTGCGTTTTTAAATGCTCCTCTGCTTCAAATGTATTAATCCATAGTACTTCAATAAATTCAAGTTGATCCTTATCAGTACGCAATTCCAGAATTTCTACTTCATCTAGGTAACCATGTAACTTGTGAAATTTAGGTCCAGCATATACTGCATCCCAAACGCTATCGGACTTAAATAGCTTCGATTTTTCCCCATCACTTACACCACAATGCCAGCCATATCGCGTAAATACACCTTTTGTTCTATCTTCACCAATTACGGAAATAAGCTCTTTTTTTAACGCGGTTCTTGTTTCAATTGGGATCGTAATCACACGTTCATAAAGCCCCTTTATAACGGTTTCTTTCTGGAAGTCAAACGCATCTTTTAAGTGCAAATGATTAGGCTTCATTTATATTTCACTCCTTGCTTTAATTTTTTTGACCTTCTATTTTCAATATGCGTTATTTACTAGAAGCTAGTGAAATAATAATAGCTATTTTATAATATCTTTTGTTGATAAATATGGATTAATAAGAAGATAGAAGCTGAGTGTTTGTACTATTAAGATACCCATAGTTTTTTAATTGTTTATTATTTTTAAGAAAAGCTACTTTCCGGTTGTTTTTTTAAACTGATTTAGATGCTGCTCCATAAACTTTCGGAAGATTGGAAAAGTAAGCGTTTGCATCATATAGAACTTTACCAACATATCACAATACAAAGGTGAATGTAAAATGGATCATTTATTATTATTCAGAAAAGCAATGGGTAAATTTGCAACGTGTATGACAGTATAGAAGTTCAAAATTTTGTGCCAGGCTGCCTATTAGTATGAAGAAACGCAGGCAATATTAATAGAAAAAAGTGTTTTTTAAAGTATTCTTTTACTTTCTATTAACAATAGATTTGTTTGTAAACCCCTAACACCACTCAATTTTTAGAACATTAAGAAAGTTCAATTAGTATGTAATGTCTGAAAAAACAGTAAACTTGAGTACATTAGATAGCTATCTTAAAGAATATCTGAATAATATAATAATAACCAGATAGACAGCAGTTATTTACAAAAATGATTGCGCTTACAATATGGGGGGGAATTAAATTGACGATTGGTACTTTACAGGTTCAGCAAAAAACAATTAATAGAGAAGAGTTACTTCAAAAAGCTAAAGAGGTTGGGGAATTAGCTGAAAAGCATGCATTACAAGCAGATATTGATGCACAATTACCAGATATCGTCATTGAAAAGATCAAAGAAGCTGGATTTCAATATCTTCATAGACCAAAAGAATATGGTGGTCAAGAATTAGACTTTCATACCTTTGGCGATATCATTCGAACTGTAGCCAACCATAATGTTTCAGCTGCATGGATAACTTATTTCTCCATTATTCATGACACTTGGCCAGCATTTTTACCAAAAGAGGCTCGAGACGAATTATACGAAAGTAAAGCTTTACTAGCTGATGTTTTTGCACCGGTTGGAAAAATTACAGATGATCCTGATGGAAAAGGTTATCGAATCAGTGGTCTTTGGAATTTCTGTAGTGGCGTATTGTGGTCTGATTGGATTGCTTTAGGCGCTATTCACCAAATGAGAGATGGTTCTGAACCAGAACTTGGCTTGTATATCGTCCATAAAAAAGATGTAGAAATTGTCAAAAACTGGAATCCTATTGGATTACGCGGGACAGGCAGTAATGCAGTTAAAGTAGATGATGTTTATGTCCCAGCAGATAAAGTTTTCCAGATAAAAAGAGTAATTGAAGGTGCTACTGCACCTGATGGAAACTACGATAAAGACTATCAACTATTTAATGTACCTTATTTAGCATATTTCTTCTCTGGATTCTCACAGATTGCAATTGGTGGTTTAGAACGCCTCGTTAATGATTTTGAAGCAAAGACAAAAGGACGCGTTCGTATTTATAACAAAAATGCAAATGAACAAGACAATAGTGTTGCCCAGCGCGCACTTGGTGAATTTAAAATAAAGTTATATTCTTTACAACTTATGGCGAAAGAATATATGAATAAATTAACTTATTATCAAGAAAATAGTATACGAGTTTTACCTGAAGAAGAGCGTGAGCAATTATTCGCTATGCGTGGTCATATTGCTAAAACTTCATCGGAAATGGCAACTCAGATTTTAGTAACACTGGGCGGTAACTCATTGTATAAAGAACAGCATTCAGAAAGATTCCTTCGTGACTTAATAGCTGTAGCTGCACATCCAACACATTTATATGATGACGCGATGGTAGGATACGGAAAAACGGTTCTAGGATTTGATGGACATCCAATGTGGTAAATTAGTAATCCTATTAAATAAAAACTAAAAAACTGAAATTATTGGAGGAAAATAAAATGACAAAAGAAAATATTTTTGATATTGCACATCTTGCACACGTTGAGCTTTATAGCCCTAAATTAGAAGAATCTGTAGAGTTTTTTAGAGAAATGTTAGGCATGAGTGAAATAGCTCGTCAAGGTAAATCCGTTTATATGCGTGCTTATGAAGATCATTACCATAATACATTAATTCTCACGGAACATCATGAGGCTGGTTTAGGTCACCTTTCTCTAAGAGCTACATCTGCTCAAGCACTTGAGCGCCGCGTAGCTCAGATTGAAAAAATGGGCTACGGTATTGGTTGGATTGACGGAGATGTCGGTCATGGACGTGCATATCAATTCAACTCACCTGATGGTCATTTGATGGAAGTATTCTGGGATGTTGAATATTATCAAGCACCTGAAGATCAGAAAACACCATTATTAAATCGTCCGCAAAAACGTCCAAATCGCGGTGTTCCTGTTCGTCGTATCGACCATGTTAATTTACTGGCAAGTGAAACAAATAAAAATGTTGAATTTTTAGAAGAAGCACTGGGCTTTAAAGTTCGCGAACGTATTTTAGCTGAGGATAAAACAGATATTGCTGCTTGGTTAAGTGTTAGTAACTTGGTTCATGATGTTGCTATTATGGGCGATGCATTAGGAGAAAAAGGGCGTCTTCACCACCTTTGTTACTGGTATGGCTATCCACAACATTTATCCGATGTTTCAGACCTGCTAATTGATAGCGGATACGAAATTGAAGTAAGTCCAATAAAACATGGCGTATCTCAGGCACAATGTATGTATGTTATGGAACCAGGTGGAAATCGTATTGAGCTGTTTGGCGATTCAGGCTATCTAATCTTTGACCCAGATTGGAAAACAATCGAATGGGATGTGAAAGGTATAGATCAAGCTATTCTATGGCATGGTACGCAATTGCCTCAAGAGTTCTTCACATATGGAACTCCGATAAGAAGCAAAGAGCTAGTAGAAAAATAACTCTTGCACGGTAAATTGCAGTATAAAGGACACCACCCGAATAATTTGATTGAAAGTAATATATATCAGGAACATGAAAGAGGAAGGATGAGCTGCATTCCTCCTTCATGCTTCCTTATTTTAGTAGTTAGCCAATTATATTTAGTTGATCGTTATTTATAAAGCCTTGTAGAAAAGGCACTAGGAGGGTTTCACTTGGAAATAAGTTCAAAACATATGAAAGTTAATGGTATTAATACGCATTATCATGAAGAAGGTTCTGGGAATAAAGAAACAATGATTTTAATACATGGTTCTGGTCCCGGCGTGTCAGCATTTGCAAACTGGAGACTCGTTATTCCCCGTTTAAGTGAATCCCTACATGTATTTGCACCGGACATTGTTGGGTTTGGTGAAACAGATAAACTTTCGAAAGATGAATACACCCTTGATTTGTGGGTAAACCATCTAATTGGTTTTATTGAGGAAGTATCAGATGGACCAGTGTATTTAGTAGGGAATTCTTTCGGCGGAGCGCTTTCCCTTCATGTAGCACAAAGAAGACCTGATTTAGTGAAAAAGTTAATTTTAATGGGCAGCGTAGGGGTTAAGCATAAAGTATCCTATGGTTTAGATCGTGTATGGGGGTACGATCCTAGCTTTGAATCCATGCAAGAATTGATTCAATTGTTCTCCTATAATCAAGATGCAGCTAATAATGAAGAACTTGTACGTATGCGTTATGAAGCGAGTATCAAACCCGAATCCAGGGACGCTTTTGCAGCGATGTTCTATGATTCAAGACAAGAAAGATTGGATGAACTTGCACTTTCGGACGAAGAAATTAAAAATATTAAAACGGAAACTTTACTATTCCACGGCCTGAATGATCAAGTAATTCCATTTGAAGAAACAAGTTATAAATTTATGCAGCTACTACCTCATGCCGAGTTACATTTATTTAATGAGTGTGGCCACTGGACACAAATAGAAAAAACAGAACCGTTTATTGACCATATCCTGGCTTTTCTTAAAATCTGAAACAAGTGTAAGCACGGGGACAGTTCTCGTGTTTACTTTAGCTTAATATCACAATTTAAAGGAGAATGTAAAATGGATGATTTATTATTCAGAAAAGCGATGGGTAAATTTGCAACGGGCGTAACGGTATTAACAACAATTCATGAAGGGGACATTCATGGAATGACAGCGAATGCCTTTATGTCTGTTTCATTAGATCCGAAATTAGTTGTGATTTCAGTAGGAAAATATGCACGCTTTTTAGATAAGGTAACGCAGTCGAAGAGATTTGCGGTCAATATTTTAGCTGAAGATCAACAACTGGTTTCACAGCATTTTGCTGGAAAGCCTCAAGGAGAAGTACAATTCGGTACTTTAGATGGTCTACCTGTAATAGATGGTGCAATTGCACAAATAACGTGTGAAGTAGCATCTGTATATGAAGAAGGCGACCATACACTATTTATAGGAAGAGTAACTGATCTTAAGCTAGAAGAAAAAAATCCACTTCTTTTCTTTGGTGGACAATACAGCGAAGTAAAAGCACTTGAAATAAATAAATTATAAGTAGGTGAGATCATGGAAATTCAGGCGATAGCACAAAAGCTACTAAATGCAGAGCTGTCTAAACAGCCCATTGCCCCATTAACTGAAAGTGAACCAAATATTACTGCTGATGATGCCTACCGCATTCAACTGCATCAAATAGAGCAAAAAGTAAGCGAAGGAGCCGTTGTAAAAGGCTTAAAAATTGGTTTAACGAGCAAAGTGATGCAAGAAATGTTAAATGTGCATACACCCGATTATGGATTCATTTTAGATACGATGATTTTTCAAGAGAATATAGCGATTGATACAGAACGATTTATACAGCCAAAAGTAGAATTTGAAATTGCCTTTGTCTTTAAGGAAGCACTAAAAGGACCGAATGTGACGATCCAAGACGTGATTGATGCTACAGACTATGTCGTACCGTCAATTGAAATTATTGATAGTCGAATAGAAGATTGGCGTATTAAGTTTGAAGACACAGTTGCAGATAATGGATCGTCGGCTGGCGCAGTATTAGGTACTCGAAAAACCCAATTATCGAATATTGATATCGCTAATATAGGCATGACAGTATATAAAAATGATGAATGCATTGATAAAGCAACCAGTGATGCAGTACTAGGAAACCCTTTAAATGCGGTAGTCTGGTTAGCAAATGAAGTGAGTAGTTATGATATTAGCATTCAACCAGGCATGTTTGTCTTATCAGGTGCATTATCCAAAGCATTGCCATTTACAAATGGCGACCACTTTAAGGCAGACTTCGGTAAATTAGGGGAAGTAAGTATTTCATTTCAAAAGGCAGAGGTGAAACAATGAACAAATTAAAAGTCGGAATAATAGGTTCAGGAAATATCGGGACGGATTTAATGTATAAAATTGAACGCTGCGACTCACTAGAAATGAGTGTCATGGTAGGGATCGATCCAGATTCTGAAGGACTAAAACGCGCGCAAGATGCAGGCTATACAGTCATTTCAAATGGAATTGATGGGTTAATGAAGCAATTGGATTTAGTCGACATCGTGTTTGATGCGACGAGTGCATATGCACATAAAGTGCATAGTGATTTACTAACGGCAGCTGGTAAGAAAGTGATTGATTTAACGCCAGCTGCAATCGGTCCATTTACTGTACCACCTGTTAATCTAAAAGCTAATTTCGAATCGTCAAATGTCAACATGGTTACATGTGGTGGACAAGCAACAATTCCAATTGTTTATGCAATTAGTCGAATTGTACCTGTGGAATACGCGGAAATTGTGGCTACTGTTGCTAGTAAAAGCGCAGGTCCGGGTACACGTGCCAACATTGACGAGTTTACACATACAACAGCACGAGCAATTGAAGTTGTTGGTGGAGCTGAAAAAGGAAAAGCGATTATTATTTTAAACCCTGCAGAGCCACCAGTTATTATGCGTGACACTGTAAATGCATTAATCAAAGATAAAAATTTCGATGAAGCAGCAGTTATCGCCTCAATTGAGAAAATGGTAACGGATGTTCAAGAATACGTACCAGGCTATCGCTTGCGCGGGGCACCACAATTTGACGGACAGCGTGTATCGGTCTTTTTAGAGGTTGAGGGTGCGGGTGACTTCTTCCCTGCCTATTCAGGTAACTTAGATATCATGACCGCTGCAGCCGCTAAAGTAGCGAATGAAATGGCAAAAGAATTATTAGCGACTAAAGCGTAAGGAGATGAACAAATGGAAAAGAAATCATTTGAAATTTTAGACGTAACACTTCGTGATGGAAGCCATTCGATGTCTCATGCTTTCACACCGCAACAAGTGCGTGAAACAGCAAGAGGCCTAGATGAAGCAGGCGTTCGCTATTTTGAAGTATCTCATGGAGATGGCCTCGGCGGATCGTCTTTACAGTACGGACTGTCTACACATGACGAGCTAAAGTTAATCGAAATTGCAGCAGATGAGTGTAAGCAAGCAGAAGTCTCAGTACTGTTAATTCCTGGTATAGGTGTTAAGGGTGATTTACAAGATGCCGTAAAAGCAGGTGCCAAAATGGTACGAGTAGCAACGCATGTTACAGAAGCAGATGTTGCAGCTCAGCATATTGCACTAGGCCGGGAACTAGGTTTAAAAACAGTTGGATTTTTAATGATGTCTCATATGGCATCAGTAGAAAAAATTGTAGAACAAGCTAAACTATTCGAAAGCTATGGTGCCGAGGTCATTTATGTAACAGACTCTGCAGGTTATATGTTACCTCAGGATGTTACTAATCGTATTTCTGCATTAAAACAATCGGTTGGCTGTGAAATTGGTTTCCATGGGCATAATAATTTATCCATGGCTATGGCGAATACGGTTGCAGCAGTTGAAGCAGGTGCTACATTTATCGATGGCAGTTTACGTGCTTTAGGTGCTGGAAGTGGGAACACACAAACCGAGGTTATGGTAGCAGTTCTAGATCGACTTGGGTATCAAACAGGCATTGATTTTTATAAAATCATGGATGTAGCAAATGATGTTGTAGCAAAATATATGCCAAGACCACAAGAAATAACAGGTTCAAGCTTAATCATGGGCTATTCAGGTGTGTATTCAAGTTTTCTTTTACATACCCAGGTTGCCGCTAAACGTTTTGGTGTTGACGAACGCGATATTTTGGTTGAACTAGGTCGTATAAAAGCAATTGGTGGCCAAGAGGATTTAATTTATGATGTTGCTCAAAGATTAGCAGTTCAAATTTAATGCGGGAGGGCATTTTATGCAAACAATTCACTTAACGAGTCAAACTATGTCACAATGGCAAAATCAATTTCAACAGCAAGTCCTGGCAATTGGCTTTTTTGATGGTTTGCATAAAGGCCACTTATCCGTCATTCAAGAGGCTAAACGTTTAGCTGGAGTTTATGAAGTTCCAGTAGCGGTAATGAGCTTTTTTCCACATCCAAAAACGATATTAACAGATCTACCCAATTCATTTCAATATTTAATGCCGCTTGAAGATAAACAAGCACTACTTGCGGAGCTTGGTATCGATACATTGTTTTTAGTTCACTTTGACCGTGACATCGCAAGCCTTCCTTCTGCTGATTTCGTACAAAGTTTTTTGATAGGATTAAATGCAATGCATGTTGTATGTGGGCCTGATTTTCACTATGGTTCCCGAGGTAGTGGGTGTACACATTCACTGAAAAAACAAGGAGAAGGAAATTTTCAAGTATCTGTAGTAGAGCTAATGGAATATAATGGAGAGAAAATTAGTTCAACACGTATTCGTCAAGCTTTAGCAAAAGGAAATATTTCCATACTCCAAAAATTGTTAGGGAAATTATATACAGTGAATTGGTGTCCTCAAAACGGTCTATTACCATTCTATTCTTTACCAGCACCTGGACAATACGCAGTGAAATTACATTATAATAACGAAATAATTTCATGTAATGCGCGAGTGTTAAATGAAAAGGAAGCAAAGTTTACGCACGATTTCAATCAATGGAGTCAATCTATTAAAATAGAATGGGTTAGAGCAATAGGAACCCTTTAGCGTACTTCTTCGGAGCTGAACGAAGAGAAGCGAAAGTTAATCTTTTATCCGTAGTATGAAAAAAGCACTCAACTAATGAGTGCTTTTTTGTTATTTAATTGTTAATACAAGTTTACCGTTACTAAAACCTTTTGCAATAATTTCAAATGCTTCACTTGCCTGTTCAAGTGGTAATGTTTTACCAATGATCGGACGTAAGGCACCATTTGCAAGCATGTCACCAACACCCTCAATCAATTTTGCATAATCCTCTTGTGGTGTGTTCCATAAAGCCGTTGCTAAAATATCACATTCCTTTTGCATTGCTAGACGTGGATTGATTTCAATAGACCCGCGGTTTCCAATGATAACGATTTTACCAAATTGCGCAATCATTTTTAAATCCGTCTCTAAATTGACGTTCGCTAAAAATTCGATAATAACATCTGGTCCCTTGCCACCTGTTACGTCAAGTACAGATTGAATTGTTTCATCTGTTACATGATCTATGACTGTATCCGCACCAGCTTGTTTAACTAATTCTTTTCCTTGTGGCTTACTAGCTGTTCCGATTACTTGAGCACCTACTGCTTTAGCCATTTGCACAGCTTGCAGACCAACCCCACCACTCGCACCGTGAATTAACACGGTCTGTCCTTCTCTTAAACCTGCCCGTTGGAATAGTGCACGATAAGCTGTTAGAGCAGGTACACCTAGTGCTGCCCCCTGCTCAAATGTTACAGCTTCAGGTAATGGGTGAATTGAAGCCTCCTCACAAACGATTTTTGATGCAAAGGTGCCAGTACCCCCTTTTTTCATTGAAGCAATAAATACGCGGTCACCCACACGAACATTCGTTACCCCTTCTCCAACTGCTTCCACAATACCAGCCCCATCTACACCTGGTGTATAAGGTAACTGTGGAACAAAGGAATAGGTACCTGTTAAAGTATATGTATCACTTGGATTTACCCCAGCAGCATATAATTTGACGCAAACTTCTCCCTTTCCTGCTATAACGTCTTCAATTTCTTTATAATGTAATAGTTCTGGTCCGCCGAACTCTGTTACTTGAATTGCTTTCATATTATCAACCTCCATCTATTATTATATAACGAATAATCAGAAAATACAGGAATAAGAAAAGCGCTGGAGCTAGACACTATGTCGAAAAACATGATGTGTCTGAACGTAAATAATACTCCCTATTTCTTTTAGGTAAACAATGCTAGTCCAACAAACCAAAATACAGGTACTAACAAAGCTGGTAGCATATTTAACGATTTACTATCTTTAATTCCTAAAATCGATAGCCCTGAACTTAATATTAAAATGCCTCCAACAATTGATACTTCCGTCATTAAGGCATCCGTTAAAAATGGCTCTATGTACTGTGCACTTATGTAAATGGAAGTTTGCCAAACGAATAACACAACAGCGGCAAACGCTATGCCAATACCATATGTTGCCGCTAACGCCAACGACGTCACCAAATCAAGTGTTGCATTTGTAAATAAATATGTATGATTATTATTTAAAGCACTTTCTACTGGACCTAAAATCGATAAAGTCCCGATACAAAAAAGTAAAATTGCTGTTGATAGGCCTTTACTTAAATCAGATTGCGAAAATCGGCCGACAAGCTGTTGAAATTTTGCATCGATATCTATAATCGTTCCTACTAATCCTCCAATTGCTAAACTTGCGATAAATAATACGGGATATGCGCTATTCGGCATGTTCTGTACAATAGCGTTTACACCAAGAGCAACAGCAGCAAACCCCATCGCTGTGAATAAAGCAGATTTGTATTCTTCCTTAATCCCTTTCTTTAAATAACTTCCGACTACACTACCTACTAAAATGGCTATTGTATTCACAATCGTGCCAATCATATTACCACTCCTCTACCGTCCTTATCATAAACCTTCAAGTAACTTAAGAGTCAAGAACACTTGACGGGAATTTGAATTTCGGTAACAAATTCATTCTCATTATTAGATAAACCATAATCAACATACTTTTTGATGTGTAATCTCACGCTGTACTTCTAGTTGCTTTATTACTTCCCCAATCGAAAAAACATCTTTCATGCTCGTTTCCCTCCTTTTTTATCTAGTTCTAAATAAACGAATTCATTATATACATTAACCTGCGTATACGGCAATTACATACAACTAATGACTTAAGAAAAGCGTAGGCGTCTATCTCTTCCCCGAAGGACTGATAATACCTGCACTGAATAATTAAAAAATAATTATATAACAGAATTTATTTTTCATTTCTATTATAGTACAATGAATTTAATAACAAACTAAATGGGGGTAATAAAAATGATGAATTTAGAATTTTACCGTAACTTACCGAAAAAAGAATGCCGTGAATGTGGATGTGAAATTAAAGAGCAACATGAATCCTATTTATATGAATGTGAGCACTGCATGCGTTCGCAAGAAGAGTAGGTCATAGTTTTGGGATTTAAAATAAAAAGGCATAAAAAAAAATTTTCGAACAGAAAATTTTTGTTTATGCCTTTTATTATATCTAGACCAGGATTTTCTAAAATAAGACCTTAACTTGGATGTATTAATACCTCTTTTCCAGCTCAAGTACCCAAAGTTTATATAAAGTTTATATAACTAGTTTATGATGAGGTATGTAAATGAAAAGAAGGAGGTTTATTGTATGTTTTTAGCATTAAAAGAATTAAAACATGGTAAGTTACGCTTTACAATGATTGGGCTTATCATCGTATTAATCGCATGGCTTGTATTTATCCTTTCGGGTTTAGGAAATGGATTATCTACATTAAGCGCCGCTACGATTAAAAACTGGGAAGCAGAGCATGTTGTTTATGAAAATGGTGCAGGTGCGACATTCTCAAAATCATTACTATCACAATCTTTACAAAGTGAAATTGAAGCTCAACCGGGCGTTGAAGAAGTAGCACCATTTTCTCAAGCGGTCATCGCAATATTACCAACTGCGGGTGTTACTGAAGGTGAAAAGAAAGTAGATACTGCTCTATTAGGTATCGAAGCAGGGACATTTTTACATCCAGAAGTAGTAGAAGGTAAAGCATTGGATCCGAACATTAAAAATGGTGTGGTTGGGAATATCATATTAAAGGATCAAAAAGGCTATGCAATTGGAGATGTAATAGCAATTGATGGTTCAGAACTAGAAGTTGAAATTATTGGTTTTGTGGAAAATGAAACATTTAACCACTTACCTTCATTATTTGCAAATATGGATTTTGTCCGAGATTATAAATATGCGGCACCTGGTTCAAATAATGGCGTAGAAGATGCGATCAATGCATTTGCCGTTTTAGGAAAAGATGTAGATGCAGAGCAAATGATTAAAGCAGTCGATGGTGTTGAAGTAGTGACAAAATCAGCAGCTATTAATGGTATGCCAGGTTATACAGCGGAAAATGGTACAATTATGATGATGCTAGTGTTCTTAATCGTCATTTCAGCATTCGTTATTGCAGTATTCTTCTATGTATTAACGATCCAAAAAACACAGCAATTTGGTGTGATGAAGGCAATTGGTGCTTCAAATGGATTTATTGCAAGAGCAATCGTGTCACAAGTATTTGTATTATCATTCTTTAGTATTTTAGTAGGAATAGGTCTAACATATTTAACTGCGATGGTATTCCCAGAAGAAATGCCATTTAATTTAGATCCTGCATTAGTTATTACATATGGAATTGTATTATTAGCGATTTCTGTAGGTAGCTCATTGTTCTCAGTACGTAGAATTTCAAAAATAGATCCATTAACAGCTTTAGGGAGGGTTGAATAATGACTTTAAGCATGAAAAATGTCTCAAAGGTATATAAAGAAGGCGAATCTCAAATAATTGCTTTAGATCAAGTATCAATGGAAGTTTCCTCTGGAGAGTTTGTGGCAATTATAGGCCCATCAGGTTCCGGAAAATCAACGTTTCTATCGATTGCTGGTGCGTTATTAAAACCTTCGCAAGGTGAAGTGAAAATTGGTAATAAGAATATCGCAACATTAAAAGACAAAGAGCTGTCCCATTTACGATTACAAGAAATAGGATTTATTTTACAAACGTCTAACCTAATGCCATATTTAAACGTTTTAGACAATCTACTTCTATTAAAAAAGATGTCGGGTAAAGTAACAAAACAAGATGAAGCCTTTGCAAAAGAATTATTAACAGGGCTTGGTTTGACTAGTAAATTTAAAAAATTCCCAAACGAGCTTTCTGGGGGAGAACGTCAGCGTGTTGCTATCGCACGTTCATTTATGAATGATTCATCGCTTATTTTAGCCGATGAACCAACTGCATCGCTAGATACTAACCGTGCACATGCGGTCGTATCACTTATTTCAAAAGAAGTAAAGGCACGTGGTAAAGCGGCTGTTATGGTAACACATGATGAACGAATGCTTGCATATTGCGACCGTGTTTACCGCATGGAAGATGGTAAATTAACGTTACAATAAAATGATTAATAGCTTACATGAAACTAAATTCACTAGAAAGCGGAGGCTTAACTATGCAGATTTTATTAGTAGATGATGATTTAGATACATTACAACTAGTATCTATACATTTGGAACGTGAAGGGTATAAAGTGCATAATGCTGATAATGCGGAAGCAGCGCTAACGTTATTAGAAACTTTCAAAGTGGATTTGGCGATTGTAGACGTTATGATGCCAGGTATGAATGGTTTTGAATTAACAGAAATTCTGACGAAAGATTATGAGATTCCAGTGATTTTATTGACCGCTAAAGGCCAATTAGTCGATAAAGAACAGGGATTTACTGCTGGATCGGAAGATTACATAGTAAAGCCATTTGAACCTAGCGAATTATTATTTAGGGTTGCAGTTGTTCTACGACGTTATGAACGATCTTTAGAAAACTTCATAGAAATCGGTAATATGAAAATTGATCGAAAAAACTACGAAGTAATTATAAAAAAAGAAACCGTTTTGTTGCCTTTGAAGGAATTTGAGCTACTCACTTTACTAGCATCACGAAGTGGAAAAATCGTACAACGAATTTTTCTGATTGAGCATACATGGGGAATTGATATTGAGGGCAATGACTATACGTTGAATACACATATTAATCGATTGAGGGAGCGATTAATACGTTACGAGGCGGATGTTGAAATTCTAACCGTTCGTGGAATTGGTTATAAATTAGAGATGTTGAAATGAAAACACTTTATCGACAATTTATTAGCGCCACGTTATTAATTTTGTTTTGCAGTATCATCTTCGGCTTTGCCCTTGCAAATATTATTTACTTTTCAATCTCAAAGGACAATATTGACTCACAAAATGTAAAGTTTGCTCAAGAGGTTGCGAATGGAATTGAACATATGCATGATTCAAAGGATTCTATGCATGCATATTTATCATTAATCGGTAATTCAGGATATCAAATATATTTAATATCTAGTTCCGGAGAAAAATACCCTTTTGGTGAAGAATTTCAAAACTTAAAGATACCTCATGAAACAGTTCAAACTATTATTGATGGTGAAATATATCATGGGATGAAATACGCACCGAGTTCGTTATTAATGATAGGACATTTTTCCAATAGCTTGGAAAATTCAGTAGGTGTACCCATTAGTACAGAACAAAATCAATATGCTTTATTCTTAAGACCCGATAACAAGTCAATTTTCTCAGATATACATGTTGTATTAATGAGCTTTGTAGTTGCAATCGCTATAATTAGCTTACTGGGTGTGGCTGTAATGACACGAAAATTAATTCGTCCCATTTCATCGTTAACAGAAGCTACAAAGGCGGTAAAAAATGAAAATTTCAATTACCGATTGAATATTTCTCGAAATGATGAGATAGGTCAATTGGCGGAAAATTTTAACTTAATGCAGCTACAGCTTGCTCATAATGATGAATTACGCAAGGGATTTATCAATGACGTTTCCCATGATTTTCAGTCGCCATTAATGAATATTCAAGGTTACTCCGATCTACTGCAAACTGATGAACTAAGGAAAGAAGACAGATTACAGTATGCAGCGATTATTCAGCGAGAATCTAAGAGATTATCGAACTTAACAAAACAATTACTCATCTTAACCTCATTAGATCAGGCTTCTTATTCCTTACAAAGGAATAGTGTCCGATTAGATGAACAGTTAAAAGAGGTTATAAGGAAGTCGCAATGGCGAATCAATGAACGCGAATTAGAATTATCCTATAAGTTAGAACCTATATCTATTCAAGGTGATGCAGAATTACTCATAAGTGTGTGGGATAATTTATTAAGTAATGCTATTAAGTATTCTGAACTTGGAAGTATTATTTCAATTACTTGTCGAGAAGTACATGACGAAATTCAAATTATTTTCAAAGATACAGGAATTGGGATTAATAATGAACAACTAACGCAAATATTTGTCCGCTTTTATCGAGGAGATACAGCCAGAAAGAAAGACGGAACTGGGCTAGGACTATCAATAGTCAAGAAAGTTGTGGAGTTACATGGTGGACAAGTTAATGTCACAAGTAAAGTCGGAAAAGGAAGTACATTTGTAATTAAATTACCAATTAGAAGGAGCTAAAATAATGGAAAAGAAATGGTCAATCCGATTAATTCGCTTTGCAGCAATTTTTGGGCTTATAGGTACAGTCATTGGATCAAAAATGAGTGGAAATATGGATTATTCATTGCGTCCTATACACGCACATATTTTATTAGTTGGATGGTTATCTGTATTTGCATGGGGTATTTTTTATAAAGTCTATACTGTGAAATATAAAAAACTTGTTTCTATACACGCCATTACAGCAATGCTAGGTGCAGTTGGATTAACATTTGGCATGTGGATGTATAATTTAAACCCATTTAACTTAGATGAAACATTTGTGATGATTTTCTTCATTGTAGGAGGAACTTTATTATTATTGGCATTTGCATTATTTGTAGTGATTACTTTTTTAACAGAAGATAAGAACTAATCTTAATGAAATATCCCTGGGTTAGAAACATTCAAGTTTGTTTCTAACTCAGGGACAAAAAATAATTCATACTTTTTTCAAGCGTTCCACCACAGTGATCATCTCTGCGATTGGAATGTGGAGAGAAAAATCGTTGAATCAGATAAGTATTTGCTCTACGTACTTCTACTCCATCAAATCCTGCTTGAATAACTCTTCTAGTCGTCTCACCAAATGCTTCTACTATATTAGCAAAAAATATTTTAAATATGATGTTAAATGGCCCTGTAGGAGTAGCTGGCTTACTTCCTGGAGAAGTTATTTATGTCGATAAGTTTTTGGACAAATTAAGATTGTGACACTCCCAAATGCTATAATGGTACTAACGCATTTTTTTATATAGAAACAGTCCCAAAATGTCCAAAGGTGATTATGAAAAAGAGGCAATATAATGGAACTTAGCTAATTGATTAGGTTATATTAGTTCAAGTGGGTAAATAAGGAGCAATCAAATTCAATGAATATACAAACACAAAAGACGTTATGGGCTCAAGTAGTTAAAACAGGAATTATCAAGTCAAATCTAATTCCAATGGTCGCAGGATTAATGCTCGCTTTATATACATATCAGTACAGTTTTGCAGATAATATTTGGAATGTAGTTTGTGCACTTTTAGGAACAGCAGCTGTTATTGCAGCGGCTGGTTCGTTCAATAACATTTACGATCGCGATATCGATGCCATCATGGCTCGGACAAAAGTTCGTCCGACTGTTACAGGTGCTATATCGATTAAGAAAGTTTTAATAGTCGCAATTTTATTATTAGTGATTGGATTAATTTTATTATACTTAGCCTCTCCGTTAGCATCTTTACTTGGGTTTTTAGGGTTCTTTTTCTATGTAGTTCCTTATACAATATGGACAAAACGCTATACCATTTGGAATACGGAAGTTGGAAGTATTTCAGGTGCAATGCCACCTTTAATCGGCTGGGCAGCAGTCGGACCAGATATTTGGCATCCAGCGTGTTGGGCGTTATTTTTAATAATGATCATATGGCAAATGCCTCACTTTTACGCTATTGCTATTCGTAAGAAAGAAGATTATGCTGCGGCAAAAATTCCGATGCTACCCGTTGTCAAAGATGGAAAACGTACGTATATCCAAACAAATTTCTATTTAATTTTGTTAGTGCTCTCTAGCTTTTTATTTTTACCACTAAGCTTAGGCTTAACTTTAGTTTCACTTGTTTTAGGCCTAATTTGGTTGGGATTAAGCTTATTCGGCTCTCGCACAATGGATATGAAAGACTGGGCAAATAAAATGTTTATATTCTCCTTAGTGCACATGATTGTTATTTACTTTACGGTAATTATCTACGCTACAATTGGTTTAATTTTACAGGCAATTTAAACTATCTATGGCCATGTCCAAGTTAAAAGCTGTTTATAGTGACGGTGGGCTGCTTATTCATCACACTTGTGCAGCAGCGATCTTTGGAAAATGCACTAAGTACATGCTATACTTATAAAGAATTTATAAAAAGGAGTGTTTAGAATGTCAAAAAAAGGTTATTTCTTAATGGATTCTGGCGAAAAAATTGAATTTGATTTATTCCCGAATGAAGCACCAAACACAGTAGCGAACTTTGAAGAGTTAGCAAACACAGGATTTTATAACGGAGTAGTTTTCCACCGTGTTATTCCTGGCTTCGTAAGCCAAGGTGGCGACCCAACTGGTACAGGTATGGGCGGAAGCGGAAAAAACATTAAATGTGAAACTGCTGGAAACCCACATAAACACGCAGCAGGTAGCCTATCTATGGCGCATGCTGGTAAAGACACTGGTTCAAGTCAATTCTTCATCGTACATGCACCACAACCACATTTAGACGGCGTTCATACTGTTTTCGGTCAAGTAACAAGCGGCCTTGAAGTAGCAAAAGCTATGAAAAACGGCGCTAAAATGGAAAAAGTAGAAGTATTCGACGCAGAATAATACAAAAAACTCCCTAACATGATCATGTTAGGGAGTTTTTTGTATTATATGTTGAGCTTTCTTCCAACTTTAACAATCATTCTTCCAAAACTCAATAAATGCTTAACAATTTCCTACAACAAAAATGTTATTCCAAAAATAAGAAGTAAAGGCACGATTAAAACAATCCAACTTACAGGATGTGCAAAATTTAATGTCCACCCTACTCCGAAACGTTTTTCCACCATAATACTCGGATCTTCTTTATTGAAATAGAACATTCCACCTTTCCAATAACGATCCTCATCTATTGCTACCTTATCCTCTAAACTAGGACTACTATCATCTACCTTTATCCGTGAACCACTCTGCCCAACCTTTACCGCATAAATGGCAACCGCTAAAAATACGGCCACTAAAAATGTCACAGGAATGGAAAACGTAATCCATGCTGATCCGATTTCTGGATGAATCGTTTGCAAATGAAAATAACCAAACATTAGTGTCATACTTACCGAGATAAATAACGCAAACCAGCTCGTATATTTACGGAATGCTAACTGTTGCGTAAGAGACGTCTTTTTATTTGCAGGATTGATACGAGCTCCCGAAAACTTCATCCCTTCACTCATCATGAGAAACATCCCTTGCAACACCAGTAACATGAGCGGCAAGGCAATAGAAATAAAATATGTTTTTTCACTAAATGCGTCCGGTTGACCACTTAGACCCCAGTGTGTAGGAATCATATCGGGTATCTCTGGATATTTCATATATGTGTAAATGATAAGACTAACCGTCACAATCATTGGAATGATAAACATTACTCGTGGTAATAAGTGAAGCTTTTGCTGAAATTGAACATCCACGACACGCACTTCATTCTTTCCAGTCAACCAGCCTTGTTCCTTTTTTAGTTTTTTCACTCTTACATGCATGATAAAATAGTAACCAATACTTATAAATAGTGTGACAAACTGAACTCCTACACCTAATAGCACTAGTGTTTCTTCAACTGGATTTTGTGTTAATGCCCAAAATAAATATCCCGCTAATGCGATTAATCCACTCATGAGAACAACACCCGTATATCTTTTTTTCAGACGAACTATCGTAGGCTCCAAAGTATATTGGTCTGGTACATATATACCAAAAGCTTCCGTTGGCTTCAAAAATTTCGGCGTAAACGCTTGTAAAACCGTAATGAACAAAATAATAAATGCGAATAACAAAATAATCATTGTATCCCCTCCTTTATGTCTCGAACTAACTCACGAAGCATATCTACCATTTCTTCTTCTGAAAGCTTTAACACGATTCCTTCTGCAAGTATTGGTCTTATTTGATCTGCTAATTGTTGTTTTTGATCAGCAGTTGCTTTTGGAATTTTATTTGGTTGAATAATTACGCCGGATTTAGCGACAATTTGGATGAATTCTTTTTCCTCTAGATAGTGATATGCTTTATTTACCGTATGCATATTCATCCCTAAATCTGCTGCAAATGCTCGTACTGATGGCAATGATTCCCCAGGTTTTAGCTCCCCCCTTGCAATACCTTCAATTAGCTGATTTGCTAACTGTATATAAATAGGTACATCTGAATTTGCTTTAATCTCGATAAACATGTCTCTTCCACCACCCTTTGTTATATAGTTAGTATAACACATTTGTTCTATAGTAAATAGAACAAATAATAAATACAAAAAGCCTACTCTCCGAAGAAAGTAGGCTTTTTGCATTTATATTTTACTCACTAATTTATGCACATAATGAGAGAATTGCTGTATCTTTAAAATTTTGAAGTGCTAATGTAGCTTCTTTTTTGTCTTCGTACTCAAAAATTCGAAAAGAATTTAGTTCAAACACTGTAATAACCCACATAGTAATAACGCCTCCATTTTTTTGTTATACAACAACCAGACTCACTTCGATATTTATTAATAGTTGTTATATATCACTATGTCATGATTGTACATCATTAATTTGTAAATTAATAGGGTTTGTGAAAAAGTTCACATATTGTTCAATAACTTTTCGAAATTTTTAGACATTAAATAAACCTATAACATTTCTGTAATAATTTTAATACGAATCTTGCAACTATACACAGAAAAAGGACCTAAAGTTAGGTCCTTTTTCAATAAAATTATTTGTAAATCAGCTCTTATTTCAACAAGGATTTTCCTTTAGCATAGTATGCCTTCATTTCATCTTCTGGAACCATTCCTCCACCAGTTGCCCATACAATGTGAGTTGCATTTTGCAAATTTACGCCATGCTTCGCTAATTGAACAGGTCCTGTCATGCCTGCAAGTGCAGAAGGCTCTAGCTGAATTTTTTCAGTGTCAGTCAACAAAGCCAGTAATCGGTACATAGTGTCATCACTTATTGTATAGCTTCCGCTGATTAGTTGTTCTAGTGTTTTTCCTACGAATCCAGACGGACGTCCAACAGCTAATCCATCGGCAGCAGTTTTATTGTCTAATCCAATATCTCCTACTGCAATTTTTTCATGTAATCCTGTCATCAAGCCAAGTAACATACAAGGTGAGTGTGTTGGTTCAGCAAAATAACAATGTACATGGTCGCCAAATATTAGCTTTAAGCCAAACGCAACACCCCCTGGTCCTCCACCAACTCCGCAAGGTAAGTATACAAATAACGGATTTACTTCATCTACTTTTCGTCCTTGTTGTTCTAACTGTTTTCTCAATCTACTAGCAGCAACTGCATATCCAACAAATAAGTCTACAGAGTTTTCATCATCGATAAAGAAGCACGTTGGATCTTGATCCGCCTGTTTTCTTCCTTCTTCTACAGCAATGCTGTAATCCGATGCATATTCAATAACCTCTACACCTTTTGCGCGTAGCATATCTTTCTTCCATTGTTTTGCATCGCTAGACATATGAACAGTGACTCGGAAGCCTATTTTCGCACTCATGATGCCTATACTCAATCCTAAATTTCCGGTTGAACCCACTGCAATGGAATACCCAGAGAAAAACTGTTGCATCTCCTCTGTTGCAAGCATCGCGTAATCATCTGTTTCTGTTAACAAACCTTCTCGAGTAGCAAGTGTCTCCGCGATTTTAAGCACTTCGTAAATACCGCCTCGCGCTTTAATAGAACCGGAAATTGGCAAGTCATTGTCACATTTCAATAAAAGCTCTCCGTTGAAATCGCTTTCAAATAAATTTGTTAAAGCAATTTGCATCGTTGGAATTGCGACTAGTGGTGACTCGATAATTCCTTTTGATCTTATTGTTTCTGGAAAAGCAATTTGTAAATAGGATGCAAATCGATTGAGACGATTACTTGCTTCTTTTACCATTTCACTTGTGACAGTCACAGTTTTTAAAGCTTCTTTTGTTTTGTTTATATTTGGATTAAACCATATTATTTCTTCTGTATTTTGCATATTTTTTATTAAAGGAAATTTTTTAACTAACACTTGCGTATTCACGGTTGTAAAACCCTTTCTATTATAAGCTCAGCACATGTGTTGTATCGGGTGAGCGTTCTTCAAATACAAAACCATTTGCACGATAAAATGCATCTGCTTTTGCGGATTCTGTTTTCGTTGTAATCTCTTTAAACTTGCCTTTCGCATTTTCAGAAATGGCTTTAAATAATTCACTTCCAATTCCTTTTCTACGATGATCTGGTAAAGTATAAAAACGGTAGAGCCTTGCTGATTGATCCTCAGTAGTAATTGTATTTTTAGTTAAACCACCTATTGAAACTAGTTCTTTGTCTTCCCATACACCATAAAGTGCCTCGCCTTGTTCGCTGAATCTATTCGTACCATCTTCGTATTCTTCCTTTAACCTAGTTACGAATCGATACCCTTCTTTTTCACTTTCTTGAATTAGTTTGGACACGTCGACTTCTTTGAAATCCGAAATTTTTTTCACTTCGATTACCATTTCCGTTTCCCCCATTCTATTATCAAGCTAAAAAAATGAACTCTCTTAATACTATTCGATAAGTATAGAGGTTTATCCTTTTATTTTAAAAAATACAAAGCACGGACGATCGTAGGCGCATGTATAATTTCCTAGGAAATAAATATTCTTAACTTTATTTATTAGGTATTATAAAAACCCACACTACTCAGTAGCGTGGGCTTAGCAGAATCTTATTATACAGTTTCTTTAATTGCCGCTAGTCTAGCTTCTACTTCTTCTTCAGATAAATTATGTTCTACGATGTAACGGTTGCTTGGATGAACGCGACATTCATCTGAACAGCTACGAAGATATTTATGTTCATTTTCTTTAGAGCAAAGAATTTTATCATTACAGTCTGGATTTGCACAGTTTACATAGCGCTCACATGGCTCTCCAGTGAAATGATCTTTCCCTACAATAACATGTTCAACTTGGTTAATCGGCACAGCTATACGCTCATCAAACACGTACATTTGTCCGTCCCATAGCTGACCTTTTACTTCTGGATCTTTTCCATAAGTAGCAATCCCACCATGTAATTGAGCAACGTCTTCAAAACCTTCTCTAACTAACCATCCAGAGAATTTTTCACAACGAATTCCGCCTGTGCAATAAGTTAAAACTTTTTTTCCTTCGAACATTTCTTTGTTATCACGAATCCATTCAGGTAAATCGCGGAAATTGCGAATTTCCGGACGAATCGCGCCGCGGAAATGACCTAGGTCAAATTCATAGTCATTACGAGCATCAATTACTACCGTATCTTCTGCTTGCATTTGTTCAAAAAACTCTTTTGGTTCAAGGTATTTCCCTGTTAGCTCATTTGGATTAATATCATCATCTAATCCTAAATAAACAATTTCTTTTTTCGGACGCACATGCATTTTTTTGAATGCGTGTCCTTCTGCCTCATCTATTTTATACACCATGTCTGCGAAACGTTCGTCCGCTTTCATCATGCTCATATACGCATCTGTTTGTTCAATTGTTCCTGAGCACGTGCCATTCATTCCTTCGTCTGATACTAAAATACGCCCTTTTAAGCCAATCTCTTTACAAGCAGCAAGATGTTCTTGTGCAAAAGTTACTGGATCTTCAATCGGGACATATTTATAGTAAAGTAATACTCTGTATGCATTTGTTTCCATTTTTTACTCCACCTTTATTAAATTTTGTCCAACCTTGTTAATATAACAAAAATTTTGGTGGATGTTAACTAAAAAACTCAATTTCGAAAGAATCAGTTATTTGTTGCAAATTCACATAATTTATTGAAGCTCTTTTCGAATTTTTCATCATCTTCTTTTTGACGTTTTTTCGGTCCTTTTAATCGGCCACCCGCTTGTCTAATTTTCTTTGACATATGGCGACTGTCTAATAATTGATCAATATTTTCAGATGTGTACCATCGACCATTTTGATCAATTGCGTACCCTCGTTTAGCTAATACCATTGCAGCAAGTCCGTAATCTTGTGTTACGACGATATCGCCTTTTTGTACTCTATTCACCAGCACAAAATCAACGGCATCTGCTCCCTGTGAGACCATAATAGTATCTGCTCCATCCCGTTGCATATAATGCGCTGTATCACATAATAATGTTACTTTTAAATTATAGCTCTTCGCAACAGTAATGGTCAGATCTACTACCGGACAACCATCTGCATCTACTAAAACACTTACCATCCTAAGCACCCCATTTACCATTCAATCTATTCTTATCCTTTACTATAATGCATAATATTTTATAAAAAAGCGTCCAATAGAAATATTGGACGCTTTTTCACTGTTAGTTACTCTTTTCTTATTCATATTTCCCTAAAATATCTACTGCTTTTTCTGTAATCGATGTATCTACTGCTTTGTCGAAGTCCACATCACCATCGATTGCTCCATTCGCTTTATATGCATCGTATTGCTTTAACACATCATCTAAAAACATTTCACCATCTGGATTTAGACCCGTTACAAATACTTCATCCCATAATGCCGCATCTTTTAATGAGGTATACTGCGTCATAATATCAACAATTTCTGCTTTATTCTCACCTTTAACGAAGGCATCATTATAGTCGCGAACTCCTTTTAAATAAGCAGCCATAAATCTTAGTGATACATCTTGTTCTTCACTCATAAACTGAGGCGAGCCAAGCACCATTGCAATTTGTGATTCTGGTGCAAAATCAGTAGCATCCCCAAAACGCACATGGAAATTATTTTGAATACCTTGTGCGATTAACGGTTCTATTTGCAGTGCCGCATCAATCGAACCATTTTCAATTGCTCCTAACATACTGCCGAAATCCGCTAGCAATACAAACTCCACATCTTCAGCCGTAAGTCCAGCATGTTTTAACATTTCCAAGTAAATATATTCATCAATAGAGTTTTTCGAAGATATAGCAATCCGCTTTCCTTTAAAATCTTTATATTCCTTAATTTCATCCTTCATATGGTTACCAATAACAAATGTAAAATACGATTTCCCAACTACATTATGCCCTTTATCTGCAATAATTTTTACGTCAATTCCCTGAGCAATTGCGTTAAAAAACGACGCTGTTGATACACCTCCTGCGATATCTACATCACCAGAAGCTAGGGCTGGAAGCATTTCATCGCTATTTGCGAATACAGCGAACTCTACGTCTATATTGTATTCATCAAAATATCCTTTTTCTTTCGCGATATAAAATCCTGCTCCTGATGCAGAACCATCCTCAGCGATCACAACCTTTACTTTCTCTTTTAGTGGAGCTAAATCTCCTGATGGATTATCTTTACTGACTGTATCGTCGATTTCATTTGTTCTCACTTGTTCCTTTGTACTACAAGCCCCTAACGAAAGTACGATTGATGCGAATAAAACCATCCAACGCTTTTTCACAAATTTCCCCCTTTATTTTCTTGAACGCTGTACTTCACTTTGCAAATGATTCCAAATCGTTAGAAATTGTTCTGCCATTTCAGCATTTGCACGCACTTGCTCCATCGTTCTCGGCCTTGGAATAGGAACTTTAATTTCTTTCATAATTTCTCCAGGATGCGCACTCATTAAAATGATACGATCACTCAGTAACAACGCTTCATCGATGCTATGCGTGATAAACAAAACCGTCTTTTTCGTTTCAGACCAAATGGATAATAGTTCTTCTTGCAAAATAAACTTATTTTGTTCATCAAGTGCAGCAAATGGTTCATCCATGAGTAGAATTTCTGGATCATTCGCAAATGCACGAGCAATACTAATACGCTGTTTCATGCCGCCGGAGAGCTCTTTAGGATAGAGCTTAGAAAACTGACTTAGCCCTACTTTTTGTAAATAGTAATTTGTTTGCTTTTGAATAACTTCCTTTGGTAAATGCCGCATTTTGAGGCCAAATGCCACATTTTCTTCCACCGTTAACCATGGAATGACACCTTTTTCTTGAAAAACCATCGATTGTAGAGGACGTTCGTCTGATTCAGATGCAATAGTGAATTCACCAGAGCTTGGTAACTCTAACCCTGCCAAGATACGTAGTAATGTGCTCTTCCCACAACCACTAGGTCCGACTAAGCAGACAAACTCTCCTTCTTTAATTTGTAGAGATATATCTTTAATAGCAGTTACGCTATTATGTTTTTTATAGAAAATTTTCGTTACATTGTCAATCGATATTTTGATAGATTCACTCAAGCATTACTCACCTCCATGGGACAATTTTCTTTTGCAGCCCACGTAAGAACAGCGAAAACAAGAAACCAAAGAAAGAAATGATTACTAATCCTACAAACATTTCTTTTAACATGAATGCTTTATACGAGGTCCAGATTAGATAGCCAATTCCCGAGGTCGCACCCATCATTTCTGCAGCCACTATTGTTAGAAGAGCAATCGCCTGCCCCATCTGAATACCTTCTAACATGACAGGAAGTGCTCCAGGAAACGCTATTTTCATGAAAAAATCTTTCGGACTTGCTCCGTAATTTTTGGCAACGTCTAAATACACTCGTTCAATATTCAACACACCAGCAACTGTATTGATCACTACTGGGAAAAACACGCTTCCTGCAATTGTTACGACTTTTGAAAAATCACCAATTCCAAAAATAATAATAATAATTGGCAATAAAGCAAGAGTTGGGATTGGCATAAATGCCATAATCAACGGGGAGATAAAGTGACGTATGGGCGCATATAATCCCATAAGCAATCCAATAATCACCCCAGGTATGACACCTAATAAAAATCCTGCCGCTATTCTATATAAGGAAACTGAAACATGTTTAAATAATTCCCCACTTGCAATTAAGTCGAAAAACGTTCCTAATATTGCAGTTGGTGGAGGAAAAAATCGAATATCGAGAATCCCAGTTTGCGAACATATTTCCCAAATCATGAGGATAAATAATGGAGAGATAATTGTTAGTAGTTGTTTAAAACGTTCTTTTACTTGTTGCTTCTTCCATTCCTGTTGTTCCGTTTCATAAGGATCAAAGAGTACGACCCCTTTTTCATCGCGCATCTTTCACCACCTCTTCTAAAAATAATATGTCGAGAACCGGGAATGTGTGAAAGTTAACAAAATCTTAATTTGACTAATATCTCAAAATTTGGTAAATTGATAAATACTGCAAAGGGGGAACAATATTGTCTTCAAAAGAGTTAAGATCTAGTAGAGAAAAGACCTATTTTATAATTAGCATTATTTTTAGTTCATTATTATACATTTTTGCCATCGCTTCTTTATTTGGAATTGCTATTTTACTTATTATTTTAGCTTTACTATTATACGTAAACGCCATTATGCTAGGATCAATTCGTGGTAATGGGATACGTATTAGTGAAAAACAATTTCCCGATGTATATGAGCGAGTTGTAAGCCTTTCTTCTAAAATGGACTTAAAAAAAGTTCCAGATGTGTTTGTAATAAATTCAGAAGGTGCGTTTAATGCATTTGCAACAAGATTTCTCGGAAGAAACATGGTTGTCATTTATTCGGAAGTATTCGAGCTTGCTAGAGAACATGGTGAAGCGGAATTAGATTTTATCATTGCACATGAACTTTCCCATGTGAAACGTAGACATGTTTGGAAAAATATCTTAATCATGCCTGCACAATTTATCCCTTTTCTTTCTCAAGCATATAGCCGTTCATGTGAGTATACATGTGACCGTGAAGCAGCCTACTACATACAAAATGGTGCCGCAGCTAAACATGCTCTAACAATTCTCGGTGTTGGAAAAAAATTATATACAGAAGTAAATGAAAACGCCTATTTAGAACAAATACATACAGAATCCAATGTGGCGGTTTGGTTAAGCGAGATTCTATCAAGCCACCCACTTTTACCTAAACGAATTCAAGCAGTTGGTAATTTTATGCGAATAGAAGGCACTCCTAAATATTATTCAAATTCAACAAAAATTGCGCTTGGGATTGGTGCTTTACTCGGAATTTTCTTTGCAATATATATTGGGGCAATCGCTCTTTTTGCTGCTGGGACACTCACTTATGCAAACCTATTTTCCGGAAGTATTTTAGATGAATCATTAACTAGTGGTGAGCCTTATTCCTATGACGACAACTCTCTTACACCACTAATGGAAGCAGTATTAGATTACGATGAAGTAAAAGTCCAAGAGCTCGTATCTGACGGTGAGAGCTTAGAGGACCAAGATTCTGAGAAAACAACTGCTCTTCTTCTTTCCATATATAATGACAATGATTCAATCGCACATATCTTGTTAGAAGCCGGAGCTAATCCAAACACTGCGGACAATTTTTCCAACGCACTAACAGTTTCGCTATACAATGAAAATTATAAATTAGCTAAACTTCTTTATTCATATGGTGCAGATCCTTCCATTGAAGATCCTGAAGGGTTTTCTGCATTTAGTATATTGGACGTTGACAATGAGAACGATTTTTTAGCAAGTTTGAAAAATTTTTAACGTTAAATTATGAGTCTCTTTTTTTGGGGACTCACCTTTTTCTTGTAAATACTCCAATTTAATCGTACACGGCACTCGATTTTTACACGAATAAACCAATGATTTGAAAAGAAATGAATTCCTTATTTAGGGAGTTCATTTTTTTGTTCACAAATTGAGATTGATTAATGCTAAGTTAGTATTTTGGTTTTGAGCGTATAGGTATGATTTCCGAGCTTATAGCTATCTGATTCAGGCGGATATGGATGATTTACGGGCTTATAGACAACTTTTTCGGGCGTTAAGCCATTTACTAGGAGAATTACGGCATCAAAAAGCCACAACCTCGAAAGATTGTGGCGGCTACTTCTTATTTAATAACAAATCTCGTTTTACTATAGCCTTCTTTTAGTTTTTCTACCTCTAAAATTGCTGGGATCGATGCTTTTAACTCAGCAACATGGGAAATGACACCAATCATACGTCCTGATTTTTGCAAATCAACTAATGTATCTATTGCTTTGTTTAACGACTCTTCATCAAGTGATCCGAAGCCTTCATCGATGAACATCGTGTCGATTCGAATACTTCCTTGGAAGCTTTGAATCACATCCGCCATTCCCAGAGCGAGACATAGAGATGCATTAAACTTCTCACCACCTGATAATGTTTTTACATCACGCGTTTGGCCTGTATACGCATCGTATACATCGAGTCCAAGACCACTTTGTCGACCATGCGTTTCTTGTCGTTCACTTCGAAGCAATTGAAATTGTCCATTTGACATATGCTTCAAACGTTCATTTGCCGCATGAATTATTTGCTCTAAATATTCAATTTGAACGTAACGCTCAAATGAAATTTTGACATGATTTTGCCCTCTTAACACATCATATAAATCGGTTATCCGATGTACTTGCTGCTCGAGTAGAGTAATACGTTCACTTGTAGAATTGATCTTCTCATCTAATTCAATACCTGCTTTTTGGTATTCCTTCGAGCTATTTAGTAAAGTTAAAGCTTGTTCATATGCTTCTTTTAGCTGCACTAGTTCTTCTTCCAGTGGAGCTAGTTCTACTTTGGTTTTACTCGCAAGCTGGGCTTGTCCCTCTCTTACTTGTTCTAACAGTGTGTGAAGTGCTTGTTTGTACTCCATACACTGCGTTTTCAACACTGCACGGTCTTGTTCAGACATCTTAGCTGCTATATACAAGTCAATCGAATTAAACTCTGCTCTAGCTAATGCTTTATTAAATTGCTCTTTTGATTTTTTCAATTTTAAACTAGTTTCTTCTTCTGCGTTTTTTGCATGTTCTAAAGAAGTCTGCGCTTTTGCTTGTAGCTCTTTTGCTTGTTGTAGTTGTTTTTGCACTTCGTTCCAAGTGCTTTCTAATTGCTCTTTATGCTTATTCGCTGCTTTTAATTGTACTTGCAACTCTTGTAAATCGGGAATTTGAGCAGGAATAGAAATTTGTTTTGATTCGTAGACTGCTTTTTCTTGTTCCCAGAGCCCTTTTTGTTGCTGATAGGATATTTCCAAAGCTACCTTTTGTTGCTCTAATTTATCCACTAGTAAGAGGTTCTGTTTATATGGTTCTTTTAATAAAGAAAGATTACTCTTTTCCTCACGTAAAGTCCTAACTTCATCTTGCAGATTCTCAAGATCTTTTTTTAGTTGATCCACTTCTAGAACAGTTATTTTGAGCTCTTCTAATTGTACAATTATTTTTCCTACAGTTTCTTGAGTTGTTTCCTTTTTTGCAACAATAGTTAAGTAACTAGACTCTTGTTTGTTTAATTGATTTTTTAATTGCTGCAGTTCATCCTCGTTCACTGTCTGTGCCTGAGTTTCTACATGTGCCATTACATGATTTGTACTTCCGCAAACGGGACAAGCATCTCCATCAACTAGCTTCGATGCTAAAATACTCGCTTGGCTACTCATCCACTTTTGCTCTTCTACAACATATGCTTTCTTCATTTCATCAAATAGTCTTTTTTGTTCCGACTCTTGTGACTTGTAAGCTTTCAGTTGCCTTTCATGCTTTACATATTCCTGGAGAACTTTATAGTTTGCCTCCAAAACACTCAATTGTTGTACATGTTGATCGAGTGGTTCTACTAACTGCTCCAATTTTTCTATCTGCTCTTTTTGTGTAGCACATGTCTCTTTTTCATGAATGAATTGATCATTAATTATTTTTACCTTACTATTCAATTCCATTGTAAGTCTTTCTAACTCTTGCATTTCAAATTTTTTCTTTTCTAGGTCCTCAAATAAAGGAATTAGTGCATTTAGCTGAATTAATACTTCCACACTTTTATCACGTTCTTCTTTTTTTGCATCTTCTTTGACATATGCAGTTGTGATTTTTTTTAAAGTTCCTTCTGTATCAATGATTTCTTTTTTCGCAGTTTCTAAAAGTTCTAATTTAGAATTTAATTCTGATTGCAAGTCTTTATAGTAGACTTCTACTGTTTCAATCGTACTAGCTCGTTCAGCTTCCTCTAATTGTCGTTGCTTTTGTGCGTATACTTCCGATTGCTCTTGTAAGTTAGCTAATTTCTGTTGTTTTTCTTCTAGCTCCATAAAACGAGTATTAATAGATTTTGCTTCATGATAGGATGTTTGCCTATTTGAGTGTTTTTCATAAGCTTCTTTATATGCAAGTTCATCTAATTTAATCTTCTCTGAATAAAAGGCAGTTTCCTCTCTCAAAGCTTCTACTAATTGAAACATATTAAAGTTTGCTGTCCCGATCAGTTGAAAAACATTAGAATCTCTCATTGGAAAAGAAGCTACAATTTGCTCTGTATAGCTATTTCGAGTTAATTCTTCTTTTTTCAGTTCTGCTTCTGCTACAACTTTTTTCTCTTTCAAACGTTCGTTAATCATTTTATATGGTTCTGTTTTGAAGATTTTACGCAAAATCGCTTCTTTATTTTCTGTTTGAGAAGTAAGGAGTTTTCTAAACTCTCCTTGTGGTAGCATGACAATCTGGCTGAATTGATCTTGTGTTAGTCCAATAATATCTAATACTTTATTGTTGATTTCCGATACGATTTGTCTTTCAACTACCGGTACTTCACCTGTTTCTTTTATTTCAAAAAATTCATAACGTTCTCCAGTTGCACCCTTGTTTCCCGTTTTCACATGTGAAAGCTGTCGCAAAATACGATATCTGCGATTGTGAATGTCAAATACTAGCTGAACAGATGTATGCGTATCGTCTGTTGCGAAATCACTTCGCATCATTTTTGTATCTCGTCGATCTTCTCCACTGCCATATCCATATAACGCAAAGCATATTCCATCGAAAATAGTTGTTTTTCCTGCACCCGTAGCACCTGAAATAACGAATAGTCGATTATCTTTGAGTTCTGTAAATTCGATGGTTTCCGTAAATTTATAAGGTCCAAATGCAGTCATCTTTAGTTGAATAGGCTTCATGCAATCGTTCCTCCTTCTCGCTCATTATCCATCAAGTCCGCCAACACTTCTTTAAATAACTGTTCTGTTTCTTCTGAAGGTGTTTTTCCACTGACTTCTGCATAAAAAGATTGAAATAAGGAAATATCATCCACTTTTTGACGACTAGATGATTCTTTTTCTCTGGCAATGATAGATGTCCTGAAAGACTTTCTTTCAACATGCATTGCATTAGGATAAACTGTTCGAATCTGCTCCATTGGAGATAATATTGGTGTATCATCTAACAATTTAACAAACACAAAGTCCTCACTCATTGGCTGTTTCAAAATAGCATTCATATAACCTTCCACTGTTCGCATATCACGATTAGGAATGAGTAATCTTTTTTCAAGCGTCACTTGGCCTTCACCATCTATGTTCACGATAAAGAACCCTTTTTTATGATGCTCTTCCGATATCGAATACTTGAGCGGAGAACCAGCGTATTGAATCGTTTCGTTTAACACATAATGCGCTTGATGAAGATGGCCAAGTGCTGTGTAATCAAAACTTTTGAAAAGTGCTGCATCCACATACTCTACGCCCCCAATAGCAAGTGGTCGCTCTGATTCACTCGTGTTTTCTTCCTCTTGCCCACCCGGAGTTACAAAAGCATGTCCAATAAATACATGGCGTTTTGTGGTGTCTAGGTCTTTTTCTATTTCCTGAACAATTCTTTTCATCGCTTTTTGATGACTAGTTACCTCTTCATCGTCAAATAAATAGCGTACTTGAGAAGGATCTGCATAAGGAATTAAGTGAAATTCTACTTCTCCGAAATCATCCTTCAATGCAACTGATTTCAAATCTTTATTTAACTGTCCCACTATATGAAGTCCAGTTTCTTTCATTAGAGTACTCCCAAAATTCAATCGTCCTGGGCTATCATGATTTCCCGAAATACACAAAACTGGCGTATGACGTTTTAATACGATTTCTGCTAATATTTCATCTAATAAATTCACTGCTTCTGTAGGAGGAACTGCTCGATCATATAAATCACCTGCAATAATAACAGCGTCCGGTTTTTCTGTGTCTATAGCTTCCAAGAACTGCTTTAATACAACTCTCTGCTCCTCTGTCATATACACACCTTGTACAAGTTTTCCTAGATGCCAGTCTGCTGTATGAAATAACTTCATCAGTAAAACCTCCTTTATGTCTTTTCTATTAGTTTACCATCCTTATGTATTGGGATAAGTAATTTTCAAAATAGTGATGCGTCTGAATTTTTGACATGTTATGATGTTTATGAGAGGAGAATGGTTATGTCTTCAGAAGCTTATCAATTAACAGCCATCATAATTTATATGCTCGCTATGTTAGCTATCGGGTATTATTCTTACAAGAAAACAAATAATTTAACAGACTATATGCTCGGAGGACGTTCGCTTGGACCTGCTGTTACAGCCTTGAGTGCAGGAGCTGCCGATATGTCTGGTTGGTTATTAATGGGATTACCTGGAGCAATTTATTTCTCTGGTATGGGTCAAGCATGGATTGCAATCGGTCTTACAATTGGTGCGTATTTAAACTGGTTATTCGTGGCACCAAGACTTCGTGTTTATACTCAAGTGTCAAACGATTCTATTACAATTCCAAGTTATTTAGAAAGTCGTTTAAAGCAATCATCTCGTTTATTACGTATTGCATCCGGTCTAATTATTTTACTATTCTTCACGTTTTACGTATCTTCAGGAATGGTAGCAGGCGGGGTTTTCTTTGAAAGCTCATTTGGACTTGATTACCACACTGGACTTTTAGTTGTTTCCGCTGTCGTTGTAGCGTATACACTTTTCGGAGGTTTTTTAGCAGTTAGTTACACAGATTTCCTACAAGGTCTTCTAATGTTCCTTGCGTTAATATGTGTTCCTGTTTTTGGTGTATTTATGACAGGTGGAATTGGTGAAACGATTGATTCTATTAAATCGGTAAACCCAACACATCTTAGCCTATTCGCAGGTACTACTTTTGTAGGTGGAGTTTCTGCCGTTGCATGGGGGCTTGGATACTTTGGTCAGCCTCATATTATTGTTCGTTTTATGGCAATCAGTTCTGTAAAAGAAACGAAATCAGCGCGTCGAATCGGTATTGGTTGGATGATTTTAAGTTTACTTGGAGCAACTGCAACTGCTTTAGTGGGGGTTGCTTACTTTGCACAAAACCCAGATGTCACTTTAACAAGCCCAGAAGCGGTATTTATCGCTCTTGGACAAATTATTTTCCATCCTTTTATCGCGGGACTTGTGCTTGCAGCTGTTCTTGCAGCAGTTATGAGTACAATTTCTTCACAGCTAATCGTTACTTCTTCTGCTTTAATAGAAGATTTATACAAGGCGCTTATTAAAACAGATGCATCTGATCGTACATATGTAAATTATGGACGTGTCGCTGTACTCGTCGTTTCTATTATTGCAGCAGTTCTTGCATGGGGAGAAAACGAAACCATTTTAGAACTTGTATCATTCGCTTGGGCAGGTTTTGGAGCATCATTTGGTCCAGTTATTTTACTGTCTCTTTACTGGAGAAAAATTACTGCTACTGGTGCTCTTTGGGGTATGACTGTTGGAGCCGTTACTGTCGTAATTTGGGGATCAATAGAAGCTCTTAAAAGCTCTTTATACGAAATCGTACCTGGTTTCATACTTGCTCTAATTGTTACGGTTCTAGTTAGTTTAATGACTTACAAACCAAATGCTGAAATTGAAAAAGAATTCGATGAAACTTTACGTTTGTTAAAACGTGACCGATGAAATTACTTGAAAGCTGGCCGTTTATTCGGTCAGCTTTTTTATTTTCTAGAAAATACATAGAGAATATGCAAATCGACCTATATGACACTTGTCATACTTAGGAGTTGACGTTTATGCCTACTCCTAATACCAACATTTCTTTATAGTTGGGGTAACAATTCTTTTTAGGAGGAATATTAATGAGCAGAGAAAAAACATTAGCACTTCGTAAAAATGTAAAGCCATTTGAAAACTCAGAGTTGAAAAAGAGTATTTTTCAACTTATTAATACAGTACCACCATTCTTTATTGTTTGGTTCTTAGCCTACTTGAGTCTAGATATTTCCGTTTGGTTGACTGTCGCTTTATCAATTGTTGCAGCAGGACTTGTCATTCGTACTTTTATTATTTTCCATGATTGTACACACGGATCTTTCTTCAAGAATAAGAAAGCTAACAATATTGTTGGAACAATTACAGGGGTTATTTCGTTATTCGCTTATGAAAAGTGGAAACGTGAGCACAACATTCACCATGCAACAAGTGGAAATCTAGATAAACGTGGTGTCGGTGACATCTGGATGATGACTGTTGAAGAATATTTGGCAGCAACTCCAATGAGACGACTTACTTACCGTCTATACAGAAATCCAATCGTAATGTTTGGTTTTGGACCCGCTCTTTTATTCTTAGTGAGCAACCGTATTAATCGCAAAGGCGCTCCTGCGAAAGAACGTAACAATACGTATTTAATCAACATTTCAATTATTGTCATTTACTCGCTAATGATTTGGTTAATTGGATGGCAAGCATTTGCAATTATCCAAGGAACAATCCTTTTCGTAGCAGGTGCTTTGGGAATTTGGTTGTTTTATGTACAACATCAGTTCGAAGATTCGTACTTTGAAGATGAATCTGAATGGGATTATATTAAAGCTGCGATCGAAGGAAGCTCTTACTATAAACTACCAAAAGTATTACAATGGGTAACTGGTAATATCGGATTCCACCATGTGCATCATTTAAGCCCAAGAGTTCCTAACTATAACTTGGAAAGAGCACATGATTCTACTCCACCATTACAAAAAGCAACAACGATTGATGTACGTACTAGCTTACAATCGATTCATTTCCGTTTGTTCGATGAAGCCAATAAAAGCTTTGTGACATTTAAAGAAATTAAACATTTACTGAATAACGCTAATAATGGAGTAGACCTTCAAACAAAGAAAACAAGTTTTGAAGGAAAATGATCTCCCACAAAAACCATTCCAGCTTATACAGGAATGGTTTTTGCTTTATAATTAGAAAAGCGCAAGCGCCTATCACTGACCCGACAGGCAAATGGGGAATCGCGAGGAGGCAGTTCCTCAGCCACCACAGCGATTTCACATTTGACCCCGAGGGGCAAGGTGGCTTGCGCTAGACAATAAAGAAAAGCGCAAGCTAATGAGAGGTGAAGTAATTGCTTAAATGGTATCAGATATTTCCTAAGTATCCGTGGCTAAGTATATATGCATGGATTGTATTTTGTGTGTTCCCTTTCTTCTTTATCTTTAGATCTTCTAGCCCTCTTGAAATCATCATCGGCTTAGCCTTAATGCTTGTATTTTTTATTACGTATCGATTTTCATTTACATCTACCGGGGTTATTTTATATATTTGTGTTTTTATAGAAATAGCCATTAGTGTTAGTATGACTTATTTGTTTGGCTACATATATTTTTCTATTTTCTTAGCTTTCTTTATTGGAAATATTCAACACAAAGTTAGTTTCTTTGTGCTTTATAGTATTCATTTAGCAGCTACCATTGTCGCGGTCCTTATTGGATTCTTTACTCAAATGGAATTATTTATTTCTCACCTTCCTTTTTTAATTATCACCTTAATCGGGGTAATCTTATTGCCATTCAATACATATAACCATCATAAGCGAGTGCAATTAGAGGGACAATTAGAGGATGCCCAAAAACGAATATCAAAATTTATCATAATTGAAGAGCGCGAAAGAATTGCTCGAGATTTGCATGATACACTTGGACAAAAGCTCTCGTTAATAGGCTTAAAAAGTGATTTAGCTAGCAGACTCATTGAAAAGAATCCACAAGCAGCAAAAATTGAAATCAATGATATTAACCAAACAGCGAGGTCTGTGTTAAAAGAGGTTCGTGAGCTCGTGACAAATATGCGTGGAACAAAGCTAGAAGACGAGCTTTTTCGTGTGAAGCAAATTCTGAATGCAGCACAGATTACATGTAAATTAAACGGATCGCCGGAACTAGTAAATACTCCACTTCTTGTAGAGAATGTACTCAGTATGTCTTTAAAAGAAGCTGTAACAAATATTGTAAAGCATAGTCGTGCCACTTCTTGTTCTATTTCTATTAAGCAATCTACTAAAGAAACCCTTATCAAAGTACATGATAATGGAATTGGACTCAATCAAGAAACCGAATGGTCAAAAGGACACGGACTTCGTGGGATTAAAGAAAGACTTGAATTCGTCAACGGTAGCCTTGATATCCATTCAAAAAATGGGACAACACTTTATATACGAGTGCCAAATGTGATTAAACAACCACGTCAGGAGGAATAAACATGATACGAATTGTCATTGCAGAAGATCAACGAATGGTACTAGGAGCCCTTGGTTCACTTTTAGATTTAGAAGAGGATATGGAAGTTGTCGGAAAAGCAAATAACGGCGAAGAAGCTCTGAAACTCATCAGTGAATTACAGCCCAACATTTGTATTATGGATATTGAAATGCCCATAAAAAGTGGTTTAGATGCCGCAGAAGAATTAAAAGGAAGTGACTGTAAGGTCATCATTTTAACTACTTTTGCACGTTCAGGTTATTTTGAACGTGCTCGAAAAGCTGGAGTCAATGGGTATTTACTAAAAGATAGTCCTAGCGAAGAGTTAGCGAATTCGATTCGTATAATAATGGACGGCAGAAGAATTTATGCTCCTGAGCTTGTTGATATGGCTTTTGAAGAAGAGAATCCATTAACAGAACGTGAAAGCCAAGTGTTGGAGCTAATTGCAAATGGGAAAAACACAAAAGAAATCGCTAGTGAATTATATATTACAACAGGAACAGTCCGAAATTATATTTCAGTCATTTTAGATAAATTAGATGTAGGAAATCGGATTGAAGCAATCTCTCGTTTTAAAGAAAAAGGCTGGTTTAAATAAGCGATTAACTACTTAAGGTTTATACTTTAAGTAGTTTTTTATTTCCACTAAACTTTTGTCCTCTTATTAGGGTATATATAAACAAAAGGATTCCACGAGTTAAAAAAGAAATTCTTGAGCACACAATGGCTTTTTCCGATAAACTAAAAGAAAATATATGGAACCACCTAGATCAAGAGCTATTCCCCAAAAAATAGAAAGGAGAAAAAAATGAAAAAGCAAAGGAAAATCATTCCCATTATGATTGTCGCTGCTGCAGCTATTATGTTGCTGTTTACCACACAAACAGACACTGGAACGGCATTTATCAAACAATTGAAGGATATGTTCGTACCAAAAAAGGAAATAACTCAAAGTATTGAAGGAACGGAGGAAGAAACTGAGGTTGTTCTGCAAGAAGGAAAAGATGCGGAATACGTCATTTATATGGACGAAGAGAGATACAAGTTAGTAAAAGGCGAAAGCTCAGATATTATCACAACAAAAGAACCATTAGAAGATCGATATCCAGAAGTTTCTATGGAAATTAAACAATTCAAAGATGTATCTCCAGAAGACATGGTAGTAACTCTTGAAACAGAAATAGCTTCAACATATACAACAGTTACAGAAACAGAAAATGTAACGGAACCAGTTGAAGGCTATAAAATTCACGGTATTTCTGGATCCGAATGGGATAGCCCAGTTACAAATGTATATGTAATAGATAATAGACATGGTGGAAGCTTTGTTATTACCGAGAAGTATTTCTTAGAAGCTGCGGAAGGTCATGGTGCTCGGTTCTATGCCATCCTTCAAGAATTCAAAATTATTAATTAAGGAATTTAATGACTTCTCTAACAGGTTGGAATATACTCATTAAAAGAACTAAGGGGGAATGTACATGAGTGGGCTATCAGATAAAGTTAAAGGTACTGTAAGTAAAGTCAAAGGGGAAATTAAAGACCAGATTGGTAACGCAATAGACAACCCGAAATTACAGGCAAAAGGGAAACTCGATAAACTAAAAGGTCAAGCACAAAAAGGGATCGGAAATGCAAAAGACCGCTTTGAACATCGAAATGACCATAAAGAATAGAAAAAACCACTTTGTAGAACTCTACAAAGTGGTTTTTACTTCTCATTTTTCAACATCACAACAATAATTTCTGGTGTGTTAAAAATTCTAATAGGAATTATACTGTTCCCTAGACCTCTACTAACAATCATATTTGTGCCATTATCTTCATAAAGCCCTGATGTAAAGGTCGGAAATAAGCCTTGACCTGGCGCCACTAGTCCCCCTACTCCTGGTATCCGGAATTGTCCACCATGAGCATGGCCTGCAAACACCACATCTAATTTATTCTCTACATATGCTTGAAAAGTTTCTGGACGGTGCGATAGCACTAATGTAAAATCTTCTGTCTGTTCAAAACTACTCAAGGCATCTGCAACAGAAACTCCATTTAGTGGATCTTCTATTCCAATTACTCGAATCTTCTCGCCATCTTTTTCAATCGATTTTTCCTCATTGGACAATACTATAACCCCTAGATCAATAAGCGAGTTCTTAATATAATCAACATCATTTGTTGCAATTTCATGATTCCCCGTCACATAGTAAACAGGCGCTACCAATATTAGCTGCTCCACCATATCTAAACTATTTTGTAACTCATATCGATTACTGTCGATTAAATCTCCCGTTATAAAAATAACATCCGGTTTTGTATCTATAATCTTTTGTACTAATTTCATTTGTTTTTCTCCAAATGTAGCATCATGAAGATCAGAAATTTGAGCTATTTTTAACCCATCAAAAGTGGCTGGGAGTTTCTCAGATTCAATTATAACTTCTGTTGTCTTTATCCAAGTATTTCCGGTATATAGTATCACTGCTATTATGAATACTACTAATAATTTCTTCATTTATTTACTCCTATAGATAACTATCTCAAAGTGGACTCATAATGCCTACGCGGTAACCAATATGCTCATTCTCCAAGAGTTCATGTACTGTGAATAAAGCAGTGTCCCCTGTTGTCGTTTGTACCGCTCCTAATGGTAACGTATCACGTTCAATTATATACGCATTTGTTGCATTTCCAGTTGGTAAATAAGTGGGACATATAATTGTCCATTTTAGCGAAGACTCTTTTAATTTATTATAAACTCTATGATGTTCCATTGCCGCAACTGTAGATCTGCGTTTATTTTCAGATGACTGATAACGAAGTAGTTCAGGCTCTACTCTACTCGTTAAAATGCCGCCAGTTCCAATCGTAAGAATTCGATCTATGCCATTTTTCGACATGATAGAAATCATATGCGAAATTGACTCGGTTAAGACGGTCGTTTTATCAGTACCAAGTGCACTAATTACTACATCAGCTTCTCTTATGACTTTTTCTACATCACTAGCAACTCTTGCATCCCCTTGTAGGACGGTTAAATTCAGATGAGGTTGCAGATTATCTACGTTTCTTACAAGAGCAGTAACTTCTATACCTCGTTCAAGTAGTAAAGTAAGAATTCCATTGCCAACACGACCTGTTGCACCAAACAAAGCAATCTTCATAAAAACAACTCCCTTTTATTAAAGTATACCAAAGATTATTTCCTCTCACTTCTACAGTGTGCTGACTAGAACGTTAGATTGAAAAATTTCTATGCAATAAAAAACGTCCTAGTTTAATAAAACTAGGACACTTCTACATTGTCGAATAATGTTATTTCCCAGGAAATATTAATTAATAGCCACCGACAGTAAAAAATAGGGCAATCACGACTCCGTAAAACAGGACGGCAAGCCCAATACAAATTGCCATCCAAATAAGAGACGCACGTGCATAATTACGTCGTGGATCCGGACTTCCGAATCCCCAAATAAACAGCATGACGATGTTTACAATAGGTATAATCATAATTAGCATTGAGATCAGCCATTCACCTACTGATATTTCACTCACTGTTTTGCTGATAGCATTATTTTGAAGCCCCTCACGTTGCTCCGTTTCATATGATTCCATAAAAAGTCCCCTTTCCTAAGATACTTGGCATTTCCATCTTACTTGAAAATGCATAGGAAAAGTCCTGTTTTATAAAACTTTATTTTATCTTCATCATACTCATAGGCGTAACAATTCCTATCAATTTTTTATTTGGCTTGCCATCTTCTGTTATAAGAAGAGCTTCTAATCGTTTCCCTCTTGTTATCGCTTCTTTAAAAACTTCCAACGCTTCATAAATAGATGCATTTTGACCAATAAATTGATGATTTTCTCTACTATTTTCATGCGCAAGAATTTCTCCTAATGACGTCCTCTTTCTTGAAAAAGACTCGGAGTCTACTGTGCTTGCCATCCACATGGTAATTCCAACTGGTGTGATTAGTCCTTTAAACTCATTACCATCATATACGGGAAACTGGTTATACTTTTTATCCTTAATCACTTTCAGCGCATAACTTAAAAAATCTGTTTTTTGAAATGTTGTAACACTAGTTTGAAATATTTTTCCAACTGTAATTGGTTTTGTTAGAGCAACTTCCATTTCTTCCATTTTCAACACTACATCTTCATGTGGTTCTGCGATGGCAAACTCCGTTGAGGTGTGACCATGAACAATTGCATTCCGAAGACTGCCATATTCACGCAAATCAGCTTCGTATTTTCTAATAACCGCGTTCTTTTTTTTCGCATAATCTATTAATCGAAAAAATGCCATATGCTCCTGCGTTCCAATAGTGTCCTTCATCAATTGGTCTATTCTATTATAAGACGTAACAAATCGGTCTGAATTGCGAACAGTCATCTTATCTCACCTCGGATTAAGTATTATTATATCTTCGTCTTGGAAACATTTCTTTTAGCAAAATAAACTGCTCCCACAAGAAGTATGATTATTGCTAAAACAGTAACAATTACACTCCAAACAAACAAGGTCATATCAACACTACTGTTCAATATTTCCCCTGCATACATTGGTAACTTCCAAGGAGAAATTGTCCAATATGCTCCTAGTAAACCATCGATCAGCTGTACAAACAAAACGAGTAGTAGAGAAACGGCAGAAGCAATTCCCGTAGAAAATGCAGCACTTGAGAATAAAACAATACTAATCACAAACAATAACCACACGATGTACGTTCCAAGAAACCCCATAAATGCACCTGCATCTACTGTTCCAAAAAGGATATACGTGTAATACAAATTAGCTAACAATCCAAGTATCGCACTACCTATAACCAGTATGCACATGATGAATAATTTACTATACACGTAACTGATATATGAAATAGGTCGAACATATAAAAGCGTTGCTGTCCCGTTCTTACGCTCTCTTGCAATTATTCCTGCAAATCCTAGCGTCACTAAGAGCATTCCGATAAATTGATACTGGCTAATGGTCGACATAACTATTTGCTCTGGGGTAAATTCAGGTAGCTGGAAAACTGCTCCTTCAGGCATATTGCCCACTGCATTTAGTATTTGAGGTAAATAATAATTCGTTAAAGGCTCCGAAATACCAAATAACAAAAATACCAGAGGGATCCAAAGGATTTTAAAATTCCGTACATTTTCTCTCCATTCTTTTTGGAATAAAACCGAAAAATTATTCATCCTTTATTCACCACCTGTAAAAAGATTTCTTCCAAACTAGCCGTTGCTCGCTCTACTTTAGACAAACTTAAATTACTATCGGAAAGTACACGCAAAACTTCATTCATTAACGGTTTCGCCTCTTCTATATGAATAAAAGCAATCGAATTTTCCTGTCTTGCTGACCAAGGTGACAACTCAACAAACCTAGCTGCTTCTTCACTGGATGAGAAATACATTTTATATACAGGATTTGCATATTTTTCACGAACTTCTCGCATCGATCCTTGTTCCACTAACTTTCCTTTTCGTAAAAACAATAACTGATCCATCATTTCTTCTGCATCATTTAAAATATGAGTCGAATACAAGATAGTCGTTGATGCTTGTAACTCTTTTAGTAGATTAAGTATTTCACGTCTACCTATTGGGTCTAGTGCAGATACTGGCTCATCTAGCAGTAATAATGAAGGTTTATGCACAATAGCTTGTGCAAGGCCTAGTCGCTGTTTCATGCCCCCAGAAAATGTACCCGTCTTTTTCTTTTTAGCGTCGCCAAGTCCTAAAAATTCAAGTGTCTTTTCTGCCTCTAGTCGTGCAATTTTAACGTCTACTCCACTTAACTTCGCAGTCATTTCTGTATATTCGAGCGCCGTTAGCCACGAGTAAAACTTAGGATACTGCGGCAAAAAACCAATTCCTTTTCGAAAATCCTCTGTTATTTCTCCGTCAAATACAATGGATCCTTTGGTTTGTTTTAAAAGTCCTGCTAACACCGACAAAATGGTAGTTTTCCCTGCTCCATTTGGTCCTATTAATGCGGTAGAAGTATGCTTATTCAACGAAAATGTTACATCATCTACTGCTTTTTCTTTACCATATTCCTTTGTTAGCCCCTGCATGTGGAGTAATGTTTTCATTCATTTCGTCTCCCTACGATGAAGTATATAATCGGTCCAATCATATTCCCCAAAATAATGATGATAGCCCACAACCATTTAGGACCATTTGTATCCCGTACCCGGATTAAATCAATAATAGCCACTATTATTAAAATAAATTGTATAATTACTAATGGTAATATAAGCTTCCACGGTATTGACTCAAAACCCATTAAAATCCCCCCAATATTTTCTTTCTTTTATTCTACTATATATAGAACAAAAGGTTTCAAAGTTTTTATGTTATAATGTTTAATTGGGAAGGTGGATGAGCAATGAACATTACAATTAGAAAAGCAAGGAAAGAAGATGCACAAGCTGCTATTCCACTTATTATGGAAGCTATCGGGGATATCTCCATGCATATAACTGGAGAAACAAAGGAAGCTGAAATTACAATAGAATTTCAAAACTTGTTTACACGTACTGATAATCGACATTCTTATCTATATACGTATATTGCAGAAGTGGAAGGTAAGGTTTCTGGAGTTCTCGTATTTTACTCTGCTGAGCAGGTCATTGAACTTGATGCAAATTTGGAGAAATACCTATCCAATAAAAAAGGTACTCCTGTAAAGATAGATCCCGAGACATTACCTGATGAATGGTATATAGATACGGTAGTAGTCGATCCAACATATCGTGGAAAAGGTATCGGTACCGAGCTTTTAAATTATGCGGAGCAATTAGTGAAAAGCTTCGGTGGTGGAAAACTAGCTTTGAATGTAGAAACAGAAAAAAGTGCTGCAATAAGTCTGTATAATCGACTAAGTTTTGAAACTTTATGTCCTTGGACAATTATTGACGAGCCTTTTTATCATATGGTGAAAACAGTCCCCGCCAATTAAAGGAGTAGTATATATGAAATTATGGATTTACCCACTAATGGTTGTCTTTGCAGCAAGCTGTTACGGGACTTTATCAACAATGGTGAAACTTGCAATTGAAGAAGGTTACTCAGCCTCTGAAGCGGTTTCTAGTCAATATATTATAGGATTTATGTTAGCTTTGCTATTATATATTACTACACAGAGAAAGCTCCCCCGCTTGTATGGAGGATTCAAGATTATTTTATTGGCTGGTGTCTTTACCGGTGCCACAGGGATTGTATATGGACAGGCACTTATATATCTGCCCGCCTCTTTAGCAGTCGTTATGCTATTTCAATTTACATGGATTGGAACGCTAATCGATTGTATTTTAAGAAAACGATGGCCGACAAGAACAGAAGTTATTTCGCTAATTATATTATTTATAGGAACTATTTTAGCTGCTGGTGTGCTGGATGTCGATTTAAGTGGAATTGACTTGCGGGGCTGGATTTACGGATTTGCCGCTGCAGTATCTTTCTCTTTGAATATGAATATCAATACAAAGCAAGTCGAAGGAATGAATACGACGACTCGTCTATTATTTGTTTCCTTTATCGCTGCTATAATGATTACAATGTTTCAAAGCCCCGAAATTGTCTGGAATGGAAAGTTGTTCACAGAATCTCTTCTGTTCTATGGACTAGCTCTTGGTTTACTTGGCATTATTGTTCCAATTTACTTCTTTGTCATTGCTGTTCCAAAAGTAGGAGGTGCTCTGTCTTCTATATTAAGTGCGATGGAGCTACCAGTTGCCGTGATTGTTTCGGTACTCGTATTAAGCGAGGCGTTATCATGGTTACAAGTTCTTGGGATAATCGTTATTCTAATCGGTATGACAATACCTACACTTGCGGGTATTCGGAGTAAGAAAAAGCAACGACGAGCAATTCGATAATTCCCTATCGTAAAAAAACAGGAGTGCAAATTAAATCGCACTTCTGTTTTTTTCTACCTTGTATGTCACAAGAACAAAGATAGCAAAACTAATTAATAATATCGTTCCACCTACAATATATGCAATTAGTACAAATGTCTCGTGTATATTAAATGTTAATATTATTTTCTACATAAAAAAGGTTGTTACCGATTTCTCAGTAACAACCTTTTTTTAGTGCCTAGCGACGTCCTACTCTCACAGGGGGAAACCCCCAACTACCATCGGCGCTGAAGAGCTTAACTTCCGTGTTCGGTATGGGAACGGGTGTGGCCTCTTCGCCATCGTCACTAGACAATGAGTGCTTGTTCACTCAAAACTGGATAAAAGACATTGATTTTACGTATTCATTATTTGGTTAAGTCCTCGATCGATTAGTATTCGTCAGCTGCACGTGTCGCCACGCTT
>NZ_QKZI01000007.1 GCF_003254155.1 Psychrobacillus insolitus | reverse complement strand
TTTCCTTATCCAATGTGTAAGAGATGGGGAATCAATCCAAGCGATTTGATGACTGGTGTGCAGTGTGGAAAATGTGAGCAGTTTGGGATGGTTAAGAGAAATAATGGTTGGATTTGTACTTCGTGTGGGAATATAGATAAGGTTGCCCATGTTCAAGCACTTTATGAGTGGTTTGCGCTTGTAGAAAACCGTATTTCTAATAAGGAGTGTAGAAAGTTTTTGCAAATTGATTCTTCTCAATTAGCATCCAGACTTCTTAATTCTATGAGTCTCTCCAGAGTAAATAAGTCTAAAAACACTATTTATCGCTGGAGATGGTGAGCATTTTTTGAGTGAAATTGGGGTTTTGGAAGAATACAAGTAAGTTTTGGATGAATATTACAGATAAGTGGATGAATAACGCAAAAGTTTGGACGAATAACAACACGTTTGGGATGAATACCACATAGTTTTGGAAGAATCCCCACGCATTATTATTTAAACAAACCCTCTCTTATTATTTTTACTCGTTGTTTGTCGGGAAAAAGGGTATGATATTTGTTACATAGTAAAAAGAGGAGGATGGGTGGTGACACACACCCTATTTGATCAATGAAAAAAGAGACGAAATGGTTTGAAGTAGAGGAAAATGAAACGATTGGTGCATGTATGGATAGAATGGCGGAACTAGGGTTTCAAATTGCAGGTAGAAAAGAAGAACCTTTGTTTGCGGAAGTTGATGGTCAACCAGTGCCAGTTAGACAAATAATCATGTTAAAAGGAATAAAAGAGAATTAATTTATGAAAATGAAACCAAAAACCGAACAATTAAGTTTTCTGAAAATTAATCGTTCGTATTTATGCGTTGACGAAGTACGTTAGAATTGTTAGAATATGATTAGTAAGAAACGAGAATATCCCCATATATACTAAAGAATTGGCTTTAGTGTCTCTACCAAGTCACCTTAATGACAGGACTATGCGGGAAAGCAACTTTTGGATAATGCTTGAAGGATGTGTTTGCATTTGTCAGTAATCACACAAAACTCGCAACTTAATTCCTCAAGTAAACTGCTTTTCATGCATGAAAAGCAGTTTATTTGGGGAATTTTTTTTATGCATGTAGGAGGGACGAAAATAATGAACGCAAAAATTGGTGTAATTATGGGTAGTTCTAGTGATTGGGAAACGATGAAACTTAGTTGTGACATACTAGATGAGTTAAATATACCGTATGAGAAGCAGGTAGTATCAGCGCATCGTACACCGGACTTAATGTTCGAATATGCTGAGCAAGCAAGAGCAAAAGGAATTCAAGTAATTATCGCTGGAGCTGGCGGCGCGGCACATTTACCAGGTATGGTTGCTGCAAAGACAACACTACCAGTTATTGGTGTTCCTGTTCAGTCTCGTGCTCTTAATGGATTGGATTCTCTATTGTCCATAGTACAAATGCCAGGTGGAGTACCAGTAGCAACAGTTGCGATTGGGAAAGCGGGAGCAACGAATGCTGGACTTTTAGCAGCTCAAATCCTATCTATACATGATATAGAAGTCGAAGAGCGATTAGAAAAACGACGCGAAGAAATGAAGAACAAAGTATATGAAAGCAATGGTGAGCTTCAATGACTAAAGTAATTTATCCAGGGCAAACAATTGGAATAATCGGTGGTGGACAACTCGGACGAATGATGGCGTTAGCTGCTAAAGAAGCAGGGTTTAACGTTGCTGTGTTAGAGCCTACGGTGGATTCACCGTGTGGACAAGTTGCAGACATTCGAATTGTGGCTCCGTATAATGATGAAGCAGCATTGGAAGAACTTGCAGAAGTTAGCGATGTAATCACATATGAGTTTGAAAATATTGATTACGCAGGATTAAAACGACTATCAGAGATTGCCTATGTTCCTCAAGGTGCAGAACTTGTTAAAATTACACAAGATCGCATCATTGAGAAAACAGAAATTCAAGCAACTGGCGTGCCAATCGCGAAATTTGTCGAAGCAGCTAACTATGAAGAACTAGTGGAAAGAATCGAAACAGTCGGGTTTCCTTGTGTAGTGAAAACAGCTCGAGGTGGTTATGACGGTAAAGGTCAACAAACAATTCAATCAATAGAAGAAATTGCATCTGCAAAATCACTTTTTGAACATTCGGCTTGTATCGCAGAAGCTTTTGTTCCTTTTACAAAAGAAATTTCCGTAATTGTCCAACGCAATGGAAATGGTGAAACGTACTGCTTACCTATTGGTGAAAACGTTCATGTGAATCATATTCTGCATGAAACAATAGTTCCAGCGCGTATTAGTGAATTACTTGCAGCGAAAGCTATGAAAGCAGCTGAGACAATTGCTAATCACTTGAATCTAATTGGTACACTTGCCGTGGAGATATTCGTTTTAGAAAATGATGAAATATTAATAAATGAATTAGCACCTAGACCACATAATTCGGGTCACTATTCTATAGAAGCATGCAGTATCTCACAGTTCCATCAGCATGTGAGAGCTGTATGTGGATGGCCATTACGTGAGCCAAAACTTTGGACGGAAACAGTAATGGTGAATATATTGGGACAACATGTAGTTCCTTTAACAAATTCAATAAGTAAATATCCAAACTGGTCTATTCATTTATATGGAAAGAACGAAGCGAAAACAAACCGCAAGATGGGGCATGTAACCATTCTTTCTACAAATATTGAAGAAACATTAAAAGAAATAGAACAATCTAAAATTTGGCTATAATACAAAGGGGATATATAAATGATAGAACGCTATACACGCCCAGAGATGGGAGCAATTTGGACAGAAGAAAATAAATACAATGCTTGGTTAGAAGTAGAAATTCTGGCATGTGAAGCATGGGCAGAAATTGGAGATATTCCAAAAGAAGATGTTGTAACACTTCGTAAAAACGCATCTTTCAATGTAGAAAGAATTTTAGAAATTGAAAAAGAAACTAGACATGATGTTGTAGCATTTACTCGCGCAGTATCAGAAACATTAGGAGAAGAACGTAAATGGGTACACTACGGTTTAACATCTACAGACGTAGTTGATACAGCTCTTTCTTATATCATTAAACAAGCGAATGAAATTTTGCGTAAAGATATTAAAAACTTTATTGAAATCCTTGAAAACAAAGCAAAAGAACATAAATACACAGTTATGATGGGACGTACACATGGTGTGCATGCAGAACCAACAACATTTGGTTTGAAAATGGCATTATGGACAGAAGAAATGCGTCGTAATTTAGAACGCTTTGAAGCTGCTGCAAAGGTGATTGAAACTGGTAAAATGTCAGGTGCTGTAGGTACTTATGCAAATATCGACCCATTTGTAGAAGAATATGTTTGTAAAGAACTAGGTTTAGCTGCATCACCAATTTCTACTCAAACATTGCAACGTGATCGTCATGCGCAATACTTGAGCACGTTAGCTTTAGTCGCTTCTTCTATTGAAAAGTTTGCAACAGAAGTTCGCGGGCTTCAAAAATCAGAAACGCGTGAAGTAGAAGAATTCTTCTCAAAAGGACAAAAAGGTTCTTCTGCAATGCCGCATAAACGCAACCCAATCGGTTCTGAAAATATGGTAGGTTTAGCAAGATTAATTCGCGGATATATGATGACTGCATATGAAAATGTAGCATTATGGCATGAAAGAGATATTTCTCATTCATCAGCAGAACGTGTTATTTTACCGGATGCAACAATCGCGCTTAACTATATGTTAAATCGTTTCGGCAATATCGTGAAAAACTTAACGGTATTCCCAGAAAACATGAAACGTAATATGGATTCTACTTTAGGATTAATTTATTCTCAACGTGTTCTTCTAGCGTTAATCGACAAAGGTTTAGCTCGCGAAACAGCGTATGATACTGTTCAACCGCTAGCAATGCAAGCTTGGGAATCACAGACTGCATTCCGTACATTTGTAGATGCAGATGAAAAAGTTATTTCTTTATTAACAAAAGAAGAGTTAGATGATTGCTTTGACTATAACTATCACATTCAACATGTAGATATGATTTTTGGTCGTTTAGGACTCAACTAATTAACTAGCAGGTGCATTCGATTTGGAGGAATTCACAGTGGAAAAAGGTCGTCTATTATACGAAGGTAAAGCAAAACAATTATTCGCAACAGAAGATGAAAATATCTTATTTGTTTCATACAAGGATAGTGCTACAGCTTTTAATGGAGAGAAAAAAGAAGAAATAGATGGAAAAGGGATTTTAAATAATAAAATCACGACAATTCTATTTGATCAGTTGAAAAAGCATGGAATTGAATCTCACTTTGTAGAGCGAATTTCAGAGAATGAACAATTAGTGAGAAAAGTGGAAATCATCCCACTTGAAGTAGTCGTTCGCAATGTAGCTGCAGGAAGTATTGCGAAAAGATTAGGTATAGAGGAAGGAATTCCTTTAAAACATTCGATTGTAGAATTTTATTACAAAGACGATGAACTTGGAGATCCATTACTTACTAATGCACATCTTGGATTACTTGCACTTGCAACACCAGAAGAAATAGAAACGATTGAAACTAAAGCACTGGAAGTCAATAAAGTACTTCAACCGCTTTTCAAAGAAATAGGTGTTACGCTAATCGATTTTAAATTGGAATTCGGTAAAACTCCAGACGGTAAAATTTTACTAGCTGATGAAATATCTCCTGATACATGTAGATTATGGGATGACGAAACAAATAAAAAACTAGACAAAGACGTGTTTAGACGTAATTTAGGAAGCCTAACAGAAGTTTATGAAACAATACTTTCCCGCCTAGGAGGATTATCAAAATGAAAAAAGTTAAAGTATATGTAACGTTACGTGAAAGTGTTTTAGATCCACAAGGTTCAGCAGTTATGGGTGCACTACACTCTATGAATTACAACGAAGTGAAAGATGTTCGTATTGGAAAGTTTTTAGAGCTTCAAATTGAAGAATCAGGTCGTGACATAGATACAGTAGTGAAAGAAATGTGTGAGAAACTTCTTACGAATACAGTAATTGAAGATTATCGCTACGATGTTGAGGAGGTTACAAGCAAATGAAATTTGCAGTAATCGTATTTCCAGGGTCGAATTGTGATTTAGATATGTATCATGCGATTAAAGACGAGCTTGGAGAAGAAGTGGAATACGTTTGGCACGATGAGACGGACTTAAGCAAATTCGATGCAATTTTATTGCCAGGTGGCTTCTCGTATGGTGACTACTTACGTTGTGGCGCAATGGCTAACCAATCTAACGTAATGTCAGAAGTTGTAAAAGCAGCTGAAGCTGGAAAGCCTGTTTTAGGTATTTGTAATGGGTTCCAAGTGTTAACAGAAGCAGGTCTTTTACCAGGAGCATTATTACGCAATAAAAACTTGAAATTCATGTGTCGTACAGTAGATCTTCAAGTTGTAAATAACGAAACTCAGTTTACTTCACAATATAAAAAAGATGAAGTAATTCAAATTCCAATCGCACATGGTGAAGGAAATTACTATTGTGACGAAGAAACACTTGCTTCTTTGAAAGCGAATAACCAAATCGTTTTCACATATGCTTCTGAAAATCCAAACGGAAGTCTAGAAGATATAGCAGGTATTGTGAATGAAAAAGGAAATGTACTTGGAATGATGCCTCACCCAGAACGTGCATCAAATGACATTATGGGTGGAACAGACGGACTAGCGCTATTCAAATCAATTGTGAAACAGTGGAGGGAAACTCATGTCAATCATGCTTGAACCTAATGCAGAGCAAATTAAAGAGCAAAAATTATACGCTCAAATGGGAATGTCAGACGAAGAATTCGAAATGGTAGAAAAAATACTAGGTCGTCTTCCTAACTATACAGAAACTGGGTTGTTCTCAGTTATGTGGTCTGAACATTGTTCATATAAAAACTCTAAACCAGTATTACGCAAGTTCCCTACGAAAGGTCCTCAAGTTTTACAAGGGCCAGGTGAAGGTGCTGGAATCGTAGATATAGGTGATGGTCAAGCGGTTGTCTTCAAAATGGAATCGCATAATCACCCATCTGCAATTGAACCATACCAAGGAGCAGCTACAGGTGTTGGTGGGATTATTCGTGACGTATTTTCCATGGGTGCTCGTCCGATTGCATTGTTAAATTCTCTTCGTTTTGGAGAATTAAAAACACCACGTGTGAAATACTTATTTGAAGAAGTTGTCGCTGGTATTGCTGGTTACGGTAACTGTATCGGTATTCCAACGGTGGGTGGAGAAATTCAGTTTGACGATTGTTATGAAGGAAATCCACTAGTTAACGCTATGTGTGTAGGGTTGATCAATCATGAAGACATCCAAAAAGGGATTGCTGCTGGTGAAGGAAACACAGTGTTATACGCTGGTGCAAAAACTGGTCGTGATGGTATTCATGGTGCAACATTTGCTTCGGAAGAATTAACAGAAGCTTCGGAAGAAAAACGTCCAGCAGTTCAAGTTGGAGATCCATTTATGGAGAAATTATTATTAGAAGCTTGTTTAGAAGTAGTTAAATCCGATGCATTAATCGGTATTCAAGATATGGGTGCTGCAGGTTTAACTTCATCATCTGCTGAAATGGCTTCAAAAGCCGGACATGGTGTAGAAATGAACTTAGACTTCATCCCACAACGTGAAACGAATATGACTGCATATGAAATGATGCTTTCAGAATCTCAAGAACGCATGTTAATCGTAGTGAAAAAAGGTCGCGAAGAAGAAATCGTGAAAATTTTTGACAAATACGGATTAGACTGTGTTGCAGTAGGTGTCGTTACAAATGATAAAATGCTGCGTTTAATTCATAACGGAGAAGTAGTTGCGAATGTTCCTGCAGATGCACTTGCAGAAGATGCGCCGGTATACTATAAACCATCATCTGTTCCTGCTTACTATACAGAATTCCAAGCGATGGAAAATGTAGAACCAGCAGTATCAGATTATAAAGAAACTCTATTAAACCTACTTCAACAGCCAACAATTGCTTCAAAAGAATGGGTTTATGATCAATATGACTATCAAGTACGTACAAGTACAGTTGTAGCACCTGGTTCAGATGCTGCAGTCGTTCGAGTTCGTGGTACAAATAAAGGATTAGCAATGACAACGGATTGCAACTCAAGATATATCTATTTAGATCCAGTTGAAGGCGGGAAGATTGCAGTAGCCGAAGCAGCGCGTAATGTTGTATGTTCTGGTGCAAAACCACTTGCAATTACAGATTGCTTAAACTTTGGTAATCCAGAAAACCCAGAGATCTTCTGGCAATTAGATCAATCAGCTGACGGTATTTCTGCAGCTTGTTTAGCTTTAGATGCACCAGTAATCGGAGGAAATGTTTCTCTATACAACGAACGCAGTGGAGTAGCTGTTTATCCAACACCAACAATTGGATTAGTTGGGCTTGTATCAGATTTAGCACATGTAACGACTCAGTCAGTGAAACAAGCTGGAGATATCATGTATATGATTGGTGAAACAAAAACTGAATTTGGTGGATCAGAGCTTCAAAAGTTTGTGGAAAAACGTATTTTTGGTAAAGCACCTTCTATCGATTTAGAAGTGGAAGCAGCTCGTCAAACAGCATTACTATTAGCCATTACATCTGGTCTTGTACAATCTGCTCATGACCTTGCAGAAGGTGGATTTGCAGTAGCTTTAGCAGAAAAAGCTTTCGGTGCAAAAGGACTTGGAGTAGAAGTAACAATTTCTGGATCTGCTACAACAGCGTTATTCAGTGAGTCACAATCTCGTTTCTTAGTGACAGTTAAAGCTGAAAATGCTGCTAAATTTGAAGAAATCTTAACAGATGCAGTTCAAATTGGAACTGTAACAAATACGGATAAAATAATTATTACAACAGAAGATGGAACTGAATGGATTAACGGTTCTGTTGAAGAATTCCGATCCGCTTGGAAAGGGGCAATACCATGCTTGCTGAAGTCAGAGGTATAAATGAAGAATGTGGTGTATTTGGTATTTGGGGACATCCAGAACCTGCTGCTCTGAGTTATTATGGTCTACATGCACTACAGCACCGAGGACAAGAAGGCGCTGGAATTGTTGTAACAGATGGAGAACGTTTGCGTGCTGTTAAAGGTGAAGGTTTAGTAAATGATGTCTTCAGTAATGGAAAATTAGATAAGTTAGAAGGCCATGCTGCAGTTGCTCATGTTCGTTATGCAACTGCAGGAGGATCAGGAATTGAAAATGTTCAACCTTTGTTGTTCAATTCAACAACTGGAAGCCTTGCGATTGCTCATAATGGAAACATTGTGAATGCAACACGTTTAAAACGTAATTTAGAACAACAAGGTAGTATTTTCCAAACAACTTCAGATACAGAAGTACTTGCTCATTTAATTAAAAAAAGTAAACTAGCTACGTTTGAAGAGCGTGCGAAACAAGCTCTAAGTTTGCTGGAAGGTGCGTTCGCTGTTTGTATTTTGACAGATCACGGCATGTTAGTTGCGCAAGATCCACAAGGAATGCGTCCACTTTCTTTAGGTAAATTGGGTGATGCATGGGTAGTTGCTTCGGAAACAAATGCATTCGATATTATCGGAGCTGAGTTAGTCCGTTCTATAGATCCTGGTGAATTATTAATTATCAATAACGATGGTTGTCGTTCAACGCGTTATGTAGAGAAGAAGGATAGAGCAATTTGTACGATGGAATATGTATATTTTTCTCGTCCAGATTCAGATATAGATGGCATTAATATTCATATGGCACGAAAACGTCTTGGAAAACAGCTAGCGAAGGAAATTCAAATTGAAGCAGATGTAGTAACTGGCGTACCAGATTCAAGTATTTCTGCAGCGATTGGTTTTTCAGAAGCATCTGGAATACCTTATGAATTAGGTCTTATTAAAAACAGGTATGTTGGACGAACATTCATCCAACCTTCACAAGATTTACGTGAACGTGGCGTGAAGATGAAGCTTTCTCCAGTAAACCAAGTTGTAAAAGGCAAACGTGTGATTATGGTAGATGACTCAATTGTTAGAGGAACAACATCAAGACACATTGTGAAACTGTTAAAAGACGCAGGTGCAACGGAAGTGCATGTAGTAATTAGTTCACCTCCTCTAAAAAATCCTTGTTTTTATGGGATAGATATAAGTTCCGATTCTGAACTTATTGCTGCAAATAATAGTGTGGATGAGATTCGTAAGCTTATTGGTGCGGATACATTAACATTCTTGTCTGTAGAAGGAATGGTAGAAGCAATTGGAAGATCAGATGAAGAGAAAAACTGTGGACACTGTTTAGCTTGTTTCACAGGTGAGTATCCAACTGATATATTCTCAGATACAAAATTACCACATGAAAAAGAGTTTGTTCGATAGGAGGATTCTACATGTCAAAAGCATATGAAAAAGCGGGCGTAAATATTGAGGCTGGTTATGAAGCAGTACAACGAATGAAATCACATGTTGAACGTACGTCAAGAAAAGGAATCATGGGTACATTTGGTGGTTTCGGTGGTATGTTCGATTTATCTTCTTTAAATTATAAAGAGCCAGTTCTAATTTCAGGAACTGATGGTGTAGGAACGAAACTGAAGCTTGCATTTATGATGGATTCCCATGATACAATCGGAGTCGACTGTGTGGCAATGTGTGTAAATGACATCGTTGCACAAGGTGCAGAGCCATTATTTTTCCTTGATTACGTTGCAGTAGGTAAAGCAGTTCCAGCTCGTATAGAACAAATTGTAAAAGGTGTTGCAGATGGTTGTGTGCAATCAGGAGCAGCATTAATCGGTGGGGAAACAGCAGAAATGCCAGGTCTTTATGAGGAAGACGAGTATGATTTGGCTGGTTTTGCTGTTGGTGCTTGTGAAAAATCTAAAATCGTTACAGGTGAAAACATTGCAGAAGGGGACGTGTTAGTTGGGATTGCATCTAGCGGCGTTCACTCGAATGGTTATTCACTTGTTCGTAAAATTGTATTTGAAGAACAAGGTTATACTCCGGAAACAATAGTAGACGGCTATGAAGGTCTTGGAGAAATTGGTAAGGCTCTTTTAACACCAACTAAAATCTATGCAAAACCTGTAATGGAAATGCATAATGAATTAGCTATTCACGGTATGGCTCATGTAACTGGTGGAGGATTCTATGAAAACTTACCGCGTATGATGCCTGAAGGATTAGCAGTTGAAATCGATTTAGGTTCATGGGAAGTACTGCCTGTTTTCAATCTATTGAAAGAAAAAGGCGAGTTAACGGATCGTGATTTATACAATGTATTTAATATGGGCGTAGGATTTGTTCTGGCTTTATCTGCAGAAGAAGCGGAAAAAGCAATTGCAATTGCTAAATCTCATGGTGAAAAAGCATACACAATTGGTCGTGTTGTGAAAGGTGAAGGTGTTATATTCAACGGAACACATGACGGGAGTTTAGTGTAATGACTGGAACACCAAAATTTGCAGTATTTGCATCGGGTAGTGGTAGTAATTTTCAAGCTATTCATGATGCTGTAAAAGCTGGAAAAGTACCTGGACAGGCTGTTTTAGTAGTGACAGATAAACCAGATGCCTTTGTAGTAGAACGCGCAAAAAAGGTAGGAATTAAAACACTCGCGATAAAGCCTTCAAGTTTTTCTTCTAAACAAGCATATGAACAAGCTGTATTAGACAAACTTTCAGAGCTAAAAGTGGAATGGATTATTCTGGCTGGATATATGCGTTTAATCGGAGATGTCCTTCTAGGTGCATATCCAAACCGAATTATTAATATTCACCCATCGTTACTTCCTTCGTTTCCAGGAAAAGATGCAATTGGTCAAGCAATGGAACATGGAGTGAAAGTAACTGGTGTCACGGTTCATTATGTAGACGCTGGTATGGACACTGGGCCAATATTAGCTCAAGCAGCTGTTGAAGTAGTGAGTGGAAATAGAGAAAAAACAGAAGAACGTATTCACGCAGTAGAACATGAACTGTATACGAAGACTTTACAACAATTATGGAGCCGGTAATTTTACCGGCTTTTCAAAGAGGAGGAAATAGTGTGTCAAAACGCGCGTTAATTAGTCTTTCCGATAAATCAGGAATTCTTGAATTTGCAAAAGAGTTAGTAGAACTAGGGTATGAAATTTTATCAACTGGTGGAACAAAAGCATTTTTAGAACAAAATGGTGTTGCAATTACTTCAGTAGACTCAGTAACTAACTTCCCTGAAATTTTAGATGGTCGAGTAAAAACGTTAAACCCGATGATTCATGGTGGATTGCTAGCAAAACACGATGATCCTTCTCACCAAGCGCAGTTAGAAGAACATAAAATTACTCCGATTCAAGTAGTATGTGTCAACCTATATCCTTTCCGTGAAACAATTTCAAAACCAGATGTTGCTTTTGAAGATGCTATCGAAAATATCGATATTGGTGGACCGTCTATGTTACGTTCTGCAGCTAAAAATCATCAATATGTGACAGTAATAACAGATGCTTCTGATTATGCGGAAGTATTGGAGCAGTTAAAAGAAACTGGTGAAACTACTTTAGAAACTCGCCGTAAACTTGCAGCAAAAGTATTCCGTCAAACAGCAGCTTATGATGCATTAATCGCTAGCTATATGACTGATTTAACTGGTGAAGAATTCCCTGAATCATTGACACTTACATATGAACGTAAACAGTCTTTACGTTATGGTGAAAATCCACATCAAAAAGCAGCATTCTATAAACGTCCACTTGGATCTGATTTCTCGATTGCTTCTGCAACTCAATTGCATGGTAAAGAGCTTTCTTATAACAATATTCAAGATGCAAATGCCGCAATTCAAATCATAAAAGAATTCAAAATTCCTGCTGCAGTAGCAGTAAAGCATATGAATCCATGTGGAGTTGGAACTGGTGAAACGATTTCAGCTGCTTTTAACAAAGCATTCGAAGCAGATTCAACATCTATTTTTGGTGGAATCGTTGCATTAAATCGTGAAGTAGATGCAGCAACTGCGAAAGTTCTTGCTGGTATTTTCTTAGAAATCATTATTGCTCCATCATTCTCAGAAGAAGCTATTACTTTGTTAACTGCGAAGAAAAATATTCGCTTGTTGACAATTTCTTATGAGCAAACTAAAAAAGATGCTTGGAATACAGTATCTGTTGAAGGTGGGTTATTAGTTCAGTCTCCTGATGCATTTGGATTAACGGATGCAGATGTGAAAGTAGTAACAGATCGTGAACCAACAGCGGAAGAATGGAAAGCATTAGAACTTGGATGGAGCGTAGTTAAACACGTGAAATCTAACGCAATTGTTGTCGCTACTGAAGACATGACAGTTGGTGTTGGTGCTGGACAGATGAACCGTGTAGGATCAGCTAAAATCGCACTTGAACAAGCTGGAGATCTTGCAAAAGGAGCAGGCCTTGCATCTGATGCATTTTTCCCAATGAACGATACAGTAGAAGTAGCTGCAAAAGCTGGGATTACAGCAATCATTCAAACTGGTGGATCTGTAAAAGACCAAGATTCAATCGATAAAGCAAATGAGTATGGTATTGCAATGGTATTCACTGGCGTTCGTCATTTTAAACACTAAGAGAGGGGCATCTCATATGAATATTCTTGTAATTGGTAGTGGCGGTCGTGAGCATGCGATCGCAAAGCAATTCAATCATTCTCTTTCAGTTGATAAAGTATTTGTTACACCTGGTAACGCAGGTATGTCAGATGATGCACAAATCATCCCTATTGATGTCATGGCTTTTGAAGAGTTAGTAGTCTTTGCAAAAGAAAACAAGATTGATCTAACATTTGTTGGTCCAGAACAACCGCTAGCAGGTGGAATTGTGGATTACTTTGAAGCAGCAGGGTTACGTGTTTTTGGCCCAACAAAAGCAGCCGCAAAAATTGAGGGCAGCAAAGCATTTGCAAAAGAAATTATGCAAAAATACGATATACCTACTGCTGCTTACGAAACCTTTACAGAAGTAGATAAGGCGAAAGCTTATATTGAAAAACTCGGTGCTCCTATTGTTGTGAAAGCAGACGGGCTTGCTGCAGGTAAGGGTGTTGTAGTTGCCATGACTGTGGAAGAAGCAAATACGGCAGTGGAAGATATGATCGGAAAACAATTATTTGGTGAATCTTCCTCTCGCGTAGTAATCGAAGAGTTTTTAGATGGTGAAGAGTTTTCATTCATGTCATTCGTGCATAATGGTCAAATTTATCCAATGGTTATCGCACAAGACCATAAACGTGCATATGACGGGGATAAAGGACCGAATACTGGTGGAATGGGCGCTTACTCACCAGTTCCACAAATTTCTTCAGAAGTCATAGATATCGCGTATGAAACAGTTGTTGTACCTACTGTGAAAGCTATGACAGAAGAAGGAATTTCATTTACTGGTATTCTTTACGCAGGATTAATCCTGACAAATGAAGGCCCAAAAGTAATTGAGTTTAATGCTCGTTTTGGGGATCCTGAAACACAAGTTGTTTTACCACGTATGACTTCTGATTTTGGGTTATTCATGACAGCATTAATGGAAGAAAAACCATTTGAACTTACATGGTCCGAAGATGAAATGTTAGGTGTTGTAATTGCATCTGCAGGTTACCCTGGTGATGTTCAAAAAGGTGCTAAACTTCCGGATTTGTCTGTATTAACAGAATTGGGTCTTGATGTTTTCCATGCAGGTACAAAAGTGGAGAATCAAGAATTTGTTGCAAATGGTGGGCGTGTAATTTTGGTAGGTGCGAAAGAAGCAACACTAAAAGAAGCACAACAAAAAGTATACGAGGGCTTATCCAAGTTAGGTTGGGATGGACTATTCTACCGAAAAGACATTGGATGGCGTACTTTTAAATAATCACAAAAGCGAAAAGTGTTAGAGCCTAGAAAAAAATCCATTTATCTCAAGTCACTTGGGATAAATGGATTTTTTAGTGATTTTAACAGAAATTCATATAAAATGTTTGTAAAGATAATTGAGAACACTTTGCTTTACTAAAGTGATATGCTACTATTGTTTCTATGAATAACCTTAGAGTTAGGAGAGTGGATGATATGCAATATCCAATTTGGAAGATAGAAGAGATTAGACAACAAATTGAAGTTGTCAATGGAACACAAGCTCCTGATATTCTCATTACGAATGCAACCTTTCTTCATAGTCATTTAAAGAAATGGATCACAGGTAACATTTGGATTGTGAAAGATCGAATTGTTTATACAGGCTCAGAAATGCCTTTGGTATCTGAAAAAACGGAAGTGTATGATGCGGAAGGTCAAAAAATTGTACCAGGCTATATAGAACCCCATGTACATCCATTCCAACTTTATAATCCACAAACATTTGCAGATTATGCTGCTCAGCTTGGAACGACTACATTCATTGCGGACAATTTAATCTTTTTTTTGAAACTTGAAAATAAGAAAGCGTTTTCAATATTGGATGAATTAAAAAAATTACCTTTTTCATTTTATTGGTGGGCTCGTTTTGATTCGCAAACGGAGCTAGAATATGAAGAAGAATTATTTACTTCCAAAAAAATTGGAGAGTGGATTGAGCGCTCGGATGTTATTATGGGTGGTGAACTAACCGGATGGCCACGACTATTATCTGGGGATGACCAAATGCTTTACTGGATGCAGCAAGCTAAGTCTCATGGCATGAAAATTGAAGGTCATTTTCCTGGAGCATCGGATCGAACGCTTGCACGTATGCGTTTATTAGGAGCAGATGGTGATCATGAATCGATGACAATTGAAGAAGTGGAAAGACGAATTCTTCATGGCTATGCCGTAACATTACGCCATTCTTCTATTCGACCTGATTTACCTATTTTACTTAAAGGTATTTTAGAAAAGGATCTACACATTTTTGATCATTTAATGATGACAACAGATGGTGCGACTCCGTCATTCCATGTAGATGGCGTCATGGATAAATGTATTCAAGTAGCACTAGATGAAGGTGTAGACCCAATCGATGCTTATTTAATGGCGTCATTTAATGTTGCGAAGTATTACAATCTCTCCAACCTTCATGGAGTCATCGCAACAGGACGAATGGCGAATTTAAACTTTTTAGAAGATGAACAAAACCCTGTTCCGATCGGTGTTTTATCAAAGGGAGTATGGTTGAAACGTGATGGACAAAAAGTGCAAGGTCTTGAACCAGTTGACTGGTCTCATATGCCAGATTTCAAGCTAGATTTTGATTTGACAGAGGATGATTTTCAGTTCTCTATGCCTTTTGGAATAGATATGGTTAATGATGTAATAACTAAGCCTTACTCAGTAACGGTCGACACTACAGATAATGAATTGTCGTCGGACCATGAAGAAAGCTTTTTAATGCTTATAGACCGAAATGGTAAATGGAAAGTAAATACGATGCTTAAAGGCTTTGCAACTTCAGTAAAAGGATTTGCGTCTTCTTATTCAAATACAGGAGATATTTTATTGATTGGAAAGAATAAAAAGAGCATGTTACAAGCCTTTCATGAGCTGAAGAAAATAAATGGTGGAATTGTACTTGTTGAAAATGATGAAGTCGTTTGTTCGATTGAACTAGCGATTGGCGGAAGTCTGTCAAACAAACCTATGGAAGAATTGATAGAAGAAGAGTTACTATTAAAAAAAGAATTAGCTGCGAGAGGTTTTAAGCATGGAGATGCAATTTACACATTGCTGTTTCTACAATCCACGCATTTACCATATGTTCGTATTACGCAAAGAGGAATTTTCGACGTTCTGAAGAAACAAGTGCTATTTCCATCTGTAATGAGATAGGGGGATGTTTGTGTTTAAAAAATGGGGAATAATCTTTGCTGTAGTTATGTTCGTTTTATCTGCTTGTTCAAAGAATGAAACGGGGGAAGAATCCGAAGAACGGCAAGAAGTATTGTATACTGCACCTTTTACTGGAGTCGAGTATGAAGAAGAAGTAACGCAAAGACCGATTCTAGTGACAATCAATAATCATCCACAGGCAAGACCCCAATCAGGGATTGCACAAGCAGATGTTGTATTTGAGATGGTTGCTGAAGGGAATATAACAAGATTTCTAGCACTTTTCCAAAGTGAAATCCCAGATAAAATAGGTCCTATACGAAGTGCACGTGATTATTTTATCGATATAGCAGATGGTTTAGATGCATTTTACATTGCGCATGGGTATAGTCCAGATGCACAAAGCCTGTTGAATGCAGGGGTAGTTGATCATATAAATGGAATGCAATATGATGGAGTATTATTTGATCGATCACCGAATCGAAAAGCACCGCACAACTCGTATATTACGAAAGAAAGTTTGATAGCTGGGGCTGAAAAAGTAGGAGCTTCGATGGAAATAGAGAAAACACCGAAATTCTCTTTTTATGATTCAATTGATGGCGCGAAAATAGGGAGTACGGTTTCAGGTATAAGTATTCAATATGGAACCGACTCAAGCTTTGAAAACTTCTATTCATATATTTCAGAAGAAGGAATGTATGAACGTAAATCAGCAGGAATTGTAACGATAGACGAAGAAACACAAGAGCCTGTTCTGCTATCCAATTTAATTTTCATGGAAATTCCACATAAAACAATTGATAATAAGGGAAGAAAAGAGTTGACTCTAACTGACGGAGGAAATGCTTATCTTTTTCAAGCTGGAGTGATGAAAGAAATAGAATGGGCAAATGTTGACGGTGTTCTCGTCCCGATGGAAAATGGTGTTCCTGCAAAACTTGTCAAAGGGAAAACATGGATCAGTTTTGTACCAACAAATATAGGACTTGAGAACATGGTGAATACTTTACCGTAATGTGAATAATTTTAGAAAGCCATAAAGGGGGATTCATGCAGATGCAAATTGAAAAAATTAAAGGTCATCAAACTGAGCAATTATTCAAAGCTGTTTTAGAATTAAAAAACATGGATGAATGCTATCGATTTTTTGATGACCTATGCACAATGAGTGAAATCCAATCACTTTCTCAACGATTAGAAGTAGCGCATTTATTAAGATTGAAAAAAACATATGAAACGATTAAGAAAGAAACAGGTGCAAGCACAGCAACTATTTCGCGTGTCAGACGCTGCTTTGATTACGGAAATGATGGTTATGATGAGATGCTTGGCCGCTTATATCCGGAGGAGTTACCTTTTCAAGATTCACGCAAGTAAATATTAAATAGTTTACCTTAGCTGAACAGAAGCCTCTGTTCAGTTTTTTTGCTATAATGGAGAATGATAAGTATGTATTAGTAGGTGGCGAAATGGATTATACAGAATGGCGACATATATTTAAGTTAGATCCTGAAAAAGAGATAGATGCAGAATCATTGGAAAAGGTTTGTGAATCAGGAACAGATGCTATCATCATTGGTGGTTCAGATGGTGTCACATCTGATAATGTCATCGATTTGTTAATACGCATTAGAAGATACGCGGTTCCTGTTGCGCTTGAAGTGTCGACGATTGAGTCAATTACACCTGGCTTTGATTACTATTTTATCCCAAGTGTTTTAAATAGCACAGAAACAAAATGGGTGAAGGATTTGCATCATTTGGCCACGAAGGAATTTGGTGAAGTGATTAATTGGGATGAAATGATTCCAGAAGGCTATTGTATATTAAATCCAGATTGCAAAGCAGCTAAGTTAACGAGTGCAAAACAACCAGAATCGATAGAAGATATTATTGCGTACGCACAAATGGTGGAACATCTTTTTAAGTTCCCCATTTTTTATATGGAATATAGCGGGATGTACGGAGATGTAGAAATAGTCAAAAAAGTAAGAGCCGGACTAAAAAGAACAAAGCTTTTCTATGGTGGCGGCATACAAACGGCAGAGCAGGCAAGTGAAATGGCGACGTATGCAGATGCGATTATTGTTGGAAATCAAGTTTATGAAAACCTAGAAGAAGCAATAAAAACAGTGCATGCTATAAGGTAACATTTGAGTATAGTCAGAATTACAGGTATAATATAGAGAACAAACGTTCTCGAAAAGGAAGTGGAATATGGAACTAATATCAAAGAACTTATTGAACGGAATGAATCCAGAGCAAGAAAAAGCAGTCAAAAAAACAGAAGGCCCTCTGCTCATCATGGCAGGTGCAGGGTCTGGTAAAACTCGTGTATTAACTCATCGTATTGCGTATTTAATAGTGGAAAAAGAAGTGTATCCATCAAAAATATTGGCGATTACTTTTACAAATAAGGCAGCGAGAGAAATGCGAAATCGAATTAATAGCATACTTGGAGAGGGTACTGGAGAGAGCATGTGGGTATCTACATTTCACTCTATGTGTGTACGAATCTTAAGAAGAGATATTGATCGAATTGGTTTTTCAAAAAACTTCTCGATCCTCGATACATCAGATCAGTTAACAGTTATTAAAAAGATTCTAAAAGATCAAAATATAGACCCGAAAAAATATGATCCAAGGTCTATGTTAAATGCTATTAGTAGTGCAAAAAATATCTGCAATGATGCTGATATGTATAGAGCTCAGATGAATGAACAAAATCCATTTGAAAAGACTGTTTCAGAAGTATATACAGCATACGAAAAACGGCTTAGACAAAATCAATCTCTAGACTTTGATGATTTAATTATGACAACGCTAATATTATTTAAACGAGTTCCTGAAGTGCTAGAGTTCTATCAAAATAAGTTCCAATATATTCATGTAGATGAATACCAAGATACAAACAAAGCGCAATACGAGCTAGTTCAAATGTTAGCAGTTAAATTTAAAAATATTTGTGTTGTTGGTGACTCTGATCAGTCGATTTATCGCTGGCGTGGAGCAGATATTCAAAATATTTTATCGTTTGAAAAGGACTATCCGAATGCAACCGTAATTATGCTAGAACAAAATTATCGTTCAACTGAGCGCATCCTTCAAGCCGCAAACGACGTCATTGGAAACAATACGAGTAGATATCCAAAAGTACTTCGTACAGATAATCACGAAGGAGAAAAAATTCATTTTTTCAGAGCATTAAATGAGCAACAGGAATCTCAATTTGTTGTGCATGTTATACAAGAGTTAATACAAAAAGAGAATCGGACACTCGATGACTTTGCAGTTCTCTATCGCACGAATGCTCAATCACGTGTAATGGAGGAAGTACTTATAAAATCGAATATGTCTTACACAATTGTTGGTGGGACAAAGTTCTATGACCGTAAAGAGATTAAAGATTTACTAGCTTACCTCCGCTTAATCGCCAATAATAATGATGATTTGTCATTAGCACGTATTATTAATGAGCCAAAACGTAATATCGGAGCTACTTCTTTTGAACGTATGGCTAGATACGCAATTGATCAAGATCGTTCCATTTTAGACTCTTTGAATGAAGTTGACTTTATGGGTATACCTGCACGAGCAGTAAATTCAGTCGTTGAATTCAGCGGGCTTATTCAAAACTTTACTCAAATGCAAGAATATGTATCTGTAACAGAACTTGTGGAACAAATACTTGAAAAAACAGGCTACCGTTCAATGTTAAAAAATGAAAAAACGATTGAAGCCGAGAGCCGATTAGAAAATATTGAAGAATTTTTATCGGTTACAAAAGCATTTGAAGAGCAAAGTGATGATAAAACACTTGTATCCTTTTTAACAGATTTAGCACTTGTTTCAGATATCGATAAATTAGACAAAGACGAAGATACTTCTCAAGGGAATATTATATTAATGACAATGCACGCTGCAAAAGGACTAGAGTTTCCAGTTGTTTTCATCATTGGTGTGGAAGAAAATATTTTCCCTCATTCACGTTCCATTGGGGACGACGATGAGATGGAAGAAGAACGAAGACTTGCCTATGTTGGGATAACACGTGCAGAAGAAAGACTATTCATCACATGTGCACAGTCACGTACTTTATATGGTCGTAGCAGTTTTAATAGTCCTTCACGTTTTATCAAAGAAATTTCAGATGACATTATTGAAGTTCTCAGTGAAGACAAAGGTCGTCAGCAAAATCGTACTTCTAGGAAATCTATTCCACAAGCACCAAAAACTATTGTAACGCAGCCAGCGTATAAAGAATCTGGTGGCGAGAAAATGGAATGGCAAGTAGGAAGCAAGGCTATTCACAAAAAATGGGGAGAAGGAATGGTTGTTAGTGTCCGAGGTCAAGGGGAAAATACCGAGCTTGACATTGCATTTCCAAGCCCAACAGGTGTTAAACGATTACTTGCTAAATTTGCACCAATTGAAAAAGGATAATTCATTTTGTGGAGGAAAACCTCATGGACAATATAGAGCAACGCGTAAAAGAGCTACACAAGCTTTTATATGACTATGGTTATGCTTACTATGTGTTAGATGACCCGATCGTTCCAGACGCTGTGTATGACCAATATTTGCATGAATTGATTGCACTAGAAGAACAGAATCCAAATTTAATATTTCCTGATTCACCAACGCAACGAGTTGGGGCAGTCGTTAGTGAAGGATTTAAAAAAGTAACCCATACAACACCAATGTTAAGTCTATCAAATGCTTTTAACGAAGAGGACTTACGCGATTTTGATCGCCGTATTGTTGGACTAATAGATGAAACTCCGGCGTATGTGTGTGAATTGAAAATTGATGGATTAGCAATATCACTTTTATATGTGGATGGTATTCTTGTTCGTGGTGCTACTCGTGGAGATGGAACAACTGGAGAAGATATTACAACCAATATCAAAACAATTCGTGCCATTCCGCTTCGACTAAAAGATCCTGTAACTATCGAAGCTAGAGGAGAAGCATATATGCCGAAAGCTTCCTTCCAAAAGTTAAATGAGGAACGAGCAGAACGTGGAGAAGAACTGTTTGCCAATCCACGAAATGCAGCTGCCGGAGGTCTTCGCCAACTAGATCCAAAAATGGCGGCGAGTCGAAACCTTTCTATGTTCGTTTACGGGATGGGTGAGACAGAGGATGTGAATATAGATAGACATTCAGAAGCTTTGCAGTATTTCAAAGTACAAGGATTACCGACCAATAAAGAAACGAGAAAATGTGCTTCTATCGAAGAAGTTCTTACGTTTATTGAGGAATGGACCACAAACCGAAATGAATTGCCTTATGAAATAGATGGTATTGTTATTAAAGTGGATGACTATGCACAACAAGAGGAACTAGGGTTTACAGCAAAAAGCCCACGTTTTGCAATTGCGTATAAATTTCCGGCAGAAGAAGTAGTTACGACTATTATCGGTATTGATTTAACGATTGGACGTACGGGGGTTGTAACACCGACTGCTATTTTAGAGCCAGCACAAGTAGCAGGGTCTACCGTTCAACGTGCTTCTTTGCATAACGAAGACTTAATAAGGGAAAAGGATATACGCATTGGAGACAAGGTAATTATTCGTAAAGCCGGAGATATTATTCCAGAAGTAGTAGCGGTAATTTTAGCAGAAAGAAAAGGGGATGAAGTCCCTTATGAAATGCCAACGAATTGTCCAGTTTGTGATAGTGATTTAGTTAGAATTGAAGAAGAAGTAGCGCTTCGATGTGTAAATCCTGCTTGTCCAGCTCAAATCACAGAAGGTATTTTCCATTTTGCTTCTCGTAATGCGATGAACATAGAAGGACTAGGCGAAAAAGTAGTAGAGCAGTTATTTAGAGAGCAGCTTATTACAGATGTTTCAGATTTGTACAAGTTAACAGTAGATGATCTTATCAATTTAGAACGGATGGGATTAAAATCTGCAACAAACTTAGTAGCAGCTATTGAAGCTTCTAAAGAAAATTCAATGGAACGTGTATTATTTGGACTAGGAATTCGACATATTGGAGAAAAAGCTGCTAAAGTTTTGTCAGAAACGTTCCATAGTTTTGATACACTTATGTTAGCGACTAGAGAAGAGTTAATAGCAGTTTTTGAAATCGGAGACAAAATGGCAGACTCTCTTGTGACTTATTTTGAACAAGAAGAAGTGCAGCGATTAGTAGATCGATTAAAAGAAGCTGGGCTAACACTTCGATATACTGGGAAAATAATAGATTTTTCTACATTAGAAAATAGTTTCTTTGCAGGGAAAACGGTTGTTTTAACAGGGAAGTTAACACAATTAACACGAAATGAAGCAAAAGAGAAAATTGAAGCACTTGGTGGGAAAATAGCTGGAAGTGTGAGTAAAAAAACCGATTTAGTCATCGCTGGAGAAGAAGCCGGGTCTAAGCTTGAAAAAGCAACAAGCCTTGGAATTGAGATCTGGAATGAACAAAAGCTATTAGACCAATTAACGGAGTAAAGGAGTAAAGAACATGGCAAAAAAAGTAATAGGTATGTCTACGCTAATGTTATTGCTAATTGTTTCTGGGTGCGCTCCTGCTTTTGAAAAAGAAACAGAGGTCATACAAGATACAGAGCAAGAAGCAAAGAAAACAGTAGTGATTCCCAGTTTACAGTTGGATGAAACATACTATCAAACATTATTGCCATACGCAGAAAGCAGTAGTAGAGGGCTAGTTGTATCTAACTTAGCAACGAAATATGATATGAAGGAAGTTGAAACCGGTCTTTTACGTATTTCCCAAAAAGAATTTCCTACAGATACGTATTTATTTCAAGAAGGGCAATACTTAGAAAAAGATACGATCAGTTCTTGGTTGGCTAGAAGTAACCAAACAAAAGATGGATTAAATCCTAGTGATGAAGGGTTAACTGGCGAGGAAAAAGCAAAAAATGCACCTGTATATATTACACATATTGTAGAGCAAAACTATTTGATAAAAGAAGGGGAAAAAGTTAGTCTTGCAGGTGTTTCTGTGGGGATTGCTTTAAACTCGGTTTATTTTTATCAAAAAGAAGCATATGGTGAAACATTTGAACAAGTACTTACACAAAAACAAATTGAGGAAAACGGTAAGCGTATTGCTCAAGAAGTTGTGACAAGAATGCGCCTAATTGAAGGGCTTGAAAATGTCCCAATTGCTGTAGGTTTATTCAAACAAAATAGTAGAAATGCAGTCGTACCTGGCACATACTTTACATCTACTGTCGCTGTAGATGGTGGGGATTTGGGGAAATGGAACTCGATTGATGAAGAATTCATGTTATTTCCAACAACAGAATCAAAAGAGAAACATCGAGAGATAGATACGAATTTCCGTAATTTCAAGCAAGATATAGAAACTTATTTCTCCAATTACACAGGTGTTATTGGAACAGGATATTATAAAGATCAGCAACTTCAAAAACTGAATATTTCAATCCCTATCCAGTTTTATGGAACTACAGAGATTATTGGGTTTACACAGCATCTGGCTGGGTTATTAATGGATCACTTTAGTGAGGATGTAGATGTTGAAGTTAACGTAACTTCGTTAAATGGAGCAGAAGCATTATTGATAAAAAAACCAGGAGACAAGGAACCGTTTGTACATATTTACGGACAGTAACTAAAAAAACTGATACTCTATTCAAGTAGAGTGAAAAATGATATGATATTTCCTATGGTTATCTAATTCGGAGGTGTAAATAATGGCGGAATTAACAAAAGAAGAAGTGAAACATGTAGCGCATTTAGCTCGTCTTGCAATAACGGAAGAAGAAGCAGAAAAATTTGCTCTTCAACTTGCAGCAATTACTGATTTTGCAGAGCAACTAAAAGAGTTAGACACTACTAATGTAGTACCAACAACACATGTTTTACCTTTAGTAAACGTTTTGCGTAAAGATGAAGCGATCAAAGGTTTAGACCGTGAAGTAATGATGCTAAACGTTAAAGAACAAGAAGCAGGACAAGTAAAAGTACCATCTATTATGGAATAATTGTGAGGAGGGAAAATAATGACGTTATTTGAACGTTCAGCGAAAGAATTACAAGCTCTTTTACATAGCAAAGAAATTACAATTGCTGATTTAACGAAAGAGGCATATGACCGAGTAGACAAGTTAGATGATGATGTACAAGCTTTCTTAGCTTTAAATAAAGAAAAAGCAACTGCAACAGCGGCAGAATTAGATAAAGTCCCTTTTGAAGAGCGTGGACCATTATTTGGTTTACCAATCGGAGTAAAAGACAATATCGTAACTGAAGGTTTAGAAACTACTTGTGCTAGTAAAATCTTACAAGGATTTAATCCAATTTATGATGCAACAGTAGTAAACAAATTACGCGAAGCAGGTATGGTCACTATTGGTAAATTGAACATGGATGAATTTGCAATGGGTTCTTCAAATGAAAACTCAGCATACAAAACAACAAAGAATCCGTGGGCATTAGACCGAGTACCAGGTGGTTCTTCAGGTGCATCTGCAGCAGCAGTTGCGGCAGGAGAAGTTCCGTTTTCATTAGGTTCTGATACGGGTGGTTCAATCCGTCAACCAGCATCATATTGTGGTGTAGTAGGGATGAAACCTACCTATGGTCGTGTATCTCGCTTTGGTTTAGTTGCATTCGCATCTTCTCTTGACCAAATCGGACCAATTACGCGCAATGTAACAGATAATGCATTATTACTAGAAGCAATTTCTGGTCTTGATCCGCATGACTCTACTTCAGCAGACGTAGAAGTACCAAACTTTGCAGCAGCTTTAACTGGTGATGTAAAAGGTCTTCGAATCGCTGTGCCTAAAGAGTATTTAGGGGAAGGGGTTAGTGAAGCAGTTCGCCAATCGGTACTAGATGCATTGAAAGTATTAGAAAATCTAGGGGCAACTTGGGAAGAGGTTTCACTACCACATTCTAAATATGCTTTAGCAACATACTATATTCTTTCTTCATCAGAAGCTTCATCAAACCTTTCTCGTTTCGATGGTATTCGTTATGGTTTCCGTGCAGAAAATGTACAAAACTTAATGGAATTATACAAAGAAACGCGTTCTCAAGGATTTGGGGATGAAGTAAAACGTCGTATCATGCTTGGAACTTATTCTTTAAGCGCAGGTACATATGATGCTTACTATAAAAAAGCACAACAAGTTCGTACATTGATTAAAGAAGACTACGATAAAGTGTTAGCAGACTATGATGTTATTGTAGGACCTACTGCACCAACACCAGCATTTAAAATTGGTGAAAACGTAGAAGATCCATTGACGATGTATGCAAATGATATTTTAACAATTCCGATTAACCTAGCAGGGGTACCAGCAATTTCGATTCCATGTGGATTTGAAAATGGCTTGCCACTAGGCTTACAAATTATCGGAAATTACTTTGACGAGTCGACAATTTATCGCGTAGCTCATGCTTATGAACAAGCGACAGATTTCCATAAAGAAACTCCTCAAATTTGGGAGGGAAAATAACATGAACTTTGAAACAGTTATTGGATTAGAAGTACACGTTGAGTTAAAAACAAACTCTAAAATCTTCTCAGCAGCGCCTAACCACTTTGGTGCAGAACCAAATACGAATACAACAGTAGTAGATCTTGGATATCCAGGTGTACTACCTGTATTAAACAAAAATGTAGTAGATTTTGCTATGCGTGCAGCTCTTGCATTAAATATGGAAATTGAACAACACACAAAATTTGACCGTAAAAACTATTTCTATCCTGACAATCCAAAAGCATATCAAATTTCACAATTCGATAAGCCAATTGGTAAAAATGGTTGGGTTGATATTGAAGTGAACGGAGAGACAAAACGTATCGGTATTACTCGTCTTCATATGGAAGAAGATGCAGGTAAATTATCGCATGCGGATGGCTACTCTTTAGTAGACTTTAACCGTCAAGGTACTCCATTAGTGGAGATCGTTTCAGAACCGGATATTCGTACTCCTGAAGAAGCTTATGCTTACCTTGAAAAAGTAAAAGCTATTATCCAATATACAGATGTTTCAGACTGTAAAATGGAAGAAGGATCACTGCGTTGTGATGCTAACATTTCGATTCGTCCATATGGCCAAGAAGAATTTGGTACAAAAACGGAGTTGAAAAACTTAAACTCGTTTAACTTTGTACGTAGAGGACTTGAGTATGAAGAAATTCGTCAAGCCGATGTACTTTCTTCTGGTGGAATAATTGAGCAAGAAACTCGTCGGTACGATGAGAAAACAGGTAAAACACTTCTTATGCGTATTAAAGAGGGTACGGATGATTATCGTTACTTCCCGGAACCGGATTTAGTAGATATTGTTATTGATGATGCTTGGTTAGAGCGCGTACGTGCTGAAATTCCTGAGCTTCCAGATGCTCGTAAACAACGTTATGTTGAAGAGCTTGGTTTATCTTCATATGATGCACATGTATTAACTTTATCAAAAGAAATGGCTGATTTCTTTGAAGCAACAACTACGGACGGAGCAGATGCAAAACTTTCTGCTAACTGGTTAATGGGTGAAGTTTCTGCTTATCTAAATGCTGAGCAAAAAGAGTTATCAGCAACTCCTCTAACTCCAGTCGGACTTGCGGGAATGATTAAACTAATTGAAGATGGAACTATTTCTTCTAAAATAGCTAAAAAAGTATTTAAAGAGTTAATCGAAAATGGTGGTACTGCAGAAGAGATTGTAAAAGCTAAGGGCTTAGTACAAATTTCGGACGAAGGTGCACTTCGTGAAATCGTTGCTACGACTTTGGATGCGAATCCACAATCGATTGAAGACTTTAAAAACGGGAAAGACCGCGCAATCGGATTCCTAGTTGGTCAAATTATGAAAGCAACAAAAGGACAAGCGAATCCACCTCTTGTAAACAAAATCCTACAAGAAGAAATTGTAAAACGCTAAAATATAAAAAGCTGACTCTACGTTTATAAACGTGGAGTCAGCTTTTTAATTAACCTGTAAATACTTGATCATAAGGGTAACGGTAATTTACTTTCTTCGGTCTAGTTAAGATGAAAAATAATGTAAGTGGACCAATACGGCCAAGGAACATAATGATGCTGATTAAGATTTCACCTATATCACTTAACTGATTTGTAATACCCATAGTTAAACCAACTGTCCCAAATGCAGAGAACACTTCAAAAATAAGTGGTAAAAAGGGAATATTTTCAGTAATTGTTAAAGCAAAAGCAAACACAAATATAATTGATAAGCTGACCGTTGAAATAGCTAAGGAACGGCTAATTACTTCTTTTCGGATAGTCCGTCCAAATAAATAAGGTTCTTCAATTGAACGGAAATAGGCAATAGTTGCAAAGATATTCACTATAAAAGTTGTTAGCTTAATCCCTGAAGCGGTGGAAGCACTTCCTCCCCCGATAAACATTAATAGCATCGTGAATAATACGGAGGAATCCTCCATTTGCCCATAGTCAATCATATTAAACCCTGCGGTACGTGGTGTAACTGCATTAAAATAAGAAGTTAAGATTTTTTCAGCAAGATTCATTTTTCCAATAGTACTATTATTATAGAATTCTAAAATGAACAGAATAATCGTTGCAAAGATATTCAAAAAAATTGTCCCAACTACCATCATTTTCGTATGAAGTTGCCAAGTTCGAAAGGATTTTTTTTGATATATGTCGACGATTACTACAAATCCAATCCCTCCAATAATAAATAAGCTAGATAAGGTGAAATTAACGATTGGATCATACGTGAAGCTCATTAAATTATCTGGAAATAAAGAAAATCCAGCGTTATTAAAAGCAGAAACCACGTGAAATAAACTATAGTAAAAGGCATCAGCTAACTCATAGGTTGGTAACCAGTGTAAGGTTAACAATATAGTTGCTATACTTTCAACAGTTAAAACAAAAATTAAAATAAGCTTCGTAAGCTTAACGACACCACCAATAGATCCTTGGCTAAATGACTCTTGCAAATAAATCCGATTTTGTAAACCAATTTTTTTCCCTAATAATATGAGTATAGCAACAGCAAAGGTCATTAAACCAATTCCCCCACATTGAATGAGGACGAGTAATACTAGTTCACCAAACAAAGTTAATGTCGTACCAGGATCAAATACACTTAACCCGGTAACTGTCGTTGCTGATGTAGCAACAAAGAGCGAGTCTACCCATGAAATAGGTGTTGTTGTAGCAAAGGGAAGCTTCAACAAAATGGTACCCAATACTATTAAACTAAAAAAACTACCAGCAATTATTAGTGGGGCAGAAAAGGGATGTTTTTTAATTTTACGTTTCCGCATATGAGCACTTCCTCAAACTGATGTGTATGAAATAATACATACTGTATGCTTATGTTGGCAATATGTCAATTAGATTTTTATTAATGATTTTTTAAAAAAGAATAAGAAAGTATAAGAAGTTAATCGACTGGAACGGAATATGTACGATTTTTTAGATCGCTTTGGACAGTCTCTTAGTTTATACTTTAACTTAAAAGAAAAAGAGGAGCTTAAGAAAATGACTGCGTCACTTTCTTAAGCTCCTCCTCTATTGCCTTTATCGTTTATCTTGTTACCACAAGTTTCGTGCAAAGCGAACCAGTAACGTTCATGTGAAAAAGGGCGATTGCACTTTTCTTAAGCTTCCAAATCATTAATCGTATCAATTAAGCCATCTGAAGAATTAGCAATCATTTCAACTGCTTGATTTAATTCACTTAAAATTTGTGAAATAGTAGTTATTTCTTCATTAGATCGTTGGCTTTGCAGTTTAATACCAGACATCGCAGCTACGATCTCATTGAAGGAAGTAGAAACATGATTATACGTTTCAGTACTATCATTTATCAAAAAATTCATATTCGACACGGATTTAGTCATATCTAAAATTCCATCATCAGTATCTTGAATTAGTGAAGTAACACTATTAATAGCCTTTTTGGTTTCTTCTGAAAGTTTTCTAACCTCAGATGCTACTACTGCAAAACCTGCACCGTGTTCACCTGCACGAGCTGCTTCGATTGCAGCATTAAGTGCTAGAAGGTTTGTTTGGTTGGCAATAGCAGTAACTAAATCAACAATTTCTCTAATTCTATTAGAAGAAACTTGGAGCTGTTCCATTTTATTTTCTAATGTACCGATGCTTTCGTTGATTAATTGCATTTGATTTGTTTGTTTAGTTAACAGAAGTTGCCCGTCAATCGATTTTTCTTCTGTATCTGTAACAAAGGACAGACTTTGCATAGTATATTCTTCGATCGATTTTGCTTGAGAAGCTAATTGTTCAACAGAGGCACTTGTTTGTTCACTAACTGCTGCAAGTTCTTGAGCAGTGTTATAAATGTTGTGCTTAATAGTTTGTTGAAGGGCTCTCACTTCTTCGCGAATTTTAGTATTTTCTAATTCATACGCTTCTAATACTAGTTGTTGTTCTAAATTTAATATTTTGTTCATAGCAGCTATGGCATTACGTCGATCATTAGTGGATAGTGGTAATTCAATAATGCAACGAGAAAATTCGTATTGTAAAGTTTCAAATGCTCCCATATACCATTTTGGTTCTAGACCAATTTTCACATGAACTTGTGCAATTTTTTTTCGTTGAGACAAGTAATTGGAGTCAATTACTCCTCCGAACATTTCGTTTATATGATAATACAATGTTTTTTTCAGTCGTTCCACGCTGCTATTATTGGCAATGATTTTCATAAGTGAAGGTTCTGCTTCTAAAGATTTATAGAAGGAATCAACCGTGCTATTCAATATTTTTTCGATATGTGGTTGTAAATGATGAAGTATAGCTAAATCATTTTTAGCTAAGTGGATTAATGCAATTTGTTTTTGCACTTCAGAATGATTTGTGACATCTAATGTAACGGGAATAGGTTGTGTAAAATCAATTGTATTTATAGCGTTTTTTTTGTTGAAAAAGAAAGCCATGTTATATATTCTCCTTTTGATAGTAGCTAAGTGGCTGAGGTTTTCCAAGCAGGTATCCTTGAAAACCGTCACAGCCTTTCCCTTTTAAATAATCTAGCTGTTCTTGGACTTCAATTCCTTCTGCAAATACCGTAAATCCAAGTTCATGTGCTAAATGGATTGTCCCGTTAATAATTGCTTTGCTTTTTCTGCAGGTTAATGAGTTCATTACAAAGCTTTGATCAATTTTAATACAGTTGATCGGAAAGTCTTTTAAATGTTTTAAACTAGAAAATCCAGTCCCAAAATCATCTAATTCTACTTCCATTCTAAGATTTCGTAATTGCTCTATAACGGATATAACATATTCTGTTCTTGTAGTGGAAATCCCTTCTGTAATTTCAATTTTTATGAAATCTGGATTTCGATTATAGTCATTACATAGTTTTTTTAATTTCGAAACAAGGTTTGAATCGAAAAATTGTTTGAGCGATAAATTGAATGCGACTTTCACTTGTTTGCCAACTGCTTCTTGTAATTTCGGTAAGTCTTGTAAAATAAGCTCAAATAATAAATAGCCTAGTGGAATGATTAAACCAGTTCGCTCTGCTAATGGAATAAATTCTCCAGGAGATATGGAACCTAATATAGGATCATTCCATCTAACAAGTGATTCAAAACTAGTAAGCTCCATGTTAGCATTATACTGCGGCTGGTAATACATCTGAAATCTCTTTTCTTGAATCGCTTCATGCATTGCATTTTTTATTGCTAATATTCGATTTGTATCAATATTCATGCTGTTATCAAAGAATGTAAATGTGTTCTTGCCATTTGCTTTTGAAACGTTTACTGCATGAAATGCACTTTGTAGGATGTCTTCAAAACTATCTGATAAAATAGATATTTTTGATACACCTATACTAAATGTAATGTAATAATCAATTTCTATGTATGAGATGGGATTTTTAAAAAGGTGCATTAAAGTTTGGATTAACTTTCTAACTTCCTCTTCGGACGCATTAGATATAATAGAAAATTCATCATTAAAGACTCTCGATAATATACAGTTGCGACCATCTAGAGCATCAGATAAACGCTTTCCAATTTCATTTAAAATTTGGTTAGCATGAAGAAGCCCTAAACTTTCATTGATGTTTTTAAAATCATCTAAATTAATGACTAATATAAAAAAACATTCTTTATTAGTTAATCTTTTTTTTACTTCTTGTTCAAAAAAGATAGCGTTAGGAAGCCCCGTTAAGGAATCCTCTACGATTTGTTTTTGTAGTTGTACTTCTAGAAGTTTTCTTTGTGTAATATCATGTCGTATCGCAACATATTGATAAGGTTTTCCAAACACATCTAAGGATGGAACAATAGATGTGTCAACCCAGTAAAAAGAGCCATCTTTTGCTCTGTTCTGAATTTCACCATGCCATGTTTTTCCGGAGGAAATTGTTTTCCACATATCTTGAAAGAAAGATTTATCATGATAACAGGAATTGACTATTTTATGCGTTTTTCCAAGTAGCTCATCGGAAGAATATTGAGAGATATTACAAAAATTTTCATTCACAAAAATAATTTTACCAGATACATCTGTTGTTGCTATTATAGTAGTAGAGTTAAGGCCAGTATGTATATCAGTTAACTCTTTTTGGATCATTACCTTGACCTCCTGAAAAAACTTTACGAAACATTTACTTATTTGAAAAGTTAAATTAATATATAGACTATAGTACCATAAAGCAACTATTTTATCTTTAAAAAATATTATTAACGCTAAGGGAAATAAAGTATTATCATATTTATATTACAAAAAACAGCTTATATTATGTGTATTAATATCTATTTTTGTAAAAATTAAATATTTTTGAACAATGATACTCATTCTAATGTGCTTGTTCAATATGATGTCATAGCGAACTTATTTGAATAAGCGAAAAGAACGAAGTATACTTAAAAAAAAGGGGGATTATTAAAAATGCCTACAGAACAACAGTATTTTGAAAACGCAAAGCCGCTTACACAGTACATGGATGATATGACAACCAAAAAAGAAGAGTCATTTAATATTTATAACCAATTTGACATACCAGCCGATGATGAATTTATAGTTTTATTAAAAGAAAAAGCACCACATATTCTAGTAATAACAGAAGATTGGTGCGGAGATGCGATGATGAATAATGCAATCATCCGTCGTATTGCAGAAGCAGCAGATATCCAAATTCGTGCTGTTTATCGTGATGAAAGTCTTGAGTTAATGGATCAGTATTTAACAAATGGTGGTCGTTCTATTCCAGTATACCTTTTGTTAAATAAAAAGGGTGAAGTTATTTCTAAATGGGGTCCACGTGCAGAAAAAGTACAACAATATGTTACTGAAAATAGAGAAAAGTTCCCACCAAAAGAAGATCCAACTTTTGAAGAAGTTCAAAAAGCATTTTATGCTGATGTAGCTAAAGAGTTTGAGGGAAATAAAGATTTCCATTTAGCAGTATATGAAGATATTCGCAACAGCTGGTTACAAGCACTTCAAAAATAATACTTAGTTAATAACATAAGGGAAGAGCCGGCATTTGTCGGCTCTTTTCGAAATGATGTAACAATGTAAAATAGAAAGGAAAAGCTTATGAAACGTGCAAGAATTATTTATAATCCAACTTCTGGGAGAGAACTGTTTAAAAAAAATTTGCCAGAAGTGTTGGAAATGTTAGAAGTAGCTGGATATGAAACGTCTTGCCATGCAACAACTGGTGAAGGTGATGCTACTGCAGCAGCGGCGAGAGCTGTGGAAAATGGTTTTGATATAATCATTGCTGCGGGTGGAGATGGTACATTAAACGAGGTAGTTGCAGGAGTTAGTACCTTTGAAAACAGACCAAAGATTGGTCTTATTCCAATGGGAACAACCAATGACTTTGCGAGAGCTGTTCATATTCCTAGAGATCTAAAAAAAGCAGTGGAGATTATTGTAAAAGGAGATTCAATTCCAGTAGATGTTGGTCTTGTGAATGATCGACATTTTATCAATATTGCGGGTGGCGGTCGTATAACGGAACTTACATATGAAGTACCTAGTAAGTTAAAAACAATGCTTGGTCAACTTGCATATTACTTAAAAGGAATTGAAATGCTCCCTTCTATCAACGCGACAAAACTAAGAATTGAGTACGATGATGAAGTATATGAAGATGAAACGATGATGTTTTTAGTTGGTTTAACAAATTCGGTAGGCGGGTTTGAAAAACTTGCACCAAATTCCAGTATTAATGATGGGAACTTTACTTTATTAATTTTAAAAAAGTGTAATATTGCAGAATTCATTCGTTTAGCATCATTAGCGATTCGAGGAGAACATTTAAATGATTCCCATGTTATTTCTAAAAAAGCGAAACATATTAAAGTAACGTCTGATGAGAAAGTTTTATTGAATCTGGACGGGGAGTATGGTGGGGTAATTCCTGCAACTTTCCAAAATCTATATCGACATATTGAAGTGTTTGTACCAATCGATGAAATCCGTGAACAAGACAGACCTTGAAGAAAACCCAGCACACAACAGTGATTGCTGGGTTTTTTGTTTGTCACTATAAATACATGTGTAGTTTTTAGAATATTCGTATTTGGGTGTATAATAAAAAAAAAAGAGGTGATGCGCATGTATAAAAAACAAGAAAAATACTTAATGTGGCTTGCTTTTGTCGTTGCGGGGATTATGCTGCTATCTTTTTTGGGTAAAATAGTTGGAAGTTAGGGGAGGTTTGCTAAATGGGAAATGAAGAATCTGTATTTTTTAGTCGCTTACTGACCGAAATGACGTTATCTTTTCATATTATTTACGCAACCATTGGTGTTGGTATTCCATTAATGATTATGATTGCCCAATGGGTAGGAATTAAGAAAAATGATGAACACTATATTTTACTTGCAAGACGTTGGGCAAGAGGATTTGTTATTACGGTAGCAGTTGGAGTTGTTACAGGGACAGCTATTGGGATGCAACTTTCCTTACTTTGGCCGAACTTTATGGAGCTAGCAGGAAATATAATTGCATTGCCGTTATTTATGGAAACATTTGCATTCTTTTTTGAAGCAATTTTCCTTGGTATTTATTTATATACATGGGACCGTTTTGAGAATCAGAAAAAACATTTATTATTATTAATACCAGTAGCAGTTGGCGCTTCTTTTTCAGCGGTTTTTATAACTATTGTGAACGCATTTATGAATGCACCACAAGGGTTTGATCTTGTAGATGGTGAGCTAGTCAATATTAGTCCACTTCTAGCGATGTTCAATCCGGCTATGCCAACAAAAGTAGCACATGTGGTTGTCACAGCTTATATGACTTCTGCATTTGTTTTAGCATCTATTGCAGCTTTCCGATTATTAAAAGGATCGAATCATATTTATCATAAAAAAGCACTGTACTTAACAATGAAGGTAGGGCTTGTTTTTGCTATTGCAACAGCTATTATTGGGGACTTCTCAGGTAAGTACTTAGCAGAGTATCAACCTGAAAAACTAGCAGCTGCAGAATGGCATTTTGAAACTGAAGGGAATGCACCCTTAGTCTTGTATGGTGTACTTGATGATGGAGAAGTGAAATATGCTATTAAGATTCCATTTGCTTTAAGTATTTTGGCACATGCAGATCCTACCGCTGAAGTACTTGGTTTAGAAGAGTTCCCTGAGGATGAAATTCCACCATTGTATATTCATTATTTGTTTGATTTAATGGTGACAATTGGAATGAGTATGGTCACTCTTTCTGCTTTGTACTGGCTAGGAAAACGATTGAAATGGGCATTTGTGGACTCGAAATTGTTCCGCTGGCTTATTGTGTTAGGTGGTCCTGCATCTATCATCGCAATTGAAGCGGGTTGGTGGTTTGCAGAAGTAGGAAGACAACCTTGGATTCTTAGAGGGCTGATGCGTGTGGAAGATGCTGCAACAACAAGTGGAGATGTAGATATCATGTTGTACTTATTTGCAGGACTTTATATTGTTCTCGGAATTGGAAGCATTGTTGTATTAACTCGTATGTTCAAAAAAAATCCAGTGGAACAAGAGCTAAAAGATCGTCATGCTGAAAAAGGCGGGGATATTTTATGACATTAGAAATCATTGGGATTACTGTGTTATGGACATTTTTGTTTGGTTACTTGATTGTGGCATCTATTGATTTTGGAGCAGGTTTTTTTAATGCATATAGTTTACTTACTGGACGACAACGTATATTGACGAATATCATTCAACGTTATTTATCGCCTGTTTGGGAAGTAACGAATGTATTTTTTGTATTTTTCTTTGTAGGAATTATCGGGTTTTTTCCAAAAACAGCATTTTACTATGGCACGACTTTACTTGTACCAGCAAGCATCGCATTGATATTACTGGCTATTCGAGGGTCATATTATGCATTTGAAACATATGGTTCGAGGGGACATAAAGGCTATTCGTTTATGTACGGTATAGCAGGATTGTTTATTCCAGCTGCGCTTTCTACTGTACTGACGATTTCTGAAGGTGGTTTCATCAATGTGGTAAACGATGCACCTTCATTAGATTATGATGCGCTTTTCTCTAGCCCTTTAACTTGGGCGATTGTTGTACTTAGTTTATCATCGGTTCTTTATATTTCGGCAGTATTTTTAACATGGTATGCGAATACATCAGGAGATAGAGAAGCAACGAATTTGATGCGGAAATATGCACTCATTTGGGCATTTCCAACGATTATTACTGCAATCGGAATTATGGTAGAGTTAAGCTCACATAATCCAGAGCATTATAATAATATGCTCGATATTTGGTGGGCATTTGGAATATCGTTCTTATTATTTATAGGAACGGTCTGGCTCTTATTTAAAAAGAAAAATTACGGAATGGCATTTTGGATGCTTGGTGGCCAGTTTTTAATCGCGTTCTTCGCGTATGGGTTTGCACATCTTCCATATCTGTTGTATCCGTATTTAACAATCTATGATAGCTTTACGAATGAAGCAATGGCTATTGCCTTGATTGTCGCATTTATCGCAGGGCTTGCGTTATTAATACCATCTCTGTATTTATTGCTACGCCTATTCTTGTTCAATAAAGACTATGTACGTGGGAACAAAGACAATCACGCATAAGGAGGAGCGAACATGACTAACTTTCTCATATTTTACGCACCATTTATCGTGCTAATCGCTGCAATAGTTGTTGCATTTTGGGTAGCTTCTAAAGATGGAGCAGTTAAAGAAGAATAGTCCACCTTGGCCTCGAGAAATCGAGGTCTTTTTCTTTCGTATTGGGAAACACCATTGAGCGCAAAATGTTGTTGATTTTTGGTATAATGAAACAATCATAATAAGAACGGAGAAATATAGTGAATACACCAGTAAAAAAGAATGACCAACTAACAGTTCATATAGAAGATTTGACGCATGACGGAGCAGGAGTAGCGAAAGTAGATGGATATCCACTGTTTATCCCAGGTGGATTGCCAAATGAAACGGCAGAAATCCATGTGTTAAAAACCTTAAAAAATTATGGCTTTGCAAAATTAGTAAATATAGTCGAGCCGTCTCCATTTCGCGTAGAAGCACCATGTCCTGTATTCTCAGAATGTGGAGGCTGTCAATTACAGCATATGACATACGAAGGTCAGCTTACATGGAAAGAAAATATGGTCCGTAATGTCATGCAACGTATTGGTAAAATTGACGTGCCTGTGCTTCCGATAAAAGGAATGGAAAAACCATGGGAATACCGCAATAAATCACAAATTCCATTCGACTTAGAAAATGGACAAGTAGTTGCAGGCTTTTATCAGTCCAAATCGCATCGCATTGCAGATACAAATACATGTTTGATCCAATCAGATGAAGCGGATCGTTTATTACGAGCTGTGAAAGAAAAAGCAATTGAGTTAGATTTAGTACCTTATAATGAAGAAACGAAAAAAGGTCAACTGCGCCATCTGGTCGTACGTAAGGCAAATGCAACTGGAGAAGTGATGGTTGTGTTAGTAACAAAGTATCCAAAGTTATCGAAAAAGGATGCAATTATTGAGTTTATCAAATCAGTAGAACCGAATGTAACTTCGATTATGCAAAACGTGAACAATCAAAATACAAATGTGATCTTTGGCGATGAAACGAATGTACTTTGGGGTAAATCAGTTATTGAAGATCTAATCGGAGATGTACGGTTTGAAATTTCAGCTCGTTCGTTTTATCAAGTAAATCCGGAACAAACAGAAGTACTTTATAAACAAGCATTGGATTACGCACAGCTTTCGGGAGATGAAACAGTGATTGATGCTTATTGTGGAATCGGGTCCATTTCTCTATTCCTTGCACAAAAGGCAAAACAAGTGCTTGGCGTAGAAATCGTTCCACAAGCAATTGAAGATGCAAAACGAAATGCCGAATTGAATGGCTTCACAAACACATACTTTGAAGCAGGACCTGCAGAAGAAATCATTCCAAAATGGTTCAAAGAGGGAAAAACAGCAGATGTACTAGTAGTCGATCCACCAAGAAAAGGATGTGACGAAGCACTACTGACGACAATTATTGAACAACGTCCAAAAAGGGTAGTATATGTATCTTGTAACCCAGCAACACTGGCACGGGATCTTCGTATTTTAGAAGATGGTGGTTATAAAACACAGGAAGTACAGCCGGTTGATATGTTCCCTCAGACGACACATTGCGAAGCTGTCGCTTGGCTTGAACTAGCTGACTAATCCTACATTAAGCGTGCTTTTCAACGCACGCTTTGTTGGGCTCAGTCTTTGGTATAGCTAATTTAATATTGTTGGAAACATAAAAAGCAGACGGTTTAGAAGTGCGATAATGCACTTCTAAACCGTCTGCTTTTACTTGTTAGTTTATGAATTAAGCGAGCTGAGATTGTTGGTGTCAGCTCTGTAAGTGGTTGTTTAGAATTTTATTGAGGAAAAAATAGATGTTTTCAACCTAACCTTACATAGGAAAGCTTTACATTGATTTTAATAATTGAATTACCTCTTTGGCCACTGCACCACCTGATGCTGGATTTTGTCCAGTAACGATGCGATTATCAGCTACAGCAAACACTGCCCAGTCTTCGCCTTTTACGTAATTAGCCCCTCTACGAACAAGTTCAGCCTCAGTTAAAAATGGTACGACTTTATCTAACCCAACGGCAATTTCTTCCGTATTGGCAAAGCCAGTCACTTTAGTATCTGCGATTAAATAATTACCTTCTGCATTTTTAATATTTAATAACGCAACAGCCCCGTGACAAACAGCTGATACAACGCCGCCATTTGCGTGAATTTTGCTCGCAATGCTTTGTAGGTTTTCATCTTCTGGGAAATCCCACATAACACCGTGACCACCTGCATAATAGATAGCATCATAATCATTTGGGTTAATAGCGTCAGCCGATAAAGTAGTACTTAGCTTATTTAAGAAATCATTATTTGTATAATATTGCCAATCCAATTCCGTCATTTGATCAGCTTGTAGGCTGTGTGGGTCAAGTGGCGTGTGACCACCTTTAGGGCTTACATAATCAATTTGATAGCCTTCCTTTTCCATTTCAGCTGCAAAGTGAACAGCTTCCCCTAACCATAATCCTGTTGCGCGTTCTAAATTTGGATATTTAGAAATATTCGTTACTACTACTAAAATCTTTTTCATTATACATTCTCCTTTTGATTTGATACTATCAACCTTAAAGGTTCAACCATACTTTAAGTCAAGGAGGATGCCTCGTGTATACAATTCAACAAGCTAGTCTCTTAGTTGAAATTCCAGCAAGCTCAATTCGATACTATGAAAAAATAGATTTAATTCCACCAATAAAAAGAAATACACAAGATTATCGAATATTTGATGATCAAGATATCGAACTCCTAAAATTAATCAAATGTTTTCGAAATCTGGGCATGTCGATTGAGGATATACGAGAAAATATTTCAACTCTGAATTTAGAACAGGAAGAGATTAATACGCAAGCTATATTAGTTCAGCATAAGAAAAAATTAGAAGAGCAAATTGAGGTATTAAATTCTTATATTCATGAAATCGATGGGAAAATAGTTACTTAAATAGAGGATTACCTGTTCGGATTGGACGGACAATTGATAACTTGGAATGGATTGGATATAAATGTAATAGGGAATCTAGCAATGGGATATCAAAAATTGTGAAACAGATTAGACAGCTTACTGAGTTACCTATGCTTAGTACATCACTAACTTCAATTTCAACTTCGAGACTGTTCGTTAATCGAACACCATAAAGAATATTTTCTTCTTCAACAAATAGTTGCTTTAGTTCAATTAGCAACAGTTGAAGACGAATAAGAAAAAGGCTCGATTCCACTAAAATAGGAACCGAGCCTATATAATTAAACCCACCAGCACCAATGTGTTGCCACATACACTCCACACATTGTGAGGCTGTTGCGTGGTTGGAATTAGTTTAATTAAGTAAAGCAAATAAGCAGATGGTTTAGAAGTGCAATGATGCATTTCTAAACCATCTGCTTTTATATTATCGAGAAGCTTAATAGACCTTGTTATTTAGTGTTGACATTCAATTACTTATAGAAATTTCTGACTACTTAAATGAATAATTTCCACTTCTAGTGTATATTTAGGATAAATAAAATAAATAAGTACGCAGGAATGGGTGCGTTAGTAGAAAGGAATGTAAAATGAGAAGGATTATTTTATCGACTGAGAGTGGCGCAGATTTACCGAAAGACCTGGTTGAAAAACATCAAATTCAAGTAGTACCGATGCATATCATCATGGATGGGAAGGATTATTTAGATGGTGAGCTATCTGTAGAGAAAGTTTTTGATTATCATAGTCACACTAAAAAAATACCATCTACAACAGCAACGAATGTACATGAGTATCATGAATTGTTTACGAAAATTAGAATGAATTTTCCTGATAGCATTATTATTCACATTGGATATACGTCAAAAGCATCTGCTTCCTTTCAAAGTGCCTTGATTGCAGCCGAAGATTTTGAAGATCTTTTCCTAATTGATACGCTGAATGTTACTGGTGGATTAGGTGCAATCGTGATGTATGCGGCAACTATGCTTGAGGAAGAACCTTCTATTAGTCATGTTCACTTAATAGAAAAAATAGAATCCGTTGTTCCTAAAACAATGCTGGCATTCATTCCCGGCAGTTTAGACTTTCTAAGAGCGGGTGGGCGGGTAAGTAACATTGCTTATATTGGAGGGTCCTTGCTAAAAATAAAGCCTTGCATCGAACTAAAAGAAGGAAAGCTTGTTTCAACTAGAAAATATCGTGGGAATATGAGCATAGTTGCGGAAAAGCTCATGCGAGATTACTTAAAGCAATACGATATTGATAGAAAACAGCTGTATTTGATCTATTCTATCGGACTTGATGAAAGTATTAAGAGACGAATGGATGAAATCGCAAAGGAAACAGGTTTCCAAAATGTAACATGGATGCAAGCTGGTGCAATGATTTCTACCCATGCTGGACCTGGAGGTTTTGGGATTGCAGGAATAGAACATTAAAAATCTTAGTTGGAGTTATTGAAAAATAAGAGTATAGGGAAAAGGGGTTTAAAAATGGATGTAAAATACCCAATTGGAAAATTACAAGTTCCTGAAAAAGTAAAAATTGAACATGTTCAAGAATGGTCAAAAGAAATCGAGACGTACACGATTCGACTAAGAGAAACTGTGACTTCATTAAGTGATGAGGAATTAAGCAAAACTTATCATGAAGGTAGCTGGACAGTTCGTAAACTTGTTCATCACATTGCAGATTCTCAGTTGAACATGTATCAACGTTTGAAGCTTGCCTTAACAGATGACAACCCAACAGTACCAACTTTTGATCAGGATAAGTGGGCTATTCAACCAGATACAGAGCTTCCTGTAGAAAGTTCTATTAAAATGTTGGAAGGTATAAATGAGCGTATCGTATCTTTAGCAAAAAGTTTAACTGAAGAGCAATTAGAACGAGCATTTACTCACCAAGTAAACGGCAAAATAACAGTGGCAACAAAAGTTGCAAAACTAGCTTGGCATGAAGAGCATCACTTAGCTCATATTAAAATTGCATTATCAAAATGATACAATATATAATTTAATATTCAATAAAACATAAAAAGCAGACGGTTTAGAAGTGCGATCATGCACCTCTAATTGGCCGTCTGCTTTTACTTCTCAATTTCCAAAATGAAAATCTAATTGAATAGGAAACTTGTGTGAAGATAAAATAAAAAAGCTAGGTTATACTATAAAATGACTTAATTACTTTAACCCATCGACATCTCTTAAATTCAAATAGATTAAACATGCATAAGTGTAAAAAAGTAGGGATATTTTTGCTATTAATTTATGGGATGAGAGTTTGTCAGTGTACCCCATAATGTATGATGAGAGGATTTGAATTTGAATATGACAGAAAATTTTTGGCGTGATTTACCGCGACCATTTTTTGTACTTGCACCAATGGAAGATGTGACGGATGTTGTTTTTCGTCATGTCGTAAGTAAAGCAGGTAAACCGGATGTGTTTTTTACAGAGTTTACTAATACGGAGAGCTATTGTCATCCAGAGGGACAGAAAAGTGTCCGTGGACGATTGATTTTTACAGAAGACGAACAGCCAATGGTTGCACATATATGGGGAGATAAGCCAGATCATTTCCGTCAAATGAGTATTGGCATGGCAGAACTAGGCTTTAAAGGCATAGATATTAATATGGGCTGTCCTGTACCGAATGTAGCAACGAGAGGGAAAGGAAGCGGCCTTATCCTTCGCACAGATGTTTCTGCAGAGATAATTCAAGCAGCAAAAGCGGGAGGATTGCCTGTCAGTGTGAAGACTAGGCTTGGCTACACGGATTTAGAGGAGTGGCAGGAGTGGCTTACACATATTTTGAAACAAGACATCGCAAATCTTTCTATCCACCTTCGTACTAGAAAGGAATTGAGCCAAGTAGATGCGCATTGGGAGCTGATTCCAGAAATTAAAAAATTACGTGATAGTCTCGCACCGAATACGCTATTAACTATTAACGGGGACATTCCTGACCGCGAAACTGGACTGAAGCTCGTAGAACAATATGGCGTAGATGGGGTTATGATTGGGCGTGGTATTTTTAAAAATCCATTTGCATTCGAAAAAGAGCCGAAAGAGCATAGCACGGAGGAATATCTTGATCTTCTAAGACTGCAACTCGATCTTCAAGATCAATATTCAGAAGAATTGCCACGTTCAATCACAGCACTGCATCGCTTCTTCAAAATATATGTCAAAGGATTCCGTGGGGCAGGTGAATTAAGAAATCAAATGATGAACACAAAGTCAACGGATGAAGTACGTGCATTGCTCGATAACTTTAGAGAAGAAATGTAAGCGTCAAATTAATGCCCACCTGGTATTTCAGGTGGGCATTAATTAACACTTCATTAAATTGTAGTTACTTATAAGAACAGTTTTTCTAATACTAATGGTTCGATATATTTTCCATCTTTATAAGCACGCATGTTACCACCAGAGATTTCATCAATCAAAACAATTTGTTTATCTAGACCTGTACGGCCAAATTCAAATTTAATATCGTATAACTCAATGTCTTTTTTAGCTAGTTCTTCTTTAACGACATTTCCGATTTGTTTTGTTAATTCTTTTAATACTTTATATTCATCTTTTGTTAAGACTCCGAGCATATCTAAAGCATCTTCACTAATTGGCGGGTCTTCGCGTTCATCGTCCTTAAGTGTTACTTCGACGAAAGCATCTAATGCTTGCCCTTCTTCAGCGTATAATCCGTATCTACGTAAAAAGCTTCCTACTGCACGGTAGCGGCAAATGACTTCAAGCCCTTTTCCGAAAACTTCAGCAGGCTTTACAGTCATTGTCGCCTTTTCGATATCAGCATCAACATAATGAGTTGGAATTCCTTTTTCTTTCAATACTTCAAAAAAGTATTTTGTAAGTTTTAATCCTGCTCGTCCAGCACCTTCGATTGACAAACCAACCGTATTGGCACCTGGATCGAATACACCGTCAACACCTGTAACATCATCTTTAAATTGTAGGAGATAGTTGCCACCTTCTAATTCATATACATCTTTTGTTTTTCCTGTATAAATATGCTTCATGTCAGATCTCCTTTATGATTTTAGAAATTAGTCTTTATATTATAATAAATCAAAAAATATAGTTGTACAAGTATATGAGTAAAATATGCCCATTGAGAAACTTCGCGCAACATCACATAGAGTGACGGTTGGAGTGGCTTGTGCAGGTCAAGGTTTTACAAAGGGTAGAAAGAATGGATGCTTCAGGAAATCAGGTTTGGTTGGAAGCTACATATATGCCTGTCTTTGCAGAGGGAAGTAGTAAAGTCATTGGGGTTTTAAAAATAGCGACCGATATTACCAATCGTCAAAATTCAATTGAACAAGTAGCGGATGATTTGAAACAAATGTCAGCAGGTTTGATGTAGTTGCAAAGGAAGTAAGAAAACTCTCTGTTCAAGTAGAGCATTCCATTTCTGAAGTAAAAGAAAATATTGAAGGCATTGTTAGAGAAATTGAACAAGTGACCGAGAACATTACACGTGTATCTCAAAATGTAGAAGAAACACATGAACAAATTCATTTAGCTATACAAGATTTCGCGGAAATTTGATTTTTGCCATATTCGTTTGTTATTGTAATAATAAACCTTTGTTATCAACTCAACCGGTGTTAAAATGAAGTCCTGCTCTTTTTACCTATTTTACTTGCTACTTACACCTTATTCCTATTATATTTTGGGGAAAGCCACTTAATCATGATTGTATTCGCAATGCTTTGTATGTAAAAGATGTATCTTTATATTATGACAACAGAGGTAATTTTAATGGAGGTTTATAGATGGAGAATAATGATATATTAATCAGATTGAGATATGCACTAGATATAAAAAATAAAGACATGGTAGAAATTTTTAAACTAGGTGGCGTAGAAGTTTCAAAAGAAGACGTATTAAAAATATTAACCAAATCAAAAGATGAGTATGACGATGATGAAGAAGTAGTGGAAGATGAAAATCATATAAAATGTAATAATAAAATGTTAGAATCTTTTTTGAATGGTTTCATCACGCATAAAAGAGGCAAACAGGATCCAAAACCAGAACAAGAACAACCTGCAAATGCGGAGCCTGTAGAACAGCATAAGGACCACGTGAATAATATGTTGCTGAAGAAACTTAAAGTAGCTCTCCAATTAACAACGGAAGATATGCTAGATATTTTGCATGATGGCGGTATTGTTGTATCAAAAGGAGAATTAGGTGCTATTTTAAGAAAATCAGGGCATCGTAATTATAAAGAGTGCGGGGATAATTTTGCACGAAAATTCCTAAAAGGGTTAGCTGTGAAATATAGGTCATAAAAAAAGAGCAAATTCCAAGTTAACATGGAATTTGCTCTTTTTATTAAAATATTTAATTATAATGTTACTTTTTCCTGTAAATTAAGAGCTTGTTGTAAAGTAATTAGCTCCTCAGGATTTAAAGGAATCATAGGTAAACGAACGCCACCGACAGGGATACCTGTTAAATTTAAAGCTGCTTTTACAGGTGATGGATTTGGAGCAGTAAATAGTGATTTCATAATAGGTAATAGTCTACGATGATCCCTAGCTGCCTCTTGGATATTGGCATTTTTGAAATTTGTGACCATAATTTGCATTTCATTCCCAATAACATGGGACGCTACAGAAATGACACCTACTCCACCAATCGATAACACTGGAATCGTTAAACCATCATCACCGCTATACAATGAAAAATCATCAGATGTATTATTTATTATTTCGGACATGGCATCTAAATCACCACTTGCCTCTTTAATAGTAACGATATTTGGAACTTTTGAAAGGCGAATAACTGTTTCCACAGATATGTTGGTAACACTGCGTCCGGGAACATTGTATAGCATTACCGGCAAAGATGTTACCTCTGCAATTGTCTTAAAGTGCTGATATAAACCTTCTTGGGATGGTTTGTTATAGTATGGGGCTACGAGCATAATGCCATCGACACCTGCATCTTCTGCAAGTTTTGTTAGTTCGATCGATGCTTTAGTATTGTACGATCCAGTACCAGCAATTACTGGAACCCTTCCACTTACAACTTCTACAGTAAATTTGAATAACTGGACCTTTTCTTCATCTGTTAATGTTGGAGATTCTCCTGTTGTACCGGATACCACTAATCCGTCCGTTCCGTTTGATAGTAAATAATTAATTAAATTTTTTGTAGCTTGAAAATCAATGTCACCATTTTCATCAAAAGGAGTCACCATAGCAGTTAAAATTTGTCCGAAATTCATTACTTCTCCACATCCTGTATTTTTATTTTTAACATTAGAGGGAGAAGGGCAGTAAGTAAATTTACGCAAAAAAGCAACAACGAGGGCTCGTTGTTGCAGTAGAAATAATAAATTATTTCTGTGCGTAAGATAGCCCTCCATATAGTTTCCTATATGACAATTCTGTGTTTGTTCAACAACAGAACCAGCGTCGAGAAAATTGAGATTCCTTCCACTTCGGCAAATTCCCCTTTCCACAATTGTCATAGGATCTCAATATCCTCCAAATGTGTACTGATGGTCTTTGCGCCTCTATCCTTACTTCAAAAGTTCTTGAAATAAGAGAATATATAATGATTAGAATCATACCTGTTTTCTAATAGAATTGCAATAGTTTACTTGTTTAAATATTCAATTAAATTAAGTAGTTACTGTCAATAATTTTCTTCTATAAAGTCATACTATGTTTGAAGTGGAGAAAGGGGAAACATCATGACCCGCGTTTGTCTTTAAATAACCTCAAAATTGAAAATAAATAGGATGATAATGTATGATAACTATGGACATAACAATTTTAAATAATACCATGAACAAAATTTCACCGGAAATAGAAAGAGGAGGCAATAATAATGGAGATTGGTTTGACAACGTTTGTAGAAACAACGCCAGATGTAGAAACAGGTAAGGTAATTAGTCATGCTGAGCGAATCCGTGAAGTTATAGAAGAAATTGTATTAGCAGATCAGGTAGGATTAGATGTTTTTGGTGTGGGAGAACATCACCGGAAAGATTATGCATGTTCAGCGCCAGCGGTTCTACTAGCCGCAGCTGCGTCTCAAACAAAGCAGATCAGACTGACAAGTGCGGTTTCGGTGTTATCATCTGACGATCCAGTGCGAGTATTTCAGGAATTCTCTACGCTAGATGCGATTTCAAATGGCCGAGCAGAAATTATGGCGGGTAGAGGTTCTTTTATCGAGTCTTTTCCTCTATTTGGCTATGACCTAAAAGACTATGATGAATTGTACGAAGAGAAGTTAGATTTGTTATTAAAAATAAGGGAATCTGAAATGGTTACATGGAGTGGAAAGCATCGCCCATCTATTCAAAATCGGGGTGTTTATCCACGCCCTGTTCAAAATCCACTACCTGTATGGATTGCTAGTGGTGGAACTCCGGAATCTGTTGTTCGTGCAGGTGTTCTTGGATTACCATTAGTATTAGCGATTATTGGAGGTAGCCCACTTCAGTTTGCACCACTCGTGGAACTTTATAAGAAAGCAGCTAAACAGGCTGGACATGACGTATCTAAATTGACAGTTGCATCGCATTCTCATGGATTCGTTGCCGAAAGTACCGATATTGCAGTGGACAAATTTTTCCCACCTACTCAAGCGTCTATGAATGTCTTGGGCCGGGAGCGTGGATGGGGTCCATATACTCGTGGAACCTTTGATGCTGCACGTAGCCTAGAAGGAGCTTTATATGTAGGTGATTCGAAAACGGTCGCTGAAAAAGTAATCTTCCTTCGTAAAAATGTGGGCATCACACGCTTTATGCTTCACACACCAGTAGGGTCGATGCCTCATAGAGACGTGATGAAAGCAATCGAACTACTAGGTAAAGAAGTAGCGCCTATGGTTCGAGAAGAAATAGATAGGTGGGAAGCAAATGGTGAAAGAGAGTAATAAATATAATAAACAAAATTAACTAGGTTTAATGGGTCACAGATATACATAAATCTGTGACCCGTTTTTATGTTTACCTGTATACTTATTTCTATCCTCTTTTTTATTTTATTTGATTATGAAGCTACTGGTCTACTCATAGAATTATACAGAAAGAAAAAAACGTGGAACAATACAGAAATTAAGGCATTAAAGAGGGGTAGTGAAGTATTATCCCTATTGATCTCAAAATGGATATATTAAGTGAAGGTGAGTTATGGAATGAACGATAAGTTTATAATAAATGCCGATGAATGCTATCAGAAAGCTGAGCAAAAGGCTGCTCATTATTTTAAGACACTGAATATGCAAGTCATGCAAAAGAATTATGTCCAGACCTTAACAGACGATATACAATTGTGGAAACATAATCACATACATCAATATTCAATATTATCCCTTTTTTCACGCGGGAAGAGAAAACCTGATTCTAGTGGGTATCACAAGTATATAAGCTGGCTAGATTATACAGGGAAACTAGATAATTACCTAGATCGAAGTATGTCCTATATTTTTATGAGGGATCTAGGGAAAGCATTGAACTCACCTGACACACAGGAAAGAATTCGTTCTGTAGTTGATAGTTTGAAAATTCATCTGACAAATCGAGAGGAAAAAGAAGAGACGTTTAGTATGGCGGGTTTGTACCGGACTGCCCAGAAGGAAGGCGTTGAATTGAGTCTAATCTGGTTGATGAACAAACTAAAAACTGTATCCTCTAATCTTCCAAAGGAAATGGATGCTGAGCAAGCAAAGCGAAAACTCATTAAAATCATTGCTGGGGTAATCATGCAAGAGATTGAAGAGATGAAAGGTGACATATCTCCTGAAGAACGTACGCAAAAACTCGATAAAGCGATTAGGCTTGGCTATTCTTATGGCTTGACTTATCCATTTATTGACGATCTTCTAGATGCCAAAATTTTATCCACTGAAGAGGAAAAACTATATTCCGAATTGATACGAACTACACTTGTTACTGGTGCTGTACCGGAACTTACAGAGTGGGTTGGAGAAAATGAGGATCTGATCAGATATATTCATTCGGAGCTCCGAGATGCTTTTGAGTATATTAAGGACCATCAACGACAAGAGACAAGACAACACTTTTTCGAGCAATCTTATGTGTTTTTTAATTCGCAGGAAGTGGACCGTGTAAAGGATCTATCAAATGCAAATTACACGAATGAAGAACTTTATATACCGATCATTTTAAAATCTGCTTCTTCTCGATTGATTGTTCGTTCTGTAATCGGTGCTTCTGAGGATAAGGAATTTGACAATCGAACATTTTTTTATGGCATATACAATCAGTTGGCGGATGATTTTGCAGATATGTTTGATGACATGAAGGATGGTGCGGTAACACCTTATACTTACTATTTAAAATATCACGATAAACGTAAGGATCTCATAAACCCTTTTGAATTGTACTGGACAGTAATCTCGAATCTGATTCATAACGTGTATGACTCAGACGCTAAAACTCGTGAGGTGATTTTGGACCGGGCTATAAACGGGCTGAAAAGATTTAAAGAACGAGTAGGTAATGAAAAATACAAGGAAGTTATGCACCTATTTGCTTCTGGTAATCCTAAATTCAATCGACTGCTCCAAGACATGGTTCGAAAAGCAGATGATGTAGATTTCTTTGATAAACTACTTCGAGATCATATGATTACCACTTTAAAAAATGAACGGAAGGAGCAGGAGGACTTTTCCAATACAATCAAGACCGTACGCAATCAGATCAATAACATATTAAATATCCCCAAGACTGAGAATCTATCTTTTGTGTACGATCCGATAATTGATGCTGCAAATTACATTCTTGAAGGTGACGGAAAGCGGTTGAGACCGATCGTGAGTTGGTTCATGGGTGTAAATGTATATGGATTGAAAAGTTCAGCAATCGAGCCACTACTAAAGTCATTGGAATATATGCATACTGCATCTCTCATAATTGATGATTTACCATCCCAGGATAATGCATCCACTCGTAGGGGGCGTCCAACTCTCCATGAGGTGTATAACGTAGCCATATCAGAATTAACTGGTCTTTATCTGACTCAGAAGGCTATCAGTGAACAAACGGCTCTAGATCAATTCGATTCGAAGACGGTACTTAAATTGATCCAGTATTCAGCTCAAGTAACAGCCGATATGTGTAGAGGGCAAGCGATGGATTTAGATTCCCGAGGGAAACACATGACATTAGAACAGTTAAATATGATGTGCTTTTATAAAACTGGACTAGGATTCGAAGCTTCTCTTTTAATGCCAGCATTTCTTGCAAATGCGAAGGATTCAGAAATGGAAGCTTTGAAAAAGTTTGCTCGTCATGCAGGCATTGCATTTCAAATTAAGGATGACTTGCTTGATGTTGAAGGAGATCCAACTTTACTCGGAAAACTCACTGGCAAGGATGCGGAAAATAATAACTCCACTTTTGTATCAATATTAGGGGAGGAAGCTGCCAAAAAAGAGATGTGGGAAAACTACTGTAGTGCAATGGAAACATTAAAAGATATTCCACGTACTACTACTTTCTTGAAGCATTTTTTGAATTACATTATAAATCGGGACCATTAAGTAAATGGTTATACAAAACTTGAATGTGTTCAAAAGAGACTACCCAAAAAAAGTCAGGTTTAAATGACTTTTAAGGGTAGTCTTTTCTAATTCATGGGTGTATAAAAACCGGCGTTCCTATTGGAATAGTTCGAGCTAATTCCTCTACATCTTTATTGTACATGCGGATACAACCATGTGATACTGCTTTACCAATGGAACTTGGATCATTCGTTCCGTGAATCCCATAATGTTCTTTTGACAAACTCATCCACATTGTTCCAAATGGTCCACCTGGATTAGGTGCTTTATTAATAATGATAAAATCTCCAATAGGTGTATTGTATAACATTCTTCCAACCGCAATAGGGTATTGTTTTTGCAAAACGCCGTCTCTTAGTAATCGTAGCCATCGATTGTTGATAGAAATTTCGATTTGATATGGGAGCGTATTAGGATCAGGGAATCCTGGAATTACGATGGATTGCCCAATATAAAGTACATTTGGAGTGATGGATGGGTTAGCGTTAATGATTGCAGATAGAGGTGTACGATAATCTCTTGCTATTTGACTCAGTGTTTCCCCTTGTTGAACAGTATGAATCAGTGTAAACACCTCCGTTCGTGTAAGCTTCACTAATGCATTATATGTTAAATGAAAATAGAGTTTCATCATCATGCATTTTTCGATATACTACCGGTAGGTAATGACTTAATCTGGAGGGATTTATATGTATGATCCAACAATTTATGATAATTTGAAAGTAGCATTTGAAAATCATGTGTATGATCTAGATAATTTAGATCACAAAATTAATATTACTAACCGAGTTGATCGAATGGATTTTTCCATCCTTAAAAAGGATTTTGCCATTCAATTTAAGCTAGTGGAGCAGCCAGATGTAACAGCAGAAATTGTTTTAGAAGCTTCTTTAGAAGATCTAGCAGCGGAAATATTGGAGGAGTCTGGTAAATTCCCTGGTTGTTCCTTGTTATTACGTTTTTACAAACATGTTCAAAATATACCCAAGCAGTGCGATGAAATCGAGCAAGCACTAAACGGAATATGGGAATCTGACATCCAGGTCACTCAAACACTGAGCTTTGTGTATAAACAAGAAGCATCAAGTTACTTAGACATTATTGAAGTGGCAATTAAACCTAAAATTAATGAAGAAAATATAGATGAAATTGCAGATTTTCTTGATCATGTATTAGGAACATTGGAAGTATTAAATGAAATATAGATAAAGGTTAATGAAAGGAGCTATTATGGAAGGAAATAAAACTAGTTTTCAATCAATAGATGAATATATTTCAACATTTCCTCCAGAGGTCCAGGAAATATTACAAACATTAAGGCAAGTAATAAAAGAGTCTGCACCAGATGCAATAGAAAAGATAAGCTATCAAATGCCCACTTTCGCGTTACATGGAAATTTGGTACATTTCGCTGCTTTTAAAAATCATATCGGATTTTACCCAGGTGCTAGCGGAATCGCTTCTTTTCAACATAAACTATCTGCGTATAAACATGCAAAAGGATCCGTTCAGTTTCCTATAGGCAAGCCAATTCCTTCCGAGTTAATAAGTGAGATTGTTACATTTAGAGTTACTGAGAATATTAAGCAAGCAGAAGAAAAAGTGAAAAAGTGAAAAAGAAGAAATAGTTTAAAATAGCACCCCAGTGATAGTAACAAATAGAGGTTGTACAATATATGACGCTGGTGAAAAAAATCCTGATCCACGCTGATTTCGTTACGAGCGGACGCTTTCCGTGGGGCGTGCGGTGAGCCTCCTCGTCGCGAAAACCGCGCTCCTGTGGGGTCTCACCTGTCACGCTAATCCCACCGGAGTCGCCGCTCGGAACGAAATCAGCAAAGAGAATATAGGAAACTTAAGTTCAAATAGATCTAGAAAACAAGCCTTGAAAAACCACATAAAAAGACTGCCTCAAAAATCAGTTTTACTGACTTTCTGGACAGTCCCGCGACAAATAAATAAATCAATTATAGCCGACTAAAATTCTTCACCAACGACATTTAATAGAGAACCCAAATAGAGGACTATTTGAATCTGTCACTGGGTGCTAGGCTAGTTTATTCGTTACTTACTTCAAATTACGACGGAGGAATGCTTTTGTTCGGTCGAACTGTGGGTTTTCAAAAAACTCAGTTGGTGATCCAGATTCAACGATTTCGCCATTGTCCATGAAGACTACGCGATTTGCCACTTCTTTGGCAAAGCCCATTTCGTGGGTTACGACAATCATTGTCATATGTTCTTCTGCGAGGTCTTTCATTACTTGCAAAACTTCCCCTGTTAATTCAGGGTCAAGTGCAGATGTTGGTTCATCGAACAATAAAATTTCTGGATTTAACATTAAAGCACGAGCAATGGCAACGCGTTGTTTTTGACCACCTGACAGTTTTGCAGGATGCGTGTTAGAAAAATTAGCTAGTCCTATTTTTTCTAAAAGTTCATCACTACGCTTACTAATTACTGCCAAAGATTCTCTCTTTAACAACCGAGGTGCTACTTCAAGATTCTCCTTGACTGTAAGATGCGGAAATAAATTAAAGTGTTGAAAAACCATGCCCATTTTAGAGGTAATTTGTTTTATGTCTTGTTGCTTTGGATAGACACCATCTTTCACTAGATAGTCACCATCAACGGAAATACTACCGCCTTCGATTGTTTCTAGATGAACTAAGCTGCGGAGCATCGTACTTTTACCTGATCCAGAGGGGCCAATAACCGCCACTACATCATTTTTATTCACATCAAATGTAATTTGTTTTAATACATCCAGACTGCCAAATGATTTTTTGAGTTTTGATATTTCAATAATTGCCATAGTGTTTCTCCTCCTTATTCAAATGTGTAGCGACGCTCAATCCACTTAAAGAATAACGTTAATAGTAATGTCATGACTAAGTAAATAGCACCAGCAACAAAGAAAGGCATAATTGTAAAGTCGCGGTTTACCGCTGTTTGAGCAAAGTGCAATAGCTCTGGTACAGCAACTGCATACAATAGAGCTGTATCCTTCACTAGCGTCACCGATTCATTTGCTAAAGATGGCAATGCTATGCGGAACATTTGCGGTACAACAATGCGTGTCATCGTTTGCCATTTGTTCAAGCCAAGTACTTTCGCTGCTTCATATTGGCCCTTATCAATTGCCAATAGACCACCACGGAAAATTTCAGCAAAATAAGCAGCATAGTTTAAGACGAAGCCGAGACAAGCTGCAACAAATCGGTCTAGTACTAGATATTGACCGATACCCGGAATCATTGGTAAACCGAAGCAAATGATTAATAATTGTAGTAAAAGTGGAGTACCACGCATCACGTAAATATATATTTGTGCTAGCCAAGATAGTGTTTTAAAGCTACTTTTTACAGCAAGTGTCAATAAAAAGCCTAGTGGAATTGACAGCACAATAGCGATTAAAAACAGCAAAATCGTCATTTTAGAACCTTCAAGCATAGGTATCAGAATGCTTATAAAATAATCCCAAGTCATCGTGTTGTTCCTCCTTAAGAAAGATTGTTCAATTGCTTCATTAAAATGCAAAACAGGGTTTCCACTGGAAATCCTGTTTTGTATTCTATCGATTTTATTTTAATACTTTATCTTCGCCAAGCCATTTGATTGAAATTTCTTCAGCAGTGCCGTCGGTATTCATTTCATCAAGTGCAGTTTGTACTTTGTTTTGTAATTCTTCATTTCCTTTTTTAATACCTACAGCATATTCTTCAGGAGCAAGTTCTTCTTCTAGAATTTTGAAAGTATCTTTTTGTGTAGTCATATAGTAGTTAATAACAATTTCGTCGATAACTACTGCATCTAGACGACCACTTTTTAAGTCACTTAGGGCAGTTACGTTGTCAGAGAACTCTGTTACAGTTTTGATGTCTTCACTGATTGGGTTTCCAGCTAATGCATCTGATGCAGAAGAAAGTGATTGTAACCCTACTACTTTACCAGCTAAATCATCTAATTTACTAAGTTCTGAGTCAGCTAATGTTACGACCACTTGAGCATTTGCTAAATATGGTTTTGTAAATAGAACTTTCTCTTTACGCTCATCCGTAACTGTATAACCGTTCCAAATTAAATCTATTCGACCACTATTTAGTTCTGCTTCTTTTGTTTTCCAATCGATTGGTTGGAATTCTATTTCAACAGCCATTTTTTCAGCTGCTGCTTTTGCAAGATCAATGTCAAATCCAACAATTTCGTTATTTTCATCGCGGAATCCCATTGGTGCAAATTTATCATCTATACCAATTACCAATGTTTCTTTCTCTTCTGCTTTTTCGCCTGTTTTTGAAGATGAATCAGAACATGCAGCCAAAAGTCCAAAAACGGCTACAAGTAGCATTGTTATCATTGCAAAACGTTTCATATGTCAACGCCTACCTTTACTATTCTATTTTACTTTAGTGTGTTAGCACACTAATTGACCAACCAATTATAACAAGTACTAATGTGTATGACAATAGACTTTTAGTGAACATAATAAGTATTCTTCCCTAGTATGCTTTCAATACAATATTACTTATTAAATAGAATTTTCCGTAATTATTTTATTCGCACAATTGAATACATTAAAATGGAGAAGAAAACAAATGTATGACGGAAGCAGCAGATAAAGATACCTGATGGACTACTTATGTATCTATAAACGAATAGAGCATTGTATAATAGAAGAAACTTAGACATGATTAGATGTAGTGATGCAACTAGACCATCCTGCGTATCAAAAATTACTGATAGAAGGTGATTAAGATGATTGATTATATGGTATTTGATGTTATGTTGTTTGATGACGTTATCGCAAATGTACAATTGAAACCAGAAAATGGGTCTACACCCTATGTGAAAAATTATATTTCAGGGTTTAATAAACAGTTTTCGCCAAACATGGAAGGTCATATTTCACTAGATGAACTTGAAAGTTGGCTGAAGTGGCGTACATTTCCTAAAAGTCGCGAGAATGCAAAAGAACTACTAGCTGCGCTCGGTCTAAATGCGTATAATCGCTGGGGAATTGTGCATAAAACGCATGGTGTCATGGCAGATGATGAAATGTGGCTCCGTTTCAAAGGGGAGGAAGATTTACGTCACCGAGATGTGTGTCTGAGAAAAGACGTATATTATCCAACATTAACTTAGGGTGAAGTTTAATTTAATAAATAGAAAATGGGTAGTCTTTATCATTTCTTCTTTCGCGCATCCATGAGTGCTAGAAAACTTACAACGTATTTTACACGGGAAAAATTAGTAGAAGAACTTGCATAATTGGGTAGGAATGTTATGCTAACTATGAAAATAAAATAACTCACTAGGGGTGTCTGGTAACAGACTGAGAATGAACAATAGTTCTAAACCCTTTGAACCTGATCTAGTTTACGCTAGCGGAGGAAAGTGCGGAATGTTTAAATGATGCTGTCAAACATACCCCACTCGATTTTTGATGGGGATTTTTTTATGGGATAAGAAAACTTAATATTGAATCTACTAGGGGCGCCGATTTGGCTGAGATGAACCCTTTGGACCTGATCTAGGTAATACTAGCGTAGGAAAGTAGTTTCGACTGACATACATTTGTAATGTGCCAGGCTACGAAACCACTTTCTATATTAGAAAGTGGTTATTTTTTTTGTTGCGAATTTTATACAAATAAAGCGATGGAAGTAGGTGGGGAAATGACAGTTGTTGTGAAGAATGTTTCATACGCTTTCGAAAAAAATGGAGAGAGTGTGATTTCTAATTTAAATATGGAAGTTCGACAAGGTGAGTTTGTGTCGTTAATCGGCAAAAGTGGAACAGGGAAAAGTACAATCTTAAGATTACTAACAGGACTACTTAAACAAGATGAAGGAGAAATTTTACTTAGAAATAAAGAAATTGCACTTGGTGATGTAGGATATATGCCACAGAAAGATTTGTTGCTCCCATGGCGAACTGTTCTTGACAATATAATGATGGCATCTGAAATTCAAAAGGATTTACAGCTGACAAAGGAAGAGGCAAGAAAGTGGTTGGAGCGTGTTGGCTTAAAAGAATATGAAAGTGCTCTTCCTAAACAATTATCTGGAGGTATGAAGCAAAGGGTAGCATTTTTGCGTACACTGCTGACAGGAAAAGATGTGTTGTTACTTGACGAACCATTTGGAGCACTTGATGCGCTTACGAAAAAAGAGATGCAATCTTGGTTATTATCCATTTGGCAAGATTTAAACAAGACGATAATATTCATTACGCATGATTTAGAAGAGGCTGTGTATTTAAGTGATCGCATATTTTTATTACATCGCAACAAAAAAGTAGAAGAAATAGTAGTAGATTTGCCAAGGCCACGTGATCCTGACATATTCCATTCTGAAAAGATGATGGCATTACGGTTGGAATTGGAAAAGAGGATTTCAAATGAAACAGATTAAAAAATGGTTGCAAACATATAGTTTATTTTGCTTATTTACAATCATTTTATTAGTAATTGTGGAAGTGCTTGTTCGAAAGGGAATTGTGCCGAACTTTATTATTCCAGCGCCAACTGGAGTAGTGAGGACGATTGTTGAAAACTGGAAACCTCTACTTTTAGAGCATTTAAGTGTAACGATGTTGGAGTTTTTAATTGGGTTTGCTATTACGGTCATCGGCGGTATAGCGCTAGCTGTTAGCATGTTTTTTTCAAAGATAGTCGAAAAAATAGTTTATCCAGCTGTAGTTATTTCGCAAATGATTCCGATTATTGCGCTGTCCCCAATATTTGTGATGTGGTTTGGCTATTCAATTTGGAGTAAGGTTGCCGTCACAGTCCTTATTTCCTTTTTCCCAATTGTCGTCAGTACGTATGATGGGTTGAAGTCGTGCGACAAAGAGTACGTCGAATTATTACATTCGATGGGTGCCACGCGTTTTCAAATATTCAAGAAGTTACATATCCCAATGGCTCTTCCTTCCTTTTTCTCAGGATTTAAGTTAGCAATTGTGTTTGCTTTAGTAGGAGCAACGATTGGAGAATGGCTTGGAGCTAGTAAAGGGCTAGGTTATTACAGTCGCAGAATGTCTGGCAATTTAAATGCAGAAGGTGTTTTTGCGGCGATTACGATATTAACCATTTTAGGTATTCTATTATTTGCCCTTGCTTCATGGTTAGAAAAAAGAACGATATATAAATGGAAAGATACAGATTAGGAGATGGAGAGAAAATGAAAAAATGGATGTCTGGAATTTTAGCGGTAATGATCGTAGCAATTCTTGTTGGGTGTAGTGAAACGGAACAAACTGACTCTAATGAAAAAGAGCTAGAGGAAATAAGTATTATGCTAGATTGGTATCCAAACGCTGTGCATTCGGCAATCTATGTTGCAGAAGAAAAAGGATATTTTGAAGAGCAAGGGCTGGATGTAAAAATTGAAATGCCTGCAGATGCAAATGATCCATTGAAGCTAGCCGCTACAAGCAAAGTAGATTTAGCTATTAGCTATCAAAATCAAGTGATTTTATCAAGAGCAGAAGGCATTCCAGTTGTGTCAGTTGCTGCATATGTGAGACATTCACTCGATTCGATTATGATGAAAAAAGAAGTAGGAATTGAGTCTCCAAAGGATTTAGAAGGAAAAAATGTTGGTTATCCATCAACCGTTATTACGGAAGCGGTTATTCAAACTATGGTAGAAGCAGATGGCGGCGATTTTGAGAAAGTCACGATGACAGATGTAGGATGGGATTTGATGCCTGCGATTGCTACAGGTAATGTGGATGCGATTGGTGGAGGATATATCAATCATGAATATGTTCTATTGAACAAAGAAGGATATGATATGAACTTATTGAAATTAAGTGATTACGGTGTACCAGACAATTATGAATTGGTTATTGTTGCAGGAGAAGACACATTTAATAAGAAGAAAGAGACGATTAAAAAGTTTTGGCAAGCTATTGAAAAGGGGCATGAATTTGTAAAGACTAATCCTGAAGAGGGATTACAAGTATTACTAGCCAATGAAAATGACGACTCTGCATTAGATAAAGAAGTAGAAACAGCGAGTCTAGAAATTCTCCTTCCGCTTATGGAGGACGACGGTGTGCCGTTTGGCTATCAGGAAGAAGAAAGCTGGCAAGAAGTGGCTGACTGGTTATATGAAATGGGTGTAATCGAGACACAAGTGGATCCGAAAGATATTGTGCAAAATATTGTTTCAAAATAAAGATTAAGGGGGATGACAGAGTTGGATAAAACGAGAAAACTTACTTATACGGCGATTATTGCCGCTATTACAACTATTTGTAGTAGCTTTGTTTATATTCCATTAGGTTTTGCGAAGGTATTTCCGATTCAGCACTTTGCCAATGTGTTATCGGCCGTATTACTTGGCCCATGGTATGCCGTTTTACAAGCATTACTTACGTCTACATTGCGAAATATGATGGGAACAGGTAGTTTATTTGCTTATCCAGGAAGCGTGATTGGAGCTCTTTTAGCAGCTCTCCTATTTTCAAAAACAAAAAAGATCGAGTATGCTGCGCTAGGTGAAGTTATTGGAACTGGCATACTTGGTGCTATGGCCACTTATCCGATTGCAATTTTATTTTTAGGCCAAGAAGCAGCACTGTTTGGATTTATACCTGCGTTTACTATGAGCTCATTTGTGGGAGCTCTCATGGGGTATGGCTTGCTCAAAGTGATGCTGAAAAACAAAGCATTTGGTGGAATACTAACTCATGTTAGCATGGGGAAAAAATAGTATCGAATTAACTAAACCAACTACAATGACTTAAATGTCGTTGTAGTTGGTTTTTTAAAGTATAAGAATTTCATCTTTTATTTGATGAATGGTCCTATCTTTTTTAGAGACAATTTTAAAACAGAATAATATTTTCTTCTAGTTATTTTATATAGGAAGAAGATGTTGCCCAAAATCCCCTGCCGAGACCCTTTGTCAGAATCAACCGGCCTACAATTTATGGATAAAACAAGAAAGCGCTCTTCAAAACCACTCCATCTAACAAAACCTACCCACCTTCAAAAATGCATAAAAACCACACACGACTTATCCGAAAATAAGTGCAAAAACAGGAGAAAAGTCTCTTGGGTGCACTTATTTTTGGATAAGTCGTATAGTCATTTTTCTATATTTTAAAAATCACGAAAAATAATTTAAATAGGAATATTAAACGTGTAATAATGTAGGTGAAGTTTTTTGGTTCACGTTTAGGAACTTCTGGTCGCTGTACGTGTTTTTCTTGTGAGGGACAGGACACAGTTTCGTTTTGGTTGCTAGCCACTCAAGTTAGTGTTTCGTTCCTGCGTTGTGGTTTTCTGACAAAGGGTACAAAGACGATAGAATTAACAGTTAGTTAACATTGTAAGATGTATAATTAAGGAAAATGGGAAAGGAAATAATTGGTGAAAGGAATTGATTCCAATCAAACTAGTTATTCGAAAATATTACATGACCTCATTAAAGCATCCGTCTTTATCTTTATCAAATAAATGAAAATAACTATACAGCACAGGGTTTATATCTTGACTTCAAGATAATAAACAAATAAAATGAATTAAACCAACAAGATGAGTATGCTTTATAAAAAGAAGGGGTGTATGAGATGTCAGAGAATGAACAACAAGCATTTTGCAATATAGACTTTAATAAAAAAGAAAACAAAATTGCAACGGCAGAAGCTACACACGAGATAAAAGAAGACGGTTCATTTGATCGTCAAAAAAACAGATTTTCTATTCCTTTTGGAAATAATGAAGGAGAGTTACCAGTAGAAAGTGGTCGCTATAGACTATTATGGGCTCCTATTTGTCCTTGGGCACACAGAGCAGTGATTGTTCGCAAACTTCTTGGATTAGAAGATGTTATAAGTTTAGGAACAGCTAATCCAGTTCGAACGGAAGAAGGATGGGAATTTTCTTTAGATGAAGGTGGAATAGATCCTGTTTTAGGAATCCGCTATTTAAAAGAAGTATATGAGGCAACAGATCCAGATTATAGTGGACGCGCGACAGTACCATCTATAGTGGATATTAAAACAAAGAAAGTAGTAAATAATGATTACTTTAGATTAACAAATTATTTGGAGACGTCTTGGGCACCGTTTCATAAAGAGGATGCGCCAGATCTATATCCGGAACATTTATATGCAGAGATCGATGCTTTAAATGACATCATCTTTCATGAAGTAAATAATGGCGTATATAAATGTGGATTTGCTCATTCGCAAGAAGCTTATGAGCAAGCGTATAATACCTTATTTGCAAGGTTAGATGAATTGGAAGAACGTTTATCTAATCAGCGTTACCTGTTTGGAGATGTTATGACGGATTCAGATATACGACTATATGTTACGTTAGCACGTTTTGATGTTGCTTATCATACTGCATTTAAAGCAAATAGAAATAGAATCGTTGACTTCCCAAATTTGTGGGCTTATGCACGTGATTTATATCAAACGCCAGGATTTGGAGATACAACAGACTTTGAATCCATTAAAAAAGGGTATTTTGCTTCTGCAAATGTCATTGAAAATCCATTAAAAATTGTACCTAAGGGACCAGATGTTTCTGGATGGAACACCCCTCATAACCGTGAACGTTTAAGCGTAAAAAAATAATGGATGAGTCATTAACCTAGAAAAGGATGAGGAAAAGTGGGAGAGACAAAAAAAGAAGTACCAGTAGAAGTTGATGAAAAAGGGAGATTTATTCGCCAAAAAAATCAGTTTGCAACACTGTTTGGAGATAAACCAGGTGAACTACCAGTTGAAGCAGGAAGATATCGACTGTTGTGGTCCCCGGTTTGTCCATGGGCACATCGTTCTGTCATTGTGCGAAGTGTACTAGGTTTAGAAGACGTGATAAGTTTAGGTACTGCTAGTCCAATGCGTCCAAATATCCCACGAGTAGACTGGGAGTTTTCTACAGATGAAAATGGAGTAGATCCGGTTTTAGGGATCCAATATATAAGTGAAGTTTATAAAAAAGCAGATCCTGATTACGAAGGCAGACCGACAGTGCCAGTTATTGTGGATGTGAAAGAACAAAAAGCAGTGAATAATGACTATTTCCGATTAACAAATCATTTGGAAACAGCTTGGGCACCGTTTCATAAAGAAAATGCCCCGGATTTATATCCAGAACATTTACGCGAAGAAATTGATGCTTTAAGTGATGTTATATTTCATGAAGTAAATAATGGCGTATATAAATGTGGTTTTGCTCGTTCTCAAGAAGCATATGAAGAGGCGTATGATATATTGTTTGATCGATTAGATGCATTAGAGCAACGCTTATCGACGCAACGCTTTTTGTTTGGTGACTATATTACAGATTCAGATGTTCGCCTATATGCTACACTTGCACGTTTTGATGTTGCTTATTATTCCGCTTTTAAAACAAATCGCAATCTAATTGTAGATTTCCAAAACTTATGGGGATATTTACGTGACTTGTATCAAACACCTGGATTTGGAGATACAACGAACTTTGAAGCGATTAAAATCCATTACCATTTATCTAATCATATTGCGAGTGATGATCAAAAAGGGAGAAATATTCTACCAAAGGGTCCAGATGTTTCTATCTTTACGACTCCGCATAACCGAGAAGCTTTGAGCAACAAAGAAGAGAAATTTCTTATTCACAAGTAAGTAAGTGTTAGTAAAGATAAGAGAAGGAGATGAGTTACATTGATTTTACGTGATGCTTTAGAACATGAATTAGCTTTTATTCGAGAAATTAGATTACATGCGTATGAGGAACATGCACAAAAAATTCCTGCAGACCACTGGAATGTCTTAAAAAAATCTATCCTTTCAGATGCGGATTTAAAGCCTGGTATTGAAAGAATTGTAGCAGTAATAGATGGTGAAATAGTGGGAAGTGTTGCATTATTTTCTCCTGATATAAAAGCATATGAAGGTTTACTGGAAGACGAACTTGATTATCCAGAACTACGGATGCTCGCTATTTCGTCCAAAGCTAGAGGTAAAGGGGTAGCAACAGCGCTCATAAACGAATGTATTTCGCGAGCGAAAGAAAAAGGTTTCCCAGCTATGGGGTTACATACCGCAGATTTTATGGAAGATGCGATAAAATTATATGAACACCTAGGCTTTGAAAGATTACCTCAATTTGACTTTGAACCAACAAATGATGGAATAATCGTAAAAGCATTTCGGATATCGTTATAACAACAAAAGAGGCTACCCAAAGTTTGTACTTTTGGGTCAGCCTCTTTTTTAGTTTTTCAAGTATCCTGTTGCTTTCTGATTCGGTGAAATGCTTACAAGTAGGATTATGCGCTTTTGAGCGTATTTTTTTGTTCGCTTTTTATTCTACAGGGAATCTCACTTATTCTCTTTATCCATTCGAACTTATGTTTCCAATATTCACTTTACTGATTTTCGTTCCGAGCGGCGACTCCAGTGGGATTAGCGTGACAGGTGAGACCCCACAGGAGCGCGGTTTTCGCGACGAGGAGGCTCACCGCACGCCCCACGGAAAGCGTCCGCTCGTAACGAAAATCAGCGCGGATCAGGATGTTATTTCACCAACATCATATATTATACAACCTCTTTTTTTACTTACAATATTCCTATAACAAAATCATACTAAGCAATATCCCAATTCCAACACTTACTATTGTTGCGATCAATCCTGGAATCATAAAACTGTGATTTAAAATATATTTTCCAATTCGAGTTGTTCCAGTTTGGTCAAAGTTAATAGCTGCAACAACAGTTGGGTAGTTCGGCATGAAGAAATAGCCATTAACAGCTGGGAACATTGCGATTAATAGTGCTGGACTTATTCCAAGTGTTAAACCAAGTGGCATAAGAGTTCGAACAGTTGCAGCTTGGCTATATAAAAGAATCGACAGAACGAACAACGCTAAGGCAAATAACCATGGTGCTGTAGTTACTAAATTTGAAATATTATTAGTAATGAATTCAGCATTCCCAGTAAAGAATGTGTCTCCCATCCAAGCAATACCAAAAATAGCGACAACAGCAGATGCACCTGCTTTAAATATACTTCCTCCCACAATTTCATCTACATTTGCTTTACAGAAAATAATAATCACTGCAGCAGCAGTAAGCATGATGATTTCAATGGCTACCGGCATAGCCATGCGAGTAAATTCTCCTTCTATTACCCAACCAGGTCTTAAGTCTTCAATTGAACCAAAGAAAACGATTGATATAGCAGCTAAAAGGAAAATAACAACGGATAATTTTGAACCTCTAGTTGCAATATACACTTTTTTATCTTTCTTAATTGGAGCTAGTCCTTCTTCTAGACGCTGTAAATAGATAGGATCCTCAGAAAGCTCTTTCCCCATTTTACTAGACACAAAAGCAGCAATCATACACGCGATAAAAGTAGAAGGTACACTAATCATTAAAATATCTAGCAGTGTAACATCAAAGTCTGTCAATATAGCTAGAAGTGCAACAGTTGCTGCTGAGATCGGACTTGCAGTGATTGCTTGTTGTGAAGCAATAACCGCGATGGACATCGGTCTTTCAGGTCTTACTCCAGATTCACGAGAAACTTCTGCAATGACTGGTAAAACAGAATAGGCTACATGTCCTGTTCCTGCACAGAAAGTAAATATATATGTAACAAGAGGAGCGATATACGTAATATATTTCGGATTTTTTCGTAATGCCTTTTCAGCGAGAAATACAAGGTATTCCAATCCACCAGCTGCTTGAAGCGCACCAGCTGCTGTGATAACGGATAAGATCATCAGCATGACATCTATTGGTGCAGAAGTAGGCTGTAAACCAAATACAAATACGAAAATGGCTAATCCAACTCCACCCATAACCCCAAGTCCTAATCCACCTAGACGGGCACCTATTATGATGCAGCTAAGCAGTATTAATAATTCTATCCAAAACATAATTTTCACTCCCAAATAAAGACATAGATTGTAAAAAACTTACTAAATTAATTCTATAACAAATTAGTACTTAAAAACCAACATAAAAGTTAACATTTTATGAATTTAGACAATCCACTTTATATGATCGTTAATATTAGTAAAAATGCATACATAGATCTCCATGTTTATAAGTATTATTCTTCCTCCATTTGTTCATGCTAATAAATGAGGAGGTGGAGTACAAATGGCTAAAGACGTTATGTGTGAAGTAAACAACTGTACGTATTGGGATTCAGGGAACAAGTGTAATGCAAAAGCAATTTATGTGGTAAGTAAAAAAGGTAATCATGCATCTACGAGTGAAGAAACAGATTGCAAAACATTTGAACCAGAAGCATAATATTTATTTTACCTAGTTCATGTGCCACGTGCTTGTTAAAAAAACCCGAATCTAGGTATAAACCATAGATTCGGGTCTTTCGCTTTTCTAAAATATAAGAAATTCTATAAAAATTCTGCATAATATGTCTAGCTCCAGCGCCTTGCCCCTCGGGGTCAAATGGGTAATTACTGCGGTGGCTGAGGAGCTGCCTCCTCGCAATTCCCCATTTGCCTGTCGGGACAGAGATAGGCGCTTCCGCTTTTCTCATTAATAAGTAGTAACTTTCATAAATTTCTGAAGTGTATATATCCATCGTTGCCACCAAGTATAGCTATCTTGAAACTCTTCAAGGTCAACTGTGTACATAGCATCTTCATTATTCCAAATACGTTCAAAATAGGATTCCATCTCTGTTGCAAGCTCACTATCGTTTGGTGCAATAACGCGTAAGTTCGCTTCTAAATTGTAATCATCTAATGTTCGTTCTGTATAGTTAGCCGAGCCACTTGAAATAATCGAATGTTCATTTGTTTGAATCCAAATTGCTTTCGTATGATATTGACCAATTACGGTATTGTACCAACGAACTTTCATTTTTCCATCCGTATCTTCCACCATTTCTTGCACTACTGGGCGATTGGGAAGTCCTGACTTTTCTTGGCCAAACGAGTTTTCATTAGGGTCAAGGATGATGTTTACATCTACTCCGCGATTTGAAGCATCAATTAATGCATTGATAATATCACGTTTTGCTACAAAAAACATACCAAGCCAAATTTTATCCCCTTTTTTAGTTTCTGCTAAATCAGCTAGTAGAGCGTCTAGTATTTTACTTTCCGTTACATATTGCACTTCGTATTGACCATCTATTTTCTTTATGTCCACACGAGGGAGCTCTGGACCTCCTGAAAATAGTGAAACAGCTTCTTCTGCTTCTAATATGTCATTCAATACAGGGCCTGTAACTTTTAGTGCAATATTGCCATGGAATCCACTTGCATCATGCGAATTGGACGAGGTAATCATGGCTTCTTTATCCGTAACGACTGCTTTACGGTGATTTGCTTTTATATTAAGTAATTCCATATAAGAAGCAATGGTCATTTTTGGCGCTTTACTTGCCATAGCATTTCCTATCCAACCTTCTCCACCTATATTAAACCACTGAAAAAATATTCGGTAAATACCAGAATATATTGGAACGGAATCACGTAATTGATTTAAATCTGTGTACACTATTTCTACACCAGATTCCCGCATTTTTTTAAACCATTCATTTTCATACGAACCATATCCGCGATTAATCGGGTCTGTTATAAATACGATAGGCATGTCAGGGTTTTCTGCCTTTTTGTTTACTAAATTAGTAGAAAGTGTATCTGCTATCTTCGGGAAATCTTTTTCTCCATCATAGTATCCATCAAACATGAAAAAATCGACAACGACAAATTCTTCTGCTTCGTCAATCATTGTATATACTTCCTCAAATATATTATTTTCATGCACCATACCTGTTCCATCTTGATCTTGAGCATAAGTCAAATCTGTTAAAAATTCGACCTTGTCCGTTTTATGAAGCTCTCCTGCATATGAAATCCCTTCAGGGAGCGGTTTAAATGTATGCCACAAAATAACAGCTAAAAAAATAAGTGCAAACATACCAATTGAACCCAGGATTATACGCTTTCTCTTACTCCATGACTTACTAGTCTTTTTCGTCACTTGTATTACCCCCAGCAAAAACTTGTTTTTACTGTGTTATTCCCGGTAGTAATAAAATACAAACCAAAGAATCATTACAATTACTTTTAATGACACCAATTTCTAATTTATTCTTTTACGATTCGACACTTTATCCTTTTATTCTTCAGAATATTTCATTGTATGTGTAAGGTTTTAATATTACAATAGAACACATGGCGGAATATTTAGAATATTACGAACGAAGGGGATGAAACATGGGGATCTTAAGTGGTTTGAAAATATTAGATTTCTCGACTTTGGTGCCTGGACCGTTTGCTACGATGATGCTCGCTGATATGGGAGCAGATGTGTTGAAAATAGAAGCTCCAAATCGAGAGGATTTAATAAAATATGAAGGTCCAATGGATGGAGAAGTATCTGCTACTTTTGCACACTTAAATCGTTCTAAACGTTCATTCGCATTAGATCTAAAGAAGCCAGAAGCACAAGAAATTGTCTACCAATTAATAAAGGAATACGATATTGTCGTAGAACAATTTCGACCGGGTGTCATGGAAAAACTGGGAATTGGATATGAAAAGTTAAAAGAAATAAATCCAGCTATTATATTCTGCTCTATCACGGGATATGGGCAAACTGGTCCACTTCGTAACCAGGCAGGTCATGATATTAACTATTTATCTTTAGCGGGTGTTTCCAGTTATTCTTCTAGAAAAGGTCAGGCTCCTATACCAGCTGGCGTACAAGTAGCGGATCTAGCAGGAGGTTCAATGCCAGCTATTATTGGAATATTAGCTGCAGTGTATCATAGACAAAAAAACGAGGAAGGCCAGCATATTGATATTAGTTTGACGGATGTATCGTTTTCGTTAAATGCGATGTATGGACCTAGTTTTTTAGTTGGAGGAATAGAGCCGACTGCTGAATCTTTACTGTTAAACGGTGGCTCTTTTTATGATTATTATGAAACAAGAGACAATCGATATATATCAGTAGGAAGCCTAGAGCCTCAGTTTCAAATAATGCTTTGTGAATTAGTTGGGGATCCTGGTTTGTTTAAACTTAGTAGTAGTGAGAACCGAGCAGATCAATTAGCGTTTAAAGATAAGCTCAAAAAAACCTTTAAAGAAAAGACATTGGATGAATGGAATACCATTCTTGAAAATGGATTTAATGGTTGTGTGGAGCCAGTATTAAATTTTTCAGAAGCTGTAGAACATCCACATATAAAGGCAAGAGAACTAGTAGTTTCTGTACCAAAATATGATGAAGGCTCACAAAAGCAAATTGCTTTTCCTATTAAGTTTTCAACACAACCAGCCGAGTACCGGTTTGCTGGGGTGCAAACAGGAACACATACTCATGAAGTTTTGGAAGAACTGGGCATAAATAGTGAGACGATTAAATCACTTAAAGAAAAAGGGGTTTTCGGTTCGATTAAACAAATAGAAAGCTCTATATAAAAAATTCATTTACAAAAGGGGAGTTGGATAGAATGTTTGCTGCATTAACACCATTAGATTGGAAAAGAAGAGCGATAAAATATTATCCAAAAAAAGTAGCAGTTATTGACGGCGATAAACAGTTTACATATAAAGAATTTGGACAACGTGCAGACAAATTATCTGCGGCGCTATTAAAAGCTGGTATTAAAAAAGGCGATCATGTCGCAGTCATGTTACCAAACACTCATTATATGCTAGAAAGCTTTTATGGAATTTGCCAAATAGGTGCTGTACTTGTACCTCTGAATTACCGACTGAATGCAGAGGACTTGGAGTATATCATTAAGCATAGTGACTCCAAAATGCTTATAGTAGATGAAGAATTTACTAGTCCTATTGAGGAAATTGGAAATCGTTTGCCTTTCGACCAAGTTATCGTTGTTTCTATAGAAGGGGAAACGAATTCATTGAATGGGGTAGATTTTGAAGCATTTATTGAACAAGACTTCGAAGATTTTACTTTACCAAAAACAGAAATTGATGAAAATCAGCTCCTTACATTAAATTATACGAGTGGAACTACATCTAAACCTAAAGGTGTTATGTTAACGCATCGTGGAAACTATATGAATGCGGCCAATTTCTTGTATCATTTGAGTGTAAAACATGATGATGTGTATCTGCACACTTTACCAATGTTCCACGCTAATGGTTGGGGTGGAGTATGGGCAATAACAGCGGCTGGTGCAACGCATGTATGTTTAAGAAAAGTTGATCCACCGCTTATTTTGAATTTATTTGCAGAACATCAAATATCCTTATTATGTGGTGCACCGACAGTGGTAAATATGTTGGTAAATGAACCATTGGCAAAAGAAATAAAAATTACTACAAATCCGCGAATGGCAATTGCAGGAGCCCCTCCAGCAGCTGCGCTTATTGCGAAAGCACAAGCAATTCTAGGGTTAAATATGATTCACGTGTATGGATTGACTGAAACTTCACCATTCATTTTATATAATGAATGGAAAAACGAATTTGATGAGAAATCACCTGATGAACAGGCTACGATTAAAGCGAGACAAGGAATTGAACTTGCTTTCAACGGAGAAACAAAAGTAGTAAACCAAGAAGATGGACAAGAAGTTGCGTGGAATGGGAAAGAACTTGGTGAAATTGTCACTCGAGGAAATGTAGTCATGGATGGTTATTACAAAGATCCCGAAAGAACTGCCGAAGCGATTAAAGACGGTTGGTTCTATACAGGAGATTTGGCCGTAACGTATCCTGATGGTTATATCGAAATTCAAGATAGAATAAAAGATATGATTATTTCTGGAGGAGAAAATATTTCTTCCACAGAAATTGAAGGTGTACTATATAAACATCCCGATATTTTAGAGGCTGCAGTTATTGCAATTCCTGATGAAAAATGGGGAGAAGTTCCAAAGGCAATTATCGTGCTTCATGAAGGAAAAATAGTTACAGAAAAAGAAATAATAGACTACTGCCGCTCGAATATGTCTCATTTCAAAGCACCAAAATCAATTGAATTTGTAGAGGCACTTCCAAAAACAGCAACAGGAAAACTACAAAAATTCCGTTTACGTGAACTGTACTGGAATGGCCCTAAAAAAGTAAATTAACAAATAAACTCCCTCAGGTGGTTTCACCAGAGGGAGTTTATTTTTATCATTAAATTAATGTTTTAAAATTCAATCGTTTATTTAAAGCTAGTATAATAGGAATACCTACTGCAAGGACAACAAATTCACCTGCTGCTACTGTTAACCATGTGTAGAAGAATGGAAAATCAAGAGCCAAATTTAATTCGAATGCAATAATAAACATTGTAAATGTAAACATTATCGTGTTAAAAATCATTCGTCCTAGACTTCCTTTTATATATTTAGAAGCGAGTATCGTAAGCGATAATGTGATAATCGAATGTGCAACCCCAAAAGTAAGATCATATAAACCGAGTGGAGAAAACATATTGGTTACGAATACACCGAGTACAATACCAAAAAAGTATTTTTTGTTGAACACGATCAGGTGATTAAACATTTCGGATACACGGAATTGAACTGCAGTAAATCCAAAAGGCGCCACCATTAGTGATACCGCAACATATAGTGCTGCAATAATACCGCTTATTGCAATTGTTTTAGTTTTCATTATTCATTTCTCCTTAGTTTTTTTCCGTGGGAGGTTTACGAACCACGTATTTGTTTAGCGCAAGTAGTAATGATATGCTTTCAAGCCGGGTGTGTCAAGAGGATATCCGATTTATTAAAATATCTATTTATTCAGAGTTATTGACTAATGGATAAATTTAATTTATAATACCTAGTAAATAGGTTTGTTTAGTCAGTAAGCGAATTGAAGGGGTGTTTTATATGATCAATCAATCAATTAATATTGTTTCCAATAAATTAAATCTTTCTGGAGTTTTAGAACTTCCTTTAAATAGCAGTTATACGCAAGTACCGCTTATTGTTTTCCTACATGGATTTGTTGGAAGTAAGGTAGGGGAACATCGTTTATTTGTGAAAGCTTCTCGATATTTCGTTGAAAAAGGGTATGGAGTTTTCCGTTTCGATTTTAGTGGGTGTGGAGAGAGTGACGGCGATTATGCGGATGTGACCGTTACAAATCAGTTAAATGAAGTTCAATCAGTATTGAACTATTTGTCTACTAATAAAAAAGTAGATGCAGAAAATATTATTTTAATTGGCCATAGTCTGGGTGGTGCAGTTGCTTCCATTACCGCAGCCAGAGATAAAAGAATTAGTAAACTAATCTTATGGTCTCCAGTTGGTAAACCGTTTGAAGATATTACAGGAATATTAGGTGAAGTTAATGTTGCAACTGCAAAATCTAAAGGAAAAGTGGATTACAATGGATTTTATGTTAGTCACAAATTTTTAGAAGACTTGAAAAATCATCAGCCACTAGAAGCAATTTGCTCCTACAAAGATGAGGCATTTATCATTCATGCAAAAGAGGATGAAGATGTGCCGAAAGAGCATGCGAATCGGTACTTTGAGGCACTTGACCAAAGAGGCTGTAAAAAAGAAGTAGATAAGCATTTTATAGATCATGCAGATCATACTTTTTCCAGCTATGCATTTGAAGAAGAATTATTTTCAAAATCCTTTAAATGGATAGAGAATTTCACTGCTTTTTCAACAAGAATAGCTCTCTAGTAAGAAGGATGCGCACTTGGTAATTATTATATTGCTAGGTGTGTATTTTTATTATGAAGTAATGCATAAACAATTTTCTCGCGCTATAATAAGGATACTTTAAAAATAGCGAGGGATTACATGCGACAATATCTTGGAGAAATAGGTTTAGTGATTACAGCAATTATTTGGGGAAGTGGATTTGTAGCTAGTGCAGTATCGTTAGAGTATTATACGCCCTATCAAATATTGGCTGGAAGATTTTTAATAGGCGTCATTTTATTAAGTCTAATTTTTTATAAAAAACTAAAGAACATAAAGAAAAGTACCCTTTTGAAAGGGACAGTTTTAGGGATATTTTTATACGCAGCTTTTGCACTTCAAACAATAGGGTTGCAATACACGACTCCATCTAAAAATGCGTTTTTAACAGCAGTCAATGTCGTAATTGTTCCATTTATCGGCTATTTCTTTTATAAACGCAAAATGGATATTTATGAGTTGAGCGGTGCGTTACTTGCTTTAATCGGTGTGGCGGTATTGTCGCTAAAACTATCATCTTCGTTAAATATTGGCGATATGCTGACCCTCGGTTGTGCTGTTGGGTTTGCGTTCCATATATTTTATACAGCGAAGTTTGTAAAAGAGGAAGACCCAATTCAGTTAACGATTATTCAAATGCTCGTAGCGGCAATATTGGCGTGGACTATGGTATTTATTCAGGGGGAAACGTCCTTTAGTTTCGAAACAGAAGGAGTATTAAACCTACTATACTTGGGTGTCTTTTCTACAACCATTGCTTATTTATTACAAACAGTTGCTCAAAAATACATTACTGAAACAAAGGCAGCTATCATTCTGTCAACCGAATCTTTCTGGGGCATGGCTTTTTCAGTCATGATTTTAAGTGAAGTGCTGACAGTAAAAATGGGGATTGGTGCAGTAATTATACTGATCGCCATTATAGTTTCAGAAACAAAGTTTAACTTTTTAAAAATAAATAAAAAATACCAAGATCTCACCTGAGTGGGTCTTGGTATTTTTTTAATGAGAAGAGTGTGTATTCATTTGGTTTGACTTCTTATTTTATACATGTTAAAATTACTTCGAATTAGAGATACTTAAATTAAAGATAACTGATTTCCTTAGGAGGAATAATAGATGAACCATTTAAAAGGTATGCACCATGTAACAGCGATTACTAGTAGCGCAGAAGAAAATTATAAATTTTTCACGTATGTATTAGGTATGCGTTTAGTAAAGAAAACAGTTAACCAAGATGATATTCAAACATATCACCTATTCTTTGCAGATGATGTTGGTGGAGCAGGTACGGATATGACATTCTTTGATTTCCCTAATATTCCAAAAGGTACTCATGGAACAGATGAAATTTATAAAACAGCTTTCCGTGTACCAACTGACGCAGCTTTAGATTACTGGGTAAAACGCTTTGATCGTCTAGATGTAAAACATACAGGTATTCAAGAACAATTCGGTACGAAAGTTCTTTCATTTGTGGACTTTGATGATCAACAATACCAATTGATTTCAGATGAAAATAATGAGGGAGTTGCTTCAGGAATTCCATGGCAAAATGGACCGGTTCCATTAGAGTATGCAATTACTGGACTTGGCCCAATTACTATTCGTATTGCTCAATTTGACTATATGAAAGAAGTATTAGAAAAAGTTATGTTATTTAAAGAAATTGCACAAGAAGGATCATTCCACTTATTTGAAGTTGGTGAAGGTGGAAACGGGGCACAAGTGATTGTGGAAAAAAATATCATTTTACCTCCTGGTCGCCAAGGATTTGGAACTGTTCACCATGCAGCGTTCCGCGTAGAAGACCGTGCTGTTCTAGATGAATGGACAGAACGTTTGGCAAGCTTTGGTTTCCAAACTTCTGGTTTTGTGGATCGCTTCTTCTTCCAATCATTATACGCACGAGTGGCACAAGGGATCTTGTTTGAGTTCGCAACAGATGGTCCAGGATTCATGGGAGACGAACCATACGAAACACTTGGAGAAAAACTATCATTACCTCCTTTCTTAGAGTCTAAACGTGAACATATTGAAGGTTTAGTTCGTCCAATTGATACTATTAGAAGTACAATTGAGTTTGTAAAAGAATAGTAAAAAATATGGTATAATTAATACTAAGAAAGAGTCGTATATGCTACGGCTCTTTTTCTTTTATAGAGAGAAGGAATTAAATGAAATACAAATTTCTCATGATGCTTACACTACTATTGTTATTAGTAGGTTGTACATTAGAAGAATCATCAAAGGAACCAGTAGTAGAACAAGAAGAACAAAAAGAACAAAAAGAACAACAAGAACAACAAGAACAACAAGTAGAACAAGTAGAACAAGTAGAACAAGTAGAACAAGTAGAACAAGTAGAAACAACTGCAATACCTATAAAACCAAGTGTAGAAATGGCCGTCCACTTTATCGATGTGGGACAGGGAGATTCCATTCTTATTCAGTCACCTAAAGGGAAAAATATGCTTATTGATGGTGGAAAAAAGGGTGCTGGTAAGCAAGTCGTATCTTATTTGCGTAAACAGGGCGTTGAAAATCTAGATTACGTTGTTGCCACACATCCTGATTCTGACCATATCGGTGGATTAATAACGGTGCTAAACTCTATTACAATAAACAATTTTGTCGATTCTGGGAAAACGCATACTTCTCAGACATATGAAGAAATGTTGCAACTCATTCTAGATAAAAAAATATCATACATTGTACCGTCTAAAGGGGAGCAAATTGCACTGGATCCCGGTCTTAAAGTTACCGTGATGAATGCAGGAGAGGATGCTGCTGATAATAATGAAGCATCTATTGTGTTAAAAGTACAATATGGAGAAGTATCCTTTTTGCTAACTGGAGATGCTGATATTGGTATTGAGCGGAGCATGCTTCAAGTATATGATTTGGAGTCTACTATTTTGAAAGCCGGTCATCACGGTTCGGATACGAGTAGTTCGGAAGATTTTATTCGAGTAGTAAATCCTAAAGTAGCTATTTTGAGTTATGGATTAGATAATTCCTATGGACATCCAAATGCATCAGTCGTTAACCAATTCCAAGAAATAGGGGCGGATGTTTATGCAACTGCTGAAGTTGGGAATATTACTGTGAAAACAAATGGAATAGATTATCGTGTAACAACAGAAAATTTGCCAGAAGAAAGTACTTCTGTACTAGTTACGTCAGAATCAACTATCGCAATTACGAGTAAAGATCTTCGAGAAGAAATTGTCGGCATCACGAATGATGGGGAATCTTCCATAAACTTAAAAGGTTGGCAATTGGTATCAGTCAGTGGTAATCAAACATTCAAGTTTCCAAATATATCTCTTGCAGCAGGGAAAACAATTTATATAACAAGTGGTCCAGATGCAGCAGAAGGGCAAGGGAATATAAAATGGACAAACGGACAAATGTGGTTAAATGATGGGGACGCAGCAAGACTTCTGAATGATAAAGGAGAGATAGTGAGTGAACTCAAATAAATACACACTAGACCGATTTGAAAAGGATATTGCCGTGTTTTTGAAATTTCCTGAGGAAGTGGAACAGCTTTTGATTGATCGTAACCTAATGACTGTATCCCTTCAAGAAGGGGACATCGTAGAAATAACACAATATAATGGAACGTATCATATTGAAGTTTTAGAAGATGAGATAAAAACCACTCGGGAGAGAGTTCAGAACTTGATCGAGCTGTTAAAGAAGAATAACAAATAAACGAGTAGTTATATTGATTAATTGGAGGAGAGTATAAGATGAATCAAATAAAAACATTAACAAATATCCCTTTGTCCGTATTAGATTTATCGTCAGTGACAGAAGGTTCTACTGTTCGAAATGCATTTCAAAATAGTATGGAGCTTGCACAACACGCAGAAAAATTAGGGTATAAACGTCATTGGGTAGCAGAACATCATAATATGGAGGGGGTTGCAAGTTCAGCAACCTCCGTATTGATCGGATATTTAGCCAGCGGTACAAGTACATTACGCATTGGAGCAGGAGGAATTATGTTGCCAAATCATTCTCCACTCGTGATTGCAGAACAGTTTGGTACATTGGAGTCAATTTATCCAGGGAGAATCGATCTAGGTTTAGGAAGAGCTCCAGGAACGGATATGTTGACTGCTCGTGCATTGCGTAGAGATTTTAGTGGAGCAGATAATTTCCCAGAACTAGTAAATGAACTTCAATCTTATTTTGAACCGATTGAAGAGGGGTCTACTCGAGCAGTCATGGCAGTTCCAGGTCAAGGGTTAGAAGTGCCAATTTGGTTGTTAGGATCTAGTACGTATAGTGCCAAATTAGCTGGAATAATGGGTTTGCCGTATTCCTTTGCAAGTCATTTTTCACCAGATTATTTGGAGCAAGCAATTCAAATGTACAGAACTTATTTCCAACCGTCTAAGTATTTAGAAGAGCCGTATGTAATGGCAGGCTTAAATGTTATCGCTGCTGAAACAGATGAACATGCAGAGTATCTATCTAGTTCTTTGCTGCAACAATTTCTTGGAATGGTTCGTGGTAAACGAGGGAAAATGCAGCCACCTAGAAACATAGAAGAACTTTGGACAGAGCAAGAGAAGATCGGGGTAAATCAGTCACTACGGGCGCGAGTTGTAGGTTCTCCAGAAACGGTAAAAGCTAAGCTAGAAGAGTTTGTGTCAACTAACCAAGTGAATGAATTGATGATCAATTCCCCAATTTTCGATCATCAAGAAAGATTAAAGTCATATGAGATCGTTGCTAATATTTCAAAAAAATAATTGGAAATACAAAAAACCAACTTTCTGGTAAAGAAAGTTGGTTTTTTATTTAGTTTAATACTTTAATTTTTACTGTTTTTCTTCCCCAACCATAGGCAGTGCTTTTAGATGGGAAGAATACATCAATTTTATTTCCTTTAATAGCTCCGCCGGTATCTGCTGCGACTGCATATCCATAACCTTCTACATGAACTTTTGAACCGAGTTTGATCACATTAGGATCGACAGCAATAACTTTTAGATTAGGATTCTTTTTTAAATTCAGACCTGTTTTTGTAATACCTGAGCACCCGCTACAGTTTGCGGTATAAGCACTCGCAGAAACGTAAAACTCTTTTGCTACACTATCAGTATTTGAACGAGATGGTGTTGATGACTTAGCAGTACCGGTAACTTTTAGTTTTTGCTTCGGATGGATCACATTTGACTTTAGGTTGTTCATTGACTTTAATTTAGAGACAGAAACATTATGCATATTAGCTATTTTAGATAATGAATCCCCTTTTTTTACAGTGTAAGTTGAAGATGCGGCCATACTTGAAGTGGCTCCGCCAACCAATAATGCAATTACGATAATGAGTGTTCCAAGAAATTTTCTCAAATACTCTACTCCTTGCTTCTTTAGGCTAAACACATCATAGCAGTCTTGTATTACAGGAATGTTACGGTAAACTTCCAATCGTGTTACAAATTGAAAAATTATATTACAAAGATGGATTCAAGTATAGGATAGAGGTAAATGTGACAAATAACGCGTTAATAGAGGGAATTCCATTTGTAATAGTGAGGATTTTCTGGGGTTAATGGTAATGTTTTGAGTGAAAAGAAGGGCTGAACGAGGGTGAATAAATAAAATTGAGGTTAATCGAACTGATTCATAGAAAAAGTAGTGGCTTCTATTTAAAATAGAATTCCACTACTTCAATATCATAAATGTTCGCTAGGTAAAGCTAATTTCACCGTCAAATACTTTCGTTGCAGGGCCTGTCATAAATACAGTGTCGTCCGTATATCGAATAATAAGATCGCCACCGAGTAGTTTGACAACTACGTCTGTGTTTTTGTCGCAATGGCCATTTAATACAGCTGCCACAACTGCTGCGCAAGCTCCAGTTCCACATGCAAGTGTTTCACCACTTCCACGTTCCCATACTCGCATACGTATTGTATTGCGGTCTTCAACTTGAATAAATTCAGTGTTTACGCTCTCGGGAAACATTGGATGAGACTCAAATTTCGGACCTATTTTAGCAAGGTCAATGGAGTGAACATCTTCACAAAATATAACGCAATGTGGATTTCCCATAGAAACAGTTGTAATGGAATAAGGCTCATCTTCAATCAGGATTGGAAAGTTAATAAGTGGAGCATTTTCTTGAATATTAACCGGAATATTCATTGGTTCTAAAATGGCTTTTCCCATATCGACAGTGGCCGAAGTCATTTGGCCATTTGTCGTTTGCAATTCAATTGTTTTAATACCGCTCAGTGTATCGATTTGAAGTGTTTCTTTTGTAGCGATATTATTATCATATACATATTTTGCTACACAACGGATAGCGTTTCCACACATTTTCCCTTCACTACCATCAATGTTGAACATGCGCATTTTTGCATCAGCCACATTGGAAGGACAAATCAGAACAATTCCATCTCCACCAATTCCGAAATGTCTATCTGAAATAACACGGCTGAGTTCTTCGGGATTTTCAACGGAATGTTCAAAACAATTTATGTAAATATAATCATTGCCACATCCATGCATTTTTGTAAAAGGTAAGTTCATTTTAACAACTCCTTCTTCTATATAAAGGTCGGATTTGTTTCATTATAAGTTTTTGATGAACAAGTGGTCAATAAAATAAAAAACACAGATAAAAAGAGGAATCCCTTCTCATCTGTGTTCCTATTTAAGGATTAGTTGTATTAAATGTGTCCCCACCCCGAATTGTTCCGTTATCATATCCTTTGTAGAACCAGCTTTTCCGTTGCTCCGATGTACCATGTGTAAAACTCTCAGGAACAACATATCCTTGTGCTTTTTTTTGTAGTGTGTCATCACCTACAGCACTTGCTGCGGTTAGTGCTTCATCCAAATCGCCTTCTTCTAAATATCCCATTCCTTGGGCGTGATGTGCCCATACACCTGAAAAGTAGTCGGCTTGAAGTTCAAATCGAACTAAGTATTTATTGAACTCTTCTTCACTCAATTTTTGACGAAGTGGCATTATTTTTTCCGACGTACCTAGTAATGTTTGTACATGATGTCCAACTTCATGCGCAATGACATAAGCCATAGCAAAATCCCCTGGAGCGTTGAAGTTATTTTGTAATTCTTGATAGAAACTCAAATCAATATACAATTTATAATCTCCTGGACAATAGAAGGGTCCTACGGAAGAACCGGCAGTCCCACAAGCAGAGTCAACGCTTCCTGAATATAAAACAAGCGTTGGATTAGAATAAGTCATTCCGTTTTCTTTGAAAATTTCTGCCCAAACTATTTCCGTATCAGCTAAAACAACAGAGACGAATTCTGCAAGTTCTTTTTCTTCCGTAGTTTCTTCATACGGTACCGAGCTTGATTGTTGATCTGTTGTTCCTAAGTTTCCCATTAAATCTTCTGGATTTCCACCAAGTAATGTGATGATGATTACAATTATTAGTCCAAGTCCGCCACCGACTCCAGCAATTGCTTTTCCGCCACCTTTACCACGTCGATCTTCCACGTTTGAGCTAGTCTTTCTACCTTGCCATTTCATCTATTTCACTCCCTTTACATACAATGTTTACAGTGCTGTAATATCTTTATACCCATAATAAAAGATATTAGACAGGCTGTTAACGAAAATCTCCATTATAATTAGAAAAAGATACTATCTGTAAGAAGGAGAAACAACATGCTTATAAAACCGAAAGTACTATCAAATAGTTTAGAAAGTGGAGTGAAGAGTTAATGACTTCTTATATTGTTATAGGTGGAGGTATTTTAGGAGCATCAACTGCGTATCATCTCGCGAAAAATAAGGTAGATGTCACTCTAATTGATCGGCAAGATTTAGGACAAGCATCAGCTGCCGCAGCTGGAATAATTTGTCCATGGATCTCACAAAGACGAAACAAAAAATGGTATGAACTCGTAAAAAATGGAGCAAAGTATTACAAACAACTTGTATTTGAACTAGAAGAATTAGGAGAAAATGCGACAGGTTACAAACAAGTTGGGGCGATTGCACTCCAAAATGACGAAAAAAAATTACAGAAAATGTTAGAACGTGCTGTTGAAAAAAGAAAGGATGCACCCGAAATTGGGGAGTTAAAAATACTTAATCCGGAAGAGACTAGAAAACTCTTTCCACTGATTTCTGAGGACTTTACTTCTTTGTATGTAGAAGGAGCAGCACGAGTAGATGGCCGTTCTATGCGAGATGCTTTGACGCGTGCCGCTGAAAAACTAGGAGCTAAAGTAATTGTTGGAAATGCAGAAGTGGTAAATGGTTGTGTTTTAATAGAAGGGACAAAGCTAACTGCAGATAAGATTATTTTAACTACTGGTGCATGGGGAAATGAAATTCCGGACAATCTAGGAGTTAACATGAATGTTACTTTTCAAAAAGCACAAATTATGCATTTTCACATAGATAACGTAAATACGGGGGAGTGGCCAGTTGTGTTGCCTCCGACTAATCAGTATTTACTTACTTTCAGTGATGGAAAAGTTGTAGCTGGATCTACGTTTGAAGAAAATACTGGCTATGATATTCGAGTAACAGAAGAAGGGAAACAAGAACTACTAGAAAAAGCTAGTGGGGTTGCTAAGTCATTAGAGAACGCACGAATAGATGAAGTTCGCGTTGGATTCCGTCCTTATACACCAGATTTTCTACCTACAATAGGGAAAGTTCCTGGGTTTGAGCACGTCTATTTCGCTAATGGCCTTGGTGCTTCTGGATTAACTGCAGGTCCATTCGTTGGAGCTGAGCTAGCGAATTTAGTATTAGGAAAAAATACCGTTTTGAATTTGGCTGATTATGCACCGATGTGAGTGAATAGCGTATAAGACAAAACAAATGATACACTTAATGGAAGCTTGGGAGGTGCACCTTTTGACTGAATATACATCTATTATTTATATAGAAGTAGAGCGAACGATTGACTTTTATTATCAAATGCAGCAAACAGAAAAGCAATTGGAATTGGTTATGACAACTGAAACCATTCGTTCTGCAAATCATAGTTTTTTACTTCAGCATGTTCATGATATGTCTTTTAAACCATTTTCTTTTGGAGGGGGATTCCTCTATCTTCATACCAATCAAGGTGTTTTTACTTATAAAATCAACGTAAACCCTACATTTTTTGTTGATGTTTATAAGAACATGAAACAGAATTTTATGAATCATTGAACATTTTATAAGCCATTGTAATTAGGACCCATAGTGCTATAATGGGAAATATTCTAATAGCATTTACTCGTATAATAGCAGGGATATGGCCTGCAAGTTTCTACCGGTTTACCTTAAATAAACCGACTATGAGTGGCGATGAAGTAACTAAATTCTGGTGATTTTTACGGAGTTTTTTTATTTCTTTTCGATATTACAAGTTCGAATGACATTGCTCCACTCTTACTATGAGTGGATACATTGTTATCGGGCTTTTTTTGTTTTCCATTAATCAGAAGTAGAAGGGAATTAGGAAAGATGAGATTATTAAAAGAGAAAATTGTCAGTGAAGGAAAAGTGTTGTCAGAGAATGTTTTGAAAGTAGACACATTCTTGAATCACCAAATAGATCCATTATTAATGCAAGCTATTGGAGAGGAATTTGCAAATCGTTATAAAGATGCAGGTATTACAAAAATATTAACGATAGAATCTTCAGGAATTGCACCTTCTATGTTTGCTGGTATAAATCTAGGTGTTCCAGTTATTTTTGCAAGAAAACGTAAATCATTAACATTATCAGGAAACTTATATTCTTCTAAAGTGCATTCTTTTACAAAAGGTGAAACGAATGACATTTCTGTTTCGAAAGACTTTATCGGTAGTGAAGATATTGTATTAATCATCGATGATTTCTTAGCGAATGGACAAGCAGTTCTTGGATTACTTGATATTGTAGAACAAGCAAATGCAAAAACTTCAGGTGTTGGGATTGTCATTGAAAAAGGATTCCAAACTGGTGGAAGCATGGTTCGTGAAAAAGGTATTCGTGTTGAATCGTTAGCAATTATTAAATCTTTAGCAGATGGGAAAGTAGAATTTGTTGAGGAGTCTCCATCTATATGAATGATATCTTAAAAAATACAGCCCTTGGTTTTCAACATGTTCTCGCTATGTATGCTGGAGCGATTCTCGTACCACTAATTGTTGGTGGAGCGATTGGTTTAAATTCTGAACAACTAACATATTTAGTAGCTATTGATATATTAATGTGTGGGGTTGCAACAATTTTACAAGTAATGAGCAATCGTTTTTTTGGTATTGGTCTTCCAGTTGTATTAGGATGTACATTTACTGCAGTTGGTCCAATGATAGCTATTGGTGGAGAGTACGGAGTTTCGTCTATTTATGGAGCTATCATTGTATCTGGAATTGTTGTCATATTAATCAGTGGTCTATTTGGGAGATTGGTAAAATTTTTCCCTCCAGTAGTTACAGGTTCTGTCGTAACGATTATTGGGGTTACACTAATTCCAGTTGCCATTAATAATATGGGTGGTGGACAAGGTGCTAGTGACTTTGGTTCAGCTTCCAATATTTCATTAGCATTTGGAACATTATTTTTTATTGTTTTACTTTATCGTTTTTCTACTGGTTTTATAAAATCTATTTCGATCCTACTTGGTATTGTTGCAGGAACTATTGCGGGAATATTAATGGGGAAAGTTGATTTTACGAATGTACAAAACGCAGATTATTTCCATATGGTAACTCCTTTTTACTTTGGGACACCTACTTTTGAATGGTCACCAATTATCACGATGACTTTAGTTGCGATTGTATCACTAGTAGAATCTACAGGTGTGTACTTTGCTTTAGGAGATATTCTTGATAAGAAAATTAAAAAAGAAGATTTAACAAAAGGATATCGTGCAGAAGGGATTGCCGTTTTACTTGGCGGTATTTTCAATTCGTTCCCATACACAACTTTTTCACAAAATGTAGGGCTTATACAACTATCTGGTGTGAAAACGAAAAAAGTTATTTACATAGCTGGTGGTATGTTAATCTTATTAGGCTTCATTCCTAAAATTGCTGCGGTTACTACGGTTATTCCTTCTTCTGTTCTAGGTGGAGCCATGCTTGCGATGTTTGGAATGATTGTAGCGCAAGGGATTAAAATGCTTAGCAAAGTTGTCGATGAATCCGTTGATAATTCGATGATTATTGCTTGTTCGATTGGAATGGGCTTAGGAGTTACAGTTGTTCCAGACTTGTTTCTATCTCTTCCAGAAAGCTTCCAAATCTTAACGAGTAACGGAATTGTTGCTGGTAGTCTTACCGCAATCGTATTGAATATTATATTTAATATGATTCCAACTAGAAAATAAGCATACTTTTAAACACGAGAGAGAAATTCTTTCGTGTTTTTTTCTGATTTTTTTGTAAACTAATGTTGCAAGAAGAGTTATCCAAAGAAGTGAGTAATGTTTATGTTAGTGACAACAACAAATACGATTGAAGAGTACCATGGAATTGTGAGTGGAGAAGCGCTTCATATTAATTTGAGTTTTTTAAAAGAGAATTAGTTGAAGAATTGGACAAGGGGTGCTCTCATAATGAGAACACCCCTTGATTTTAATATAGGTAAAACATAACTTTTGAATTATAAAATATCATCCCGAATAATCGGGGAATAATTTCCATGAAAGGTTCATCTTTCAATGCCGCGGTAAATTGTTCCACTGGTTGCCTTCTAACCTAAGCAACGTAAACCCTACCTTCTTTTACGTCCTTGCGACCCTGTAGTCGCGCCAGTGTGAATAAGTATTATCAAAAACATAAAGCAGAATGCCAAATTTCTAAATTTATGTGTTACCAAATTGTCAACAGATATCATTATCTCATATAAAATAAGTATTGTCAACACAATGGAATTATGATACATACTTAAGTTACGGATGCTAAGTGGGGAACGATAGGTGAAATCTGCCAATTAGTAAAGAGTGGGGAGTTCATTTCATATGTGGCTAACAAAAGAGAGCGCCATACAAACAAACATGCCAAAAAAATATTCCAAAACTTCAAAAATGCCCAAAATCTACACACGACATATTTTAAAATAAGTGCAAACATATGAGAAAAGTCTCTCTTTGCACTTATTTTCGGATAAGTCGTATATCGATTTTGCTATATTTTAGTAATCATGATTTATAAATTAAATAGAAAAGTGGTAGGTGTCAGTAAAAAACGGAAATCGTAATAGGATTACCAGAAAACAATAGAGGAGCTACGTGACGCAGTCACGTAGCTCCTCCTCAATTTATCGTTTATCCCACTGCTACTGCCGAAAAAAATTCTTTATATAACTCTCGGAGTATCATATTTTCATTGCTTTTATGCACACCAAAAGAAAGACTGACTTCGGAAGAACCTTGGTTAATCATTTCAATATTAGCACCTGTTCTAGAGATCGCAGTTGCAGCACGTGCTGCTAAGCCTGTACTATTGTTCATGCCTTCACCGACAATCACAATCATTGAGAAATCATGTCTGAAATGGGCATCCTCGGCGTGTAATTCATTTAGCACGCGATTAATAATGCGTTCTTCTTTTTCAGGTGTTAGTTGATAACTACGCAAAATAACAGAGATATCATCGAGTCCTGATGGCGTATGCTCATATGAAATATCTTCTTCTTCAAGAATTTGAAGTAGTTTACGTCCAAACCCAATTTCTCTATTCATCAAATACTTACTTACATATAAAATAGAAAAACCACTATCTGCTGTAATACCAGTGACTGGACGTTTTGTTTTTTTGCGTTCAGAAACTATTCTTGTACCAGGAGCAGATGGATTATTAGTGTTTTTAATGCAAACAGGAATTCCGAGTTTGAATACTGGTCTTAATGCTTCATCATGAAAAACGGAAAAACCAGCGTATGAAAGTTCACGCATTTCACGATACGTAATTTCTTCTATTTCAACAGGGCTATTTATAACTCTTGGATTTGCTGTAAAAACAGAGTCCACATCAGTAAAGTTTTCATACAAATCTGCACGAACTGCTGCAGCTAAAATAGATCCTGTAATATCGGATCCACCACGGTCAAACGTTCGCAATACACCTTCTTTTGTATAACCGAAAAATCCAGGGAATACAACAATCTCAGAAAGATTTTTAAGAGTACTTAGATTATCGTATGCTTCAGGTAACTCTTGAGCACGCTCAGGTAAGTCGTTAACAACTAGTCCTGCACTTTTTGGATCTATATATTGTGAGCGTAGACCTATACTTGTAAAGTAAGTGGCAATAAGTTTTGCATTATTATCTTCACCACTAGCCTTAATGTTGTCTACGAATAATTCTACCTCTGTTTGGTCTTGTGAAATACGTAGGCGCAAATCGTCTTCAATTACTTTACAAATTTTTCCATCCATATTAAGTCCGATTGCGATTTCTTTATAGCGATTTACTACAAGCTGTAGCTTTTCATTTATATCTTTTTTTTGAAGGGCTGCATTTGATAATTCTATTAATAAGTCAGTTACTTTCGTATCTGTATCAAAACGTTTCCCAGGTGCTGAAACAACTACAAATTTTCTAGATGGATCTGCCTTAATGATTGCAGCAACTTTTTTGATCTGTTCTGCACTTGCTACCGAAGTACCTCCGAATTTACACACTTTCATGTCATCATATCCTTACATATTTAGTTGGTGTTGTATTTCTAGAAAAAACAAATGATTTTATACAGTGTACAAACTTTACTGAGCTAAGTCAATATATTTGTGATGAAATAGATGTTTTTTATGCAGTATACGAATAAATATATTGATTTTCTAATTAAAGTTCGTGAAGAGAGGGTATTACAGCAAATGTTAATTGTTTATATTGATAATATACCATAAAACACGAATGAATAAAAAAATTAATATTTTTTTTAGTTCTGGAAACTGCTTAAAATCAAGCTTTATCTTCATTGAAATAAAATGATAGCGTTTACAAGTTATTGAACTATATTGACAATTAAAATAACAGTTAGTATGATAAGTTTAATTCAATAACACATAACAATTGAGATAGAGATAAGTTTTACAAGTTGGAAATCTAAAGAGAGCTGATGGATGGTGCAAATCAGTGGTTTCTATTGTAGAGTAGCACTCTTGAATTGATGAATTGAAAAAGAGTAGGTTCATCCGTATGATGCGCGTTAAGCAGTTAAACTAAGAGGCTGTAGTTAGATTACAGTAAATTTGGGTGGTACCGCGTGAGTTATTTACAAGCTCTTCGCCCCTTACATATTTGTAGGGAGCGGAGGGCTTTTTTGTTTTTATAATAAGGAGGAGAATACATATTCTTTAAGTTCAAACAATTGCCGGTGAAGTATAATAGACTAGTGAAAGCTACAAAACAACTTTTATTTAACTAAAGGAGAGAATAGAACATGACATTCAATATTTTAATCAGTGACCCACTAAGCGAAGATGGTATTTTCCCACTAAGACAAGCAGAAGGATTTAATATCGTAATTGACACAACACTTACTCCGGAACAACTTGGAGAAAAAATTGGTGAATTTGATGCATTGCTAGTTCGTAGTCAAACACAAGTAACGCGCGAAATTATCGAAAAAGGAACGAACTTAAAAATTATTGGTCGTGCAGGAGTTGGGGTAGATAATATTGATTTAACTGCTGCAACAGAACGCGGAATTATTGTTGTAAATGCTCCAGACGGAAATACAAACTCTGCTGCAGAGCATACAATGGCAATGTTAATGTCACTTGCTCGTAATATCCCTCAAGCTTTCCATGCGTTAAAAAACAAAATTTGGGATCGCAAAACATTTATTGGTGTAGAAGTTAAGAACAAAACATTGGGTGTTGTAGGGTTTGGACGAATTGGACAAGAAGTTGCAGCTCGTGCAAAAGGACAACGTATGAATGTTATTGCATACGATCCATTCTTAACGGCAGAAAAAGCTGAAAAATTAGGCGTTCAATTTGGTAGTGTTGAAGACGTGATCAAAGCAGCGGACTTTATCACTTTACATACACCATTACTAAAAGAAACTCGTCATTTAATTAATAAAGAAGCTTTTGAAAAAATGAAAGATGGCGTTCAAATTGTCAACTGTGCACGTGGTGGAATTATCGATGAAGATGCACTATATGATGCAATTGTTTCTGGTAAAGTTGCAGGAGCAGCACTTGACGTATTTGAAGAAGAGCCATTTATTGAGCATAAATTACTGACATTGCCACAAGTTATTGCTACACCTCATTTAGGTGCTAGTACAGTAGAAGCACAAGAAATTGTAGCAATCGATGTTTCTTATGATGTAGTTAGCTTCTTACAAACTGGAGTAGTAAAAAATCCAGTTAACCTTTCATCTGTACCGAAAGATGTATTAGCTAAAATTGAACCATACTTTAATTTAGTAGAGCAATTAGGTTCATTCGTTAGTGATTTAGCAAACGGAGTACCAGAAGAAATAAATATCACGTATTCTGGAGAACTTGCAAATTTAGATACTCGTCCATTGTCACGTAATGCTGTAAAAGGACTTCTAAAAAGTAAATTAGGAGAATCTGTAAATGATGTAAATGCAAAATTCCTTGCAGATCGTCTTGGTATTACTGTAAATGAAAATAAAACTACGAAATCAAAAGGATTTACTAGCTTAATCGTTGTTGAAGTGAAAACAGCAACAGAAACAAGAAAAGTTGCTGGTACGCTATTAAATGGATTAGGTGGACGTATTGTACGCGTAGATGATTTCATCGTAGATGTTGTGCCTGCTGGATACCTATTGTTCATCCGTCATAAGGACCAACCAGGAGCAATCGGTCGCGTAGGAACACTTCTTGCTACAGAAGGCATCAATATTGCAGCGATGCAAGTTGGACGTTCTGAAGCAGGCGGAGACGCGATTATGATGCTTTCAATTGACAAGCATGTAGAAGATTCAGGTGTTGAACTTCTAAAAGGTCTAGAAGATATTTACGACGCAACTCCGATCGATCTATAATATAGAAGAAAGGCCTCCTTTATGGGGGCCTTTTATTTTGAAGAATAAGAACTTCATCTACTAGGAACACAGGATGCAGATCATGCATCTTCATAATATAGTTAAAAGCCGCGAAGGAAATTCTTCGCAGCTTTTTTTGTGATTTTAGAGGGGGATTGTGGAACTCATAGTGTTTATGTGGAACTCTAGAGGCTTGTGTGGAACTAGAGAATGTTTTGTGTGGAAGTGGAGAGGCTTTGTGTGGAACTGAGAGGATTTGCGTGGAAGTGAGAGTGTTTTTGCGTGGAAGTGAGAGGCTTGTGTGGAACTGAGAGTGTTTTGTGTGGAAGTGGAGAGGCTTTGTGTGGAACTGAGAGGCTCCTCATCCCTGTTGCGATAAGTTTCGTTCAAAGCGAACCGTTAAAGTCCATATAGTTAGCGATTTTCTTAGGAAAATAATCCTAAGTGAGACAATACCAAGCACGAACGCGACAATACCCATAAAAAAATACTGCCCAGAGTCAAAGTGACTTTGGACAGCATTTTGTTTATTCAATAATATCAAATAGTTCACGCAAATTATTAATTGTATAAGTAGGAATTACTTCTTCACTTACCGGCTTCTCTTCTCGGTTAATCCAAACAGATTGAATGCCAGCTCTTGAGGAGCCAAGTATGTCTGTCATTAAATTATCTCCAACCATTAGTACTTCATCTGCATGTAAACCGACTACATCAAGGGCATGTTCAAAAATAGATGGGTCTGGTTTTCCTTTACCGAATGCACCTGAAATAATAATATGATCGAAATATGGAGCGATTTCAGGCGTGATTTCTAGCTTTATATTTTGAAGGCTAGGAGAACCATTCGTCATTAATAGAAGCGTATATTTGCCTTTTAATTGATCGAGCACTTCAAATGTTTCCTCGTAAACAAAAGGGCTTTCTTTACGCATTTTTGGGAAGTACAGTGCAAGTTCAGTTCCAAGCGCTTCATCATCAATGCCCAATTTACTTAATCCACGCGTCCAAGCTTCTCTTTGGTAATTTGCAATAATTTCTTTCATCTTTTGAAAATCTTCACCAGGATCATCGAACGTTCCCCACATTCCTTCGAATGGGTTAATACCGATCATTTGTGTAAATGGACGTGTTTCATATGTATCGTACAAAGTGCTAGCTTCAGCACGTACTGCCTGTTCTAGCTCGTTTGGGTCAACGTTCACTTTTGCCGCTGCATATGTACATGTCTTTTGAAATGCTGTAGCTACACTTTTGTTATCCCATAGCAATGTATCATCTAGATCGAAAAAAATAGCTTCTTTCATTATAAAAACTCCCTTCAATTACTTAATTAATACTTTACCGTAATGAAGGGGGGATGTCACTAGAGCTAATGCATTTATGGATTATTTGATAATAACGTTGCTTCATACATGTCAATAATATGAATGAAGCGGTCTGCTTCACGGAATACATGATCAGCGAGAAGTGGATGAATATTGCTCTTAATACGGCAAGCATCTATTAAATCTCTGGCAGTTTTTTTAAAGTCTCTCAGCGACACAACAGACACTCGGTTTTGATCGAGAAATTGATCCAAAATGGGTGCAGTTTCCGATTGAGGACGCATGGATTCTAAATCTTGTGCTTGAAAGAGGAGTTGGTCAAAGTCATGACTGAACTCACGTGCTTGATCAACTAATTTTCTTTCAGAAGGGTCTAATAAATGACCGATAAATTTTGAATGGTCTGCCATAATTTTAAGGAAGAAAACATTTTCTCTAATAATATCATCAGCTTGTGGTTCGAGCTTTCCTGCATTTAACTCTTTTAAACGATTCACAAAATAGGCGGCTTCCCTACTTGTATGATCTACTAAGAGTGCATAGTTATTAGACACTATTTCACAACGTAAAATAAGTCCTAGCACTTTTCTTTTATAAGCCCAAATGGAAGCGGCAGCTTGGTACACTTGAATATTGAATCTTTTTATTTCCTCAGGATCTGAAATGGCAGAATAATTATTAAGCTGTTGTTCGATTTTTTCAAACAATGAAATGAAACTCTGAGCTTCTTGGATGAGTTTTTTATCATCAACACTAAAACCAAGGCTTAAAAATAAAGCATGTTCTTTCATAATCCTTGACCAAAACCGAACTTCATCCAATGATCTTGTAACAAATAAACTGACTGAAACCACTCCTTCATAACAGGTTATTCTATCTGATAATTTAATATGAAAAGAAATTACTAGAACGAGAGTAATTTATCGAGAATTCCATTCGGGAGAATAATCTCTTCGATGTCTTTAATGGCGATTGGCACATAAGGAAACCCATATACATAAGGTGTCAATTCATATACTTGAAAGTAAATAACTAGGCTATGGTCCGCAACATAAAAATCTTGATCGGGACGAATACCTTCAAACTCTTCCAATAAAGGAACTTCCCACTCGATAAATTTCTTTTCAATGATCTGGGATAGGACTCTAACATAATCGCTAGTTGGTTTAAACAAATCCTCTAGTGCGTATTGCTTTCCAGTCGTTACATCAAATGTTAAAGACCTTGTAATGGTCAATCCATGTGCTCCACCTGTGAATGAGTAGACGGTTAATGATAAACTAAGGAAACCTCGTTCATTTGTTTTAATTTCATAGTTGCCAACCATCTCTACTAAATTCTTATTGTAAAAGCCTTGGTCGATTAAAATCGTGTTAAGCTGCTTAAGAATATGCCTATTTATCTTTTTTTGTATGGGTGGAAGAGGTAAGCTAGTAACAACAGGAAAATAGATTTTCACACTTGGAAAATTATGATATACATGCTTAGTGACAATTTGGACAGGTAGATCCAAGTTCCACGACCTTTCTCGTTAGATAGTAACTTATATGATTCGGGGGCGATGGTTATGTTTTTAAAAAAAGTAACGATACTTAGGAATGAACCAGACATAGAGGAACAATATCCTTTTACAATACCGACGATTAAAACTTTAACTGAGTTAGAGTTTACACATAACGTAACATTTTTAGTTGGTGAAAATGGGACAGGGAAGTCTACATTGCTAGAAGGAATTGCAGACAATTGTGGATTTAATACTGCAGGTGGAAATAGAAATAATATGTATGAAGTAGATGCTGCAGAAAGTGCACTTGGAAAATACCTTCGACTTTCTTGGATGCCTAAAGTGACGAATGGTTTCTTTTTACGTGCAGAATCATTTTATCAATTTGCATCTCATATTGATCAACAGGCAAGAGAATATCCGGTTGTTTTAGATAGTTATGGCGGGAAATCACTCCACGAACAATCGCACGGCGAATCGTTTATGTCTTTATTTTTAAATCGATTTAATGGAAGAGCCATCTATCTATTGGATGAGCCGGAAGCTGCACTTTCTCCGCAAAGACAGTTAGCTTTTTTACGCGTTATGCATGATTTAGTAACAGAAGAGGATTGCCAGTTTATAATAGCTACGCATTCACCAATTATTTTAGGATATCCGGAGGCGTCAATCCTAAGTTTTGATGATGGGAAAATTGAAGGGATAGAATATGAAATGACCGCACATTATCAACTAACAAAATACTTTCTTGATCATCGAGAGAAGTTCTTAAAAGAACTATTAGAAGATGAATAGATGACGATTATTATTGATTACTTAGACGATATGTTTTTTTTCATCTGCATGACTTTACCTGTAGTAATTATTTGGAGATTTTTCCGTTGGAAGAGGAGAGGTTTTGAGTTAAAAGAGAGTTTGCATGAGATTGGATTGCTACTCCTCGTTTCTGTTCTAGTAGGATTGTTTTCTCAAACAATTATTCCTAAATTTGGAGCAATACAAACGTATGGAACAGGTGTGAATTTAGAGTTATTTCGTGTTCTTAAAGAAACGTATAATGCCATTCGATATTTAGGGTTTTGGCAACCTTTTTATATTAATTTTCTTGGGAATATTATTCTTTTTATTCCTATTGGATTTTTATTGCCATTGCTTTTTAAAAGAATGGAGTTTCTCCCTTTTACTGTGATAGTTGGACTTTGTATCTCATTATTCATCGAAATAATGCAGCTTCCTCAAAATAGGAGCAGCGATGTCGATGATCTTTGGTTGAATACGCTGGGTGCACTTTTAGGATATTTGGTGTATCTAGTGTTTAGAAGGAAATTTTCTTTCGTCACTCGAGTGTTTAAGAAACTAAATGATAGAGGTTTATAACAGTACAAAAAGGGTTAAACTATATAGGAATAAAAAGAGCAAGGAGTTATCCAAAATGATAGTAAAAACAGATTCTAAAATGGAACAAAAAAGAGAAGATATAATAGAAGAATTTGTGAAAAATGGCGTATTTAAAATTGATGGAAAACAGCTATATGAATTGAACTTATATGAGCTAATGAAAGAGTATACAACAGAACAACAGTAATGGAAGTGCCACATAGACGTGGTGCTTTTTTTATGTATAAAGATTAGCTCAATTAATTATTAAAAATAGTTTTTTCAATCTATTCTTATGGCTAATTATCTATAAGAAAAATATGGTACACTTGACACAAACACAGATGAGGTGGAGAACAAATTGACTTTTTTACAAAATTTAAACGAAACATTACAAGAAAAATGGGCTAAATCTAACTTTGCATTTGAAATGCCTATACAATCTCAACTAATCCCACATATGCTTGATGGTTCAGATATAGTAGCAGAATCTCCGACGGGTACAGGTAAAACACTCGCATACGTCATTCCATTATTACAAAAAGTGGATACTACAAAAAAACAAACGCAAGCTTTAGTAATGGTTCCTTCTCAAGAACTAGGAATGCAAATTGTAGAAGTATTTCGTGAGTGGACAGCTGGGACGGATATTTCAGTTGCACAATTAATCGGTGGAGCCAATATAAACAGACAAATTGAGAAACTTAAAAAGAAACCACAAATTGTCGTAGGAACTCCAGGACGCTTACAGGAACTGATCAGAACGAAAAAGCTCAAAATTCATGAAGTGAAGATGATTGTATTAGATGAAGGTGACCAACTGTTAAGCAGAGAGCATCGCAGTATTGTAAAAGGAATAATCGATGGAACACAGGAGAGACAATTAGTTGTAACTTCTGCAACGATAACAGATGAAATCGAAATAGTTGTAGAACAATTGATGAAAAATCCAGTACGCATTCAAGTTACTGCAGAAGAACTACCATCACAAGGTGAGGTTATTCATAGTTTTGTCAAAACAGAACCACGTGATAAAACAGATTTTTTACGTAGACTTTCTCATCAAGAGGGAATGAGAGGGCTTGCTTTCGTTAATAGTCTGGACCAGCTTGTTATGAAGGAATCTAAATTATCTTACCGAAATGCCCCAATTGTGTCACTTCACGCTGATTTGAACAAAGAAGAGCGTAAGAAAGCACTAGACGATTTTAAAAATGGAAAAGCACATATATTAATCGCGACGGATGTTGCTGCAAGAGGATTAGATATTTCTGGAGTGACACATGTGATTCATGTAGATGTTCCACAATCAATTGAACAATATTTACACCGTTCTGGACGAACAGGGCGTGCAGGAGAAGATGGCGAAGTATTAACTTTGTTAACATATACAGATGAAAAAACATATAAAAAGTGGACAAAAGAGCTTCCAAGTAAACCGGTACAAAAAGTTTGGTATCGCGGAGAACTAATTGAAGGATCGTCTAAAACGATTGAAAAGAAAGGAAGATAAGTCATGAACTTCTCGGAGAAATTAGAAGAATATGCAGAGCTTGTTGTTAAAGTTGGATTGAACATTCAAAAAAACCAACCTCTACTTATTAATACAACTACAAATACAATTGAGTTCACTAGACTTATCGTTAAAAAAGCGTATGAAGCTGGTGCAAAGCGTGTAGATGTTAATTATTCGGATGAAGTGAATGCACGTGCATTTTATGATTTAGCTCCAGACGAAGCATTTCATGAGTTTCCGAAATGGGCTACGTTACAACGTGATGAACTAATTGAAAACAAAGGTGCACTCTTATGGATTGATGCTGATAATCCAGATATGCTTGAAGGAGTTTCGATTGATCGGATTTCTAATTTCCAAAAAGCAAGTGGAAAAGCATTAGCAAACTATAGAAAAGCAGTGATGAACGACGTGATCACATGGTCGATAGTTGCTATGCCTTCTGAGAAATGGGCAGCAAAGGTATTTCCTCATCTTGACCCAGCATTTCAAATGCAAGCGTTGTGGGATGTTATTTTCCAAGTAGTCAGAGTTGGTGAAGGAACAGCAGTTGAAAAGTGGAAGCAGCATATTGAAAACTTAGAAAGTCGTGCAGCACTTTTAAATGAAAAGAAATATAAAAAACTGCACTATAAGGCTCCAGGGACTGATATTCAAGTAGAACTTCCAACAGGCCATATTTGGCAAAGTGGATCTAGTAAAAATGCTCAAGCAGTTTCGTTTATAGCAAATATGCCGACGGAGGAAGTATTTACTGCTCCTCTAAAAACAGGTGTGAATGGATATGTGACAAATACAAAGCCATTCGTATTTAAAGGAAACGTTATTGATGGGTTTACCTTAATATTTGAAAATGGCGCGATTACGAAAGTTCAAGCATCTACTGGAGAAGAACTTTTAAAAGACCTAGTACAAACTGACGAAGGTGCAAAATATCTAGGAGAAATTGCTTTAGTTCCACATGAATCGCCAATCTCGGCATCCAATGTATTGTTTTTCAATACATTATTTGATGAGAATGCGTCTAATCATTTTGCTATAGGTGAAGCGTATCCCACTTGTATCGAGGGAGCACGTGGATTATCACATAGTGAACTGGAAAGCCTCGGCATAAATACGTCAATCGTGCATGAAGACTTTATGATTGGTAGCGGAGACATGGATATTATGGGAGAACTGGAAGATAGCACAAATGAACCTATTTTTATAAAAGGGACATGGGCATTCTAAGGAGTCGATTTTACATGAAAAGATGGATTGTTACATGCATAGTTTTGTTCCTATCATTTGTTTCCCTACCTGTGGAAGCAAAAGGATCTGAAGTTTATATCGCTATAGGAGATTCTTTAGCGGCTGGCCAAACGCCTTATCGACAAATTGATACTGGCTATACAGATTTAATAGCACAGGAATTACAACGGTTGGGCAAGCTAGGTTTTTATTCTAAAGCATTAGCTTTTCCGGGTTATACAACAGGTGAAGTATTGCATACAGTTCAAACAAAAGAAGCACAGGGATTATTGAAAAGTGCAACAGTTGTTACAATTTCTGCTGGTGCGAATGATCTGTTGCAACTCGTTCAAGTGAACCCAGCAAATGGATCAATTGCCTATCAACAAATTCCAACAGACTTAGCTTTAAATAATGTCCGAAAAAATATTACTTCGATTATTCAAGAAGTAAAACTAGCTGCTCCGAAAGCTAAAATCTATGTGATGGGATATTATTTTGCTTATCCACATATTCAAGATACGCAGAAACAAGGAATTAGCAAAGAATTAACTACATTACATACCATTTTAAAAACAGAAGCATTAGCAAATGGTGCAATGTATGTATCTGTAGAAGAATCATTCGTGGAAAATGCAAAAGAGTTAATACCGAACCAAGCCGATGTTCATCCAACAATGGAAGGATATCGATTGATGGCAAATGCATTTTTAAAACAGTATCATTCTTGGGTACAAGTATATCCACTAGAGTTACCTGCTCCAAATCCTTTGTCGTTTGAAGAAATTATTAAAAGACAATCAGATAATTCTACTCAGCCTGTTTCAAGAATAGAAGGCTTTGATCAGTACTTGTCACTAACAGAGTTTAAAGCATTTATATAATCTTAAAAAAAGAGCAAAATCTTGAGTCTATGTCGGACTCAAGATTTTGCTCTTTTCATTTCTTTACATTTTTTTTAGCTTTTAATGCTTTTTGAACGATTGGAATGACAATTGGTGCAAACTTCACTGCAGTTTTGACTAAACTTTTCAGACTCATATGAATCACTCCTAATTGAAATAATAATTACTGCATATGTTCCCGTATTAAAAATTCCTAAACCTTATCTTAACACTTTAATGCCTTGGATAATGTTCCAAATAAAAATAATCGCGTAAATTAACATATACACAAGCACAAATAACAGCGGTGTAGATGTCATGAATAAAGATGGTTCCTCATAAGTAGTATTCATAGAGAATGGAACAAAACTCGCGAAAATAGTAATAAATAAAACAATCATTAATACGACAGGAATAATATGTGAAACAAGAGCTCGTTTTGCATGTTGTTTCACATGAGAATCTTGTGAAATGAAATAAACGATAATTGGAAGTATAAAAGGAGCGAATAATACACTAAAATAAGAAAGGGAAGCTAGCACTTTATTATTTTCAAAATGAATTAAAATCATCTCCTTTCTCCTATGCATATTTGTCGAATATCATAACGACTAATACATTCGAAATATTTCTCTTGCATCTATTTTTGCCAAGTTCAGTGAAGGATAATCAAAAAACTCACTTTCATAAAGTATTTCTATTAGTATAACAATTAAGCTTACGAGGTTGCATTCCTTTTTTTAATAGATTACAATGAATTCGAACTAAATAATTCATAACCACAAGGGGCGTCGTTTAAGCGACTGAGATTGTACCCTTCGAACCTGTAAGTTAATGCTTGCGTAGGGATGTGGATGGAAACTGACAATCGCGATGTCTGGGTCTATCCCTGGGTCGTTTTTTTTGTGGTCAAAAAAGGAGATTACAATGAAAAATCAACGTGTATTGTTATTAGTAGAAATCGCTATTTTTGCAGCTCTTGGATATATATTAGATATGATTGGATTTGGAATGCCACAAGGGGGTACTGTTACCTTTGTACTTGTCCCTGTTATATTAATCGCGTTTCGCCGAGGAATAGTGGCAGGTTTAGTTACTGGACTACTAATTGGATTACTACAAGTAGTTACAGGTCGTTTTTATGCAGTACCACTTTCTTTTGAGATTGTTATCCTACAAGTTGGAATTGATTACTTTATAGCATTTATGGTGGCAGGATTCGCAGGATTATTACGACCAGCGTTTATGAAAGCATATGAACAAAAGGATAAGATGAAAATGGCATTATCCGTTATTATGGGGGTATTCATTGCAGCGTTCCTTCGATACCTTGCTCATGTCCTTTCAGGTATTCTATTTTTTGGAGAATTTGCTGGAGATCAGAACGTCATCATCTATTCAATGGTCTATAATTCAACGTATATGATTCCGGTATTTTTACTGGCAGCATTCATCTGTGTGATTTTATTCGTAAAAGCGCCACGTCTTTTACTGCCGCATAAAGTATAAATATGATATGATTATTGTACAGTTAGAAAGAGAAGGGATCTTGTAAATATGATTGTACAAACAAATGAAGAATTAGAAGCTTTAAAAAAGATTGGGAAAATTGTAGCGGAAATTAGAGATACGATGGTAGCTGCAACGAAACCAGGTATGACAACGAAAGAAATAGATGAAATAGGTGGCAAACTTTTTAAAGAACATGGAGCTATTTCAGGTCCAATGGGAGAGTATGATTTCCCAGGGTACACATGTATTAGTGTAAATGAAGAAGTTGCCCATGGTATTCCAGGTTCTCGCGTTATCAAAGACGGAGACATAGTGAATATTGACGTTTCAGGTTCTTATGATGGATATTTTGCAGATACTGGAATTTCTTTTGTTATTGGAGAAGGTTATCCTGAAAAAGAAAAATTATGTGCAGTAGCTGAAAGTGCATTTAATAGCGCGATGCTAAAAGTAAAAGTTGGCGCTCGATTGAACCAACTCGGTAAAGCTGTTGCTAGAGAAGCGCAGGATAATGGTTTACATGTCATCAAGAACTTAACTGGTCATGGTATTGGTAAATCACTTCACGAAGCTCCTCAACACGTACTTAATTATTACGACGCATGGGACCCGATTATATTAAAAGAAGGAATGGTCCTTGCAGTAGAACCGTTTATTTCTGAAAAAGCAGAGAACATTGTGGAATCAGGCGATGGCTGGACTTTTGTAACACCAGATAAATCGTTAGTTGCCCAAATTGAGCATACAGTTATCGTGACAAAAGAAGGACCATTATTGATAACTAAATTAGATTAATTAGGTAAAATAGGTAAAATAGAAAAAACGCCTTCGAAATTAACTTTTCGAAGGCGTTTTTTTGATATATAGTATTCCTACTATGAGTACACAAATTAAAAATAAAGAAACGGAAGAGATGAATAATACATCCAGTTTATGGCGGACCATAATTCCAAAGAAAGCCCAAATGAAAACGAGTACTATTGCACGATCATTATAATGATAACGGAAATGAAGAGCGATTGCAGTCGCAATAGTAAGGTAGATAACGGTCCAAAGTGGTTTAGTCATTCCGAATCCACTGAATTCATAATATGTTAATACATAATCTAAATTTGCAAATAGAGCAACAAAAATCCAACCTAGATAAATAGATATAGGCAATCTTTGTTTAAAAAGTTGTCTTTCACTTGAGTATGTCATATAAAGTAAAAATAATGTAACAAGCAATCCAAACATAGCAATTAATGAATAATTAAAATATTCATAATGCCACGAAAAAATCCAACTAATATTGAAAATGGATGAAATTACAAATAATAATACTCGGGACATAGGAAGAGTTTTTGTCTGACGATATTCTTTTAGCATATTCCAAATCCAATAAGCTAAAAGCACATAGATAACACCCCAAATACTAAAAACAAAACCAGCTGGTGTAAATAATGCTGGGAGTCTATTTGAAATTTCTGCAGTTGTTTGATTATTAATCGGAAGCGTATTAGCTAGAGTATTAGTGGCTACAGTTGCAATAAAACTGAAAATCAAAAGGAATAGTTTGAACATTCATTCCCCTCCTTCTATTAAATAAGTATACCTTTGAAACAAAGCGACTACAAATCGTATTTATGAATGTTTCGTGACAAAAAACGGAATAATTGGATAATAAAAAACATGGTATACTATTTTAAAATGGGTATCAAAAATTGGAGGAATATGAAATGATTGAAAAATAAAGCCAGAAGTAAGATGTTTGGATATATTCTTTGAAGGAAAATTTCTATCCATCGAATATTTAAATGTAAAATAGACGATGCTAGGGGAAGAATGAATCCCATGAATTAGGACATGTATCTTATTCATATACTATAGGACCCGTTTACTGGCTGTCATGACAGTAGAAGGGGTTGCTATGAAATATATAGAGAAAGCTAAGAAAAAAAGCATTTTGGATGAATGGTATTAATCTTTTCATACAAGTTGTACATGAGTTTGTCCAATTAACTAATGTAAAAGGGTGAAGATGCTTGATCTATTTAGAAGGAAAAACGTGCTATTTGCGTACTTTAAATATAAATGATGCGCCGAGTTTAGCGAATCTAGTGTATCGAAATAAACGTTTCTGGTCCATTTATGAGCCATTACATCGTGATGAGTATTATACAACGGTAGTGCAGCGAGAAAAAATTCGAGAATCACAAATGTTGTTGAAAGAAAAAAGAGAATTTAGTTTTGGTGTGTTTTTACCTGAAACTGACCAAGTGATTGGACATATTTCATTGTATAGTCTAAAAAGAATGCCTTTTTCTAGTGGCCTCATTGGTTATTCAATTGACGAAGAATTCATCGGAAAAGGAATTGCATCTGCATCCGTAAAACTAGTTAGGCATTTTGCTTTTGAACATGTAAATTTAAATCGGATAGAGGCGTATGTATCTCCCAAAAATTTAGGGTCTATTAAAGTGCTAGAAAATAACCAATTCCAAAGAGAAGGTTTGTTAAGAAAACTTCTTTTTATTAATGGGAAGTGGGAAGATCATTATATGTATGCATCTATTAGTGATGAGTTTTGAAAGGGTAAGAATATATTCAAAAGATTGAATGCTCAAATGAAAGGGTGGCTATTCGAATGAATAGCCACCCTTTGTCAATTTCCCAGGAAATAACAGAGAAATTGTTGAATTGTGTATTTATATATTAAAGGAATATCATTCTGCAGAACCATCAGAAACTATGTCTAGTCTACCCGTATTTGGATCGATTATTAGACCGTGTACAGGGACATCTTTTAGCATTAATGGATGATTACGAATCATATCTACACTATGTAACACACTTTCTTTCACATCAGAAAAACCTTCTAACCATTCTTCCACATTTACACCTGAGTTTTTCAAAATTTCAATAACTTTGGGATCTACACCCCTTTTAGTCATTTTTTCAATAATTTGATCGGTTTTGATTGCGCTCATACCACAATCGTAATGTCCAATGACATAAATTTCATCTGCATGAAGTTCATAGACTGCTACGATTAAGCTACGCATGATTCCGCCAAATGGATGGTTAATAATAGCTCCAGCACTTTTTACGATTTTTACATCGCCATTTTTTAAATTCATGGATTTAGGTAGCATTTCAACCAAACGTGTGTCCATGCAAGTTAATATAACAATTTTTTTATCTGGAAACTTAGTTGTTAAGTAAGGTTCGTATAATTTTTCCTGCACAAAAGTGCCGTTATAAACTAATATATCTTGTAAACTAGTCATAAAACTCCTCCTTCTTTTCTCACTATTTATTTTATATGAAAAAAGCAAAAAAAACTTCTAATTTGATTAATAAATTTATGTGACACGTCTAACTCCTATTATGCTCAGTGTTCCTAATATGTAAAAAGTCAGCCACTCACATAAATTATCGGGAGTGGCTGAACGTTATTTTGCTATTTTTTGTTTTCTCTCAGAGATGAAATATGCTTTACCGGTTCCAATTGCAACAGATTGTAACGGCTCAGGAGCTAAATTTACAGGAACTTCTATGACACTTGAAAGCCACTCGGTTAAGCCCTTTAGAAGAGAGCCACCGCCTGTTAAAATTACGCCATGATCGACAATATCACCTGATAGTTCGGGTGGACAAATTTCAAGAGTTGCACGAATCGCTTCTAATATTGTTTCTAGTGATTCTCTTAAAACTCCTTGAATTTGATTTGAAGATAGGTTTATCGTAAGTGGTAGCCCGGTTACTACGTCTCTTCCTCTTATATCCATAAATTCTATCGTATGTGGTAATAATGCATAACCAATTGTTTTCTTAATTTCTTCTGCAGTTGGCTCGCCAATTAATACATTATACTCTTTTCTTACGTAGTGTATAATTGCTTCATCCATTTTATCACCTGCAGATTTTACAGTGTTAGAGGCTACAACGCCGCCAAAAGAGATGATACCTACTTCAGTTGTCCCGCCACCGATATCCACAATCATACTTGCAACAGGTTCACTTACTGGTAATCCTGCTCCAATCGCTGCTGCAACGGGTTCTTCCATGAGTTGTACTTCTTTTGCTCCACTTTGTCGAACTGCATCTTGTATTGCTCTACGTTCAACAGAGGTAGCACCAGAAGGAGTGCAAACAACAACAGTCGGTTTTCTTAGGGTTGCTCCTAACTTCTTGCTTGCTTTTTGCATGATCAATTTTAATAACTGTGTAGTAATATCAAAATCGGCAATAACGCCGTCTTTTAAAGGTTTAATAATTTCTATAGAAGGCGGTGTTTTACCAATCATTTTTTTTGCTTCTTCTCCAAAAGCAATGATTTCTTTTGTTTTAGTATTTATTGCAACAACAGTTGGTTCATCTATTAGTAAACCTTTATTTTTAGTATAAACTAATGTATTAGCTGTTCCTAAATCTATTCCAATATGTGCATTTGAAAACATTAGACTTCCTCCAATCAAATCATACTTAATAAGTATAATGGATAATTGACGACTTAACATTTGTTATATAATGGATGTTTTCATATATTTCATTGGAAATTAGTCGTAAAGGCATAGCGGGAAAAATGAAAATGATTAAAAAGGACCAGTTTGTAATTATTCTGTTACAACTTTGTCGCGCAAATGAAAGGTAAATGTGAACAAGTAACATGGTATTTTTTTCAAGAAATAAAAAAACAATCGCAATAATTGCGATTGTCATAAATTAGTATCTAACTGTTGGTTTTGGATCTACAACTTCTGCATCGTGAGAATTCATGCTTTGAGAGAAGAAATGCAAAATTGCATAACCTGTAATCCCCATGATACTTACGAAACCAAGAACTGTAACTATGAATAAGCCCATTAATAACACCTCACTAGTTATGTTAATAATATTATTATAGCTTATATCAAGTTAATAAGTAAGTAGAATTATATAGAAATACATATAAATTCAGTTAAAATGCCCAATTTCCATTCCGAAAGATAGCTTCAGTTGTTCCGTCTTCTTTGATGCCATCAATATCCATTTTGTCCGAACCAATCATAAAGTCAACATGGGTAATACTTTCGTTCACACCATTTTGATTAAGTTCTTCACGACTCATGTTCTTACCACCTTTTAGACAAAAAGCATAAGCACTGCCGATAGCTAAGTGGTTGGAAGCATTTTCATCAAAAAGTGTGTTATAGAATAACAAATTAGAGTTAGAGATTGGAGAATCATGAGGGACAAGTGCAACTTCTCCTAAGTAATGAGAACCTTCATCCGTAGCAACTAAATTTTCAAGGACGTCTTGGCCTTGTTTTGCAATTACTTGGACAATGCGCCCTTGTTCAAATGTAATTGTAAACTCATCGATAATGTTACCGCCATAGCTAAGAGGTTTTGAGCTTGCAACGTATCCATCCACTCCAGTTTTCAGAGGTAAGGTAAATACTTCTTCAGTTGGCATATTAGCCATGAATTCGTGCCCTTTTTCGTTTACACTACCTGCTCCACACCATAGATGTCCCGCTGGAAGTTCAATAGTCAAATCTGTCCCTGGTGCTGTATAGTGAAGTTTTTTATAGTTTTTATCATTCAAGTAATCTACTTTTGTGTGTAAAAGTGCATCATGTTCTTTCCACGCTGCAACTGGGTCTAATAGATCTGCACGGACTGCTTTAAAAATAGCATCCCATAGGGCAGAAACTTGAAGTTCTTCTGCTAACTCAGGGAACACTTTTTTAGCCCAATCTTTAGAAGGGGAAGCTATAACTGTCCAGCTGATTTTGTCTGATTGAACAAACTGACGATATTTACTCAATGCTTGTCCAGCAGCTTTTTGGAATGCTGAAATTTTGGATGAATCTATTCCTTTTAATAAATCAGGGCTTTGGCTTATGATACTCATGAATGCAGCACCATCTTCTGCCAGTATTTCTTTTTCTTTTGCTTTCCAAGAAGGGAAGAAGCTGAAAGAATCAGCAGGAGCTAAGTCATAGCGTAAACGAGTGATTTGATCATCTGAAAAATCAACAAAAACTTGTTTTGCTCCAACTTCATATGCTTTTTTAGTAATTAATCGAACAAGCTCAACACTGTCAATAGAGGAAGCAATATATAAATTCTGTCCAGGTTGAATGTTCACTCCTACTTCTACAGCGAGTCCAGCGTATTTTTCTAGTTTATTTATAAATGTTGTCATTTCATACTTCCTTTCTGTATTTTCTTTCATAATAGCCCTTCGATATAGATTTTTCAAACAACTTGGTTAATGAAAGTCAAGATTTGTTCATAATTGCTGAGTTATTAATCGAGATTTCGATGTTTTTATTAAAATATGACTAAATCAGCCGAAATAAAGTAAAGGAATAGAATGTGGGGGTTAATGAATGGATAAGTCTACTGTAATTGGTCTTATTATAGGATTTGTTGCTTTAATAGTGGGGATGGTTTTAAAAGGTGTTGCATTAGTTGCGCTATTAAATCCAGCTGCTATATTAATAATTATTTTTGGTACAATAGCGACAATTGTTATCGGTTTTCCAATGAATGAGCTAAAAAGAGTACCAAGTCTTTTTGGAGTAATCTTTAAAGAGACTAAACTTGTACCAGATCATGAAGTTATCAAAATGTTCTCGAGCTGGGCAGATTTGGCTCGCAGAGAAGGGTTACTAGCACTGGAAGGAAAGACAGACGAAGTAGAGGATCCATTTTTGAAAAATGGGTTAGCTTTAGCAATTGATGGTCAAAATGCTGACTATATTCGAGATGTATTGACAGAAGAAATAGACGCTTTAGAAGATAGACATTCAGGCGGTGCACTAATTTTCACACAAGCTGGTACATATGCCCCGACACTAGGGGTGCTTGGAGCGGTAGTAGGCTTAATAGCAGCTTTAGGTGACATGAATGATATCGAAAAACTAGGCCATGCCATTTCCGCAGCTTTCGTTGCGACATTACTTGGGATTTTTACAGGGTATGTGCTATGGCACCCATTTGCAAATAAGCTAAAACGGAAATCTAAACAAGAGGTTCGCCAAAAAACAATGATGTTAGAAGGAATTCTTTCAGTTTTAGAAGGAGATGCCCCTCGTGTTATTGAACAAAAGCTAGCTTCCTACTTATCTATATCAGACCGTAAAAAAGTATTAAGCGAAAGTGGGGAGGCTGGACTTGGCTAAGAAACGTAAAAAACATCATGAGGAAGAAGAGATGGGAGAATCATGGCTTCTTCCCTATGCAGATATATTAACCCTACTATTAGCACTGTTTATCGTCTTATTTGCATCAAGTACGGTAGACGCAAAAAAACTAGAACAGATGTCACAAGTGTTTAATCAGGTATTTGATGGTGGAACTGGATTATTAGAACAACCTTCACCAATTGATGTACCGATCCAACCAAATAATACAAACAAAGATAGTGAAAGTTCTGCTTATATTGAAGATCAACAAGCCCTAGCTGAAATTCAAAATAGTGTAGATGAATATATTGCAGTTAATGTTTTGGAAAAGCAGTTTGCAACTAAATTAACAGAAGAGGGACTTCTTGTAACAATTCGAGATAGCATTTTGTTTGAAACAGGAGAATCCCAAGTGAATCCAGAGTATATCAATCTTGCAGAAGATATCTCAGATCTTTTAGTATTTGATCCACCTCGAAATGTAGTTATTACTGGACATACAGATAATATTCCTATATCTGGTAGTAAATACTCTTCTAACTGGGAGCTTAGTGTTATGCGATCTGTCAATTTCCTCAAAATTTTAGTTGATAAAAATACAATTGATCCTCTTTATTTTAGTGCAAAAGGCTATGGAGAATTTAAACCCGTCGCTTCTAATGATACGGTTGAAGGTCGTGCCAAAAATAGACGTGTTGAAGTATTAATCCAGCCTCTTGTTCTAGAGGATGGTACGTTAAATGAACAACCTGAATAAAAGATAAGTGAACTGATAACTATATAACTTAGTTATCAGTTTTTATTTTGACTTTTATTAAACAAAAGTTTATAATTGGAACAAAAGTTCAAAAGAGTGGAGGATCATATGTTGGAATCGAAGGAAATGCAAATACTGCAATATCTAACAAAAAATCCATATGCTTCACAGTTAGAAATTGCAAACAGTTTAAGTATGTCTAGACCCGCGATAGCGAACATAATTTCACAACTCATAAAAAACGGGAAAATTACCGGAAGAGCTTATATACTTCCTGAAAGCAAAGAAGTCATTTGCATAGGTGGTGCAAATGTAGACCGCAAATTTTCAGTGAAAAACAAAGTGCAAATGGGTACTTCCAATCCCGCTACTAGCGTACAAAGTGTGGGTGGAGTAGCAAGAAATATTGGAGAAAATTTAGGGAGACTTGGACATGATGTTCGTTTATTAACCGTTGTTGGGAATGATATAGAATATCAAATCATAGAAGGAGCATCTAGTCCTTGGATGAATCTATTTTCGGTAGAGAAGCTTTCTAACTTTGAAACAGGAACATATTCTGCCATATTGGATACTAATGGTGAAATGATCTTGGCATTAGCGAATATGGAAATATACGAACAGCTATCTGTGGAGTATATGAAAAAACAAGAAACGCATTTAGCGAATGCTCAATTATTAGTAGCAGATATGAATTGTCCAAATGATGTATTGGAATATTTGAAAGCTCTAGCTATAGCAAAAGAGATCCCCTTTGTTATCGTTCCAGTTTCTTCTCCTAAAATGGAAAGAATGCCTGAAGATTTAAAAGGAATTGAATTACTTATTCTGAATAAAGACGAGGCAGAGACATATTTGCAACTGCAAATTGAGGATGAAGATTCATGGGGAAGTGCAGCTTCTATATTTGTACAAAAGGGAGTCAAACATGTTGTAATAACGAATGGTAGCAAAGGTATTATGTATGCTAGTGAGACCAACAATAGTTTATTCATCCCAGCGATACATGTGGACCATATAGTTGATGTTACCGGAGCAGGGGATGCTTTTGTCTCCGGAACAATTCACGCATGGTTAGAAGGCGTTCAGATGAAAGAGGCTCTATTTGCAGGAGTGATAAATGCGAGTAAAACCTTACAAGCAACGGAGACAGTTCGAACAACGCTTTCTAAAGTAACTTTAAATAATGAATTGGAGGAATATTTATCATGAGAGAATTTTTAACGTATTCAAAAGAAGTAGAAGAAGGAATGGCTGCAGGGAAAGCGATTGTTGCATTAGAATCAACAATCATTTCACACGGCATGCCTTACCCACAAAATGTGGAAATGGCAAGAAAAGTGGAGCAAATTATTCGTGATAACGGAGCAGTTCCAGCGACTATTGCTATAATGGATGGAAAAATTAAAATTGGTCTTTCAGAAGAAGAACTAGAAACACTTGGTACAAGTAAAAATGCTAGAAAAACATCTAGAAGAGATCTAGCTTATGTAGTTGCATCTAAAGAAATTGGAGCAACAACAGTTGCATCAACAATGATTTGTGCAGAGCTAGCGGGTATTAAAGTGTTTGTAACTGGAGGTATTGGCGGCGTTCATAGAGGTGCAGAAGAAACAATGGACATTTCGGCTGACTTAGAAGAACTAGCTTCTACAAATGTTGCGGTAGTATGTGCGGGAGTAAAATCTATTTTAGATATCGGATTGACTCTTGAATACTTAGAAACGAAAGGTGTTCCAGTAGTTGGGTTCCAAACGGATAAATTCCCAGCATTCTATACGGCAACAAGTGAATTTGATTCCAATTTTAGATTAGATGAACCAATTCAAGTAGCAAGAATGCTCAAAGTGAAATGGGACTTAGGGTTAATAGGTGGAGCAATTATTGCAAATCCAATTCCAGCAGAAGATTCTCTAGCAGAAGAATATATTGACAGCATTATTACAACAGCTTTAAACGAAGCGACGGAAAATGGAGTTAAAGGAAAAGACGTAACACCTTTCTTATTAGGGAAAGTAAAAGAACTAACAGAAGGCAAGAGTTTAGAATCAAACATTGCATTAGTCTACAACAATGCAACAGTTGGAGCTAAAATTGCAGTTGAATTGAATAATCTATAATAAAAAATTTCCTGAGATATTCTCTCGGGAAATTTTTTTGTCCCTGTGTTAGAAACAATCACGAAAGTTTAAATATTCACGTTTGTTTAAAAAAACGTGAATATTTCTAACGCAGGGATATTTCACTACTAGTCACTCAAGGCAACAGACTGGTGGATAAATTCTTCATTCAAAATTGCCTGTAATAAGAAGTCGGCGACATCCGCTCGAGAAATTGTACGGCCGCCTTTAGGAACTCCAATCGTATCTTTACGATATTTCCCTGTAAACGGTTTGTCGTTTAGTCCTAAGGGTCTTGCAATCGTCCATTGTAAATCATTATCCTTTATCACAGCCACTGCATTGTGATGATCGTCTAGGACATTTCCAAGCAATTTCATTGTAAGTTTCCCAAAAACACCTGGTATTTCTTTGTCAATTCCCGCTGAAGTCATGTAAGCAATTCGCGACACCCGCTGTTCCTTCATACCCTGAACGATATTTTGCGTCATTTCATGAAGGATTGTTGTTTTTCGTAATCCAGTATTCGTTCCAAGTGTTGAAATAACTGCGTCATGCCCAAGAATGGCTTTCTTTACAGCAGATGCATCTGTTACATCTCCCTGAACAATCAAAAGGTTTGGATCGGAAATGTTAAAGTTACTTGGGTTTCTTACGAATGCTGTGACCGTATGGTTGTCAGAAAGCGCTTGCGTAACAAGTAACTTCCCTGTTTTTCCTGATGCGCCAAAAATTATTATTTTCATAAGTTCCCTCCAAGTTGAATTGGTTTACCAGTACTTAACTCTTATTCTAAGATACCATCGTTTTTTGTCCCTGTGTTAGAAACAAACATGAAAGTTTAAATATTCACGTTTGTTTAAATAAACGTAAATGTTTCTAACACAGGGATATTTCACTAAAAGGACTGTTTTAACATTGTTTTTAATTTTGGAGATAAGATAAAAATTAAAGATAATGGAGTGTATATAATAAAAAATGGAGAGGAAATAGAAAAACCTTTAAAATAAAAAAAATTTGGTATGAAACATGGATGAAATTAAAGGGTTTTTACCAAATCGATTGAATACATCTTTTTTCAATGATAGGTATATTTGGTTGAATATTAAGAGTAATTAGTTTACTAATCTATTAGACTTATATATAATTGAGAAAAACCATTGGGAGTTGATTTTATGCTTAATCGGATCCGTAAAAAATTGATTCCTGCACAAGAAATGGAAGAAGAAGTAGATAATATTTACGCTATCTTACCCCCGTCAGGAACCATTATAGGAGAGGCAACTGAAGAAGAAATGGAAAAGGCAGCAGAGCTTGAAATTAGACATATGGCTTTCATGAGATTGCAGGAAATGAATATACAATTTGATGGTGTGTCTTATAAAGAACTATTAAAAGATTTTCAAGATTTTGAAACTGATTCGAGTAAATTTTGGAGAGGTATATCCAGAAGGTTATCCGTTCCGTATGATTGGCCAACCAGAATTGATCATGCAATCGGCCTTATTTATATTGGCGAACACGATTTAAATGAAGAAGAAGAAGAAGAAGAAGAAGAAGAAGAAAGAGAAAATTGACCTTAAATTTATGCTTGGTATTTTGGAAATGATTATAAAAATAGGTAAGAAAAAATGACTGTAATTGTTGGGCTAGTGAGGAACTTTAATTTTAAAAATTTACTAACTAGGGTAGCTTTTGCTACTCTTTTTTTATTTGGTCATATAAATTTCTATTTTCTGGACCTGTAGGGACTATAAAATTAGTTTTTTGTCGCTGCGTTAGAAACAAACATGAATGTATCTAACGTGGGGATATTTAACTATATATTAAATTATTTCAACCTAAAATAGGTATTTATGTTAAAACGTTAATAAAGTATGTGAAGGTGGAGATTATTATTAGACAATTTATGGTTATTTTAATGGTTATAGCTATTTTCTTTATATCTGCTTGTAGTGAAAAGGATAATATTGCCCATTTCTCTTCTAAAGAAGAAACTTTGGAACATTTTGTTCAGAATGAAAATATTAAAGGAAATATTGATTTAATTACAACGACAAATGATGAAAGTTTATTAGTAATACAGTCAAGTGGAAATATATATTTCGTCGGTGAACTAGTGGAGGACAAGGAGGGATATTACGCTAAGAGAATATCGGACAATGTTGAAATGACAATAGGTGCAAGTTGGGAACTAAATACAATGAATAAGAATGAGTACACTATATTTTTTGAAAAGAACAAAGAAGATGCGAATTACATACATTTCTCTAATGGAGAATATGATATCTCGCTTGTAGAGGGACATACGATAAGTGAAAACACCTTGGCTTTAACAAGTGCGATAAAGGAAGTTGAAACAGTAAAAGATTAAATCATCTAACCGGTTAGCATAGGAAGGCATAATAATTTTTTATGGTAAAAGTAATGTATTAGTTCAAATATAATGGAATGACTAAAAGGTATTACTGGAACAGCAAGGGTAAGCTTATATGTGGAGGGCTAAAATGAAATTCTTCAGAGGTATGTCTAAAATAGAGTTAATTAATTGGAAAAAAGGAGCAATCCTTGGTTTTTACATCTATATGCTGCTATTTTTTATAAACTATATTTATTCACTAATATATGGAACTGAGCCTATTACTTCCGTTGTAATTTTTTGGACTGCATTTTTTTGTCCCTGTGTTAGAAACAAACGCGAAAGTTTAAATATTCACGTTTGTTTAAATAAACCTGAATGTTTCTAACGCAGGGACATTTCACTATTTTCTTGTGTATTCAATTTATCTAAAAACTCTTTAGCTTTCGGTGCTGGAATACCACTTGCTTTCTTCTTGTTCCAGCTGATGGGGCAAGTAAGTGAAAGTCTTGAAGGAATCAAATACATCTCACTAAATTCTCTTTTTGACACAGATGCAATTTTAAAAGGTGATGGTTATATGGTTCAATTTGTTATCCTGGCATTGGTTGGCATTGTACTTTATGCGATAGGAATACGTATATTTCAAGAAAAAGATTTACCATTATAATTAACAATCAACATGCACAAAGGAACAGTTCATTTTATTGCTGTTCCTTTTTAAATATCATTTTTTGTCCCTGTGTTAGAAACAAACATGAAAGTTTAAATATTCATGTTTGTTTCTAACACAGGGATATTTCACTTTGAATCGTTAAATTTTTACTTGACGTTCAAATTGGGTATGTATATAATTCTAAATAGTAATTATTACGATTTAGAAAAAGGAGTGTTATTTATGAAAATTTCATTTGCAACAGGGCTAAGTGTATTAGCTATTAGTTCACTACTAGTAGGGTGTCAGACTTCAGAACTAGCTGAAGGCTCTACTGAAACACAAGAGAAAATATCCGAAAGTCACACACATGTAAGTGAACATGCACAAGAACATAGCCATGCAAATGATGAAGAAACAAAACAAATTTATGACGGCTTTTTTGAAGATAGCCAAGTGAGGGATCGTTCACTTTTGGATTGGGAAGGAGACTGGCAATCAGTAGATCCATACCTACAGGATGGTACACTTGATGAGGTATTTGCGTATAAAGCAGAACAGGATGATGCCATGACATCTGAAGAGTATAAGGAGTATTATAATATAGGGTATCAAACAGATGCTGACCGAATCATGATTCAAGGTGATAATGTAACGTTCTTCAAAAATGGAAAAGAAAATTCAGGTGAGTATATCTATGATGGATACGAAATCCTAACATATGATGCGGGAAATAGAGGGGTAAGATACATATTTAAACTAGTAGAAAAAATCGAAGGGCTTCCTCAATTTATTCAATTTAGTGATCATAGTATCAAACAGAATGAATCTGACCACTATCATTTGTATTGGGGTGACGACCGTAAGGCTTTACTAGATGAAGTAACAAACTGGCCTACCTACTACCCATCAGAAATGGATGGACATGATATTGCACACGAAATGATGGAGCATTAAATTTTAAGAGCAATAATCTTTTTACTTTGAAATAGTAAATTTAACTAAAATTATGGGTGGCATGTTAGTAGCTTAGAGAGGAATACTTAGTTGTTTTTATTATTAAACAAACGTCGTGCGTTTCTACATTAAGTAGAGACGCTTTTTCACTGAAGGTGCAGATTAATTTTAAAAGAGAAATGGGGATTACGAGTGAGAGGTATATCTTTTGAAATTCCAAACGCCTACGGGAAGTATTTGTTTGAGATATTAGATGGTATCAATATAAAAGGATTAACTTGGAAAATTGGCGGAGGAGAATCATACTTTATTGACAATAATACTTTAGGAAACCCACTATTCCCAACAAATTGCATAATAAATGGGGAAGGGCTGCATAAGGAAATTTCAAAAGAAGATTATTACCTTATATTTGTTGATTTAAAGGAATTTACGAAAAATTCAGATGTGAGAGAAATTGCAACTTATCAAGAATTTGTTGAAAGTGAATGTAAATTTGTACTCCTACTGGTCGATTCCTCATATGTAACGATTTATTCAAAAGACCAAATAAATATTAAGAATATATTCTCTAGGGCAGTAACTGCTGGTTACAAAAATATAGAGTATATTACAGATGAAAATGATACAAGAACCACGTTGATAGCTTTTTAATACATTATTTTTTGTTCCTGTGTTAGAAACAAACGTGAATGTTTCTAACACAGGGACATTTCACTAGTAAAATATTTTAGCACATTTTAAAAATGAACAAAATGAGTATACGACATATCCGTAAATAAGTGCAAAAAAGAGACTTTTCTCTTATATTTGTACTTATTTTAAAATATGTCGTATATCGATTTTGCTCATTTGTTGATATCACAGTTTTTAGGAGATTGCTCATCAGTTATTTGCAACACGGGAATAAATATAAAAAAATTCCCGAGAGTAAAATCTCGGGAATTTTCTTATTTACGCAAGTTTCCTAACTCAGATGCAATTGCTTGCATTTCGCTTGGGCTAAAAGTATCTCTCTTTTTAACCATTTCATATAGATAAACAAGATCTTCGTATTGAGTTGCATTAAAGTTCTCTGGCTTCATTGCGTCCCCATTTGCCATGCGAAGTTTATCTTTGATCGTCTCAATCATAAACGTCACGTTTTCAACAGAAGGCTGTGATAAATTCATATATTCGTACCTACCTTTCATACACTAGAATGTAATCATTTCATTCTAAGCAACGATTGTCAAATACTAAATAGATTTACCAGCTTGTTTAGCAAGCTTCTCTTCTTTTAATTTATCTTGAATACGTTTTGTTTCATACACTACTACTCCAGATAGACCAAGAAGACCTATTAAGTTTGGTATCGCCATTAAAGCGTTAGTAATATCAGAGAACGTCCAGATTAAATCTAGAGAAACGACAGAACCGATGAATACCATGATTACGAATGCAATGCGGTATACGATTAATAATGAAGGACTCTTGAATAAGTATTGGAAACATTTTTCTCCGTAATAAGCCCAACCAAAAATAGTTGATGATGCAAAGAAAATTAATCCTATTGCTACAACAATTGGTCCCCAGTCCCCAAGGAAATGTCCAAATGCAGCGGAGGTTAATTCGTTAGCTGGAAGATTAGGATCTTTGTATAGTCCAGACATTACAATTGTCACACCTGTAATGGAACAGATAATGAATGTATCAATGAATACTTGAGTCATTGATACCAGTGCTTGTCGTCCAGGAAGATCCGTTTTTGCTGCAGCTGCAGCGATAGGAGCGGATCCCAAACCAGCTTCATTGGAGAATACACCACGTGCGATACCATAACGAATAGCAGCACCAATAGCGCCACCAGCAGCAGCTTCACCTGAAAATGCCATTTTGAAAATTGTAGCAAAAGCGTCAGGAACCGCAGTTATGTTTGTTATCATAACGATTAATCCTGCTAATAAATAAAATAAGGCCATAACCGGTACGAATATTGCGGTAACATTACCGATAGATTTAATACCCCCAAGAATAACAAGTGCAGTAAATATAGTAAGTATAATTCCTGTAATCCAAGTATCTAATCCGAATGTTGATTTGACTGCACCGGCTACAGAATTGGATTGTGTTCCATTTCCGATACCAAATGCTGCGATTGCACCAAAGATTGCAAATAGAACAGCTAACCATTTTTGCTTTAATCCATGTTCTAAATAGTACATTGGACCACCAGCCATTTGACCGTTTGCATCTTTTACACGAAATCTTACTGCTAATATAGCTTCACTATATTTTGTTGCCATCCCGAAGAATGCAGATAACCACATCCAGAATATCGCACCTGGTCCACCAAGTACTACTGCAGTAGCAACGCCTACGATATTACCAGTACCAACTGTTGCTGCAAGTGCAGTCGTCAGTGCTTGGAATTGAGTAATATCTCCTTCAGCTGACTTATCATGATTTTTAGAGAATACTAGTTTTAAAGCAGTAGGTAAAAGTCTTACCTGTAAAAAACCTACTCGGATTGTTAAATAGATTCCTGTCCCTACGATTAATATTAATAGTGGAATCCCCCATAAAAAGGACGAAACATGACCTAAAAATTCATTCAATTTTTCCATCTATCCATGCCCCCATTTTCTAATAGTCTTTTTTATCACGTGAACCGCTTTCTTTTCTATGTACGCCTCCCTTATTTACAATGTTCATAAAATTTAACGATTAAGTCAAGACTATTTTTGTGGAAAAGTAAATTATTTGTTTTAATCGTTTAAAGCAAGGGTATAATTAAAAGCATATATAGTAAAAATGGAGGCAATATTATGAGTGAAAATAAATTAGTTAAAGGTATCATTTACGGTGCAATTGTAGGAGGAACTTTAACGTTATTAGATAGAAAGACAAGAGACTCTGTGGTAAATAAAACAAGATATGTTAGAAATGAAATACGTTATTATAGTAATAATAGAGCTGAATTGAAAAATACAGTTGATAGTCAAATAACAAAATGGACTTCAGTTTATAATCAATTTGCTGCTGATGCGACGTATTTATCGCAAAAAGTGGGAGAAGTAAAAGAAATGACTCCGCAAGTTAAAACATTAATAACAGATACAAAAGATGCATTTACACAGTCAAAAGATGAATACAAATCGATTGTTGTACCAGACCCTGAGCCAACGAGTATTTTTGAAGAAAAAAAGTAATACTTGAAAAGAAAGGCGAGGATGTATTGAAAAGAGAAAGTATAGATAATCATTCTTCAAATAAACAAACATCCTCTTCTAACTGGTTTAATAAATTAAAGTTTTTAAACATGAAAGCAAAGAAAGGCAGCAATACAGAACAAGATTTGACTACGTGGTCTGGATATTTTAAAAATCTTCTTGAACATATCCAAAGAGCAGATATTACAGGTTTAGCAGCCCAATTAGCATACTTTTTCTTGTTATCACTATTTCCATTACTTATTTTTATTGTTACACTATTGCCCTATTTGAACTTGGACGAAGCACAAGTATTTCGATTTATAGAAAATTATGCTCCAGCAGAGGTATATATTCTTATTGAAGGAACTTTATCCGATATTTTACTTAATCGAAATGGTGGACTCTTATCAATCGGGATAATTGGTACGATTTGGTCTGCTTCTAATGGGATGAATGCAATTGTAAAATCATTAAATAGTTCGTATGAAATTGAAGAGACTAGGCCCTTTTTTATCGTTAGGGGATTATCGGTTGTCTTTACATTATTGATGATTGTATTGTTCATCATCGCACTAATATTACCAGTGTTTGGACAACAAATTGGATCTATTCTGTTTTCATATTTTGGCTTTGAAGAGAGTTTTATAAAACTATGGAATAATTTAAGGTGGACAATTACTCCACTTATTATGTTTGTTGTTTTAGTGGCATTGTATTGGATTGTACCTAACCAAAAGTTATTTTTGAAAAGTGTTTTGCCAGGAGCAGCTTTTGCGACCATAGGCTGGATTTCTGTATCTCTAGGTTTCTCTTACTACGTTACTAACTTTGGAAATTATTCTTCAACATATGGAAGCATCGGGGGAATAATCGTTCTTATGCTTTGGTTGTACATTACTGGCATAATCTTATTAGTTGGTGGGCAAATAAACGCAGTCATGCAAGAAAGAAAAATAGCTTTAAAAAAATAAAGATCGGAGGGATCATTTGATCCCTCTGATCTTTATATATTTCTATTAAGCATTCTTAATCCGTTTAAAATTACTAAAATTGTACTTCCTTCATGGCCAATAACACCTAAAGGCAGATTCACTATTTGTAGGAAGTTTGAAATGATTAAAATAGCAATCACAGTAATAGAAAATACAATATTTTGTTTTACGATACGCTGCATTTTACGCGACATCCTCACGGCATATGCGATTTTAGATAAATCATTTTTCATCAAGATGACATCAGCAGTTTCTAATGCTACATCTGTTCCTTCGCCCATTGCAAAGCCTGTCGTAGCTGTTGCAAGAGCTGGAGCATCATTAATGCCATCTCCGACCATTCCCACAAATTCATGTTCTTTCAATAAATCTTTCATGTGTTTTACCTTTGTTTCAGGTAAACATTCCGCGATGTATTGATCTATTCCGGCTTCTTTTGCAATAACACTAGCTGTTTTTTCATTGTCACCTGTTAGCATTATTGTCTTGATGCCTAATGATTTCAAGAGTTTAATCGCTTCTTTTGCTTCTTCTCGTACAGTATCTTTTAATGCTGCTGCAGCCGCTATTCCTTTTCCATCTCTTAAAAAGATTACAGTTTTACCTTCATCTGCTAGAGATATAGCAACACCATTTTGGAAGGCGAATGCATCCTCTTTATTGACAAAGGCTGGTTTTCCAACAAGAATTTCTTCCCCATCTATGTTAGCTTTTAACCCAAATCCAGGTACATCTTCAATGTGGATAATTGGAAATTGTGTAATACCTTCTGACTTTGCAAAGGAAGTGATCGATTGTGCGAGTGGGTGGTTCGATTGACTTTCAATGGTTGCAAGTAATGTAAGTGTAGCTAAGCGATCTAAGTCTTCACGTACAAAAAAGTCTGTTACGATAGGTTTACCTTGTGTCAATGTTCCAGTTTTATCTAACGCGATTGCTTTCATTTCACTTACATTTTCTAAATGTACGCCACCTTTAAACAAAATCCCGTTTTTGGCACCGTTAGAAATAGCTGCAAGAGTTGCTGGCATAACTGCAGCGACGAGTGCACATGGAGAAGCTACAACTAGTAGAACCATTGCACGGTAGAAAGTTGTAGTCCAGTCCCATCCGAGTAAATAATGAGGAAGGAACATCATAACGACAACCGATAAGAGCACTACTTTTACATACGTGCTTTCAAATCTTTCGATAAATTGTTGAGCAGGTGATTTTTCATTTTGAGCAGTTTGAACAAGATCAATAATTTTTTGGAAAAGGGAGTCTTCGTTTGCTTTCGTCATTTCCATCGTGATGGCACCACTAATATTTACTGTACCAGCGAATAGCTCATCTCCATCAAATTTTGAAACAGGAATTGATTCTCCACTAATTGCAGCTTCATCTATTGCAGTGGACCCACTAATGATTACTCCATCAGCCGGAATTCTTTCACCCGGTCTCACGACTAATCGATCACCTAGAACTAATTCACTTACCGATACACGAATTGTAGAACCATCGTCTTGCAGTCTCCATGCTTCTTCTGGTTGAAGCTTCATAAGGGAAGAGATTTCTTTTCTACTCTTATTCATTGTATATGTTTCCATTGCACCACTAAGAGCAAAGATGAAAATCAGAATAGCGCCCTCCGTCCAGTATCCGATAATTGCAGATCCAATTGCGGCTAAAATCATTAGTAGTTCTACATTTAGCTGTTTGTGTTTAATTGTTTCTTGTAGTCCTTCTTTTGCTTTGGCAAATCCTCCAATAACAAATGCTAGTAGATAAAAAACAACGGAAGCTGTTTCGTAGTCAGATTTGTCAAGTGACCAAGCTATTAGAATTAATACACCCGAGGAAAGGGCTGCGACTAACTCAATATTAGAAAGTAGCGATTTGAATAGCGATTTTTCGTTTTCTTCGATTATTGACATGAGATAACCTCCTTGATAATGAATTTCAATATTAGTTTGTTTATAAAAAGACGAAAATGGATTTCTATGTAGAAATCCATTTTACATTCATTGCTTATTTATAATAATTATAATCTAGTGTGTGATTCTCGTCAATCAAATTGTATTAGTTATAAATAGGCTAATTATAAGTATGTACTTTTTAACTTTATTCATCATGAATCTCCGCAAAAGCATGAAAAAAAGAGCAGCTAGAAGCTACTCTTTACTATTTTTAAACTGTTCCATTTTTAATTCTAAGTCATCCATCATTTGGATAAGACGGTCTATATCTTCTAGTTCAGTTGTTTCGGGTTCAATTGAATCTAAAACTTCTAAAAACATTTCTAGACGATTTTTTAGATAAGATACTTGTTGTTCTGGATTTGATATTTGTTTACCCACAGAAAAACACCTCACTTTATATGTATAAGAATAGTACAAAATGGAAAGAAAAGATAGTTCTAAGGAAATGTTTTTAAAAATTATTTGTTTTGAATGTTTACAATTTTCTGTTTATATGTTAAAGTAACTTTAAGGCATACATAGAAGGGGGGACGGAGTGAATAGTTGAAAACAGTTACTTACTTAGAAAGAGGGTGGATAGACATTTCACCGACGATACGTCGAAAAATGCAGTTATGATTAAAAAAGATGATAATAGTTATATATAAAAGGCTCAGTCTATCTCATGTAGATATTGATTGAGCCTTTTGTTGTGCAATTATTTATCCAGTAAATAGTTCAACGTTTATGTAAAATTGTTAAACTGTTGTTTTTTTCTTTCTAGGGCATTGTTCTAAACTTGCCTACATGGTAACGTAGTGGCGAGGTGAGAAAGTTTGGAACAATTTGATTTAGCGGTGATAGGTGCAGGTGCAGGAGGTTACGCAGCAGCGGTTCATGCGGCGAAAAGTGGCATGAAGGTAGCGTTAGTTGAAAGAGATCGAGTAGGTGGCGCTTGTTACAATAACGGCTGTGTACCATCGAAAATTATGCTCGAGCATAGTAAGTTGTTACAGGAATTTAGACGAGCTCAAGAGTGGGGAATTGAGGCCGATGAAATTCGCGTTAATTTCCCGAAGTTAATGAAGCGTAAAGATTCTGTGGTGGATGAATTATTGTACAATATGGAAGGGTATATTCGTGAGAGTGATATTATGTTTTATCGTGGAGAAGCGAATGTATCTAAGGATTTAACAGTGACTGTGACCAATCGGGCCTTTAAAGCGCGGGACATTATTTTAGCAACAGGTAGTAAGCCGTTTGTTCCTACTTTTAAAGGACTTGAAACGACTACGTATCTTACGACAGATACTTTCTTTGATTTGACAGAGCTTCCTAAGCAGTTAACCATTGTTGGTGGTGGTGTCATTGCGGTTGAACTGGCATTTAGTTTAGCAGCGCTTGGTACAAAGGTGACAATGTTGAATCATAGTAAGGACATATTGCAAACAGAAGAGCCAGAAGCAAGACCGCTTATTCGCAAGAAAATGAAGCAACTTGGTATTGATCTGGTATTAGACTTTGATTTTGATTATTTTGATGGCAATCAAATACATACGTCAAAAGGTATTTTTACATATGAAAATTTGCTGTTTGCAACAGGGCGTCGTCCAAATGTAGAAATTGCTAAATCACTTGGTTTAGAATTCGATGGTCGTTTAATAGGGGTCACTGGGCACTGTGAAACGAGCTTGCCACATGTGTATGCGATTGGTGATTTAGTTGGAGGTTTCCAACTTGCCCATGCTGCAAGTGCTGAAGGAAAACATGTGGTTGATACTCTTTTAGGGAAAAATCCGGATGTTATCGATCAGATGTTGATTCCACGTTGCGTATATTCGCAACCTGAAATTGCGACATTTGGCTTGTTAGATTACCAAGTAGGAGAAGATCATACAATCGTTACATTACCATTAGATACAAATCCGAAGGCACTTATAGAAGGCAATCGTACGGGCTTTGTGAAATTAATTGCCTCTACTGTGGATGCAAGTATTATAGGAGCATGTGTTGTCAGTGACGGTGCAACTGAAATTTTGAATTCCATATTGGCAACTAAAGTAACAGGAGGAACAGCGGAGCAATTGACACATGTCATTTTCCCACACCCAACTGTGTCAGAGCATATTGGAGAAGCAGCAAGTGCTGTATTTAATAGAGCGGCAAGTGCGCTGGAAGGTAGAGAAATTGTGATGCGTTAAGGGATAGAGCATAGGCAAAAGGCTAACTCCGATGGATGGGTTAGCCTTTTTTTGGGGGGCACTTCAGAGCGCGGTTTTCGCGACGAGGAGGCTCACCGCACGCCCCACGGAAAGCGGCCGCTCGCAACAAAATCTGAGCGGATCCGGATTTTTTTTCATAGATATTGATAAAAAAATGACACTAGTGAAATTCCATCCCTTTCTCCTGTTTGATCGAGAAGGGGATTTTATTTCACCAATGTCATATATTGTACAACCGTTTTTTCAACTATATTATTTTAATTCAAGTAATGTAACAGCTTCAACATGAGATGTCTGAGGGAACATGTCTACTGGTTGAATGTATTTAACGTCATAAATTTCTGTTAAAGCTTCTAAATCTTTTGCAAGTGTAGAAGGATTACAAGATGTATAGACAAAGCGTTGTGGCTTTATCTCTAAAATGGATGTTAGTAATTCATCATCTAAACCAGAACGAGGTGGATCGACTGTTAGTACATCAGGAACGAAACCTTCATTTTTCCATTTTTGTAACCAGTGCTTCGCAGTACCATTTACAAATGTCGTATTACTGAAACCATTACGTTTTGCATTTCTTTTGGCATCTTTAATGGACTCCTCCACGATATCCATCCCACGAACTTCTTTTGCATTTTTTGCAAGCCAAAGTCCAATTGTTCCAACACCACAGTAAGCATCTACTACCGTTTCTTCTCCTGTTAATGCTGCAGCTTTTTCAATTTCATTGTATAAGTATACCGTTTGTTCTGGATTTAGTTGGAAAAATGCTCTAGCCGATAAATCGAAAGCAAGTCCGCCAAGTTTTTCTTGAATCGTTTCTTTTCCAAGTAAGTTAAATGTAGTATCCCCGAAAATTAGCGATGTGTCTTCTGCATTTATATTTTGACTGATGGATACAATATTCGGGTCTATTTCACGTATTTTCTGAACTAACTCTTCTTTACGTGGCATTTTCTTTTGAGTCGTAACGAGTGTAACTTGAATTTGGCCAGTCTTTATACCAGTTCTAACAACAATTGTGCGGACAATTCCTTTAGAAATTCTACCATCGTAAATAGAAATATTTAGTTCTTCTAACTGTTTTTTAATTTCGTTTGTAATATGCGTAGTAACTGGATGTTGTACGGCACATTCGTTAATGTCTATTAACGTGTTAGATTCTTCCGCATACAATCCCGCGATTACTTGATCGCCATCTTCTCTTACTTGGAACTGACTCTTGTTTCGGTAATGCCATGGATTATCCATACCAATTGTGTCTCGTACTTCAATTGTTTGGGCTAAATCTTTCACATAACGTTCAAGTGCTTGAATAACCAAGTCTCTTTTCTCAATAAGTTGTCTGTCGTAAGACATATGTTGCAATTGACAACCACCGCATACGCCGTATATAGAACACGGAGGGGTTACTCGGTCAGGAGATGCTTCTCGTATTGTTTTAATAATCGCTTGTGCATATTTTGATTTAGTTACAGTTACTTCTGCAGTAATTACTTCACCGGGTAAAGCACCCTTTACGAATATAGCAGTACGTTTGAAAAAGCCAACACCTTCTCCGTTAATGCCTAATCTCTTAATCGTTAGTGGGAATTGTTGTCCCACTTGTATCGTTTCTTGTTCTATCATTCCGTCACGTCCTTTTACCTTTATCATCTTGTTTCTATTATAAAGGACAAGCTCAAGGAAGAAAAGAAAGCGGAATATCCAGATTATTCATGTTAAGTTCATTGAGGGATCCAAATGTGTACCCCATTTTTCTAGCTTCTTTGATGAACATAGGAAGACCCTCTGCATTATCAGGGGAAACGGTATGCATTAATATGATTGCTCCAGGATGAATTTGAGCCATTAATTGGTCATATGCATACTTTCCGCCTTTTCTCTGATCTTTATGCCAATCAATAAAAGCAACAGACCAAAATATATGCTGATAGCCAAGTTCATTGGCTGCTTCTAAAACTTGTTCATTAAATATGCCTTCAGGTGGTCTAGTAACAGTCGTTCTTTCTAATGAAGTAAGTTCTTTTAAACGGTTATCAAATTTCTCTAGCTCTTTTTTTATTCCTTCTTTAGAAAGTCGTGCTAAATTGGGGTGTCCATAAGAATGGTTACCTATTTGGTGTCCATCTTCAATCATTCGCTTAACAAGAGGAGTAGCACTCTCTAAATAATGCCCTGTTAAAAAGAAAGTAGCACTAATTTTTTCTGTTTTCAGTGTATCTAAAATACTCTCTGTATAGCCGTTTTCATAGCCATTATCAAATGTAAAATAAATTATCTTTTTATCAGCAGTACCTTTATAAACGGCTCCGTGCTTTTCAAGGATTGCATCAAGCTCTGCTCCAGCTTCCGCTTGCTTTTCCCCTGTTGCTTTCTTTAATCCCCAATGAATTTCTCCTGCCTGTGCAGAAAATGGCTGATAGAATATTCCCATACTAAGAATTGTAGCTGCTATTACGATTCCCCAAAAATGCTGTTTCCACATAAAAACGCAACCTTTCTTTTTTAGTAGGTTGCGTTTTTATCATTTATTTATTCATGAGTAAATATGATATAATGCTTTTGATAAATCAGGAAATTCAAACATAAATCCATTTTCAATTAACTTTTCTGGATAAACGTTTTGTCCTTCTATAACAAGTTGACTTTTTTCACCTAATGCAAGTTTTAATGCAAATGCGGGAACAGGAAAATAGTGTGGACGATTTAAAACAGTTGCTAATGTTTTTCCAAAATCATTCATTCTTTTTGCGTTCGGAGCAGTAACATTAAAAGCACCGTGGATATCGTGTTCAACTGCAAAAAGTAGTGCATTTGCAACATCTTTAACATGAATCCAGGACATCCAATTTTTTCCTGAGCCGATTTTCCCTCCAACAAACAGCTTGTAGGGAAGTGCCATTAGTGGAAGTGCACCATCGTTTTTTCCTAAAATAATGCCAAACCTTCCACAAGCTACTCGAATACCAAATTGCTCTGCTGTTATAGCTTTTTGTTCCCAGTCTTGTACTGTTTTAGCTAAAAAATCAGAACTCAGGTCTGTAGACTTCTCTGTATATATTTTATCATTTGAGGCGGGATAAATACCTATTGCACTTGCATTAACGAGTACTTTAGGTTTGTTATTTAGAGACTTGCATATACGAAGTAATTCATCAGTTGCTTGCATTCTACTGTTGTAAATTTTTTCTTTTTGCTCAGTTGTCCATCTACCATTATTAATCGATTCACCAGCTAGATTAATAAATGCATCGATTCCTTCTAATTCTTGCTCGGGAGTAGCGCCATCTGTTAGCCATTGAATAGACGTAACATCTTTTATCTTTTTATTGTCAGAACGGGACAAAATATATACTTCATGCCCTTTTTGTAAAAGTAGTTTTGTCAATTCTCTACCTACAAATCCAGTACCGCCAGTAATTGCTATTTTCATATTTTCCATGCCCCCTTTAGCCCATTTTAGCATGTCGAAAGCTTATCTCCTACGAACATATACGTTATAATGAGGAAAGATGAATGGAGAGGTTTACTTATGCCAGTAATAACTAGGATAGGTCGTCAAAAGAACAATAAGGAGCGATATAATTTATACTTAGATGAAGTGTATGCTTTTAGTGTGGATGAAGCCGTTCTGATCAAATATCAACTTTCAAAAGGAAAAGTAATGGAAGGCTTTGCACTAGATGAAATCGTTTTTGATGATGAAGTAAGGAAAGCTTATAATAAAGCGATTACCTTTTTAAGTTATCGCATGCGAAGTGAACATGAAGTAAAGAAAAAACTACAAATGAGCGAATTTGGAGAAGCAGTTATTTTAGAAGCAATTCGAAAACTGTATGAACATGGTTTTCTTAATGATGAAAGCTTTACAAAAGCATTAGTAGCTACTCAAAAGAAAAACAGCAAAAAAGGACCTACAGCTATTCGACAGGATTTAAAGAAAAAGGGAATTGAAAAAGGACTTCAAGAAGAAGTGTTAGCGACATACACAGAAGATGAACAAGTAACAATTGCCAGTACGTTAACAGAAAAAATAATCAATCAAAGTCAAGATAAGACGCCAAGACAAGTAAAACAAAAAGTTCAAGACACATTGCAACGAAAAGGATATAATTTTTCGATTATCTCTCAAGCACTTGCCCAGTTCGATTTGGAAAAAGAACAAGATGAGTGGGTTGATATTATTGCTACACAAGGAGATAAGGTTTGGAGAAAGTATTCATCAAAATATTCAGGATTTGATTTGAAAAAACGAGTGAAACAAGCGCTATATCTCAAAGGCTTTCCTGGTGAACAGATTGACATTTATATAGAGAAAAAGGAGTTTGAATTACAAGATGAGTGAAAAGAAATATGGAGAAATGTCGGAACAAGAACTTAGAACGGAAATAGCAAACTTGAAAGAAAAATCACGTAAAGCGGAATCATTAGGCATTATTAATGAATATGCAGTTTATGAAAGAAAAGCAACGATGGCACAATCATACTTAATAGACCCATCAAATATAAAACCTGGTAATATGTATCGTATTTCCAGTGACCCAGGAATGTTCTTTCAAGTAGAATATATAAAGGGAAGATTTGCTTGGGGATACCGATTAGGTGGAGACAAATATGAAGAAGCATTACCGATTTCATTACTCGAACCAATAAAGGAAGGTAAATAATATGAATGATAAAATAACAGAGTTAACAAATGTATTACTGGAAAAAAACGAACAATTATCGGCTGCTAAAGCAAGAACGTGGATTGAACTATTATGGTCAGATTTTGAATCTTCTTATGCTCGCGCGGGTTATGATTATAAAGGTGCCGCTGTAACAGAAATGGTTATACGAAAATGGATTGAAGGATACGGACATCAACTTCATGAATTTGCCAACTCAAATGAAAAATACAAACATTTACTAGAAGTAGACGACTTTGAAAATTAATATAAAAAAACGCTAGGACCAATAAATCCTAGCGTTTAAATATTTAGATGGAAGAAGCGTATCTTGTCTTAGTTTCTAGGGTAATTCTACATTTCAAAGTGGAGTGAAGTCGAGTTTTTTGTGAAGCTTATCCTCACTGAAAATCCAACCAGTATAGGAATTGACCACTTCTAAATCTTCGTTTAAATGAGCCACTGCTACAAATGGATAATAGTCATTGCTACGATACCGTAAATCGATTAAACGAACTTCGAATATTTGATCGTGCTCTGTAATTTCCCATCTATAAATAGGTGAGAAAGAAATGAATGCACTCAAGTTTTTATCTTTCAATGCAGCTGTAACTAAATCTGAATCTGGTATAGAAACACGATCAAATTTATCATATACGGTAATAGAACGGCCATAAGCACGTCCAACATAATGATGTGATTTAGAAATTGCAGCTACTCGCCACTCGAAAAATTTCATCGTTGGAGCAACGATAATTTCATCAGCATCGGGAATCGTATGAAGCACTGAATTTTTCACAGCTTTCTGGACAGCAAATCGTAATATATAATAACCTACCATGATGATGTACATAATTAAAAATGTAGGTACTGGATTTGCACCAAGCATCCAAAATAATAAACCAACTACGTGAAAACCAAAAATAATTGGATCAAATGTATTTATAACACCAAGCGCAACCCATTTCCTAGAAAATGGTCGTAATGCTTGGGTTCCATAGGAATTGAAAATATCTACAAAGACATGCACAAACACAGCTAAAAATGTCCATAGCCATAAGTGCAACCAATTTGCATCCGGCATTATTAACCACAATACTCCTGAAATCAGGAGCGGCCATAGTATGACAGCAGGAATGGAATGTGTAATTCCACGATGATGTCTAATGTAAACAGCATTATTTCTAAGTTTTAATACTGTATCTATATCAGGTGCTTGGGAACCGATAATTGTACCTGCAATAACAGCAGTAGTTGTGATTGAATGGCTTGCTACGACTGGGTCAGCGAGTGCTAAGCCACCTAGAGCAATACCCATTACAATATGTGTACCTGTATCCATGCTACATCTGCTCCTTTTTGGATAACTAGTTAACTTTATCATAAGTTAAAATCGGGAAATAACAAAGTACTTACTTATATTATATACCCATTTTTTATGTCAATAATCGCAAGGAAGGATTTTACTTTGAACGAATTATATAAAAAACAAGTTAGAAATGCTTTAGTCACTTGGTTTCAAGAAGAAAAAAGAGATTTGCCTTGGAGAAAAACAACAGATCCATATAAAATTTGGGTTTCAGAAGTAATGTTACAACAAACAAAAGTAGATACGGTTATTCCTTATTATGAAAGATTTATCTCAAAATATCCTTCCCTTGAGTCTCTTGCAACTGCACCAGAAGAAGAATTACTGAAACAATGGGAAGGTTTAGGGTATTATTCTCGTGCAAGAAACTTACAAGCTGGAGTAAAAGAGGTAGTAGAAGAATATCAAAGTATTGTCCCTTCTACAAGACATGAGATTTCTAAGTTAAAAGGTGTCGGACCATATACAGCTGGTGCAGTACTAAGTATCGCATATGGAGTTCCAGAACATGCAGTAGATGGCAATGTAATGCGAGTGCTTTCTCGCCTTTTATTGATAAAAGAAGATATAGCCAAACCGAAAACGAAAAAGATATTTGAAGAAGCTGTGATGGAACTGATTGATGAGGACAATCCATCAGCGTTCAATCAAGGGTTAATGGAGTTAGGTGCTGTCATATGTACACCAACAAAGCCAAAATGCTTACTATGTCCGGTGAGAGAATACTGCACAGCATTTTTTGAAGGAATGCAAGAAGGCTTGCCAATCAAAACAATTACTAAAAAAACAAAAGTGCATAAAGTTAAATCAGTAGTCATACAAGCTAATGACGGGAAAATTTTACTTGAGAAGCGACCTTCTAAAGGATTACTTGCGAATATGTGGCAATTTCCTATGGTTGAATTACCGACACTTAAACATTCAGTAGAAGAAATCATCGAACTTGATTATGGAATTAGTATTAGTAAAAGAGAAGAAATTATTGCTTTCAAGCATATTTTTTCACACTTAACATGGGAAATGGAAAGTTACGGGGCATTATTAATAGAAGAAAAGAATTTAGCTGCTAATTGCAAATGGTTTACAAAAGAAGAAATAGAACTACAACCTATGCCAGTTCCCGTGCTGAAAATATGGAATACTTGGAAAGAAAAAGTATAAGATGACTTCAAACGAAAAAGCCTTAGTAAGGGATGACATTAAGACTGTTTCTTTTTTGTAATGCAAATGTATAAAATAGTATCAATTGCACATGATATATATGTGCGGGGGTGAAATCCATGAAAAAGAATAACAGTAAACCACTGAACAAGAATCAAGAATTTGCTTCAGAAACTGATATTCAACAAGTAAAAGAACAAAATCGTCAAGTAGAGTTGAAAAAACAACAAGCTAACGGTGCAAAAGCAAATCGTTCTTTTAATGAAACAAAATAACATGGATTCACCAAAAAAAAGCGAGGGCGCATTTTGCCTTCGCTTTTTTTTTCCAAAATAAAAAAACATAAGAATTTTATTGATTGCTTTGGACAGTGCTTACGCTAACACTTTCTCAGCCATTTTCGTTTATACTATTATAATAAGTTTTGTCTAAAGCCAACCAACGACATCTATGTAAAAAAAAGAGTGAAAAGCTGTGATGCATGAAAAAATTTTCATGCGTATGTTCTCTTTTACTACAACTTTTTCTCATGAATTGTTATAATGATAAAATAAGTATAAAATATAACTTTTACGCTTGATGAAAAGGTGGCTAAATCATGGCGATTCCAACAGAAGGAGAAATAATTCAAATTCATAGTTATAAGCATAATGGCCGAATCCACCGTGTCTGGCAAGAAACAACGGTATTGAAAGGCACCAAAAACATTGTAATTGCTGCAAATGAACGTACACTTGTTACTGAATCTGATGGTAGAACTTGGGTTACAAGAGAACCTTCTATTTGTTACTTTCACGCTGAACATTGGTTTAATATTATTTGTATGCTTCGTGAAGATGGTGTATATTATTACATTAACATGAGTTCACCATTTCTCTATAATAAACAAAGACTAAAATATATTGATTATGATCTTGATGTGAAGGTTTTTCCAGACATGACTTACACTATTTTAGATGAAGATGAATATGAACAACATAAAAAAGAAATGAATTATCCGAATGAAATAGATATTATTCTAAATAATAATTTAGAAAAGCTTCTCTCTTGGATCAAACAAAGAAGAGGTCCATTTGCTCCAGACTTTATCGAAGCATGGACAAGCAGGTATCATTTTCATAAACAGTTAAATGAGTAGAGGGAAAACCTGTTGAATATGCAACAGGTTTTTCCAGTTGTAGAAAGGAAGTTTTTATATGAGTTCGATGAAGCGCTATATGCAATTTGTAAAGCCTTATAATTTCCAAATATTTTTAACGATTATTATAGGTGTTGTCAAATTTGCTATCCCGTTATTCATCCCGCTACTGATCAAAATTGTTATAGACGATATTATTGGAGCGGATGCATTAACAAATGAACAAAAGATAGAGCAATTATTTTATTGGCTTGGAGGAACTGTAATAGTCTTTTTAATTATTCGTCCACCTATTGAGTACTATAGGCAGTATTTAGCTCAATTAGTGAGCAATAAAATCTTGTTTGACATACGCCAAAAAATGTATAGTCACCTTCAAAAGCTAGGTTTAAAGTATTATTCGAATTCCCGTGCTGGAGAAGTAATTTCCCGAGTTATCAATGATGTGGAACAAACGAAAAACTTCGTGATGATTGGGCTTATGAACGTTTGGCTAGATTTAGCGACTATTTTAATCGCTATTGGTATTATGCTAATGTTGAATGTGAAACTAACAATTGTAGCGCTCATAGCGTTTCCTTTCTATGCATTTAGTGTGAAGTACTTTTTTGGAAGACTTCGTGATTTAACAAGAAAAAGATCGCAAGCACTTGCAGGAGTCCAAAGCTATTTACATGAACGCGTTCAAGGTATGAGTATTATTAAGACATTTACTTTAGAAAAGCATGAACAGAAATTATTTGATAAAGCAAATGGGGAATTTTTAGATAAAGCGGTAGACCAAACTATTTGGAATGCGAAAGCTTTTGCAGTGGTCAATACAATTACAGATATTGCTCCATTGCTTGTTATTGCATATGCTGGTTATGAGGCGATAAACGGAAGATTATCTGTTGGGACAATGGCTGCATTTGTAGCGTATATTGAACGTTTGTATAGTCCACTGCGTCGTCTTGTGAACTCTTCTACGACACTTACACAGTCATTTGCATCTATGGACCGTGTATTTGAATTGATGGATGAGGAATATGACATAGTAGATAAAGAAGGGGCTACGAAATTAGAGAATTCTAAAGGCGATGTTACGTTTTCAAATGTCTCATTCCAATATGATAAAGATGGGAATACTATATTAAATAATGTGAACCTCCATATTAATGCAGGAGAGACCGTTGCATTTGTAGGGATGAGTGGTGGTGGGAAATCCACTATCATCAGTCTAATTCCAAGGTTTTATGATGTTACAGGCGGAAGTGTTCTAGTTGATGGACAAGATGTTAGAGATGTAACAATAGAATCTTTACGCAAACAAGTTGGTTTAGTGCTACAGGATAATATTTTGTTTAGTGATTCAGTGAAATCGAATATATTAATGGGGAATCCTGATGCTACTGATGAAGAGGTATTCGCTGCTGCAAAAGCTGCAAATGCACATGAATTTATCATGGAACTACCTGAAGGGTATGATACAAAAGTTGGCGAAAGAGGAGTAAAACTTTCTGGAGGTCAAAAGCAGCGTGTGGCGATTGCACGTGTATTTTTAAAGAACCCTACAATTTTAGTTCTAGATGAAGCAACTTCAGCATTAGATTTGGAGAGTGAATCATTGATACAAGATTCACTGGAAAAATTAGCATCAAATCGAACAACTATTATAGTGGCTCATAGACTTTCTACGATTACACATGCAGATAAAATCTTTGTAATCGACCATGGTAAGTTGAAGGAAATGGGAACACATCATGAACTAATGCAGCAAAAAGATGGTACGTATTATAACTTATTTCAAATTCAACAATTAGGATCATAATAAAGTAATTTAAAAACGTGCCACCTAGAAATTTAGGTAGGCACGTTTTTTAGTGATTTTAGAGGATTTGTGTGGAACTGGGAGGGTTTGCGTGGAACTCAGTACTGTCCTCTTCTGGTCATTAGATAGAAAAGGGACTCCTCTTTTATTCCCAAAAGTTTTTGCCCTTTTTCCTTCAATGTTTTAGGGGAGCAACAGACAAACAATCGTTATAGGATGACCGAAAACGAGAGGAGCTACGTGACATAGCTCCTCTCGTTCATTCTATTAAAATAAATTTTGTCCAAAGCGGCCCGTAAAGTTCATATAGAAAAAAGGCGCTTTTCTCAAAATGGTGTTTCTTCTATTTCCACGGTTAATTCTTGGCCGTGGAAAGTTTGATAAGAAGTAATTAGCATTTCTAAATGCTCTAGCTGCTCCTCATACTCTAAAATAGAAGATAATAAGTGGAGCAGATGGTAAGATGAAAATTCTTCTTCTTCTTTTGTGATTGTGATTTGATGAACGAATATATCCATTACTTCTTGTCTCTGTACTAAAGCTTCATTTTCATTCCATTCCGTATGCTCGGGTTTTAATTTACCAATGAACTTTAAATGTAGCTGTTCATGATAGGTTAAGAGAGCATCTAAACGTTCTTTAATCATCATTTTAAAATGATCAGGAAGTTGTATAAACTCATTCTCGTGAAGATGAAGCCTTTTTAAAGTATCTAAACTTTTATAGGATGCAGATATAAGCTCACGATATACAACAAGTTTTCTTCCTTTAATATGAATCGCTTTTTTGGTGTATCCACGTTCTTCATTAAAGAACAAATATAATTGATCAATTCGAATAAGTCGATCTTTCATTTGATCAATAGCATGCTTAGTTGAACCATGGTCAGAGGCATTTCTTACGGCAATACGTATCCAGCGAATGATTTCATCCTGCGTAAAGTGAATGGCATTGAATAATTTCGCTTCATATTTTGGTGGAACAAAAACTAAATTCACAACAAATGCAGCAATGACACCAACTAGAACAGTCGCAAATCGGATGAGCGCAAAAGTGATAAATTCATCACCTTGAACTTCCATGATTGCAATAACTGTTACAAGTGCTAAAGAAATCGTTTTTTCCAATTTAAACTTCAACATAATAGTAATAGCAACAATTGCTGCAAAACCTACAGCAATATAGTGGTTGCCGAAAACTAAAGAAAAGGCAACGGCAATTATCGCTCCAATTATGTTGGATTGTATTTGTTCGACTACGGTCAAATAAGATCTATAAATAGATGGTTGGATTGCAAATATTGCAGCGATTCCAGCAAACACTGGAGACGGTAGACTAAGTATATCTGCGATGAAGAGTGCGAAAACGATTGCTACTCCTGTTTTGATAATACGAGCACCTAATTTCAATTAACCTTCGTCCTTTCATCGCATTTTAATTTATTCATTATATAACTGAGCAAAAACATTATCCACAACAGTAAGTGTATCTTGTATATCTTGCTCTGTATGTGCAATGGTAATAAACCAAGCTTCGTACTTAGAGGGAGCAAGATTGATACCTTGATCTAACATGAGTTTGAAGAATTTACCGAATAATACTCCGTCCGTAGCCTCAGCTTGTTCGTAGTTTTCTACTTTGACATCCGTGAAATAAACGGAAAGGGCACCTTTAATACGATTTATCGTGATTGTAATACTATGTCTTTTAGCGGCTTCTAAAATACCGGCTTCTAGAATTTTTCCTAGTCGGTCGAGTTCTTCATAAACTCCAGGTTGTTGTAGTACTTCTAAACAAGCAATCCCTGCTTGCATTGACGCTGGATTACCTGCCATGGTTCCCGCTTGATATGCAGGACCTAGTGGAGCCACTTGTTCCATGATTTCTTTTTTACCACCATATGCTCCAATAGGAAGTCCACCACCAATAATTTTACCTAGTGCAGTTAAGTCAGGAGTTTGGTCTAACATAGTAGATGCAGCACCATAATGGAAGCGGAATGCTGTGATGACTTCATCGTAAATAATTAAAGCACCTTTGTCTTTTGCAATTTTGTGAACAAGTGACAAGAATCCTTCGTTTGGTTCAACCATTCCAAAGTTACCTACGATTGGCTCAACTAATATACATGCTAATTCTTCTCCCCATTTTTCCATTGCATCTTCATATGCTTTTGGGTTGTTGAATGGAATTGTAATAACTTCTTCGGCAATTGTTTTAGGTACACCAGCAGAATCGGGTGTTCCAAGTGTAGCGGGTCCTGATCCAGCAGCGACTAATACTGTATCGAAGTGTCCATGATAACATCCCGCAAACTTCATGATTTTTGTTCGGCCTGTATAGGCACGAGCAACACGAACTGTTGTCATAACAGCTTCTGTCCCCGAGTTTACAAAACGAACTTTATCCATAGAAGGAATTGCATCTTTTAACATTTTTGCAAATGTTACTTCATGTCTTGTTGGAGTACCATATAGTAACCCTGATTGAGCTGCTTTTGTAATGGCTTCTGTAATATGTGGATGTGCATGACCTGTAATAATCGGGCCATAAGCTGCTAGGTAATCGATGTATTTATTTCCGTCGACATCATAAAAGTAAGCACCTTCTGCTCTGTCCATAACTGTTGGAGCTCCTCCACCAACCGCTTTATAAGAACGAGATGGACTGTTTACCCCACCTACTATATGTTCGATTGCTTCTTTTTGTATTTCCTCTGATATTGTATGTAACATTTATAAACCCTCCACTTGTGTAATCTATATCTATTGTAGACATAAAAAGATAAAAAGGCGAAAGAAATTGTATCTATTGTATCTATTCGGTACGATAGAGATATACAAGGAGGAGGTAATTTATGAATACACTAGAAGGTATGATTGCACCTAAGTTTTCATTAAAAAACGAATTGGGAGAATTAGTTTCACTAGAAGATTTTGCTGGGAAGAAATATGTTGTTTTATATTTCTATCCAAAGGATTCCACTCCAGGATGTACAACAGAAGCATGTGATTTCCGAGATAACCATGATACTTTTAATGAGTTAAATGCGGTGATATTAGGGGTAAGTGGCGATGATGAAAAAATGCATACAAAATTTATCACAAAACATGGATTGCCTTTTTCACTATTAGTAGATGAAACGCATGAAGTTTCTGAAAAATACGGTGTTTGGAAGCTTAAAAAGATGTTTGGAAAAGAGTATATGGGGATTGAACGTTCTACTTTCTTAATCGATCCTACAGGGACAGTTGTGAAAGAATGGAGAAAAGTGAAAGTTGATGGACATGTTGATGAAGCAATTGAAACATTGAAAAAATTAACGAACCATGAGGATTAACTAATGAAAATATTATTTTCTTTTTTACCTAAACCGGAACAACAAGCTAATTTACTAGAAGAGTTTCCAGAAGTTGAATTTATATTTCATAAAGGACTAGACGAGAACGAGTTAAAGTCGGCGGATATCTTCGTTACATATGGTGAAGACATCGAATTGTCTCATCTTGAAACAGTCAAGCTGTTAAAATGGATTATGGTGGCATCAGCTGGACTAGAGAAAATGCCGTTAAAAGAAATAGCGGCAAGAGATATTGTCGTTACCAATGTACGAGGGATTCACAAAATACCAATGGCGGAGTCAATAATAGCGCATATTCTTTCCATAAAAAAATGCCTTCCACTAGTAGCAGAAAATCAAAAGCAAAAAGTTTGGTTTAGAAGAGTACAATCTTTTGAGTTACATGGGTCAACAGCATTAATTATAGGACCTGGAGCAATTGGCGGAGAAGTGGGAAGAATATTGCAGGCTTTTGGTGTTAAAACTATTGGTTGCAATCGAAGTGGCCATGCAGCACCATATATGGATGAAATGACATCTTTTGAGCAAATTGCGGATGTACTTCCGTTAGCGGATATCGTCATCTCTATTCTACCAAGTACAGAAGAAACAAAAGGGCTACTAACATATGAACACTTCAAGTCTATGAAACCAAGCGCTATCTTTATGAATTATGGTAGAGGAGATGTCGTGAAAGAAACAGATATTCTTCAAGCGATGCAAAAAGAATATATTGCCTATGCAGTATTAGATGTGTTTGAAAATGAACCATTAGGTCAGGATCACCCATTTTGGGAAATGGACAATGTAATTATTTCACCTCATATATCCAGTCACTCTTCACAATACTTAGTAAGAGCTCTTGAAATTTTCTCGAATAACTTAGCCTTGTGGTTGAATGGAAATAAAGAATTAGACAACATAATCGTTTTAGAAAAAGGCTATTAAAGGATTTATAATGAAATAAGCTTTAAAAATTTGACAGTCGGCTCAATTCTTACTTATACTAATTACAAATAAAGAATAAGTATGAGAAGAGGTGCATTGCGATGACGGAAGTACATTTAAGAGATGCTTTAGATACATTAAAGTCTACAGGTGTCCGAATTACACCGCAACGCCATGCGATATTGGAATTTATTATTCAAACTATGTCACATCCAACTGCTGACGATATATATAAAGCGCTTGAAAGTAAATTCCCGAGCATGAGTGTAGCAACTGTTTATAATAATTTACGTGTGTTTAGAGAAGCAGGTCTTGTAAAAGAACTAAATTATGGCGATAAATCAAGCCGATTCGATTTCATCACGAATGATCATTATCATATGATCTGTAACGCATGCGGTAAAATAGTAGATTTCCACTATCCGGGACTAGATGAAGTAGAGCATTTAGCTTCTCATCTAACAGGATATGATGTTACTTCACACCGTATGGAAATTTACGGGACTTGCCCAACTTGTAAAGAGCAAGCAACAAAAGTTCAATAAGAAAACCGAGCGTAGTGAATACGCTCGGTTTTTTTATATTGACTTTTATTTTAATCAACTTTGAAACAGGGTGTACGATTTTTTTTAGCTTACATTTCTAGTATGTCTCGAAGCTCTTTTACATAGTTTCGACTTAAAGGGATTTGTTCAGATATACCATTTAAACGTACATGATAGATGCTTGAGCTCCATGTAGATACCTCGATAATTTGGTGTGTATTTACTAAAAAACTTTTATGTGTTCGGAAAAAATGATGGCCTGTTAACTTTTCTTCTAATTCTTTTAATGTATGTTTAGAAATGAACTCTCCTTTTAATGTTCGAATTACAGTATCGCGATCATTCCGCGATACATATAAAATAGAGCTCGGTTCAATATAAATAATTCGTTCGTCCACGTGAACGGCTAACCTCAGTGTCGTTTGCGGTTGAATTGGTTGTTTAGTTAGTGATTTAATACGATCAATGGTTTCTTTCAAGCGCTTTTCTTCAAATGGTTTCAATAAATAATCTGTTGCATTTGCATTAAAAGCATCTAGTGCATAATTTGGAAAAGCAGTTGCAAAGATGATGATCGGCGGTTTTTTCATTTGACTTGTAATTTTCGCAAACTCAATTCCGTTTAACCCAGTCATTTCTATATCAACAAATACAATATCAGGTTCATCTTTCGCTACAATCTTCAGTCCCGTTTCTGCTGAATCTGCCTCACCGATGATTTCTATTTCTTTATAACTTGAAAGTAAAAAGGCTAGCTCTTCCCGGCTATATCGTTCGTCATCTATAATGATTGTTTTGTATGTCATGAGAACTCTTTCACCTCTAATTTATGTATTGTTTTTGGAATAATGAAAGAAATTACTGTTCCATTTTTATCACTTTCAATATGAAGACCATCCGAATGATGAATCATTTTTTTTAGTCTTTCATGTAAATTATATAGACCGATACCAGTACCGTCTTCAGATTCGACTTTATCGTGGAGGAGGGATGACTTTCTTGAAGCATCTATTCCTATCCCATTGTCTAGTACAGAAATAGTAATGAAATGACCTTCATCTTTAATAGAAATTTCAATAACGCCATTCTCTTTTACTTTTTGCAAGCCATGTTTAAATGAATTTTGTACTAATGTCAGAATTCCCATAGGCGGGATTGAAATATCTAACGTGTTTGGATCAATGGAATATTTTACTTGAATACGATCGCCAAATCTCGCTTCTTCTATTAATAAATAATAACGAATAAGTTCTACTTCCTTATGAAGTGGTACTAAGCTATCCGAAGAGTTTTCTACATTTTGACGAATAAATTTAGCTAGCGAAACTAGTAACGTTCGTGCTCGGTCAGGGTTTGTTCTAATTAAGGAAACAATTGTATTCATTGCATTAAATAAGAAGTGGGGATTAACTTGTGCTTGAAGTGCTTTAATTTCCGCTTCTTTTGCAAGTTCTTGTAATTGTTCAAGTTCAGATAACTCTAACTGATGACTAAATAACCCGCTCAATCCCTGTACTAATTCCACTAAAGCCGGTGTCACTAGATTTTCATTCTGTACATATATCTTTAAAGTTGCAACTGTCTCATTTTGGATTTTGATTGGTGCCATAATAGCTGCACCAAGAGAGCAGTTCGTTTCACTACATAATATCTCTTCTTTTCCGATTGTTAGCATTTTTCCGGAATTTATAACTTTCTTTGTAGACTCAGTTTGGATAGGACTGCCAGCTTTATGGTGATTACTTTCAGCTCCAATATGTGCAAGTATCGTGTCTTTATTGGTCATTGAAACTGCAAGGGTAGAAGTTTTTGAATAGATAATTTCGCATACATTTTGCGCGGATGTATAAGAAAGTCCGCCTCTCAAATGATCTAAAGTCGATTCAGCAATTTTTAATGCTTTTTGGGCACCATTTGCTTCTGTTTGATCATCGTCTTTTAGCACACTTCTTATAATTAGTATAAATAAAGCGGAACCTACACCATTTGTCACTACCATCGGGAGCATAATATTTTGAACAAGTGCCGAGGATTGTGAATATGGATCTGCTATTAGTAAGATGAGCCCCATTTGAATAGACTCTGTAACAATACCTACAATTAGTGCTATCCACGGGGAGATAAATGTTTGCTTACGAAGTTTGTGTCCGATTATTCCAGCAATAAATCCAGCAACTAATGTTGCAAATCCACAAGCTACAGCGGTAAATCCTCCAAGGAAAAAACGATGAACACCTGCGATTAATCCAGCACCGAATCCAATTCTAAAGCCGCCAAGTAATCCGCCAACTACAATTCCTAGTACCCTGGAGTTTGCAAGTGCTTCATCATGAGTTAAACTACTAGACCATCTCTCTTCCGAACCTTCTAGTGGATTGATGACTATACCTGTATAGGTCCCCACAATTCCAAATAATCCAAAAACTAAAGTTAGAGTGATTCGCTGTTTTGTAGACATCTTTGTATGATAGTCGAATAGTTTACGAAAAAACTTAAAGCGAGTCAATATAAAGGCGATTGTAGTAATAATTGCTAGTCGCTCTATTAAAGACACTATTAACACAAAAGCGACCTCCTCTAATTTTTCTTTCTAGTATATAATATTTAACAAATTAAAACACCTTGCTAAAAGCAAGGTGTCCGGTTATCTCTTTCTATTTAATGATTGATCAAACTCTTGCCCTTCAAGTGAAGGATCAAGCGTTAAAGGTTCTTTACAATACATACACATATCAACTCGTCCTAATACTTTTGTGTGCTTCCCACAATTCGGACAAACAACTTGTACAGCTTTAGTAGAAAGTAAACCAATCCAAAGGTATACACCAGTACTCGCCAAAATAGATAGTAGTCCAAGTGTCATGAAAATAGTTACTAAAATTGCGTTTTCTCTAAAGAAGATAGCACCATACATAATGATGAATCCGAAGAATATGAGTCCTAATGCAAAGGAACGTATTCTATTTATTTTGTTTTTATAGGGTTTCATTACTTTACCTCCTAATTTCTAAATCCACTATATCATATTTCAAATGGAAGTAATATTTTTATATAGTTATAGAAGGAAAAACTAATAAGTTGTCGAAAGTCTATAGTGAGGAAGTAAAGGAGGCGCAATTTTGGAAGCATTGTTGAGACCTATTTATCAAGAAAGAGCTAGTCAACCAAATACACTTGGAATCATATTAGTAGAAAAAAGAGCAGAAGTAAGCCCAAGTACAGATACATTTGATTCCATCTTGTTTATTCTGACTAAAGAAGCTGAACAACCGGTATTTACAAAACATTATACTTTTCATGATAAGAAAGCTGCATTACATATCATTACGGAGAAGCAACTTAGAAAATGGTTAACGTTAGGTACGAATCCTAAATTAGTAGATTGGTTAATAAATGGAAGAGTAGTATTTGATCGAAATGAATTTATTGAGCAACTAAAAAAGGAATTGGATGACTTTCCTGTCAATGGAAGAAAAATAAGAATGGGAATTGAATTTTCAAAGCTAACTCGTAGATATTTAGAAGGCAAGTTGTTTTTTGAACAATTGAATTATCTAGACGCTTATAGCCATGTTGTAGAATCTTTGCACCATTTAGCGCGACTGGCGGTATTGCAAAATGGAATGCATCCAGAGGTAATGGTTTGGAAACAAGTAAAACAAGTAGATCCTTCTATATATAAACTGTATGATGAGATTGTTTCGAGTGAAGAAACATTGGAGAAACGATTAGAGCTTTTGTTTTTAGCTAGTGAATTTCTTATTCATTCGAGAATAAAAGAGGGCGCTCAACATATTGTAGAAGTACTTTCGACAAAAGAGTTTTGGACGATACAAGAGATCCATGAGCAAGAAGAGCTTAAAAATTACTCCGTGGATTTAGAAGTCTTCATTGAATTTCTTGTTGAAAGAGGTTTAATTCTTATTGAAAAAAAACATACGAAAAGTAATGAAATCATGCATAGATACTATAAAGTAGAGCGATAATAGATCAATAATAAAAACGAACTTTTAAAAAGTTCGTTTTTATTGTTGACATTTATACTGAAACTGTTTTATAATAATAAACGTCGTCAAGAACGACACGAAAAATAAATGCTAAAAAAGTATTTTAAAAAACTTCTTGACTCTTCACCAACAAGGTGATAAATTAGAGAAGTCGCAAAAAACGACTTAGTAAAAAAACAAAATGAACATTGAAAACTGAACATGCAAAACGTTAAGAAATACAGCTTATTGACTGACTTCGGTTAGCTCGATAGCAAAACATTTTTGACATCATTTAATGATGATGCCAGCAAAACAAAATGAGCTTTTAAACTAGTTCTAATTTGTTGAGTTTTATACTCAACTATTATGGAGAGTTTGATCCTGGCTCAGGACGAACGCTGGCGGCATGCCTAATACATGCAAGTCGAGCGAATGATGAAGAAGCTTGCTTCTT
>NZ_QKZI01000006.1 GCF_003254155.1 Psychrobacillus insolitus | reverse complement strand
AAGAAGCAAGCTTCTTCATCATTCGCTCGACTTGCATGTATTAGGCATGCCGCCAGCGTTCGTCCTGAGCCAGGATCAAACTCTCCATAATAGTTGAGTATAAAACTCAACAAATTAGAACTAGTTTAAAAGCTCATTTTGTTTTGCTGGCATCATCATTAAATGATGTCAAAAATGTTTTGCTATCGAGCTAACCGAAGTTAGTCAATAAGCTGTATTTCTTAACGTTTTGCATGTTCAGTTTTCAATGTTCATTTTGCCGTTTTGTTTTGACGACTTCTATATAATATCAATTCCCAATCAATATGTCAATAATTTATTTAATAAAATATAAAAACCCTTTCTTACAATAGTAAAAGTAAGAAAGGGTTTCTAGGATTTATTGCACGATACGTTCTATATTGAAAGATCTATTAGCTGATAAGTCGATTATTTGGTTCGATTCTAGTATTCTAATCATTGGTCTCATTGGTGAATCTCTATGTAAAAATACAACTTCCCCTACTTCTCCGTTTGATAATAGAACACGCGTTGAAATAGGTAATACTCCTACTAAAGAAATTAATGCATTTACCACTTCGATATTGTATTTTCCAAACTCTTCCTCTTTAATCATCTCCAAAACTTTAAATATAGAGCCTTTTGCACGATAGATTCGTTCTGATGTCATTGCATGAAAAACATCAGCGACTGCAATTATTTGAGAGAAAATTGATATTTTCCCCATCTTTTCTCCTTTAGGGTAACCACTACCATCTAATCGTTCATGATGTTGGAAAATTGCGAGTTTCATTTCAGGTTTTAAAAGTGAACTATCTTTAATCATTTGAAAGCTATGAATAGTATGTTTCTTAATTTCGGAATACTCATCTTCTGTCAAAAGTGACTTTTTATTTCTAATTTTTGTGTTTACTTTAGCCATTCCACTATCCGCCATTAATCCTGCAGTTGCTGATTGAATGACTTGTCCAATTGGATATCCTAATTTTTGTGCTAGCATTCCGGAAATAATGCCAACCGCAATAGAATGGTGAGAAACATACTTTTCTATTGCGGAATATCCATTCAACTTTAATATAACCTGTTTTTCTTTAGATACTCTTTCTACTAAAGGCATAATGATCATGCGTAGTTTCGCTACGTCTACATTCATCCCTGCTTCCCAAGAGGAAAATTCCTTTTGATAATTATTGACCGCATCTATATATAAGTTAATAAAATTAGTCTCTGTACCTTGTATAACTTCTTTTTTACTCAAATCTGTTTTTTCATTGTTTGTTTTTGTGTTTTCAAAAGCTATGGACACTTTTAGTATATTGAAGGCTTTTAATACTTGAATATGTTCTCTAGTAACTTTAGTACCTTTACGAATAATAGGTGTTTTTGTGTTTACGAGAATATCTTCTGCAATTACACTGCCCAGTTTTAATTCTTCTAAGTTTTCTAAGATATATCCCAAAGTATTACTCCTCCCATTGTTTTTCCTCATTATACTAAGTTTTCAGAATGAAGGAAATGAAAAAAAGTCACTCCCAAACAGTTTGAATGTTTGAGAATGACTTTATTTTATTTGTTAGAATCTTCTGTAGTATTTTCTTCTACTTCATCAATAGAAGTTTCACCTTCTGTTTCAACTTCAATATCTTCTTCGTCATCTTCTTTTTCTACTTTAGCTACAGTTGCAATTAGCTCATCTGCTGCTAATCTCATCAATCTAACACCTTGAGTACTTCTACCTGTAATGGATATATCATTTACATCCATACGGATCAGCATTCCATTTATCGTAATTAACATTAAATCTTCTGTACCACTCACTGCTTTCACAGCACTTAAAGGTCCATTTTTTTCTGTGATTTGACACGTTTTAACACCCATACCACCACGACTTTGTAAACGATATTCTGACTCAGGTGTACGTTTACCATAACCATTTTCAGTAACAACTAATATTTCTTGGTCGGGTTCTATTATTTCCATTCCCACAACGTAATCATCTTCTTTTAGACGAATACCTCTAACTCCACCGGCTGTTCTACCCATTGAACGAATATCCGTTTCTTCAAATCGAACTAATTTCCCTTGGCGTGTTCCTATGATTATTTGCTTTTTCCCATCTGTAAGACGAACAGCAATTAGTTCATCTTCTTCACGTAAGGAGATAGCAATTAGACCATTTGCTCGAATATGTGCAAAACCTGATACCGGAGTACGTTTTGTCACTCCAAGGCTCGTTGTAAAGATAAAGTAACTATCCTCTTCAAATGAAGCCATCGGGATCATTGCCGTAACTTGTTCATCTTTATCTATTCCTAACAAGTTAATAATCGGCAATCCTTTTGCAGTACGTCCATATTCGGGAATTTCAAATCCTCGTGCACGGTATACTTTTCCTTTGTTCGTAAAGAATAGAATTGTATCGTGTGTAGATGTATACAAGAGATGTTCAACAAAGTCATTTTCATTTGTGCCCATTCCTTGTACGCCACGACCACCACGTTTTTGACTCTTATACGTATTCGCTGGTAAACGTTTAATATACCCTTTATTTGTTAATGTAAGTACAGAGTTTTCTACCGGAATTAAATCTTCATCCTCTAGTACTTCTGCTCCACCAGCAACAATTTCAGTACGACGTTTATCTGCATAGCGATTTTTGATTTCTAAAATTTCTTCACGAATAATTTCAATAACTCTGTATTCATTTGCTAAAATGAATCTCAAGTCTTCCATCAACTTAACTAATGCTTTGTACTCTTCTTCAATTTTATCACGTTCTAAACCTGTCAAACGTTGCAAACGCATATCTAAAATTGCTTGAGCTTGTCGCTCAGATAATTGGAATCTATCCATCAACCCATTTTTAGCTTCTTCTCCTGTTTGAGATCCACGAATAAGTTTAATGATTTCATCAATATGATCTAATGCGATTCGCAAGCCTTCTAAAATATGAGCGCGGTCTTCTGCTTTCTTCAATTCAAATTCAGTACGACGACGAATTACAACTTTTTGATGCTCTAAATAATGATAAAGCATTTCTTTTATGTTTAAAACTTTTGGTTGATTGTCTACTAGTGCTAGCATATTCACACCAAAGCTTGATTGAAGTGCAGTTTGTTTATATAAATTATTTAATAGGACATGTGAATTTGCATCTTTTCTTACTTCTATAACAATCCTCATACCATTACGGTCTGATTCATCAGCTAAGTGAGTAATACCATCTATTTTTTTATCACGTACTAATTCGGCAATTTTCTCGATTAAACGAGCTTTGTTTACTTGGTAAGGTAATTCTCTCACAATAATTACTTCTTTACCACTAGCTTTTTGTTCCATTTCAACTTTAGCCCGTATTAAAATAGATCCTCTACCTGTTTCATAAGCACGGCGAATACCACTACGACCTAAGATAATTCCTCCAGTAGGAAAATCAGGACCAGGAATAATAGTCGTCAATTCTTCAATTGTAATTGCTGGGTTTTCAGATAAGGCTAAAACTCCATCAATTACTTCCCCTAAGTTATGCGAAGGTATATTAGTCGCCATCCCAACTGCTATACCTGAAGCTCCATTTACTAGTAAGTTTGGATATCTACTCGGTAAAACAACTGGCTCTTTTTCTTGTCCATCATAGTTGTCTTTATAATCTATTGTATTTTTGTTAATATCGCGCAGCATCTCTAACGCAATTTTAGACATCCGAGATTCTGTATAACGCATAGCAGCCGCTCCGTCACCATCTACAGAACCAAAGTTACCATGACCATCTACTAACATATAACGATAACTAAAATCTTGCGCCATACGAACCATGGCCTCATAAATAGAGGAGTCACCATGTGGATGGTATTTCCCCATTACATCACCAACAATACGGGCTGATTTTTTATGAGGTTTATCAGGGGTATTTCCTAGTTCTTGCATACCATACAAAATTCGACGATGCACAGGCTTTAGCCCATCACGAACATCTGGCAATGCACGGGATACAATTACACTCATTGCGTAGTCAAGAAATGACGTTCTCATTTCTTGACTAATATTAATCCCTCTAACGCCTTTATTCGATATATCTGACATTCTAAAGACCTCCAGTCACACACATTCTTATATATCTAAGTTTTTTACATACACTGCATTTTCTTCGATAAATCTACGTCTAGGTTCTACTTCCTCACCCATTAGCTGTTCAAACACTGCGTCTGCTTCCATCGCATTATCTAAGTTAATTTGAAGTAAAGTACGAACATCTGGATCCATTGTAGTATCCCACAGTTGGGTTGCATCCATTTCTCCTAGTCCTTTATATCGTTGAATAATTGGTTTAGATGTTTTCGGTAATCGTTCTATAATCTCTTTTAGTTGCTCATCGTTATAGCAATATTCAACATGTTTCCCTTGTTTCACTTGGAATAATGGTGGTTGAGCAGCATACACATAGCCTGCTTCGATTAGTGGTCTCATGAAACGGAAGAAAAATGTTAATAGTAAAGTTCGAATATGTGCACCATCAACATCCGCATCTGTCATGATAATAATTTTATGATAACGAGCTTTCTCTAAAGTAAATTCTTCTCCAATACCAGTTCCTAGCGCAGTAATCATTGTGCGAATTTCTGTATTTCCTAAAATTCGATCTAATCTTGCCTTTTCCACGTTTAATATTTTCCCACGTAATGGGAGAATAGCTTGGAAGTGACGATCACGCCCTGATTTTGCTGAACCACCTGCTGAGTCACCTTCTACTATGTAAAGTTCACTGTCTGCAGGAACTCGAGATGAACAATCTGCTAATTTACCTGGAAGACTAGAAACTTCTAGTGCTGACTTTCTACGTGTGAGTTCACGAGCTTTTTTAGCAGCAACGCGAGCACGAAAAGCCATTAATCCCTTGTCTACTACTTGACGGGCTATTGTAGGGTTTTCTAATAAAAATCGGTCAAATCCCTCTGAAAACAGACTATTTGTAATCATACTTACTTCTGAGTTACCAAGCTTTGTTTTCGTTTGTCCTTCAAATTGAGGATTAGGATGTTTGATCGAAACAATTGCTGTTAATCCTTCTCGTACATCGTCCCCAGTTAAATTTGTATCGGCTTCTTTTAATAAACCATTTTTTCGAGCATAGTCATTTATTTCACGAGTAAGTGCTGTTTTGAATCCAGACTCATGTGTTCCGCCTTCATACGTATTAATATTATTTGCAAATGATAAAATATTAGAAGCATATCCCCCGTTATATTGCATAGCAATTTCGATTGAGATCCCATCTTTATTACCTTCTACAAATATAGCCTCTTCCGTGATAGGTTCTTTATTTTTATTTAAATCTTCTACGTATGACTTTATTCCGCCTTCGTAAAAATATTTTACGGATTTTTCTTGCCCTTCACGTTCATCTGCAAGTGTAAGAGATAGTCCACGATTTAAATAAGCTAATTCACGCACACGGTGTTCTAATATATCAAATTCATATACATTTGTTTCTGTAAAAATTTCTGTGTCTGCTTTAAATCTTATTGTTGTTCCTGTATCTTCAGCTTCACCAATAATTGATAATGGAGCACTAACATCTCCACGTTCAAATTTAATGCAATGCATTTTCCCATCGCGTTTAACATATACTTCTGTAAACTCCGAAAGGGCATTTACAACGGAAGCACCAACACCATGGAGTCCACCAGATACTTTATAACCACCGCCGCCAAATTTACCGCCAGCGTGTAAAACAGTCATAATAACTTCAACAGCAGGTTTACCCATTTTTTCTTGATTATCAACAGGAATTCCGCGTCCATTATCATCTACACGAATCCAATTGTCTTTTTCAATTGTGACAATAATATGGTCGCAATAACCAGCAAGTGCCTCATCAATACTGTTATCTACGATTTCCCATACAAGATGGTGAAGTCCTCTTGAACTAGTAGTACCAATATACATCCCTGGACGTTTTCTTACTGCTTCTAGACCTTCTAATACTTGTATCTGATCAGCATCATAAGATTCTTGCTCTTTTTTTTCCATTGCCAACTGGCTCACCCACTCTTTCATTACTTCAATACGATGAATTTAAACTGTATTTCTTTTAATCTTCATAAATTTAGTATTTCTATCTTTACAGTTTTATAACCAATTTTTTGAAGTAATCATATTTTCTTTTTTAAAAGATAAGAAAGTATATACGATTTTTGCATAGTAACTGTCTAGCGCAAGCTGCTTCCTTGCAATTCCCCATTTGCCTGCCTTACGCAGTGATAGGCAAATCTGCTTTTCTTAATCTGTTGTTACTACATTTCCATGTTCCACATGAAACATTTTGGCATGTTGAATTGTTTCATGTGTTAGTCCATTCACACTTGTTGTTGTAACGAATGTTTGTACATCACCTTGTATCGTATTTAGTAAATGTGATTGTCGATAATCATCTAATTCAGACAAAACATCATCCAATAAAAGAACAGGAGCTTCGCCAACTTCTTGTTTTATAAGCTGAATTTCCGCAAGCTTTAAAGACAAAGCTGTAGTTCGCTGCTGTCCTTGTGAACCATATGTCTGAACATCGTATTCATTTACAAAAAAATGGAGATCATCACGATGAGGTCCTATTAGACTTAACCCTCGATCAAGTTCTCTTCTTTGAATTTCTATTAATTTTTTTTCAAGAAATTCTTTCATGGTTATTTCTGACCAATCAGCTTGTATACCCGAAGTAGAATGATATGATACCGTCAATTTTTCTAACCCTCTTGAAATACCAAAATGAATAGGTTCTGCCCATTTTTGTAAGAGGTCCATAAACTGAAATCTTTTACGAATTACTTTTACAGCAGCATCTATATATTGTTCTGTGTAAACATCAAACATAACATCTTTTAGGAAAGATTTGCCTTGATGTTGTTTTAAAATAGAATTTCTTTGTTTTAAAACCTTTTGGAAATGAAGTAAATCATGTAAATAGACAGGGGAAATTTGGCCAATTTCCATATCAAGAAATCGCCTTCTAACTTGAGGACTTCCTTTTACTAAATACAAATCCTCCGGTGCAAACATCACGACATTTAACTGACCAATATAATTGCTTAGTTTTGTTTGTTCTAGATGATTGACTTTCGCTTTTTTTCCCTTTTTAGATAAGATTAGCTCCAAAGGTAAATGCCCATATTTTCTTTGAATATTACCTTTTATTTTACCATAGTCTGCTTCCCAACGTATTAATTCTTTATCATTTGCTGTTCTATGTGATTTTGCCATGGATAGTACATAAAGGGATTCCATTAAGTTTGTTTTTCCTTGAGCATTTTCACCAATTAATACATTAATCTTGGGGGAAAAATCCAATTGAATGGAATCATAATTACGATAGTTTATTAGTTCTAATCGCTCAATGTACATATTACTCCCCGTTCTCTAGTCCAATCATTTGAAATTTCCCTAATCCCGGAATATTCACTACGTCATTATGACGAAGTTTTCTCCCTCTTCTCTGGTCTACTTCACCGTTTATATATATAGTATTTTCACTTAAAAACCATTTTGCCATTCCACCAGAACTAATTGCATCTGTCATTTTTAATAACTGACCAAGTGTAATATATTCTGAGTCCAATTGAATCTCTTTCAAAATAATCAAACCTCTTCTCATTTTCTTATCCCTTTATTTTACCCCATTTTGTTGAATAAGTAAAAAAGATAGCCACATGTAGTGACTATCTCAAAAACTAAATATTTTAAACCCAAGAGTCTGAATATATAAATAAAATTTCAGTAAGTTCTTACTGGCAATATTAATTGCAATATAGAGTCATCATGAACAGATTTTAAGACGAATGGTCTCATTGCCCCAGAAAATAGGATTTTAACATCTTGTCCATCAATTGCTTTTAAAGCATCCATCATATATTTTGCACTGAAAGAAATTTTAAGTTCTTCTCCCTCAATTGTTTCGGCTTGTATTTGTTCTTCTACATTTCCAATTTCCGGGGAATTAGAAGACACTTCTACAAAACCATCACCAATAGTTGTAAATCGAACAACGTTATTTCTTTCTTCTCTTGCAAGTAAAGATGCGCGATCAATTGCTTGTAATAAAGATTTTCCATTTACTAAGATGGTTGTTTTATATTCGTTTGGTATTAAACGTGATGTATCTGGGTAATTACCTTCTAACAATCTTGAATAAAATAAAACATCACCTGTTTTAAACAAAATTTGTTGTTGTGTCATAACAATTGCAACTTCAGATGTCGTTTCTTCTAAAATTTTATTTAATTCATTTAAACTTTTCCCAGGTATGACCACACTATATTCTTCCTCTGGTAAATCTTTCAAAGCTGTTTTTCTTTTCGCTAAACGATGGCTATCCGTTGCTACACAGTGAAGTTCACCATCTTTTACTTGCCAGTTTACACCTGTTAGGACTGGGCGACTTTCTGAAGTAGACACAGCAAATACCGTTTCTTTAATAATAGCCTTTAATAAATCAGAAGGGATAAAAAATTGACGTTCTTCTTCAACTTGAGGAAGTAATGGATATTCAGAAGCATCTAATCCAATAAGATTAAATTCTGATTTCCCAGAACGAATATGTGTTTGAAATTGATTTGTTACTTCAATCTCTACTTCATTTGTTGGTAATTTACGTACAATTTCATTAAAGAATTTGGCTTGTAAAATAATTGAACCAGTTTCTGAAATATTAATAATTTGTTCTCCATTTTTCTCTACTGGAATAAATATTTGAATTGTTATGTCTGAATCACTACCTGTAATATAAAGACCTTTATTTGTTACTTCTAATTTTAATCCAGTCAAAATTGGAATAGTTGTTTTAGAACTTACTGCTTTCATGACATCATTTAATCCATCTAATAAACTATCACGCATTATTTGAAATTTCATTATTTTACCTCGCTTATATAATTATTATTTATTTAAAAGATTAGTAGATATAGTACTAGGGCTTGTGGATATGTTGATAAGTTAGTTTTGCCTTACTTAGACTAAACTATTCACATGTGGATAAGTTGTTTGTAAACAACAAGTAAACTTACCTACTTATCCACAAATACATTTATCGCCCGAGAATAGATTTTATTTGTTTTACATCATCTTGTAAATTTGCATCCACTTTTAACATCGTTGAAATTTTCTCGTGAGCATGAATTACTGTTGTATGATCGCGACCTCCAAATTCTTCTCCAATTTTAGGCAGAGAAAAATCTGTTAATTCACGAGAAAGATACATTGCTACTTGTCTTGGAAATGCAATCGATTTTGTACGTCTTTTAGCTGTAAAATCTTCTAATCTAATATGGAAATGTTCCCCGACAACCTTTTGGATATCAAGGATTGTAATAATTCTTGGTCTTGCATTAGGCATAATATCCTTCAATGCTTCCTCAGCTAATTCTGCATTTATATCTTTATTTACAAGTGAAGAATAAGCCACAACACGGATAAGTGCCCCTTCTAATTCCCGAATATTCGTATCTATTTGATTTGCAATATAAGCCATGACTTCGTTTGGGATATCTAACCCGTCTGCTCTTGCTTTTTTGCGTAGGATAGCAATTCTAGTTTCTAAATCAGGTGGAGCAATATCTGTTATTAATCCCCATTCAAAGCGTGAACGTAAACGATCTTCTAGAGTTGGGATTTCTTTTGGTTGTCGATCACTTGAAATAACAATTTGTTTATTTTCTTCATGTAATGCATTAAAAGTATGAAAAAATTCTTCTTGAGTTGATTCTTTTCCTGCAAGGAATTGAATATCATCTATTAGGAGAACATCAATACTTCGGTATTTATTGCGGAATTCAATTGTTTTATTATCACGAATGGAGTTAATAAATTCATTCGTAAATTTTTCAGAAGATAAATAAACCACTTTTGCATTTGGATTGTGTTCTTGAACATAATGACCAATCGCGTGCATTAAGTGGGTTTTACCAAGTCCAACTCCTCCGTATATGAAGAGAGGATTGTATGCTTTTGCTGGTGCTTCTGCTACAGCCAGTGATGCAGCGTGAGCAAAACGATTTCCAGAGCCAATAACAAATGTATCAAATGTATATTTGGAATTTAACATTCCAGGTGAGAAATCAGGTTGATCGCCATTATTTGGACGAACTTTTGGCACTGGAATATCAAATTCATTTATATCCAAATTTTTTGGTACAACAAAAGATATAAGATGTTCATTGCCTGTAAGTTCACTTAAAATGCCAGCAATTAGGTGTACATAATGATTTTCTAGCCAATCTCTTGCAAATGAGTTAGGAGCGGCTATCGTTACAGTTTCTCCTTTATATGAAAGCAGCTTTGTTGACTTTAACCAAGTTTCAAAACTCGGTTTAGAGGTCTTCTTTTCTACCTCAGAGAGAACTTTAGCCCAAAGTTCTTCTAAATGTTCCAATAATCTAATCCCCTTTTTAAAAAATATAAGAAATTATATAAAATTTCTGCATAGTAACTGTCTTGCGTAAGCAGCCTTGCCCTTGCGCAAACAAAAGCGCTCTTGGTAGCTGAGATAGGCACTTGCGCATTTCTTAATAAATATGTAAAAAAATAAAGATATACACAAATCCACCGGTTGTGGATAAAGGTTATAAATGCACGTGGAAAAACTTGTCCACAGATTATCAACAGTTGTGGATAAGAATTAGTGCCTCTTTCCATTTGGAAAAGTAAAACACAAATATCTTAACAAAATAACGAGAGCATTACAAGTGATTTTGGACTTATCCACATATGTTAGATTATTCACAACTCTAGTTGTCCACAGGTTATTAGTATGTTCAAAACATGTTGATAAGTCATGTGGATATTTTTTTTGGATTCTTTTTAGTCACAGGCTAATTTGTTAATAACTAATAGATTGTGGATAACTCTATTAAGTTGGTTCGGAAAAATAATTTGAAAAAATATTGACAAATGGAGTAGTTTTTATATATAATATCGGAGACTGTCTAAAGAAAGTTTTAAGATAATCAATCAGGAGGTGTCATATAGATGAAACGTACATTCCAACCAAATACCCGTAAACGTGCTAAAAATCACGGTTTCCGCGCACGTATGAGTACTAAAAACGGTCGCCGCATAATTGCAGCCCGTCGAGCAAAAGGAAGAAAAGTATTATCAGCATAAGTCCACTGACCATTCAGTGGTCTTTTTTTTCTTTTATAAAGATTAGGTGGAGCAGGTGAATCGATGAATAGTAAGCAGCGTATAAAAAAGAATGCAGAATTTCAAACAATTTTTAAACGTGGGAAATCAGTAGCGAATAGACAATTCGTTGTATATTGCTTAGAAAAAGAAGAAGATTATTACCGTGTTGGCTTATCTGTCAGTAAAAAGGTAGGAAATGCTGTAGTTCGTAATCGCATAAAAAGATATATAAGACAAACCTTTTTAGAAATTCATGATCAGGTATACCGAAATATGGATTATATTATTATCGCTAGGAACCCAGCGGCCAAATTAGATTTCCATGAAACTAAAAAAAGTCTTGAACATGTTCTTAAAATAGCAAAAGTTATAAAAAAGTAAAGTTAAAGAAGGCTTTCTTTAAAGTGATCAGTTAAAATGGACATACACAGAAGTAGTAATAGGGGGAAGAAGGTTGAGAAAAAGATTATCGTTACTGTTGTTACTATTAGTAGTTACGACATTTTTAGCTGGTTGTTCTGAATTTAGTGAACCAATCTATTCAGAATCAACTGGATTTTGGAATGAATATATTGTTTGGCCATTAGTTTCAGCAATCACATACTTTAAAGATTTATTAGGTACGTATGGTTTGGGTATTATTGCAGTGACTATAATTATACGGTTGGTATTACTACCATTAATGATTAAACAAACAAAAAGCTCTAAAAATATGCAACAAGTACAACCAGAGATGGCGAAATTAAAAGAAAAGTATAGTTCAAAAGATGCAGTAACTCAACAAAAGTATCAGCAAGAAATGATGGCTCTTTATAAAGAAAGAGGAATCAACCCAGCTGCAGGATGTTTACCAGTATTCATTCAAATGCCAATATTAATTGGTTTTTATCATGCAATTAGCCGAATGAATAATACACCAGAAATTAATTTGGGTGATTTTGCTGGATTTACATTAGCGGAACCAAGTATCTTCTTGGCAGTTCTTGCAGGTGTTATGCAATTAATCGTGTTACGCACCGGTCCAGCAATGGATAATCCTCAAATGAAAATGATGATGTACATTATGCCATTCATGATTATCGGATTCGGTATCGTATTACCAGCAGCACTAACGTTATATTGGGTTATCGGAAACATTATCTCTATTATTCAAAACTTATTCATTTATAAACCTTGGAATAAACCAAAAACTGAACCTGTTAAATCGGGAGGGGCCAAAAAATGAAACAGATTACAGAAACTGCACCTACAAAAGAAAAAGCTATAGCTGTTGCACTAGAAAAGCTTGGAGTTTCAATACAAGATGTGTCCATTACAGTGTTAGATGAGGGTAAAAAGGGTTTTCTAGGATTTGGAGTTAAGCCTGCAGTTGTTCAAGTAACTGTTTTAAAAAATGAAGAGGATTTAGAAGAAGAGATTGTTAATGAGCCTGAAATAGAGGTAGAAACTGAAATTACAGAAATTCAGCCTAGTACTAGTAAAGAAAAAGAAGGTATAAATGATCAAGCGTTACTAGAATCCGCCAAGTATATGAATGACATAGCCAAACAAATGAATATTGATGATTTATCTATTACTCAAAAAATAGAAGGTAAATATGTTTATTTGCATTTAGATAGTAAAAAAGCAGCATTATTGATTGGGAAACGTGGTCAAACATTAAATGCACTAGAAAATTTGACGCAACTTGTCATTAATAAGTATTCCAATTCATATTTAATGCTTAAGTTAGATGTAGGCAATTACCGTGAGCGCAGAAAAGAAACGCTGGAACAACTGGCAGAACGCGTTGCAGACAAAGCAGTTCGAACTGGCATAAAACAAGACTTAGAGCCAATGTCATCGTTAGAGAGAAAAATAATTCACAATGCCTTATCTTCTCGGCTAGATATTGAAACTTATTCAGTTGGAACAGATCCAAATCGTTACTTGGTTATTGAATCAATTAAATAATATTAAACGGATTTTAGCTTAGTTAGAAGCTGAAATCCGTTTTTCTTTCCCACTTTGCTCTTAAAAAACCGGGATGATTATAAAAAGTATCTGTACTTCTGATTTTCGTGGTTTTATGTTATTGTTATATGTTAGAAAGTCATGTTCGTTTTACTTATCCACATGTGAATAAGTAATTTTTTTCGAGGAGGTGGACACATATGGAATTCGACACAATAGCCGCTATCTCGACACCGCTTGGAGAAGGTGCAATCGCTATAGTCAGACTTAGTGGTTCAAATGCAATATCTATTGCAAATCAAATTTTTCATTCACCAAATGGGAAAAATTTATTCAATCAAGCATCTCATACAATCCATTATGGACATTTAGTGGATTCGGAGACAGATGAAATAGTAGAAGAAGTAATGCTATCTCTGATGAAGGGACCAAAAACCTTTACGAGGGAAGATGTAGTAGAAATTAACTGTCATGGTGGGATTGTATCCGTTAATCGTGTTCTGAAGCTTGTGTTAATAAATGGTGCAAGACTAGCAGAACCTGGTGAGTTTACAAAACGTGCATTTTTAAATGGAAGAATTGATTTATCACAAGCTGAAGCTGTGATGGACTTAATAAGAGCAAAGACAGATAAAGCGATGAATGTTGCATTAGGACAAATGGACGGGCGATTATCTAGACTTATTAAAACATTGAGGCAGGCACTACTAGAGACCATAGCACAAGTAGAAGTGAATATTGATTATCCAGAATATGATGATGTAGAAGAAATGACCATACCTCTTATGATTAAAAATGGTATGTGGGTAAAAGAAGAAATTGAAAAATTATTAGTTACTTCATCACAAGGGAAGATATTACGTGAAGGACTTTCTACAGCTATAATAGGAAGACCAAATGTTGGTAAATCATCTTTACTTAATAGTTTAATTCAAGAAAACAAAGCAATTGTGACGGATATTGCTGGTACAACAAGGGATATAATAGAAGAGTATGTAAATGTACGCGGAGTTCCATTGAAATTAGTAGATACAGCTGGAATTCGGGAAACAGAAGATATTGTGGAACGAATTGGAGTGGAAAAGTCTCGACAAGTTTTAAAAGAGGCAGATTTAATTTTACTTGTTTTAAATAATGCTGAAAAGCTTACAATAGAAGATCGTAGATTATTTGAAGCAATTGAAGGTATGGATGTTATTATTATTATTAACAAAACGGATTTACCAACGCAAATAGAGCTAGAAGAAATAAAGCAATTAGCAGGTGAAAAGCGAATTGTTACGACTTCTTTATTGCAAGAAGAAGGAATAGATGAACTAGAAGAAGCAATTGCTTCTTTATTCTTTGAAGGAACTATTGAATCTTCGGATATAACGTATGTATCTAATGCCCGTCATATATCATTGTTGCATTTAGCGAAAGAAACGATTACAGATGCAATTGAAGCAGCACAAACTGATGTGCCAGTTGATATGATTCAAATAGATGTGACAAGAACTTGGGAAATACTCGGAGAAATTGTGGGCGATACGGTAGAAGAAAGTCTACTTGACCAATTATTTTCACAATTTTGTTTAGGGAAATAAAAAAAAGAGAGGAAGTTACGAACATGCCAAACTTTGAAGCAGGCAAGTTCGATGTGATTGTTGTTGGGGCAGGACATGCAGGCGTTGAAGCAGCGTTAGCATCAGCTAAAATAGGCGCAAAAACGCTTGTATTAACAATTAATCTTGATATGATTGCATTTATGCCATGTAATCCATCCATCGGAGGTCCAGCAAAAGGAATTGTTGTGCGTGAAATTGACGCATTAGGTGGTGCCATGGGGAAAGTAATAGATAAAACACATATTCAAATGAGAATGCTGAATACTGCAAAAGGCCCTGCCGTTCGAGCACTTCGCGCACAAGCAGATAAAGTTTTATATCAAAATGAAATGAAGAAATTGCTAGAGGAGCAAGAAAATTTAACAATCCATCAAGCAGTTGTAGAAGAATTACTTGTAGAAGATGAAAAAATTATCGGACTTGTTACACAAGTAGGAGCTATTTATAGAGCTGATGCAGTGGTAATTACAACCGGTACATTCCTACGTGGTGAAATTATTATTGGAGACTTGAAATACTCAAGTGGTCCAAACAATCAACAACCATCGATTAAATTAGCGGATAGCATTCGTGATTTAGGTTTTGATTTAGTGCGATTTAAAACAGGTACTCCTCCACGTGTTAATAGTAAAACAGTGGATTATAGTAAAACCGAAATTCAACCAGGGGATGATGTTCCAAGAGCATTCAGTTTTGAAACAACTGAGTTTATCATGGATCAACTACCATGCTGGCTAACATATACGAGTGGAGAAACGCATCAGATTATTAATGATAATTTACACTTATCACCTATGTATTCAGGTATGATAAAAGGGACTGGACCAAGATATTGTCCATCTATTGAAGATAAAATAGTCCGCTTTAGTGATAAACCACGTCATCAGATCTTCCTTGAGCCAGAAGGAAGAAATACGCGTGAAGTGTATGTTCAAGGACTTTCAACTAGTCTTCCTGAACATGTCCAACGTCAATTGCTTGCCTCTATACCAGGGCTTGAAAATGCTGAAATGATGCGTGCTGGTTATGCAATTGAATATGATGCAATGGTTCCAACACAGTTATGGCCAACACTTGAAACGAAAAAGATTAAAAACCTATATACAGCAGGTCAAATCAATGGAACTTCTGGTTACGAGGAAGCTGCAGGCCAAGGATTAATGGCAGGTATTAACGCAGGACTTCGCGTTTTAAATAAAGAAGAAATAGTATTAAGTAGATCAGATGCTTACATTGGGGTCTTAATTGATGATCTTGTAACGAAAGGAACAAATGAGCCTTATCGTTTATTAACATCTAGAGCGGAATATCGCTTATTGTTACGTCATGATAATGCTGATTTACGTTTACTTGAAAAAGCATATAAAATTGGGCTTGTTTCACAAGCTCGATATGAGAAGTTTTTAGAGAAAAAATCAAGAATAGAAGTTGAATTAAAACGTCTTCGTTCTTTAATGATAAAACCTAATGAAGTAACACAAGCACTAATTCGTAGTGTAGAAGGCAGCGAATTAAAAGATGGTATTCGTGCAGCAGATCTCTTGAAACGTACAGAAATGAACTATGACTTAGTAGCTCAACTAGCTCCTTCTGAAATTGAGTTAACAATTGAAGAAAAAGAACAAATTGAAATCCAGGTAAAATATGAAGGGTATATTGAAAAGTCTCTTCAGCAAGTAGAAAAACTTAAAAAAATGGAAGACAAGAAAATTCCCGATAAAATTGACTATGATGCAATTTCTGGATTGGCAACAGAAGCTAGACAAAAACTTAAATTAGTAAGACCATTATCAATTGCACAAGCAACAAGAATTTCAGGAGTAAATCCCGCAGATGTTTCTATTTTACTAATTTATATTGAACAGGGTAAAATAGCGAAAATCACTGGGTAGTCTAAAATGATAAGGAGAACTACATGAACGAAGAACAATTCATACAAGCCCTTCATGAAAAAGGAATTGAGTTAACTACTACACAAGTGGGGCAATTCAGAAAATATTTTGAACTACTTGTTGAATGGAACGAAAAAATGAATTTAACTGCAATTACAGATGAACCATCTGTTTATTTAAAGCATTTTTACGATTCCATAAGTGCATCTTTCTTTGAAGATTTTTCTGACTCTTACTCGGTATGTGATGTTGGAGCGGGAGCTGGGTTTCCTAGTATCCCATTGAAAATATGTTTTCCAGATTTGAAGGTTACTATAGTAGACTCATTAAATAAGCGAATTCAATTTTTAACTCATTTAAGTAAAGAATTAGAACTGACTAATGTACATTTTGTCCATGCTCGTGCAGAAGAGTTTGGGCAAAATAGTGCATATCGAGAAAAATATGATATTGTAACTGCAAGAGCTGTAGCCAGACTTTCAGTTTTAGCAGAATTGTGTATTCCTCTAGTTAAAATAGGTGGAAGATTCATAGCAATGAAAGCAACAAGTGCTTCCGATGAATTAAAAGATGCAAAAAAAGCCCTGCAATTATTAGGTTCAGATAAAAGTGCAGAGTATACCTTTCTCTTGCCAATAGAAAATAGTGAAAGAACGTTATATGTCTTTTCTAAAATAAAAAGCACACCGAAAAGATACCCTCGAAAACCAGGTATTCCGAACAAAACACCTATTATTTAATGAGGAATGTTCCACGTGAAACATTTGTAGTAATGTAATATATAGTGAATATTTAGTTGTACAGAGTTTCTAAAAGGTGGTGCTTGAAAGATGAAAAGTCCTTTTTCTCGTTTTTTTGGGAGTTCGGAAAAGCAACGACAAGAGGAACAAGAAGAAATAGTTAGTCCAACTCATAGTCGTTCAGAAGAAGTGGTAAATGTTCCCATAGGAAACATAGTACCTAATAAATATCAACCTAGAACTGTTTTTGATGACGAAAAGATTGAAGAACTTGCTCGAACAATTCATACTCATGGTGTAATACAACCAATTGTAATTCGTCAGATGGATGATGAAAAATACGAAATTATTGCTGGTGAGCGTAGATTTAGAGCAATGACTAAACTAGAATGGTCTGAAGTACCGGCAATCATTCGTAATTTAAGTGATAAAGAAACAGCTTCTATCGCCTTAATAGAAAATTTGCAACGTGAAGAATTAACGGCAATAGAAGAAGCAGTTGCATATCAAAAATTATTGAAATTGCATGAACTTACGCAAGAAGCATTAGCACAACGTCTTGGAAAAGGACAGTCTACTGTTGCAAATAAACTAAGATTGTTAAAGCTGCCTGAAGAAGTTCAAGAAGCGATTATGAAAAAAGAAATATCAGAAAGACATGCTAGATCTCTTATGCAAGTGAAAGACACAGATGCCCAACTCAACTTAATGAAGTTGACGATTGAGCAGCATTGGAACGTAAAACAACTAGAAGAAAAAGTAGATGAATTTTTAAACCCTCCAACTAAGGAAGATAAAAAGTCAGCAAAGCCTAGACGAAAAGCAGTGAGTAAAGATATTCGGATTGCATTAAATACGATTAAACAGTCCTTATCTATGGTCACAAAAAGTGGTATAAATATTAAAACAGAAGAAGAAGATACAGAAGACTTTTATCAAATTACAGTTAGAATTCCTAAAAAGAAATCATAATTTACCTATTTTACTTAGACTCTCACAAAAACGTGAGAGTTTTTTTCTTTTATAATATGAATAACATCCAAATACTTAGAAAATTTGGTAGAATGGTATAGTGTAATAAAAAAGCAAGGGAAGAGGGTGCAAGAGTGGGACGAATTATTGCAATAGCTAACCAAAAAGGTGGCGTAGGTAAGACAACTACATCAGTAAACTTAAGTGCCTGTCTTGCATATCTAGGTAAGAAAGTTTTACTTGTCGATATAGATCCCCAGGGAAATGCTTCAAGTGGTGTTGGGGTAAGTAAAGGTGAAATAAATCAATGTATATATGATGTTTTAATAGATGATGTAAGTGTTTTAGATACAATATTAGAAACAAAGGTTGAAAATTTACATATTGTTCCTGCAACTATTTCATTAGCAGGTGCAGAAATTGAATTAGTTTCAACTATTTCACGAGAAGTTCGATTGAAAAAAGCATTACAAGAAGTAAAAGATCAATATGAATATATTATAATTGATTGTCCACCTTCATTAGGATTGTTAACGATAAATTCTTTAACGGCTTCGGATGCTATCATTATTCCAGTTCAATGTGAATTTTATGCTTTAGAAGGCTTGAGTCAATTATTAAGTACTGTAAGACTTGTTCAAAAACACTTAAATAAGCATTTAGAAATAGATGGTGTGTTATTAACGATGTTCGATGCACGTACTAATTTAGGGATTCAAGTAATTGAAGAAGTAAAAAAATACTTTCAAGATAAAGTTTTTAAAACAATTATTCCAAGAAATGTCCGTTTAAGTGAAGCTCCTAGTCATGGAGAACCAATTATTATTTATGATCCAAAGTCTAGAGGAGCAGATGTATATCTAGAATTAGCAAAGGAAGTGATACGTAATGGTCAAAGGGTTAGGTAAAGGGATAAATGCACTTTTTCCAGGAGAAGATCTAGAGCCATTAGAGGTAGTTCAACAAATTTCTTTAGTAGACATTAAACCAAATCCTTTTCAACCAAGAAAGGTATTCGATGAAGAGGCTTTAAAGGAACTTGCAGAATCTATTAAAGAACATGGTGTGTTACAACCTATTATTATTCGTAAAAAAGGGTCTAAATTTGAAATAGTTGTAGGGGAAAGAAGATATCGTGCATCACAAGAAGTAGGCTTAGAAGAAATTCCAGCAGTCGTAAGAGAGTTAAATGATCAACAAATGATGGAACTTGCTATTTTGGAAAATCTACAAAGGGAAGATTTAACACCCATTGAAGAAGCAGAGGCTTATCAAAAACTCATGGAACATTTAAGTTTAACCCAAGAACAACTTGCTTTTCGATTAGGGAAAAGTCGTCCCCACATTGCTAACCATATCAGGTTATTATCTCTACCTGAAGAAGTCAGAGCGGCAATTTCTATTGGAGAATTGTCTATGGGCCATGGAAGAGCGTTACTAGGATTGAAAAAGAAAAAAACAATTCCATTAATTATGCAAAAAACGCTTAAAGAAAATTTAAACGTGCGTCAATTAGAAGCTTTAGTACAACGATTGAATGATAATGTTCCACGTGAAACAAAACAAGAAGAAAATAAAGATATCTTTACAAAAGAGAAAGAATCTGAATTAAGAGAAATTTTCGGGACGTCCGTTTCTATTACCAAAAATAAAAATAAAGGTAAAATTGAAATTGAGTTTTATTCTGAAGATGACTTAGAAAGAATACTACAACTTTTAGAAGACTAAAAAACCTATTTCTAGGTTCACCTGGAAATAGGTTTTTAAAAGATAACAAAGTATATGTAATTTCTGCGGTGGCTGAGGAGCTGCCTCCTGAGCCTTCACGAAGCAGGTCATGTCTGTTATGCCACAGGATGTGGCATAACAGACATGACCTACCCCATCCGCATTTAATAATATCACTCTCTGGAATGGAGAATTGGAATGGTTTTATTAGGAACACTTGTAAATGCAGCATTAATTGTTATTGGTTCTATTATTGGAAGATTATTAAAAGGAATTCCAGAGAATATGAAGCAAACAGTTATGTCTGCGATTGGTATTGCAGTTGTAGTATTAGGAATTCAAATGAGTTTTGAAAGTGATAACTTTGTATTAGTAATTATTTGTTTAGTTTTTGGGGGAGTCATTGGAGAGTGGATCGACTTAGACAAATGGCTAAATAGATTGGGACAATATATAGAGGTTAAATTTGGTTCTAAAGATAAAGGTGGTAGTATTGCACAAGGTTTTGTAACAGGTACTTTAATATTTGTTATTGGAGCAATGGGAGTTCTCGGCGCTTTAAACGGGGGACTTCGAAATGATCATGAATTATTAATCAGTAAAGGTATTATCGATGGGTTTACTTCCATCATACTAGCAGCAACACTTGGAATTGGTGTTTTACTTTCAGCAATACCAGTAGCGATTTATCAAGGTGCAATTGCATTGTTTGCAACGCAGATTACAAAAATAGTGCCAGAAGCTGCCCTCAAATTATTTCTTCAAGAAATGACAGCCACTGGAGGGATTATGATTATTGCAATCGGCATGAATTTACTGGGGTTAACGAAAATTAGGGTAGCAAATCTTCTTCCTAGTTTAATTGTAGTTGCTATTGCTGTTGCTTTTATCCATAACTTTTAAATTAGATCGATGCCAAGCTAAAAGAAGAGAGCGAGAAATTACTTGTCCCATTTCGTATGTTAAGTGTAAACGAGTACTTTGTAATACGTTATACTCCATGAATCCTCCAATATTGACTATTGCTTTAATTGAAACTTCCCCAATGGGTGGCAATTCTTTTTTTACAGCTTTCCCTGGGTATAGTGGACCTGGATGAATAATGATTTGTCCTATGTTGTTTGCGTTACCTAAGCAAGCGTCGATTGCAATAATATATGGTTTTTGAGGAGCACTATTTAATTTGTGGGTAATCTCTTCAAGGTTTAAGGCATGTAATGGTTTATCCAGTGTTCCGACGATTTGAAAAGGGAAAGATAATAGCTGTTTTAAAAAAGAGCCGGTCATTGGTCCAAGGGCATCCCCTGTAGAGCGATCTGTACCAATACAACAGAATACTAAGTTAGGATGATTAAAAGGGATTTGTTCTAAAAAGAAGTTGCTTAATCGCCAAATGACACCTGTTTCTTTATAATAGATAGTGGATGTATCTTTTATAATTGCTGCTTGAGAATTCATATTTAGACTCACTTTCTTTTTCATTCAGTATATGCAACTAAGATTTTATTTATTCAAGTAGAGGTGGAAAACAAGTAATATGGATATGAAGTTTAAAGAATTTACTGAGTACTTATTAAAAGAAGAAACCTGGATAGATTTAGGGTTTGTGACGTTAAAAATAATTTTTGTTTTACTATTAACCGCAGTGGTAGTGAAGTTTGGTAAACGAATTATTGAACGTCTATTTTTAGTGAGACAGAGAAGTCCCTTATCTTATGATGAACGAAGACAAAATACATTATTAAAACTATTGCAGAATATTTTGACATATGCTGTGTATTTTGCTTCTATTTTAGCTATATTGTCAACATTCGGCATAAATGTTGCTGGTCTTGTAGCTGGTGCCGGAATTGTTGGTCTTGCAGTTGGTTTTGGTGCACAAAGTTTAGTGAAGGATGTTATCACAGGATTCTTTATTGTTTTTGAAGATCAATTTGCAGTAGGAGATCAAGTGCAAATAGGTCAGTCTATGGGAGTAGTAATTGAAATTGGTCTTCGTACGACAAAAGTAAAGAGCTACACAGGAGAACTTCATATTATTCCAAATGGAAATATTTCAGAAGTTATCAATTATTCCATATATAATTCAATAGCTTTAATAGATATCAGTGTCTCGTACGAATCAGATATACAAGTGGTCGAAAATATAATTAAAGAGTTTTTGCAAGACTTACCTAATAAATACGAGGAACTTGTAAGCATCCCAGATTTACTTGGTGTACAAAGTTTAGCTGCATCCGAAGTGATTTTACGAGTTGTAGCAGAAACTTTACCATCTCAGCAGCATGGAGTTGCAAGAAACATTCGTAGAGATTTGAAAGAATATCTAGAACAAAAAGGAATAGAGATTCCATATCCGAAAATGGTCGTGTATCAGAGTAAAGAATAAGTAGGTGAGTGAAATGGAAAGTAAACAATTCCAATTAAATGACATTGTTGAGATGAAAAAACAGCATCCTTGTGGAACAAACGCTTGGAAGATAATACGCATGGGAGCAGATATTCGTATTAAGTGTGAAGGTTGTCAGCATAGTGTGCTTATACCAAGAAAAGAATTTGAAAAAAAAATGAAACGTCGCTTAGTAGAAGCTGACCCACAGTAAGGATAGACTTTTATCTTCAAAATCAATATAATGAACAGGTTATGTATATAATCGAATTGGTTAATAAAATAAGAAGGGCAGTGACATAGATGGCACTAACAGCAGGAATCGTAGGATTACCGAACGTAGGGAAATCAACACTATTTAATGCAATTACAAAAGCAGGAGCACTTGCAGCTAACTATCCATTTGCAACAATCGATCCCAATGTGGGTGTTGTAGAAGTTCCAGATGAACGTCTAGATAAATTAACAGAATTAGTAGTACCAAAGAAAACAGTTCCAACTGCATTTGAATTTACAGATATAGCAGGGATTGTAGAAGGCGCTAGTAAAGGCGAAGGACTTGGAAATAAGTTTTTAGCTCATATTCGTGAAGTAGATGCAATCTGTCAGGTAGTACGTTGCTTTAATGACGACAATATTACGCATGTATCGGGTAAAGTTGATCCAATATCTGATATTGAAATAATTAACCTAGAGTTAATATTAGCTGATTTAGAAAGCGTAGATAAACGTCTAGCTCGTGTTATTAAGATGGCGAAACAAAAAGATAAAGATGCACTAGCAGAAGAACCAGTTCTTACTCGCTTAAAAGAAGCTTTTGAGGCAGGGAAATCTGGCCGTTCGGTTGATTTTTCTGAAGAAGAACTACGTGTTGTAAAAGGTTTTCATTTATTAACGACTAAACCAATGCTTTATGTTTCCAATGTATCTGAGGACGATATTATGGCTGACGGCGAAAATGAATACGTACAAAAAGTGCGTGAATTTGCAGCTGCAGAAGGAGCAGAAGTAATCGTTATATGTGCAAAAATCGAAGAAGAGATGGCGGCACTTGAAGATGATGAGAAGATGATGTTCCTTGAAGAATTAGGAATTAAAGAGTCTGGTTTAGATCAGTTAATCAAAGCTTCGTATTCATTAATAGGTCTGGCTACATACTTTACAGCTGGAGTTCAGGAAGTACGCGCTTGGACATACCTGAAAGGGATGAAAGCTCCTCAATGTGCTGGAGTTATCCACTCTGATTTTGAAAAAGGATTTATCCGTGCTGAAACAGTAGCTTATGATGATTTAGTAGAAACTGGTTCGATGGCTGCAGCAAAAGAAGCAGGAAAAGTTCGATTAGAAGGTAAAGAATATATAGTACAAGACGGAGACGTAATGTTGTTCCGCTTTAACGTATAAATAAAAAGAGTTAGCGAGAAATCGCTAATTCTTTTTTAGTACGTATAATCTAGGTTTTACAGGATCATCTTTGATAAGGACATCACTAGGGAAATTCCTTAACTCTTTATACATGGCAAAATCACCAGCTGCACCAGCAATTAACCATGCTCCTAAAATTACTAACATAGGTAACTGAACAGAATAACCAATCAACATTGGAATAAGCCCAGTCATCCAAAAAGGAAGAAGTAACGCTTTTTTCATTGCACTGTTTTTAAGAGGTATAGTCGTTGTTGCATATGCAACCCCAAGTTTGAGATTTACACCATAATCCATACTACTCCAAGGAACCTTCCCAAAAAACCAAAACCCAATTAAGTGAAAAATCTCGTGCAAAATGATTAGCACAATATAACCAATAATAAACAAGAGAATATCAATGAATGTAAAAGTAATGCTAAATCCATTATATAACTCGACATAAATGAATAATCCTGCTATGGATAGTAGAGCTGTCATAACTAAGCTGCTTAATGCAACCTTTTTTAAATCAATGTCAATAACTGATAAGTATTCTTCTTTATCCACTAGTAATGCCTCCAGACAAGAATGAGTTAATATAAATATACATGAAATATAAAAATTAAAGCAATTACTTGATACAGAGAATCTTTTGTGGTACAATTCATTGATGTGAGTAATAGTATTACTTGCTCCTTGTCGACTGTTTACAGTCGGCCAAAGACCATGGGGAGGTGTAAATAGATGAGAAAGTACGAATTAATGTACATTATTCAACCAGCAATTGAAGAAGATAAAAAGAAAGCTCTAGTTGAGCGTTTCCAAGAAATCTTAACTTCAAATGGTGCAGAAATCATCGAAGCAAAAGAGTGGGGCAAACGCCGCTTAGCTTACGAAATCAATGACTTACGTGAAGGTTTCTACCAAATCGTTAAAGTAAATGCTGATTCAAAAGCAATCGATGAGTATACTCGTTTAGCTAATATCAATGAAGACATTATCCGTCACATTGCTGTTCGTATGGACGATAAATAATAAAATCGACTAACAAAAGCTGAACGAGGGAGGTTTTACACTGATGATTAACCGTGTCGTATTAGTTGGAAGACTAACAAAAGATCCGGAACTTCGCTATACACCAAGTGGTGTTGCAATGGCAAGATTTACAATTGCTGTAAATCGAACATTCTCTAACCAAAAAGGTGAAAAAGAAGCCGATTTTATCAGCTGTGTCGTTTGGAGAAAGCAAGCTGAAAACACAGCGAACTACTTGAAAAAAGGAAGTTTAGCTGGAGTTGAAGGGCGAATTCAAACGGGTAGTTATGAAGGACAAGATGGAAAACGTGTTTATACAACGGATGTTGTCGCAGACAGCGTTCAGTTCTTAGAACCACGTAGTAGCTCAAGTGAACGCAACCAAGGTGGGCAACCATTTGGTGGTGGACAACCACAGCAAAATTCAAATCCAACATATCAGCAAAACCAACCAATGAATCAGCAAAATTATACACGTGTAGATAATGATCCATTTGCAAACAGTAGTGGGCCAATCGAAGTATCGGATGACGACTTACCGTTTTAAAAGGATATCTCACGTATTTACTTTAATCGAAAAGGAGGCAACCTATTATGGCACAACGTCGCGGAGGCAAAAGACGTCGTAAAGTATGTTACTTCACATCAAACAATATCACACACATCGATTATAAAGATGTAGATTTGTTGAAAAAATTCGTGTCTGAACGTGGAAAAATTCTTCCACGTCGTGTGACAGGAACTAGTGCGAAGTACCAACGTAAGTTAACACGAGCTATTAAAGTATCTCGTATTATGGCTTTACTACCATTCTCTACTGAAGAGAGATAAGAATATAGATGTTAAAGGACCGGGAAACCGGTCTTTTTTTTATTTTGTCATATATTCACTTATTATTAGTAGATCGAGTAATAGTTTTTAGTTGTAGTAGAAAATCTGTTACAATGAATAGATGATTACAATAAAGGAAGGTCCTTCATGCAAATGAATCAAACTAAATATTTAACCTATGGAGCAGTCATGATTGCAATGTTTGCTATATTATTAGCAATGTCTGTATATGTTCCAGTTCTTGGTTTCTTCACATCGTTTATTTCAGTTCTTCCGATTGCTTGGTACAGTGCGAAATTTGAACGGAAAAACGCCATATTTATTACCTTTATAAGTATAATTATTTCCTTTATAATTGGAGGGGTTTTTGGCTTTATCTTCGGTTTACTTGCTGCTCCACTTGGACTAATAATTGGGGATTGTATTAGAACGAAGAAATCAAAAATTTATATGGTAATGGCATCGGGAATATTTTTGCTATTTATGACTGCTTTTCAGTACATAGCATCCATTTTTTTATTCAACATGAACATTTTAGAGCAATTTTTAGAAGGTATTGAAATATACTACGAACAAGTCGGAAATATTATGACTTCGGTTGGCCAATTACCAAAGGATTATGATGGAATGGTTGCTCAAAGTTTACAATTGATCGAAACCATTATCCCCTCTTATTTTATCGGTACTGTATTTATGACTGCTTTTATCTATTTAGCAATTAACTTGCCGATATTAAAAAGATTAGGATTAGACGTACCGAAGTTTTCAAAATTCATGGATTTTAGACTACCAAAAGCAGTGTTATGGTATTATTTAATCGTGTCTATATTTACAATATTTATTTCTTATGAAGTTGGAACATTTGGCTATTTAGTTTTTGTGAATGCAGCATTAATATTACGAGTTCTTCTTTTTCTACAAGGGGTTTCGTTAATTCACTTTTACTGTAATGTTCAAGGCTATCCTAAATGGGCAACTGTGCTCATAACATTTCTTGCAATACCCCTCTTCTCATTTACAATTATAGTAGGTGTTTTAGATTTAGGATTTAATGTTCGAAATTATTTAAAAGATAGGTACAAAAAATAAGGAGCTGATCAAGTGGCGTCTTTTTTTAGAAAACGACCAATTCGATATCCTCTCTTTTTGTTTATGCTTTTAGGAGGAGTAGCATCTTATTTACTACTTTCTGACAATACCTTAGTGGGTTTACTATTTGCGTTACTAGTAGCTGGGGTTTCAGTGTATTCGTGGACAATAGAGCAGCGCGTATATGAAGAGACAGAAAAGCATATAGAAACACTTTCTTATAGAATGAAAAAAGTTGGGGAAGAGGCACTTTTAGAAATGCCGATTGGAATTTTATTGATCAATGATCATTATATTATTGAATGGGCAAACCCATATATGATGAAGAAACTACCTTTTGATACGATTATTGGTGAGGAACTTATTTCTATTTCTAAGGACTTTCAACAGTTAATAAAAAACGAGGATTCTAAAGAATTAACTATTACCTTTGGCGACAATAACTATAAAGTGTTGTATAAAGCTGAGGAAAGACTTCTTTATTTCTTTGATATTACTGAGCAACTCGAGATTGAGTCATTGTATTATGGGGACCGTACTGTTATAGGTGTTTTATTTATCGACAATTATGATGAGATAGCACAAGGTATGGATGATCAAACTCGTGGACAGTTAAATAGTCTCGTTACATCTTCCGTGAATAATTGGGGTGCTAAATACGGTATTTTCGTTAAAAGGATATCATCAGATCGGTTTTTAGCAGTATTTAATGAATCTATTTTGGTAGAGCTAGAGAAAAACAAATTCGCTATCTTAGATGACATACGAGATACTACAACAAAATTTGGATTTGGACTTACACTAAGCGTAGGTGTTGGAGCCGGTTCTACCTCATTAGTAGAGCTTGGGGAGCTATCTCAATCTAGTTTAGATTTAGTACTTGGTAGAGGTGGAGATCAAGTAGCGATTAAGCATCCAAGTGGAAAAGTGAAATTCTATGGTGGAAAAACAAATCCAGTAGAAAAAAGAACACGTGTAAGAGCTCGGGTTATCTCTCATGCGCTTCGTGATTTAATACAGGAGAGTGACCAAGTATTCGTAATGGGGCATCGTATGCCTGATATGGATGCAATTGGAGCAGCTGTAGGCGTTAGAAAAATGGCTCAGATGAATAAAGTCGAAGGTTATGTCATTATAGATTTTAATGAATTAGACAATAGCGTACTTCGACTAATAGATGAAATTAAGAAAAAGCCTGAACTTTTTTTAAGTTTCATAACTCCAGAAGAAGCTATGAACAAATTGACCGATAAAACGTTACTAGTAGTAGTTGATACGCATAAACCAAGTCTTGTTATTGATGAAAAATTACTTCAAAGATCAGAAAAAATTGTCGTAATTGACCATCATAGAAGAGGAGAAGAATTTATTACTCCAACATTACTTGTGTATATGGAACCTTATGCATCTTCCACTTCAGAATTAGTTACGGAATTATTAGAGTATCAACCAAAGAATGAGAAAATTACTATGCTAGAAGCAACGTCAATGCTCGCTGGGATAATAGTAGACACGAAGAGCTTTACACTTCGTACAGGTGCCAGAACGTTTGAAGCAGCGTCCTATCTGCGAACACATGGAGCAGATACAGTACTCGTACAAAAAATGTTAAAAGAAGACCTAAGTACGTATATTGAACGTTCAAAAATTGTGCAAACAGTAGAATTCATAAAAGAAGGCATTGCTATTGCGCATGGCCCAGACAACATATCTTACAGCCAGGTATTGCTAGCACAAACAGCTGATATATTGTTAACAATGGATAATGTTTCAGCCTCGTTTGTTATTGGAAGAAAAAGTGAGTCTAGTATTGGTATTAGTGCAAGATCCCTTGGGGAAATAAATGTTCAGTTAGTAATGGAGCAATTAAATGGCGGTGGTCATTTAACAAATGCTGCATGCCAATTAGAAAATAAAACAATTGAAGAAGCAACTACTATGCTAAAACAAGCCATAGAAGAAACATTTGAAGGAGGACGATCAGAATGAAAGTAGTATTCTTAAAAGATGTAAAAGGTAAAGGTAAAAAAGGGGAAATAAAAAATGTAGCAGACGGGTATGCACATAATTTCTTACTTAAAAACAATCTAGCGCTTGAAGCAAACGCGGCAGCAATTAGCGCATTAGAAGGACAAAAGAAAAAAAATGAAAAAGAAGCTGCAGAAGAGCTTGCAGAAGCAAAAAAATTAAAAGACGTACTAGAACAATTAACTGTTGAACTAAAAGCAAAATCAGGTAGTGATGGCCGTTTATTTGGATCAATTACTACTAAGCAAATTGCAGCACAATTAGAAAAAACAAACGGTATTAAAATTGATAAACGTAAAATGGAATTAGACGACGCAATACGTGCACTTGGTTATACAAACATCCCTGTTAAACTTTATCATGATGTAGTTGCTGTATTAAAAGTACATGTAACAGAAGAAGCTTAAGGTATGGGGAGAGGTCAATGAGCGATCCATTATTGGACCGTGTGCCACCACATAACCAAGAAGCCGAACAATCTGTCATTGGAGCAATATTTTTAGAACCACAAGCATTAATAACAGCTGCAGAAATAATTATGCCGGAAGACTTTTATCGTGTAGCACATCAGAAGATATTCCAAACGATGATTCGATTAAGTGATCAAGGTAAACCAATTGATGTTGTTACTGTAACAGAGGAACTTTCTGCTAAAAAAGAATTAGAAGATGTAGGAGGTATTTCTTACATAAGTGAGATTTCCAATGCAGTACCTACAGCAGCAAATATAAGTCATTACGCAAAAATTGTAGAAGAAAAATCGATTCTACGTCGATTAATCCGTGTGGCTACATCAATTGTAGAAGATGGATTTACACGTGAAGATGAAGTAGAAGCTCTCTTATCAGAAGCAGAACGAAAAATGATGGAGGTTGCCAGCAGAAAAAATGCTGGTGACTTTCAGCATATTAAAGATGTATTAGTACAAACATATGATAATATTGAAAAACTTCACTCAAGAAAAGGTGACGTTACTGGTATTCCAACCGGGTTCCGTGACTTAGACCGGATTACAGCAGGGTTTCAGCGGAATGATTTAATCATTGTTGCTGCGCGTCCCTCTGTAGGGAAAACTGCCTTTGCTTTAAATGTTGCACAAAACGTAGCAACGAAAACAGACGAGAACGTAGCAATCTTTAGTTTGGAAATGGGTGCTGAGCAATTAGTAATGCGTATGCTTTGTGCAGAAGGCAATATCGATGCTCAAGTATTGCGTACAGGTGCTTTAACTACGGAAGATTGGCGAAAATTGACGATGGCGATGGGAAGTTTATCAAATGCGGGAATTTTCATCGATGATACACCTGGTATTCGTGTAAACGAAATACGTTCTAAATGCCGTCGTTTAAAACAAGAGTATGGACTTGGTATGATCATGATTGATTACCTACAACTTATACAAGGTAGTGGGGGAAGCCAAGCGAATAGGCAACAAGAGGTTTCCGAAATATCCCGTTCCCTAAAAGGATTAGCACGGGAACTACAAGTTCCAGTTATTGCTTTATCTCAGCTTTCTCGTGGAGTGGAGCAGCGACAAGATAAGCGTCCAATGATGTCGGATTTACGTGAATCTGGATCAATTGAGCAAGATGCCGATATTGTTTCTTTCTTATACCGAGAAGATTATTATGATAAAGAAACAGAAAATCAAAATATGATTGAGATCATTATTGCAAAGCAGCGTAACGGTCCAACTGGAACTGTTACATTAGCATTTGTAAAGGAATTTAACAAATTTGTTAACATTGATTGGAATCAACACCAAGTCCCACCAGCATAATACAAACACGAACATATAAATGTGATTAAGCATTTATCGTTCGTGTTTTTAGTGTTTTAGGTTGACTACAGTCATATAGATTGATACAATTATACTGTTTAATTCAGGACATATAAATGTCTGTCGGAGGTGCTGGAATGCCATCAGTAGTAGTAGTAGGAACACAATGGGGAGACGAAGGTAAAGGTAAGATTACAGACTTTCTATCTGAAAACTCAGAAGTAATCGCACGTTACCAGGGCGGTAATAACGCGGGCCATACAATTATTTTTGGAGGGGAAACATACAAGCTTCACCTTATTCCTTCAGGTATTTTTTACAAAGATAAAGTTTCGGTAATTGGAAATGGTATGGTTGTTGATCCAAGAGCACTTGTAAAAGAGCTAAAAGGTTTACATGATCGTGGAGTTACAACAGAAAACCTACGTATTTCTAATCGCGCTCACGTTATTCTTCCTTATCATTTAAAACAAGATGAAGTGGAAGAGGCACGCAGAGGTGTAAATAAGATTGGTACAACAGGTAAAGGAATTGGTCCAGCTTATATGGACAAAGCTGCACGTGTTGGAATTCGTATGGCAGATCTTTTGGATTATGAAGTATTCAAAGAAAAATTAGAAATGAATTTAGCTGAAAAGAATAGAATGTTTGATAAATTCTATGAAACAGAAGGCTTTACTGTAGAAGAAATCTTAGAAGAATTCTTCGGTTACGGACAAGAAATTGCGAAGTATGTTACAGATACTTCAAAAGTATTAAATGACGCATTAGATGATGGCCGTCGTGTACTATTTGAAGGCGCACAAGGTGTTATGTTGGATATTGACCAAGGTACATATCCATTTGTTACTTCTTCTAACCCTGTGGCTGGAGGAGTAACGATTGGTGCCGGTGTAGGACCAACAAAAGTTACACATGTTGTTGGAGTATGTAAAGCTTATACTTCTCGCGTAGGAGATGGTCCATTCCCAACAGAACTATTTGATGAAATTGGAAGTCAAATTAGAGAAGTTGGTAAAGAGTATGGAACAACTACTGGAAGACCACGTCGTATTGGATGGTTCGATACAGTCGTAATTAGACATGCTCGCCGTGTAAGTGGCTTAACGGATCTAACAGTAAACTCTATTGATGTTTTATCTGGTCTAGAGAAAGTGAAAATTTGTACTGCTTATAAATACCAAGGTGAATTAATTACTGAATATCCAGCGAATCTTCGTATTCTTGGAGAGTGTGAACCAGTATATGAAGAATTAGCAGGTTGGAGTGAAGATGTTACTAAATGTAAATCTTTAGATGAGCTTCCAGAAAACGCTCGTCACTATTTAGAGCGTATTTCTCAGCTTTCAGGTGTACCAATCTCTATTTTCTCAGTAGGACCAGATCGTACACAAACAAACATTGTATCAAGTGTCTGGAGATAATAATTAGAAAAACGTCAAGAAGTATAAAACTTCTTGATGTTTTTTTGTGGATTATAAACGGATCTTTGTCAAATGACGTAGGTGAATAATTTTAGTCAGCTATAATTGATTTATTTGTCGCGGGACTGTCCAGAAAGTCAGCAAAACTGATTTTTTGCGGTAGCTTTTTTTATGTAGTTTCCTCCAATAGGAATGTTTGCGTCTTGAGTGTAAAAAGTGAGTTTCCACCTGGATGATGGTTTTGGTCGACTTTTATTCTACAGGGAATGTCACTTGTTTCCTATATTCTCTTAGCAGATTTCGTTACGAGCGGCGACTCCAGTGGGATTAGCGTGACAGGTGAGACCCCACTGGAGCGCGGTTTTCGCGACGAGGAGGCTCACCGCACGCCCCACGGAAAGCGTCCGCTCGAAACGAAATCTGCGCGGATCAGGATTTTTTTATTTCACATATTGTACAATCCTTTAAACAATACGTAGTTCTTAATCTTCAATTATGACAAATATAACAAAGAAATAGACTATATAATGTATAAAATATGAATAATTTGGAGAAAAATCTAATATAAGAGTTAAATTGTTTAAAAATGAATCATTTAATCCCTTTTTATGGTTTTTATTATATATAAATGGATCAAATTATACATTTTCTTTACAATGAGCTATAATATTACACTTCAGTCTATGAAAATGGTAAATTAGAATAGTTGAAAAAATAAAGATGATACTTTTTTATTAATTTGGAAGGAGCTTTACCATGTTTTTTAAAAGAAAGAAAGAAGAACAAAAAGCTATTAAACTTAATGTTCTTTCAAATAGAAAGTCAAGTATGATAAAGAAAGCGGCCATTTCTGTATTGCTACTTTCAGGTTTCTCTTTTAATATGGCATTCGCCAATGAAGCAGAAAGTAACAGTGATTTAAAAGAAATTCATCATATATATTCAAGTGGTGAATATGTAGGAGCATTATCTGATACTTCTGGAATACAAGAGATGATTGATAAAAAAATTGAAGCTTCTAGTCCCCAATATGAAAACCTCTCATTAAAAGCAGGTTCTGATTTATCAGTTGTATCTGAACAAGTTTTTACATCTTCTACAAAAGACAAAGAAACGCTTCAAAAATTAGATAAGTTAATAGAAGTAGAGGCAACAGCATTTGCACTGTCTGTTAATGATGAGATTGCAGTCTACGTCAAAGATTTGGCTACTTACGAAGAAACACTTCGTAAATTTAAATTGAATTTCATAACAGAAGAGCAGTTGACTGCATTAGAAGCTAGAAGTAGTTCTAGTGAATCTTTACCTGATTTACAAGAAAATGAAACCCGAATTTCTGAGTTAATTTTAAAAGAAAAAGTATCAGGAGTAACTTCAGGTATAACACCAGATGAGGTTGTTGCTGCAGATGAAGCAGTGAAAATTTTACTTAATGGAGCAGTAGAACAAGAAACATATACAGTTGCTACTGGAGATGTTTTAGGATCAATAGCGAGTAAATTTGACCTCACAGCAGCTGAGATCGTGAAGCTCAATCCAGGCATTACCGATTCAACTGTTTTACAAATTGGGCAGACTTTAAATGTGACAGTCTCAAAACCTCTTATTAATGTAGAAGCGCTCTATGAGAAAAAGGTTGTAGAAGTGATTAAACAGTCGAAAACAGTAAAAGAATCAGATGATATGTATAAAGGCGATACTAAAGTACAACAAGAAGGTTCAGACGGTGAGAAAGTTGCTACCTATCTTTTACGTAAAGAAAACGGGACACTAGTAGGACAGTCATTAAAAGAAGAAACTGTACTTGTTGAACCAATAGAACATATTGTGTTAAAAGGAACAAAAGTAATTCCTTCAAGAGGAGCAGGAACATTTGCTTGGCCGGCAGAAGGTGGATATATATCAAGCAAAATGGGATATCGCTGGGGTCGACAACATGCGGGAATTGATATTGCTCGTCCAAGTGGATACACTATCAAAGCTGCAGATAATGGTATTGTAATAGCTTCAGGGATGCACGATACGTATGGTAACCGGGTGGTTATAGACCATCAAAATGGTTATAAAACTACGTATGCACACATGTCTTCTCTTAGTGTGAGTGTAGGAGATGTAGTACCTCAAGGATCTAAGTTAGGTGTCATGGGTAGTACTGGTCGTTCAACAGGAACTCATCTACACTTTGAAGTAGAAAAAAATGGCGCAACGATTGATCCGCTAACTGTGTTAAACTAATAGTAAGAAAGAGACGGTCACTAGGTTGGCTGTCTTTTTTGTTGTTTAAGAAAATCTATTACCTTAAACAATAAAAAATCTACCGCATATGTACTATAAAATTCCCCGGGAAATAATCAGTTATTTACTCGAAAATTGACAGCTAAGCATGCAAATGCCATTAAAAAGACTGCAATATATGACTTTATATGCCCTTCTTTAAGTGTGCGCATGATGTAAAAGCGTGTTAGAGTAAGAGAATAAAAATAAAAGTAATTATTTCATATATAGATAGAGAAAAGGGGTTTCGACAATATGAGTAAGAAAATATTAATAGTAGATGATGAAAAACCGATTGCAGATATTCTACAATTTAATTTGAAAAAAGAAGGCTATCAAGTGTTTTGTGCGTATGACGGCGATGAAGCTCTAAAAAAAGTAGAAGAAATTCAACCTGATTTAATGCTACTGGATATAATGCTTCCTAACAGAGATGGAATGGAAGTATGTAGAGAAATCCGTAAAAAATACGACTTTCCAATTATTATGCTTACAGCGAAAGATTCAGAAATTGATAAAGTGTTAGGGTTAGAGTTAGGTGCAGATGATTACGTAACGAAACCATTTAGTACAAGAGAATTATTAGCGCGAGTGAAAGCTAATATGAGAAGACATCAAACAGTACAAGAAGATGTTGAAGCAGTTACAAATGATATAACTATTGGACCTTTGACCATTCAACCAGATGCATATTTAGTATTAAAGAGAGAGGAAACAATTGAGTTAACACATCGTGAATTTGAATTATTACATTATCTAGCTAAGCATATTGGGCAAGTCTTGACCCGTGAACATTTACTTCAAACTGTTTGGGGATATGATTATTTTGGAGACGTTCGTACGGTAGATGTAACAATACGTCGTTTACGTGAAAAGATTGAGGATAATCCAAGTCATCCAACGTGGATTGTTACTAGAAGAGGCGTTGGCTACTATTTGCGAAGTCCTGAACAGGAGTAGAAATTATGCAAAAGGTAGGTTTTTTAAAATCAATTTATGTAAAAATAGTGATGATTTATATTTTATTAATCATCATTGCAATACAGATTATTGGTATATATTTTGTACAAAAATTAGAGCAAACACTAAAAGAAAATTTCCAAGAATCTATTACAGATAGAGTCAGTTTAGTTGAATTTAGCGTGAGAGAAGAATTACTAAAAGTACGCGATGAAGATGATCAAACAATCGAACAAAGCTTACACCCAATTTTGAATGGTGTAAATTCAACTGACATTAAAGAAGTTCGTGTAATTAATAATAGATTTGAAATTATTGCTACTTCAGATATTAATAACCAATCAATTGTTGGACAAAGGTCAGTGGATGAAATAGTAAGAAAGTCTATAACCACTGGAACTCCTTTGAACAATATTTCGCTTGATTCTGAAACGAGAAATAGAAATAGAATTTGGATTTTAGTAACGCCTATCAGTTCCCAAGGTGAAGTAATTGGTTCACTTTATGTAGAGTCAAATATTGAAAATGTATTTGGGCAGATGAATGAGATTAATCGAATACTTGCGGGTGGGACAGCGGTTGCATTAGCTATTACAATAATCCTTGGGATTCTAATTTCACAAACAATTACACGTCCAATTTCTGATATGAGAAGACAAGCACAAGCAATGGCTAAAGGTAACTTCTCTAGAAAAGTACGAGTATATGGAAATGATGAAATAGGACAGCTGGCAATTGCTTTCAATCATTTAACGAATAGATTACAAGAATCTCAGTCTACAACAGATGCGGAACGTAGAAAACTATCTTCGGTACTGACGAATATGACGGATGGGGTTATTGCAACAGATCGTAAAGGTCGTGTTATTCTAATCAACGATCCAGCACTTAAATTATTGCGAATACCGAGAGAGATGGTGTTAAACCGTCCAATTACATCGGTCTTGGCAATTGATACAGCTAATTCATTTGAGGATTTAATCCACATGAAAGACGCGTTGACGCTTGATTTTAGTACAAGTGAGAGACCGTTTATTTTACGAGCCAATTTCTCTGTTATTCAAAAAGAAACAGGTTTTGTGAATGGACTAATTGCTGTTATTCATGATAATACGGAGCAGGAAAAGATTGATATGGAACGAAGAGACTTTGTTGCCAATGTTTCACATGAACTTCGTACACCGTTAACGACTATGAGTAGTTATTTAGAAGCGCTCGCTGATGGAGCCTGGAAAGATCGAGAAATTGCTCCTGCTTTCTTACAGGTGACTCAAACGGAAACAAAACGAATGATTCGTCTGGTAAATGATTTATTGCAATTATCTAAAATGGATAGCAGAGATTATAAATTAAATCGTGAGATTGTCGATTTTAAACAATTCTTTAATCGAATTATTGATCGATTTGAATTATCTAAATCTCAAAATGTTTCATTCCATCGAGTGCTCCCTGAAAAACAGTATTTTGTAGAAATTGACACAGATAAGCTAACACAAGTGATTGATAATATCATTTCTAATGCATTAAAGTATTCTCCAGATGGCGGTAATATTCGTTTTGGATTTACTGTTAAGGATACTCATATGAAAGTCATGGTTTCAGATGATGGTATGGGTATTCCTTCTGCAAATGTAGAAAGAATTTTTGATCGATTCTATCGTGTAGACCGTGCTAGAGCGAGATCAATGGGAGGCACAGGACTAGGACTTGCCATTGCTAGGGAAATGATTGAAGCTCACGGTGGTTCTATTTGGGTTGAAAGTGAAGAGGGGCAAGGTACGACGGTGTTCTTTACACTGGAGATTGAGATCAATGAGGAAGGTGAATGGGAATGAAGTATATTGAACAAGTAAAATCTGTCATGTTACTCCTTCTCGTTCTCATGAGTTTTACACTCACTTTTTCTAGTTGGACGTATTCCCCTAACTACGAAACGATTGATACGCCAATTTTGGATATTTCTATTGCAGAGAAAAAGACATTGGAAGATGTAATTAAACCATATCGTCTATTATTCAGTGAGAATGATAAATTTACAGGTTCTACTTCCACACAGAGCATTGAGCGAGTACTAGGAACTATGAAAAGTTGGGAAATACAAATGGTAGAACTAGTAGAAAATGAAGTAACTGTTCAGGAGATAAATAGGTATATAAATGCTCCAAATAGGTTTACACTTTTTTTTACAGCGGATGTACCAATTAAAACGTACAGTAGTATTTTTCCCTTTGCAGATCATACTTTGCCAGATGCATCTTTCAATAGATTAGTAGTCGATTGGAGCGATATATCGAAGGATGAGATATTGGTGTATTTTATTAATACAGCAGATAAAAAAGTGTACTCTTCTACAATGAATAACGTGAATAAACAATTTTTTATAAACTCAATTATTAATCAAGCGAAAAGTTTTCCTGTCTATAATGAAATAGAAAGAAATGAAAATCTTTCTTTGTATGTTTCGGCAAGTCCTGAGAAAACAGTGAGCTACACATACTATTTAGAAGAAATTGCTCCGGAAAAATTTAAAAATGCGTTATTTAATACACCCAGCATTGTTCGAAGTAATCCATTTGGAACTACTGCCCAGGAATATACAGATGATAGTGCGTTAATGAATGTCGACTATTCATCTAAGAGAATAAGTTATGTTGACCCAGCTGCTGAGAGTGAAACTTCTGTTACTCCAGAAGAACTCATTCAAAATACAGTGAACTTTGTTAATGAGCATGATGGATGGACAGATGATTTTCGATATAGTCGCATAAATCCAATTACTCAGCAAGTGAATTATCAGCTCTATTATTTAGGATTACCAGTGTTTAGTGATGATACTAGTACAGAGATCATTGAGTATTGGGGAAAGAATCGTGTGTATCGTTACATAAGACCATACTATATACTCGATGTCCCACTTAAAACGATAGATACGCAATTACCTTCAGGTCAGATTGCGTATGAAAAAATTTCAGAAATTCCTGAAATGGATAGCTCAACTATAGTGGATATTGTAGCAGGCTATTACTTGTCAAGGGATGATAATCAGCCAATTTTGAGTTTAGAGCCATCTTGGTACTATTTAGTTAATGGATCTTGGATTCGACTAGCGCCTGATCTTCTAGGAGGTGACACTTTTGGATTGGAATAAAACGAAGACTATTTTTATCATCGTATTTTCTATTTTGAATGTCTTTCTTTTTTCTTTATATTTGAATAGATATAACGAAGATCTGGGTGTTAAAGTATTAAGCAGTGTTGCACCAATTGAGGATCGTTTATTACTAGATAATATTAAAATTCCAAAAATAGAAAATACGATTCAGGATGCTTCTTATGTTTCTGGTAATGTTCATATGTTCACTTCAGAAGAGTTGGATACGCTAGAGCACCAAATAGTAGAGTTAAAAAATGGGTACAGTGTAAAAGCTATATTTGATGAGCCAATAGAAATCACAGAAGAAAACACAGTGGAAAAAATATTGAAAGAAAACATACTTAAAAGTGACTCATATAAATTATGGGAAGTCGATGAAGACAGTAATACTGCTACATTTTTTCAAAAAGTAAATGGCCGATTAGTTTATTTCAACCAAAATGCAAAAGTAACCCTCTATTGGAATGATGAAAACGAAGTAGTACGTTATGAACAAACTATTTTAGATAATTTAGAGGATTATAAGGAATCGAAAAAATTATTACCTCAATTGCAAGCAATTGAAGCTTTGCATAATAGTGCATTATTAAAACCAAATGCGAAAGTTAAAGCAATTGAACTTGGGTATTCTACACTTGTCCAACTAACAGAAACACAAGTATTTGCGCCAACTTGGAAAGTGCAAGTCAAGCTGGAGGATGGTACGCTGGAAGAATACTTTGTAAACGCGGTAGAGGGTAGAATAATTGAGATTCCAAAAGAGGTTGAACAGGCGTCATTAAGGTAAGGAGTTTTACAGATGAAGTTTAGTGTATTAGCAAGTGGTAGTAGTGGTAATGCTACATATATCGAAAATGATGAGCATTCCTTTTTAGTAGATGTCGGATTAAGTGGTAAGAAAATGGATGAGCTCTTTAGTGAAATTGAGAGAGAGATCAGAAAACTAACAGGTATCTTTATTACTCATGAACATAGTGATCACATTAAAGGGTTAGGAGTGATCGCGCGAAAATATGGTATTCCTATTTATGCAAATGAAAAAACTTGGATGGCAATAGATCCGCTTATTGGTAAAGTACCAACTGATCAACGTTTCCAATTTGATATGGAGACGGTTAAATCATTCGGTTCAATTGATATTCAGTCATTTGGAGTGTCTCATGATGCGGTGGATCCTATGTTTTATGTATTTCATGAAAATGGAAGAAAGCTTGTGTTGATTACGGATACTGGGTATGTGAGTGATCGTATGAAAGGTTATATAAAAGGAGCAGATGCATTCGTGTTTGAAAGTAATCACGATGTAAGTATGCTTCAAATGGGGCGTTATCCATGGTCTGTCAAACGTCGAATTTTAAGTGATGTTGGACATGTATCCAATGAAGATGCTGCGGTTGCTATGAGTGAAGTAGTCGATTTAAAAAATACGCATATTTATCTTTCTCATTTAAGTAAAGATAATAATATGAAAGACCTTGCTCGCATGAGTGTTACGCAAACATTGCAGTCTTGTGGAATTGTTACAGGAGAGTATGTACATTTACATGATACAGATGCTAATCGAGCTACAGAACTGGTGCTGGTTTAATAAATAAAAGGCCGATAAAGTGACACTTTCACTTTATCGGCCTTTGTTCTTTTTAAAAAAATCCAATATTTATCTAATTTTTAATTGATTTTCATCTAATTTTCATCTTCCTTGGGTAAATTAGTAATATAGACATAAACGTAATAAAGAAGGGAAGATGAATATGGACAATAATTTATACAATTCATATGGACCACAAGAAGAACCTAAAAAGAAAAGAGCAGATAAGAAAAGAGGCATAGCGGGGTATTTCTTTAGTGGATTATCCGGTGTGTTAGTTGGAGCATTACTCGTTTGGTTTTTAATACCATCTGTTGTAACCAATTTACCAACAAGTAATAAAACAGAATCAACGTCCAATGTGACAGAAACACAGCAAGTTTCTGTCGATGTTACAACAGACGTGACAAGTGCTGTAGAAAAAGCTGCCGATTCGGTAGTTGGTATAACAAATATTCAATCAGTCACAGATTTTTGGAATCGTGCAGAAACGACCCAAGAAGCTGGAACAGGATCAGGTGTTATTTATAAAAAAGAAGGTGGAAAAGCATTTGTTATTACGAACTATCACGTAATTGAAAATGCGGAATCATTAGAAGTAACACTTGCAGATGGAGTAAAAGCAGAAGCAACTTTAGTAGGTAGTGATATTTGGACAGATTTAGCTGTACTCTCAATTGATGATAAGGGAATAGATTCAGTTATAGAATTTGGAAATTCAGAAACATTGAAACAAGGAGAAACAGTTATTGCAATTGGGAACCCACTAGGACTTGATTTTTATGGTTCTGTAACAACTGGTGTCGTATCAGGTAAAGATCGTGCAGTACCTGTCGATTTAAACGGGGATGGCGTAGAAGATTGGCAATCAGAGGTCCTACAAACTGATGCAGCGATCAATCCAGGTAATAGTGGTGGTGCATTGATCAATCTTACAGGTCAATTAATTGGTATAAACTCCATGAAGATATCAGAGTCGACAGTGGAAGGAATAGGACTTGCGATTCCGGTAAATACGGTGATACCAATAATTGAAGATCTTGAGAAAAATGGGCAAGTAAATCGCGTATCTATGGGTATTACATTGATGGATTTGACAGATGTACCCGCATTCCACCAACAAGATACTTTGAAACTGCCAGGTGAAGTAACTACAGGTGTCGTAGTAGATGAAGTAGTAGCAAAATCTGCTGCAGCAATCGCAGGCATGGAGTCATATGATGTGATTGTGGAAATGGATGGACAAAAGATAGAAGACGTAATAAGTTTAAGACAGTATTTATACAATGAAAAAGAAATCGGAGACGATTTAACAGTAAAAGTGTATAGACAAGGTGAATTAGTTGAATTAACATTAACATTAGTAGAAACAAGTAATTTGTAAACATGTGGATAACTAATAATTGTAAATAAAAGATGTACACAACGAGTATGGAAAGAAAAGCTTGTCTTTCCTACTCGTTTTATATTTGGTAAAATAGGTTGTGGATAAGAATGTCGGATTTGTGCATAACTTATAGCGTGATTTGCAAGTATATAGCAAGTGTAATATTAAGAATATTCAACTGTGGAACCCATATAAACAAGGCTTTAAAGGTGAATCTAACTGAATAATAAAACTAATTAACATTTGATTAATTATAGGATGAAGAAAAGTTATCCACAGGTGAATGTCACTTTAGTATATCTTGTGGTGAATCAATGGAAGAACACAAGATATAGAAGTGTCCTGTGGATATGTGGATAAACCTTGTGGATAACTTGTTTGTAAATACATTGTAAAGGTGGATAACCTGTGAATATCCAAATAATTTCGGTCGGGAAACTAAAAGAAAAGTATTTAAAAATGGGAATAGAAGAATACACAAAAAGAATGGGGGCTTATGCCAAAATGGATTTGGTAGAAGTCTCGGATGAAAAAGCGCCCGAACAATTAAGTTTAGCTGATATGGAAATTGTAAAGAAAAAAGAAGGTGAACGTATTTTGGCAAAAATTGCTCCTGATACGTATGTCATCGCACTTGCAATTGAGGGTAAGATGAAATCTTCGGAGGAGTTAGCTAATGATTTAGAGAGTTTAATGACTTATGGTAAAAGTAAGATTGCATTTGTAATCGGTGGATCGCTAGGTTTGCATGATGATGTTATGAAGCGTTCAAATGAGAAGTTATCGTTCAGTAAAATGACGCTGCCACATCAGTTGATGAAGTTAGTGCTTGTGGAGCAGATTTATCGTGCTTTTAGAATTATTAATAATGCACCATATCATAAGTGAAAATGCATTTTAGAAGAAATCTTCGTGTTTACAATAAGTAAGAGGGAAGTGTTTTCTATATGGAAGTGATGCCAACAATTTCATCCCTAGGCCATTCTGTATACCCAGTTATACTAAAGACAACAAATGGCTCCATTGGTTCAATTAATTGTTACATAATAAATGATGGAGATTCACTTACCTTAATTGATGCTGGAATTGATACAGACTTGTATTGGGAAGAATTTATACATGTATTGAAAAAGAAAGGTTTCGCAGTATCTGACATAGATCGAATATTATTGACACATCATCATGAAGATCATGTTGGCCTGGTAAAACGTATACTAGCAATTAAACAAATTCCTGTTTATGCTCACGTTGAAGCAGTTCCCCGTTTAAAGATGGACCAAGGATTTTTAACGATGCGTCAAAACTTTTTTAAAAAAATGTATGAAGAGATGAACTGCTTAGAAGAAGCACAATTTCGATTGGCTAAATTAGAAAATACACGAGTAAATGCAAAGGCACTTGCTATTCAAGTAGATATTATTCCGTTAAGACAAGGAGATAAAGTTTTTGATTACACCGTTATGGAGACACCGGGTCATTCCCCAGATTCCATTTGTTTTTATGACGAGAAAAGAAAATGGCTATTTTCAGGGGATCTATTGTTGAGTAAGTCTTCAACAAATGCAATTATCGAACCTGATTCTGAAGGCAATCGATTAAAAACGGTTATACAACACCGGGAATCTTTACGGAAGTGTGCCTCTATAGATGCGGAGCTACTGTTTCCAGGGCATCAAAATGTGATCGATAACCATCGGGCGTTAATTGAGACGAAGATCCAAAAGATGGATGATAAAGCGGAGAGAATGATTAGCTTTATACAAGGTGGAATAGAAAAAGCAAATGACTTAGCAAAAGCTTATTACAAATCAAAGTATACAGAAGAGTTTTCCTTGGTTATGTCGGAGATCGTTGGTTACCTGGATTACTTAGAGGAAAGTAAGCGTATAATTAAAGTGAAAAAAGCCGGAATTTGGCATTATTTTCTAGCTTAAATCCGTCTATTACTCCAGTGAATTGGTTGACAGGGAACCTCAATTATTGTAGAATATGAACTAATAATTGAATATAACCTCACTTATTATTGAGTGAGGTAGAGGCGCGATATTTAACAGTCTTTAGAGGAGTTTGAGAAGCTTTGATACTAAGGAGAAGGAACTGTCGCCGAAGTTAGTAATATTTCTCCGTATTACTTGCTGGGTCTGTAGTTAAGAACTACAGGACTGTCACTATGAACGTCCTTGTTTATAGTGGTGAGCTATCTCATTAAGAGAAGTAGAGGATTTAGGGCAACTTATACATAGTATAACCTGAGTTCGTTTCAGGTTTCTTTTGTGTAAACTGTCCTTTTTTTATTTAAAAACACAAACTAATATTAAGGGAGAGAGACAAATATGAAAAATAAATCACTATTATTCATTGCGATGTTAATTTCTACTGTTTTGTTATTAGGTGCATGTGGTACAGATGATACAGAAAATACTAGTTCATCAACAGAAGAAAAAGATACATTTACAGTAGGTTTAGAAGCAGGATATGCACCTTTTAACTGGACACAAATGGACGACTCAAATAACGGGGTAAAAATTGACGGTAATGCAGAATATGCAGGCGGATATGATGTAGAAATTGCCAAAAAAGTTGCTGAAGGTTTAGGGAAAGAATTAGTAATTGTCAAAACAGAATGGGATGGTTTGGTACCAGCTTTAACATCAGGTAAGATTGATGCGATTATGGCAGGTATGTCACCAACAGAAGAACGTAAACAGACAATAGACTTCTCTGAAAACTACTATACTTCTGACTTTGTCATGATAGTTAAAAAAGGTGGACCTTTTGAAGGAGCCACTTCTATTCAAGACTTCAGTGGAGCAAAAGTTACAGCCCAATTAAATACGTCACATTATGGTGTTATAGACCAAATCAAGGGCGTAGATAAACAAACGGCTTCTGATAACTTCACTTCAATGCGAGTAGCACTTCAATCAGGAATGATTGATGGCTATGTTTCAGAACGTCCTGAAGGAATAAGCGCTTCATCAGCTAACGACCAATTTGCAATGGTAGAATTCACGGATGGATTTGTTGCTGATGAGGAAGAAACAGCAGTTGCAGTAGGGCTTGCTAAAGACAGTAAATTAACGGAAGAAATTAATGCAATCTTAGCAGAAATCTCTGAAGAAGAACGTCAAGAAATCATGGATAATGCTATTAAAAATCAACCAGCTGCAGAATAATGATTACGGTAACCGGCTGCTTTTTTTGCAGTCGGTTTTTACGTTTAAAGGAGGATTATAATGAATTTAGAGTGGGTAATAACAATAATTTCTAACAACTGGCCGATGTTCATTCGAGGGGCAGGAATGACACTCTTAATCTCCATAGTTGGTACTATTCTAGGAGCAATTATTGGTTTGTTGGCAGGGGTTATACGCACGATTCCATTACCTGAAAGAAAGGGTAAACGAATCATTCTGAAAGTAGTAAATATTTTACTTTCTATGTATATAGAGTTTTTCCGTGGAACCCCAATGATTGTGCAAGCAATGGTTATATATTATGGTTCCGCGTTAGCTTTTGGTGTAAATATGGACTTACTCACTGCAGCCATTTTCATCGTTTCTATCAATACAGGAGCATACATGGCTGAGATTGTTCGCGGAGGTGTAATTTCAATTGAAAAAGGGCAATTTGAAGCAGCTCAAGCAATTGGGATGAATCATATCCAAACCATGTGGAATGTTATATTACCTCAAGTAATACGTAATATTTTACCAGCGACGGGAAATCAATTTATCATTAATATTAAAGACACATCTGTACTGAATGTGATTGGAGTTACGGAGCTATATTTCCAAACAAAATCAGTTGCAGGTAATAATTTTCGATACTTTGAATCGTTTTTTGTTGCGTGTGTTTTATATTTTATCATGACATATGCCGTAACTCTGATTCTACGTTATTTTGAAAGAAAATTAGATGGACCAGAGAATTACAGTATGATTGGTCAACCAGCGCAAATTACATTACCTAAAAACAACAATAATCGTCAATAAATAAACGAAGGAGGCGTACATATGGAAAGTGTAATAGAAATACAGCATCTTAGTAAATCCTTCGGTAATCATGAAGTGTTAACAGATATTGATTTCTCCGTTCAAAAAGGAGAAGTTGTCTGCGTCATTGGTTCTTCTGGATCTGGAAAATCAACGCTTCTACGTTGTATTAATCTTTTAGAAAAACCAAGTGGAGGAAAAATAATCTATCGCGGGGAAAATATTTTAGATGATAGACATGATATTCACTCATACCGAAAAAAATTAGGAATGGTTTTTCAGCAATTTAACTTATTTAATAATCATAACGTGTTAAATAATTGTGTTGTAGGTCAAGTAAAAGTGTTGAAACGTTCAAAAGAAGAAGCAGAAAAAACTGCATTAAAATACTTAAAAGTTGTTGGCATGGATCAATACGTCAATGCAAAACCAAAGCAATTATCAGGTGGTCAAAAACAGCGTGTTGCAATTGCTCGTGCACTTTCAATGGAACCAGATGTTATGTTGTTTGATGAACCAACGTCGGCTCTCGACCCGGAAATGGTAGGAGAGGTTTTGAAAGTAATGAAGGAACTGGCTGGTACAGGACTGACTATGCTAATCGTTACACATGAAATGGAGTTTGCAAAAGAAGTATCTGATCGTGTTGTATTCATGGATAAAGGGGTTATCGCTGAAGAAGGAGCTCCAGAGCAAATCTTCAATAATCCAAAAGAAGAGCGCACAAAAGAATTTTTAAAACGAACACTAAAATAAAAATAACATAAAATTCAGTATTTAGTTGATATTTTAACGGCTTCCCTTCAGAATGAAGAGGAAGCTATTTTTTATGAACGGAGTTTTGATAATGACTGATGTATTGGTTCGAAATAATGTGAAAGTTACGGGAAAAGGAGATAAAACAATCGTTTTTGCACATGGCTTTGGGTGTGATCAGAGCATGTGGAGATATATTGTACCTTTTTTTGAGGAAAATTATCGAGTAGTACTGTTTGATTATGTTGGGTCAGGTAATTCAGATTTAACAGCATACGATTTTGAAAAATATAGTACGCTTCATGGATATGTACAAGATATACTAGATGTTATTGAAGCGCTTGACCTTAAAGAGGTTATATTTATTGGCCATTCTGTTAGTTCCATGATTGGCATGTTAGCAACAATTGAACGTCCAGATTACTTTGAAAAACTAATAATGGTTGGGCCTTCTCCTCGTTATTTAAACGAAGGAGATAATTACCATGGTGGGTTTGAAAAAAGCGATGTTGAAGATTTACTAGCAATGATGGAGATGAATTTTGTTGGTTGGGCAAGCTTTATGGCCCCTCTTGCTATGAAGAATCCGGAGGTCCCAGAATTATCTATTGAGTTAGAGAAAAGTTTTAATTCTAGTAATCCATTGATTACTAGACAATTTGCAGAAACTACTTTTTTCTCCGATCATCGGACAGACTTAGTTAAAGCTACGGTTCCTACGTTAATATTACAGTGTTCAGATGATAGTATTGTTCCTATAGAAGTAGGACAGTACTTACAACACAATATGAAGAATAGTACGCTTCGATTAATAGAAGCGAAAGGGCATTATCCTCATATTAGTCACCCAAAAGAAACGGTTAGTTGCATTAATGAATTTCTAATTTTATCTTAAATAGTTTTAAGAGAGGATGTTGGAAGTTGGAAGAGAGATGGAATACCTTACCTTGTGGGTATGTTTCAATTTCCACCCAAGGACTAATTATAGATGTAAATCAAACATTCCTTGATATGGGTAATTATACACGTAGTAACTTAGTATCGAATCACATTGAATCCGTTATGTCGATTGCAAATAAACTAATTTTCCATACATACTTTTATCCTTTTATACAGTTAAATGGCCACGTCGATGAAATGTATATAAGTATAAAAGGAAGTAATGGTAAAGATATTCCTGTATTATTTAATGGTAAATATTACAACGAAGATGGCGTGGAATTTATTGATTGTGTGTTTGTGCATCTGGGTAAACGGATAGATTATGAACAAGAAATACGTCTTGCTAAACAGCAGATAGAGGAAGCATATCGTGAAAAGAATGACGCTCTTGCAAAGATGGAACGACTTCATCTTGAACTAGAACAAAAACAAGAAGAGTTAATCAAATTGAATACGTTGCTCGCAGTACTCTCTACTACAGATGGGCTTACTGGATTAAACAATAGAAGATTTTTCATGGAAAAGCTAAAAGGATTCTATTTGACATATCAACAGACAAATATACCTTTTTCGCTTTTAATCATGGATATAGATCATTTTAAATTAGTAAATGATACATGGGGACATCCTATTGGAGATCAAGTATTAATAAAATTAGCTCAAATTTTAACAGAATTTTTTCAAAAAGAAGATGTTGTTGCTCGATATGGCGGAGAAGAATTTGTCGTAATCATTCCTGTTGAAGGCGAAGAAGAGTCTATAAAAGTAGCAGAAAGATTAAGGATGGCTATTCAAACAGCTGATTGGGAAATTGGTGAGATAACAGTTAGTATTGGCGTAACAACTAGTAATCCTAATGACACAGATCTTTCTATATTAGCAAAAGCGGATAAAGCTCTTTATGTGTCTAAAGCAAATGGAAGAAATAGAGTGACACATACGAAGTATTTATCATATACAGAATGAACATTAAATAAGCGATCCTCTAAAATTAAATCTAGAGTATCGCGTTTCTTATTATTCTGCAAGTAAGATTGCTTTTTCTTTACGTCCATAAAGGAAAAAGTAAGGAATGATTGTTAGAATAACTAGTGCGCCTAAGATGACATATAACGTGCGGTAGCCGGTTAAAGGGATGATAGAACCAAGTATATAAGGTCCGAAGCCAAATCCCGCATCTAAGAAGATAAAGAAAGTAGAAGTTGCAAGCCCCATACGATGAGTAGGCGTTAGTTTCACTGCTACAGCTTGTGTAGTAGATTGCATATTACCAAACCCAAGACCGATCAATGCCCCTGCCAATAAAAATACGAAGCTAGTACCTGCCATGCTTAGAAGTATCATACCAGCCCCAAGAATAAAAAACCCAGGATACATAATGTAGTTTGCTCCTTTGACATCCACTAGACGACCAGTAAATGGTCTTGACAATAACACGACAATTGCGTATACGATAAAGAAGAAACTAGCCGCTTCTACTAGATCAATTTCAATGGCATAAAAATTAATAAAAGAAAGAACACTAGAGTAGCAAAAGGCAATAACAAAAGTAATAATAGCAATAGGCAACGCTTTTGGCTCTATAAAACTAGAAAACTTAAATCCTTTAGATTCTGCTGTTTTTATTGGTTTATCAGTTTTGGGTACATATAGGAAAAAAGTAGTGCATAAACTAAAAATACCTAATATGAGGCAGAATCCAAAAATCACTGAAAAACTGGTATGCTGGTTCATATATATGCCAATGAATGGTCCAAATGCAGTTGCCAGTGTAGCACTCATACTAAAGTAACCAATTCCTTCTCCTTTTCTTGTCATTGGAATAATTTGAGCAACAATTGTACCGGCTGCTGTACTTGCTATTCCCAATGTTAACCCATGAAGAAATCGATTGAATAACAGGAACGTAAGTCCCAGATTTACATAGTATAAAGAGGTTGCTAGTATAAATAGGGCTAAACCAATAAATAAAGTTTTTTTGCGACCGATTAAGTCAATAACACGTCCAATAATGAGACGCCCAACTAGAGTTCCAATGATGAAAATTCCAGTAACTAAGCCTGCTTGACTAGTTGTAGCATGCAATTCATCTACGGCATATACAGCAATTGTTACTAATAACAAATAAAATACAAGTGTAATTAAAAAGTTAACAGAAGATACAACGATAAAATCCTTTGTCCATAATTTTGGTCTTGATTGAGTCATTTTGTTATCTCCTAGCTATAGAATATGATTACGTATTATGTTTGTAATTTTTGGAAAAACCTTTCTTTATAAAAGATTAATTTCCTTAGATAACCATCTAGCATAGCATAGAAAAGACAGTATGAAAAGAAACTGTGGTAATAAAAAAACTCCTTCCTAAGTGTCTTTCGACAGTAAGAAGGAGAGTTAACATATAATTTATTTAGAAGAGATTGCTTCTACAGTTGCCACAACTTCAGTAATGACTAGTTCGCTACCTAACATCGGAGATTCTTGTTTAGCTGCAGTTGAATCATCTTCTGGTCTTTTATGAGATTGTTTAAATACATCACTGTCTTTCCAAGTTTGGAAGTTGTCCAAGTTTTCCCAGTACATATTAACATTTAACTCATCGTGTTCTGTAAGTCCTTGCGTAATGGTAACTTCTACTTTCACAAAGCCTTCCATTTCTTGAAGTGGGCCTGGTTTTGCAAAATTAGGAGCCATTCTTTGAGCAAATCCTGGTTTGGTTTTAATACGATTTGTTACGATAAACATGTGTCATTTCTCCTTTTCATTTGTAATTTTTGTTAATGTTAGTATACCATATTTTATCCAATAAACCTTGTTACAATGCGTAAACATAGGTACATCTGTATATTTTCGTTCCTTTTTATTTTAACAAAAATGATGGAATTATGAAATATTTTTCGTTGAATAAGGTAAAGAATTATGAAAAAAAGAAAGCTTTTATTATAATAAACATAACTGTAAATATTCTCATGATGCAAAAGTGAGTTATAAAAGGTGGGGAATTAAATGGATTGTAATAATTGTACTGTGGGAGAATTGAAATTTGAAATTAAAGTAGAAGGTGAATTTAATCTTTCTATGTTACAAGATGTGGCAGCACATTTAAACAGAAAAGAATTGAAAATCGAGCAAAAAGGGAATAAATTTATTTTGATGGAATCTGAAGTGAGAGATTTTGCAGATTTTTGTAAAGACCATATGAACCCATTAGAAGTTTTTTTTAAAATCGCAAATGAAGATTGGAAACCATTGGATGAATTAGATAATATTTTAGATGTGCAGTGGATTGATGAAGTAATCAAAAAAGAGTTGTTAATTTGCTATTATCAGCCAATCGTCGATACACAAGAAGATGTTTTTGCTTATGAAATTTTATCTAGATTTCAAAATGAAGATGGTTCTATCATCTATCCGAATGAGATCTTCTCGGCTGCAAGAAGCAGGGGAAGGTTATATGCCTTAGATCGTGTATGTAGAATGACAGCAGTAAGATATGCTGCAGCTATAAAAGATAAGAAAGCATTTATTAATTTCATTCCAACATCTATTTATTCTCCAGAATTTTGTCTGCAATCAACAACGGCCTTAGCAAATGAACTAGATTTAGATCCTACTCAACTCGTTTTTGAAGTAGTAGAAACGGAGAAAGTTGAGGATTTGGATCATTTGAAAAGAATTTTAACTTATTATAAGGAAAAAGGATTTCAATATGCTTTGGATGATGTAGGAGAAGGTTATAGCACAATTGAAATGTTAGCTGATTTAAAACCTAAATATATGAAATTAGATATGCAGTATGTACAAGGTGTTGCACAAGATGACTCTAAACAAAAGATTGCTAGAAAGTTTTTGGAAAAAGCATTTGAGATAGATTCTATTCCTTTGGCAGAGGGAGTGGAAGAAAGAGAAGATTTTGAATGGTTAAAAGAAGTGGGGTACCAGCTTTTTCAGGGTTATTACTTCGGCAAACCAGGACCAGAACCTTTAGCTATTGATCAAGTTTAGAGCTAAACATAAAATGCCAGTGATTTAATAGGTTCTATACCAAATGTTGTTGGAGAAAAAATTTTCGTCGGCTATAATTTGTTTATTTATCTCGGGACTGTCCAGAAAGTCAGTAAAACTGATTTTTTGCGGCAGTCTTGTTTTCTGTGTCTATTTGAACTTATGTTTCCTTAAACGAACCTGCCAAAAAAATAGTCCCAAACATCATAAATGGCCAAAACTCACATACGACATATTTTAAAATAAGTGCAAAAACGGTAAAAAAGTCCCTTTTGGCACTTATTTTCGGATAAGTCGTATAGTCATTTTGCTATATTTCATAAATCAGGATTAAAAATTTAAATAGAAATATTTAACATGTAGCAATGCGAGATGTCTAATTTGTTTTTGATGATTCACAGCCATGTAAGTTAATTTTTTTTGTTCGCTTCTAGGAGCTTGCGCTTTTCTTATAAGATAAAAACCCCAGCTATCATTATGATGACTGGGGTAAAGATTATAATTTCTTTTTAGTATCTGCTTCTTTGTCATCTAGTTTAAATTCTTCCGTTACATCATCTACAATACCTTTTGTAGAATTTTTAAATTCTTTTAAAGTTTGACCAGCAGCTCTACCTAATTGAGGTAATTTAGATGGTCCAAAGACGATTAACGCAATGATTAGAATAATGATTAAACCTGGTACACCGATGTTTGGCATAGTGTCTCCTCCTTAAAATGTCTTACAAAGTATAATTTACGAAAAGTTACAGTTCTAGCCTAATCATCTAATTCTTGTTCGAGAATAGCTTGTCTAGCTATCTGTTTTTTATACGACCAACTTGATACGAGAATACTTATTTCAAATAAGAGTAATAAAGGAATTACAATGATGAAATCTGATATAAAATCAGGAGGTGTAATAGAAACCCCGATTACGACAAGTATGAAGTAAGATATTTTTCTCATTTTTCTTAATCGATCTGGAGTTACAATTCCTAATTTAGTCAAAAAGAGAATAATAACTGGTAGTTCAAAAACAATCCCTACTGGAATAACTAAATTAAACATAAATGTAAAGTATTGTTTCATTCCATAGGTTTCTATGGCACCAATTGAATCATTAATATTGGACATGAAGTTCAACATTAATGGAAATAAGATAAAATAGCTAAAACTAATACCTGTTAAAAATAAGAAAAATGAAGCGGGTATAAAATATATTGTTCCCTTTGCTTCCTTATCTAATAACCCTGGCTTCACAAAAAGCCAAATTTGATACATCGCAATTGGCAGTGTGACTAAGATAGCTAATACTAAAGCACACTTGACATAGATTAATAAACCGTCTGTATATCCAAAAACATTCCATTCCACATGTTGAGCTGTAGGTTGTTTTTTTAGGAAAGTCAGTGTCTTCGGAGCGAACCAAAATCCTGCTGCAAGTGACAGGATAAAAGTTATTGAAACAATAATTAGCCTTTTTCGTAACTCGGTTAAATGCTCAACAAGTGTCAATTCTGGTTCTTGTGTCAATGTTTTTACCACCTCATTTTCTCAAATAAAGTGAAATCTATAGTTGAGAAGTTTATAGCTTACTAAAATATAAAGGATATGTAGAAATGTTGTCTTGTATCAACTACACATTATACTCTTTCAACTATATATTTGTAAATAAAAGTATACTCTATTAAAAAAGTATTTAAGGGAGTTTAAGATTTCTTAAATTGCGCTCAGATGTCTTTTTATATACATATGTTTAATCCAGGAAATACTTGACAAATCATTAATTTACCTACAAAGTGATGAATAAAAATGGATGTGAGATGGTGTGACGAAAAAAGAAAAAGAAAAAGAAAAAAGGAAAGAAAAGGGCACTTCTAAAGTGTCTAAAAAAGAGACGAAATTAGGATATCTAATTTGGTTTCGATTAGCCAGAGTTTATAATCAAAATTTGAAGAGTACTAATATTCATCTAAAAGAATGGGATCTTACTACTGCACAATTTGATGTATTATCTCATATAGCGAATGAGCATCCGATCATGCAACAAGAGTTAGCTGATAAGCTCTTCGTTACAAAAGGAAATATTACACAGTTGTTGAACAAGCTAGAGAGCTTAGGTTATATCAGAAGAGAAAGAGAATGGAAAACCAACTTTCTCTATTTAACTCCTGAAGGAAAAGAACTTTTTGATGAGGTACTACCTGCACATTTAGAGTATCAAGCCGATCAGTACAAACAGTTAACCAAAGATGAGAAAAAGCAACTACTTCAATTACTGAAGAAAATACAAATTTAGTAAGGGATCATGATTGAAATTTTCCTAAATCTAATTCATTATTAACTATAGATAATCTTTTAGTAGTCATTAGTTCTAGAAATACTAAGAGGAATATAACTCAATGAAGGAAGTAGTTTATGTCAGAAGATAATATTACTCGCTTACATGTAGATGGCAAGGAAATAATACTTATTGGAACTGCCCATGTATCAAGACAAAGTGCAGAGCAAGTAAAAGAAGTAATCGAAAGAGAAAGACCAGATTCGGTTTGTATTGAACTGGATGAACAAAGGTTTCAATCAGTTATGGATAGTAATAAATGGAAAGAAACTGATATTTTCAAAGTAATTAAAGATAAGAAGGCTACGCTACTTTTGATGAACCTTGCAATTTCTTCTTTTCAAAATCGTATGGCAAAACAATTTGATATTAAACCAGGCCAAGAAATGATTCAAGGAATTGAGAGTGCTAAAGAGACAGGTGCAGAAATTGTTCTAGCTGATCGTAATATCCAAATTACGTTTTCTCGAATTTGGCATAACCTTGGTTTTATGGGGAAAGCTCAACTTCTTAATGGTGTGATTTTTAGTATTTTTAGTAAAGATACTATTTCAGAAGAAGAATTAGAGAATATGAAAAAACAGGACACGCTTAATGCCGTTCTTGCAGAGTTTACAACATCTTTTCCGAAGTTAAAAACACCTTTAATCGACGAAAGAGATCAGTATTTAGCACAAAAAATTAAAGAAGCACCTGGAGATAAAGTGGTTGCAGTACTCGGAGCAGCTCATGTTCCGGGTATCACAAAAGAAATTTATAAGGAACAAGATTTAGCCGCTCTTTCTGAAGTGCCACCAAAGTCGATAATACCAAAGATCATCGGATGGACACTTCCAATTCTTGTTGTGGCATTAATCATTGTTACGTTCTTTGTAAATCCTACTGCAGGTTTTGATCAAGCGTTAAGCTGGATTCTTTGGACGGGAGGTATGGCAGCTATAGGAGCAGCCGTTGCTTTAGCGCATCCACTCGCTATTGTGTCTGCATTTTTTGCAGCACCTATAACTGCACTTCACCCTATTTTAGCTTCGGGGTGGGTATCTGGTTTAGTACAAGCATTTGTACGAAGACCAACAATTGCAGATTTTGAAACACTTTCTGAAGATGTATTTACTATTAAAGGATTTTGGAAAAATAAAGTGACACGAATACTACTTGTAGTAGTGTTGACCAACCTTTTTGGTTCATTAGGCACATTTATTGGTGGAGCAGATGTAATTCGATTGTTCTTTAATAACTTTTAATTACTTGCATAAAATTGGCTAAACAAGCGTATAAGTTCTTGTTTGGCTTTTATTGTTGCTTAAACAAATTAACTTTTTATAATTACTAAACCTTTAGATCATTAGTTCCACATGAAACAATTTTCGACATTTCTAGTGAGTGAAGATAAAAGGAGATAGCAAATGAAAGAACAAGATCATGACCGATTATTACGAATAAAAACAGAGGGAATTCGCGAGTGGCAGCACCAATCAGCTCATTATAATCGTTATGAAGCAACTCCTTACATGGCTTTAGAAGTTCTTTTTGATGAGTATGAATATAAGTCTACCGATACATTTGTAGACTTTGGTTGCGGAAAAGGCAGATTTTCTTTTTACATACATCACCATCTTCGTGTATCGACGTTAGGGGTGGAGATGAGTGGGCAACTTTATCAACAGTCAATGGAAAATTTAACTAAATATATGGAGAGAGCAAAAGACTCAAGGGCTTCTATTCGATTTGAACGGATGTTTGCAGAGGGTTACGATATAAATCCACTAGATAATCGTTTTTATTTCTTTAATCCTTTTTCCATTCAGATTTTTCAGAAGGTAATTAATAACATTCTCCTATCAGTTGAGAACAATCCTCGTTCAGTAGATGTTATTCTTTATTATCCTACATCCGATTATATCCAATATCTTGAAGAGGACACTACCTTTGAGCTGCTAAAAGAAGTGAGGATCCCTGAATTATATGAACAAAATAGCAATGAAAGATTTATGATTTTCCGTTATGAATAAAGTAAATTCCCTATCGTGCAAGAATTATAACAAAGTAGGAGGTTTCATCATGCTTCGGTGTTATAATAAAAGGATAGAATTCGCGTAAAAGGAGGGATATCAATAATGCAATATTCGAAACCGAAAATGGCAGAGCTAGTGAAGCATAGTGATGAGCTTTCTAGAAAGTTGAAAGAAATAATGAAAGAGCATGATTTAGAGAAAAGTTTTGCGTTGAAAGCTTTGTACCATGCAGAAGTAAAAGATGGTGGTAGATATCAACGAGATTATCAGGATCTATAATACTAATAGTATAAAAGCGTAGCGATCATTGTATGATTCGGTACGCTTTTTACTATTTCATATGAGAGAACCTGCGAAAATCATGTTATAATAAAGGTATTATTGGAGGGAATACATTGACGAATATTAGCCGGGAATCGGCATTCATATATACATTTGCATATAATGATGCAGAACGCTCTCTATGTCATTTAGAGATGCGCTCTTTTTTTGGAGCAGATACAGAAACTAAAATTATAAAAAGCCATGTTAAAATTAATCCAAGTAGAAGTCCATTTATGAAAGGTAGAGTCGAGATATTAGCAGATGGAGATACAGTAGAAGAAATCATCGCTAAAGCTCCTGCTTTTGGTTCTGAAGAAGAGACAAATAAAGTGATCTTCTTGAAAATCAATGACCGCCAAGGAATAGATAAAGTTGAAAATAATGAACGCCTTCAAATAGAAAGAGCAATTGGTAGTGAAATGCAAGGAGAATTTGACTTACATAATCCAAATCAACTGTATGCTATCGTTCCGTTTAAAGGACGTTGGTACTTTGGAATGTATACGAAAAGTGAACCAATATGGTTTAAACATATGAAGAAACCTAGAGAATATTCAACAGCACTTAGTACTCGTGTAGCAAGATCAGTTGCAAATATTGCAGTTCCAAATCCCGAGGGAATCATAGCGATAGATCCTTGTTGTGGAATTGGAACGGTTCTTGTGGAAGCATTATCAATGGGAATTGATATCGTTGGACGAGACATTAATCCACTTGTTTGTGATGGTTCTAGAGAAAATATTGCATACTTCGGTTTAACTGGAGATGTAAAAAAAAGTGCAATTGAAGAAATTGTAGAATCATATGATGTAGCAATTATTGATTTGCCATACAATTTATATACACATGCCACATGGGACGAGCAATTTACTATTTTAAAGCATGCAAGAAGAATTGCGAAAAAAGTAGTCATTGTCACCATTGAATCAATGGACGAACGATTAGAAGAAGTAGGATTTCAAGTTATTGATCGTTGCGTAACAATGAAGCAACAGTTTTCTCGTGAAATAGTCGTTTGCAAATAAGAATTATAAAGGGGATGTTCATGATGAGAGACTTATCTATTGGTTCACTCTTAGACGTTATTGGAGAATTGTTTTCAGATGAAATATCAATAGCTGTTTCAGATACTGAAAAATATATTTACTATCGTCCGAGTAAAAGAATAGATTTAAAAATTACTCCTGGAGATCCATTAAAAGAGGGAACGCTGGCTTATAAAGCTATACATAATAAGCAAAAGGTTTCGGAATTTATTGATCGTGAAAAGTTTGGAGTTCCTTATCATGGAATGGCTGTACCATTTCAGCAAAATGGAGAGTTAGAAGGAACTGTATTAGCTATTTATCCGGCATTTACAGAAGGAAAATCAGTTATTACTATTAAATCACAAGATGGGTGGGTTCCCATTCCATTTTCAGATGTCATGTATTTAGAAGCTAAAGATCGAAAAACTCATATTACGACTAGGAATCTTTCAGGAACTCATACAAGTCCTCTACAAGATTTTGAATATCGACTTCCAAGAGATTTGTTTATTCGTTGCCACAGATCCTTTATTGTAAATGTTCATTATATAAAAGAAATTTATCCGGATACACATTCAACGTTTGTGTTAGCAATGGAGAATGGCGAAAAAATTTCTGTAAGCCAATCATATTCCAGTTATTTCCGAAAGTTATTAGGGTTTTAGAAAAAACGTTTGAATAAGGGGAAATCTCTTTATTATTCAAGCGTTTTTTTTATGATGTTATATAAATATAAAATTAAACAAATATTCCATTTAACGAATATTCTGTTTTGGTGTGTTAATACTCTGCTTCGAACGGTAAAATAGCGCATCTGTCTATATTTATCTAAATTGTGACGAAACGCGATAGAATTATTTAAAAGCATTTATTGAGGGGGACATAACCATGAATAATAAACTTGACAGAATTAAAAATACTAGCTTACACAGTCTTGTTGTAGGGGCGGATGAAGCAGCTTCATGGATTAAAGATGGTATGACTTTAGGTTTAAGTGGATTTACACGTGCAGGCGATGCGAAAGCGATTCCATTTGCTTTAGTTGACCGTGCAAAAAATGAGAAATTTAAAGTAAATGTACTTACTGGTGCTTCTTTAGGATCAGATATAGACAAATTAATGTCAGAGGCAGATATTGTAAATATTCGTTCTCCATTCCAGGCAGAACCTGCTATGCGAAAAAATATAAACGAAGGCAAACATCACTTTATAGATTGTCATTTATCTCATATGTCAGAGATGATTCGTAATGGTGCTTTTCCTGCAGTTGACTTTGCTGTAGTGGAAGCGGTTGCAATTACAGAGGACAATATGATTATTCCAACAACGTCTGTTGGAAACTCACCGACCTTTATTTCACAAGCAAAAAATATTATAATTGAGTTAAATTTAGCAGCTTCTGAACAGCTAATTGGCTTGCATGATATTTATGAACCAGCGGAGCAAGGCAATAGAGGACCTATTCCAGTTATGAAAGCAAGCGATCGTATAGGTACTATTGGAATACCATTTGATCCTGAAAAAGTAAGAGGAATTGTTATTACAGATTATCCAGATTCAGCTTCTACAATTGTTCCACCAGACGAAGAAACTGAAACTATGGCGAATCATCTTCTTGATTTCTTAAGAGGGGAAGTAACAGCTGGACGTTTAACAAATAATTTAGCTCCACTACAAGCTGGAATTGGTTCTGTAGCAAATGCAGTTATGCTTGGTATGATCAATTCTGAATTTGAAGATTTAGAGATTTATTCTGAAGTACTTCAAGATAATGTATTTGATCTAATTGATGCTGGGAAAGTAAACTTTGCATCTGGATGTTCTATGACTCTTTCTGGAGATAAAATGGAGCAGGTATATCGTGAATTTGATAAATATAGCAGCAAGTTATTATTCAGACCTCAAGAGATTTCAAATAATCCTGAAATAATTCGTCGACTCGGATTAATTTCGATTAATACAGCACTTGAATTTGACATTTACGGCAATGTAAACTCTACACATGTTGCTGGAACAAAAATGATGAATGGTATCGGCGGTTCAGGAGATTTCGCACGTAATGCACGTCTTGCAATTTTCGTAACGAAATCAATTGCTAAGAACGGCAAAATTTCTAGTATTGTTCCTTTCGTATCTCATGTAGATCATACAGAACATGATGTTGATGTTGTAGTAACTGAACAAGGTTTTGCTGACTTACGTGGATTAGCTCCAAGACAACGTGCAGAAAAGATTATTGCAAATTGTGTACATCCAATGTATAGAGAGCAATTATTAGAGTATTATGAAGAAGCTAAAATGAGAGGTGGACACACTCCACACGTTTTAGAAAAAGCATTCTCATTCCATGAGAAACTAGCAAGCAAAGGCACAATGTTAGAAGAAGTAAATACACTTGCATAAAAATGAAAACTGGTTCCATCCTCGGATGGAGCTATTTTTTTACAAAAGATAGGTTCTTTGTCAAATGACGTTGGTGAAGAATTTTAGTCGGTTATAATTGATTTATTTATTTGTCATGGGACTGTCTAGAAAGTTAGTAAGCCTGATTTTTTGTGGTAGTCTTTTTTTTGAAGTTTTTCAAGTCTTGATTTGTTTAATTTCACCAACGTCATATATTGTACAACCAAAAGATATAATGCTATAGGATTACAAAAAAGAATCGGAGAAAAGTGATTTTGTCACTTCTCTCCGATTCTTTTTCGTATTAATGTATATCTTTTTTCTTAAACCTTCCACCACGTACTTCAGCGATATTACCGACTGCAAGAAAAGCATGATCATCAATTTCTTCAACAATCGATTTAAGTTTGGCTTCTTCTAGTCGTGTAATAACTGTGAAAATAACTTTTTTATTGTCACCAGTATATGCACCTTCTCCGTGCAAATAAGTTACACCACGCCCTAGACGATCCATAATAGCATCTCCAACGTCTTCCACCTTATCACTAATAATAAATACCGATTTTGACTCATCGAGCCCTTGTATTACGATATCAATCGTTTTAAATGCGATGAAATATGCCAAGAAGGAGTACATTGCTTGTTCCCAACTAAACACAAAACCAGCAACGGAAAAGATTACCAAGTTAATAATCATAATAATTTCGCCTACGGAAAATGGCAGGGATTTGTTGAATAAAATTGCTAAAATTTCAGAGCCATCAAGAGATCCACCATTTCGAATTACAAGGCCTACGCCCATGCCTAGAACGATTCCACCAAAGACTGTGGCAAGTAAAAGGTCTGGTGTAATAGCATCAACCTTATGTAATAGTGATGTGAAAATAGATAGGATTGTTATTCCAAAAAGAGTTGACAAAGCAAATGTTTTTCCAATTTGTTTGTAACCAAGGAAGAAGAATGGGATATTTAGGATGAAAATAAAGATACCTAACCTTGCACCGGTTAAATGGGAAATGATAATAGAGATACCAACTACTCCACCATCTAAAATTTGGTTAGGAACTAAAAATAATTCTAGTCCAATAGCCATTAATATTGCACCTAAGGCAATCATTAGCATACGTATAAATATAACTTTTTTAGGAGCATTTCTATGTGGCGATTTGATAGGTTTAACTTCGTTTTTTATTTCACTAGATATGTTACTCAATAAAAATCTCCTCTTATCTTTTAAAAGCTATTCCTATATTTTATAGGAAAATTTAATTTATTTAAAGGGGAAATAGCACGTATTCGAAATTTAAGTTAATTTTATTGACAAAAAGCATAGATGTAATTACGATGGTTACAACGAAAGGATGGATTATATGAAAATTAGTAGTCGTTTTACTATAGCTGTTCATATACTTTCTCTCGTAACAATTGAACGTGGTGTTGTTTGTACGTCTGAATGGATTGCTGAAAGTGTTAATACAAATCCAGTAGTAATACGTCGAATAATGGGTAAGCTGAAACAAGCGGGATTCATTTCCATTCGTCGCGGACTGGGAGGAGCTTCACTGGAAAAGCCCCTACAAGAGATTACACTTTTAGACGTGTATCGTGCTGTTGAGGTGATGGATGAGGGAGAGCTTTTTCAAATGCATGAAAATCCTAATCCTAATTGTCCAGTAGGCGCTAATATTCAAGGAGTACTTGAGTTAATTTTGTTACGTGCACAGGATGCGATGGAAGCAATTCTGAAGGAAGTCACGATGGAAGAGTTAGTAAAAGTATTAAATCAAAGAATTGGATAAAGTCTATTCAATTTTTTTGACATAGTTGTAACTTAGTTGATTACAACGGATTAATATGAAAATAATAGGAGGAAATCATAATGAAAATCGGTGTAATCGGAGCAACAGGAAAAGCAGGAAGTTTCATACTTGAAGAAGCAAAAGTAAGAGGTCACGAAGTAACAGCAATTGTAAGAAATGCTGCGAAAGTGAATGCTCAAGACGTGAAGATCTTAGAAAAAAGTATATTCAATCTTACATCAGATGATGTATTACAGTTTGACGTAGTCGTAAATGCTTTTGGTGCTCCTCTTGGTGAAGAGCAGGCACATGTGGATGCAGGGCACGCTTTAATTGAAGCACTTAAAGGAACGGATACAAGGGCAATTGTTGTAGGTGGTGCAGGAAGTCTATTTGTAGATGAAGCTAAAACAATTCGTGTAATCGATACACCTGATTTTCCAGACATGTTTAAACCAACAGCAAATGGTCAAGGTAGAAACTTAAAAGAATTACAAGAAACATCGGATATTAAATGGACATTTGTTAGTCCTGCTGGTCATTTTGATCCAGAAGGTAAACGAACAGGATCTTACCAATTAGGCAAGGATAATTTAATTTTAAATGCAAAAGGTGATAGCTATGTAAGTTATGCCGATTACGCAATTGCAGTAGTAGATGAAATTGAGAATCCAAAACATGTAAACGAACGTTTTACTGTCGTATCAGAAGGAGAATAAGTCATGGGTAAAGGAATGGAAATAGGGGTTTATACATTTGGAGACATAGGAATGGATCCCACTACAGGAAAAACTATTAGTGCAAAGCAGCGCATGCATGAAGTAATTGAACTTGGAAAGCTAGCAGATGAATCAGGTCTTGATATTTTCGGGGTTGGAGAACATCACCGATTAGATTATACAGTTTCATCTCCGGCAGTCGTTCTTTCGGCTATCGCACAAGCAACAAAACAAATTAAATTGACAAGTGCAACAACTGTTCTAAGTACACATGATCCTGTACGTGTATTTGAAGATTTTGCTACTTTGGATGTAATATCTAATGGAAGAGCAGAGATTATTGCAGGTAGAGGTGCTTTCGTAGAGTCTTTTCCACTTTTCGGATACAACTTAAATGATTATGATGCACTATTTGAAGAGAATATTAAATTACTTCAACAGTTAAATGAAGAAGAAGTTGTAACATGGGAAGGCCAATTCCGTTCTTCCTTAAAAGATGCAATGATTGCTCCAAGGCCCACCCAAGAAAAACTACCTATTTGGATTGGGGTAGGTGGTACTCCGGAAAGTGCTATTAGAGCAGGGAGACTTGGTACAGGAATTGCACTTGCTATTCTTGGTGGTGATCCAATGCGGTTTAAACCACTTGTAGATTTGTATTACCAGGCTGGATTGGAAGCAGGTCATGCTCGAGAAAGCTTACGTGTTAGTGTCACGGGTCACACATACATCTCAAAAGAAACTCAGCAAGCAAAAGATGAGTTTTATCCTTATTACACTAACTACTGGTCTTACGTGAATAAACAAAGAGGGATGAATACAAATATATCTCGTGCGGACTTTGAACAAATGGCACGTCCAGAAACTGCTCTATTCGTCGGAAGTCCACAACAAATTATTGAAAAAATTCTATATCAACATGAACTCTATGGACATGAACGATTTATTGCGCAAGTTGATATTGGCGGACAATCTTATAATAGTATTGCAAAAGTAGTGGAGATGCTTGCTATTGAAGTAGCTCCAGTTGTAAGAAGAGAAACAAGTAAATAAGGCATTGAATGATGGCTCAGAGGCAACTTAGTTGCAACTGGGTCATTTTTTTATAATGAACTCAAATTCAATAGTCATGTTAGTTGAAATAATCTGCATCTTCTGACAAAATGAGTTTATAAAGCTATTTTTATTTAAATAGTTTTGGAAACGTTTACATCTTAGATTAAAACAAGAATGGGTAGTAATGCTTTTTAGTTTCAACATACAAATAGATCCATGGGGAGGAATTTCAGAATGGTTTATGCATTTCCGAATACAGAAGGCTCAAAGGTTTCTTTTAAGGACAAGTATGAAAATTATATTAACGGCGAGTGGAAACCCCCAGTAAAAGGACAATATTTTGATAACATTACACCAATTACAGGAAAAGTATTTACACAAGTAGCTCGTTCTACTGCAGAAGATATTGAGCTAGCTTTGGATGCGGCACATGCGGCAAAAGATGCATGGGGCTTAACTTCTGTTGCCGAAAGAGCGAATATATTAAATAAAATTGCGAATAGAATAGAAGAAAATTTAGAACTAATAGCAGTAGCAGAAACATGGGACAACGGAAAAGCAGTTCGGGAAACATTAAATGCCGATATTCCACTTGCTATTGATCATTTCCGCTATTTTGCAGGTGCAATTCGTGCACAAGAAGGTGGATTAAGTCAAATTGATAACGATACCGTTGCATATCATTTCCATGAGCCACTAGGAGTTGTTGGGCAAATCATCCCTTGGAATTTCCCAATTTTAATGGCTGTTTGGAAGCTTGCACCAGCACTTGCTGCAGGAAACTGTGTTGTCTTGAAGCCTGCTGAACAAACACCAGCGTCAATCTTAGTATTAGCAGAGTTAATTGGAGATTTATTGCCTCCTGGAGTGTTGAATATTGTAAATGGTTTTGGCTTGGAAGCGGGAAAACCTTTAGCTTCGTCACCTCGGATTAGTAAAATTGCATTTACTGGTGAAACAACAACTGGCCGTTTAATCATGCAATATGCTTCTCAAAATTTGATCCCGGTGACATTAGAACTTGGAGGAAAATCACCCAATATTTTCTTTGAAGATATTATGGATGAAGATGATGCATTTTTAGATAAAGCGGTAGAAGGATTTGTCATGTTTGCATTGAACCAAGGAGAAGTATGTACATGTCCGTCACGTGTTCTCATTCAAGAGTCTATCTATGACAAATTTATTGAGCGAGTACTTGCACGTGTAGAAGCGATTAAAGTAGGGAACCCCTTAGATCCGTCTGTGATGATGGGCGCACAAGCTTCTAATGAACAAATGGAAAAAATCTTATCTTATTTAGATATAGGTAAGCAAGAAGGCGCAGAATGTTTAATTGGTGGAGAACAAAACAAGTTAGATGGAGAACTAGCAGATGGCTACTACATTAAACCAACAGTATTCAAAGGTAATAACAAAATGCGTATTTTCCAAGAAGAAATTTTTGGTCCAGTGGTATCGGTAACGACGTTCAAAACGAAAGAAGAAGCATTGGAAATTGCGAATGATACATTGTATGGTTTAGGGTCTGGTATTTGGACTCGGGATATGAATACTGCATATCGTTTCGGACGTAAAATTCAAGCGGGTCGTGTATGGACAAACTGTTATCATCAATATCCAGCACATGCTGCATTTGGAGGATACAAAATGTCTGGTATTGGTCGTGAAAATCATTTGATGATGCTTAATCACTACCAACAAACGAAAAACCTTCTTGTAAGTTACAGTGAAAACAAACAAGGATTCTTTTGATCTAGAAAGGGTGAGTGTAGATGGTTGAACGCGTAATTGCTACAGACGCTGCACTAGAGCTCATTGAATTATTAAAAAGTAAGCATGGACCTCTTATGTTTCATCAATCAGGGGGATGCTGCGATGGTTCTTCTCCAATGTGTTACCCAGATGGAGACTTAATCGTAGGAGACCAAGATGTTCTCTTAGGTAAAATTGGGCATGTCCCATTTTATATGCATAAAAGCCAGTTTGATTATTGGAAGCATACACAATTAATCATTGATGTAGTGGATGGTCGTGGAGGTATGTTTTCCCTTGAGGGAGTTGAAGGGAAACGTTTTCTGACAAGGTCTCGTGCATTTACAAGTGAAGAAAATACACAACTGCAGAGTTAATCAAAGAACGAGAAAGTATAGAGCTAATACTTTCTCGTTCTTTATTTTTCATTTCTTCAAAAGATTCCGTTATACTATACATAGATTTAAACAATGAAATGAGGTTTTTTTAATGGTACAAAAATTATTAAATTCCCATGCATCTGTTCGGAAATACACGGACTATATATTATCTAAAGAGGAAGTTTATGAATTAATCGAGACAGCTCAACATGCAGCAAGTTCTCACTTTGTCCAAGCTTATAGCGTTATTTGGGTAACGGATGAAACTAAAAAAGAAGAGCTAGGCCGATTATCTCGTAATCCAAAGCAATTTGAAACAGCGGGAGCAGCTTTTTTACTTTGCGCTGATTTTAATCGTCTTCAGTCAGCTGGTAAGTTACATGGGACGGAAATAGAAATTGATACGACAGAAAATGTATTGGTAGGAACAGTAGATGTGGCTTTGTTTGCCCAAAATCTTGTTACTGCCGCAGAATCAAAGGGATTCGGAATTTGTTACATTGGTGGAGTAAGGAATGATCCAACAGCCATCAGTCAATTATTTGCCCTACCTGAAGGTGTATTTCCTTTGTTTGCAATTACTTTAGGTGTGCCAGCTAGGCAAAATGAAGTGAAACCTCGTCTTCCGGTAGCTGCAATATTGCACGAAAACGCATATGATTCTTCTAAATATGAAGAAATTCTAAAAGAATATGATCAAACAATGGAAGCTTATTACGCAAGTCGAGGTTCTAACCAAAAGGTTGCAACTTGGACAAAACAGATGGCAGATTACTTGGAAAATCCAGGTCGCCCTCATATGGCTGAGTTTTTAGCAAGTAAAGGATTTCATTTTAAATAAAGGTGAGTGTTAAATGGAATGGTCAACTGAACTTGTAAAAAGCTATTTTGAACCACATCGAAATGAAAAAAATGCCCTGCCTATGGCTAAGTATATGAAAAACCACTTTCCTTTTTTAGGGATTAGAACTCCCGAACGTAGGGCTATTTTTCGACAGCTTGTAAAAGAGAATGAACTCCCTTCATATGATGATTTGCATGAAGAAGTATGGAGTTTGTTTCAGCTCGAAGAACGTGAATATCATTATGTAGCAATTGAATTATTAGGGAAATTTAAAAAACAATTAACAGCGAAAGACCTAAATTTTTGTCTAAAGCTAATCCAAACCAAATCTTGGTGGGATAGTGTAGATTCTATTGCACCTACCATTGTGGGGAATATTGTGATGTTAGATAGAGAAGCGGGAGAAGATTTCATGAAAGACTGGGCAACTTCCTCGAATATGTGGACTAACCGAGCTTCTATTTTACACCAATTGAAATACAAGGAAAATATGAATGAAGCACTTCTCTTTGCAACATTAGAGCGTCATTTAGCTTCAAAAGAATTTTTCATTCAAAAAGCGATTGGATGGGTATTAAGAGAATATGCCAAAACAAGACCCGAAGCTGTGTGGAAATTTGTAGAAAAAACAAAGCTTGCTCCGTTAAGTAGGCGAGAAGCATTAAAGCACTTCAAATAAGAAAGTAGAAGAATTGCCTCGACTTCTAACGCAGTTTTTACGACTTTTTCTAGATTACTTTGGACAGTACGCAAGACTTACACTTTAACTTAAAAGAAAAACAGGAGCTTAAGAAAGTGACGCAGTCATTTTCTTAAGCTCCTCTACTATTTTTAACGTTTATCCTGTTACAATAAGTTTCGTTCAAAGCGAACCAAAAACGTTCATGTGAAAAAAAAGCCGCTTGCTCTTTTCATTATTTAGCATAAAAATTTTCTGTATAGTAAGGTGCGGATTCTTTGTTAAAAGCAGTACCAACTCCCAGAAAGTTGTAATCTGTATTTAATATATTTTCACGATGTCCAAGAGAATTCATCAAACCTTCATGCGCAAAAATACTACTAGCTTGTCCATAGGCTAAATTTTCCCCAGCATATGAAAAGGTTAAACCGTCTTTTTCTAGTCGATCAAAAGGGGATTCTCCATTTAAATTTTCATGGTTAAAATAATTGTGAATGGCCATATCCTCACTATGTTTTCTAGCTGTATTACTAACAGCCTCATCATAAGTAAGGATGGAAAGACCTCGAAAAACTCGAGCAGCATTTGTTAAGTCAAAAAGTTGTAATTCAAATCCTTTTGTTAACTCAACAGATGGTGTACCAAATGTTGTTTCATGGTTTTTTTCTACAGATTTCTCCATAATTTGCAATCCCGTAACGCTATTGTTTTCGTGTTTATCATAAAAAATTGTTAAGTAGCTATCATCCATTTGAAATAAATCATATTCACCGGATTCAGGAAGAATATATACAATATTCCCTTTGCGCAATTTTGTTAAAGGTTCACCAAGAGAAGTGTGCACTTCATCTCGATTACTATCCATTTGGATGCCAAGAAAAGATGAATTTCCTGGTTGATTTGTAAACATGGCATTAACCTTATTATCGCTATCATAGGAAACCATAATAAAGTTTTCATAGTTTTCATGATACGTATGCCATACTAAATCATATTCATTTAGACTTACACGCTGAGCTGTGCCATGAATTTTCTCTATTTCACTCTTTTTCATGCCAAGTGAAATTTGATCTAATATGACACCTTTCCCAATGACTACTTCTTCACTCGAGGAAACTTTCACTGTGGGCTCATCTTTTATTTCCATCCAGTATGCTTTTGCTACGTTTACATACTGATCTATCTCTAACGAGTCTACCCATTCATCCACTGGTGCTAAAAAAGTAAGATCAACATACTCAGAGGCAGAGTCTTCCCACAAAGGTTTCGAAAACAAAAGAATAACGAGTAAAAGGAAAAGCCAAATGATCTTTTTCATCTGCAATCAGCCCCTACATTATTTGGTAATTTCTCCGCAAACAATTCGTTTACCAGAGTTGCCGGAAGGATCGGTTTTATAATCATCCGCATTTTCATGAATAATAATGGAACTACCATCTGCATCTAATAGCGAATTATCTTTTCCTGCAGTTAATACTACAGCTGGAGATACTGTTTCTAATTCTACTTTACCATTTTCATCAACTTCTATGTTAGGCAAATCACCTAGATGGTATCCTTTTGGATTTTGAAAACCATGCTCTTTATGGGTGGGATTGACATGAGCCCCTGCTGTTGTGAACTCGGGTTTTTCACAAGAAGCTGTTTCGTGGAAATGAATTGCTTTTACACCTGGCATAAGCCCCTCTGCTTTTAATAGGATGTGTACACCTTTTGGATTTTCCGTTAAGGTCGCTTGTCCTATCTCTTTTCCTTCTGTGTTTATTAATGAAACTTCCACTTTCTCATTCAAACCAGCATCTACAGATGAGAAGTTACATCCACCTAATGCTCCAATTGTAATAATTATTGGTATTAGAAATAATTTTTTCATTTTAATTACCTCCTAAATTATTTATCCATTCAAGTATCACCAGATAAAGGGCATATATATACGTAGATGGACAATAAGTTAGAAAAAAGAAAATCCCTTTAAGCAATTAAGCTAAACGAGATTTTCTTTTTTGTACAATCATAAAAATACCAAGAGTTATTACGAGTATGGAACTAGCAAATAGATACAAACTTTGATAACCAAATTTTACTGCAATTAGTCCAAGGAAATATGAACCTAATGCAAGACCTATATCAAATAGTGTAAAAAATGTTGCGGTAGCATAGCCACTTCTTTCGTGTTTAGTCGATTGAATTGCAAGGGTTTGAAAACTTGGAACGACTGCTCCATAACCTAAACCGATAATTGCGCCTGCAAGTAAAAAGGTAAAAGGCGAATTCATAAAAGCTAATAAAGTAATACCAATTGTAAACAAAAGCATTCCTGGAATAATAATATATTTTGGACCTTTTTCATCAAAAATACGGCCTGTGAATGGTCTTGTTAGGAGCATAGTAGTTGCAAATAGGGCGAAAAAGCTACTAGTTAGATGTAAGACATCTTTCTCTTGAGAGTAGATGGATAAATATGAAAGAATACTAGAATAGGAAAGGGCTACAAGACTTGCAACTAAAGATATCGGTAATGCTTTTTTCTCAAATAAATCATTCCAAGTTATTTTAGTTTTTGCAAAAGGAACTACGACTGCTGTACCAACAGGGATTTGTAATGACATAATTGCACCAAGCGTAAGTAAAATACTGAATGTAATGAATAACGCATCATAGGAGAAATACTGTATAACCGTTAAAGCGACAAATGGACCTGCAACAACTGCTAAGTTTGTCGACATAGTAAAGTAACCTAATCCGGTACCACGTCTAGAGATTGGGATATTGTCCGCAGCCATAGATCCACAAGCGGTTGTGACAATACTAAAGAAAATACCTTGTGCAAATCGTAATACTAATAATGCTTCATAAGGTTCGATAAAATAATAAAGAGATGTACATATCAAATAGAGGAAAAGGGTAATCCAAAGTGTTTTCCGTTTCCCCAAAATATCCAATATCTTTCCGGAGAAAGGGCGAACAATAATCGCCGATATTAAAAATGTAGTCATTAATAGACCTGCTTCTTCATCTGTGCGAGATAAGATATCTGTTGCGTACAGAGGAAGTGCAGATAATAAACCATAAAAGATAATAAATATGGTGAAGTTTGTTATAAACAAACTAATGAAAGGTTTTGTCCAGATCGGTTCTTTCGTTTTCAAACTACATAGCTCCTTATTTTATTTTTTGTAAAAGTTTTATCAATAGAATTTCTTCCTCAGAAGAAAGGCTTGAAACCATACGGTCTTCGAATTCTATCATGGATGTTTTAATAGCCGGGAAATCTTTTAACGCTTGTTCAGTTAATCTAACACTTTTTTCGCGGCGGTCTTTTCCAGGGTGGATTTCTACCCACCCGAGCTCGGATAGACGAGTAACGGTACGAGTTATCGTTGGCGCTTCTACATTTAAATATTTCCATATTTGTGTTAATGTCATTTCTTCATGTAATTGAATGCAGTATAAAACAGACCATTGGGAAGCGTATAGACCATGCTGGTTTAATGTATTGTTTACTTCATTCGACAAAAACCGTGATTTCTGAAAAAGTTCATGAATAAGTGGATTCATTAGATCGAAAACTCCTTTTTCCGTTTAGAGAGATTAGTTTACCTAGTTAAATTAACTTTAGTTTACATCATGAAATTTGTAAAGCTGTTAAATGTATGTATTTAACGGAAGAGTATCCTATTTGATTAGATTGTTTCATGGAATCTGTAATTAGACATAAGAAAAACCAGGCAATTTCTGCCTAGTTTTTGTTTAGAATAAGAAAGTATAAAACTTTTCTACATAGTGACGTCTAGCTCCAGCGCCTGTGCTCCTGCGCGAAGCTCGTCGCAGAAGGTCGTTGCACCTCGGGGTCAAATGGGTAATCACTGCGGTGGCTGAGGAGCTGCCTCCTCGCGGTTCCCCATTTGCCTGTCGGGGCAGTAATAGACGCTTCCGCTTTTGTTTAGAAACATTGAAATGATGCAATTCTATCTAAATCGGTTCCGTAATATGTCCACATAAATCCATTCCATCTAAAACCAGAAACGGATCTTCTTCCAACAAAAGTCGGGTAAAACCAAAAAGACCGTCCATTTTCTAACCAGATAAAAGTATTACGGAATAAACATCCTCTAATAGCTCCTGGATCCACTGCAAATACTCCTACTCCTTGTTGTTGATGTCTTTGAGGAGTGAAAGACGGTGGTGGGCTAGTTGGTGCACTTCCTTGTTGCTGACCAGGTCGTGGGGAACTTGGTGGAAATGATGGGCCTTGCTGCTGTCCACCGGGGAACTGACCAGGGAATTGACCAGGAAATTGACTCGGGAACTGGCCTGGGAATTGACCGGGAAACTGACTTGGGAATTGACCAGGAAACTGTCTAGGGCTTTGTCCAAATGGTGGCATCATACTTCCAGGGAAGTTCTGATTTCCAAATGGACTCCCTTGTTGACCTCCTGGAAATGGAAATTGATTAGTCAAGATAAAATCCTCCTTTCACTACATATTCAACATAGTATATGTGAGAAGGATTTTTGTGGAACGGTCATGACTATTAATATAGTTTTTGTCAACAGATAAGAAAGTATATAAAATTTCTGCTTAAGCTGTCTAGCTCCATCGCCTTGCCCCTCGGGGTCAAATGGGTAATCACTGCGGTGGCTGAGGAGCTGCCTCCTCGCGATTCCCCATTTGCTGCCTTACGCAGTAATAGGCGCTTGCGCTTTTCTAAATAATACACCCAGTTGTTATTCACTCATTTTTGGGTTAGATAGTTTTGTACATTCTTTAAATGCCAAATGCTGACAGCCGATACATGCTTGGTGATTAATCACTTGTAGTGCATAATCAATTGCACCACCAGTACGTTCGAAAAAGTGTTCTTTTCCGATTAACTCATATATACCACTTTGTTTAAACTGATCTACAAGTTTAGAAGAAGCTTCTGAGACTAATAGGATTCCGTCATTTTTTTGGAAATATTTAATGATATTTAGTAAGTTTTCTTGTGCAGTTATGTCTATAAAAGGTACCTTTTCCATTCGTAGAATAAGTACAAATGCATCTGAATGTATGGTTTCCATAATACGTTCTTCAAAAACTTCTGCTGTGCCAAAAAATAATGGGCCATTAATTGTAAACATATGAATTTGAGGACAATCATGTGCTGTATTAACAACACTCGATCGAACCGTCTTCTGTGGAGTTGAATGGTCAGGTAATACTTTTGTAACTACATCAATAGTTGCCATTCTTTGTATGAATAAAATAACGGATAATACTAAACCAACTAAAACAGCATTTGTAATACTAGAAAACACCGTAAATAAAAACGTCATTAATAACACGAGCGATTCTCCATTTTTAAGTTTTAATACTTTATAAAAAGGTTTTCGTTCACTCATGTTCCAGGCTACCATCATTAACACTGGTGCCATGCTTGCTAATGGAATCTGGGATGCAAATGGCGCAAATAGTAATAGTGTAAGCAGTACCAACAAACCATGGATGATCCCTGACATTCTAGAAACTGCTCCAGATTTAATATTAGTAGCAGTTCGTGCAATTGCACCAGTTGCAGGTATACCACCGAAAAATGGAGTAACAATATTTGCTATCCCTTGCCCGATTAGCTCTTTGTTACTATTATGCTTCGTACCCGACATGGCATCTGCAACAACTGCGGAAAGTAATGACTCAATTCCACCCAATACTGCGATTGCAAAAGCAGGAACGATCAAACGTTGTATACGTTCCCAAGTAATTTCAGGTAGATGAAAACTCGGTAATGAACTTGGGATTCCTCCGTAAGCAGATCCGATTGTAGCAACTTCTCCACTGAAAAAGAAACTCGCGATTAGCGTGGAAAACAGCAACCCGACAATTGGGCCAGGTACTTTTGGAAGTACTTTCGGTGTAAGGATGATGAAAGCAAAGCAAATGATACTAACGATCACGCTGTACATATTAAATGTATCAAAGTGAAGTCCAATCTCATTCATATTAGCAATAAAATTTTCATGCTTTTCAATACCTTCTAAGCCAAAAAAGTTTGCAATTTGTCCGGTGAAAATAATGACAGCAATCCCTGAAGTAAAACCGATTGTAACAGGACGAGGAATAAATTTAATTAGGGTTCCAATCTTAAAAATACCCATAATTACTAACATAATTCCAGCAAGTAAACCCGCGAGCAATAAATCTTCGTAGCCATAAGCAATAACAATCCCAAGTAATATTGGTACAAAGGCTCCGGTAGGACCCCCAATTTGAAACTTAGAACCGCCAAAAATGGAGATAATAATCCCAGCAATAATGGTTGTATAAATTCCATATTCTGGTTTTACCCCAGATGCAATTGCAAAAGCCATTGCTAATGGAATAGCAATGACTCCGACAATTAGTCCGGAAAGTAAATCCTTTTGAAAATGTTGGAGTGAATAACTTTTATTCATCAATTGAAATGGCTTTTTCACTATAAACCCTTCTTTTTCGTACTATTTTTTTGGTCTTCTAACTCTTCATACATAGATAAAGTATCGATTAAGTGATTGTTAAATAGCTCTCTAGCAACATTTAGTAAATCGACAGTGGAGGGATCGCGTAATGAATATAAAACATTTTTCCCTTCTTTTCGTCCAATGACAATGTTTTTAGAGCGAAGGACACTTAGTTGTTGGGATACAGCAGACCCTTCACTTGTTAAATTTTTTTGAATTTCATGGACACTTTTTTCACCTTCTGAAAGTAATTCTAGAATACGAATTCGTAATGGATGCGAAAGTGCTTTGAAAAAATCGGCCTTAAATTGTTGTAAGTCACTCCACATATAGATCACTCCTAAAAAGTACATATTCAAACATTTGAATATGTTGATATATACAGGATAGAATAGATTTGCAAAATTTGCAATGTAGTATTTTAGATTAGTACTTATTACGCTGAAGTAAAAGAATTATAAAGTATTAATCTACTAACTACAGATGACTAGCTGATAAAAGGGTAGAATAGAAATAGGTATGTATAGAAATTTTGATTGGGAGGCTGGTTATTCAATGTGGTACGAAAAATCTACAGACGAAGTAATGGCAGAGCTCAAAACAAACAATGCAGAAGGTTTGCAAGAAACAGAAGCACAAAGAAGATTGCAAGAGCACGGGGTAAACAGATTAGCTGCTAATCGCAAAAAAACATGGTTGGAAAGAATCTTTGCTCAAATTAATAATGTACTTATTTATGTGTTAATCGTAGCGGCTGTAATATCTACTATTGTTGGAGAGATAGCTGATGCATTCATAATTATCATTGTTGTTGTTATTAATACTGTTGTTGGAGTTGTCCAAGAGTCTAAAGCGGAAGATGCTTTAGAGGCACTCAAAAATATGTCGACACCAAAAGCAGTTGTAAGACGTAATGGAGAAACAAAGGAAATTGATTCTGCCGAGATAGTTCCTGGAGATGTAGTAATCGTCGGAGCAGGTTCTTATATTCCATGTGATATTCGATTGATTGACTCTGCTAATTTGAAGGTAGAAGAAGCTGCGCTGACAGGAGAGTCTGTTCCAGTAGATAAGTTTGCTTCATTTGTTCCAAACAATGGGGAGGGAACGATTCCACTAGGGGATCAAAAAAACATGCTATTCATGTCGACACTTGTGACGGTTGGACGAGGGTCAGGTATAGCAGTTGCTACAGGTATGGACACACAAATCGGTAAAATTGCTGGGATGCTAAACACGACAGAAGATGAGCAAACACCTTTGCAAAAAAGTTTAGCACAAGTAGGGAAATATCTTGGTTTTGCAGCAGTAGCTATTTGCTTGCTTATGTTCCTCATTGGTATGTTCCAAGGCAGAGATCTTCTTGAGATGTTCATGATTTCCATTAGTCTAGCGGTTGCAGCAATTCCAGAAGGGATGCCAGCTATCGTATCAATTGTTCTCGCAATTGGTGTACAAAGAATGATCAAGCAGCATGTGATTATTCGTAAGCTACCTGCAGTAGAAGCACTTGGATCTGTAAATGTTATTTGTTCAGATAAAACAGGTACGCTAACGCAAAATAAAATGACGGTAATTAAGTTTTATGCAGATGGTCAAGTGAATGAAATGAGTAATTTTCAAAAAGACAATAAAACGAATAAACTGTTAATGGAAAGTTTCATTCTATGTAATGACGCTACCTATACAAAAGATGATGAAACTGGGGATCCCACAGAAACTGCATTGGTTGCAGCGGGAGAAAATCATGGATTACATAAAAATGAATTAGAAATTGATTATCCTCGTGTAAATGAAATTCCGTTTGATTCGGATCGGAAGTTGATGACAACGGTGCATGAACATGGAGAAGTCTATTACAATATGACAAAAGGTGCCATTGACCGTTTACTTATTCGTTGCGATCGCATGATGACAAGCGACGGAGTTATTGCATTAACGGAAGAGAAGCGTACCGAAACTTTAGATGCTGCACATGAAATGTCTAAATTAGCCCTGCGCGTATTGGCAGCTGCTTATAAAGTAGAGGATCAAGCGGGTGTTGAATCAGCAGAAGAAGATTTAATATTTATAGGGTTTGTAGGAATGATTGACCCTCCTAGATCAGAAGTAAAAGAGGCAATTGCTGTATGTAAATCCGCTGGTATTCGTACGGTAATGATTACAGGTGACCATAAAGATACTGCCTTTGCTATAGCGAAGGAGCTAGGAATTGCATCTAGTGAAGAAGAGGTAATGGAAGGAATTGCGCTGGATACATTATCTGAACGGGAACTTGTTATTGCTTGTAAAAACACAAACGTATTTGCACGCGTTTCACCAGAGCATAAAGTGAAGATTGTTAAAGTGTTAAAAGCGGCGGGAAATACAGTATCAATGACCGGTGATGGAGTAAATGATGCCCCGTCGTTAAAAGAAGCGGATATTGGCGTTTCAATGGGAATTACGGGTACAGATGTTGCAAAAGGGGCTTCTGATATGGTGTTAACGGATGATAACTTTGCATCCATTGTGAAGGCTGTCGAGGAAGGTCGGAATATTTATAAAAATATTAAAAAAGCAATTGTCTTTTTACTTTCCTGTAATTTAGGAGAAGTAATTGCACTGTTTGTCGCAATTCTTGTAGGGTGGCCAGCTCCATTAAAGTCGATTCATATTCTCTGGATTAACTTAGTAACTGATACATTTCCTGCCTTAGCATTAGGTGTCGATCCAGAAGAACCAGGTGTGATGAAGGAAAAGCCAAGAGGAGAAAAAGAAGGGCTATTCCACGGGATGTTCCCATTTTTAATACTGAATGGCTTGTTAATTGGTGTGATTACACTTGCTGCATTTTTAATTGGGTTAAATGGTGTTACGACAAATGTTTCGGAAGATGTCCTAATGCACGCTCAAACAATGGCCTTTATTACGTTAAGCTTTTCTCAATTAATCCATTCATTTAACTTTAGATCGATGAATCAGTCGATATTTAAAGTTGGGATTTTCAAAAATAAATTTTTAATATATTCCGTGTTGGTTGGGGTTGTTTTACAAGTGTTAATTGTCTCAGTTGGACCGATTGCTTCCGTATTTAGTGTACATTCGTTAGCGATAAGTGATTGGGGAATTGTAGCTGGGTTAAGTTTCTTGCCTTTAGTAGCGAATGAGTTATTTAAACTCTTTAAAATTTCAGGAGGAAAGTAAATGCAAAAATCAATTTGGTTTATTATTGGGATTGTGTTGACGTTACTAATAGGTGTGATTTTTGTATTAAACGGTAATCAAAAGCAAGCAGAAAAAGATGAAATGGAACAACTCAGTGTAAGTACGCATGATTTTCAAAAAGTATTAGCTTACGAAAATGACTTCATGGGAAATGCATCGAATATGAATAATCTGTTCAATAATCTTCCTCTTTCGAATTATAAAGGAGCGGTTGAACTCGATTCAGAGTCATTTATATTCACCGTCAATTACGATACAGTGGGTGATGATCAAACGGTTATTTATAATGCGACAGCAGCTTTTGTATTAATCAAAAATTTAGAGGTAATGGAGATGCGTTTTACTAATCGATCCTATGTAATCACAAGAGAAAATGTAGAAAAGTGGTTCGGGAGCAATTTGGAAAAATTGACAGATCCTGCTCGGTTTAAAGAAAAAGTGCAAAAGCCTTTGATGAATGATGATGGCAAAGGATGGCTAAATTAGTATTGAAAACAAGGGTAAATCCAGCTCATCTTTGCAAGATTTACTGTTACGGTTTCTTTGGGTGCGTAATAATTTAACCGAAAGGACGAATGATGGGATAGAGTAAAGAGAAGCACTAATATGTACTTGTCCAAATATTAATAATAACAAATTAGAATTTGGATTATTTTCGGTAGGAATAGTGATAAACTATAAACAATGGAGGTGACTTTTTGAAAATTACATCATATGAAGTCGATAAGTTAAATGACCCTACTGGTATTATTACAGGAGATCGTTATGAGTTTTTATTAGGAATTGAAGTACCAGAAGACGATGAACTGTATGAAGATGAGTATTCATTAGATTTACGCGTAATCTTAGCTGTTTCCGAAACAGAAGAACGAGTTTTACAATATCATATTATCAACAGAACTAGTGGGAAAGTATTAGACTTTGCTCTAGAAGATGAAGAAGAAGCAATAATACTTAGCTTCTGTAAAGAACATTATAAAGAGGTAATATAAAAACAACCCAAGAAGGAATGTCCTTCTTGGGTTGTTTTCTTATAAAATATGAAAATAAATGAGTTTTCTACAGAATATGTCTAGCGCAAGTAGCCTGGCCTCTCGGGGCAGAGATACGGCGCTTGCGGTTTTCTTATGAATAGAACTCTGCTGGAATTTCTCCAAAATGTCTTCGATGGTATAACATAGGATTAAGTTCTTTATCCACTTGAATATTTTGAACTGCACCAATTAAAATTGTATGATCACCAGCTTCAATTGTTTTATACGTTTCACATTCTAATACTGCAAAAGCTCCTTCTATTACAGGTAACTCTAATGGGGAAAGTGCCCAATTGCAGCTAGCAAATCGATCAACATCTTTACTAGCAAACGTTTTACATAATTCTGATTGGTTCCCAGCTAAAATATGAATGGCAAATTTACCACCGTTTTCAAACGCCTCTCTGCTAGACACTTTATGATCAATTGACCATAGGACAAGTAATGGATCTAAGGATACAGAAGCAAATGAATTAACTGTCAAGCCAAGTGGTATATTATTTTCATCAGTTGTAGTCACAATTGTTACTCCAGTAGGATAATTTCCAAGTGCTTCCTTGAATAAATCTTGTTTTTCTATAGTTGCATTCATACAGTTCTCCTCCTTCACTTACTGCTAATATACATGTAATCATATTGTTTATTCGCTTTTGAAATCTACGGAATTCTAAACTAAAAACGTGTTAGGTTCTTGTTTTGCTAGAATTCTTCCATATAATTCAAGACCTGTTGTTGGTACAATTAAGCCATGTTGTGGAGGTGTTTTAGAATCTTTCATAATTTTAGAAAGTAGGTTTGATTCTGAAATTGCACTACCACCGGCAATAGAGAAAATAATATCTACTGCTTCACAGTTCAATCTATTAGCGTAACTACTGTCTACGCGGGCTTGTACACGACCATTAAAGTCCATATATTCTCCAGAAGCTGCCCATTTGTCAATTTCATCTGCGCAACGATATGCTAATAGACTAGCTGTTTCCATTTTCATTACAGCCTCTGCTAATTGTAAATGCGTAATTGCTGCTTCTGCCTGTTTGTTATGGAATGTATATTGAATTCTTCTGTTCGGTAGTTTTTCTAAGAATATCTCTTTTGCTGCTGCACTTAATCCTATACCTGGAGCTAGTAGAACTAGTGAAGCTACTGGAATTAAGGCTGATCTATACAAGGCTTGATCCTGTAAATGTACTGATGGGTATTCTCCAACAACAGCTTTTGATAAAGATGTTATCCATTTTTCCGGTACAAATACATTTTTCACTGTAAGGCTATTACTTCCTGTCCCTCTCATGCTCATAGTATCCCAATCGTCTAAAACATTAACATCTTTACGAGGAATAAGTGCAGCAGCGAGGCCTTCAACTTCTCCATTTTCGTTGACTTGTGGGAAACCTAGGAAGAAATAATCTGAGTGATTGGAACCAGAAGCAAAGCCCCTCATCCCATCTTTAATAAGATATCCTCCCTCAACTTTCTCCACATCACATTTTCTAGGTTCAAATACGCCACAACAGTTAGCAATTGCATCATCTTTAAAAACTACATCATGAACTTCTTCTGTAAAGTTTACAGAAACAAACCATTTCACAACGTTTATTAAAGACACCACCCAAGCAGTTGAACCACATCCCTTACCAATCTGTGAAACGATATCAAGATACTGTCGGAAGTTTAGTTGATAACCTCCATATTTTTTTGGTGTAAGCAATTTTAAAAGACCAGCTTCTGTTAATTCATCAATAGTAGATTGAGGAATACTTCTTAGACTTTCTACTTCACCAATTCGTTCTCGAAGATTTGGTATCATTGCCTCAGCTTTCCCTAATAATTCTTCATAAATTGTGGATTCAACTACCATTTGTTTGTTTACCATATAAATCCTCCTTTGATAAAATGCTATAATAGATTAATAAGGGGTTGAATCCTTATTAATATCTGATATTTCTAATTATTGCAACCGCTTACTCGTATGTTACATTAGAACAATCGTTTAGTGAAATGCATATTTGTTATAACTGTAATAACTAAAAAAGGGTGATAAATATAGATATAATCCAAATTAGATACTTTGTTGAAGTCGCAAACGAATTAAACTTTACTAACGCTTCTAAAAAGTTGTTTGTAAGTCAAGCAGCTGTGAGTAAAAAAATTGCATCTTTAGAAGATGAATTAGGCGTTATTTTATTAGAAAGAAATAAAAGAACTGTAAAATTAACATCTGTTGGTCAAATTTTTTTAAAGATGCTGTAGAAGTTTTAAATAAAATGGAAGACATGGTAAGGAAAATGGAAGATATAAGTTCAAACTATAAAAACACCTTGAGATTAGGCTATTTGGGACCTGCCGAATTTAAATTCCTTCCCGATCTACTGCAAAATTTTAATGAAAAATACCCTGATATTAATTTGTTTTCTGAACAATATTATCAAGGAGCATTAATTCATTCTCTAATTAATGGTAATTTAGATATTATTTTTTCTCTTTCTATGGTAATTGAAAAATATCCAAACCTTACTTTCAAGCCAATTTACAGTGATTCTTTTGTGGTCTATTGCCATAAAAATCATAGACTAAGTTCTAAAAAGTCTATAAATCTTTCAGAACTTAAGAATGAAAAATTTATACTTTTATCTGAGGTAGCTGCTTCGTCCGCATATAACAGCATTATAAAACTATGTAATGAAAATGGTTTGAATCCTACCATAATTAATGAACCTGATAATTTCGAACACTTACTAATGATGGTTAAATCGAATATAGGGATTTCGATCTTACCCAATTCAATATTTAATTATTTTAATCATGATAATCAAATTATTAAATTGCCTATTAGTAGGGACTCATTAAGAGATGATTTATTAAATTTTGAAATCGGTATCGCTTGGGAAAAAAACAATCAAAATCTGGCTATAGAGTTGTTTGTAAATGAAATGATGAAAATTAATATACAAAGCTATAATAATAATTAATTAAGACTACGCTGAATTCGAGCATGTGGAATATGGTTATCTAAAGAAACATGTTTCTTTAATTACAACCCCAATTAATACTGGAACAAAAGAGGTTTTTGAGCCAGGCGCTTGATGTATTAATAGTGCTGGAAAGCATTGTAAAGAGTCTTAAAAGATACATCTAGGTAACTTCCCGATATTCAAATCATATTAATATGAAATTTGACGTTTTTGTTTTTATCTAATAAATTAAACATTAGATATTATTTATTATGAAGGAGGATGGAAAATGCTAAATTTAAGTGAACAACTTGTACATGATATAGGCAAAAAAATAATTAAAGAAGTCATTCCATCCGGAAGTTTATTACCAAAAGTAGAAGTAATGAGCGAACAGTATGGAGTTAGTAGGACAGTCGTAAGGGAAGCCTTTAAGGGTCTGGTGGCAAGGGGATTAGTTAATTCAGTTTCAAAAGTAGGAACTATCGTATGCGACCGCAAAGACTGGAAATGGTGGGATACAGAAGTACTTGGTTGGGCTTGTGAGGATACACCTGACTATAAATTTTTGCAGCAATTAACCGAAATGCGTCTTGCTATTGAACCAACTGCTTCAGAGCTTGCTGTCAAAAATGCAACTGAGGAAGATATTAAGAATATTACTGCCGCTTTTGAAGATCTTGAAACTTCCGCAATGAATAGAAGTGAAAGTCAATGGGCCCAAGCAGATTACAATTTTCATCAAAGTATTATGGCCGCCTCCCATAATGAATTACTTATAAATCTGGGGGATTTACTAAGAAATTCACTTCTTCAAAGCCGCCGCCAAACAATGAAAGAATACGTTAATGTTGAAAAAGATTTGTCTGCATCAAAAGAGCAAGCTTTGAATTTACATAAAAATGTTTATATGGCAATCTGTAAAGGTAATGGTATAGAAGCACGTCAAACTATGTATGATTTAATATTGGATGTAAACACTATAATTGAAAAGAGTAAAAATGAATCAGTGAGTTTGAAATGAACAAATAAAGAGAAATAATAACGACATAAAACACCTAAAATAGTCTGCTTACGACGGATTTCCCGTCGTAAGCAGACTATTTTTTAATTTCTCTAGATATTTTAACAACTAATATAATTAAAAGTTACAGATATTAACCTGAATGCTTTTTATAAAAACACTCTACGTATCCGAACATATAAAATATTTAGAAAATTCAATTGACTTTAACGGGGTAATATAATATTATTTATTTAATATTAATTTGATTTGTTAGAACTGAAAGGAAGTGAAAAATTTCCCGATTATACGTCAATATTCAATTATCTTCACATAGTAGGGGGATATATATGATTGAACATATTGCTATATTAAAATTTAAATCATCCACATCGAAAGAACAAAAAGATTTAGTGATTCATAGACTTAAGGATTTAGTGGAGGAAATTGAAGCTATCATTGAAATCCAGATCGGATTTAATTTTTCTGAAAGAAATCAAGGTTTTGATATTGGGGTTACCGCTAAGTTCGAAGATAGAAAAAATTTAGAAATATTTCTATTTCACCCAGCTCATCAAAACGTGGTTTCTTTTGCAAAGCAGATTGGGCTTATTGAAACTATTACTGTAGATTTTTGGATTTGAGATATTAGTTCAATTACCTTTGTAAGCGTTCCCAATTACCTTATTATTAAGAATACTATTCGGTATCTATAAAAAAATATACTTCCTTGGAGGAAATACAAATGACTAATAAAATTTATGATGTTGTACAAATTGGATATGGACCTGTTGGACAAGCAATGGCAGCTTTACTTGGAAAAACGGGACAAAGTGTTGCAGTTTTTGAACGGTGGCCATCAACATTTAGTCTTCCGAGAGCTGCAGCATTTGATCATGAGATTATGCGTGTATTACAAGGTATAGGCTGCGCCGATAAAATAGAAGAAAAAGTTGTTCCATTTATTCGTTATCACTGGGTGAATGCGAAAAGAGAAATTTTACTAGACCTTCCTTATGGAGGTGTGGCAGCATCTGGATGGGAAAACGGGTATCTTATGTTCCAACCTGACGTTGAAAAAGCGCTTGATGAAGCTGCACGATCTTATCCTAATGTTGAGCTAAACCTAGGATGGCAGGCTGAAGAAATAACAGAACATGAGGATCATGTAGAAGTTACTTTTAGAAAGGGCGAAATACCTGAACCCGGTAAATGGGTGGCAACAAATGAGACAAGGACTGTAAGAGCACGTTATGCGGTCGGTGCTGATGGGGCCAACAGTTTTACAAGAAATAAATTTGACATAAAAACAAAGGATTTAGGGTTTGAATCTGAATTCCTTGTTGTTGACATTCGTCCTAATGACCCGCAGATTTTATATCACTTGCCAGAAGGATATCAAGTTTGTGATCCAGCCAGACCAACTACTGTTGTAAGTCGCTTAGGTAATGAGCATATACGATTTGAATTTATGTTGTTACCTGGTGAGAAAAAAGAGGATATGTTAGATTTAGAAAAAATTCATGAATTGACAAAGGAATGGATTTTACCAGAAGAAGGAACAATTATTCGGAAAATAGTCTATCGATTTAACTCAAATATTGCTGAAAATTGGCAAAATAATCGCGTGTTCCTTATTGGTGATGCTGCACATGTAACACCTCCTTTCATGGGACAAGGCATGTGCTCAGGTATTCGCGACGCAAAAAATCTAGCATGGAAATTAGATCTTGTACTTCGTGACAAAGCGGAAGAATCCCTTTTTGAGTCATATCAAGTAGAGCGTTATGATCATTGTAAGACACTTATTAATATGGCAATTGAACTCGGAAAAATTATCTGCATTCCAGATGAAAAAGAAGCAGAAAAACGTGATCAAGCATTCTTCTCAGGTAATATTCCACCGTTCCCGGAAATGCCAATCTTAACAAATGGAATACTACACAAAAATCAAAATGGAGAGATATTATCTCCAACAGGAGAGTTATCACTACAAGACTTTGTAAGTTATCAAGGTAAAACAGGACGGTTTGATGACATCATTGGGCAAGGATGGACAATTATAAGTACTAAAGCAGATCCTCGTGATCTACTAACAAATAATCAAATCGCTTTACTTGAACAAATTGACGTGAAGATTGTTCATATTAGTAACGAGGAAAATACGGATACAGTGTATGACTTGAATGGTAAGTACGCTGCGTACTTTAATGAAAAAGGTTTGGATGCAGTTATTGTTCGCCCAGACTTTTATACTTTTGCTGGAGTACCAACGCTGGAAGAACTTCCAGGAGTTGTGGATGACTTATTATCACAGCTTCACTTAAAAGTTTCTAAAGAACTTAACGTATAAAAAGAGCGATTAGGTATATATAACATTTAATTATATATTTCCTGTGGATATTACTTACATTATAGTTTTACTATGGTACAGGGGAAAAGTTCCGTACATTCTGTCCAGTCGGTCCATTCCCCTATTTCCTAGAAAAAGAAGAAATCCCATTAATTAATAATTTAGAACTAAAATTATGGGTCAATGATGAACTACGACAATCAACAAATACAAAAAATATTGGAGGAGATAGTTTAATGGTTAAAAAGTCACTTTTACTCTCAATTGGTTTTTTATTTTTTATGTTTATCTTGGTAGGTTGTAGTCAGGAAGGTGAACAAGCCGAGAGTTCTGAGTCATCTGTAGAAAATGAAAATACTAAAGTACTCTCATCAGATACAGAAAAAACAAATGAAGAGAAAACAAATATCACTGAAGATAATGAGAAAAAGCAAAGTACTAGCGATTTTAAGGTGACTCTAATAGGGACTGGTTCACCTATGTTATCAATGGATAGATTTAGTAATTCAACCCTAGTAGAGGTTGGTGATAAGAAATTGCTTTTTGATGTTGGTCGGGGAGCTGCTCTTCGATTAAATCAAATGGATATTGCTCCCGGGATGATTGATAAACTTTTTGTTACCCATTTACACCATGACCATACAATGGGCTTTGCTGATGTTTTAATTACAGCGGCCGTACCAGATCCTAGGGGGAGGAGAGAAGATAATTTCCAAATTTGGGGTCCCAAGGGAACAAAAAGTTGGGTCGATCACACATTAAAGGCATTTGAGGCTGATATTGAGGTTAGAAAAGTAGTTGAAGGTGCCACTGGATTGAATGCTGATGTTCTTGAGATTGAAGAAGGAGTTGTCTTTCAAGAGGACGGTATAGAAGTAATCGCTTTTGAGGTTGATCATGGACCTATGAAGCCAGCCCTTGGTTACAGAGTGAATTATAATGGGTATTCGGTTGTGATTTCTGGTGACACTACCTATAGCGAAAATCTGGTTAAATATGCACAAGGAACTGATTTGCTTATTCATGAAGTTATCTCAATAAAAAGTCCAGAGGAAGAGTACAAATCACAAGCACATAAAAATATTGAGGCTTATCACACTACCCCTGAACAAGCTGGAGAAGTCTTTAAGCAAGTCAAACCAAGACTCGCTGCATACACACATATTGCCCTAATGATGTCTGAAAAAGAAGCAAAATTAGTAGAAAGAACAAAGAAAATCTATGATGGTGACGTGGTTGTTGGTGAAGATTTGATGTCTTTTGAGATTGGTGAGGAGATAGAGATAATTGAGCCCTAAAGGGAAGAATGTGAGCTTATTTTTTGGCTTTGGATGAAAAATTAAAATGAGTATGAATACAGAAATCATTCTCACATTCATAAACGATCCGTTTCTCTATGGAAGACGGTAGGTATACTGTTTGTTTTGTCTTTTTGTGGTACCGGTTAAATCTTTTTAAAAGTAGAAAATTCTACTTTTAAAAGGGTATACATTAATTAATTATTTGCGGAAGTTTTAGTTATGGAGTTTAACAAAGGGAGGAATTTTATCATGGTGAATGTTTTTAAACTTGGTTATGCAGAGTTTGGTACAAAAGATATTAGTGCGCTTACAAATTATTATTCAGAAGTTATGGGTTTTACTTTAATTGAACAAGCAGATAATGGGAAATCCTATCTTTCCAGTGGAGTTGATCACCACAACATTGTGGTAACGCCTTCCGATAGTAGTCAGCTTAATAAAATAGGCTGGCAGATTGGCGGAGAACTATCTCTTAAAGAAGTGAGTCAACAATTAAAAGAACATGGAATTTCTTCTGAATTGAAAACAGATGCAGAACCTGGTATTTCACAATTGTTGGAGCTTCAAGATCCAGGAGGCACAATACTGAATCTCTATAGTGATATTAAAACCCCGGCACCAGGATTTAAAGAATCAGGAATTGTCCCAAATAAACTTGGACATATTGCTATCGGAGTAAAAAATGCCAAACAAACGGTAGACTTTTACAAGCAAGTTTTAGGATTTTGGGAAACAGATAAAATAGGGGATATTGCAACATTTCTAACTTGTAATTCAGATCATCATACTCTAAATGTACTTCAATCTAAAAGTACAATTATGCATCATATTGCATTTGAATTAAGAAGTTTTGAACATCATAAAGACAGCTCTGACAAGCTTGCAAAACAAAAAATCCCGGTTTTATGGGGTCCATCCCGTCATACAGCTGGACATAACATCGCAGCATATCATCATGATCCAGATCAACATTATATTGAATTATTTTCAGATTTAGATGTTTACATTCCGGAACTGGATTGTATGGATCCACGTCCATGGCATGAAACTTTACCTCTAAAACCAAGAGTGTGGGAAGAATTAAGCTATTGGGGTACAAACTTCGATCAAGATTTAATTGGTATTGTTATGAAAGAAGAAGAGACCATTAAATAAGATGAAACTTTCCTTGCCATCTTTGAAAAATATGAGTTTATAAAAGAATTATGTAAGAAGTAAAGGGGCATTATAGTCATAAAAAATGGCTTTTTCGCACCCTTTTTTACTCTTTATACAGGTTGTAAGAGCTTTATATATTTATTAATAAACTAAAAAGACAGTAATAATATTTAGTCTGGATCAATTTGCAAGGGGGAAGCATGATGGATAAAGTTATTGAATCAAGTGAAATTCGAAAATTGTTTAAGAATGGCGATCAAATTTTAACGGGTGGATTTGGTTTATCTGGTACACCACTAACAATTATTGATGAATTGCTAGAAACAGATATTAAAGATTTAACGGTAGTGAGTAATAATTTAGGTGATCTTGGACAAGGGTTACACAAATTGTTTATGCAGGGGAAAATTAAAAAGGCAATAGGATCCTTTTTTTCGATAAATAGAGAAGCTGTGATTGCTTGGTCAAAAGGTGAGTTAGAAATTGACTTGTTACCTCAAGGAACATTGGCTGAAGCAATACGTTGCGGCGGAGCTGGTATTGGTGGTTTTTATACGAAGACAGCTGTAGGAACAGAACTAGCAGAGGGTAAAGAGGAACGTGTAATTGATGGAGAAAGATATATTTTTGAAAAAGCGATTAAAGGTGATGTAGCAATTATTAAAGCCGCAAAAGCCGATCGACTTGGAAATTTGGTTTACCATACAACAGCTAGAAACTTTAATCCGATGATGGCTACTGCGGGTAATATTGTTATTGCGGAAGTAGATGAGATCGTGGAGGTAGGGGAACTAGACCCTGAATACATTGTTACACCTCATGCGTATGTTGATTATGTCATTCAAAGTAAGTATTCCAAAGTAGGGAGTGAGTATGTTGAGTCAAGATAAAAGACTAGTTATTGCGAAGCGAATTGCAGAAGAATTAAAAGAGGGCCAAATCGTAAATTTAGGTATTGGCATTCCGACTCTTGTATCGGAGTACTTGGATGATAAAGAAGTATTTTTACAAACAGAAAATGGACTATTGGGAATGGGGCCTCCTCCAACAGAAGAAAATCTAGATATTGAATTGATCAATGCTGGAAAAGAACCAGTTACCTATTTGAAAAGCGCCTCTTTTTTCAATAGTGCTGATTCATTTGGATTGATCAGAGGTGGACATGTAGACGTAGCGGTATTAGGGATCCTTCAAGTTGATATTAAGGGTGAAATTGCTAACTGGGCTGTTCCAGACCAACCCATTTTAGGTGTTGGAGGTGCAATGGATTTAGTAACTGGAGCCAAAAAAGTAATAGTTGCTGCCACATTATTTGCAAAAGATGGAACTTCTAAATTAGTGAAGGAATTAACGTATAAAACAAGTGGTATTCGCAAAGTAGACTTATTTGTATCTGATTATGCCGTCTTTACTTTTACCGATGAGGGAGTAAAAGTATTAGAAATGATGGAAGATATTACTCTAGACGAATTAAGTAAAAAGGTTGGATTTAATTTGGAGTATGCAGCTGAGTTCAACAGTAGTAAATAAATAACAGTTCGTAGCATTAGATTATCCTCTTGGCGCGAGTGGTACAAGAATTACTTATTTCTATTCATTAGCCTCACTTTGTATTGATGGTGGGCAAGGCAGTGCTATTGTTTTAGAAAGTTTGTAAATATAATAAAAAATGAATCGTTAAGGAGAATATCATGAGTAATAACCGTGTACTTTTAAAAGTAGAAAATAATGTTGGAATTGTTACTTTAAATCGTCCCGATGTAGGAAATGCACTAGATCTACAAATGGCAAAGGAATTAATGGATGTTTCTATTATTTGTTCAGAAAGTGATGAAATAAGAGCGGTTGTTATTACAGGGGCAGGAAATAAATTTTTTGTGGGTGGAGATTTAAAAAGCTTTGCTAATGAAGGTGATGAAATTAGCTCACATCTGAAAAGCGTGACTTCTTATTTACATCAAGCAACTTCAAATTTTGTAAGAATGAATAAACCGTTTATTGGCGCTATAAATGGAGTAGCGGCTGGTGCAGGAATGGGTCTGGTGTGTGCATGTGATATTGCTTATGCCTCTGAAAAATCGAAGTTTGTAATGGCTTACAACCGAATTGGTTTAACGCCTGATGGATCAGGAAGTTATTTTTTACCACGTTTGGTGGGAATGAAACGTGCGCTTGAGCTAATGTATACAAATAGAATGTTAGATGCGAAAGAAGCAAGTGAATGGGGGATTATCAATCATGTTATTCCCGAAGATAAGTTAATGGAAGTTGTCCTTGATTTAGCCACAACGCTAGCGCGTGGACCAATGAATGCATATGGAGCAACTAAAAAATTATTTTATCATTCTCTACAAGAAACACTTGAGTCTCAAATGAGTAAAGAAGCTTTACTTCTGGCTGAGAGAGCAAGTAGTACAGAAGGTAAAGAAGGGATTTCCGCATTTTTAGAAAAACGCGAAGCCGATTATTTTAAACAATAATAAACAGGTTCCTTTGTTTATTATTACTGAAGGAAAATGAAGTCAACTGTATTATCCCTAGTGCGTCTTTTTGCCTCACAGTGTACTTTGGCATAGGTTAATTTTTAAAAAATTGGAGGAGTTGTTATGAAAGCTTTTGTACATAAAGGAAAACCAGGAATTGAAAATACGCATTTCACTGATATGGAAGAAAGAAAGCCCAAAAAAGGTGAAGTTAAAGTTCGTATTAAAACAGCTGGATTAAACCATCGTGATATTTTGAACTTACATCGTAGAGAAGAGGATTCAGAGCCCGTGGTACTAGGTTCTGACGGAGCTGGAATAATTGTGGAAATAGGTGAAGCTGTAGAAAATGTAAAACTTGGAGACGAAGTAATTATTAATCCTAGTTTAAATTGGTTTACTAAAAGTGATATCCCACCAACTGAATTTAAAATACTTGGTGTTCCTTCAAATGGGACATTTGCAGAGTTTATACTTGTACCTTTTGAAAATGTAGAATTAAAACCAAAGCATTTGTCATGGGAAGAAGCAGGCGTTCTATCATTAGCTGGGCTGACAGCATATCGGGCGCTTTTTACAAGAGGAAAATTAAAGTCTAATCAAACAGTATTAATTCCAGGTGTTGGTGGAGGTGTAGCGACATTCATTTTGTTGATGGCTAAAGCCATTGGTGCACGGGTGATTGTATCATCCAGAAGTGAAGAGAAAATGAGTCGAGCGCTAAATCTTGGTGCAGATTTAGCAATAAACAGTAATAATGATTGGAAGGATGAATTAAAGGATGAAAAAATAGATCTAATCGTTGATAGTGTAGGTCCAGCTACTTGGGGAAAAATAATGGATGTAGTAAAAGTTGGTGGAACGGTTGTCAGTTACGGAGCTACGACTGGAGAGGATATTCATATTAATTTGAAATCATTATATTTCGGGCAATATAATATTTTAGGGACCACGCTTGGAAGTCATGAAGAGTTTAAGGAAATGCTGCAATTTGTTGAAAAATATCAGTTGAAGCCAGTAATTGACAAAGTCTTTTTACATTCAGAAACATTACACGCATTCAAACGCATGAGTGAGGGTGAACAGTTTGGAAAGATTGTATTGCAAATTGGAGAATAATTATTTAGGAACTACAGATAAAGTAGGGTTTGGGTGCAAAAAACAATTTCTCATCTAGAAAAGCACCTCCAATTGGTAGCTGCTTTCTAACAATTGAGGTGCAGTTCAAAATATGGATTTTTTTCATTAAAAATATTTAGTACGTTCGTCCGAACAAATTCTCCATAATGCATTGCTCTATATCTACCACTTCAAAGTGCATTAACTCATCACGCGTAATTTGCTCCTGTTTCACAAGTCGATTAGATTGAGTTGTTACCAACTTTTCAAAAACGTTGCGAATATAGCGTCCATTGGAGAAGTTCGGAATTTCTTCCACTGGAATCATACCTAATTGCTCTTTCATTTTCTCCGCAAATTCTTCTTCATACACATAATCATTTTGAGCACATAATGACGCGAAAATTTCATATAGCTCACTCTTTGTAAAATTATCGAATTTTACGAAATGATTAAAGCGCGATTTAAATCCTGGATTCGCATTTAAAAAAGATTCCATCGGTTCTTCATAGCCCGCCACAATAATGACCAAATCATCACGCAAATCTTCCATTCCTTTGAGTAAACCACCAATTGCTTCCTGACCAAACGCATCCTTAGGGTCATTCACTAGTGCATACGCTTCATCAATAAAAAGTACGCCACCCGTCGCTTTTTTCACAACTTCCTGCACCTTTAGCGCTGTTTGTCCAACGTATCCCGCTACCAATCCAGCACGGTCTGTTTCCACAAAGTGCCCGTTCGATAATACCCCTAAATGCTTATAAATTTGCCCTATAATACGTGCCACAGTGGTCTTTCCTGTTCCAGGGTTTCCTGTAAATACTAAATGATATGTAATTGGAAAACTTGCTAAACCATGATCTACCCGCAAGCTTTGAACTTTAATAAAACTAATTAAATTATGTAATTCCTTTTTGGCATTTGGTAAGCCTACTAATTGATCCAGTTGCTGTTGTAGTTTGGCAATTTCATACTCTACTTCTGGCGTGATACGAAGTCTCTCACCATTGTTAAATTCACCACTATAAATAAGCTTACCCTTTTCATTATAAAATTCACCACGTCCATGCATTTTTCCAGCAAATAAATCGCCTATATAATGAACCTCACCATGCGGATAATACAGCTTGCCTTTTCCCATTAAATCATCATTCTTAAATTGCCCATCCGCTAAGAGCACACCTTCACGTGAATAAAGTTTACCCTTCCCATTTTTCATATTATCCAAAAAATATCCTTCATATTCCAATCCACAATGACCTACTTCTGCCAACTCCTGGGTCACTTCATCTGTGTTGAAATAAAGACGTCCTACCCCTCGCATATCATGCCACATGAAGTCTCCTTCGTATTGCAATAAACCACTTGGGTAATACAACTTGCCTTCACCTTTCTTCATGCCGTGTACAAAATATCCTTCATAAAGTGGACGATTTAATTGGGGAAACTGTTCGCGAAAAGTATCAAACGGGGCTAACTCCACTAATGAATAATAAAGTACTCCGTACCCGTCCATTTGATCTTGGTCAAAGCTACCCTCAAACTGAACACTGCCATCCGAATGAAATGAAATTCCAGATCCCTGTTTTTTATTTTTCTCGAATTCCCCTTCATAAATACGTTTTCTCTTCAAATACATTGTCCCACTACCATGTTTCATATGTTCAGCAAACTCGCCTTCATACAAAACCTCACCGTCCTGATCAAACAACACTCCCTTTCCATGAAATTTATCATGTCCATAATCATTTTTCTTTACTTCCCCGCGGTACATCACTTCACCGCTCGGATAAAAAATTTCCTTCTCATCAGGACTTTTAATCATCTGCGAATTCCCCTCTTTTCAATAGATTATATATGATCAACACTATTCATTTTCCTAATAATCTTATCATCTATAAAAGTGATTTAGTTAAATATAAAAACACTTATTCTATGTTATCTAGTAGGGCCATCTAAATAAAGAAAGCCTACAATAAAGTGAATTATTGTAGGGTAATCTCTTCATTTTTAGGCGAATTTCCTATCAAAAAAAGGTAGGCTGTCATGCATTTTATTCTGCCATTATTATTTTTTAGGGAATATGATATCCTTAGGAAGCCCAGTTAGATTTTAGATAAATCCATTTGGAACTCGGTACCCCATGAACTTAGACTATTCCATACTTTCGGTTTTAAAGGTAATTCTTTATGCCATGGACGAGGCTCGAATATACCTAATTCTGGTAGAAAGACATCCATATCCGTATATAACTCTATTACATGTCCATCTGGATCATAATGGTACGTTGCAATATTATGTCCCGCTGTATGACGAGATGGTCCCCAAATAACAGGATGATTGAATTTTTGTAGCAAATCAGAACTTGCATTTTGATGACCGGCATCCTTTAATTGAAATGCAATATGATGTAATTTGCTTTGATCAGATGCAACAATATTAAGGACATGATGATCCATATTACATGTTAAGAAATTACAGAAGTTCTCACCAATTTTATCTGTAAATTGGAATCCTAAAACGTCTTGATAGAAATCAACAACCTCTTGATGATTTATTGCACAGAATGCAATATGACCTAATTTAAGAGGAACAATTCCCGAACTTGAATAACCATTTTTTGAAAGGGCTATATCATTAAATAATTCGATGACAATGCCATCTGGATCCTGTAACTCAACCAATTCTGCAATTCCAGGTTTAGCATTTTTTAATACTTTTGCAACAATACCCTTGCTTTGTAATTCTACGTACACTTCTTCGATAGTTTGTTTGCGATTTAATTGATATCCTAAGCTTTTAATTGCATTTTCATCACCTGGTGTAATAACGATATTGTGATGATCTAAGCAGTTACTTAAGTAAAAAATCCCATCTTTCTCTTCAGTAATACTATATCCCATTACATTAACATAATAGTCCACCATACCATCTACATTTGTAGAATGAAAATCTGCATATACTAATCGAGATACTTTTACATTTGACATTAAATCATCCTCCTGCATCCCTACATTTAATAAGTTATACTACTTTATGAATTTATTTATATAAGATAGTGAATTATCGAATAGACCAATCTGATTCTGATCTATTTACTTTACTGGAACAACTTTATTTTGTTGCTCTCCAAGATCTATCCGTCCGTCAGTACTTTTAATTTGAGTTCGGATAACATCTCCATCTTTCAAATAATTGTTAACCAATTTTTGTGTCTTAGAAAATAGTTCAGATTTCTCATTAAATGGAACACCCAAACTTGTGACTGTACCTACAACGTCTGGACTTAGACTCATCGCTACTCCAGCCGCAGTTCCAGTAATAATTAAATCACCTACTGCAAAATCCATAATAGTTGAAAGCTCTGTAAGTGTTTCAGCTGGTTTGAACAGTAATTGACTAGTGTTAGCTGATTGACGTAACTCGTCATTCACCCATAAATTTACCTCAAGATCATGGATTAGAGAATACTCGTCTTCATCCAGTAAGTATAAGAATGGACCAGTCGGACCAAAAGTTCGGTAACTTTTCCCTTTTAACCATTGTCCTTCTAATATCTGAACGTCACGAGCTGAAACATCGTTTACGCTTACTAAGCCAACTACAAAATCAGATAAATTTTCTTCAGTTATTTCTTCAACTTTATTAATATTCTTACCAATTACTAGACCTAGTTCAATCTCGTAATCTAAAAACTCTACATGTTTTGGTCGTACAATCTCTGAATACGCGCCACTTAATGAACTTATATCTTTACCAAAAACTAAATTAAATGGTGGTTTACTTGCATCAAGACCCGATTCAGCACGATGACCCGAATAATTGGCTCCCTGACAAACTACTTTAGACGGCCAAGTAACCGGGCTTAGTAGAGTAACTTCATTAGTTGAAATTTTTTCTCCTTTACCCAATTTCCCAATTTCAATTGCCTTTTCTTTTCCGTTTTCTAAAAAGTCATTTAAAGAGCTATAGTTATCTTCTAGAACGAGAATTTCACCATCTAGAGCAACACCCCATTTTTCTACATTATCCTTTTCAAACCTAACTATACGAGTACCCATAATAATTCTCCTCCTTATATAAATTCCATAATATTATTTTTGATATTCAACCATTTTTTCTAATAATTGTTTGGCGCGGACCATAATTTCAATAGCTCTTACTTGTGCTTCATCAGTATCGCGAGCAACGAGAGCGTCATGTAAAGCTTTATGCCTTTGCAAAACTTCTAAATTTGGTTCTTCAAACTGAGGTTCTGGAAACAAACTTAATGCAGACATCGTTTTTTCTCGACTAATAATTAACCCTTTTCGTAATAGCTTCAGCATGCTAATAAGTAAATCATTATGTGAAGCATCATAAATACTTTGATGAAAATAGAAGTCTGCTTTAGCCCATTCCTTTTCATTTCCAACAGTTTTTTCGAGAGTAAGGAAAGTTTCCTTTATATTCGAAATATCTTGTTCCGTTGCTCTTTGAGTGGCAAGGGATGCCGCCAAAGGTTCTAACGCTAGTCGAATTTCAGTTAATTGAATTAAAAATTCACCATCTTTTACTTCCACTTCACTCAACCAAGTAATAACATCTAAATCCCATAATTGCCAATTTGATTTTTGTAGTACTACTGTTCCTGATCTTTGATTAGACCTAATCATTTTTCTAGCAGCTAATCCCTTTAAAGCTTCCCTGACTACTGTTCGACTAACTCCATATTGTTCACTTATGTCCTCAACTTTAGGGAGGGTTTCTCCTGGCTGTATATCTCCACCAGCTATTTTCCGACCTATTTCATATACTATTTGTTCACTAAAACTTTGCATTTATTTCCCTCTCAAATTTTATTTTCCCCTAAATAGTATCCAATTTTATTTTTTAACAATTAAAAAATGATTGACCACTAGGTAGGGTTCATAATCTTTCTCTTGTTTTAGTTAAGAAAAAACAGTAGGGTATTAAATATTACTTATTTAATAGTTCTGAATAAATAATATTTAATACTTTAATATTATTTATTTTCCCCGCTATTGTCAATCTATTTATAGAAAATTCTATAAACTTAATTTTTTATAATGTATAAATCAATATTTAGTGCTGTTTTTATCTAGATTACCAACTAAAACTAGTAGAAATCTAACAAATGACGTTTTAGGTGATCGGCGGACAAACAATCACAATAGAATGACCGAAAAAAATCGAGGAGCTAGGTGACATAGTCACTTAGCTCCTCGATTTCTTTCTCGTTTATTCTATTAAAATAAGTTTCGTCCAAAGCGAACCGACAACGTCCATTTAGAAAAGGACGCTTTCGCTGTTCTTATAAAAGGCCAATCCATTTCCAGTATGTTGCACTGAATAGAAGAATTAGTAAGTACCCAGCAATTGTTAGTGGAATACCTGATTTTAAGAAATCTTTTACAGTGAATGCACCTGTCCCATATGCGAGCATATTTTGAGGAGCACTTACTGGTAACAAGAAACCAAAACTAATAACGAATTGTTGAATTATAACAAATCCAATATCATTACCTTCTAAAGAAATTGTAGTTGTTAACGCTATGAAAACAGGTATTAATGCAGAGGATAAACTAGTAGCGCTAGCAAATCCTAAATGTATTAATATATTAAAAGCAGAAATTAATGCAATAGTTGCGAGTAGAGGCATTCCATCAAGACCCATCGCACCAAATACATTATCTGATAACCACTGAGCACCTTGTGTATCTAACAAAATGGTACCAAGAGCTATACCTACAGCAAAAACTATGATAGTTCCCCAGGGAATTAACTTTTCAACAGATTTCCAGTCAAATACACCAATCTTTGGTGAAAGTAAAATTGCAATCGCAATAATTGTTACGGTAGTTGTATCAAACGGATGTAATTTCGATTCTGTTGCCCAGAAGAAGAGGAGTGCAACCGAAACAATAATAAGGCGAAGCTCTTCTTTCTTTAAAGGTCCTAAATCTTTTAATTGTTGCTTAGTGATTTCTTTACTACCTTGAACATTTCTCGTTTCAGGTTTAATTAGATTAATCATAACGAAATATAAAATAATCGACATTAGGATGGACCACGGGGCAGCGTATAGGAACCACTGTCCCCATGAAATAGTAATGCCAAATTCCTTTTCTATGAAGCCAATTGCTACCATGTTCTGAGCAGCCGCTGTTTTAATACCAACATTCCAAATCGAAATTGATTGGACAGCTGTAATGATAAGAAGGGCTGCTAACTTACTGTTTTTCGGTAGACCGAATGCCGCAACCATACCCATTAGGATTGGTACAAGCGCTCCAGCTCGAGCGGTAGCACTTGGTACAAAAAATGCTAGTACGATTGACACAAGAATTGCACCAAATACGATGCTACCTGTTTTTGTACCAACTCTTGTTAATATCCAAAGTGCAATTCGTTTATGTAAATTAGTCGCTTGCATGGCCGAAGCTAAAAATAGAGCAGCTGCTACAAGTGCTACTGCCGAGTTACTGAAACCTCCTAAAGCCATTTTTAACGCAGCAGAAGTTCCGATTATTTCAGTAGGATCTTCCATGCTTGGCGATAGTCCGAGCAACATAGCTGTGAGTGCGATAATCATTGCTGCACTTACTGGATATGAAACGGCTTCAGAAACCCAGAGAATTACTGCAAAAGCTAAAATAGCTAACGCACGATGTCCGGCAACAGGGAGGCCATCAGGTGTAGGTAATAAAACAATGATAATGAGTGCTAGAAAGGCTAATGCAAGCCATAATGGTTTTAAATTCTTTTTCACTTTTTTTTCGGTTACTTGAGATGTCATTGTACTTACTCCTTTTGTGAAATAGTGTATCCCACTAGTTCATTTATATTATACAGATTTATAATTTTTGAGGTGTGTATAATAAGTGAATATACAATGAAAATGCAATATTGTTATAATAATTTACAAAAGCTTTCAGTGTTCTTCTATTGCAAATTAGGGTAAACTAAAAAGAATAGATTTTAATAAAAGGTGGCCGTTTTGATGGAAATGACAAAGTTAATAAAGCATCTAAATATTATAGAAGTTAAAAATGCTCAAGATATAGAAATAACAGGGATCGCATATAATTCACGTAAAGTAGAAAAGGGTCAAGTATTCGTTTGTGTAAAAGGGTTTAAAACAGACGGGCATAAATACGCTGGACAAGCTGTAGAGAAAGGTGCGATTGCACTAGTTGTAGAGAGCTTTATAGAAGGCTTGAACATTCCACAGTATAAAGTGGAAAGTGGAAGAACTGCTTTGGCAATATTGGCAGATGCGTTTTATGATCATCCTACAAGAAAATTAAAGACAATCGGTATTACAGCAACAAATGGAAAGACATCAACTTCCTTTATGACAAATGCTATTTTAGAAAACCATGACCTAATAACGGGTTTAATGGGTACAGTAGTTGTGAAAATTGGAGACTATGCAGAGCCGTCTGAACTGACAACACCAGAGTCTCTGGATCTTCAACGCTTTTACGCACAAATGGTGGAAGCGGGAGTAACACATACAACTATGGAGGTTTCTTCATCCGCATTAGAACTAAATCGGGTAGCTTGTGTCGATTTTGATATCGTTACTTTAAATAATATTAGCCGTGAACATATAGACTTACATTCATCGTTTGAAAATTACTTTGCGCATAAATCGAGTCTTATTCGTAACGCAGGTGCAGATAAAGTAGCCATTTTAAATTTAGATGACTCCTATTCTGCTTCTCTTGTTGATCAAACAAAAGCAAAAGTTATAACAATTGGGGTGGAAGATCAGTCTGCAGATGTAATTTGTCATAACTTAGATTTATCAACGGGACGAGCATCATTTACTGTAGAAATTATGCGCGAACTAATAACGAATGATGTAGTGATTCCGAAACAACAATTCCAAATAGAACTTTCAACACCTGGTTTTCACTCAGTTTATAATTCTATGGTAAGCATCGTCATCGGATTGTTATGTGAAGTGCCAGTTACAACAATTCAAAAGAGTTTATTTGAATTTGTGGGAGTAGAACGTCGATTTGAAATTATTTTTGAGGATGACTTTAAAATTATCGATGATCATTTCGCGAATAGCGGAAATATCGATATAACGCTTGGTACTTTAGAAAAAATGGACTTCACTCGGATTTTGCTTGTTTACGCAATTCGAGGTGACCGTGGAGTGACAGTAAATAAAGAAAATGCAGAAGCGATAGCTAGATGGGCTCCGAGACTGGGGATTCATGAAGTAACTGCAACATTAAGTCGTTCCCATGTAACGCAGAAGGATGTTGTTTCCGAAGCGGAACTTGCTGCTTTCATGGAAGTGATGGATGATGCAGGAATACAGGTTCATTTATACGAGGAACTACCAGAAGCGATTCGTTATAGCATGAACATGGTAGAAGAAGGCGACCTAGTCTTGCTAGGTGGCTGTCAAGGAATGGACTTTGGTGCCAAGTTTGCGTTAGAACAATTAGAAACGATAAGACCAAACGTGGACAAGAAGAAACTATTTCAACCACTAGAAAAAAGAGTAGCTGGAAATTCATAAGAAATAAAAAAAGCGTTCTTAGCCATGTTATTGGCTAAGGACGCTTTTCTTTTTACCACTCAATGTCTTCTGGATAGTCTACATTTAGACGTAAATCGTGAATTGAACTTTTGGTTTTATTCGCTTCTGTTAGAACAGTTTGTTTGACGGAATTATATTCACTATTAGAAATAACGATGTTGTTCGCAATAGCAGTAAAAGCTTTTATGCGCTTTTCTCTTGGCATTTCTATGTAGGAAAGATTGAGCATATCAATGTATTGAATGGCATATTCTTCTACGGTAGTTTGTGGACTAAACATGGCATCTGTAAGTGTCTTAAATTCGGTTGCGGTCATATTTTCTTTTAAACCTTCCGCAACAATCGCTTGAAATTTACGTGCATTTACAATATGTAGATCGAAATCGGTTGCGTTCTTATCTTTTTTGTATAGTTTAATAAAATCATTTATTGCAATGGAAGAATATATAAGTTCTGGCCACAGGATTTCTACTGAATAATAAATATTTTTATTAGGAGCTATAAAGTCATGTGCTTTCATTATTTCTTTATGCAAGCCATTGCCTATAAATTCTACATTTCTATCTCCTTGGTGGGCATGGCGTAAATCATATGTAATACCAAGTAACCTCATACGAGAGCCTTGCCAATCATAATACCGTTTTTCATCTCCGGTAATTGAATAGATAGCAGTACAGAGCTCATCTAAATCCCAATAATCCCCACTGATTAAGGCACCTGTTAAATTATCTGTGTTTTTTAAAGATAACATTCGATTTCCCCCTTGCTGAATAGTGAATTTTCTTTTCTATAGTTTTAATACGAGAAGTATATTACCGTTTTGCTGTGTAGTTTAGCGTACTAAATAACTCTTTTTTTTCTGTATCTGATAGCTCTCTCCACTCCCCAATGGAAAGACCTTCAATGTTGATATTCATAATGCGAATGCGTTGTAAACTTTTTACTGAATATCCAAGTGCACTACACATTCTTCTGATTTGGCGGTTTAACCCTTGTGTTAGCGTTATATTAAATGTTTTGGGTCCCATTTTTTTAATTTTACACGGGAGCGTTGTAGTACCTAAAATCTCTACTCCAGTAGCCATTTCTTCTAGAAAACTATCCGTAATTTTTTCGTTTACTGTTACGACATATTCTTTTTCATGTTTATTCTCTACACGAAGTATTTCGTTGACAATGTCTCCATCATTCGTCAATAAAATGAGACCATCCGAGTCTTTATCCAACCGACCAATATGGAAAACTCGAAGTGGATGGTTGACAAAGTCCACTATATTTCCCTTCACATGACGTTCTGTTGTACTAGTAATGCCCACGGGTTTATTTAATACTAAGTAAACTAATGGTTGCTCGACAACAATTGGTTTGCCATCGACTCGTACATCATCTCCAGCTTCTACTTTGCTACCAAGTTCCGCCGTAATTCCGTTAATTGTAACTTTTCCTTCAATAATCCATTTGTCTGCACCACGTCTAGAAATTATTCCGGCTTCACTTAAAAATTTGTTAATTCGCATGTTAGATACCTACTTTCTTGTTAAAATTATTATATGAAGTATGTACAACCATTATAATGTAAAAACAGTAAAAAACAAAAGGAGTGAGCAGGTAAACTAGTAGTGTTCATCTTTTGCAATTATTAATTTTGATGAAACTACATGATATACTTGAAAAAAGATTATTTAAATAAGAAAAGAACCATATATTAGAGGAGCAATCACACCATGAGTAAAAACCCAATGAACCAATCGAAAACAATTCAAACCCATTTGATCCTGCCACCAGATACAAATCATCACCAAACAATTTTCGGTGGAAAAGTACTTGCATACATTGATGAAATTGCGGACATTGCTGCGATGAAGCATGCAAAACATGCAGTAGTTACGGCTTCTATAGACTCTGTAGACTTCCTATCTTCTGCAAAAGTAGGCGATGTTCTAGAGCTAATGGCAATCGTTAGTTCAACCGGTCGTTCATCTATGGAAGTGTATGTTCGTGTAACATCAATGAACTTATTAACTGGGGAAGAAAAATTAACAACCGAATCCTATTTAACTATGGTTGCAGTAGATGAAAACGGAAAATCGATTCCTGTACCAGGAATTTATCCTGAAACAGAAGATGAAACTCTTCTATTTGAATCAGGTGCCGCTAGACGTGAGCATAGAAAACAACGCCAAGCAATGAAATATAAACCAAGAGGGAAGTGACTATGTGCTAAAGCAAATTGAAGAAAACTATAAATATTTAATGATATTGTTACTAGTTGTTTATTTAATAAACACTGCTTATTTAAAAGAAATAACGGTCACATTTACTGCAATCTTTTTGGCTATTATTTTAGAAATTATTAAGCAACGTTATCATATTAAAAAACTTACTTATTCCCAATTGGCGATCATTGGGATTATAGTACTTGCGGGTATTTCGGGGACTATATATATTGTTATCTTGTTTCAAATTTTTCTTCAGTCTCTTAGCATACCGCAGCCACTGGAAACAGTTTTACTTCTACTAACTGCACTCGTATGTTTCTACCTAGTAGGATATTTCTTAAAGCAACTCTATGCACGAGCGATAGGTAAATAGAAAAAACTCATTAAAGCTATGAATTCATAGCTTTAATGAGTTTTTTCTTAAATTAATAATGTTTCTTTGTTAAATGACGTTGGTGAAGAATTTTAATCGGCTATAATTTATTTGTCATGGGACTGTCCATAAAGTCAGTAACACTGATTTTTTGTGACAGCCTTTTTTTGTAGTTTTTTATGTCTACTTGAACTTAAGTTTCCAATACTCTCTTTGCTGATTTCGTTCCGAGCGGCGACTCCAGTGGGATTAGCGTGACAGGTGAGACCCCACAGGAGCGCGATTTTCGCGACGAGGAGGCTCACCGCACGCCCCACGGAAAGCGTCCGATCGGAACGAAATCAGCGCGGATTAGTATTTTTTTATTTCACCAACGTCATATATTGTACAATCTTAATAATAGAATTCCAGCTAATTTTTAAATAATTTAAACCAACCTTTGTATTTAAACCAAATAACCATTGCAATTGTGATCACAATCATTACTATAATTACAGTTAAATATCCATATTTCCACTCAAGTTCTGGCATATGAATAAAATTCATACCATATAAGCCAACTATAAAAGTAAGTGGGATAAAAACAGTAGAAACAATCGTTAAAATCATCATGATTCGATTCATTTGACTGGAGTTTATGGACATATGACTATCTCGGATGTCTGCAGTTAATTCCCGATTTGTTTCAATCAATTCAGCTAATTTTAGCAGATGATCATATACATCTCCAAAATATGCACGTTCTGTTTTCCGTAATCCAATTCGTTCAGAGTTCATTACCCTATATAATAAATCGCGCATCGGAAATACAGTACGACGCAAACGGAGCAAATCGCTACGAACGTCAAAAACTTGATCCATGGATAAATAACCCATATTAAGTGTCAGCTTATCTTCTACCTCATTTAAATAATCTTCTATTTTATAAACGATTGGGAAGTACGCATCCACCACTTTATCTACAATATGATATGTTGCATGCATAGGACCGCGGTCCCATCCTTTAGGATTATTACGTATTTTTTGGCGTGCTTCTTCTAATTCATGCATGATGGGGTAATGAAAGGTTACAACAAAATCTTTTCCAACAAAAATATCTAACTCTTCAGCTTCTAATGTTTCTTCGTTGAATGTATGTAAAACAAAAAATGCATATCCATCATCATAATGGTCTAGTTTAGGGCGCTGAAGATCTAGCAAACAGTCTTCGATTGCTAAAGGATGGAAATGAAAAAAAGAACTAAGTAATAATTCCTCTTCTTTTGTAGGTTCTCCAATATCGACCCAGTACCATTCAAACGTTTTTTGTTTAATGTCCTCTATAGGGAAATCACTCACTATTTCATGGTCTACAGTTATACCAAGCGTTCGAATCAAACTAAAACCTCGTTTCTTTACAAAATCTCATTTCTTATTATCGCATATCTCTGCAGTATATAATCATTTAAAACTTAAGTGGATTTTCTGTTGACAATCACAATATCTATATGTATAGTTGGTATTAATCAAATAAAACAACTTTCTTATCAAGAGAGGTGGAGGGACTGGCCCTATGATACCTCAGCAACAGACATTTGTGTACTGTGCTAATTCCAGAAGCGTATGCTTGAAGATAAGAAGAGACTAATTGTCCTATGACGCTTAAACCTCTTCTTGATCTCAAGAAGGGGTTTTATTTGATTTCTACTACAAATACAGGAGGAGAAATCAAGTATTTCAAACGAAGAAGACTCATTTGTCACACTTCAAAAAACGAAAGCAGTCATGTTAAAACTAAAATAAACTAGGATATTCTCATTTGAATTATTCGGAACCCTTTCATATCTAAAAAAGTTTAGAAATAAAATTGGTAATACCTTTTTGGAATCCAATTACTCATACGTAAAGGATTACAAAGAGCAAAATACAGCTTTTTTTTCAGTAGTCCCATTCGATCAGGAAAGAAAGTATTCGTTACAAAACACCACACACATCTATAGGAAAAGAAATGTAAGCAATAACCCCCTCTCATCAGCAAAAAGATGAAGGGGGTTATTGTTGTTCTCATTGAATTTAAAACAGAAACCTTTTTTTATTTACACCGAGCTAAGGTGTTTGTCTAGTTTGTCTTTCTTTTTTTGCATTTACTAGTATAAGTGCTAAAGGAGGTGAATTTAATATGAACCGATATCGTAAACCTTGTAATTCTTGTCAGCAACCTCAGGTATCCCCTCAGCAAACTGAGTGGTTCCAACCACCTTTCGAACCAATCGTGTGTCCGCCACGTTATAGAGTACATGATTCGTTTATACCGAGAATGCAACCTGTCATACATCCGACTGTGAATGTAAATCGAGAACATGTATTCCCTGTGCCACAGCATTTCTTTCCTCAAGTAACTCGAAATGAATTTGCAAATCAAGGACATCAACAAGCGACACCTTATATGAACCAATATCAGCAAGGTGCTTTTCAACAACAACCGTATCAGCAACAACAACAATTTTTCCCTGGTCAACGATAATTTTTAAAAAGCAAATGCCTTTGTTACAAAGGGTGTTTGCTTTTTTTAAAGTATAAGAATTTCACATACTCGGAACACTGTTTGTATAATTTCTTCTAGTCGCTTTAGCGGTTTTTCTTAATTGTTAAGAAAGCGCTTCTAAAACCAACCCGCCATAAAATACTCGCAAACCTCAAAAACGGTCAAAATTCACATACGACATATTTTAAAATAAGTGCAAATACAGGAGAAAAGTCTCTTTTTGCACTTATTTTCGGATAAGTCGTATAGTGATTTTGCTATATTTCATAAATCAGAATTTAAAATTTAAATAGAAAACTTAAACATGTAGAAATTGTAGGTGTCAGGTTTATTTTTGGTCATTCACAGCCATGTCAGCCAAAATATATAATTTCAACTTATACTTTTACATAATGGTAGAATTAGCAGCGTATACTAATTTTTGTTAAGCTTAAGCTAAGGTGATAAAACTAAAAAGTTGTAGCTTCTGTAAAAGGAGCTGCTCCTTTTATTTCTGTATAAAGGGGAAATTATATGAAAATTCGTCCAAGAAGATTGCAAAAAGGGGATACGGTTGGAATTATTGCACCATCGAGTCCTCCTAATTTAGAAAATCTACGAAGCGCCCTTCCTTTCTTAGAAGAACTGGGACTTTCTTATACACTTGGGAAAAGTGTTGAAAAGGAAAATGGCTATCTTGCGGGAAGTGATGATGACAGGTTAGCGGACTTACATGAAATGTTCGCAGATCCTAAAATTGCGGGTATCATCTGTGCAGGTGGTGGGTTTGGTTCTGCTAGATATGCAGATAAAATTGATTATCAGTTAATGAATGAAAATCCCAAAATTTTCTGGGGTTACTCAGACATCACATTTTTACATACAGGAATTGGGGAATACTCAGATCTTGTAACATTCCATGGACCAATGCTTGCCTCAGACGTAGGGAAAGATACTTTTTCTGAGTTATCTAAAAAAATGTTCCAGCAACTTTTTGACCCAATGGAGCTGTACTATTCAGAAGCAATATCACCACTGGAAACAATTAGTACAGGAAAAGTAAGAGGAGAACTAGTTGGCGGTAATTTGTCATTACTTGTGAGTGGACTTGGTACAAAGTATGAAATAGATACAAAAGGTAAACTATTACTAATAGAAGATGTAGGAGAAGAACCTTATAAAGTCGATGGCTTCTTAAACCAATTACGACTAGCGGGTAAGTTAAGTGATGCTGCCGGTTTTATCATTGGTGATTTTAGTGAAGCAGAACCGATTAAACGAAAAGTATCTTTAACCTTAGAGGATGTATTTGAGCATTACTTCGGTGCTCTAGGGAAGCCTGCAGTAAGAGGTTTTAAAATAGGTCACTGTGAGCCACATTTTGCAATTCCACTAGGGGTAGAAGCTCAGCTAGATGCAGATGAGCGTACATTATCAATTTTACCTGGAGTAGAATGAGATAAACGGTTCGCTTTGGACGAAACTTATGCTCACTTATTCTCGAACAATAAATAAATAATTCCTTTATTAGGAAAGCATTTGGCTTTGAAGTGGGGCACAAATGTGATATTATCAGAATAATAAGAATTAAGGAGGGCGTTTTAATGGCACCATTTGATTTAGGCGATTTAAAAGGTCTAGCAGATAAATCTGCTGAACTGTCTAAGGGTAATAATATTAATATAGAGAGTTTGTTAAATGATGAACTCATCCAAAAATTCACGAATTTCGAAAGTGTTCAAGCATTTTTAGAAAAATGTCCAATTGATTTAAAAAATATTGCGAATTTACAAGACTTAGATAACAATAAAATGGATTCGTTTGTGAACGATTATACGAATTTCTCTAATTGGAAAGAACTTCTTGGAAAAGTTACAGAAACATTTTTAAGTGGCAAACTAAAATTCTAATCAACTGAAACTACTAATCAATCTGGTTAGTAGTTTTTTTATACAAAAAGAAAGAATGAAGAATTCAAATTAGTATCTGTCTAGCTCGAGCGCCTTGCCCCTCGGGGTCAAATGTGAAATCGCGTGCTCCTGCGCAAAGCTCGTCGCAGAAAACCTTGTGTGGTGGCTGAGGAGCTGCCTCGGGCCCGCACGAAGCGGGTCATGTCTGCTTTGCCACAGGATGTGGCGACCTTTGCAGACCAACTTAGATTCCCCATTTGCTGCCTTACGCAGTAATAGGCGCTTCCGCTTTTCTTCTCTCAAAGCAAATCATATCAATTGCACAACGATTATCTTCTCGTTATAATAAAGTCAAAGATAGTCAAAGTCAGTTGCAGGATGAGGTGAGAAGATGAAAAATATATCTGACATAATTGAAGGTTATTTGAAGGGCATTATAGAAGAAGAGAGTATGGGACAAATTGAAATTAAAAGAAATGAAATTGCTGAAATGTTTCAATGTGTTCCATCTCAGATAAACTATGTGATAAATACCCGATTTACCGTAGATCGCGGTTACTTAGTAGAAAGTAAGCGTGGTGGAGGTGGATATATTCGAATCCTCCGCGTACGTGCGCATACAAAGGCTGATTTAATTGAGCATATAATAGTGAGCTTAGAAAACGGAGCTTCTGAATCAATGACACAAGATATTGTATTCCGATTAATTGATGAAGAGGTAATTACTAAACGTGAGGCAAAGCTTATTTTAGCGGCTCTTAACAAAAAAACATTAGCAATACCTTTACCAGCAAGAGATGAGTTACGTGCTCGAATTTTATGTGCCATGTTATTAACGTTGAAATACGAAAAAAAGTAAATTTATAACGGGGTGTTGATAAGTGATTTGTGAAAATTGTAAGCAAAGACCAGCAAAAGTGAAGGTTACACAAATGCACAACGGAGACCACTTTGAAAGGAATTATTGTGAGGTCTGTGCAAATAGTCTTCATCCGTTTTATGAAGAGTATAAACAAGATCCTTTATCACTTCACCAACTTCTTTCAAACTGGTTCAATCACTCTGAACAACAACCGGTACAACAACGAATGGATACAGCAGAGGTAGTGTGCGAAGAATGTGGATGGACTTTTCAACGTTTTCTAAATGAAGGGAAGTTTGGCTGTGGTTCTTGTTATAATAGCTTCCGTGTTCAACTACCAAGTGTTTTCAAACGCCTACACAACGGGAATACGACACATGTAGGAAAAGCACCTGGCGCATTCGGTGAAATATTAGAGCTGAAAAAAAGAATCGAGGCCACGCGTGTACAGATGAAGGAAGCTGTACAGGCGGAAAATTTCGAGGAAGCAGCTAAGTTGAGAGACGAAGCAAGAAAACTGGAAAGTAAGCTTGCTACTGGGGGTGATGAAACACATGGTGATTGAAAAGTTTTTGGATAACTCTCTATCTAGTTGGATGGCTGGACGCGGGGAGCATTCAGATATTGTGATGAGTACTCGAATCCGTTTAGCAAGAAACTTGACCGGTTATCGTTTTCCTTTAGCATTTACAGAAGATGAAGCACATAGAATTGACCAATCGATTTCTGCCACGCTTTTGGATGCATCTGAGGAACTTCAAATGAATATTTCTTCCGTTCAAATCAAAGATCTATCTGAACTGAATCGCCAAGTCTTAGTAGAGAAGCATTTAATTAGTCCGAAGCTTGCAAACTCTCGAATTGAAGGTTCTGTTTTATTGTCTGAAGATGAGTCAGTGAGCGTGATGATTAATGAAGAAGACCATATTCGTATGCAATGTCTATTTCCTGGACTACAAATTGAAGAAGCTTATGCACTAGCTGATAAAATAGATCGGATTTTAGAAAAGGAATTATCCTACGCTTTTGATGAACAATTTGGTTATTTGACTAGTTGTCCTACAAATACCGGAACCGGGTTACGTGCATCCGTTATGATGCATTTACCAGCTTTAACAATGTCAAAGCAAATGAATCGAATTGTAACGATCATTTCTAGATTAGGAATGGTTGTTAGAGGTATATACGGTGAAGGTAGTGAAGCGCTCGGTAATGTGTATCAAGTGTCGAACCAAACGACACTTGGAAAAACAGAAGAAGATATCCTTGCCGATCTTCAAAGCATCACAGAGCAAATTATACAAAAAGAAAAAGAAGCAAGAAGTGCACTATTAAAACATTCTGCTAATACATTAGAAGACCGGTTATATCGTTCGTTAGGAACGCTGTCGTATGCTCGTATTATGACCACAGAAGAAGCAGGGAAATGCTTGTCTGATGTACGTTTAGGAATAGATATGGGTCTAATACAAGATGTAGACGTAACCATATTGAATGAATGTATGGTATTTATGCAACCTGGATTTTTACAAAAATTTGCAGGAGCTACATTGAATACTTCAGAACGAGATATGTTTCGAGCGAAGTTAATTAGGGAAAGGTTACAGAAAATGGGAGAAAAAAGGATAACCAAAGGAGAGGAACTTGCATGATGTTCAATAGATTTACTCAAAGATCACAAAAGGTACTACAGTTAGCACAAGAGGAAGCTATTCGTTTAAAACATGACTCTATAGGAACGGAACATATATTACTTGGGCTTTTACGAGAAGGTAGTGGGATTGCTGCAAAAGCTTTAGAAGCAATCGAAGTCGATCCAAAAGTAATTGAAGCAGGGGTTGAAGAGTTAGTAGGATCTGGTACAGAAGATGTTGGTCCGATTGTTCATTACACACCTCGCGCTAAAAAAGTTATTGAGCTTTCGGTAGATGAGTCACGTAAGCTTGGTCATTCATACATTGGAACAGAGCATTTATTGTTAGCTTTGATCCGAGAGGGTGAAGGAGTTGCAGCGAGAGTATTAAATAATTCTGGTGTTAGTTTAAACAAAGCTCGTCAACAAGTGTTGCAATTACTAGGAAGTACAGACCAGTCACATACCAATGGTGCTAATAATGCTGCACCCGCTAGTACGCCAACATTAGATAGTTTGGCGCGTGATTTAACGCAAATTGCTAGAGAAGGTACATTGGATCCTGTTATAGGACGTAGTAAAGAAATTACTCGTGTAATTGAAATTCTTGCTCGTCGTACAAAAAACAATCCTGTATTAATCGGGGAGCCTGGTGTTGGTAAAACAGCAATAGCAGAAGGTCTTGCACAACAAATTGTACAAAATGAGATACCTGAAATCTTGCGTGACAAGCGTGTTATGACGTTAGACATGGGTACAGTAGTTGCTGGTACAAAATACCGTGGGGAATTCGAAGATCGTTTGAAAAAAGTAATGGATGAAATCCGTCAAGCGGGCAATGTTATTTTATTCATCGATGAGTTGCATACATTAATCGGAGCGGGTGGAGCAGAAGGTGCTATTGATGCATCTAATATTTTAAAGCCAGCACTTGCTCGTGGAGAAATTCAATGTATTGGTGCTACAACACTCGATGAATACCGCAAATATATTGAAAAAGATGCAGCACTGGAACGTCGTTTCCAACCAATTCAAGTGGATGAGCCATCTGTAGATGAAGCAATTCAAATAATTTACGGTTTACGTGACCGTTATGAAGCGCATCACCGCGTGAAAATCACAGATGAAGCTGTGGAAGCTGCAGTTAAAATGTCTGATCGCTACATTTCCGATCGGTTCTTACCAGATAAAGCAATAGATTTAATCGATGAAGCGGGTTCAAAAGTTCGTCTTCGTTCGTATACTACGCCACCAAATTTAAAAGAACAAGAAACCAAGTTGGAAGCAATACGTTCAGAGAAAAACGCTTCGGTTCAAAGTCAAGAATTCGAAAAAGCAGCATCATTTAGAGATAAAGAACAGAAGTTAAAAGAAGAACTAGAAAAAATGAAAGACTCTTGGAAAGAAAAACAAGGTAAAGAAGAATCAGAAGTAACAGTTGAAGATATCGCAGCAGTTGTTTCTATGTGGACGGGAGTGCCAGTATCTAAACTTGCACAAACTGAATCTGATAAGTTATTAAAAATGGAAGATACTCTGCATGAAAGAGTGATTGGCCAATCAGAAGCTGTAGATGCTATTTCAAGGGCAATCCGTCGTGCACGTGCAGGGTTGAAAGATCCTAAGCGTCCAATCGGTTCATTTATCTTCCTTGGACCTACTGGTGTTGGTAAAACTGAACTAGCGCGTGCTTTAGCCGAAGTAATGTTCGGTGACGAAGATGCGATGATCCGAGTGGATATGTCTGAATACATGGAGAAACATTCAACTTCTCGTCTAGTTGGTTCACCTCCAGGATATGTCGGTTTTGAAGATGGTGGACAATTAACAGAAAAAGTTCGTCGTAAACCATATTCTGTCATCCTTTTAGATGAAATTGAAAAAGCACATCCAGATGTCTTTAATATTCTTCTTCAAGTGTTGGAAGATGGACGATTAACGGATTCTAAAGGACGTACAGTCGACTTCCGTAATACAGTAATCATCATGACTTCAAACGTTGGAGCAGAAGCACTTAAATACAATAAATATGTTGGATTTAATCTGCAAGAAAGTGGAAAAACAGATTACAAAGATATGAAAGGCAAAATGCTAACAGAGCTTAAAAAAGCATTCCGCCCAGAGTTCTTAAACCGTCTGGATGAAATGATCGTGTTCCATTCATTAGAAAGAGTTCACTTAAAACAAATTGTATCTCTTTTAACACAACAATTAGCAAAACGTTTAAAAGAACAAGGTATTGAACTAGAGTTAACAGAAGCTGCGCAAGAAAAGATTACTACTGAAGGATACGATCCTGCATATGGTGCGCGACCATTACGTAGAGCGCTACAAAAACATGTAGAAGATCGCCTTTCTGAAGAGTTATTAAAAGGCGAAGTTTTAGCTGGCCAACATGTAGTCTTTGATGTAGAAAACGATGAATTCGTTGTACGCACGAAAGCAGTGGTAGCAGTACCAGTACCAGAAAACTAATATTGCGGGCATTCCGAAATTTATTTGCGGAATGCCCTTTTTTCAATTCTAGCGCAAGTATACCTTGCTCCTCTCGGGGGTAGTAATAGGTACTGGCACTTTTGGTCCATAGGAGGAAATGGAAATAATGGCGAAGAAGAAAACGAAATTTATGTGTAATTCGTGTGGCTATGAATCTGCAAAGTGGATGGGAAGATGTCCAGGTTGCGGAGAATGGAACACGATGGTAGAAGAAGTGGAAGTCGTTTCTAAAGGGCCAAAGCGTTCTTTTCAGCACTCTACAGGAGTAGTCCAAAAAGCAACTTCTATCCTTGCGATAGAAACCGAAGAAGAGCCACGAGTAAAAACCGAGTTAGTAGAGTTTAACCGAGTTTTAGGTGGGGGAATTGTGCCAGGATCGCTTATATTGATAGGTGGAGATCCAGGTATAGGAAAATCAACTTTACTTTTACAAGTATCAGCACTTTTAGCAAATAAGGGAGAGCGTGTTTTATATATTTCTGGTGAGGAATCCATAAAGCAGACAAAGCTTCGCGCGGTACGCCTTGGTGTCACATCGGCAGAACTTTATATTTATGCTGAAACGAACCTAGAGTTGATCAATGAAACAATTGATAGTGTAGAGCCCCGTTTTGTCATTATCGACTCGATTCAAACGGTACATCACCCGGAAGTAGCAAGTGCTCCAGGAAGTGTCACCCAGGTTCGAGAGAGTACAGCAGAACTGATGCGGATTGCGAAAACCAAAAATATTGCTATCTTTTTAGTTGGACATGTGACGAAAGAAGGACAAATTGCGGGTCCAAGGATACTTGAACATATGGTAGACACTGTTTTGTACTTTGAAGGAGAACGTCACCATACGTATCGGATTTTGCGCTCACAAAAAAATCGTTTTGGTTCTACTAATGAAATTGCCATCTTTGAAATGGTACAGCAAGGTCTTAAAGAAGTATTGAATCCTTCTGAACTGTTTTTGCAAGAGCGATCCCACGGTGCCGCGGGTTCTGCGATTGTTGCATCTATGGAAGGAACGAGACCAATTCTCGTGGAAATTCAGGCGCTTGTAACTCAATCAAGCTTTAATTATCCTAAAAGAATGGCTACAGGAATTGATCAAAATCGAATATCTTTATTGATGGCGGTTCTTGAAAAGCGTATGGGATTATTGTTGCAAACCCAAGATGCTTATATAAAAGTTGCTGGTGGAGTGAAATTAGACGAACCTGCCATCGATTTAGCCGTCCTAGTAAGTATCGTATCAAGTTTTAAAGATACGGGTGTAACACCGACCGATTGTTTTATAGGAGAAGTAGGGTTAACTGGCGAAGTGAGAAGAGTGTCCAGGATTGAGCAACGTGTTCAAGAAGCGGCTAAATTAGGATTCAAACGAGCAATAATTCCTGCATCAAATTTGGGTGGATGGGATTATCCAACGGGAATTCAGGTAATTGGTATAGAATCTGTAAATCAAGCGATGAAAGAAGCATTTCAATAAGAATGAAGAATAATTCGATGTGTTAGACATTAAAGGGGGACGTTTAGTAGTTTCCCTTGTTCCCTACAATAGACTTATATGGAATTTAGGAAGTATAATAAGAAATAAATGGAGGTGAGATATGTGTTGAAATGGATTATTCAAATTGTTTTTATTTTAATAGGTGGTACTCTGGGGTTATTATTTTTACCGAACTTATACGATTTCATTAATTTATCCGAAATCCCCTTACTACAGAATGCATATGTTTCAGTTTTAATTGGAGCGGTGTTATTATATGTCATTGCATTATTCTTAACGGATTATGTAATTCATTTTATTAAATGGATGGAAGAAAGGCTTTTAAAGGCACCGATTGGAGATCTACTATTTGGGACGCTTGGTTTAGTTATTGGGTTAATCATTGCATTTTTCCTTGGATCCGCAATTAATAATATTGCTATTTCCGGAATTGGTTCGATTGTGCCGGTATTATTGTCCATTGTCTTAGGATATTTAGGATTCCAGGTTGGATTTAAAAAACGGGATGAATTACTGCAAGTTTTTACTACATCTAAGCAACAGACAATTAAGAAAAAGGGGAATGAGGAAGATACTCAAGCCCTCAGTTTAGGGACATATAAACTCCTTGATACTAGTGTTATTATTGATGGTCGTATTGCCGATATTTCAGAAACAGGATTTATAGAAGGTGTGTTTGTTGTACCTCAATTTGTACTTACGGAACTGCAGCATATCGCGGATTCCTCTGATACGTTAAAAAGAACAAGAGGTCGTCGTGGGTTGGATGTGTTGAAAAAACTCCAAACTGAGCGTGCCTCAGCAGTTTTAATAGTAGAACAGGACTTTGAAGATATTCAAGAAGTGGATTTGAAATTAGTAAGACTGGCGAAGAAAATGAATGGTATAGTCGTGACAAATGACTTTAATCTGAATAAAGTATGTGATCTTCACCAAGTGCGTGTACTCAATATTAATGACCTTGCAAATGCTGTGAAACCAGTTGTTATTCCAGGGGAAATAATGCATGTGGTAGTTATTAAAGATGGGAAAGAGCATAATCAAGGCGTTGCATATTTAGACGATGGAACAATGATTGTTGTTGAAGGCGGTAAAACTTACATTGGACAAGCGATCAATGTAGAAGTAACAAGTGTCCTTCAAACATCTGCGGGACGAATGATTTTTGCCAAACCACAAGAATCGAAATAATAGAACGGGGTTGTTACCTAGATTTAAATAGGTAAACACCCTTTTTCTATGCTTAATAGGAGGATAATTAATGGGGTATACTGTATTATTACCTGCTGCAGGAAGTGGAAAACGTATGGGTGCAGACAGAAATAAGTTATTTCTAGAGTTTAACAATGTATCCATTTTAATACATACATTACGTGTATTTGAGTACGATCAGATGTGCAAGCATATTGTGTTAGCCGTAAAAAAAGAGGAACAAGAATTTATTGAACAACTAATTTTTGAATACGGAATTACAAAAGTGGTTGCCATTACAGAAGGCGGAACCGAACGTCAACATAGTGTTTATGCCTGTCTGAAGGTTTCGCCATCTAAAGGAATTGTTTTAGTTCATGATGCAGCTCGTCCTTTTATTAAACAGAGTGTTATTCATCAATTGGTTGAAAAAGCACAACAGTCAGGAGCAGCGATAGCAGCGGTTCGTGCAAAGGATACGATGAAAAAGGTGGATAATGGTATAATTCAAGAAACAGTTGATCGGGAGAGTTTATGGATAATCCAAACTCCACAAGCTTTTCAGTACGATGTATTGGAAGAAGCGGAAAGATTAGCAGACGAGGAAAGCTTTGTAGGGACAGATGAATCGATGCTGGTTGAACGATTAGGTAAGTGTGTTCACATTGTCGAAAGTACGTATGACAACGTAAAAATGACGACGCAAGAAGATCTTCTGCTTGGAGAAGTAATATTAAAAAATCGTGAGCGGGAGGAATTATAAATGATACGAGTTGGTCAAGGGTTTGATGTTCATGAATTTGCAGAAAATCGTCCTTTAATTATTGGAGGAATTGAAATACCTCATGAAAGAGGTTTAATCGGTCATTCTGATGCAGATGTATTGTTACACACAATTACAGATGCCGCACTTGGAGCAATTGGAGAAGGGGATATAGGGAGACATTTTCCAGATACAGATCCAGATTTTAAAGATGCGGATTCGGCAAAGTTGCTAGAGCATATTTGGAAGTTAGTAGATGCGCGTGGATACAAATTGGGGAATATCGATTGTACAATTATTGCACAAAAACCAAAAATGGCACCGTATATCGAAACAATTCGTGCACGTGTTGCCGAGTTATTGCAAGCTGATGCATCACAAGTAAATGTAAAAGCAACAACGACCGAAAAGCTTGGATTTACTGGGCGTGAAGAGGGAATTGCTTCAATGGCGACTATTCTACTTGTCAAAAAAGACTAACTTTTAATAACTGGTTAGCAGTGGTAAAATAGATGGAGTTTATATACGCACGAAAACTAGGAGGATATACAATGACACAAGAAGTTCGCGTACGCTACGCACCAAGTCCAACAGGGCAATTGCATATTGGAGGAGCACGTACAGCATTATTTAACTATTTATATGCACGTCACCATAATGGGAAATTCATCGTTCGAATCGAAGACACTGATATTGAACGTAATATCGAAGGTGGCGAGTTGTCACAGTTAGAAAACTTGAAATGGTTAGGTATAGACTACGATGAATCGGTTGATATCGGTGGACCTTACGCACCGTATCGTCAAATGGAACGTCTAGATATCTATGTAAAACATGCAGAAGAAATGATCGAAAAAGGACATGCTTATAAATGTTTCTGTACTTCAGAAGAATTAGAAGTAGACCGTGAAGTGCAAAAAGAAAAAGGAGTAGCCGCTCCAATGTATAATGGTAAATGCCGTCATTTATCTGCTGAAGAAGTACAAGCTAAAGAAGCAGAAGGTGTATCATTCACTATTCGTATGCGTGTGCCAGAAAACGTAACATACGCTTTTGATGATTTAGTTCGTGGAACGGTATCATTTGAGTCAGTAGATGTGGGAGATTGGGTATTAGTGAAAGCTAATGGCATCCCTACTTATAATTATGCTGTAGTATTAGATGATCATTTTATGGAAATTTCACATGTCTTCCGCGGAGAAGAACATTTATCTAATACACCTAAACAACTGATGGTATTTGATGTATTTGGATGGAAGTATCCAGAGTATGGCCATATGACACTAATTATTAATGAAAGCCGTAAAAAATTGTCAAAACGTGATGAGTCAATTATTCAGTTCATCTCACAATATAAAGACCTTGGGTACTTACCTGAAGCGATGTTTAATTTCTTTGCTTTACTTGGATGGTCTCCTGAAGGGGAAGATGAAATCTTTTCTAAAGAAGAATTCATTAAAATGTTCGATGTCAATCGTTTATCTAAGTCGCCGTCTATGTTTGATAAACAAAAACTAACTTGGACGAACAATCAATATATTAAACAACTGCCGTTAGAGAACGTAGTAGAACTTGCGCTACCTCATTTACAAAAAGCGGAACTTCTCCCTGCAGAATTGACAGAAGAAGAGAATACTTGGGCGACAAAACTAATCGCTCTTTATCATGATCAACTGAGTTTTGGGGCTGAGATTGTTGAAATAGCTTCACAATTCTTTGATCACGAGCTTGTATATACTGAAGAAGCAGCAGAAGTCTTAGCGGGAGAACAAGTACCGGAAGTTATGGCTGCATTTAAAGTGCAATTAGAAGGACTGGAAACATTTGATGCACCTGACATAAAAGCTGCAATTAAAGCGGTGCAAAAAGAAACTGGTCATAAAGGTAAAAACCTGTTCATGCCAATTCGTGTCGTAACAACTGCTCAAACTCATGGTCCTGAATTAGCTGATGCAATTAGCTTAATAGGGAAAGAAAAAGTTATTGCTCGCGTTGCTAAATACGCAAAACAATAAGATTGACTTTCTAGCTATTAGATGTGAAAATTAGAATACAAATTTCAAATAGAAGTAACAGAAAACCGAGAAGAGGATAAGTAAGTAACGCATGTTCAACAAGAGAGGACCATCACCGGCTGTAAGTGGTCTGAACCAATGTGTTACTGAAATGCACCTTAGAGTGCCATGCCGAACTATATAGTAGGCTGGACGCTTCATCTGCGTTAAGAGATGTAAAGAGGAAAAGGTTGTAATAATTGCCTTTTCAATCAGAGTGGAACCACGCCTAATAGTGTCTCTGTCTATATTTTATATATAGACAGAGACGCTTTTTATTTTTTTGGTAAAAGGGGATGGAAAAAATGTTTGAGCGTTTGAAAGAAGATATTGCTGTCGTTTTTGAACAAGATCCTGCAGCAACAAGTACTTTAGAGGTAGTCCTAACTTATTCGGGTTTACACGCAATTTGGAATCATCGAATTGCGCATGCTTTATATAAAAAGAACAGGTTTTTCTTAGCCCGTGTCGTCTCGCAAATTAGCAGGTTTTTTACAGGTGTTGAAATACATCCAGGAGCCGTAATTGGGCGCAGATTATTTATAGATCATGGTATGGGAATTGTAATTGGACAAACATGCGAAATAGGTGATGACTGCACACTTTATCAAGGTGTTACGCTTGGTGGGACCGGCAAAGAAAAGGGAAAGAGACATCCAACGTTAGGCAATAATGTGCTTGTGGCAACAGGTGCGAAAATAATAGGATCTATTACTGTTGGGGATAATAGCAAAATTGGAGCGGGTTCTGTTGTGTTAAAAGATGTTCCGATGAACTCAACTGCAGTAGGAATCCCGGGAATAGTTGTTATTCAAGATGGTAAAAAAGTGAAGCGAAATTTAGATCATCAAGATTTGCCGAATCCAGTGGGGGATCGTTGCAAAAAGATGGAGTTAAGAATAGAAGAGTTAAATGAAGACATCCAAAAACTTTCAAGAGATTTAAAAAAGGAGAGAAATCTGTAATGGCGATTCAAATATTTAATTCATTATCGCGTGAAAAAGAACCTTTTGTTCCAATGGAAGAAGGAAAGGTCAAAATGTATGTATGTGGTCCTACTGTCTATAATTATATTCATATAGGGAATGCTCGACCTGTTATTGTATATGATACAGTTCGAAAGTATTTTCAATACCGTGGATATGAAGTGACTTACGTATCGAACTTTACTGACGTAGATGACAAAATTATTAATGCGGCAAATAAGCTAGGAGAAGATGTTTCGGAATTAACAGAGCGTTTTATCCAAGCTTACTTTGCGGATGTTGAAGCGCTGGGGTGCAGCAGAGCAGACGCTCACCCTCGTGTAACTGATCACATGATAGAAATAATTGATTTTATAAAAGTGTTAGAAGAAAAAGGATATGCCTATGAATCGCAAGGAGATATGTATTACCGTACGAGAAAGTTCGATGGTTACGGAAAGCTATCTCACCAATCAGTAGATGATTTAAAAGTTGGCGCACGAATCCAGACAGGTGAAAAGAAAGAAGATGAACTAGACTTTGCTCTTTGGAAAGCAGCAAAACCTGGTGAAATTTTCTGGGAAAGTCCATGGGGCCAAGGCCGTCCGGGATGGCATATTGAATGTTCTGTAATGGCTCGTGAAATACTAGGGGATACAATTGATATACATGCTGGAGGGCAAGATTTAACATTCCCTCATCATGAAAACGAAATTGCTCAGTCAGAAGCTAGAACTGGTAAAACATTTGCGAGATATTGGATGCATAATGGGTATATTAATATTGATAACGAAAAAATGTCGAAATCATTAGGGAACTTTGTACTAGTAAATGATATCCGCAAACAAATTGATCCGCAAGTGTTGCGCATATTCATGCTTGGAGTGCACTATCGTCATCCGATTAATTACTCGCAGGAATTATTAGAGCAAGCAGAAGCAGGACTTGATCGTATTCGTACAGCTTATGCAAATGTATTACATCGTTTAGATGCAACTGCAGATTTAGGAGATCATGATGATATTTGGCTTCACAAAATAGAAGAAGTAAAAGAACAATTCATTATTGCAATGGATGATGACTTTAATACAGCAAACGGTATTGCGGCAGTTTTCGAGCTTGCCAAAGTGGCGAATACGTATTTATTGGAAAAACAAACTTCTGCAAAAGTATTGAAACAATTCATCGCGATATTTGATGAACTTACTGGAGTATTAGGGCTTTCTTTACGAGTAGAAAAAGAAGTGCTAGACGAAGAAATTGATGCATTAATTGAAGAGCGTAACAAAGCTCGAAAAGATCGAAACTTTGCACGTGCAGATGAAATAAGAGATCAATTGAAAGAAATGAATATTATTTTAGAAGATACCGCACAAGGTATTCGTTGGAAAAGAGGATAAGCTTGTGGAAAAATTTAAATTATCAGATGTAAAACAATTAAACTCACTAGCCCTAGCGTATATGGGCGATGCTGTACTCGAACAATTTGTAAGAGAACATCTTATAAAATCTGGTCGAGTGAGACCAAACATTTTGCATAAAGAAGCAACTAAGTACGTCTCTGCTAAAGCACAAGCAACAATTGTTCGAGAAATGTTAAACACTGGTTTTCTCACAGCAGAAGAGGAAGCCGAGTTAAGAAGAGGTAGAAATGCTAAATCAGGTACGGTGCCTAAAAATACCGATGTCCAAACATATCATTATAGTACTGCATTTGAAGCGGTTATTGGGAGTTTGTATTTAAGTGAGCAAACAGAGCGTTTACATGAAGTACTTCAATTTTCATTAGAATTTATTGATAAGCAGAAAGGGGAGAGCAAGAAATGACAACAGACCAACCAGAACAAACAGGAGAAATTATAGCAGGGAAAAACCCGGTCGTAGAAGCACTCCGTTCGGGGAGAGATATGAATAAAGTGTGGATTGCAGAAGGTGTGCAAAAAACAGGAGTTTCTGAAATAATTCAGTTGGCAAAAGAAGCAGGTATCATTGTTCAATTTGTCCCTAAAAAGAAATTAGATGGACTGACTGACGCGAATCATCAAGGAATTGTTGCTTCTGTTGCGGCTTATCGTTATGCAGAGTTAGATGATTTGTTCAACCTAGCAGCTAGTAAACAAGAAGATCCTCTTTTTATTATTTTAGATGAAATTGAAGATCCGCATAATCTTGGTTCTATTATGAGAACTGCTGACGCTGTAGGTGCACACGGTATTATCATTCCAAAAAGACGAGCGGTAGGGTTAACTGCCGTTGTTGCAAAAGCATCTACTGGTGCGATTGAGCATATACCGGTATATCGTGCTACCAATTTGGCCCAAACGGTAGATGAGTTAAAAGAACGTGGTGTATGGATTGCAGGGACAGACGCTTCCAAATCAACGGATTATCGGAATATGGATGCAACCCTTCCTTTAGCGCTTATTATTGGTAGTGAAGGAAAAGGAATGAGTCGACTATTAAAAGAAAAGTGTGACTTTCTTTACCATTTGCCAATGGTCGGTCATGTAACGAGTTTGAATGCGTCCGTTGCTACGGCGATACTTCTCTATGAAGTGTTGCGCGTAAGACGTCCCTTAAAAGGATAAGACGATGCAAATTCTTCTTGTCGATGGTTATAACATCATTGGCGCATGGGTTGAGTTAAGAAAGCTTAAAGAAGATAAATTAGTAGATGCAAGAGACCGATTGATTGAACTAATGGCAGAGTATAAAGCTTTTACAGGTATTCGAGTAATTGTCATTTTTGATGCACACTTAGTTCCAGGTATTGAAAGTAAGCAAAAGAAATATGATGTGGAAGTAATTTATACAAGAAAAAATGAGATTGCAGATGAAAGAATAGAAAAACTAACACAAGAACTTAGTGGTCGTAAAGTTGAAATTTATGTAGCTACTTCAGATTTGACGGAGCAACGAGTGATATTTGGACAAGGGGCTTTAAGGAAATCTGCAAGAGAACTTGAAATTGAAGTGGAAGATATTTCCCGAAATATTACAAAGAAAGTGAAGCGTATCCAGGGAAATAAACCCAATTCAGAACTACCTTTATCTGCTGAAGTTGCCGAAATTTTCGAAAAATGGCGCAGGGGAATGAAATGATTGATTGACGCTGTAAATTTGCTTCCTGTATACTGACATTAACTGTTCGTAGACTGTCGAGGTGACTTCATTGGAAAAGACGGAACATAATCTACAAAAATTGAGTAGTTTACAAGATGAAGAGCTTGTAGAAATGGTTCATCAGGGAAACACTGAAGCACTTGATTTTTTGATTACGAAGTATCGCTCATTCGTTCGGATGAAAGGTAGATCATACTTTTTAATCGGGGCGGATAAAGAAGATATTCTTCAAGAAGGAATGATTGGTTTATATAAAGCGGTTCGGGATTTTCGTGGGGAAAAACTTTCTTCTTTTCGGGCATTTGCAGAGTTATGTATTACTCGACAAATTATCACGGCGATTAAAACAGCAACTCGGCAAAAGCATATTCCACTGAATTCTTATATATCACTTGATAAGCCTATTTACGATGAAGAATCAGATCGTACGCTTATGGATATGATCGCTGGTTCGGTAGTAGATGACCCAGAAGAATTAATCATTAAAAGAGAAGATATCGATTACATGGAAGGTAAGATGTCTGAGATTTTAAGTGAATTAGAGCAACAAGTGCTTGCTTTATATTTGGATGGACAATCTTATCAAGAAATCTCAGAAGAGTTAAATCGACATGTAAAATCAATTGATAATGCACTACAGCGCGTTAAAAGAAAACTAGAACGTTTTATGGAGATTGGTAGTAATTATGCATAAGCACTGGGAATTTGTTGACATGGTTTCTGTAAGGTGATAATCTTGAAAAAGAATTATACGCAAAAAAAGGTGATAAAATGACAAAGAAAATTGTCTTGAGTTGTGAACAATGTGGTAATAGGAATTATACGATCCCGGCATCAAAAGATAGTGCAACAATTCGTATAGAACGAAAAAAGTATTGTACGCATTGCAATGCACATACGCTTCACAAACAAACACTTTGAGTATGCAAATAAGATAGATTTTCCCTGTGGAGGTTTAGCTACAATGGCTAATATTGGTGGATTTTTTAAAAATGTAATGTCTGAAATGAGAAAAGTAAGCTGGCCTAAAAGAAAAGAACTTACAAAATATACTGTTGTAGTGTTATCTACAGTTATTGTAATGGCTATATTTTTCGCTATAGTGGATTTGGGGATTTCAGGATTATTCCGTTGGTATTTAGAATTATAAAATGCGATATGATAATATTTATTGGAAAATAGCCCGTCTAAGTTAGTGAACGGGTTTTTTTATTTGTCTGAGAAAAGGGGGGAAGGACGACTAGTCCTGTAACTATGGAGAAAAATTGGTATGTAGTTCATACGTATTCTGGGTATGAAAACAAAGTAAAAGCAAATTTAGAAAAACGTGTTGAAACAATGGGAATGAATGATAAAATTTTCCGAGTTTTTATCCCTGAACAAGAAGAAACAGATTTTAAAGATGGAAAAAAACGGGTCGTTTTGAGAAAAACTTTTCCTGGATACGTGTTTGTAGAGCTTATTATGACAGATGACGCTTGGTATGTTGTTCGTAATACACCGGGTGTAACTGGGTTTCTTGGTTCTTCAGGTGGAGGAACAAAACCAACATCTTTACCACCAGAAGAAGTTCAGTCAATGTTGAAACAAATGGGTATGAATGAGCGTAGAGTAGAAGTAGACTTCACTGTCGGAGAAATGGTAGAGGTTCTAGAAGGGCCGTTTGCGAACTTCCATGGTAAAGTAGAAACGATTGAATTTGATAAAGGTAAAGTAACGGTTTCTGTAGATATGTTTGGTAGAGAAACAAATATGGAACTAGATTTTGATCAAGTAGCAAAAATATAATTTTTTTACCACTTGCGAAAAAAATGAAAAAGTGGTATTATTTCTAAGGTCAGACTGAAAATATGTCTGTATTAATTTTCTAATGTTATCAGCGCAGAGCTGAGAGACAGATATTTGAGTGGGAGGGGCAACCCAATTACCACATCACGGACTTAAGGAGGTGTGTCTCGTGGCTAAAAAAGTGATTAAAGTTGTTAAATTACAAATTCCTGCTGGTAAAGCAAACCCAGCGCCGCCGGTTGGTCCTGCATTAGGACAAGCGGGTGTTAATATCATGGGATTCTGTAAGGAGTTCAACGCACGTACTGCAGATCAAGCAGGTCTAATCATTCCGGTTGAAATTTCTGTATTTGAAGATCGTTCTTTTACTTTCATTACAAAAACTCCCCCGGCAGCAGTGTTACTTAAAGTAGCAGCTGGTATTCAATCTGGATCAGGTGAACCAAACCGCGTAAAAGTGGCAACGGTAAAACGTGAAAAAGTTCGCGAAATCGCAGAACAAAAAATGCCAGATTTAAATGCAGCGTCTGTTGAAGCAGCTATGTTGATGGTTGAAGGTACTGCACGCAGCATGGGTATCACAATCGAAGACTAATAATTAATGTGCATCATTCATATGATGCATTTGTTTTTGGAAGGTTGTAGTTGTTCTTAGGGGATAACTACAACCTTTACACGTGGGAGGTTTATTCCGCTAAAACCACTATCAAGGAGGACATTTTAAAATGGCTAACAAAGGTAAAAAATTACAAGAAGCAGCTAAATTAGTTGAGTCTAACAAAGTATACACAGCTAAAGAAGCGATTGAGCTTGCTAAAAAAACAAGCACAGTTAATTTTGATGCAACTGTAGAGGTTGCTTTCCGTTTAGGAATCGATACTCGTAAAAATGACCAACAAATCCGTGGAGCAGTAGTGCTACCAAACGGTACTGGTAAAACTCAACGCGTATTAGTATTCGCTAAGGGTGAAAAAGTAAAAGAAGCTGAAGCTGCTGGTGCAGACTACGTAGGCGATGCTGAATACATCAACAAAATTCAACAAGGATGGTTTGACTTCGATGTTATCGTAGCTACTCCAGACATGATGGGTGAAGTTGGTAAAATCGGTCGTGTACTTGGACCTAAAGGCTTAATGCCAAATCCAAAAACAGGTACAGTTACATTTGACGTAACTAAAGCAATCGAAGAAATTAAAGCTGGTAAAGTAGAATACCGTGCTGACAAAGCCGGGATCATTCATGCTCCAATTGGTAAAGTTTCTTTCGAGGACGATAAACTAGTAGAAAACTTCTTAGCGGTATTTGAAGTAATTCAAAAAGCAAAACCTGCTGCCTCTAAAGGTATTTACATGAAATCTGTAAATGTTACTACTACAATGGGTCCAGCTGTTAAAGTTGACGCATCAAGTGTTGCAAAATAAAATTATTGACAGACAAAAGTCTATCTGATAAGATGGCTTTTGTTGTTAAATATACATTCGTACCGAAGACAGTAGGAGTGACTTGTCACTTAATAACCTACCGAGGACAAGTAAATTCAGATTCTTATTAGATGATGACTTTCTGCCTCTGTCTATTCGTAGATTAGAGGCTTTTCTTTTGTCGGTATAAATGGCCAATCTTATAGGAGGTGCCAAGATGAGCAAAGCAATTGAAATTAAACAAGTGCAAGTTCAAGATATTGCAGAGAAATTTAAAGCTGCTGCATCTGTAGTAGTAGTTGACTACCGTGGTTTAAACGTTGCGCAAGTAACTGAACTACGTAAACAACTTCGTGAAGCTGGCGTGGAATTCAAAGTTTACAAAAACTCGCTTACACGTCGCGCTACTGAAATTGCTGGAGTTGATGGGGTTAACGAATACCTTGTTGGTCCAAACGCAATTGCATTTTCTAACGAAGATGTAATCGCACCTGCAAAAATCATAAATGATTTTGCTAAAAAGAACGAAAAGCTTGAAATTAAAGCTGGTATCATTGAAGGAACTGTTTCTTCAGCTGAAGATGTTAAAGCATTAGCGGAACTTCCATCTCGCGAAGGTCTACTTTCTATGCTTCTTTCAGTACTTCAAGCTCCAGTACGCAATTTTGCACTTGCAACAAAAGCTGTTGCAGAACAAAAAGAAGAACAAGGCGCATAATTTATTACGCGGCTTAACGAAAAAAGGGCATATAGCCTAAAAAACTATCCAATCATAGGAGGAAAATAACATGAATAACGAACAAATTTTAGAAGCTATCAAATCAATGACAGTTCTTGAGTTAAACGACTTAGTAAAAGCAATCGAAGAAGAATTCGGAGTAACAGCAGCAGCTCCAGTAGCAGCAGCTGCAGGCGGTGCTGTTGTAGCTGAAGAACAAACTGAATTTGATGTAATCCTTACTTCTGCAGGAGCTCAAAAAATCAAAGTAATCAAAGTAGTTCGTGAAATCACTGGTCTTGGCTTGAAAGAAGCTAAAGAAGTAGTAGATAGCGCTCCTAAAGCTGTTAAAGAAGGCGTATCTAAAGAAGAAGCTGAAGCGTTCAAAGCTCAACTTGAAGAAGTTGGCGCAGGCGTAGAAGTTAAGTAATTTTTGTACAGTTCGAAGAAAAAAGCTCGTCAGTTAACGACGAGCTTTTCTTTGTTTGTATTATGGAGGGTTATTGAAGTGTCTGATCATTATTACTCTAGAAAACCTCAAACGGAGAGCAAACCACGCCATTGGAATTTTCCTTTGCTTGGTCATAATTTTCGATTTGAAACAGATACTGGTGTATTTAGTAAGAGCGAAGTAGATTTTGGCTCCCGTGTATTAATCAATGCTTTTAAAGTGCCTGATCTAGAAGGAGACTTTTTAGACGTAGGGTGTGGGTATGGTCCTATTGGACTTTCATTTGCAAAAGCGAATGAAGAGAGAACAGTTCATTTGGTAGATGTTAACACACGTGCAATCCAACTTGCGGAAAAAAACGCTGCTGCTAACGGGATACAAAATGTGCGAATCTATGAAAGTGATGGATTGTCAGCAGTTAACACTGCAAACTTTGCGGCTATTATAACTAATCCACCCATCCGCGCTGGAAAGGAAACAATTTTTCGTTTTTACGAGGAATCTTTCGAGAAATTGGCTTCAATGGGAGAATTGTGGGTTGTGATTCAAAAGAAACAAGGGGCACCATCAACTTTTAGTTATTTAGAAGAGATTTTTGGTCAAGTAGAAATTGTAGATAAAGAAAAAGGTTACTGGATTTTAAAAGCTACAAAAGATTGACTTGACAAAATCGCTATGATATTATAAGAAAATGCAAAAATATTATTTTGAGGACGTGTGCCCTTTTGTATAAAAGTAGTAAATATGGGTATACTGGCCGAGAAAAGTTTAATTAATCAAAAATGAGCTCTTATTTAGAACTCGTTTTCTTTTTGTCTTTTCGATATCATACACTAATTTGTTGATATAGAAAAGACCTATTATCGCTTTATTGAGGGGTGAATGAGTTGACAGGTCAACTAGTTCAGTACGGGCAACACCGCCAGCGCAGAAGTTTTGCGCGTATTAGTGAGGTTCTAGAACTTCCGAATTTAATCGAAATTCAAACAGTATCATACGAATGGTTCCTCGAAGAAGGATTACGTGAAATGTTTAAAGATATTTCACCGATCGAGGACTTTACAGGCAATCTATCACTTGAATTTGTCGACTATAGTTTAAGTGATCCAAAATATTCAGTCGACGAATCAAAAGAACGTGACACAACTTACGCTGCACCACTTCGCGTAAAAGTACGTCTCCATAACAGAGAAACGGACGAAGTAAAAGAACAAGATGTCTTCATGGGAGATTTCCCATTAATGACTGAAACGGGTACTTTTGTGATCAATGGTGCTGAACGAGTAATCGTATCTCAGTTAGTCCGTTCACCAAGTGTTTACTTCCATGATAAAACAGATAAAAATGGTAAAAAAGGCTTTGGAGCAACAGTTATACCGAACCGTGGTGCTTGGTTAGAGTATGAAATTGATGCCAAAGACGTTGTTTACGTTCGTATAGATCGTACTCGTAAATTACCTGTAACTGTTTTACTTCGTGCTTTAGGCTTCGGAACAGATCAAGAAATCATTGATTTAATCGGAGACAATGAATATTTAAGTAACACGCTTGAAAAAGATAACACAGAAACGGCTGAAAAAGCGTTACTTGAAATCTATGAGCGTTTACGTCCTGGTGAGCCACCAACAGTTGAAAGTGCAAAGAGCTTATTATACTCGCGCTTCTTCGACCCAAAACGCTATGATTTAGCGAATGTTGGTCGTTACAAAATGAATAAGAAATTAGATATTAAAAATCGTCTGTTTAACCAAACAGTAGCTGAGACGCTAGTGGATCCAGAAACAGGTGAGATTTTAGTAGAAGAAGGTACACTTATTGATCGTCGTGTACTAGATCGATTGATCCCTTATTTAGAAAGTGGGATTGGGTTCAAAACATTATCGCAAGTTGGTGGTGTTTTAGACAACGAGATCACGATTCAATCAATTAAAATTTATGTGCCAAATGATGAAGAGAAAAAAGTGATTAATGTTATCAGTAATGCGTATGTGGAAACTGAAATTAAAAACATCACGCCAGCAGATATTATTTCCTCTATTGGATACTTCTTTAACCTTTTATATAACGTTGGGAACACAGATGATATTGATCATCTCGGTAACCGTCGTTTACGTTCAGTAGGAGAGTTATTACAAAACCAATTCCGTATTGGTCTTTCTCGTATGGAACGTGTGGTTCGTGAACGTATGTCTATTAATGACACACAAACTATTGTTCCACAACAATTGATTAACATTCGTCCTGTTATTGCGTCTATCAAAGAATTCTTCGGTAGCTCTCAATTATCTCAGTTCATGGACCAAACAAATCCACTTGCTGAGCTTACTCATAAACGTCGTTTGTCTGCACTTGGGCCCGGTGGTTTAACGCGTGAACGTGCTGGATTCGAAGTACGTGACGTTCATTACTCTCACTATGGTCGTATGTGTCCAATTGAAACTCCTGAGGGACCAAACATTGGACTGATTAACTCACTTTCAAGTTTTGCAAAAGTAAATAAATTTGGATTTATTGAAACACCATACCGTCGTGTTGATCCTGAGACTGGATTAGTAACTTCACGTATTGACTACTTAACTGCTGATGAAGAGGATAACTATGTGGTTGCTCAAGCGAACTCTATTTTATCTGATGAAGGTGCATTTGCTAAAGAAGAAGTAGTTGGTCGTTTCCGTGGAGATAACACAGTATTTAGAAAAGACCAAATAGATTACATGGACGTCTCGCCGAAACAAGTAGTTTCTGCTGCGACTGCATGTATTCCGTTTTTAGAAAACGATGACTCCAACCGTGCGCTTATGGGAGCAAACATGCAACGTCAAGCGGTTCCATTGTTGAACCCAGAAGCACCATTCGTTGGAACAGGTATGGAACATGTAAATGCTCGTGATTCAGGTGCTGCAGTAGTTGCTAAGTATGCAGGTATTGTAGAGCATGTTGAAGCAAGAGAAATTCGAGTTCGTCGCATTGAAGAAGTCGATGGTAAAGAAGTAAAAGGTGACTTAGTCTCATACAAAGTACACAAATTCGAACGATCTAACCACGGGACATCTATTAATCAACGCCCAATTGTTCAAGTTGGAGACACTGTAAAACCACTTGATATTCTTGCAGATGGTCCTTCTATGGAAAAAGCAGAGTTAGCTTTAGGACGTAACGTTCTAGTAGCGTTCATGACATGGGACGGATATAACTACGAGGATGCCGTTATTATGAGTGAACGTCTAGTGAAAGACGATGTATACACTTCAGTTCATATTGAAGAGTATGAATCAGAATCACGTGATACTAAGCTTGGGCCGGAGGAAATCACAAGAGATATTCCAAACGTCGGAGAAGATGCACTTCGCAACTTGGACGACCGTGGAATTATCCGTATTGGTGCTGAAGTTCGTGATGGAGACATTCTAGTTGGGAAAGTAACACCAAAAGGGGTTACAGAACTAACTGCAGAAGAGCGTTTACTTCATGCAATCTTTGGAGAAAAAGCACGAGAAGTTCGTGATACATCACTGCGTGTACCCCATGGTGCTGGTGGGATTATTTTAGATGTTAAAGTCTTCAATCGTGAAGATGGAGATGAGTTATCTCCTGGAGTTAACCAATTAGTCCGTGCTTATATCGTTCAAAAACGTAAAATCTCCGTTGGAGATAAAATGGCCGGCCGTCATGGTAACAAAGGGGTTATCTCTCGTATCCTTCCGGAAGAAGATATGCCTTACCTTCCAGACGGAACACCAGTTGATATTATGTTAAATCCACTGGGCGTACCTTCTCGTATGAATATTGGGCAAGTATTGGAGCTACATTTAGGTATGGCTTCAAAAATTCTTGGTATCCATACGGCATCTCCAGTATTTGATGGTGCCAACGAAGAAGATGTTTGGTCGACAATGGAAGAAGCGGGACTTAACCGTGATGGTAAAACGACCCTTTATGACGGTCGTTCAGGTGAACCATTTGATAACCGCGTTTCTGTTGGGGTTATGTATATGATTAAACTTGCCCACATGGTTGATGATAAGTTACATGCTCGTTCAACTGGACCTTACTCACTAGTTACGCAACAGCCTCTTGGAGGGAAAGCGCAATTCGGTGGACAACGTTTCGGAGAGATGGAAGTATGGGCTTTAGAAGCTTATGGTGCTGCTTACACACTACAAGAAATTTTAACAGTTAAATCCGATGACGTTGTTGGACGTGTAAAAACGTATGAAGCAATTGTTAAAGGGGAAAGTGTTCCAGAACCTGGTGTTCCTGAATCATTCAAAGTATTGATCAAGGAATTACAAAGTTTAGGGATGGATGTTAAAATGTTGAACATTAACGAAGATGAAATTGAGCTTCGTGATTTAGATGAAGATGAAGATTTACCTGCAGCTGACGCACTTGGGATTTTGCCAGTGGTGAATGAAGAAGAACCAGTTGGAACTGTAGAATAAAAGCCAATAATAATCGGACAGGTGATACCTGTCCGTATTTCCGTATAAAATTGCATAATGCAGAGCTACTTGGAAAGTCTTTCAAAGACACAAGACTAAAGGGAGGTAGGCTCCTTGATAGATGTAAATAATTTTGAGTATATGAAAATTGGTTTAGCTTCACCTGATAAAATCCGTTCATGGTCTTACGGGGAAGTCAAAAAACCAGAAACAATTAACTACCGTACGTTAAAACCAGAAAAAGATGGCTTATTCTGTGAGCGTATTTTTGGTCCTACAAAGGACTGGGAATGTCATTGCGGTAAATATAAACGAGTTCGTTATAAAGGTGTCGTATGTGATCGATGTGGAGTAGAAGTAACACGTTCTAAAGTACGTCGTGAACGTATGGGCCATATTGAATTAGCTGCACCAGTTTCTCATATCTGGTACTTCAAAGGGATTCCGAGTCGTATGGGACTTCTCTTAGATATGTCTCCTAGATCACTTGAAGAAGTAATTTATTTTGCTTCTTATGTAGTAATAGAGCCAGCAGACACACCGCTTGAAAAGAAACAATTGCTTTCTGAAAAAGAATACCGTGCATATCGCGATAAGTTTGGGAGTAAATTCCAAGCGGCAATGGGTGCAGAGGCTATCAAACGTCTACTTCAAGAAATTGATTTAGAAGGAGAAACCGTGCACTTAAAAGAAGAGTTGAAAACAGCTCAAGGGCAACGTCGTACTCGTGCGATTAAACGCTTAGAGGTTGTGGAATCTTTCCGTAACTCTGGTAACAAGCCGGATTGGATGATTCTAGATGTTCTTCCTGTAATACCACCTGAATTACGTCCGATGGTTCAATTAGATGGAGGACGCTTCGCTACTTCTGATTTAAATGATTTATACCGTCGCGTAATTAACCGTAACAACCGTTTAAAACGTTTATTAGACCTTGGTGCTCCTAGCATCATCGTTCAAAATGAAAAACGTATGTTACAAGAAGCTGTAGATGCATTGATTGACAATGGTCGTCGTGGCCGTCCGGTAACAGGACCTGGTAATCGCCCATTGAAATCTCTTTCACATATGTTAAAAGGGAAACAAGGTCGTTTCCGTCAAAACTTACTAGGTAAACGTGTAGACTACTCTGGTCGTTCAGTAATCGTAGTAGGACCAAACTTAAAAATGTATCAATGTGGTCTTCCAAAAGAAATGGCAATTGAATTATTCAAACCATTCGTTATGAAAGAACTTGTTGAACGTGGCTTAGCACACAACATTAAGAGTGCAAAACGTAAAATTGAGCGTATGCACGCAGAAGTTTGGGATGTACTAGAAGATGTTATTAAGGAGCATCCGGTTTTATTAAACCGTGCACCAACTCTTCACCGTCTAGGTATCCAAGCATTCGAACCAACATTAGTAGAAGGTCGTGCAATTCGTCTTCATCCTCTAGTATGTACAGCATACAACGCTGACTTTGATGGTGACCAAATGGCAGTTCACGTTCCTTTATCTTCTGAAGCACAAGCAGAAGCTCGTTTACTAATGCTTGCAGCACAAAACATTTTGAACCCGAAAGATGGAAAACCCGTAGTTACACCATCTCAAGATATGGTTTTAGGAAACTATTACTTAACTTTAGAGCGTAAAGGTGCAACTGGAGAAGGTACCACTTTCTTTGGTCCAGAAGAAGTACTACTTGCTTATAGTACTGGTCATGTACATTTGCATTCTCGTATCGCAATTGATGCATCATCACTTAATAATCAAACATTTTCAGAAGAACAAAATAAAATGTTATTGTTAACGACTGTTGGTAAAGTAATTTTCAATGAAATACTACCAGAAACGTTCCCTTACATTAACGAACCAACGGATTTCAATTTACAAACTGAAACTCCTGCAAAATATTTTGTTCCTACAACAACTGATGTAAGAAAACATATCGAAGCTGCAGAACTTGTTGAACCATTTAAGAAAAAAATTCTAGGTAATATTATTGCGGAAGTATTTAAATCATTCCATATTACTGAAACGTCTAAAATGCTAGATCGCATGAAGGCTCTTGGATTTAAATATTCAACTAAAGCTGGTATTACAATTGGTATCTCTGATATCGTGGTACTTCCTGACAAAGGTGAAATTCTTGAAGAAGCACAAGGAAAAGTAGATAAGGTATTAAAACAATTCCGTCGTGGATTAATTACGGAAGAAGAGCGTTACGCTAGTGTTATTGGACATTGGAGTAAAGCGAAAGAAATTATTCAAGAGAAACTGATGAAAACTCTTGATAATATGAACCCGATCTACATGATGGCTGATTCAGGTGCCCGTGGTAATGCATCCAACTTCACTCAACTTGCAGGTATGCGTGGACTGATGGCCAATCCGGCTGGTCGAATTATCGAACTTCCGATTAAATCATCGTTCCGTGAAGGTTTAACCGTACTTGAATACTTCATCTCTACACATGGAGCTCGTAAAGGTCTTGCGGATACAGCACTTAAAACAGCCGATTCAGGTTACTTAACTCGTCGTTTAGTAGATGTAGCACAAGATGTAATAATTCGAGAAGAAGATTGTGGAACAGATCGTGGCTTACTAATTGGCTCTCTTATGGATGGGACGGAAGTTATTGAAGAGTTTGGTGAACGTATTGTAGGTCGCCATACGAAGAAAACAATATTCCACCCAACTACAAATGAAGTTATTTTAGCAAGAAATGAATTAATTACACAGGATGTTGCTCGTGTTATTGAAGAAGTCGGTATACAAGAGTTAACGATTCGTTCAGCATTTACATGTAATACTAAACACGGTGTTTGTAAAAAATGTTACGGACTTAACTTAGCAACTGGAGATACAGTAGAGGTTGGAGAAGCAGTAGGTATTATTGCAGCTCAATCTATTGGTGAACCAGGTACACAGTTAACAATGCGTACATTCCATACAGGTGGGGTTGCTGGAGACGATATTACACAAGGTCTTCCACGTATCCAAGAGATTTTCGAGTCTCGTCATCCAAAAGGTCAAGCTGTTATTTCCGAAATTTCAGGTATCGTTACTGAAATCGAGGAAATTAGAGAAGGACAAAAAGAAATTACAATTCAAGGTAATGTAGAAACACGTAAATACCTTGCTCCATATAACGCACGTCTAAAAGTTCAACTAGAAGATGTGATTGAACGTGGAGAAGTATTAACTGAAGGTTCTATAGATCCAAAAGAATTGTTACGAGTAAAAGATGTAAATACTGTTCAAGTGTATTTGTTAAAAGAAGTACAAAAAGTTTACCGTATGCAAGGGGTAGAGATCGGTGATAAACATATTGAAGTAATGGTTCGCCAAATGATGCGTAAAATTCGTGTTATCGAAGCGGGAGAAACAGAATTACTTCCAGGTTCATTGCTTGATATTCACCAATTTGCTGAAGCAAACAAAGATGCAGTTCTTCAAGGGAAGATTCCTGCAACTTGTCGCCCGGTTATCCTTGGTATTACAAAGGCATCTCTTGAAACAGAATCATTCTTATCTGCAGCGTCATTCCAAGAAACGACTCGTGTCTTAACGGATGCAGCAATCAAAGGAAAACGTGATGAATTACTTGGATTAAAAGAAAACGTAATTATCGGGAAACTAGTTCCGGCTGGTACAGGTATGCAACGTTATCGTCAAATTAAAATCACAAAAAATGAATCAAATGCTGATAAAGAAGTAGTAAGCGCTGAGTAAAAAAATCAATTAGGGAGAAAGTATATTACTTCTCTCCCTAAATATTTTTATGATTTGTGTTGACACTGGTTTATATGGATGTTAAAATATTTAAGGTTGATAGTTATCTGACTTGTAGCTTTGGAGGATATGTAAATGTCTTATGAAAAAGTGAAACAAGAAAAAAAAACAATCATTGGTACAAAGCAAGCAGTAAAAGCAATGAAAAATGGACTTGTCAAAGAAGTTTATATTGCACTTGATGTAGATGTTAGGATTATTGAACTAGCACGACTTACAGCACAAGAAAACAATGTTCTAATTCACTATGTTGAGTCTAAAATAGATCTTGGTAAGGCTTGTGGATTGCGCATAGGCGCATCGTTAGTAGCTATTACTGTGTAACTGTTTTTGTGTAAAACACAAAAACTTTTGTTTTTACCCAAAAAATGAACCACCTGGATGTGTGGTATTAAAAAGAACAAATGAAGGGAGGAATAATCGATGCCTACAATTAATCAATTGGTACGTAAGCCTCGTAAATCCAACATCACGAAGTCAAAATCTCCTGCTTTAGGAAAAGGTTATAACAGTTTTAAAAAATCTGCTACAAATCTTAACTCACCGCAAAAACGTGGGGTTTGTACTCGTGTTGGAACTATGACGCCAAGAAAGCCAAACTCAGCACTTCGTAAATATGCGCGTGTACGTTTAACTAATACGTTAGAGGTTACTGCTTATATTCCTGGTGAAGGTCACAACCTACAAGAACATAGTGTTGTACTTATCCGTGGAGGACGCGTAAAAGACTTAGCTGGTGTACGTTACCATATCGTACGTGGAGCTCTTGATACAGCTGGTGTTACTGGACGTAAACAAAGTCGTTCATTATACGGTGCTAAACGCCCGAAAGAAAAGAAAAACTAATTTTAAAATAAATTAATAATTTGACATTCGTCGAAAGGAGGAAAACACATGCCTCGTAAAGGTCCTGTTTCCAAACGTGACGTGTTACCAGATCCGATTTATAATTCGAAACTAGTAACTCGTTTAATCAATAAATTGATGATTGATGGTAAAAGAGGTACTTCTCAAAAAATCCTATACGGAGCGTTCGATATCGTAAAAGAACGTTCTGGTAAAGATGCTTTAGAAGTATTCGAAGCTGCATTAAGCAATGTAATGCCAGTTCTTGAAGTACGCGCTCGTCGTGTTGGTGGTACAAACTACCAAGTGCCGGTTGAAGTACGTACAGATCGTCGTTCAACATTAGGTCTTCGCTACTTAGTTAATTATTCACGTCTTCGTGGAGAAAAAACTATGGAAGAACGCTTAGCTAACGAAATTCTTGATGCATCAAACAACACTGGTGCTGCAGTTAAAAAACGTGAAGATATTCACAAAATGGCAGAAGCTAACAAAGCTTTCGCTCATTATCGCTGGTAGGAATTACTTTAAATTCTTAATCAAATACGAATCGGAAGGAGATATACAATATGGCTAGAGAGTTCTCCTTAGATAAAACACGTAATATCGGGATCATGGCTCACATAGATGCTGGTAAAACTACTACTACGGAGCGTATACTTTATTACACTGGGAAAATCCATAAAATTGGAGAGACTCATGAAGGTGCATCACAAATGGACTGGATGGAGCAAGAGCAAGAACGTGGTATTACAATCACTTCTGCTGCAACAACAGCTACTTGGGATAATCATCGTGTAAATATCATTGATACACCTGGTCACGTAGACTTCACGGTTGAAGTTGAACGTTCACTTCGAGTACTTGATGGTGCGGTTACCGTACTAGATGCTCAATCTGGTGTAGAACCACAAACAGAAACAGTATGGCGTCAAGCTACAACTTATGGCGTACCGCGTATTGTTTTCATTAATAAAATGGATAAAATGGGAGCAGACTTCTTATATTCTGTAGGAACTCTTCACGACCGTTTACAAGCTAACGCTCATCCAATTCAATTACCAATCGGTGCTGAAGATGGTTTTAGTGGAATCATCGACTTAGTAACGATGACAGCTACTATCTACCCTAATGATTTAGGTACTGATTTAGAAGAGGTTGAAATTCCAGAAGAATATAAAGCTCAAGCACAAGAATACCGTGAAAAACTAATTGAAGCGGTATCAGAACTTGACGAAGATTTAATGGAAAAATATCTAAATGGTGAAGAAATCACGAACGAAGAATTAGTTGATGGTATCCGTACAGGTACTTTGAACGTAGAATTCTATCCAGTAGTGTGTGGTACTGCATTTAAAAACAAAGGTGTTCGTAAAGTTCTTGACGCTGCTGTTGCATACCTTCCATCACCGCTTGATCTTCCAGCTATGCAAGGGACAGACCCTGATGATTCTGAATTAGTAATTGAACGTCATTCTGATGATTCAGAACCTTTCTCTGCATTAGCATTTAAAGTTATGACTGACCCTTATGTTGGTAAATTAACATTCTTCCGTGTTTACTCTGGTACTTTACAATCAGGTTCATACGTACAAAACTCTACAAAAGGTAAGCGTGAACGCGTAGGACGTATTCTACAAATGCATGCTAACTCTCGTTCAGAGATTACAGAAGTATTTGCAGGAGATATCGCTGCAGCGGTAGGTCTTAAAGATACAACTACTGGTGATACACTGTGTGATGAAAAAGCTTTAGTAATTCTAGAGTCTATGGTGTTCCCAGAACCAGTTATTTCTCTATCAGTTGAACCAAAATCTAAAGCTGACCAAGATAAAATGGGTGCTGCTCTTGTAAAATTAGCAGAAGAAGATCCAACATTCCGCGTTCATACTGACCAAGAAACTGGTCAAGTTATCATCGCTGGTATGGGTGAACTTCACTTAGATATCTTAGTTGACCGTATGCGTCGCGAATTTAAAGTAGAAGCTAACGTAGGTGCTCCACAAGTATCTTACCGTGAAACTTTCCGCTCTTCAGCAAAAGTTGAAGGTAAATTTGTACGTCAATCTGGTGGACGTGGTCAATTCGGACACGTTTGGATTGAATTCTCTCCAAACGAAGAAGGAAAAGGCTTTGAGTTTGAAAATGCTGTTGTCGGTGGAGTAGTTCCACGTGAATACATTCCAGCTGTTGAAGCAGGTCTTCGTGACTCACTTAACAATGGTGTACTTGCTGGATATCCGTTAATCGATATTAAAGCAAAATTATACGATGGTTCATATCATGATGTTGACTCGAATGAAATGGCATTCAAAATTGCTGCTTCTATGGCATTAAAAAATGCTGTATCTAAAGTAAATCCAGTAATTCTTGAACCAATCATGAAAGTTGAAGTTGTTGTTCCTGAAGAATATTTAGGAGACATCATGGGAGATATCACTTCTCGTCGTGGACGAGTTGAAGGTATGGACGCTCGTGGTAATGCACAAGTAGTACGTTCAATGGTTCCACTTGCAGAAATGTTCGGATATGCAACTTCTTTACGTTCTAACACACAAGGACGTGGAGTGTTCTCTATGACATTCGATCACTATGAAGATGTTCCAAAATCAATTTCTGAAGAAATTATCAAAAAAAATAAAGGTGAATAATTGAATTATCACCAATTTTCAAGTATAAACAACAAGTAGAATATAAAAGAATAGGGGCAAGCTACCCCTAGACTTTTATAATAAAAAATTAAACAATTACTGAGGAGGCTATCTCTAATGGCAAAAGAAAAATTTGACCGTTCAAAAACACATGCTAACGTTGGTACTATCGGACACGTTGACCATGGTAAAACAACTCTAACTGCTGCTATCGCTACAGTTCTTGCAAAAAAAATGGGTGGTACAGCTAGATCATATGCTGACATCGACAATGCACCTGAAGAAAAAGAACGTGGTATCACAATCAATACATCACATGTTGAATATGAAACAGCTGCTCGTCACTACGCTCACGTAGACTGCCCAGGACATGCCGATTATGTTAAAAACATGATTACAGGTGCTGCTCAAATGGACGGTGGTATCTTAGTAGTATCTGCTGCTGATGGCCCGATGCCACAAACTCGCGAACATATTCTTTTATCTAAACAAGTAGGTGTTCCATACCTAGTTGTATTCATGAACAAATGTGATATGGTTGACGATGAAGAATTACTTGAATTAGTAGAAATGGAAATTCGTGACCTTTTATCTGAATATGATTTCCCAGGAGACGATATTCCAGTAATTAAAGGTTCTGCTCTTAAGGCTCTTGAAGGAGAACCTGAATGGGAAGAAAAAATTATTGAATTAATGGACGCTGTTGATAGCTATATCCCAACTCCAGAACGTCAAACTGATAAACCATTCATGATGCCAGTTGAGGATGTATTCTCAATCACTGGTCGTGGTACTGTTGCTACTGGTCGTGTTGAACGTGGAGTAGTTAAAATCGGTGACGTTGTTGACATCATTGGTATTACTGAAGAACCAAAATCAACTACTGTAACTGGTGTTGAAATGTTCCGTAAACTTCTTGACTATGCAGAAGCTGGAGACAACATTGGTGCTCTTCTTCGTGGGGTTGCTCGTGAAGATATCCAACGTGGTCAAGTTTTAGCTAAACCAGGTACAATCACTCCGCACACAGACTTCAAAGCTGAAGTTTATGTTCTTTCTAAAGAAGAGGGTGGACGTCATACTCCATTCTTCACAAACTACCGTCCTCAGTTCTACTTCCGTACAACTGACGTAACTGGTGTTTGTCACTTACCAGAAGGCGTAGAAATGGTTATGCCTGGAGATAACATCGAAATGACAGTATCTCTAATCTCTCCAATCGCTATCGAAGAAGGTACTAAGTTCTCTATCCGTGAGGGTGGACGTACTGTAGGCGCTGGAGTAGTAGCGACTATTACTAAGTAATCTATAATTCTTTAATATAAAACCATCTCGTGACGACGAGATGGTTTTTTTTGTACTTAAAATTGTGTACACTGTATATATAGGGGGGGATTAAATGCAAAAAATTATGCTGATAGAAGATGATAATTCTATATTTGATCTGATAAAAGAAAAATTTCTTCATTGGTCATTTGAAGTTATTGGGCCAACTAACTTTCAGGAAATCCTACCTACTTTTTTAGAAGAGAAACCACTGTTAGTAATTATAGATATTCAGCTTCCGGCATATGATGGATTTCATTGGTGCCGAGAAATTCGTAGGCACTCGAAAGTCCCTATTATTTTTCTTTCCTCTAGGGATCATCCTATGGATATAATTATGGCAATGCAAATGGGGGCAGATGACTTTGTTCAAAAACCTTTTAATATGGAAGTTTTATTAGCAAAGATCCAAGCGATACTCCGAAGAACCTATGATTACCGAGAAGAACAATTAGATATTGTCCATTGGAATGATGCTATCATTGATTATTCTAGAAGTGTTATTTCCAAAGGAGATCAAGAGGTTGAACTTACTAAAAATGAGTTGTTTATCCTAAGAGTTTTAGTCCAGTCATTGGATAAAATTGTTTCTAGAGATGAGCTTATGAGAAAGCTATGGGATGATGAAAAGTTTGTAAATGACAATACCCTTTCAGTCAATGTTAATAGATTACGATTGAAACTAGAACAAATCGGGTTAGGGGAAGTTATTGTGACGAAAAAAGGTTTGGGGTATATAGCGATAACTAGGCAGGAGCCATGAAACTATTTCTGTTATATATAAAAGAAAGAATGACGTGGATTCTCTTTTTTAGCTTTTTTCAGTTATGGTTAAATATTCTTCTGACTCTAGACGTAACATTTGCTAATACTTCTATACTGTATATGAATAGTACTAATCTGTTTTTATTTTTATTGTTTTTTCTATGGAGATTTTTTCAGGAAACAAAATTTATAAAAAGTGTTTTAGAAATTCCTAAAGGCGATTTGACGTTCGATCAGTTAATTGCAAGCCTTCCTGAAGGGGAGTCAGTTTACGAAAAGGTACTTATGGATGAGTTTCAAGAGATAGTTCTATTAGGGAAACAAGAACTGAATGATGCCCATACAACTTTTCTAGAAGAGAGGGACCAGACGCTTTCTTGGATACATGAGATGAAAACACCTCTAACAAGTATGAAGCTCATGTTGGATAGTGTAGATGATTCTACACTTAAGAAAAAATTAGAAGTAGAATGGTTAAGATTGCATATGCTTTTAGATCAGCAGCTTCATAAAACACGTCTTCCCTCCATAGAAAAAGATAACCTAATTGAAGATGTCAATGTGGAAAGAGTTATCTTCAAGGAAATAAAAGAACTTAAGCCATGGTGTATGGAACGTAATATAGGGTTTGAAACAATAGGTTTAGATAGACTTGTCCTTACTGATCAGAAGTGGCTTTCATTTATCGTAAGACAGTTAATCTCGAATGCAGTTAAATACAGCAAAGTACATGGAGAAATAAGGATATTTACTACAGATGATGAATTAGGTCACTTAATCCTCTCTATTCAAGATGAAGGGGTAGGAATGTCTCAAGCGGACTTGCCTAGAATTTTTGATAAGTCTTTTACGGGTAGGGTAGGCAGAGAGAGTACTTCTTCCACTGGGATGGGACTATATTTAGCAAAGAATGCTGCCGAAAAGCTCGGTATTACGATAAGTGTTATTTCTGAGGTTGATTTCGGATCTACCTTTTCTTTACATTTCCCATTACAAAATGAAATGCAGCAAATTTTAGGTAGGTGACAAAAATGTCATCTACTTTCTTTGATTGTCACCTAAAACGAACGATTTTTCATTAAATAATGGGTAAAATGAGATTAATAAAAGGTAGGAGGTAGACCATGGTTATTTTACGAGGTCGAAAGATTAAAAAGGTATTTGGAAAAAAAACAAATACGCAGGAAGTATTAAAGGATATTGATCTAGAGGTAAGAGAAGGAGAATTTGTTGGAATCATGGGACCTTCAGGCTCAGGTAAAACAACGCTCTTAAATGTCTTAGCATCTATTGATAAAGTTACATCAGGAACGATAGAGATAAATAATTTTAATCTGCAAAAAATGAAAGAACAAAGGCTTTCCCAGTTCCGCAGAGAACAGCTTGGTTTTATCTTTCAGGATTATAACTTGCTGGATACATTAACTGTCAAAGAAAATATATATCTTCCATTATCAGTAGGGAAAACCCCTAAAACTGTGTCAGAGAAAAAGATAAAGGAGATAACCGATCTTTTAGGAATTAATGATATCTTAAATAAATATCCCAATGAAATTTCTGGTGGACAAAAACAAAGAACTTCAGCTGCAAGAGCTCTGGTTGGAAGTCCCTCTATCGTTTTTGCTGATGAGCCAACAGGAGCTTTGGATTCCAAGTCTGCTACAGCGTTACTAAGTAATTTAGAAAAAATTAACAAAGAGAAAAAAGTGACAATTATGATGGTTACACATGATTCTGTAGCTGCTAGTTTTTGCTCACGTGTGCTGTTTTTAAAGGACGGACAAATATATTCGGAGTTATATAAAGGTGAAAAGGATCGCAAGCAATTCTATCATGAAATTATGAATACACAGAGTGTATTGAGTGGTGATGGCTATGACGCTTAATCAGTTAGTTCTACGCAGTATGAGAAAGAATATAAAAAACTATTACCTTTATGTCTTTGCATTAGTTTTTAGCGTTACACTGTATTATTCCTTTGTAACATTGCAGTATAATCCAGCAATTGTTAAGGAAATAGGTAGCGGAATGTCCTCCGCAGCTTTAAAGGCGGGTTCCTATTTACTTCTATTCATTGTCATTTTCTTCGTACTGTATGCTAATAAGCTATTTATGAATCGACGGAGCAAGGAAATCGGCTTATATCAGCTAGTAGGTATGTCCAAGGGGCTAGTGACAAGATTAATAGCAATTGAGAATATTATACTTTGGTTAGGATCAATTATCCTTGGAGTATTAATGGGATTTGTTACATCAAGAGTATTTGCAATGATTCTCCTTAAAATATTAGAAAAGGATGCGTTTGTAGAACTTACTTTTTCTTTAGAAGCACTTCTAATGACCGTAATAGTTTTTCTATTACTATTAATAGTAGTGATTTTACAAACTGCAATAAGAATAAGGAGAGTATCCCTCTTAACTCTTATCACTACAACAGGAGTTGCAGATGAAAAGGTCAAAAAGTTCAATGCTTTTCATATGTTCTTAGGCTTTATTGGGCTTGCTTTTATAGGTTACGGCTACTACTTGTCTACTTCATTGTTAGACTTAAGTAATCCAGACTTAACTCCAAATATGCTACTGTTTAAAATGGTTTCAATTCTTATTTTAACGGTAGGTGGAACTTATTTTGTATTTCGTTTCTCGGTAGCTTTTATCCTTAATCTAGTAAGAAAGAGTAAAAAAGGTTTAATGTCTGTTCAAGATGTTTTATCTTTGTCTACCATTATGCATCGTATGAAATCTAGTGCAATGTCTCTTACGACTATTACAATTTTATCTGCTACAACACTAGGTATACTCACACTATCGTATATCTCTTACTATTCAGTAGATACAGTGGCAGAGGAAGCTATTCCATATGACTATGTAATGTATGAAGATACTGGTTTCGACTTAATAGAAGAGTTTGACAAAGAAGAAATTCAATATACAAGAGATGATATAGATTTACTGGCAGTTGAAGCTGATGTTCGTTCCCTTCTGGTCAAAGATGCTGCACTAAATAATGATATATCGACGAGACTGACAATACAGGTTGTAAGTCAGAAGGATATTCAAAGCAAGTTGCCAAATCTTCAATTAAAGGAAGGACAGGGTTATATAGTAGGCTATGACAGTTTGCGTGCAGAGAATATAAGAATAGAAGCACAAAAACCAATTCAGTTTATTACATCCACAGGTACAGAAGAGGTATTTATTACAGAGGTTTCCGAAGAATACATGGTACCAAATTATCATTCGTATGGCTTTTTTACTGTTGTATTAGAGGACTCCTATTTTCAAAAGCTACTCAATGACCCTCTCAATGAGAATCAGATGGTAGTAGGTATGGAGTTGCAAGAAGTGAGCCAATTAAAAAAAGCAGAGAAAATATTTGAAGCGAACAAAGTATCTGTAGAAATACCTTATCCTAGTGGTATTGCTACGAAAACAGTTAGTGTAGAATCTCAAGAAAGCTACCGTTTAGATTTATTGAATGAACTTGGTTTAACTATCTTTATAACTGGGTTCTTAGGTCTAGCATTTTTAATTACGACTGGAAGTATATTATACTTCAAGCAAATGTCAGAGGCTGATGAAGAAAAGGCGACCTATACGATTTTGCGCAAAATAGGATTTACTACAAATGAAATTATGAAGGGAATCCATCGGAAGCAACTGTTTAACTTTGGCTTCCCATTAGCAATAGGCCTAGCACACAGCTATTTTGCAGTAAAATCAGGATGGGTTTTCTTTGGTACGGAGCTAGTTGCACCCTTACTGATTACGATGGGTGTATATATAATACTTTACTCTATATTTGCTATTCTATCTGCTGGTTATTACCGCAAAGTAGTAGAAGATGCATTATAAAGGAAAGAGGCAGATGTACTCCTCACAGTGGGTAATGTGAGTGTAGCGGTGTTTGTTCTATAGTAATAGAAAGTATGGATATCTCTATAGTAGAGATGTCCTTTTTTCGTGAAATAAGTTTCAAGCATTCACAGAAGGAAATGGTGTCCAGCTTAGTTCTTTAAAAGCATATTCTATAATGAAATAGTTAGATTTACAAAGTGCCAAAATATATTTTACTTATCAGTTGCAATTTTTATTAAAATTTTATATACTAAACAACGGCTTAGAAAACATAAGTATTATAGAAAAAAGTAATGCGTTTATAACTTTAAAATTTATTTTGTAAAAAGACTTGCAAAATATTTTAGTATTGTATATAATATTGAAGTTGGTCTTTGACTGCGATGAAGCGAGAGGTTACCGACACACCCGGCCGCTTTGCCATGGCGAGTGTACGGAAAATTTTCGTGGAGAATGTCTAGAAAATAGGCGAAAAGGAGGGAAAGTAATGGCAAAACAAAAAATTCGTATTCGTTTGAAAGCATATGATCATAGAATTCTTGATCAATCAGCTGAAAAAATTGTGGAAACTGCAAAACGTTCAGGTGCAAGTGTATCAGGTCCGATCCCGCTTCCTACTGAGAGATCTGTGTATACAATTCTTCGTGCGGTTCATAAGTATAAAGATTCTCGTGAACAATTCGAAATGCGTACACATAAACGTCTGATCGATATCGTTAACCCAACACCACAAACTGTTGATGCGTTAATGAAGCTTGATTTACCATCTGGCGTTGATATAGAAATCAAACTTTAATGGTAAAACATAAAAAAAGAACAAATAATTATAGGAGGTGTGACAGATGACCAAAGGAATCTTAGGTAGAAAAATCGGTATGACGCAAGTATTTGCTGAGAACGGTGACTTAATAGCTGTAACTGTAATTGATGCTACTCCAAACGTAGTACTTCAAAAGAAAACAGTTGAAACAGACGGATACGACTCAATTCAGTTAGGTTTTGAAGATAAGCGCGATAAGCTTTCTAACAAGCCAGCTAAAGGGCACGTAGCTAAAGCTAACACTGCTCCTAAGCGCTTCATCCGCGAATTCCGCGGCTTGGATACAGCTAATTACGAGGTTGGTCAAGAAGTCAACGTAGAAAGTTTTGCAGAAGGCGATGTTATTGACGTAACAGGTACTACTAAAGGTAAAGGTTTCCAAGGTGTTATTAAACGCCACGGACAATCTCGTGGACCAATGGCCCACGGATCTCGTTACCACCGTCGTCCAGGTTCAATGGGGCCAGTTGCTCCGAACCGTGTATTTAAACAAAAGAAATTACCTGGTCAAATGGGTGGGAACACAGTAACAATCCAAAACTTAGAAATCGTAAGAGTGGATGCTGAGCGTAACCTACTACTTGTAAAAGGTAATGTTCCAGGTTCTCGTAAATCATTAGTAGTTGTTAAAGCAGCTATTAAATCGAAATAATTTCTAAAGAAAGGAGGAAACAGGAATGGCAAAAGTATCATTATTCAATCAAACCGGATCTTCTGTTGGCGAAATCGAGTTAAACGATAAAGTTTTCGGTATTGAGCCAAACGAATCTGTTTTATTTGACGCTATCATTGCTCAACGCGCATCACTTCGTCAAGGTAATCACAAAGTGAAAAACCGTTCTGAAGTAGCTGGTGGTGGCCGTAAGCCTTGGAAACAAAAAGGTACTGGTCGTGCTCGTCAAGGATCTATTCGTTCTCCACAATGGCGTGGCGGTGGTGTTGTATTCGGTCCAACTCCACGTAGTTATAGCTATAAATTACCTAAGAAAGTACGTCGTTTAGCACTTCTTTCAGCACTTTCAACGAAAGTTCGCGAAGAAAGCATCGTAGTACTTGAAGGTTTAGTGTTTGACGCTCCAAAAACAAAAGATTTCGTGAAAGTGTTATCTAACCTTTCAATCGATAAAAAAGCGTTATTCGTAACTGCTGATTTAGATGAAACAGTTGCATTAGCAGCTCGTAACATCCCTGGAATCACAGTTGTGTCTGCAACAGGCATTAACGTTTTAGATTTAATCGGTCATAACAAACTTGTAATGACTAAAGCTGCAGTAGAAAAAGTAGAGGAGGTGCTTGGATAATGGAAGCACGTGATATTATTAAACGTCCAGTCATTACTGAGCAATCTTCTGAAGTAATGGCGGATAAAAAGTACACTTTTGAAGTGGACACTCGCGCTAATAAAACACAAGTAAAATATGCAGTTGAAGAAATCTTTGGAGTTGATGTTGATAAAGTTAACATCATGAACTACAAAGGTAAATACAAACGCGTAGGTAAATTCGGTGGATACACTAACAAACGTCGTAAAGCTATTGTTAAATTGACTGCTGAAAGTAAAGACATAGAATTATTTGAAATCTAATCCTTTTATAAGGAATTAATACTCAAAAAGGAGGGTATAACATGGGAATTAGAAAGTATAAACCAACCACAAACGGACGTCGTAACATGACATCGTTAGATTACGCTGAAATCACAACTGACAAGCCTGAGAAATCATTACTTGCTCCTGTGAAACGTAAAGGCGGCCGTAACAACCAAGGTAAAATTACTGTTCGTCATCATGGTGGTGGGCATAAACGTCAATACCGTATTATTGATTTTAAACGAAATAAAGACGGCATACCAGGACGCGTTGCTACTATAGAATATGATCCAAACCGTACTGCAAATATCGCGTTAATTAACTATGCAGATGGTGAAAAACGTTACATCCTAGCTGCTAAAGGCTTAGAAGTGGGAATGACAATCGTGTCAGGACCAGAAGCTGATATTAAAGCTGGAAATGCACTTCCATTAGAAAACATTCCAATGGGTACTACAATTCATAATATCGAAATGAAACCTGGTAAAGGTGGTCAGTTAGTTCGTTCTGCTGGTACATCTGCTCAATTACTTGGTAAAGAAGGTAAGTATGTAATTGTACGTTTACAATCAGGTGAAGTTCGTTTAATCCTAGGTGTTTGCCGCGCTACAATTGGTGAAGTAGGAAATGAGCAACATGAACTTGTAAATATCGGTAAAGCAGGTCGTAATCGTTGGTTAGGTAAACGCCCAACTGTACGTGGATCTGTAATGAACCCTAACGATCACCCACACGGTGGTGGTGAAGGTAAATCTCCAATCGGTCGTAAATCACCGATGTCTCCATGGGGTAAACCTACTCTTGGATACAAAACACGTAACAAGAAAAATAAATCCGACAAGCTTATCATTCGTCGTCGTAAAAAATAAAGTGGTTTTACTGCGGTTACACAAACAAACCGTGGTGCAATCGCGAAGGGAGGTTTCAGCATGGGTCGTAGCTTGAAAAAAGGACCTTTTGCAGACGATCATTTACTTAAAAAGGTCGATGCACAAGTCGGTTCTGAGAAAAAACAAGTGATTAAGACTTGGTCTCGCCGTTCTACTATTTTCCCTACATTTATCGGATTAACTATCGCGGTATATGACGGACGCAAACATGTTCCTGTATACGTGACTGAAGATATGGTAGGTCATAAATTAGGTGAATTTGCACCAACACGCGCTATTGGAAGTCATGGTTCAGATGATAAGAAAACAAGACGCTAATTTGAGAGGAGGTCATTCAAATGTCACAAGCAAAAGCTATTGCTAAAACAGTGCGCATTGCCCCTCGTAAAGTAAGATTAGTCGTTGATTTAATCAGAGGTAAGCAAATCGGTGAAGCAGTTGCAATTTTACAACTTACTCCAAAAGCAGCATCGCCTGTAGTTGAGAAAGTTTTAAAATCTGCTGTTGCAAACGCTGAGCACAATTACGATTTAGACATTAACAACTTAGTTGTTTCTGAAATCTTTGTAGACGAAGGTCCAACACTAAAACGTTTCCGTCCACGTGCTATGGGTCGTGCAAGTGCAATTAACAAACGTACAAGCCACATCACAATAGTGGTATCTGAGAAGAAGGAGGGATAACCCGTGGGTCAAAAAGTACATCCAATAGGATTACGAATTGGTATCATTCGTGACTGGGAGTCAAGATGGTTCGCTAGTAACAAAGACTTCGCAACTCTTCTTCACGAAGACTTAGCAATTCGTAAACATATCGAAACTCGTTTAAAAGAAGCATCGGTTTCTAAAGTTGAAATCGAACGCGCTGCAAAACGTGTAAACATTACAATTCACACTGCGAAACCAGGTATGGTAATCGGTAAAGGTGGTACTGAAGTTGAAACACTTCGTAAACACTTAAACGATACTACTGGCAAGCGTGTACACATCAACATCGTAGAAATTAAAAGAGCAGACCTTGATGCTAAATTAGTAGCAGAAAGTATCGCACGTCAATTAGAAGGCCGCGTATCTTTCCGTCGCGCTCAAAAACAAGCAATTCAACGTACTATGCGTTCAGGCGCAAAAGGTATTAAAACTCAAGTATCTGGACGTCTAGGCGGCGCTGACATTGCGCGTGCTGAACACTACAGTGAAGGTACTGTACCACTTCATACATTACGTGCTGACATAGATTATGCGCATGCAGAAGCTGACACAACTTATGGTAAATTAGGCGTAAAAGTATGGATCTATCGTGGTGAAGTCCTTCCAGTTAAGAAGAACTCTGAGGAAGGAGGCAAATAATATGTTAATGCCTAAACGCGTTAAATATCGTCGAGAACACCGCGGAAAAATGCGTGGTGAAGCAAAAGGCGGCAAAGAAATAGCGTTCGGTGAATTCGGTTTACAAGCAACTGAAGCAAGCTGGATTACTAGTCGTCAAATTGAAGCAGCTCGTATTTCCATGACTCGTTACATGAAACGTGGCGGTAAAGTTTGGATTAAAATATTCCCGCACAAACCATATACGAAAAAGCCTCTTGAGGTTCGTATGGGATCCGGTAAGGGTGCTCCTGAAGGTTGGGTAGCTGTCGTTAAACCCGGAAAAATTATGTTTGAAATTGCTGGCGTAACTGAAGAAGTTGCTCGTGAGGCCCTACGTTTAGCGGCACATAAGCTTCCTATTAAATGTAAGATAGTTAAACGTCAAGAAATTGGTGGTGAATCTAATGAAAGCTAATGACATCCGTGAACTTACTACTTCAGAAATAGAACAAAAGGTAAAATCACTGAAAGAAGAGCTTTTCAACCTACGCTTCCAATTGGCGACTGGTCAATTAGAAAACACAGCTCGCATTCGTGAAGTACGTAAAGCGATTGCACGTATGAAAACTGTGATTCGCGAAAGAGAAATCAGTGCAAACAACTGATAAAGGAGGTTTTCAGGCATGACTGAGCGTAATCAACGCAAAGTATACACTGGCCGTGTAGTTTCTGACAAAATGGATAAAACAATTACTGTTTTAGTTGAAACTCATAAAAAACATAAATTATACGGTAAACGTGTTAAATACTCTAAAAAATTCAAGTCTCATGATGAGCTAAACGAAGCCCAAATCGGCGATATCGTCCGTATTATGGAAACTCGTCCGCTATCAGCTACAAAACGTTTCCGTCTTTTGGAAGTTGTAGAAAAAGCGGTTATTATCTAATAATAAATTCGGAACTAATTAATTCCGAAGGGAGGTTACCTAAGTGATCCAACAAGAAACTCGTATGAAGGTTGCAGACAACTCAGGTGCACGTGAAGTTTTAACTATCAAAGTACTTGGTGGTTCTGGTCGTAAGACTGCAAACATCGGCGATATCGTCGTATGTACAGTTAAGAAAGCAACACCAGGTGGCGTTGTCAAGAAAGGTGACGTCGTTAAAGCTGTAATCGTTCGCACTAGAAGCGGCGTACGTCGCAAAGATGGAACATATATCAAATTCGATGAGAACGCATGCGTTATTATCAAAGATGACAAAGGACCGCGTGGAACACGTATTTTCGGACCGGTTGCTCGTGAATTACGCGACAACAACTTTATGAAGATCGTATCTTTAGCTCCAGAAGTTCTTTAATTTACATGAAAGTGCCAATCAAGGAGGTGCGACAGAATGCATGTTAAAAAAGGCGACAAAGTAATGGTAATCGCAGGTAAAGATAAAGGGAAAACAGGAGTTATTCTAACTTCTTTTCCAAAGAAAGACCGTGTGTTAGTTGAAGGTGTAAACATCATCAAAAAACATATGAAGCCAAACCAAGCAAATCCGCAAGGTGGAATTGTAAGCCAAGAGGCAGCAATTCACGTATCGAATGTTATGTTAATCGACCCTAAAACTGGCGAGCCGACTCGCGTAGGTTATAAAGTAGAAGATGGCAAAAAAGTTCGTGTTGCGAAAAAATCCGGTGAAGTTATTAAATAAGTATAAAGAAGGGAGGTACACACATGAACCGCCTAAAAGAAAAGTATCTTAAGGAAGTTTCTCCTGCTCTAATGAGCAAATTTGAATATAAATCAGTGATGCAAGTACCTAATGTTGATAAAATTGTTATCAATATGGGTGTCGGTGACGCTGTTCAAAATACTAAAGCGCTTGACGCTGCTGTAGAAGAACTACAAATTATCACAGGTCAAAAACCTGTAGTTACGAAAGCTAAAAAATCGATCGCAACTTTCCGTCTTCGTGAAGGAATGCCTATCGGCGCAAAAGTTACACTACGCGGAGAGCGTATGTATGACTTCTTGGATAAATTAATCTCTATTTCACTTCCACGTGTTCGTGACTTCCGCGGTGTTTCTAACAAAGCATTCGACGGTCGCGGTAACTACACGCTAGGAGTTAAAGAGCAATTAATCTTCCCTGAAATCGATTATGATAAAGTTTCGAAAGTACGCGGTATGGACATCGTGATTGTAACAACTGCGAACTCTGATGAAGAAGCTCGTGAGTTATTAACACAATTCGGTATGCCATTCCAAAAGTAAAATAAGGGAGGCGAAAACGTGGCTAAAAAATCAATGATCGCTAAACAAAAACGTACGCCAAAGTTCCAAGTGCAAGAATACACACGTTGTGAACGTTGTGGGCGTCCGCACTCTGTATATCGCAAATTCAAGCTTTGCCGTATTTGTTTCCGTGAACTTGCATACAAGGGACAAATTCCTGGCGTTAAAAAAGCAAGCTGGTAATCCCCTATAACTGGGAAGGAGGTAAATGTAATGACAATGTCAGATCCAATTGCAGATATGCTTACACGCATTCGTAATGCTAACATGGTTCGTCACGAGAAATTGGAAGTTCCTGCTTCAAACTTGAAAAAGGAAATCGCGGAGATTTTAAAACGCGAAGGTTTCATCCGTGATGTTGAATATGTAGAAGATAGCAAACAAGGTATTATTCGTATCTTCTTAAAATATGGTCAAAACAACGAGCGCGTTATTACTGGTTTGAAACGTATTTCAAAACCTGGTCTACGCGTTTACGCTAAATCAAATGAAGTGCCTAGAGTATTGAATGGTTTAGGAATTGCTTTAGTTTCTACTTCAAATGGTTTATTCACAGATAAAGAAGCACGCGCTAAACAAGTTGGCGGAGAAATCGTAGCTTACGTTTGGTAAGAATCAACAAACGAATGGAGGTGCAACAAAATGTCTCGAGTAGGTAAAAAACCAATTGAGGTTCCTGCAGACGTTACTGTAACAATCAACAATGATAATACAGTAGTTGTTAAAGGACCAAAAGGTGAATTAACAAGAACTTTCAACAAAGACATCACAATCGAACAAGAAGGCACTATCATTACTTTAGTTCGTCCTTCAGATTCAAAAGATCACCGCACGATTCATGGAACAACTCGCGCGTTATTAGCGAATATGATCACTGGTGTATCTAAAGGATTTGAACGTGGACTTGAATTAGTTGGAGTAGGATATCGTGCGCAACTACAAGGAGAAAAACTTGTACTTAGCGTAGGGTTCTCACATCCAGTTGAATTCACTCCGGAGGATGGAATTCAAGTTGAAGTTCCGACAAATACAAAAATTATCATTCGCGGAATTGACAAAGAACGTGTTGGAGCATTAGCATCTAACGTTCGTCAAGTACGTCCACCAGAGCCGTATAAAGGTAAAGGTATTCGTTACGAAGGCGAAGTTGTACGCCGCAAAGAAGGTAAAACAGGTAAATAATGCTTCTGGCATTAGATAGAAAGGAGTGACCACTGTGATTACGAAACAAGATAAGAATCAAGTTCGTAAGAAACGTCATGGACGTGTTCGTGCAAAAATCACGGGTACTACTGAACGTCCGCGTTTAAACGTATTCCGTTCTAATAAACATTTATATGCACAATTAATTGATGATACTCAAGGATTAACAATTGTTAGTGCATCTACTATGGATAAAGACTTCGCTGGAACAGCTGGAAATCTTGAAGCTGCTAAACAAATCGGAGAAATTATTGCAAAACGTGCTGTCGAAAAAGACATTAAGTCTGTTGTATTTGACCGTGGCGGTTACTTATATCATGGACGTGTTAAAGCGTTAGCTGAAGCTGCACGTGAAAACGGCTTAGAATTTTAAGAAGAAGGAGGGACATATTTCATGAGTGGTATTGACCCAAACAAATTTGAACTTGAAGAACGCGTAGTTACGATTAACCGTGTTGCTAAAGTTGTAAAAGGTGGACGTCGTTTCCGCTTTACTGCATTAGTAGTTGTTGGTGACAAGAACGGACATGTAGGTTTTGGTACTGGTAAAGCTCAAGAGGTTCCAGATGCAATTCGTAAAGCTGTTGAAGATGCGAAGAAAAATCTAATTGAAGTACCAAGAGTTGCCGGAACTACACCACATTTAGTTGTTGGACACTTCGGAGCTGGTTCAATTTTAATTAAACCTGCTGCACCTGGTACAGGAGTTATTGCTGGTGGACCAGTTCGTGCGGTACTAGAATTATCTGGTATTACGGATATTCTTTCTAAATCACTTGGATCTAACACACCAATCAACATGGTTCGTGCTACAGTTCAAGGTTTACAACAATTAAAACGTGCTGAGGACGTTGCTAAATTACGTGGTAAATCAGTTAAAGAACTGTTAGGATAAGGGGGGGAAATTACAATGGCAACTAAATTAGAAATTACCCTTACTAGAAGCTTGATTGGTACTAAACCGAATCAACGCAAAACTGCAGAAGCTCTTGGATTACGTAAAATGCACCAAACAGTTGAGCATCAAGACAATGTCGCTATTCGCGGCATGGTCAAAAAAGTAGCTCATTTAATAACTTTGAAAGAAATCTAGGATTTATTTTAAGAATAAGGAGGTGCCACCATATGAAATTACATGAGTTAAAACCTTCAGAAGGTTCTCGTTCAACTAGCAAAAGAGTAGGACGCGGTATCGGTTCTGGTACAGGTAAAACATCAGGTAGAGGTCATAAAGGTCAAAACTCACGTTCAGGCGGTGGGGTTCGTCCAGGATTTGAAGGCGGTCAAAACCCATTATTCCGTCGTTTACCAAAACGTGGATTTACGAATATTAATCGTAAAGAGTATGCAATTGTTAACCTTGACACATTAAATCGTTTCGAAGAAGGCACAGTAGTAACACCTGCTTTATTAATTGAAACAGGTGTAGTGAGTAATGAAAAATCAGGTATCAAGATTCTTGGTAATGGATCACTTGAAAAGAAATTAACTGTAAAAGCTCACAAATTCTCTGGCTCGGCTAAAGAAGCAATTGAGAACGCTGGCGGACAAACAGAGGTGGTTTAATGTTTCAGACTATCTCTAACTTTATGCGTGTTCGAGATATTAGAAATAAAATCATTTTTACTTTGTTAATGTTAGTAATCTTTCGTATTGGAACATTCATTCCAGTACCTTATGTTGACTCAGATGTATTGAAACAGAGTGATCAAGTTGGATTAATCGGTTTCTTAAATACTTTTGGTGGTGGAGCACTTGCTAACTTCTCTATTTTAGCAATGGGTATCATGCCATACATTACTGCTTCTATTATTGTTCAATTATTACAAATGGATGTTATACCGAAGTTTACGGAGTGGTCTAAACAAGGTGAAGTCGGAAGACGGAAACTTGCTCAATTCACTCGTTACTTCACAATTATCTTAGCTTTTATACAAGCATTTGCAATGTCATACGGTTTTAATCGTATGTATAGCGGTTCTTTAATAAAGGATGAGGGTGTAACAACCTATATTATTATAGCAATTGTTTTAACTGCAGGGACTGCATTCTTAGTGTGGTTAGGAGAGCAGATTACGGCTAAAGGTGTAGGTAACGGTATTTCTATCATTATCTTCGCTGGCATCGCTGCTGCTATACCGAATGCAGTAAACCAAGTGTATGCACAACAAATTGAAGGTGCTGGTGAAGCACTGTTTATCAATCTAATTGTAGTCGCATTACTTTTATTGGCAATTATTGCAGTTACTGTTGGAGTTATCTATATTACAGTAGCGTTACGTAAAATTCCTATTCAGTACGCTAAGCGTGTGGCCGGGACTACTCAAACGGGTGGTCAACAAACACATTTACCGTTAAAAGTTAATGCAGCGGGAGTTATCCCGGTAATCTTTGCATCTGCTTTCCTTATGGCTCCTCAATCACTTGTTTTGTTCTTTGGACAAAATAATGTAACGGATGCTATAACAAAAGCATTAGATTACACTCAACCTATTGGTATGACAATTTACGTTGCTTTAATCATTGCTTTTACATACTTCTATGCATTCATTCAAGTGAATCCAGAGAATGTAGCGGACAATTTGAAAAAGCAAGGTGCATATATTCCGGGGATTCGTCCAGGTATCAATACACAAAACTACTTGACTAGCGTATTATATCGATTAACATTTGTTGGATCTATTTTCTTAGCGGTTATTGCAATCATGCCTATGCTATTTGTAAAATTTGCGGGTCTTCCGCAATCAGCGCAAATTGGCGGAACAAGTTTGCTAATCATTGTGGGTGTTGCACTAGAAACAATGAAGCAACTAGAATCTCAATTAGTTAAGCGTCATTATAAAGGCTTTATGAAGTAATGTTGGTTTTTAGGGACTTTTTTGTTCCTAAGAATCTACAATTCAGTCCTGAGGGGGCATTAACGTATGAATATAGTTTTAATGGGTCTACCGGGTGCTGGTAAAGGCACTCAAGCAGATCAAATTGTTGAGAAGTACGCAGTCCCTCATATTTCTACAGGCGATATGTTTCGTGCAGCGATGAAAGAAGGCACGGAACTTGGTTTAAAAGCAAAATCGTTTATGGATCAAGGTGCATTAGTACCTGATGAAGTGACGATTGGCATTGTTCGTGAGAGATTAAGTAAACCAGACTGCGAAAAAGGATTCCTACTTGATGGTTTTCCACGTACAGTTCCTCAAGCTGAAGCACTAGATGCTTTACTTTTGGTTCTTGGAAGATCAGTTGAGCATGTACTTAACATTCAAGTTGAACATGGAGAATTAATCAAACGTCTAACAGGTCGTCGCATTTGTAAAGAATGTGGATCTGCTTACCATTTAGTCTTTAACCCACCTGCTAAAGATGGGGTATGTGACAAAGATGGTGGAGAACTTTATCAACGCGCGGATGATAATCCCGAAACAGTAACAAACCGTCTGGAAGTAAATATGAATCAAACAAAACCTTTGCTTGATTTTTATGATAACAAAGGTGTTTTAACTAATATTGATGGACAGCAAGATATTACGAAAGTGTTTGCTGATCTTGATGCTCTGTTACAGGGCAACCGCATTTAATAGCCCGGTGCCCGTCTCAGACGAATACCCGGGCAGTATGCAAAGAACGAAAACGTTTTTTTCGAGAGCTGCAAAAGCATATTGCGCCCGGTATACGAACTGGAAGAAAGAAATGCTTAAAAGCGAGGGCCCCCTAGTCCACGTGCATTTCAAATTTTTTCGGGGTATAATGGGTTTCGTGGAAGCATCTATGTAACGAACGGGTACTATGGAACTCATCCAACACATTCGTCCGAACATGTTGACATGAGGGAGACAGGTTCTACCAGTCAGTCTACTCCGTGGATTGCGTTAAGCGAAACCTTACGAGTGTCTTTCGAACATCTCTCATGATTTCCAAACATATGCTTGAAACGAATAGTTTCGTTACTATAGAGGCTATACTAACAGCAAATTTCGTTTGAATATTGATGAGAACCTGATTTGTATATAGAAGGGAGACAGGGTTGATGGCGAAAGATGATGTAATTGAAGTCGAAGGAACAGTTGTTGAGACTTTGCCAAACGCGATGTTTAAGGTAGAATTAGAAAACGGTCATACGATACTTGCGCACGTATCTGGTAAAATTCGTATGCACTTTATCCGCATTTTACCTGGAGATAAAGTCACAATTGAACTTTCTCCTTACGATTTAACTCGCGGTCGTATCACGTACCGTTTTAAATAATCTTTTGCACTCCGGACTACTAAGGAGGTTGGGTTAGATGAAAGTGAGACCATCTGTAAAGCCGATCTGCGAAAAATGTAAAGTAATTCGCCGACGCGGTAAAGTAATGGTAATCTGTGAGAATCCTAAACACAAACAAAGACAAGGATAATAAGAAGGAGGTGGACAACACATATGGCACGTATTGCTGGTGTTGACATTCCACGCGAAAAACGCGTAGTTATTGCATTAACTTACATTTTTGGAATTGGTAAAACTACTTCACAAAAAGTTCTAGTTGGAGCTGGTATTTCTGAAGACACTCGCGTTAGAGATCTTACAGAAGACGAGTTAAACAAAATTCGTGAACAAATTGGTGCTTATAAAGTAGAAGGTGACCTTCGTCGTGAAGTATCACTTAACATTAAACGTTTGATGGAAATCGGTTCATTCCGTGGTATCCGTCATCGTCGAGGCTTACCTGTACGCGGACAAAACACTAAAAATAACGCCCGCACACGTAAAGGTCCTCGTAAAACTGTAGCTAACAAGAAAAAATAATCGGTAAAGGAGGTTTCTTCCTAACATGGCACGTAAACAACAAACACGTAAGCGTCGTGTGAAAAAGAATATCGAATCCGGTATTGCTCACATCCGCTCTACATTTAATAATACAATTGTTACTATAACAGACATGCAAGGTAATGCAATTTCATGGTCAAGTGCTGGTGTTCTTGGATTTAGAGGTTCTCGTAAATCTACTCCATTCGCTGCACAAATGGCTGCAGAAGCTGCTGCTAAATCATCTATGGAACATGGTATCAAAACTTTAGAAGTAACAGTTAAAGGTCCTGGTGCTGGTCGTGAAGCGGCTATTCGCGCACTTCAAGCTGCAGGTCTAGATGTTACAGCTATTAAAGATGTTACACCAGTACCACATAATGGTTGCCGTCCACCAAAACGTCGTCGCGTATAATAGGCGAGTCTCAAATGTTTGAGAACATCATTTATTGTGCAGACTGAATTTGTTAATGCAACATATCAGTTAAACGATCGAATTCATGATGGAAAGAACCTATACATTCGATGTTTTGAGGGAGGGTAAATTGGAATGATGGAAATTGAAAAACCAAAGATTGAAAGTGTAGAAATCAGCGAAAATGCTAAATTTGGCAAATTTGTTGTAGAACCGCTAGAGCGTGGCTATGGAAATACTTTGGGTAATTCTTTACGTCGTATCCTTCTGTCTTCTTTACCAGGAGCTGCAGTTACTTCTATTCAAATTGATGGCGTTTTACATGAGTTTTCAACTATTGAAGGCGTAGTGGAAGATGTTGCATCAATTATTATGAATGTGAAGAAACTAGCTTTGAAAATCTACTCTGATGAAGAAAAAGTCATTGAGATTGATGTAAAAGGAGAGGGAATTATTACAGCAGCTGACATTACTCATGACAGTGACGTTGAAATTTTAAATCCAGAACTCTATATTGCAACAATCGGCAAAAATGGTCATTTCCGCATGCGTATGTATGCTGGACGAGGCCGAGGCTACACTCCTGCTGATCAAAACAAACGTGAGGATCTTCCTATCGGCGTAATCCCGATCGACTCTATTTACACTCCAGTTTCACGCGTTAATTTTCAAGTGGAAAATACTCGTGTGGGCCAATCGGCGCACTACGATAAATTAACTCTTGATGTGTGGACAGATGGCAGCACCGGTCCAAAAGAGGCGATTTCGCTTGGGGCAAAAATTTTAACAGAGCACTTGAATATTTTTGTGGGAATGACTGATGAGGCTCAAACTGCTGAAATCATGGTCGAAAAAGAAGAAGATCAAAAAGAAAAAGTATTAGAGATGACTATCGAAGAACTTGATCTTTCTGTTCGTTCTTATAATTGCTTAAAACGTGCAGGTATTAATACAGTACTTGAACTGGCAAGCAAATCAGAAGACGATATGATGAAAGTAAGAAACCTTGGACGTAAATCACTTGAAGAAGTAAGAGCTAAGTTAGATGAGCTTGGCTTAGGATTACGTAAAGAAGACTAAGCGAATTTTTGATAAAGCTAGATTTGAATTATTCACCAAAGGAGGGAAACATCCATGGGTTACAGAAAACTTGGACGTACAAGTTCTCAACGTAAAGCGATGTTACGTGACTTAACAACTGACCTAATTATCAATGAGCGTATTCAAACAACTGAAGCACGCGCAAAAGAATTACGTTCTGTTGTTGAAAAAATGATCACTTTAGGCAAACGCGGAGATCTACATGCACGTCGTAAAGCGGCTGCTTACATTCGTCGTGAATTAGTAACTTCTACTGATGAAGAAGGTAATGAATCAACAATTTTTGCATTACAAAAATTGTTTGACGATGTAGCACCACGCTATGCAGACCGTCAAGGCGGTTACACTCGTATTATGAAAGTTGGACCACGTCGCGGAGACGCGGCACCAGTTGTAGTAATTGAGTTAGTTTAATCATTAAAAGTTGAAGAGGGTCATTGGTGTTTCTACCACCCTCTTCTTTTTTCAAATATATTTATTAGATTTATACGACATTATAAAAGCAGAGTGTTACGATGAGCGGACAATTCAGTTGCGTCTCGTCTAGCTCTACGCACCTCATTTTATAGATTGGTCATGAGCAGCCAGTCTAGAAAATACTCTTAGAAGAGCGCATTTCTCAAATGAGGTGCGCGCTTTTTTAATTTTCGAAAATATTTGAACTTAAATAGCACAGCAGAGCCTAGAGGAGGTAAAGAATGAAGAGCGAAATTATTTCTTTACAAGAAGTGACATTTACATATACAGAAGAAGAAAAAAATATTCGACCTGCAGTAGACAATGTATCATTTACAATCTATGAGGGTGAGTGGGTTGCGATTGTGGGACATAATGGTTCTGGTAAATCGACTCTTGCACGTTTAATGAATGGTCTTCTATTTCCTCAGAAGGGAACAGTACGTATTTTTGGGGAAACGTTAAACGAACAAAACTTATGGGAAACGCGTTCTCAAATGGGAATGGTTTTTCAAAATCCAGATAATCAATTTGTAGGTGCTACCGTTCAAGACGATGTAGCATTTGCCTTAGAGAATAATGGAATCCCTTTTGAGGAAATGGTAGAGCGAGTACAGCAATCTATAGAAAAAGTAAATATGAGTAGTTTTATGAATAGTGAGCCCCATCATTTATCAGGTGGTCAAAAACAAAGGGTAGCAATAGCTGGTGCAATTGCGCTACAACCTAGAATTTTATTATTAGATGAAGCAACTTCTATGTTAGATCCACAAGGAAGAGAAGAAGTACTTTCGATAGTTCGTAAGTTAAGAGAAGAAACAGATTTGACGGTTATCTCCATAACTCATGATTTAGAGGAAGCACTTCTGGCAGATAGAATTATTATGATGAATCAAGGCGAAAAGTATGCAGTAGGTTCACCAGAAGAAATATTTTTGCGTGGGCAAGAATTAGTTGATTTAGGTTTGGATTTACCATTTGCGATGAATGTTTCCAGGTTACTGCGTGATCAAGGTATTGAGTTAGTCGCAGAGCATATGTCAGAAGAAGAGTTGGTGAATGATTTATGGACATCACACTTCAACAAGTAAGCTATGCGTATGCGAAGAATACCCCCTTTGAAAAAAGAGCGTTATTCGACGTTAATTTGGATATTCCTTCAGGTTCTTATCAAGCAATTATAGGGCATACTGGGTCTGGAAAATCAACGGTATTACAACACTTGAACGCTTTATTAAAGCCTACTGAAGGTTCTATTAAAATTGGTGATGTGTTAGTAAAAGCTGATCAGAAGAACAAGCATTTAAGAAAAGTGAGACAAAAAGTAGGGATTGTGTTTCAATTTCCTGAACATCAATTATTTGATGAAACTGTATTAAAAGATATTATGTTTGGTCCCATGAATTTTGGTGTACCAGCAGAAGAAGCCAAATCTAGGGCGATTGAGTTAAGTCGATTATTGGGGTTGCCTGAGGAAGTATTAGAGAAATCTCCTTTTGACCTATCTGGTGGCCAAATGCGAAGAGTTGCAATTGCGGGAGTCCTTGCAATGAATCCAGAGGTGTTAGTATTGGATGAACCAACTGCTGGTTTGGATCCAAGAGGGCGTAAAGAAATAATGGATTTATTTTATCGACTACATCAAGAAAAAGGCTTAACAACGGTTCTTGTAACACATAGTATGGAAGATGCTGCAAGGTATGCTGATCGTATTGCAATTATGCATGATGGGAAATGCGTATTAGAAGGTACTCCACAAGAAATATTCGAAAATGAAGAACGATTATTAGATTATCGTTTAGAATTGCCACAATGTGTAAAGTTTCAAAAAAAAGTGGAGCAAATGATGGGCAAAAAGCTTCCTACTATTTGTTTGACGGAAGAGAAACTAGCAGAAGAACTTGCTCGCCTGATGAAAGAGGAGCGTGAAGTGTAATGCTAGAAAAGATGATATTTGGACGATACATACCAGGGGATTCATTTATTCATAGATTAGATGCTAGAGCAAAACTCATTTTTGTATTTTTATTTATTGCAATTGTATTTATCGCAAACAGCTGGATTACATACGGAGTTTTGTTTGTCTTTACATTTTTGATCATTCGTATGAGTAAAATCCGATTATACTTTCTTATTAATGGATTGAAGCCTGTTGTTATATTAATTATCTTTACGTTTTTATTGCATTTAATATTTACAAAAGAAGGATCCATCATTTTTGAATGGAAGTTTATTAAGATATACGAAGAAGGACTTCGACAAGGGATATTCATTTCCATTCGATTCTTCGTACTTGTGATCTTAACATCTATTCTAACGCTTACAACAACGCCTATTTCGATTACGGATGCACTTGAGGCATTATTGAACCCATTAAAAAAATGGAAGCTTCCTGTGCATGAATTGGCATTAATGATGTCTATTTCTCTTCGTTTTATCCCTACATTAATGGATGAGACGGATAAGATTATGAAAGCACAAATGGCACGAGGCTCGGACATGACTTCTGGAAGTATTAAAGAGCGAATGAATGCAATTGTTCCTTTACTTATTCCGTTATTTGTAAGTGCCTTTAAGCGTGCGGAAGATTTAGCTACAGCTATGGAAGTTAGAGGCTACAAGGGTGGAGAAGGTAGAACGAGATACCGTAAATTAGAGTGGGCAACAAGAGATACAGTTATACTTCTTACGCTTGTTGTATTAGCAGTTATACTCTTATATTTTAGACAGTAGAGTGGGGTGTAAACGTGAGACTACGAGCAATCATAAGTTATGACGGAACTGAATTTTCAGGTTATCAAATTCAACCCAGAAAGCGTACTGTCCAACTAGAATTAGAGCGAGTTCTTCAAGACATGCATAAAGGGAATGTCGTGAAGGTAGTTGCTAGTGGACGAACGGATGCAGGTGTACATGCGACTGGACAAGTCATTCATTGGGATAGCCCATTATTAATTCCAATGGACAAATGGCAAATAGCGTTAAATGTACAATTGCCAGGTGATATCCGAATAGTGTCTGTAGAGCAAGTAAGTGAAGATTTTCATGCAAGATATCATGCCATTGGTAAAACGTATCGTTATATTTGGTCTTTGAATGAAGTGCAGAGCCCGTTTGAAAGAAATTATTCTGTACATATCGATCGATATAAACCAAATATAGAACGAATGGAAAAAGCATCTGTATACTTATTAGGAACACATGATTTCTCGGGATTTTGTGCAGCAAATACAAGCGTAAAAGATTTTGTAAGAACCATTCATTCGATAAAGTTTGAAGTGAAAAAAGAATCTAATCAACTTCATATGATCATTAGTGGAAATGGATTTTTATATAATATGGTTCGTATTATTGCAGGTACTTTGTGGGAAATTGCAATTGGGAAAAAAAGTGTAGAGGATTTGCCGGAAATCCTAAAATCCTGCGCAAGAGAAAAAGCAGGGAAAACCGCTCCAGCACAAGGTTTGTATTTAGAGAAAGTGGCTTATTTAGAGTGAAGCAACCTTTCCAGGTGTTTTTAGTAAAACGCTTGACATAATCAAGTACTCAGGTTATGATTATGTATGGTATTTCTAATACTCCCACAAGATAAGCCCCGAAACTTATTGTATGAGGATATATAGAATTTTAGATCGATTATGATTCAATTAGGAGGACAAAATACATGCGCACAACATTCATGGCTAAAGGTCACGAAGTAGAACGTAAATGGTTAGTAGTAGACGCTGAAGGTCAAACTCTTGGTCGTCTTGCTTCTGAATTAGCAGCTATTTTACGCGGAAAACATAAACCAACATTCACACCAAACGTTGACACAGGTGATCATGTGATCATTATCAACGCTGAAAAAATTCATTTAACTGGGAACAAGTTAAATGATAAAATTTACTACCGTCACACACAATTCTCTGGTGGACTTAAACAACGTACAGCTTTAGAAATGCGTACTAAGTACCCAACGAGAATGTTAGAAATGGCTATTAAAGGGATGCTTCCTAAAAACTCTTTAGGTAGTCAAATGTACAGAAAACTTCATGTTTACGCTGGATCAGAACATCCACATGCAGCACAATTACCAGAAGCTTACGAGCTTCGCGGATAATATATTAAAAGGAGGACATACCCTTGGCACAAGTTCAATATATCGGCACAGGTCGTCGTAAAAGCTCAACTGCACGTGTACGTTTAGTACCGGGCGAAGGTAAAATTATTATTAACAAACGTGAAGCAGAAGATTACTTACCGTATGAAATCTTAATTCAAATTATGAAGCAACCATTAGTAACTACTCAAACTTTAGGTAGCTATGATGTACATGTAAATGTTAATGGTGGTGGATTCACAGGTCAAGCAGGAGCGATCCGTCATGGTATTGCACGTGCATTACTTACAGTTGACCCTGATTACCGTCCAGCTTTAAAATCTGCAGGATTCTTAACACGTGACCCACGTATGAAAGAACGTAAAAAACCAGGACTTAAAAGTGCTCGTCGTGCACCTCAGTTCTCAAAACGTTAATATTATATTTTCAGTTCAAAGCACTTCTCGAGAATTCTCGGGGAGTGCTTTTTTTATTTTGTTAAGAAAGTATATGAATTTCATCGACTTTGAACAAAGGAGGTGCGATTTTTTTCTAGATCGCTTTGGACAGTACGAAAGATTTATCGTTTAACCAGTTACCATAAGTTTCGTCCAAAGCGAACCGTTAAAGTCCACATAGAAAAAGGGCGTTTTCGCTGTTCTTATTTGTTACTTAAGCCTTTTTCATACTCTTTGTCCGTCGTACGTATAATGAGTGAAAAAGGAGCGATGGACATGAAAAAGTGGCTAATTATCTCAGTATTATTTTTGGTTAGTTTAATAGCAGTGTTTTACGGAACACAAGCAAGCGATAAAAGTTTTTTCTTACCAGATGTGTTAAGTGGAGTGAAAGTTGTAATTGATCCTGGACATGGTGGGATTGATGGAGGTGCAAGTCATGGAGAAATAGTTGAGCGAGATATTACACTTGCGATGTCTTTAAAATTAGAAAAAGAGCTGAAATCGAAAGGTGCTACTGTTGTAATGACGCGTAGTAAAGAAGGCGATGCAATTGCACAGCATACTCCAGATGTGGACTATCCTACAATTCGAGCAAGAAAACGAGCAGACTTACTTCTTCGAGAAGAAATCATAAATAACTCGGAGGCAGACATAGTAATTAGCCTTCATGTGAATGCTGTTCCAGAAGAAAGATGGAGAGGCGCACAAGTGTTTTATCATGCAGAGGGCCATGCAGGGGGAGAACTTTTGGCTAAATCCATCCAAGGGTCCATTCGTGAAAATATAGGCAATACAGAGAGAGAAGCACTTTCGATTAAACAAGTATATATTTTAAAGAAAGCGTCTGCTCCTACTGTATTAGTCGAGACAGGATTTATTAGTAATGATGAAGAGCGTGAATTACTACAATCAGACAAATATCAAAAAGAAATGGTCGAAGCGATTAGAGAAGGTGTAAGTCGCTTTGTAGAAGATAATATTTACTGAGTTCAATGTGTGGTATTGTAGACACTCGTATATGGTATACTATTATGCGAATAGTTAACTAAAGGGGAGTGTCTACAAATGATTAATGAACAACAGGTTCGAGCATTACTTGGAGAATTAAACGATCCATTTTTACATAGAACGTTAGAGGAAACGAACGGGATTTCGGAAGTATCAATAAAGGAAGAAAAAAATCATGTTAGTGTGAAACTAGCTATTGCAAAAATAAATTCTGCTGAACAAATGCAACTTCAAGGAAAAGTCGTAGAAGTATTGAAAGAAGCCGGAGCAGCAACAGTAGGGATTCGTTTTGAAGAGCTTCCAAAAGAAGTATTAGAACAATTCCGAGGCCAAGCAAAAGAAAGCGATAGTGAAAGCATACTCTCACCAAATAGCAAAGTGAAAATTATTTCTATTGCATCAGGTAAAGGTGGGGTTGGTAAATCAACTGTATCTGTAAACTTAGCAGTTGCTCTAGCGCGTCTTGGCAAAAAAGTTGGTTTAGTGGATGCAGATATTTATGGATTTAGTGTACCAGATATGATGGGTGTAAAAGATATTCCACAGATTAAAGAAGATCGAATTATTCCAGTAGAACGAAAAGGCGTAAAAGTTATTTCAATGGGGTTTTTCGTAGAAAATAATACACCTGTAGTATGGCGTGGGCCAATGCTAGGGAAAGCATTGGATCAATTCTTCAAAGATGTAGAATGGGGAGAACTAGACTATTTACTATTAGACTTACCTCCTGGTACAGGAGATGTAGCATTGGATATTCATCAAATGTTACCAACTTCTAAAGAAATTATTGTAACAACACCGCATCCGACAGCTGCTTTTGTTGCGGCTAGAGCTGGAGCAATGGCACTGCAGACAGACCACGAGATATTAGGCGTTATTGAAAATATGTCTTGGTATGAGGTTAAATCTACTGGTGAACGAGAATTCATATTCGGTAAAGGTGGAGGCCCGAAACTTGCTGATGAGTTACGTACTGAATTACTAGGACAATTACCACTAGGGCAACCTGATTGGAACGATATCGATTTTGCTCCATCTGTATATGCAGAAAGCCATGAAACAGGCAAAATTTATTTGGAGATCGCTCAAAAAGTAATAGAAAAAGCATAAAAGAAAGGCCGTTTCCTAAATGGAGCGGCCTTATTTTGTCTCTTCTTTTTTTGTCTCCTCTTCTGATTTTTTACCAGAAGCACCACTTTCACTTGCTGATTGCCCGCCAGATTTTAAGATAAGTTCCTGCCATTTTGTTTGCATCAAAGGACTTTGAATCGTTTCTTCGACTACTTTTTGCATCTCTTTCCGCATATCAGCAGATTTCAATATTTTTTCTAATTCTTTTGTCATCTCTTTTTGTCCGAAAAAGCTTTCTAAATCACTAAGATACGTCGGGTCTTTCATAAGGGATTTCATTATATCTTCTTGTTGTTTTAACATACTTTTTGCCATTGTTTCGGAGAACTTAGGATCTTGGTACATCTCTTTCCAAAAAGCCTCTGCTTCTTTAGACAACATAGTTTGTTCGACGGACTTTTTGACTTGCTCACTGTCAATTACTAAAAGGCTTTTAAATTCCGGGTCCTCCAAAAGTTTTCTTATTGCCTTTTTGCCGTCCTCTGTTTGCAAAGCATCAATCATCATTTTTTTGTTTTCCTCATAAGAGGGAGTCGAAGTAGGGGTATTACAACTGGCGAGTAAGACAATGGTCAACAAAATGAGGATAAAATGCTTCAAATTCATCACCTTCCTTTCGTTTAATGTTCACATTTATTGCGAAAATATGTATAGTACTAAGGAAGAAATAGATTTTTTCGCAATTGGTTGTTACAATTTAAAGAGGAAATAGTAAGATATGGAGGAATATTTGTTGTGACTATACGAAATTGGTTCAAATTTTTTCTAAATGCTATGTTGATAGGAGGAATTATCACTGGTGTTTTAGGTTTATTTATACGGTGGGATGATGCTTTCGCAATATATTTTGAGACTGGACAATGGGGTGAATTTTTTGCTGCCTTTGCTTTTATGATTGTAATGGGTTTCACAATTAGTGTGATTACTCAAATGGGCTTTTTCGCTTACTTAACTATTCATCAAATGGGAGTAAATATTTTCAAAACGCTTACTTTATGGAATTGGGTACAACTATTAATCATTGCAATCGTAATTATTGATTTGATTATGTTCCGTTTCAAACCAAATGCGGAAACAACTGGACAAGTTTGGCTATATGCCATTTTACTCGCGGTTTTAATTCTAACAGCGGTAGTTGTTGCAATTGTAAAAGCAAATATGACAAAAAAACATGCACTTATTTCTGCACTGTTTTTCATGATCGTAGTATCGACTTTAGAGTGGTTACCTGTATTAATGGTTAATGCAGATAATGTAGATAGCTGGGTTGCGTTATTATTATTCCCGATTCTTGCAGTTAATGCATATCAATTATTAGCTTTACCAAAATACAATGCAAAATCAGATGAGGATCGACTAAAATTAGAAGCACGCAGAAAAGCTAGAAGAGAAACCGCGGCTGTAAAATCGAAATAAAAAAAGGCTGCTCTGACGAAACTGTCGGAGCAGCTTTTTATTTTAATTAGGAAGTGTTTTCGTTTTTATTTTAAGTCCAAATATGTTTTGCTCAATCGTGAGATAACTGTCTGATTTTAGTAACTGAGTAATTTGATTTATATCAATTCTTTCATCTTGATGGAGTGGGATACTCAATATTTCACCTTGTTGAAGTTTAGGGTTAGTCTCACCTTCTATCCAGTATTTACTAGAGCCAAGTAAATTAACCTCATACTTCCAAGCTGTTTCTTGTAATTCGACAGGGAATTCATAATCCCTTGTACGGAACCATTGAGGAGCTCTACCAATAGAACCTTCAAACCTTTCTATTTCTTTTTTGAATAAAGTGGGATTCTCTATATAAGAAGCTCCATCTTGCCCTAATAGCCCAATTGGAATATTCTTCTCTTTCATTAACTCAATTAGAGAGTCAGAACGTTCAATCCAATCATTACTCATAAAAAAATGAGGATAGGGTGTTTCAAGGCTTTTAATTAAACCCTCAATATCTTCTTTTCCAAAAGTTAAATCAATTGTTACTGTTACTCCGTGAGTGCCTTTAGAGATAATCGTTGGTTTTTCAGTTATTTTAAAAACGGGTAATAAGGATGGAAAATTTTGAGGGATAATAAAGAAAAGAGTTAATAACAGTAGCGGCGTCATAATAAATAATAGCCTTTTTTTCATGAGTATTCTCGCACCTTTCTAGTCGTTCTAATAAATTTTATGATTTAGTGTTGACATTCATGTTTAAAAGATGTTAAGATATAAAAGTCGTCAAAACAAAACGACAAATTAAACAAACAGAAACAAACAGAAACAAACATGAACATTGAAAACTGAACATGCAAAACGTTAAGAAATACAGCTTATTGACTAACTTTGGTTAGCTCGATAGCAAAACATTTTTGACATCATTTAATGATGATGCCAGCAAAACAAAATGAGCTTTTAAACTAGTTCTAATTTGTTGAGTTTTATACTCAACTATTATGGAGAGTTTGATCCTGGCTCAGGACGAACGCTGGCGGCATGCCTAATACATGCAAGTCGAGCGAATGATGAAGAAGCTTGCTTCTT
>NZ_QKZI01000005.1 GCF_003254155.1 Psychrobacillus insolitus | reverse complement strand
GATTAGTTGGAACGCCGTATGAGGTGAAAGTCTCACGTACGGTGTGAAGTGGGGGAAAAGCTGGAGATAACTTCAAAGGCTTACCTATCACTATAAGATTCGCTTTCCGAAATAATCAATCTTTTATCAAAGGTCACAGTTGAACAAGAGGGAAGAAACAAAAAATACAAAGGGGTTTAGATATGATTAGTTTGCTTAATCTTGGTAGCCTCGTGCTTGGACTAATTGCTTGGATGCTTCCTATTGTTACTTACATACGATATAAGAAGCATGACCGTGGGAATTGGGTGGTTCTTTCCATTATGAGCATCAGTGCTTGTGCTATTTCGCTATGTTTCCAGATCTTTTATACCTATCATAAGGTAACGGTTGAGGATTGGGTTGCTCTTATGGACACAATGTATGCTGTTGCGTTCGCCTCAGCAATTCTTCTCATCGTTACTATCATATTAAATGTAATTACTTTGATTATGTATCGCGACAGAAAAGCAAAGTAGCAAACAATCTATTCAATACCCGATTTTGTTGAAACTGAACAGTTGTTTGTTAAATGACAACAAAGTCGGGTACTGACATGTTCAATCGAAGTCCTCTTTTACCTACGTTTCACCCTCCAAATGGGGTTTTGGAATTGGGAAGGTTTTAATGGAAGAAGCAATAAAGAAAGCAGAAAGTATAGAAGATTTGGAACAGTTATATTTAGCGGTTGTTTCAACAAATGAATCAGCAGAAAAACTGTATTCATCATTGAGTTTTCATGCTTGTTTTAGACGCAAGGACAAAACTAATTTTAGGAGAGAATGACATGGAAGTTTTTACAGAATACTTAGCAAAGATTGATAACCCGCAACATCGGGACCGAACGGAAGAAGTATTGGCTTGGGTGACTAGGAAATTTACAAATTTAGAGCCGAAAATTGCGTGGAATCAGCCTATGTTTACCGATCATGGCACATATATTATTGGCTTTAGCATAGCTAAAAAACACTTGGCTGTTGCCCCTGAAAGTGCAGGGATTAATCATTTTTCGGATGAAATTGTGCAGGTTGGATATGATCATACTAAGCAGTTGGTGCGTATCCCGTGGGATAGTCCGGTTGATTTCTCATTACTGGAGAAAATGATCGAGTTTAATATGTTGGATAAGGTAGACTGTTCAACTTTTTGGCGGAAATAAAGAAATTAGATCTTATCGACACAAAAGTGGACTGGTGCCTATGTAATAGCGCAAATCCCTTCCAATTTTAACGAATAAAAATAGGCTTGTTCTCTAAAATGAGACAAGCCTATTTATATATTTCCTAGTAATGAATTCATTTCCCTTTACATACCCCCTAAGGGTACTTTATTATAAATATATAGAAGAGGAGGTCTGTTAAATGGATAATATAACAGAAGATACTGTGCATAATACTGACGTTCCTAACTTGTCTTGTAGAAAAAGTCATCATCCTGAGCATGTTAAAAAAGATTTAACAAATAGATTAAATCGAATAGAAGGTCAAATTCGTGGAATTAAAGGGATGGTAGATAAGGATATATATTGTGATGATATTATCACCCAGCTTTCTGCCACCCAATCAGCTTTGAACAGTGTAGCGAAAGTTCTTTTACAAGGCCATTTAAAGGGATGTGTAGTTGATCGATTGGCTGAGGGCGATGAAGAGGTTCTGGACGAATTGTTAATTACGATTCAAAAACTAATGAAAAAATAATAGGAGGAATGAAAAAATGGAAAACGTACTATTGAATGTAAGTGGAATGTCGTGTGGTCATTGTGTGAGTGCAGTTGAAGGTAGCGTGGGAAAATTAAATGGCGTTAATCAAGTGAAGGTTCACTTAGAGTCAGGTAAAGTGGACGTAGCCTTTAATCAAGAAAAAGTAACTCTAGAAGAAATTAAAGAAGCAATTGATGATCAGGGATACGATGTAGAATAAATCAGTTAGGAAGAGTGCTAATTAAGCACTCTCTTTCTTGCAATTTTTTATACCCCCGGAGCGTATGTAAAGGAGAGGTGAAAATGAAATGAGTAGTGAAATAAAAGAAACAAGCCTACAAATTACAGGTATGACATGTGCAGCCTGTGCAACAAGAATAGAAAAGGGTTTAAATAAAATGGATGGTGTGGAAGAAGCCAACGTCAACTTAGCGCTTGAAAAATCATTGATTAAATACGATCCTGAAAAGTTAAGTGAAAAAGACTTTGAAAAGAAAATTCAAGATCTTGGGTATGGCATTGCCAAGGAGAAAAAAGAGTTTGATATTACAGGGATGACTTGTGCATCCTGTGCAATGAGAATTGAAAAGGGACTAAACAAGTTAGAAGGTGTTACTTTTGCCAATGTTAACTTGGCGCTCGAAAATGCAACGATTGAATATAATCCATCTCAAATTTCCATTACGGATATTATTAGTCGAGTAGAAAAGTTAGGATACGAGGCACATATTAAAGATAACGATAAAGAAGCGGTAGATTACCGAGAGGAAGCGATACAAAAGCAAAAGAAAAAATTTATCATCGCCGCTATTTTGTCGTTTCCACTATTGTGGACCATGGTAGGACATTTTTCTTTTACTTCGTTTATTTATATGCCCGAATTTCTCATGAATCCATGGGTGCAAATGGCTCTGGCAACACCTGTTCAGTTTATTATTGGTAAGCAGTTTTATGTAAGTGCTTATAAAGCGCTGCGAAATAAAAGTGTCAATATGGATGTGCTCGTCGTAATGGGAACATCCGCTGCATATTTTTACAGTGTCTATCAAGCCATCATTACCACTCAGGAGCATCACACAGCACAGCTGTACTTTGAAACCAGTTCGGTCCTAATTACACTTATAATATTAGGTAAGCTTTTCGAGGCAAAAGCGAAAGGACGTTCATCAGAAGCTATCAAGAAACTGATGGGATTACAGGCTAAAACAGCATTAGTTATTAGAAATGAAACGGAATTAGAAATCCCAATTGAAGAAGTTATCGCAGGAGATATTATTTTAGTGAAGCCTGGAGAAAAGATCCCGGTAGACGGGGAGGTCTTAGAAGGAGACACTGCGGTGGACGAGGCTATGCTAACAGGTGAAAGTATTCCTGTAGATAAAACAATTGGAGATTCACTATTCGGTTCCACGATTAATAAAAATGGTTTTATAAAAATGAAAGCAACGAAAATTGGAAGAGACACTGCACTTTCTCAAATTATTAAAGTGGTGGAAGATGCTCAAGGCTCTAAAGCACCTATACAGAGGCTTGCTGACAAAATCTCAGGTGTGTTTGTACCGATTGTCATTGGAATTGCTATTATCACGTTTTTAGTATGGATTATTTGGGTAAGTCCTGGAGAAATAACGCAAGCACTGGAAGCTCTGATTGCGGTTCTAGTTATTGCCTGTCCATGCGCACTAGGACTTGCGACACCTACTTCGATTATGGCTGGGTCTGGTCGTGCAGCAGAGTTTGGAATCTTGTTTAAAGGCGGAGAACATCTGGAAACGACGCACCGTATCGATACAGTAGTTGTAGATAAAACAGGAACGGTTACAAATGGTAAACCAGTATTAACGGATGTACGTGTAGCAAATGGAGCCGATGAAGAAGAGTTCCTCTCTCTCATAGGAGCAGCTGAAAAACAATCAGAACATCCACTTGCAGAAGCGATTGTTCAAGGTATTCAAGAACGAGGTATATCGCTTAAGGCGGTTCAAAAATTCGAAGCAGTCCCTGGATATGGAGTTAAAACGATCGTGAATCAAAAAGAAATACTTGTAGGTACTCGGAAGCTGATGAATCAGTATCAGATTGATATTTCTAAAATCCTCCCTGTAATGGAAGAATTAGAGGCCAATGGGAAAACTGCGATGCTCGCAAGTATTGATGGCCAATATGCTGGGCTAATTGCGGTAGCTGATACGATCAAAGAAACTTCTAAAAAAGCCATCAAGCGTTTACAAGAAATGAATATTGAAGTGATCATGATGACAGGTGATAACCAACGTACAGCTACTGCAATCAGCAAAGAAGTTGGCATTAACCATGTTATTGCAGAAGTACTTCCGGAAGGCAAAGCGGAGCAAGTGAAAAAACTTCAAGCAATCGGTAAGAAGGTTGCAATGGTTGGTGATGGTATTAACGACGCACCTGCACTAGCAGTTGCTGATATCGGAATGGCGATTGGAACAGGAACAGACGTCGCCATGGAAGCGGCAGATATTACGTTAATTCGAGGAGACTTGAATAGCATAGCGGACGCAATTATTATGAGTCGCAAAACGATGAGAAATATTAAGCAAAATCTATTTTGGGCTTTTGCTTATAACGCATTGGGGATTCCGATAGCGGCAGTAGGCTTACTTGCACCCTGGGTTGCTGGTGCTGCAATGGCATTTAGCTCAGTGTCAGTTGTACTGAATGCACTACGTCTACAACGAGTAAAACTAGATAAGTAAATTTTTCGTTTCAAGCATTATTGATTCTGTATAAAAAAACTACCGAGAGAATATTCTCTCGGTAGTTTAATTCTATCATTCGCCTGTGTCACTAAAATGCTTAATTCTGTTGCCGATTTCATCACGAACTCGTTGGAAGGTTGCCCATTTTTCAGCGTCGGTTCCTACTGCTTTTGCAGGGTCGTCAAAGCCCCAATGATCGCGCTTTACGTGAGGTGGTGTCATTGGACATTTATCCGCTGCATCCCCACAAAGTGTCACGACAAAATCCGCATTATTTAACGTTTCCATGTCAATAACATCTGAAGTATGGTTAGAAATATCGATATCAATTTCATTCATCGCTTTGATCGCGTTAGGGTTTAAACCATGTGCTTCAATACCTGCACTTAGAACTTCCCACTCATCACCTAAATATTTTTTTCCCAAACCTTCTGCCATTTGGCTTCTGCAAGAATTTCCTGTACATAAGAAGTAGAGTGTTTTTTTTGTCATGTTTTTAATCTCCTTTAGAATAATAATAATGAAATATAAAGTCCAAATAATGTAATGAATAAGATTGGTACGGTTAGGACAATACCCGTTTTAAAATACGTTCCCCAAGAAATTTTCACGCCTTTTTGGGACAATACATGGAGCCATACTAACGTTGCAAGTGATCCGATAGGTGTGATTTTTGGACCTAAGTCAGATCCGATGATATTGGCATAAATAAGCGCTTCACGGATGGTTCCAGAAGTATTCGTTTCTGCAATAGCTAATGCATCAATCATCACAGTAGGCATGTTATTCATAATGGATGATAGGAATGCTGCTATGAAGCCCATTGACATGGTAGCAACAAATAACCCTTGTTCTGCACCTATCTCAATAACGCCAGCTAATGCCGATGTTAGACCTGCATTTCCAAGTCCGTATACGACAACATACATACCAATGGAGAAAAATACAATATTCCATGGAGCTCCTTTGATAACAGTTTTAGTATCGACAACTTGGCTTCTTCTTGCCATTATTATGAAGAATATCGCTATTACTCCAGCTACAATTGAAACAGGAACATTTATGAATTCACTACTAAAGTAACCAATAACCAAAATAGCGAGCACATACCACGAAAGATGGAACATTTTTATATCTTTAATAGCTTCTTTTGGTTCTCGTAACTTAGATAAATCATAAGTCCTCGGAATGCTTTTTCTAAAATAAAATAGTAAAACGCTAATAGTTGCAATCAGTGAAAATATATTAGGAATAACCATGCGTTTTGCATATTCCACGAAACCGATATCAAAGAAATCAGCTGAAACAATGTTCACAAGATTACTAACGACGAATGGTAGCGATGTAGTATCTGCTATAAACCCACTCGCCATAATAAATGGGAAGATCATTTTTTCATTGAAATTCAAATTACGAACCATCGCTAGTACGATAGGTGTCAATATTAATGCAGCTCCATCATTGGCAAAAAAGGCAGCGACAACGGCTCCTAAAATACTGACATAAACAAACATTTTAATCCCGTTACTTTTTGCAGCCCTTGCCATATGTAGAGCGGCCCATTCGAATAATCCAATTTCATCTAATATTAAAGAAATAAGTATAATGGCAATAAAAGATAGTGTTGCGTTCCAAGTAATATCTATTACTTCTTTGACATCACTAAATCCTACAACTCCTACTAATAATGCAATAACAGCTCCTCCGCAAGCAGACCAACCGATATTCAATCCTCTTGGCTGCCAGATAACGAAAATGAGGGTTACGATGAAAATAGTTGATGCTAAAATTATTGGTGACAAAGTATAAACCTCCATTTTTCGATTGTGATTGGCAATCTCTAGTTCTTAAAATCATTATATAACCATCTACTTATATAATATTTCACTTATATATTAATTGCAACATTTTTTTGTTTTCTATCGTGAAGGTATAACCATAATTATGAATTTGTTAATTGTGTATAATCTGTGACATTAATTAATAAAAAGAAGATAGTTTGAATTCGAAGTATTTTACAACACAAACATGTATCTGTTATCATAACTAGGACTTAAGAATAATTGGAGGAATTACAAATGAACATATTAGTAGTAAAAGCAAACAACCGCCCAGCAACAGAAGCAATTTCAAGCAAAATGTATGAAACATTTATGGAAAACATAGAAGGTTCAAACGTAACAACTTTTGACGTATTTGCAGAAGATATGCCTTATTTTGGTCAAGATCTTTTCAACGCGTTTGGTAAAGTACAAAATGGTGAAGAGTTAACAGACCTTGAAGCTCGTCTATTAGCAGCGAAACAAAAAGCAATGGACGCTTTAACTGCTGCTGATTTAGTAGTATTCGCATTCCCATTATGGAACTTAACAATTCCAGCACCATTACAAACTTTCATTGACTATACTTACCAAGCTGGTTATTCATTTAAGTACAACGAAGAAGGACAACTAGTGCAATTAATGACTGATAAAAAAGCAATTATTTTAAACGCACGTGGTGGTATCTACTCATCTCCAGAAGCAGCACCAATGGAAATGGCAGTAAACTACATTAAAAATGTAGTAGGTGGCGTATTCGGTATGGAAATCATTGATGAAGTAATCATTGAAGGTCACAATGCTACTCCAGACAAAGCAGAAGCAATCATTGCAGAAGGTTTAGAAAAAGTAAAAGCAGTAGCTGGTAAACTTTCTAAACAATTAGTATAATTTCTCTAGTTCTTTGAATATCTAAACTTCTATTAAAAAGCGTTTTATTAAGTCATGAAAGTGGCTTAATAAGCGTTTTTTTTGCTTATGAAGGAGCAAAAACTGCTTGTGCTTTTCTTTTTCATTTATAGGTTTTAGAAAGTAAAAATCGGGAATACATAATTTACATCAAGAATAATATAGAAAATAAGAGGTAAGTGACCACATGAACAGTATTAGAGAGTATAGAACGCAAGTGGAAGGTTTATTAGAAAATTACGAAATGGAAGTTCTTCAAGCAAAGAGAAGTGGCGCAATAACTTATGAAATGGCAAAAACATATTTACTACATGCAAGTAATGTTAAGGGAATTTTATCTGACATGATGGAAGTGAAGAAACAGTTAGAGGTTATTTCATTAGAAAACAAAAGTTAATATAAAAATTCATAGTACACTCAGTATGTATAAAAAGGATTAAGAGAATCATCGCACATATAGCGACGATTCTCTTAATCCTTTTTTATTCTATATCATTTCCATTAATTCTTTTAAATACGGCCCCGCTGTAATCATCTTCGATCCATACCAAAACATTTCCCCATCTACTAAAACAACTTTAGTATTCGGGAGAAAGGCCTGAAATTCAGCTATATATTTTTCTTTAAAAGGAAATGGTTCGGAGGCTAAAAAAAGCACATCAAGATTTGCATCTATAAACTCTTCTTTCGTTACCGCAGGATACCGAGCTCCATCTTTTTCAAAGGGATTGTTGAAACCCAGTGTATGTAAGACGTCATTGATATAAGTAGTCCCACCGACAACCATATATGGCTTTCTCCAAATTACATAAGCAGCATTTCCATTCTGTACTTGTGTGAAGATAGGGAAAGATGATTTGCAGGTAGATATGATTTGCTCAGCCTTCTGTTCCCTATTTGTAAGAAAACCAAGTGTTTGAATAAAGCGAAAAGCATCCTCAATTGACTGTACTTCCAAGACAAATACAGGTGCAATCTTTTCAAGTGCATGCACAATCTCTTCTGTATTTTCTTCTTTTTCAGCAAGGATGAGATCAGGTTGTAATTCACGTATCATCTCTAGGTTTACTTGTTTAGTTCCCCCAACAACTTGAACGTTTTCTACTACTCCTTTAGGGAAAATACAGTATTTAGTGCGACCAATAATTTCATTTTCTAGCCCTAGTGAAAAGAGAGTTTCTGTAATGGCTGGGCATATAGAGATGATTCGCTTTGGCGAATGGACAGTATTCACTTGTCTACCAAGGTGATCTATTAAAAGATGTGACATCAAATTCCTCCATTAAGTTAGTAATTTGTAGTGGCGCATATATATTACTAGTTCGTTATTAGATGAAATAATCCCTTTATTGTGGATTAAAAAGACCTGTCAATTGTCTCGAAAAGATATGTTATGATGGAAGAAATTTATTTACTTTTAAAAAAAGGGGTAGACATGCATGTGTTTAGTGAATTTTCATTTTCAAAATCATCCAGTTTATAAGCTAATTGTGGTAGCGAATCGGGACGAGTTTTATGAACGCCCAACTGCTACAGCGGATTTTTGGGAGGATCATCCTACTATTTTGGCAGGTCGTGATTTGTTACAGATGGGCACTTGGCTTGGAGTAACGAAAGGTGGACGTTTTGCAGCATTAACAAATTATCGTGATCCTAGGCTTATGGAGACAGGGCGTTTTTCTCGTGGTGACATTGTTCGTGATTTTTTGGCGAATGAAGATAATCCTGTAGATTTCATTCAAAAACTTGCTGGAAATAAAGAAAGTTATGGTGGTTATAATATAGTTATTGGGGATGGGAATCAATTATTTCACTACAATAGTATTTTAGATGAAACAAATGAAATTTTTTCAGGCACGCATAGTTTGAGCAATCATACACTGAATACACCATGGCCAAAAGTGGAAAAGGGTAAGAAGAGACTTGGGGATTATGCCCATTCATCCTTAGGCGAGCTACAATTAGATTCATTATTTAATATTATTTCAGATCAATCAAAGGCTAATGACGAGGAACTTCCCAATACGGGAGTTGGCTTGGAGATGGAGAGACTACTATCCCCATTGTTTATTAAGATTCCGAATTATGGTACGCGATCATCGACTGTTTTGCTCATTGATCAAGCGGATAATATAACTTTCGTGGAACGAACTTTTCTAGAAGGAGAATTCCATTCGGAAAATCAATTTACATTTAAGATAGAGGAAATATAGGGAAACAAAAACAGGTACATTGTTAAGGAGTGTAAATCTCCTTTCTTTACATCGTGAACGATATAGTTTAATGTAATATATATAGATCGGGAGCGATGTATTATCTCGTGAAGAGAATATTGTAAAATAAATAAATATGTAGGTGTAGATAAAACATGAACACTCCATCAAAACTAGATCAACAATTATGTTTTGAAGTATACAAAGCTTCCAGTAACTTTGCAAAGATATATGCACGTACTTTGGAACCATTTCAATTAACATTTACGCAGTACTTAGTATTATTAACGCTGTGGGACGAAGATCACTTGCTTGCAAAGGATATTGGGAATCGATTGGAGCTTGGGATAGGAACTTTGAATCCTATCATTACTCGAATGATCGATCGAGGATGGCTTGATAAGAGACAGTCTGAAATAGATAAACGTTCATTTATCATTTCATTAACAGAAAAAGCAAAAAATGAAGAAAAGTTAATAGAAAAAGCGATCATCCAGAAAGTTATCAACTGCAATTTTTTAGAACTAAACGCTGAAACACTTATGTCTAATTTGAAAGATTTAAATTCGTTTTTAGGGCAGATAGACTAATGAAAATTGAAGGAGTGATTGAAATGAGTATTTATGATATTAAAGTGAAAAATTCTAACGGTGTGGAATATGATTTAAGCGAGTACAAAGGAAAACCAATGCTAATCGTTAACACGGCTACGAAATGTGGACTTAGTGGCCAATTTGATGGGTTAGAAAAGTTATATAATGAGTACAAAGATCAAGGGTTAATGGTACTTGGATTCCCTTCCAACCAATTTAAGCAAGAGTCTGGTAGTGCAGAGGATGCTGCAGAGGCTTGTCGCCTAAGTTACGGAGTGTCATTTCCGATGCATGAGTTGGTAAAATTAAATGGCAAGGATGCACATCCTTTATTTGATTATTTGACTTCGCATAGTAAAGGCTTTTTATCAAATAGTATCAAATGGAATTTTACAAAATTCCTTGTAGATAAAGAAGGAAATTTAGTAGAACGATACGCTCCAACTGACAATCCAGAGTCATTTAAAAAAGATATTCAAAAAGTTTTATGATAAAAATATACGTTGACTCGAACTTAAAAGAGGTTCGAGTCATTTTTTTATGTTAAAATAATAGTTAGTTGTATGCATGAAGAAGGATTCTGGTGAATAAAGTAAATTAGAGGAGGCTTATAATAATGGAAAAACTAACAAGAAAAGAACAAACACTACTGTCTTATTATATTTATAATTTTCTTGAAGAGTCGGAAGATGCTAGGATGGAATTGGAACAGGCATTGAATGCAAGTGAAGAGTTTGCAACAATAAACGAAGAATTAAAAGGTAAGGGTATGGTTAATGTTACCAAAGAAGATGGCAAGCAAAGAATCACAAATGAAGGAATTCTTCATATTGACAATATTCTACACATTCAATCCGATGCGGTGGAAAGAAACAAATTAGCTTACATTAAAAATAGTCTTCTCATTAATGAACTGGAACTTTCGGAAGATTCATTGAAAGTATATATTCATAAACAAGTTGGCATTGAATAACATATAGTAGGATTTCTAATTAAAATATAAAAATTAAGTGGCTATCCTCTACTGGATAGCCGCTTTTCTTCTTATTTGAGAAAGTATATAAAATTTCTGCATAATATGTCTAGCTCCAGCGCCTTGCCCCGACAGGCAAATGGGGAATCACTGCGGTGGCTGAGGAGCTGCCTCCTCGCGATTCCCCATTTGCCTGTCGGGGCAGAGATAGGCGCTTCCGCTTTTCTAATTATTTATAAACCAGTATATGTTTTTACATAGGTAGGGCCTGCGAAAATATTGGGGCGTTTGTCTATTCCCTCATCTGTACCGCGTTTTTTATGCGCTGTATTATACGCTTGCGAAGATTGCCAAGCTTTAAATGCACTTTCTTCAGACCACTCTGTCAAAATAATATATGTATCGGAATTTAATGGTCTCATGACACGAATTGCAACAAAACCTGGTTCATTTTCAATTGCGCGTGCACGGTTTTGAAAACGCTGTTCGAAGATCGGTCTACCTTCATCTGTAACTGGGATGTTATTAAAGACAAAGAAACCTTTGCTGTGAAGTTCTCCAGATTGATCGAGTATTTCATATTTTCTTGGGGATTCAAAAATAGTTGATTCTACTGTTTCATGAAGTAGTACAGTATTGTCTTCACCTTGTAAAAAAAACATTTTTTCTTTTGGATGTTCCAATTCTAATGATTGCATGAAATCAGGTGTGCCAGATGTTAAATATATATACATGAGAATCCTCCTTGTCTATTCGTTAAGTATAAATATTTCGTTTGAAAACAAGCAAGAGAGAGCAACTAAACTATAGTGGGAATATCCATTCTGTGGTAAGACTTCTCTAGTTAAAATCAATGTAAAGAAGGAATTTTAGTGGCGATTAGTAAGAAGAAAGATTTGGGAGAGAAGTTAAGCCTCTTTCATTTAACTTGGCCTATTTTTTTAGAAGTATTTTTATTTATGCTAATGGGAATTGCGGATACGTTCATGCTGAGTGCACTCTCAGATGATGCAGTATCTGGTGTGGGAGCAGCGAATCAGTATATTCATATTGCTATATTAATATTAGAAGTAGTTGGAAACGGAGCAGCGATTGTTGTCTCGCAGTATTTGGGTTCTAAACGTTATATCGAAGCTTCGAAGATTTCTGGATTAGCAGTGACATTGAATCTAGGGGTCGGCATTGTTTTAAGTATTGGATTCGTTTTATTTTCGAAAAGCATCATGTCAGCGATGAATTTAGAAGGCGAAGTACTAGCTCATGCACATCAATATTTATCAATTGTAGGTGGAGCAATTTTCCTTCAAGCTGTTATAAATGCATTGGCTGCTATTATCCGTGTTCATGGGTATACAAAGCAGACGATGTTTGTTTCCTTAGGTATGAACATTATTCATGTTATCGGAAATTACTTATTAATATTTGGAAACTTTGGTTTCCCGCAATTAGGTGTGCAAGGAGCAGCTATTTCATCAGTTGTTAGCCGCTTTGTAGCTTTACTTGTATTCTTCTGGTTACTTTATCAAGTGATGGAATATCGCGTGAAAGTAGAGTATTATTTTACGATTTCCAAAGAGTATATTCGTAAGATTCTACAAATTGGATTACCTTCTGCATTTGAACAAATTTTATATCAAGGCTGCCAAATTGTATTCTTATACTATGCAACGTATTTAGGAGCAGAGTCCTTAGCGGCAAGGCAATATGCAGTAAATATATCGATGTTTACTTATTTATTTGCCATCGCTATTGGAATGGGAACGGCAATTATTGTAGGTAGATTTGTAGGAGCGAGTGAAACGGAAGAAGCGTATAAGGCAGTTTGGTTCAGTGTGAAACGAGCGCTAGTTTTCACATTAGTTATGGTTGCGATAGTAACGATTTTCCGTATACCATTAATGAGTTTATTTACGGATAATGAGCAAATTATTAAAATTGGAGCATCTGTATTAGTACTAAGCTTGTTACTTGAAACGGGCCGCACGATGAATATCGTGATTATAAACTCTTTAAGAGCAGCCGGTGATGCTAGTTTTCCTGTAGCTATTGGAGCATTATCGATGGTTATGATGAGTTTACCATTAGGTTACTTGTTAGTTTTCGTATTAGATTTGGGGTTGCCAGGTATTTGGCTTGCGATTGCTGCAGATGAATGGACTCGTGCAATTATTATGTATTTTAGATGGAAAAGCAAAAGATGGGAGAAATTTGCACTCATACATCCAAAAGCTAAGAGAATGGGATCAAGTGAAAACTAGGGCATGTTTGCCTAAGTTCCTTGGTCTTTTTCAATTCGCTAATATGTAAAAAATATGTTTAAATAAAGGTAACATTACTAACATTCGGAGTTGATTGAGTATGTCAAAAGCTAAGCTTTCTTTAGTAAAAGCATTGATGGACGGTATACAAGAAATGGTTTATATTGTAAGAGTAGAGGGAGATACTTGTTATTGTGAATTTTTAAATAGAGCTGTAATGGAGAAACTAGACCTTAATGAAAATGATATAGGTAAGAAAACCCCAGAATTTAATGGTCAGAATATATTAAATAATATAGAGCTGCAGTTCAATCAAGTTTTAAAAAGCAAAGAAATAGTTGTTTTTGAAAATATCTTTATCACAAATACAGGAGAGCGGATATTTGGCGAAACTACATTAACACCCATATTAAATAGCGAGGCTATATGCACGCATATAGTAGGAATCATAAAAGATATTACGAATGTGAAAATTACTCAATCGGAGTATCAATCATTATTTGACTATAATACAGATGCTATATTTACAGTTGATTTAAACGGCAATATTTTAGGTGGTAATTTTACTGTCGAACAAATAAGTGGCTACTCGATGGAAGAGATGATTGGAGTAAACTTTATTGACTATGTAGACCCTGCAGATCGTGAAAGTGCAAGGAAATGTCTTAGGCTTTCACTGGAAGGAACGTATAAAGATTACCGGTTGAATTTTTTGGATAAGACAGGTGAAAGAGTGGGTTGCTTAATAAAACTTACACCCATCAAGCTAAATAATGAAATCACAGGAATTTTTGCTGTAGTGAAAGACATGAGAGAGTTGGATAAATTAGTAGGTAAATATATTGAAAGTCAAAAGAGGTTTCAAATTATTGCAGAAAATGTACAAGATGTAGTTATATTGATGAATAAAAGAAAAGAATACTTATATGTTTCCCCCTCGAGTAAAGAAGTATTTGGATTTAATAATGAAAGTATAGGCGAAAAACCAGCTTTTTTCAACATACACTCAGATGATATTGAGATATTAGAACAACAATTTAACCAATCAGTTCTTGATGGAAAATCATATACAGTACATTTAAAAGCAAAACACGCGGAGCGAGGATGGATTTGGACTGAGATTAATGGGAATCCAGTGTTTGATGAACAAAGAAACTTTCAACATATGCTAATGATTGCAAGAGATATGACGCTTCAAAAAGAGAAAGAAGAACAGTTACAATATTTTGCTTATCACGATTCGTTGACTGGGTTGCCAAACCGTCGATATTTTAAAATACATCTTTCAAAGGTTATAGAATGCCAAGAAGAAAAAGACACTAGTTTTGCAGTTATTCTTTTAGATATTGATGATTTTAAAAATATAAACGATAGTTTTGGTCATGAAATTGGAGATTCTGTGATTCAAGAATTCAGCGACCGATTAAAATCTACTTTTAGAGAAGAAGATGTTGTAGCAAGACTTGGTGGCGACGAATTCATCGCACTTTTGACACAAGTTGAAAAGGAAGAGGATATTGTTGCTGCAGTAAACAAAATTCATCAAGTTATGGAAGCGCCTTGGTCAATTCAAAAAACAGATGTAAGAATTACGACAAGTATCGGTGTCGCCTATTCTACTACAACTGGTACAATTGCTACTTCTATTATAAAATCAGCGGATGAGGCAATGTATGAAGTGAAAAAAGCGGGTAAAAATTTATATCAAATTAACCGTTCATGATGGCATGAGTGGTTTTTTCGTTGGTTAAAATAATACCTGATACCTATTGTTAAAAGGGTATCAGGTAATGAGGAATATCTATTAAAATTTTAGTTTCTTTAATTGTTCTACCGCATTTTTAAGCACTTCTACCTCTTGCACAAGCGCAACACGAACGTATCCTGCTCCAGCTGATCCAAATACAGTACCTGGAACCATAACAACACCAACTTGTTTAATTACTTCAAAAGCAAATTCTTTATCATCCATGTCGTATGGATATTTCGCCCATACAAACATACCACCACTTGAAGGAGCAACCTTCCAACCGATATTTGTTAAACCTTCCATAAGTACATGATGACGTTCTGTATAGGTTTTGCGAAGACCATCCGTAATTTCTTCTGCATTATTTAATGCTACAATGCCAGCTTCTTGAATTGGCTCAAAGATACCAAAATCTAAATTTGATTTAAGTTGCTTCATTATGCTAATCATTTTCTCATTTCCAACGATGTATGCAAGGCGCGTACCAGCTAGACTAAAACTTTTTGATAATGAGTTAATTTCCATCCCAACCTCCATAGCACCCGGAGTGGTAAGGAAACTGCTTGGTGAATCTCCTGTAAAATAGAACTCAGAATAAGCGGAATCATGCAGAATAATTACGTTGTATTTGTTGGCAAAAGCAACGACTTTTTCAAAAAATGCAGGATCTGGCATTGCAGGGACTGGATTTCCCGGTAAGTTCAAGATCATCATTTTTGCTTTATATGCAATTTCTTCAGGGATTGTATCTAAGTTTGGTAGAAAATTGTTTTCTTCTAGTAATTCCATATAGTAAGGCTTGGCACCAGCAAGTTTAATACCTGCATCATATGCTACATAGCCAGGGTTGGTAGTAAATACGATGTCACCTTCATTACAAAATGCGAGTGGTAGGTGAACAAGTCCTTCTTGTGAACCCATCGTTTGAACAATCTCTGTTTCAGGATTAAGTGCAACATTGCAACGTCGCATGTAATAGTCAGCAACTGCATTGTAAAATCGTTTAGTACCAGTTAGTGTATATCCGTATGTATGTGGTAAGTAACTTTGTTCGGACAATACTTTTCTTGCTCTCTCGTCTGGAGGGAGATCAGGACTTCCTAAACTTAAATCATATAATTTAAAACCGGCTGCTTTTTTTGTTGCTGCTGCAGTTTTTAAATCACCAAAAATAGCTGGTTCAAAAAGAGACATTTTTATAGATGGTTCGATATTCAATTAAAAGCACTCCTTAATTACGAAATAAATTAAGGTTTCATTTTATCACAAAATACATTGAAATTGAAAAAAATATGAATGCAATATATTGTATTTTACGAAAAATATAAATAAACCACGAGCTAAAAATTCTAAGCCCGTGGTTTATTTAATGACTTTATATGTTTCAAGAGCACGTAGCCTTGCACTTGCATGATCAACAATTGGAACTGGTATACATAGCTATAGCATTTGGGGCTTCCCACAGTGCAGGATGATCATGTAAGCGAAGATCTTTTCTAAACCATACTATGATTTTTTTCACTTAAGATGTTTTCAACTCTTCGGATTCCTGTTTTTCCTGAAGTTTTAAAATCCCATCTGTCATTTTATATACTTTGTCACAGTAGTCGATTAAGCGAATATCATGTGTTACGACAATTGTTGTTGTATCATTGCTCTTCGTTTCTTTTTTCAAAAGTTCCATAACTTCATATGCACGCTCCGAGTCTAAAGATGCAGTTGGTTCATCCGCTAGAATAATGGAAGGTTTACTATATAAGGCTTTAGCAATGGCAACACGTTGACGTTCACCACCGGATAAGTCGGCAGGATATTTTTTACGTAAATCACTGATCCCAAGGTCTTCATATAATTTGTCTAATTCTTTTTTAGTCATATTGTCTTTTTTCACATTGTCGAGTAACTTCATTTGATTATCCACTGTTAGAAATGGGACCAAGTTAGATGCTTGTAAAATGAAACCAATTTCTTTTAATCTCACTTTAGAACGTGATTTTTCATTCATGTTAGAAAGATTTTGATCATTAATGATAATTTCACCGCTAGATGGACTTTGTAAGCCACCTGCGATTGTTAAAAAGGTACTCTTACCAGATCCAGAGGGCCCAATTATGGCGATGAGCTCTCCTTTTTCAGCGGTAAAGTCTGTTTCCTTCATAGCATCTACTTGTTTATGTCCTGAGCCAAATGTTTTTTTCGCTTTGTTTAATTCAATAATAGCCATGTATTTATCCTCCTATCGCTTTAAGCGGGTCAATTTTAACAATCGTTAACACTGAGAATACTGCTCCAAGAATGGCAACAACAATGAGCACTAGCCCGTAAATAATCATAGTAGGTATATCAAAAGCAACTGGTACGGCACTTGGTAAAAATGCACCAGTTAATAATGTTAAACCGAATCCAACAACTACACCTATTACAGCGAGTAAGAATGTCTGAGCAACAACAGAACGAGATAAGTATCCATTCGAAATACCTTGTGCTTTCATAACGCCAAACATACTAATTTTTTGCACGGTTAAGACATATAAGAAAATAGCTACGATAACAGATGAAATAGCGAACAAGAAGTAAATCATAAAGTTCAATGTTAAACTTTGTTCCGTATAGCCTGGTAGGTTTTCGATAAATGTTTCCGCTTCAATTACTTCTAGATCATCATTTGATGTAGTGATGGATTCAACGTCATCTCCGCGTATAACAATTCCGTTGATTTGGTCTTTATTTTCTTCTGAACCTTCGCCAAACTTCACTTTTTGGAAGGTAGACAGCTCACCATATAAAACTGGAGCAGCGTTAAATCGTGCACTATCTGTGAAACCAACAATAGTTAATTTTTCTTCAGTAGAAGATAATGCCAGTTCATCCCCAATTTTAAATCCATCGTCTTGTAGGGTATCACTAGCAATGACTTCATTTTCGTTTGTAAATACATCGCCTTCCGTTACTTCGGGCATGATAAATTCATCTGGATTAATACCGAAAAGGGAAATGTTTTGTTTTAGTTCACCACTTGTTGCAATGGCATTTAATTGTCCAAGTACAGCAGTTTCTTTTCCCTTGATTGTATTTAACTCATCGGTGGTAATAGAAGATTGTGGTAAGCTCTTATCTGATTCTACATTTAATACAATTGCTGTTGCATCCCATTTGTCTACGGCTTCACGGTTTAAACTAGCGAGACCAGTTGCGAGTCCGGAGAGGAAAAACACCAGATACGATACTAACATCAGTACACCTATGATTAAGGTGAAACGCAATTTATTTTTTTTGATTTCATTCCAAGCTAAAAACATGTAGTCACATCCCATATCATTATTTTAATATGTTAATAATACCATAAACAAAAACGTTTGTCTAACGTTTGTATAACGACAAACTCTAAAAAGTTATACGATTTAGGGTTTAGATGCAAATTTCTCTCTCTTAATATATAAAATGGCCAATATTAAACCAAATAAAACGTGGCCAGCTAACCAATAAGTGAGGGATGGGATACTCGTAATTGGTGGTGTTCGAGTGGATAGGGCTGTCGTTGGGAACAATAGTAATCCAATAAGAAAAGATATGCCTGTGTAAAAGAGAAGGACTTTATTTGGAAGTTCTATTTTTAAATAGGCTATGAAGATAGAAAGACATATGCTTAGAACGATAGATACAATGAGGTGAAAAGAAACTTCTACAATTTCAGGGAAATTAAATTGATTGACGAATGGAATATAGTCAACATTTAATAGAAGTGTATATACTTTATAATCACTCAAATACTCCACTAATTTTAAGAAAAAGGTCAATACTATACCGGCTAATAGTCCTTCTAAAGCTGCTTTTGTTAAATGGTTAAATTTTGACATGGAGAGACCCCTTTCATACGGCATTTTATTTATTATAAACAACTATCCACTTTTTCGTCAAATTGTTGTATAATGTTTTGTGGGTGAACATTATACTGGTTGTATGTAAAACGCAAACTACTCAATATAGGTATAGGCTGAAAGGGTGAAAAAAATGGTTCAATCACGCGCAGGCGGATATTATAATATACAACAAGTTGCAGATGTCACAGGTTTGTCTAAGCAAGTGATACGCAAATGGGAAGAACGGTATGAGCTTGTTCAGCCAGATAGGTTAGATAATGGCTATAGAATATATAGTGAAAAAGATGTAAATATATTACTGAAGGTAAAAACACTCTCCGAGCAAGGATATTCTATTAAACAAGCTGTTATTCTCGTAAAAGAAGACGGAAATGAGCCAAAACAAGAGTTTAAAACAAAGAGCGTGGATTATGAAGGGTTTAATGATTATGTATTACAATTACTCGAAAAAGGAACGAATTGTGATGAGATTGAACTGAATCTTATTTTGCAACAAGGATACAATCATTATGGACTTGAAAGGTTTTTGACACAAGTAGTAAGACCATTTTTAAAAGAAGTAGGGAATAGATGGGTAAGAAAGGAATGGGACGAGTATCAAGAGTCTGTTTCTAGCATGGTAACACGAGATTTCTTGGTGCAAATACGAAGAAATTATCAATACAGAGAAGATGCTCCTTTAATATTAGGTACATGTCTTCCAAGTGAGCATCATGAAATTCCATTGCATATTATTTTGCTTCAATTTATGATGCGAGGTTGGAAAGTTATATTGGTCGGTGCTTCACCAGCTCCTGGTTCTATAGAAGCACTTGTCCAAAAGCTAAAACCTAGCATTGTATTATTATCAGCATCAACTACGCTTCCATTTGAAGAGAATCCAGAGCTTTTACCAAAGCTAGATCAATTTGCAACAGAGAATGACACGGTTAAATTCTTCATCGGTGGTGCAGGATCTGTTAGATATGTAGCTGATAAAAAACTGCAAACAATTCGAGTGGCAAATTCGATTGAAGAAGTATTAAGTTAGAATTGAAAAAGCTACCAGTTCCCTCTAGTAAGGGGGCTGGTAGCTTTTCAAGTTGATTGCTAATTCTATTAATAGAGATTTATTATTTTATATTTTTATTAAATTAAAGATCCGCCTTTTTCCATATACTTAAGAATACCTTCAGCTGCACGGTAAGATAATGCACCTACTGTACCAGTTGGGTTGTATCCAGCATTTTGCGGGAAAGAAGATGCCCCTACAACAAATAGATTTTCTACGTCCCACATTTGAGAGTAATTGTTTACTGCAGAAGTTTCAGGATCAGCACCCATAATTACACCACCAGTGTTATGAGTAGATTGATATTCAGCTACGTTGTATGGCCCAAGGTCTCCACTAACATCAACATGATCAGCACCCATCTCTTTAAGGATCGCTTCACACTTAGTAGCCATGAACTTCGTCAATTGACGATCTTGTTCTTCGAAGTCAAAAGTAATTCGTACTAATGGATCACCAAAAGCATCGTTATAAGTAGGATCAAGGTCAAGGAAATGCTGTTTATAAGCCATAGAAGCACCTTCACCACTTACAGTTAAAGAAGCATTTGTATATTTTAAAGAGGCGTTTTTAAAATCTTTACCCCAAGATTTAGTACCCGATGGAACTTGGTTGTTTGCAATAGGTCTTTGTCCTGTTTGACCAAGTATAATCATCCCACCGTGAATGAAATCTAAATCAGTATGATCGAAGTTATCCCCGTTAAAGTCATCGATAATCATTCCTAAACCGCCGGCTCCAGCAAAGTTGTTGAATTTATGATCATCGAAGAATCCAGTTGCTCTCCCTTTACGAATTTGGTAAGCATAGTTTTTCCCGATAACTCCTGTACCTGTAGTTGGATCGTAAGGACGTCCAATTCCAGAAAGTAATAGAAGACGAACGTTTGAAAATACATATCCTGATAATACGACAACATCCGCTGGTTGCTCAAATTCTTCTCCAGTAATTAAGTCTGTGTATAGAACACCTGTAGCTTTTCCGTTTGAGTATAAAATACGACGTACTTCAGAATGTGGACGAATTTCAAAGTTACCCGTGGCTTTTGCAACTGGCAGTACAGTTACACCAGGTTCTGCTTTTGCTCCGTATTCACAGCCGAAACGCTCACAGAATCCACAATATTGGCAAGCTGCTCGAGAAATTCCATCTGGGTTTGTATAATTTTCCGATAGATTGGCAGATGGTTGTACATACGGATGGTAACCCATTCGTTTTGTAGCATCATCAAATAAACGCATTGCTTCTGTTTTTTTCATCGCTGGAGTAGGGAACGGGTTAGAGCGTTTTCCACCTAGTGGATTGTCTTCCCCAGAAATCCCTGCCATTTTTTCGTATTGATCATAGTAAGGCTCGATTTCATCATACGTAATACCCCAGTCTTGAATAGTCATATCGGCAGGTATTTTATCTACTCCATATTTTTCAATGGTTTTTGTACGCATTTCAAAATCATATGGAAGGAAACGGAAGTTTTGACCATTCCAGTGTGCTCCAGAACCACCAACACCGACACCAAGTAAGAATGAACCATAAGATCTCATAGGAAGAGAACGCATTTTATCATTATTACGGAAAGTAATTGTTTCTTTTGAAAGATCTTGCATCATTTCATGTCGAACCGCATATCTAAGCTCATCATGTGCCATAAAATAATCTTCTGTTTTTCTCTCTTTACCACGTTCTAATCCAACAACTTTTTTACCTTCTTTTGTTAGCTCAGCTGCGATGATACCAGCGGACCAGCCAACACCTATTGTGACAACATCTACTTTAGGTAATTTTGTTACCATTATTATTTCCTCCTCAATCGTCAATCTCTATATTATTACGATTCTATTAATGTTTGTGCTGAGAGTTTAATGCCATTGGTTCAATCTTAGTAAATTCTTTTTCAATGATATTAACAAAGCTCATCTGATGGCCTGGGAAGTTTTTCATCTTCCAACCTTCCATATTTGCATTACCACCGTATAATGGATCAGCGTAAGCACCTTCAATTGTTGCTGTTCTTAGGACTCCGAAGAAGTGAGCGGAAGATATTCCTTTAAGCTTCACGTTTCCATCAGCGAACTCGGATAATATTGCATCTTGTTCTTCTTCTGAAAGATCTATGAAAGACTTTTCATATGTTTTTAAGCTTTGATCTTCTATTCCTTTTAAACCAATTTCGAAGATTTGTTGACGGTTTTGACGACCTTGATAGCCTTGAGTAGCTTCACCAGGGAAGAAAGGACCAGATGAATATTCTTTTGATCCCATTCCCCACGCACCTGAAAGTTGGTGGTCAATATAATAGGCAACAAGTAATTCTTTCGCTCCGGGACCGTTTTCATCTTTCGGGAAAATTCTCTCAGAAGCAGCCTCCGTTATACGATACTGATCAGGTGTAAAGTACATTAAAGCGATGTTTGCATTAGAAGCAGTGGCTTCGGAGTGTACAGCTGTTTCTTGAGTTTGTGTAGAGGAATCTTTTCCTAAAAGTGATCCAAGTGCCCCACCTAGGACTACCCCACCAACTGTTAATCCAGAATTTTTGATGAAAGTACGTCTAGAAGAACGCTTATCTAAAATTGGAACATTTTTTTCTGACATTATAAAACCTCCTGATTGAAATGATTAAATAGTCTATTAATATACTTAACTAGGTAAATATGGAATTTTAAAAATCTGTTTAGTGAACAATTGATTGCCAGTTATATACGATAGAAAATAAAGCAGTAAATACGAGTAAAGAGGCAATAAAGTATGTATGTTTATTTCCTGTCCAGCATAGAACGATAATAGAAAGACCAATTCCTGAGCCTAATAATGCAAACCATGGAAAGGCGTTATTAGTGAAGAATAGAAATAATGCAAAATCAGCCACTATAAATAATGCAAGTAGCATTTGATTTAGAATTTTCATTTCTTCCAAATTGTACTGTGTCAAATTTCTTTTCCTTTCTCTTAAAAAAAGCAGATTTAGTATTTTTAGTAATCAAAAAAATAGTGATACAAAACAACCTCACTCATTCTACTACACTTCCTTCATAACTTGTACACATATGCTTAACAATTTGTACACACTTCTTTCACATTTGTTTTTAAAATGAATGTTTGTTATTTTCTGGTGATAACATTCGTAACACTTGTATTTACAAATTGAAACGAAGGAGTATAATGTGTAATTGATACAAGACACCTTATATTTTTAAATAACAACAACTTATTGCATATTCGCCAATTGATAAATAAACAACAATGGGGGGAAATACCATGCCAAATATCGGCGTACCAGGTTTAATAATTATACTTATCATTGCATTAATCGTCTTTGGCCCGGCCAAATTACCTCAGTTAGGTAGAGCAGCTGGAGAAACATTGAAGGAATTTAAAAACTCTACAAAAGGTATTGTTGACGATGTAGCAGTCGAATTCAAATTAGATGATAAAGATGCAGAAGTAAAAAAGAAAGACTAGTACAAAAAGGGATTTGAGCTTCATTGCTCAAGTCCCTTTTTTTGAGGATAAGAAAGTATATAAAATTTCTGCATAATATGTCTAGCTCCAGCGCCTTGCCCCTCGGGGTCAAATGTGGAATCACTGCGGTGGCTGAGGAGCTGCCTCCTCGTGATTCCACATTTGCCTGTCGGGGCAGTGATAGGCGCTTGCGCTTTTCTCGGTAATCCTGTCATTAGTATCTGTGCGACGTTCTGGGAAAACGATCGTTTTCAAAACTCCTAAAAAGATAAATTGAATAGTACAAAACAAATCAAATATGTTATGATAAATTTAGTAACTGGTACTAATATTAGGTATAATATAGTAGAAAAATAACTGGAGGTACTTATGAGAGACTTAATTCAATTGAAAGATAAGAATATTGTCGTAATGGGTGTTGCAAATGAACGTAGCCTAGCTTGGGGAGTTGCAAAGTCCCTTTTTGAAGTAGGAGCAAATGTTATTTTTACTTACCGTAAAGAGCGTTCTTTAGGAAAGCTGGAAAAGTTATTGAAGGATAATAGTTTAGAAGCGAAGTTAATAGTTGAATGCGACGTAAATAGCGATGAAAGTATAAAAGCTGCTTTCCAACATATAGGAAAAGAAGCGGGAGTAATCCACGGTGTTGTACACTCTGTTGCTTTTGCTCATGCAGAAGATTTAAAAGGAGACTTTATCAATACATCTAGAGATGGTTATGCATTTGCACAAGATACGAGTGCATATTCACTTATTGCTGCAGCAAGAGAAGCATCTCCATTCATGACAGAAGGCGGTTCTCTAGTAACAATGACTTATCTAGGAGCTGAGCGTGTATTAGAAGGATATAACGTGATGGGAATTGCAAAAGCATCATTAGAAGCTTCTGTTAAATACTTGGCGTTAGATCTAGGGAAAAATAATATTCGTGTCAATGCCATTTCTGCTGGAGCAGTTCGTACATTAGCTGCGAAGGGCATTTCTTCTTTTAACACAATCTTGCATAAAATTGAGGAAACAGCTCCGTTAAAACGTAATGTGACACAAGAAGAAGTAGGGGACATGACTGTTGCACTTCTAAGTAATTTATCAAGTGGCGTAACAGGAGAAATCGTGTACGTGGATGCTGGATATAATATTATGGGGTAACCTCAAAAAGAGGTGAGAATGCGATGATCAACCAAAATGGTTTTGAAAAAATACTCGCAAAGCCTGCGCAAAGAGCACTTGCAAGAGCAAATGTTGAAAACTGGGAGCAATTATCGAAGTTTACAGTAGCAGAGATTATGGAGCTACATGGTATTGGGAAAAATGCTTTCACGAAACTTCAAGCTGCTCTTGAGGCAAAAGGATTATCATTTGCACAGAAAAAATAATAAAACCGGATGGAGACACTAGTCTCCATCCGGTTTTATTATTGTAGGTCTTCTTCAAGAGCTGTTAAAGCTAATTTTTTTATTGTCATGTCATCCATAGGAGGGTTATGTAGTCCTGCACGAACATCCCTGTAGTAGCGCTGTAATGGATTTGTTCGTTGTAAGCTTTTTGCTCCAACTAAACGCATTGCTTTATCGACGATTGTAATGGCTGAATTTGTCACAATATGTTTGGCAGCGCCAATTTCATTGGACAATAAGTTCCTAGAACTTTCATTGTCATATGCAGAAGCAACCCCATATATTATAAATCTAGCTTTTGTTAGTTCTAAGTCAATTTCACCTATTAGTTGTTGAACATTAGGTAACTTTGCAATTGGTCCATTTAAGCTATTCGGCGCATGCGTATTAGCGAAGTGAACTGCGTAATCACGAGCAGCTTGTGCAACTCCAAGATAAGTAGCTGGAATATGAAGTAACCAGCCATTGGGTTTCCCCCCACTTGAAAATTCAGGGAGTTCTACTAAATCTGATTCATGAACAACAACATCCTTAAGGATTAAGTCATTGCTACTTGTACCCCGCATGGAGATAACATCCCAAGTATCTTCTATAGAAACCCCTTCTGTATCTCGATGAATAAGGAAGAAGCCAACTTTTTGTTCTTCTTCAATCCAAGCGGAAGTTAAAAAGTATGTTAATACAGGTGAGGCAGTTGTGAATATTTTCCTTCCATTAAGTACCCAATTATTCCCATCTTTTACTGCAGCTGTACCGGGACGACCGCCTCGTGTCGGACTACCCGTTTGTGTTTCACTTACAGAGCGGTTTACTAGGGCTCCATTCAAAATTTCTTTTGCAAAGAAATTTAATTTATCCTGAGTCCAAAGTTTATTCTCGAAGAGGTCTCCAACTACTCCCAAACTCCATCCAATTGATAAGGCAGTGTTTGCATCGTAGCTTGCAATTGTTTCTTGTAGAAGGACCATGTCGTAAACAGTAAGACCTTCGCCATTATACTCTTTAGGTAATGTAACACTTGAATAGCCAAGACTCACTAAATCTTGAATGTTTTCTTTAGGGAAAATAGATAGTTCATCAATTTCAGCTGATTTACTTGTAAATTTTTCTTTTAATTCAAATAGTCGATCTAACCAATTTTGTTGTGTTTCATTTTTAATAAATAGTTTCTTCATCTACACAATCTCCTTAACTAGTCGTCTCATAATAAATTGATAATTTAATTCTACTCCTATCAAAACCATAACTCAATTTAAGTTCTTAATGGTTTAGTGAGGATTGGATATTTTAGTTTCAGTATCTATTTAAATGGGTAATAATTGTAAATACTTATAATGTGGAGGGGAAGATTAATGCATTACGTAATTATTGGTGGAGATGCTGCAGGAATGAGTGCAGCCATGGAAATTGTAAGAAATGATAAAAATGCAAAAGTAACTACGTTAGAAAAAGGGCAGATCTATTCATATGGACAATGTGGGCTACCTTACGTAATAGGTGGACATATCCCATCTTCAACAGATGTTATTGCAAGAAGTGTAGAGTCGTTTCGAAGTAAATATGGAATTGATGCAAAAACAGGTTATGAAGTACTGAAAGTTGATCCGACAAAGAAAACAGTGTCAGGACAAATTTTGCAAACAAGAGATACATTTAACATAAAATACGATCGCTTATTAATAGCGACTGGAGCAAATCAGAACATCCTAAACTTAGAGGGAATCCATTTAAAAGGCATTCATACGATTAAAACAATACCAAATACAGAGGCTATTCTTGCAGATTTAGATGATGTCCAGCATGTAACAATTATTGGTGGGGGCTATATAGGGCTTGAAATGGCAGAGAATTTATCGGAAATCGGAAAAAAAGTTCGAATTATTCAACGTGGCAATCAATTAGCCAAGATTTTTGATGAAGACATGGCCTCCTTTATACATGATGAAGCGAAGAAATATCACGTAGAAGTCGTTTTCAATGAAGAAGTGCAGTCATTTACTGGAGAAAAACGTGTGAACACTGTCATAACGGACAAAGGAAGCTACTCGACTGATTTGGTAATATTGGCAATAGGTGTTCATCCAACGACAGGATTTCTAAAGGATTCGGGAATTGAAACAATAAAAAATGGTGCAATCGTCGTAAATAGTCATTTGGAAACAAATGTGGAAGGTATTTATGCAGCTGGAGATTGTGCAACACATTTCCACCGGATAAAACAAATCGATGATTATATCCCTCTCGGCACTACTGCGAACAAACAAGGAAGACTTGCAGGCTTAAATATGGTTGGACAAGTAAAAGAATTTAAAGGAATAGTTGGGACATCGATTATGAAGTTTTTTAATTTATCTCTTGGTAAAACAGGGCTTTCTGAAAAAGAAGCGGAGCAGTTAGGTATTTCATATGATGTTCATATACAACAAGCTACCGACATTGCTGGGTACTTCCCTGGAAATCAAATGATGCAGATCAAACTACTTTATGGTAAAGAGAACCAATTACTTTTAGGTGGACAAATAATAGGAGGAAATGGTGTAGATAAGAGAATCGATGTACTAGCGACAGCACTTTTCCATGAAATGACGCTACCTGATTTATTAGATTTAGATCTTGCTTATGCACCACCGTATAATGGTGTTTGGGATCCATTACAGCAATTAGCAAAGAGAAAATCATAGAATCGTGCGGGTCTCCAGAAGATACAACTTCTGAGCGTCATCCCTCCCTTTTTAGAATTGTCTCTAAAAAATGATTTAGTATCTAACCCAACTAAGACCCGTAGTACCCTCACCAGCATGTACACCAACGCAAGCACTGAGTGGTAGGACAATTACTTTTAGCTCTGGGAATTCCTGTAATAGCTCTTCATGCCAGGTTTCAGCATCTCTTGGATTGTTACAGTTAATGACTGCGACTTCTGGGACATTCGCTTTTTTCATGTCACTTCTAAGTAAATCGGTCACATATTTTTTCGCTCGTTTATTTCCACGAACTTTTTCTTTCATGACAACGCTACCATTATCGAATGAAATGACTACTTTAATATTTAATAGACTACTTAAAAATGCTTGTGTACCTGATACACGTCCACTTTTATGCAGTTGATTTAGGCTAGATGGTATGAAAGATAACTCGGAATTCTTAGTCATATTTTCAATATGTTCAACTACTTCTTCTACATCAGTGCCATTTTCAATCAATTTTTGTCCAATTTCAATCATTTTAACCATGGGGTATGAGCCGATTTTTGAATCAATAGTGTAAACTTTAAAATCAGCCATTTGTGACGCTGAATGTGAGCTAGCAAAAGTGCCAGATAATCCACTTGAAACATGAACAGCTACCGCACAATCATAGCCCTGTTTTTTTAAATCCTCAAAAAGTTTGACCATCTCGCCAATAGCAGGCTGAGATGTTTTAGGGTGAACTTTTGCATCTCGCAGTTTGTCATAAAACTCATCATGAGTCATATCAACAGTTTCTTTGAAAGTGCCTTCTTTAAATACAATATTTAATGGTAACACATGTACGTTATGTTCTTTAATGAAAGTTTCATCTAATAGAGCAGCGGTATCTGTAATCCAAGCTATTTTCTTAGTCATATTGAAAAACTCCTATTTATATAGTGTATTAAATTTTATTTAATGTAATAGTTTCTTGTTAACGCTAATCTACACTATCAACTTTACGATTAATAGTGTCAGGTGTCATATTTTGTAGAAATTTGTTGAACTGTGACATATTTTGAACATATATATGAAAAGAATGAGTGAGTTTAATAATGAAAAAACCACTAAAGGATTAGACTTTAGTGGTTTTTCTATGTTTTATGAATTGAACACAGGTTAATAATAGAAGGGCGGTAATAGCACCGGCAGTGTCTAGCATTACATCTTGAGCAGTAGCGGTACGCCCGCTTGTTAATGATTGATGGTATTCATCTACAATGGCAAAAACTATCGTAAGAACTCCTGCGGCTAACGTTCGGAATGTAAACTTTGGCAAAGCAGCATAAACGGCAAGTGCTATGATCCCGAAATAAACGAAATGTGTACCTTTTCGAATCAAAAATTCAACGAAAGGATAATATCCCCGTTCTTCAATAGAAACGAGAATGCCCCAATAGGGAATTTCAAAAATAGCAAGAAAGGATTCCAACGGTTTGTTTGGAAGCCATTTTGTAAGTAGTGTTTCAAGTGATTGTTGTTCAGCTGATTGTCCAGATGAAATGAAAACGATGAATATCAAAATTAGAAGAGGAATTATTTTTTTCATATGAAAAGAGTAGCATAAAAAGAGAGGAGTTTCATTTTATTTCATCGGATTCAATCTTATCGAACTTGACTCTAATTACTAGGTGGAGAATCAGAGTCAAGTTTGCTATAGCGGGTTTGATCAAGAGAAATAATTTCTACAATTTCTTTGGGCCGTACGTCGAATGAAGAAAGGTCGTGAAGGTCCATCCAAATTGGCTCAAAGCCTCCTCTTTCAAGAGAGGGATGTGTGTACTCTTCTCCAGTACCAACTCCAAAAGTACCTCCAATAATGTCAGCAAGATAGTAATGTTGGGTGTTGCTGTAATTTAATACTTTAAACAATCGTTGAATTCTCACATGGACGCCTATTTCTTCATACGTTTCACGAATAGCTGCTTGTTCAGGGGTTTCGCCAGCTTCAATTCCACCACCAGGAAATACATAATAGGTCCTATTAGGTTTTGTTCTTTTTATTAATGCAACACGACCGTTTTCAATAATAATAGTGGCTCCACGATTTCTCATTTTTTCACCATCCTATTTGGACATAAAGTTACTTTTATTATATATTGAATAGCAATAAGAAGGAATTTTAAAGACTAAAGGGTGGATTAAATGAAGCCTGGCACTGTTAGAAATTATGATATCCCAAAATAAAGAGCTGTCGAATTGACGGCTCTTTTGTCATATATAAAGGTTTAGGAATAAAGGATATTCTCACCATTTGTCTAATACTATAGAGTAAGAGGTCACAACAAAAGGAGACATTATATGGAAGAGAATAAAATGATGGAAAAGCGACTAGAACAATTAGAAGAGCGGGTTCGTCTTTTAGAAGAGGGATTACAGCTCAGTAGCTCAATTGTTTATCCGGATAAGCAACAGCAACAATATGTAACCCAGGCAGAGAAAAAACCTGTAGAATGGGATATCCTTATTTTCCAAAAAATCCTCCCGCCATTATTTATTGTTGTGTTTATCATCGGAGTTCTTTGGGGCTTTAAAGCTGTTTCTGATTATGGTATTTTAACTGCACCAGTGAAAGTAATGCTAGGATATGTGGTTGGATTGGTGTTAATTGGATTAGGTGTGTGGCAAATAAAACAAAGTCGCAAAAGTTTGGGGCAAATGCTCTTAGGAGGAGCTATCCCTGTATTGATGCTGACCACTTTTGCTATGCATCAACTGTATGCTATGACAGGACCTACTACTTCCTTTTTGTTAAATATTCTATGGATTATGTTAGGGTTATTCTTTACGTATCGTTATAAATCACAGGGTATCGGAATAGTTTCTACTGTTGGAGGAGTATTTGTACCATTTTTAATAAAGAGTACTTCACCGAATATAGCTGTTTTTTCTTTTTATGAAGCCATTCTCTTTACGCTATTCTTATGGATTGCTTTAAGGCTTGGTTATAAATTGTTATTCTATGTTTCTGTAGTATTCCTACAAATTGCATTGATCACCTTTACTTTGTTTTCAGGGAATTTAGAAGAACATAAATTGCTTTATATATTACCTGTTTTCGTACAGCAAGGTGCGTTACTAATTGGAATTTTACTTTCCAAACAGATGTTAAGAGATTTAGCATACACACTTTTTTCTGTCATGCTAGTTTCGTTGATTTGGATTGAACTTATTTTCACGACCAACGAAGCATCTATTATTATCGTAATAATTGGACTTATATATGGTGCATGCTTGTATAAATACCAAAAGGATGTCATACGGACACCAATATTCATTGCGAATGCATCCTTAGCCTTGCTATATCTCGTACAGCTTCAATTAGAAGACTTGTTTTTCGAAGGACTAATTGGCTTAAGTCTCGTCTATTTATATGTTTATAAAAAATTCAATAACACGCTTCACATAATTCTTGCTACAATAGCCTATTTCTTCGCGTTGATGTATATCTCCAATTATTCAATTGACGATTGGTTATCATGGGGAATGCTCCACTGGATTGTGTTTTTAGTAGGAACGAGTTTTTTAGTGTATTATATTTCACTTAATAACAAGCAAAGCGTGGTCGTTCGAAATATTGGGGTGCCTTATTTTGCAGCTTTGTTTTTATATTTTTTATATATGATTGGTTCACTAGTGGCAGGTGACGTTGGAAGTAACTTAGAACGTGTATTTACTAGCGCATTATGGATTATAACGGCAGTTTTATTCATGCTATTGAGTGGTCGACTTTCGTTGCAACAAGGGAAGTACGTAGGTGTGGGAATCTTATTTTTCACCCTTGCAAAAATAATACTTTTTGATATTTCATTTGTAACTGTGCCAATCAAGGCGCTTCTCTTCATCGTTTTGGGAATTGTTGGTTTACTTGTTTCTCGAGTCTATTATAAAAAGTAAGACAAATGCTCTATTTATGTAAAATTTAAGTAAACCTAATTCCATTAAATGCGAACTCCTGTATAATGACTTGAAAGATGGAAGAAAGTCATTGTACAAAAGGGAGAAGTGAAAAATAGTATGGATTTTTCGATTATTTTATTAATCATCATTATAAATGTTGTTTATATGACTCTTACTACTTTACGACTTATTATGGTTATCAAAGGCTATAAAGTTGTTGCGTCATTATTATCGACGGTAGAAGTGTTTATATATCTTATGGGGTTAACGATTGTACTTGATAACCTAGACAATCCATGGAATATGGTTGCTTACTGTATTGGTTTTGGATTAGGAGTATATTGTGGAAGTATTATTGAAAGTCGCTTAGCGCTAGGTTATGTCGTATTTGATGTAATTGTTGATTCTTTAGAAATAGAACTACCTCTTCAAATTAGAGCAAAAGGCTATGGAGTAACATCATGGGTAGCGGATGGGAAAGATGGCAAACGACTGTGTATGAAAGTATTAGCAAAACGTAAAAATGAAATAAAGCTAAAAGATTATATTAAATCATTGTCTCCAAAAGCTTTCATCATTTCTTATGAGCCATCTAGATTTAACGGTGGATTCTTATTAAAATCAACTAAATAAAATGAGAAGAGTCTGTATTCTTTTAAGAATAGGCTCTTTTTCTTTTAGTAATAACGGTAGATTGGAAAGGAGAGGTGCTAATTGGCAAGGTATGAGCAGAAGACAAAGGAAACGGATCATGGTGTTGTGGAGTTCATTGAAAAGGTAGACAGTCCGAAAAAGCGGAAGGACGCATATAAACTTCTAGAAATTTTTGAGGAAACTTCAGGATTTGAGGCCAAAATGTGGGGACCAAGTATTATTGGATTTGGAACATATCATTATAAATATGCAACTGGTCATGAAGGGGATGCGCCGCTGGTTGGTTTCTCTCCAAGAAAAGCAAAAATTAGTCTGTACTTTGCAACTGGTGACACGGAACGCGAAGAAACATTAAAGAGATTTGGTAAATATACTTCAGGGAAATCATGCGTGTATATAAACAAAGTAGATGATATTGACGTAGAAGTTCTCAAAGAATTGATAAACCAATCTATTACGTTTTTACGAGATTTATACCCGAGCAACTGAGAAGTATTGGAAGTTAATGTAATAGTTTTGCTACTTAATGCAAAATTCATGTATAATATTACAGTATAAATTTAATTGGAAGAGAGTGGGATTTTATGGGTCGTAAGTGGAATAATATCAAAGAAAAGAAAGCTTCCAAGGATGCAAATACTAGCCGTATTTATGCGAAATTTGGACGTGAAATATACGTTGCTGCAAGACAAGGTGAACCTGATCCTACTTCTAACCAAGCATTAAAAGTAGTATTAGAGCGTGCAAAAACATACAGTGTGCCAAAGCATATTGTTGATAAAGCGATTGAAAAAGCAAAAGGTGGATCGGAAGAGAGCTTTGATGAACTTCGTTACGAAGGTTTTGGTCCAGGAGGTTCTATGGTAATCGTAGACGCGTTAACAAATAACGTAAACCGTACTGCATCTGATGTAAGAGCTGCATTTGGTAAAAATGGCGGTAATATGGGTGTAAGTGGTTCGGTTGCTTATATGTTTGACGCAACTGCTGTCATTGGGATTGAAGGGAAATCAGCGGATGATGTGTTAGAAATCTTGATGGAAGCGGACGTAGATGCTCGTGACATTTTAGAAGAAGAAGAAGATGCAGTAATCGTCTATGCAGAACCAGACCAATTTCATGCTGTACAAGAATCATTAAGAGATTCTGGAGTTACAGATTTTACTGTAGCTGAGCTAACAATGCTTGCGCAAAATGATCTAGTATTAGACGCAGATGACCTTGCACAATTTGAAAAAATGATTGATGCACTAGAAGATCTAGAAGACGTTCAACAGGTTTACCATAACGTAGACTTGGGAGAGTAATAGAAAAGAAAGCTAAGGATTTATTCTTAGCTTTCTTTTTTAATACATAAGATTGGTTTTTTTCATGACACTGTATTTTTTCTTCTATAATTCCATTGTTGGTATTGGAAACGAACGAAACAGCCAACACAGAATCCTAAAATTGCGATGAGTGCTGCTAAACCGACCATAACAGTTGCGATATTAAATAATACTATCTGGTTTAATATAAAACTAAGACTAGCAACAAATAAAAAGCCAACAGCTAACCACTGATTGAATCGAAGTTGCGCACGGTCCTCTTGAATATATTGATTTGCTGGCTTAGATAAAAAGCGTTTTACAACTACTAAAATTGGATGGAATCCAGTCAAGAGACTAGAGAGATTTGCGATTAATGGAATGAGTAAAATCCACGCAGATTGTGTGATAAGCGCAATAATGACAGATAAAACAATAGTCCATTGATTGGCCATTACTAAAGGCTTTGGAATTGTTTTCATACTAAAACCTACTTTTCTTATGGGATTTATTTTCATTATATGATTAAATGTCGAGAATGTAAATAAATTAATCTTTTTATCTTGCTATTTCCCGGGAAATTGTCAAAATGAGCTAGAATTCAACAAGTAATAAGCTTGGATTTTGAGCATTAGACTTTCTAAATATCCATTCAGGTATAATGATTTACTTTTCAAAAAATTAGATAAAAACGCTTGATAATAAGTGATTTTTCACAATAATTCCTGTACAATTAGCACATGTTTTAAGAAGGAATGGAGAATGAAAAATGAACGCACATGAAATTATTTCTTATATTCAACATGCAAAAAAAATGACAAAAGTGAAGGTATATATAAAAGGGCAAGCAATTGATAAGTTACCTTTTGGCGAAAATACAAAAGTATTTGGAGAAGGAAACTCAGCTGTCTTATTTGGTGAATGGTCTGAAATTGAACCAGTTCTGACTGCAAATAAAGAGAAAATTGAAGACCTTGTTATTGAAAATGAAAGTAGAAATTCTGCTATTCCATTATTAGATTTAAAAGGCATTAATGCACGTATTGAACCAGGTGCTATTATTCGTGATCAAGTGAGTATTGGAGACAATGCGGTTATTATGTTGGGTGCAGTTATTAATATTGGTGCTGTTATTGGAGAAGGTACTATGATTGATATGGGTGCTATTCTTGGAGGACGTGCAACAGTAGGGAAGAACTGTCATATTGGAGCAGGAACAGTACTTGCTGGAGTTATTGAGCCACCATCTGCATTGCCAGTAATAATTGAAGATGATGTATTAATCGGTGCAAATGCAGTTGTATTAGAGGGCTGCAGAGTTGGTAAAGGTGCGGTTGTTGCTGCTGGAGCAGTAGTAACAAAAGATGTTCCCCCGTACACGGTAGTTGCTGGTATGCCTGCAAAAGTAATTAAAGATATCGATGATCAAACAAGATCTAAAACAGAAATTATGCAAGAACTACGTCAATTATAAGAGGTGCTGTATGAAATCTTTACTAGATATTAGGCGTGATTTGCATCGTATTCCTGAGCTTGGCTTTCAAGAAGTAAAAACGAATGCTTATTTACTTGAACGAATTCTTGAGTTACCCCAAGATAGACTTACAATCATTCCCTGGAAAACAGGAATTGTTGTAAAAGTAGAAGGTTTGCAAGGGAATAAAACAATTGGCTGGAGAACGGATATTGACGGCCTACCAATTCCAGAAGCTACCGGTCTTGCTTTTAAATCAGAGCATGAAGGTCAAATGCACGCTTGTGGTCATGATGTGCATATGACGATTGCAATAGGATTGCTAAGAAACTTTGTGGAAAATCCAATAAATGATCATATCGTGATTATTTTTCAGCCAGCTGAAGAAGGACCGGGCGGAGCTTTTCCAATGAGAGAGTGGTTGAAGTCTGAGCATCCAGAGCTAATTCCGGATCAAATTTTCGCATTTCACATTGCACCTGAATATCCTGTAGGAACTGTTGCAACTCGTCCGGGTCTGTTATTTGCCAATACATCAGAGCTTTTTATTGATTTAATTGGAACAGAAGGCCATGCAGCATACCCTCATCAATCTAGAGATATGTCCATTGCGGCTGCAACACTTCTCCTTCAGTTACAAACAATTGTGAGCCGAACGTTAAACCCAATGGAACCAGCTGTTGTAACAATAGGGAAAATGACCTCAGGCACTGTTCAAAACATTATTTCAGGTAAGGCAAGATTAGAAGGAACCTTTAGAGCAATGGATGCAGAAACGATGACGATTATTAAAGAGAAGATTGAGTCATTATGTCGAGCAACTGAAATTGCATTTGATTGTGAAATACAGCTTGATTTTGGGTTTACTTATTATCAAGTAAAAAATGATGAAACACTTGCAACTGAGTTTTTAGCATTTGCTGAGCAAGATTCGTCAACGAATGGAATTCTTTGTGGCGCTGCAATGACAGGTGAAGATTTCGGTTTCTTTCTAGAAGAAATTCCAGGGGTGTTATTTTGGGCAGGGGTAGATTCACCTTATGGACTGCATCATGCAAAGTTAAATCCGAATGAAGCAATTATTGATTATCTAATACCGTTTGTTGCGTCTTACTTTCGTGAAATAGATAGCAAATAGTAAAAGGGGTTATCCTATTCTTTAGGATAACCCCTTTTTAGTCATCGTGTAGAAGCTTTTGTTAAGAAGAGAGGAGCTGCAAGATTTACAAACTAAAAGTGGGAATGTTGCTAAAACAAGAAAGTACTCCTAAAACGAACCCACCCAAAAAAACTCCCAAACCTCAAAAATGGCCAAAATCCACATACGACATATTTTAAAATAAGTACAAATCTAGGAGAAAAGTCTCTTTTGGCACTTATTTTCGGATAAGTCGTATAGTCATTTTGCTATATTTTATAAATCAGGATTAAAAATTTAAATAGAAAAGTTAAACATGTAGCAATTGTAGGTGTCTAATTTATTTTTGATGATTCAGGGCCATGCAAATCAAAATATTTGGGATGGCTTTTATGATCGCGCCCAGGAGTCAGCCACAAGCCTATGAAACGTTTGAGTCTGAAACAGGGACAGGACACAGTTTGGTCCAAAGTGAACAGAAAACGCCCATTTGCCTGCCTTACGCAGTAATAGGCGCTTCCGCTTTTCTAATTAATCTACAAGCTGAACGTTATAGTCTTTAAACCAAATATGCATCTGAGCTAAGTATGCTAATAACTGAGGTCCAGACATCAACTGGCCGAACCAAGGAGCTTTAAATGCAGACCCGTTAGAATCGATTAAATCAGTTAGACGCTCTGCATGAAAAAGTTCATGAAGAACGGAATTTTTATCTTTTAATTGTTCTTTTAACATGCTTTGTATTTTTTCCGAATAAACGGGATTATGTGTTTTAGGATAAGGGCTTTTTTTGCGTTGAAGAACGTCTTTGGGAAGCACTCCTTGAAGTGCTTTTCGCAAAATACCTTTTTCTTGATTGCCAACCATTTTATACTCCCATGGAATATTCCAGACGTATTCGACTAAACGATGATCTGCAAATGGAACACGAACTTCGAGACTTGCTCCCATACTCATTCGGTCTTTACGTTCTAGTAAAGTGGTCATAAACCAAGTCATATTCAGATAAAATAATTCTCGGCGTTTACGGTCGATTGCAGATTCACCTTCTAACTGGGGAGTTTCTGCAATAGAAGTTAGATATGCATGTTGTATATAGTCATCTATGTGAAGCTTCTTTTGCCAGCTATCATTGAGTAAAGAGTTGCGCTCATTTTGAGAACGAATCCAAGGGAATTCATTCTCAGATTCAGCTACTGTATGGAACCAAGGATATCCACCAAATATTTCATCCGCACATTCTCCAGATAAACCGACCGTGAAATCTTGCTTTATCTCTTTACAGAACCAAAGGAGCGAAGAGTCAATATCCGCCATCCCAGGGAGATCTCGAACGTGGACAGCTTCGGTTAAGTATTCAGCCAATTCATTTTGACTTATGACGGAAAAATGGTGATTTGTATGATGATAGTCAGATACTTTTTGTATCCAAGGCGCATCTTGACTGGGTTGGAAAGCATTCCCTTGAAAATGTTGGCTATTATTTTCGTAGTCAATGGAGTATGTGTGAAGAGGTCCTTTGCCGTCTTTCGCATATGCATTCGCTGCAATTGCTGTGATGATACTGGAGTCTATGCCACCTGACAAAAAGGTAGAAAGGGGTACATCTGATACGAGTTGTCGTTCTACAGCGTCCGTTACTAGGAAACGAACACGATCAGTAGTTTCATCCAATGAGTCTGTATGTTGTTTGCTTTCTACGTTCCAGTAGCGCCAAATATGAAGACCATCTCGGGTGAAGGTAAGTGCATGAGCAGGGCGTAATTCATTGATGCCTCCATAAACGCCAGATCCAGGAGTATGAGATGGTCCTAAACCGATAACTTCGGACAAGCCTGCACGGTTTATTTTTGCCGAAATATCTGGATGTGCCAAGAGAGCTTTTAATTCTGACCCAAAGAGGAAACTACCATTTTTTTCTGTATAAAATAGGGGTTTAACACCTAGTCGGTCTCTAGCGATAAAAAGCTTTTGTTCCAGGTCATCCCAAATTGCAAAAGCAAAAATTCCATTAAAATGGTCTATACATTTTTCTTTCCATTCGATATAAGAGGTTAATAACACTTCCGTATCTGAATGCCCGGAAAAAGAATAACCACGCTTTAATAATTCTTTTCGTAGATCTTCTGTATTATACAGTTCCCCATTATACGAAAGTGTATATTGGTTAGATTGAACTGTTTTGACCATAGGCTGCTTTCCACCAATTGGATCCACTACGGTTAAACGACGATGACCTAGTAGTACGTGAGGGGCATGCCATATATTATGATCATCTGGTCCACGTTTTTTCAATGTTTCAGTCATTTTTTCCACAATTGGCATTTCGTTTCGTAAATCTTTTTTTAAATGTATCCAACCTGTTATTCCACACATATATCCGCATCCCTTCTTTCATGAATTATTTTATGCAAGAAAAATTGATTTGAATCCAAAAAAATCGCAAAAGCGAATAGCTTTCACGATTTTTGAAGAAATATTAGGTTGTTACTTTAAGAACTGTTTTTATTTTTTGAATGATTCCGCCTGAGCTGTATGTCAGTACACTTCGTTTATAGAACGATAGACTTAGTAGGAACAACAGTATAACTGTTCCAATTAATATAAGCATGGATAGCATTGGCTGGAATGCCGCGAGATCTGTTGCCCCAATTCGAAGTGGCATAACCATTCCAGATGTGAATGGAATATATGAAAATACTTTTATGAGCATAGTATCGGGACTAGCCATTCCTGAGATTAATACATAAAATCCAGTAAGTCCAAGCATCATAGCAGGCATCATTGCTTGGCCAGCTTCTTCTACTTTGGAAACAAGAGAGCCTAGTAATGCTCCAAGGATTAGATAAAGAATAATAGTTAACAATAAAAACGCGACTGCATATCCAATATAAGTCAAGGATAATTCATTGGCTATCTCCATTACGAGATCCCATTTTGAGCCGCCATCGATGAACATAAATAATAGTCCTTGAATAATTAGTAATGCTGCAATTTGGGTTAATGCAAGAAGGAATATTCCTGTCAGTTTAGCCATAAAATGAGTGGCCGGCTTCACACTTGCAAGTAATACTTCTAATACACGCGATCCTTTTTCAGAAGCGACTTCCGTTGTAATCATAGATAAGAATGTCATGACAAACGAATAGATTAAAAATCCAACTAAGAACGAAGCACCTATACCGGCAGCTTTTTCGTCCTCACTTTTACCGCTAACAGATTGTTCGTTTAAATTTTTCATTGAAATAACCGTTTCGGATTGAAGAATTTTTTCTGCCTGTTCAGCAGTCAAATTTAGTTGTTGGACTTCATATAGTTTGCCTGCATATTGCAGTATAGAAGATATACTTAACTGATCATTAAATGTCAGTGGTTCGAATGTAGCGATTTCTGCGGCCAATGAATTTTCTTGATCTTTGACAAAAATTGCTGCGGCATACTCCCCGTCAATGACCTGCTTTTCTAAATCAGCTATATCTTCATTTGGAAATGTAAATTCAATATCACTTGTAGACTCAAATAACCCTTCTAGCTCTGCATTTGTTTCATTAACTAAAGCAATTTGCATAGCTTCATCTTGGAAGAAGGCCTCTTTAATATCGGACCAAAACATGACTCCACTAATAACTGCTATATAAAGTACGATAGAGAAAATAAATGATTTTGCTTTCACTTTTTGTTTATATAGTTGCTTGACGAGCAGCCAAAATTTAGACATGTGTACCACCAACCTTATCTTTGAAAATTTCTTCTAAAGACAAATAATCTAAACTAAATTTCTCGATATATTTTCCATTAGACACAAAGTCAAAAATAGACTGTGCATACGATTCGTTTATCAAAGTTAGCGTGTATTGATCCTTGCCGACGTGAATCTCCTTCACGCCTTCAAGTCTTTCTAATACTTCTTTTGGTATTTCTGTTCGTATCGTCAATTTTGTTTTCCCGTATTGTTTTTTTAAGTCTAGTAAACTACCTGTGAACAAAGAGACCCCACGTTTTAATAAGCAAAGATGATCGCAAAGCTCTTCTACATTATCCATTTGGTGACTGGAGAAAAGAATCGTTGTTCCGTTGTCTCTCAACTCTAAAATTGCGTTTTTTAATAAATCCATGTTAACAGGGTCTAATCCACTAAATGGCTCATCCAAAATGAGAAATTCGGGTTTGTGAATAAAGCTAGCGATGAGTTGGACTTTTTGCTGATTCCCTTTCGATAAAGTTTCGGCCTTTGCTTTTCGTTTATCTTCCAGTTCAAAACGATCAATCCAATAATCTACTTCTTTTTTAAGCTTCTTTTTTTGCTGACCTCTTAACTCTCCAAAGAAATAAAGCTGATCTTCTACAGTCATGGAAGGGAAGATACCCCGTTCTTCAGGTAAATAACCTAAAACGTCTCGATTAATAGAGTTGATATGTGTTCCATTCCATGTAATATTTCCTTCAGTTGTTTCTTGAAGATCTAAAATCATACGAAATGTAGTTGTTTTACCGGCACCGTTTTGTCCGATTAATCCAAAAATTGCACCTTTTTCTATCGTGAAAGACAGATTATCTACAGCTACAAAGTCTTGGTATTTTTTTGTTACTTGATCAATGAATAAGGTCATATGTATACTCCCATCTCTTTGTTTTTATATTCTTCCTTCTATACGTAATAGGTTGAAAGAATGTTTCAAACTTTTTTGTTATGATACAAGTATATGCAAGTAGGAGGTATTTTCTGATGAATAAAATATTTTGGAAGCTTTTCATTCATAACGAATGGAAATTATATATAGCAGCAACTGAAAAAGGACTGTGTTACATAGGTTCACCAAATAAACCATTTGAAGAAATGGAAACGTGGCTGACAAAACGCTTTCCGAAGCTTGCGTTAGTAGGTAATGATGAAGTAGTAGAAGTTTATACAAATCAAATACAAGCGTATTTAGATGGTGAACGCAGTGAATTTACGATACCAGTGGATTTAAAAGGAACCGCTTTTCAATTGGCGGTTTGGGATGCGCTGACGAAAATTCCATATGGAGAGAAGAAATCATATTCGGATATTGCAAATATGATTCAAAATCCAAAAGCGGTGAGAGCAGTTGGTGCAGCGATTGGTGCAAATCCAGTATTAATGACGATTCCTTGTCACCGGGTAGTAGCAAAGAACGGCGCATTAACTGGTTTTCGAGGCGGATTAGAAATGAAAGAGAAATTGTTAGCATTGGAAAGTATGGATGTATAAATGGAAACCAAGGGAATTGAGCATCCCTTGGTTTTTTTGTAGGTTAATGTCGATGATTATTCATAGAACTATTGTAATCGACATCAGAAGTTACGAGTGGTAAGATATAATGATAACGATAATCATTATCACATAAAGTATTAACTTATAAAGGAGTCAGTTATATGCTAGATAAAATGCAAATGTTTATTGTTCTAGACGAATGTCGTTCGTTTACAGAAACGGCCCGTAGAATGTTTTGTTCACAACCGACAATTAGTCATCAAATCCAGCAGTTAGAAGAAAAATATAAGACGGTGTTAATTCAACGTAAAAATAGACAGATCGAATTGACTGAGCAAGGTGAGGTCTTTTTACAATATTCTAAGAAAATGTTATTACTAGATAAGCAAATGTTGCAAGAAATGCATCAAGTAGATTCTCCACTTTCTGTACATGTAAGTCATTACATAGCAGAAAAATTTTTCACGACTATTTTACCTCTTAATTTAGAAGGATTTGAACAGCAGTCGTTCTCAATTAAAAGCAATTGCTATGAAAGTCTTAAGGAAAAGTTACTTAATGAGAAGACAAATTTTGCGATTATGCCAGTATATGAGAATGATTCAGAATTTCAACAAGCATATAAAGTTGACTTGTTATTTGAAGAGGAATTATTTTTAATAATGTCCTGCGATCATCCATTAGCGGGAAGAAAATTGATCTATGCACGAGATTTAGAAAATCAGACGCTATTGTTGCCAGAAAATTTGTATTTGCAACAGTTAATCAAAGATAAAATTGATCAAAAGAATCTAAATGTGCAGTATATGCAAATGACAAATTTTGAAATTATTAAGCAAGCGGTAGTATCTAATATAGGAGTTTCTTTTTTACCTCTAAAAATAATAGAATCAATTTTAAATCAGGGAAAGATTGTAGCGACGTCGATTCACGGACTTTGTATTAAACGCCAAAATGCAATTGTATCGAATCCTCAAAAAATGCTGTCACAAAGAGAGATAAACTTCTGTCAATACGTTCAAAACCAATTTTATACATATGAAAAGCCCTTGTTGAATGCAAATAGTGTGAAGTAACTCAAGCTTATTATAGCTTGGGTTATTTTTATATCTTAATACCCCATATCTTAACTATTAATATTTTGAATACTATTATTTATATATTTTATAGTTAGTGCTAAATTCCTTTTAACTATGAGAAAAATCGAAATCCCACGTTTAGTTGATATTGAGAATCATTATCGTTGATGTTAAAGTACGGAAGGAAGAAGAAATTCAAATTCTATTATTAAATCTAAACGGGGGAATTATTTTGCATAAAGAGATTAAAAAATTATGGAGCTTACCGCTTTTACTATTAGTGTTTCTAGTAGCAGGTTGTTCGTCGAATGAAGCGGAAGGAAAGGTCAGTGAAACAAATTCAGAAAGTGAAGGAACGGCAACAGAACAAGTACAAGAATTAAAAGTTGGAATTCCATCAGATGTGGGTCCATTAAATATATATACAGGAAACGTAGACTGGTTAACTGATTTAGTGTATGACAAGTTATTTTCACCGTCACCATATGTAGATGAACCGATTCCTTGGTTAGCGGAGTCTGCAGAACAGCTAGATGATACAACTTGGATTGTGAAAATACGCGATGGTATTAAATGGCATGACGGGGAAGACTTTACGGCGGAAGATGTGAAATTTACGTATGAATACTTCCGGGATGGTCCAGCAAACCGCCATACGCACCATGTTAGTGAAGTACCAAAAATTGATGTAATTGAAATTGAAGAGGATGGAAAAACGGTTCGTTTTGAGTGTGCTTATGCATGTCCATCACTTGCAACAATTACATTTGCAGACTTACCAATTTTACCAGAGCATATTTGGAAAGATGTTGAAAATCCACGTAAGTATGCTGAGTTAGCTGTAGGAACAGGTCCTTTTGTTTTAAAAGAATATGTAGCAGATCAGTATTATAAATTTGAAGCAAATAATGACTATTTCATGGGCAAACCTACCGTTGCTTCATTGAGTATGCCGATAATAAAAGATGCAACAGCTATGTTTAACGCATTACGTGCAGGTGAAATTGATGTATCTACACGTACAGTACCAGCTGAATTACAAGCTTCATTTAAAAATACTGATTCACTGGAATTAGCAGAAGTATCTCCATTATCCATTGTCCAATTTGGCTTAAATTATGAACGTGCACCATTTAATACAGAAGAAGTACGTCAAGCTGTATCACTAGCGATAGATCGTCAAAGCATTGTGGATACTGTGTTATTAGGTCAGGGACGTGCTGGTTTAACGGGTTACCCACATCCCGATTCTCCGTGGACAAATCCAGATTTATCGACGCCATATGATATTGCTAAAGCAAATGAAATTCTAGACTCACTTGGCTACAAGGATACAAATAATGATGGTTTCCGTGAAACACCTGAAGGCGAAACGTTAGTAATGAATACAATTGTTTCTGCAAGCGAACCTGTTTATGTGCGAGTAGCAGAAATGTTGAAAGAGCAGTTAAGAGGTGTAGGGTTACAGTTTGAAGTGGAAGCAATGGATGCCACTACATATGCAGCTGCCAATTCAGAAGATAATTTTGATTCGTATGTTAGTTTAATAGGTCCACATGGTGTAGCGGATCCAGACCAATTCGTTATGTCTCATCGTGCATCCTATCTATGGACGAAAGGTGTATCTTATCCGGCAATGGATACATTAATTGAAGATTGGATGGCTGCAACTACAATCGAAGATCGTAAAACCATTTCATTTGATATGCAAGAGTTATACAATAACCAACCAACCGCTATTGCACTGTATTATCCGGAAGAAGTCTTTGCTTATAATGCTGACGTGTATGATCAATACGTAGAGTCTATAGGTTATGGGATTGTACACAAATATTCATTCTTACCAGAGGAAACGCGTGAAGCTGTTTCGGCAACGGCTCCAATATTGAGCGAATAAGGAGATTTGCAAGAAATGAATAGTACACTATCGTCATTTGGAAAAAAACTACTTCAATATGGTCTTGTGTTACTCGTGGCATTGACGATTAATTTCGCTTTGCCCCGGTTAGCCCCGGGTGATCCGCTATTATATTTTTTCGGGGACACGATTAATGAATTAACAGAAGTACAAAAGCAGCAGGCTCTTGAATCAATGGGTCTTGGTGGATCTTTATGGGAACAGTATATTGAATATTTAAAAGGCATTGTGACGTTTGATTTTGGAATGTCGATTAAATATGCAGAGCCTGTTATGACAATAATCGGCGATAGATTACCATGGACATTGTTATTAGTCGGGCCTGCAATGTTATTTAGCGCTGTAATTGGTGTTATATTGGGCGCTTATTCTGCTTGGAATCGTGGGAAAAGTCGTGATGTCTCATTATTAGTAGGAATGCTGACATTACAAGCTGTTCCAGGTTTTTGGGTAGGACTTTTGTTTTTAGCTATTTTAGCGGTTCAACTAGGTTGGTTTCCGACATATGGTGCTGTTTCGATGATGCAAGATGGGAGCGTTTGGGGTTATATAAAGGATGTTGCAATGCATGCAGTGCTGCCATTAACGACGATTACATTAGCAACAGTAGGGTCTAACTATTTACTAACACGTTCTTCGATGCTTGAATCTCTTGGACAAGACTATATTACGATGGCGGAGGCAAAAGGTGTACATAAAAAAGGACTAATCTTCAATCATGCCTTGCGCAATGCTTTACTACCAATTTATACGCATTTTACGATGACTCTAGGTACTCTAGTGGGCGGAGCGGTAGTGGTAGAATCTGTCTTTTCATATCCAGGTATTGGTCGACTACTGTATGAAAGTGTTATTGCAAGAGACTTTCCAATGATGCAAGGTATATTTTTAATTATTACACTTGGTGTGATTGGAGCGAATTTATTTGCTGATTTAACATATCCTCTCGTTGATCCTCGTGCACGTACGCTTAAAAAGATAAAGGGAGCTGATATGAATCATGCGTAAATCAACAAAAGTCATTGGTGCTGTAGGATTCGTATTATTTATAGCCGTTGTTCTTTTTGCTGTACTTGGACCTTTTATCATCCCATATGATGCATATAAGCAATCTGGTCCTTCTTTTATGGCTCCTAACAGGGACCACTGGCTTGGAACGAATGATATGGGTCAAGATATTTTAGCGGAGCTTGCTGAGGGGGCGCGAACCTCATTAACGATTGGAATCTTGACGGCTCTTTTTGCCACAATCATTGGAGGTAGTGTAGGAATTTTAGCGGGTTATATCGGTGGCTGGTTTGAAGTAGTCGTGATGCGTGTTATTGACGTTGTATTAACACTGCCATTTCTACCGTTGATGATTGTTATTGCCGTATATATGGGACCGGGGATATTTACGCAAATATTTGTTATTACTTTAGTTATGTGGGCAGGAAAGGCAAGGCAAATTCGTGCGCAAACTTTATCTATCAAAACAACAGGACCAGTGCTTGCAGCTAAAACGATGGGTGCAAATCATTTGTATATTTTTAAGAAACATATCTTTCCAAGCGTTTTTCCGCTATTCATTCCACAATTTGTTGGAGCCGTGAATACAGCAATCTTATTGGAATCTTCTTTAAGTTTTTTAGGGATGGGGAATCCATTAGTTAAGAGTTGGGGAAGTATTTTATATTATGCCAATAGCCGAAGTGCATTTTTAACAGAGGCATGGGTTTGGTGGATTATTCCGCCTGGTATTTGTATCGTCATGGTCGTATTAGCCTTTTCTTTAATGGGCTATTATTTAGAAGAAAAAGTGAATCCAAGACTAAGCTCATACGCGCTAGCACCGAAACGTCAAAAACGAGAAGTGGTAGAGGATTTAACGCAAGTTGAGCGAGATATTGTGCTATCTGTTCAAAATTTGACTGTGGAATACCCTAAAAAAGGTTTGTATCAAGAAGTCGTATCAAACGTTTCTTTCGATTTACAACGAGGTGATGTGCTAGGAATTGTCGGAGAGTCAGGAAGCGGTAAATCAACAGTAGCTACTAGTATTATTCAACAATTGAAGTTACCGGGAAGAAGCAGAGGGTCGATTTATTTTGAAGGACAAGCATTGGAAACTTTAGATGATGAGCAAATCCGTCAATTGCGTGGGAAGGATATTGGTTATATTGCACAAGCAGCGATGAATGCGATCAATCCAGTTATTACAATTGATAAACAGTTAAAAGAAGCGATTAAAGTACATCAAAAATTAGACGAAGCTGAAATGGATAAACGTGTAATGGAAGTAATGACACAAGTCGGACTTGATACTAAATGGAGATTTGCCTTTTCTCATGAATTATCTGGTGGTATGCGTCAGCGAGTAATTATTGCTATGGCATTAATAAATCGACCGAAACTTATCATAGCTGATGAGCCGACAACTGGGCTTGATGTGATTGTTCAAGTTGAAATTGTCCAGTTGCTACGTAAATTACAACGTGAGTTAAACATTTCGATGATTTTTATATCACATGATTTACCGGCAGTCTTATCAGTTACGGATCGCTTAATCATCATGAAATATGGTCATATCATAGATAGTGGCGAGTCGATAGAAGTTGCAGAAAACTCGAGTCATCCATACACGAGACGTTTAGTCGATTCAATCCCATTATTGAAACCGAAAAAAGTGAGAGAGGCGGTGCTGAGTTCGTGACATCTTTATTAGAGGTGAAGGATTTAGAAAAAGCATTCGGACGCTCAAAAGATGTACAAGTAAATGTGCTAAAATCTGTTTCTTTTTCATTAAAGCACGGTGAAATTATAGGGCTGATCGGAGCGAGTGGAGCAGGAAAGAGTACGATTGGTCGTATTATTGCTGGTCTCGAGACGGCAAATGCAGGACAGATCTTCTTCGAAGGACAAGAAATTTTATCTCTAAAAGGGAAAGAGCGCCGTTCACTTGCCAAGTATATTCAGATGGTGTTTCAAGATCCATATGAAGCACTTTCATCCCGTATGAAAATTGGTCAGCTTGTAGCAGAGCCACTTGTGATTCAAGGAATTGATAAAGGGAATAAAGAGAAACGAATAGAGAAGGTGCGCCGTGCATTAAATAGCGTGACATTAGATCCAGATAAATATATAGATCGTTATCCACACGAGTTATCTGGAGGTGAGCGACAACGGGTTGGTCTTGCGCGTGCTTTCGTATGTGAACCGAAGCTTATTATTGCAGATGAACCAACATCCATGTTAGACACTTCGCTGCGTTTAGAACTATTAGCATTAATGAAAAAAATGAACGAATACAATCAAGTTTCTTACTTATTCGTCACACATGATATTGCACTGACACAAGGGTTTTGTGACCGATTAATCGTGTTGCAACAAGGTGAAATTGTGGAGGAAGGTAAAACAAAAGATATTATTGAAAATCCACAACATCCTTATACACAGTCATTGATCGATGCATTGCTCATATTAGAAAATCATAAGGGAGATTAATAATGAAAACTAACTTTATAGAACTAAATCCAGGAGCAGTTTTTGCACAACGTGGTGAAAATAAAGCAAGAGAAGATTTTACGAATGTTGATATTTATGATTTGCCGAATATCAATTTAACACCTTATAACTGTTTAGTTATAAGTGGCTTTGCGGATCAAGACTTTTTATATGAACATCGCCAAATTATATTAGATTTTGTGAATGCAAGAAAAATACTTATATTTTCAGGTAACTTAGTGACAGACTGGTTACCGGGTGGTCAATTATTCGTTCCAAAAGAGATACATAGTTATAAAGATTATGAAGTTTCTATTCATACACAACATCCAATATTTGAAGGTGTATTAGAAGATGATATGACATATAATAAAGGGGTTTCTGGATTTTTTGCGAGAGGGCATCATCCTGTTCCAGAGGGTGCAGAAGTTCTCTTAACTTTACCTGGTGATACTCCTATAACATATATTGACCGAGTGAGTACAAAAGGCATTATATTTGTCCATGTAGGTTCAGATTTGTTTGGTTATATGACACCTGAAATCAATAAAACAACCGATCGAATTGGTCCGCAATTATTAAAATGGGTACATGAAGAGAATGCGACATTACAAGAAGAGGTGACTACAGGATGAAAAAAATAGCGGTTGTTTACGGTGGCAGTTCACACCATCATCGTACATATAAAACATCTGAGTTTGCAAAGTATATTAATCGACTGATTCCGATACGTGAATTAGAAACAGCCTCTTTAGAAGGGGTCGATGTATTACTTATTCCTTCTCAAACACATTTGGGATTGCTTGAGAAAAATGTAGAGAAGATTTATGCGTTTGCCAATGATGGAGGAACAGTTGTGACGTTGGGTCCACAGGGATTTGATTGGTTGCCAAGTCACAAATGGGAATTCCGTCCAACAAACTTTTGGTGGTGGCTTGAAAAAGATCCGAAAAGCGGATTAGTATTATCTGCTCCCGAACATGATTTATTCACAAATTATTTAACTCTTTCTGATGCAACATGGCATCAACACGGCGTATATTGGCCACCAGAAAAATGTGAAGTGCTCGTTTCAACAGATGATGGTGGAGCAGTTCTATATATTGACCGAGTAAGCACAAAGGGTACTTGGGTAAATACTACACTCGATCCAGATTTCCATTATGGTTCGTATTTCATGCCGGCGACTGAACGGTTTTTACGTGGCTTTTTACCATGGTTAGTGGAAGGACAGTTATAAGGTGATCCACCTGGAACAAGTGTCAAAAAGTTTTGAACAACAACCTATTTTACACAATATAAATATGCATATAGCTCCTGGAGAATTTGCTTTTCTCCAAGGACGCTCAGGATCAGGGAAAAGTACATTAGTAAAACTACTTTACCGTGAGTTAGAAAGAGATACTGGTAGCATTACAATCGATGGCGTATCGATTGATAAGCTGGCAAAATATGAATTACGTAGAAAAATGGGAGTGATTTTTCAATCATTTGAATTACTTGAGCGAAAAACAGTGCTAGAAAATATAGTGCTTGCTGGTCAAATACTAGGAAGAGACCCGGATAAGATGGAAGCAGAAGCAATGCGTTTACTTAAGAGAGTTGGATTAGAAGAGAAGGCCCATGTACTTCCAACTAAATTATCTGGAGGTCAACAGCAACGTGTTGCGATAGTGCGTGCTCTACTCAATAAGCCGAAAATTATTTTAGCAGATGAGCCTACAGGGAACTTGGATCCAGAGACAGCAAGTGAAGTATTGATGCTAATGCGTGAATTGCGGGAGGAAGAAGGCGTAGCGATGCTCGTCATTACCCATTCGCAGCATTTAATAGAGACATTTGCAGAGAAGTCGTGGATATTGAAAGAGGGGGGAGTATATGAACGCCAATAATGTGCGCTATATGTGGCAAGATGTCAGACAAGGTATGCAGCGCAATAAAGGTGCAGCGTTGGCATCAGTTGCACTTATTTTTGTAGCGATGGTACTTGTTGGCTCTTTACTACTTGCACGTTTGGCTATGCAAGATACGATTGCTTACGTGGAATCTCAGCTTTCCATGAAAGTGTATATCGAAGAGGGATTTGTGGTAGAAGAAGTAGCACAAGTTCTAGAGAAAAATACATATATTGAAAAAGTGGAAATTGAAACCGCGGAGGTACTACTAGACCGCTTATCTTTATTTTTTATTGGAAAAGAATATTTATTGGATTCATTTAGTAATGGTGCAATGCAAGATGCTGTGAAGTTTCAAGTGAAAGATGTACAGCTAATGTCACAAATAGCCGAAAGTCTTGGTGAAATGAAGGGCATAGAGAAGGTTGTTTATCCACAACAAATGGCCGAATATTTAGCGAGTGCACTTGAGAAAATAGAACTGTATGGTTTATTTGCGATTATTTTCTTTTTTGTTATTGCGTTTATGATGGTATACATAGCTTTTCACTTAGCGCTATATCAGAGAGAAAAAGAAATTCGTGTAAAGTTATTAATTGGAGCTAATCCGAAAATAGTTAGATTTCAATTTCTATTAGAGGGCTTGATTATTGGTTTGATAGGAAGTATAGCTTCCATTTTAATGGTAATTGGCATATATTATTTCGTATTTCAACCAGTAAGTGAGACGATACAGTTTTTGTGGAAAATGGACATATCGACATTCTTGTTTGTACTGGGCTGCCAATTATTCTGTGGTCTTGGTATTGGACTATGCGCAAGTTATTTATCCACAAGGAAGCTGATAAAAAATGTATAAAAAAATAGGGCTTATTATAGCGTTATTCCTTGTACTTGTAACACCGGCATATGGACATTTGACTGGTGCATTCGCCGATTTCTTGGCAGTTGTTTACGATGAGTCGACGATTGGTCAGTTAAAAGAAGAAATGGATCATACAGAACAAAAGATTGCAAAGTTAACACCAACAGTAGAAGAAATGGATAAGAATTTTAAAGAGAATCAACGGGATGGGGCGGAACAACTCCAGTTTTATACAGAGGTTGGTCTGGATACTTGGCTTGCCTTAATATTAGATGGCCAAGATATTGTTGATTTAATGGGTAGTAGATGGGTAATGGAAAAAAGTATTCAATCGTCTATGGAAGAACTAAATACGTTGTACTTAGAGTTTAAGCAACTTGAGGCTTCTAAAACATCATTAGAGGGGCATCATAAATTACTTGAAATGATTGAACGAAATCTAGCGTCAAGAGAAGCTTTTTTAATGGAAAATGCAGATATAGGATTAGAACAAATTGCTAACTACTTGGATATTGACTGGACTGCTGAAATAGAAGACTCTCTCATTGCAGCCCTTGAAGCAGACAATAAAAGGGTAGAAAAGTCATTAACTGAATGGGCAGAAAGAGGAGATTCATCCTTTTATGAAGTACAGGAATCCTTTCTTAATGAAGGGAGCGAGGTACGCTATTTTTTCCGTAGCGATCATGTGTATGTCGTGTATGAGAGGAAAGATGGGCACGTTATATTACTTGGGCAAGTCTTACAAAATGAGGATGGAAATAGTGCAAGTTTAATCTTAGAATCAGGCTTTTATAACGGGTTCTTTTTACCAGAAGAATTACTAGTAGAGTTAATTCCATTTACGATTCAGTATGATACTTTAATGAGTTTAGAAGATATTAATGCACCGTATATTCAACAAATAAACGGTGGTTTACGTATACTATCGAAGTAAGGAGATAGAGGGGATATATTGAAAAAAACCATACTTATTTGTTCCTTTTTTTATTACTAATTACATTTTAATTATAAGAAGGTTAAACCACAAAAAACAAGTTAGGAGATAAAATGTATGAATACAATTAACATTTATGACCGTGAAGATTTATTAGAAATTAGCTTTGAGGATATTCGCAAATATCATGGGACGCTTGCTTATATGGCGATAGGTGTTGGTTTCCGAATTATTCAAGCAGCTTTTGAAGCTTTATATGGTGAGGAGATTCCAAATCGTAAAGATATTTCCATATTGTCTGGTCATGGTGGTCCAGGTTTCCGCGATGCTTTCGAATTTGTTACACGTGCTCAAACGAGAGGCACCTATACGGTCGATACAGCTTATCCAAAAGCTCAATATGATCCATATCGTCCAACTTCTTACGCGTATGTCTTTACACGGGAAACAGGAGAAGCGGTTGAAGTTATATTAAAAGAGAACTTCTTACCTCCTGTATTTTATGAGTACTTGAAAAAAGGTCGTGAAGAGTTATTTACGCCTGAAGAGTACTTACATAATGAACAATTAAAGCAAGAGCTGGGTAACCGAGCATTACAATTACCAATCAACGAATTATTAGAAGTGACAAAATTAAATTAAGTTTCTTGTGTCATAATTCTGTTTTTAATAAAAAGGGGCTATCCTCAGGACGTCTGTGAAAACAGGCCTCCTGAGGATAGCCCCTTTTTAGAAATATAAGGAAAAAATACTTAATTTATCTCATGTTTTTATGTAAGATCCCGAGTACGTTTCGTAATTCGTTAACTGGAATTTGACCAGGAGCAGAAGCCTCTTTACCGGAGCCAAATGTTGCAGCAGAACCAAATGTTTCCCCTGCAATTCGGCTGATCAAGCCAGTGGAGGCCATCGACATCGTAATTATGGGACGATCCGCATGAAGTGTATGCATGGTATATGTAGCATCTAGTAATGTGAGTACATCTTCAGGAGTTTTTGGCATTACTGCAATTTTAGGTATATGTGCACCAAGCTCCTGCATTTTTCTTAGTCGCCAAACGATTTCCTCTTTGGCGGGTGTCTTCTCAAAATCATGATTGGACATAACGATTGTTACATGATTATTTTTCGCAGTTTCTACGATTTCGTTTACATGTGGAGAAAATAATTCCACATCTAGTAAATCAACATCGTTTGTTTGCGAAACTTCTTCAAGTAATTGCTTGTAATAAGCATCCGTAATTATTTTATTTCCACCTTCACGATGGCTTCTGAAAGTGAACAAGAGGGGAATAGGGTACAGCTCTTTACGAATAGCAGATAGCGTTTGTTTCACGGCTGCTATGTTTTCTACTTCTTCAAGTACATCTACACGCCACTCAATAATATCAGGCTCAGTTTGTAGTATTTCTCTAATCTCTAAAAGCAGGTTTTCCTCTTTTTTTCCCATCAATGGGACAATAATCTTAGGAATACCTTCTCCAATATGAACGTCTCGGATCGAAACGACTTGCATAAAAAAATCTCCTCTCAGATTTGTACTTTAGGTAATTTTAACATACAAAGATAATGAGGGTGATGGTTAGTGAGGTTTTCGTCGATATGTAAATACATATTGTACACATTAAATAATAGAAGAAAAGTAAGGTATAATTATTTCATGAAAAGGAAATTTGCTAATCTTGTCGAATTATAAAGGTAACATTATAGAAGTTCAAAGGAGTAATATATAAATGGATATGAAAAAACAGATGGATATAAATGGGATTGAGTTTAGTTGGAATTTAGAAGAAGGTCAATTGATTTTTGAACAACAGGACTCTGTATTATTTTGGATTTCTTCAGCCATGAAATCATTTTTTGACACAATCGAAGAAATTTCTGGAACAGAAGCTTCTAAATTAGTATTTGAAACGACAGGATTTAGACAAGGAATTACTGTAGGTGAGTACTTTGAAAAAAAGAAGAATGTCAGTATTGAAGAAGCTTCTAAATTAATTACCAATACATATGCTTCTGCAGGATGGGGACATGCAGTTATTGAGGAATTGGATATAGAGTCCAAAACATTTACAGTGAAGTTTAAAAATAGTTGGGAATATAAAATTCATAAAGCACAAGGAAAGTCTGCTGGAGCAAAGTACATACCAGCTCATTACGCAGGGATTTTTACAGCGATGTTAGGGACCAATATTTGGTATGAAATAATTCAAGATCAAATAGAGGGACATGAATATAGTGTTGTGAGATATTTCCAATCTGATATTACGGTCAATCATAACATTCGTCAGTTGGCTAAAAAGACGGAGACGGACCACATTCTGGAATTAGAAGCACTTGTGGAAGATAAAACGAGAGACTTGACGGAGCTTGTAAAAGAACTATCTTCTCCGATTATCCCAGTATTAGAGGGGATTGTGGTCGTTCCACTAATCGGAAAATACGATGAAGAACGCGCTATTTCAATAGTGGAAAAAACATTAACAAACTTGCCTTCGCATAAAGCGAGTTACTTAATTCTCGATTTAACTGGACTTCATCAAAATATAAGTCAGTATACAGCGAGATTAATAGAAAATATAGCTTCTGCTACTTCGCTAATTGGGATCAAAACTGTTCTCGTAGGAATTTCACCACAATTAAGTATGGTCATTATACAATCAGATGTACAATTATCAAAATTCGATTGTTTTAAAACGCTTCAACATGGAATTCACTACGCTTTAGGACAGATGGGTAAAAGAATTGTTTGATGAAAAATAGTAAAACTAAAAGGCTGTTCTAAAGTCAACTTATCACTGACTTTTAGAACAGTCTTTTATTTCGTACTAGAAAGAAATACGTGAAAATCGGTTATAATTGAAAAGAATGAAAGGATTGAAACATGATGAACCCTTTTACTGAAAGAGTAATTAATATAATAAAGTCTATTCCTATCGGGAAGGTTATGTCGTATGGGCAAATAGCAAAGGTTGCTGGCAGTCCAAGGGGTGCAAGACAAGTTGTGCGCATCTTGCATTCGATGAGTGAGAAGCATAAATTACCCTGGCACCGTGTCATCAATGCAAAGGGTGAAATCGTCATGAAGGATGAAGAATCTGCTTATTCTCAAAGAACATTGTTAGAAGCAGAGGGAGTGTCCTTTCTAGCGAATGGGCTTGTTGATTTAGAACAGTCGAGGTATGAACCTGTAGTATCTGAAGAAGATTTAATCTAAACAAAGTGATCGAAAGAAAGAGGTATGAAAATGAATGTATTTAGTTCGCAAGGTGCTGCTGGCATTTGTATAAATGATAAGAATGAAGTGTTAATGGTTCTTCAAGCAGCTCCGGAGGAAGAAAAGAAATGGACTGTTCCTACAGGGACATTCGAAGAAGGAGAAACTTTTCAAGCGTGCTGTGAACGAGAGTTTTATGAAGTAACGGGTTTAATCGTTCGAACAGATGAAAAGATACATAATAAAAGTGGAGTTATTAGTGAATATGGAATTTCTTATTATGTCGAATATTTTTTAGTAGAAATAGAGAGTGGGGAAATAACTTTCCAAGATTCAGATGAATTTATACATGAAGTTGCTTGGAAGTCATTGGAGGAAATTAAAATGCTTCCTTTGAGTTATCCAGAGGATATCCACATACTCGAACAAGTATTAGAAAAATAGATGGTATAAGCTTTACCGTTCATTTCTCCCTGATCCAGCTCGTTCATTTTTTGCTACCGAATAAGTTTCAAGCTTCATTAATAAACTTTAGGTAATAAGGATATGAAAGGATGGGGAATTGAAACGAGCAGTATTGTATGTGTCAACTGTCGTAATCGGGATTACTCTGGGGATCATCGTAACCTATATGATGATGAATTGAGGAAAGAATGGCTGTAAGTGAAAAAAGGGTAAGCTTTCAACACGCATATTGGCTTGACACTAGGTATCCAGTTCTGAAGCAATTTAAAATTGCTTTAGAACTGGATATTTTTTAAAAGAATAAGAAAATTTCTACATAATATGTCTATTTCTATTTCTATCTCTTGTGCTCCTGCGCGAAGCAGAGATAGGCGCTTCCGCGTTTGGCTCGCCTTCTAGTTTTTTGTGTATATAAGAATGGCGTCTCTTAAAAATACAGAAGCACCATTTTGTACTTTATCGTAGTAAGCAGTAAAACGTTCATCCGCAACGTACATTTCGGCCAGTCCTGCATGTGCTTCTTTTGAATATTGATACCAGTAATAACTGATCCACTGTCGGTGTAAATCTGCTGTTTTTTGTGATAGTTCGCCAGCTGGATCACCTGTTTCCATAGCCACTTTCAAGTTATCTAATACTTGTTGCTCTAAGTTTGTTACTTCATCATATTGTTTTTGGTTCATTCCTTTAACTTTTGCATTAGACTTATCAACAGTGTTATCCCCATATAGTTCTCGAATCTCTTTTCCGTACTTATCCTCATTGTTATCCACATATTTTTGTTTAAAGCCTTCAAATTTCTCTTTATCTGACATTGTAATGCTCCTTTCTCTTAGTTGAATGGTTTTATCCACATTAGTTATCAACATATCCAGTTGTGCACTTTTTTGGAGCAGTTTATTTCGATGTTCTTTTAATGCAGTTGCTGCGTCAAAAGTGGATGATGTGATTATTTCTTTGATACTATCTAAGTTTAAGCCAAGCTCTCGGTAAAAAAGAATCTGTTGCAGTCGGTCTACTTCATCAGAGCCATAAATGCGATAACCAGATGAATTAATTCGAGTTGGTTTCAGTAATCCAATTTCATCATAATAGCGAAGTGTCCGCGTGCTTATTCCTGCTAACTGGCCAAGTTTTTGCACCGTATATTCCAAGTCAGCACCTCCTTATAAGCTTAGTTTAAACCTTGACGTAGCGTTAAGGTCAAGTAGAACGGTAATAATAAGGCAGCATCGCAAATTCACCGATGACTTGTTAATTTTCTCGTTATTTATTTATAATGCATGTAAGGGGGTAAGGGTATGACGACTATTGGATTTATAAGGCATGGTGTAACAGCTTGGAATAAAGAAGGAAGAGAGCAAGGTAATACGGACATTCCTTTAGATGAAGAAGGAATTGAAATGGCAGAACGGGTTGCCGATAGAATGGAGCAGGAAGAATGGGATGTCATTTATACAAGTCCTTTAATTCGAGCAAGGAGAACTGCTGAGATTATTGCTGAAAGGTTACCAAGTGCTGAATTCCGTATAGATAAGCGTTTAGTTGAAGTTGGTGGAGGAGTTGCTGAAGGAACAACTGAGCTAGAGCGCTTAGAAAAGTGGGGAGCATCTTGGAAAGAGTTGGATTTAGGTTTTGAACCAGAGGATGTTACTTTTTCTCGTGGGATGTCTTTTATCGAGAGAGTAAAACAAGTACATTCAGGTAGCCGTGTATTAGTAGTTAGTCATGGAGATTTAATAGGAAGGCTTATCCATGCTCTGGTTCCAGACGGAGAATTTTTAAAGGATGTAGATAATGCATCGGTTACGATTATTGAATTACAAGAAAGTGAAAATCTGTGTCATTTATATAATTGTACGAAGCATTTAGAAGGGGAGAAAGTATGATGTAAAGTGATGTACTTAGAAATGGCTTATGAAAAGTACCGGGATAAGAAGACGTAGAACACCCACAAGTATCAATACCTGAGGGCGTTCTATGATTACTTATTAACTTTAATGTATTTCTCTCCAAGAACTTCTTCTACAATATAGCCGTCAGTAGTTAATTCTTTTTCTACAAATGCGGCAACGTCGGATTGTTCTAATCCGTAGAGTTCTTCGATTTCACGAGAGAATAATAAGCCTTCTTTTTTCAAGATATTTTGTAGTTTTGGAGCGGTTTTAGGTTGGATATTTTCTTCAGGTAGTATTTGTTTTAATGCTTGCACATAAGAGTCGAATGGGCGAGCACCGCCTACTTTGACTCCTTTTTTTTCTTCATTTAAGAAAATAATGGTTGGGAATCCACGTACACTTAGGCGACCGGCCATCTGGAAGTCTTCTTGTAAGCTATCTTGTGCTGCTGGAAGATATGATTCTTTTACAATTTCTTCTCCGTTCAATCCCATTTCATTGATAATGTCGATTAATACTTGGTCTCTACCAATATTTTTGTTGAAAGGAAATACTGCTTCTCTTGCTTTACGTAAGAAAACTGGTGCTAAGCTAGCATCTTTTTGTTGTATTACTTTATAAACGCGAGATGGTATGAAGGATGAAGAGACTGGATCTTCCAACCAAAATGATCCATCAATTGGCATGCGCGTATGATCTCCAACTTCTCTCCAGTGTCCTGCAACGTCTTCAGGACCAGAAATTCCGTTAGAAACATCTGCAAAGCCATCCCATTTTTCAAGTAGGCCTCCCATAATTGTATGCATGTTAAAGTATTGACCATACTCTTCTACGAATTTACGCAATGTTGGCTCGAGGGCCCAGCAATGTGAACAAATTGGATCTGTTACGTAATATAGATCGATTTTTTTGCTTGGTGTAGATAAATCGATAAAGCTCATTTCAGCGTTTCCTTCTCCAGCTGGTCCACAAATTCCTGTTTCTAAATCACACATCATTGGATTTTGGTTTGTCATGTTATTTTCCCCATTCCCTAGTTTTCTAACGTTATATGTTTCTTTGCCCAAGCGTGTACTGGTTTAAGAGCTTCAGCAAGTTCTTGGCCGGCGATAGTTAAGTGATAGGTTATATTAACCGAATTTTCTACGGTCATTATTTTCTCTACTAAACCATGCTCAGCGAGTTCAGTTAATTTAAGTGATAATGCACGTGGCGTAATATCGGTTAAGTCTTTTTTCATATTTGAAAAGTGTGCGGTATAGTCTGGACAGTTCGATAAGTAATGAACGATTAATCCGTTCCAACGTCTACCGAGTATTTGAAAAGACGACTCTAAGTATGGACAAATTTTCATCTTCAATCCTCATTTCTACAATTAGTATAATTTAGTATAAAATATATATCAAGTATAAATATTATACTCTTGGTTTTTATTTGGAAGGAAAGGGTAGAATACATTATAATGAGTAAAAAAGGAGAGTGTAGAAATGAATGTGCATTCTGTAGAAGTATATAACAAAAAAGTAGCGTATCAAGACGAGGGTAAAGGCGAAGTTTTTTTACTTATCCATGGTTTTTGTGGGAGTTCTACCTATTGGAATGAAGTCATTCCGGGGCTTTCTAAAACGAATCGAGTACTAGCGATTGACTTGCCAGGACATGGCGATTCAGAGGTTTGGGAAAATATGAATGAGATCTATCATTATGCAGATTTTATACAAGATTTTCTAGATGAATTAGAAATTGAAAAAGTGACGATGGTTGGACATTCTTTAGGGGGCTATATAACGCTCGCGTTTGCGGAATCGTATAGTAATCGATTAAATGGATTTTCATTAGTACATTCTACAGCTTATGCAGATTCTATAGAAGCAAGAGAAGGCAGAGTATCATCAGCTTATAAAATAGATGAAGAAGGAATGGAAGTATTCATCGATGGTTTAGTACCGAAATTATTTGCTCCAGATCATATAGAAGATCATCAGAAAGCAATAGAGGAAGCGAAGAAAATAGGGTATACAACATCATCAGTAGGAGCCAAAAATGCTCTACATGCGATGAAGGAAAGAAAAGATCGCATAGCAGTTTTAGAAAATACTAAGTTACCAGTTTTGCTAGTGGCGGGGGATAGTGATCAATTAATTCCTTCAGAAAAAACATTTACAACAAGTGGTGAGAATATTAAACAAGTATTAGTGAAAGATGTTGGTCATATGAGTATGTACGAAGCACCGATTGAACTTTTGAAAGCAATCCAGCAATTGATTTGATAGAAAAAAGGACTTCCATTAGGCTGGAAGTCCTTTTTATATACCGTTTTTACGAAGGCTAATATACAGAGAACCATTTGTTTGGATTTGTGCGTAAAAGACATCTTGGACAGATTCTACTCCTTGTTTACGAAGTTTTTTCATGACCCACTCTTCTGTTAAATCGAGCTCGGTTAAATTTTTTTGCACAACTTTCCCATCTGATATAATTTCAGTTGGCATATATACAGGAAGCGTAGTCGGTACTTTTACATCTTGTTTGGTCGCTTCTTGTAGTTCCACTTTTTTAAAAACACTTAATTCTCCATTTGTTTCTAGTACTGCATAATGGACATCTTGAATGGAGAAGATCGATTGTTCTCTAAGCATCATCATAAGATCGTCCAAATGTAAGCGTGCAGATTTTAGAGATTTTACGGATAATTCCCCATCTTTAATAACAATCGTAGGTTCATCGTCGAAAAGGATTCGAAGCTTAGGCGACTTTAAAGCGAGGTAACTCATCAGCCATGTCAGGACGGACCACCAAATAAGTGATATTAGTCCGTTTACAAATGGCGTTTCTGTTTGTGACGCAATTTCTGCAGCGATTGATCCAATGGTTATTCCGGTAATATAATGGAAGAAGGTTAACTGACTAAGTTGTTTTTTCCCTAAAATTCTTGCTAATAATAGAAGTGCCGCAAAAGAAACAGTAGTTCGAATAATCATTTCCCAAAAATCTATTTCAAATAAATCCTTCATTAGGCTCGACCCCTTTATAACTAAATGTCCTTCCTTTCAGTGTTAACAACCAACTATAATCTATTCTTATTTCTAAAAGTAAATATTTTCAGTTTACTCAACGGGATTTGCGCTATAATAAATCTATTACTTTATTCGGAAACAAGAAAGAGTGTGATCAAATAGTATGGCTACGGTAGATTCTACGCATAAACTTGGAAATCCGGTGTATCCTGTCATGTTTGCGATTGGGGTTTGCCACTTATTTAATGACTCATTACAAGCTGTTATTCCAGCAATGTTTCCAGTTTTAGCAAAAGAAATTGGACTTACTTTTACGCAATTAGGGTTGATTTCTTTTGTTTTAAATATAGTGGCATCATTATTGCAGCCGGTTGTTGGATTTATTAGTGATAAAAAGCCAATGCCCTATGCACTTCCAATCGGAATGACGAGCTCATTTATCGGTATGTTAGGATTAGCATTTGCACCGGAATACTGGATTATTCTTGTATCTGTTATATTTTTAGGTTTTGGATCTGCTGTTTTTCATCCAGAAGGTTCTCGTGTTTCATACATGGCAGCAGGATCTAAAAGAGGATTGTCACAATCTATTTATCAAGTTGGAGGAAACTCTGGACAAGCACTCGCACCACTAATTAGTGCTTTCATCTTAGTACCATTTGGACAAAGAGGAGCAGCATTATTTCTTGTTGTTGCTGCAGTGGGAATCTTTATATTATCGAAAATATCTGCTTGGTATAAGAAACAGTTGGAAGAGGAGAAGCTTTCTAAAACGAAGAAAGTACTTCTATCTTCCTTGCCATCTTTAACTAAGAAACAAGTAGTTATCGCTTTGACTCTTCTAATGGTTATCATTTTTGCAAGATCATTTTATGTGACCAACATGACCAATTTCTATATTTTTCACTTGATGGAGAATTACGGATTTACGATTCAAAAAGGGCAACTTTTCATCTTTATTTTCTTAGCATTAGGAGCAGTTGGAACATTCTTTGGAGGGCCGATGGCGGATCGTATGGGCAGAAAAAATGTTATTTTACTTTCTGTGGCTGTACCGATTCCACTAAGTTTAATATTGCCATATGTTCCTATATGGGTGGTTGTTATTTTACTTACTTTAATCGGATTTTTCATCATGCTAAGCTTTTCAGTGACAGTTGTTTATGCACAAGAGCTTGTGCCGAGTAAAATTGGTACTATGGCAGGCTTAACGGTAGGACTTGCATTTGGAATGGGTGCTATTGGAGCAGTAGTGATCGGGATATTAATGGATCATCTAGGTGTTTATACGACGATGATTATTGTTTCAGTGTTACCAATCATCGGGCTGGTAGCCTTAGCGTTGCCAAAAGATAGAAAGATTGCATTGCAAGGATAAATGGGAGGGAAGTGACTTTAGTAGTCGCTTCTTTTTTTGTGTAGAAAATGCTTAGGAGCAAGATTGGAGAGCATATTCGCAAGATTACTTGTCTTACTCGCAAGGTCGCCCCCGTTATGTGCAAGATTTCACTCGGAACACGCAAGATTGGTGCTATTCGCAAGGTCACTGGCCATATTCGCAAGATTACTTGTCTTACTCGCAAGGTAGCCGCTGTTATGCGCAAGATTTCACTCGGAACACGCAAGTTTGGTGCTATTCGCAAGGTCACTGGCCATATTCGCAAGATTACTTGTCTTACTCGCAAGGTAGCCGCTGTTATGCGCAAGATTTCACTCGGAACACGCAAGATTGGTGCTACTCGCAAGGTCGCCCCCGTTATGCGCAAGATTTCACTCGGAATTCGCAAAATCTTCATTAAAAAAAGAGAGAACTCTTGGAGTCTCTCTTTTGGGATTATAATTTTAAGCTACAACCATCTGGAACTTGAGAAGAATCGGTACATAAATTATCTTGGATATGGACTTGATGCATCTTGTTGTTATGCATAAACTTAAAAATTCCATTATCAAAGTCTGTACCTACTTCTTTAAAGAATATGCCCTCTTGGCACATGTTTTTAGCAAATGTAAAAGAAACCTTGTACGTATCTCCGTCAACAACTAAATAAGCACGGACTCCTTTTTCGAAAACTCCATCTTCTGATTCTTTTACGGAACGTTCAACGGAAACGACATGGAAATCAACAAATGGAATTTCTTTTAATAAGACATTCATAAAAGATCCCTTGGTAATTTCTTCCCATCTACTTTGAGCAGTTTGGCCAATGATGATTTGGGTGATGTTTAGTTTATGCGCGACTTCTTTAATAACTTTTGGAGAAGGTCGTTTTTCATTGTCGCGAATGATAAATTCTTCTATTTCTAATTCTTCCGCTAAGCTTTTCCATTGTTCAATATATCCTGATTTCTCAGCATCAAATGCATCGTATGGTAGTGGATCAACTGTCAAGATATATAGGGGACAATCTAGCATACTTGCCATTTTATGTCCTCTTCTAATAAGACGCTCTCCGTTTGGTCCGTAGTATACACAAACTAGTATACTTTCGTCCATACGACCTTTTGTACGTTTCATCGTTACCTACTCCTCTTTTATGTTCGTTTCTACAATCTATATACATATCTAATTCGTTTTAAGTTATTTAGTATTAAAGCGCTTGAAGTGCAGTGGGTGTTATCTTAGTGTATAATTTACTAAGTATATGTCCACATCTACTCGTATTTTTAGTGCTTTTCCTTAATATATTTTTAAATTTTGGGAAATTGTTAATGACCCACATGGCTTCTTATTATGCTACTAGTTTCAGGTATAGTCAAGCGTTCTTCACGAAATAGAATGATTCTATCAAAATCAAAAATTAAAAGTAAAAAAGAACTGGAGGTTAGGATTTGTTTTCCGTAAATTTCGCAATTATTCTTCCATTTATCATAGCTGCATTCGTCCCATTTATTTATAGACGATTCAGATTTATACATATTGGATGGTTTGTTATGTTAGTACCTATTACTTTGTTTATCCTGCTTGCTAGGTTAATTCCCTCGGTAGCAAGTGGTCAAACATTTACTGATACATACCAATGGATTCCCACATTAGATATTAACTTCACTACTTATTTAGATGGTTTAAGTATGATATTTGGTTTACTTATAACTGGTGTAGGTAGTTTAGTCATTTTATACTCCATTTTTTATCTTTCTACAAAAGAATCCCTCCAACACTTCTATGTCTACTTATTATTATTCATGGGTGCCATGCTCGGCGTCGTATTTTCTGATAATTTAATGGTGTTATATGTATTTTGGGAATTAACGAGTGTTTCTTCTTTCCTATTAATTGCCTTTTGGAATCATCGTAAAGGTTCTAGACTAGGAGCGCAAAAAGCAATGCTTATCACGGTAAGTGGTGGAGTGGCTATGCTTGTTGGTTTTATCATGCTTCATACGATGACAGGTACTTTTAGTATTCGGGAAATTATTAGTAGCATAAGTGGTTTCACAGACCATGCTTTATTTATGCCCGCAATGATTTTAGTATTGTTAGGTGCTTTTACAAAGTCAGCACAGTTTCCGTTTCATATTTGGTTGCCAGACGCAATGGAAGCCCCAACTCCAGTAAGTGCATATTTACACTCTGCAACAATGGTAAAGGCAGGGATTTACCTGGTGGCTCGTTTTACGCCAGTATTCGGCGGAGATCAAGTGTGGTTTTGGACGGTTAGTATCGTCGGGATGATTACATTATTCTGGGGCTCATTTAATGCGGTTAAACAAACCGATTTAAAGGCATTGTTAGCTTATTCAACGATAAGTCAACTAGGTCTCATAATGAGTTTACTCGGACTCGGTTCAGTAGCACTACATATAGGTTACTCGACGGAATCTGTTATTTATACTCAAGCTACATTTGCTGCTCTTTTCCATATGATTAATCACTCTACGTTTAAAGGAGCACTTTTCATGGTCGTTGGGATTGTCGATCATGGGCTTGGTACTCGTGATATTAGAAGGCTAGGTGGATTAATGGCGTTAATGCCATTTACATTTACAGTTGCTGTAATAGGTAGTTTATCGATGGCTGGATTACCTCCATTTAATGGATTCTTAAGTAAAGAGATGTTTTTTGCTGCAACCGTTCAAATAAGTAATGCGGATGTCTTTTCCCTTCAAACATTTGGCATTGTATTCCCTATTGTTGCGTGGGTTGCTAGTATCTTTACGTTCATTTACTGTATGATTTTCATCTTTAAAACATTTCTTGGGCCTGCTCAACCTGAAAAGTTGGATAAACCAATTCATGAAGCGCCAATGGGGATGCTTATTTCTCCACTAATTTTGGCTGCTTTTGTGGTAGGAATTTTCTTCTTTCCTAATTTACTTGGTAACTATATATTACGTCCTGCAATGTCTAGTATTTACCCTACTTTTGGTGATGCATTTAATCTTACGCCTTCGATTTCAGCTTGGCATGGGGTTAAACCAGAGTTGCTCATGACGATTGGGGTAGTGCTTGTTGGTGCAATATTATATAAAATTCTTAAAAAGTGGAAACCAATTTATGGCTTGTTTTCGCAGAAGTATACATTTAATACTTTGTATAATAATGTACTTAGTCTTTCGGAAAAAGGTTCTGGGGTTGTAACTAGAGGCTATATGACTGGATTTTTAAAGGATTATATAGCTTATATATTTGGGTTTTTCATCATTGTGGTAGGTGGTTTCCTTTTCTATTCGGGAGCCTTTTCTATGGATATTTCTACCAATGCTCCTATAAGACTCTATGAAGTCATCTTGGTAGCTGTTATGGCAATTGCTGCATTTGCTATGCTATTTGCTAAATCACGTATGACAGCCACCTTGTTAAATGGAGTTTTAGGATATTCAATTGCTATCTTTTTCGTGATATTCCGTGCCCCAGATTTAGCTTTAACTCAGTTGGTTGTGGAATCGGTAACGACCGCATTATTCCTGCTTGCATTTTCTCATCTACCCGATTGGAAGAAAGAGAAAACTACTATTAAAACAAAGTGGATAAATGGGATCATATCTATAGCGATGGGTGTACTTGTTATGCTTATAGGATTGTCGGTATTAAATTACAATAAGTTTGAAACGATTTCAAGTTACTTTGAAGATGCGTATGAATTAGCTGGTGGAGCAAATATTGTCAATGCCATATTAGGAGATTTCCGTGGATTTGATACGATGTTAGAAGTGGTTGTTCTCTTTATCGCAGGCTTAGGTGTTTATACCATGATTAAGCTTAAGAGCGAAAAAGGAGGAGACAAAGAATGAAAATCAATGATGTTATTTTACGAACAATAACGAGAATTATTGTATTTATCATATTAACTTTTGGCGTGTACTTATTTTTGTCAGGCCATAATACTCCTGGTGGTGGATTTATCGGAGGTTTAGTATTGGCCTCTGCAATTGTTCTTCTGTATTTGACAAGTGATATAGAATCTATTAGAAAAAGTTTGCCGTTTGATTTTAAATTAGTAGCTGCTTTAGGTGTATTACTAGCAACGGGTACAGGGTTTGGTTCTATTCTTTTTGGGGTCCCATTCATGTCGCAAACATTTGCTTACTTTGAATTACCTATTTTTGGGAAGACGGAGTTAACAACTGTGACAATCTTTGAGGCCGGGGTGGTTTTGGCAGTTGTAGGTGTAGTAGTAACAATTATTTTAAGTATGAGTGAAAGTGAGGAGGCGTAGCTTATGGAAACATTAATCATTCTATTAATAGGGATTTTAGTTACTGTTGCAACGTATTTAATCCTCTCTAGAAACATTATACGAGTAATCTTAGGTACAGCTGTATTTTCTCATGCGGTACATCTCTTAATATTAACAATGGGAGATTTAAAAAGGGGTAGTGTTCCTTTATTGAAAGAAGCAGAGGCTCCCTATACAGATGCATTGCCACAGGCTTTAATATTAACAGCGATTGTTATTAGCTTTGCTGTGACTGCATTTATTCTTGTGTTAGCGTTTCGTGCCTATCAAGAAGCTGGATCAGATGATCTTCATGAATTGAGAGGGACAAACGATGAATAATTTAGTTGTATTGCCATTAATTATCCCAATTATGGTTGGGGTTATACTTGTATTTTTACGTCCATATATTCGTTTGCAACGTGTTATTAGTTTGTTGACGATGATTGGAGTAAGTGGATTAAGTATTTATATGTTAAATGTAATTCAAACAGATGGAATCATACGATTAGACTTTGGGGGGTGGAAGCCACCTTTTGGAATTCTATTTGTAGGAGATTCCTTTGCCGTGCTTCTTGTTTTAACTGCGAGCATTGTAACGGCAGTCTGTTTAATCTACGCTTTTTCTTCTATTGGAGAGAAGCATGAAAAAATGTTCTTTTATCCTTTCGTCTTGTTCTTAATAGCTGGAGTAAATGGCTCGTTTTTAACTGGAGATTTGTTTAACTTATTTGTATGTTTTGAGTTGATGTTACTAGCTTCTTATGCGTTAGTGACGTTAGGTGGAGAAAAAGTACAGTTAAGAGAGTCTATTAAATATGTGGTTATTAATGTACTAGCATCGTGGTTTTTCTTAGTTGCTTTAGCGTATCTTTATGGCACGTTGGGTACTCTTAATATGGCTCATATATCAGAAAGAGTTGCAGAAGCGGGTCAAGATCCATTGCTTACGACTATTAGTATTGTCTTTTTATTGGTATTTAGTTTAAAAGCTGGGTTGCTCTTATTTTTCTGGTTACCTGGTTCCTATAGTGTTCCTCCAACTGCAGTAGCTGCATTGTTCGGTGCTCTTCTAACAAAAGTGGGAATTTATGCATTGTTTCGTATGTTTACATTGATTTTCTACCATGAACCATCCATTACTCATCAGTTAATCGGAATAATGGCTGGTGTTACAATTATTCTTGGATGTATGGGTGCTTTAGCGTACAAAGACGTTCGTTTAATCGTTTCTTATAATGTAGTAATAGCTGTAGGATTTATCTTAATCGGATTAGCAATTGCTACACCGACGGCTATAGAAGGTTCGATTTACTATATTATTCATGACATGATTGCAAAAGCGCTCCTCTTTTTACTAGCAGGTGCCATGATTAAAATGACTGGAGTAACAAAGTTTGACCAAATGAGTGGTCTCATACGAAACTCTCCTATATTTGGTTGGATGTTTTTCATCGTAACTTGTTCACTAGCAGGAATACCACCATTAAGTGGATTTGTTGGGAAAATTCTTGTAGGTCAATCCGCGATTGAAGCGGGTTCGTACGTATTACTTGCACTTGCATTTTTCTCTAGTATTGTTGTGTTGTATTCGTTGCTTCGTATTTTCTTAAATGCTATCTTTGGCGAAACAATTATAAGTAAGGAAGATGAAGTGCCTTTGAAAAAAGGACTGCTTATTCCTGTAGTACTACTTGGATTTGGCACAATTTCACTTGGATTAGGTGCAGAAGCATTGGCAGATTACGTTAGTAATGCAGCCTATACGCTAACTAATCCTGCTGTTTATATTGAAGCGGTGTTAGGGGGAGATGAATAATGCCAGCTCAATTTTTACTTAATCTATTTATTGCGTTTCTTTGGATGTTGTTAAAGGATGAAGATGAACTGAGGATTTCTACATTCATAGGAGGATTTCTAGTAGGAATTGTGATTATCTTCTTAATGCATCGATTCTTTGGTTCACAATTTTATCTGAGAAGGCTCTTTTCTATTATTAATTTGCTCTTTATATTCAATTGGGAACTAATTCTATCTAGTATTTTGATTATCAAACAGATATTAAGTCCAAAGCTGGATATAAAACCTGGAATATTCACTTATAAAACAGAGCTTCAGGGAGACTGGGAATTAACGGTGCTAGCAATGCTGTTAACTCTTACTCCAGGATCTGTTGTGCTGGAAGTAAACCCAGACGGAGATATATTTTACATACATGCAATGGATATAGAAAAATCCAAAGCAGATGTATTGCGTTCAATTGGAAAGTTTGAAAGAGCGATTTTGGAGGTGACCCGTTAATGATTGAAAAGATATTATTTACCGCACTTGCCCTTTTTGCCATTTCCATTTTAATTGCGTTATATCGTATTATCAAAGGGCCTACTACGCCTGATAGAGCTGTAGCGTTAGATATGATTGGTGTTAATCTAATTTCTGTTATTGCGATTGTTTCTATCGTTTTGAAAACCAAGGCTTTTTTAGAAGCTATTCTTATTTTAGGGATTCTTGCTTTTATTAGTACAATTGCTATTTCTAAGTATGTGGAAAGGGGAGTTATCATTGAACGGAAATCAGATAATTGAGTTGGTGGCTGCCCTTTTAATATTACTCGGAAGTATCATGAGTGTCATTAGTGCGTTTGGGATTATTCGACTACCAGACGTTTATACAAGGTCACATGCCGCGACTAAAAGTTCAACCTTAGCCGTTTTAATGTCATTATTGGGAGCATTTGTATACTTTTGGATTCATGATGGGATCATTAGTGTGAGAATATTATTAGGAATCTTTTTTGTCTTTCTAACCGCACCGGTATCAGGTCATCTAATTACGCGCGCAGCTTACCGATCAAAAGTTCCATTAGCAGATACTTCTACTGAGGATGCTTTGAAGGAAGTACTATTTCCAGATGAAAAAATAAAAGCTAACTCTTAGAAAATAAATCTAAGGAGTTAGCTTTTTTCTCGTTACAAGAAGTTCGTTTAAAACACAAAGGGTATTTTATTGGTTGGGATTTTATGGAATTTATAACTACACAAGGAGAACTAACGCCCCGTCATTGTGACAAAATTGAGTCATTTAAATTAAATAAATGTTCTATAAATTTAGTCTAATATATTGCATTCTGTATAAATACATAGTATTATCAGTTCTTGTTAGAATGAATATTGAAGTAATCATTCATACTGTAAGTACTTTTTAGAAAATAAAACAAACTATAAGAAATAATTGTTTCTTACATTATAGGAGGAAGAATAAATGAATACGAAATTATCGTTTTCCAATCATCTAGTTATTGGTGTGATGCTATTTGCACTGTTTTTTGGAGCCGGTAACTTAATATTTCCAGCAAGTTTAGGACAAAATGCAGGGACAAATATATGGGTTGCGATTATTGGATTTTTAATAACTGGAATAGGGTTACCTTTCTTAGGTACATTAGCAATAGGCTTTTCAGGAAGTAAAAATTTGCAGGAACTCTCTAGTAGAGTGCATCCAATTTATGGGATTATCTTCACCTCATTATTATACTTAACAATTGGGCCGTTTTTCGCAATGCCGAGAACAGGTGCTGTTTCATTCGAGATCGGGATTCTGCCATTTATTGGTCCTGAGAATGCAAAGATAGGTTTATTAATATTTACAATCCTATTTTTTGGATTAACATTACTACTTTCACTTAATCCATCTAAAATCGTGGATAATGTTGGGAAGTACTTATCACCAGGGATATTAATTGGTTTGTTTATCTTATTATTTTTTGTAGTCATTAATCCAATGGGGGATTTTACTAAGCCCCAAGGTGATTATATAGATAATGCTTTTATGACTGGTTTTACAGAAGGTTATAACACGATGGATGCACTTGCATCACTAGTGTTCGGGATTATTGTCATAAACTCTATTCGATCAATGGGTGTTACTTCGACTAAAGGTATCTTAGTAGCAACTGCGAAGGCTGGCGGTATCGCAATATTCTTCCTTGGAGTGATTTATGCAGGTATTGGATACCTAGGCGCGACAAGTGTAGATCTTCTAGGAGTACTTGAAAATGGAGGACCCGTATTAAGTGGTGCTTCAGAGCATTATTTTGGAGCGTTCGGAGCAGTGCTTTTATCTATTGTTATCTTTTTAGCATGTTTAACGACGAGTATTGGTTTATTAACTGCGTGTGGTGAATATTTTAATACATTAATGCCGAAGATTAGCTATAAAGCATTTGTTATTTTCTTCAGTGTATTTACATGTTTTATTGCTAATTTTGGTTTGTCGAATCTTATTACTTACTCGATTCCAGTGTTAATGTTATTGTATCCATTAGCTATTGTATTGATCTTGTTGGCATTTGCATCACCGTTATTTAATCATGCACAAATTGTGTATGTAAGTGTAACTTCTGTCACGTTTTTAATAAGTATTATTGATGGATTCAAAGCATTATGTGGTTCTCTTGAAATTGAGTATTTTGGTTGGATGAAACCAATCATTTCATTCTATGAAAAATATTTGCCATTTTATGATGTTGGACTTGGTTGGTTAGTACCATTCATAGTTGTAACTGTTGTAACTGGTCTAATCGCACGAATGAAAAACACAAAAGTAGCAGAATAATTACAAAAGAAGCCCCAAGACAGATGCTGTCTTGGGGCTTCTTTTAGAATTCTTCAATTGTATAAATCCAATTAGCACGCATAACTTCCATTATTTTTTTTACATCTTTTTCTCTAAATAAACGGATGATTTCTGCGTGTTGTTCAATAGAATATTCTCTTAAGATAATTTCTTCATAATAGTATAGTCTTCGTACATGTGCTTGGAGCATTTCAACCATAGAGTGTATGTATGGATTGTTTGCCGTATCAACAATAATCTGATGAAATTCTTCATCCACTTTAAGACCATATGCAAATTCCTTTGCATGAAGTGCATGTGCAAATTCTTTGTTTTTCTCTTCTAGTTGTTGAATTGTTTGCTCATCCATATTTGGGATAGCAAGTTCAGCTGCGAGTGCTTGTAATGCTGCTAATGGAGGTAACAGATTATAAATATCCTCTTTTTCAACAGGTGTAACTTGTGTAGCTCTTCCTGGTTGCATCGTAACAAAACCTTGTGATTCTAAAAGTTGCAATGACTCGCGTATAGGCGTTCTACTGACTCCAAGAGCCTGTGCAAGTTCTATATCATTTAACTTTTCATCAGGTTGTAGCGTACCGTCAATAATCCATTGTTGTAATTGATTAAAAGCATGTAGCTTGGCGGTAGTACGCACAGGTTTTGCATGATTAACTGGTATAGGCATAAAAAAAACCCTCTCTCAATTATCATAATAGTGTAATAATTATTATACACTATATTATACAATATATTGCACGTTATATAAAAAATATTTTTAATTTCGAAGAATTTGTAATGTTATTGACTTGACATCAGTCGCAGATTCTTCATCCATTATATCCTGTAACATTACTTCTCTGAAATAAGCAATACTTTTCTCTAAAGGTATTTGTAAGATTTTTCTAAGTGCACTTTCATACATATGTACGAACTCTGGATCCGTATTACCGCGTTTTAATTCTGAAAAAGATTCATATACTTGATCTAGTTTATCAGCAAGTTCAAGTAGTTTCCCTTCAATTGTCTGATCTTTTCCTTCTTTCATACGTTCAAAGAATACGGGTTGGAATTCAGCTGGGATTTCTTCAAGGATAAATTTCTCCATCATTTTCTCTTCGACATGTGTAAGCATTTGTTTTAATTCTGGTGAAGCATGCTTGACGGGAGTTTTAATATCTCCGATGAATATTTCTGCAAAGTCATGATTAATAGTCTTCTCATAAAGTAATTTCCAGTTAATGGTTGCTCCGCTGTTTTCTTCTATCGTCGCAAAGAACATGGCATATTGTGATACTTTCCATGAATGAGCAGCGACATTGTGTTCTTCAAATTTAAAGCGACCAGGAGCCCGAATAATTCTTTCTAAATCGTTCATGCTCATAAAAAATCGATGAATTCCCAATGCAATCACTCCTTTAGTATTATCATACTGTAATTTCCTAAAATATTGTAATAAAATCCTTGATATTCAGTGTGATAAGTACAAATTGTTTTATTTCGTCGAATTCTGGGAAACCTTCTAATAACGAGGAGGAATTTAAATGACTAAATACGATAAAATAAAAAGTTCACTACTAAATCGTTTAAACGAATTAGAAATAAGTGAGGAAAATGATGTAGAATTTGAAAAAACCGAGTTATCTAACTATGACAATCACCCTGCGGACAATGCCACAGATTTAACGGATCAGCATACTCGGTTAGCGCTGAGAAGACATTTTGATGGGGAAATGGATGATATCCAAACAGCTCTGACGGCAATAGAAGAAGGAACTTATGGTAAATGTATTGAATGTGGAGAAGAGATTCCATTAGCACGTTTAGAAGCAGTTCCGACCACACTTACTTGTGTAGAACATGCACCGAAAGAAGTAGATCAATCTATTCGTCCAGTAGAAGAATCTCTGTTAAACTCATCGACGGATCAACCTGTAAACAATGAAGATCCTTTGCTTCGTGACTATGCAAATAGTTTTGAGGAGCTAGAAGAAGTAGGCTCTTCTGATTCACCGTCTGATAAATTGTAAAGATGAGGTACTTCTTAGGTTTGTTAACTTAAGGAGTGTCTTTTTGTATATTATAAGAAAGTATATAAAATTTCTGCATAGTAACTGTCTAGCTCCACCTCATTTACCTGTCGGGGCAGTAATAGGCGCTTCCGCTTTTCTTGTAGTAAACTGATGAAAAGGAGGGAAATCATATGACTGCTATTGTTTTGTTTGATGGTGAATGTAATTTCTGTGACTCGAGTGTGCAATTTATTATTAAAAGAGACCCAGACGGCTTTTTTCAATTTGCTGCATTGCAAAGTGAAATAGGTGAAGAACTTAAAAAGAAACATCAAATTCCAGATCAACTAGATAGCATTATTGTGATCGAAAACAATACTGTTTATGATTCCTCGGATGCCGCTCTTTTTATCACTAAACATTTAAATGGACTGTGGAAATGCTTTTATATAGTAAAACTTATTCCTAAATCATTGCGAAATTCTGTCTATAAAATTATTGCAAAAAACAGGTATAATTGGTTTGGGAAAAAAGATTTCTGTGTGATTCCATCTCCAGATATTAGAAATCGCTTTCTCTAAATAAGCAAAAAAGATTAGAAAATTTATGAAATGTGTTACGCTTAGATCGGGAAGTGTTTTCCCGATAATCAGTGAGGTGAAAGTAACTATGGACGTGAAAATGTATGATGTGACCATTGTTGGTGGTGGTCCAACGGGGCTATTTGCTTCTTTTTATGCTGGACTACGCAATATGAGTGTGAAAATTGTTGATAGTCTTCCACAATTAGGTGGTCAATTAATGGAATTGTATCCAGATAAATATATATATGATATTGGTGGGATTCCAAAGATTCTTGCTAAAGATTTAGTCGCAAATTTGGAAGAGCAAGCTAAGCATAGTAACCCAACAATTTGTTTAGAAGAAACTGCAATTGCCTTAGAAAAGCTACCAGGCTATTTTGCATTGACTACAGATAAAACTGTGCACTATTCGAAAACTATTTTACTTACTTCTGGTATTGGTTCTTTCCAGCCACGTAAGTTAAATGTTGCTGGTGCAGAAGCGTATGAAGGCAAGAATCTGCATTATAAAGTAAAGGATTTGAATTACTTTAAAGATTCGAATGTACTCGTGTTAGGTGGCGGAGATTCAGCGCTCGATTGGTCTTTAATGCTTGAAAATATAGCGTCAGACGTAACAATTTGTCATCGTAAAGAACAATTTACTGCTCATGAAATGACAGTTCAACAACTTCAAAATTCGAAAGTTCATATAAAAACACCATATGGCATTAAAGAATTAGTTGGTGACGGAGAAAACATTCATGAAGTGATAATTGTTGGCAAGGATAAACAAGAAGAACGAATTCCAGTCGACCATGTGATTGTCAATTATGGCAATGTTGCATCCCTTGGGCATTTAAAAGAGTGGGGCATTGATATGGAGAAGAATTCTGTCGTTGTTAATGAAAAAATGGAAACAAATATAGAAGGTATTTATGCGGCTGGAGATGTTTGTACGCATGGAGGAAAAGTTAAACTAATAGCGGTTGGTTTTGGAGAAGTTCCTAATGCTATCAGCCATATGAAAGCTTTTATTGATCCTAAATCTCGTGTGCAACCGAAACATAGTACGAGTATTTTCGAAGAAGTGAAATAAGAAAAGCGGAAGCGCCTATCTCTGCCCCATTTGACCCCGAGGGGCAAAGCGCTGTAGCTAGACATACTTTGCAGAAATTTTATACACTTTCTTATCTATAAAAAAATCCCAGACCTCATTGAATAGTGGTCTGGGATTTCATATTCTTACTGTTTGTAAAATGCTTTTTCGATGTTATATTTTGATTTTAGTGTATTGATTGCATATGTTTCGTAAATTTCACGATCCATTGCTTCTTCTACGATAAATACACTGATTTTGTAAACTTCATCACGATGTTTAATCATTGGTGATACATTGTCTTCAAAATGCTTTTTAATGCGTTGTCTAATTTTACGTGCTTTCCCAACGAATAAAAGCTCATCATTTTTGTTGAAAAACATGAAAAATCCGCCTTTATCACGTGGAATTTGGTGGAAGTCGATGAATCCAAAAATAGTTGGAATTTCAAGTTCGCCTTCTGCAGGTTTTTGTTCACGTTGCGTAATCGTCAAAGCAGGTTTTGGTAATTCAATTTTAATCAATATGCTCACGTCCTCTTATTGTGTATCCTTCAGTATAACATGATTATACACGAAAATCTATTTAGAAGAGATGTTAACTGTAAGAGGGATTTTCGCTACGTATAAATCTATTTTAGGAGATGATTAATTGGGGAGTCTGCCAGAGTGGTTTTTTGCATTGGTCATTGCAGTTGTTATATGTTTTATAATCCTTGCAGAATGGTGGACGCGAAGAGGGTAAAATATGTTATACTAGACAAATGAAAAAAACGAAAGAAAGAGGAATCCGATGCTAACATATGAAGAAAAAGAATTAATAATCCAAGAGTTTCCGAATTTAACGAGAAAAGAAGTGTCATTGAACCGAATTAATTACCACTACGAAGAAAGCTTGTTTGAAAAGACTACAGTGATTTATCATCTTCATCCAAATGGAAATGGATTTGTGTATGTAGGGGATCTTCCGCAGTACAAAGAAGTAGAAGAAAAAGGACTAGTGAATATTAGAGAATTTTCTGGTGACGAATTACGCCAAGCGATCAAAGATTCAATAGCCTATTTAGCTACTGCAGAAGAAGAACTTGTAGAAAATGAAGTAGAAGAAGAACTTATAGAAGATGAAATAGAAGAAGAGTGGAGAAACAAAGAAGAATCTAAGCTAACGTTATTACAAGAAGATACTCTTTGGAATATCTATCATGGTTATAATCTAGAAGAAAGCTTTGGTTCTTATGATGAAGCAAAAGCTTATCTTGTAGCAGAAGGCTTCCGTTGTGTAGGTACTAGGTAAGGAGGTTCCGACATGAGAGGAAAATCTACTGTAGCCATAATTTTGGCTATTATCTTAATTGCTGTAGGAACCACTATCTTTTTCATTATGCAGTTTTTCGAAGATAATCCAACGCAACCTCAACCAACTGGTTATATAACTGGTGTGATTATCGATATAAATAGTGAGGTCAAAACAACAGTTTTAGTTGTTGCAGGTATCACTGTGGAAGAAGCGAAGGCTTTATCTGTGGAAGAGGCAATAACAGCTGGAGAAGATGCAACTTGGATCACAATGTCACTTGGCCAGAGAAGTTCTCTAGTACTGTATGATGAAGTGAAAGTTGGCTATACTGCTCTACTTGAATCTTATCCATCACAAGCAACAGCTAATACAATTGAGAAATTAAATGAATAATTAAAACAAATGAAGCTATTTAGGTCCAGTTTTTAATTGGAGTTGAGTAGTTTTTTTGTTTTGTCTTTAAAAGCGGTTGTACAATATATAACGTTGGTAAAATTAAATAAATCCTGATCCGCGCTGATTTCGTTCCGAGCGGACACTTTCCGTGGGGCGTGCGGTGAGCCTCCTCGTCGCGAAAACCGCGCTCCTGTGGGGTCTCACCTGTCATGCTAATCCCACTGGAGTCGCCGCTCGGAACGAAAGTCAGCAAAGTGAATATTGGAAATAAAAGTCTCAGATGGATATAGAAAACAAAACTAGCCCCCCCAAAAAAAAGACTGTAGCAAAAAATCAGAAAGTAATGATACTTAAAATCCTCTTTATTTGACCTGGAAATTGATTCACGTTATAATTATCTCAAATTCGAGATATTAAAAAGGAGTTTTTATAATGAAACATGTTTTTTATAAAGGAGAAGATTCAACGCGACCAACATTATTGCTTTTACATGGTACAGGTGGAAATGAGCATGATTTAGTAGGATTAGGTAAAGAAATTGATGGAGCTGCAAATATTTTAAGTGTTCGTGGAAACGTTCTTGAAAACGGTATGCCACGTTTTTTCAAACGTTTGGCAGAAGGTGTATTTGATCTAGAAGATCTACAGTTCCGAACAGAGGAATTAAAAAATTTCATCGATGAATCAGCTAAAAATTATGAGTTTGACCGTGATAATGTAGTGGCAATAGGCTATTCAAATGGTGCGAATATTGCTGGAAACCTTTTATTTGAATATGAAAATGTATTAAAAGGTGCCATTTTACACCATCCAATGGTTCCAAGACGTGGGGTCGAAATACCTGCGCTACCAGGGGCTCCAGTGTTTATCGGCGCTGGGAAAAATGATTTTATGTGTCCTGCAGCAGAATCAGAAGAATTACGTGATTTACTACAAAATGTTGGGGCAGAAGTTGAACTATTTTGGCATTCATACGGTCATCAATTGACTCAAGATGAAGTGCAAGCGGCAAAAGAATGGTACAAAACTAAATTCTAACTAATAAGGAGCTACGTGACGCAGTCACGTAGCTCCTTCCGCTTTTCTTAGTGCCGATTACTTTTCTTAAAAGGTATCCACCAATTCCATTTGCCGAGTAACTTCATTAAACTTGGCACTAGTAACAAACGAATAATAGTTGCATCAATCGCAATTGCAATGGCAATACCAATCCCGATTTGTTTCACAGGCATCACATCAGTAAAAGCAAATGCACCCGTAATAACTATCATAATTAGTGCTGCAGACGTAATAATTTTACTCGTAGATGTTAGACCATCAATGGTTGCTAGTGTATTATCCTGATGCTTCAAATATTCTTCTTGAATGCGAGAAATCAGAAACACTTCATAGTCCATGCTTAATCCAAATACAAGACTAAATACAATGACTGGAATGATTAAAGCGATTGTCGTTTCCTCTATACCAAAATGTCCGTATTGGAAAATGTAAACCAGTATACCGAATGTCGAGGCTAACCCAATAATATTCATAATAATGGCTTTCAGTGGAATCAAAATTGATTTGAATGCAATCATTAAGATAATAAAGGTAGAACCCAAAATAATTGCTAGTAGTAACCCAACTTTATCAAAAATTTCATCAAAAATTTCTTGATTAAATTTTGGTTGACCTCCAAGCATCATATCGACACCCAAGTCTTTTTCAGACCATTCTCGAACCCAATCCTGTGCCTCATCAGAAGCACCACTTAAGTCGAGGGTTATTGGAATTAGTAATTTATCTTCTTGGACAAATGATTCTAACAATGGTGTTAATTGTCCTTCAATTTCAGGAACCTGCATGCTTTGTTCCCATTGTTCAACAGTAGAAATTTCACTTAATGTAAATATAGATTGGACTGAATCTACATCTTTATCAGCTAATAGTTGTTCTTCTAATTTTTTTATTTCTTCTAGGCCATCCGTGTTATTCCAGCCATCTTTACGCTCGGCAATCATATAAACCGTAGATTTCTCTCCAAGCCCAAACTCCTCATCCATCAATTCATAGGCTTGTCGTGACTCGTATGATATTGGCAATGAATCTACTTGAGGAATCGTTAACTCCATATCTTTTACTGGGATCATTCCAATTCCTAACCCAACTAATGCCACTATAATTAATAGTATAGGTCGTTTCATAACAAATGCAGCAAAATTACGCCATCTAGTAGTAGCACCTGGTTTAACCCGTATAATGGTCCATTTATTAATATGACCTTTCAGTAAAAGTAAAATAGAAGGCAGCAAGGTGATAGAAGCGAGTACAGCCATGAAGACAACTAGCATTCCGCCAAGGGCAATATTTTGGAATATCTCCACATCCAAAACTAGCATGGCACCTAATCCAATAAATACACAAATAGCTGAGAAAATAATAGAACGACCTGCTGTTTGTATAGCTATTTTCACTGCTTCCTGCATAGTACCTTTCCCGAGCTCTTCTTTATAACGGTTGATGAGCAGTAATGCGAAATCGATACTTAATGCCAGTCCAAGCATAGGAATAATATTCATGACGAATATAGATAAATCCATTGTTCCGCTAAATAATGTCATGATTCCAAAAGCAGATATGACTGTCACTATTCCAATTATAAGTGGAATAAAAGCAGCAACTATACTACCAAAAGCGAGTATTAGGACAATAATTGCTATTGGTAAACCTATTGCTTCTGCCTGCACTAAATCTTTTTGACTTGCGCTATTGATGTCTTTATTAATTGCCGCTCCACCAGTCAATGTCACGCCTTTCTCACCATCGATTTGCTCTCTAATTGTATCGACGACTTCGTTCATATTCGCAGTATCACTATTAAAATGAAGCATAGCGTAGGCGACGTGATCTTTATAGAGTGTTTCATCTTCTAAAGGCGATTGTATAGATTCGGCTATTTTAATCCGCTTTATTTTAGCTAATGTCTGTTTAATCGTTTCATCTGATGTTTGATTGAATACTAAAAATAAGGTCTCAGCAGGCAAATCAAACGTATCTGAGAGTTCTTCCATAACTGCTGCATGTTCACCGTCCGTACTAAAACCGTCCCCTTCCAATAAACTAGGTAAACGAATTGCAAATACGGCTAATACAGCAAATATAAGTAACCAAGCAATAAGTATGATTTTATAATGACTTGTCACTAGATTAGATAAAACTTTCATGAAATTCCTCCTTAATGAACACTAATTATATTGTATAGGAAAGTAGAGTAGACATACTAATATAATGCTAGAATAAGGCTATGTAGGGAAGCGAGGGGAAAATGTATGAAGATAGCAGCACCAAAATTGCCGAAAACGTTAAATGAATTAGATGTTAGAAAAGAACTTCTAGAAGATTATTATGTTTCTGGTGGGCTCATAACGTTTCTTGAAATGGAAGAGGAACAAGAGGATAAAATCGTTTTTGATCAGATTCATTTCCTAAATATTTCTATGGAAGGAGTACGGTTTCATCAAGTAGAATTCGTAGACTGCCTCTTTGAGAAATGTGATTTGTCGAATGTAGATTTCGGAAATGCAGTTTTTCATCGTGTAGCGATTAAGGAATCTAAGTTGTTGGGGACAATTATGTCTCAAAGCAGATTGACGGATGTAAAAATAGACAATTCTGTTGCGAACTATATAAGCATGAGCTTTTCCAAGTTGAAGAAAGTCGAATTTTCGAAGACTACGTTGAACCGTGCAGATTTCATTGAAACTTCTTTTACTCAAGTAGCCTTTGAGAAGTGTGAGTTAGACGGAGCAAACTTTTCGCAAACACCTTTAAAAGGAATAGATTTAAGTTCCAACACATATGAACAATTAACAGTATCACTAGAGCAGCTTACAGAATGTACAGTATCTATGGAACAAGCAATAGGATTTGCGAAATCACTCGGTTTAATAATCAAGGAATAAAAAATGGTATCTGCAACTAGTCCAGAAAAATAGTTGAACGAAAACAGTAGGGGAGCTACGTGAAGCAGTCACATAGCCCGTCTACTTTTACAATAAGTTTTGTCCAAAGTAAACCAGCTACGGTCGTGTCGAAAAATGACGAATTACAGGGGATAAAATAATTATTCTAAATAAAGTAAAAATTATGAAACTTATCCGTACATTTTTCGTAAATATAAGCAGATATACATTTATTTTTAACTATATTTTGCAGATATTTTTCTGTGCTAGCTAAATTTGATCATACAGGGGGTGATGAAAATCGAACAAATCTTTTTATATGGTTTATTTATAATCGGATTGCTTACAATTTTATATGTATTATTTGCGGATGCAATTGAAGGGCTAGATGCAGGTATATTCAACCCGACGAGCATTCTGTCATTTTTATTATTCATCTGTGCTTCAGGCTTTTTTTTATTGAAGCTTACCAATTGGAATGAAGAAGTAGTCATTATAGTGGCTTTGGTTATATCAGCTATTTTAACCTTTTTATTATATTTTTTTGTATTAGTCCCACTTTCATCTGCAGAAGTTTCGACAGCTTATACGGATCAGTCTTTACAAGGACTTGTGTGAAAAGTTATTGTACCAATTCCAAAAGACGGATTTGGGGAAATTATTATAGAAACTATAAATGGTGTAATTTCGAAAAGGGCAGTTGGATATGATAATGAAGAAATAGAATATGATAAACAAGTGTTAATCATCGAAGTTGAAAATGGCGCATTTCTTGTGAAAGAATATGTACCACTAAGATAACTAGGGGGATGGATATGGGAATGGAAATGTATATCGTATTAGGGGTTGTTGTCTTCGTATTAGTTGCGGTTCTAGCAGTATATATAACGAAGTACAGAACTGTTGGACCAGATGAAGGATTGATTGTAACAGGTAGCTATTTAGGCACTAAAAACGTACATACAGACGATTCAGGAAACCGGATTAAAATAATACGTGGCGGTGGTACATTTGTATTCCCAGTGTTTCAACAAGCAGAGCCACTTAGTCTATTATCTAGCAAGTTAGAAGTAACTACTCCAGAAGTATATACAGAACAAGGTGTTCCAGTTATGGCAGATGGAACTGCAATTATTAAAATAGGGGGATCTATTTCTGAGATAGCAACTGCCGCTGAGCAGTTTTTAGGGAAGTCTAAAGAAGATAGAGAAAACGAAGCAAAAGAAGTGTTGGAAGGTCACTTAAGGTCTATTTTAGGATCGATGACGGTAGAAGAAATTTATAAAAATAGAGACAAATTCTCACAGGAAGTACAACGAGTAGCTTCGCAAGACTTAGCGAAAATGGGATTAGTAATTGTTTCTTTCACGATAAAAGACGTTCGCGACAAAAATGGCTATTTAGAATCACTAGGGAAGCCAAGAATTGCACAAGTAAAGCGTGATGCAGATATTGCAACAGCTGAAGCGGAAAAAGAAACACGTATTAAACGTGCAGAAGCTTCCAAAGATGCTCAGCGTGCTGAGATAGAACGGGCGACAGAGATTGCAGAAGCAGAAAAAGAAAATCAGCTAAAAGTAGCTGAGTATCGTCGAGAACAAGATATTGCAAAAGCACGAGCTGACCAAGCGTATGAATTGCAAACGGCTCGTTCTAAACAAGAAGTGACAGAGCAAGAAATGCAAATTCAAATTATTGAACGTCAAAAACAAATCGAATTAGAAGAGAAAGAAATATTACGCCGTGAGAAGCAATATGATTCAGAAGTTAAGAAAAAAGCGGATGCAGATCGTTATGCAATTGAACAAAATGCCGAAGCTGCTAAATCTCGGGAAATTACAGAGGCGGATGCTGAAAAGTACCGTATTGAAGCTAAAGCGCAAGCAGATGCTGAAAAAGTGCGTTTAGAAGGTATTGCAAGAGCAGACGCACAGAGAGCACAAGGGGAGTCAGAAGCAGATGTTATACGTTTAAAAGGGCTTGCAGAGGCAGAGGCTAAGCGTAAAATTGCAGAAGCGTTTGAATTATACGGTCAAGCAGCAATGTTAGATATGGTATTGGAAATGCTTCCTGAATATGCAAAACAAATTGCGAGTCCATTGTCGAATATCGATAAGATAACTGTAGTAGATACTGGAGGTGGAGACGGGGGAGGAGCCAACAAAGTGACCTCTTATGCTACTAATCTAATGTCTACACTTCAAGAGACTTTAAAAGCCTCATCTGGCATTGATATGAAAGAAATGCTCGAGAATTACGCTGGAAAAAGCAATATACGGCCGAGTATTGAGCAGTTGACGGAGGAAGTTAAAAAAACGAAAACTCCGAAAGTAGTAGAATAAAGCAATTATAGAAGTCCAGATTTATTTACTGGACTTTTTTAAAGGATTAGATAGTATATAAATTTCTGCATAATCTGTCTAGCTCCTGCGCGAAGCTCGTCGCACCTCGGGGTCAAATGGGTAATTGCTGCCTTACGCAGTAATAGGCGCTTGCGCTTTTCTAATTTATTTGTTGAAATATTAAGCTAATTGTATTGTCGATTAGCAAAATCAGCGATATGATAAAAAGGGATATCCGATTGATTGGATTGATAACCAAATTTCTTTAGAAACTTCCATTATGATTAGTGGATTCTAGACAATAAAAAGGAGCGAGAAAAATGACTTATCGTATTGAGCGTGATTCTATGGGAGAGATTAAGGTCCCAAAAGATAGTCTTTGGGGAGCACAAACACAAAGATCAAGAGAAAACTTTAAAATTGGTAGTGAAAAAATGCCAATTGGTGTAGTACATGGACTAGCCCTATTAAAAAAATCGGCAGCAATTGTTAGCCATTCTCTTGGAAATTTATCAGAAGCGAAAAAAGATGCAATTTCTGCAGCAGCTGATGAAATTTTAGCAGGTAAACTAGATGCTCACTTCCCGTTAGTCGTATGGCAAACAGGTAGTGGAACACAATCGAATATGAATGTAAATGAAGTTATCGCTCATCGTGGTAATCAAATATTAGAAGAAAAAGGTAGCGAAGAGCGCCTTCATCCAAATGATGATGTGAATAAATCACAAAGTTCAAATGATACATTTCCAACAGCACTTCATATTGCAGGAGTTCTTGCAGTAGAAACACAACTATTACCTGCAATTGATGTACTAAAAGAAACAATTGGTAACAAGTCTGAGCAGTTCATGGACATCGTGAAAATTGGCCGTACGCATTTACAAGATGCAACACCTCTTTCGCTTGGACAAGAGTTCAGTGGATGGCATAGAATGCTTGAAAAATCTTCGAAAATGATTTTCCAAAGCGTTCAAGAAATGAAGGAACTTGCAATTGGTGGGACAGCAGTTGGAACAGGACTAAATGCACCAAAAGGATTCGGTGATTTAGTTGCCGCTGAAATTTCTAAAGCACTTGGCATTGAATTTACTTCAGCAACAAATAAGTTCCACTCTTTAACAAGCTATGACGACGTAGTGTATGTGCATGGAGCAGTCAAGGCTCTTGCAGCTGATTTAATGAAAATCGCAAACGATGTTCGTTTACTAGCAAGTGGTCCTCGTTCAGGAATTGGTGAAATTTCGATTCCAGAAAATGAACCGGGAAGTTCTATTATGCCAGGTAAAGTAAACCCAACTCAAAGTGAAGCATTGACAATGGTAGTTGCCCAAGTGATGGGTAATGATACAACTATTAGCTTTGCAGCTAGCCAAGGGAATTATCAATTAAATGTTTACAAACCAGTAATCATTCATAATTTCCTTCAATCTGTTGAGTTATTAAGCGATGCATTAATTAGCTTTAACAATAACTGTGCTGTTGGAATTGAACCAAATCTAGATACGATTAAAAATCATGTAAATAATTCACTTATGTTAGTTACAGCTTTAAATCCATATATTGGGTATGAAAATGCAGCGAAAATTGCAAAACATGCGCATAAAAATGGAACAACATTGAAAGAAGCAGCGGTTGAATTAGACTTACTATCTGCTGAAAAATTCGATGAAGTTGTACGACCAGAAAATATGATTTAAATTGAAAACGGCCCCTCTTCACTTATTAGTGAAGAGGGGCCATTTTTAATAATACAAACTAAAAGGTCGTCCCCATAATAGGAGACGACCTTTCAATTTGTGATTGTAAAATAGACGATGAATAAAACAACTACAACTATCGCATTTAATAGATTATATTTTATCAAAGAAATATTTTGTTCAAATTTCCCCGATTTATTAATGAATGTAATTCCGAGGTAAGTGATAAATATTGCTACTAACAAAACGACGATAGGAGGCATTGTATAAACATATACATTGACAAAATGCACAATAATAATTGCCAAGGCCATAGCTACTCCATAAGCTACTTTTTTTAATTTTGGTTCTTTCACAAACATTCAACCCCAGTCATTAAGTAAAACCTTAAATTAAGAATACTAAAAGACTGGCTAGATTGTAAGTCCTTGTTACTTCTTCATTCATTTATTTTAAAGCATTTGGCAACCACAATACGATTTGTGGTACATATGTGATAACTAATAAAGCAATGACAGAAGCTACTAAGAATGGCCAAATTGCTTTAATTAACTTCTCAAGCTTCACATTGGCCAAAGATGAGGCAATGTATAACCCTGTGCCAACAGGTGGAGTAAGAACACCGATTGTTAAGTTGATACAAATAATCACACCGAAGTGAATAGGATCAATTCCATAATTAGCAATCAACGGAGTGAAAATAGGTACTAGAATGATTAAAGCAGCGATTCCATCCATGAACATACCGACAATTAGTAAGAAAATATTTACGATTAGAAGGAAAACTAATGGATTATCCGTTAATGAAACCATCCAACTTGCGATATCTTGCGGTACCCGTTCAAATGATAGCATCCAACCAAATAAATTCGCCATCGCGATTAACATCGTAATCGTTGCTGTAGAAATGGCTGTGTTAACAAAAATACCTGGTAATTTATTAAACTTGATTTCTCTATACATAAATGTTCCAACTACTAATGCAACGAAACAAGCTATTGCGGCAGATTCTGTTGGTGTAAACACACCTGATAGAATTCCAGCGATAATAATGAAGGGTACAAGTAAAGCAGGAAGTACATTAAATAATGCTTTTCCAATTTCCTTAAAAGTTGCTCGTTTGTGCGTAGGCCATTTGTATTTAGAACCCATAAAACCGATTAATATAATAAATGATAGCGCTAATAAAATACCTGGGAGTACGCCTCCCATGAACATATCACCGATGGAAGCTCCAGACGACACACCATAAATGATAAATAGCATACTTGGTGGAATAATTGGGCCTAGTAAACCTGCTGCACCAGTAGTGGCTGCACTAAATTCTCGTGAGTATCCTGCCTTTTCCATTTCAGGAACCATTGTTTTACTCATCATCGCAATTTGAGCTGTTGCAGAACCAATGATGGAAGCAAGCAACATATTCGCGATAACATTTACATAAGCTAGACCACCGCGGAAGTGTCCTACTAGCGTTCTAGCGAATTCAACAAGTCTTTTTGTTATACCACCAGAGTTCATTAGTTCTCCAGCAAGCATAAACAATGGAATTGCTAGTAGTCCATAACTTTCTAACCCTGAATATAACCGTTGTGGTGCTGTAGCCATCAAACCTAAGTTATTGGAAAGTATAATATAAGCAACAGTTGTAATACCTAAAACAAAGGCGATTGGAATTTGTAGCACTAATAAAATAATGAATACAGCTAGTGCAATCATCATGATACATGCACCTCCTCGCCAACTTTTTCAAACTTACCTCCATTTTTAAACGTTTGGATCAGTAAATCTAACAAATGAATAAACATAAAGAAAAATGAAACCGGAATACTTAAATAAGCATAAATCATAGGCATTCCCATAGAAGTAGATTTTTGTACTTGGATATTAGGAGACGATAGCCAACCAATAGATAAATACAAAATATAACCAACAAAAGAAAGTAAAATTACAAAGCCAACTATCAAAAGGACTTGTCTTAATTTTCCTTTTACTAAGTCCATGACAATAGTTATGGATGCAGAATTTTGCATTTTTAAACTCATGCTTCCCCCTATGAAGGAAAGCCAGACAAGAGAGAAAATAGCTACCTCATCTGACCAAACAAGGGGAGCCTTTAAAATATAACGATATAAAACACCTGAAGTTAAGGAGAAAAGCATACTCACACCCAAAATAATAGCGAATAGCTTTTCAACTTTAAAAATTCCATTACTAATTTTGTGGATCAATATTATCACCTCTATTTTTGAGCTTCTACTAAAAATTCTTTAATTAATTCTGATTCAGTTGAGTATTTATCGATAACTGAATTACTCACTTCATCAAATGTCGAAGAGTCTTTTAATTCTTCTACTTTTACGCCAGCGTCTTTTAAAGTTTGTAAGTTTGTTTCTTCTCTTTTAATTGCTTCTTCGTTACCCCAGTCAGCTGCGATATCAATTGCTTCTGTTACAATTTCTTGTTCTTCTGTAGATAAAGCGTCAAAACTTGATTGACTCATTGTTAGAATAGCTGGAAAAGCCATTTGGTTTGTTAATGTTAAGTTTTCTGCATTTTCATAATACTTTTCTGTCACAAGTGCATCTAAGTCAATGTCAATCCCATCGATAACCCCTGTTTGTAAAGAAGTATATACTTCTGAAAGAGGCATCGCAGTTGGACCAGCTCCAGCTTTCTCCCAAAACTCTTGCATCGCAGGACTACCAACAATACGAAGTTTTTTCCCTTTTAGATCAGCAGGTGATTGAACAAATCCATCATTTAATAACACATGGCGGTTACCAGCAAAAACAAAGTCAAATGCCACTAAGCCTTGGCTATCCAATGTATCTAGAATTTTTTTAGTAGATTCTGCGTCACGCATTTCGTTCGCATCAGAGATTGTTGGGAATACAAATGGCATGAACCAAGCATTCAATGATACTTCACGCGTACTCATGTAAGCGTTTGTTAAAAATCCGAAATCTAAAGATCCTGTTTCCAACTGTTGTACCATATCTTTTTCTTGTCCAAGTTGAGAAGCTGGATAAATTTCAACTTTCATTTTACCATCTGACAATTTTTCTAATTCTTCGCCAAACTTTTCAGCAGTTTGATGCCAAATATGTGTTTCTTGTGTAACGTGTGCAATTTTAAATGTTTTTGTACTTTCTTCATCTCCACTGCCACTTTCATCTCCGCCACATGCTGCTAAAAAAACTGCAGAAGTTAGTGCTGTTATTGCTGCAAATCCCTTAAGTTTTTTACTATAAATCATCTCTTTTTACCCCCAGTAATTTTTATGTTTATGTATTATTTATAAAAATAAAGCGTTTTCATAAATAAGTTCAAAAATCAGAATTCATAATTAGTGAACTCTGTTTCCTTATGTTACAAAATGGTCACAACTATGTCAATTGTTTTTTTCTAAATACAATAAATCTTCTGAAGAATTGAATAAAGTACATATGATTCGACTAAACAAATGTATTATAATAATTATTTAATATCTAATCTATTTGAATTATAGAAAAAAGCACCGGCTTCTTGCATCACTTTATGTGTGCTAGAAACCGGTACTTTTTATGATAAGTATTCTTTTAGTTCATTTTCTAAAAATGGTTTTGCATGTAACATTTTTTTAAACTGTTGATAACTATCCATTTGTTCCGGAGTTGCTTTTCTTCCTGTTTTATATGCCCGAATTAGTATGTTTTTTGGTGTGTTCTCTAAGTTAATAAACTCAACTAGCTGAGCTTCGTATCCGACCATACTAAGAATTTCAGCTCTTAGTGAATCAGTTGCAAGTGCTGCAAATCGCTCTTTTATGAGACCGTGCTTTAACATAATATCTAATCCTGGTGCATTTAGTTGTGAATTCAGCTCATGTTGGCAACAAGGTACGCTTAAAATAACGCTCGCTCCCCATTTAACTGCACGACCAAGTGCTAAGTCTGTTGCAACATCACATGCGTGAAGGGTAACGACCATATCGACAGAAGCTTCTTCGTTGTAGTCACTAATATCTCCTACTAAAAACTCTAGATGTTCATATTTGAGATCATTCGCAATTTGTTGGCATTCTTCAATTACTTCTTTTTTCAAATCGAGTCCAGTTACTCGAATGTCTAACCCTTTTTCAATATGTAAATAATGATAAAGGGCGAATGTTAAATAGGATTTGCCTGAACCAAAATCTAAAATTCGAATAGGACGATCAGTTGGTAAGTAGCTTAAAGAGTCTTCTATAAATTCAATGAATCGATTAATCTGTTTGAATTTGTCATGCTTTTGGTTTTTAATCTTGCCATCAGGAGTCTGCACGCCCAGACGGATAAGGAAAGGGTATGGTGTTTCTGGATCAAGTTTATAATTCTTTTTACGATTATGAGAAAGGTCTATTTGTTTAGGAGTTTCCATTTTTTCAGATTTCCAAAGTACTTTATTCTTTTTGGTTAGCTGGATATGGAGTTTTTCTTCGGTAAATTGAGCCTGGCATTGTCTAAACTGATCAAACAACTCTTCTAGTTTTTGTGCAGCTTGATCAAGTGTAATATTTTCATGTTTTAATACACGTTCAAATTGATACTCCAGTTGTAATGTATATACTCCTTTTAGTTGGATAGGATTTATTTTTACACGTTTGCATTCACTGGATTTTAACCGTGGTTGACTGATGGTAGCGGAAACTAATTTTTCTGACTGTATGAGCTCGTTCAGCTGTTCTTTCATTTCAGTGAATTCTATTATAAACGCCTTCTTTTTTAATTAGTTTTGTACATATTTTAACACATCTCCTTCTATTTAGAAGTAACTAATATTTATCTGAATTTTATGATAAAATAGGGGGAGATGGACAATCAAAAAGGGGTGATTTGTTTGTTAAACGAAAAAACAGTAGGCGAAATTGTGAAAGAAACAGCGAGGAGATTTCCAGAAACAGAGGCATACGTATATCCTGAGCTAGGTATTCGGAAAACGTATAAAGAGTTCGATGAAGAAACGGACGACTTAGCAAAAGCATTGATTGGTATGGGCATTCAAAAGGGAGAACATGTCGCGATTTGGTCTGACAATAAAAGAGAATGGCTGCTCAGTCAATATGCCACTGGGAAGATGGGTGCTGTCCTCGTAACAGTAAATACAAACTACCAAGAAAAAGAACTAGAATATTTACTGCAACAATCAGACGCCACAACGCTTATTTTATGTGAATCATATAAGGGAACTTCCTATTTAGATATTGTTCGAGCGGTTTGTAAAGAGATAAACGTTGCAGAAAAAGGTAATATTCAGTCACAAAAGCTTCCTTTTTTGAAAAATGTGATTGTCATGGGTGAAAATAATTACCCCGGTATGTACACTTGGTCTGAGTTAATGGCTCATGCAGACAGTGTATCGGATGAGACGCTTGAGCAACATTTGAAAGTGCTAAAAAATGATGATGTAATTAATATTCAATATACATCTGGAACAACAGGCTTTCCTAAAGGGGTTATGCTGACACATAAAAATATAGTCAACAATGGACAACTTGTAGGAGATTGTATACATCTCTCAGAACAAGATAGACTTTGTATTCCTGTGCCTTTTTTTCATTGCTTCGGCTGTGTCCTGGGAACAATGGCATCCGTAACACATGGTTCAACTATGGTCATTATCGAGCAGTTCGATGCAGCTAAAGTGCTCCAAATGGTACAAGATGAAAAATGTACAGCATTACATGGTGTACCAACTATGTTTATAGCAGAATTGAATCATCCAGATTTTGCGAAGTACGATTTGTCTTCGTTAAGAACTGGGATTATGGCTGGATCTATTTGTCCAATTGAAGTGATGAAAAAAGTGATGGAGGACATGGGTGCATCTGAAATTACAATTGCTTATGGTCAAACAGAGTCTTCTCCAGTTATTACGCAAACAAGAACAGATGATGCAATTGAAAAACGAGTATCATCAGTTGGGCAAGCTCACCCTGGAGTAGAAGTGAAAATTATTGACCCAATTACTGGGGAAGATACACCATCCGGAGTACCGGGTGAATTATGTACAAGGGGTTACCTTGTGATGAAAGGTTATTATAAAAACGAAGAAGCGACAAATGCTGCAATTGACTCACATGGTTGGTTGCATACGGGAGATATTGCAGTTATTGATGAAGACGGGTATATCGATATTACAGGTCGCATTAAAGATATGGTCATTCGTGGTGGGGAAAATATATACCCAAAAGAAGTGGAAGAGTTTTTATATCAACACCCTGCTGTTCAAGACGTCCAAGTTGTAGGTGTTCCTGATCCTAAGTACGGCGAAGAACTAATGGCTTGGATTATCTTGAAGGATGGAGAGAATCTAACTTCAGAAGAAGTAAAAACATATTGTAGAGGGAAAATATCGTATCATAAAATACCAAGATACATTGAATTCACCGATGCATATCCAATGACGGCTTCTGGTAAAATTCAAAAATTCCTTTTACGAGAGCTGTCGAAGGAAAAAGTAGAAGCATAAAAATATTGTTATTTCCCGGGAAATCGACAAAGAGATGACAATTATTTCATGTCATCTCTTTTTGTTTAACTTCAATTTCAACCTATGAGTTTCATGTGTGTAATCTAAGGGAAGTAATGGATAAGTGAAAATTTTGATTTTGTTGCGTAAGATGAATAAACTTTGTTATTATCCAATGTGCAGTTAGTATTTAAAGGGTTAGAAGTGGAAATGTGCGAGCGGCTGAAATTGTGCTCCCAATAAAAAAGAGGAGATCATTTATGAACAAGCAACTAATCGTTTCATTTAATAGGAGGAATCAGTTTGGATGAATTAGTAGAAAAAGCCATTGTCGTTGCAGTCAAATTGCAAAAAGACGAACATTTTGAATATGGATTAGAGGAGTTACACAACTTAGCACATGCACTGAATGTAGAGGTTGTTGGAGAAATCACACAAAATTTAACGAAAGTTACTTCTTCTCATTATGTTGGAACAGGAAAAGTAGAGGAGATTAGAAACTTCTATGAAGAAGCGGGTGCTAACTTAGTTATTTTTAATGATGAATTGTCACCTTCCCAAATTCGAAATTTGGAAAAGGACTTGGATTGTAAAGTAATCGATCGAACAATGCTCATACTAGATATTTTCGCACGCCGAGCAAAATCGAATGAAGCACAAATGCAAGTAGAGCTTGCACAACTGCAATATATGTTACCTCGATTAGTTGGGCTTCGTGCATCACTAGGTAGACAAGGTGGGGGAACTGGTGGCGGATTCAAAAACCGTGGTGCTGGGGAAACAAAGCTAGAGTTAGATAGACGTAAAATCGAGGACCAAATTGCTAAGATCAAACGTGACCTAGAGCATGTAAAAGATCAACGGGAAACACAAAGAAAGCAGCGGAAGAAAAATGCAATTCCTACCGTTTCGTTAGTTGGTTATACGAACTCTGGCAAGTCGACGATTATGAATCAGTTGCTTCTTAAAGTTGGTCAGGAAGATTCGAAACAAGTATTTGAAAAAGACATGCTTTTTGCTACATTAGAAACTTCGGTAAGACAAATTAAACTGGAAGATCAAAAAGAGTTTTTGTTAACAGATACAGTAGGGTTCGTTAGTAAGCTTCCTCATCATCTTGTAAAAGCATTCCGTTCTACTCTAGAAGAAGCGCGTGACGCAAATTTACTGTTGCATGTTGTGGATGTTTCCAATGATGAACATCGTTACATGATGGATGTAACGAATAAAACATTGCTTGATGTTGGAGTTGAGGATGTCCCAACTATTTTTGTATATAATAAATCGGATTTGGCGGAGTTAAAATACCCATATGTTTCTGGAGAAAATATATGGATTTCTGCGAAAGAAGGAGCAGGATTAGATGAATTGCTAGAAATAATTAAAAAACATATTTTCTCTGATCATGTACAATGCTCACTTCTCGTACCTTTTGACCGAGGAGACATTGTGTCCTATTTAAACGAACAAGCTTCGATTAAGTCCACTTCATATGAAGAAGAAGGTACGTTATTAAAAGTGGAGTTGAAAAAATCAGATTACCATCGTTTTGAAGAGTTTGTGTTTGTTGAGTAACTAAAGAAAGAAGCTTTTCGCTCACGCGAAAAGCTTCTTTTTGATTATATCAATTAGACTTCCTGAAACTGTATATTGTGAAGTCTAGCGAAAATGCCATCTTGCAAGACTAATTCACTGTATGTTCCATCCTCCACAATACCGTCTTCCGTTACTACCAATACACGGTCCGCATTACGAATGGTTGCAAGGCGATGCGCAATAATAAGCGTTGTACGATTTTCGGCAAGCTCCATTAATGAACGTTGAATAATTCTTTCTGTTTCTGTATCGAGTGCTGAAGTAGCCTCGTCCAATATTAATATCGGAGGGTTTTTCAAGAACATACGAGCGATGGCCAAGCGCTGTTTTTGGCCACCCGATAATTTAAGGCCACGTTCCCCAATTTGTGTATCATATCCTTCTGGTAGAGAAGTTATGAAATCTTCTAAATGAGCTTTTCTCGCAGCATCTAAAATGTCTTCTTCGGAAGCATCTAATTTACCGTAAGCAATATTTTCACGAATCGTTCCTGTAAATAAAAATATATCTTGCTGCACAATGCCAATTTGATCGCGCAACGATCTTGTGGTTACATCTTGAATATTTAAGCCATCAATCGTTATAGCACCTTCAATGACATCGTAAAAACGCGGGATAAGCGAGCAAATAGTCGTTTTCCCAGCACCAGAAGGACCAACAAACGCAACTGTTTCTCCGGCTTTTATGGATAAGTTAATATCTTCTAAAACGGATTTATGCTCATCATATCGGAAGCTAACATCTTCAAATGTAATATCTCCATTTAAATGTGGAACATTTATAGCATCTAGATGATCCTTAATTTCCGGTTCCTGTTCCATAAGGTCAGAAAAGCGTTTAAATCCGGCCATTCCTTTAGGATATAACTCAAGAAGTGCGGTGATTTTATCGACTGGTTTGATCAAGACATTAACATATAGGATGAAGCTCACAAGTTCTCCATTAGAGAGAGTTCCTTTAAATGTAAACCATGATCCGACAACCAGGACTACCAATGTCACAAGTCGAGTCAACATATAAATACTCGAATGTGTTCCCGCCATCACCTTATAGGCAACAAGCTTTGCGGTCCGGAATTGGCCATTATCTTCTTTAAAACGTGCAATTTCAAAGTTTTCATTCGTAAATGATTGCACTACACGTACACCAGATACGCTATCTTCCACACGGGCATTTACTTCTGCAATCTTTCCGAACATGTTTTTCCAAGCTTTGTTCATCATAATATTTCCATATGTAGCAACAATGGCTAAGAAGGGAACCATGACGATTGCTATAAGAGCAAGCTCTGGATTAATGTTATACATTATCGCAAAAGCACCAATAAGTGTCATGATTGCGATGAACACATCCTCAGGACCGTGGTGAGCCAGTTCTCCAATATCAAATAAGTCATTTGTAATGCGACTCATAATATGGCCTGTTTTGGTATTATCAAAAAAACGGAAGGACTGTCGTTGTACATGACTAAATAATTGCTGTCTCATATCGGTTTCAATATTAATACCGAGTTTATGACCTAAATAACTCACAACATAATTGAGGAATGTACTTAGAATATAGATGAATAAAAGCAAAATACTTATTGTTACAATCATATTCCAATCGCCTGTTGGCAATAGATCATCGATAAACCATTGAACTGCTACTGGAAAAGCAAGTTCTAAAATCGCTACAAATACCGCACTACTAAAGTCGATGATGAATAATCGTTTATGTGGTTTGTAAAATGAAAAGAACTTTTTTAACATATATTCAACCCCTTTCACTCTGTATTAACTCATATTATAACGAACAACTTCAAATGTCGAAATATGTTAGTGTTTTTTGACAAGTGAAAGGGGGTAGGCTTATAATATATTTCTTATTAGAAAAGAGGTAATTAATAATGGTTTCAAAAAAAGAGGTTGTTCAATCAGTACCTCAAACAGGATTTGTTGGACATCCTAAAGGATTATTGTCGTTATTCTTTACAGAGTTTTGGGAGCGTTTTTCTTATTATGGAATGCGTGCAATTTTAATCTACTATATGTACTACGAAGTAACACAGGGTGGATTAGGAATGGATCGAACAACTGCTAACTCAATAATGGCTGTTTATGGTTCACTTGTTTATATGTCTGGGATTATTGGTGGTTGGATTGCCGATAGATTGTTTGGTACTTCTAAAACCGTATTTTACGGTGGTATACTCATTATGTTTGGGCATATTGTGCTGGCAATTCCTGGAGGGATGACGACATTATTTGTTTCTATGGCTTTAATCATTGTAGGGACAGGATTATTAAAACCTAATGTTTCAAGTATAGTCGGTGATTTATATTCAGATAATGATGTTCGTCGCGATTCAGGCTTTAGTATTTTCTATATGGGTATTAATATGGGTGCTTTCCTTGCTCCTTTAATTGTAGGAACAATAGGCCTTAAGTATAACTTCCATTTAGGATTTGGTCTTGCTGCAATTGGTATGGCGATAGGATTGATTGTATTTTTGGCTACGAAGAAAAAGTATCTTGGTTTAGCAGGTTCCTATGTACCTAATCCAATGGGAAGAGAAGAAAGAAAAAAAGTTCTGACTCGCATTGGTGTTATAGCTTTAGTAGTGCTAGTTCTTGGATACGTTTTAGTCCAACAAGGTATTATGACCATCAATGTATTTACGATGACGGTTTCTATTCTAGGTATTGTTATACCAACCCTTTACTTTATCGTGATGTATAGAAGTGATAAAACATCTGCAGATGAAAAGTCTAGATTGCTTGCATATATTCCGTTATTTGTTGCAGCAATGATGTTTTGGGCGATTCAAGAACAAGGATCTAATATTTTGGCTCAGTATGCGGATGAACGTGTTAACTTGATGGTTGGCTCTTATGAGATTTCTCCTGCTTGGTTCCAATCATTAAATCCACTTTTCATCATTACGCTTGCACCAGCTTTTGCTTGGCTATGGGTGAAGCTAGGGGATAGACAACCTTCTACTCCAAGAAAGTTTGCTTATGGACTGTTCTTTGCGGGCCTATCTTTCATCGTCATGATTATTCCTGCATATTTAAATGGAACAGAAACACTCGTTAGTCCATTTTGGCTTGTATTGAGCTTTTTCTTAGTTGTACTTGGTGAATTATTACTTTCACCAGTTGGTTTATCTGCAACATCAAAACTTGCACCAGCTGCCTTTGCTGCTCAAACAATGAGTCTTTGGTTCATGACAAACGCTTCAGCGCAAGCAATTAATGCACAAGTGGTTAAACTGTATTCACCAGATAATGAAATAGTATATTTCGGTGTAATCGGAGCAGTAGCTCTAGTTATCGGTTTATTACTCTACTTTATGACTCCATTGATTCAAAAATATATGCGTGGTGTTAAGTAATTCGAAAATCATGCAAATTTTAAATGAATAGTTAGTGTGGAAAAGACTATTGTAATTGTTGAGGAAAATCAACAATTACAATAGTCTTTTTGAATTAAAGGATATAATTGAACTAAAATGGGTTGAAATGGCATTTATATGTATTTCAATTGAAAACCATTTTCATTTAATCGTTGACATGAATTAGCAAGATGTTATAATTAATATGTTATTAATTGATAATGACTTTCAATGACTTCTATTCATGAAAAGGTTGAAGGTTGTTATATTTGTCCCGCTAGTCGGGATAATATTTGGGGATATTTTTTTATTAAAAATAAACTATTTACTCAGTGGTGAGAATAATTTTCACGATTATCTGAGAATAAAAGAAATATGGGGTTAAAAATGAAATTGTGGATGTTGATTGTTGCAGTAATCATCCTATCAGTTACTTCGCTATTTATTGGTGCGATTAACATAAAGCCAAGTGATTTGCTTAATTGGGATTCGTTAGAAACACAAATTTTCTTAATTAGTCGTTTACCGAGATTATTTGCTATTATATTAGCTGGCGCAGGGATGGGTATTGCAGGTTTAATTATGCAAAGTTTAAGTCGAAACAAATTTGTATCGCCAACAACGGCTGGTACGTTAGATGCAGCAAAATTAGGGATTATCATATCAATGCTATTCTTTTCGGGTATGTCTTATATCGGGCAAATCATGTTTAGTTTTGCTTTCGCATTAATTGGTTCATTTATTTTTATGCAGCTACTTGAACGTATTAAGTTCAAAGATGCAATTTTTGTCCCACTAATAGGGATTATGTACGGCAATATTATTGGAGCATTTTCTACTTTCTTAGCGTATGAAGCGAACATTTTACAAAACGTTGATACATTTTTTCAAGGGAGTTTCACGTTAGTTGTATCTGGGCGTTATGAGCTTCTTTATGTAGCAGTTCCAGCGATTATTATTGCATATATTTATGCTAATAAATTTACCGTAGCAGGCATGGGTGAGGATTTTGCTAAAAATCTCGGCTTAAGCTATCGAACGGTATTGAATATTGGTTTAATTATTGTTGCGGTTATTTCTACGACAGTCGTTTTAACGGTTGGTATTATTCCGTTTTTAGGGTTAATTGTGCCTAACCTTGTTTCCCTTTATTTAGGGGATAATTTACGTAAAACAATTCCGCATACCATTTTTATGGGCGCAGCATTCTTATTATTCTGCGATATTATTAGCCGCTTAATCGTACATCCATATGAAATTCCAGTAAATACAACGGTTGCGGTAATCGGTAGTGCGATCTTCTTAATTATGTTATTTAGGGGGAAAGCATATGCGCAAAAATAGTACGAAGCTAATTATATTATCGGTAATTGCCTTAATTTGTATGTTGTTATTTGCATTTTATGACATTAAAGGTGGGTTTGGTTATGCATTTCCAAAACGTTTAGAACGATTATTTGCGATGGTCATTACAGGTACTGCAATAGCTTATGCAACAGTAGCGTTTCAAACTGTAACGCACAATCGATTGTTAACACCATCGGTTATGGGGATCGACTCGATGTATAACATCGTTCAAACAATTATTTACTTTGCTTTAGGATCGTCTTCCATATTTGTTGTAAGTCGTTACTTAAACTTCGGTGTATCAATTGTTGCAATGGTTCTATTTGCAGTAATTTTATATCGTTTCTTATTCCGAGCAGATAAGTATCCGATTTTCTTGCTACTATTAGCAGGTATGATTATCGGTACACTACTCGGTAGCTTAGTAACATTTATGCAAGTAATTATTGATCCGGTAGAGTATGAAAGCTTACAAGCTCGATTGTTTGCTAGCTTTATGAATGTAAAAACAGAATTGCTATTTATATCAGCAGGTATTGTAACTTTAGCATTTCTGTATGGTACACGTATCTTACATAAGTTAGATGTTATGTCTTTAGGCCGTGAACATGCCATAAACTTAGGTATTAACTATGACAAAATGGTATTACGAATTTTAATTTTATCATCAATTTTAATTGCAGTATCAACAGCACTAGTAGGGCCGATTACATTTTTAGGATTAATTGTTTCTAACTTAGCTTATCAATATTTTGCTACATACAAACATTCCGTTTTAATAGTTGGAGCAAGTTTAATAAGTATTATTGCATTAGTGGGCGGACAATTCTTAGTGCTACATGTATTTAATTTAACGACAACGATTAGTGTAATTATTAACTTTATCGGTGGGCTTTACTTTATTTATTTGTTACTAAAGGAAAGTAGGAAAACAGCATGATTGAACTTAAAGGACTTTCTAAAAGCTTTGGGAAAAAAACTGTTGTCGAAGATGTCACATTAAAAATTCATGCTGGAGCCATTACGTCCTTTATTGGGCCTAATGGTGCTGGTAAATCAACGTTATTATCAATGGTAAGTCGTCTATTAGATGCGGATACAGGGGAAGTATTGTTAGATCAATCGGACGTAAAGAAAATGAAATCAGATGCGTTTTCAAAACGAGTTGCGATTTTAAAGCAAGCAAACCATTTAAATGTTCGTTTAACGGTTCGAGAGCTTGTATCTTTTGGACGTTATCCGTACTCTAAAGGACGTTTAAACGAAGAAGATCACAAGTTTGTAGACAAAGCGTTAGCGTATTTAAATTTAACTGATATGCAAGATAAGTTTTTAGACGAGCTTTCTGGTGGACAAAAACAGCGTGCGTTCATTTCTATGGTTATTGCGCAAGATACTGAATATATTCTACTCGACGAACCTTTAAACAATCTAGATATGAAGCATTCTGTACAAATTATGAAGATATTACGTAAACTAGTAGATGAATTAGGTAAAACAGTTGTAATTGTATTGCATGATATTAACTTTGCCTCTGTTTATTCAGATCGTATCGTTGCGTTGAAAGATGGTCGTTTAGTAAAAGATGGTCCAACTAATGAGATTATTAACTCGGAATCTTTGCGTGAAGTATATGATATGCACATTCCTGTTCAAGTGCAAGATGGTTGTAGAATTTGCGTCTATTTTAATTCAAATAATTAATTTTAAAAAAGTAATTGACAATTGAAGTAAACTAAACTAGAATTTGGGTTAGTTGATTGATAATGATTTTCATTATCAAATATGAATGAGTTATTAATTAGGAGGAGAAAATTTAATATGAAGAAGTGGAATATTATAACTGCTGCAGCATTGGCATTAATGTTGGCTGCATGTGGATCAGAAGAAACAGAGACACCAAAAGCAAGTGACACAAACGAAGCGAGTGAGACAGAAAAAGAAGTAGTGGAAGAATCTGCATTTCCTATGACAGTATCTTCATTAAGTACTGCTCGTGAAACAGAAGAAGGTGCTTCAGTTACTTTTGAAGATATTACATTAGAAGAAGAGCCTAAGCGTATTATCTCTTTAGACTACGGTTTCTTAGATACACTTGACGCATTAGGTGTTGAAGGTATCGTAGGTGTAGCAGCTGGTGGTGGTAAAGGGAACATTCCAGAACACTTAAAAGAAAAGTATGCACCAAGCGATGAGATTGCTGATGTTGGTACATTAAAAGCAATCGACTTCGAAGCAGTAGCAGCTGCAGAACCAGACATCATTTTTATTTCTGGTCGTCAAACAGCATTCTATGAAGAATTAAAAGAAATTACACCAAATGTAGTATTTATCGGTTCCGATAATTCAAACTATATTGATGCAGTTTATGAAACAGTTGACTTAGCAGCTAAGATGTTTGATAAAGTTGAAAAAGGTGAAGAGTTAAAAACTGCATTACAAGAAAAAGTGGATGCTGTAAACGAAAAAGTAGCTGGCTATGAAAATGCATTAGTTGCTATGTATGACGACAAAAAAATGTCTGGTTTCGATAATGGTGCAGAATCTCGTTTCGCATATGTGTATAATGACTTCGGTTTCAAACCAGCAACAACTGATATTGATGCGTCTTCACATGGATCTGACTTTTCTTATGAGTCAATACTTTCTGTAGATCCAGAAGTATTATTAGTCGTTGACCGTACAGTTTCGGATGTAGACACGATTAAAGCAGATATCGAAAATGATATTATTAAACAAACACGTGCTTATAAAGAAGGTAAAATCGTATACTTAGATGGCACGAACTGGTACTTCTCAAGTAACGGTGTAACAACTGAAGCAGCAAAATTACAAGAAATCTTAGATGAATTAAAATAATTTATCTAAAGAGGAGCTACCCTATTCGTGTATACGAGTGGGATAGCTCCTTACTTTTATTATTTTATATTTGAAAAGGGGTTAGAGATAATGTTTGTTCAAATTAGAAAGTGGACTTTAACAGAAGGAAATTCAGATAAGATTATTGAGCGCTTTGGGAAGAAGCCTGATCAAGGACCATCGCTATTAGAGAAACAAATGGGTTTTATAGGCCGCGAACTATTGGTGAAAAATGTACGTCGAGGCGAAGAAGAAGTTGTGATGATTGTTCGTTGGGACTCAGAAGAAGCATGGAAAAACTGGGAGAAGAGTCCAGAACATATTGCTGGTCATAAAGCGAAAATTAAAGAACATGGCGGTAAACCACCGAAGCCAGAATATGTTCTTTCAATGGAGCACGGAAACTATACTGTTGTAGAATAGTTTTACTTGTAAACGATTAAATAATATTTTGACTATAATAGAAATAAAAAACTCTACTTTACCAATCAAATGGAAAAGTAGAGTTTTTTATTGGATCTACGTCAATATCTTAGACACAAAGAAATTAAGTTCGTTTCAGAATGGCATTTATCCATGGGACGTCCTGGTTTCGCTAGAAGTGAGGTTCTCACTATATTCATTGTACAACCTTAAATTTTTAGCTTATACTTTTTGTAATGGGTAGGAGGGAATTCTGTGAAGAAATGGTTTTATCCACTAGGTCTTGTGACTTTGTTAGGATTCGCCGCGTTATTTTTGACATTTACGAGAGATGAAATGATTAAGTTCGATCGAAACATGGCAGAATTATTAGGTGGCAATGCATTTATTACTGCTTTTCATTATTTGGGAGAGACCACTTTTATTATCATTGTATCGCTCTGCTTACTGGCATATTTATGGATTCGTTCAAAAAATTATCGAGGCATGCTCTTTGTTTTATTCGCAGTTGGAGTCGGGAACGTCATCAACCAATTACTAAAGAAATGGGTACAGCGAGAACGTCCAGACGTGCCACATCAACTAGAGAGCTTTAGTTTTCCATCAGGACATGCGATGGTCGGGTTACTTTATATTTTAACGGTAACCTATTTTCTGACGGAGCATCAATCGGATAAAAAAGTGCGCATTCTAACGTGGATAGGAGCAATACTTCTCGCGGCATTGACTGGATTATCACGTATTGCTGAGCATCGTCATTACGCATCGGATGTGTTTGCTGGCTGGATGGCAGGGTATACTTGGTTTGTACTAGTAGCATTATGGTACGAGTACCGAAAAAGAAGTTTTCAGCTAAATAAAAAAAGTTAAAAACCTTTCCATTTGTGGAAAGGTTTTTTTAAAAGGAGCAGATATTCATGTTCGAGCTAACAGACGAATTAGTAGCACTTGGAATGAAAAGAATAGAAGGTTGTCCAGTAGAAGGCTTTGTGAAAGGGAGAGGTCCTCTAAATCCAGCAATTCTTTTAATAGGAGAAGCTCCCGGTGAAAACGAAGCGATACAAGGTTTACCGTTCATTGGTAGGGCGGGAGAAGAGCTAAACAGATCACTCGCAAGCATTGGATTAACAAGAGACGACGTGTATATGAGCAGTGCGGTAAGAAGTCGGCCTTATGTATGGAAGGATAAAAAGGCGAGAAATGGTGAAATAACGAAAAGAAAATACAATCGCCCTCCAACGCAACAAGAAATTCTCGCACATGCCCCCCTGTTAGATTATGAACTAGCAAATATAAAACCTATGATCATTGTGACGTTAGGTAATGTAGGGCTGCAACGCTTACTTGGAAAAGATGCAAAAGTATCCAAGTTACATGGACAAGTACTCACACATCCTGTACGACAGTTAGCTTCACTTGATGGAAACGAATATATTTGGTCTACGGAAAGTTATATGCTTATCCCGACTTATCATCCTGCTTCTGTATTTTATCGACCATCCAATCGTGATTTTCTTGTGGAAGACTGGACAAAAATAGGGGGATATATTAATTCAGGAAAATTTTAATACTTTCTCTAGTTGAAAAGAGTTGTGCGAAGGAAACTTCTTGCGTATAATAAGTTAAAATTGAAGAATAGAAAGTAGTTGGGTCGATGATGGATGGAAATGTAGTTTTTGCATTACTACTCACGCTATTTGCTGGCCTAGCAACAGGGATAGGTAGTTTACTGTCTTTGTTGACATCGCGTACAAATACGAAGTTTTTATCTGTTGCATTAGGATTTTCTGCAGGAGTTATGATATATGTATCTTTAGTTGAAATTTTTGTGAAAGCAAAGGATTCATTAGTAGCAGAGCTTGGAGCAACAAATGGTTATTGGATGACCATTGTAGGGTTTTTCGGTGGGATGGTTGTGATTGCGCTAATCGATCGTTTACTTCCTAAACTGGGGAATCCACATGAAGTCAAAAAGGTAGAGGATATGGATGTTGAACCGGATAATGCGGAATATACAAAGTTGAAGAGAATGGGTGTTTTCACTGCTTTAGCCATTGGTATTCACAACTTTCCTGAAGGGATTGCTACATTTGCTTCTGCTTTACACGATCCGAATTTAGGAATAGCCATTGCAGTTGCAGTTGCTATCCACAATATTCCGGAGGGGATAGCTGTTGCGGTCCCAATTTATTACGCAACCGGAAGTCGGAAAAAGGCATTTAAATACTCATTTCTTTCAGGACTAGCAGAGCCACTTGGAGCATTAGTAGCTTTCTTAGTTTTAATGCCGTATTTAAACGGAGTACTTTTTGGAATCGTATTTGCAGGTGTAGCAGGAATCATGGTGTTCATTTCATTAGATGAATTATTACCAGCTGCTCAAAAGTATGACGAAACACATGCATCTATGTACGGAGTAGTAGCAGGTATGCTTGTCATGGCATTAAGTTTAGTTTTATTGGCATAACAAGCAATATTCTTTTATAAGCAAGGTTTTAAGTAGAAAAAGGCAGTGCAGGTCTCTTTAAGAGAGAACCGCACTGCCTTCTTTATTTTTTGATGTAACAGTTCCTGTTCGATTAATCGGCACGGGTACTAACTCGAAGTTAGGGAACACTCCATCTAATTTCGAGATGAATTCCTTTTCTGTCCCTTTTTGCACAAGGGATAGAAGGGTTGGGCCTGCTCCGCTTATACAAGTCCCAAAAGCACCTGCATTTTTTGCTGCAACTATAATATCTCTGCTTTCAGGTATTAAATCAAGACGATACGGTTCATGGAATAAATCCTGCTCCATATACATACCAGCTTGCTCGAAAGATTGTGAAAGGAATGCAGCTGTTAATAAGTTAGCGATTGCGCTTGCTTGTGCTGAAACGTTACGAGTGTAGCTGTCAGGAAGTACACTTCTTGCTGCTTCCGTTTTTAACTCATAATTAGGAATGAACAAAACAAATGAAGCATCAATATGGTACGCATGGAATACATGAATGTCACCATTTTCTGTACTTGATGAAATGGTAAAGCCTCCAAAAATAGAAGCTGCTGCATTATCAGGGTGACCTTCCATTTCAGTAGCCACTTTCAATTTATCATGTGCTGTTAGTTGAAGATCCAGCACTTGGTTTGCTAATTCTACACCTGCGACAATCGCAGATGCACTACTTCCCATACCACGGGCAAGTGGAATTTCACTTTTCATAGATACGTGGCATGGAGGTAAAGAAAGACCATACATTTTTGCAGTTTTTTCTGCTGCAATAATCATTAAGTGATCTTGTGGGTTTGGAACATCAGGAAGATTGTCAGTTAAGTTATCAATTTTCCATTCCGTTGCAAGTTCTATTTCTACTTCTAAATATTTATCTAAAGCAATTCCAATGGAATCAAAACCAGGGCCTAAGTTAGCTGTACTTGCTGGAACTGATATTTTCCACTTGTTGCTCATAGTATGCCCTCGATATACTTAAGGATTTCTTTTTCGTCATTTTTTAACGACACAAGGTCTACAGTTGAAACATCCATTGCTGTGTCTGGATCTTTTAATCCGTTACCAGTAAATACTGTTACCACTTTGCTACCTGCAGGGATTTTTCCACTTTTCACAGATTTTAAAACTCCTGCTAAAGATGCTGCAGAACCAGGTTCTACAAACACGCCTTCACGACTAGCGATTAGTTGATATGCGTATAAAATCTCTTCATCAGTTACAGAATCAATAATACCACCAGATTCGTCACGAGCAGCTTCTGCTAATGACCAACTTGCAGGATTTCCAATACGGATTGCTGTTGCCACTGTTTCTGGGTTAGCAATAGGTGCTCCTTGTACAATTGCAGCAGCGCCTTCTGCTTCAAAGCCAAACATTTTAGGTAAACCAGATTTTTTCGCTTCATTATATTCTTTGAAGCCTTTCCAGTAAGCACTGATATTTCCAGCATTTCCAACTGGAATACATAAATAATCAGGGGAAGTTCCTAAAGCATCAACAATTTCGAATGCAGCCGTTTTTTGTCCTTCTAGACGGTATGGATTCACTGAGTTAACTAATGCAACAGGTGATACTTCGCTAATATTACGTACGATTTGTAAAGCGTCATCAAAGTTACCGTCGATTTCTATTATTTTCGCTCCGTACATAGTTGCTTGTGCTAATTTTCCAAGTGCAACTTTTCCTTTTGGAATAACAACAATAGATTGAATGCCAGCGCGAGCAGCATATGCAGCGGCAGCAGCAGAAGTATTTCCGGTAGAAGCACAAATAACACATTTACTTCCGTCTTCGATTGCTTTAGCTACGGCGAATACCATTCCACGGTCTTTAAAAGATCCTGTTGGGTTAGCGCCTTCTACTTTTCCGTATAGTTCAATGTTTAACTCTTTAGATAGGTTAACTAGCTTCAAAAGAGGCGTGTTACCTTCGTTAAGTGTTAGTTTTGGTGTATTCTCTGTTACAGGTAAAAATTCTTTATACTCTTCAATTAGTCCTTGCCAAGCCATGATGTTTTCCGTCCTCTCTGTTCTTCTTAAATAAACATATGTATTTGTATAAAGGACATTTTACAGGAATATAGGATAAAAAACAAGAATAATTTTCTATTGTAAGTTTACTATTCAATGCGTATACTAATGATGTGAAAAATACATGACATGTGTAAAGACAGGAGAAGCTGATGACTACTATTAAAGAAAAAAAACCAATTTCAAAAAATAAATTATTAGGCATTGCTGGACTAGCATGGATGTTTGATGCAATGGATGTAGGGATACTTTCGTTTGTAATCGCAGCACTTGCAGTAGAGTGGAGTCTAACTCCAGGAGAAATGGGCTGGATCGGTAGTGTAAACTCGATTGGTATGGCGGTAGGAGCACTTGTATTTGGCGTATTCGCGGATAAAGTAGGCCGCAAGAAAATCTTTATGATTACCTTATTATTATTTTCTATAGCAAGTGGACTTTCTGCTCTAACAACTTCGCTCGCAGCATTTTTGGCTCTTCGATTTTTTGTTGGAATGGGACTGGGTGGAGAGTTACCAGTTGCTTCAACGCTAGTATCTGAAAGTGTAGAGGCAAAAGAAAGAGGGAAAGTCGTTGTATTATTAGAAAGTTTCTGGGCTGCTGGTTGGTTAGTCTCTGCTCTAATTGCTTACTTTATCATCCCGGATTATGGATGGAGAATTGCTCTAATAATTACAGCACTCCCAGCTTTTTATGCAATTTACCTACGTATAAAGTTACCAGATTCACCTAGGTATACAGGGAAGAACACTGAGTCTAGAACTATCCTGCAAAACATGAAAGAAGTATGGTCGGAAAAATATGCAAAAAGGACATTAATGCTATGGATTGTTTGGTTTACAGTTGTATTTTCATATTATGGTATGTTTTTATGGCTTCCAAGTGTCATGGTTATTAAAGGGTTCACATTAATTAAAAGTTTTGAATATGTATTAATCATGACACTAGCACAATTGCCGGGTTACTTCTCAGCAGCTTGGTTAATAGAAAAAGCTGGTCGGAAGTTTGTATTAATCACGTATCTACTTGGAACAGCAGCTAGTGCATTTGTGTTTGGTGGTGCTGAGACAACAACGTTATTGTTAGTTTCTGGTATGTTCCTATCGTTCTTTAACCTTGGGGCATGGGGAGCGTTATATGCGTATTCTCCAGAACAGTACCCAACAGTTATTCGTGCAACTGGGTCAGGTATGGCGGCATCAGTTGGTCGTATTGGCGGGATTCTTGGACCATTGCTAGTTGGTTCTCTCGTTGCTGCTGGTTATGAAATTGGCTACATTTTCAGTATTTTCTGTGTGGCTATTGTCGTTGGTGTATTAGCGGTTGTATTCCTCGGAACCGAAACAAAGCAAACAGAACTTGAGTAGGTAATACTCGTTAAAACCTGCTTCCTTTTATAGGAGGCAGGTTTTATTTTTGCTTGAGAGGTGAAGGATAGTAAAATAAGTGGAAAGACTAGCACATATATGGAGCAAGATTGTTAAGGGGAAATAACTTGGAATTTGTTGAAAGGATGTTTTTCCTAGTATACTGAGTATAGAAGAAGCTGTATGAATGATAGGAGCGGAATATAATGAACAAATTATTAACGGATCAACAGATCATCAATTTGATTGAAAAAGACGCAGATGTTATTCTTCCATTAGCTAATGGAGAACCACATAAATTACTTGATATTTTAGAAAGAAATGCGGATGCATTAACAAATGTGAAAATACATCAGTTACTTGCATTAAATCCTAGAAAATACATAGAAGGTGCTTTTCCTGGCAAGCTGAAGCATATCTCCTATTTTTTAAGCGGAGCAACGAGAAAAATGTTCCAAAAAGGTATGGTTGATCTAGTACCAAATCATTTTCATGAAGTGCCAAAGATTTTAAGGCATTCAACAAGTCTTTCGATGATTATGGCTGTTGCTTCTCCAATGGATGAGTTTGGTTACTTTTCTTTAGGAACACAAGCCGATATAGTGAGTGAATTTATCGGTACTGTGCCTTTTATCTTAGAAGTAAACAATCATATGCCACGTACATTTGGAGAAAACCAAATACATATTACTCAAATCGCGGGATATGTTGAGAATAATCGCCCCTTATCTGAAGATATTTCTCCTCCTATTGGAGAAAAGGACATGAAAATTGCTGCTTATGTAACAGAAAGCATTCATAATGGAGATACTTTACAAATAGGGATCGGTGCTATTCCTAATGCTGTTGTTAGTTTGCTAAAGGATCATCGACAATTAGGTATTCATACAGAAATGTTTGTGGACGGTATCGTAGATTTGGTAGAAGCTGGTGCAATTGACGGAACACAAAAATTTACGAATAAAGGAAAAATCATTGCAACTTTTGCACATGGATCGAAGAAACTCTATAATTTCTTGCATAATAATCCTTCAGTGGAGTTTTTACCAGTCAGTATCGTCAACGACCCCAGAGAAATTGCTAAGGAAGAACGCATCGTTTCTATTAATGCAACAACAGAAGTCGATTTATTCGGACAATGTGCTTCTGAAACAGTTGCAGGTAAATACTATTCTTCCACTGGCGGACAAGCAGACTTTGCCCGTGGAGTTCGTTTTGCAAAGTATGGCAAAGGCTTTGTTTGTATGACATCTACAGCCAAAAATGATGAGATTTCTCGTATTAAACTAAATCTAACGCAAGGATCTATTGTATCAACGTCTAAAAACGATGTAGATAATATCGTAACTGAATACGGGGTTGCGCGAATGTTTGGTCAGCCAATTTCAGAGCGAGCTCGACAACTTATTTCGATTGCTCATCCAAAATTCAGAGAAGAGTTAACGTTTGAAGCGAAGAAAATGGGATTAATTTAGTTGAAACCATTGAATGTAGCTTTCTTTCATCAACCGACGTTGGAGCTTGCGAGAGACTTACTTGGGAAATATATGGTGCATGAGCAAGAGACCGGTTTGCTTATAGGGAAAATCGTTGAGACAGAAGCCTATATGGGAGCAGAGGATAAAGCTGCTCATAGCTACGGAAATAGAAGAACAAAGCGCACAGAAGTAATGTTTGGGGAGCCAGGACTGATTTATACATATCAAATGCACACACATACATTGATCAATGTAGTCGCAGGTGTGGTCGGTATCCCAAATGCAATATTAATACGTGCTGTAGAGCCAATTGAGGGCTTGGAGCGAATGAACGAACTTCGAAATAATATGCCAATGAAGCAGTGGACAAACGGACCCGGAAAGCTCACGAAAGCAATGGCCATAACAATGGATTACTACGGCAAACACTGGAGTGAAAAACCATTGTATATAGCAGAAGGTGAGCAAGTAAAATCAGTCTCCACTGGCCCTAGAATAGGGATCGACAATAGTGGAGAAGCAGTACACTATCCTTATCGATTTTGGGAAACAGACAATCCGTACGTTTCGAAATGGAGATAATACAAGGCATGGCATGGGGAAATTACTTCCTCATGTTTTTTTATGTGGAAAAACCGATGTGCGTTAGAAGGCGCGAATGGCATAACGCAAATTAAAACCGGGAAATCGCAAGTTCACGGAGCCGCATCGCAAGTTAACACCGGGATATCGCAAGTTCAAGTACGAGTAACGCAAGTTCAACCCCGCATTTCGCAAGTTCAGATCAAAAAAGACTGACCAAAGTTACTTGGTCAGTCCTTCCCTTCATAAGAAACTTAGATTAGTTTCCCCATATAATACTCATTTACATATTCACCATTAATAATGAGTGCATGATTACGCGTTCCTTCAATTTCAAAGCCGAGCTTTTTATAAAGTTTTTGAGCGTAGTTATTTTCTTTTATGACAGAAAGCTCTAGTTTAGATATTCCAACTTCTTTTGACCAATTTTCTCCATGACGCATAAGAGATGTAGCAATTCCCTTTTTGGAGAATTCTTGTTTTACACCAATATATATAGAAGCGCGGTGTAATGCACGTGGGCTTGGTCCACCAGTAATAGACAGATAACCTGCAAACTGCCCGTTCATAATTGCCAATAGTAAATTGGAGTTTGTGGAGTTTTTCCAAGCGTGCATTTCTTTGCGAACGCTTTGTACAGTCATTTGAACATCGGATTTTCCGTACAACATGAAATCTGTTTCTGAGAAAATTGTTTCCTGTAAACGGATAAAGGCACGAGCATCTTCAAGCTCTGCTTCGCGAATGATGAGAATATCTTGCTGGTCACTTATGTCCGAAGTCAGTTCATCCGTTTCATGTACAACGCTATGAAAAAGAACAAATTTCCCTAATTCAACATCTTTGACAGAATATCCACTCTCTGTCCATGCGAAAAAGTGTAATGCAGGAGGCTTTGTTTTCTTCCACCAGCTACTGCTTAAATACGCAGCATTCGGTAGAGCTTGTCCAATTATTGTTTCTATTTCATCAAATGTTATTTTTATTTCTTTACTAGTCGATTGTTTAAAATATGTGGCTAGAGGAATATATTTACTTTCAAAAACTTTGGGCATTATTTCACTCATCTCTGTATTGATAAAAATACTAGGGTTATTATAGCACTAAAGGATAGAAGTTCACACTACTAAACGCTCAATTTTACGTCAAATAATTCCTATATTATCTTAGATCTAAAAAAGTGTTACCTCCACTGGAAGTAACACTTTTTAACAAAGTAACTGTCTAGCGCAAGGTGCTTGGGCTTTTCTTACATTAATATATTATGCATTTACTAGTTCAAGTTGAAGTGCAGGACCGAAGAATTCATAATGAATTTGTTCTAGTGAATATCCTAACTCAAGTAAATGATTAATCATTGCTTCCATGAAACCAGCTGGTCCACAAACGTAAACATCTCCGTTTTGAATAGCGCTAGTTGCTAACACGTCTTTTGTGATAAATCCATCTCCAGTTTCGGAGTAAAGCGCCAAGTATTTTGCATCTTCCATTGTTTCTATTAATGCATGAATATCTTTGTCAAATGGATGTAAGTTTTCGTTGCGAGCACTGTAGATAAAAGAAACAGAGCGATTTGATTGGTTTTTAGCAACTGATTCGAACATACTCATCATTGGTGTGATTCCAACTCCACCACTTATGAATGTTACAGGAGTTGTTTTTTCAAGATCTAACACAAAGTCTCCAGCTGGTGCAGTAAGTTCTACTGTGTCGCCTACAAATACATTATTGTGTAAGTGAACGGAAACTTTTCCTTCTGGATTGTTTTCGTCTTCTTTTTTCACAGAAATACGGAATGATTCAGAGTCTGCCGCTTTCGATAAGCTATATTGTCTGTTCATTAAATATTCTTCACCTGGAATACTTACGCGAATCGTGATGAATTGACCTGGTTCATAAGTAGGTATAACTGAACCATCAGCAGGTTTCATATAGAAAGATGTAATGTTCTCGCTTTCTTCCACTTTATTCGTAATAACGAAATCTTTAAAGAATCTCCATCCGCCTGTTTTAGATTCGGTTGCTACATACATTTCTTCTTCAACGCTAATAAATGCATCTGCAATAACGCCGTATGCTTCTGCCCATGCGTTAATAATTTCGTCCGTTGCTGCATCGCCTAATACTTCTTTAATAGCACCAAGTAAATGCTCTCCAACGATTGGATAATGTTCAGGTTTAATGCCCAAACTTACGTGCTTTTGTCCAATTTGTTTTACAACGGGAATAATTGCAGCTAAATTATCGATATGAACTGCTGCAGCGTACACTGTATTTGCTAAAGCTGTTTGTTGACGACCTTTTGCTTGGTTTGCATGATTAAATATATTTAAAAGTTCTGGGTGTGCTTCGAACAAATTTTTATAGAAAGTAGTAGTAATGGCAACACCATGTACTTCTAAAACTGGAACTGTAGATTTAATGATATTAACTGTTTGTTGAGATAACATACGATTAACACGTCCTTTGTATTTTTTGTATTGTTTATTAAATCTACAATACACCTCTCTCTTTCTTAAAGCAATATCTAAAATACATCTTTTGTAATTCAGACACATTTGTTACAAGATATTGTTTTAATAGGTATAATGGATATGAAGATTGGCGGTGGTTATATGAGACTGACTATGTATACAGATTTCTCACTTCGAGTGTTGATATACCTCGGTGCAAAAAAAACAAATGAACTTTCAACAATTCAAGCAATTTCAGATGCATATGGCATTTCAAAAAATCACTTGATGAAAGTGACATACGAGTTAGGAAAACTAGGATATATTGAATCAGTTCGAGGGCGTGGCGGTGGGATTCGTTTAGCGATGGAGCCAGAAACGATTAATATAGGGCAAGTGGTAAGGCATACAGAAGATGATTTTCATATGGTGGAATGCTTTGACTGTAGTACGAATACATGTGTGATTACGCCAGTATGTGGATTAAAAGGAGTAATACATCTTGCGTTACAGGCTTATTTTAAAGTCCTAGATCAATATACACTAGCGGACTTCTTGCATCAAAAGCATGAATTAGCAAATTTACTATTCAATGAGTAGTAAAATCTGTGATATTATATATGGAGAAAATCAATTTTAGGAGGACTATTCATTGGATAAAATAGTAGTTTTTGGACATAAGAGCCCTGATACAGACACAATTACATCAGCGATTGTATACGCATATTTAAAAAACGCAATTGGTGTAGAAGCAGAAGCGGTTGCATTAGGTGAAGTAAACAATGAAACTAAATTCGCTTTAGACAAATTCGGTTTTGAAGCACCGAGAATTATTGAGAGCGTTGCAAATGAAGCAAAAAAAGTAATCTTAGTCGATCATAATGAAAAACAACAAAGTGCAGATGGCATCGATGAAGTACAAGTAATGGAAGTAATTGACCATCACCGAATTGCAAATTTTGAAACAGCAGATCCATTATACTATCGTGCAGAGCCAGTTGGATGTACAGCAACTATTATCAATAAAATATTTAAAGAAAAAGGCGTAGAAATTCCATCAAGTATTGCAGGACTAATGCTTTCAGCGATTGTTTCAGATACGCTTTTATTCAAATCACCGACATGCACAGAAGAAGATGTTGTAGCTGCACGTGAGCTTGAAAAAATTGCAGGTGTCGATGTAGAGGAATATGGACTAGCAATGCTAAAAGCGGGAGCAGATTTAAGTGATAAGAGTTTAGAAGATCTTCTAACACTCGACGCAAAAGAATTCGGCATGGGCGATTACAAAGTAATCATCGCGCAGGTTAATGCAGTAGACGTAAATGATGTAATGGATCGTCAAGCAGAGCTAGAAGAGCTTATCACTCGTGAAATTCAAGAAAAAGAATTGGATCTATTCTTCTTTGTCGTAACAGATATTTTAAACAATGATTCCGTAGCACTAGCGCTTGGGAAATTAGCACTAAAAGCAGAATCTGCATTTAATGTGAAATTTGACAATAATATCGCCTTACTTAAAGGGGTAGTATCTCGTAAAAAACAAGTAGTACCTGCTTTAACAGAAGCTTTAACAAACTAAAATTATTCATGCCAAGGGAATTTTTTCTCCCTTGGCATTTTTTTTATGTTTTGGGAGAATAACTCATTCTTCTAGCCTGCCTTACGCAGTGACAGGCGCTTGCGCTTTTCTCATAAGCAATTATTTTGAATTGATGTGATAGACTCTATACAATATATGTGAGGTGATCGAGATGAAAATTGAAGTATGGTCAGATTTTGTATGTCCGTTTTGTTATATAGGAAAAAGACGATTAGAAGAGGCTCTAGAGAAAGCCGGTTTTGAGGGTAAAGCAGAAGTTGAATTTAAAGCATTTGAGTTAGATCCACATTCTCCAAAGACGTCAGATAAGAGCATGTATGAAGTGCTTGCTGAGAAATATGGCTCTACGGTAGAAGCAGCGAAAGGAATGACGGCTCAAGTTGTGGAGCAAGCCAAATCAGTAGGCTTAGATTACAATTTTGATGCTATGAAACCTGCTAACACATTAGATGCACACCGTTTAGTAAAATGGGCATCTGCGCAAGGTAAAGCTGCTGAAGCGAACGAATTATTACTTCATTCTTATTTCATTGAAGGAAAAGAGATTGGAAAGAATGATGTACTACTTGATTTAATTGAAACACTTGGGTTATCTAGAGAAGAAGCTAATAAAGTATTGACTTCAGACGCTTATTTGACAGAGGTTCAAGCTGATATCACACGTGCTGGACAAATTGGTGTACGTGGTGTTCCGTTTTTTGTATTAAATGACAAATATGCAATTTCTGGTGCACAACCCTTGGAAGCATTTGTTGGTGCTTTGAATAAAGTTGCGGAAGAAGAAGGCATTTCTTCTGCAGAATAAAGTTATCCGGTCAAAAAAGAGTTCTATCCGGTCACAAAATAATCTATCCGGACTGAAAAAATTCTATGTGGTCACAAAATAACTTATCCGGTCGCAAATTCGATTATCCGGTCAGAAATGATAAAATCCTCTCCCATTTTCATTAGGGAGAGGATTTTTTTGATATATTGTCCTCCTTTTAAAACTGTTTTTCGGTAATACGGAAATAATTGAATAAAGTTTCGATTATAGATAGACACTAGTAGAAAAAGGAGGAAAAATCATGACAGACAAAATATTACCAAGCGAATCGAAGTCGTATTGGCGTGCGACAAATGATTTTGAGATGTTCCCGAAATTAAGTGAAGACATAGAAGTTGATATAGCAATCATAGGGGCAGGTCTGACAGGAATTACGGCAGCGTATTTACTAAGCAAACTAGGACGTAAAGTGATTGTTGTAGAAGGAAGTAGGATACTAACAGGTACAACAGGGTTCACAACAGCAAAGGTGACGGCGCAGCATGGGCCAATTTACCAAAAACTAATCAACACATTTGGGGAAGAACAGGCAAGATTATATTATGAAGCAAATACAGCTGCTCTACATTTTATCGAACAAACAGCATCGGATTTAGGAATCCATTGTGACTTTGAAAAAGTAGATGCTTTTTTATATGCAGATACAGAAGATGGAGTAGATATATTACAGAAAGAAATGGAAGCCTACAACAAAATTGGAATAGAGGGAGCAACACTCACAAAGGAAACAGGACTTCCGTATACAGTAAAAGAGTCACTTAAGCTAGAAAACCAGGGGCAATTCCATCCATTAAAATATGCGAATGGCTTGATAAAGAAAGCGATAGAAAATGGTGTGCAGTTTTACGAACAATCACGTGCGAAATCTATTCATTCCACCAATTTAGTGGAAATGGTAGATGGCAATGAAATACGTGCAAAAAAAATACTCGTGTGCAGTCACTTTCCTTTTAATGATGAAGATGGGCTTTATTTTACGAGAATGTATTCAGAAAGATCATATGCGCTAGCAGCACCTGCAGAAGCAAATTACCCAAAAGGAGTCTATATTAATGTAGAAAAACCTACAAGATCGATTCGAACTGCTCTAGGTGCGGACGGGAGAAGGTATTTACTGATAGGTGGAGAAGGACACACAACTGGCAGATTTGAAGGAGATACAACAGCTAATTATGAGGCACTCGCAGCATTTGGAAGAGAACAATTCAATATAAAACAGTATACATATCGCTGGTCTGCGCAGGATTTAGTCACGCTTGATGAGCTACCGTATGTTGGGCCGATGACGTCAGGCCTACCAGATGTATTGGTGGCAACGGGATATGCAAAATGGGGAATGACGAATAGTACGGTCGCTGCTCAAATTATGGTAGCTAATGTGACTGGCACAGGCAATCGCTTCGCAGATCTTTACAGCCCGATCCGTTCGAAAATGAAAAAGGAAGATATTAAGAGCTTTACTAAAATAAATGCTAGTGTTGCAAAAGAACTTGTCAAAGGGAAAACTGAAAAAATTGACGTATTATTTAACGATTTGCAGCTAGGAACTGGAGATATTGTAAAGCTAGACGGCCAAAAGGTTGGTGCATTTAAAGATGTGACAGGTAAAATATATTTGGTTAAACCAGTATGTACCCATCTAGGATGCGATGTTGTATTTAATGACGCAGAATGCTCGTGGGATTGTCCATGTCACGGGTCCAGATATACTTTCACAGGAGAAGTAATAGAAGGTCCAGCTTACGAGCCGTTAGAAAAAATAGAATATGCAGAATGAGTGGAAGTTATCCCAAACAGTACTTTTGGGATAACTTCTTTTTTAAAAGATATGAAGTAGAAAAATTTATTCTACTTGGATGAATGCTGCTCCATTATTAGAGACACTTCTAAACAGAGCCCTACCCTTTTCTATTATCTTATCTAAAAAAGTGGATGTTTTCCAAGCACCCTTCAAACGAACCTGCCAAAAAAATAATCCCCAACATCATAAATGGGCAAAACTCACATACGACATATTTTAAAATAAGTGCAAAAACAGGAGGAAAGTATCGTTTGACGCTTATTTTCGGATAAGTCGTATAGTCATTTTGCTATATTTTATAAATCACCATTAATAATTGAAAAAGAAATATTTAATGTGTAGCAAGGATAGATGTCTAATTTGTCTTTGATAATTCACAGCCATGTAAGTCAATTTTTTGGGTTCTCTCCTGGTATCGTGCTCAGGAGTTTGCCACAAACCAGCGGAATATTTGAGTCTGATATAGGGACAGGATGAACGAAACAGTTAGCGGAATTTTCGTCCAACGCGAACAAGCAACGTCCATGTGAAAAGAGTGCTCTATCAGTTTTCTTATTGTTATTTTTAACTGTATCGATTAATATTATCGATATAGTTAAAGGAGAGGTTCTACTTGAAAAAACGGAGAGGATTTATGCAATTGGCGATTTTGCATTTACTGAAAGAAGAGTCGATGCATGGATATCAAGTTATGAAGGAATTAGAAAATCGTTCTGGCGGACTCTATTCGGCTAGTGCTGGCACAGTCTACCCAGCACTTCAAGAATTACTGGAGCAGGAAATGATAGATCTAGAGCCTACATCAAATAAGAAAACTTATGTAATAAAAGAAAAGGGAATAGAGCGACTGGAAGATTTTGCGGGCCGACGAGAAGGAGAGTTCTGGGAAAAGTGGAAAGAACGGTGGATTTGGCAAAACTCCAAAGAGGCTATTGCATTAAAAGCTGCGATAGAACAGTGGGATGCTGAAGTTCGAAAAGCAATAAAACAAGCAAGACGGAATCCAGAAGACACTGCAAAATTGATTGGTTTCATAAAAGAAACAACAGAGCGTTTACAGAGAGAAAACGAATAAGGAGGGGATGCAATGAAGTCCCTTAAGAAATTACTTCCGTATATAAAGCCGTATACTTTATTTGCTATTTTAGGACCGCTCCTAATGTGTATTGAAGTATCAATGGATTTACTGCAACCAATGATTATGCAGCACATCATTGATGATGGTGTCGCAAATAATGACAGTACATATGTTATCAAGCTTGGACTATTGATGCTAGTGACTTCTATCATTGGTTTAATAGGTGGAGTAGGTAGTTCCATTTACAGTACGAGGGCAGCAGTCAATTTTGCCGCGGATATACGCAGAGATGTATTTAAAAAGACGGAACATTTTTCAAGTAAAAACACGGATGCTTTCGGTGCTGGAAAACTAATAACAATTGTGACAAATGACGTTACATCCGTTCAGCAGGCATTAATGATGACATTAAAAATTTTTGTACGTGGTCCCATGTTTTTTATTGGTTCAGTCGTAATCGTTTGGTTCACAGCACGTGAACTATTTCCGATTTTATTAGTTGCAATTCCAATATTAATGTTCCTTATTTATTACTTCTCTACTAAATCAGGGAAGCTATTTGCGAAAGTCCAAAGAGCGGTGGATCAGGTAAATACGAAGCTACAAGAAACTTTTGCTGGAATTCGAGTGATTAAAGCATTTGACCGACAAGATTATGAAATAGAAAAGTTTCAAGAAGTAAATGATACATTAACGAAACGAAATACTTCAGCAGAGCAAGTCATTCTGACACTTATGCCAATCATGCTTTTCATTGTGAATCTTGGAGTAGTTGCTGGTATGTGGATGGGTGCGATTAAGGTGAATGAAGGAACGCTTCAAGTAGGTGTAATTTTAGCTTTTATTAACTATTTGAACATTATTTTGAATGGATTAATGTCTAGTAGTCATGTACTAATGCAGATTACTCGTTCCTTTACTTCAGCTAATCGTATTGTGCAGGTGCTTGATACAGAAATTGATATTAGCGAACCTGAAAATCCAATTCCCAATCATGAATTTAAAGGGCAAGTGGAGTTTAGAGAAGTGAATTTTAGTTATAGTAAAAACGGAGAATATGTATTGAAAAAAATTTCATTCCTTGCAAAAGCAGGGGAGACGATTGGAATCATCGGTTCAACTGGGAGTGGGAAATCTACGCTTGTTAAACTGATCCCACGCCTGTATGATCCTGACTCTGGAGCAATCCTAATTGATGGAGTAAACATCCAGGAATATTCTCTTGAAAGATTAAGAGAATCCATTGGTTTTGTACAACAGAAAGTTACGTTGTTTTCAGGTTCTATTGAAGAAAATGTACGCTACGGAAAAGTAGATGCAAGTGCCTACGAGATGAAAGGAGCAGCCGAGTCAGCAGCAGCCATGGAATTTATTGAAAAGTTAGATGGGAAGTTTGCTCATGAGTTAATGCAGGGGGCAACGAATCTATCTGGTGGTCAAAAACAACGTCTATCGATGACTCGAGCTTTTATACGTGAACCAAAAATTCTAATTCTGGATGATTCCACTTCAGCAATTGATGCATTATCGGAAGCTTCGGTTCAACAAGCATTAAAGCAAAAACATTCCAAAACAACTGTATTCATCATTTCATCGAAGGTTTCATCGATTATTGATGCCGACCAAATTCTCGTTATCGATGATGGAATGATTGAAGCGAGTGGGAAACATGAAGAATTATTAGAAAAGAGTAGTGTTTATCGAGGGATTTATGCAACGCAAAGTGGGAAGGAGGTGCTTTTATGAATAAGGCATCTACGCAACCTAAACCAAATGTGATGGGGCGCGCACGTGGACCAAGAGGACTTGGTGGTCCGGTTGTGAAAGCGAAGGATAGAAAGGGAACGATCAAGCGGATTTGGAGGTACATGGAAAAACAAAAAGTGGCAATGATTGCGGCGGTTATTTTTGTTATTATATCTACATTGTTGAACTTACTCGTACCGTATATGATTGGACTCATTATTGATCAATACATCATCCCAAAGGATATCGATGGTACATTTCGATTATTAATCATGCTAGCAGTTATTTATATTGCAGCCGCCATTTTTACTTGGTTACAAACATTTTTAATGGTCCGAGTTTCACTTCAAACGATTCGCGTATTACGCCAAGATCTGTACAATAAGTTCCAGACTTTATCTTTACGGTTTTTTGATAAACGGACACATGGAGATCTGATGAGCCGTGTGACGAACGATATTGAGAGCTTGAATAATGCACTTAGTCAAAGTGTCATTCAAATATTTTCATCCATTCTTATGGTGACAGGTGTAACGATTGCAATGTTCCTGCTAAATTGGGTACTAGCTATTGTTTCACTGTTAGTCATTCCTTTGATTATTTTTACAACAAAAAAAATTATCAAGTATAGTAGAGTCAATTTCATCAAAAGGCAGCGAGATTTGGGTGAATTGAACGGCTTTATAGAAGAAGCCATTTCAGGAAATGAAGTTGTTACACTCTTTGGGCAAGAAGAAAAGACATTTACGAAATTTGATGTGGTAAATGAAAGACTACGTCAATCGGCGATAGCAGCCGACACTGTTTCAGGATTTCTTGGACCTATTAATAACTTCATTAACAACCTTGGATTAGCATTACTCATTGGGATTGGTGCACTTATGACGGTTCAAGAAATAGCCACTGTTGGAATAATTGCCGCTTTCGTTACGTACTCTCGTCAATTTTTCCGTCCGATAAATCAGTTGTCTACACTATTAAATACGTTTCAATCTGCAATAGCTGGAGCAGAGCGAGTGTTTGAAATTATGGATGAAATGCCAGATATGACGGATAAAGAAAGTGCAATTGGAATTGATTGCTTTAAAGGGGAAGTTGAGTTTTCAAATGTTCACTTTTCTTATGAAAATGGAAAGCAAATTTTGAAAAATATTAGTTTCCAAGCAAAAGCAGGAGAGAAGATTGCACTTGTAGGTCCAACGGGTTCCGGTAAAACAACGATTATTAATCTTTTAATGCGTTTTTACGATATTGATTCTGGTGTTATTAAAATTGATGGTCGAAATATTCAAGACTATAAGATTAGCAAACTGCGTGAAAAAATTGGGATTGTGCTTCAGGATACGTTTCTATTTTCAGGTACGATTATGGAGAATATCCGTTATGGCCGTCTAGAAGCAACAGATGAAGAGGTCATTAACGCTTCAAAAATGGCTGCTGCACATGGATTCATTAAGCATTTGCCGGGTCAGTATGAAACACTTATTACTTCTGGTGGGTCAGACTTAAGCCAAGGACAGCGCCAATTACTAGCAATTGCTCGAGTGATTTTAGCAGATTCCGATATATTGATTCTAGATGAGGCTACATCGAGTATTGATACGAGAACCGAAATCGAAATTCAACAAGGGTTAAATCATTTATCAGAAGGGCGTACTAGTTTTGTCATTGCACACCGTTTAAAAACAATCGAAAATGCAGATCGAATTTTGGTCATCCATCATGGTGAACTGATTGAGTCGGGAACGCACGAAGAACTATTGCAACAAAAAGGATTTTATCATGGGTTGTATGAGAGTCAGTTTAAGTTTTGAATGAATTATCTATAAGAGAGATCAAAAAAGCTTGTAATGGCCAACGAAAGTGTGCCTTTACAAGCTTTTTGTTATTTACGACAACCCTTGTCCATGTGTAAATTCTCTATATAGTTCGTGCTCAGCAATTAGTTCTTCATGTGTACCGCTTCCAGTTATTTCCCCTTGCTCGAGGAAAAAGATTCGATCCGCATGAATGATTGTTGCTAGTCTGTGCGCAATAATGAGAGTGGTACGGCCTTTCATCAGACGTTCTAGAGCTTCTTGTACATAAGTTTCCGAGCCACTATCTAAGTTAGAAGTAGCTTCGTCGAGTAATAATATTTTCGGATTATGCAAGAGTGCACGTGCAATCGCAATACGTTGGCGTTGACCACCAGATAGTTTGATGCCACGTTCTCCAACAAGTGTATCGTATTTGTCAGGAAGTTCTCCTATGAATCCAGCTGCATTTGCGGCTTCTGCTGCTTGGATTATTTTCTCTAATGGAGGGATTTCTGTCATTCCATAAGTCATATTCGAAAGAATGGTACCACTCATAAGAGGACTCTCTTGTGAAACGTATCCAATTTTAGAGCGCCATGCCGGTAAAGAGAGTTCTTTGATCGGTGTGTGATTGAACAAGATTGTTCCTGAACTTGGTTCGTAAAACCTTTCTAACAATGAAAAAATCGTTGTTTTCCCACCACCACTAGGACCGACAAATGCAGTTACAGTTCCAGGATGTGCTTCAAATGAAATGCCATCAATGATTTTTTTGTCGGGACCATATGAAAAGTGAACATTTTCAAAAGTTATTACACCATCCATTAATAGTTGCTTCTCCGTCGTGTCAATGGTTTCACTGTCCATATGGAATATATCTTGAATACGTTCCGTTGCTCCAACAGCTTTTTGGAATGAAGTAAAAAATGTTGCCATTTGAGCGAACGGAACAATAATTTGGACTAAATAAAAGATAATAGCAACAAGATCGCCGGCAGACAATATTCCTTTAGATACTTGTAACCCCCCATAACCTAAAATAGTAACAAGAATAGCCATCATAATAAGCGTCATAAAAGGAGAAATGAACGCTTGAATTTTCGCTTCCTTTAATCCAAACCGATATAAGTTTTGAATCGCATCATTTCCGCTAGTTGTTTCTGTTTTTTCAGCTCGATACGATTTGACTAAACGGATTTCGGATAGCACTCGTCCTAATAGTCCTGAAAATGAAGCCATTTCTTTTTGGGTAGCTTTAGACACTTTGTGCATCTTCGAGCCAAGTGGAATCATGATAGCTACGCTAAGTGGAACACTAACAAGCATGATTAACGTCATTTTCCAATCAATAAAAAATAAAATAATGACGGAACCAATAATCGTAATGACCCCAGACACAAAATTCACCAAATGATCCGTAATGAGTGACTTTAATGTAGTAGTATCCTGCGTAATGCGGCTCATTGTTTCGCCGCTTTCATTTTCATCATAGTAGGTTACAGGTAGATGTAATACTTTACTCCATAGCTTTTTGCGTAGATCCGCCACGATATATTCTCCAATATAGGACAATAAGTAAAATGAAAATCCACCGAAAATCGCTTGTAAAAGAAAGACAACAAGCAATAAAGCAATCATTTTCCAGTTAAATGCAGCAGTTGTTAGCGTATCGACTAAATCTTTCGTAACTAGTGGAACAATTAATCCGATAACGGTGCTAACGAGAGATAAAACAATAGCGAGTATAGTTATTTTCATCGGCCATTTAAGGCTCTTAAGTAATTGGAAAAACTCTTTCGTAGATGTTTGCATGATTTGCTCCTAATTATTTATTACTTACTTCTTACTTCTATTGTAAACGAGACAAGTGAAGAGAAGCGAATGAGAGGGTAGAATAATTCATTCTGGGAAGATAATATAGGTTATACGAGGGCAGCACAGCTATTAATTTATCCCGCATTAACGGGCAGTAAGAATCCCACTTCAAGGCTTGGCCAAGCGCATAAGCGTAAGTGGAAGATCATACTTGCCCGTAAACGCCCGAATGGTTCAACTAACAATCAGGGAGGGATGAAGAACCCCCCACTGATTGAAGTTTCACTTTATGAAAGATTATAAATATTATGGTTGTTTTTTTTTACTTAGTATAATAAACTAACTTAATACCTACTAAGTAAATAGGAATAGTTAAGTAGATAAAAGAAGGAGCGGTGCATGATGGCCGAACAAATGATAAGTGTTTCTGGAGTTACAAAAACCTTTACAAACAATGGAAAACCTACAAATGTGCTTGATCAAGTTTCATTTGATATGAAAAAAGGTGAAATTGTTACTTTACTTGGAAAAAGTGGTTGTGGGAAAAGTACATTACTTCATATAGTTGGTGGGTTTTTGAAAGCAGAGGAAGGCACTGTATATTTAGATAATCAATTAGTACAGAGACCAACAAAGAAATGTGTAACGCTTTTTCAACAACATAATTTACTTCCTTGGAGATCCGTATTGAAAAATGTAGGGCTAGGATTAGAAGGCGAAAACATTCCCGAGGATGAAAAAAAGGTACGTGTAATGGATGCAATCAAGTTAGTAGGATTAGAGCAATATTTACATCAGTTTCCGCATGAGCTTTCTGGAGGGATGCAGCAACGCGTAGCAATTGCTCGTGCTTTTGCAATGCAGCCGGACGTAATATTAATGGACGAACCATTTGCGGCATTGGATACATTTAATCGCTATCATCTACAAGATGAATTATTACGCATACAAACACAGATGAAAACAACCATTTTAATAGTCACACATGACATTGATGAAGCAGTCTACCTCTCCGATCGTGTACTAATTATGAGTTCACATCCCGGTAGAATTTTTAAAGAGCTTGAGATTCAACAAACTAAACCACGTGATCGTACACAAGGAGATTTCCTGTATTACCGGAAAAAGATCTTAGAACAATTTGAACTAAGTGGCACGAATAAAGCGCCTGAATACATGATTTAAAGGAGGGTTATACATGAAAAAAAAGTTTCTTTGCATTCTAGTAATTGTGATGATGTTTTTAACTGCATGCTCACCATCTAAACAATCTAGTGAAGATAACCCAACCATTAAAATCGGTTATTTACCCATTACCCATGCGGGGCCACTTTTTTTAGGTGATCATTTACATAACGGACAGTACGATGGGTATCAAGTGGAGTTAGTAAAGTTCGGGTCATGGCCAGATTTGATGGATGCATTGAATACAGGCAGAATCGACGGAGCTTCTGTACTAGCTGAATTGGCGATGAAAGCAAATGAATTAGGAATTGATTTACAAACAGTCGCTTTAGCTCATAAAGATGGAAATGTACTTATTTCTTCAAATGATATACAAACAACTGCAGATTTAAAAGATAAAACATACGCTATTCCACATAAATTTTCTTCTCATAATATTTTGTTGAATGAGATGCTGAAGAAAAATGGAATGTCCTATGATGATGTAAATGTTGTAGAAATGACACCTGCAGAAATGCCTGCTGCACTATCTGAAAATCGAATTGCTGGGTACGTTGTTGCAGAACCGTTCGGAGCAATTGCAGTTGCTATGGAAAAAGGAAAAGTGCATGCTCATTCCGATGAAATATGGCCAAATTCTTATTGCTGTATTATCGTATTACACACCGATTTTATTCGTAATAACAAAGAAGTGGTGCAGTCATTTGTGAATGAATATGTTGCATTAGGTAAACAAGCAGATCTAAAGGGCGATGAAGTGTATGATGCCTTTAGTAAATTTATGAAAGTAGATAGAGCAGTGTTGGAACTTTCTATGCAATGGATTTCGTATGATGAGTTGCGCGTGGACGAGGAAGAGTACAACAAGTTAAGTGATTTCATGGTGGAGATGGGTATTTCAGATAATCCACCTACTTATAAAAACTTTGTAGATAATACATTTATTGATGGGGCGTCGTGAACTTATGAACTTAGGAAAGAAGATACTAAACTTTAGCATAGGGATGTTAATTCTTCTCTTGGTATGGCAAATAATTAAAATTATTGGAGATTATCCAGAAGCATTGCTACCATCACCAGTTAATGTAGCTCATACAATTATTGAGATGATTGTAGATGGAACACTATTGGTGCATTTGCAGGTTAGCCTTGGAAGGTTTGCTGCAGGATACTTACTTGCAATTATCCCTGCAGTTATTCTTGGTATGCTTCTTGGGAGAATGCCAAGGATATGGCAGATAGTGGATCCGATTATACAAGTATTGAGACCAGTGTCACCGATTGCTTGGTCACCATTTATTGTACTCTGGTTTGGTATTGGGAATATGCCAGCAATTGTTATTATTTTTATTGCGGCTTTTTTCCCTGTACTTTTGACGACAGTTGCTGGTGTTAAAAAAGTAGATAAAAACTATTTGAAAATTGCTGAAAATATGGAGATGAACCGACTGGAGCTAATGGTAAAAATTATTTTCCCAGCAGCGTTTCCCTCTATTGTTAGTGGACTTCACTTAGCGTTAGGGTCTGCATGGATCTTTTTAGTTGCTGGTGAAATGGTTGGTGCGCAATCCGGCCTCGGCTTCTTAATTGTTGATGCACGTAATACGTTGAATCTTTCGGGTGTACTTGCGGGTATTATTTTTATTGGACTACTAGGTTTTATCCTTGATCGTCTTATATCTTTATTTGAGCGCTGGGTTGGCAGTCACTGGGGTATTTCATCGTAATCTATTCACGTAAAAAGTTTACTAGGTTGCTCTTCTATACTTACTGCTTTAATATCTTGAACAATTTCACCTGAATTTGTTGAGTAATAAGCTAGTTTTACTTCATCACCGGTTTTACTATCGATCAGCTTTTTATAGCAAGGATCCAAATGCTCACTACCCCAAATGACTAGTGCGTGTAGAACAAATTCTAAATCCTCTCCACTTTTAGTAAGTGTGTATTTATAACGTGGAGGGTGCTCTGAATACAATTCTGATTGGACGAGACCTTGTGATTCAACTAGTTTGAGTCGTTCGGATAATACATTAGGTGAAATGCCGTTTAGCGCTCTTTTGATTTCGTTAAACGTAGTATTTCCTATCATAATTTCATGGATAGTTAGCAGTGTCCAGCGATCACCGATAATATTAAGTGATTGTGCGATGTTGCATGGAAGGTTATATTTTTGTTTCATTTTAAAATTCCTTTCAAATAAAGACCTTTCCCAATTATACAACAAAATAATATAATTAATAGGTTGCTTTTTCTAACTAACTATTATAAGATAACCACAAGGTGTATAAAACAAATAGGAAAGGTTGGTTTTAAAATGAGTTTATATCTAATTGAATCATCACTAACAGGAATTGTAAGTACAAAAGAAGAGGTAAATCAAAAAGCAACTGACATTCAAAGTCTTCTTGGAGAAAAAGAAGCTTCATTAATCGAAGTACAGGTGTCAAAAGATTTCTCACGTTCTTTCTTTATTGTAGAATCAGAAAATGAAGAAATAGCAACTAGCGTAATAAAAGAAGCAGGAATTTCTATTGAACTAGTGAAAGATGTTCGTCTTGTTGGCGACGAGTTAGAAAAAGTAAAACAAAATAAAGAAGTAGTGAATTACTTAGTAGAATGGAATATTCCAGAAAATATTACAATGGACCAATACCTTGCACGTAAAAAGAAAAACTCTGTTCACTATGAAGAAGTTCCGGAAGTACAATTTGCAAGAACTTACGTATGTGAAGATATGAGTAAATGTTTATGTTTCTACGATGCGCCGGATGAATCAGCTGTAAAACGTGCTCGCGTAGCAGTAGACACACCAATCGATGCAATTACAGAAATTCTAGGAAAATAATAGATTTGGGAGTGATCATCATGACAAAAAGCATAGTAGATAAAAATGAAGTCCTCAAGGATTTAATTGAGCAAGAACTGAAACCATACGTAAAAAAAATTGATTTGGACGCTTTTTATGCGGAGTCATTCTTACGTAAACTTGGTGAATCAGGACTTCTTTCATCTAACGGTCGTACGCAGAAAGAAACTCTTTCAGAGGAATTGTTAATAGTGTCTGAAACGGCGAAAACGTGTATGACGACTGCTTTTTGTTTATGGTGTCACCTAGCTGCACTAACATATGTCCGGAAATCGGAAAATGTTTTACTGCAGGAGGCTTTATTGGCCTCGTTAGAAAATGGAAAGTTACTTGCTGGAACAGGGCTCTCTAATCCCATGAAGTTTTATGCAGGACTAGAAAATCTTCACTTAAAAGCGGAGAAAGTAGATGGAGGATACCGCATTTCAGGAGTCCTCCCATCTGTTTCTAATTTAGGAGAAACTCATGGATTCGGAGCTATTGCTGCTCTAAACGACTCTGAACGGGTAATGTGTTTTATTTTTTGTAATTCAGAAGGATTGTCTTTGAAAGAAAAATCCGAATATCTGGGGTTAAATGGAAGTGCAACATATGCTTGTGTGTTTAAAGATGTCTTTGTCCCAACTGAGCTAGTAATTTCGGAAGATGCAGATGCATTTGTGGAAAAGATCAAACCTACATTTATTGCTTATCAAATTCCACTGGGATTTGGTGTGGTGGAAGCTTCTATTCAATCAATTGAAAAAGCGTGTAATAGACAAAATGGATGCAATCAATTTTTAAGAATCCAACCGAATGATTTAGAAGAAGCGAAAGTTAAATTTGAACAAGATTTAGATGTACTCATTCAATCAGATGATTTAGATTGGAAAGAAATTGCAAAAGTTAGATTATCAATGGTTTACTTAACACTTGAAACTGTGCAAGCAGCTATGCTTCACAATGGAAGTGCTGCCTATTTAAAAGTAAGTCCCTCAGCAAGAAGACTTAAAGAAGCTTACTTTTTTGCAAATTTAACTCCAACTATCAAGCATCTAGAGAAAATGTTGGATTGTTAAAAGTTTTTTGTTAGGAGATCCTTTTCTACTTAGAAAAGGATCTCCCTTCTTATTTCCAAAAGGATTCGGCTTTTTCTTTCTATTTTTAAGGAAGCGAAGGACAATCAATAGTAATAGGATGATAGAAGACAGTAAAGAAGCTACGTGACACAGTCGCGTAGCTCCTTTACTGTCTTTCTCGTTTATTGGTTCTTTGTCAAATGACGTTGAAGAAGAATTTTAGTCTGCTATAATTTATTTATAGCGGGACTGTCCAGGAAGTCAGTAAAACTGATTTTTCGGCAGTCTTTTTTTGTAGTTTTTCAAGTCTTGTTTTCTATATCAATTTGAACTTAAGTTCCCTATATTTTCTTTGCTGATTTCGTTATGAGCGGCGACTCCAGTGGGATTAGCGTGACAGGTGAGACCCCACAGGAGCGCGGTTTTCGCGACGAGGAGGCTCACCGCACGCCCCACGGAAAGCGTCCGCTCGTAACGAAATCAGCGTGGATCAGGATTTTCTCACCAACGCCTTATATTGTACAACCCGTTTATTTTGTCAAAACCGAACCGTAAAAGTCCATATATAAAAAAAAGCTATCCTAGAGTTCTAGGATAGCCTTGATTCAGATGATTTTAGATTACCCAGCAGGATTTAACTGAATTTCGATTGTAATTTTGATATCGTCTCCAACTAAAACGCCACCAGTTTCTAATGCTTGGTTCCAAGTTAAATTGAATTCTTTACGGCTGATTTTAGTGTTAGCAGAGAAAGCAACAACTTCTTGGCCCCATGGGTTAGTACCTTTACCGCCATATTCAGCTTCAAAAGTGATTGGTTTTGTAACATCTTTGATCGTGATATCACCAGTTACATCATATTCACCATCATCTGTTTTTTTGATGTCAGTAGCAACAAACTTAATGCTTGGGAATCCTTCTACATCAAAGAAATCGCCAGAACGTAAGTGGTTGTCACGATCTTCGTTATTTGTATTGATCGATTTTACATCAATATCAAAACTAATAGTAGCCCCAGTTAAATCTTCAAGATTTGCTTCAATTTCAGCTGTGAAGTTTGTGAAAGTTCCTTTTACTTTAGAAACCATCATGTGTTTCACGGAAAAATCGATACTAGAGTGTGCAGCGTCAAGATTAAATTTTGTCATTTGTAATTTCCTCCTAAGAAATGTTTTTTATTATTATTAGTATAAAACACAATTACTTCGAAATCAAGATATTTTATTTCAAAACAAGTAAATTACTAAACATTTATCTTTTCCCTTATTTAGGAAGAGATAAATGTTTGCTTACTTTATGTAACTTAATATAATTTAATATAAAGGTTACGTCAAGTAATTAAGTTACTTTAAATTTACAATTTCTTAATATAGGAGTACAATACTAAAAGAATGAGGTGAAACAGATGAAAGAAACGTTATTATGTCCACGTTTATCGAAGGCGATGGATTTGCTAGGAAAAAGATGGACAGCATTGATTGTGTATCAATTAATAGATGGAGCTAAGCGATTTAACGAAATTGAGTCGTCTCTTCCTATAAGTGGTCGTCTATTGTCAGAACGATTAAAAGAGCTTGAAAAAGAGGGTATTGTAGTAAGAACTGTTTTCTCTGAAGTACCAGTACGCGTGGAATATAATTTAACAGATAAGGGATATGCGCTAAAAGATGTAGTTGGTGGAATCGAATCTTGGTCTAAAGAATGGTTGTAAGGTTTTTACTTGATAAAATAGATGCGAGGTTGCATACTATGTAAGGGTAAAAGTTAATAAAGAAAGGATTTGTCTTTTTTGACTAAACAACAATGGAGCGAAGATTTGATAAAAAAGTTAGACCCTCAGAACGTAAAAATAGATGAGTTACTCAGTTTGCATACGATGACTAGAATGGGCGGCGTTGCAGATTTATTTGTAACTCCTGAAACAGAAGATCAGGCTGCATTTGTTGTACAATATGCATATAAAAACAAAATACCAATATTGCTCATTGGTAACGGCTCTAATATGGTCGTTCGAGATGGCGGAGTTCGTGGGATTGTCCTTCGTTTGGAAAAATTAAACAAGATCACGATTAATGGGAATAGAGTAATTGCAGAATGTGGCGCTGATATTATCGATGTATCGAAGGCAGTTGCGAAAGAATCGCTGACAGGTCTAGAGTTTGCATGTGGAATTCCGGGTTCTATCGGTGGTGCAATGGCGATGAATGCTGGTGCATACGGTGGAGAAATTCAAGACGTCATCTATCAATCTACTGTACTTACACCAAGTGGGGAAACACTGATTCTTTCAAAAGAAGACTTAGAACTTGGTTATCGTAAAAGTATTGTTACCAAAAAAGGGTACTATGTATTGTCATCTGAATTTGAACTGCAAAAAGGGATTCAAGAAGAAATTGATGCGAAAATTGCAGATTTAACATTTCAACGAGAATCAAAGCAACCACTTGAATATCCTTCAGCGGGAAGTGTGTTCAAACGTCCTCCAGGTAATTTCGCAGGCAAGTTAATCCAAGATAGTGGATTACAAGGAAAAGGCTTTGGAGGAGCAGAAGTTTCGATGAAGCACGCAGGTTTTATCGTCAATAAAAACAATGCTACTGCTACCGACTACATTAACACAATTGAAATGGTGAAAAAAGTAGTCAAAGAAAATTTCGGTGTGGAATTAGAGTTAGAAGTAAAAATTGTTGGTGAAAATTAGTAATCACATAAAAAAGCGATCACTTCGTATGAGAAGTGGTCGCTTTTTTATGTAGAAAAAAACGATATGGACAATAAATGCGGTTATACGGTCATAAAAAAATCTATCCGGTCACAACTCACGCCTATCCGGTCACACAAAAATCTATTCGGTCAAAAAATCCAATCTACAAAGAACATTCAAATGCTCGTTTGAATGTCATTGCTTTTTGAATAGTTTGAACATATAATAAAAGTAACAATCAAATGACCGTTTGAATGAGGTGAGAAAGTGCCAAAACAAGATATGTGTGAAGTAACAATAATACATGAAGATGTAGTAGTCGCGGTTAAGAAGCAGTTGCCGGATGTTACAAAGGTTGCTCAAATTTTTAAAGCACTTGCAGACGAAACGAGACTAAAAATAGCGTATGCATTAACAATAGAAGACGAGCTTTGTGTATGTGATGTGAGTGAAATCATAGGTTCCTCAACAGCCACAGCATCGCATCACTTACGGTTTTTGAGAGATTTATCTTTAGCGAAATCTCGTAGAAAAGGAAAGCTAGTTTATTATTCATTAGCAGACCATCACGTCAACGAATTAGTGAAAATCGCGTATGAACACGTGATAGAAGAGGGTGAGAAAAGTGGAGAAAGCGGCTAAGAATGAATACCGATTAGAAAATCTTACATGTGCCAGCTGTGCAATGAAGTTTGAAAATAATATTAAAAATCTCCCTGCTGTAGAAGAAGCCATCGTTAATTTCGGTGCTTCCAAAGTGTCTGTTGTTGGTGACGTAACAGTAGAAGATATAGAAAAAGCGGGAGCTTTCGATGGTATTAAAGTGGCCCCTATTAATCGCCGGAAAGAAGAAAAAATTCCGTTTTTTAAAAGAAAAGAAAATGTGTTAACTGCAATCTCGTTCGTATTTTTAGTAATTGGGATTATTGCATCTTTTATATATGAAGAGACACATCCGTTAGCGATTGGATTGTTCGTGGTATCCATTGTTGTAGGTGGCTATGACATGTTCAAAGGTGGACTGATCAATTTATCACGTTTTTACTTTGATATGAAGACGCTCATGACTATCGCAATTATTGGAGCTGCAATTATTGGGGAATGGCGAGAAGGGGCAGTTGTCGTCTTTTTATTCGCCGTAAGTGAAGCTTTAGAAGCTTACTCGATGAATAAAGCGCGTCAATCTATTAGTCAGCTAATAGATATAGCACCACCAAGTGCAACGATTCGTCGCGCGGGTCAATTGGTAGAAGTTGATACAGAGTTTATCCAGATCAACGATGTGCTCATTGTGAAGCCTGGCCAGAAGATTGCGATGGATGGAATTGTTTTAAAAGGGAATTCCGCTGTTAACCAAGCATCAATTACAGGTGAGTCTGTACCGGCAGTTAAAACAGTTGGCGACGAAGTGTTTGCTGGTACGTTAAATGAAGAAGGATCATTAGAAGTAAAAGTGACGAAACGCGTAGAAGATACAACAATTGCGAAAATTATACATTTAGTAGAAGAAGCGCAAGCAGAAAAAGCACCTTCACAAAAATTTGTAGATAAATTTGCTAAGTATTATACACCGGCAATCATTGTGATCGCTTTTCTAGTTGCACTCTTGCCTCCATTATTCGGAGCAGATTGGCAAACGTGGATTTACCAAGGCTTAGCGGTATTAGTAGTAGGATGCCCATGTGCATTAGTTGTATCTACTCCAGTTGCAATTGTGACTGCGATTGGGAACGCAGCTAAACAAGGGGTACTCATTAAAGGTGGGATCCACTTAGAGGAAATTGGACGTTTACAAGCAATTGCTTTTGATAAAACTGGTACATTAACAAAAGGATATCCAGAAGTAACTTATGTAGAAGCCGAATTTAAAGATGACTTCATACAAAAAGTCATGTCGATTGAAACTTACTCTCAACATCCTTTAGCAAAAGCGATTGTGAAATATGGAGCAAAATCACATATGCATCCTGTAGAAGTAGATGATTTTCAGTCTGTAACTGGAAAAGGAGCAGAAGGTAGTGTTGATGGGGAAAACTGGTCCGTTGGTAGTGTTTCTTGGATTTCTTCCATTAGTACAGTGTCGGATCAAGTGATTCATACAATTGAACAGCTTCAAACAGAAGGAAATACAGTGATGCTTGCTGCTGTGGATGGTGTATACAAAGGATATATAGCCGTAGCTGACCCAATTCGTGAAACGAGCAGTCATGTATTGAAAGAATTAAAAGCAGCAGGTATCAAGCATACAGTGATGCTGACAGGTGACGATGAACGGACGGCAAAAGCGATCGCTTCAAGGTTAGGTATGACAGATGTAGAAGCTGGGCTTATGCCAGAACAAAAATTGACAGCGATTAAAGCGCTTAAAGAGAAGTACGGAGCAGTTGCTATGGTTGGAGACGGTGTAAATGATGCTCCAGCACTTGCAGCTTCAACAGTTGGGATTGCAATGGGTGGTGCTGGAACAGATGCGGCACTTGAAACTGCAGATGTTGCACTAATGGCAGATGATTTGGAAAAACTACCATATACGATTCGATTAAGCCGAAAAGCATTGCATATTATTAAAGAAAATATTATGTTTGCATTAGGATTAAAAATTATCGCACTATTACTTATCATCCCAGGAATGTTAACATTATGGATTGCTATCTTTGCAGACATGGGAGCAACACTTCTCGTAGTATTAAATTCATTACGATTATTACGAGTTCATAAGTAACGCGTTCGGAGGGATAACGATGAAGCTAACTGAGTGGACGATGGAAGAGCAAGAACAGCTCATCCATTTTATGACGACGAATACATGGCCTTTTCATGGTAGCGCTCACCCTGTAAGAGAGTTGATTGAAAAGACGATTGTCGAAGGTGGATATCAATCAGATGAAGTGAAAACTTTTTGGGTAGAGAATGAAGAAAGTGATAAAGTTGGGATTGTTAAAATATATGATCTACAAGACGATATTCCACTTTTCGATTTACGAATTGCAGATCAAGCTCGTGGAAAGGGATATGGTCCACGTGCACTGAAAAGAGTGACGGAATATGTCTTCCAATTACCTGTTGAGAAGATTCGTTTAGAAGGTCATACGAGACAAGATAATTTTGCGATGCGCAAAACATTTGAAAGAGCTGGCTTTGTGAAAGAGGCACAGCTAAGGCAAGCGTGGTTTTCTCCAAAAGAAAACTCTTATTATGACGCAGTAACTTATGGCATGACGAGAGAAGATTTTTTAAAAGGGACGGCAACACCAGTTAAGTGGGATGACGATGGTCACCAAAAACAAGTAGTGGCCGGAGAATTGGTATTTGCAGAGGAGTTCCAAACAGAGCGATTAATCATTCGTGCTCCAAGGTTAGAGGATGCGGAAGTACTATGGCAATCGGTTATGAACTCTCATGATGCATTAAAAGAATGGATGCCGTGGGCTCGAGATAAGCAAACACTAGAACAAACGACAATTAATCTGCGCCAAGCAATTGCTGATTTTGTGACCCGAAAAGATTTACGGCTTCATATGTTTTTAAAAGAAACGGGAGAGTTTGTAGGTTCTTCAGGGCTGCATCGTATCGATTGGGATGTGCGGAAGTTTGAAATTGGCTATTGGATTGATAGTAAGTTTGAAGGAAAAGGCTTAATGACGGAAGCTTACTTGGCTATTACTGACTTTGCATTCAAAGATCTAAAAGCCAATCGAGTCGAAGTTCGATGTGATAGTGAAAATGTAAGAAGTCGTTCTGTGGCAGAAAGAGCAGGTTTCTCGGTAGAAGGGATATTAAGAAACGACGCTTTATCTGCAGATGGAAAAACACTTAGAGATACTTGTATATATGCATTGGTAAGTAAGTAAAAGAGCGCATTGTCTATAAAAATAGACAACGCGCTCGTTCACTTGGTATCTGTCTAGCTACAGCGCCTTGCCCCTCGGGGTCAAATGGGTAATCACTGTGGTGGCTGAGGAGCTGCCTCCTCGCGATTCCCCATTTGCCTGTCGGGGCAGAGATAGGCGCTTCCGCTTTTCTTATTTAAAGTGATCGTTTTCCAGTAATAAGTTGGAAGACGAAAATAATACCTGCAATGATTAGTAAAGTATGAATAATTCCTCCACCAATATTTAAAACTAAACCTAATACCCAAAGTACAACTAATACAACTATGATTGTCCATAATATGTTCCCCATTTAAATCATCCCTTCTTTTAATAAGTCAGTGTATATGTCACTACTAGAAATTTACCCCGTGTCTAACATTGTTAAACATACTGTAGTTTGTTAAAATGAAAGATGAGAAAATCCCACATATAGGAAAGAAACCTTATCTTTCTGATAGGGTTTTATTTGTTTCATGAGCTTGTAACTGTATTTGTGGTAGTGGAACATATGTAGTAAAATATACATAGCAGTAACGAAAGGAAGATATGTATGCCAACACCTAGCATGGAAGATCACATTGAACAAATATATTTGTTGATAGAGCAGAAAGGGTATGCTCGTGTGTCTGACATTGCAGAAGCATTATCAGTCTTACCATCTTCCGTAACAAAAATGGTGCAAAAATTAGACAAAGATGACTTCTTAATATATGAGAAATACCGTGGACTTACATTAACTTCAAAAGGATTGAAACTTGGCAAAAAATTAGTGAAGAGACATGAGTTATTGGAAGATTTTTTACGATTAATAGGTGTGAAGGAAGAGAATATCTATAATGATGTAGAAGGAATAGAACATCATTTAAGTTGGAATTCCATTGATCGTATATCAGATTTAGTTCTTTTCTTAGAAGAAAACCCCTCCTTGCAAGTAAAACTTTTGGAACTACAAGAAGGTACACATGAGTAATGACTTCATGATGTTTGGTTGGTAAGGGTGTAGAAAATGGATAAACTTCGTACAAAGCTGTTCCTATCGATTATTATATTTGCTCTCATATTAGTAACCACGGTTTCGTATGTAAATAGACAAATGTTAAAAAATGACATGATGGATCAAGCAGAAAATAGTCGTAACAATATAGAGAGTAATATAATCGATGCAATGGAATCTGTCGATAATGCGTATTACTATTTTGATTCTTCTATTACGCAGTCGATGGAAAATCAAACGCTGAATTTATTGGCGAGATACGAACGAGATCCAAACATACTGGACTGGGACTTATCGGTTATAGCGAAAGAAATGGGTATGGAAATTTATATCTTGGATTATTCGAATACAATCGTAAATACATCATTTGAACAAGATATGGGATTAGACTTCTCTAAGTGCTGTGAAAACTTCTCGAATTTATTAAATGAGAGACGTGAAGCGGGTACTTTTTTTAGTGATGGAATCGACGTATCTACTCAAACAGGTGTCCCAAAAAAATTTAGCTATCAGGCAACCCCGGATAAAAAATATTTAATTGAGTTGGGTATTGATTTAACAGAGGAACCTATTCTTCAAGCATTTGATTTTGTAAAAACAGCAAAAGCTCAAATTGTTCTATATGAAGAACTGTTAGATGTACGTATTTATAGTACGGATGGATTTGCATTAGGTATTATGGAAGATAGATCAATTGAAGATATGTCCGAACAATTTCAAAAGGCATTTGAACAAGCTTGGACTGAATTAAAGCCTGTAGAGTACAACATAACAAAGAACGAAGGGGTTGTAGAAACATATCGTTTTATTCCATATAAAGCGCTTGAAGATAGAGGAATCTCTACGGAACGAGTTCTTTTTGTGAAGTATGATAATAGTACAGATTTAAGTATGCTTGAGAAGAATATGCAACAGTTTTGGGTATTACTATTACTAGCATTAGCTATTTCTTTTATTGTATTACTTGTTGTTATTCGAATACTGACAAATACAATTAATCTGGCAACTTATGATTCATTGACTGGCGTGTATAATAGAGCAACATATATGAGTAAAATGGATGAACTTCTCATGAAACGTAAAAATTTTAAAACATGGTTAATGCTTATTGATTTAGATAATTTTAAACAAGTGAATGATCAATATGGTCATAATAAAGGTGACTTAGTATTAGTGAAAGTGTCACAAATACTAAAAAATGTAATTGGAAAAAAAGGATTTGTTTCACGTTTTGGTGGAGATGAGTTTGCTGTTATTGTTTATGATGCAGACGAAACGGCTATTAATGAATTAGCGCAGCAAATTACTAACGAAGTCAGAACTGTAAAAGATATGCAATCAGAACAAGAAATGTGGAATGTATTATCTGTGAGTATTGGGGCGGCAATTTTAGAGGAATTGGATGAAAGTGAATCTAGCCTATTTATTCGAGCAGACAAAGCGTTATATCATTCAAAACAAGAAGGCAAAGACCAGTTTTATGTATGGTCAGAAGGAGAGCGATAATATTGATAGGATCAGCATCAGGAGAAATATTAAAATTACAAGTTAAGGCACAGGAAGGTTCTAGGTGGGTCCTAGAGCATCATGAATTAGAGATCCCGTTGAATGTTTCAGAAGCACCAGAAGAATTACAAATAGGGGATACAATTGAAGTATTCCTTTATGTAGATAGACGTGGTAATTTATCAGCTACAACTCAACTTCCGACGATTCAAAAAGGAACATACGGATGGGCGAAAGTGATTAAGGTAACTGACAATGAAGGAGCTTTTGTTGATATTGGAACAACGAAAGAAGTTTTAGTGAAATCAGAAGATCTACCAAAGCTTAGAGAATTATGGCCTGCGAATGGGGATCATTTATATATCACTCTTCGTACAGACAAAGATGGAGAATTGTTCGGTAGAGTTGCAACAGAAGATCGCGTTGAAGAGTTATATATAGATGCACCGACAACAATGCTCAATCAAAATGTAGTAGCTAGACCTTATAGACTTCTTCCAGTAGGAACGTTCTTATTAAGTTTCCCAGAGAATTACCGTATATTTGTACATGAGTCAGAGCGTACAGAAGAACCTAGACTAGGTCAAGATGTCACAGTTCGAATCATTGATACAAAAGAAGACGGTTCACTAAATGGTTCATTACTTCCTCGTAGACATGAACGTTTAGGAGATGATGCAGAATCGATTTTCCGCTATTTAAATGATGTGGGTGGAAGAATGCCTTTTACAGATAAATCTGATCCTGGAGAAATTCAAGAAATGTTTACAATGAGTAAGGCAGCATTTAAACGTGCTCTGGGTAAATTAATGAAAGAAAAGAAAATAGTTCAAAAAGATGGCTGGACAGAGCTGAATAGTTAATAGATCAATACAGATAAATTGGAGTAAGAAGAATCGATTAGTCGGAACTTTTTACTCTTTTTTACGTTATTAATGAAGGAATGGGAAGGAAAGGGGTTACTTGAGAATGAAAAAATTATTAATGCCATTTATCGCAGCTATACTAGTGTTTGGAGTTATGATTACGCCATCTATCACGTATGCAGCAGTTACGGATACAAAAGTAGAGGTAGTTAATGAAAAATTTGGAGCACCTATTATAGTCTATGGGGGAAATTTAACGGATGATCAAAAAAGTAGTGTAAAGAAAAGCTTACAAGTAACGGATGCATCTGATATTCAAGAAATAGTTGTTACTGGAGATGATTTAGTAAAATATTTAACAGATGGTGATGCATCTGCTAGATTGTTCTCATCTGCTAAAATTACTAGAAAAGATGCTGGAGAAGGTTTAGTCATCAATATTGTCACTCCGGATAATATTACGGAAGTATCTTCGGATATGTATGCGAATGCGATGCTTACTGCTGGTATAGAAGATGCAGTGGTAGATATTGCTGCTCCAAAACCAGTAACGGGTCACTCGGCATTAGTAGGTATATACAAAGCCTATGAAGTAGCTGGAGGCGAACTTGATCCAGAACGTACAGATGTTGCGAATGATGAACTATCTGTGGCAACGACTCTTTCAGAAAAAGCAGGAATTGACGATGCAAAAGTAAGTGAATTGCTTACAGAAATTAAAACGCAAATTGCCGAGCAAAATCCTGTATCAAGAGAAGAAGTAGAAAAAATTGTTTCAGAGCAACTTGCTAATTTTAAAATTGAGCTTTCTGAAGAAGATCGTCAATTACTAGTCGATTTAATGGATCGAATCCGTCAATTGGATATCGATTTCAGTAAATGGTCGGATCAACTTAATGATTTTAGTAAAACGATTGAAGATAAACTTAGTGGCATTGTAGAAAATGAAGGTTTTTGGGAAAGTGTCAAAAGCTTTTTCAACAATCTAATTGATTCAATTCGTTCAATTTTTAGCTAAAAGTGCACCCTAATTGTCTGTAAAGGCAACTAGGGTGTTTTTTTTATGATTTATTGGATATGCTAATAGTTTGCAGAAACTGCTCTTTTTTGGTAAAATTAGAATAATTAGAATGTCTCGAATTCAAGATAGAGTAAATTGGAGGAGTTAACAATGAACTTAGCAGGAATACATCATGTTTCTGCAATTACGGCAGATGTAGATAAAAACCACGATTTTTTCACACGAATTTTAGGCATGCGCTTAGTGAAAAAAAGCGTTAACCAAGATAATCCATCTTCCTACCATTTATTTTATGCAGATGCTGTAGGAACACCAGGAACAGATATGACGTATTTTGACATTCCAAGTGCAGGTAGAACATATCCTGGAGTATCAAGTATCAGCAACACTGGATTGCGAGTAAAAAGTGAAGAAGCGCTGAAATTTTGGATTGAAAGATTTGATGAATATGAAGTATCGCACGATCAAATCATCGATAGATTTGGTAGAAAGACGCTATACTTTGAAGACTTCGAAGGATCAAGACTAACGCTTGTTGTTGATGATGGGACAGGAATACCTTACGGAAAAGCATGGGTTAAAGAAGGTATCTCTGCAGAACATGCTATTGTAGGACTTGGAGCTGTGAAACTAACGCTTCGTCAACCAGAGGCAACGCAAAGAGTGCTAACAGATATTATGAAGTTTACATTTGTTGGGACCTATCCATCTGAAATCGTAGATATGCCAGATATTTTAGTATATTCAACTGGCGAAGGTGGACCAGCGGGAGAAGTACATATCGAAACACGTACAGATTTGCCAAAAGAAAGGGCAGGTCGTGGGAGTGTTCATCATGTAGCTTTTCGTGTACCAACGATGGAGGATTACCCGAAATGGGAGGAATTACTTCGTGCGAATGGTTTCGTAACATCAGGGTTAGTAGATCGCTATTACTTTAAAGCAATTTATTTTAGAGAACCTAATGGAATTCTATTTGAACTTTCAACAGATGAACCTGGTTTTGATTCTGATGAACCGATGGACGCGCTTGGTGAAAAATTAGCATTACCACCTTTTTTAGAACCCCAAAGAGAACAAATTGAAGCTAAATTACGCCCGTTGTCAATAAATAGATAAATATGTTAAAATTCAGAAAAGGAGATGTGATCAATGGAATTCGAATACAAAGAGGTAGGTAGCGAAGAATTTGCCTATGAATATAATCAGAATGGTGAAAAACTAGGAGAAATTACGTGGACAATTCTTGGTGATGTAATGGTAATGGATCACACTTTTGTTTCTGATAAATTACGAGGTCAAGGTGTAGCGAAGAAATTACTTGATACAGCTGCAACATATGCCCGTGAAAATTCGTTAAAAATGGAACCAGTGTGTTCTTATGTAGTATCAGCATTTAATAAATCTGATGAATACGACGACATAAAAGCATAACAATATAAAAGGCAATCCGCTTATGCATATAGTGGATTGCCTTTTATATTCCTTGCCTTAAATAGAAGTCAAAAGCATTATAATTCCTGTTAATATAGACGCACCTGCCAATGTATAAAAGAAATCCGACTGACTAAATATTATCTTTCTTTCCATGTATTTCATCCTTTCGAAATGTTTGATACTATTTAATTACCCCGCCATTTAATATTTAAACGGGTTTATTTTATCTTCTATAGGGAATTTAAAAATATAGATGAAACTTTATGGTAGTATATGCGTAGATTAAATAAGGGAAATTTATTTATTAATAATGGGAGGTAAATCTATATGTCACGTACTGGAGAAATAGTGTTAGCTTCTATAAGTGCCGTCTTTACTGTCATCGGAATTATTTTATTAGCAATGATTGTAATTGGTGGAAATACTGCGTTTCAAGATGCAGCATTTATTTCAGAGTTTGAACAAGAAATATTAAGTGATCCAACTTTTACGAGTCAAGATACAGAAGTAATTACACAATTCATGGAAGTGTTTATTGATTTATTTGGTTTATTTGGATGGGGTTTCATCATCTTATTAGTAATTAGTTTAGTCCTAAATATAATCGGTATCGTTTCAGTTAATAAGAACAAGAAACCGAAAAGTGCAGGTATTTTGTTCATAGTGGCAGGTCTGTTTGCAGGGGTTCTTTCGTTAACATCTATTTTGTTATATGTAGCAGCAATTATGTGTTTCGTACGTAAACCACCCATTCAATTTGCAGAACAAGAAGAATACTATACAGCGAAAGAAACATTATAACTTTAAAACACCGACTTCTAATTTAGGAAGTCGGTGTTTTTACTGGAAGAACATATTTAGCTGTTGAAATAGAGTGACCTTCAAAATATTCATCAAATTCTTCTAAGCATTCAAAACCAAAATTCTCATAAAAACCGCGAGCACTATCATTTTTACTTTCTACATAAACATATAGTTGTTGTACATTTTTCATTTCTCGTAACCCAGCATGAAGTAGTTTGTTGCCATACCCATTTTTTTGGTATTCAGGCAATAAATAAATAGCGGTCAGTTCGGAATCACCATCTTCATCAACGTAAGTGAAGTTTGCAAACCCAATAGCCTTTCCTTCCGTTTCAGCAAGTAAGAAAATTGTTTTTTCAATTCGTTTAGCTAACATTATATTGGAATATGCTTTATTTAAAAAAAGTTCTTGAATATCATCAGGAATAATATTTTTGTACGTATCGTTCCAACTGATCTTAGCGATTTGTTGAACAATTGAAATATCCTGAAGAGTTGTCGCTCGAATCATTTGAAATCACCTCTAAACTCTTTTTGTAATCATAACAAAAATATAGTCATTCTTCTACTAATGTGTAGGATAATAAAAAGAGGAGGGATAAAAATGGTAACAGAACTACTGAAATTTCAAGAATTTTCAATTGAACGATTATATGAAGTGCTAAAACTCCGTGTAGATGTTTTCGTAATAGAGCAAAATTGTGCTTACCCAGAGTTAGATGCATTCGATCAATATGCAATGCATCTATTGTTTATAGAACAGGATGAAGTAATTGCCTATAGTAGAATTTTCCCACCTGGTGAAATGTACGAGGAATGTACTATTGGGAGAGTTATCGTGAAAGAAAAAGCTCGGGGTAAAGGATTAGCAAAGCAATTAATGCAAAAATCTATTGATGAAGCTGAGCGATTATGGGGTGTAGATAGGATAAAGATTTGTGCACAAAGTCATTTAGAAAATCTTTATAGTTCACTTGGATTTGAATGTACGTCAGATGAATTTTTAGAGGACGGCATTCCACATATTTATATGATTAGAAAAAAACATTCAAATTAGGTGTTATTTTCGAAAATTAAGGGTATGTATTAAAATATAGCATTAAAATTTCGAACACTCTGGAGGGTTTAATAATGGCGAAAAGTAATAAATCACTTTTATTGGCAGGTTTAGCAGCAGGAGCTTATGCATATTTCAGTAAAAAAGAAAACCGAGATAAAGCATTAGTAGCTTTTAATAATACAAAAACGAAAGTAAATTCATATATGGAATCTCAAAAGTATAATCGTTCTGACTCAACGGAACAAGGTAATCCGGATCCATATGATACGCAAGACAACAATATGGTAGATGAAGGCGCAATGACTAGCGTGCAATATTATAACGAAGAAGCGCAAGACAAGACTAAAAAGACAGCTAGTGAAGATGTAGAGCAAAAATTATAATTAAGAAAAGAGTAAGCGCCTATCTCTGCCCCGACAGGCAAGGCGCTGTAGCTAGACATACTATGCAGAAATTTTATATACTTTCTTATCTCTGAAAAGAATGACTCATCATATGATGAGTCATTTTTTTATGGAAATTCTTCTTCATAATTTTTTATGAAAGCTGAGCACTTATTTATTAATTTGAACGGTTTTAAAATAAGTGAAACAGGGAATATAAATCATAAAAATGCATTATTATGGAGGAGTTTAACTTGAAAAAATGGCGCCGAATGCAGAGGTAAATGATGGGCTTTTACATGTCTTTATTATAAAAGAAGCAGGAATACCTTCAGTTATAAAAATGGGAGCTAAAATTCTACTAGGAACATTGGAAGAAGACAAAGGAGTAGAGGTAATTCAGACTACCCAAGTAGTAATCGAATCTGCTAAAATACTAACTTGTAATGTAGATGGTGATGAAGGAACTAGTACTCCAGTCCGATTGAAGGTGATTCCTAGACACATAGAATTATTGATACCGAAAAAAGTTAGGGATCATTAATTATAAAAATTCCATATTACTAAAAACTAATGTAGTATAAGCCTGACTCTTGAAATTTTTATGCAAAGAAAGATGAGGTTCCTATGCAACGCTCTGACAAACTATTTTTAGATTCCTTCACAAAAATGTACATGAAGGAAATAAATAATCCAACAAATGCAGAAAGAAATGAACAATTCTTTATCCTCAAAAATCAATTATTCCATGACATGTCTTCTTTTCAGGTAGATGGGGCTAAAGTTTGCTTAAGACAAATAATAGATATTATTATTGAAAAAACGGGGGAAAACCATAGAGAAAATATGATTGTCCATGTGAAAAATTTTTATATTCAATTAGTAGCGTTTATGGCAAGCAAATTATATGAGAATCAAGTACCTAGCGATAAAGTACTTGCGTTTAACAATTCATGTGTAGAAGTGATAGAAACAAAGATGAATGATGCGCAATTTATGCAATGCGGATATGAATTAGTAGAATTTTTTGTGAAAATCGTAACTGAAAGAAAAACCCCGAATTTTGGACATCAAACAGTAAACAAAGTTATAATGCACATCAATGATCAAATGGAAACTGAATTAACTGTGGAACAAATAGCTAAACGCTTTAATATTAGTACAAGTCATTTATCACGCATTTTCAGAGAGCATACTGGAGTGACGTTAGTTGAGTACTTGAACGTGCGTAAAGTAGAAGAGTGTCAGTATTTTTTAAGGCATACGAATAAAGGGATTTCAGACATTTCAGATGCATACCATTTTTGTAATCAAAGTTATTTCACACGTATATTCAAAAAATATTCAGGAATCACCCCGAAACAATTTAGAGATAATCAGGATTATCCTACGTTTAAATATAGCTTTCCAAATAATAATTTATAAATAGAGTACTAGAATACCATCTCCTATTTGATAAATTGCTTATTAGTAAGGTATACTTCTTGTAGTTTGAAAAATGAAGGTGAATGTATTGAAAAAGAAAATTAGTTTACTGTCTATACTTGTGTTTACCGTGCTATTACTAACTGGATGCGCGGGAGTAGAAAACAAAGAAGGTACGTTTTATAATATTTTGGTAAAACCTTTTGAATGGATGATTAACTTTTTTGGTGAAATATTCAATGGTAGCTATGGATTAGCGATCATTGCAATTACTCTAATTATTCGTTTTGCACTTATGCCGCTTATGTTAAAAAACTATAAGAATCAACAAGGCATGAAGGTAAAAATGGATAAACTGAAGCCAGAAATGGATTCAATTCAAAAAAAATTAAAAGAAACAAAAGTTAAAGAAGAGCAAATGGCTTTACAGCAAGAAATGATGGGGCTGTATAAAAAGCATGGTGTAAATCCACTAAATATGGGTTGTTTACCAATGGTTATTCAAATGCCAATTGTTATGGGATTATACTTTGCTATTTTATATTCAGATGTTATAAAAGAGCACCAATTTTTATGGTTTAACTTAGGTTCTCCTGATATTGCAATGACAATTATTGCTGGGGTTGTGTATTTCATTCAAGCAAAAGTATCATTATGGACGGTTCCTGAACAACAAAAGCAACAAATGAAGATGATGATTTATATTTCTCCTATTATGATTATGTTTATATCCTTTAGTTCAATGGCTGCATTGCCGTTATATTGGGCTGTTGGTGGGATCATTTTAATATTCCAAACATATTTAGGACGTAAATTCTATTCAAATCATCCTGAAAAAGCAGAGGAATCTGTAGAAAAAACAATAGTATAAAAAAACGAGGCTTTTTTAAAGCTTCGTTTTTTTCTTGAGAGGTGTTAGTAATGAAGAAAAATTGGATTATAGGTACCATAATTGTAATTGCGGCACTTGCTTCCCTAATTTTTATTATAAAAGGGAATTTTAATATGGCTGTTCTTTTTATGACAGTTGTTTTTGCTTTAAGTAATGGCTATCGAGCGGTTAGTTTTAAAGAAAAAGGATATATCCGTGAAGCGAAGTGGATGAGGGGAATGTCTATTACTTTTGTAGTATTGTTCTTTATCGTATTGGGCATTATTCTATTTTAGAAACGTATAACAACCAAAAGTTCATGCGGTTTTTATTCGTAACAAACGTCTAAAAATGTTAAACTAGAATTATCGCAAATGGAAAGAAGGAAGACCTAAGTTATGCAATCGAGATATGATTTATCAAAAAAGAAAAACCAAAAGAAATGGCAATATGTTATTTCAGGCTCTTTAGCTAGTTTGTTAATAGCGGGAATTGTCCTTTGGGTTGGTATGAATGATTGGGATATAGATAAAAGCATCGATGAAGTACGAGGAATTATAAATCCAAAACAAGCAGATTTAGAACCAAACCAAATAGAAACGTCTGATAATGTACAAGAGAAAGATACGGCGGCTGTAGAGGAACCTGTTCAGGAAGCTCCAGTGAAAGAAGTACCTGTGAAGGAAGTGCCAGAAGTGGACATGTCTGGAGCAAAAGGGTATGTGGGTCACGAGACATTACCGGCAGAACCGACAATGGTTCAAGGCATCCTAGTAGCAAGTAAACAGTATCCATTACCATCCACATATGCACCTGGAGAGAGTAAGGAAGCACGAGCGAGTTTTTCAGAGATGGCAGCAGAAGCTAAGCTTTCTGGCTATGAACTTGTTGCTTTTAGTACGTATCGCTCATTTGATTATCAATCGCAGCTTTACGAAAGGTATGTAAGCAATGACGGGCAAGAAGCTGCGGATCGTTACAGTGCACGCCCAGGCTATTCCGAGCATCAAACAGGTTTAGCATTTGATATAGGAGAAGAGCTCTTTGAAGAGCACTTTGCAAGTGAAAGCTTTGGTGAAACAGAAGCAGGAAAATGGGTTGCAGCAAATGCAGCTAAATATGGTTTCATCATGCGTTATCCTAAAGGAAAAGAAAAAATAACAGGATATATGTATGAACCATGGCATTTCCGTTACATTGGAGTAGAACAAGCAGGAAAAGTATATGAATCCAAGTTAACATTGGAAGAATACTTGAATTTGCAATTTAGAAAAGCGGAAGCGCCTATTACTGACCACGAGTAAAGGTTTTATAGTTTACTGTGTAATAAAAAAGTATGTACAATATATGACGTTGGTGAAATCCTGATCCGCGCTGATTTCGTTCCGAGCGGACGCTTTCCGTGGGGCGTGCGGTGAGCTTCCTCGCCCGCGAAAACCGCGCTCCTGTGGGGTCTCACCTGTCACGCTAATCCCACCGGAGTCGCCGCTCGTAACGAAAGTCAGCAAAGAAAATATAGGGAACTTAAGTTTAAATGGATATAGAAAAAAAGACTGCTTAAAAAAAACAGTTTTACTGACTTTCTGGACAGTCCCGTGATAAATAAATTAATTATAGCCGACTAAAATTCCTCACCAAGGACATTTGATAAAGAACCTAAAAAAAGAGGTTTCCGCGAATAGCGGAAGCCTCTTTATAATATTGGCGAAATTAACCTTGCGATAGATTCTTTGAACATAATTTTTTTGGATCTTTCTTGGTAGAGTTCCCAAGTAAGCTCCGTGGATAATTGCATATCTTCTTCGAAAATCTCTGCTAATTGATGAGAAGTTGTACGATCATATATAAAAGCATTAACCTCAAAGTTTAACTTGAAACTACGTACATCAATATTCGCTGTTCCTACGGTAGAAGCCTCGTCATCAATAACAATCATTTTTGTATGTAAGAATCCATTTTGATAAATGTATACCTTTGCTCCAGCTCTAATAAGCTCTCCAACGTAAGAATATGTAGCCCAATAAACAAAAATATGGTCAGGTTTATTTGGTATCATTATGCGTACATCAATGCCGGATAAACATGCGATACGGAGTGTATCCATAAAGCTTGCATCAGGTATGAAGTATGGAGATTGAATATAAATATATTTCTTAGCCATCATTAATAACTTCAGATATCCATTTTTAATCTGCTCCCATTCAGAGTCAGGTCCACTTGACACAATTTGTAATCCAACGGAACCTTTCATCGGAATTGCAGGAAAGAATCTATCTGAGTACTCAATATCTTGATCTGCAGAAGCTTGGTTCCAATCGAGTATAAAACGTGTTTGAAGTGGATGTACGGAACTCCCTTCAATACGCAAATGTGTATCTCTCCAATATCCAAACTTCTTATCTAAACCTAAATATTCATCCCCAACATTAAATCCACCTATATAACCAATACGACCATCAATTACGACAATTTTACGGTGATTTCGATAGTTCATCCGTGGATTGATCAAAGGGAAGATGGAAGGGAAGAACACTTCGACTTGACCACCAAGATCAATGAATTCTTTAAAATGCCGTTTTCTTAGCGACCGTGAGCCCATAGCGTCATATAGAACGCGAACTTCGACTCCTTGTTTCACTTTTTCTAATAAAATATTGTAAATACTATTTCCGAGATTATCTAGACGGAAAATATAATATTGAATATGAATATGATTTTTTGCGTTTTTTAAATCTTCCATAAGTGCATCAAACTTTTCTCGCCCATCGATAAAAATGTCAACTTGATTGTCTTGTGTCAGTACAGCCTGATTATTTTGCAAATGCATAATGATTAATTCTTTATAATGACTTGCATCATCTAATCGGAAATCAAATGAATCATCCTCAATAGCTTCCATTTGGAACTCAATGAGTGTATCGATCCCAACTTTCTTTTTCCCTTCCCATCGGAATAAGTGCTTTCTTCTTAACTTTCTACCGAATAATAAATAGATCCCAAATCCCACAATTGGTATAAAAAATAAAATCATAATCCAAGCCCAAGTAGCAGATGCATCTCTTCGTTCTAAAAATATTAAAGTTAGTGCAAGAAAAATATTAAGAAAAAGAACAGCGGTAATGACTAAATTGATTATATTAATTGTCACTCAAACATCTCCTAAGGAAAAACTAATAAGTATAATTTCTAGTATAGCTGATATTAGAAGTGGAAAGAAGAGATAAGCTAGGGATACATTCTTTATTCTTCTTAACGTAGCAGTACTTTTAATAGGAACTCTTTATTTATTTTCCAAAGCGAACCGTAAAAATTCATATAGAAAAAAGATGCTATACGGATTTTCTTAGTTTAATAAAAAGAACAAAATGAATATACGACATATCTGTAAATAAGTGCAAAAAGCGACTTTTCTACTATATTCGCACTTATTTTAAATTATGTCGTATGCCATTTTTGCTCATTTACTGTTTTTATCAATTATCTTGCTACCATAAATTTTGTACAAGGCGAATTAAAAACGTCCGTTTAGAAAAGTGAGCTCAAGTGGTTTTCTTAAAAGATAAGAAAGTATAAGAATTTCCTCGACTTCGAAAACAGTTTTTGCGATTTTTGTTAGATCGCTCTGGACAGTACGAAAGACTTACATTTTAACTTAAAAGAAAAATAGGAGCTGAAGAAAATGACTGCGTCACTTTCTTCAGCTCCTCCTCTTTTTAGTAATCATGTAGCTTACGATCGTCCGCCGCTCTCCAAAAATAATCGTAATCATTGTGTGAAAGCTTTGGTTAAGAAGAGAGGAGCCGCATGCTTACCTAAAGTGGACGCCGAAGATGATATTTCGGCTTTCATGTCACGTCTTACTTGGATGAATGCTTCTCCACTTTTTTGAACCACTTCTAAACAGAATCTTATTTTCTTCTAGTAACTTATGTAGACAAGGAACTCTTCTATAAAAATAAGGAAGTATTATTTTATAGAAAATCGGATGGCGCCTGAAATTGCATCTTCAGGCGCACTTTACTATGTAGAAAAGGATTTCTTCTTTTATTACCCAAAGCATTTGCCCTTTTTCCTTTGATGTTTTAGGAGAGCGACGGATAAACAAACGTAATAGGATGACCGAAAAGATCGAGGAGCTACGTGACGCAGTCACGTAGCTCCTCGATCTTTTTCTCGTTTATTCTATGACAATAAGTTTCGTCCAAAGCGAACCGTGAAAATCCATATAGAAAAAGAACGCTTTAGCGCTTTTCATATATAATTTACAAAATATTTAAACAAATGCTTACATAAATTACATTAATAGTTTGCTATACTTTACTTAACTATGTTCTAAGGAGATGGGAGAATGCTTCAAGCAATCAATCTTCATAAGAAATTCAAAACAAAAGAAGTCGTAAGGCAAGTGAATATGCAACTCGAAGCAGGAGAATCTGTGGGATTAATTGGTCCAAATGGTGCCGGAAAATCAACTACCATTTCGATGCTTTCATCTTTAATAATGCCAACAAGCGGTGATGTGGAATGGCAAGGAGTATCTATTACGAAAAATCCAGAATCTCTTCGCAAAGTGCTTGGAATTGTACCACAGGAAATTGCATTATATCCTGAACTTTCAGCAAGAGAAAACCTAGCCTTTTTCGGCCGTATTTATGGATTAAAAGGGCCAACGTTGAATGAAAGGATTGAAGAGGTCCTACAGAAAATAGGATTAACAGATCGCCAAAAAGATATCGTAAAAACCTTTTCTGGTGGTATGAAGCGACGTCTAAACATTGGAGCTGCACTTTTACATAAGCCGTCCATCTTAATAATGGATGAGCCAACTGTAGGGATTGACCCTCAATCGAGAGCTTACATTCTTGATACTGTAAAACAGCTAGTAGAAGAAGGAATGACTCTTTTGTACACGAGCCACTATATGGAAGAAGTAGAGTTGCTCTGTGACAAAATCTACATTATGGATCAGGGGGCAATCATCGCTCATGGAACAAAAGATGAGCTGAAATCACTCGTTTCAGACAATCAAACAATAGAATTGAAAGCACACATACTATCGACAAAATTTGAATCAGCATTAATCAATCAATTTCCTAAAGCTACAGTTAGAAAGGAAGAAGATTTGCTCACTGTCACTCTGGCTAAAAGCGAGGAGCCCCTAGCAACAATATTTGCACTAGCTGCAAATAATGATGTAATGATCACCTCTGCAATCGTAAAAATACCAACGCTCGAGGATGTATTTTTAAATTTAACAGGAAGAGCACTGAGAGACTAGGGAGGAAACGAAATGTTGTTTAGTTTGATTGGAAAACAAATGAAAATGCTTATCCGCAATAAACAACCACTAATCATTTTATTAGTTATGCCTATTGTATTAATCACAATTCTTTCCCTGGCACTTGCTGGAGTCATGGATAATGGAGCGGAAGAAGCGATTCAAGCGAGACTAGTTTTAGTAGATGAATCTACATGGGAAAAAGAAAAAGCTTCTATTCAAGAATTTCTTGAAAAGGAAGGCATAATAGGTCCCCCGTTAGAAGCTTTACTTACTCAAATAGAAAATAATAATCCAATTCAACTTCTTGAAAACAATATTTTGGCATCCAGTGAAATAGAAAAATACATTTCAGTTGTACATAAGAAACCTGAAGATTTGGATACGATTCGTCAAGACAAAGAAGTGGATGGAATTTTATCAGTACCGCCAAGTTTTCGCTTAAATTATGTTAAATCTGCTTACTTTGATAAACAGATAGAACCCGATTTAGACTTGTATTTAAGCCAAGAGAATGAAATTCGGGCATCTATTATTCAATCCGTTATTTCTGAGTGGCAATATGGATTTACACAATCGCTTGCTCTATCAAAAGCGGGTTTACCTATAGAAGAAGTGATGGGGAATACGAAAAAAGTAGAGAAAGTGGAACAAGTTTTAGAGGATCATGAACGAGAAATTCCTTCTTCTATTTATTACACAGTTGGAATGCTTGTGATGTTTGCGTTATATGTTCCGGCATTTTTAGCGGGATTCGCTCTACAGGAAGTTCAATGGAAAGTATATGACCGCCTTATCTTAGCTGGAGTCTCTTCTACTCTATATACACTATCTATTTTCATCACGGGGACGTTAGTAGCTCTTGTGCAACAAATTATAATGCTTTCATATGGTAAATTTGCTTTAAAAATTGAATGGATTGGACTAGAAGGAATGATTGTTATTGTCCTCAGTTATAGCATATTTGTCGGAGGACTTGCTGCTCTATTAACCACTTTACAGTTCCGATCAAAGTCAGATGGAATTTTGAATGCCTTTAATGGATTTGTTGTATCGATATTTGCTTTCCTTGGAGGATCTTTTATCAATATTGGAGATATTTCTGAAACACTAGCAAATATAGGGGACTTTACACCAAATGGAGCCGCGATGACAGCGATTTTGTCGATTCAAAAGGGGGAGGAGCTAGCGGTTATATGGCCGTTTATGGCTGTTTTATATGGCTATGTTAGCTTATGTGTTCTGCTAGCCATAGTATTGTTTCCGAGAAGAGGTGTAACGGTATGACAGGAATTTGGATTGCTAGACTGCAAAGCTTGAAGCGAAAGCCTTTATTGCTAATTTTCATGACATTGATGACCGTAGTAATGGCCTATGTTTTAGGTAGCTCCAGTAACGGAACGACGAATATCTATGTTGCCTTGGATGAATCAGGAAAGAGTCAAGAAGTTTGGAAAGAGTTAAATGAAGTAGAAGGCTATACTTTTCATAAAATGACCAAAAATGAGCTATTACTCAAAGTAAATGAAGATATGGATACGATAGGCGTATTAATTAATGAGGATACTTATTCTGTATTTGCCGGGACAGAATCAGATACGGTCAGAAGTCTATCACTTGCGATAGAGTCTAAGTTTAATGAGCTTGCTTTCAAAGATCAGGTAATTCAGGCAAGTGGAGAAAGTACTTGGGTGGAGATTGAAAAAAGTCTAGAAGAAAATGAAGCATTTCAAGTTAAGGTGGATGCCATGGATGCATCACAAATTTTCAGATATGATAATGCCCTACAAGGATTATTTGGATTTATGCTATTTTTCGTTTTTTATACGATTTCGATTAATGTACAATTTATATTAGAAGATAAACAATCTGGCATATGGAACCGCTTAAAACTAGCTTCCGTGAGCAGATTTCAATTGTATTTTGGGCATTTATCCTTCAGTTATGTTATTGGATTCGTGCAAATTTTATTAGTTATTTCGATGTTTCGATATATTTTAGGTGTCAATATGTATGGAGGTTTCTGGAAGGTAGTAGTTATTTCCGCTTTCTATGTGTTACTGGTGATGGCAATTTCTATATTCGTCATCTCGCTTGTGAAAACGGTGAGTCAGAGCAGTGTTATTATTTCATTGCTTGCAGTTGCTTTCGCGATGATTGGAGGAGCGTACTGGCCACTTGAAATTGTTGAATCAGAAGTTATGTTAGTTTTGAAATGGATATCGCCTGTTTTTTATGCAATGGAAGCTTTGAAAAGAGTGACTATATACGAGGAAACTCTAAGCAGTGTTTGGACATATCTAAGTATGATGGTAGGATTAGCGGTTATAATGTTAGCAGTGGGGATTACTTTATTAGAAAAGCGAACAGAACGCTATCATTCTAGTGAATAGATGGGGGATACGGGGATGTATTGGTGTAAAATTGCTCGTACAGAAAAAGAGTTTGAAGCAATTGCGAGATTAAACTATGAAACATTTGTGGAGGAAATACCACAACACGAGCCCGATCCGAGTGGGATGCGAGTCGATGAGTTTCATCTTGAAAACGTATATGTAATTGTATTAAAGGATCAAGAGTTAGCGGGAATGGTTGCCTTTCGTGCAGAAAGGCCCTTTTCCTTGGACAAAAAACTTGGCCCGGTCGAAGCGTTACTTCCAAAAGACGCAATGCAAGGAAAGATTTGTGAGATTCGTCTATTAGCGGTAGATAAAGCTCATCGGAATGGACGGGTATTTTATCATTTAGCGAGATCTTTGTCAGACTATGTGTATGAAAGTGGTTACTGGGCAGCTATTATTTCTGGTACTGTTCTGGAGCAAAAATTATATAATCAGTTAGGATTTGAACCATTTGCAGAGCCTGTAGGAACGGAAGAAGCGAAATTCGTTCCAATGGTATTAACAAGAGAGCGTTTTGATAAATCGGTGGCAGGAAAGTTTAAGCCAAAGCAATATTCCTTTTATCCGGGGCCAGTTCAGCAGTCAGAACGAATCCAAAGAGCATTTTTAGAGAAACCAATATCCCACCGAACGTACGAATTTAAAGTAATGCTTGAACGAGTACAGAAACAATTAACTACTATTAGTGGAGCCAAATATGTCCATCTACTAGTCGGAAGTGGCACGCTAGCAAACGATTCAATGATTGCTCAGTTACATAATATTGGAGAACAGGGAATCGTCCTAACAAATGGAGCATTTGGCGAGCGTTTAGAGAGACAAGCACGACGTTGGAGATTAAGCTATGACATCCATGAATGTGAATGGGGGACACGGTTTGACTTGGGCAGGGTTGAACAAACGCTTGCTACTGGAAATTATCGTTGGCTACTCATGACTCACGGGGAAACCTCTACAGGAATGCTTAATCAGTTAGAAGAAATAGTAGAAATCTGTAAGCGATACAACGTATTACTATGCGTGGACTGCATAAGCTCTTTTGGTGCGCTACCGTTTCGGTTAGACGGAGTGTTTTTAGCGACTAGTGTGAGTGGTAAAGCAATTGGAACAATGAGTGGATTAGCATTTGTATTTGCAAATGAAGAAATTCAACCAAGTAATCAGATTCCAACTTATTTAGATATTGGTTTAACTACAAATACCAACATTCCACATACAATGCCCTCACAATTTATACACAGCTTAGAGCTAGCATTGATGTCATATGAGGATGGTACTAGATTCGAGCTCTTAAAGAAGCGGATGCATTTTATCGAAGAAGAGCTTGTTAAACATCAAATCGATTTATTTACAGATCATAATTATCCGATGATATTCACATGGCAAGAAAATGACTTCCCATATTTAGCAGAAGATGCGCGTATGTCAGGCTTTAACCTACACTATAGAAGTGATTATTTAGTGGAAAAAGGATTGCTACAAATTTCCTGTATCCAACCAGACTTCGAAGTCGCATGGACAAAATTTATGGAATGGCGAAATAATTATCTGGCCTATCACGCTGAATAACTAGATTTCTGACCGTATAAGGGAGAATGAGACCGGATAGAAAATAATGTGACCGGATAAGAAAAATTGTGACCGTATAAAAAATAATGTGACCAGATAAATAAATTTCTGACCACATAACAAAAAAAGTCTATTTTCACGCAAGTAAAATAAACCAAAATCCGAGGAGAGCATCCTCGGCTTTTGGTTTAAGCTACGTCATTCAATGATTTCATCTTTCGAAAATCTCTTTTGCATATTGCGCAAATAAACCAGAAAAGCGATCTCTATAATCAACCCGAGCACAACAATAAGAACTGATACTGAAAGCATAATATCCATCGGTGCATTAATGATAAAAGATTGGCACAACAAGGAACCGAGATTAACCGCCATGTACCAATAGAATATTCGATTCGTAGCATGGAGCGTTTCTTCAAAAGGGAGCAGCTTCGCAATCACTCGAAGCAAATCAAATAAGTAATATACGAGAATTACTTTTAACAAACTTAGTAATACAGGATAGTAACTTAACCATTCGCTTTGTTGGATTATTTGATCATTCAAAAAAAAGTTAGGTACAGAAACAACGGCCAAAACAATCGTTAGAACTTTTAACTTATCGTAAGACTGCGACGATAAAGTCGCAAGTTGTTTGATGCCATTGTAAATTAAAATGTAGCCAATAAAGTCTGGTAATAAATCCACAATTATATGAAATTTCAAAAATACGAAAAGAAATCCGATAAATAGCTTTTTAAAACCACTCCTCATTTAGCCTCACCTCTAGCTTTCTCTAGGAGTGCATTTACTTGTTTCTGAGTAAGCCATGGCTCATTTTTTATATAGATGTCATGACTAACCACTTTTCCATCTAGTGTTTTCCCTGTCCATGGTTGGAGGGCAGATATGAACTTTATTTCATTTAAACTCTCTTTTGTATGAAAGAATAGGGCAACGGAGTCAACTGGCTCGATTTGAAGCGGCCAAGTTACTTCTGTATATAGTGGAGCATCCAGCTGATCCCAGGAAGTATTAGCTAGTTCACTAAATGCTGTACTGACTCCTTTCGAGTCTTTCCAAACCATCACTTTTAAATCCTTGTGCTGTTGAACCAAATCAGGTAATTCGATAGGATTCATTGATACAGGTTCTTCCACTTTTAATAAAACAGCCTCTCCATGATTGTTTGTAGAAAAAGAAGAAGGGCTTGAAAATATCGACACTTCTTCCGCGATAGGAGTGAGTGCAAGCTTGTCGACTTTTACTGGAATTATTTGACCATTTGTAAAGTGTGCAAAAATATTATTCGTTTGAACGCCTTCATTCACATTCCCTAAGTCTTCTTCAGTTAGTGTGAACGATGCTTCCTTTAAAAAGTGATGGGAAAATTCCTGTCTATATGCCTGAGCAGAAAGTTCGCCAAACCATGGAAACCAACTATTTTCATTGGAGTATGTATATCCATTTATCTGTAAACTATCTAATTCTATTACATCGTTTTTATTCGTCAAATAAAAGAGTTTGAAACTCGTCTGTTCCGAAGATGGCATATCAATATAGGTATCCAAAACAATAGGTTCTTCTAACTGTTTTGATTGATAATAAAAAATATTAACAGTCCAACATAAAAGAATGACACTAATGATTCTCCAAAACCAATTCTTCAATCTACATTCCTCCTCGAAGTATCATAATGCAATATACGCGTCATACTCATAGAATATCGATAAATCAGTTAAACAATGGAAAAATGATAGAAAAAAATGCCAAGGAGCAAACCCTTGGCATTTTTTTGAATTTTAAGCTGCGTCATTCAATGATTTCGTCGATTTGCGGTAAGTGAAGATTAATCCAATCGATAATACAGCAAGCACACCAGATAACACATAAATATTATCCGGTTGAATAGTAAATAACCAAGCAAATAATAATGGACCGATAATACGACCTAAGTTATCCATGGAATAAGCCATTCCCGCAGCTGCCCCGTATCTTCCACCTGACTCTTTCGTAGTTAGCGAGACAATCGTCGTTCTAGCAAGTGCGTTACCTGCTGTGAACACACATAAAGATAACCCTGCCCAGAAAATACTCGTAGTAAATACCGTCATAAATAATCCGATAGCAGTAATGATTTGTGCATATAAAAGCCATTTTGTTTCCGTTCCATTTTTGATTCGACGCACAACACCACCTTGAATACCAGCATCTACAAATCCGCTAAACATAAACAGATAACCGATTTGAAGAGGGGTGATCTCAATCCGTTCGATTTGGAACAACTGGAATGTTGCTTCTAATCCAGCTAATAAAAACGTCACCATGAATGAAAATAGGAATAAATATTTAATACGATATGACCACATACTTGTTGCACCTTTTGGAAGTAATGCACGCTTATTTGCTTCACCAGTACGTTCTGGTTCTTTTAAAATAATCGCTGCGTATACAAAAATTACGAGTAAAAGAATTGCAGATGCGGTGAAAGGAAGTGCCAAGCTAATATTTCCTAGTACTCCACCAATTGCTGGTCCGAAGATGAATCCTAGACCAATCGACATGCCAAGGAATCCCATATACTTATTGCGGTTCTCTTCATCCGATAAATCAGCTGCAAACCCAGTTACAGCGGTGTAAAGAGCGCCGGAGAATAATCCCCCAACTACGCGGGATAAATAAAGCATGAATAAGGAATCAAAAAATAGGGAGAATAGCCAAAAGCTTAAACTAAATCCAACTAAGCCTACTAAAATGAGCGATTTTCTTCCTACTCGATCGGATAACTTACCCCAAAGTGGAGCGGTAAAAAACGACGCTAATGAGTAAACGGTTAATAAACCACCAACATGAATTTCAGAGTAATTTTGATCTAAAATTACTTCTGGTAGTACGGGGATGATAATTCCGAAACCAAGATAAACTAAAAATTGAATGGACATTAATATAAAGATGGTCTTTTTCATGCGTAAAACCTGCTTTCTCTAAATCTTCTACCCTCTATATTACACGTTTCTAATTAGTTTGACACGATGTAATCTGAGAGTATTTTAGACAACAGAAACAGAGCTGAAAGCCGTTGCAACTTCTGCAAGCAAAAGGTCCATATTTATAGGCAGTATGTTAAGAAGCTAGATTGTGTTATAAGTATCCATATATTGGCTAAGTGAGACAATATGGTCCGTGAACGTGACAATACTGGTGACAAACGAGACAAAACAATACCCGAACACGACAAACTAAAAAAAGCTGTCCCAAAAAATATTTGGGACAGCTTTTATGTTTAATAATGACGAGGTTCGGAAATGCTTTCTAAAGCATTAGAAATTTCTTGAACATGTGGGAAGGGAAATGCCAAATCAGCCAAAGAAACAAAACCAACAAGCTTATCATTTTCAACTACTGGTAGTCGCCGTACTTGATTTTCAGCCATAATATCCGAAGCTTCTACAGTGGTATCACTCGGGGAAACAGTAATAACCGATTTTGTCATAACATCTTCCACTTTACTCTGAGAGTCTTTTGCTACAGCTCTTGTGACAATATCACGATCAGTAACAATGCCAACTAATTTGTTGTTGTTAACAACTGGAAGACATCCAATATCAAGTGTTCGCATTTGATTAGCTACTTCATTTATATAATCTAGGGGATTACATGTTGCAACTTCTCTACTCATCACATTTTCTACATTCAAATTACTCACTCCTTTTGTACAGGATGGTTTACAAAAGATCAAAATATGTAACATAAATGAAAGATTTAAATGAGTCAAAAGATGGTATAATGTAAAAAGAAAAAATTAAATAAAAAAAGAAACTTTTATACAAATAAATCGTAATAATAATAGGAAAGGGCGAGGTGGATAGAATGGCTAAGGAAGTTGATTTAAAGAAAATTGTAAGTAATCTTTCAAAGCTTGGCGTGACGGTTACCATGACAAAATCAAGACTCGACATACTAAAAGCTTTAGTACCGCCAACACAAAGTCCTCAAAACTAAAAAGAGGGTGAATCGTAAATTCGTAAAACACGAACTTTCGATTCACCCTTTTTTTATTCAATATCTGCCTTACGCATTAATAGGCACTTCCGCTTTTCTTATTCTTCTTCATTTTTAGCAAACATATAAGTTCTATGGTGGAACTTCATACTAAATACTAATCCAATAGCGAACATATTCCCCATGAGCGAACTACCACCATAACTGATAAATGGTAATGGAATCCCCGTTATTGGCAATAATTGAATCGTCATTCCAATGTTTTCGAACACATGGAACGTGATCATTGCAATGATTCCCGCACATACATAGGTACTGTAAGCATCTTTTAACTGAAGGGTAATTTTGGTTAGATGGTAAATAAGCAAAAAGAAAATACTGAGAACAATACTAGCACCGACGAATCCATATTCTTCCCCTATTACAGCGAAGATAAAATCGGTATGATTTTCTGCAACATATACTACGCGTTCACCATACCCTTTACCAAAAATTTCTCCAGAACCAATTGCGTTTAGAGAAGAAATTAAATGGTAACCTTCATTGGAAGAGTAAGAATAGGGATCTAACCAGGAGTATATTCGAGCGAACTGATAGGATTTCAGACCAAACTGATCTTCTAAAAAGTCCTGCATATATAACGCCATCCATAAAAGTCCAGCGCCAATTCCGGCGACACCAAAAAATGCAGGGAGAATAATTTTCCATGAAATCCCTGCGACAATTACTAGCGCAGCAGTAATGGCGATAAATACAAGTGAAGTTCCGAGGTCGGGCTGTTTCATGATAAATGCTAATGGAACGACGAATGCGGCAACAAATTTCCCGAGTAAAATAAAATCAGTTTTTATCGTTTTTAACAAATATGTTTCATGATGCTTTGTAATTAGCCGAGCAAGCGCTAAAATATAAAATGTCTTCATAAACTCTGCTGGCTGAATGTCTCCAATTGGTAAGTGGAACCAGCTCTTTGCACCATTTCTAGGCTCTACTAATGCCAGACTATCTGGCAAGATAAACAGGATAGCGAGAAGTAATACACCAATACCATATATATACCACGCCATTTTTTTATATTGTTCAGGTTCAAAAAGCATAACTAGTCCAATAATACAAGCACCAACAAAATACCAAAAAAGTTGTTTTGTTATAAAATTTGTCGTATATTGTCCTGATGTTTGTGCGGAAGAGATAGCTAGTAAACTAATAATCAGAAATAATAATAGTATAAAAGCAAGCGTCCAATCAAAACGATCGGGAAATCCCTTTTTATTTTCCATATAACTCACCCATATTTCTTTCAAATTTCGCTTGTGCTTGTCATAGTTAAACGACAATTTTCACTTTTCCTATTATAGCGTAAATACTAGTTTCTTGCTTGTCAGTTATTAGGGACGTCCAATCAAATATAGATGTTGCATAGGAAAAATTATGCTACTATTATATAGACGATGAAGGAGTGAATGTTGTGGCAAAAAAAGAAAAAGAGAGAGAACTAGATGAGTATTTGGATCATTTATATATACATGTAAACGAGGTTGAGCATTTTGCATTATTTAGTGGATTAACCGTACAACAATTTATAAGAAGTTTCTCTGACTTGCCAGCTCTTTTATTACTAAATCATCAGTATGAGGACGCATCATTTAATATACATACACAATTAGAATTTATTGTACAAGATCAATATCTCCGCTTCGTAAAGGATTATGCAGAAAGGCCTATTGCTCTCTGCCTTATGGATTTTACGGATGAAAAAAAGCTAAACATGCTATCGCCTCAAGAACAAGCGGAGCTTTTATATATTGCACATAAAAAAGAAGCATTTCGTTCTCCTTTTTATCATCACTTGCTAAATCGTTTTGTGTATTTAACAGATGAAGACAATGAAATAACGAAAATATATTTCCGAGATATGGCAGATTTACATATCTTGATCGCTGGTGTATTTAACCAGTATATTAGTGATAAAAGCAAATCGACGGCTTTTTGGCGCAAGAAAAACAATGTAGTTTTATCTCAATTATCTGTTGAGAAAATAGAAGAACATGAAGATTTTTATGAAGATGGTGTGTTGATGTCATTATATAAAATGGACAAAACAAATTATGGATTAGAAATCCGAAGTTTGCCTGAAGATATTTTCCCAGATGAAGTACTGGGTGATTTAAAACAGCACTTAGAGAAGCCTGCTGACTTGTTAATAGTAGTAAGTTAAATTTCATATAGAACGCTTTTGCTTCTTTTCCTAGCAAAAGCGTTTATTATTTGTAAAGAGGTGTTTTGTGTGGCTTGGTTATTATTGGTATTTGCAGGATTAACTGAAATCGTATGGGCTATTGGGTTGAAGGAAGCGAATGGATTTACCAAATTGGTACCTTCCATTGTAACGATTCTCTTTTTAGTCATTAGCTTTTTCTTATTTGCCAAAGCAATGAAGACGATTCCTATTGGAACTGCATATGCTATTTTTACAGGAATCGGAGCAGCGGGAACAGTAATAGTAGGGATTCTCTGGCTTAATGAAGAAGCAAGTCTAGGGAAAATATTCTTTTTATGTGTACTACTCTTTGGAATCATTGGTCTAAAACTTTCGGATGATGAAGAGGAGGTTGCATAATGGCATGGCTCATACTTATTATTGCAGGGTTATTTGAAGTTGCCTTTGTTGTCGGTATGAAGTTATCGAATGGATTTAAAGAAGTGAAATTTACGGTACTCACCATTATTTCTGCAGCGCTTAGCTTTTTTCTGTTATCACTTGCTCTAAGAAATATTCCTATTGGTACAGGATATGCTGTCTGGACTGGTATTGGAGCAGCGGGAAGTGTATTGATTGGGATGTACTTTTTTAATGAGAAGAAAAGTACGAAGAAGTTATTGTTTTTAAGTTGCATCATTTTTGGTGTGGTTGGGTTGAAGTTATTCAGTTAATTATTCATCAAATTACATGGACCATGATAAACTAGTACTATCCAAAACGTGGGGGTTTTTAATAATGAAAATTAAATTAGGCTTATTATATGGTGGGAAATCCGCTGAGCATGAAGTGTCATTACTAACAGCAAGAGCCGTTTCACAGGCTATTAACTTTGATAAATATGAGGTATACCCAATTTTCATCACAAAAGTAGGGGAATGGATTAAAGGTAACCCATTAATGGGCCCGGTAGATACAGTGGAATCACTAAAAATTAGCAAGGAAACAATTAGACCAAATTCAATTACAAGCTTCTTACCTATAGATGGGGATGATGCATCACATTTAGATGTTATTTTTCCACTTCTTCATGGACCAAACGGAGAAGATGGTACTGTTCAAGGATTATTAGAAGTGATGAACTTGCCATACGTAGGGAATGGAGTACTAGCATCTGCTGCAGGAATGGATAAAGTCGTGATGAAGCAATTATTTAATGAAGCTGGATTAGCACAAGTTCCTTACGTGCATTTTATTCGCAATGAGTGGAAAAATAGCCAAACAGCACTTCTTCAAAAAATGGAAGGCAATTTAAAATGGCCTTTATTTGTAAAACCTGCAAACTTAGGTTCAAGTGTAGGAATTACGAAAGTTGCTAATCGAGAAGAGCTTTTAACAGCAGTTGAAGTAGCATTTAAATATGATCGTAAAATTATCGTCGAGCAAGGAATTGTTGCGCGTGAGTTGGAAATGAGTGTACTTGGAAACGACGAACCAAGATGCTCGATTGCAGGAGAGGTATTACCAACGAAAGATTTTTACGACTATGAAGCAAAATACGAAGATGGAACAACAAACTATGCCATTCCAGCAGAGGTTTCACCTGAGTTATTAGAGAAGATGAAAGATGCAGCAATCCGTGCATTTAAAGTATTGGATTGCTCAGGACTTGTTCGTGCAGATTTCTTTGTAACAGATGATGAAGAAGTAATTATCAATGAGGTTAATACGTTGCCAGGATTTACTCCAATTAGTATGTATCCTAAACTTTGGATGGAATCAGGATTAGCTTATTCTGATTTGATAGAAGAACTAATTGCACTTGCAATGGAACGTTTTGAAGAAAAGCAACAACTTGAGCATTCAAAGGATGGGGAGTGAACAAGTTGAAAAAAACATTATCTGCAATTGCAAACTGGTTACAAATACAAGATACATTTGAACAAGATCCGCTGATTACGGGTGTTTCTATTAATACGAAAACATTACAACCGGGTGACTTATTTATCCCTTTCCGTGGTGAAAATGTAAATGGACACCGCTTTGTACAAAACGCGTTTGAAAAAGGAGCAGCAGCTTCTCTTTGGTTAAAAGATGAGCCGAATCCACCAAAGGACGTTCCACTTTTATTCGTAGATAGTGCAGAAAAAGCGCTTCAGCAAATGGCGGAAGCATACCGTGCAGAATTATCTGCTGTTTTCATCGGAATTACTGGATCGAACGGTAAAACATCGACGAAAGATTTAGTTGCAGGAATGCTTTCTCCATACTTTCGTGTTAAGAAAACGGAAGGGAATTTTAATAATGAGTTAGGATTGCCTTTGACGATTCTTTCGTTAGAAGAGGATACCGAGTTTGCAGTGCTTGAAATGGGCATGAGTTCATTTGGAGAAATTGAATTTCTTTCGAATCTAGCAAAACCAACATATGCCGTCATTACGAATATCGGTGAGGCACATATGCAGGATCTAGGTTCACGAGAAGGAATTACAAAAGCGAAATTTGAAATTATTTCAGGCTTAAAGGGCGCAGGAAAACTATTCTACGATGGAGATGAGCCATTACTACGCCCATTCGTAGAAGGATCTCCTTCTATTAACTCAACATCTTTTGGTGTCCAGGAAAATAATGATTTACGAATTGCAGAAGTGGAATTTACGGAACAAGGTAGTGTATTCCGTGTAGAGGGTACATTAAACGAAGAGATGTCAATCCCGGTTTTAGGGGAGCATCAAGTTAAAAACACATTAGCGGCTTTATTGATTGGTAAAGAAGTGGGGTTAACAGCAGAACAAATGAGAGAAGCACTAAAAGAAATTACTTTAACTGACATGCGTATGCAAGTAATAGAAGCGAAAAATGGCTCTATTTTTATAAATGATGCATATAATGCTGCTCCTACTTCCATGCGTGCAGCAATTGACTTTTTAGAAAAATCTTCGATCAAGCCTGATAAATGGCTAGTTCTTGGAGATATGCTTGAACTTGGTGAACATGAAAAGCAGTACCATGAAGAAATGAGTGCATCTATTTCTACTGGGGTTTTCAAAGGCATCTGCTTGTTTGGACCAAAAATGGAATGGCTATATGCTAAACTATCGGAGCACTCTAACGTGGAAGAAATAATTTGGGTAGAAAATGAGATTGAGCAGATCATCGCATTTTTATCGAAAAAAATTGACAACAGGTCCATTGTTTTAGTAAAAGGCTCAAGGGGTATGAAGTTAGAAAGAGTCATTGAACCATTCGAACAATAATGTTGTAAAAGGAGTAGGGGCAATTTGAAGACAGGTGTACTTTGTATTCATGGGTTTACTGGTGGACCATACGAGGTTCAGCCAATTGCAGATTATTTAGAGAACAACACCGATTGGAAAATAGTTGTCCCTACACTTCCTGGTCACGGGGAGACATTGGAGTTAAAAAAATTTAGAGCAGAAAATTGGATGATGGAAGCAGAACTTGCTCTTCGAAAACTTCAAAAAGAAGTGGATAAAGTAATTGTTATTGGATTTTCAATGGGCGGCCTTATTGCTATTTATTTAGCTAAGCGTTATAAAATCGAAAAATTGGTTTTATTAAGCGCAGCAGCCAAATACATTTATCCTACCCAAATACTGCAAGATATTCGCGAAATAGCAAAAGAAGCTATGGTTGGAAAGCTTGAAGCTAATGAGTTGTTCAAGCGATATAAATATAAATGGGAAAAGACTCCCATTAATGCAACGTTCGAATTTATACGATTGGTGCGTATGATTGAACCTTATTACGGCCAAATTATAATACCAGTCTGTTTAGTCCAAGGAAAAAAAGATGGTATCGTTCCTTACGCTACTGCTCAGTTCTTATTTAACCAGATTGGGTCGGAGAAAAAAGAACTGATTTATTCAGAGATGGGTAAACACCATATTTGCTATAGCGAGGACTGTAACGATTGGTTTTTTAAAGTACTTCTATTTTTAAAGGAAGATGAGGTGGAAATAATAACTAATAACTAATAATTATAACAGTTTCTAATTCGTTGCAACTAATTATAAGACATGCTATACTACGTTTAGAGCAATGGATACATTTTGTGTAAAGACTCTTCAGCGTTTATGGAAGAGTACTTTTTTTTGAACATAACGGTTTGTTAAAGTAAGTTTATATAGTTTTAAAATGACAAACCGCTCGGCAAAAGACCGGGCTTTCCCTTTATATAAGACCCCTCTGATCAAAAACTACAGAGAATTTTAAGTAACGGAAACGTTCCTCGTATATACTCGAATTTGCCGCAATTTCATCTGAAAATGTAACCATTTGTCAAAACAGAAGAAAAAGGAGATTAAAATTTTGACAAATTTTTCAGAATTAAATATCAGCGCTTCAACATTAGCATCCGTTCAACGTATGGGATTTGAAGAAGCAACACCAATTCAAGAAGGTACTATTAGACATGCTATGGAAGGTAAAGACATTATCGGACAAGCACAAACAGGAACAGGTAAAACTGCTGCTTTTGGTATTCCAATGATTGAAAAAGTTGATATTAAAAACCCGAATATCCAAGCATTGATTATCGCTCCAACACGTGAACTTGCAATTCAAGTTTCAGAAGAGCTTTATAGATTAGGATATGACAAAAAGGTTCGTATTTTATCTGTTTACGGAGGACAAGAAATTAGTCGTCAAATCCGTGCACTTAAAAATAAACCTCAAGTAATCGTTGGTACACCAGGTCGTATTCTTGACCACATCAATCGTCGTACGTTAAAACTTGATCAAGTTCAAACACTTATCTTAGACGAAGCTGATGAAATGCTTAACATGGGATTCATTGAAGACATCAACACAATTTTGGAAAGCGTTCCAGCTGAACGTCAAACATTACTGTTCTCAGCTACAATGCCTGGACCTATCCGTAAAATTGCAGAAAGATTCATGAAATCTCCAGTTGAAGTTAAAATCAAGTCTAAAGAAATGACTGTAGAAAACATTGAACAATTCTACGTAAAAGCTACTGAACGCGAAAAATTTGATGTTCTTTCAAGAATTTTAAATGTACAACAACCAGAACTAGCAATTATTTTTGGTCGTACAAAACGTCGCGTAGACGAATTAGCACAAGCACTAAGTGTTCGTGGTTACTTAGCAGAAGGAATTCACGGAGATTTAAGCCAAGCGAAACGTATGTCTGTTTTAAAACAATTTAAATCAAACAAAATTGATATCCTTGTTGCAACAGATGTAGCGGCACGTGGATTAGATATTTCTGGCGTAACGCATGTTTATAACTTCGATATTCCACAAGATCCTGAAAGCTATGTTCACCGTATCGGTCGTACAGGACGCGCAGGGAAAAGTGGTATTGCAACAACATTCGTAACACCAAGAGAAATGGGTTACTTACGCATCGTAGAAGATACTACGAAAAAACGTATGACTCCACTTCTTCCACCAAGTTCTGATGAAGCATTAGTTGGATTACAACGTGTAGCTATTGAAACTTTATCTGAATTAGTGGGTAAAAATGATTTAAACGATTACCGCCCATTAGCAGCAGAAATGCTTGGGAAATTTGAAGCAGTAGACATTATTGCTGCAGCTTTAAAATCGTTAACAAAAGAACCGAACGATACTCCAATCGCTCTTTCTGAAGAACGCCCATTACCATCACGTGGTGGCGGTAGTGGTGGCGGACGCTCAGGCGGCGGCGGTGGTTACAAAGGTAAACGTAGCACTGGCGGCAGTGGTGGCGGACGTAGTTCATCATCAGCAAGTCGTGGAGGAAGCGATCGCGGAGCATCACGCTCAGGCGGCGGTTCACGTCCACCTAGCAGTGGCGGAGCACGTCGTACTAGCAGTGGTCCTCGTGATGGTTCTACACAACGTAGCACTAGAACTCGTACACCTCGTAGCGAAGGCTAATATTACAACAATTCAAAAGGATGAATATCACATTTCGATGTGATATTCATCCTTTTTTTAGTTCTTCGTCAAATGACGTTGGTGAAGAGTTTTAGTCGGCTAGAATTGAATTATTTATTTTGAAACATTTTACCTTATAAATCGTATACAATGACAAGGGGAGAGGTGTTAAATATGAGAGCAGAACCAACTAATCGGATATCAGAAAAAGGACTCCGAGTTTGGTATATATACGGAATCCTACAATCGCTAATCGTATTACTAGTGGGTATTGGTGTAGGGACAATCAATTACTTCACTGGTGAGTACGTATGGCTATACATAGTAACGGGAGCAGTAGTTTTAATAGCAGGATATTTACTCACTTATTTATTTCCAAAAGTTAGATGGATGCGCTGGAGGTATGAAGTCAGGGAGCAAGAAATTGAGTTACAGCATGGGTTGTTTATCGTGAAAAGAACCTTGGTGCCAATGGTTCGTGTACAACATGTAGACACGGAGCAAGGACCAATATTGAGGAAATATAATCTGTCCTCGATTACGATTTCTACTGCTGCCACAAGTCATACGATACCCGCATTAATTACTGAAGAAGCAGATGAACTGAGAGGAAGAATTTCTGTGCTTGCAAGGGTGGCGGAAGACGATGTCTAAAGAAAAGTACAAATTACATCCTATTTCTGCACTTATAAATTTCATAAAAGTATTAAAAGATATGATTGTTCCGCTTGTTTTTGTTGTTGCAGTCAATGGATTCGGTAGTGGCGGCGATTCAGAAGGTTGGTCTTCCTATATAACCTATATTATTTACGGCGTCATTTTACTATTTCTGTTAGTTAGCGGCATTATTAAATGGAAACGATTCAGATATTGGTTTGAAGAGGAAGAGTTACGCATCGAATACGGGCTCTTTGTGAAGAAAAAACGATACATCCCATTTGAACGTATTCAAAGCTTAAACTATACAGAGGGTATATTACACAGACCTTTTGGGCTTGTAAAAGTGAAAGTAGAGACTGCAGGCGGTGGACAGACGAAAGAAGCAGATGCAGAGTTAACCGCTATTACGAAGGACGCTGCAGAACAGATAAAAAAAGAAATGCTTCAAGCAAAGAATAAGCTCCCGGTAGATTCAGATGAAACGATTCAAGTAGAAGAAATAGTGGAGCGACAAACAAAACCAGTTTTTCATATCTCGCAGAAAGAACTATTTATCTTAGCGAGTACATCAGGTGGTATTGGTGTCTTCTTCTCAGGTCTTGCCGTTTTCATTTCGCAGTTTTCAGAAATAATACCGTATGAAACGATTTATGATGAGTTTCAAGTCTTCATAAAATTCGGTGTACTTCTAATCGCGCTAGCTGTTTTCTTGGTACTATTAGTAGCGTGGATTGTATCTGTTGTCATAACGTTCATAAATTATTACGATTTTACAATTCGAGTGGAAGACAATGAAATCATTATTACTAGGGGACTTCTTGAAAAGAAGAAAATCACAATTCCTCTATCACGTATTCAAGGAATTCGTATCGCAGAAAATCCTCTGCGTCAGTTAACGGGTTACGCGACTGTTATTGTAGATAGTGCTGGAGGTTCTCTTTCTGAGAAAGATGAAAAAATCCGCCTGCTGCCGCTGATCAAAAAGAAAGAGATCAATAAAATACTTCTACAGATTTTTCCGGAATTTCAGTTAGATCCAAATTATATAAATGTTCCGAAGAGATCGAGAAAGTTCTTTTACCGTTTAGATTTCGTGTGGATGATTCCTGTAGCTTGCGTGGTTATCTACTTTTTCTATCCATATGGGCTGCTATCCTTGCTATTATTTCCGATAAGTTTTGGAATTGGCGTATGGCAGCATAAAACAATGGGATATTATATTGATCAACAACATTTAATCGTTCAATATCGCATTATTAGTAAGACGACTGTTTGGCTAGAAAAGAGACGTATTCAATCGATGACAGAAAGAACAACCTACTTCCAAAAAAGAGTGGGAGTTTCTTCCATTATCACAACGATTAAATCAGGTATTGGTGGAGCGGTTACAACGGTGTCGCATCTAGACAAAGAAGATGCAGAAATACTTCTAAGTTGGTATGAACCAGCAAGAACGAAAAATACTCAAATAGAAAAAGAACAGCTACCCAATTTTGAAACAATAAACCTAAATTAATAAGTTAAAAGACATCCATTTAGTGGTCTATTTGGATGTCTTTTTTGAAAGATAAGAAAGTATAAGAATTTCCTCGATTTCTTTCTCGTTTATTCTATGACCATAAGTTTCGTCCAAAGCGAACCGCAAACGTCCATTTAGAAAAAGGGCGCTTGCGGTTTTCTTATACTGTTTTAAATTTCTTCTTCTTTTTCTTCCAAACGGCAATTCGTTTTGGATGGAAATAAATCAATCCAAGGATAAATCCAGTAATCAGTCCTGCGATATGAGCAGTCACATTTATATTAGATTGGATAAAGGTCATAATGACACCAATAACGATAATTGGGACAATGATTTGTTTCAACTGAGGCAAGGCATTTCGCGTATAATAAACTAGAGCACCAAAAGCACCTAGAATACCATATATAGCACCACTTGCTCCAACACTCATATAGTTCCAATCATACATTAGATAAGTAGCGATATTACCAACAAGTCCAGCTAATAAATAAATAGTTAGGAAACGAGCTTTTCCTGCAATTTGTTCAAGCTCAGGTCCGAATAAAAACAAGGAAAACATATTAAATAACAAATGTAAAAGACTTGCGTGTAGAAACATTGGTGTAACTAAGCGCCAGTATTCCCCCTCGCTTATCAATAAGTTGAACCCAATACCTACATTAAATAGCTGATCACCAATTTCCGGAATACTTGTAACGAGATAGATGATAATATTCAATGCCAATAACGTTGAAACAATCGGGTAAAAATTGATATATTGTTTAAAATTTTCTCTTCGTGTAAACATAGGGTCACCTCTAATTTCCTACTAATAGTATAGCCTTTGATAGAGGCGTTTGAAAAGGAGAAACATTTATGATCACTGGAATAGGGTTAGATATAACAGAACTTCATCGGATTTCTTCTATTAAAAACAAAACAATAAAATTTGAAGAACGAATATTAACAAGCAAAGAAAGAGAGCAGATGAAAAATTTCTCTGAACATAGACAAATAGAGTTTTTGGCGGGAAGATTTGCTGCAAAGGAAGCATTTTCTAAAGCAAGAGGAACTGGCATAGGAAAGGATTGTAGTTTTCAAGATATTGAAATTTTACGTGAACCAAGTGGCAAACCAAGCCTTTATTTCAAAGGAAACCAAGTAAATGGCTTCATATCCATTACCCATACAAAAGAATATGCAGCCGCTCAAGTAATTCTGCAATCATAACCGTTCGTCCAACTACATACAATGAATGAACGCAGTGATAAATAGAAAGGATGGACTGATTGAAAATTCGAGTGGCTAAATATTTGTTTTTATTAATGACGATCCTGGTACTTTCTGCATGTGGAGCACAATCTAAAGAAGATGTATTAAAAAAACTCAGCAATAAATGGGTTGATGCGAAGGGGTACGAATTGACTGCGGAGATGACCATTCTCACTGGCCAAGAACCAAGAATTTACGACGTAGAGGTATGGCATACAAAGCCTGATTTTTACCGAGTGAAAGTTTCGGATGCCGATGCAGGCAACACGCAAATGATTGTACGTAATGCAGATGGGGTTTTTGTTGTTACACCAGAACTAAACAAAACATATAAATTTCAAAGTAAATGGCCAACCGAAAATAGCCAAGCCTATTTAATAGGGTCTTTAGCAGAAGATATTAAAAAAGACAAATCCTCTACATTTAAAGAAGAGGAAGACAAATATGTATTTGAAACGAAAACAAGCAACAATCACAAGAACATGCTTCCTTCTCAAGTAGTCCACATTGACAAAAAGACGTTATTGCCAACAGAAGTATCTATTTTAAACGAAAATAAAGAAGAACAGATCCATATTAAGTTTAACCAAGTATCATTAGGAAAAACACATACAGCAGGCGAATATAAAATTGAACAAGAAGCAACTACGCCTGATGATGGAAAAGAAACAGCAGCACCAGAAGATGGAAAAGCAGCTTCTATAGAAACCTCTGCTGAAATTGACAATGCAGAGTTCAAAACACATTACCCGTTAATTAAGTGGGAAAACGTCCATAATATTGATGAAAAAGTGTTGAAAGATGGAGAAGACAAACGTGTAATCCTAACATATAGTGGGGACAAAGAATTCACGATCATTCAGCAACTAAGTGAGCCAAGTATTACTCCGACTATCCCAGTATTTGCTCCAGGTGATCCGATTGATCTAGGCTTTGCAATTGGTGCTATAACGGAGCAGTCTATTTCATGGGAACAAGATGGAATGTCTTTCTTCCTTGCTACATCATCTTTAAGTAAAGAAGAAATGATTGAAGTTGCTGCATCTATGGCTGTTGAAGGAATGAAATGATTTGTATTGACTAGTCCTTCTAAATAGGGGGATAATAAATACAGTCAGTTATAAAAGAGGGAAGCCGTATGCCGCAAATGCTATATAGACCAACATTCATGCAAGTTAACTTACAAGCAATTCAATCTAATATTCAACAAATGCAACAAATGCTACCCGTGAACACGGAACTTATAGCTGTAGTTAAAGCAAATGCTTATGGACATGGTGATATAGAAGTAGCGAAAGCTGCACTTCAAGTAGGTGTTACAATACTTGCCGTTGCAACCCCAGAAGAAGCTATACGTCTTAGAGAAGCGGGTGTTTCTGCCGATATTCTTGTCATCGGTGCATCACCAGCTTCCTTTGTACCTGTAGCATCAGAACAAAAAATTACGTTAACGGCATATTCTTTAGAGTGGCTTCAATCGATTAATCAGTTCGATCAGCCCTTAAAAATTCACATTAAGATTGATAGTGGCATGGGAAGAATAGGTTTTGTGGATGAAGATGAATTAAAACATGCCCTTGCATTTATTAAGACAAAAGAGTGGCTAGAAGTGACTGGTGTATTCACTCATTTTGCAACTGCAGATGAAGCGCTTAATAAGCATTATGAAGAACAAGTCGAAAACTTTCAGTGCATGCTTTCTTTATTCCATGAAAAACCACGAATTGTGCACACTTCGAATAGTGCGGCAGCTCTTCAATATCCGGAGCAAAACTTAGATGCAATAAGATTCGGTATTTCGATGTACGGAGTTGCACCATCTCCTTGGCTAAGTGACTATCTTCCATTTCCCTTAGAAAAGGCACTTTCTTTGCATACAGAAGTGGTCCATGTGAAAAAAGTGAAAAAAGGTACTTCGATTGGGTACGGAGCGGTATATACAGCAGAAGAAGATGAATGGATTGCCACACTACCAATTGGATATGCAGATGGACTTTTGCGGAAGTTGCATAAACAGACTGTTTTGGTAAAAGGAAAAAGAGTACCAATTGTCGGGAAAATTTGTATGGATCAATGCATGATTCGATTAGAAGAACCTGTTCCTATTGGCGAAAAGGTAGTTCTGATAGGGAAGCAAGAAGCGGAAGAAATCACCGTAGAAGAGTGGGCGAAAACGTTAGAGACAATTCCTTATGAAATATGCTGCATGTTCTCAAATAGAATACCAAGATTATACAGCGAATAATTATTCGTCAAGAATAGCTCCTTATGCATTATTTGTCAGATCATTTCTTATTTTGTCTTTTATTTCACCTCTACTAATGGTAAGATGAAGTATATTGTCATATAGGGAAATGTTTTGTCGGAGGTGTTTGCTGTGGTAACTGATAAAAAGAAAAAGGAAGCGATCGTAGAGCTTCCAAAGCAAATGGTTAATGAAGGAGTAAAAACTGTTAAACAATCATTAACTAGTAGTGAAAGTTTCGTTAGTATCCAGACAAGTGAATATATAAAGAAAGGCCAAACAAATCTTATAAGAGAAGCAATGATGAAAGGGTATGTTGAAATGTCGCATATAAACTTATCTATTTGTACGGAATGTTTACATGCCGAGTATGAAGCACAACATACAACAGAGCGACTCGTAAGCGGAGGATGACAATTTGATTGTAAAACGTGGTGACGTTTTTTTTGCAGATTTATCACCAGTAATCGGGTCTGAACAGGGTGGAACCAGACCCGTTTTGGTGATTCAAAATGATATTGGTAATCGTTTTAGTCCGACAGTCATAATAGCAGCTATTACAGCTCAAATTCAAAAAGCGAAATTGCCTACTCATGTGGAGATAAACGCACATAAGTATGATTTTGAACGGGATTCTGTAATATTGTTAGAACAACTTAGAACAATAGACAAATCTAGACTAACAGATAAAATAACCCATTTAGATGAAGATCTCATGATAGAAGTAGATCGAGCTCTAGCGATTAGTTTGGGAATTGTTAAATTTTAATACATAGATAAAAACACGATGTGTAATTTACCAGACACATCGTGTTTTATTAAAAGACAAGAAAGTATATAAAATTCCTAACCTGTGCACACGATTCTTTCAGGTTCGCTTTAGATACTACTACTGCTTCTATATTTTCTTAAATGAAAAAAAGGCTGAGAAAGTGACATGATCACTTTCTCGGCCTTTTTTGTCTTACTCGTTTATCCTTTAACCATAAGTTTGGTCCAAAACGAGCCGGGAATGTCTATGTAGAAAAATGACGATTTATCAGTTTTTTTTCATTTTATTAAGAGGATTTAGGGGAATATTGGAGAATAATAAGTAAAAGGTCTTAATCAATGTATTCACTTATCGTCTAGATACACGTGTTAACCAATTCCGGTTCTATGAAAACAGTGTTAATTGTTTTAATATCCGATACAATAATAGTACTACTAGCAATCAAGGAGATGTATATATTAATGAATAAACAAATAGCAGGATATATAAATGAGCATTTAGATGAAATATTAGAAAGATGGACGATTAAAATGGAAGATGAAAAAGACGATCGATTTTTTCAAATAATGTCAGAAAAAGTTATTGATAATACAGTCCGCGAATTTGGTGAACTAGTTGTCTTCAGTTTAACGGAAAGTGAAGAAGTTTATAGGGTGAAACTGAATGATTTTTCTGTGAAAATCGTTCGCTATGGTTGGTCCGTTACATTTGTTTTAAAAGCCCTAACAAATTTCACACATGTTCTTTATGATAAAATGAATGAAGACGGTTATTTAAACGAACAAAATATAATTTCATATACGGAAATAATGACAAACTGGATCACGCCTCTAACTCATAGCATTGTAGAAGCATATTCAAATGTGTGGGATAGAACGGTGCACCTACAAAAAATGGCTTTACAAGAACTTTCTGCATCGCTTATTCCAATGTTCGACAAAATATCCGTGATGCCTTTGGTAGGAACAATTGATACTGAACGCGCCAAACTTATTATGGAGAACTTATTGCACGGGGTAGTAAAACATAGAGCAGAAGTAGTATTGCTTGATATTACAGGAGTTCCAGTAGTAGATACAATGGTTGCTCATCACATCATCCAAGCTGCAGATGCTGTTCGGTTAGTTGGAGCAAAATGCATGCTAGTAGGAATTCGCCCAGAGATTGCCCAAACAATTGTGGCGCTTGGTATTAACTTAAATGATTTTACGACAACAAGCACAATGCAAAGAGGGGTAGAAAAAGCGTTAGCTCTAACAAATCGTGCAATTGTAGAGGTGAAGGATAAATGAAAATGAGAATCCCAATTTTAAAATTAAAAGATTGTTTAATCGTTTCAATTCAATGGGAATTAGACGATCAAACAGCCATTTCATTTCAAGAAGATCTATTAGAAAAACTGCATACAACTTCTGCTAGAGGAGTCGTAATAGATTTAACACCAATTGACTTTATCGATTCATTTATCGCGAAAGTATTAGGTGACGTTATTAACATGTCTGGGTTAATGGGAGCAAAAGTTGTTATTACAGGAATCCAGCCTGCGGTAGCAATCACATTAATAGAACTAGGTATCAGATTAGAGAATGTTTCAACAGCTCTAGATCTAGAAAATGGATTGGAAAAATTAGAACGAGAATTGGAGGGCTAATCCATTATGAATATAGATTCTGTTGATATTGTAACGGAATGGGACATTGTTGCTGCTAGGCAGCTTGGTAGGAATGAGGCGAAAAAAGTGGGCTTCGGAACCGTTGACCAAGCACGAATCACAACAGCGATTAGTGAGCTCGCTCGTAATATTTACTTATATACAGGAAAAGGAAATATAGCGATTAAAGAAGTTACAGAAGGCAACCTTAAGGGGTTATTAGTCATTGCATCTGATGAAGGCCCAGGTATTGCAGATGTTCGGAGAGCGTTGGAAGATGGGTTTACAACTTCCGGAGGTCTTGGTGCTGGGTTACCTGGGGTAAAACGTTTGATGGACGATTTTAAGATTGAAACTGTTGTAGGAGAAGGCACTAAAATAAGTGCTACTAAGTGGCTAAGATAAGGGGTATTCTGAGGTATGGAAGAATTTAGACGACATTATACAGAGATATTGAGAGATCATATATTAAAGCAGAGCGAGCATAACTTATATGAAGGTCAGAATGTTAGTAAACAACTGATTAAAAAGAATATTGCACCTGAAGAAGTAATTAGTGTACATAAGGCATCTTTAGAAGAAATATATCCTGATTTGCCAGAAGATGTAGGGCATTCTTTTGATTTATTAATAGAAGTAATGATTCATTATGGTTTAGCTTTAAAAGAGCATCAAGCGTTAATTAAAAAACAAGAGAACTTTAAAATAGAAATGGATCTTGCTGCAAATGTACAGCAAACGCTTTTAAAAACAAAAGTTCCAATCATGGCTGGAGTAGATATTGGAATGAAATCTGTTCCGGCAAAAGAGATGAATGGTGACTATGTTCACTTCTTATGTGATAGTAACAGTTTAGGAATAGCTGTTGCGGATGTGATAGGTAAAGGGATTCCAGCTGCACTATGCATGTCCATGATTAAATACGGTATGGATGGTTTAGATGGTTCGAAGGCAGATCCAATAATAGTACTAGATGTTATTAACAGAATCGTAGAAAAAAGTGTTACGGACTCAATGTTTATTTCTATGTTTTATGGATCCTATGAAGTGTCGAAAAGTGAATTTACATATGCATCTGCGGGACATGAACCCCCATTATTTTATTGTGCAAAAAATAATGAGTTCACAGAACTTCAGGCAAAAGGATTATTGCTTGGAGTTATTCCTAATGTAAAATACGAACAACATGTAATCACTTTAAATCAGGGAGATTTCGTTGTAATAATGACGGATGGAGTAACTGAATGTAGGTCTGAAGATGGTTTTATCGAACAACAAAAAGTAATGGAAATAATTGAGCATGTTCGAGAAGAATCAGCACAAGATATGGCTGAATACGTTTTTAAAGAACTCGAAAAACTTCAGAATTTTGAACTGCGCGATGATTTTACAATAGTTATTTTAAAAAAGGTGTAACTAAAATGTTTATCATTAGCTAACCAGTGGTATAGAGTAATATATTAGCGAAGACAGGGGTTATGATTAATGAATACTTTAGTTGAGTTAACGGCAGAAGACAAGTACGTTTTAGGAAAAGTAAGTGGAGAAATAGATGCCTTTTCAGCACCAATTTTACGAGAAAAGCTAATGGATCTTCAGGTAACAGAAGGTCTTCATATAGAATTAGATTTAACAAATGTATCATACATGGATAGTACAGGATTAGGAGAAATTATGGACATCCAATCAGCAAGTGGAGAGGTGAAAATAGATGAAACCGTTTGATTACGTTGAAATTAGATTACCCGCGAAACCTCAGTATGTGAGTGTAGCACGTTTAACTATTTCAGGTTTAGCAAATCGTTTAGGTTTTACGTATGACGATATTGAAGACTTGAAAATTGCAGCAAGTGAAGCGATTACAAATGCAGTGCAGCATGCTTACTCTGAAGATGAAGACGGTGAAGTTGTCATTGGATGTGCACTATACGAGGGAAAAATGGAGATCATGGTAGCTGATCATGGCAAAAGCTTTGATTTTGAAGAAACAAAAGCAAAAGTTGGACCTTATCATGAGTTAGAAGAAGTCTCGTTTTTACGAGAAGGTGGCTTAGGGTTATATTTAATCGAAACACTAATGGACGAGGTGAAAGTACATCACCAGGAGGGCGTAACTGTATTTATGACGAAGCATGTCGGAATTGAGCAGGTGGATAAAAATGTCACACACGTCTCTTCCTAAACAGGAGTCCAAAGAACAAGTGTTAAAATGGATTGAAGAATATCAACAAACAGAAAGTGAAGAGGCACAAACCAATTTAGTGCTTAACTATACTCGTTTAGTAGAGTCAATCGCAAGAAAATATTCTAATGGTAAATCCTATCATGAAGACATCGCTCAAGTAGGAATGCTTGGACTTTTAGGTGCTATTAGAAGATATGATCCTTCATTTGGAAGAAACTTCGAAGCGTATGCTATCCCAACGATTATTGGAGAAATTAAACGTTTCTTACGAGATAAAACATGGGCGGTCCATGTTCCTAGAAGAATTAAAGAGCTAGGACCACGAATTCGTGCGACAGTAGAAACATTAACAGCTGAATTGCAGCGTTCTCCACTAGTTACTGAGATTGCACATTATTTGGATGTTGAAGTAGAAGATGTACTTGAAGCGATGGAAATGACTAAAAGCTATCAAGCGTTATCGATGGATCACTCACTTGATTCTGACTCAGATGGAGGAACGATTACGTTATTTGATGTTATTGGAAATAATGACGCGGAATTTGAAAAAACAGATCAGCGTTTAGTAGTTGCTAATGCTCTTAGTGTACTTTCTGAGCGTGAAAAAGAAGTCATTCAACTTACATACATTGAGCAACTGAGTCAAAAAGAAACGGGAGATAAGCTTGGGATTTCCCAGATGCATGTCTCCAGGATACAGCGTAAAGCGATTACAAAATTACAAAAAGCTATATTAGTGTCAGGTGGAGTAGATCAGTGAAGAAAATATTGGATGACAAAGTAAATGTTGTTGTTTATCAAGAAGCTAAAACTGGTAATGTAGAGTGCGGGGATACGTATTATATATATAAAAATGATGATTATCTACTCTTTGCAATTGCTGACGGTTTAGGGAGCGGTCCAGTAGCGAAGGAATCAGCGGATATCATGCCAGATATTCTTGCGAAGTTTCCGGATGAATCACTAGATGCATTGTTAGCACGTTGTAACGAGCAGATGTTGCAAAAAAGAGGCGCAGCTGTTGCAATTGTAAGGGCAGATTTAAAGCTTAAAACAATTTCTTATAGTTGCGTTGGCAATGTAAAGTTTTATATGTATCAGCACGAAACGGATAAAATGATTTATCCACTACCTGTTATGGGCTACCTGTCTGGAAGAAAGCAAAAATACAGCACACAAACTTACTCATTCACTGAAAAAGATATTTTCTTACTTCATTCAGATGGAGTAGATCTAAAGAGTCCAAAAGAAACACTAAAAAAAGCAAGTACTACAGAATGTTTATATGAATCTGTACTTGGCGTTATCAAACACGGTGATGATGCAACGTTTATAGCAGGAAGCTTGCTCTAGTAAAAAAGGGTAAGCTTTTTTGTTTGGCTTGAGATGAGACAGGCTTAAGTTAAACTCATATGTTAAAATGAAGCTTATATATGGAAAGGATGTGTTTGTTTTGGACATAAAGAAAATGCTGCAGCTCGTTTCAAAGGAAGCAGGCGTAAAAACAACGCAAGCTGAACAAGTGATTAAATTACTAGAAGAAGGAAATACAGTTCCTTTCATCGCACGCTATAGAAAAGAACAAACTGGTTCTTTGGATGAGGTGCAAATAAAAGCCGTAGAAGATCGTTATAATTACATACAACAATTAGAGCAACGTAAAGAGGAAGTTATTCGATTAATTGATGAACAAGGAAAGTTAACGGAAGAATTGACTGCTTCCATTAACAATGCAACTGTACTACAGCGTTTAGAAGATTTGTATCGCCCATATAAACAAAAGCGTAGAACAAAAGCTACGATTGCAAAAGAAAAAGGACTAGAACCACTTGCGAACCTTATTTTGACTTACCCAGAACAATCGGTAGAGCAATTGGCGACTGATTATATAAATGAAGAATTAGAAGTTCTTTCTATAGAAGAAGCTCTTCAAGGAGCAAGAGATATTTTAGCAGAGCAATTTGCCGATGATGCGAAGATTCGTGAGCAAATCCGAAACCTTTCTCGAGCAGATGGTAAAATTATTTCTTCTTTGAAAAAGGTTGAACTAGATGAAAAGAACGTTTTTGAAATGTATTACGAGTATGAAGAGCCAGTGAAAAAGATTGTGCCTCACAGAACGTTAGCGCTAAACCGAGGTGAAAAAGAAGATGTCCTAAAAGTGAGTATCCAAGTACCAATAGATAGAGTAACGAATGTCATGAAAGTGCAGTGGATCCCAAATTATACATCGAGTGATGCAGTGGGACACGTGGAAATGGCTATTGAAGATTCATACAAACGTTTAATACAACCATCTGTAGAAAGAGAACTTCGCGCTGAGTTAACGGAAAAAGCCGAAGCTCAAGCAATTCATATCTTCTCAGAAAATCTACGTAACTTACTATTACAACAACCTTTAAAAGGGAAGTTCATTCTAGGTGTTGACCCTGCATATCGAACAGGATGTAAGTTAGCGGTAGTAGATGATACAGGTAAATTACTCGAAGTTTCAGCTATTTATCCGCATGCCCCTAAAATGGATGTAGAGGGTTCTAAAAAGAAAGTTCTTTCTTATATAAAGAATTATCCTATTTCACTAGTTGCTATAGGGAATGGTACAGCTTCGCGCGAGACAGAACAATTTATCGTAGATTGTTTGAAAGAAGTAGAAGGTGAAGTTGCATATGTAATTGTCAATGAAGCAGGGGCAAGTGTGTATTCGGCATCTGAAACAGCACGAAACGAGTTTCCGGACTTACAAGTGGAGCAGCGAAGTGCCGTTTCGATCGCTAGAAGACTTCAGGATCCACTTGCTGAACTAGTGAAAATAGATCCAAAGGCAGTTGGAGTAGGACAATATCAACATGACGTATCCCAAAAGAAATTATCTGAATCACTTTCTTTTATAGTAGAAACTGCAGTAAACCAAGTTGGGGTAAATGTAAATACTGCATCAGCATCCCTATTGCAATACGTTTCAGGCCTATCAAAAACAGTTGCTGAAAATGTAGTGAATCTACGAAATGAACAAGGAAGATTCACTTCTAGAGCACAACTGAAGAAGATTCCTCGCCTAGGAGCTAAAACATACGAACAGGCAATAGGTTTCTTGCGGGTTCCAGATGCCAAAAATCCATTTGATGCAACAGGAATTCATCCAGAGAGTTATAAAGCAGCGGAGCAAGTTTTAGAAATAGCAGGCTTGAAAAAAGCTCAAATCGGTTCTAAAGAAGCAGAGGAAGCTTTGAAGAACATTCATATTACGGAAGTAAGCAGCGAATTAGAAATTGGTGAAATCACTTTAAAAGATATTATCGATACATTGATCAAACCAGCTCGCGATCCACGTGAGGCTTTCCCACAACCAATTTTGAAAAAAGATGTACTCAAAATGGAAGACCTTCAAAAAGGCATGGAGCTTCAAGGAACTGTTCGTAACGTAGTGGACTTTGGTGCTTTTGTCGATATAGGTGTTAAACAAGACGGCTTAGTGCACATTTCAAAATTGAAAAAAGGGTTTGTAAAGCATCCACTGGATGTTGTATCTTTAGGAGACATTGTAACGGTCTGGGTTGAAGAGCACGATACGAATAAAGGTAGAATTGCCTTAACGATGTTACCTCCACAAGAACAAGTCTAAGAAATGAAGAGTTGTCCAATGAATATTTATTGGACAAACTCTTTTTAACTTTATATAGGAGAGATTCAAATGACAGATGACAAACTAAATGAGTTAGTAAGTGGTGTATCAAAAGATGTATTTGGGAAAGACTTTCAACATCAAGCCTATTTTAATGGACGTCTTAGGACTACCGGCGGGAGATATATGTTACGAACGCATCATATAGAAATAAATCCTCTTGTTTACGAAAAATACGGGATGGAAGAATTGATCGGCGTTATCAAACATGAGCTTTGCCATTATCATTTGCATATGGAGGGAAAGGGTTATAAACATAGGGATACTGATTTTCGAGAATTATTGAAAAGTACTGATTCTCCGAGATTTTGTTCTATGCTTAGTGAACCTAATAAGCGTGTTAGGAAGAGAATTTACACATATCAATGCGCCAAATGCTTACTGGTATATAAACGGAAAATTCGATTAAACACAAAGAAATACAGATGTGGCAAGTGTTTAGGTGACTTAAATTTAGTTTCTCCTTAAGTTTCTAAAGGGATTTTAAAAAAGTAGTTGACGTTTCATGAAAGGGTCTATATAATAATATAAGTCGAGTAAAACAACACGACAAAACGATATAAATTATTCCGAAGTAGCTCAGTGGTAGAGCAATCGACTGTTAATCGATTGGTCGTAGGTTCGAGTCCTACCTTCGGAGCCATCTAGGCCCCTTGGTCAAGCGGTTAAGACACCGCCCTTTCACGGCGGTAACACGGGTTCGAATCCCGTAGGGGTCATTTACCAATTTTATAAAGTTTTAAGGTCCCGTGGTGTAGCGGTTAACATGTCTGCCTGTCACGCAGAAGATCGCCGGTTCGATCCCGGTCGGGACCGCCATTTTTGGGGTATAGCCAAGCGGTAAGGCAATAGATTTTGATTCTATCATGCCCTGGTTCGAATCCAGGTACCCCAGCCATTAGTACGAGCCATTAGCTCAGTTGGTAGAGCATCTGACTTTTAATCAGAGGGTCGTAGGTTCGAATCCTACATGGCTCATAATTTTATTGTTGACATTGTCGACTTACGAGTGTATAGTAAATCTTGTCCTTAAAGGTTAACTATGCGGTCGTGGCGGAATGGCAGACGCGCTAGGTTGAGGGCCTAGTGGGGGTAACCCCGTGGAGGTTCAAATCCTCTCGGCCGCACCAAAGCACATCTTATGCGCTGAGAAAACAATAAAATGATTTCCTTATATAATTTGCGGGTGTAGTTTAGTGGTAAAACCTCAGCCTTCCAAGCTGATGATGAGAGTTCGATTCTCTTCACCCGCTCCATTAATTTAAACCATGAACATTGAAAACTGAACATGCAAAACGTTAAGAAATACAGCTTATTGACTAACTTCGGTTAGCTCGATAGCAAAACATTTTTGACATCATTTAATGATGATGCCAGCAAAACAAAATGAGCTTTTAAACTAGTTCTAATTTGTTGAGTTTTATACTCAACTATTATGGAGAGTTTGATCCTGGCTCAGGACGAACGCTGGCGGCATGCCTAATACATGCAAGTCGAGCGAATGATGAAGAAGCTTGCTTCTT
>NZ_QKZI01000004.1:112952-185093 GCF_003254155.1 Psychrobacillus insolitus | reverse complement strand
TTTCCTTATCCAATGTGTAAGAGATGGGGAATCAATCCAAGCGATTTGATGACTGGTGTGCAGTGTGGAAAATGTGAGCAGTTTGGGATGGTTAAAATTAAAAGAACTTGGCAGTGTCCTACATGTTCACATAGGGACTCAGAGGCCCATCTAGCAGCTGTTAAGGAATGGTTTGTACTAATCGGTGTACAAATGTCTAATAGTGATTGTCGTAAATTTTTACAGGTGGGTCAGCATCAGACAGTGACTAGAATTTTACAAGGTATGGATTTAATAATTAGTGGAAAAGGAAAAGCTACTAAATATAAAATGGATAAAAAAACGCTATCTGGTCAGAAAAATTTCTATATGGACAGAAAAAATTCTATACGGTCATAAATTTATTTATACGGTCACATTATTATTTATATGGTCACAAATTTTTCTATACGGTCACAAATATCTATAAGGCCTCCATAAAGAGTACTTATAGATGAGGGAGGACGTTTTACTGGAAGATTAGGTGTGGCTTAAGTCGCGATGTTTTTTAGTTTACAGAAAGTTATTCATTTAATCGATACAACACATCATCATCTACGCTAGGCGCTCCTCGTCCATCTGTATTATTGGTAATGAAGTAAAGGGAATTTCCATCTGAATACACGTCACGTATACGACCGAATCCAGTGATGGAGCGTTCGATTTTATTCGTGGATGGTTCAATAACTTTGATAGACTCTCCTCTTAAAGTGGCTACATACAGTTTTCCTTTGTGGAATGTGATACCAGAGGGAGCCCATGTTTCATTTGCACCAGAAGTGATGATTGGTGTGGCATAGCCATTTTTTGTCTGAGTGCCTTCAATTATCGGATATCCGTAGTTTTTTCCTTGCTCAATTATGTTGATCTCATCGTTTGCGGATTGCCCATGTTCAGCTTCGTAAAGAATACCATCCTCGTTCCAGGCAAGTCCTTGTGGATTACGATGTCCGGTGGAATAAACTTCAAAGGAACCATCCTTTTGCATGCGTAGAATTTTTCCGTTCATGACAGGTGCTTGTGCGTTTTCTGGGTTTCCTGCGTCTCCGATTGTTACATAGAGCAAGTTGTCTGGGCCGATTTCTAGACGACCACCATGATGAATATTACCTGTTGGGATATTGTTTAGATGGATTTCTGTTTCCTGCCAAGTTCCGTTTTCATATTTAATCGTTACAACTCGATTGAATGTAGATCCATTTTGATCGTAAGTATAGTAAGCGAATGCTTCCTGCGACTGCTCAAAATTTGATTTTAGGGCAAACCCTAGAATCCCAGCTTCTGAGGCTCCAGAAAGTGGATCAGAAAGTGTTACTTTTTCATGTGCAACCTGACCATCATATGTGATTTTTGCGATGGTTCCAACACGTTCTGAAATATAGAAAGTATCTCTGTATAAGTTGATCGACCAAGGAATATCTAGATTTGTCGCCACCTGTTCAGCTACTAATTTCTCATTTGCAAATTCCTCATTTGTACAGCCAAATAATATCAATGATAAGAGTATTAGCTTTTTCATCGTAATCCCTCCTTATTCTCTAGTAGTTCTCTTTTCTAATTATATTCTCCTTTTTTTATCTGAATTTCATCTAATTTTCATCTGGAACATTTATACTCATACGTATAAAGCAATTAGGAAAGAGGAGAAAGCAGATGAAAAGAAAATTATTAGGGATGGCGTTTGCACTATGTATAGCAGTAATAACATATAGTTAAGGTAGCTTTGTTTATTTTAAAAAAATAAAGTAAAAATTCTGGACAATTCAATTATACTTAGGGACAATGAAGAAGTAACAATCAATATATAGTTTAAGAGACAATAATCAGAGGAGGAAACTAAATGAGTCAAGCATTTTTAAACAAAGTTACACCATATGTAAATGACGATGAATTACTGGTGCGCGATTTTGCATCTTTTATGCTACATGAGTTTCCCTATACACCGTCTGAAATTGTCAACCAACAATTAACTAGTGCTCTTCATGCTGAACCAAAAGAAAGAAATAGCATACTAGCCTGGGGACATGAAAAGAATGTAAATGACGAGTCCTTACCAGTATTATTAGATCTGTTAAAGAAGGTACCTACAACACATCGCCATTTAGTGCTCCAGTATGTCATGAATTTATCTGCGCAAACGATTGTAGATCATGCAGTAGAATTCCAGACGTATATTGGTGAGAAATATATTCAATTTTGTCGATTTTTACTATTAGGTGACGAAAAATCACTTATGGAAGCATATGTGGAGATAGTGAAAAATATAGAAGGTAATAGCTTCAATCCTCTGGAATTCCAGAAAGCAAAGAAATTGCAAGATGTTCTCATTGAAAAAGGTTATTACGGGGAGCAGGAAGTAGCTGCAATATTAAAACATGAAATGCAAGATGATTTGTTTTCGATTAATGGTGTTTTAGGAGTACGGGCAGTTGGTGTTTTACAATTGTCGGAGTATATCCTCACGTTAGCTAGTTTACTTGCAAGAGATGAAGATATTTTACTAGAAGAAGTTGCAATAGCCTTGAGCAAGTTTCAATCTGATGAAGTAGTTAATGCTGTTGCTTCTTTTGCAATGAAAGCAGAGACGTTTATATATGCTGTAGGAATTTTACAAGAAACAAAAACAAAACGCGCGGAAGAAGTGCTGATAGAAAGTTATTCGAAGCTAGATGACGATGGAAAAGAACTCGTTATTGAAGCTCTTACTGCACACTTCACAGAAGCAGCATTTCCAATTATAGAAGATTTCCTAGAAAATGAATACTTTGGTGGCATGATTGACCTAGAGCAAACACTTTATAGCTTTTACAAAATAATGGGTCGTACACATCCAGAAATGGTGCACTGGAAGACAGTTGCCCTAGAAATTGAAGAACAAAATGAACTTTCAACTAACAAATCAGTTCCAGCGATATCGCAAAAAATCGGCAGAAATGATCCATGTCCTTGTGGCAGTGAAAAGAAATACAAAAAGTGCTGTGGGCAAGCAAGTTAATAAAAATATAAAAAATAGCAGTGCAATTCGATTACGAATTTGCACTGCCTTTTTTATTTGTAGAGTTTTTAGAAATAATGTGAGGTATTTCTTATAATACCAGGTGTTCATTGCAATATAGGAATGTTGTAATTAATTATGCAATTCCTGAAGATCTTCTGCACTTCGGGCAAATGCATCTTTTTCTACAGTAAACCCTAAGTCTTCAATCATCTTCAAATCTTTTTCTGATTCTTGGCCAGATGTTGTTAAATAGTCACCAAGGAAAATAGAATTGGCTGCATATAAAGCCATTGGTTGTAGGGAGCGTAAGTTTAATTCGCGACCACCAGCAATTCGAATTTCTTTTGTTGGAAGTATGAATCGTGCAAGTGCAACAATTCGCAAACACCATATAGGGGTCATAGGCGTTTTGTTTTCAAAAGCTGTTCCTTCTATAGCATGTAAGAAATTTATCGGTATAGAATCTGCATTTAAAGAACGAAGGGTATGCAACATACTAATAATATTTTCTGTAGATTCGCCCATTCCAATGATAATACCTGAACATGGAGAAATTCCAGCTTGTTTTACTTTTTCGACTGTTCCCACACGATCATCGAATGTATGAGAAGACACTATATTTTCGTGAAACTCGGCTGATGTATTGATATTATGATTATATCGATCGATGCCAGCTTCTTTTAGTTCTTCTGCTTGATTATCTGCAAGGATTCCAAGACAGCCACATAGTTTAAGCGGCAATGTTTCTTTAATTTCTCTAGCCGCTTCTTTAACAATCGCTAGTTCATGTCTGCTGGGCCCTCTTCCGCTCGCAACAATACAGAACGTGCCAGCTCCAAGTTTTGCAGCTCGTTGTGCACCTTTTACAATTTCTTCTTTCGTCATCATTTTATACTTTTCTATTGGCGCGCTGGATTCAGAGGATTGGGAACAATAACGACAGTTTTCAGGACATAATCCTGACTTTGTGTTAATCAGCATATTTAGTTTGACATCATTCCCATAGTAATGGTGTCTAATCATATAGGCCGCATCTATTTGTGAGAGCGTTTCTTTACTATCTGCTTGTAAGAAATCAATACATTCCTGATGAGTTAGTTCATGTCCATTTAAAACGTGTTCTGCTAGTGAATGCCAATTCATCTGATCACCTCATGTTTAATAGTTGTACTGCTATGCTCCATTGTTGGAAATGCTCGAAGTACCTTGTAAGAAATCATCGTGGATAGGATAGATAAAGCGATATCCTTTGGTAATGGAACCATCATTATCGTCCAAGCCATTTCGTAAGAAAAACCTTCTGGTGCATCAAACCAGAACTTATACGCTAAATACAACCAGTTAGTTCCAATTATATAAACGACCACTGTTCCTATAAGTGATGCAACTAATATGGACCTAAACGATTTACTTTTTTCGGTTATAACACCTGCTATCCAGGCAACCAAAATGAATGCTAACAAAAAGCCAAATGTAGGGCTAAGGATAGCGCTAATGCCACCACTAAATCGTGCGAAAACTGGAATTCCAGCTAGCCCAATGAATAAATAAAGCGCCATTGCAAGAGTTCCGTATTTCTTCCCAAGTAACGTACCGGCGAGTAAACTAACAACCGGCTGAAAAGTAATTGGTACTCCAGCGATAACGAAAAATGGTAGTAAGGATGTAATATTTGCTCCAATCCCCATTAAAGCAGCAAATAGTGAAGCAAGAATCATCCCATGTAACTTTGACTTGACCAAATAAATCACCCCTTAAACTTTTGTACAAGTTTAATTATATGTATAAAAATCCATTGTGTAAACATAATTAATTATTTGGTTAACACATTTTGCGAGGAATTAATAAATTATGATAGGATTATCTATGCCCAAAAAGAAGAGCTTCTGACATTTTGTCAGAAGCCCTTCTAGTGACTGAAAATAAAGTTGTGACTGTAAATCTAAAAATGTGACCGGATAGAAAAATTTGTGACCGTATAAATAAAAATACGACCGTATAGAGAAAGTTTCTGTCCATTTAAGCAAAAACTTCTATTTCACAGCTTGAATAATGGCAGATACGATATAGTTTTCTACGTTTTGTCCAGGAGCCCAATCTTTAATGAATTCCTTCGAATCGTCTTTTGGTGTAATACGAATATCCTTGAAACCAGCTGTCTCTAGAAATGCTGTTAATTGGTTCAAAGGGGATGCCCCAGAGATACAGCCAGTATATAGCTCCATGTTTTGTTGCATTTCTTCAGGTAAAGTTGTTGTTAAGATAATATCTGAAATGGCTAAGCGACCGCCTACTTTTAGGACACGGTATGCTTCTTCAAATACACGTTGTTTGTTTGGTGATAGGTTGATCACGCAATTTGACATAATGACGTCTACTATTTGGTCCGCCACGGGTAAGTTTTCAATTTCTCCTAAACGAAAATCTACTTGTGTGTAAGAAGATTTCTCTGCATTAGTGCGAGCTTTTGAAATCATTTCAGGCGTCATGTCGACACCAATTACTTTTCCGGTTGTACCCACTTTTGGAGCAGCTAAAAAGCAGTCGAAACCTCCACCGGAACCTAAGTCTAAGACAGTTTCGCCTTCTCTTAAATCAGCAATTGCTTGAGGATTTCCGCAACCGAGTCCCATGTTGGCACCGTTTGGAATACTTGCAAGCTCATCAGGTGTGTAGCCTAACTTTTGAGAGATTTCTGCCACTGTACTAGTTTGATTTTCTTCTGGTGCGCAACAATTATCCGTATTAATTACTTTTAATGCAATTTGTTTATAATTATTTCGGACGCTTTGACGGACTTCATCATTTTTAACTTCAGTCATTAGAAATTCCCCCCTAACAACAAGCAGAAGGATTATATCCCTCTAACACAAGACTCAATTCGCCGTTATCTTCTTCTGTAGCGATGGTTACATTACTTAATTCTTCTTTCATTTCTGGTTGAATAGCAATTTTGACCTCATCAATGATTTCCACAAGATCACTTTCTTCCGCAGGTTGTAATGCCACGGCTAAGCTAGATCCGCAGCAACCAGCTACGCTATAAAATCGAATCGTATCTACTGCGTTTTCCACCATTGCTTGTTGAATATACGTTTTTGCTTGTTCTGTCATGTTCATAAAGTTTGTTCCTCCTGTAATAGATAGTGTAATCCTTCTAATCCTTTTGGTTCTTTTAGGCTCCATGGAATAAGTACGGTGTGACTATTAGATAATGAATCCACTCGTTCCATCCATTTCTGCTCACTTATTATTTTGCGTTTTAGTAAATGATCATTTGTTTGAATCAAAGAAAATGATTGATTGATGACCCAAAAGTGAACGGTAAGTCCAGCGCGTTGTAAGTCTTGCTGTAGGCGCTCCGCTTCATAGACGGGAGTTGCTTCGGGTAACGTCGTGATAATAACGCTAGTTTCTTCTGGATTGCGTAAGGTAGGCAATAAATGCTGAACTGCTACAGGTACTTCACCAGATGAGCGACTAATTTCTTTATGGTATGACTCAGAAGAATCTAATAATAGAAGTGTATGACCAGTTGGTGCAGTATCAATGACTACCACTTCATCTTGGTGTGCTTCAATAACATTGGCAAATGCACGGAATACGGCAATTTCTTCTGTACAAGGAGATTCTAAATCTTCTTGGACGAATGATAAGCCGTCTTCATTCATCGTTTCGCGGGCTTTGCTCAATACCTCTTCTTTATATGTTGCGAGTACTTCCTTTGGATCAATGCTGCTCATCGTCAAATTCTCTGGAAGTTCATCTCCAAGTACCCAACTAAGGTGCGCGGCAGGATCAGTCGTTGTTAAATGGACACGTTTTCCTTTGTTCGCAAGTCCTAAAGCGACTAAAGCTGCAACGGTTGTTTTTCCAACGCCACCTTTTCCCATCGTGAAAATCACACGTTTTGGATTTTCAATATAATTACTAATCATCTGTTGAAGAGAAGTTGTAGTAATTTGTCGAATCGGCTCAGTAGATATGGTCTCTTCTAGTGGCTTGTCAGTTATCCGTTTTTCCATACGTTCTAGATTTGTAATGGAGAAGGGAGCTAAAGGCAAGCTGTATATAGGATATTGCGTTAATTGTGCAGGCATTTGTAGAAGAGATGCTTGTTGACGTTCTTTATATACTTTTGCATATAAATCATTCGCATCACTTGGTTCAAATACACCATTCACAAGTAGTTGTTGGTTTTTTATACCGATTGCTTCTAGTTCAATAGAGGCTCTAGCAGCTTCTCTTAGCGGACTAATTTCAGGTCTAGTAACGAGCATAAGCGTCGTTTGGTTGCCATCTGCTAGTACTTCAACAGCTTTCTTATACATAACTTTCTGTCCTTCTAATCCAGCTAATGGACCCAAGCAAGAAGCTCCTGAAGTATTATCTGCTAAAAATCCTGTCCAAGCCATTGGCAATTGTAGCAAACGTAATGTGTGTCCCGTTGGAGCAGTATCAAAAACGATGACATCGAAATTTTGTTGAACGGAAGCGTCTGTTAAAATAGCAGAGAATTGATTGAATGCGGCAATTTCTACTGTGCAAGCACCTGACATTTGTTCTTCCATGGACTGAATAGCTGTTTCAGGTAATTTCCCACGATACGGTGCCACCATTTGGTTTTTATAATCTTCCGCAGCTTGAATCGGATCTAAATTTAAGGCATATAAGTGGGATGTTCCTTCTATTAATACAGGTGTATTCGTTAAAGCCTGTTGGAAAATATCCTGTAGGTTAGATGCAGGGTCCGTACTAACGAGTAGTACCTTTTTGTTTTCTAGTGATAGCGTATAGGAAAGGGCACTAGCAACAGACGTTTTTCCAACGCCACCTTTCCCAGTGAAAAATAGGAACTTTGTTTTCGGATAATGTTCTGTCGTAAAGCGTTCCATTAGAGTTTTACCACTTTCGTAGACAGGCGAATTCTAGGTTTTTGGATTAATTCCTCTGCAGAAATTTCCGTCCATTTCTCAAATTCCTCATTGGTTGGATACCGACCAGAAATCACCACTTCTTCGTTTAATAAGATAATCGGTAAACTGTCGACTCCTTTTTCATTTAATAGCGTATTTACAAGAATATTGTCTATAAAAGCAGTAGGATCATTCGACAAATTAAACCGTTCAATCGAATAAGAGCGTTTCGTTAAATTATTGAAAACAAACGAAACACGTAATAACTCAGGGTCAATGGAAGGCCCACAAACCCCAGTCGAACAACACATAGCTGGGTCATACATTTTAATAGAATTCATCACAAATCTCTCCTTTATAATTAAATGATTTTTTCTTCTATAGAACATTCTGGGCTACAGTTTTCAGTTGAAACTGGCTCTAAGTCATCAATAATTGCTTGGATAAACGGAGACTGTTCCTCATTCAAACGATAATGCTTCCATGTACCTCTTTTTCGTTCTAATATAATATCTGCTTCTTTCAACTTGCGGAGTTGTTGACTAACGGCAGGCTGCGAAACTTGTAATACATCCACTAAATCACATACACAAACTTCGCCTTGTTTTAAACAAGCGAGCAACTTTAAACGATTGGCATCGCTTACAGCTTTTAACTGTTTCTCCATCTTCATCAATGCATCCATATCGTCACCTCATACATACTATTTTATAATATAAGGATATGCTTATGTAATGAAAAAATCAAGTGAAATAGAGTGCTCTAATGAAGGGGGAAAATGATTAAACATAAAAATTCTGCCCTATTAAACACATTTTCTCTTTCATACGAAACAATCCTATTGTCAGAAAACAATGTTTTTTAAAAAAGTATTGATTTTTATTCATAATTAGTGTTATCTTGAATAGTCGAAGTTTCGAAAAATGTTCACATTTTCAAGAAAAGGGGTAGCAATTATATGAATAAAAACAGATGGTTAATTGCAGTATCAGCAATAGCAATCCACCTTTCAATTGGGGGGGCATATGCGTACAGTGTTTATAAATTGCCAATCGTAACAGAAATGGGTTGGAGTGAAACCAAGGTAACGATCGCGTTTACTATTATGATGGGGCTTGCAGGTTTTGCAGCAGCATTGTTTGGTAATTTAGTAGAGAAATTTGGTCCAAGAAAATCGGCGATACTTGCAGCAATTCTATTTAGTTTAGGACAATCTGGTGCAGGGGTTGCGATTTTAATAGACTCAGTGCCTTTATATTGGTTAACATATGGTGTTTTAAGTGGTTTAGGGATGGGGATTGGATATATTGCTCCAGTTTCAACTTTAGTTAAATGGTTCCCGGATCGTAGAGGTTTAGCGACAGGTATGGCAGTTTTAGGGTTTGGTTCAGGTGCACTTCTTACAGCACCAATTGCAGCAAATCTAATGCAGTCTGTAGGTATTTCAACTACATACTTCATACTAGGAGCTAGTTACTTTGTATTGATGATTTTAGGAGCTTCGTATATTGCGCCACCAGAACCAGGTTATATGCCTGAGGGTATGAAGGCTGCAGCAGCAAGTGGAAAGAAAAAGATCAAGCAAGATTTAGCTCAAATGTCAGCGAGAGAAGCCGTAAAAACGAAGCATTTTTGGATGCTTTGGGCAATGCATTTATTTAATGTAATGGCTGGTATTATGATGATTTCAGTTGCTTCTCCAATGGCGCAAGAAATTGTTGGTTTGTCTGTAGCAGGAGCTGCAGCGATGGTTGGGCTAATGGGATTATTTAATGGTGGTGGTCGATTACTATGGGCGGCTGCTTCAGATTACCTTGGGAGATCTAATGTTTTTGTAATCTTCTTTAGTATCCAATTAGTTACATTTATCTTATTGCCGTTTACAACGAACGTAATCATATTCCAGTTGTTTATTTTCTTAGTTGTAAGTTGTTACGGTGGTGGTTTCTCCAATTTACCAGCGTTTGCCAGCGACTTATTTGGAACGAGACAATTAGGTGTAATTCATGGTTATTTATTAACAACATGGTCTCTAGGTGGGATTTTCGGTCCACTTATTGTTAGTGTAGTTAAAAATATGACAAATAGTTATATACCTGTTTTCTATGTATTTACTGGGCTAATTGCATTTTCCTTTGTAATTTCTCTAGTACTTCGTGCTGATGTTAGAAAAGCGGTAAAACAAAAAGCAGAGAGTCAATCATCAGTAGTAGGAGACGTTTCAACTTCAGTTTAATAATAATAACTAATAGCGGATGGTGATCATTTTTAAATGATCACCATCTTTTATTTTTGGTTCTTTGTCAAATGACGTCGGTGAAGAATTTTAGTTGTCAATAATTGATTTATTTATTTGTCACGGAAAGCGTTCGCTCGTAACGGAAATCAGCGCAGATCAGGATTTTATAGATGTTTAAAAAAATGAATCAAATGTGTGACTTGCACCTACATAAGTTACATGTGTAACTGCCCGGTTTGCGTACAACGTGATAAGATATGGTAAACAGAATGACTAGATAGGAATGAGGAAAGATGAGTAATACACATATATTTTCAAAGCGTGAGGAGATTGCAAATTCGATTATTCATGGAATTGGTGCTCTTTTAAGTGTGGCGGCACTCGTTATTTTGATCGTGTCTGCTGTGATGCATGGAACTGCGTGGCATGTTGTAAGTTTTACGTTGTTCGGTGCTACAATGGTGATTTTGTTTGTATCGTCTACGCTAGTCCACTCGTTTCCAGCAGGTCGTGCGAAAGATGTGTTTGAAATAATGGACCACTCGTCTATATACTTTTTCATCGCGGGGGCGTATACACCTTTATTATTCCTTGCAGTGAAAGGGCCACTTGGCTGGACGTTATTTGGGATTGTGTGGGGGCTTGCGATTGCAGGTACTGTGTTTAAGGCGTTTTTTGTGAAACGTTTCTTGAATACGTCAACGTTACTATACATAGTAATGGGTTGGCTAATTGTGTTTGGGTGGAATCCGCTTGTAGAGAATATGTCGACAGAAGGACTGGCAATGCTTGCGATTGCAGGGGTGCTTTATACAATTGGAGCGGTTTTCTATGTGTGGCGTGGGTTTACTTATCATCATGCAGTGTGGCATTTATTTGTGCTCGTCGCGTCTGCGTTGCTTTTCTTTGCAGTGATGACTTTACTACCATAAGTTATAATGTAATTATCAACTTTTTTTAAGAGGAGGAAATGTATTATGTCATCAATTGAAGAAAAGTTTTACGGATTACCAACAACAGCAATTTCGGATGCGTTAAAAGGAATTAACCATATGGATTCAGCTATTAAACCGTTAAGAGATAGTGACAAAATAGCTGGTAGAGCATTCACAGTTAATGTTCCTGCAGGAGATAATACTGGTGTTTTACGGGGTATAAGAGAAGCAAAGCCTGGTGATATTTTGGTAGTTGACGGAAAAGGATTTACGAACAGAGCTGTTGCAGGGGATTTTGTTATAGGACTTGCCAAAAACATGGGATTACAAGGTATTGTCATAGACGGAGCTATTCGTGATATACAAGGAATCAGAGACTTAGATTTCCCAGTATTTTTCCGAGCATCTACTGTAGCGGCAAGTGTAAAAGCTGCTCCGGGTGAACTGCAAGTAACTATCTCAAGTGGTGGAGTAAGTGTTAGTCCAGGAGATATCATTGTTGGAGATGCAGACGGCGTTATTGTCATTCCAAAAGCGAACAAAGAAGAGGTTCTGCAATCTACTTTGAAAAAGATAGAAAAAGATAATGAGAGAGAAGAGAAATATAATGTAAGCCGGGAGACTGCTCTTGCTTATTTGAATAGTGTGCTTGACTGAAAAGAAAAATGAGCCGAGAAAGCGACGTTAGTCACTTTCTCGGCTCATTTTCTTTTCATGGTAATTATGTAGCTTTCGACTATGTGTCCTTGTAGTTGGTGTTATTATTATTCGTCATAATAGCCAAGCATTTCCGAAATTTCTTTGGCATTCTTTTGGAGAACTGCAATTATTTCATCGTACTGGGACTCATGAATGTACTTCGATTCACCTATTAGTGCCAAAGAAGAAACGACATCGCCTGAGTAATCTTTAATAGGTACCGCAAAGCTTATGAACCCAACGGCATAGGTATCTTTTGTGATAGCAAATTGATCATAATGGATTTGGTTAATGACTTGTCTTAACTGAATGGGGCTAATTACTGTGAATTCCGTATACTTTTTTAAAGGTTGGGAAGTGACATTTTCAATAATCGCTCGACTTTTGAATGCTAAGATGGCAAGTCCTTCTGCGGTACAATGTAAATCATTGTGTCGTCCACTTTTCGTAACTAGCTTCATCGAAAGTTCACTCATCTCACGCAATAAATAGACGACTTTATTGTGCTCCATGACACAAATATGTGCTGGCAAATTAAAGCGTGAAGCTAGGTCTACAAGAATTGGCTTTGCATCTTCATATGCTTCTTTATGTGATTGAACGATTCCACCAAGTGCGAGAATAGATAAACCAAGGCGGTATAAATCATTCGAAGTATTTTGCACGAGGAAACCCTCTTGTACCAACTCTTTTACATAGCGATGCACAGTCCCTTTCGATAAATTCAAACGTTTCGTAATTTCAGTAATTCCAAACTCGGGCGCTTTAGGAGTGAAGAGTCGTAAAATGCGCATTGCATTTTTCACAGAAATAATGAAATATTGTTCATTTAATGAATGTTTCAAGGTCAATCTCCTTTTCGTGTGTTTGTATAAATTGTGTAATTTGTTTACTTGTCGTCATGACATGTTCAATTATTTTATCCATATTCGGTAAAATACGTTTTATTGGCCCTGCTACGCTGACCGAAGCAAATGCAATATGTTGTTTGTTATAAACGGGAGCACCAATTGCAATAATTGTTTCGATGAAATGTCCTTTCGTCACAGCATAGCCTTGTTTCCTAAAGATAGATAATTGTTGTTGTAGCTGCTCCAAAGTAGCAAGGGAATACTGTGTGTAGCGAGTTAACTTTTCAGGGTAGAGCATATCAACAGTATGCGGATTTAACTGGGCTAATATAGCTAAACCAGAAGCCGTACAATGAGCTGGATTTCTTCTGCCGATATGGGACCGCAATTGTACGCGATATTGGCTATCCTCTTTCTTTAGATAAATAACATCCGTATTTTCTAAAATAGCAATATGTGCAGATTCTTTTGTTTGCATCGATAATTTTTTTAAAAAATGTGTTGTCTCTTTTAAAATGGCAATCTGATCTACTACCGTGTTGGATAACGCTAAAATGGATGAGCCAAGACTATATGTATTAAAACCAGTGTTTTGATTAATAAAACCTTCACTTTCCAGTGTTTGGACCAAGCGACAAGCAGTACTCTTGGATACGCCAATACGCTCGGTAATATCAGATAATGTTAATTCCTGTTCATCAATTGAAAAGCTTTTTAAAATATGAAGCGCATTTGTTAATGAGCTGTTTGGTGTACGTGTCATATAAAATACTCCTTCCTTTATTAATTAAAAATAACATCTTTCACAAAGTAAATCTTCATAATTTGTATGATAATTTATTTATTGTTCCACATAGAGGAATGCAAGCCTTTCCAAGCGGTGTTATTGCTCGTATTATTCTTGTATAAACAATATTCATCAAATTTTCTTTATTTTAAGAAATTTGTTGTGAAATAGTAAAAGGGGTGTTTTGAATGAATCATAAAGTTCATGAAACAAAGGTAGATCTTAAATCGTATCAAATGCACAAATTAAATGAACTTTTGGTTTTTGTTTCTGGTTTTAATGAATTCTATAAAGAAAAATTTCAAGGTATTCAATTGCCTATTACGTCGAGACATGATTTAGCGAGTTTACCATTTGTAACAAAAAAAGAATTGGCAGACGACCAAAACATGTATTTACCATATGGTCGTAATCATTCTTATCCAGAGGCTAGCTATATTAGATATCATCAAACATCAGGAACAACTGGCCGTCCTTTAAAAGTACTTGATACTACTGAAAGTTGGAATTGGTGGTCGGATTGTTGGGTGGAAGTACTCGAATCGGCGGGTGTGACAATGAATGATCGTGCGTATTTAGCATTTTCTTTTGGACCATTTATTGGTTTCTGGGCCGCGCACGAAGCAATACAGAAATTAGGAGGTATGGCGATTCCAGGAGGAAGCATGTCTTCGGAAGAGCGTTTAAATAGTATGCTAGATAATGCAGCAACCGTATTATTATGCACACCAAGCTATGCGCTACATTTAGCAGAGGTAGCAGAAAAACTAGGCGTTGATTTAAAGAATTCTTCGATTGAAAAAATTATAACAGCTGGAGAACCTGGAGGATCAGTCCCTTCGACACGTGCTCAAATTGAAAGTTTATGGGGAGCTAAGTTATACGATCATGTTGGTATGACTGAAATGGGTGCATATGGTTACTCATGTAATGAACAAAAAGGATTACATGTCAACGAAGCACAGTTTATTGTTGAAGTCATTAACTCAGAGACATTAGAACATGTAGCACCCGGTGAACGGGGAGAGCTTGTATTGACAAATCTTGGGCGTCTTGGTTATCCAATGATTCGCTATTGTACAGGGGATGCCGTTGTTTATGACCCTACACCTTGTGCTTGTGGGAATAAGTTTTTATTTTTACCTGGAGGCATAGTTGGACGTGCGGACGACATGGTTATTATTCGAGGGGTGAATATATATCCATCTTCTATTGAAGCAATCGTTCGTGAATTCGATGCTATTAAAGAATTCCGCATCGTTTATTATACAGAACATGAAATGGATCAACTAAAATTGCAAATTGAAGGTCCAGAAGAAGTGGTTATTACGCTAGCTAAGCTGTTGCGGAATCGTATTGGACTTAGAATCGAAGTGGAACAAGTAGAAACAGATTCTTTGCCACGTTTTACAATGAAAGCTCGTCGTGTAATGGATAATCGTTCCATAAAAGTAACAGTTTAAGGAGGTTAATGTAGATGGAATATACGCTAAAAGTGAAGTGGGGAGATACCGACGCTGCGGGAATTGTGTTTTATCCTAATTTTTATAAATGGATGGATGAAGCCACGCATGAATTTTTTTCAGCAATCGGGTATCCGACCGATGATTTGTTCAGAGAGCATATTGCACTCCCTTTATTAGAAGCGCATTGTGAGTTTAAAAAAGCGCTTGAGTTCAATGCTAGAGTAAATATTCAAACAACTATTGTATTAATAAAAGAAAAAGTTTTTACATTATCTCATCAATTTTATTGTGAAGAACAACTGGTAGCAAAAGGTTATGAAGTACGTGCGTGGGTATCAACTGCAAATGGCAAACCTAAGGCAGTAGCGATCCCAGAACAAGTTACATTGAAATTACACCAACAGGAAGAAGGGGAAAAAAATGATAAATGAACGTGAAGTATTAGTAGTAGGAGCAGGTCCAGTAGGGATGACAGCAGCACTAGCGCTACATAAGCAAGGGATTAAAGCAACAATTATTGAAGCAGAGCCAGAAGGACGCGAGCGAGCAGGAAGCCGTGCAATTTATATTCATGGTGCCACGTTAAAGTTATTAGAAGGTATTTATCCAGGTTTAGGCTTTACGTTAGCGGATATCGGAATCGTATGGCCGGTTAAGAAAACATTGTATCGTGGAGACGAAGTGTATAAGCGCGTGTATGAGCCACCAGCAGTGAATAAGATGCCAGCATTCTCGAGTTTACATCAACATGAAATAGAAAAGGCGCTATTCGCTGCCTGCCAAGAAGTTGGCATAGAGTTTATTTGGGGTGAACCAGTAACAAATGTTGTGACATCAAATGATGGTGCCACAGTTGAAACAGAAAACGGTACATGGCAAGCAAAATACGTGATTGCTTCGGATGGTGCACGTTCAGTTGTTCGTCAATCACTCGGCATTAAATTTGAAGGGCCACGTACGAGCGATACGTTCATCGTAGTAGATGTCACAGAAGACAAAGAAAATCCATTGCCAGTTGAACGTATTTTCCATTACTTACATCCAGATATGGGTGGCCGTAACGTTATGTACGTTCCATTTGCAGGCGGTTGGCGTGTCGACCTTCAACTATTCGAAGATGATGACCGTGAGTATTACGGTTCAGAGGAAGGTGTTCGTGAATGGCTTCCAAAAGTAATGGATGCTAAATATGCGGATCGTATTACGTGGATTTCTAGCTATACATTTTATCAAGTGGTGGCAGATACATTTACGGATGAAAACCGCCGTGTTATTTTAGCGGGTGAAGCAGCACATTTATTTGCGCCATTTGGAGCGCGTGGTTTAAACTCTGGTGTGCCAGATGCAACAGTCGCTGTTTCTGGAATTGCAAAAGCATTACAAGCTGAAACAATCGAGGAAGCGCATGCAGCCATTGATGCAGTAGCAAACGAACGATTAAGTGCAGGATTATACAACCGTGAATGTTCGAACTTAGCATTAGAGCATATTCAAGGAACAAATGAAGAGATTAAGATGAAACGTGAAATGAGTGCATTTTTAGCACCGCACATTCCAGCTTTAGGTAAATGGTTAGACGAAGGTCCATTTGGTCCGCGTTCTGGTCCACCAGCACTGTCAACTAAGTACTAATTCATTTTGAAGGGGTAAAAATACTTAAGTAGATTTGTTTGAAAACAGTTCGGCCTAAAAAATTGCCGAACTGTTTTCAATTACCCAAAAAATGATTTGGAGATTTATTAAGGGGGAGATTATATTGTCACAATCAACAGAATCAACACAACCTTATAAGAGAGTATGGGGAATGCTCTTTATAGGATGGATATTTGCGTATTTTGATCGAACACTTACAGGGCCGATAGTAACATGGATGATTGAAAATGATGTTGCATTTTTAGAAAATGCTTCAGATCCATACGCTCTAGCTGGTTTGTTAGGTAGCTTATTTTTTGCGGGTTATATGTTAACGCAATTCCCTGGTGGATATTTTGGGGATAAGTATGGCTATCGTAATATGATTATTTTAAGTATTATGTGGGCAGGTATTACAACACTATTAACAGGTTTATTTAGCGGGTTGCTTGTATTCGTTGCACTACGTGTATTAACGGGATTAGGAGAAGGTGCGTTCTATTCAAATGACCGATCGCTAATCGCGCAGGTAACACCGCCGAAAAAGCTTGGACTTGGAATGGGTCTTGTTATGAGTGGTCTTTCTGTCGGTCTAACATTAGGTTTAGTAGGAACAATATACTTAATTGAATTTGCTGTTCCATTTTTAGGGAATGACGCATGGAAGTTTCCATTCATTGCATTGGGGATTGTAACAATTGTTGTTGCTCTAGTTATGTCATTTGTCATTCCGAAGAGCTTAAATACCGAGAATTCTAGTATGAAGAAAACGGTATCTAGTTTGGCAGGATATTCTATTGTATTTTTAATAATTATTATGGCGGTTTACATAATCACAGATAAGATGCAAATTAATGAAGGTGCTATTGCAGGTATTTTTACACTATTAGCTTTTGTTTTTATTGCATATATTTATAATACGAAGCCAGAAGTTCGTCCGGTATTAAAAAACCGTAATTTAATGCTATTATACATATCTGCTATTCCTATTATGTGGCATCTATGGTTTTACAGTTTCTGGTCTGTTTCAATTGTAAGTGATTTTGGTGGAAGTACATTAACGACCGCGGCATTAGTAGCTTCATTTAATGCTATTGCTGGTTTAATTGGTTTCCCATTAGGTGGTTGGATCTCTGATAAAGTTGCGTTAAAACAAAACGGTCGTCGAAATATTTTATTCATTCTTACAGTTATATTTGCAATTTCCGTTTTTGCATTCACATTCTATCTGATGAGTGGTCATGGTAGTTTAATTATTATGTCTTCGATTTTATTTGTATCAGGTACATTATTCTTTGCTGTACAATCCATTCAACATGCATTTATTTCCGATTTAGCACCAGTAGAGCATCGTGGTTCCGCGTTTGGTCTTTGGAACTTAATCGCTGAAATTGGCGCATTACTATCACCAGTTCTTTCAGGAGTTTTACGTGATAAAACTGGAGAGTGGACAGCGCCACTATTATTAGATGGCGGTTTAATAGCTTTAAGTTGTGTATGTATTATTTTAATTGGTGTTGGTTCAACGAAATTAAAACCAGTTTTACAATAAATTTATATTAATATAGCTAACATAAACAGCGCCCTTGCTACTACCGCAAATTTTGGTAGTAGCAAGGGCGCTGAACTGTGTAATTATAGTACATCACTGAGTGCACTGGTCAAATATGGTAGAATAGTTTAAATAAAAGATTGGTAAGGGTTCATTATGAAAATGGAACAACTATTAAATAGAATTTGTATAGCGAAGTTAGATAATATTCTGGTAATATTAGGAAGTAGAAGACAATGATGTAAATCGCTTAATTTAGAAAATATCACCAAGAAGGAGAACGAAGATGACGTATGTAAAGCCGGATCAAGTAATAGAAAGTATGGTTCAATCAGGTGCTGTCAAAGCCAAGCTACCTATTCAAGACTTATTAATAAGAGGGGGAATAGCTGGAGCGTTGCTTGGAGTTGCAACCACTTTAGCGTATACTGCAGAAACACAAACACAATTGGGGATTATAGGAGCGCTTCTTTTCCCTGCTGGTTTTGTCCTAGTCATTCTTCTTGGTTTAGAACTGGTTACTGGAGGTTTCGCTTTAGTGCCATTGGCTGTTTTGAAAAAGAAAGCAACAGTGAAGGAAATGTTGACTAACTTTTTCTGGGTTATTGTTGGTCATCTGATAGGTGCTTCTCTATATGCATTATTATATGTGATTTCAGCAACCCATTTAGGAAATATACCCGTAGCTGATCATGCTGTTGCCCAAAAGATCGTCAACGTGGCTGAGGCAAAAACATTAGCATATTCGGCATTAGGGTTTAGTGGAATGCTTGTTGTTTTTGTAAAAGCAATCCTTTGTAACTGGCTAGTATGTCTAGGAGCTGTTGTAGCGATGACATCACTATCAACTATTGGAAAAATAGCAGCAATGTGGCTACCAATTTTAATCTTTTTTGCACAAGGATTTGAACACGCAGTAGTTAATATGTTTGTTATACCTGCGGGAATGATGCTCGGTGCCAATGTTACGATGGGTGATTGGTGGTTATGGAATCTGATTCCAGTTCTGATTGGAAACTTTGTCGGTGGTTTACTATTTACTGGACTTGCATTATACGTTACGCACCGAGGAGCAGAGAAGAAGAATTTAATATAAGCTCATTTAACAGAACCCGCTGTAACTAAAAATATGAAATGAGGAATAGTGAATGCTAAAAGGGCTTGAGGGAAAGAAAGTAGTAATTGGTGGTTCCCGTAAAATTGAAGAAATAAGTACATTAATTGAAAAACGGGGGGGAATTCCGCTTAGTCGTCCACTTCAAGGAACTGTATTTTTAGCAGACAAGGAAGTAGAGCCCTCGTTGCAAAGGGTAGTAAATGATGGAGCAGATTGGTTTGTATTCACAACGGGAATTGGTATTCAAACACTTATAAGTTTAGCTGGAAAAATGGGTATAGAAGAGGCATTCCTAGCAAGAATCCAGCAAGCACAGGTGGCTTCTAGAGGCTATAAAACATCAGGTGTACTTAAGCGTTTGGGGATTAAACCAGTAGCTTTTGATGAAGACGGAACGACTCAGGGATTGATAAAAACTCTTGAAAACCAAGATTTTTCTGGAAAGCGTGTAATCGTTCAGCTTCATGGTGAATCAGCACCTCGATTAATTGATTTTCTTGAAAACAAAGGGGCTATTGTAGAGACAATTCTTCCTTACCAACATATAGCACCTGAAACAGAACCAATTGCAACCTTATATAAGGAACTATTAGATGGACAAGTAGATGCTGTATGTTTTACGACGAAGGTTCAAGTTCATTCACTCTTTGAGTTTGCGAGAAAAAATGGTTGCTTGACTGATATTTCGCAAGCTTTTAAAGAACGAACAGTGGCTGTTTCCGTAGGTAAAGTCACCACAGAGGCTTTAAAAGAAGAGGGAATTGAGCGGTATGTCATGCCTGAAAATGAGCGGATGGGAGCCATGATTGTAGAGCTTGCACATTACTACGAAGCAAATTTAAAATAATATGGTGACTAGTCAACTCAGGAATTGCGAAAGCATGCAGAGGAAGAAGCTACTAACCACTATTCCTGAATAAACCAATCTCTATATCTAGTTTAACTTTCAACCTTTTTTCATAATAAAACTCAGATGTCTTCCACTTTGTTTGTCTTGACGATAAGAGAAACCATCCGGATTTAAATACGTGCAGGTTTGATCGATTGTAATTTGTTCAGAAGGAATACCAGCTAGTTCACATTGCTTTTTCACGGTTTTCTGATTATCAATGTGATACTTGTTGGTTTTGTCATTGTAATACATAAATTCATCTGCATACCCAAGGTCTTTGAATTTTACATACACATCTTTATCCACTTCAAATTTATCCTGACTCAGAGCTGCGCCAATTTGGACATGAAAATCACTCGGATTACATTGTTCATCTTGTACTAAATGCTCAAAAAGTTTCGGGGTAATTTCTTTGATTGTGCCTTGCCACCCGGAATGAACGACTCCAATAAGCCCATTCACTACATTGTAAAAAATCACCGGAACACAATCGGCAGAAAAGCTACATAGTAACAGATTAGGCTCATACGTATACAGGGCGTCCGTATCTACAATGGCAGTTTCCAATTGTTTTGCACCTCGACCTTTATCTGCAAGTGTGACCCGATGGGAATTTGCGCTATGTGTTTGGTTTGCACAAACGAAATCATCGAGCTTGCAATGTAGTGAAGTAGCTAATTTTTGGCGATTTTCTATTATATCTTTAGGGTTCTCACATACATGAAGAGCCATGTTATTGTTTTCAAATTCGCTTTCATCTTTAAGGGTCATTCCTGTTATAAACTGATCGTTATTTACATATATTTTTGTTTTCATCTCATCACCTGTTGTTAATATATATTAGTTCGTTAAAGATGTATAGGGAAGTAACAGACAATGAACCTCTCGCTATTTTAATGGCGAGAGGTTCATGTTGTTTTATAAAATAATAACTATTTAAAAACAGAAACTTTTTTCAGCACAATACAAACCGGAATTGCTATAATGATTCCCACAACATTTTGAACTATATTTCCAGGAATCGAAGCAAGTGGAATAATCCAACTACCATATAGAACCCGCTCACAAATGTAATAAACAGCTAACATGAAGGGAATCGAAACGATGGTAGCTAGTATATTGAAACCCATACTATTTCCTTTGCGGCCGAAAGACCAAGCAATTTTTCCAACTATGTATCCCTGCAAGCCACGAGCCACAACTGTGAAGGGTGCCCACAATGTCCAACCAGATACTAAATCAAACAACCCCATACCAAGAGCTCCAGCGAGTGCTGCTTTTTTAGGACCGAAAAGAATAGATGCGATAAAGAGCATTGCTGTTCCAAGATGAACCAAGCCACCATTTGCTGCGATAGGTAATCTAATGTTTAAAGTGAGTGTTGCAACGAATACGAGTGCTATTAACATTGCTGTTAGAATCATATTAAAAGTGCGTGATTTCGAATAACTCGTTGTTTTGTTCATAGTAATAATCCTTCTTCCCTATTAAAATCAATTTTGAATTTACTGATAACCTTATCAAAAGGCTGGTATTTTTAAAAGTGTCAATTTATCGTAAAACTTAGGTGCCAGTTTGAAGGAAAATCGGAAGTTAAAAGTGTATAATCATGAAATAAAGACTTCTAGATCTGAAATAGGATAAACAATGCCAAAAAAAAATGATACGCAGAATCGTATCTTAAGTAAATGAGTTTTTATGTATTAAATAGATTAGCAATGTATGTCTATCACTATTAATATGTATGATGAAATCTGAGCTATATTAATATGCTATATCGAAGGAGGCGTAGTATGAAGCAACTTTATATAAAGCAGAAGGTATTGAGTCTAGGTGGCAAATTTACTGTAAAGGATCAGGGTGAGAAGGATGTCTATTACGTAGAGGGAAGTTTTATGCAAATCCCAAAGACTTTCTCCATTATGAATACAGAAAGAGATGAAGTCGCCCTAATTACGAAAAAGGTGTTCAGCTTTTTACCGAAGTTTTTTGTTGAGGTTAATGGCCAAGAGATGTTAACGATTAAGAAGGAGTTTTCCTTCTTTAAAGCACGCTATACGATTGATGCGGTAGACATTGAAGTAAATGGTAACTGGTGGGATATGGATTTTCAGGTCTTACAGCATGGCATAGTCGTGGGTAAAGTGAACAAGGAGTGGTTCACTTGGGGCGATAGCTATAAAGTTCAAATATTGAATGAGGAGATGGAGGCTGTCATTATTGCGTTGGTTGTTGCTATTGATTGCGTGAAGGCTGACCAGGCGGCTGCTTCCTCAGCATCGACGATTTAATTTAGGTTGGTAGGTACTAACACTATTCTTATAATAATTAAGAAGTTGTTATTTAAAAATTACTATATTTTTTGTTTAAAAGTAATTACATTAGGCATATAATTTAAAAAATAGCTTATTTTTAAAATAAGGAAGTGGTATTAGTGAACTATGAAAAATTATCAAAGCTTTTTTATAAAATAGATCAGGATATGTATAAAAGTGAACTTGAAAAAAGAAAGAATAGTTATGGAAGTTATTTGACCCCTTTAACCATTCAAGGTTTTCGTAAAGGTCATTTAGTGAAAGAATCCTATCCACTATTTTATGTGAATACAAAAAAACTAATGTCTTTGAATAATAAAGTGTTATTAAATAGTTCTAAAATATCTTCACTGATCAGTAAACTTCCTTTGTATATAGTGGAACCATATTTTCACAAACTAATTGTTAATGAAGCCCAAAGCACGAACGAAATTGAAGGTGTTAGGAGTACCAAAAAAGAACTAAAGGAATTATTAAGTGAACTAGAGCAGTCTGACGCAAAAAACAAGAGATTTAAAGGTTTATTGAAAACCTATATGTATATCGATCATATCAAGCCCTTTAAAGAGGTTGCAGATTTTAGGACGCTATATGATGATTTAGTATCAGATGAGATTGACAATAAAAACGCTCCAGATGGTGACTTGTTTAGACAGGGCTATGTAGAGGTGACTAATGGAATTTCTACTACACATATAGGTGTTAGTTCTGAGGAGAAAATTATTGAAGCACTACATGCATTAATAAATTATCTAGACGATAAATCACAGCCACAATTATATCAATATATGGTTGCACACTATTACTATGAATATATTCATCCTTTTTATGATGGTAATGGTCGAACAGGTAGATTATTAGTTTGTAGTTACTTGGCAAGATATTTGGATAGATATTCTGCGATTACTTTTTCATATGCAGTCAATAAAAATAAAGTAAAATATTATAAAGCGCTAGAAGAAATACCATCCCCTTTAAATAAAGGAGAAATCACATTTTACTTGGTAGATATGCTAGAATTACTTTCTTCGGGACAAGAAGGAATTATAGAAGATTTGGAATTAAATTTGGCTAAATTAGAACGTATCAATGAATACTTTACAAGTGATGAATGGACAGAACGTAAAGATGAACGAAATTTATTAAGACTTATAACTAGTTTAACTATATTTGTTGATGATGAAACAAATATACCTGTAACTAAGCTGATGAAAATATCAAAGAACTCAAGATATATGGTAAATAAAATCATGGATAATTTGGAACATGAAGGCTATGTGAAATTAGTTAGCCAGAAACCTAAAGTGTATAAAGTGCATGGTGAATTTTTGGAAAACATATTGGTATTGTGAAATGGTATGTACACACTAAATGAAACAAGTGAATAGCATCAAAGTAAATGAAGTAATTATCAAGAAAAGAGGCAAATGATGAGTAAGCAATCTATTTATGGATTAACGTTAAATCAATTGACAGAGTGGCTCTTAGAACGTGGGCATAAAAAATCGAGGGCTTTGCAAGTTTGGAATTGGCTTTACCGGAAACGTGTAACTGGTTTTTCTGACATGACAGATGTGAATCAAGAATGTGTTCAGTTATTGACAGATCACTTCACTGTTCATTCATTAAGTGAGCAAGTAAAGCAAGAAGCAGCGGATGGGACAATTAAGTTTTTGTTTAGGTTACAGGATGGAAACTTGATTGAAACGGTTATGATGAGACATAAATATGGTATTTCAGTATGTGTGACTACTCAAGTAGGCTGTAACATTGGTTGTAGTTTTTGTGCGAGTGGGTTACTTGCGAAAAGCCGTGATTTAACAAGTGGTGAAATTGTAGAACAAATTATGAATGTTCAACTTCATCTCGATAAAATAGGGCAAGGGGAAATCGTGAGTCATGTTGTCGTGATGGGGATTGGTGAGCCATTTGATAACTTTGTTAATCTGATGGACTTTTTAAATGTGGTTATTGATCATAAAGGACTTGCTATTGCAGCTAGAAGAATTACAGTATCGACAAGTGGAATCATCAACAAGATTTATGAATTTACGGATACTAAAATACCGGTAAATCTAGCGATATCCTTGCATGCACCAAATAATGAACTGCGTACTAGAATTATGAAAATAAATCGTGCGATGCCGATTGAAAAACTAATGGAGTCACTTAAATATTATTTAGCAAAAAACAACCGTCGCATTACGATTGAATATATTTTACTGAAGGATGTAAATGACCACAAAGAGGAAGCAGAGCAACTTGCCGATCTTCTTAGCGATATCAAGGATCAATTATATGTGAACTTAATTCCGTATAATCCTGTGGATGAGCATAGTCAGTACCAAAGAAGTGAGAAAGAATCGGTGTTATCTTTCTATGATACACTGAAAAAGAGAGGCGTAAACTGCAAAATCCGCCAAGAACATGGAACAGATATTGATGCAGCTTGTGGTCAGTTGAGAAGCAAGCAACTTAAAAAAGAGAAAGTACATTAAATTTCTTCTATAAAGTAACCAAGCTTGGTTACTTTACAACCTTTATCTAAAGAAATATTAATGATACGATGAAACTATATAAACAATGCAAGGGGGAGAGTCTATGTTTCTGGACAAGCTGAAGAATGATTTATACCACAATCAATCTCTATTCATCGGAGAGGAAACAGCTTTCCGTTCAGCTATTATGATCCCACTTGTTCAAGTGAATGAAGAATGGCATGTCCTTTTCGAAGTGCGGTCTCTAACAATGAGAAAACAGCCAGGTGATATTAGTTTTCCAGGTGGTCGAATTGATCCCACAGATAATTCACCGTTAGAAGCAGCCATACGAGAAACACATGAAGAATTGGGTATAGATCCAGCAAGCATAAATGTTTTGGGACAAATGAGCGCTTATATTGCGTCGTCTTCCTTTGTCGTCTATCCATTTGTAGCGATCATTGACCACCATGAAATCTACCCATTCAATAAGCAAGAGGTAGAAGAAACATTCACTATACCGGTCAAATGGCTGCTGAGACACGAGCCCTATATGCATACAATATCGGTTCAACCGATGCCTTTAACCAATTTCCCCTATGAAAAAATAGTTAACGGGGATAAGTACCAATGGACATCACGCGATATAGAAGAATGGTTTTATGACTATGAGAAATATACCATTTGGGGTTTAACTGCTAGGGTATTAAAACATTTTATAGAGATAATAAAGTGAACGGTAGGAATCTTATAGCAAAAGGAACTTAAACTAGCTAACATTATAGTGGTGTATATTTTAATTTTGTAAAAATTGTGCTAAACTATTATAAGTTTATAAATTTATTCATACAGAAAAGGTGTGTGACTCGGTCGCGCCTGAATCCTTTTTTGCAAATAATAGAGAATAAAGGATGGTAAAAAATGAGTAACAACTCAACTAAAACAGACGTTATCCTAATTGGTGCTGGAGTTATGAGTGCGACTTTGGGATCATTACTAAAAGAATTAGTACCGGAATGGAAAGTTACAGTGTTTGAGAAGCTTGCAAAAGCAGGAGAAGAAAGCTCTAACGAATGGAATAATGCAGGAACCGGACATTCTGCACTGTGCGAGCTTAACTATACCTCAGAAAAAGCAGACGGATCTATAGATATTAGCAAAGCAATACAAATAAATGAACAGTTTCAGCTTTCAAGACAGTTTTGGTCTTATCTTGTAGACAGCGGTCTGATCCGTAATCCGCAAGATTTTATCATGCCATTGCCTCATATGAGTTTAGTAATGGGGGAAGATAATGTAACGTTTTTGAAAAAACGTTTTGAAGCGCTATCAAACAATCCTCTATTTAAAGGGATGGAATTTTCAGAGGAACCAGGAAAAATGATGGAATGGCTTCCGCTTATTATGGAAGGTCGTACATCGGATGAACCGATAGCGGCAACTAAAATCGACTCTGGAACTGATGTCAATTTCGGTGCCTTAACTAACATGATGTTTGACAATTTAAAGACCAAAAATGTGGATATAAATTATAACCATACTGTTGAAGATATTAAGCGTACTAGCGACGGCTTGTGGGAATTAAAAGTGCGTGATCTAGATAACGGTAAAATTGAATATCATACTGCGAAATTTGTCTTTATCGGCGGTGGTGGCGGAAGTCTGCCTTTACTACAAAAAACGGGTATCCCTGAATCGAAACATATTGGAGGATTCCCGGTAAGTGGACTATTTATGGTATGTAATAATCCAGAGGTTGTAGCTCAGCATCATGCAAAAGTGTATGGTAAAGCTAAGGTTGGAGCTCCTCCAATGTCTGTTCCACATCTGGATACAAGATTTATCGACAACAAAAAATCATTGTTGTTTGGACCTTTTGCTGGTTTCTCGCCAAAGTTCTTAAAAACAGGTTCAATGTTTGACTTGTTAGGTTCTGTAAAACCAAACAATGTATTCACTATGTTGGCGGCAGGCGCAAAAGAGATGTCACTTACAAAATACCTGATCCAACAAGTTATGTTATCCAATGAAAAGCGTATGGATGATTTACGAGAGTTTATCCCGAACGCTAAAACAGAGGACTGGGAAATAGTCGTAGCAGGTCAACGTGTGCAAGTTATTAAAGATACGGAGGCTGGAGGTAAAGGAACACTTCAATTTGGTACGGAAGTTGTTACTGCTGAGGATGGCTCGATAGCTGCATTGCTAGGTGCTTCTCCAGGTGCTTCTACTGCTGTTCATGTTATGCTTGAGATCTTAACTAAATGTTTCCCGGAACATATAAAAGAGTGGGAACCGAAAATAAAAGAAATGATTCCTTCTTATGGCTTGTCATTAATGGACAACCCAGAGCTTCTTGATGAACTTCATGCCTCAACGGATCAAAAGCTTGGTCTAAGTGAAAAATATGCGCAACAAGTTTAATTTTTTGTTGTAAAACAAGGGTAGTATAAGAATATTTGAATAAGAGAATATTTTAAAGAAGGAACCTTAGAATTAAGGTTCCTTCTTTTTTTAAGAAAAACAAGAATGTATAAGAATTTCAACGACTTCGAACGCGGTATGTACGGTTTTTTCTAGATCGCTTTGGATAGTATTTTCCGCGTAAACTTACTCAGCTGCTGTTTTTCTCTCGTTATTGAGATCATTAATGAATGCTAAGTTTTGGATATATCTATGTTAATATATAAATAAACGGGCGTATGAAGTCATCAAATTTGAAAGAAGTGTTTTCTGTTGAGTTTATTTTTCACGTATCTTCTAGCGGGGCTTACAATTACAATGACGGTTGATTTCCTATAAAAAAACGCCTGGAATAAAAGCAAGTGAGATGAACAACTACAGCTAACGGATTGTAGGCAAGTATTATATTTATAAAAACACAACTCCTCTCTATTACTAACAAGAGAGGAGTTGTGTTTTTATATAAATAATCGAAGGATCAAATAACTAAAGTTGCTAACATTAAATGGCCTATTGTAAACCGTAAGGCTGCAAACCTTTTTGTTTAACATTAATACGCCAGACCTCGTTTTTCAAAGACTCGGTTACATACAGGTATCCATTATGAAAAGCTAGATTGGTGGTGAATGTTCCTGCATCCTTAGGCAATCGAATCGTACCGTATTTAAATCCACTAGCGTCAAGTACGGCAATTTCCCCAGCTTGGAAATGTGCCACATAAAGATTCCCCTTAGTATCGACGGCTAATCCATCTGGACCTATTCCGCCTTCAAACTGCCCGAAAACAAACGGTGTTTCTCGTTGGTCTTTAGCATTCGTTGATGGGACAGAGATAATTTGATTTTTGGCAAATTCAGAGATATAAACACGTTGACCGTCTGCCGATAGAGCAATGCCATTTGGATAAGCTATATTTTCCTGAAAGAGTTGCAATTCAGAACCGTCCGGGGGCAGATAGAAGACACGGCCTATCGGCTTGGTTGCGCTAGATCCCATGGGCTCGGTAAAATAAACCCCACCTGAATTATCAAATACTAGGTCATTAAGTCCATTTAAAGGTAAGCCATTGAACGAATTAACAATGGTCGTACGCTCTCCAGTAGTAGTGTTGTAAGCATAAAGTTCTCCAGTTAGATCAGTGATAAAAAGGCGTCCGTCCTTGTGAAACTTTGCTCCAACAGGGAGCTGGTATTTTTCGCCAACAACAGAAACCTTGTCGGCTTCGACAGTCATGATTTCTCCAGTGGCTGGATTGACCATCCATATTTTTCCGTTACGATCAAAATTAATACCTTCCATGAATCCACTACCAGTAGCTACCTTTTCCCATTGGCTTTTAGGAGAAATGATTTCTGAAATAGAATGCCTTTCCTTTGTTGGTACTGGTTGTGATACAAATAATGATTTTGCTCCAGCAACCGTTACAAGGGAGAGTAGGAATAATATTGTTACTACTAATACCTTTTTCTTCATCTCTTGAATTCCTCCTTTTAGTCTTGCGGATATTTAACGCAGTAATGAAATGTTGAATTTTTTAGCACTTGAGGAACGCGTAGTCTCAATTAATCAATCTCCAATTGTTAAACGAAAAAGACATAAGAGAGAGTGAACGTTATTTAAATTTATCACAATATTGGGAATATAAACTACGTAAAAAACAACTGGATTTTTATGAAAATTCAGTTTTTTTCGTCTATGTTAGAGGATTTTTCTCACGAAGATAGGAAATGACATTGGTAATAAGTATTTCAAAAAGTCATATAAAATGATGCTTAAGAGAAAATATTTGTATTGTTTTGTCTTTTCTAATACCTAGTTTTTAAAAAAGGAAATCTCATACATTTACTTTTAAGCTATTGTAAAAATCATCGAATTTTTTGGTAACCGTATCATAAGTATCACTTGTAATACTTGGTAATTCCTTACCCCATGCTTCTGTAGCTTGACTAAATCCTTCTTTAATAGCTTTTTGCATATTCTTCATAAGCTTCTCATCTCCACCAGTTAATGCTAATGCAAATTGGAAAATTCGTTCAGAGGTTTTTTTCACCCCGAACTCTCCATCTTCTGATATAGCTTCAGTTGCAGCAGCTTTTGTTTCCGCATCTACTGTATACTCACCACTTGCGATGAATTTCCATATATCATTAATGTTGGATAGACTATTTCCTTGTGTAGCGAATGATTCACGTACATAATCAATTAACTTTTGTTTATTTTGCTCTTGTTCTGTTTTTAACTGTTCTATTAATGTTCCACGTTCAGTGGCAGACATTTTTCCATTCGTTGAAACAGCTAATGCTTCGCTAGATATTTCTACACTATCCTTACTTGGTAATACACTTGAATCGATGGAATCTTGTTTTTTAGATATTTTAGATGGCTGATTTGAATATAGTTCTCTACTATTAACGTTAGTACTTCTATTTACTTCCAAGTTTACACGCTCCTCACATCTTAAGTATTGAAAATAGTTAATCTTCTTATTATCTATATCGGTATTTCGACCTAAAAATTTAGCGATATAGAAATCGTAATGCTACGACTAGTTATTAATTATTTGCGAAACCTAGCGTTATTTCGGTAAGATGAGAAGAAGGATAAATTCTTTGTGTTACAGCAAGAGGAGGTTCACCATTGAAAAAAATCGGAGTAGTGCTGATGTTTATTGGTGCGGTGATGTTGGCTACTTTTATGTTTGTCGACTTAAAAGTGGATTTTGGTCTATGGATTACAGGCTTCTTGATCAGCATGATTGTTGCCGCTTCAGGAGCAGTGACGTTAATTTTTTATTTAGCGAAAGGCATTAAAGCAGATAAAGCTTCAAACAATGATTTCAAATAAGTATGTTTAATAATTTTGGATATAGATAGTTTTTTACCAAGTGTCAGAAATAAAGGCTATACAAGTCGTGAAAACAACTTGTATAGCCTTTATTTGTATTAGAATGCCGGAATTGCTGTTTCGTTATAATTTTTTCCTAAAAACTCGCGAACTTCTGGGCTCGTCATAGCTTCAGCTAGCTTTTTAATCGACTCATTATCCGCATTATCTTTACGTGCTACTAGCGTAATCGCAAAGTCATTTTCGTCACCTTCTGTTAGGAGCGCATCACTTTTTGGCGTCAATCCCAGTGGTGCGGCATAAGCAGGTGTCATGATTACTGCATCAGCGTCATCATACATTCTTGCTAACATTAACAAATCGACTTCCTCAAACTTATAGTTTTTTGGATTTTCCACAATATCAGCTTTTGTATAGTATGGACCAGTTTTTTCTTGTAACTTGATCACATCATGTTGAGCTAACAATGCTAACGAACGATCGATATTTGAAACATCATTTGCAATCGCGATAACGGCTTCCTCTGGTAATTCGTCCATCGAATTGTATTCTTTAGAATAAGTACCATAATTCGCAAAATAGATAGGTACAACTGGAACTAATTCTGCATCATTGTTTCTATTGAATTCCTCCATATAGGGAACGTGTTGGAAGAAGTTAACGTCTACTTCTTTTGCTGCTAGTGCAGTATTAGGCTGAACATTGTCTCCTAATACAATAATTTCAAGATTAATTGATTCCTCTGCCAATTTTGGTTTAACAAGGTCAAGAATTTCTGTCATTGGGGGAATTAACGTCGCTATTTTCAATGTTACTACTTCTTGTTCATTTTCTTGCGTATTTCCTTCTTTATTCGCCTCTTGCTCTTGGCCACAACCAGCCAAAACTAATATACATATTGAAATTAGAAAAAGTAATTTTTTCATGTTGTCCTCCTATTATTTATCTTTTATCAATCATTCTGGATACAGTTGTTCCAAAAAATTGTATGAGCTGTACTAGTATGACCATAATAATAATCATATAAATCATTAACTCTGTTTTAAATTGTTGATACCCGTACCGAATGGCAAAGTCACCTATACCACCACCACCAACTACTCCCATGATCGTCGAATAGGAAATAAAACTAATAATCGATGTTGTTAATCCGAGTACAAATCCCGAACGAGCTTCCACATAAAGAAACTTAAATATAATGTCCTGAATAGAAGCACCCATAGATATAGCCGCTTCTATTACACCTTTTGGTACTTCCAATAAAGATTGTTCAACTAACCTCGAATAATGAGCAATGGCTATTATGGATAACGGAACAGTTGCCGCTGCTGTGCCAATAGCTGTCCCAAGGACTAATCTTGTAAATGGAATTAAAAAAACAACTAATAATAAAAACGGAAAAGAACGTATAATATTAACCAATAAATTTAAAATCGAAAAAACAAACTGGTTCTCAAGCACTTGGCCTTTCCTACATAAGAAAAGAAACGTTCCAACTGGGAGGCCTATTAGAATTGCGGCAAGAATTGATACACCAACCATTACAAAAGTTTCTCCAATGGACGTCCAAATTTCAGTTTCATATTGAACTAATAACTCAGGCATCGTCCATCCCACCACCCTTAGTTAATTGCTCTACATAGTATCTAGGGCTATTATCTATTATTTGAATGCTTGTTGGTTCTATTAATACTGTGTCGTATATTTCTCCAGCTTCCATGACAGTTACTCGATTACATATACTTTTAATCACTTCCATCTCATGACTGACAATGACAATGGTAACGCCTAGGCTTTTATTTATATTTTCTAATACGCCTAATATTTCAGCAGTTGTATTTGGATCGAGAGAGGAGGTTGGTTCATCACATAACAAAACTTGTGGCTTATTTGCTAATGCTCTGGCAATTCCAACACGCTGCTTTTGTCCGCCGCTTAATTGTGCAGGATATTTTTCCAGTGAACTCTCCAACCCAACAAATTGAAGGCACTCCAACACGCGGTTCTTACGTTCTTTTTTAGGAAAGTTTGTGATCTCTAAGGATACCGCTACATTCTCGTAAACCGTTTTGTTTGCCACTAGATTAAAATGTTGAAAAATCATCCCTATTGATTTCCGTGCTTGTCGAAGTTCTTTGCTGCTCAAACTTGTTAACTTTTGCCCATTTACTTCTACTTCACCTTCATCTGGGATTTCCAACAAATTCATATGCCTCAGCAAAGTGGATTTACCAGCTCCACTAGCCCCAATAATTCCATGAATCTCTCCTTGATCTATCGTTAAAAACACAGATTTAATGGCCTGAAATTGCGAAAAACTTTTACTGACATTATGTAATTTAATCATAAAAAAACCCCGTTTCTAGTAGTTGAAGGGTGACTACAATTATAGCTTATTATACTCGGACTGTCATTTGGGATAGCGAGAGGGGACGAACAACTGGAAGTAATGTGGTTGGAAGTTGATTTGGTTTTTTTGAAGTGGTTTGTAGCCTAGCAAAAAAAAAATGAAAACAAAAAGACTATAACCAAAGTCAATCTTATCTGACTGCGGTTATAGTCTGAAACATATGCATGCTCACATACATAATACTTGTCTAGTTAGTTTATACTTATACGTTATATAATGCCCCATCAATCGTAAATGATGACGAGCTGACGTATGACGCTTCGTCTGAAAGTAAGAATGTAATGACATTCGCTACTTCTTCAGGTTCTCCATAACGCTTCATTGGAACAGCATCGTTATACGCTGATTGTGCTGCTTCAGCAGCTCCTGGTGCAACTTTAGCTTCTATATTACGCATCATTTGAGTATTAATGACACCTGGGTTAACGGTATTAACACGTACATTAAATGGAGCTGCTTCAAGCGCTGCAACTTTATTAATCCCCATAACCGCATGCTTCGATGAATTATATAGCATCATACTTGGTGAACCGATTAAACCAGCAACCGACGAAGTATTAACGATTGATCCCGATTTTTGTTCCTTCATGACTGGTAATACATATTTTAAGCCAAAGAATACGCCTTTTACGTTGATGCCGTAAACAAAGTCAAACTCTTTTTCTGTGATTTCTTCAAGATTTTTAGCAGGTCCTTCAACACCAGCATTGTTGACAAAACCATCAATACGGCCGAATTTTGATATAGTTTGGTCTACATAGTTTTTCACGTTTTCTTCATTAGAAACGTCTGCTTTTACGATTAAGCTATTTTCATCCGTTAATTGAAGTTCTGTTTGCACGGCTTTAATAGCATCTTCGTTTAAATCGACTAATACAACTTTTGCTTGTGCATTTGCTAATTTACGTACAACTTCTTTCCCGATTCCACCTGCTGCACCAGTAACAATAACTACTTTATTTGAAAAACTCATATACTTTCTCCTCCTATTATCTAGTCTTCATAATGTTGTAAGGAAATAATTCGAGATATCCTGAATTTGCATATCTCGAATTAAATATATATCCATAATTATATTATTACTTTTAATAAATCCTGTCAATGATAATGCTTTGTTTGAAATTTGTCCCTCTGTAAGAAACATTTATGTTTGTTCCAAGCATAGGGAAACATAAAATCATACTTTCTGACCGTATAAATAAAAATACGACCGGATAGAAAAACTTGTGACCGGATAAAACAAAATACGACCGGATAAATAAAAAAGTGAGCTCCTAACAAATTGTTGGGAGCTCACTTTTTTCATTCTTCCGAAGTTGTTTGAAATACAGAGAACATAAAACTAATCACTCATCATTAACATGATATCGTCCTTTGGGTATGGTAAAAGGAGAGCCTGAAACCGGATCTTTTATCACCAGGCAATCGAGCCCGAAAATGTCTTTAACTAATGTGCTTGTAATAACCTTTGATGGTTCACCCTCAACTATTAGCTTTCCTTTACGGAGCGCAAAAATATAGTCTGCATAACGCGCGGACAAGTTAATATCATGAAGAACCATGACAATCGTAGTTCCGTGCTTTCGGTTAAGGTCTGTGAGTAGGTCAAGAATTTCGATTTGATATGTGATATCTAAAAAGGTTGTCGGTTCATCAAGAAATAAAATGTCCGTTTGTTGCGCCAGAGCCATTGCGATCCAGACACGTTGTCTTTGTCCGCCTGAAAGCTCATCAATATTATTGTTTGCAAGCTCAGTTATATCCATAATTCTCATAGCTTCGGCGACTGCCTCATAATCCTTTTTTGTCCAACCACTGAGCAATGATTGGTGCGGGAACCTTCCTCGTCCAACTAAATCTGCGACAGAAATTCCTTCTGGGACAATGGGAGATTGCGGTAGCAGTCCTAAAATTCGAGCTAATTGTTTTGATGGGATTTTGCTGATCAGTTTTCCATCAAGTGTTATTTTTCCAGATATAGGCTTTATAAGTCTTGATAGTGTTTTAATAAGCGTAGACTTTCCGCAGGCGTTTGCTCCAATAATAACGCTTATTTTATTACTGGGGATAGCAAGACTAACTCCTTGGATGACTGTTTTATTATCATAGCCCGCTACTATTTCTTCCGCTTGAAAAACATGTGTCGGTTTCATTATAATTCTCCTCTTCGATTCATTCGGATTAGCAAGAAGATCAGATATGGTGCTCCGATTATTCCAGTTATGATGCCCACAGGATATCTGGCTACAAAAGCAAATTGTCCGATTAGATCTGCGGCCAAAACTAAATTAACGCCAACAAGACCTGCGGGAATTACGTTTGAGAAGCCAACTCCGACTAGTCTTTTGGCAATCGGTCCAGAAAGGAAGGAGACAAATGCTATTGGTCCCGTGGTAGCGGTAGCAAGGGAAATCATGCAGACAGAACTAACAATAAGCATAATTCTTGTCTTGTTCGTGTTCACTCCGAGAGAAGTGGCCGACTGTTCTCCAAGTTCCAATATACTTAGGTGTTTTCCAAGCATTATAACGATAGGCGTACATATGAAAACAGATAGCATCAGAGGTGGAAGCTCGTGCATTTCTGAGCCATTTAGGCTTCCACTGAGCCATCTGAACGCTGCAGGGAGATCTTGTTCTGCGCCGACCAGTAGAAGATAGGATATTAAAGCACCAAGCATGGCCTGTATGCCTATCCCGATAAGGATTAATCTCCCGATTGAAAATGAATTTCCCCTAGATAATATGTAAATTAGTACTACTGTAGCAAGACCGGCAATCACGGAAGCAATGGAAACAATAGCTCCGCTAGTATGAAGTATGACAATGCAAAAAACAGCCGCCGCGCTCGAGCCAGTGGTAATACCGATTACATTTGGGTTGGCAAGTGGATTGCGTAACATAGTTTGAAAGGTGTTTCCGGCAATGCCGAAAGCAAATCCGGCAAAAAGCCCTGCCAGCATTCTTGGGAGACGTATGGTATTAACCGCAAAAGAAGCCCCTTGTATTTGTTCTCCTGAAAGCGCTCGGATTACATCCATTACGGGATAGATCGTGTTCCCCAGTAAAAGCATTGCACAGCAAAGAATGAATGAAAGTACTGCTAGGGAGCTGGTAACAAGTATCCAGCGGCGGTGTCTTTGACGTCTGCCCGTCATAATAAACTCAATAGATTCATTTTTCATAGTGAACTCACTTTCGATCGCATAGCAAGTATTATTAGTATAGGAGCCCCTATAAATGCTGTAACTACACCGACTTCAAGCTCTCCAGGGCTACCAATGAGCCTGCCGACTACATCTGATATAGTCAAAATGATTGCACCTGAAATAGCTGACATCGGTATAACAAAACGTAGGTCTGGGCCAAGAATAAGGCGCATGACGTGAGTCGATAAAAGTCCGACAAAACCAATAGGCCCAGCCAATGCAGTTGCCGCACCGCACAATAGAACAGCCGAAAAAGCTGCAAAAAGCCTCAGTATTCCTGTTCGAACGCCCAGTCCAGTCGCAACATCATCCCCCAAAGCCAATGCATTCAACGCAGGGGCAGAAATAATAGCTATCAGTATTCCGATTATTAGAAAGGGGATAAAAGTCGTAATGGAGCTCCAGTTTCCTGAACCGACACTTCCCACTTGCCAAAATCTAAATTCATCCATGACATGAGAACGTGGAATCATTATTGCAAGGACTAGAGACGAAAGGGCCGCACTTGTGGCCGCTCCAGCCAAAACAAGCTTAATGGGCGTGGCGCCACTACGCCCCATAGAGCCTATTCCAAATACGAAAACAGCAGTGATTGCCGACCCAGCTAAAGCTAGCCATATGTATTCATTTGCAGTGCTTATGTTTAAGAAGGCAATTCCGCAAACAATAAACAATGTTGCACCTGTATTAACTCCTAGTATGCTCGGATCTGCAATTGGGTTGCGAGTGACCGCTTGCATAAGCGCTCCGGAAACTCCAAGGGCTGCACCACAAAGTAGACTGAAAACTGTTCGTGAAATCCTCTTGCGAACCACATTTGCTTCGTAGGAGTCTATGTTTGAGTGAAATAAACCATCAATCACTTCATTTAATCCGACCAGTCGAGAACCTAAAACTAGGGATGCAAACACGCACACCCCTAGCAAGATAAAACAAATAATTAGGACCAACGTAAAATTTCTTGGAGTATTTAAGCTTGGTTTTTTTATTTTAGAAATCGATGAACTATTCATCTAACTTGTTAATAGCTTCTCCAATTAATTCCAGGTAATCGTCGATTGTATAAATAATCGAAAGTGGATTTGGGGTTCCAGCAGCTACTAAAGGTGAATCACTATCAATAAACGCAACAGAACCTCTTTGGATCGCAGGAATTTTACCTAGAACTGGATCTGCTTTGATGGCTTGATACAACTCGTCATTACCATATCCAATTAATATATCAGCATCGTAAAGAGCCTCAGCATTCTCAGTGCTTAATTTTAAGGAGTAACTAGTCGGGTCCGTAATTTGTTCTATAACACTTTCAGGATAAACCATCCCTAGCTCTTGTAGGAAAGCACCACGAGAGTCTGCAGGTGTATAAATATGCAATTTAGACATGTCTTCAGCTGAAAAATTGACCCAAACAACTCTTTTATCTTTAATCTGAGGATATTTGCTTAGCTTTTCGTTAACTATGTCTTCTGTTTCCTTAATGAGTTGTTCGCCTTCCTCTTTCATGCCCATACCTGCTGCATTTAAATTAACTTGCTCACGCCATGTCGTTGCCCATGGAGCGGTTGGATATGCGACAACTGGAGCGATTTCACTAAGAAGATCGTAGTCTTCCTGTGTTATACCGGAGTAAGATGCAAGAATTACGTCTGGGTTTGAATCTGAAATCGCTTCAAAATCAAGGCCATCCGTATCCTGGAAAACATTTGGATCCTTCACGCCGAGTTCCTCGAGCTTTTTAGCTGTCCAAGGCAAAAGACCGCTGTCATCCTGAACACCAAAATTCGCTGCTGAGAAGCCTACAGGTACAACTCCCAGAGAAAGGGCAACATCATGATTAGCCCATTGGACTGTAGCCACTCGTTCAGGCTTGCTTTCAATTATAGTTTCTCCAAGCGCATGCTTGATTACGATCGGATATTCAGAATTTGCATCTTCTGAAGTGGGTGTTTTTGCTTTAGATGTTGAACTTGATTTCTGATCTGAACAGCCAACTAGTAGTAACATAGCCATAGCCAAAATTAGTAATGTTGTTAATGAGTATTTTCTCTTTGCATTCATTTGTCTAATCTTCCTTTTCATAAACTGTATTTTTTCTTTCTGTTACTTGGTGAAACATGGAAACATTCGAGAGTTTTCCCCACAGGTGCTGGTCGCGACCGGAGGATGAAATTTATTAGTTTTGCCCTCCTATGTACGATTGATAATAATTATCATTATCAACGTTGTTCTCTTAATCTATATTCTTTTTGCTGGGTTGTCAATGAATATTTATCCAACATTGGGGAATAAACCTAAACATGCCAGTCGCTTTTACAACCGGATAAAAAACTTTGTGACCGTATAAACAAAAATATGACCAGATAAATAAAAAGTGAGCTCCTAACAATTTGTTAGGAGCTCACTTTCTTACATTTATTTCAACTCAGTTAACATCTCGAAATTAAAACGGATACTTCCGCTTTTCTTCTTGGATAGATATCCATTTCAATTGTGTGAATTCGTCAATGACAAATGGGACTCCAAAGCGTCCAGTACCTGAGTTTCGCATACCGCCAAACGGGGCATTCGGTAAGTCGTTTACTGTTTGGTCATTGATGTGAGTCATACCGAATTCAAGCCCTAGTGCATATTCGCGTCCTTTTTCAATGTTGCTAGTAAATATAGCAGAGCTTAACCCGAACTCCGTATCGTTTGCGAATGCAATGGCTTCTTCGTCGCTCGTTGCTTTAACGATTAATGCGATTGGACCGAATAATTCCGTTTGGGCAATTTCACTTAAGTTATCAACATTTCCAAATACATAAGGTGTCATAACATTGCCTTCGACTTTACCTTCTAGTAAAACATCTGCACCGGCATTTTTTGCTTTTTCCACGTTTTTAATTGCTTTTTCTAACTGTATCTGATTGATAAGCGGTCCTATAACCGTATTTGGATTTAATGGGTCACCATATGGTAGGTTTTTTGCGCGTTCTACAAATTTTGTTGTAAATTCATCGTAATGCTTTTCATGTACGATAATTCGGTTAATGATCATACAGATTTGTCCTTGATGTAGGTATTTACCAAAAATAGCAGCATTGACTGCTTGATTGACCTCTGCATCTTCTAGCACTACGAATGGTGCGTTTCCGCCTAGTTCTAATGCCACGCGTTTAAAGTTTTTACCAGCAATTGTCGATATGTGGCGCCCAACTGGTGTTGAACCTGTAAACGCAATTAGTTTCACACGCGGATCTTCTAACATTAAGTCGCCAATTTCTTGTGGCGTTGTTAATAGAGAAGTGAATACACCTGCTGGAATGCCTGCTTCTTCAAAAGCCTTGGCAATTAATGAACCCGAAACGATTCCAACTTGAATATCCGCTTTATGAACTACTGCATTTCCTAGAGCTAGGGCTGGCAGGATCCCTCGTAATGATAAGTAAAGAGGGAAGTTAAACGGCGCGATAGATGAAGTAACGCCTAAAGGTAAGCGATGAATTTCATTTACTTTACCTGGCATAAACTCGGTATCTGGATTCCATTTTTCATAGGCTTTATCAATAATACTGCCATAAGCTTTAAAAATCCCTAGTGTAATATTATATTCTAACTATGCTTTAAACGGTGCGCTACCTGTTTCAATAGCTAATAGATGCAGAATCTCTTCTTTGTTATTTTCAAAAAATTTCGCGGCCTTTTGGAACACGTCTTTGCGTAATGCTGCATTTTCTCCCCACTCTAAATGCGCATCTTGAGCATATATATACGCTTCTTCCACTTGTTGTTTAGACGCAATTTGTACTTCTGTTAATGTTTTATTGTTATAAGGATTCAAAATGGTAACAGTTTCATTTCCGTCCCCATCGACCCATTGACCATTAATATAGCTTTTGTTTAACTGTAAAAACTTTTCTACCTTGCCTTTTTGTAAAGTATTCTCCATCTTATAGCACCCCTTTAGTAGAATTGTAGTTGAATTCAGAATATAAACATAATTATATCACTCTTGAGTGACCCTGTGTTACAAGCGATTCAGAATTTTAGTCGAGTTTTTCCTGACACAGGGAACATAAAATTTCTAGAAAATTGAAAAAGAAAGCGTTTACTAAATATAGTAGTATACTAAAATAGTAGTGGGATTTTTATACTTTCTACTACTTGTTTATTACATGACAAATACACATACACATACAAATCTTAGGAGGAACTATACGATGATATATGCAAATCCAAATACAGAAGGTTCTTTAGTAAACTTTAAAGAACAATATCAAAATTTCATTGGCGGGGAATGGGTTGCACCAGTAAAAGGGCAATACCTAGATGTAATATCTCCAGTAACAGGTAAAGTATTTACTTCTGTACCACGCTCTTCAGCAGAGGATGTTGAGCTAGCACTAGATGCTGCACACGCTGCAAAAGATGCTTGGGGTAAAACTACAGTTTCTTACCGTTCACAAATTTTAAATAAAATTGCGGATCGTATTGAAGCAAATCTTGAAACAATTGCTGTTGCTGAAACATGGGACAATGGTAAAGCAGTACGTGAAACATTAAATGCGGATCTTCCTTTAATGGTCGATCACTTCCGTTACTTCGCGGGTGTTATTCGTGCACAAGAAGGCGGCATTAGTGAAATCGATGGTGATACAGTAGCTTATCACTACAGTGAACCACTAGGCGTTGTTGGTCAAATTATTCCTTGGAACTTCCCACTACTTATGGCATCATGGAAAATTGCTCCAGCATTAGCGGCAGGAAACTGCATCGTTATGAAACCGGCTGAGCAAACACCAGCTTCTATGTGTGTATTAATTGAGTTAATCCAAGATATTTTACCAAAAGGTGTATTAAACATCGTTCAAGGTACAGGATTAGAAGTTGGGAAACCACTTGCATCTAACCCACGTATCGCTAAAATTGCATTTACTGGTTCAACAGCTGTAGGACGCTCAATTATGCAATATGCAACAGAAAACATTATTCCTGTCACTTTAGAACTTGGTGGTAAATCACCAAATATCTTCTTCGCTGACGTAATGGATGCAGATGATGAGTATTTAGACAAAGCTATTGAAGGATTCGTATTATTTGCCCTTAACTCAGGTGAAATTTGTACAGCTCCTACACGTGCATTAATACATGAATCAATTTACGATAAATTCATGGAAAAAGTATTAGAGCGTGTGAAAGCGATTAAAATTGGTAACCCACTAGACACTGAAACAATGATGGGTTCACAAGCTTCTAAACAACAAATGGATAAAATCCTTTCTTATATTGAAATCGGTAAAGAAGAAGGCGCTGAATTATTAATCGGCGGTCACCAAAACAAATTAGACGGCGATCAATCTGAAGGTTACTATGTGGCACCGACTGTGTTCAAAGGTAATAACAAAATGCGCATCTTCCAAGAAGAAATATTTGGACCAGTACTAGCTGTTACAACATTTAAAGACTTTGACGATGCAATTGAAATTGCAAACGATACAATATACGGCTTAGGTGCTGGTATATGGTCACGTAGTGGCGAAATTGCTTACCGTGCAGGTCGTGCAGTACAAGCAGGTCGTGTATGGACTAACACATATCACCAATATCCAGCACATGCTGCATTCGGTGGATACAAGCAATCAGGTATCGGTCGTGAAAACCACTTAATGATGCTTGGCCATTATCAACAAACAAAATGTATTTTAGTTGGCTACAATAAAGGATCAATGGGCTTCTTCTAAAGTGGAGAAAGTCATTGCAACAAGAGCAGCCCAAGACTTGATCAAGCAATTGCAGGAACAACACGGTAATCTTATATTTGTTCATTCAGAAGGTTGCTGTGATGGGACTTCACCAATCTGTATGACAGAGGGTGACTTTTATCTTGGTAGCCAGGATGAACAAATAGGAACAGTAATGAACGTACCGTATTATATGCATACCTCAAACTACTCTTACTGGCAGCATTTGCAAATTGTCGTTGATGTGCAAAATGGTATGGGAAATTCCTTTTCACTAGAAAGTACGAAAGATATGTCTTTTATTATTCGCTCTATAATCCTGGAGAAATAAATAAAAATACCCTTTGCGTCGACTTTGACGCAAAGGGTATTTTTCTATGGAATCATAAATGTCCCTGTATTACAAAAAAATTAGGAACATAAAATTTGTGGCCGAATAGAAAAAAATACGACCGGATAGAAAAAGTTGTGACCGGATAAAATAAAATACGACCGGATAGAAAAAAATGTGACCGGATAGAAAAACTTGTGACCAGATAAACAAAAATACGACCGGATAGAAAAAAATGTGACCAGATAAATAAAAAGTGAGCACCTAACAAATTGTTAGGTGCTCACTTTTTAAAATTGTTCCGAATCTTTTTCCAATACATGGAACAAACAAACACCCTATCCAAGACAACAGCAATCATAATTCCTACTGTATATCGTATTAGATCCACAAATAGAAAACCTTTGCCCAGTATCAATGCCCCGAGAGATGTTCCTCGAATTTGATTGATCCATTTTTCTTGATATAGCTGACTGCATTCAATTCCGAAACTAAATGCTAAACTAAAAAATACCGCAGTATATAAGGACTTGCTCACCAATAAAAAACGGAATCCGAAATAGACCATCATGGCCCACAGTATATCACCAGAGTTTTGTGCTACGAATAACAGAAGTAGGTGGCTATATTTTCTGGATGCTAGGCCTAACAAAATTATCATGACTACAGCTAGTAAATAAATTATCCTCTTATTACGGTAACGATTTATCTTAGAAGTCATTAGAATCACTCTCTAGCATCATATTTGTATTCACATATTAAGTATACATACAGTTTACAAAGCAGTACAAGGAACTGATTGCCATAAAAAAGCTCTTATGCTAGATGCTGAAAATAAGTGAATGACCGTGCTTTGCAAATAATTCGAAATAGTGTTCGAGTTGTTTTGACACAGGGGCCATAAAAACACTATATAATATGTATAATTCCATTTTATAGTAGAGGGGCTGGTTGTATGAACAGGCAGACAAGAACGCGTCAGATAAAAAAAGGTTTAGAACAACTTGAACAGCTAGAACTCCAATTAACGGAGGAAATGAAAAAAGAAAATAATGAAATTAGAATAGGTAGTGTAGAAAAGAAAATAAATAGATTAAAATACATTTCCGATATATTTAATGAACAAGAAAAAACTTCCTACATCAAAGAAATGATGAGCCATGCATTTCATATAAAATCCGATGTTTATCAAGATAGAAATGTTGCAGTGACTCAATATAAAAGTATTCTAGAACTTGATAGAGAAAATCCAGAAGCTTCCTATAGATACGCGTTTTTACAATATGATAAAAACAATTGGTTACTAGCAATTACTCATTTTCAAGATGCAATTCAAGCACAGACGTATCCACGGGGAAATATAAATTTTCCATTGTCCGAAGATCAAATTATTAAAGCCAAACTTTACATTGGCTACTGTGCTGCACAAATTGCAAAAGAAGCATTAAACGAAGCAAATAAACTAAATAAAGACTCGTTAGCATTACCCGTAGAAGGAATTAGTATCGAAAAATTATTGGGTAATTTAAAAGCGGAGTTAAATAAAACTGAATTTATGATGATTACTAATAATGGAGAACGAGGCATTTCAAAAGTCGAATATGAAAGGTTACTAGATAACTTAGAAGGGGAGCAATTAATTCTTAGTTTTGTAGAAGATAGGCCTTTTGTTCAAAGGGGAGAAGATGCAGGGAATCCATTAACTGGTACTTTAAGTGATTTATTAAAGCAGCTCTTAATAATGAGCAAAAAGGATTTGCCTTTATCTCTAAATGATCTCGATGAACTTGGATTGAAGTGGAATACATATTCTCAAAGAGTTGTTCGGTTAAATGCAGCTTTGCATGAAAGTGGATATTCACGAACACTTATTAAAGCAATTCCAGGTAGAGAAAGGTACAAAATAGAACCATTAGATTTCTACATCGTTGCACGTGAAGATTATTCATTATAAATAAAACTGCTTTGCTTCTGATTTATTATCGGAGGCAAAGCAGTTTTTATTATGCTATTTTCCTATGACAAGGATGTCATAGTGACTTCTCTATACTTAGGTTATAAACCAAAGAGGAGAGATGCTACATGCAAAACAAACAATGGCAATCACTATTCACACGTTACGGATTTCAAATGACTTCGACAGAAAAGGGATTTCTTGTTTTTAGAATGAATGAGGCAAATCATCAATTTTTAAGAAAGGTATTGGAGCAGCTAGATGTAGATTTCTATATGAATGAAAAAGAACTAATCATTAATTCAGCGCCTGTGACAGAAGAAAAATTCGTAGAGGAATTGAAAAAGTTAACGAATGGTAGAACGGAAATGCTTTACTTCTTGAAAGACTTGCCTCTTTCAAAAGTGGACGTTTATATCAAGGGTATCGTGACACAACTGAATCGATTAGAGTGCTTGACGGTCATGTCTTGTGATGGTCATGGGAAACGTGCTGCAAGAATCAGCTTTCAAAATGCAAAATTTAAAAATCAAGCACAAGTCCTATTCGACTTCATCCAATTACCATATGGATTCAATGAACAAGGAATCTTCATTCGGAACAGCCGTGAGTTATTACCGCAATTTGGAGAAACTTTATCATTCATCACATTAGAGGAGGCAAAACAAATGTATAAAGAATATACAAGTGTACTAAGCAAGGAAGTATTCAATGAACAACTAGAAACACTGTTAAATATTCCTGGTGCTAGTGGAGATGAAGGACAAATTCGCAAACATGTTATGAACGAAATTACACCTTACGTGGACAAATTAACAACGGATAATGCAGGAAATGTCCTAGCAATCAAACGATTCGGTGATGGCCCAACTATTTTATTGAATGCTCATTTAGATACGGTAGAAGAAATTTCACCAGAAAGAGAAATTTTAAAAGAAAATAACATTTGGAAATCTAGCGAAGGCATTTTAGGAGCAGATGACCGCGCGGGTATCAATGTCATTCTAGCGATTGCTAAATCGCTAACAGAAAAAGACTTTAACGGGACGATCAAATACATTTTCACTGTAGAAGAAGAGATTGGTTTAGTAGGAGCCTACGAAGTAAATGAAGCATTCCTATGGGACATTAATATGGCATTTGTCATCGACCGCCGCGGTAATGGTGACATCGTAACTTCTAATTATTTAGGCCAACAATTTTGTAATCAACGATTTGGAAATGTCACAGAAAGAATCGCAAAAGAAGCAGGAATGCCGCATTGGAAAGTAACAACAGGAGGCTCTAGTGACACTGTAGTTTGGGCACATAACGAAATTCAAAGTATAAACCTTTCAGCAGGATACAAATCTGAACACACAGAAAATGAACAACTAGATGTGGAAGCAAATTACGGCACTTATGAATTGGTGCTAGAGTTGCTAGCAAGTTCAAGAAGATTAGCACATGCAGCGAAGTGGGTACGTGCTGAAAGAAGTATGGTGGGAAGTTAATACAAACATCCGCCTAGAACCCCCAAAAATACCAAGACCTACATGGTTATAAACAATCAATAACAAATAGACACCTACAATTTCCACACGCATAATATTTTACCTAAATTTATTACCAATGATTTTCAAAATCAAGCAATTTGAGCATACGACTTATCCGTAAATAAGTGCAAAAAGGGGCTTTTCTCCTGTATTTGCGCTTATTTCAAATTATGTTGTATGTCCATTTTGCTCATTTTTGGTTTTCGCAGTTTTTCAGAGAACGCTTCACGCTTGTATGCATGTATGAACATAGACATTCAGTAATCAACATAACCAGCTAAATACGGTATAATTAGAAATATGTAAGTAAAAAGATAATACTTGGTTAATACTAGTCAAAGTATTTGCTGGATCTTGGGAATATGTTGCTATATACCTAATCAATTACCAATATAGAGACAAGATGATTCTACGAGTTATTAAAAGAACGGAGGTGGCAGGATGAAACTGAATATGGAGCAAAGAAGGATAGTGGAGCTAGAGCCTAATGGACATATGATGGTTAAGGGAGTTGCTGGGTCAGGAAAGACGACTGTGGCGGTTAGACGCATTTCTTTTTTACAAAATCACTATAGTCCCGAAGAAGAGGATACGATTCTACTCGTCACTTACAATAAAACATTACTGCATTATATCAAATATCAATATCATAAGCTTGCCGAGGAAGAACAAAACTATGAAAAGCTATTTTCGAACGATAGTGAGGTAAAAATTGTAACGATCGATAGTATTATGTATAAATACTTCACGCAGTATATGCGTCGTATGAAACTTTCATTAAAAACCTCCAATAACTTGTTAGAGCATAAGATAATGGTAAGGCAATACATAGTGCGCAACAAAAATATCCTAAAAATAAAATAATAACGCCAAAAAATAGTGTTTTTTTATTGGATGAAGTAACTTGGATCAGTGCATGTCAAATTGAAGATTTGGAAACTTATCAACAAATCGATCGAATTGGACGAGCAACGGGAGCGAACGGAACACCTCAGAAACTATCTAAAAATTCGGATATTCGTGAGTCTATCTTTGAGTTAATGGAAACGTTTAATGACATGCTTGCCAAAGAGGGATACGTCACATTTAAACAAATGAATTTAATGGCTCTCCAGGAAGCACAGCAAATCAATCATGGAAAATATACGCATATTATAATAGATGAAAGCCAAGATTTGACGAAAGTACAACTTGAGTTTATAAAATGTATTTATCGGGAGAAAGCGTATTCATCGATCCTTTTTGTTGCAGATAATACACAGAGTATTTATTCACAATCATGGCTTGGAAAAGGTAGACCCTACACATCGATTGGGTACGATATGAGTGGGAAATCGAGAATGCTTAGTAAAAATTATCGCACGACTACTGAAATTTCAAAGGCGGCCTTTCAGCTTATAGAAAATGATTCTACCATTAATACAAATATAGACTTTGTAAAACCATCATTAATAGATCGCCATGGCCATCCGCCAATTTATCGTTTTTTTACAACAAACCAAGATCAAATCAGCTTTTTGTTAAAAGAAATTCAGATACTTACGAATGATTATCTACCTTCAGAAATATGTATTGTAGCAAAAGAAAAAAGACTCATTGAGAGTATGAGTCAAGGGTTAGCAAGTGCAGGAATCGCATGTGAAATTCTTCAATCTTCGGAAGCCAATTTTGAATCGGATAAAGTGAAATTGGTGACCATGCATTCTATAAAAGGCCTGGAGTTTAAAGTCATCTTTTTAATAGATTTGAATGATGGGGTTATCCCGAATTCGAAATTGTATGAGCTGGATGATGAAGAGACGATGGAGTCAGAAGAGCGGAAACTATTGTATGTGGGAATGACACGGGCAAGCGAATTATTGTATATGTCTTCCGTTAAAAAGCCTTCCAAATTCATTAAACAAATGAACTTTGAGTACCTTCGCATGCACCGCGACTGCCAGTTACGCCCATTTCAATCTATAGGAATTCAAGATTATCAATTAAAGGACCAAATACATGACTTGAATTCCAAAGAAGAAGTAGTGCGCCAATGGTTAATTCGGGAGCTTCATAAAACGTATGGATATCCACTCGAGCTACTCGAGCTAGAGTTTCCAGTTCAGCAATTTTCTAGAAAAGGCTATGTAGATATTGTTGTGCATATTTATGTGAATGGCGAATTACTGCCGTATATGTTCATCGAGGTCAAACAGTTCGGAAGTGGAATAAAAGATGCAGCCGAGCAATTAAAATCATATATAGATACAGATTCACGGGTGCGATATGGAGTCGTCACAGATGGGCTCAATGTGATTTGTATGGATCGATCTGGTGAGATTCTAAATGACCTGCCGAAATGCCAACCGCAATTTTTGCCTGAAACGAAGAATAGAAGAATGTATGTAAATTTGAAAAATCATAAAAAATATAGCGTTGCCACTGATCTGGATAATGAAGAAGTAGTGGAAATTACAGACTTAGATTCAGGTATGTTTGTGAACTATGAAACGAAGTGCAGTGTTCCGCTGATTGGTAACGTAGCTGCAGGTGTCCCCATCACCGTTAATATCGAATATGATTCTTCCATTATACTTCCTAAAGAATGGGTAGTATCAGAATTAGACTCATTCGCACTCATTGTGACAGGAGATAGTATGAAAGGTGCCGGAATTGACAAAGGTGATGTCGTCATCGTTAATCGTCAGCAATCTGCGTCCAATGGGGATATTGTCATTGCCATCGTTGACGAAGAAGCGACAATGAAGAAATTTATGCCTATGGGTGACTCCATACTTCTCATCTCCGAAAATGAAAAATATGAGCCGATTCAGATGAAGAAAGATGATGTGTTGATCAATGGAAAGGTTATTGGGGTTATGAAATGCTAATAATTCTTTGTTTTTGAAACAGGGAACAAAAAACAATTGAAAGAAATTAGTAAGCAGGGGTGATTAGATGGAAAATGAAACAAGCTTTTTGATGTTTCAAACAGAAAGTGGCAATACTAGGATTCAAGTTCGGTTAGAAGGTGAAACGGTCTGGATGACACAAAAAGGAATTTCAGAACTATTTCAAAAAGGTATATCTACTATAAATGAACATATTAAAAACATTTATAGCGAAGGTGAACTTAGTGAAGAAGCAACTATTCGGAAAAACCGGATAGTTCAAAATGAAGGATCACGAGAGGTAGAACGTGAAGTAACTTTCTACAATTTAGAGATGATTTTGGCTATAGGTTATCGCGTTCGTTCACATCGTGGTTCACAATTTCGTCAATGGGCTACAGAACGCTTAAATGAATTTATTGTTAAAGGTTTCACGATGGATGATGAACGATTAAAAGAAGTTCGTAATTTAGGACAAGATTATTTTGATGAGTTGCTCGAACGTATTCGTGACATTCGTGCATCTGAGAAACGATTTTATAACAAAATTACAGACATATATGCAACCTCAATCGACTACAATCCAAATGAACAAATAACGCGAGAGTTTTTTGCAACTGTGCAAAATAAACTTCACTTCGCAATTCACGGTTACACAGCTGCAGAGTTAATAAAGTTACGAGCTGATGCATCAAAAGAAAATATGGGCTTAACAACTTGGAAGGGCGATAAGATAAGACTTGAGGATGTCAAAGTTGCAAAAAATTACTTGACGGAAAATGAAATAAAAGGCTTAAATAGAATTGTTACGATGTATTTAGACTATGCTGAATCACAAGCGGAAAAACAAAAACCAATGTACATGAAAGATTGGATTCAAAAACTGGATGCCTTTTTAGAGTTCAATGAACATGAAATTCTCGCGAATGCTGGAAAGGTTAGCAAACAAGTAGCAGAACAATTAGCGGGTGAACAATATGGAATTTTTCATAAGAAACGATTGTCCGAGCCTAAAAAAGATGATTTTGATAAGTTTTTAGAGCAGAAGAAACTCTGAAGTATAGTCATGAAAAAACGATTAATTATAATGGATAGTAGCAATATGTCAGGAGGTATTATATAAATGAACAACACAAATTTCAGTTGTTCCTGGAAGGTAAATTTATGAAGAACTGGCTCTTGAATTTCAGAATCTGACAGGCGATCAACAAACTTTCTTTGAAGGAGATCTGGTGCTAGATGAATTGGAAACATTTTATCCGCTGGCAGAATTATTTATGGGCAAAAGGTGGCATGAGCTCCCAAAAGGGAAAAACGCTGCTTCTCGAAAGAAAAAACGGAAATGAAGTCTTGACCCAATAAGTGAAGTGACCCCGTGAAAAATGGCCCTGTTTAAGAAATATTCGTGTTAGTTCGAACAAACGAGAATATTTAACCTTTCTTTTTGGTTTGCTACACAGGAGCAGTCAATTCGTGAACACTCACCCGAAATTAAGTCCATTTTCATAATTTCTCACTTTTAAGACAAGCTATAAAAAAGAGAAAGGTGATTAAATGGACAATAATTATGGATTAGGTAGTTCGCAGTTATGAATAAACCCTTCATACCACAGCTTGTTTATTTTGAACCCAATGCACTGGATTATCCGCTTGGAAAAGAACTGAAGGAAAAGTTCGAGAAAATGGGGATTGAAACGCGCTTTACAACTTCGCACAATCAAATTCGGGATTTGCCGGGTGAAACGGACGCTCAAAAATATCGTATTGCCAAATCTACCTTAGTCGTAGGCATTCGAAAAACGTTGAAATTCGATACGTCTAAGCCATCAGCCGAATATGCAATCCCTCTTGCGACAGGATGTATGGGGCATTGTCATTATTGTTATTTGCAAACGACGATGGGTAGCAAACCATATATTCGAACTTACGTTAACGTCGAGGAAATTTTCGAAGCGGCGGATCGCTACATTGAAGAACGTGCACCTGAGATTACCCGGTTCGAAGCTGCGTGTACATCCGATATTGTGGGGATTGATCACTTGACCCACTCATTAAAAAGAGCAATTGAACATATTGGTCAAACAGAACTAGGCAGGCTACGTTTTGTGACGAAATTCCATTTTGTCGATCATTTATTGGACGCCAAACATAACGGTAATACGCGATTCCGATTTAGCATAAATGCTGACTATGTCATTAAAAATTTCGAGCCTGGCACTTCTCCTCTGGATAAAAGAATTGAGGCTGCAGCGAAAGTGGCAAGAGCTGGCTACCCATTAGGATTTATCGTTGCTCCCATTTACCTTCATGATGGCTGGGAAGAAGGCTACCGTCACATGTTTGAACGACTGGACGAGGAATTACCGCAAGATGCAAGGGATGATATTACATTTGAATTCATTCAACATCGATTTACGAAACCTGCGAAAAAAGTGATTGAAAAGAATTATCCGAAGACAAAATTGGAGTTAGATGAAGAAAAAAGACGTTACAAATGGGGCAAGTATGGAATCGGTAAGTATATTTACCAAAAGGACGAAGAGGATGAAATAAAGTCTCATCTATACGGCTATATGGAAAAGTACTTTCCGAATGCGAAGTTAGAGTATTTTACTTGAGCCATTAGAAAAAGCGTAAAGCTCCAGGGAACTGGGGCTTTACGCTTTTTCTCCCGTTTAATGTCTCACTCCATCGTTTCATATATCTTCTTCAAAGCCTCAAAGCGCTCCGTATCAAAATCCTTCTGTCCGCGCATAAATTTTTCTTTTAGATTAAAATAACATATCTCAAAATATTCCTTGTTGTGATGGTGCACGAATGGATGGGTTACCTTCTCAAAAGGTCCATCTGCGAAGTAACGTTCCATTTTATCAACCGTGCGAATATTTATTTCGCGTGAGCGCATTTCATGCAGAACCATTTGGGTATAGGTAAACAAATCATCTTTTGAATAGTCATAAATATAATTAATCAAAATATGACGGTTTTCCTTTGCAAAAATACTATTTAATTCACGCCACTGTGCTAACAGCTGGGATTTTGGTAAAACGCTTAGTAAACTCTGATGCCATAAACGCAAAAAATCATCTCCTGTTCAATCGATAAAAACTTCACTTTTACTAGTCTTGATTTAAGTCAATGAAACATATTAACCCTTCTATTACAATAAAATTAAAACAATAATAGGAGGGTATTTTATTATTAGTTCACCAAAGAATGAAATGAATTTGAGAACAGCTGCTATTACTTCGGGCATCGCGCTTATCATTATGGCCCTTGTTGCAGGATTTTCTTATGGATATGTCCATAATAGCCTGGTCGTATATGGTGATGTAAGCACAACATATCAGAGTGTCACTTCATCCATTATGCTGTTCAAAGCTGAAATAGTAGGGTGGATTGTTGTCTTGATCCTGGACGTAATTGTTGCCTGGTCATTTTATATTTTCCTAAAGCCAGTTAATCAGGCGTTAGCATTACTGTCTTCATGGTTGCGCCTTACGTATGCAACAATATTAGGTATTGCCATTTTAAATTTGCTCTTTGTATTACTGCTCGTAAATACTGGATCAGTAACAGGTGAATTTCAAGCAAATGTTACATTTTACTTGGAAGCATTTGAGGTGATTTGGTCTGTTGGATTAATTGTTTTTGGTGTGCATCTACTAGTGGTGGGGTGGATTGCTTTCCAATCCTATAGTATCCCTAAAATTTTTTCTATTTTGTTAGTAATTGCTGCGATAGGCTATATCGTTATTCATCTAGGCAAAGCATTACTTATCGAACAAAATATCATCTCAACAATGGAACTTATTTTTAATGTACCGATGATCGTAGGGGAGTTAGGATTTGGATTATGGCTGTTATTCAAAGGTGGAAAAGTCACGAAAAAGTCGTGACTTCCTCTTATTTGCTATCTACTTCTAAGCGTTTTTTTATTCTACTTAATGATTCTGGAGTAATTCCAAGATAGCTTGCCAATTGATGTTGCGGTACGCGATCAATTAGTTCAGGTCTTTTTAGTAATAACGTCTTCAAACGTTCTTCAGGAGTAGAGGCGATAAATGTAGCAAACTCCTCTTGTACTTTCCCAAAGTTTTCTTCGATCATCTTTCGGGTCATTATTTCCAATTGTGTATGTTTGGTATACATGACCTGTTCCATGTCTAAATCTCCTACAACCAATATTGAATCCTCTAGACACGCAAAAGTGTATTCGGATGATTTGTCTAGTTTATGATTATTGAAAACAGCAATTGCCTGTTCTTCCGTGTAAAAATTGGACGTTACTTCTTTTCCATTTTCATTTACAGAATATTGCCTTATGCATCCCTTTAACACAAAATAGCATTTAGTAGGAACATCTCCTTGTCTAAGAAGGGTTGTTCCTTTTTTAAATTCGTCGATTTTAATTTCATTGGCGATGGTCAGTTGTTGTTCTTCGGTAAGAGAAGTGAATTTAGACATATACTTATACAATATGCTTTTCATTTTGCTCTCCTTTTATCCAAAAGTTTTTATTCTATAATACTATAACTCCTTTTGGAAAATTATGTTCCGATCTTTGTTTATTTATCTCCTTATTATGACTAGTAAAAGAACATCCGTGCAAACTAAGTAGTAGGTTTTGTGAGAAAAGGATGTGTCCTATGGATTTTTTTCAAAGTCAGGAAACACTAACTTCGATTGAGTGGATTCTTCGCGCTGTTGTAGCATTTGTCTTTTTAGTAATTGTTGCTAAAGCTATGGGTCAACGTGCCATCTCCCAACTAAGACTTCTAGATTTTGTTATAGCCTTAGTCATTGGGAATATTATTGCGCACCCATTATCTGATGAGAATCTTGGGCTAAAAGGTTCTGTTATTTCAACCACTGTATTGGTTTCCTTATACCTTGGCGGTGTTTTTCTAATTCTAAAATGGCCATGGTTTAGAAAACTCGTTACGGCTCCGCCAATCAACCTTGTGAAGGATGGAGAAATTATTTATAAGGGATTAAAAAAAGCAAGAATATCCATTGATGTGTTATTGGAAGAGCTACGGGAGGAAAAAGTAGAAGATGTGAAGAAGGTGGCACTGGCTATCTGGGAGGCAGACGGAAAAATTTCTGTATTCTTAGATCCCAAATATAATCCGCTTACCCCTGCAAACTATCAGTTAGCAACAGAGCCCTTTGATCTGCCAAAGCTAATCATAAAGGATGGAAAATTGGAATTAAAGGAGTTACAACATATTAATAAGGACGAGCAATGGGTAGTTTCAAACTTAAAAATGCAATATCAAACGGAAATAAAAAATGTTTTGCTGGCTACTATCGATAACAAAGAAAATTTGAAGATTTTTTTATATAAGTGAATTAAATTGTACCCAATGTTAGACTCAAATGCTCAGCGGGTTTGTGGCTAACACCGGGTAGCTTCACTAAACTAAGCCCCAAAAATAATGCAGAACACCAAATTTAAAGTTTCTTCCACTTAGCATTTCTCCCAAGTCCATCTGGCATAATGAGTTGCGCTTCTTTTAGTTCATTTAAAACACGATTAATGGTAGCTTCACTGACATCGGGGCAAGCTTGTCGAATGTCTGCTTTTGTGAAGAAACCAATTTTGTACTCCACAAATTGGCAGACACGTGCAGATTTATTTCCTTTTTTTGTTTCGATAACGCCAACTCGTTCCTCTAATTCCTTGTAGGCTGCAATAAATGTCATGAGTAAGTAGTTGATCCAAGGGGAAATATTGTTCTGATTACTGTGCCAGTCCTGCGAAGATTGGCGCAGCGTTTCATAATATCGTTCTTTCGTATCTTCAATAATTTTTTCTAAACTAATATAACGGCCAACTTCAAAACCACAGTGATAAAGCAATAAAAGGGTAAGGGGACGTGCCATCCGTCCATTGCCATCGTTAAATGGATGTATGGATAAAAAGTCTAATATGAAGACACTAATCAAGATCAGTGGTTCTACATCCTCTTTATTTAGTCGTTCACGTAATTCCTGACAAAGAAATTCCATTGCTCTAGGTGTTTCAAACGCCGAAACAGGTTCAAATCGAATTCGTTTTGTTCCATCAGGATAAGTTTCGCTAATGACGTTATCAGCATTTTTCCAACGACCGCCTTCCATTGGAATATAGTGATACAATTCTTTGTGTAACTGCATTATAACGTTTGCATTTACAGGAATGGCTTCGTAGGAGGCGTGTACCAATTGTAAAACATCACGGTACCCAGCAATTTCACCTTCTGAACGATCAAGTGGATCTGTTTTACTTTCCATAATGCTCTTTAAACGACTATCTGTAATAATGATACCTTCAATCGCATTGGATGCTTTTGTGGATTGGATAATAGCCATATTTTTTAAAGTATCCAAAATTTGTGCCGCTTGCTGCTTATATAGTTCTTGCTTTCCTTTATATTCATTAATTTTGGCAATTAAATGAACGGTTTCCATAGGTTGCATTAACATTTTTAACAATTCATAATTATATATACGCATCTAATTTAAATGTCCCCTTTTAAAAAAGTAATGTGTTCATCTTTGCTTAAACATACTCATTTAATCAATAAATGAGTATGTTTAATGGTTTTTGATATAGATAGTCCAAACGTGCCAGTCACCTCAGTTCAAGTTGTTTCTGACCCAGGGACATAATTTAAAAGAATATGTACTGTCTTGTAATAAAATAAGCGGCGATTATGGATTGAACAAAAAACAATAAGCCCCAAAATAAAGCTGGAATATATGTGAACTTTGCAAGGTTTGTCGTATCTCCAGCATCTTTTCTATTGGTGATACTTAACTTCAAAATGACAAATGCGCTTATTATGGATTGCACGAGGACCATACAAGATAAGAAAATACTTATGTGCATTAATAAGATGCCAAAATCTTTAAATAGGAAGAAAACCATTATTCCGATGAAGGAGGTTAACCATAAAAAGCCGTACATATTTCTAACCCAAAACAACCAATTAATTGCTGAAAGTATAACAAAGAAGTAAATGATCCATGCATATTCACCAAGAAAGAGAAGGTAGAATAGTCCAACGGCAACTAGTGAAGATCCCGTATATCCTGCATAGGAAACCAAAATCCTAGCTATTCTTGAATTAGAAGTTGTTTCTGCTAGTCCGGATGTATCTGCAGATAACGTGATACCTCTAATTCTACCACCTGTTAAGAACGCCATAAGTCCATGACTGCTTTCGTGTACCATCGTATTCGCTAAAGCTACGCTCATTCCAATGGCATGAATAACCCTCGATACGCGAGCATTTCCTTTGATCAATGAATGCAAAAAAGGGATGTTCGATAAGACAAAAGCAATGATCAAGTAGACATATATTAAATTAGTTTTTTCCATCATGATACCCCTCGTATATTAGTAATATCCATACTTTTCCCTAATATTGAAAACTGGTCTAGTGCATAACCATCTAAGTTCGGATATGAAAGTTATTATTCACCGTTTTTTTCCTCATATATTCACTTAAAAACCATAGGACTAAAGAATTGATTCGGTAAACTGACTGATAAATATAATAAATCAGAAGCCATGTCTCCCAACGCTTTGATATCAATATAACATTTTGGTTATGAAAGCGATAACATTATTATTACTTCGAATACGAGGTATATTGTGCAATAATGTGTTTAGACATCAAATGTCCACAAATATGATGAAGTTTTGTCACAAACAAATCTTTACAAAGGAGAAAAAAGAGAATGGGTACAATAGGTATTTTAATTGCGATTGCTCTGATCGTCATTCTAGCAATGAAGGGTTATAGCATCGTTTTCATAGCACCACTTGCAGCAATTGTTGTAATTGTGACAAATGGTATGAACTTCTTTCCTTCTTTAATAGGAAATGAAAGCTCATTTATGACAGGTTTAGCAGGGTTTATAATAAACTATTTTGCAGTATTTTTATTAGGCGCAATTTTAGCTCAATATATTGAAAAAAGTGGGGCAGCGCAAGCAATAGCGCAAAAAGTATTATCCATTACAGGAACGGAAAAACCTTTTTCTGTATTAGTCGCCATTTTAGTTATTAGTGCAATTTTAACATTCGGCGGAATTAGTTTGTTTGTCGTATTGTTTGTTGTTATTCCATTAGCGAAGCCGTTGTTTAAAGAGTTGAACATTGCATGGAATTTAGTCGTTATTCCAATATTTATAGGAATTGGAACATTCACAATGACGATGATGCCGGGAACACCATCCATTCAAAACGTAGTTCCAACCAAATACTTAGGTACAACTCTAACTGCAGCACCATTAATGGGGATTGTTGCATCACTAGTTGCAATCATCGTGGGGATTGTATATATGCGATATGCTTTGAAAAAGAGCATTGCGGATGGCAACACTTTTGCTCCTTATGCGGAGGAAAAAGAAGAGTCACTTGCTTTGAAAGAAAAGATTCCTTCTTTCTTTTTAAGTATCTTACCAATTTTACTATTAATCGTTATCATTTTTATAGGAAGTGCGATGAAAGTTGATAATATCGTATTGATCGGATTGGGTGTAGCTATTTTAGCAGCAGTGGTACTTTTTCATCGATACATTCCTTCTCACAAAACAGCGCTTAGTTTAGGTGCGAATGGGTCTATTACACCTATCTTCTTTACGTCAGCAGCAGTTGCTTTCGGTGTTGTTATTACAATGGCACCAGGGTTTAAGGTAATTTCAGATTTCATCTTAGGTATTCCTGGGAATCCATTAATAAGCTTAACGATTGCTTCAGCCGCACTTGGAGCAATTACGGGTTCATCATCAGGTGGTCTAGGAATAGCGATGGAAGCATTTGCACAGACCTATTTAGATATGGGTGTGAACCCTGATGCGATGCATAGAATTTCGGCAATTGCATCGTCTGTATTGACTGGATTACCACATTCTGGTGCAATATTATCATTGTTTGCTTTAGCAGGATTGAATCATAAAAATTCATTTAAGTATGCATTTTTAAGTATGACATTGCCAATCACTTTCGCACTAATCGTGGCATTAATATTGGGTATAACATTTTATTAACAAATTCATTGGGGAGAAAGTTTAGAGTCTCTCCCCAGTGAAAAATATTAATACAGAAATATAACATAAAAATGGAGGCTATTACTCATGAAAACAAATCGTACAGTATTAATCACAGGTGCAGCGCAAGGTATCGGTTATGCAATTGCGGAAGAATTTATTGCAACTGGTGACTTTGTTGCCATCTTCGACATTAATGAAGAAGCAGCTATGGCAGCAGCAGAAAAATTAGGCAATGCAAAAGGCTACAAAGTAAACGTAGCTGACGAAACTAGTGTAAAAACTGCTATTGACGCAGTAATCGCTGAGCGTGGATCAGTAGACGTTGTTGTAAATAACGCTGGTTTACAATTCATCTCTAAAGTAGAAGACTTCCCAGTAGAAAAATGGGATCTATTAAACGATGTTATCTTAAAAGGTACATTTTTAATGACAAAACACTCATTAAAATCAATGCAAGCTCAAAACTACGGTCGTATCATCAACATCGTATCTGCTCACGGTCGTATTCCGGATGCTTACAAATCAGCTTACTGTGCTGCTAAAGCAGGACAAACTGGTTTCACTAAAGTTGTTGCATTAGAAAACGCAATGAACGGTATCACTTGTAACACAATCGAGCCAGGTCCAGTACGTACTGAATTAATTGAAAAACAAATTCCAATTTTAGCTGAAAAAGACGGCACTACTGAAGAAGAAGCAGTAGCTCACCATATCTTAGGTAAACAATGGATGAAACGTTTACTTGAACCATCAGAAATCGGTAAAACTGCTGTGTTCTTAGCTTCAGAAGGTGCTGCTGCTATTACAGGTGAATCAATCCCTGTAACTGGTGGTATGTAATTTTTGTGAAGTTTATCATTTCATAATTATTTAATATTCATTAAGTCACTTCTCACTAAAAAAATGGGAAGTGGCTTTTTTTGCTGTTATTTTTAAATGAAAGCCAGATCGGTTACCGATTTTGCGGATGCACTACAACGGGTTGAATTTCTTGTCTGGCTGCTTGATCCATTAGATCCTCACTGTGTGCTTTTTCGCTGTAATCTATTATAATGAAACTGTTATAGGTAAATGGGGGCATTATATGAAAGACTTATCAGCTCTATATTTAGATACAATTTTTCAATATGGCAATATCTCTCAAGCAGCGAAAGCTCTTTTTATCTCACAGCCTTACTTAAGTAAATATATTAAAAATCTTGAGTTGGAACTTGGGGTTGAACTTGTGAAACGTCAAGTGACACCGTTGACACTTACTTATGCTGGTGAACGTTACCTATCTTATATGAAGGAAATTGAAGAAAAGTATGTGAAAATGAAACATGAGTTTGAAGCTATTTCTGATTTTAAAAAGGGAAGACTTATACTGGGGATTAACCCCATTTTGGCTTCTTATACACTTTATCAGTTTCTTCCTGAATTCATCAAAGCCTACCCAGGGTTGGAAATTGAGCTTGTAGAAGAATCAGCTTCGGAAATGGAATCCTTACTTTTACAGAACAAAATTGATATTTGTTTAAATATGTTGCCTATTACAAATCCTGAACTGGATTATGAAAAATTATATGAAGAAAATCTTTATCTATTAGTTCCAAAGGGTCATCGGTTACATGATTCTAAGTATAAAGAACCTAAACACATCCCTTTTAATCCGAAGTTTTTGAATCATGAACGTTTTGTCTTATTGAAACCTGGTCTTGGTTTACGAAGATTGACAGATAAAATTTTGGATTATTATGGAGTAGTGCCAGAAATTGTTCTTGAAACACAAAATATTGAAAATGCATTTCGACTATCTAATAATGGATTGGGCTTAACGATTATTCCGGAATGTGTTATAGAACGAGATAAAATTCAAACAGAAGCAAATCTCTTTACTCTAGGGAATCCTGTATTTAAAAATCAGGTGGTTATTAGCTATTTGAAAAACACACTATTGTCACCAGCAGCAACTGCTTTTTTACAGATGACAAAGGAAAAATATATGCGATTTTAAACGGTAAATGAGATATACACTTTCAGTCCGATGAAATTAAATGATATATCAGGGCTTGTGCCAGTAAAAGTGACTTCTTTAATTTCTTCCTCTTATGAGATGGTTACACTGTCAGTTTAAAGTAGGAGAGTGATGGAGATGAAAATCTTCGTCACTAGTGTTCGAGTTGTTTCTGATACAGGGAAGAAAAATAAATAAAAGACTTAAGTCCTTATGAGATAGGGCTTAAGTCTTTTTAATTTACTTGAAAAAGTATTAGATTTAGTGAAAACACCCTGTATCAGAAACAACTTGAAAAATTCAGAATAGTGTTTGAATTAGGGAACATAAATTCTGGTTTTCGCGGTTTTAATTTCAGTGATTTTCTTTTAGGAATGTTGATTCTAGGTGAATCATACATATACTTCATAATTTTTAAAGATAGGATATGGGATTATCAGTGAGAAATGTGTCCTATTTTACGCATTAATCGACATAATACGACTAAAAAACCGTTAAATGAATGGTAAAATACAGATAATGATATATAATTTCGAAGGCTTTAATTATTTTAGATTATATTAAGTATCCAATTCTCAAGAAACTCTAAAAGTTCATATAAAGAATAGATCACAATAGGAATATAAATCACTTCAAATTAAAAAAATCTGATGCTTGGATATGCCCGAAATGTTTAAAAGAAGCTGGCGACGATCCTATGTCTACTGCAAAAGGGATGTACCAATACTGTATTGATAACAAATTTTGGTATGGATTTAATGAAAAATGGGGAATAAAGTATTTTGGTGTTCTAAATACTTTCCATTGGGTAAGATATAGCTTGGAAAACATTTAGAATAGTGTCCGAGTTGTCTCTGATACAGGGAATAAACGCTTAGAAGCATGGAAAACCGACTAAAAAATTGGAGTGTAGTACTATATGGGGAATGATTTTTACTTTCAAAACAAAGAAAAAGCAGATCGTGCAGCCGAGTTAGTGATTGCGAATAAAGAGCTAGTCTTTCAAAACAAAGAAAAAGCAGACCGTGCAGCCGAATTAGTGATTGCGAATAAAGAGCTGGCCTTTCAAAACAAAGAAAAAGCAGATCGTGCAGCCGAATTAGTGATTGCAAATAAAGAGCTGGTCTTTCAAAATAAAGAAAAAGCAGATCGTGCAGCCGAGTTAGTGATTGCAAATAAAGAGCTGATCTTTCAGAATGAAGAGAAAGATAAACGTGCGGCAGAGTTAATTATTGCGAATGAAAGGCTTGCTGTTCAAAATAAAGAGGTTTTATATCTTATCTATCATGACCAATTAACAGGTTTATATAATAGAAGATTTTACGAAATAGAGTTAGAGAGACTTGATACAACAAGAGACTTACCTTTGACTATGGTAATGGGAGATGTAAATGGTTTAAAGCTAATCAATGATTCCTTTGGACATGCGATGGGTGATGAGTTGTTGAAAAAAGTTGCAGAAGTAATTAAAAAAGGCTGCCGGGCTGATGATATTATTTTCAGGATGGGTGGGGATGAGTTTGTTATTCTACTACCTAAAACGGATGCTTTTGAAGCAGAGATAATTATCAAACGTATCACTGAACTGTCATTACTAGAAAAAGTAGGCTCAATTAATATTTCTATTTCATTTGGTTATGAAACTAAGAATAATGAGGACGATAATATTCAAGATGTATTCAAAAAATCAGAAGAACATATGTATAATAATAAACTTATTGAAAGTCAAAGTATGAGGAAAAATGCAGTTGATATGATTATTAAGACGCTTCATGAAAAAAATAAAAGGTTGGAAGAACACTCCCAAAGAGTTTCAAAACTATGCGAAAGAATGGGAGAAGTTCTTGAATTGTTTGAATATCAAATTGAGGAACTCAAAACAGCAGGATTACTTCACGATATAGGCAAAATAGCTATAAATGAAAACATACTCAATAAGCCAGATAAACTTACTTGCAGTGAGTGGAAAGAAATTAAGCGCCATTCAGAAATAGGTTATAGAATTCTTAGTACAGCCAATGATATGTCGAAAATAGCAGAGTATGTATTATCCCATCATGAAAGATGGGATGGGAAAGGTTATCCCAGAGGCTTAAGTGGGAAAGGAATACCCTTTGAATCAAGAATCATTGCTATTGCGGATGCCTATGATGCGATGATCAGTGAAAGATTGTATAGCAGTGCTCTGTTACCGAAAGCTGCAGCAGAAGAATTGCGAAAAAATGCAGGCAGTCAATTTGATCCAGAATTGGTAAGCTTATTTATAGCGGCTTTGGAAATAGTTGAAAAATAGAGTGAAGATTCCCTGTGTTAAAAACAACTTCAAAGCAATTCAGAATAGTGTTCGAGTTGTTTGTGACATAGGGAAAAAATTCAAAAGGAGGAATCCCTGAAGTTGTTCAGGGGTTCCTCCTTTCATTTTTGTTGTGCTGCCAACAGGGAACAAAATCTAACATTTGGACGAATAACTTGGAAAGTTGGATGAATCCGTATTACATTTGGAAGAAAAGCCTTGAAAGTTGGAAGAATACATATCAAAAAGATGACACAGGGAACAAAATTCAAAAGCGGATCAGCTTATAAACTGATCCGCTTATGTATCATGTTAACATTCAAAGTTTTCACCTAAGACAGCTGAAGCAATTATAGAAACCGTTACATCACTTTTACCGTTATTCCGACAGACTATTTCTAACCGCATCGATTTGGTTTTTAGTCTGGCTTCTGAAGAATCCGAGGTCATTCATGATGGAAACAAATTGGAAACCTTGTTGAATTCGTTTTGCTGCTTCTTCCGCCGTTCCGGTGACGATACCGGGTACGATATTGTGCTTCTTACAGGCATCCAGTACCTTATTAATCGCAGCTTGTAACTCCTTGTTGTTATTGTCGCCAAAAGAGCCCATATCCTGCGATAAATCAGCGGTTCCAATAAAGATACAGTCAAGACCTGGTGTCTGGCAAATCTCTTCAATATTTTCGACACCCTTCCTAGTTTCACACTGCATGATGACATAGGTGTTATCGTTCACTTCGCCTTTGTTGTAATTCTCATACCATCCCCATCTTGGTCCGCGCCCAGCACCCATCCCTCTTTTACCTAGAGGGGCAAGCTTCATATGTTCAATAATATATTGTGCTTGTTCTTTAGTTTCCACCATGGGGATCATCAAACCATGAATTCCAACATCCAGCATTCGGGACATCATAGGACCATCATTTGGATGATAAACGCGGGCGATCGGTGCCATATCATATAGTTCCGCAGCTCGTATCATATTCACCATGGTTTCCATATCGGTTTGGGCATGTTCCATATCAATAAGGACAAAATCAAAATTATTAAGTCCTAAAATCTCTACATTAGTCGGTGAGCCAGAAGCGACGAACGCACCCAAAACATGCCCGTTTTTCGCAAGCTTCTCTTTGACCAAATTACGCATCTTCATTATATACTCTCTCCTTTGAACCACCGTAGATAACAATATCTAATTAGCTAAGCATAGATTGGTATTTACTTACGGTAGTTTTCAATGAATTTACCGTAAGATTCATTGTACTCTTCTCTTAGAGGATAGAAGATATCCATGTTAAGGACTGGTACAGGGCTATCGTAGACCTCAATATAATGCTCCACACCAGCTGGAACAGTAATCCAAGAACCTTTAGTCATGCGGTAAGGAACACCATCTACATAGTAGTCACATTCACCTTCCAAAATAAATGCAATCTGCTCATTCTCTTCATGCGTATGCGGGTTCTTCTCGTTGCCATTTTCAACTCTATTGATTGTGGTGTTGATGTGTTCTGCTCCCATCCCGAATACTTTTCGCGTGATGCCTTCTCTCACAAATTGCCAAGGTAGGTTATCCAGATTACCGTAATCAATTTTTGTCATTTTTATTTCCTCCTGTTATATATCGTTATTTTTTAGGGCTACTTGCTTGTCATTATTGAAAATTGAAGAGCTTTCTCGGATTTTCCTTGGTCATGATGTTAATTTCTTCTTCAGTGATTCCAAAATGTTTTTCCAGGGCATTGACGAAATTATACATACCTTCTATCGGTGAGCCATTAACAGCCTGACCATAGTCGGTATCGATAATGATGCGGTCTACACCACAAGCATCGATCATCTCTTTCGCCACGGACAGATCCACTACTGCTTCCACTTTCGAACCGCTATCTTTAAACACACAGGCGTTAATCTCAATATAGGCACCCATTTCTGCCCATCTCTTCATATCTTCAATAGTTGCACCCACTTGATAATGCGGGTGCGTTACTAGGACACGTTTCATCCCCAGTTCAAAGGCTTTCTTGACTGTAGCGTCCACTTCAATTTCATTGCCATGTCCGGTTGCCAATACCATATCATGCTTGGCCAAGTACTCAATTACTTCCACAGCTTTAGGATTAAGATTTCCATTTTCATCGGCGATAACGATTGGCTCTTCCTCTACATCCGAGCTGCCTGCTCCACCAACAAATCCTGAATCTTTGTGACCGTCGATATGAGTTTTTGAGGAAACGGTCGGAAGGTAAACCATTGCCGTGCCCATTTGTCTGGCTTTATCCACAGCATTGACATTAAGGCCACCAACTGAATTATTCAGAACCAGGCATCCGTAAACCTTACAGGTGCCGTTTCCTAAATGCTTGTCCACCATTTTCGTTCCCAAGAGTGCTGGTATATAGTGATCCTTTACAACGAATCCTGCATAACCGACTTCTTCCGCCAACTTCAGCATCTCGGCAGCATCCACTGCTCTGTTTGCTGTCGATGGTCCACAGTGCACATGCACATCATACATACCTTTTAATATACTTCTATTCATTTTTATTCCTCCTCGTATTATCTAGTTAAGAACAAAACCTTCATACTATTGTGTCATTAAGATTGATAGCTGATTGAAATAGAGTAAGGAGGATTATAACCCTGCAGTTATTCTATATATACCGGTATTTGTCAGGATTCCAGCGATAATGGAAATCACGATTGCCACTAGGAACAACTTATTAAAGACTTTCGTTCTTTCTTCAACGCTAGGTTTGAATAATGTTCCATAAGCAGCCAAAACCATTGCGCCACCTAGTGACAAGGGACTAATGGCAGCCGTGAACCCACCATTGATAACTGTGCTGATCAATTCAATCTCCATGAACGGATTACCGTTCGATACATTCAACACTGGAATGGAGGGGATCAAAGTGGGAATAGGTCCCGCAATCGCTAGTGAGAAGAAGGACATAATCGATGAAGTAATACCAAGTAAAGGTGCTAATGTCCACTGTGAAGAAATGGAAGATAACACACTACTTAAAAGGGTTAATCCGCCCATCGTATCAATAACACTAAGGAGGTTCCCAATTCCTATACATAGGAATATTGTTTCCCAGGGAACACCGAGAAAGGCATCTTTTTCCTCGGCAGCCTTAGCCAACAGCAGGATTATACTGAAAACAAGCGCCGTGAGTCCCGCATGTGTGTTTAAGAACATGATGGCAAGAATCATCAAGATCAGCATCAGCAAGGTCAATTTTTGCTGGCCATTGAAAGCTGGGAGATCGAGTGGCCCTGCATTACCTTCCAAAGACAACGTGCCGTCAACCTGTTGGTTTCTCTTCCATCCGCGGAAACCAATATAAACTAAAATCCCTGCGATAGAGAACATGATTACACCATTTAGTAGGATTTGTGTCGCATAATTAGGAAAACCAGCATCATTGACAATCAAGTTGGCAGTATTCCCAAACACTCCTACCGGTGTCATAAGCGTAGCGTTCGCACCAAAGATAGTCAGAACGCCTATCATAATGGGATTGAAGCCCATCTGGTAACCAACACTCATAGTAATGGCAGGTAACACCACATAACCAGTCAAGCCACCAGGATCGACAACCGTTATGAGAGCGCTTACTATAAAGACTATAAGAGGATACACGACAGCATAACGGTCAAATGATACAAACAGTTTCTTGGATAGAAGCTCCAAGGATCCATTATTTTGTGCAATCGCGAAAAAGAAAAACATTCCAAACAAATTCAGAAATAGACTCGTAGGAAAACCGCTTATAACATCCTTGCTTGACATTCCGCCTATAATTCCTAGAACTATTGCAACCGCAAGTGATATAATTCCTATATTTTTTTTCGTGTAAACACCCACTGCGATTACAATAATTAAGGACAATAAAGAAATTACTGCCATTCCATCCCTTCTTCCTATCCTTTTTTTAGCAGGTTAGCAAATATAAGTGAAGTAACCCCCATTTGCTATCTTCAACTGCTTTAGTAATCATAGATTAACAAAAATATGAAAGCGTTTTCTATATCAATTGATACACCCATTTTTTAACAATTCACAAAATTAGGAGTGGAATGGGATATTGGAGAGAAAGATAAGTATAATGAACGGAATGAGGACATTTTTATTTTAGATACCTGTGCAATATACTGTGACTGTATAATCCTAAAGAATAAATCCACTTATATAAATTCATTTTTTGATTTGTTTGGAGTTTTTATTCAATGTCATGAATTGGCATAATTGCACAGATAACTTTATAGAGGGAGGAGTGAACAGTATGGGGAAAAACAATCTTTTTTTCGAAGATCAGTTTACAGAATTTAAGGCTCTCTTCTTGGAAATTGGGGAGAGGTACCTGCTGGAGAAAGGCAGTGTCATAACCAATAATCACGATACCTTATACTTGTACTATGTAGAGAGTGGTATTTTTAAATTATCGGTCAACCACATTGAAGGAGATAGCAAGACGATTTGTTTCCACGGGGAGGGTTCTATTTGCCCCTATTCCTTAAGCAGACCAATCGATGGAAAATTCCATATTGATGTCGATTTCTTCATGATAACTGCCATCACCGATATCAAGACGATCCGCATCCGACCGAAAGATTTCTATCAGGCACTGAAGGAGAATCCCGATTTAAGCATCACAATGCTGGATTATGTCATTATGCACTCCAATCTATTCATGCACGAATCGGTTACCCTCAGCTATGATTCCGCCTTCGTTAAGACCTGCAACATCGTTTACATGTACATCCACTACTTGAACAAGGTGGGAATTAATCTTACCCAGGCGGAAATCGGGGAGATGATTGGGGAGACAAGGCTAGAGGTTGCGCGTTCCCTTAAAAAGTTGCGCGACCAGGGGATCATTAAAACATCCAAGAATTGCATTGAAGTCCTGGATCCAGAAGTACTCAAACTCAACTGCAATCCCGATTTTGTTTACTAATAAAGACTCCCTGTGTCAGAAATAGTGAAGTTTCCCTGTGTTAGAAACATTCGCGTTAATTCAAACAATCGTGAATGTTTGAATTTTCATGTTTATTTCTGACACAGGGAACAAAAATTAACGAGTATATATATCGAATTTATTAAATCGACCATCTATGCTGGAAATTTAAGTTGGACTTATGTAGTTCTGTGCCAATAGCTTCAGAATACATATAGAGCTCTTCTCCTTTTATATTAGAATTTTCCTATCTTTAGTGAAGATTCCCTGTGTCAGAAACAACTTCAAAGCAATTCAGAATAGTGTTCGAGTTGTTTGTGACTACAGGGAACAAAATTCAAATCGCAGAATAGTTCATCAACAATTGGATGTAATTATATACAAAAACCAGCAATCTTTTCATGGAAGGTTGCTGGTTTTTAAAGTTAGTTGCGCAAAATTGCGCTTAAAAATAGGTGCAAAATAACTCCTAAACAGCACTAGCTCTATTCAGATGTTTACCATATTCGTGCAAAACTAGTGAACTTATTATAGATTTTAACATTCATTACATTTTACTTAGACAGTTTAATTCCACGGATAATCACTTGTTAAAAATGTAGCCCATTCCCTACTTTGTTGTTTTCTCATTTTGCGAATTTTGGCACGTTCTGGTGCTGTTTCATGAAGTCTTTTCTCTTCCTTTGTTTCTGGAATCACGTCCGGAACACGTACGGGTTTATTGTTCTTATCAAGTGCTACAAACGTTATTAGCGAGGTTGCAGCAATTTTGCATTCTCCCGTTGACAATTCTTCTGCTATTATTTTTACAAATACTTCCATAGAAGAAGTGCCTGTCCAAGTAACATATGACTCAAAACAGACGGAATCAGTTGGACGAATCGGGTACAAAAAATCTACTGAATCCATAGAAGCGGTAACGCAATCACCTCGACTATGGCGAGCTGCAGAAATGGATGCGATTTGATCAATATCACTCATTAAGCGCCCACCGAATAGTGTGTTGTGGTTATTTACATCGTTCGGGAAAACTCGACTGGTCCTAACAACTCTTGAATCCCGGCAGTATTTTGCTTCCGTATTCATTAAAAAATCATTTCCTTTACAATTAATTCTAATTACAACTATTCATACTAGCGTTGTATTAATAAAAATACAATATTGAAAATATATATATAATTTTCAAAAATTAAATGAAGGCATAATAAAAAGGACTCATGCTATGGAAGCTGCCATTGCAGATGGAAATTTACAGAACGCCTTTGGATTCTCTTCAATCAGTGTTTCTCAATTGTCGCGGAAAAACAACAAAGTGAATCCAACCATCCTGTCGAGTCTCTTTCTAAACATGGTCGGGCAATTGAACGTACGCTATCAACTACCAAAACAAAAATGTCCTTAAAAATTAGTGGTTCCATTGAACTGGAATCACTTTAAGTGGGCAGAGTTTTAAAAAATTCCCCTGTGTTAGAAACATTCACGTTAATTCAAACAATCGCGAATGTTTGAATTTTCATGTTTGTTTCTGACACGGGGACAAAAAATCATTCCGAATAGTGTTCGAGTTGTTTCAGAGACAAAACCTAACGTTTGGAAGAATAACTTAAAAAGTTGGAAGAATCCGTATTACATTTGGAAGAAAAGCCTCGAAAGTTGGAAGAACACATATCAAAAAGATGATGCAGGAACGAATGACATCATCTCTTTCAGCAGATATAGTATTTTAAGTGAAGATTGTCTATGTCAGAAACAATTTAAAAAAAATTCTGAATAGTATTAGAATTGTTTGTGACACGGGGAACAAAAATTTCGTTTCAACTCAAATGGAGGCGTGTTCAGAAAAGGACGAGTTTTGGAACAGAGAAAGCGTGGGTACTATTCAAAATTAAATAAATCTCCTCATCCTTATCTATACAAAAAAGCTTCCAGCCGATAGACAAGGGCTTGGAAGCTTTTTTTATTAAACTAGAGATAGTTATCTAGAAACAGTCATTCCAATAACTCACTTCAACAAGTTAATGGTCGTGATAATGATCGGCGCACTAAATACAACATCGATCAGGAACGCACCGACAATTGGCACGATCAGGAACGCCGTCCGTGAAGGACCATACTTGCTCACGGTCGCGGCCATGTTCGCCATTGCGTTCGGTGTTGCACCCAGCCCGTGGCCTAAGAATCCGGAGATCATAACAGCCGCATCGTAATCCTTGCCAAGCATTGGGAACATTACAAAGATGGCATACAAGACGAGGACGATAACCTGGATGAGTATAATGCCGATGAGTGGTAGTGCGAGATCCGCGACTTCCCACAGCTTGATGCTCATCAGTGCCATCGAGAGAAAGATCGCAAGCGAAATGTCACCGATTAAGTTGATCTCCCTCATGTTCACAGTGCCCTTTATAAAACGATCGGCAAGATTTCGGACAATGACCGCCACGAACATCGCCCCGATATAGGACGGTAGGACGAAGCCGGTCAGATTCGTAAACAAATCACCTAGATACGTTCCCGCTGCCATGGAGAACGTGAGGAGGCCAACCTGGACCATGAGAGACCTCTCTTTAATCGGTCTCTCATCTTTCTCTACATACTCTTCTATTTTACCCGACGCCGGCTTTAAGTCATTTTTTTTAATCAAGTACCGCGCAACCGGTCCGCCGGATATGCTACCACAAATCAGGCCAAGTGTGGCAGCGGCCATGCCAACCGCCAAGGCTGAGGAAATGCCCAAGTCCTCAATCGTCTGACCGTATGCCGCAGCGCCGCCATGTCCTCCGTTCATCGAAACTGCTCCGGCCATGACACCCAAAAGTGGGTCAATTCCAAATAACCCGGCAAACGAAACACCGATGACGTTCTGCAAGAACACCGTGACGCCACACAAGAGCAAGTAGATAACTAAGAGCTTTCCACCCATTTTGATGAGCTTGAAGCTTGCCCCAAGACCGATCGTCGTAAAGAAGGCGATCATGAACAGCGTCTGTAGCGATGTATCCAATGTAATCTCTACAATCCCCGTAGTTTTCAACACGAGCGCTAATGTAGCGAATATCAAACCGCCGACGACAGGCGCAGGGATTAGGAACCGATTAAGGAATCCGATTCGGTTGACAATTGCCATTCCAAGCAAATAGAGAGCCACTGCAAGGAACAAAGTTGTAATTTGATTGAGTTCAATCATAAATCTTCACCTTTCTAAAAAGCCTTTACCACTTCATTGATGAAGTTTCCCTCAGCCGAACCGTTCAGCCGGTATCATCAAGATTTTGGTTAGCCTCGGATATGTTAAAGCTTGCCGTTTTGTCATTTGCACATATGTCGCCGAGCTCATCTGCACGGTAAAAAAGCTCTGAAATTATCTCACTGCAGATTTCCTTATACAAAAGATTTACCCTAAACTAATGGCGATACACAAGAACGACATCCTAATATTCTAACAATAAATCCTAGTATTAGCACGGAAATTTACGATTCCCTGTGTCAGAAATAAATTAAAAACAATTCGGAATAGTGTTCGAATTGTTTCTGACGTAGGGAACAAAATCAAACGTTTGGACGAATAACTTGGAAAGTTGGACGAATCCTTCTTACATTTGGACGAATAACTTAAAAAGTTGGACGAATCCGCATTACATTTGGAAGAATAACCTCGAAAGTTGGAAGGATTGACGATTCCCCGTGACAGAAAAAACTCAGAAACAATTCAAAATAGTGTTCGAATGTGTTTGGACAGGGGATACCTCATTGCGACAGTTTTCATATATAGATTATATTAGTGAACTTTATGAGCTTATATAAATTCTACCTAATGGCATAAAATTTATAAACAGTTGGGTGATGATCGTAATAAATTTATGTATATAATATTGCTATACAATATTAAAATATCTATTGACACTCCCTCTAGAGGATACTGTACTCTTAATTCACAAGGAAAGGAGATGTGTATATGTTTCGAATAGGCGAATTTTCCAAACTTACGAAAACTACAGTTAAAGCACTAAGGTATTATGATGAAATTGATTTATTAAAACCTGAATTTGTAGATGTGGAAACAAACTATCGTTTTTATACAACGATACAGTTGATAAAACTTCACAAAATTCAGTCTTTTCGCCAAATTGGTTTATCAAATAATGAAATCAAGCTGATTATGTCCGGGCACTGTATTGATTTAATTTTAGAAAAACGAAAAAGTGAAATTGAAGATACTATCTCTGAAAGTAATGCACAGCTCTCTCGAATTGAATTTATATTACAAGGAAAAGAGGAGGAGTTAATCATGAATTATCAAGCGATTTTAAAAGAATTACCAGAGTGTATAGTATATTCAAAGAGGATGACAGTACCAAGTTATGATTCATATTTTGAGCTCATACCGGCAATCGGAGAAGAGGTTTCTGCAGCAAATCCTGAATTAAAATTTACTGTGCCTGAATACTGCTTCATCAAGTATCTTGACAATGAATACAAAGATAAAGATATTAACATTGAATTCTGCGAAGCGGTACAAGAAATAGGTAAAGAAACTGGTGATATTAAATTTAAAAAAGTTGAAAGTGTATCTGCAGTTTCTGTTATGCACAAAGGATCATATGCTTTACTTGCAAATGCGTATGTATTTGCTTTTAAGTGGATTGAAGATAATGGATATATAATTGGTGACAGCCCACGAGAAAGCTATATCGATGGTATTTGGAACAAAGAAAGTGAAGATGAATGGCTTACCGAGCTACAAATACCTGTGGTAAGGAAATAAGCTTACGGGACTATGAGCATAATCTGCATTAAAAAAATTCCCAAAAAAATCCCCTGTGTTAGAAATATTCACGTTAATTCAAACAATCGTGAATGTTTGAATTTTTATGTTTATTTCTGGCACAGGGAACAAAAATTACGGAGCTTCGCATAAAATGTGTGGAACTACTCATTATATTTAAAGTAGCTGTTTATTACAGTAAATGTTGCATCATATACGTTTATGAAAGGTTCGAACTATCTTCAGCTACATTAAAGCTGATATCATGAAGCGAGGGGTGTTATTTATGAATGAAAACATAAGTATAGAACGCCAAAAACAAGTAGAGTTTGCAGTTGGAATGGCTGCAATTGACGGTGGAAAACCGAGCGCATTTACACGAAATCTTTTAAATCAATATGAACAAGGTCAGGTTTCATCTAGCCAATTGAAACAAGCAATTGTCGAAAAATATATAAGGGCATCACTGGGATAAATGGATCAATATGTATATTCAAATACAAATGTTTTAGTCAACAAATTAAATATTAAAGATGAAAAAGAATTAATTGACGTTGAAGCACAACTAATCATTGCAGGTATTCTGGATATTACTTCTATTTCCTCGGAGATTAATTTTCAAGAATATCGAAGCTTACAAAATATTCATCACTTTCTATTTTCATGAAACTATTTGCTGAAGCAAATAATTTAGCTTTTAACGCTCAATTGTTTTCACAACATGCAGGGTATTTACGAAGTGCTCTGGTTCTTGCAGCGGTAGAAGAAGCTTCAGAACCTCAATATTTACTTAAAATGATTACAGATGCATTAAAATTAGATACTCTTAACATGGTC
>NZ_QKZI01000004.1:0-112855 GCF_003254155.1 Psychrobacillus insolitus | reverse complement strand
GTGCTCTGGTTCTTGCAGCGGTAGAAGAAGCTTCAGAACCTCAATATTTACTTAAAATGATTACAGATGCATTAAAATTAGATACTCTTAACATGGTCCAATTAGGTAACGAAGAGTCCAGTAATTATCAAGTAATGAAAATCCTAGTGAAAATCCTGACCCTGTGTTAGAAACAACTTAAAAACAATTCAGAATTATGTTCGAGTTGTTTCAGATAAAAGGAACAAAAAATTACGAAAAGGACAAGACAGGTGTATGAGCTTCACTGTCTTGTCCTTTTTGCTTATCTTTTTACTTCATAACGGATCTCAGCGAATTGATTAAAACGATTGATGCTCTTTAAGGTAAGCTCTAATTCGAAATCAACTTCTTTAAACAAAGGAATTCCTTTCCCTATTAACACAGGAGATACTGTAATAATCAGCTCATCCACTAATTTTTTATTGATAAAAGAGTGTATTAGGTCACCACCGCCCATTACCCAAATATTTTTACCTTCCTTGTTTTTCAATTGATTCGTAAAGTCGACTACATCTCCACTGAAGAATTTGACGTTTTCATTATCCTGACTGACGGTTCTAGAGAAAACATAGCATTCCTTGCCCTCATAGGGGAAGCTTTCCAATTCTTGTTCTAGAAGCCAGTCATACGTGCGTCTGCCCATAATTACCGTATCTACTGTGTCGTAGAAGTCGGAATATCCATTATCGCCATCACCTTCGACCTTAAACAACCACTCAAGGGAGTCGTCCTCTGTCGCGATATACCCATCTAAGCTTGTCGCAATAAACAACACTATTTTTCTTTGATTTGTCATAAAATGCTCCTTATAATTCTCTTGAGCGAATATCTCTGTGTTCCAAACAAGCCTGACGCAATTCAGAAAAGTGTCTGGAACCTACATAATGGGTGGTCAACCGCCTTATAATGTTATAAGTTCATAAGAACCTGGTACAAGTAAAATACTTCATGCTTTGGTATTCAATTCTTCGTATTTGTTTGCTACACAGAGACAAAATCAGCGTGGCCGTACATATGATAAGAGTATCTCTTTTAATACCCTTTGCTGAATATGCGGTTCTATATCTTCTTCCTTAAAGGAAATGGATGATTTCAAAACGACATTATTTACGAAAGTACCAAAAGTATTAATAATAGTTATGAGGGCTTCTTTGATGGATAGATCCGTTCGAATAGATCCATCTTTTTTCCCATCTTCAATAATTGGAATAAGGCTATTGCTAATTTGTTTCTGAATCTCGATATAGTCATCCATGTCTGGTAATGGCTCTTTTGTAAAAGAAGCATAGCTTTCAAAAGCTTCTTGAAATTTAGAAGAGTTACTTTCAGGGGAGTTTTGATCTTCGAGCAAGTAATTTAACACATCTTCTAACCGTTCATACGCCGACTTAGGTAAGGCTGCAATCTGTTCGAATGCAGGAAGTATTCTTTCAAGGTTTTGAATAGCAACAGCAACAATAAGTTTATCTTTTTTGGGGAAATATCGAAAAACTGTGGCGATTCCGACTTCTGCTTCGTTTGCTACATCTTGCATTTGGACGCTATCTAATCCAAGTTTAAGAAACAAGCGCTGAGCTGCAGAAACAATATGTTGATAACGTGTAGATTTATTTAATTCACGAACACTTAGTGGCATTGGATAACCTCCTTTACTTTTTTATTATACATCGTTTAAGTTTGCACTTGTTCATTTTTAGGAGTAAAATAAGTGATAGTTAGACTATCAAAAATATGAGGTGAATGAAATGAGATTAACAGGTAAAGTAGCAGTAATTACAGGAGCAGGAAGCGGAATGGGAGAAGCGGAAGCATTTTTGTTTGCAAGAGAAGGTGCTAAAGTTGTTGTAACAGACATTAACTTTGAAGCAATAGAAGTAATAGTCGCACAAATAAATGAAGCTGGTGGAGAAGCGATTGCTATCAAACATAATGTAGCTTCAAAAGAAGATTGGCAAAACGTTTATAACAAAACAATTGAAGCATTTGGCAAATTAGACATTTTAGTAAACAATGCAGGAATTTCTTTGGCTAAGCCATTCATGGAACAGACAGAAGAAGACTGGGCACGTACATATGCCATCAACATCAACGGTACGATGCTCGGAATGCAATTAGCAATTCCGCTTATGGAGAAAAATGAAGGTGGTTCCATCGTGAATATTTCTTCCATCTCTGCATTAACAGGTATGGCAGGAGCAGGAGCTTACACAGCTTCTAAAGGTGCTGTACGCTCCATCACAAAAGCAGCGGCTGTTGACTACGGCAAGAAAAATATCCGTGTTAACTCCGTATATCCAGGCTATATCGTTACACCAATGAGTGCATCGCATATGGAGAACCCACAATACAAAAATCATTTCTTGTCACAAATTGCCTTGCCGAACCTGGGGAAAGCAGAAGAAGTAGCTGCAGCGGTATTATTCTTGGCGTCAGATGATGCAAGCCATATCACAGGCATCGAGTTACCAGTAGATGGTGGCGTTACAGCGAAATAATAGAAAAGAGCTTCTGAAGACGAGGCGATCAGATAAATAAAAAGAGCTTGTGGAAGTGATGATGTCACTTTCTCAAGCTCTTTCTATTTGAGAGATTGAATGTCCTTGTGTTGCGAATAATTCGGATAAAATTCAGAATAGTGTTCGGGTTGTTTCTGACACAGGGAACATAAATTAAATGCTCTGGTTCTTGCAGCGGTAGAAGAAGCTTCAGAACCTCAATATTTACTTAAAATGATTACAGATGCATTAAAATTAGATACTCTTAACATGGTCCAATTAGGTAACGAAGAGTCCAGTAATTATCAAGTAATTGGGCAATACGATGTTTCCAAGTATGAAGAAAAACCTTTCAAAACAGATTTCGATACGAAATAATTTCATTTTACAAACCGATTAAATAGAGTGAAGATTCCCTGTGTAAGAAACAATTCAGAATAGTGTTTGAATTGTTTTTGGCACAGGGAATAAATAATAACTTCATCTTTTGACAAAGTATTCACTTTAGAAACAGAAGAAGCAGTGGAATCATTCATTCGCATCGTGAACAATCCAAAAAAAGTGTGGAAATCGATCGTTCAGTTATAGCTCCTGAAAAAGTAAAGCAGGGTGAAGAACGATTAAAACGAATGTTATCTTGCTAAAGAAACTGATAGAAATAAGTGGTGAGGAGCGCACTCATGAACTTATTTCTATTTTTTTTGTCAAAAAGATCCCGATATTGTAGGTTTTTTGAGATAGACTGGGTGACTGGCACCGAAAGACTACAATTTGAAGCAATTCAGAATAGTATTCGAGTTGTTTCTGACGCAAAATCAAACGTTTGGAAGAATAACTTGAAAAGTTGGAAGAATAACTTAAAAAATTGGAAGGATCCGCCTTACATTTGGAAGAATAACTTCGAAAGTTGGAAGAACACATATCAAAAAGATGACACAGGGAACAAAATCAAGCTTTTCGGGCTTTTTGATAAACTAATCCAAATATAATTGTAAAGAAGAATACACTAGCTGCAGTTGTGATAATACAAGGCAAAATGTATTCTGAATCCATCGCAAATATTACATTTTTTCGGAACCAGTTTTGAAAAGGCAAGCCAAAGCCTAGTAGGACCGAAAAAAATAAAATCTTAATGCCGATATGCTTCCCTTTAATCTTTTTAATAGCACTATTTACACCTATACGTAGTAGCGCTAGACCTAAGCCAACAAACGTAAAGATCACTAGATAATATTTGACACTTTCATTTAAAATAAAACTTTTACCAATCATTATAAGTAATATAGTTAAAGCAATAGATAAAATAATCGATTTTTTCTTCATAATAGACCACATTTCCTTTCTAATGTTGTGTTTAATGTCTATATAAAGCTTACATTTTCGGGTATTCTTAAGCAATAAACAATATCGAACACAGTGTTGGACGGTTTGAAAGGAGAATATAATGTCTGTATACAATGAGATGAATAAAAAGACACAAGATGCCATTCAAAATGCTTTTATTGACTTACTGTTGGAAAAAGATTTTTCTAAAATTACAATTCGGGAGATTGCAGATTATGCTCAAGTGAATCGGGGAACAGTATATTTTCATTACGAGGATAAATTCGATTTATTAGCCAAAATAGAAGAGCAATTAATCATTCGATTAGCAGAGACAATCGAACATTTATCACCTAGCGTAGTTCTTCAGGAAGCACATGATGGTGTAATATCCAACTTTTCGAAAAGTGTATTTCAATATATTGAATCCAATCAAAAAGTTTTTAAAGCCTTACTCTCTCCTAATAGTGATGCTACATTTGCTAGGACCTTACGCCAATTTTTTGTCGATCAATTTTTATCAAAATTTACGAATGAAGATTTTTCAGCAAATAAAGCTCCAATAGAATATGTAGCTTCTTTTGCTGCATCTGCTTTCTTAGGTATCGTTGAACATTGGCTCACTACTGGCACAGAAAATGGCGATACAGCAGCCGAATATTATATCGATACGATTTTACTCATTCAGCGACTAAAATGATAGAAGCTGTTCAGCGAATGGCTGACCATTACTACACGCATAATATTTCTTCTGAATTTATTACCCATGATTGAGTGACGATTCCCTGTGTCAGAAACAACTAAAAAAAAATTCAGAATAGTGTTTGAGTCGTTTCAGACACAGGGAACAAATTAATTTAATGGTGTAGAGAGAGATAGACATTCCCTTTTCTCTTGTCACGGCAGTTTCAGCCCTATCCAGTAAATCGGAAATCAAAAAAACTGACAATCCTAGAACAAAGGGTAGCCAGTTAGGGGTGCTTAGTCGTTTTCGCTAGATAAAAATTCACCAGTTTCAGCATTCAAATGTACATCTACTTCATTGTTTCCTTCTTTAAATTCTCCTGTAAACAATGGTGTATTTGTGTTGTCATCTACTTCTAAATTCCACGAAACGAGTACAGCATTTTGAGCTTCGTCCTCCGATTTTGTAATCAATTCATCAATGGTCATCAAATCATCGACCATTAATTCTCGATCATCATTGTCTGCGTCTTTCTTTTCTGTATTATTTTTTGTTTCTTTTCCGTTTTCAGCATTTATTTCCCATTCAATTTCTTGAGTATCATCGAAACCATTTATTTCAAATGAGTATGCTCCGAAACCCTTGTCAAAATCAATTGAAGAAATAGCTACACTTGGATGAGCTTCTTGGAAATCAGCAATAGCTTGTTCATACGTGACTGAAAAACTTTTCCCCTCAAAGTTTGGTGCTGCAGAACTAGAATCAGATGATTCTGTTGTTGAACTTGCTGAATTATTTGTGGGTTCTTCTTGACCGCCACATGCTGCTAAGAGTATTAGTGCACTCCCGCTGATTAATCCTACTTTTAATTTCGTTAACATCGTCTCTCCTCCTCCTAGTAAAATTCTATATTAACACAAAAAATCGTTATGAACATTCAAATCCAGATAGACACCTACCATTACTACACGCATAATATTTCCACTAAATTTATTACCCATGATTTTTAAAATCAAGCAAAATGACTATACGACTTATCGGTAAATAAGTGCAAAAAGGGGCTTTTCTCCTGTATTTGCGCTTATTTTTAATTATGTCGTATGTCTATTTTGCTCATTTTTGGTTTTCGCGGTTTTAATATTGGTGATTTTTTTTAGGCATATTAATTCTAGGTGGACCATAACTACCTTTCATCATTTTAAAAAGACAGGGTATGGGATTATTTATTCAGAAATATTTACTGAGCTATACATTAATCGACATAATAAGACTAAACAATTGTTAAATGAATGGTAAAATATAGCTACTAGTATTTATTTCTGAAGGTTTGATTTATTTTGAGGTTATATCAAGTATCTGATTCTCAAGAAATTCTAAAAATAATTCCTTAGTTGAGAGGTGAATTGAATATGAGTAATGTAAGCATAAAAACAATGCCGTTTAATAAGTTGTCGTTAGATACTTTGCATAACAAACAATATACGGATTACCCGATTGTTTACTTTTTAAATAATAATACAACGGTCTATATAGGTGAGACGGTAGCTGTTAGAAATCGCATGAGAGATCATTTGAATAATCCTGAACGGAAATCATTAGATCAGATGACATTAATTATTCATGAAAAGTTTAACCGTTCAGCAACGTACAATATTGAAACAAAGCTAATCAATTATTTTTTAGCAGATGAACGATACAAGTTGCAAAACAAAAGCCAGACTTCCCAAAGTGTCATGCATAATTATCATGATAAACACTTTTATAATGAAGAAGTGTTTAATGATATCTGGAATGAATTATTGAAGAAAAATGTAGTTACTCATTCTAGAAGTGCTATTGAAAACAAGGATATTTTTAAAGTATCTCCATTTAAAGAATTATCAGTGGAACAGCTTGAGCTGAAAGAGAAAATTATTGATGTTTGTGAAGAGCGTATTAATGATGAAAAATCATATGTGTTTTTAATTAAAGGAGAAGCGGGTGTAGGGAAAAGTGTGGTATTAAGCTCCGTCTTCAACCGCATTCAAGAGTTAACGAAGGAAAAATCCTCCATTCTGTATAAGAAAGAGAACTATTTATTAGTAAATCATTCTGAGATGCTCAAAACTTATAAAAATATAGCAGGAAACGTGAAAGCACTTAGCAAAAATAATTTCGATAAACCCACTCCGTTTATTAATAAACGGAAGAAATTGAATAAGAAAGCTGACATTGTACTTGTGGATGAAGCTCATTTGTTACTAACGAAGCCAGATAGCTTTAATAATTTCGTGGAAGAGAATCAATTACAGGAAATTATAAAGCATAGTAAGGTCGTCATAATAGTTTACGATGAGAAGCAAGTATTGAAGATGAAAAGCTTTTGGAATGATGATAAGTTAATGCAAATTTTAGGTGATTGCAATACAGAAAAACCTTATATTTTAAGTGAACAATTCAGAATGCAAGCAAGTGATGAAATGATTCGTTGGATTGATCATTTCGTAGATAAAAAGATTGAAGCGAAACCTAAGAAAAATCAGTACGATTTTAGAATTTTTGATTCTGCTGCAGCGATGTATGATCTGATTCAAGAAAAGAATGAAGAATCCGGATTAGCAAGAATTGTCTCTACTTTTGACTATGTACATAAAAAAGATGGCGGAACTTACTATATAGAAGAAGATGAACTTAAAATACCGTGGAATACTACGGAAGGAAATGTTACTTGGGCAGAGAAAGCAGGAACTGTCCATGAAGCGGGGTCTATATACACAATCCAAGGGTTTGATTTAAATTATGTTGGTGTCATTTTAGGCCCATCTGTGTCCTACGATGAGGAAACAGATACTGTGAAGATTTTGACAAGTAACTATAAGGACACGGAAGCTTATAGGGGGAAAGATGGGTTTCTAGATAGTGAATTCGTAAAGGAAAAAATAATATTGAATTCTATTAATGTACTGATGAAAAGAGGGGTTCACGGACTATATATTTATGCGAGTGATCCTAAATTAAGAGCTAGATTGGTGGGTCTTTAAAAGTTTCCCTGTGTTAGAAACATTCACGTTAATTCAAACAATCGTGAATGTTTGAACTTTCATGTTTATTTCTGACGCAGGGAACAAAAATACAAGATTTTATTCTTTTGTCCTTTTTAGTAGAAAGAAATTAGTAGCATTAACTGATGGTCAAAAAAATGGAAATAATTCCACAAATTTACAAATTACAGTTATGCTACAATTATAGTAAAGTAATATAATATGGAGGGTTAAAGTTTATACTAAAGGAATTAATTTTAAGGGATCAATTCGCTAGTTTATCAGTCACTTCCGAGTTTTTGCAGGTTAATATTTTCCAACTAAATAAGTTAAGGTGATGACGAATGACTCAATATAAAGAACCCCTATTTTTAAAACAAATAAATATGTTACAAAGCTCATCAAAGGAAACGGTAGTGCATGCAAATTCTTTTGATGCTTTTCCAAACTATATGCATACCGAACGTCCGATAGAAAAGAAGATAATAGAGGCAATCGAGGAATTAGAGCATCAACCAAAAAAGCAATTAATATTATTAGCTGGATCGGTTGGAGATGGGAAAAGTCATCTTCTATCATTCTTAAAATCGAAATATCCGAATTATTTTCACCAGATTAACGTGCATAACGATGCTACAGAGTCACACAATCCAGAAGAATCCTCTATTAATACCTTAGAAAAGGTTTTACAAGAATTTAATGATAACCAAATACCCGAAAAACATACAATTGTAGCTATCAATATTGGTGTATTGCACAATTTTTATCATAAACAACAAGAAAAGCAGCAATTTAATGCATTAAGAGCATTTATAGAAGAAAGTGGTGTCTTTGACATCAATTCAAAGAAAACAGTAGAGCATGAGCAATTTCAGTTATATAACTTTGCTAGTGATATGATTTTTCATCTAGGTGAGCAAGGGGCATATTCCCCATTTCTTGAAGAAATTTTAAGGAAAATCATTGCCAATCATCCAGAGAACCCGATTTATCAAGCCTGGAAGCAGGATATGGAAGCGGGTTACACTACTATGGCGCACTTTAATTATCAACTACTGCAAAATTCAAGTGTTCAAAAACATGTGCTTGAAAAGCTATATCATATTATGTTGCTGGATAAAGTGCTATTATCTACGCGTGCTTTTTATCACTTTATTTTTACGATAGTTGTGCCATCTATTCAAGAAATGGATAATACAAAGACCGGTTTTGACCTCGAGCATGCTTTACCTAATTTATTATTTAATCATCCAGAACGCTCAAATTTACTCGAGCATATTCATAAAATCGATCCTTTAAATATTCGCAACCAAGCAACAGACGATAGTATTACAAAGTTGCATATTATAACGGACAAGTGGAATTATATTTCCCAGCAATTGCAGGAGAGAGAGAATAATAATTATCTGGCAGAAATATATCAACCTTTCATTAAAAATAAAATAGCTCAAAATGATATTTTATCGCTATCAAAATTTATAGTCCGTGCGAAAGATTTAATTGAGTCAACTATTTATCCTAACTATCATGAATTTATACGATACTTGCATAGCTATTACAAAGGGAGTGCCAACGATTTATCGCAGTTATTTAGGATTTTAAGATCAGCGTTTCTCAAATGGAAGGGGTCTCCGAAAAAAGATTATTACTTTGTAACAAATGATGTTACGAGAGCCTATCGCATGGCATTACACTTAAAGCTCAAAGAAAATGTGGGTGCAGATTTTGCGCAATCAAAAGATGCAACGGAAGTTAAACAGTTCAAAAATTTCTTGACAGTAGGTTATGGAAATATGTTATTTGAGCTTGATTTTCATTTATTTGAGTTATTAAAGAAAGTGCAAGGCGGTTATCGACCGAACACAGCTGAACTGAATAGTGCAATTCAATTCGAGGATTTTTATAAGCAATTAATAGGAAAATCGGAAGAAGAGAGCGAAGAATTGTTAATTGTTAGAACTCTGGACCAAAAGCAATATATTGTATCGAGACCAGGTTTCAGCTTTAACGGCAAGAAATTTAAAGTGGAGAAGATAAAGTGATGGAGTATACATTAGATTTTGAACGTATTAAAGATTTTGTGACGGATAAAAATGATAAGTATTCATTTGAACGAAGAAAGTATGTACGGGTTTTACCCTTACCTTCAAGAACAACGGGTGATCGTGCTGAGTATAAAGAAGGTTTTTCCACAGTAACAGCCGCATTGCTTCGTCTAATTGGTGGAGAAGCATTGGTTTTTTCCCAGCAATCGAGCTTCTATGAAGAAATTTTAGAGGCTGGAGAGTTTGACACAGATGAAACGAAAGAGGTTTTTAAAGAATTTTTACAGGCTGAGCTAGGAGAAGTAGATCGAGATCATGTGAATACAATTCAAAATATAAAGTATATAGAACAGCCGAGTTCAAAAGCAGAAGTTAAAGGCCAAACGCAAATTATTGAGTTTTTCTATGATATTTATATACGTGATCAACATGAAGAAATTGAACAAATCATCAATCAGCTTCAATCGAAAGGCTTAATGCAAGAAATTTTAAGTGGACACGTAGAAAAGAGCTCATTGAAATTAAAACAAAAATATAGAGTTTTGTTTACCTCATATCAAAAGCTTTTTAAAGAGGATTTAAGAGCATTAGCTAAAAATCCAGGGTTTTTTATTGGAAATATAGATGAGTTTTTTAGTCATTATACATTTATCGCGTTAACGCAAATTATTTTACAAACCAACAAGTTTAGTCGTTTTGAAAGTAATAATCTTCAATCATTGCCTTTTATGATGAACAATGAACAAGCTTCTACTTGGCGTATAAGTTATAAAGAGGGCTATAAACGACTAGAAGAACAAGTAGAAAGTTTTTATGCTCATGAACACCTGTTGAACATTTTAGCGCTTAATACGTTCACCGATGATGAAAACTTGTATTATCACGACTATAAAGCGGTATTGGAACAAGCTGGTGAGGATGCTAAAAGATGTTATATTGAGTCACTCTATAAGTGGGTGAACACAGTATATTGTTCATATAAAAATTTAGAACCACAAGTCCAATATGAAGGTCAAGACTTAGATGCAGCCTATAAATATATGTATGAAATGATTTGTAAAGGATTATCAAAAGAGCACTTTTCTCGTTTTCCTCAAGGATATACAGTTTTTATGAAAAGGTTTTATAGAAAGAACGGTGGTCAATTAGGAACGATTTTATCACTGAATTTAAAACAGTTATTACTTTTTGTTGCAGTTTCTGTTGGAGATAATTTAAGAATTGAATTAAATGAATTATGGAGGCAATTGGAACTACGGGGTATTGCATTTGATGATAATTCGAAAATGACCGTAGTAGCAATGCTAGATAAGCTCAATTATATTGATAAGAAAAGTGATAGTGGGGATGCACAGTATGTTAAGTCCATTTTATAAAATTGTAGCGAAACAACTTCAAAGCTTTTTTAATCAAAAAGCTAAAAAAAATGAAATAGGTCGGTATTATTTAGAATTACCTTCTGAAGAATACATGGAAAATATCGTGACAGCATTAAAAGAGTTGCCTGAAACTGAAAGGTTTGTGTATCAGGCATCAGAAGAAGCAAAGCCTTACGAAACCATTGCATTAGCTTATGATAATGCGAAATTTATAATAGCTTCCACATTAAATAATACACATGTAGATTTCATCGTTACATTACGTAATGAAATGAGTGAGCAAAAAGAAGATTGGGAAAATGCCTCAATTGTGATGATTTCCAACAAAAAATTAGATTCTATTCGTGGAGGTAGTATAAGTCTAACTGCAGAAGGATTCCCACTACATAGTTCTCAGGTTGTTGGTAATATAATGACAATGGTATTGAACAGTAGTTTACCAAGCCAAGATAAAGAAATGATTAAACATTATTTAAAACGGCATGGTGAAGTTCAACAATATCAAAATGTGTCTTTTTTAGATTTTGAAGACCTATTGAAATGGGTGAATCAAGAAGAAATGCAAAATGAGGATTATCGGATGATTAGTTATTTTCCGGATCCAGATTTAGCTAAGCTGATTGAAGAGCGTAATGTATTTGAAGAAAATACGAAAGATTTTAGTTTGCGTGATAAAAAAATTCAAGAAAGATTACGTGAAAATACAAATATGTATGAAGAAATTTCACGTATAAAAGAGCTTGGAGACGAAGAAAGAATTTTAAAGGAAAGATTTGACCAAAAGGTTGGAAGTAAACTAGTAAAAGATAAAGAAGATATCACTTTTGGAGATCTTATTTCCGCACAAGAAAAAGTTAATAAGATGAAGGCAATTTCCTATAAATCAGAGGAATCAAAGGTTTGGGTTGTTGAAAATGATGAAACGACTATTTTGAAAACTGTTTGGAAAATTGAAAGTCAATTGCGCACACATGATTTTATTATCTTTGTTCCAGCGTTAAAAGAAAATCAGTCAGTACGTGTAAGGTTACCATTTACGACAAATACAAATGAAATGTATATTAATACGAAATCTCGTCAACATACACGTTCATCAGGGTATGCTTTAGAGGTGAATATTCCATATAGTAAGAACTCTACTTTCGTCCAATCCAAGTATAAACATGAAGATTTAACGAAGGGTTCCTTTACATTTCGATTTTTAGTATTACCCATAGCCTCCAATCTTTTATCTAGACACCGTCAAAGCTTCTCACTTAATAAGGATGGCCACTTGGTGTTGGAGTTTAATGAAGAACAGGTTATTTTTGGTGACAATCCAGTTGCTGAATTTGAGATCACTGAAAAAGATTCCGTAATAAAAATACCGGAGACGGGAATGAAGTTAACATTTGCACCAGACGTGCTGGAAACAGAGACAACGAAAATTAACTTTGTTGTTAATATTGATAATATCAATATTACTTGCGAAGTGGAGGATGAGATTTTAGGTGCACCAACACTAACTGCTGCACAACTATGGCAGCGGAAAATTCAGCGTAAAATGAGTGTTGATTTTGTTGAGTTGGACCAGCGTATTATTTTAGGTGATAAACCATTTGTTACGAAAAAAGAAGCTCGTCATTTTTATGAAATAGAAGAAAAATGGGTAGCTGAAGGTTGGCAAGCTGTTCATAAGAAAATGACGAATCATTCTCCCATAGAAATTAGTATGCCTGAAAAATTGGCAACTAGTTATCAAGCATTTTTAGCCTACTTTCAAGTGCAAAATAACATACCATCATTCATGTTTTATAACGAAGAGTTGCGTATTTTAGCAGATAATTACGTAGAAAATTTTATTGATGCTATAGATAACATACAGCAAGGTCAGCATATGTCTGCTGAAGTACGAAACCTTTTATATTTAGGAACATTACAGGAAGACTCTACGATTTATATGACGCCGTTTTCTCCGTTAAATGTTGCTTACCAACTAGCCGTAGTAAATGAATTAGCTGGTGAAGAAGTGGATCGCCGAATTTTATCGAAGTTAAATGCAGCGTATACCATAACTTATCTAGTAAGTCCAGAGGATGAAATCTATAAGCCCGTGGCTAATGCGTCTCACGCAGAGTGGCATGAATTTAGATTGCAGCAACAGGTATCAATTGGTGAAACGAATGAATATTTAGCCAAGGTTGTGGAGGAAAAGCTAAAGCAATTTTCTGTGTACTATAAGTATTTATTTAGCTTAACGGAACAAGCCGAGTTTATTGTAAACGTAGTGAACATCGAGAATGATGAAGAAATTTTACGTGGAGTTGTTAATTGGTTAAAGTCTGAAATACAAAGACGGAAATCCATACAAGGGATACCAACTATAAAAATTTTAGGATATTCGCAGGGACATACAACATTATCTGCTTTTGAACGCTTTAATACTATTGAAAATATAGAGAAGTTGAATGAGATATTCAACATTGAATTTAAAATAGCCCAGTTTGAGGCGATAGATGTGTTCCAAGAAATTCAAAAGAAATTGATTTACGTTAAGAAGGAAATTAATATAGATGAATTTGAATATAGTCATCTGACATTTTATAAAATGTTAAGTGAAGAATTTATCTCTACTCAGACAGTACGACAAGCACCTAATGCATTAAATTTAGAAGGATTATACGTAACGCCGATCTCTAAGCGAACAGATGATGGGGGATATCGTGTTGGTTTTGGTATTGGTGAGTCCAATGTAAATAGATCACAATTAACGAAATTTGCAACGAAAATTAATGAACTAAGTGCTAATAGGAAAAATAAGGGAACAAACATTTATCAAAAGGATGTTATGTTGTGCTTGCATATAGCACCAGAGAATGAAAAATTTTTAAAATCTCTATATGATTCTTGTGTTTGGTTAGTATTTATTGATCCAGTAGTAGATTTAACATACTTCCAACAAACAGTAGATAATTTAGTCATAGTGCATTATTCAGACCAGTTATCGTCTTCATCACATTATGATGCAATTACTGTAACCAACAAATCGATACAGTATTATCAAGTTATTGAAGAATTTTTAGCTAGTGTCGAAATTCAAATGCCTAAAGAGAATATTACTCAGGTGATTAAAGCATTTAATACGTTTAATGGTGAATGGTTACTTCGTGCAGTCCAAGGGAATGGACATGATCGCCGAGAAAAAATGAGCGTAGTAGCCGCTATAAAGTATATGTTAATCGAAAAGCAAAATGAGCCAGATACATTGTGGATACCAATATCGATGGAAGAAATTGTTCGAGTAGCGGGGAATATTGGTTTAAGTAAAAAAGACGGTACATTTTCACATAAGCTTGCATCAAAAGGTAAGATGAGTGATGACCTATTGATGTTAGGGGTTAAGAAAACAGGTGACAAAGTAGAACTTATTTTCTATCCTGTTGAGGTTAAGATAGGAAAAAATAATGGATCGGTTATTTCGACTGCTATTCAGCAAATTACATCATTAGCAAAAGTAATAGAAAAAGAATTAACAGCTACCGTAAGCTTTGAAGCAAAATTTTTACGTAATTTCTTTGCAAAAATACTTATTGCAAACGCACGTAAAATGTTATTGAATGACTTTTACCCTGAAAAGAATTATGACTTGTCAGAGTCGGTAATTGAAAAATTATTAAATGATGAATTTGATGTTATCGTGAATCAGGAAATTATAGGTGCTATTGTTTCGTTTAAGGCAGAATCGTCAAAAATTCATCGTGAATTAATTAGTGATATTGCGATTATTGAAATTCCAGAACATTTAGCTTATAAGGCGATTGGATTAAGTATGGAAGATCTTGAGAATGAAGATTTTAGTAGTATTATGAAGATTGATGCGCCTGAAAGTGCGCAAATTGAACTTAATAATCCACCGGAAGAATTGCAGATATATGCTGATGAAATAATACTGTTAACTGATAATAGTGAGCCAAAGCAGAATGAATCATCCTCACTAGATACTCAAGTATTTAAAGAATCAGCTGCTACAACTGAAGACACTGATAAAATCGATGAAATGCCAGATATTATCAAACCACAACAGCCAGTAGAAACAAAGGTTGAGAAAATAGTAGTAGAGGAAAATGATTTAGCGATAAAAAAAATTCAGAAAACAAATAATGATGTTTCAGCGATTCGACCATTATTAGGGGATACATTAAGTGACCAGAAAAGTATTTATTGGGAATTCGGTCATTCAGCTTTGAACAATCGTCACATTGTAGTTGGTGGACGTTCAGGCGAAGGGAAAACTTATTTTATCCAATCACTGATTAAACAAATGGCTGAGCAAGGACAATCAGTGTTGATCATTGACTATTCAGCTAGTTATACACGAAATAAATTAGACGCAAATTTATTAGCTGAATTAGGTGATAAAGTTGTTGAGCGAATAGTATACGATGAAAAATTACCAATTAATCCTTTAAGACAGAGGAAATTTAAGACTGAGCTCGATACATTCCGGTTAGAGCAGCCTTATCAAGTAGCGGGTCGTGTAAAAGAAGTTTTTGAAAGAATTTTTGAGTTTGGTCCACAGCAATCAAGTGCGATATATGCAGCGATTCGTGACGGAATAGAAACGTATGGTCAGAGTTTTAATCTAAAGAAATTGCTGCTTCAATTACGTGAATCGGAAGATTTAACAACTGCAACATTAGCAACGATTATTAATAAACTACAGCAGTTTATAGATATTGACCCTTTTGATTATGATGAGAGTTTCTCATGGTCACAGTATTTCGAAAAGCCTGGTCAAATTACAATAATTCAATTTGCAGGTTTTGACCAAGACAATATTAAAAAACTAATGACTGAATTATTGTTATGGGATTTGTGGTATTATGCACAGCGTGGCGATGAGCAGCATCCACTACCAATTGTGTTAGATGAAGCACAAAACTTAAGCTTTAAAAGTGGTTCACCATCCGATAAAATTTTACGCGAAGGGCGTAAATTCGGTATTTCAGCATGGTTTGCAACTCAGTCATTTAATACCTTCAAGGCAGATGAACTGAGTGCATTAGAAAATGCACCAACTTCAGTTTTCTTCCGCCCTGTAGATAGCGATTTGAAAATTGTCTCTAGTAAACTACGCTTTGAAAAACGAGACCAATATTTAATCCATACATTAGGCAAAGGGCAATGCTTTGTACGAGGCAAAATTAAAAACAATGCAGGTGAACTTGTAGAAGCGATTAAAATGATACAAGTACCACCAATGAAATAGTAGTTTTAGCAAAAAAGAACATTCCTATGAAATCGTTCTTTTTTTATAAAAAAATTCTTGTGTACTTTTTATAAAAAACTAACAAATAGGTATATCTTGAATATTTTAATTTAATAAAGAGAATATAATAATATTCTGGTATCAATAAAATAATAAATGGAATAATACAGAGTTTTTATAAGGGCTTTAGAATTATAGAGAACCTAACGTAACGAATGAAGAAGATAGGTGAAGGGCTAGAATATAGAAATTGAAACATGGCCATTTAAAACAGGTACCCTATATTAGATACTTTCATGTTAATTCAAACAAAAAGTGAAATTCATGTTTATTTCTTACACAGGGAACAAACAACCATAGGTAGTTACCAGAGATGAATATTACCATCCTGCAACTATTCTTCTTGTCGTTTTAAAAGTTCTAAAGTTTCAATACTACTGCTTCCATCAACAAACAAACCTCTATTAAATCGAGTTATTAAAGCTCGCCAAGATTATTAAATATCCAAAAAAGAATTACTCAGTAAAACCTTGGAGAGAGGTAATGGAAAAAACTATTCTAGCTATTTTTGACGGTAACCAAGAAGTTTATAAAAAAGTCATGGCTAACAATTCTAATTTCTTATCAATTGATGGTAAAGGAATGAGGTTACCGAAAGAAATAATTAATGGACATTAGATGGAAGGCGACTTAAGTGCGCAAGCAATATATAATTTTTGTTTGAAAATTTTTGATGAAGCTGGAAATGATAAAGATAAATGGCATGTTGAAACAGAAATTAAATAGATAGATTAATAAAAAGGACTGAGAAATTTCTCAGTCCTTTTTAGCTGGTGTAGAGTTTCTTTTTGCAAGGTATATGTTAATTAAGTTAAGGCATCTTCTCCCCCTTCTTCTCAAAATACCAATGCAACCGAAACCCACAAATCTCCTTTGTCCACTCATAAACAATCTCATTAACCGAATCCACCACATCAAAATTCAAAGCAAACTCTCCATTATCAAAAGTAATTTTCCCTTTAGAAGATCCGCTCCATTTGGTCATTGGCATTCGCTCTATAAGTGAGGTAGCTTTTTTCAAGTCAGTGTCGATGACGTCTATTTTCTTTCTGTATTCTTTAGCTGTTAAGTAGTCGACAAAGTAGGGAGCAGCATCTTTTGCTTTTACTGGTTCATGCCAACGAACTACACCTCTTGAAAGTATGTAACTTAACAGGACCATTTTGTAGCTTTTAGTCATGGCTGTTCTTTCTACTTCTTCCAGCCAATCTTTATACAATTTATAAGCCTCTAATTCCTGCTCATTTAATTCTCCAGCTTCTTTTAACATTCCAAAATAAGAACCAAATTCTTTTTTGACATTGGTTGCTATAATCCCTGATTTTAGATGGTAGTCGAGATAGGTTGGTCGTGATCCCATTTCTTCTTTTAGTGTGAAATATTCATAGATAAGTCGCTGTTTATGGGATACGGCTTTTCTGGCCATTTCTTTTACTAAATCGATAATTTCTGTTTCGAGATTTACTGAACAAAGCTTCGGTAAGGAAGTTTGTACTGTTTTTAGTTCGAATTTATCTGTTGGTTCTGGTGTGAATACGGAAAGTTTTGTATCAGCGTTTCGGTAGTTTCCGATTAAATCAATAATGACGCAGTGTGATTTTCCTTCTGCTAGTCGTAGTCCACGCCCGATTTGTTGGGTGAATACGGCAATGGATTCTGTTGGACGTACAAATAGAAGGGTGTCTACTGTTGGGATATCGACTCCTTCATTAAATAAGTCGACTGTAAAGATGATATCGATTTTGCCGGATTCTAACTGTTTTCTAGCATTCATTCGTTCATTTCTTGGTGTTGTTCCACTTAGTGCTGTGGAACGATAGCCAGATTGTGCAAAGTAATGACTTAGGAAGTTTGCTTGTTTAACTGTGGAGCAGAATGCGATTGTTCTTGTTTGTTTTCGCTGAATCCAAGCTTGTAATATCTTCTCTGCCATTTCTTCTCTTAATTGAACACGAGCTAATTCTTCCTCATCGTACCCGTTTCCAATCCAACGAATTTGCGAGTAGTCTGTATCATCGTATACTCCGTAGTAATGGAAGGGAGCGAGCCAGTTTCGTTGAATTGCGTCGATAAAATGAATGCGAATTGCAACATTTCCATCACAGATGCTAAAGACATCTTTGTTGTCCAAGCGTTCAGGAGTTGCGGTAATACCTAGTAGAAACTTCGGCTTAAAGAAGTCTATGACTCGTTCATAGCTAGGAGCAGCTGCGTGATGAAATTCATCGATCACGATTAAATCAAAAGCTTCAGGATGAAATTGCTCTAGATGGTATTTTTGAGAAAGTGTGAGAATGGATGCAAAGACAAAGTCAGCATCTTTATTTTTTTCAATAGCATTATATAATCCAGCAGTTTTTGTAGGATGAACATGTAAGAAGGAAGTTTTCGCTTGGTTCAGTATTTCTTCTCGGTGTGCAACAAATAATACTCGCTTGAATTGCTTCGCAAAGAAAGCTGCTAAATAGGTTTTGCCTAGTCCAGTTGCGAGAACTACGAGTGCTTTGTCGTATTCATCGTGCATCGTTTCCTGTAAAGCTTCTAGTGCTAACACTTGTGCTGGGCGGGGAATGAGTTGAGCCGTTTCAGTTACATATAGTTCTTCTTGTTCATTCACTGTTGATTCAGATGAAGAGGGGCCAAACATAACTTCTTGCTCTTCCTGTTCAGACCATTTTTGACTCAGTGGGACAGTCATATTCGCTTGTTCATATGCCGAAGCATAGGTTGCTAGTGTTTCTTTATTTAATGAAATCGTAGAAGAGGAATAAAACAGCTTCATAAATTCATCCATTGCCTCATCGAAAACGGGACCACTTACTGCGGCTGGTGCAAGAAGACTCCATTCAATCCCTTTTTGCAGGGCAGATGCAGATAGATTCGAAGATCCTACTATTAAATGATTATTATTTTCTGAACGAAACAAATAAGCCTTTGGATGAAAGGATATTCCGCTACTTTTATGTAATCGAATTTCTGCTCCGGGTAATTCTTGAAGAAGTAATTCTAATGCTTGAGGTTGTGTGATATAAAGATAATCACCAACTAAAATCTTCAGTTCCGCATTGCGACTCAGTGCTTCTTTTAGTGAAGGGAGGACAAGCTTCACACCTGATTTCATGGCGAATGCTGTGACCCAGTAAATGCTCGTTGCATCACTAGAAAGCTTGGTTAAATCTTGAATCAGATTCGATGTAATGAGCCGCAGATCACTCATCTTCAACCTCTATCAAATAAATCCCTTCTTCAAATCCGCCACGTTTTTCTTTCTTAGCAATACGGATTTCCTCTAGTTCTTCATAGGTAGCCTCATGTATGGGAAGAGCTGCATGGATTAGTTCTAAAATATCGGCTAGTTCTTCCAGTGCATCTTGGCGATTGTTTGTTTCTTGGAACTCTTTTACTTCTTCGTATAATTTATTTTTGATTTCCGTTAAGTGTTCTGCTGGTTCCAACGTTCGTGTGGAGAATTTGCCACCTGACTTTTCGATAACTTGTGGGATTAGATCTCTTACTAGTTTGTTGTAGACTGGCATGAAGATTCCTCCTTTTGTTTCTTATTATAGGGAAGAAATGACAAATTTGAAAGTTGGACTTGTGGAGTTTCTTTTTGCTCGAGAAAGGAAGACGACTCTTTAGGACGAAAAATTGACTCGAAATACCTTATGGGGTATATTAGTTTAAGAAATATTTTATCTCTATTTAGGAGGAGTTATGATGAAGAAGACTTTGGTAGTTCTTTTTATAATGGCGTTAATGCTAGTTTTAGCTGCATGTGGTTCAGAAGAAAGTTATGAAACAATTGATATGGATGAGATTGAAGCAAAGGTACAAGAGGGGTATAAGGTTCTAGATGTACGTGAGCCAAATGAGTATGCTGGTGGCCATATTGTGGGAGCAGCGAACAAGCCTTTATCGGAGCTTCAGTCGAGTAATTTTGAAGGGATAGATCAAGCGTCTTCTTACATTGTCATTTGCCAAAGCGGAAACCGTTCAAAGGAAGCAAGTAAGGTTCTAGCAAGTGAAGGCTATACTATCGTGAATGTGTCGGAAGGAATGTCTTCTTGGACAGGGGAGATAGAGAACTAAAAAGGGGTACCTATTCAACAGATTTTTGTTGGGTAGGTATTTTTTTTGATAGCGATATGGCCCTGTGACAGAAAGATTCATGTTTGTTTCTGACACTGGGAATGAAATTCGTGACCCTGTGTCAGAAACATTCACGTTAATTCAAACAATCGTGAATGTTGTGATATTCATGTTTGTTTCTGACGCAGGGAACAAAAAAATTTCGTTATTTAATCACGAAGAATTCAATCACGAAAATTTGCTATAGTGCGCGGTATTTATTTAAATTTAGCCAAAATCAGATTCATTAGGATTAGGTTGAATTGTATATAACATAATACCGTCATGTCCCTCGTCTTCTAATTTTTGAATTTCTACGTCATTATTTCTATCAAGAGCTTTCTTAAATTTTGCACAAATAAATGATACAGTATAATCCTCTTGAGCTTGAAGGATAATTTCACTATCATTATGCTCAAGAACTAATTCGCTATTACAGATTTCACAATTACCAACGTCATAATTTCCAAAGCCACTTTTCACATTCTCTAAAAAACATGAAGGACAATAATTTTGTATTTCTGCACCATACTCTTTAAACTCATCTGTTTTGATTAATTCCTCGTTTTTTATTGTTTGATTACATTTATAACACTTTGTAGTCAAGATATCATCTCCTTATAGAATATATATTATAAATAGTTAGTTGTACCATAGCAAATTTCCGTTAAGTGTTCCGCTGGATCCAACGTTCGTGTGGAGAATTTGCAACCTGACTTTTCGATAACTTGTGGGATTAGATCTCTTACTAGTTTGTTGTAGACTGGCATGAAGATTCCTCCTTTTGATTCTTATTATAGGGAAGAAATGACAAATTTGAAAGTTGGACTTGTGAGTTTCTTTTTTGCTCGAGAAAGGAAGACGACTGATTTGGCTATATGATTTTCATTAATCCTTAATATGTATACACATAGTGCAAAATACAGTGCTTGTTTTGAATATTTGAATCGTTTAGACTATTAGGTAGATCTAGTTTCTATTTATTTATAGTGTAAAATACAAATCTTACCTTGGATATAAGATAAGGAAACAAGGGAAAAGGTGAATATATGAAACTATTTAACGTAACCAATAATCTTTCAGTTGAAAAGCAGAAAATGCTAGAATGGCAAATGTTTTATGAAAATATTCAGAGGAGTAAGCTTTTGGCCAAAATTGTTATTTTGTTTGAAGTTTTTTTAATTATCATGAATATTTCTTCCTCTGAAAAATTTTTGAATATATATGTCATCCTGTATATAACCTTATTATTTATCGCCACAGTAGTGTTGTTGTTTGCTTTGAGGTTTGAAAAGGGCGATATTTATGACGAGGCTCGTTATAAAAAGTATCAAAAAGGTCTTTTCTTATTGGTGTTTCTATTTTTGTTATGGGGATCAGTTGTGACGCTGGTGGATCAGCTGGGCTACGGACATATTATGGCATTTGTTGTTAATGTAATGTGTGTTTCGGTACTATTAAATACTTCGTATAAGCTGTTTTTTTGGTTGTATACAATTCCAACTGCTGTGTTAGTAGTTGGTTTACCGTTCTTTCAAGCTTCTAGTGAGGTGTTGATAGGACATTACGTAAATTTATCCGTTTTTTTATTCTTCTGTTGGTTAGTATCTAGGATGTTATATATGGGTTATTATAGAAATTTCTATAATAAGGTATTACTAGAAGAAATGAACGAAGAGCTAGCATTTAACATCGATGAAAATGTGCAAATCAATCGGAGGTTAGAGCAAGCGAATGAGCAACTGAAGCAGCTAACATTAATAGATGAATTATCAAAAATTCCGAATCGCAGAGGCTTATATGAATACATTCACAAGTATTTGAGTTTAGCAGATTCGGAGCGTTGTCTGTCAATAATTATGATCGATATTGACTATTTTAAGCAATATAACGATTTATATGGACATGTGGAGGGAGACAAGGTAATTCAATCTGTCGCCCAGCAGTTGAATGCATCGATTGATCGAACCTCTAGCTTAGCTGTAAGGTATGGTGGTGAGGAATTTATCGTCGCAGCTTTTGATATGAAGGAAGCTGAAGCCTACCAACTTGCTGAACGGATTCGCCTTGCAGTTGAAGAAATGAAGATTCCACATGAACTTTCACCTATATCATCTTATCTTTCCATAAGCTTAGGACTGGCAACAAATTATTTAGCAGATGAGGGAGAAATTGAATTATTAATACAAAAAGCAGATCAAGCTCTTTATGAGGCAAAGAAAAATGGTAGGAATCTTGTTGAAGTAAGTGAAAAAATGAACTGAATGATTAATATTTGAAAAAGGTCGCTAAAGGCTATAAAGAAAAGAGTACGTATTCAACAAGTAGTTTGTTGGATACGTACTCTTTTCTTTCATTAATAAGCTGTTACTGCGATTGTAAATAGAACCTGTGTCAGAAACATTCACGTTAATTCAAACAATCGTGAATGTTGTGATATTCATGTTTGTTTCTGACACAAAAATGACTTGCGCTTTTCTCAATATAGAGTGATTAATATATTGTATTCCGCTGAATATTGTGATAAGTTTATAAATATCAAAATGAAGTGAATACTTCATATTTTTAATATAATGATTAATTTCCTTCACAAAGGAGTTTGAGCCTTGGTATTACTAGATTTAATACGAGAACATTTTACAACGATGTCGAAAAGTCAAAAGAAAGTTGCGAACTACGTATTAGAGAATCCAAATGATATTGCCTTATATTCTGCAGCAGAGTTTGGATCCAAAATTGGGATTAGTGAATCCACCGTCATTCGTTTTTCGAATTCACTTGGTTTTTCTGGCTATACGGAACTGCAAAAAATAGTTCGGGAGCAATTTTTTAAAGAAAGTAGTTTAACGAGTTACCAGCAGTCTAAAATGGATATTCCAAAAGATATTAGTTTCCATAAACAAGTGATGGAAAAGGACCGAGAATCCATTTTAGTTACGATGAATCAAATAGATGAAAATGCATATCATGCTGCCGTACAAAGACTGTCAAATGCGACATCCGTCTATGTACTAGGTCTTCGCTCTTCCTATTCGGCTGCCAATTGGCTTTCCTTTTCTTTAGGATTAGTAAAAGAAAACGTCCATTTTATGCGACCTGAGACGGAGGATATTATCCGTACGATCTCACAAATGGATGAGCATTCTGTTGTCATTATCATTTCTTTCCATCGCTATTTGAAAGAAACGATTCAAATAGCCGAGCTTATACGTAACCAAAAGTCATATATTATCGGAATAAGTGACTCCGTCTTAGCGCCAATTCACGCGTATAGTGATGTATTATTTCCTATTTATACAGCAAACAAAACTACGTTAGATGCTGTTTCCCCTCTCTTTTCACTTATGAATGCAATTGTTGCCGGATTAATCGTGGAAGAAAAAGAGAATTTCATGAAAAGGCAAGCATTATATGAAAAGATTCCGGATCATTTTCTATACGAGGAAGGAAAGGATCCATTATGAAACAAGCATTATTAAATATAAAACCCACTGTGGAGTCGTTATTTCAACATCTTCATGCAAATCCTGAACTTAGCTGGAAGGAATTTTTAACGACTGCATATTTGAAAGATTTTCTTACTCGAGAAGGATTTCATGTTACTACTTTTAATGACTCAACCGGGTTAGTAGTTACTGTTGGAAGTGGGAAACCTTGTGTTGGACTTCGGACAGATATGGATGCCCTTTGGCAGGAAGTGGACGGAGAGTTTAAAGCCAACCATTCTTGTGGCCATGATGCACATATGACAATGGCGGTAGGTACACTTCTTTTATTGAAACAATTAGGTATTCCGAAACAGGGGACATTAAAAGTATTATTTCAGCCAGCAGAGGAACAAGGTACAGGCGCTCTTTCTTATATTGATAAAGGGCTAGTCGATGATATTGACTATTTGTACGGTGTTCATCTTCGCCCAATTCAAGAAATTCGAAACGGTTTTGCTGCTCCAGCCATTTTGCATGGTGCTGCAAAACTAATTAGTGGGAAAATACATGGAGTGGAAGCACATGGTGCTAGGCCACATCTTGGTGTTAATGCAATTGAAGTCGGTGCGCAAATTGTGCAAGCAATACAAGCTATTTATCTAGATCCAATGATGTCGTATTCGGCAAAGCTGACTAAATTCCAAGCAGGCGGTCAATCTACCAATATCATTCCTGGCAACGCCGAATTTAGTATGGATGTACGGGCACAGTCTAATGCCGCGATGAATGAATTGATCGCCAAAGTAGAGCATGTGATTAGGTCCGTTGCTACACTAAATAATATAACGATTGATTTTCAAATCGATACAGAAATTGCGGCTGCGGAAGTGGATGATTCAGCGGTTGAATTGATGAAAGTGGCAATCATCGATACGATTGGTCAAAATTATTATGTACCTCCTATCGTTACACCAGGCGGAGAAGATTTTCATTTTTATACATTAAAAAGACCTTCTATCAAGGCAACTATGCTTGGTTTAGGTTGCGATCTAACCCCTGGTTTGCATCATCCAACTATGACATTTAACCAGGAGAGCATGTTAATTGGCATTGAAATTCTAGCCCGTACGATCATGGGTACTTTTCAAACAAAGGAGTATCTAACATGAACCAAATAACGATGCGCGTTTTAAAAACAGTCGAGGAAATGAAGCTAGTTCAGCAATTAGAAGAGAAGGTTTGGGACATGGCTGCAATTCCTGTCCATCAAACACTTACTGCGGTTAAAAATGGTGGATTAATCATCGGTGCATTTGACGAGGGAAAATTAGTCGGCTTTTCTTATAGTTTTGCTGGCTTTAAAAACAAAGAAGCATATTTATGCTCACATATGCTAGGTATTCATCCAGATTACCAGTTGCAAGGCATCGGAAAAAAATTAAAAGAACAACAACTGAGCGTGGCAAAAGAGATGGGTTACAAACTGATTACTTGGACATTCGATCCACTCGAAAGTCGCAATGCCTATTTGAATGTTTCCAAGCTTTATGGCATCGCAGGTACGTATATTGAAAACTGTTACGGGGAAATGACAGGCGGGATTAATGCTGGCTTACCAACTGATCGTTTACAAATTGAATGGTGGATTACGAGTGATCGTGTAGAGGAGAAATGGATGCCAAGCAATATGATTTTCGATAACCCTTTTCAAACTGTTTTGTCGGAACAAAATCAGCCAATCTTAGTGGAACCCGATGTATTTGACCCAACTGGACAAGGATATGAAGTTCCTATTCCTCAGCAATTCCAAGAAATGAAAAAAGCAAGCCCGGAAACAGCTTTACAATGGCGTTTGCAAATACGAAAAATTATCCAAACCCTCTTTTCAAAAGGCTATGCACTCGTTGCCGTACGAAAAACAGTTGAACCGGTAAACTACTATCAATTTGTGCAAAGAACGACAATTCCATTACAAACGAAGGAGAGCTAATATGCTAATCAAAGAAATTAATATCCGCAAAATGAAAATGACGATGAAAGCCCCTTTTACAACAAGTTTCGGAACTTTCCAAGATAAAGAGTTCCTTTTACTAGAAGTTACAGACGAACTCGGAAATACAGGTTGGGGAGAATCCACGGCATTTCACTCTCCTTGGTATAACGAAGAAACACTCGAAACAAATTTACATATGATCCGAGATTTTTTAATCCCACTTGTATTAGATAAAGAGATTGCGCATCCAGACGAAATAAATGAACTTTTTGCTCCTATTCGCAAAAATAATATGGCGAAAGCAACAGTTGAAGGTGCCATTTGGGATTTATATGCTAAACGCAATCAATTAACTTTGGCCCAAGCACTTGGTGGAACCGCTGAAAAAATTGAAGTTGGTATTAGTATCGGTATACAACAAAACGTAGAAGATTTAATCGAATTAGTGCGAGGATATGTAGCGGAAGGTTACAAACGGATCAAAGTTAAAATAAAACCTGGCTTTGATGTGGATGTAATTAAAGCACTTCGGGATGCATTTCCTCATGTTCCATTAATGGCAGATGCGAATTCAGCATATACATTGGATGATATCGACGTTTTAAAACAATTAGACGAATTTAATTTGACGATGATTGAACAGCCTTTAGCTTCGGATGACATTATCGATCATGCAAAATTACAAAAAGAATTAAAAACACCTATCTGTTTGGATGAGAGCATTCATTCATTGGAAGATGCTCGCAAAGCAATTGAACTTGGTAGCACAAAGATTATTAATATTAAAATCGGACGTGTTGGTGGCTTAACTGAATCGAAAAAAATTCATGACTACTGTATGGAGAATGATATTCCTGTATGGTGTGGTGGTATGTTAGAGTCAGGAATTGGACGTGCTCATAACGTGGCATTAACGACCCTTCCGAACTTTATCTTACCTGGTGATACGGCTGGTTCTTCGCGCTATTGGGAGGAAGATGTTATTACGCCGGAAGTAGTAGCAGTAGATGGATATATTACGGTTCCTACAAGTTACGGTATTGGATATGAGCCAAATATAGAGGTAATGGACCGTTTTACTGTAGAAACATTTAATTTTAAAGAATAACTGAATAAGCGCCCTTTACATTTTCACAGATTGGGCGCTTTTTATCTCAAATTGTCGGAATAGTATAAATAACGAGGAGTTCAAATATATGAAAAAAAGTTTTCAAATTGGATCAGCTTTTATCGGAATAATTGTAGGTGCAGGTTTTGCTTCAGGTCAAGAGATTTTACAGTTTTTCTCCAGTTTTGGTTATGTAGGTATTGCAGGCTCTATACTCGCTACTATTCTTTTTGCTTTCCTCGGGATGAATTTAACCCAGTTAGGAAGCCGTTTACAAACGACTTCTCATAAGGATGTCATTTACCATATTTGCGGTCGATATTTAGGTGCTTTTGTTGACGTCATTATTACGTTTTTCTTGTTCGGAGTAACGGTGGTTATGTTCTCTGGCGCTGGTGCTATTTTTGAAGAACAATTTGGTTTACCTGCAATTGCCGGAAGTCTTTTTATGGCTGTTATTACAATCGCAACTGTTACGTTAAATGTTCAAAAAGTAATTGGTTTGATTAGTGCGGTTACGCCATTCTTATTAGTAATGGTAGTGGTGATTGCTGCATATTCTTTGTACCATTTCGATCCTTCTTCTATTGATATGGATGCGGCCGTTGCCAAAACATCTCCGGCAGCTTCTAATTGGATAATGGGTGCGTTATTGTATGTTTCTTATAATATTGCAGCCGGCGTGGCGATGATTACGGTAATCGGCGGGACTGTGAAAGATCAAAAAGTAGCGGGACGAGGCGGAATTATTGGTGGTCTCGGATTAGGTTTACTTATTATACTCATTAATATCACGATGTTAACGCAAATGGATAAAATTGCGGATGTTGCGATGCCGATGATTACACTTTCCAATGAAATACACCCAGTAGTTGGGTTTATTATGGCGATTGTACTTATTGGTATGATTTATAACACAGCAGTTGCGATGCTTTATGCATTTTCTGCACGTGTCGTGAAACCTGAAAAACCTTCGTTTAAATTATTTACCATTCTATTTGGTGCGATTGCTTTTATTGCTAGTTTCCTAGGTTTTGTCAATCTTGTCGGTACCGTATATCCAATCACAGGTTATTTAGGTTTCTTATTAATTGCTGCGATTATTGTTTCTTGGGTTATGTATAAACGAAAAGGTACGAAAGTTTAATAGAAGAAAAGGGTCCTTTCGCTATGAAAATAGGGAAAGGACCTTTTAAATTTATGACTCTCGAGAAATAAAGTGGGGTTAGGTCGTATTTCAGCCATTCTTTTGTTCCTGTAATAGAAAAGGAATTTACTAAATACATAATGTTTATGTTTAATTCCTCATACTTTGGGACAATACTTTGAAAGATTTACCAATATTCTTTCAAAGGAGAGGTTATTAAATGAAAATTAAATCCATTGTTTTCATTCTATTATTAACATGTATAACAGGCACCATGACATATGCATACACTGACGATGCACTGCATTACGAAGATTTACTTGTGAAGTTAGCTAAGAAGGAAAAATTAGAACCGACTAAGATGTATACGGTAGCAGAGGGGGACAATTTGTATCGGATTGCATTAAAGAACGATATTACGTTAGATGAACTCATGTCCTGGAATGACCTGGCAAACGTAACTATTCATCCTGGGGATCAACTCGTTGTTAGTGGGGATGAGAAACTGGTCAAACCAGTAGAAGATGTAGCGGTTAAGGTAGTTAAAACAGTTGATCTGACAAAAAATATCGAGACAACAAAGGAAGTCAAAACAGTTGATGTGACAAAGAATATTGAGCCGACCAAGGTAACGGAACCAGTTGCTAAGGAAAATCCATCTCCTGCTCCTAGTGAAGCAACGCGAGAACTAACGGTTTCGGCAACCGCGTATACCGCATACTGCGAAGGATGTTCCGGGACGACTGCTTATGGCATTGACTTGCGTTCTAATCCTGATCGGAAAGTGATTGCGGTAGATCCATCTGTCATTCCACTTGGTACGAAAGTTTGGGTGGAAGGTTACGGAGAGGCAATTGCGGGAGATATAGGCAGTGCTATTAAAGGCCATAAAATCGATCTATTCATGCCGTCTTATGATAATGCGATAGCATGGGGAAGACAAACGGTTAAGCTTAAAATACTCAACTAAAAAGGCATGCCTGTGCAACAAACGATGATCACCCGTTTGTTATACAGGCACTTTTACATAAGAAAAGCGAATGTGCCAGTCACCGTTAAATGGATTTTTCTTGAGATTCCACGTAGAATGGAGGATAATAGATAAACCAATATAATTGACACAGGAGTTGTACAGATATGACAAGTAGTACCCAAGTGCAAGTAAAGAAATCAACTAAAAAACTAGAAAATCTAGGCCGCCTTTTAGTGAAATGCCCAGACAAAGCAGGGATTGTAGCCGTGGTGTCTACATTTTTACATAATCATAATTGCAATATTATTGAATCTAGTCAATATTCTAGTAATCCAGAACAGGGTATGTTTTTCATCCGAATTGAATACCACTGTGATAATTTGCAAGAAAAGTCAGCTCAATTGGAAAAAGATTTTGAAGTTATTGCGAAGTTCCATGAGATGGACTACAATTTCTCGTATCGCAACGAACGACTTCGAACGGCGATCTATGTATCAAAAGAAGCTCACTGTTTGATGGAGCTCTTATGGGAATGGCAAAATGGCGATTTAGATACGGATATTGTGGTAGTTGTTAGTAATCACGAAGATGCCCGTCCTTTTGTAGAAGCATTAGGAATTCCGTTCCATTATATTCCTGCAAATAAGGAAATTCGTAAACAAGTAGAAGCGGAGCAGATTCGTTTAATGGAAGAATATAAAGTAGACTTGTTAATTCTTGCGCGTTATATGCAAATTTTAACACCTGAATTTGTAACCCATTTCGAAAGTCGAATCATCAATATTCACCACTCATTCTTACCGGCATTTATCGGCGCAGGCCCATATGAGCGCGCATATGAACGAGGTGTGAAGCTGATCGGAGCTACGTCGCATTACGTAACGAACAATTTGGATGAAGGTCCAATTATCGAACAAGATGTAGAACGTGTCGATCACCGTGACGATGTTTCCGACTTGAAGAAAATTGGACGTCAAATCGAACGCCGCGTTTTAGCGAAAGCTGTAAAATGGCATATCGAAAATAGAATTATTGTAGAAGGCAATAAAACAATTGTGTTTCATTAATGAGTAATAGATCCAGGCCAGAAACTACGGGAAGTGGTTTCTGGCCTGGATTTTACATTTCTCCTTTTGCTAACCAAGGGATGAAGCCGTCTAGAAAACGTTCTGTAGCTGGCATGAAATAGGATCCAAAATGATAGTCGGGATCCAAGGTTGTGATAATCCATGTACCATTTGTACTTACTTTATCTACATACATAACTGCACCACCATCTTCGGTAGTGATTAGTTTTTGCGCACCTTCCACTGGCCAAAATACACCGTGTTGATGCCATGTTGCATCTTCTAATGTTATGTAGTTAAACAAATCATAGGTTGGTTCTGCTAAAACTAGGCCACTTTCTGCATCTTTCTCCAGCCACCACCAGAAGTTTGTTTCGCGTTCTTCCCATTTCTGATTAGGTAGCCATTCCCATGGTTGTGGGCCAAATGCGACTACAATTCCACCTGCTTGTGCAAAGTCAATTATTTTTTCTTTTGCTTGCAAGAGAAGCTTTTCATTTAATTGAGAAGGAACAAAAAGAACTTCCACTCCCTCTAATGAAGTATTCAAAAATTCAGGTAAGTAGATTAGGGAATCAATGTATTGCTTATATCTTGGTTCAGTAAATGTACGATGATGGGAGGCATTTCCGCTATAAATAACTGCGATTTTTCTCATGACTGATTTCCTCCTTGTTGTAACTCTTTAAATTCATCTTCAATCCATTGTAGTAACTGATTACTAATACGATCTGTTGATTTGTTTTGCATGCGAAGAGCAAATAAGTCCCGCCCTGCATGTACTAAAATCGTACCTTTAGTAGAATAACGATCAATATATGTAATTGGCATTTGATCATGGAATGTTAATAGTACTTCTGCATTTGCTGGTATAGGAGCATGCGTAACTCTAGAAAAGAAGCCAGCAACCCCTTTGTTATATGTCATATCATCTGTTGAAACACCATCGAAAATCGGGTGTTGTTTCTCTACAAAAATTTCATAATCTTTATGACTTTGAATGTTTCGAGGTGTGAAAATTGGACATCCAGGTAGCCATTCCTTGAATAAGTGACCACAGAAAATAACGATTTTTCCTTCATTCAAAAAGTCTTCTATAATCGATTTATTTTTGTACAAATATTCTTGGTCAGCAAAGTCATGAACGACGATACAATTGAAAGAAGACAAGTCCATTTCAGTTAAAGAATATTGATCAACCAATGTAAAGTTTGCGGTCATAAATGGGTTGGTACGATTACTTAAACCAAATGCATGTCCTGGATCTAAATACAAAATAGGGTTAACTTGAGCCATAGTGGGCCCTCCAATCATAATTTACAAATAATTGATAACGGTTCTCATTTGATTAAATTCTAGCATAGATCTATTTATTAATACAATTATAAATGGAATTTTAATATACTTAAATAATTAAAATTTATTATAAATTTCTGAATATTATATACACACGGGTATGTATTGACGCATTTGTATTTTTATTATATATTATTAGAATGATTTTGAAAATCATTCTCAACAAAAAGACTGTGAGGAACAAAAAATGAGAAATACATATAAATATTTATTGGGCTCTGCCTCTATAATGTTATTACTAGTAGGTTGCGGTGATTCAAATACGGAAGTAAGTAAAGACCTTAAGCCAACAGCAGAAACAAAAATGATTGTCGATGAATTAGACAGGGAAGTAGAAATTCCAACAGAATTAAATAGTATTGCGATGGGTGGGATACTACCTTATTTCTCTACTTGGTTTATAGCAACAAACTCAACAGAGGAAATCGTTGGAATTCATCCAAACTCATACAACGCAGCTTCACATTCTATATTAAAAGACATTTCACCATCAATTTTAGATGCGAAAACAAACTTTATCGAAAATGGGGAAGTAAATATAGAGGAATTGATAACCTTAAATCCTCAAGTCTATTTTGAAATTGCTAGCCAAGAAAAAACAGTAGAAAAATTAGAGGAAGCAGGTATTACTACGGTTGCTTTAGATACAAATACTACTTCTTTAAACCCGCTGGATACATTAAATCGTTGGTTAACTTTAACTGGTGAAATCACTGGTGTAACAGACCGTCCTGCCGAAATTATCACAGTGGGAGAAGCAAACCAAAAGATGATTGATGATACCTTAGCTGAAGCTGATATCACGGAGGAAGACAAACCACGCGTAATGGTTTTACAATATCATAGCGATGGCGAAATTTCGGTTGCTGGTTCCAATATGCATGGTAATCGTTGGTTGAATTCTACAGGTGGTATTGACGTTGCTGCAGATGAAGTGGATGGTATCAAAGCAGTGAATATGGAGCAAATTTATAATTGGAATCCAGACATTATTTACATAACGAACTTTACAGAAACTCAACCAGAGGATTTATATAACAATGTATTTGAGGGACAAGATTGGAGTCAGGTAAAAGCAGTACAAGAGAAGAAAGTCTATAAAATGCCATTAGGTATTTATCGTTGGTATCCACCAAGTGGGGATGCACCATTGATGCTAAAATGGATGGCACAAAAGAATTATCCGGAATTATTTACTTATGATATGAATGAAGAAATTAAAGATTATTATAATCGCTTCTATAGCTATGATTTATCAGATGAACAGGTGGAAGAAATATTTAACCCATCATCTGAAGCGGCGAAATATTAAAATGAAGTCTAAATTAATCAAAATATTACTTTGGACATTGCCGTTAATCGTAGGATTACTGTCTATTGGTGTAGGACGTTTTGAAGTTGATTTTATCGTACAAATTAAAATATTACTCTCACAAATTATTCCAATAGAACAAACATGGACTCAAATGGAAGAAACCGTTGTTATGAATGTTCGATTACCTCGTATTATTCTAGCAATGTTAATCGGTGGTGGTTTATCCATCGCCGGTGCCGCATTTCAGGGAATGTTTTCGAATCCGCTTGTTAGCCCAGATATTTTAGGAGTATCTGCAGGTGCTGGATTCGGTGCATCCATTGGTATTTTATTCTTTGGGAATAGTTTTACAATGCAGATAATTGCATTAGGAATGGGTATGTTGGCAATTGGTTTTACTTTTTTAATTGGTGGAGTAAAACGTGATATGCCTATCTTTATGCTTGTGTTAGCAGGGGTTGTTACAAGTGCCTTATTCCAAGCATTGATTTCACTTGTGAAGTTTTTAGCCGATCCGGAAGAAAAATTACCTTCCATTACATATTGGTTAATGGGGAGTCTTGGAACAGCGAGCTACTCAGATTTATTAACGGCTGGACCACTAATTGTCATCGGTATTTTAATCTTATATGTATTGCGTTGGCGTTTAAATATTTTATCTTTATCTGAAGAAGAAGCAAAATCACTTGGTGTTTCTGTCACTAAATTGAAGTGGATGGTCATTTTAGGAGCGACACTAATTACAGCATCAGCTGTTTCTATTGCAGGAATTATTGGCTGGGTAGGGTTAATAATTCCGCACATTGCTCGTATGATTGTCGGCAGTAATAACCAGTATGTGCTACCTGCCTCGATTTCTATTGGTGCAGTGTACTTGCTAATTATCGATAATTTATCAAGAAGCTTAACAGCTGCAGAGATTCCTCTGTCTATTCTAACAGCGATTATCGGTGCTCCATTTTTTGCTATCTTACTCCGTAAAACTGGAGGTGGCTGGGGTTGATTTTAAAAGTAAAAGACGGGAACTATTTCTACAAAAAAGCTAAAAAAGGGAATCCGCAAAAGTATTTGTATAATGATGCTATTAATTTCGAGTTACATCCAGGGGAAATTTTATCCGTCCTTGGTCCGAATGGTGCAGGGAAAACGACTTTATTGAAATGCATGATGGGTTTATTGAAATGGGAGCAAGGGTCAACTTTACTGGACGGAAAACCCCTTACTTCCTTAAGCACAAAAGAAATTTGGACAAAAATAGGCTACGTACCACAGGCTTCTAGAATGACATTCAGCTACACTGTTTTAGAATTAGTGACGATGGGAAGAGCTATTTATATTCAAACATTTGCTCAGCCTTCTGAAAAAGATCGAATGCTTGCACTCGAAGCACTAGATTCAGTAGGAATTAAACATTTAGCAAATGAACTCTGTACTGCAGTGAGTGGTGGGGAATTACAGCTAGCATTAATCGCCCGAACATTAGTAGCAGAACCTGAGATTTTAGTGTTAGATGAACCTGAATCACATCTAGATATGAAAAAACAACAAGTTATTTTACAAACAATTAAGCGATTAGTAAAAGAAAAAGGCCTTGCATGTATTATTAATACACATTATGCGAACCATGCATTTTACCTCGGCGATAAAGTACTCATGGTTGCCAAAGATCAGCCTGTGCTAACAGGGAAAGTATCAGAAATTATGACAGAGGAAAATGTATTCAAATATTTCCAAATTGAAGTGAAGCGTCTACGTCATGAAACAGATGGTCAAGTATTTGAAACAATGGTTCCCACATATTTTGGTTCCAATCCAGATCAATGATAGTGCTGATCTGGACTTTTGTTTGAGGAGAGTTAGGGTATTTCTCCTAATAAATGGCTTAACGCCTGAAAGAAATTTCTATACGCCCGAATCCAGAAGCTATCCGCCTGAAAGTTGGAGGATGGGACGTAAAAGGTTCTCGAATAAAAAAAGCAAACTCTCAAGAAGATTTCTTTCTTGGAGTTTGCTTTTTTATTATATATTCGTGTTTAAACATATTGAGAATTATTTGTTGCGGCCATGGCTTGGCTGATTTTCTCTACACTTTCTTGTAGAAGTGGGAGAAACTCATCTCTGAGCACTTCTTTGGAAATTCTACCTGCGTGTGCGGAGCAGTTCATGGCAGCGAATACTTTGCCACTTGCGTTTCGTATTGGGACTGCGATGGAGCGGAGTCCTTCTTCCAGTTGTTGGTCGACGCCTCCCCAGTTTTGTTCCCGAACGTCTTGCAAAGTCTGAAGTAATTCCTGTTTGTTGTGTATTGTTTTATCTGTAAATTTTTCGAAGTCTAAGTTGTTCATATATGTTTCTAACTCTTCCGGAGATAAGTTTGCTAGTAAAACATGGCCCATAGATGTTGCATAGGCGGGTAATTTAGATCCGACGTCCAAGTTGATGGACATAATACGTTTCGTCGAAATACGAGCGACATATATAATATTTGTGCCATCTAATATGGAAATTGAGCAGGATTCACCGGTTTTCTCGACAAAATCACGCATGAACGGATGGGCGATGCTCCATGTATTATTGGATGACAAGTATGCATAGCCTAGTGATAGTGTGCGAGCTGTTAGAGTAAACAAGCCGTTGCTTGCTTCTGCAAAGCCAAGATACTCGAGTGTTAGAAGAATTCTACGAGCAGTTGGTCGACTGAGTCCGGTGATTTTAGAAACATCGCTTATCGTTAAAGCTTTGTTATTTTGTGAGAATGCTTGAATAACTTGAAGTCCTCGGTCTAGCGATTGGTTATAATCTCCAGTATTTTTGAAATTATCTAAATTATTTGTTGACAAATATATGACCCCCTTGTTAAGATGAACTTGTACGAATAAAGAAATAGCGTACGTATATCGTACAACTTGAACATACATTATGCAATATTAACGGAGAAAAAATTTTTTATATAGAAATGAATGCGGTTACAAGATTGATTTTTTAGAGTTCTTGGAAGAGTAATCAAACAATTATCAAGGGGGAAATTAACATGGCAGAAACAGTAGTAAAGAATGAACGTGTATTACAAGCATACGAAGGTTTTGTGAAGCATATGAAAGCTTTCTTGGATGAGCAACAATTTAATCATGAAGAATATACAAACTTCGTACATTGGGCAGATCGCCTAGGTAAAAGTGGAGAAATTCCGTTATTCCTTGATGTATTCGTGGAATCTTACGTATTAGAAGCAAAATATAAAGACTCTCCAGGTACAGAGCCATCATTATTAGGACCTTACTACGAAGAGAATTCACCTGAACTTGAAGGATCAAAAGTTGTTATTCCACAAAGAGCCGATGAGGCAGGAGACAAAATGAAATTCTTCGGTAATGTGAGCTCAGTAAACGGGCCAATCGGAAAAACAAAAGTAGAGTGGTGGCAAGATGATGCAGACGGATTGTATTCAAACTATGATTCTGATGCACCAGATTTCAATTTACGTGGCCAGTTCTACACAGATGAAAATGGAGATTTTGAAGTAGAGTCGATTGTACCGATTCCATATCAAATTCCAACTAGTGGACCAACTGGAGAATTCACATTTGCAGCTGGTTATCATGCATACCGTCCAGCACATATCCATATCAAGTTCGATCACGAAGGTCATGAAACATTAATTACGCAAGTGTTCTTTGAAGGGGATATATGGTTAGAAACAGATGTTGCAAGTGGTGTTCGTTCATCTCTTACAACAGAACTAAGAGATAAAGGCGACCATAAAGAAGCTTCGTTAAACTTTGTAATGCGAACTGAATAAATTTTCAATTGTATAGCTGTCGAGGAAATCTTGACAGCTATTTTTATTAAAGTTATAAAATATAAAAATGGAGGTTCTAGTGATGGAATTTTATAAAGTAAATGTAAATGGAAATGACATACAAGTAGCGGATTATCCTGGTGAAAAGGGTCCTATTATTGCGATTCACGGACTAACTGGTACACATAAACAAATGCATTACTATGCAGAGAAGTTAAAAGGGGAATACCGTTTTATTTCTGTAGATTTACGCGGTCGTGGAAATAGTGCTCAAACGGATCCTGAAACGTCTATCTTCAAGCATGCGGATGATATTTTAGGCTTGATTCGTGAGTTGAAAATAGAAAATCCAATTTTATTAGGATATTCGATGGGTGGATTTATATCCGCAATTGTTGCGAGCAAATTAAAATCTGTGCAGGCCTTGATTTTATTGGACGGAGCGGCAAAAGCTTCTGAACATCAGCGCGGAATTGTGCAGCCTTCTTTAGGAAGAATCAGCAGGGAGTTTACGTCAAAAGCGCATTATGCAGAAGAAACTAAAAAAATCTATACAAACTTAGGTGTCAAGTGGAATGACGTGTTACAAGAAACGGTGGAATACGAAGTAGGAGACGCAGGGGACCACTGGGAAAACAAATCGACGGAATCTCGTATTGTTGCTGATTTTAATAGCTTCTTTACATTTAGTCCAAAAGAGATTTTCCCACAAATCGAATGTCCAGCACTTCTAGTGTATGCAGAAGGGACTATTGGTTCGATGGGTCCGTTGTTTTTAATAACAGACTATGATGAAACAAAGGAATCCGCAAATAACTTGGAAACAGTCGTATCGGATTGCAATCATTACACAATGGTGTTTGAAGAACGTACAGAAATTAATGGATATATAGAAAATTTCTTGAACAAATTGAATACAGAGGTGAAATAGATGAGTAAAGGTTTAGAGTATTTTAAACAGGTATACGGTGAAGTTCCAGGATGGGTGCAGAAAATGCATGATTATAGCCCAGTTGTACTGGATCACTATACAGCGATTCGCGGGGAAATTATGCAGGACGGTGCACTTACTCGTAAGGAAAAAGACGTGCTTATTGCAGGTATGAATGCAGCGAGATTGTATCCTAGAAGCATGGTTTATCATACGAAAGGTGCCATTGATTTTGGTTCGACGATTCCTGAGCTAGTAGAATACTTTTTAGTTGCCTATTTATATGGAGGAAACGCGTCGCTTCAAGTGTCATTAGAAGCACTTGCCTATGCACTAGAGTTAAAGGGTGTTCAAGTGGAGCAACCAACGACGGACCTGGAAACAGTGGAAGCACTATTTGACACAATGATTACATGGCTTGGAGACGAGGATACGACTTTCTTAGTAGATTCTCTTGAAGTGATTCAAAGTGGAGACGAAGCGCAGATTGAGGCAAAGCTTTTGGGTGATGGCCATGTGTCGACACGTTTGAAGCATTTAGCCATGGTTGGAAATTATACGACGCAACTGCGCGGAGCAGATGCTGCACCTTGGATGGAAAAAGCGCGACAAGCAGGTGCTTCGGAAGCGGATCTAGCCGATGTTGGGTACATCTGTATTTTGACAGCAGGTATTCCATCATGGTTTGAGCTTAGTGATTCATTAAAATTGGCAGATAAATAAGGAGGGGCATGCATGTCTAAAATTACAGATAGTATCGAGGAAGCTCTATCCCATGTAGAAAGTGGAAATACGGTTTTAGTAGGTGGCTTCGGACTAGTAGGAGCACCTCTTTCTTTAATAGAAGGTTTAACAGAAAAAGACGTGAAAGATTTAACGATTGTCAGCAATAATCTAGGGGAATCAGGAAAAGGTCTAGGCATTCTGTTGAATCAAAACAAGATTAAAAAAGGGATCGGTTCTTATTTCACAAGTAATCGTGATGTGGGTGACAAATATCAAAAAGGGGAAATCGAGTTAGAGTTACTTCCTCAAGGAACATTGGCAGAATCTATGCGTGCTGGTGGAGCAGGTTTAGGTGGCTACTATACGACGACTGGCGTTGGGACTGACCTTGCAAAAGGGAAGGAAGAACGCGAAATCGATGGCGTGACTTATATTTTTGAAAAGGCCATTCGTGCCGATGTAGCACTGATTCGTGCGCATAAAGCAGACACGCTTGGAAATTTAGTGTATTACAAAACAGCTCGTAACTTTAATCCATTAATGGCTACTGCTGCGAAAAAAGTAATTGTGGAAGTGGACGAAATCGTGCAACCTGGCGAGTTAAATCCAGAAGAAATTGTTACTCCCTTTTTATATGTAGATGTCATCATCAAAGCACAACAAATATTAACAAATGAAGGAGTTGTGAATAGATGACTTCGATGAATAAATCAGATATGCAGCATGTAATAGCGAAGCGTGTAGCGCAAGAGCTTGAAGGTCCTTGCGTTGTAAACTTAGGGATAGGTATCCCGACTTTAGTTGCGGAGTATATGGATGCAGCAGATATTTACCTACATACGGAAAACGGCTTGCTCGGTGTGACGGATGTGGAAGCAGATCAAATCGATCCAAATCTCGTGAATGCTGGAAAATTGCCAGTTGGTGAAGCTATTGGTGCATCGTATTTCAATAGTTCGGATTCGTTTGCGATGATTCGTGGTGGACATGTGGATGTTGCGATTTTAGGCGCACTTCAAGTAGAACAGACTGGTGTCATTGCAAACTGGGCTGTTCCTGGTAAAAATATCATGGGTGTTGGCGGTGCGATGGATTTACTAGTTGGTGCGAAAAAAGTGTTTGTAACGATGAGTCATACGTCGAAGGATGGTAGCAGCAAGATATTGAAAGAATGCACCTACCCGATTACGTCAACTCGAAGTGTGGACATGATCTTCACGGAGTTAGCTGTGTTTAAAGTGGTTGATCACCAGCTGAAGCTAGTGGAGTTAATGCCAGGAGCGACAATAGAAGAAGTTCGCGAAAAAACGGAAGCTGAATTCACAGAGTAAATAAGGAGAGTTGGTTGAAAATGAAAATACGTTCGTTCGATGTATATATTCTAGATTTACCGACAATTCGTCCACATCAATTAGCAATGCATACCATTGTTTCACAAGCGATTGTCGTTGGTTGTGTGACGGATGAAGATGGACGTGAAGGATGGTCCGAAGTAGCGACTATTGGTGGAGCTTCATACGGGGAGTCGACTCCTGAAGCAATTAAAGCAAATATTGATACGTATATTACGCCACTAGTAATAGGGAAAGATCCTATTCATTTCGATAAAATTATGTTTGAAATTTCGAAACTAGTTCGAGGGAATAATTTTGCGAAAACGGTTGTAGAAGCAGCGATTATCGACTTGGCGGCGAGAAGTAAAGGGGTTCCAGCGTTCGAATTATTCGGAGGTCAAATCCATACTTCATTGCCAATTGCTTGGACGCTTGCAAGTGGAAACACGGAAAAGGATATTGAAGAAGCACAGGAATTTTTACGCCAAAAACGCCATAATATTTTCAAATTGAAAATCGGTAAGGGCGATCCGTTTAAAAATGTGGAGCATGTTCGCAAGATTAAAGCAGCAGTTGGTGACCAGGCGCGCATTACGGTCGATGTCAATCAAGCATGGGATGAAGATACAGCAAATTATTGTATAGAAGCTCTAGAAGATGGCGGCGTTTCGATGGTAGAGCAACCACTCCCAACGTGGAATTATGAAGGAATGGCAAGACTGACTAGTCGTTTCAAAGTGCCGATTATGGCAGACGAAGCAGCAAATAGTGTGCAAGATGTGTTCCAAATCGCGAAGCACCGCGCTGGAAATTGTATCGCCTTGAAACCTTGTAAAGCAGGCGGATTAACGCAAACGAAGAAAGTGGCAGGTATTGCGGAAGCTGCTGGTCTTGGTTTGTACGGTGGAACGATGATCGAGTCTAGTTTAGGTACGGCGATTTGTGCACAGTTATATGCGACGATTCCAGAGATGAAATTTGGCACGGAGATTTTCGGTCCTTTGTTGTTTAAAGACAATATTACGGTGAATGACATGCAGTATGAAAACTTCGAAGTAGTGATTCCGACGGGACCAGGTTTCGGCATGGAAATCGACCGTGAAAAAGTGAAGCATTATACGAGAAGTGAGGGATGATAAATTGAAAAATGTAGTAATCGTCGATGCGGTGCGTACAGCAATTGGGAAACTCGGAGGCAGCATTGGAAATGAAACAGTAGATTTCCTTGGAGCTCACGTAATTTCAGAATTGTTGCGTCGTACAGAGTTGGATAAAGGTGCAGTAGAAGAAGTTATTTTAGGACAAGCAAAACAAAGTGCAGATGTATCGAACTTAGCGAGAGTCGCAATGCTTCGCGCAGGAATTCCAGTAGAAGTACCTGGCTACACAGTTCATCGTCAGTGCGGATCCGGTGTGCAAGCAGTAAATTCTGCAACACAACAAATTCAGACAGGTCTGAGTGATATCATTATTGCAGGTGGAGCAGAGTCAATGAGTACGGCGCCTTATTACGTAAACGGTGTTCGATTTGGTACAAAATCTGGGGATGTTTCATTAAAAGACCCAAACACTGCAAGCCAACCAGGATCTCAGCCAAGAGAGATTTACGGTGAACTAAATATGGGGATTACTGCTGAAAATGTTGCAGAAAAGTTCGGTATTTCCCGTGAAGCACAAGATGAATTTGCTTTGAGTAGCCAAGAAAAAGTGAAGATTGCTATTGAAAAAGGCTATTTTGAGAAGGAAATTGCTCCTTACCCTGTGAAATCGCGTAAAGGCATTGTGGAGTTTAAAGTAGATGAACATCCACGCGAAACAACATTGGAGAAGTTAGCATCGTTAAAGCCGGTGTTTAAAGACGGCGGCACGGTAACTGCTGGAAATGCGAGTGGTCGTAATGACGGAGCAGCTGCTTTGTTAATAATGTCCGAAGACGAAGCATTGAAACGTGGATATAAACCAAAAGCACGCATATTGGCACAAGCTTCTGTTGGTTGCTCACCAGAATTGATGGGAATGGGTCCGGTGCATGCAACGCTGAAAGCATTGAAGCAAACGAATTTAACCATTGCTGATTTAGATGTTGTGGAGCTAAATGAAGCATTTGCAGCACAAGCAGTTGCATGCGTAAATGAGTTAGGACTAGATTATAGTAAAGTGAACCCGAACGGAGGAGCCATCGCAATGGGCCATCCAATCGGTGCTACCGGTGCGATTCTACTGACGAAACTAGTGCATGAGTTGGAACGTACTGGTAAGAAGTATGGAGCGGTAACGCTGTGCATCGCGGGTGGTTTAGGAATCGCGACGATTGTGGAGAATTTACAAGTTTAGGTTTTGATAGATAGTTTGGAGCCGAGGGGAGTCATTGACTTCTCCTTGGCTTTTTATACGTGCCAGTCACCTGGTTCTACAATTCCACCTTTTTGAAACAATCAGCCCCCCACCCCTGTGTTAGCCACAAATGGAGTCTGACACAGGGACAGTACGCAAGATATGTGGAGATGTGATCGGGAGCCGTTCTATGTCATCCTCAAATTTTTAAAAAGCAAACTTTCAAGAGAAGTTACTCTTAGAAGTTTGCTTTTTACTAGTTATGAGCGCTATATTGGTTTTTTCGCTCGTATATCACCGAGTAGCAATTTTCCGTGGGGAATAAATTTATGAAGGGCCATGGATATAATAATTGGGACGACTAAGCCAAGTACTGTAAAGCCAATTATTTCGTATTGGAAAAAGTCATTCATTATTGTGTCTGTGAATAAATGCAAGTACATAATAGTGATCGAATGTTTCTCTAACTTTACTAGCCAATGCAATGGCATAATTTTGGTGATCCTTTGGAAAAAACCGATAATCATAACAATAAAAGAAATAGGAATGATTAAATCTAATAATAAGTGATCGTATCTTAAAAATTTCAGACTTAGATGGTAATCGATAAACCCTAAATCATTCGCAACAATCGCACCAACTGCAACGGTTATTGCACTAAGGAGCCAAGGCAATGTTATGTTTATCAAAACTGATTTTGCATAATAACCTATTGCAAAATAGACAACGGTCAATAATACAACATCTATATTCCAAAGCATAGGAATTGTTTGAGCAGCTTCATCTGATGCCCCACCAATAACATGCATAGTGAAAATACTTTCTAAATGAGCGACTAAATAGAATACTACTAGCAGTGTAATTTGTTTTATTCGACTTAAATACTTTGTCATCCACATAAACAATAAATACGTGAAAAATAATGTAGTGATAAACCAGAATACGCCATAAGGCCCTCGTGCAAATCGACCTGCAATAACGAGCTTCCATAAGTCTTGTAAGTACCAAGAGAAATCGAAGTTTCCAGTTGCTATCTCGATGCTATATCGAATAGCTGTAATGACGAAAAGGAAAAATAAGTAAGGAATCATTAACTGCATAAATCTTTTTTTTATGATTGCTTTAGAGGATTCATTTTTTGCAATTTCTTTAAAAAATAATCCACTTAATAGGAAAAAGGCTGGCATGTGAAACCAGTAAATATATGTAATGAATGGGAAGTCCAACTCTCCAGGATAATGACCGATCACAACTAAAATCATCAAAAACCCTTTTAGTGCATCTACCCATATTAATCTTTTCTTCTGCATTGTTATTCCTCCAAAATATTTCCCTATCTATTATACTGTAAATATAAGCATAAATTGTATTTCAATTGAATGACAATAATAAGATAGGGGGAATTGATATGAGAATAGTTTGTTTTGGAGATAGTATTACCGCAAGGAAAGAAGGCTATCCATCGCCTGCATTGACATATACACTTGGCTCTAAAAGGAAGAAGGATCAATTTATCAATTCCGGCATTTCTGGGAACACGACGGAGCAAGCAAGGGTACGTTTCGGTCAGGATGTATTGTCTAAACATCCTGACATTGTCACGGTTTTATTTGGAGCGAATGATTCTTCTGTACATAAGTTTGTAGACTTGGAAACGTTTGAACAAAACATAAGGTATTTTACGAAGGAGGTTGGACCGAAGAAAGTCATTCTTATTTCGCCTGCTCCAGTGGATGAAGCACTTCAACCAAATAGGTCGAATGAGCAATTAGCGAAGTATGCACAAGTTGTAAAAGAAATTGCTGATGAAACAGGAAGTTACTTTATTGACTTTTTCAGCTTTTTTTATTCGAAACCGAATTATAAAGAGTTATTAGTAGGTGAAAAAAATGACGGTTTACATTTCGGGGAAGCTGGATATGAAATTTTGTCAGATTTGATTGTTCAAAAGTTAAGTGAAATAGATGAGGAAAAGCCAGGATTTTTCCGTAGATGGTTGAATAGGTTGGGGAGGCATTAAGAACTTCTTAACAGATAAGAAAGTAAAAGAATTCCCTCGACTTTGAACACAGTAGGTGCGATTTTTTCTAGATCGCTCTGGACAGTTTTTTAGCTTCCGCTTTTCTTTTTGTATTTTTTCTGTGAAATTTGGAAAAGATATGATAAAGGAGCTGATGTGTATGTTGGAGTTAGAAACAGATCTTGAAGGAAAGATGACTAATTTTGGTGACTTACGTAATCGTATTAAAGGTCTTGGTTATTCAATCGGTGGAAATTGGGATTACCATAAGGGCAGCTTTGACAACGTTTTATGGCGTGAAGCAGGAGAGACCATTTACTTAAGGCTTCCATTTGAAGTGTTAGAAGGTGATTTGGATCATCATGCGGCGTATATTAAGTTTCAAACTCCTTATGTCATTAAACATGTTGTGAATGTTGGAATGGATAAGGATGAAAATTCATTGCTTGATGCTACTGGGTTTAACCAATTCCAGAAACCTGCTGATCCGGATGGACGCATAAGAAATAAAAACAAATGGGCGCATGCAGGGGAAATGGCTGTGGAACAGGTAGTGAATTTAATAGGTGAATGATCACATTTATAAAAAACCGTTTCGGATTACTAGCCGAAACGGTTTTTTTTAAGAAGGTTAGTTATGGCTGATCTTGTATATTGAAATGTCCCTGTGTTAGAAACATTCAGGTTTATTTAAACAAACGTGAATATTTAAACTTTCATGTTTGTTTCAAACACAGGGACAAAAAATGAGGTGATTATTGTGCAGTATAACCGCCGTCAACAGGAACAACTGTACCTGTAACAAAATCGTTTTCTGCTAAGAACACAAATGCATGCGCGATTTCATCCGGATTTCCAAGTCTTCCGATTGGATGTTTTGCCACTAATCCATCGTAGAATTCGCCTAATGCCTCTTTATTAACCATGCCTGATACAACGTAACCAGGAGATACAGCATTCACACGGATATTGCGACCTGCATATTGAAGTGCCGCAGATTTAGTCATCCCTACAACAGCGTGTTTCGAAGCAACATAAGGATATGCACCTGCCTCTGCAACTAGACCTAAGATAGATGATGTGTTAAGTACAACACCTCCACCTGTTTTTAAGAACTCTTGAACGGCATATTTTGTACCAAAGAACACACCATCTTGGTTCACACGGATAACTTTATGATAATCATCATATGATAATTCATGCATTTCGCCTAAACTACCTATGCCCGCATTATTTACAATAACATCTAATTTACCATATAATTGAACTGCTTTTGCAACTAGGTTTTTAACGGATTCTTCACTGCCTGCATCTACTTGTACAAATGATACTTCAAGACCTTCTGCTTTTAATTCATCAGCTTTTGCTTGACCTACTTCTACGTTAAAATCAGCTAATACAACTTTTGCACCTTTTTCTGCGAAGGCTTTTACGGTTGCTAAACCAATTCCACTTGCCCCACCTGTTACAATCGCTACTTTTCCATCTAATTTTCCCATTTTGAATTTCCCCTTTCAAAATTTCAAAGTCATTTTCAGTTAAGAAAACAACTTCAAGTACATTTATGTTATGTACTTTTGTGAACAAGTTAATAATAAGTCATTTATTAATTATTTTCAATTAATGAATAATAAAGTATAAGAATTTCATCGTGAAAAAAGGGAGCTTTAGTTGCTTTATTTTTGGAAATGAATATATCTCAGGAATCTTACAATTTCACTTCCATCTACCCCATACTACCATTCCTCGACATTATTCTTTATAATAGAAGCAAATAGATTTGTACTTGAAAGGATAGCGACCGATGATATATGAACAAACAATTAATTCGGAGCAGGAGACGGAAATGCTTGCTCTTCAAATAGCTGATCAATTAAAGCCTGCGGATGTGCTAACTTTAGAAGGTGATCTTGGAGCAGGGAAGACGACGTTTACGAAAAGTGTGGCGAAAGGTCTTGGAATTACGCGCAATGTAAATAGTCCGACCTTTACGATATTAAAGCAATACGAGGGTAGGCTTCCTTTGAATCATTTAGATGTATACCGTTTAGAGGGAACCGACGAGGATTTAGGTTGGGATGAGTTGTTCTACGGGGACGCGGTAAGTATTATTGAGTGGGCCCATTTAATAGAAGAGGATTTGCCGCCTGAACGATTGGCGATTCAGATTAAGCGACTAGGTGAGGACAAGCGAATGTTTACGTTTGAGCCTTTTGGAAAACGATACGAACAATTATGCGAGGAGCTTTTTGAATGATTTGGTTAGGGATAGATACATCACAAACACCGCTTTCGGTAGCAGTTGTGAAGGATGATCAAGTACTTGCAGAGTATAAATCATCGATAAAAATTACCCATTCAATTGGGACAATGCCAGCGATTGAAGAATTGCTGAAAAAAGTAGATATTCAGCCCAGTGAATTGGATGCAATTGCGGTTGCGAATGGACCAGGATCATATACGGGTGTAAGAATAGGTGTCACAATAGCTAAAACACTTGCCTGGACTTTAAATATACCGATTTTTTCGGTTTCAAGTTTACAGCTATTAGCAGCGAACGCACCATACTTCCCTGGAGTTGTATGTACCATCATGGATGCTCGTCGTGGTAATGTATTTGCAGGGATTTATGTGGACGGTGAAACTGTGCAAGAAGCGCATATGTCACTCCCAGAATTATTAGAAACAGTGGGTGAAATGGGACAACCGGTTTTATTCGTTGGAATGGATGTTGCAATACACTGGGAACAAATAAAAGAAGTGCTTGGAGACAAGGTGCAACGTGCAAATGCAGCTTTTTCTTTACCGAGTGCTGCTGTGTTAATTGAGTTAGCAAAAGGCCAGGAAGCAACCGAAGTACATTCAGTTGTACCAGAGTACTTGCGAATTACAGAAGCAGAAGCAAACTGGATGAAAGAGCAGAAGAAAAATGGTAACTAATGAGCTTATTACGTATAGAAAAATGACACTTGAGGATATTGACCAAGTGCATTTAATAGAAGAAGAAGCGTTTACAATTCCTTGGACAAAGGAAGCATTTGAGCATGAGATGACAACGAATTTGTATTCATACTATATCCTTGCTGAAACAGAGGCCAAAGAAATCATTGGATACTGTGGCATGTGGATTGTACTGGATGAATGTCATATTACGAATGTAGCAGTTGCAGAGCGTATGCGAGGGAATAAAATTGGTGAGGGCTTAATGCGGGAAGCAATTCGTATCGTGTTAGAGCAAAAAGTAGTACTAATGACGTTGGAAGTACGTGTAACGAATGATGTGGCGAAAAACTTATACCACAAGCTTGGTTTCAAAGATGGCGGGATACGAAAAAATTATTATACTGATACACGAGAGGATGCTCTTGTAATGTGGGTGGAATTTAAATGACAAAAGATCAATATATATTAGGAATCGAAACGAGCTGTGACGAAACAGCAGCTTCTATAGTGAAAAATGGGCATGAAATTATTTCGAATGTAGTTGCTTCTCAAATTGAAAGTCATAAGCGTTTTGGTGGAGTTGTACCAGAGATTGCTTCTAGACATCATGTAGAACAGATTACAATTGTTATAGAAGAAGCATTAAATAAGGCGAATATGACGCCAAAAGATATAGATGCAGTAGCAGTTACAGAAGGACCGGGGCTTGTTGGAGCACTTTTGATTGGTATAAATGCAGCGAAGGCTTTTGCATTTGCGAATGGGCTTCCATTAGTAGGTGTACATCATATCGCGGGGCATATATATGCAAATGCACTCGTTCAACCGATGGAATTTCCTCTTTTAGCGCTAGTCGTTTCAGGTGGTCATACCGAACTTGTAGTTATGAAAGAAGATGGCCAGTTTGAGTTAATCGGAGAAACGCGTGATGATGCGGCGGGTGAAGCGTATGATAAAGTAGCGCGTGTATTGAATTTACCTTATCCAGGTGGACCCCATATTGACCGATTGGCGAATGAAAGTGATGGAGCAGTTCCGTTTCCAAGAGCTTGGCTTGAAGAAGGTTCATATGATTTTAGCTTTAGTGGCCTAAAATCATCGGTGATTAACTATCAACATAATGCAGAACAGCGCGGAGAGGAAATCAATCCGAATCATTTAGCGGCAGGTTTCCAACAAAGCGTTGTCGAAGTACTCACAGCAAAAACACTTCGTGCAGCTCGCGAATTTAAAGTTAAGCAAGTCATAGCAGCAGGTGGCGTTGCTGCAAATAAAGGGCTTCGTACTTCCCTTGTACAAACATTTGCAAAAGAAAATATTCCATTTTTTGTACCGCCCATTTCCTTATGCACCGACAATGCCGCAATGATTGCAGCAGCTGGAAATTCTATGTTCTCAGTAGGGAAAACAGGAGATTTGTCGATGAATGGACGTCCAGGGCTAGAATTGAATAGTTGGAAATAATCTCAGACTATTTTAGAACCATCATATTCAATCTGAAAATCCTTGAATCCTCTTTTCTTTGACAAGAAAAGAGGATTTTTTTAACAGGTATATAACTAGTTGTCAATAGGGAACATTCGTACTTATGCACAATTTGTGGATAACCTGTGGGTAAGTTAGTTGGATTCAATATATAGTATGTAATTCTCATGCATGTATGTGGACAAGTTTAATTGGGACCTGTGGACAATGTGGATAAAGCTGTTGATATCTTGCTATTACTATATTTATACTGTGTATAAAACTGTGGAGAAAAAAATGTGAAAAAAACGACTTGACCTACATATATGGGCGGAATTCGACAAAGAAGTTACTTAAGTAATCATAAAAGAAGAAAACATGTGAACATTTTATGAAAAAAACAGGAGATTTGGAAGGGTTGTTTGTTTTGAGACAGAAAAAGCTAAAAGGACGCCTCATTGGGCATCCTTTTAGTTTTGTGCTATTTCCTCTAGCTGTTCTTGTAATTCAAGCCATTCACTAGACAAATCATCTTGTTTTTCTTTTAAAGCATCTAATTCTTGTTGTAACTTTTGAACAGCTTCATGATCCTGGAAAATTATCGGATCACATAGCTTTTCTTCTATAGAAGCAATGTCTGCATCCACTATCGAAATCTGGCTTTCTAATTCCTCCAGTTGACGATTAAGCTGACGTTCTTTTTTCTTCGCTTCTTTATCAATTGTGGAAGTACTTGTCTTCACGACAACCGTTTTTTCAGTGACTGCATTTTCTAAAGCTAACTCCTCTAACTCTTCCTTCTTTTCCAAGTAGTAATCATAATCTCCTAAGAAAAGAGCAGCGTCATCATTAGATAGTTCAATAACTTTCGTTGCGATTCGGTTAATAAAGTATCGGTCATGCGAAACAAATAAAATCGTTCCTGGGAAATCGAGTAACGCATTCTCGAGTACTTCCTTACTATCTAAGTCTAAATGATTCGTAGGCTCATCGAGTATAAGTGTGTTTGCTTTTAAAAGCATTAATTTTGCAAGTGCCACTCGTGCTTTTTCTCCACCGGATAAATTAGACACAGTTTTTTGTACGTCATCACCAGTGAAGAGAAATCGTCCAAGTACGGAGCGAACATCTTTTTCATTCAACAGTGGCCATTCATCCCATAACTCTTGTAGAACGGTTTTATTGCCGGAAAGAGCTGCTTGCTCCTGATCATAGTAACCAAATTGGACGTTTGTTCCATATTGAATGACGCCATTTATAGTGTTTAATTGTTTCATAATCGTTTTGAGTAGAGTCGATTTGCCGACACCGTTTGGACCGACAAGTGCGATACGATCTTGTTTGTAGACGAAAAATGAGATGTTAGACGAGATTTTTTTCTCTGGATAACCGATGGAAACATCGTCTAAACGAAGGACGTCATTACCACTAGGGCGGTCAATGTCAAAACCAAACTTCGCTGATTTTTCGTCGCCGTCTGGTGAATCCATCCAGTCTGTTCTTTCAATGATTTTCCGTCTAGACTGAGCCATTCCAGTTGTTGAAGCTCGGGCTAAGTTGCGGTTGACGAAGTCTTCGAGTTTGGCTTTTTCTTCTTGTTGTTTTTCGAATGTTTTTTTGTCCTGTTCATAGTTTTTTGCTTTTTGAGTTAAATATGCACTATAGTTTCCGACATATCTCGACACATTATGACGAGATACTTCATAGACGAAATTCACAACTTGGTCTAAGAAATAGCGGTCATGGGAAACGATTAAGACAGCACCACTATAGTTTTTTAAGTAATTTTCTAGGAAGCTTAGTGTTGCTATATCTAAATGGTTAGTAGGCTCATCGAGTATCAGCAAATCTGGTTTGCTCAAGAGCATTTTAGCCAGAGCGAGCCTCGTTTTTTGTCCTCCAGATAATGCTTGGACTGGTAAGTCATAATCAACCGGAAAAAACTGCATCCCGTGTAAGATGGAGCGCATGTCTGATTCGAATCGGTAGCCGCCAGCTTCTTTAAAAGCGAGTTGTAATTCGTCGTATGCTTCAGCTACGCGAGTATATGCTTCCGTGTTTTCATAAATAGCCGGATCAGCCATTTGCATTTCTAGGGAACGAAGCTCTTTTTCGGATTCTATTAAATGGGCGAAAATGGTCTTCATTTCTTCCCAAATAGTCAGTTTAGATTCGAGTCCAGCATGTTGCTCTAGGTACCCTAAACGTATGTTTTTAGGCATGACAATCTCACCGGTGTCATAGGATATTTCACCAGCGATTATTTTAAGTAAAGTAGACTTTCCAGCACCATTGCGGCCGACAAGTGCAACGCGGTCACGGTCTTGGACTTCTAATTTTACATTTGTTAATATATCTTCTCCGTTAAAGGATTTAGTTACTTGATTGACTTGTAAAACAATCATGATATTCGCACCTCAATTCTTTCTTAAGTGTAATAGATGAGGCCAAGTGTTGCAATCCAATAGCTTTACAAGGTTAACAATGTCTAGTAATATAATATCGATTTGCACCAATGAAATAGGAGGGTTTTTAATGAAACCTGAACCACCAAAAGTACCAAGAATTCCTCAAGCTACGACAAAAAGACTTCCTTTATATTATAGATTTCTACAAAGTTTTAATAATGCAGGACAAACAAGAGTTTCCTCCCAGGAATTAAGTGAAGCGATGAAAATAGATTCGGCAACAATCAGACGCGACTTCTCTCATTTTGGCGCATTAGGGAAAAAAGGATATGGCTATGATGTCGCTAATTTATTGGAATTCTTTAGACACACTTTGGATCAAGATGAAGCATCAAATGTTGCATTAGTTGGGGTCGGAAGTTTGGGATCTGCTTTTTTAAAGTACAATTTCCAAAAAAATCATAATACAAAAATTGTTATAGCTTTTGATAACAAGGCTCCAGTAGAGGGTAAATTGATGAGTGATATTCCTGTTTTTAATCCAAGTGTTATGGAAGAAAAACTGGCTGAATACGGAGTTGAAATTGTGATTTTTACAATCCCAAGTCGTTCTGCCCAAGAGGTTGCGGATCGTCTATCGAAAACACCGATTAAGGGAATATTAAATTTTGCACCAATTCGATTAGTCGTTCCAGATCATATTCGCGTGCAGTCCATTGACTTGTCTGTGGAATTACAAACGCTTATCTATCTAATCCGAAATGAGCTAGCTTAAATACATAAGAAAATAAGCCTTCCAACCGAATAGTAATCGGGTGGAAGGCTTGTTTTATTTTCAGGGCATTTGTGAGAAGGTTTTAAAGAACTTTTGGATGTCATCTCCATAAAACTGTACAAGAACTACAAAACCATTTAACAGCATATGAGAAATAATCGATGCCATAATACGTTTAGTTTTGTGATAAATAAACGCGAATATAAAACCAGATACCGCATATAGTAGGATGTGCGTAAAGTCGAAGTGAATTATAGCAAAGACAATCGCACTGACAGAAGCAGCAACAAAGAAATTAGTTTTTGGCAATAAAGAACCGAAAATGATACGACGGAAAATCAATTCTTCTAGAATAGGTGCGAATAGGACAATCGATAAAATTGCTAACGGAACTTCCTGAGCAATTTCTATAAATTGAGCGGTATTTTCTGAACCAGGTTTTACACCAAGCGCTTCCTCAATTCTTGCAGCTAGTGCTTGCCCTACGAATACTAAGAAGAAACCAATTATTCCCCATCCGACTGTTTTCAGAAGCGTAGACTGTGTCCCTTTTAAAGGGATTAAGAAACCAGTATCTTTTCGTACCAAAAGGAGGGTAATAAGTGTAGCGATCCCCATTCCAAGGAAGACCCACCACCCAGACGCTAAAAGAGCAGGATTTTTAAATTCCATCGAAGTAAATAGCTTAAATAAAAGTGGTGCAAAAATTGCGCCAGAAACCTGCATAGCGCAGTAAGTGATTAATATATACAAACCAGTTTTTTGTTGTTTCATGTAAATTGATTCCTCTCTGCTTTCCTAAACTCTCTTTATTGTAAATGAAATATGAAATAAACAAAAAGATAATCTTCTTGCTTGCAATATCTTCTCAGATTATTTATTATTAAAAGTGTGTTAGCACTCAAAGAGTAAGAGTGCTAATAAAAATAAAAATTCTACTATTTTAGGGAGGTAGTTTCACTTGTTAAGACCATTAGGTGATCGTATTATTATCGAATTAATCGAGGTTGAAGAAAAAACAGCTTTCGGCATCGTACTTCCGGATTCTGCTAAAGAGAAACCACAAGAAGGTAAAGTTTTAGCGGTAGGTACTGGACGAGTTCTTGATAACGGCGCTCGCATCGACTTAGACGTGAAAGTAGGAGACCGTATCATCTTCTCTAGATATTCAGGTACAGAAGTAAAATATGAAAGCAACGACTATTTAATATTACGCGAAAGCGATGTACTAGCTGTAATCGGCTAATAAAAACTAAAATTAAAAATAAAACAAGATAATAATTGGGAGGTAACTATTAACATGGCAAAAGAAATTAAATTCAGTGAAGACGCTCGTAGTGCAATGCTTCGTGGGGTTGATAAACTTGCGGATGCTGTTAAAGTAACGCTTGGACCTAAAGGACGTAATGTTGTACTTGAAAAGAAATTTGGTTCACCACTTATTACTAATGATGGTGTAACTATTGCAAAAGATATCGAACTTGAAGATGCATTCGAAAACATGGGTGCTAAATTAGTTGCAGAAGTTGCTTCTAAAACAAACGATATCGCTGGTGACGGTACAACTACTGCTACTGTTTTAGCTCAATCAATGATTCGTGAAGGATTGAAAAACGTAACAGCGGGTGCTAATCCAGTAGGAATCCGTAAAGGGATTGACCTTGCAGTTGCTGCAGCAATCACTGAACTTAAAGCAATTTCTAAACCAATTGAAGGCAAAGAGTCAATTGCTCAAGTTGCTGCAATTTCTTCTGGTGATTCAGAAGTTGGAGAGTTAATCGCAGAAGCTATGGAACGTGTTGGAAACGACGGCGTTATTACAATCGAAGAGTCTAAAGGTTTCACTACTGAACTTGATGTAGTAGAAGGTATGCAATTCGACCGTGGATATGCTTCTCCATACATGGTAACGGATTCAGATAAAATGGAAGCTATTTTAGAAAATCCATATATCTTAATCACAGATAAAAAAATCTCGAGCATTCAAGATATCCTTCCAGTTCTTGAGCAAGTTGTACAACAAGGGAAACCACTTTTACTAATCTCTGAGGATGTAGAAGGGGAAGCATTAGCTACTCTAGTTGTAAACAAATTACGTGGTACTTTCAATGCTGTAGCTGTTAAGGCTCCAGGATTCGGGGATCGTCGTAAAGCAATGTTAGAAGATATCGCTATCCTTACTGGTGCTGAAGTAATTACAGAAGACCTAGGATTAGAATTGAAATCTACAAACATTACACAACTTGGACGTGCTTCAAAAGTTGTTGTAACAAAAGACAACACAACAATCGTTGAAGGTAACGGAGCAACTGATCGCATCGCTAGTCGCGTAACGCAAATCCGTGCTCAATTAGAAGACACAACTTCTGAATTCGACAAAGAAAAACTACAAGAACGCCTTGCAAAACTTGCTGGTGGTGTGGCAGTAGTGAAAGTCGGAGCAGCAACTGAAACAGAACTTAAAGAACGTAAACTTCGTATTGAAGATGCTTTAAACGCAACTCGTGCAGCTGTTGAAGAAGGTATCGTATCTGGTGGTGGTACTGCACTAGTAAACGTATACAAAAAAGTAGCAGCGGTTGCTGAAGCACAAGAAGGCGACGTAGCAACTGGTCTAAGAATCGTACTTCGTGCATTAGAAGAACCAGTTCGTCAAATCGCTAACAACGCTGGTCTTGAAGGATCAATCGTTGTTGATCGTCTAAAACGCGAAGAAATCGGTATCGGTTTCAACGCAGCAACAGGCGAATGGGTTAACATGATGGATGCTGGTATCGTAGATCCAACTAAAGTAACTCGTTCAGCATTACAAAACGCTGCATCTGTAGCTGCAATGTTCTTAACAACAGAAGCAGTAGTAGCAGACATCCCAGAAAAAGGCGGCGGCATGGGCATGCCTGACATGGGCGGCATGGGCGGCATGATGTAATTTAGCTTAGAAACCCTTGTAAATAAAGGGTTTCAAGTTCAATTTACATTACTTGACCACTTTTTGACCACTTCAGTGTATAAAAAATGCATATGACTAATTTTAGAGAAGGTCTCTCATCAGTTTACTAAACTGTTGGGAGGCTTTTTCTTATGTGTTTTTTATCGTATGTGCATAAATGTTCATAGTGGTATTTATATCGCTAACTCCTCGGAGATTCTTCTCGTTGTTGCCAGTGACTCGGAGTCGGAGCTCGAGAAAAAGGTGCAGGAGATAAAGAAGAACTGCGATGTTTGCCTGAAACCAGGAGGACCCGATTATTGGACAAAACGGTGATGAAAGTAGTGGAAAGAGGGTCCGCAGTTTCACGTATGCGCCGAACAAATCCATGGATATCATGAAGGGATTTGTTATCCCCACAGGCGAATATTATTATTTCCAGCCCTCAGTCGATGCGTTGAATACAGTCATAGGGAGACAGGCTGAAACATAGATGCAGTCCAATAGCGATAAGAATTAAATCAAAACCCCGATCCTCCGTTACCGGACTTGATCGGGGCTTTATTATGCGTGGTCTTTTTTGCACAAGTGATATGTTCAGTAACCCAAACTCATTTAGAATCCGCGGAAACTTGGAAGAAGGGCGTAGAGCTGCTTTAATTTTTCCACATCATGCTCAAACCAGTTACGGATCCATTTGCGGTATCCAAGAATTATATTGTCCTCTTTTTGCCCCGCATTCATGATTTGTGCAATTGAGTGTGCCGCCATCATCCCTGACATGATAGCTTTGAGGACACCATGGGAAGAAGCAGGGTCTAGTACAGTGGCAGCATCTCCAACTAAAAAGTAACCAGGTCCCCCAGGTTGGCTGATTGCTCGCCATGTAACATCAGCGCCCTTCGGTTTACCCATAGGTTTCAGTCCTTGGAATTCTTCAGGAATCCAACCGCTTTTCAATGCTACATTGTCAAAAGATAATTGAGTCCATTGGTACACATTTGGACGCACTCTGGCAGTCCAGGTCCATCCATGGTTGTGTGCTACAATAGCTGGCGATGCATCCCGCACGGGACATGTTCCTGTTGCATAACCGAATCGGGCAATAAGACGGGGAGAGTAGGTATTGATTTTCAAATTCAATTTCTGAGCTAGCCATTGTCGCCTACCTGTCGCATCGATTAGAAATGAAGATTGAAGCTCGCCATCAGAAGTTACTGCTCCTGAAACGCGGTTATGAGTAACAATCGGGCGTAAAGCACGGCAAGGTTGACGAAGGTCGACACCTAACGAGATGGCTCGATGGAGTAGAATCGAGTCAAAATCGGCGCGCCACGCTTGAAAACCGAGCCATTGTCCAGACTCGTCTGAACCGAATGGGACGAAGTGGCGGTTTCCCTCCCATTGCACCCAAATTCCCTCATGTCGTAGGAATCCCGCTTTTCCAAACTCATCTGTGACACCCAATTGCTGCAAAAGAGGTTCAATTCCAGGATGAAGCGTTTCCCCGGGGCGATCGCGAGGAAACTGCTCCTCCTCAATAATAACTACCCGTAAACCGTTAAGTGCGCACAAAATAGCGGCAGCAGCGCCCGCAGGTCCACTGCCAATAATGATTACGTCCGGATTAGAAATTGACATTTTGTACTATCCAATCACTGCCTTCACGTTTAATTAAAATCTTTACTCCGTTAACGAAGAGGATTACTTTTTCATTGATTTTAACATGAACTTTCCGAAAATCATTTCCGGCAGGCGATGTTTTCCCTCTGAGATACATTTCAAATCGATACACAGTACCCCTAGGTGTTGCAGCTGGAAAAATCAATAAATGGGTACTTTCCTGTGCCGTTTGCAATTCTTTATCAGATAGATCAACTTCCCGAAACGACAGGACACCCCAATTTGATTTCTCATCATGAGCGATACCCAATGCAGCGTAGACATGTGCCATCGTTGAAAGTCTAGCCTGATATTCTCTAATATCGATTCGACTAGTTAGACTCAAACTGAAACTTTTATATAATGCATTATTCACATAATCTACGTAATCAAATGAGGTATATTCGATGACTTTTTGACCTTCTTTGTGTTGAGGCCCGGAAACTCCATCCCAAGGGAGATTTCCTGCTTGACCAATCTCTTCATCGGTCAGAGGGCTCACTGTAGGATAGAATCGGGTCTGATTTAGGTTTGGTCCAAAAGTTCTTGCTGCATCAGGAGCAACAGCTGGCCAAAAAGTACTTAGGGCTGCACACAATTTAGTATCTTCAGGAAAAGGGCTGCCAAGTCCGTAAGCAGCAAGAAATTTTACCGATTCACCTCCTGTACCCTCTTGGGTGCGATCAAAGCTTACATCCCAACCAGGCGCAAATACTCCAGCTGCCGCATCCGGCAAGCTGGAATGCCGAGTTGTTTCCGGTACTTTACCATACTTTGTATCTTGCGGAGGAATCTTATAAGGTAAGGACACGATTGCTGTCATTGTATCATCTTGGCTATTAAAGACGGTTTTTTTGATTGTATTGCTTCCAATCAACGCCTCCGTTTTTAATTCGAGATTTGCAGCCCTGCGAGTATAGGATAATGCTGTAGGACCGCCTCGTTGCCAAATTTCTCCTCTTAATGCCTTTGGAACAGACTGATGCCACCAATCCATGACTTCCCTTTGGTCGCAGTGAGGAAAAAAATCCAGTGCGGTTACCAACGAGTAAGCCGGATGATTGCTAAGAAATGCAAAAGCTAATTCCGGACATATCGCCTTTATCCACCCATCTGCGGTGTAGTCAATATAGTGAACCGCGTCGTACCCACCTTCTTTAATTTCTTCCATTAAAGAACTCTTTTCATTGAGATCTATAATTTTCCCATTTTTCATTTTATGGCGAATATGAACATATTCAGGCGCCCGACGGGCACCATTAACGGCGCTGATTTTTAGGCTGGAAGAAAAAAGTTTAGGGTTTTTAGGAACCTTGAATGTGAGCGTTTTGCCTTCGTATTGTGCCACCTCAATTAAGGGATGCGGAACTGGTACAAGTACATTTGTGCCAAATTCAGGACTATCGGACAACTTTGCAATTCCCTCTTTAAAGAAGAAAGGGGATTGGCTGATGTGTGGCTCAGACCAACCTGCGTCCTTACCAAGTTCAAGGTGAATACGTCGCAACTTTTCATTAACATGATGTGCTTCAAGACTCACATTTATATTAAATTCACTGATACACTCTGTTCCGCTGAAAAGTTTATGGAGGGGAATCCAAAACAATCTTCTCATATCGCCTTTCCTTTGCTCTTCACTTCTAGAGATAGGTCCAAATTCGTTTTCGTTTCCTTTGCGTTGAACTGCTATATAAACCGAGTAACGAGCGGGCAAGACACGAAAGGCAAAATCATCATCCTTGACATTAGGAAGAAACCCTCGATTTTTAGGGGAATAGAGTGGTTCGGTTGTTCCGACCCGGGCGACTCCCGTACGTGAGAAACTTAAATCTGCGTGTTTGCGGTGAACCGTTTCTGGTGCAGGACGATATTCAGAAGCAAAGACGACAATCGCTAAGTCCTCATTTCTTCCTACACGGCTACGAATCTCAGATAGAGAAGGGGGAGTGATACCGTAAACGTAGTTTTCTACTATTTCAAGTTCCCTTAATGTGGGAAAGGAAGTTAATTCTAAACCATCCACACCGGTCACAACGTTTGGGGAAGCTAAGGAATGATAAAATAAGCTTCGAGCAGGATGCCCCGGCTCAATTCCTCTTGTTCCTTCAAGGGAAAAGTCTTCGAAACCCTTCAATTTTCGATTGATTTTTGCTTGAATATCTTTGAGGAGTTCCTGTTTTAAGTCTGCGGCAGTAATATCTATACCATGCTGAAGAAACAAATCTCTCCAGCCATGTACCGCAAGTCGATTACATATTTGTCTCACTTGTTCAATCAAAGGCAATATTTTCCATCCTTTCTTCATCTTTACCTGCTGGTTTTCAATGTTTGTTTGGACATGAACAATAATCATCTTCGTTCGGTTAAACTCGGCAGACCCAAAATCACGTGGATTGAGCTTACGGATATGCGCTGCTTTAATGGAAGAAGGTCACAGAAATGATCAGTCTTTTTTATAAAGGAATGCTTCCATTGAATACATTAAAAGCTTGTTTTGGACAATCCTTTCACAAAACAAGCTTTTTCATTTTATTCATTAATCAAGGTTATTAGTATCAATTTGGTCAAACTTTATTATAAAGCAACATCGCGCCAAGGTAGCAACGAAACATTAGAGGGAAATATGGTGATTACGATTGAGCCAGGCATCTATATTGGGGGGGAGGTGGATATCGACACTTCATAGCCAACTGTGTAACAAAGGATGGCTATGAAGTGCTTACAACATTTCCTACTGATCTAGTAGATATGACGATCACTAAATCGAACATATTGGCAAAGCTAAAAGGGAAGTTTATACAGAAGTATTTGAAGCTTTAACGTTAAGTTTGGCATGAGGTTTAATGGGAAATATATATCACGTTAGCTTATCAAATCGCGGGGATGCTTACCAAACCAAATCTGATAACTTCTACAATCGAATTCGTTTTGTTTATATTGAATATTGCTGTAGTACAGGTGAAAAGAGCAATATGAAAATAAGAGGTGACCCTGATGGGTCACCTCTTATTTATGGTAGCGATGGTTATTATTGATACGGTATGCTCAATATATCTTTTTAAATCATATTGTTGCCTTAAGCCGAATGTCCATATTACTTATAGCTGTTGTTTCATCAGTCTGGATATTTTATTCCCTTACTATTATCGATACATCAGAAATTCAAGTCACACTTAAACCTTGTATTTAGTATGAACCATGTGTTGGTTATTGTATTATGTATAATAGAACGACTGCCTCAATAAATATTTATAATATAAAAATTAAGGAGAATTACATGGCCTGGAGTAAATTGAAGAAAAATCTGGAGAGTTTTCTCTGCCCCGCATTATATGGAAGGGTTGAATACAGTGCAACCGGCTACCGTTATTTACCTGATAAAGCAGGGCTTTGTTATATTGCGGTAGATAAAAAGAATGTACTCAATATGAGTGATATAACTACCTTAATCAGATGGTATCAGACGGAGCTAGAAATTAAGAATGATTCAGATATCCAAATTCCTATCAACAATGAGGAAATTGAAGCGGTAAGAAAAGAAACCAAGGGGATAGTTCCCGAGGATCGTCTACAAGTAATTGCAAGGGCTAGAAAATTATCCGAATATGCAAAGGAGCTTTTGTCAGCGCAGTCATCATTAAGTAAATCAAATTTTATCATTGTAGCTAATAAGTTTTTATCCACTTCTATAGAGGAAAGCTTAGAGAGCAATGATATCCTATTAAATATTCTAGCTTTGGTGGACAGACGGGTTGGAAAAAAACGAATTTTAAACATGACTGTGAAGATGAAGTTAAAGCATCCAATTGTGCAGTATTTTTATGAACTACGGCTTAGTACGTTATGATAATAAATAACTCATCACCTGAACATCACTTATTGCAAGAAAAAATTATCTCCATTTAGATTTTAGTTTTATCCATGAGCTGGTTATCAGAAGAATGGAAACCTTCCCATCTCCTGAAAACCTTTCATTCCTTATTGATTTCCTTCGTGTTCAATTCAAGAGAATTTATACATTTGTTATTGAGTTTACTGAGCTAGCAATTAGAGTAATAAACTCGGGGAAATCAGTGGTTAACTTAGGAGGAGTGTGTGAATAGATGCTAACATTTTTCTAGATCGCTCCGGACGGTACGAAAGACTTACACTTAAATAAAAAGAGGAGCCGCATGCTTACCTTATTTTCCTCAATATAAAAACCTCACAAATCATTGTGAAGTCTTAAGTGGATGCTATTCAGTTTTGATTAATGTTCTTTAATTGTTTTCGATAATCAGCAATTTTACCATAAGATTCTTCCAGTTGCTGAATAGCATTCGCGGCTCTTGATTTGATATATTTCTCAATGCACGCGTATTCTTCTGCAATCTTTTCTTGTAATTCAATCTTCATATGTCTGTTCAATTACACCATTCCTCTCATAATATTCCATAATTGTAACAAGAATATTCTTGTTTGTACATATAATTCTGAAATTTCTAAATTAATTAATAATTCCTGTTTAAACTTCTACTTTCTTCATCTCCTATTTATTTTTTCTTTCACAAACCGCTTCTGCTGTTGCATACACCATTCAATTTTCTACATAATAAAGGGATGTCATTTAAGACATCCCTTTATTATGTAGAAAATATTCAACTTTTAAACCTAAAAATTCTAAATGTTCCTTTGTACTGACGGTATTGTGACTCTTAGATCGTTCATTTTGATTCCAGTAAAGCTCTATCCTTCATATTCTTGGGGTATTTAATGCCAAGCTGTTGCAAACGTTGAATAAATTGGTCTTCATTCAGTGGCTTATCGTAAAAATACCCTTGCACTTGAAAACAATTATTGGTCTCCAAGAAATCTATCTGTTCTTGCGTTTCTACACCTTCAGCGATAACATCTAATTTTAAATTATTTGCTAGAATAATCATAGCTTGAAGAATGGCTTCACTTTTTAGATTTACTCCAATACCATCCGCAAAAAACTTATCTAATTTTATTTTGGATATTGGTAAATTACTAATATAGGAAATGTTTGAGTAGCCTACTCCAAAATCATCAATCGCGATGCGTATGCCCGCTTCCTCAATATCTTGCAAATGATCATGGATAATAGATGATGAAAAAACTTGCAAGTTTTCAGTGATTTCAATTTCTAATATATCTCGAGGAATCGAATGCTTTTCTAATTGATACAAAAGAAACGAAACAAATGAAGGCTCATTTAAAGATGTGGAAGATACATTAAATGATATTCGTCCAGAGAATCCATGTATTTTTTTCCAGTTGTTATAGGATGATAAAGCTGTATCAATTATATGTTCTGTAAGCATTCGTATCTGATCTGATTCCTCTGCGATAGAAATAAACTCTTCTGGTGAAATGGGACCCAACTCTACATGATTCCATCTAGATAATACTTCAATTCCAATAATTTCTTTTTCTAAAATATTTACCTGAGGCTGAAAAACCGTATAGAAACGATCCGTTAAAATTGCTTCTTTCATACTTTTTTCTATAAGGATTCGTCTATTCAATGAATCGGACATGCTATTTTCATACATTTTCCATGAATTTCCTCTGCTTTTTTTGGCTTCATACATGGCTGTATCTGCAGCTGTAATTATGGAATCAACGGAGCTACCATCTTTCGGAAATATGCTTAGACCTATACTTACGGATGTATTTATAAACGGTAAGTCTTTTGTATTAAATGGTTTTTCTAAAATAGAAAGAATATGGTTCGTGTCATTTTGAACTTGCTGATCGTTGACATATGCGTTACAAAGAACAAATTCATCTCCTCCAAATCGAGCAAGAAAGAATTGTTCTGGGAGTTCATTTTTTAACCTTTTCGCGACCTCAAATAAAAAGGAATCCCCGATTTCGTGTCCATATGCATCATTCACAAGCTTAAAATTATTAATATCTATAAAGTAGAGAACAAATGGACTGCCAACTTCTAACTTCATTTTTAGATTTTTATACAAAAGAAGTCGGTTAGGAATACCAGTTAAATAATCGTGGTAGGCAGTTTCCCAAAGCTTTTTTTCTTTTGCTTTTTTCTCATTAATATTCACAAAATAAACCGATATTCCTCCGTTTTCTTGAGGAAAAGCATTTATTTCAAACCAGGTTTGTAAAGGTTCATAATATTCTTCAAAACTAGTTTCTTCACGTTGAATCATCGTTCTCATATAATGTTCTTCAAACTTAGTCTGTAAAGTGTCAGGGAATTCCTTCCATAAATTTTTCCCTAAAAATGTTTCTTTGGACGATAATAATAACTTTTCAGCTTTTTTGTTTATATATATTATTTTCCAGGTTTCATCGAGTGAGAAAAATGCATCTGTCATACTCTGTAAAATATCTTGTGCATCTAAACGCTTTTTTTCATAATTACTAATATCTCTATGTACAATGGTTGCTCCCTTAATCACTCCTTGTTGAACAAGTGGGCTCACAATCATCGAGAACCATCTATTTTCTGTGGGAGACGGGCAAGCATAATTTATGTCAAAGAAAGCTTTTTTTCCATTCAGTATATCTAATATTCCGTTATATTCTTTCAGAGAATTGGAATTTTTTAAAACTTCTAGGTAATTCACACCAATATCCGTTTGTACAAGATCTCCTTCATTTACAATAGAAAAGTTTTTCCATGCTTGGTTTGTAAATGTGATTTTTCCATTTAAATCAATTGACGCTACATGATCTATTAATGAATCTATTATTTCTTTATGCATCTTTCGCACCTCACTTCTCCTGGTTCCATAAATATTGTATAACCGCAAGCTTCCCATCTGCGTCTAAAACAGCTGTAATATTAAATGTTCCTTGCTAAATGAAGTGAAATAGATACTTTCGGCATGTATATAAAACCGATTGGTACAACAGAATTTATATTGCTTTAATAATATCACAAAATTTTAAATTCTAAAATATATTTAGTTGTTCGTTTTTTGAAGGGTACATTAGGTTAATTAAACTTCATTTATTGACTGAAAAAGGCATTCACACTACAATGAGTAATGTGAGGTGGCATAAGCATGTTAATTCGTAAATTTAAAATTAATGAAAGTGGATTGAACCGTTTTTTTGGACCCCTTGAAGCAAAAATTATGGACATTCTATGGAACGATATAGAGATGACTATAAAAGATGTTCAGCAAGTTCTCGATAAGAAAAAGGTGACGAATTTTAACACAGTTATGACTGTCATGAATCGATTAGTCGAAAAGGGAATTCTTCAAAAGAGGATAGAAGGTAGATCGTCATTATACAGTCCAGTCCAATCTAGAGTGGAATTTTTGAATGCACAATCCAAAGAAATGACGAACGAATTGATGGATGAATTCGGAAACATTGTTGTCACCCATATGCTCGAGGCGCTTGAAGATGTAGACGATGATCTTGTTGCTAAACTCGAGCAAAAAATTAAAGAATTGAAAAAGGACATATAGCTCATGTCCAAATGTCAATCACTAAAAACATACTTGTTTTCATGAAGGAAAGGACTGTTGAAACGATGGAAAAAAAGAAAAAAAGGTTTTACATGCGTTCTGCTATTTTGGTAATAATGGTTGCTGCAATTGTTTTCACAATCTATTCTAATTTAACGAAAGAGAAGACAGCGGTATTACAGGTAGGAGATGAAGCGCCTGATTTTGTACTAACGGATATGAATGGGGAACAGCATCGATTATCTGAATATAGAGGACAAGGTGTATTTTTAAATTTTTGGGGAACTTGGTGTAAACCGTGTGAACGAGAATTTCCTTTAATCAATGACCAATATCAAGAAGTGAAAGATGACGGTCTTCAAATATTAGCAGTAAATGTAGGAGAATCTGATTTTGTTGTTCAAAAATTTGTAAATCGTAAAGCCTTAACTTTTCCGGTTTTAATTGATAATAATAAAAGTGTAATGGAAACTTACAATATTAATCCTTTACCAACAACTTTTCTTGTTAACCCAGAAGGTAAGATAGAGAAAATAATTACAGGGGAAATGAGTGAAGAAATGATTAAGGAATACATGGCGCAAATAATGCCAATCTAAATAGTAAAGCAGCCCATCAATTCAACGGAATTGATGGGCTGCTTTTTATAGGTTGTACAATATATGACGTTGGTAAAATAAAATCCTGATCCACGCTGATTTTCGTTACGAGCGGGCGCGCTCCGGTGGGGTCTCACCTGTCACGCTAATCCCACTGGAGTCGCCGCTCGGAACGAAAATCAGCTAAGAGAATATAGGAAACATAAGTTCAAATAGATATAGAGAACAAGATTTGAAAAACTATATAAAAAAGACTGCCTCAAAAATCAGTTTTCCTGACTTTCTGGACAGTGCCGCGACAAATAAATAAATAAATTATAGACGAGTAAAGTTCTTCACCAACGTCATTTGACGAAGTACCTTTTTATATATAATGATCAAGAAAATTTAGTCAGTGGTATTTTCCTTCTGTATGTTAATGTAATTATCGACAGTTTCAAATATTGAGTCAGTACTAACGCCCAAAGAGTATGCTAGTTCTGAAAATAATATATTTTGTAATGAAGTTAAAAGTGCTTTATCTTGATCAACAAATTTTACTTTGTCGTCTATGGCTTCTTGGCTTTTTTGTTTTAACGTACTGAGTATTTTAGAAATCTCTTCACGATTACCACTGTTCACAATATCAGAATAGACTTTGTTTCTTTCTTTATTGTTTTCGATCCACTCGATACCTGGTAATTTAAATGATTCTAATATTGTTTCTGCTCTTTCTTTATCCATAATTTCGAGCATCATTACTTTATCATTATCTACAGGGGTGCTAATTTTTAGTTTGTTATTATTAAGTGGATGTAAAACATAATAAATTTTTGTAACGTCCAAATATGTTTTTTCACATACCTCGTCTATTTGACATATTCCATGTGTGGAATACATGATTAAATCGCCAACATTAAACACTCTAAACTCCTCCTAATGTAAAATCATCAACAAAGTTAATTTTAAATCAAATGACCTGAATTGTCAATTTAGTTGACAATTATTGACGGGTTTTGTATATTTGGTAGCAGTGAAAGTGATAGGAGTGAGAGGTTTGAATGATGAATTCCAAAACCTAGATTTTATAGACTTACTAAGCGAGCGACACGTTCTACTTCGAAAAATGGCCGAGAATTTATGGAATGACAGTAGTGATATTAATATTTCAACTTCAGAATGGTATATCATAGCTAGGATATACAAAAAAAAACCTACCATTTCGTATATTTCCAAAAATGTAACTATTTCAAGACAAGCAACTCATAAATTGATTAGAAGTCTGGAAGCAAAAGGATTAGTAGAGATTTTTTCAGTAGAAAATAATAAAAGAGACAAATGCTTACAGTTAACTGCATTAGGTGAAGAATGTTATGAGACATATAAGTCCCTAAAGGTAGATTTAGAAAGAAAAATATCTGAGAGTATTGGTAATGAAAACCTAATGCGGATTAAAGATATTCTAAAATTAGATTGGGGATTATAAAGTATTAGCACATTCCATTATGATTTGTTTGCATAAATAGAACCAAGCCTTCATATAACTAATAAGGTTTGGTTCTTTTATTTTTGCTAAAAAATACGTAATGTTGGATAATTAGGTATGTAAGTTGAAAAGTAACGTAGGATGAAATTATGTGAGGAGGAATTTAGAATGGAAGAAGAATTAGAGAAAATTGAAGTTGGGGCAATTTTTATGGTGCTAGATGAAAACGACGAAGAGCAAGAGATGGAAGTGCTTGGTTTGTTAACTGTTGATGAAATCCAATATGCGGCTGTAGGTTTTACCGATGATATTGAATCTGAATCAGAAGAAGATATGGATTTGTTCTTTTTCCGAGTAGAAGATGACGAGGAATTATCCTTCATCGATACGGATGAGGAATTTGATAAAGTGTCTGCAGCTTTTAAAGAATTAGAAGAAGCGGCAGCAACAGAAGTAGAATAACTGATTACACAAAAGAGGGGAAATATTCTCCTCTTTTTTTGAATGAGAAAGTATAAAGATTTGCATGGTTTGGCTTATGTAAAATGGCCAGTGTATTATATTTTCTTTGTAAAATAAAAGTTTTATAAGCCGGTTTATTATACAATTATCCTTGATAAAGGTAATCTATTTATATAGAAGAATGAACTCGAGATGCAATAAATAAAAATAGTTAGGGGAGATACATATGCAATTAATTACTGGCAAGACTGCACTTATTACTGGAGCGGGTAGAGGAATAGGAAGAGCAACGGCAATCGCATTCGCAAAAGAGGGCATTAACGTTGGACTATTAGGACGAACTATTGAAAATTTAGAAAAAGTAGCAGCTGAGTTACAAGAATTTGGTGTGAAGGTTTCATTAGCTACTGCAGACGTTTCTAATATGGAGTCAGTAAATGCAGCAGTTGAATCAATTAAAACTGAACTAGGTGCAATTGATATTTTAGTAAATAATGCAGGGATCTCTAAATTCGGTAACTTCCTTGAAGTAGATCCAGAAGACTGGGCGAAAATTATTCAAGTAAATGTAATGGGTGTGTATTACGTAACTAGAGCGGTATTACCTGAAATGATCGAAAGACAAACAGGAGACATCATTAATATTTCATCTACTGCGGGTCAAAAAGGTTCGCCTGTAACGAGTGCTTATAGTGCTTCAAAAGCAGCTGTAATTGCATTAAGTGAATCATTAATGCTAGAAGTTAGAAAGCAAAACATTCGTGTTACTACATTAACACCGAGTACAGTAGCTACTGATATGGCAGTGGAGTTAAAATTAACAGATGGCAATCCTGAAAAAGTAATGCAACCAGAAGATATCGCAGACTTCATGGTAGCTCAGCTTAAAATGAACCCAAGAGTTCTACTTAAATCAGCTGGATTATGGTCAACAAATCCTTAATTGTGTGATAATTTTAAAGCCTAACTTCTTCAATGAAGGAAGGTTTTTTTTAAAAGAAAAAAATCAACTAAATACCTTATGGGGTATAAAATGATAATGTAGATAATATTACTGAGGTTTCAATGTACTATTTTTCGTTTTTAGGTATTTGCTTATATGAATACTACAATGATCTAACAACTGACCGTGAAAAAATTGTAACGGAATATAATTTTAAATAATAAGCAAGTATAAGAATCCCATTGATTTTGAACGCGATTTTTACTATTTTTTCTAGATAGCTCTGGACGGTTTTTTTAGCTTACAAAACTACTTAAAAGACAAAAAATGGGTGAGAAAGCGACCGCGTCACTTTCTCGCCCATTCCTCTTTTTATAATTGTGTAACTCATGGCTGTCCGCCGCTCTCCAAAAATAATCGGAATTATTGTGTGAAAGCTTTGGTTAAGAAGAGAGGAGCCGCATGCTTACCTAAATAGGACGCCGAAGATGATATTTCGGCTTTCATGTCACGTCTTACTTGGATGAATGCTTCTCCACTTTTTTGAACCACTTCTAAACAGAATCTTGTTTTCTTCTAGTAACTTATATAGACAAGGAACTCTTCTATAAAAATAAGTAAGCATTATTTTGTAGAAGAGCCGATGGAGCCTGAAATTGCATCTTCAGGCGTTGATTATTACATAGAAAAGGATTTCCTCTTTTATTCCCAAAAGCATTTGCCCTTTTCCCTTCGATATTTTAGGGGAGCGATGGACAAACAATCGTAATAGGAAGACCGAAAACAGAGATGAGCTACATGACGCAGTCACGTAGCTCATCTCTGTCTTTCTCATTTATCCTATTATCGTAAGTTTTGTGCAAAGTGAACTATAAAAGTCCAAATAGAAAAAGGGCGCATTAGCTGTTTTTTTACTTTAGGAACGAGCATTATTCATTTAATTTTAGTTTTTACTGTTATCCAAAAACAAAGTATTGACATTATTCCAACCATTCTTATATACTATGTCTATAAGAATGGTTGGAATTGATAAATACTGATGCTTACTAGAAAGCTAGAGGCTTCATATTGAAGAGGGGGAATCTCTTTCAATGTGAAGTCTTTTTTTAAAAACTAAATACATACTTAACTGATAGGCTTAATTTGCTGATTGGTACTACTGAAGGCAAAGTAAAAATAATGAGGGGGCATTTTGCCATGAAAAGGAAAGTATTATTTAAGAGTACTGCTTTTATTCTTTCTACATTATTACTACTATCTGGATGTGGTGAAGAAAATGGGAATGGGACTGTAGAAATTTTGAATGTGTCATATGATCCGACAAGGGAACTATACCAAGAGTTTAACGAAGCATTCGCGAAGTATTGGAAAGAAGAACAGGGTCAAGAAGTGAAAATCCATCAATCACATGGTGGTTCCGGGAGTCAAGCGCGTTCGGTGATTGATGGACTAGAAGCTGATGTTGTGACATTGGCATTAGCATATGATATTGATGCGATCGGTAATCAAGATTTATTAAATAGTGATTGGATTGAACGTTTAGATGATAACTCGGCACCATATACGTCAACAATTGTTTTTTTAGTTCGCAAGGATAACCCAAAAGGTATTAAGGACTGGGATGATTTAACGAAGAAAGACATATCAGTTGTCACATCAAATCCTAAAACATCAGGTGGTGCACGTTGGAATTACTTGGCTGCATGGGGTTATGGGCTTGAAAAATTTGATAATGATGAAGAAAAAACAAAAGAATTTGTTCAAAGTATTTATAAAAATGTAGAGGTTCTTGACTCTGGTGCACGAGGATCTACAACTACTTTTGTTGAAAAAGGTTTAGGTGATGTATTAATTTCTTGGGAAAATGAAGCATTCCTTTCATTAAAAGAATTTGGTGAAGATGAATTTGAAATTATCGCGCCGTCAACGAGCATTTTAGCAGAACCTTCTGTTGCTGTAGTGGATAGTGTTGTGGATGAAAGAGGTACAGAAGAAGTGGCAGAGGCTTATTTAAACTATTTATACACAGTTGAAGGTCAAGAAATTGCTGCAAAAAACTATTTTCGACCTCGTAACGTAGATGTAGTAGCAAAATACAAAGATCAATTCCCAGAAATTAAATTATTCACGATAGATGAAGTGTTCGGTAGCTGGAAAGAAGCACACGAAACACATTTTAAAGATGGTGGAGTATTTGACTCGTTTTATGAATAAATAGATGCAGTGAACTGATTGGTGGTATGTGAAATGAAGAGAAAACGAAGAAAAAAGAACGTCCTACCTGGTTTTGGACTAACCATGGGTATTACGACAATGTATTTGAGTATAATTGTTCTCATTCCGTTGTCCATGGTATTTATTGAGTCTTCCAAACTGGGGTGGCAAGGGTTCATTGAAGTAGTAACAAGTGACCGAGTGTTACATGCATATAAAATTAGTTTTTTAACTGCGTTTTCCGCTGCGTTAATAAATGCCGTGTTTGGTTTAATGATTGCTTGGGTGCTAGTACGTTATAGTTTCCCAGGAAAGCGTCTTATTGATGGGCTGATCGATTTACCATTTGCACTTCCGACAGCTGTTGCAGGTATTGCACTGACGACATTGTATGCAGAAGATGGTTGGATAGGGCAATTTTTTACCCTATTAAACATAAAGGTTGCCTTTACCCCACTAGGAATTACGGTTGCTTTAGTGTTTATTGGCTTACCATTCGTAGTTCGGATAATCCAACCAGTGCTTGAAAATATAGAAAAAGAAGTGGAAGAGGCAGCATCCAGTTTGGGTGCAACGAAAAAGCAAATTTTCACTAAAGTCATTTTTCCAGAATTGTTGCCATCGTTGCTTACTGGATTTTCACTAGCCTTTGCACGTGGTATTGGGGAATATGGTTCGGTCATTTTTATCGCGGGAAATATGCCGATGAATACAGAAATTGCACCACTTATGATCATGACGAAGCTGGAACAATTCGATTATGCAGGTGCAACAGCAATTGCTGCTGTGATGCTTGTTGTGTCTTTCCTTTGTCTCATTATTATTAATTTACTTCAAAAATGGAGTAGAAAGCATGAAATGCAAGGTGAATAGGAGGTGATGTAATGGCTACAGATCTAGTAAAAAATGAGGGAAAACATATACATAAACCAACAGCGGTCAAAAAGGAAACGAACTGGACAAAGCGTGTATTGATTACTGTAATGTTCTTGTATTTATCGATATTCCTTCTTGTCCCTCTTGTTTATATTTTTGTCAAAGCTTTTGAACAAGGCTCAGGGGTTTATTTTGCAGCTATTACAAATAGTGATGCGTTAGATGCAATAAAGTTAACGTTGCTTGTAACACTTATTACGGTACCGTTAAATACCGTGTTTGGTATCGCAGCGGCTTGGCTAATTACGAGATTTCAATTTAAAGGCAAGCAGCTATTATTATCCTTAATTGAATTACCATTTGCAGTATCACCTGTTATTGCGGGTCTAGTTCTCGTCCTCTTTTTTGGACCTCGAGGCGTCATGGGTCCGTTGTTTTCAGAACTCGGTATTAAAATTCTCTTTTCCACACCAGGGATTGTTATTGCGACGATGTTCGTGACACTTCCTTTCGTTGCAAGGGAACTTATTCCTGTTATGCAGGCGCAAGGGAAGGCGGAAGAGGAGGCAGCCATTTCACTTGGAGCAAGTGGGTGGCAAATGTTTGTACGTGTAACATTGCCTAATATTAAGTGGGGATTACTTTACGGTATGATTCTTTGTAATGCTCGTGCCATTGGTGAGTTTGGTGCAGTATCGGTCATATCTGGCCGTATACGTGGTATGACCAATACGATGCCTTTGCATGTTGAAATATTATACAATGAATATCAATTTTCTGCGGCTTTTGCTGTCGCATCCTTAATGTCACTTCTTGCAATCCTGACACTTACTATTAAAGCGTGGATTGAATGGCGCGCAGAAAAACAACAAACAGCTTAAGAATGGATGATGACATATGACAATTGAAATATCCAATGTAACTAAGCATTATGGTTCGTTTGAAGCACTAAAGGATATTAGTTTAAATATACCAAAGGGTGAGTTAGTAGCGCTTTTGGGTCCTTCGGGATCGGGGAAGACAACATTGCTACGTATGATTGCAGGGCTTGAATCGATTGAAGAAGGGACCATTTCTTTTGATGGTTCAGACTTAACTGACAAGCATGTAAACCAGCGTGATGTGGGTTTTGTATTTCAGCATTATGCATTATTCAAGCATATGACGGTATTTGATAATATCGCATTTGGCTTAAATGTACGTAAAAAGCGGTTACGTCCCTCAAAGAAAGAAATTGAAGTGAAGGTGAATGAGTTATTAGAGCTTGTCAAGTTGAGTGGATTTGCCAAGCGTTATCCAGGCCAACTTTCGGGTGGTCAAAGACAGCGTGTAGCACTAGCTAGAGCACTCGCTGTAGAACCTCAAATGTTACTGTTAGATGAGCCTTTTGGGGCTCTTGATGCAAAGGTGCGGAAGGAATTAAGAAGTTGGTTACGAAAATTACACAATGAAATTAATGTAACAAGTGTTTTCGTTACACATGATCAAGAAGAAGCGCTTGATGTAGCGGATCGTATAGTCATTATGAATAATGGGAAAATTGAACAAATTGGCACGCCGTCAGAAGTGTATGACAACCCTGCGAGCCCATTCGTGTATGACTTTTTAGGAAATGTAAACTTATTCCATGGGAGATTGCATAAAGGAAAGTTAAATTTAGGTTATGCCCAATTTGATGCGCCAGATTATCTGGATGCAATGGATAAGAATGCAGTTGGTTATGTAAGACCGTATCAATTGAATATAGAGAGAGAAAAGAAAAGCGTGGATGCCATTGCGACAAAGGTTTATTTCATCCATTCCATTGGTCCCAAGTGGCATATTGAATTAAAACGTGAGGATAGCGATACGTATGTAGAAGTAGAGCTAAATAAAGCTGAACATGCCCAGTTGGATTTAACGGTTGGTGAAGTAGTCTATGTACGTCCAAAAGAAATGAAAGTATTTATTCCGGAAGATTTTGTTATTTAAAAGGGGGAAGAAATTGTGCTGACGTATGAAAATTGGAAAGAGCCAACAACTTCGTTTGATATTGATGAAACATATAAAGGAGCACTAAATGTGCTTGAATGGAGCTTTAAAGAGTATGGCAAAGAAATTGTATATGCCTGTAGCTTTGGTATTGAAGGTATTGTGCTAATTGATTTAATAGCGAAAGTGCAGCCTAATGCACAAATTGTTTTTTTAGATACAGATGTCCATTTTAAGGAAACGTATGAAACGATTGAAAACGTGCGTAAAAAGTATCCAACACTTGAGATTGTCATGAAGAAGCCTGCCCTAACTTTATTGGAGCAAGCGACCCAATTTGGCGATAAATTATGGAAAACTGATCCAAACCAATGTTGTCAAATCCGCAAACTTGACCCACTGAATGAAGTATTATCGGGTGCAAAAGCATGGATTTCTGGTTTGCGTCATGAACAATCTGAAACCCGCAGACATGTTCAATTCATTAACAAAGACACTAATTTTGAATCAGTGAAAATTTGTCCTCTCATCCATTGGACTTCGGAAGATGTGTGGAGTTACGTACGAAAGCATGAACTAACGTACAATCCACTGCATGATCAGGGTTATCCAAGTATTGGTTGCGAACATTGTACATCAAAAGTTACTGCTGGAGAAGATTCACGTGAAGGAAGATGGCAAGGACAAGGAAAAACAGAATGCGGCTTACATAGCCGACAAATAGGAGGAAAAGCATGAGCATTCAACCACATGGCGGCGTTTTAATACAAGCGTACGAACCAAACACAGACATTACTACTATTAATAAGGAAATTGTACTTGATGCAACTTCTCTAAGTGACTTGGAATTGATAGGTATTGGAGCATATAGCCCAATTGCAGGATTTTTAACACAGGCAGATTATGAATCTGTCGTAGATAATATGAGACTTGCATCAGGTCTAGTTTGGAGTATCCCTATTACATTGCCGATTACAGAAGAGGTAGCTGCGGCAGGTTTAGCTATTGGCGACCAAGCGAAGTTAACATATGAGGGTGAAGTGTACGGCATTATTGAAGTGTCTGATATTTATACACCAAATAAAGAAAAAGAAGCGTTGCAAGTATATGGAACAGATGATTTAGCGCATCCAGGAGTGAAAAAACTTCATGAACGTCCAGCTATCTATGTAGGTGGTAAAATCACATTGATCAAAAAGACATCGAAGTTATTCCCTGAATATACTTTTGAGCCAAAGGAAACACGTGAACTATTTGAGAAGAATGGTTGGAAAAAAATCGTAGGCTTCCAAACACGTAACCCAGTCCATCGCGCACATGAGTATATCCAAAAGGTAGCTCTTGAAAGTGTAGACGGTTTATTTTTAAACCCACTAGTTGGGGAAACGAAATCAGATGATATTTCAGCAGAGATTCGTATGGAAAGCTATGAAGTGTTACTTGATAAATATTATCCAAAAGAACGTGTACAACTAGGTGTATTTTTAGCGGCGATGCGTTATGCGGGACCAAAAGAAGCAATTTTCCATGCATTAGTACGGAAAAACTATGGCTGCACACATTTCATCGTCGGTCGTGACCATGCTGGTGTGGGTGACTATTATGGAACATACGAGGCACAAGAATTGTTTGAGCTATTTACACCTGAAGAAATCGGCATTCAACCATTTAAATTTGAACATAGCTTTTATTGCACAGCTTGTGAAGGGATGGCAACAACGAAAACATGCCCACACGATGCCGAAAGTCGTATTATTTTATCGGGTACAAAAGTACGTGAAATGTTGAGAAATGGTGAAATCCCACCTAGTTCATTTAGTAGAAAAGAAGTAGTAGAAGTATTAATAAAAGGACTTCGTAAAGAAGCATTTTCATAAATGGAAAAAGGGAGGAATAAATAATGAGTACAAACATCGTGTGGCATGAGGCATCCATTGCAAAAGAGGAACGCCATAAGAAAAATAAACATAGAAGCTTTATTTTATGGTTTACAGGTTTATCTGCATCGGGGAAATCTTCTGTTGCCAATGCATTTGCCCATACTCTATTTGAACGAGGCAATCAAACGTACGTATTAGATGGTGATAATATTCGTCACGGTTTAAACAATGATTTAGGGTTCACAGAAGAGGACCGTAAAGAAAATATTCGTCGAATTGGTGAGGTGGCTAAGCTTTTTGTAGATAGTGGACAAATTGTTTTAACTGCATTTATCTCGCCGTATCGTGCAGATCGATCGTTAGTACGTGAACTAGTAGAAGAGGGCGATTTTCTTGAGGTATATGTTAAATGTTCGGTAGAAGAATGCGAAAAACGCGATCCAAAAGGTTTATATAAAAAAGCACGCAATGAAGAAATTAAAAACTTTACAGGCATTAGTGCACCTTATGAGGAGCCGATAAATCCAGAAATTATTTTAGATACGGAGCAGTATTCTATCGAGCAATGTGTAGAGCAACTCACAGCAATTTTACTTGAAAAAGGGCTTATTTAATTTCTTTTTTGCATAATCTATTTCTTGGAGGATAAACTAACCTCTAAGAAAGGATGTGTGATTAAATGGAAGAAAGTAAATTCGCTGACCTTGACCGTGAGCAATTACAAGAAATTAATGAATTAGAAGGTAAACTTGGAGTCACATTAATTGCATACGATAGTGCAGCAACCTTAAATAATGGTTCTAATGAAATGCCATCCATATAAACTAATGATGCCTTGCAGAAATGCAGGGTATTTTTAATGAAGTAAGTAATCTGTTCAAACATTTAATGAAATAGAACTTCAACCTGTTAGACTCAAATACCTTCCAATTTGTGGCTGAAAAAAGAAAGCGCTCCTAAAACCAACCAATCAAAAAAACTCGCAAAACTCAAAAATGGCCAAAATCTACATACGACATATTTTAAAATAAGTACAAAATATGTAAGGAAATTCTCTTTTTGCACTTATTTTCGGATAAGTCGTATGTTCATTTTACTGTATTTTATAAATCGGGATTAATAACTTAAATAGAATATTAAACGCGTAGAAATTTTAAATATCTAATTTGGTTTTGATAGTTTACAGCCATGTAAGTCAAAGCTTTTTAGTTTGCTCCTCAGCGCTGTGTTGGTTTTTTTGGCGTGGTTTAGTAGCCTGTCCATTTGCTGTCTTACTTAAAGATAGGTGCTTCCACTTTTCTTAATCGACAAGATATAAGAAAATTCTCTTTTTTACAAAAAATAATCTTGACTGATAAGAGATGTCACGGTAGTATAATTATAATAAGTAAAAACTGAATAGTGAATTCTTATCGAGAGAAGCTGAGGGACTGGCCCTATGAAGCTTCAGCAACCAGCCTTTGATGTGGTCAGGTGCTAAATCCAGCAGGCATCTAAATGTCTGATAGATGAAGAGGAACGAATTGATATCGTAAAGCCTTCTTTTCCTAGAAGGCTTTTTTTGAATATAAGAAAGAATAATACTTTTACTGGGTAACTGTCTAGCGCAAGCAATGTTGTTCCTCGGGGCAGTAATAGGCGCTTTCGCTTTTCTAAATAGGGAGATGAGTAATTTGGGTTTGTTAGAAGAACTAAAGACTAGAATGTTAACTGCGGACGGTGCTATGGGAACTCTGCTTTACTCGTACGGAATAGATTACTGTAATGAAGAATTGAATCTGCAAAAACCAGAAATTATAGAAAAGATTCACCAAGATTATATCGCTGCTGGAGCAGATATTATTCAAACGAATACATACGGTGCAAATGCGATTAAGTTAGAACGCTATGGATTAGAGAATCAAATAAAAGAAATTAATGAAGCAGCGATTCAAATTGCTAAGCGAGCTGCTGCACCTGGTGGACAATTTGTACTTGGAACAATTGGAGGCATCCGAGGGATTCGAAAGAGTGATGCAACGATTGAGGATATTGTCCGAATGGTCGATCAGCAAGCGAATCATTTACTTACTGGAAATCCAGACGGGTTACTATTAGAAACATATTATGACTTTGAAGAGCTATCGGCGACAGTCAAATACTTACGTAGTATAACGAATACACCGATTATTGCACAAGTATCGATGCATGAACCAGGTATTTTGCAAAATGGATTGGCGCTGAATGATGCACTGCATCAGTTAGAAGCACTAGGAGCAGATATTGTCGGGGTCAATTGTAGACTAGGTCCGCATCACACAATTCAAGCATTTGAAGAAGTAACGCTACCTAAAAAAGCTTTTTTATCTGCTTTCCCAAATGCGAGCTTACTCGACGTAGAAGATGGTCGTATTGTCTACGAATCAGAAGCTGATTATTTTGGTAGAGCTGCTTTACTTCTTCGTGAAGAAGGCGTGCGCTTAATAGGTGGTTGTTGTGGAACGACTCCAAAGCATATTGAAGCAGTCAAAAAATACATTGGAAACCTGGCACCAATCACGAACAAAGTAGTGACGCCAAGAAAGCCGATTGTTATACGAGACGCAGAGCCACCAAAATCACAACCAATTCATGAAAAAGTAAAAACGGAACGAACAATTATAGTAGAACTAGATACTCCACGTCACTTAGATATTACAACTTTTATCGAAGGTTCAAAAGCATTGCACGCGACTGGAATAGATGCTATCACAATGGCTGATAATTCGTTAGCATCTCCGCGTATTAGTAATTTAGCGATGGGGTCTATGCTGAAACTAGAGCATAAAATTCGTCCGCTAACACATATTACATGCCGAGATCGTAATCTAATCGGGCTGCAATCTCATTTAATGGGACTTGATGCACTTGGAATGCATGATATATTAGCAATTACTGGTGACCCGACAAAAGTGGGGGATTTCCCAGGTGCGACAAGTGTGTATGATGTTTCGAGTATGGAACTAATCCAATTGATTAAACAGTTGAATGAGGGTATTTCATTCTCAGGAAAACCACTCCGAAAGAAAGCGAATTTCTCAGTTGCGGCTGCTTTCAATCCTAATGTTCGAGTTTTGGATCGAGCGGTGCAACGACTAGAGAAGAAGATTGAAAGTGGAGCGGACTATTTCATCACGCAACCAGTGTTCACAAAAGAGAAAATTCAAGAAATATATGAAGCAACGAAGCACTTATCGACGCCAATATTCATCGGTGTAATGCCGCTTACTAGCATTAGAAGCTCGGAGTTTTTACACAATGAAGTACCCGGTATTAAGTTATCGGAGGACGCGTTAGAAAGAATGCGGGCTTGTGGGGAAGATAAAGACCGCGCGACTGCAGAAGGTATTCAAATAGCGAAAGAGCTAATTGATACAGCAGCTGAGTTATTTAATGGTATCTATATTATTACACCTTTCCTTCGATATGATACGTCACTGGAATTGATCAAATATATTCAAGAAATCGATGCGAAGAAAGAGAGAGATCACACCTATGTCCAAACATCTAATTGAAGAAGAACTCCAAAAACGAATTCTCATCATTGACGGAGCAATGGGCACAATGATTCAAAATGCAGATCTTTCTCCAGAAGACTTTGGCGGAGAAGAATACGATGGCTGTAATGAGTATTTGAATATCGTGAATCCTGAGGTTATTGAAAATATACACCGTGCATATTTAGAAGCCGGTTCTGATATTATTTGTACGAACACATTTGGCGGAACACCCGTTGTATTAAATGAATACGATCTTGGTGATCAAGCTCATGAGATTAACTTACGTGCAGCGCAATTTGCAAAAAAATGTACAGCTGAATTCTCTACACCTGAATGGCCACGTTTTGTAGCTGGTGCAATTGGACCAACGACGAAAACGCTATCTGTTACAGGGGGAATTACGTTTGACGAATTGACGCATGACTTTTATGTACAAGCGAAGGCATTAGTAGAAGGCGGCTCAGACTTAATTTTATTAGAAACGAGCCAAGATATGCTAAACGTAAAAGCAGCGACTATCGGTATTAAACAAGCATTTGATGAAACAGGAATAGAACTTCCGATTATGATTTCTGGAACAATTGAGCCAATGGGTACGACTTTAGCTGGACAAAGTATTGAAGCATTCTATATTTCTATTGAGCATGTTAAGCCACTTTCAGTTGGACTAAACTGTGCAACGGGACCTGAATTTATGACGGATCATATCCGCTCACTTTCAGAGTTATCCGATGGTTACGTTAGTTGTTATCCGAATGCAGGTTTACCAGATGAAGAAGGTCATTATCATGAATCACCAGAATCACTTTCTAAAAAGTTAAAAGGCTTTGCAGAAAAAGGATGGTTAAACCTAGTTGGTGGATGTTGTGGAACGACTCCTGCTCATATTAAAGCAGTGCGTGAAGCAGTAAAAGACATTGCTCCACGTAAACCTACAGAAATCAATCATGGTCATGTTGTATCTGGAATTGAACCGCTTCAATACGATGATTCGATGCGTCCATTATTCATCGGGGAACGCACGAACGTTATTGGTTCACGTAAATTTAAACGATTGATTGTTGAAGGGAAGTTTGAAGAAGCTTCTGAAATTGCTCGTGCTCAAGTTAAAGGCGGCGCACATGTTATTGATATTTGTCTTGCCAATCCTGACCGTGAAGAAATAGAGGATATGAAACTTTTCATGCAAGAAGTAGTGAAAAAAGTAAAAGTACCACTAGTAATTGATTCAACAGATGAAAAAGTTATTGAAGAAGCACTAAAATATTCACAAGGTAAAACAATCATTAACTCGATTAACCTGGAAGATGGAGAAGAGCGATTCGATGCAGTTATGCCACTTGTGAAAAAGTACGGAGCAGCTGTAGTAGTTGGAACGATTGATGAAATAGGAATGGCCGTTACACGTGAGCGTAAGCTTGAAATTGCGGAACGTTCGTATGATTTACTTGTGAATAAATGGGGACTAGCACCGGAAGATATTATCTTTGACCCGCTGGTATTCCCAGTAGGGACAGGAGATCAACAATATATAGGTTCAGCGGTTGAAACAATTGAAGGCATTCGTTTAATAAAAGAAAAAATGCCTCGTACGTTAACGATTCTTGGCGTAAGTAATGTATCATTTGGTCTTCCACCTGTTGGTCGTGAAGTATTGAATGCCGTTTATTTATACCATTGTACACAGGCAGGGCTCGATTATGCGATAGTGAATACGGAGAAATTGGAGCGATTTGCGTCTATTCCTAAACCAGAAATTGACATGGCAAACGAGTTGTTATTTACAACAACGGACAAAACACTTGCTGATTTCACTGCTTTTTATCGAGATAAGAAAAAAGAAAAAACAGAAGATGATATTCCTAAAACAGTTCCGGAACGTTTAGCTTATTATATTATTGAAGGAACGAAAGAAGGGTTAATCCCTGATTTAGAAGCAGCACTTCACATGTATGATACTCCACTAGATGTCATTAATGGACCACTTATGGCTGGGATGTCTGAAGTAGGGCGTCTATTCAATGAAAACCAACTCATTGTTGCGGAAGTACTTCAAAGTGCAGGTGTCATGAAAGCCTCTGTTGCTCACTTGGAGCAGTATATGGAGAAAAAAGAAGACGACTCTGGTAAAGGGAAAATTGTCCTTGCTACTGTAAAAGGCGATGTTCATGATATCGGGAAAAACTTAGTTGAGATTATTTTAAGTAATAATGGATATAAAGTAATAGATGTTGGGATTAAAGTTACCCCAGCTAGATTGATCGAAGTAATTCGTGAAGAAAATCCAGATATTATAGGCTTGTCAGGGTTGCTTGTTAAGTCTGCTCATCAAATGGTCATTACAGCACAAGACTTTAAAGAAGCGGGTATTGATGTACCGATACTTGTAGGTGGAGCAGCTCTATCTCGCCGTTTCACAGAAACAAAAATTTCTGCTGAGTACGATGGTCCAGTTCTATATGCAAAAGATGCAATGATCGGATTAGACCTTGCAAATCGTTTGCAAAATCCGGAAGATAAAGAAGTTTTATTAGAAGAACTTGGTATTCAACAAGAGAAACGTAAAGTTTCAGAGGCGACTCGTGCTTCCAAACAAGCTGTCGCAGTTTTACAAAAGCCAGTAAAAACTGTCCGAGAAGATGTCCAGGTTTACCAACCGAAAGATCTTCGTCGACATGTGCAAAAAGATTACTCTATGGCGCATCTTCACCCATATGTAAATATGCGAACATTAATCGGCCATCATTTAGGGTTAAAAGGATTCAGTGAGAAATTATTAGTACAAAAAGATGAGCGTGCAACTGCACTTCATGAGCTAGTAACTGGATTCTTAACGTCGGGTATTTTGAAACCAAGAGGGATGTATCAATTTTTCCCTGCTCAATCAAGTGGAGACGATGTTATTATCTATGATCCTACTGACTCAAAAACGGAAATTGAGCGTTTCACATTCCCACGCCAATCTGCAGAACCATTCCTATGTTTAGCTGATTACTTGAAGTCAGTGGATAGTGGAGAAATGGACTATGTTGCATTTATGCAAGTAACGTCTGGTCACGGTGTACGTGCAGAAGCGACGAAACTAAAAGAACAAGGGAAGTTTTTAGAAAGTCATGCATTGCAGGCTACTGCTCTAGAAGTGGCAGAAGGATATGCTGAACGAATTCACCAAGAAATTCGAGATCAGTGGGGCTTCCCAGATGCAACGGACTTTACAATGCGTGATCGTTTCGCTGCCAAATACCAAGGCCAACGATTCTCTTTCGGCTATCCAGCTTGTCCAAATCTAGAAGATCAGTCTAAATTATTTGGCTTGTTACGACCTGAAGATATTGGCGTCGAGTTAACAGAAGGATTCATGATGGAACCAGAAGCATCCGTTTCTGCAATGGTATTCGCACATCCAGATGCGAGATATTTTGTAGTGGATTGATCAATAAAACGAAAACACCGCCTACAGGTATTTATTCTGTAGGCGGTGTTTTTTGGGTTGTACAATAAATGACGTTGGTGAAATAAAATCTTGATCCACGCTGATTTTCGTTCCGAGCGGACGCTTTTCCGTGGGGCGTGCGGTGAGCCTCCTCGTCGCGAAAACCGCGCTCCTGTGGGGTCTCACCTGTCATGCTAATCCCACCGGAGTCGCCGCTCGGAACGAAAATCAGCAAAGTGAATATTGGAAACATAAGTTCAAAAAGATTTAGAAAACAAGTGAGATTCCCCGTAGAATAAAAGTCGACCAAAACCATTATTCTGGAGGGAACTCACTTGTTACATACTAATAGTGTAAAATCTTTGCTCAATTATTCAAGACCCAAACATTACGAAGGGTGCGGTGTCAGAAATATGTTTATCCATTTAATATTTTCCTTGTTTAAAAAATTCTTAATTTAGAATATTCTTACTCTAAGTGAGGTAAAATAGAGTTAATAATAGTGGGACAGGGGGATGCTTTTATGGATCGTAAGGAGAGATATGAATTACTCTTTAATAATATTAATCAATATAATTCTGGTGAAGAGGGTATTACAAGAATCGCATACTCAAACGAAGAGCAGACATGTACGCATGCATTTATGCGTTTGTGTATGGCAGAGGATTTAGATATACGCATGGATGCATGTGGAAACGTTATCGCCAGAAGAAAAGGAAAAGTAGAAAGCCTTCCACCTGTTGTCATGGGATCTCATCTTGATACAGTTTATCAAGGAGGTAAATACGATGGTGTAGTAGGTATTACTGCAGCGTTGGAAGTGATTAGACGTTTAAATGAAGATGGAATTGAAACGGATCATCCAATTGAAATTATTTCGTTTGCTTGTGAAGAGTCTGCTCGTTTTGGTGTATCAACAGTAGGTAGTAAAGCGATGGTTGGTCAATTTGACAAGAACAGATATCGAGATTTAATGGATAAAGACGGTATCACGATGGAAAAGGCATTTGCCCTATGTGCACTAGACTTCAATAGTGTTGAACAAGCAAGTAGAGCTGATGAGAGGTTTAAAGTATTCATGGAAATTCATATAGAGCAAGGACCAGTACTTATAAATAATGAGAAGAAGATAGGCATTGTTACTGGGATAGCTGCTCCAGTGCGACTTCATGTGAAAGTTAAAGGAAAAGCTTCACATTCTGGAACAACACCTATGAATATGAGGAAAGATGCTCTTCTTGGTGCTTCTGAAATCTCATTAGCTCTTGAAAAAGCTGCAAAAAGTGAAGAAGAATTTGGAACAGTTGCTACTATCGGTGTTTTGAATGTCTATAATGGTGCAATGAATGTCGTGCCTGGAGACGTGGAATTTAAAATAGACATTCGATCTACTTCTCTAAATTCAAGGAAACGTGTACTTGATCAATTAAATGAAACAATTGAAATAGTAAAGAAAAACAGACAATTAGAAATTGAAAGTATAGAAATCAGCTCAGAGGAGCCAGTACTGCTATCAACAGAAATAAATGATGTGCTAAAAAATATTTGCGACGAAAAAAATATTCCTAATCAAACGATGCAAAGTGGAGCGGGGCATGATGCGATGAACATGGCTAAGCTATGTCCAGTGGGCTTAATCTTTATCCCTTCAGTAGATGGACTAAGTCATCATCCAAATGAATATACTCCGCTAGATGATATATTGGTAGGAATAGATATACTAGAAGCAGCAATCCTACATTACGCAATCATTCATTAAAAGCTAGCTATTTACGAAAAATAGCTAGCTTGGCTTATTATTTATTCTTATTATTCTCTTCTTTTGTCTCCTCTAATTTGGATTCATCCGCGACATCATCCATGAAAGGTATGATTAAATCATTAGTTCTGAAGGGCATGTCTGTCCTTCTACTATATAATATTGTATGAGTAGTGAAGGTATGCATTAATACCTTGAAATGACTAGAGGTAGCATTAAGTAATGTTGTATAATTTATTTCACGAGTTGTAGTGAATAGAAGAGGGGTGTACATGAATTTGGAAAAACCTAATGATGCTAATAGAAGTATTCGGAGAACAAAGCGAATTTTTAAGTCGCACTTTATCAGTTTAATACGTGAAAAAGGATATAAAAATGTGACTGTTACAGATATAGTTGAGAGGGCTGATTATAATAGAAGTACTTTTTATCTATATTTTAAAGATAAAGAAGATTTGACGGAAGAATTGATTACGGAAGTTTTAGAAGAGCTAAACCATGCATTTCATCGACCTTTTGAAGATGCTAAAATTGTTGCTTATAATCGTATTTTGCCATCTTCTAATACTTTCTTTCAACATTTATATGACTATAAAAATTTTTACAGTCTTTTAACGATACAAGATACAATACCAGGATTGCAGCAAAAGTTTCTGGAGAAAATGAAGGAAATATTTGACGCGATTACGTATATAGATACTGAAAAAGAAGAAATTCAAATTGAACATTTCAATACATATAAAATGTATGGATCATATGGTGTAATTTTGGAATGGATTGAGGGTGGGTATGTAAAATCACCAGATGAAATAGCGAATAACCTTTTAGAAATATTCAAGACGAGTACTAGTTCTTTTAGATTTACCTAAAAGAGCTTTAAAAAATATTTCATCGACTTAATACTAGAAAAGGGTTAATATACGTTGCCGCCACTGAAAATCAAACAATCATTAAAAAAGCTATATTGTCTTCATTGACAACGGTTTTTCAAAATGAAGAAAGAATTATTTATTTCCGAAACAATCCAATTGTCACGTTTGGAAAGGAAGAAAGTAGGGGTCCATTATAAAATGTTAAATAAAAAAGAGTCAACTATTTTTTATGATAGTTGGCTCTTTCGATATTATTATTTTTTCTTTTCAAGTTCTATTTCTTTACCTTCTACTTTAATATCTTCTTTTTCTTCATCATTTATGATATCTCGTGTAGAGGTTTTAAATTCTTTCAATGTTTGCCCAACAGCTCGACCTAATTGAGGTAATTTTGATGGTCCGAAGATGATTAAAGCAATTATTAAAATGAGTATTAAACCTGGTACGCCTATATTTGGCATGGTGTTTCCTCCTTGTCTTTGATACAAGATCTATCTTAATATAACACAAACTAAACAAAAATGAGAAACCCTTATTTTAGAAGGAGCTCATCTCAGCTAAAGAGTTCCTTAGTTTTTAGGTGTGATTAATTGACCGCCACCATTTTTCAAGAACTCAATGATTCCTTCAGTTGCACGATAAGTTAATGCAGCCATAGTTGGCGTTGGGTTTGTAGGGCCAAAGTGAGGGAACGCTGAAGCTCCGCACACGAATAGGTTGTCTACATCCCACATTTGCATGTAGTTATTAACTGCAGAGTTTTTAGGACTGTCTCCCATAATTACGCCGCCGCCATCATGTTGGAATGTAAATCTACCACCGAAATGCTCAGCCATTGGGATAGTATCGACAATGTCAGCACCCATTTCTTTTACTAATTCTTCACATTTTCCTACTAAAAATTCATTACGTTTATGGTCGTGATCTGTATAATCAAATGTTACACGAATTAATGGATCTCCATTGTCATCTGTATACGTTGGATCCAAATCAAGATAATGATTTTTATGCGGCAATATTGCTCTTTGAGAAACGACTGACAATGTACGGTAATAGTAGTGTAAAGAATTTTTCTTAAATTCTTTACCCCAGTTTGGTGTTCCCATAGGTACTGGGTTATTTGCGATTGGTTCATTTCCAAATAAGTGCATTTCAATTTGACCACCATGGATGAAATCCAAATTGCTATGATCGAAATTATCTGCATTGAAGTCGTTATAAGCTGAACCTAATGAGCCCGTACCGATGTAACTATTAAACTTCTTCTCTTCAAAATAACCGATTGCACCGGTAATAGTATGGTGGTCTGTGTAGTTTTTCCCAATCATTCCTTTACCAGTTTTAGGATTATATTGTTCACCAATACCAGATAATAATAATAACCGAACATTATTAAAGATATAGCTAGTTAATACGACAACATCTGCTGGTTGTTCGAATTCTTCCCCTGTACGAGTATCTTTGTATAATACACCAGTTACTTTTGTTCCATCATATAAAACACGAGTTACTAATGAATGAGTACGAAGTTCAAAGTTACCAGTTTTTTTCGCAGTCGGAATAACTGTAACGATTGGATCGGCTTTAGCACCGTATTCACAGCCATAACTACCACAAAACGAACAGTATTGACATGCATTTAATGTTTGTCCATCTGGATTTGTATACGCTTCTGAAACATTGGCAGTTGGAACTACGAAAGGATGATAGCCAAGGTTTTCTGCAGCTTCATGGAACATTTTCATTTGCTGTAATTTTTTTAATGGTGGAGTAGGGTAATCAATTGAACGAGGTCCAGCTAATGGATCAACTTCACCTGAAATACCAGCCATTTGTTCGAATTTAGAATAATATGGTTCAATTTCATCGTAAGTAATTCCCCAGTCTTGGATTGTAACTCCTTCAGGAATCTTACTTTCACCATACTTTTCAATTGTTTTACTACGAATTTCAAAGTCATAAGGGAAGTAACGATATGTTTGTCCACCCCAGTGAGCACCGCCACCGCCAGTACCAGTTCCAACTACAAGGGCACCTTCGTCACGAACTGGTTTTGCTTCATCGTCTAACGTATTTCGGAAAGTAATGGTATCTTTCGTTAATTTTTGCATTAATTCTTTCCGAACATTATATTTTAATTCATCGTGACCATGTAAGTAATCTTCAATCGATCTTTCGACACCACGCTCTAAACCAACTACTTTATAGCCAGCTTTTGTTAGTTCAGCAGCAACGATACCACCTGTCCAACCCATACCTGTTGTAACAACATCAACTTTTGGTAACTTTGTAACCATAATAATCCCCCTCGTATTCTTTTATTTCATGAATTAATGTTTATGTCCACCCAAACTAATAGGTTCTATTAATACAAACTCTTCTTTGTCTAAATAGGAAGTATATGACATTTGTGCACCTGGGAATTCTTTCATTTTCCAACCGGCCATGTCTTTATTGCCTCCATATAATGGGTCAGAAAAACAACCTTGTAATGTAGCAGCTCTAAGTGAGCTAAAGAATACAGCTGAACTGACTAATTCTATTTCGACTTCTCCATTTTGGAAAGAAGTTAAAATAGCGATTTGTTGTTCTTCCGTTAAATCTTTAAATAATGTGCCATCATGTTCTTTTTCAGCAACTTCATTTAGTTTCCGAACACCTTGTAAAAAGATTTCACTATTGTTTAGCGGAACTTCACCTTTTTTAAAGGGACCTTTTCTATAATCGTCGGCATTAGTTCCCCAAGGGCTAGCAAGTTGTTTGTCGATAAAATATGGTGCTCCTAATGCAACTGCACCGGGGCCATTATCATCTTCAGGATAAATAAGTTCTGTAGCAGCACTAAGTGCTTCGAAATCTTTCTGGCGTACGAAAAATAGACGTGTATCGCTATAATCAATGGTTGTATGGCTAGTTTCATTACCAGCTGTATGCGTTGAAGTTTCTGTTTTCCCGCCTATTAAACTCCCAAGTGCACCACCTAATACAAGTCCGCCAACTGTTAATCCTGAATTTTTGATGAACGTTCGTCTAGAAGAGCGTTTATCTAAAATAGGACTTTTCTTTTCTTGTTCTGACATAATCAAACCCTCCAAGTGTTAATAAATTTATTAATGGACAATAGCTTGCCAATTATAAACGATAGAAAATACCGCGGTAGCTACAAGCAAACTAGCAATAAAGTAGGTATGTTTTTTTCCTGTCCAACAAAGGACGATGACGGATAACCCAATACCTGCACCTAGTAGTGTAAACCAAGGGAAAACACTATCGTGAAAATGAAGGAATAGTGCAAAATCACCTACTAGAAACAGAGCAAAGAAAACTTCATTTAACAATTTTAATTCTTCTATATTGTATTGAGACATAGACATTCTCCTTTATAAAAATTTATCCCGCATTAACTGGCAGTGAGATTCCTTTTTCAATTAGTGGGGATGAGGAAAACCCTCACTGATTGAAGCTTCACTTTATTAAATAGAAACTTGTATACTTTCTATTTACTATGCAAACAATGAAAGTTTAACAATTTCGTGATAGTTTCACAATCATTAATACACGGCTCAATGCTCACTCACACAACAGATTAATAGTTAGTGTTGTTTATTGGGTTAAATTTTTAGAGGATGTTGGAATGTTTTTCAATTATATAGCTTAGGCCGTATTCATTTTCCACCTTAAGCCCGTATGGAAAAAGTTCTGTATAGGGGAATGATAAAAGTAATTATACAAAGGGCATTTAGAGACATTTGTATGCAATAGACGAAATCAGAAAGAACGCAAATAATTTAGTCCTGGGTAAAAATATGTATTTAATTTTCAAGTATAATCAAAAGTTGGAATATTTACTTTGGCTTCTGGACAGTCTATAGGGGAATAAAGATACTATAGACTGTCTAGGAGGGGAAAAAGTGAAAAAAGATCAACATAATAACGAAACAAACATAGAAGAGGAGGATACGCTAACCAATAGACAAGGACACCCTATTACGAACAATCAAAATATGCGAACTGTTGGTAATCGTGGTCCTGCGACACTTGAAAACTATGATTTTATCGAAAAAATAAGTCATTTTGACAGAGAACGTATTCCTGAACGTGTTGTGCATGCTCGTGGTGCAGGTGCTCATGGTTATTTTGAAGCTTACGGAGCAGCCGGCGATGAGGATATTTCCAAATATACACGGGCAAAATTGTTTCAAGAAAAAGGAAAGCAAACACCTGTTTTTGTTCGTTTCTCGACTGTTATTCACGGTGGACATTCACCAGAAACACTGCGTGATCCAAGGGGATTTGCAGTAAAGTTTTACACAGAGGATGGAAACTGGGATCTCGTAGGGAACAACTTGAAGATTTTCTTTATTCGCGATGCCGTTAAATTTCCAGATATGATTCATGCATTTAAACCCGATCCTGTTACAAATATTCAAGATGCGGAGCGTTTCTTCGATTTTTGTGCGAGTTCACCGGAGTCTTTTCATATGGTTACGTTTGTTTATTCACCTTGGGGCATCCCGGCAAATTATCGAATGATGCAAGGTTCAGGAGTAAATACCTATAAGTGGGTCAATAATGAAGGAAAGGCCGTACTTGTGAAGTATCATTGGGAACCGAAGCAAGGCATTCGTAACTTAACCCAGATGGAAGCGGAAGAGGTTCAAGCGAAAAACTTTAATCATGCCACGCAAGATCTATATGATGCAATCGAAAAAGGTGATTTTCCAGAATGGGAATTACTTGTTCAGACAATGAGTGATGATGAGCATCCGGAGCTGGATTTTGATCCACTGGATGATACGAAATTATGGCCAGAGGATCTGTTTCCTTGGAAAGCCGTTGGTAAAATGGTGTTAAATAAGAATCCAGATGATTATTTTACCGAAGTGGAACAAGTTGCGTTTGGGACAGGGGTACTTGTTGATGGACTAGATTTTTCGGATGATAAAATGCTGCAAGGCCGTACATTTTCATATTCGGATACCCAGCGTCACCGAGTAGGAGCAAACTATTTACAACTTCCGATTAATGCACCTAAAAAGCGTGTAGCTACAAACCAAAGTGGTGGTCAAATGTCTTACAGATTAGACAGAGGTCCTTTCCAAAATCCACATATCAACTATGAACCTTCTATACTAGATGGATTACAGGAAGCAAAACAATTAGGGAAAGAACACACACCGATGATTACAGGAAACTTGGTTCGACAGTCGATTGAACGAGATAACAACACGAAACAAGCGGGAGACACATATCGTAATTTTGAGCAGTGGGAAAAAACGGAGCTAATCTCCAACCTGGTAAATGACTTAGCTAATTGTGATAAAAGGATTCAAGATAAAATGATTGCACTTGCAGAAGAAGCGGATAAAGACTACGGTCATCATTTAAGAGAAGGTTTAAAGAATGCATCAAAAGGGGGGACCAGTCAAAAACCACTTGGAAATATCGCTGGTAATAATGCCTCGCAAGATGCAATTGACAAAAGCCACGGAGCAGAACCATATTAAGGTGTTACTTCATCCACTGCATTTATCATTTATACAGTTACATGAGTTTTGTGCAAAGCGAACCGAAAAGGTATATAGAAAAAAGGCCCTTTAGCGTTTTTCTTATCACAAAAAAAGAGGAACTATCAATGAATATGATAGTTCCTCTTTGTGTTTTAAACTCCTGCAGTTACTAATAAACCTTTATGAGCTTCTTTTAACTCTTCTGTTACTTCTTCTATTTTACCTAAGACTTGAACACGCTCTTGTTTTTGTTGTTCAAGAGCAGTCTTAACAGTTGATTCCCATTGATTTTGAGATTGAAGTATAAGTTCAAGCATAGTAGTATTTGGTTTCCAAGACAACGTTTGTACTTTTTCGTTGATTTCTTGAATATTAGTCAACCATGCAGCCTCATTTGCTAGCGGGCCGTTATTAATTTCTTTAAAGCTATTTTGAATTTTTTCTTGCCATTCAATTGCAGCTTTTTTTGATTCCTCTTCAATTGTCTTGAATGTTGATACACTAGAGTCTAATAATTCTTTTTGAGCAGTGAATGCTTGCAATGTTTTTTTCTGAACATCATCTTGGAAGTTTTGAATTGTTTTAAAGCTGTTTAACCATCCGTCCCAAATTAGATCTACACCGTTAGCCACTTGTTCTTTCATCTGTTCTTTCATCATCAATAATTCCTCCTCTTATCTAATTCAACACGTTTTAAAATTTATAATGAATGCAAGTATTTGCATAACATTTAGTATCAATCCACTTCTTCGTCTTTATCGGAAGAAGATTTTGGAGTGAAAAAAGGGTTGTAAACATTGAAAAATTGATTCAACATTTTTTGATACTGATTTAAGGACCCTGCCCATAAATCTAAGTATTGTTCTCCAGCTTTCGTAATAGAATAAATACGTTTAGCTGGTCCACCAGATGTTGTGTCCCATTCAGAAGTGACGAGTGCATCTTTTTCTAGCTGACGAAGAATTCGGTAAAAATTCCCTTGATCGACAGACTCGACTCCGAATTGAGTAATTTTCTCCATTAACTCATATCCATGCGTATTCCAATCACGTAAGTGCAATAACATAATTGGGATAAGGAAATTTTTTGGAGCACCAATAGAAGCACTTTTACTTTTCTTTGTTTCATCCGATTTGGATTCCATAATTAACCACCAGCCTTAATAACTTTTGTCTATAGATGTAATTTACACCTATATGTACAAAGTGTCAAGTCAACAATTTCTGAATAATTTGAGAACCTTTGTAGAAGTGTGTCGAAAATATCAGTTTATTGTCTAAAAAATGGTATTTACACCAAATTAACATGCCATTTATAATATATTCGTGTTAAGATGATTGAGAATTCAAATAAAGGAGATGATTTTCCATTGACGCAAAATACTTCGTTTGATGCTTTTACCATGTGGAAGGGTTTATATGAAAAAACAGAAAGCACATGGAGAGATTCAATTCAAGAGACACTTCAAAAAGAGTCATTTGCTGAAGGTCTAGGGCAGTTCCAAAGTCAGTATCTTCAGTATCAAGAATTAGTGAATAATATGACTGCATCTTATTTGAAACAAGTGAACATGCCTTCTCGTGAAGAGATTGCGAATGTTGCAACGCTTGTAATAAATGTAGAGTCTAAACTAGATGATTTAGAAGATCAAATTGATGGAAATAAAGATAACACTACTAAAGAAATAGAGCATTTAAAAAGAGTAGTTACAACACTAGATAAAAAATTAGATAGAGTTATTCAATTACTAGATAAATCTTCTGGATCCGCGACTAAGACGAATAGTGTCCAAATTCCTGAAGTAAGTCCAGTGCCTGCAATATCTAATGCAAAAAAATAAGGTTGATTTTCTTTTAGAAGACAAATAGTAGCGTACCCAGGTAGAGGGTAAAATGGTCGATTATTTTCATTAAAATTAATTGGGGAGTGTATGTAGAATGGTAGAATTACAAAGAGACGAATTGGTGAAAATGGATTCTTTAAAACCACTAGCTGGAAAAGTGGCAGTTGTTACTGGAGCTTCAAAAGGAATTGGAGCTGAAATTGCTAAAGTACTAGCAAGAAATGGTGCAATAGTTGTTGGTAGTTATCTAAGTAGCCCTAGTGCAATGGAAGATGTATTAAAAGAAATCGAACAAGAAGGCGGTACTTCGTTTGCACTTAAAGCAGACGTATCAATAGAAGAAGATTCACAAAAACTTATAGAAGAAACATTGAAACGTTACGGTAAAATTGATATTCTCGTAAATAATGCCGGGATTACAAAAGACCGTACTTTCCGTAAAATGTCTAGACAAGAGTGGGAACAAGTAATTAATGTCAATTTAAATAGTGCCTTCAACACAACGTCAGCAGTAATAAATCATATGCTAGAGCAAAAATTTGGACGCATTATCAATATTAGTTCAATCATTGGCCAAGCTGGTGGTTTTGGTCAGACGAATTACTCTGCATCTAAAGCTGGATTACTAGGTTTTACGAAGTCATTAGCTCTTGAAACGGCTCGTAATGGTATTACAGTAAATGCTATTTGCCCTGGATTCATCGAAACAGAGATGGTTGCAGCAATGCCTGATAATGTGAAAGATGCAATCATTGCAAAAGTACCAGTTCAACGTTTAGGAAGCACTTCTGAAATTGCAGATGCAGTTGTATTTTTAGCACAATCAAGTTATATTACTGGGCAAGAAATCAATGTTAATGGTGGACTTTACATGTAATAGAAGCTTTCGGGGATGGGAGCTTTTTATATATAGAGGTACGCTAGTTTGAGGAGGAATCTCATGATTGAGTTAGGTACGAGGCAATTAGAGGAATGGATGGACGGTTTACCGAAAGATAAAAGCTATCAACAGTTAAAAAAATTCACGGAAATTATTACGACAGATGCTGAACCAGAAGTTGGACAAACACCTAAAGAAGTCATTTGGACGAAAAACAAAGCAAAACTTTATCGTTATCAACCTGCAATGAAGAAAACAAATAAAGTACCAATCCTGATGATATACGCACTGATAAATAAGCCGTATATTTTAGATCTTTATCCTGGAAACAGCTTAATAGAGCATTTAACGAATAAAGGTCACGATGTTTACTTACTAGACTGGGGTACACCTGGTTATGAAGATCACAATATGAAACTTGATGATTATATAGTAGATTATATTCCACGAGCAGTAAAAAAAGTGTTAAACACTTCAAATGCAAAGGAAATCACACTTTTCGGTTATTGTATGGGTGGAACGATGACAGCAATTTTCACTGCACTTTATCCGCAGTTGCCAATTCGAAACCTTTTATTAATGACTAGTCCTATCGATTTTGGAGATGCTGGACTTTATTCTAACTGGTTGGATAAACGCTATTTCCAGTTGGATAAATTGGTAGATACATTAGGCAATATTCCTTTTGAAATGATTGACTTCGGTAATAAGTTGCTTAATCCTATTTCCAATGTTGTTGGACCATATGTCAGCCTAGCGGACCGTTCAGAAAACGAGAATTTCGTTTTAAATTGGAAGCTAATGCAAAAATGGTTAAACGATGGAATTCCTTTCCCTGGGGCATCGTATAAACAATGGATTAGAGATTTTTATCAGGACAATAAATTGATTAATGATCAGCTTGAAGTTCGTGGTCGTAAAGTGGAACTAGCAAATATTAATTGTAATTTATTGAATATTTCTGCAACACGTGACAATATTGCGCTTCCGCATCAGATTGCACCTCTGAATGATAAAGTATCGAGTAAAAACAAGACTCTTCATAGTGTAGAAGCAGGGCATGTATCAGTTGTTGCGGGTAGAAAAGCAATTAACGAAATTCATCCTTATATTGAAAATTGGATCACAGAAAATTCTAAGTGATATAAATAGGTAGTAATTCTCCTCTATTATATTGCGTAGGTTATAAACAAATGTACATTACTAAGAAATTTTTAGTAATGTACATTTTTTATTAGAAAAAGAAAGCAGAAGAACTTCATCGACTTTGAAAACACAGTGGGTAAGATTTATTTCGGTTGTACAATATATGACGTTTGTGAAAAAAACTGATCCACGCTGATTTTCGTTACGAGTGGACACTTTCCGTGGGGCGTGCGGTGAGCCTCCTCGTCGCGAAAACCGCGCTCCTGTGGGGTCTCACCTGTCACGCTAATCCCACTGGAGTCGCCGCTCGTAACGAAAATCAGATAAGAGAATATAGGAAACATAAGTTCAAACAGATATAGAAAACAAGTGAGATTCCCTGAAGAATAAAAGACGACAAAACCATCATTCAGGAGGGAATTCACTTGTTATATTCTCAAAGTATAAAATCTTTACTCGATATTCAAGACCCGCACATTACGAAGGGTGCAGTGTCAGAAAAATTGACTAAATGGTTTCTAAAAATGGGACTCATTCATCCCGAATTATCTTAACGATTACGAGTGTAAATCCAACGAAGCGAACCAAAAACGTCCATGTAAAAAAACGGGGATTTAGCGCTTTTCTTATCTTTAATATTTGTAAGATTGTCCACCGTCAATTGGAATAACTGCTGCATTGATGAAGTTTGCTTGATCGGATAATAAGAACGCTACTAAATAAGCAACTTCTTGTGGTATACCAAAACGTTGCATTGGGTTAACTTTAACAAATTCTTTACCAGCCTCTTCCCAGTTATCTCCACCCATTTGTTTCAATGAATTTTCAACCATTGGTGTCATAATAGCTCCGGGTGCAATTGCTTTAATACTTACGCCAAATTGCCCATATTCAATAGCGGAGTTTCTAGTTAAACCGACAACACCGTGTTTACTTGCAGAGTAACCTGACTGATTACCGACTCCACGAATACCACCAACAGAAGCTGTATTCACAATAGAACCAGAACCTTGTTCTTTCATCACGGCTAACACATATTTCATACCGTAGAATACACCATTCAAGTTAATAGAAATTACTTTTTGGAATTCATCAATACCGAAATCTTCTGTCAGATTTTGTTTTCCTTCGATTCCAGCATTGTTAAAGAATCCATCAATTCGTCCATAGGTTTTAACAGTTTCGTCTACATAATTTTTTACCGCGACTTCATCTGCTACGTTAGCTGTTATTAAAAGTACTTCAGCTTCTGGTGCAACTTCTAAAATTAGTTTTTTTGTTGCTTCTAATCCATCTTTATTTAAATCTACTAAAGCGAGTTTTGCCCCTTCTTTGGCTACTTGAATAGCACTCACTTGTCCTAAACCAGAACCTGCTCCTGTCATTAATATAACTTTTTCTTCAAAACGGTTACTCATAATATATCTCCCTCTCTTGTGTCTAATCATTGAACATCTTGAATGTGAGATAAATATACACCTATCAATTCAGTAAATCAATTACTTTGCTTGCAACATATTATGGATAGATTTGATATCCTATATACTAAAGAAGTATTTAGATTAGGTTTTTGTTTTGGGAGGAATATAGATGAAGCTAGTATCTTGGAATGTAAATGGTATTCGAGCTTGTGTAAAAAAAGGATTTTTAGATTATTTCCATGAAGTAAATGCCGACATTTTTTGTTTGCAGGAAACAAAATTACAGGAAGGCCAAATAGATTTGCAGCTAGATGGGTATAATCAATATTGGAATTATGCAGTGAAAAAAGGGTATTCCGGGACGGCTATATTTACGAAAGAGAAACCAATCTCTGTAAAATATGGCGTGGGAGATTTAGATAATGAAGAAGAGGGAAGAATTATTACGCTTGAATTTGAACGTTTTTATTTAGTAAATGTGTACACACCTAATGCAAAGCGTGATTTAACAAGACTTCCATATCGTCTCGAATGGGAAGATGAGATGCGCCAGTATTTGAAAAAGTTGGACGTGGTGAAGCCAGTAATCATGTGCGGGGACTTAAATGTGGCTCACGAGGAAATAGATTTGAAAAATGCTAAATCTAATAGAGGGAACTCCGGTTTTACAATAGAAGAAAGAGGCAAGATGACCAATTTACTGGCGGATGGATTTATAGATACATTCCGTTACTTTTATCCAGAACAAGAAGATATGTATTCCTGGTGGTCGTATATGAGTAAAGTGAGGGAGCGTAATATAGGTTGGAGAATTGATTATTTTATTGCTTCTGAAAGATTAGCAACTTATTTATTGGATGCTTCGATTGATACAGATGTTCTTGGGAGCGACCATTGTCCAGTCATTTTGGAGTTAAAATCGTGACTCACTTATGAAATATTCATAATCTTTCCAAAGAGGCTTCAATACTTTAGCTAAATAGAGTACAATATTTAGTATATTAACTACTATGATGGAGGTACTATAGATGAATGCTTTAGCCGTACAATTAAATGAAAAAATGCAACAAGAAAATCCTGCAATTTTTGATATGTTATCTGATTTAGGACAAAATTTGTATTATCCTAAAGGTATCCTGAGCCAAAGTGCTGAAGCAGGAGCTAAAGCACATCGCTTTAATGCAACAATTGGAATTGCCATTGAAAACGGTGAACCAATGCATTTCCGTCATATTCAAGAAAAACTAGCATACAAGGCAAAAGATATTTTCCCTTATGCACCTCCTCAAGGGAGTCAAGCGCTGCGTTTAAAATGGCAAGAAAAGCAACTTGCTGAAAATCCATCGATGCAAAATAAATCAATTGGTTTACCAATCGTAACAAATGCATTAACACATGGTTTAAGTATTATTGCAGATCTATTTGTAAACCCAGGGGATGTATTGGTGACAACTGAACAATATTGGGGCAACTACAATACTGTTTTCCAAGTAAGAAGAGGCGGTAAAGTTGCGACGTTTCCCTTATTCAATGAAGAAGGCGGATTCCATGTAGAAGCTTTCCGTGAAACACTTGCAAAACAAACAGATAAAGCAATTGTTCTATTAAACTTCCCGAATAATCCTACTGGTTTTACACCTTCTGTTCAAGATGCAGAAGCGATCGTAGAAGCTTTAATAGAAGCAGCTGAAAATGGCTTGAAATTAGTTGTTTTACTAGACGATGCATACTTTGGCCTGTTCTACGAAGATACTATTAAAGAATCAATTTTTGGATTATTAGCTGATACACATCCAAACATTTTACCCGTAAAAATAGATGGAGCTACAAAAGAAAACTATGTTTGGGGATTACGCGTTGGTTTCATCACATACGCTGCTACTCCAGCTGTATTAGATGGTTTGGAACAAAAAACAAAAGGGATTATTCGAGGTACGATTTCTAGTGGACCATCATTATCTCAAACAATAATTTTGGAATCTCTACAATCTCCTGATTTCCAAAAAGAAAAAGAAGAGAAGTTCCAAATTATGAAAGGCCGTGCAGTTAAAACTAAACAAGTATTAGCAAATGAGAAGTTTGCAGATGTTTGGACTTATTATCCGTTTAACTCTGGCTATTTCATGTGTTTGAAACTAAATAATTTAGATGCCGAAACACTTCGTCTACACTTACTTGATCAATACGGAGTTGGTGTTATTGCGAGCAATAACACAGATATCCGCGTAGCCTTTTCATGTGTAGAAGAAAGTGATATCGAGGAATTGTTTGAGTTAATTTATCGAGGTTGTACCGACTTAATAAAATAATAGTAAGACTTAGAAACTGTTTGAGAAGGAGACTTCTTGAACAGTTTTTTTTGATAAAAAAGTATATAAGTTTATCGCGCTCAAAGGAGCAGGTTTTTTCTGATTATTTTGTGTTAGATATACCAAGCAATTGTGTAAATAGTGTATACTATGTTCAATAGTTAGGAAAAAGGGGATTTTGAAATGAAAAAAAATTATCCAGACGACGGACTTGCTTTACATACTGATTTATACCAAATTAATATGGCAGAATCTTATTGGGCCGACAATATGCATGAACAAAAAGCCGTTTTTGAATTGTTTTTCCGTAAGCTTCCTTTTGGAAATGGATACGGTATTTTTGCCGGATTAGAAAGATGTCTTGATTATTTAAAAGAGTTTCATTTTACAGAAAGCGATTTAGATTATTTGCATACTGAACTTGGATACAAAGAAGATTTTATCGATTATTTACGTACGGTTCGTTTTACAGGGGATGTCTATTCAATGGTTGAAGGTGAGCTGGTTTTTCCAAATGAGCCAATCATGCGCATTGAATCTACATTAGTGGAAGCGCAGTTAGTAGAAACAGCTCTTTTAAATATCGTTAACTACCAAACGTTAATCGCAACAAAAGGATCTCGTATAAAACAAGTTGTAAAAGATGAAATAGTAATGGAGTTTGGATCACGACGTGCACATGAGATGGATGCAGCACTTTGGGGTGCTCGAGCAGCATTTATCGGTGGAGTTGAGTCTACAAGTAATGTACGCGCGGGTAAAATGTTTGGTATTCCTGTTTCAGGAACACATGCACATTCACTTGTGCAAGCATATAAAAGCGAATATGATGCTTTCCATTCATATGCAAAACGACATAAAGATTGCGTCTTTTTAGTAGACACATATAATACATTGAAAACAGGAGTTCCAACTGCCATTAAAGTAGCAAAAGAGCTAGGAGATTCCATTAACTTTATAGGAATTCGATTAGATTCTGGCGATATTTCATTCCTTTCAAAAGAAGCTAGAAAGATGCTGGATAAAGCTGGGTTTACAGATGCAAAAATTATTGTTTCGAATGATTTAGATGAATACACTATTTTGAACTTAAAAGCACAAGGTGCCAAAGTAGATAGTTGGGGAATCGGAACGAAACTCATAACAGCGTATGATCAACCTGCACTTGGAGCAGTGTATAAGATTGTTTCCATTGAAAATGATAAAGGTGTGATGGAAGATACGATCAAAATTTCTTCAACTACAGAAAAAGTGACTACACCTGGTCAGAAAAAACTGTATCGCATTATTGATAAAGAAAATGGTAAAGCAGAAGGCGACTATATTGCGTTGCATGATGAAGATCCAACACATGAAGTACGCTTAAAGATGTTCCATCCGGTTCATACTTTTGTCTCTAAATTTGTAACGAACTTTGAAGCGAAAGAGTTACATGTGAAGGTGATTGAAAAGGGACAAGTGGTTTATGAAAACCCGGACTTAAAAGATATGCAACAGTATGCACATGATAACTTAGATTTACTTTGGGAAGAATACAAACGTTCACTTAATCCAGAAGAATATCCAGTAGATCTAAGTCAAAAGTGTTGGGATAATAAAATGCGTAATATTGAAGAAGTAAAAGAAATGGAACATAGTTTTAGTGCGCAAAATGGAGGCTTGTAATCATGTCATCTAAACAATTAGAAATTATTGAGGCGCTGCAAGTAAGGCCAGAAATTGATGTAGAATTTGAAGTTCGCGTAAGTATTGACTTTATGAAAGCTTATTTAACAAAGCATCCTTTTTTAAAAAGCATGGTGCTTGGAATTTCAGGTGGACAAGATTCAACTTTAGCAGGGAAGCTTGCTCAGTTAGCAATTGATGAGTTGAATGCAGAAGCTGGAGAAGACAAGTACACATTTATCGCAGTGAGTTTACCTTTTGGTGTGCAATTTGATGAAGAAGAACGTCAAATGGCACTTGATTTTATCCAACCATCTAAACGAGTGACGGTTAATATTAAAGAAGCAGTGGATGCAAGTGTTCGTGCCCTTGAAGAGGCAGAAATCACTCTTTCTGATTTTGCAAAAGGAAATGAAAAAGCAAGAGAGCGTATGAAAGCTCAATATTCAATAGCTGCAATGCATAATGGAATTGTTCTTGGAACAGATCATGCAGCGGAAGCAGTGACTGGCTTTTATACAAAATTTGGAGATGGTGGAGCCGATTTAACTCCCATTTTCCGTTTAAACAAAAGACAAGGAAAGCAGTTGTTGAAGCATCTAGGGTGCCCTGAACAATTATACTTAAAAGTACCTACTGCAGATTTAGAAGAGAATCGACCTGCACTTCCAGATGAAGTAGCTCTAGGTGTAACATATGATGAAATAGATGATTACTTAGAAGGTAAAAAGGTATCTCAGGAAGCGCAAGAAAAAATTGAAGGATTATACAATCGTTCGATGCATAAACGACATTTGCCGATTACGGTGTTTGATGATTTTTGGAAATAAGAAAAGTTTTGAATCTCTTTTGATAGAGATTCAAAACTTTTCTTTTTTTTCACATTATCGCCTTAATATAGACGAACTAACTTTTATTTAATTTCACATTTATTATGTAAACTGAAACAAGAATGAAAGGGGCGAATGTTTGATGAAAAAAATAATTGGATTACTACTATTTATGACTGTTCTTATGCTTACCGCTTGTGGTCAAACAGAAACAAATACAAAGGATGCTAAAGAAGAAGAGAAAGTAGTAGAATCTACTCCAGTAGTTACAGAAGTGGTAGCGGCAGTAGATGAAAGATTGATGGAACCAGAAGCAGGTACAGTTTGTGAATACTGTCAAATGACTGTGTATGATGCAACTCATGAGTTAGGTGTATTCACAGCGCAAGGAATAAAAAGCGACGGGACAAATACTTTCTTTGATGATGTAGGTTGTATGTTAAACCAAGAACGGATAGACGGAGTAGAAATGGAGAAATTTGTTCGAGATTATACAACGAAAGACTGGCTTACTCTAGAAGATGCAATCATTGTAAAAGCAGATATTAAAACACCGATGAATTACGGTTATGTATTTTTTAAAGAGCAAAATAATGCAGATGAATTTATGAAAGAAAATGCTGGATCTGCACTAACGGAAGTAGCAGCTATTGATGTTGTTTCTCATGAACGCCATTTGATGAAAATGGAAAAAATGAAAAATGCGGAAGGTAGCGAACAAATGCATGACATGCCAGACGCAGAAGCAAGCGAACAAAAATAAAAATTGCAAATAAGAGGGTGGGGCTAGAGTTTTGAACTCTAGTCCATTTACCTATTAAAAGGGAGAGGTCCTTGTTGTGAAAAGAATAATGGTACTCGGTTTCTTGTTTGCTATTTTTTTCCCATTCGAAGCTCGTGCAGATGAACTTGACCTGCAGAAACTCATTAATCAATCATTGTCTGGAGAGGAACTACAAATTCCTGCAGGTGTTTATAGTGGTCCTATTACCATTCAAAAAGAAATTTCTTTAGTTGGCAACGGAGATGTGATTATAGAAGGGGACGGCGAAAAACCGATTATTTCAGTAACAGAAACGGAAAATGTAAAGATACAATCTCTAACGCTTCATGGACAAGGTAATGGAGACGGAAATAGTGGAATCCATATGAAGGATGTTAAAAATATAGCGATAGAAGAAGTGAAGATGACGAATGTAACGAGTGGCGTGAAGGCAGAGCGGGCAAGGAAACTGTATCTAAGCAATTTAACGATTACAGGTTTATCGGCGCATTTTTCTGAAAAAGGAAATGGACTATCCATTTATGACTCGGACCAAATCGAAATATATAATACAACGATTCATGATGTACAAGATGGGTTTTATATGGAAAGGGTGGAGCAATTAAAACTAGTTGGAAATCATGTTTCGTCTAGTAGATATGGTATCCACATTATGTATGTAGACTATGCCAGAGCGTCAGACAATGAATTTCAAGAAAATGTTACGGGCATGATGATAATGATGACGAATAATACGGACATAGTTCATAATTTTATTTATGATCATCAAGAGTTAAATGGAAGTGGCATGATTTTGTTTGAAGGAAAGCATATTAATATTGAAAATAATGAACTTGTCTCCAATACTGTAGGCTTATCTTTGCAGTCGATTTCTGATTCTATCGTAAAAAATAATCAATTTAGGACAAATCAAACAGGCGTTACCTTAGTCAAGTCAGCAAAAGAGACGAAGGTTACGAATAATGAGTTTTCTGGGAATATAGTTAATCTGCGCTCTGATGAAAATGGAGGGATAATTCATCGAAACTATTATGATGATTATCAAGGGCTAGATATGGAGGAAGATGGTATTGGAGACACACCTTATTCAGCTGTTCAAAGTTTTGGACAATGGATGGTTAGAAAACCAGTATATCAATATTTCGTAGAGGCGCCCGCTGTTGTTCTATTGAATGAGTTGGATAGTCAAACAAAACAAACAGGAACGGTATTAATCGACGAAGAGCCTAAAATGTCCATGACCACGCAAAAACGAGAAGATAAGCAGATCAATTTCGCTCAATTGATAGGGGCTTTGCTTTTAGTTTTAGGTCTAATTGGATTATGGAGAAAGGAAGCATTGATATGAAGAAATTTGTTGCACTTGTTATTACGGTTTTATTATTGCAAGGATGTGGAGCAAAAGAGTTTATACCACGAGAAATCGTTGCCGAAACGGATGTTTGTAAAGTGTGTAATATGAGTATTGTTCATGAGGAATATGCAGGACAAGTGGCATTGTCTAATGGGGACTATGAAATGTTTGATGATCTAGGTTGTCTTGTTCAGTATGTTACTACGTTAAATGAAGGAGAAAAAGGAGCAGGGTTCATAAAGGATGCTACTACGAATGAATGGATTGACGTCGACCAAGCTACGTTTGTTTATCACAAAGATTTTTGGACACCTATGTCCTATGGTGTTTTGGCATTCGCTACCGAAGAGACTGCGAAAAAATGGATTGAAACAGAAGGTAAGGGAGAAATGCTCACAACAGAAGAGTTAGCTACCCACGAATGGGGTGTTAATAAGTGATTAATTCCAAGTTTGTTCGATTAGAATGGAAGCAAATGTTAAGAAGTCGTTGGATGCAATTGGTGGCTTTGTTATTTGTTTTTGTCTTTGCTTCTGTTTCCCTTATTCAACAAATGGCTTTACCAGAAGTAGAAGGCTTTACGCGTCAATCGGCTGCTGCCTTGAACTTACAGCTTTTTTTGTTGCCTTTATTTTTATTAACGATCGGAAGTATGAGTATTGCAGGGGATGTTGAGTCTGGTTGGTTGTCTCTATTAAAAACGTATCCAATAACACTTCGACAATATGTTTTCGGGAAATATGCTGCACTCTTACTGTCCTTTTTTGTGATGCTCGCTCTATCTTTTAGTGTCGTGATCGGGACAGGGGCATTCGTTGGTCAATTAGGGATTAGCTGGGTATTCGTCGTCCTATCTTTTTTAATCGTGTTGATCTTTGCTGCAATAGCTTTACTGATAGGTGCGATAGCGAAAAGCCGATTACATGCATTAGCATTGTCGCTTGTTCTGTGGGCTTCCTGGCTACTGTTACTTTCTTATGCATTAATGGCGATTGGCACTTTTTCTGCCGGACATGTACTTCAAAAGTTGCTGATTGTTAATATACATATAAATCCTGCAGAGTGGCTAAGATTTGGTTATTTTTTATTGTCTAAACAGGAGGCTGTTTTGGGTCCTGCATTTTATTCGTTTACCAATTTCTATTCTTCCCCATTTGGTTTATTCGTTTATGCTTGCCTTTCTGTCCTCTGGATTATTTTGTCTTTAGGCTTCGCTGTTTTCATTCTTGATAGAAAGGGGAGAGTGGAATGATTGTAAAAGGGCAAAAAATAGCTAGAATCTATTCGAATGATCGTGGCTTGAAGGACGCCTCGTTTTTATTGAATGAAGGAGAAATCATTGCGCTTGCTGGGGGGAATGGAGCTGGAAAAAGTACGCTAATTCGTTTACTGACTGGTCAAGAAAAGCCAACCTCTGGACAACTAGAATGGGGTAGTGAGCAATCGGTTAATTATATGCCAGATGATGTAGATTTCCCACTAACTTTATCAGCAGAAGAGATCATTAACTTGTTAGGCTCATTGAAAAAAGTGGGGCAAGCAGAGCAAGAAACTGTGTTAAAGAGAGTAGGGCTTTGGGAAGAGAGAAAGCAAACGGTCCGTCATTATTCAAAAGGAATGCGCCAACGCTTAAACTTAGCACAAGCACTATTAGGACCTTCAAATTTTTTACTATTAGATGAACCAACAAATGGACTAGATCCGTACTGGGTTGCGGAGCTTAAAAAAATGGTTTTAGAGCAAAAGGAGCTAGGTAAGACAGTGCTATTTTCTACTCACTTACTTTCTTTTGCCCAAGAGCTCGCAGAGGAAGTGCTACTACTGCATCAAGGAAACATAATAACACAAGGGAATTTAGAGCATGTGTTACGTGAAAATGATTGTAAAAATCTTGAAGAACTTTTTATTATGAAAATCCAAAATAATCTTTGAGTCCGACTAATGTCTTGTCTCGCTAGTAGTTAGCATAATTACTTGGGAGGCAATTTAAAGAGGAGGAGCTTAAGATAGTGGCACATTCACTTTCTTAAGCTCCTCCTCTTTTTGGCCCCCAACATCAAAAATGCGCAAAACTCACATACGACATATTTTAAAATAAGTGCAAAAACAGGAGAAAAGTCTCTTTTGGCACTTATTTTCGGATAAGTCGTATAGTCATTTTTCTATATTTTGTAAATCATGATTAAAAATTTAAATAGAAATATTACACGTGTAGAAATGGTAGTGCCTAATTTATATTTGTTGATTCACAATCATGTAAGTCAAAGTATTTGGGGTGGCTTTTGTGAGCGCGCCCAGGAGTTAGCCACAAATCCACGGGGCATTTGTGTTGAACTCCTGGGCGCTGTGTTGGTTTTTCTGCCTTTTTTTGTAACCTATCCCTGTGTCAGCCACAAATTGAAATAACATTTGAGTCTGACACAGGGATAGGACGCAGTTTTTCAAGTATCCCGTTGCTTTCCGTTCCAGCTGGAGGCTTTCCGGGGGAGTCACTATCTTGCACTCTAAGCAACTAAAACTGCACGTTAAAATTCTATAAATTGGCTGATCCGGTGAAATGCTTAATAGTAAGATTATGCTACTTTTTAGCGTAATTGTTTTTGTTCGCTTTGTTTATCAGATGGTTTTAATTTAAAGTGTATATTGTTAATTCCTTCAAATTTTACGTTATTGTAGGGGTAAATAAAGCTGTTTTCTATGAACGGAAGATGTTTTCTATATCTATTTGAACTTATATTTCCAATATTCACTTTGCAGATTTTCGTTACGAGCGGCGACTCCAGTGGGATTAGCGTGACAGGTGAGACCCCACAGGAGCGCGGTTTTCGCGACGAGGAGGCTCACCGCACGCCCCACGGAAAGCGTCCGCTCGTAACGAAAATCAGCGTGGATCGGTTTTCTTATGATTTTCTTATTTGTATCGATAAGTTTCGTCCAAAGCGACCCGACAACGTCCATTTAGAAAAGGGTGCTTCCGCTTTTCTTTATGTCTAGCTCCAGCACCTTACCCCATTTGCCTGTCGGGGCAGTAATAGGTGCTTCCGCTTTTCTTATTTGTATTATATTGTAATTTTCGGTATGCTAAATATATTATATTAATTTTCGGACTAATCTATTAACTAGGTGGGAATTTAATGACGGGACAAACACAAATTCAAGCAATAATTACGAATATTGAAAAGGTAATGATTGGCAAGAAAGATGTTGCGGAGCTTGCTGTTATCGCATTGCTTGCAGATGGACATGTACTTCTGGAAGATGTACCTGGAGTAGGGAAAACGATGATGGTTCGAGCACTTGCGAAGTCTATTGGAGCAGAATTTAAACGTATTCAGTTTACACCAGATTTATTGCCATCTGATGTAGTCGGAATTTCAATATATAATCCGAAAGAGATGGAATTTGAGTTTAGACCAGGTCCAATACTAGGGAATATTATACTCGCAGATGAGATTAATCGAACTTCTCCTAAAACGCAATCTGCATTACTAGAAGCGATGGAAGAAGCAACAGTCACCATAGATGGAATTACGATGCAGATTCCAAAGCCGTTTTTTGTAATGGCTACCCAAAATCCTATTGAGCATGAAGGAACATATCCACTTCCTGAAGCTCAGCTTGACCGTTTTTTATTGAAACTGAAGATGGGTTATCCGCATCCAAGTGAAGAAATTGAAGTTTTGAATAGATTAGAAAAATCTTCTCCGATCGATGAATTATATCCTGTTATTTCATTAGAAGAATTAATAAACCTTCAACGAAGAGTAAAAGAGATTAAAGTGGACCAAACGATGAAAGGCTATATTGTTGAACTTGCCAATAAAACGAGAGAAGATACTTACATTTATCTTGGTGTTAGCCCGCGTGGCTCGATTGCGTTAATGCGTGCTTCTCAAGCGTATGCGATGTTGCAAGGGAGAGATTATGTGACACCTGATGATATTCAATATTTGGCACCATTTGTATTTGGACATCGTGTTATTCTTCGTCCAGAAGCTAGGTATGATGGTGTTTCTACAGAGGAAGTGCTACTGCGGATCATCAAAAGAGCACCCGTTCCTATTAAAGGGAAAGTAAATCAATGAAAAAAGGTTTTAAGCAATTGAAGAGGCTAAAAGGTGTATTAGGAGTTAGTGTGCTTCTAATTGCAGCCTTTGTTTATGCCATGTTTCAAGGTGGCTTCGTTAGTTGGTTTCTTTTTTATCTGATCATTCCTCTTTCGCTTTATTCTTACCTCTTATTCTTTTATCCTTTATCTAAAATAGAAGTAGAACGAACGATTGAAACACGCAAAATGCACAGTGGCGGTAAACTGATGGCTACTATTCAAGTGAAAAGAAATAATCGATTTCCTCTGTTATATACTTCTTTTGAAGAGGTGGTAGGAAAGACGTTAAAACCACATATATCTTGGAAGCAAATAACCTTTTGGGGGATAAAAAAAGAATTTAAATGGACTTATGAAGTGGAACATACTCCAAGAGGAGAGCATGAATTAGAAGGTGTTACTATTCGAGTGAGTGATTTGTTTGGCTGGGTGAAAAAAGAAATATTTATCGCAAATAACAAAACAATCCTTGTCTTTCCTAAATTGACGGAAATGGTGTACATCCCAATTGAGACAAAGTATGACCAAGGAGCAGCAATTTCAAGAAATCAATCGATTAAAGACACTTCAATGGCAACAGGTATACGTTCCTATCAACCTGGAGATCGAGTTTCTTGGATTCACTGGAAATCGTTTGCTCGCACGCAAACACTACAAACAAAAGAGTTTGAGGACAGACAATCTCAGGACTTGTTTGTATTGATGGACCGTTCTCCTTCCATCCTTTTTGAAGATGTAGTCGATTTAACTGCATCTATTATGCAAGCGATTGTTAGACATCAGGCATCAAGTGCTTTTCTTTCTGTTGGCGAAGATCGTTTGTTTGTACCAGCAGTGCAAAGTGAGGAACAATTGCAACGCGTTTTATACCATTTAATGAAAGTTTCTGCAGATTTAAAAAATCCATTGGAGCAAGTAATTTTACATGATGTAGCAATTTCTCAGGTAACCACTCTATTATTTATCACAAGTAACTTAACGCATGAATTTTTACATAGTGTTCAAAAGGCAGCGAGTAATTTACGTGTTTGCATATGCTTTGTTGTAAAGGGTAAAGAGGAAAAGCTCCTGCCTAATGAGCAGTCAATTCACCAATATGCTGAAAGTCGAGGAATTCGAATTCATGTAATTTCGAAAGACCGGTTTTCTCAAGCCTTCCTGGAGGTGAGTCGCTCATGAATGAAAAAGTAGTCAAAGGATTATTAACTGGAACTATTTATTTTTCCGTTTTTCTACTATTAATTGAATGGCTCAAGCCTGTTATTGAGTTAACAGATACAGAACATTTAAAATTATTTAGTTACTTTTTAGGGATTTCTCTTCTTTTTTATTTTGTTCAATTGAATTGGAAAATAACTACTCCTTTGAAGTTAATATATATTGGAGGGGTAATAGCATTCCTTTACACAGAAGAAAGTTTATTCTCCAGGGAGTCAGTGTTCTTCTTAACTGATACAATCCAGTTCAATATGCAAGCTTTACTGTCTCAACAATGGACAGGTGTGACGGATGATTTTCGTACATTGCTATTTTTTGTTCTTTTATGGATGACTACTTATTTATTGAATTACTGGATAAGGGTAAGAAAAAATATATGGCTATTTTTTATCATGACCGTTTTGTTTGTGACTATATTGGATACATTTAGTCCTTATAATGGAGAGAAAAGTATTGTTACTGTATTAATGGTTGGATTTTTCGTATCAGGGGTCCTATATGCCAAAAAAGTAATGGGTGAAAATAATAAAAAAGCCAGTGTTTCCTTCCTTGCTATATTATTTGCAAGTTTGTTTGGAGTGATCGTCTTAAGTGCAGTAATTGCTTATACGCTTCCGAAAGCAGGACCAAGTTGGCCGGATCCAGTTCCGTTTCTTACCTCAGTGAATAATTCTGCTACTAGTGAAGATGGAGGAAGTAAAAGAGTAGGTTACGGAGAAAATGATGAACAACTAGGTGGAGCTTTCATAGGAGATGATTCCCCTGTTTTTCGTGCAACCTTACAAACTAAACAATATTGGAAGATCGAAACGAAAGATACGTATACGTCAAAAGGATGGATTCAATCAGATACAGAAGACGAATTAGTTAGTTCTGATAAGACTTCCCATTCAATCGTTTCAGATATTCTATCAGGAACTGAAGAGGAAAAAGTAAACTCAAGTATTTCCATGATGCAAGAATTTCCTTTTGTCATGCAGCCTTATGGAATTACTAATGTGGCGAGTGTTGTGCCATTTACTGCAACTATGACCGTGGCAAATCAAAAGCTTTCAACATTTAATGGTGGTAGTCCATTTTCAATACTTGATTATGATGTAGAATACAGCGAACCTTCATATAGTCTGAGGGCTTTAAGGGAAACAACGACGGAAAATCTTGGTCAGCTTTCTAGTGATTTTGATCGTTATTTGCAGCTTCCAGAATCACTACCGGACCGAGTAACTGAACTAGCTACTAAGATTACAGAGGATCAAGATAGTTTATATGAAAAAGCCAAAAAAATTGAACGGTATTTCCGTCAAAGTGGATTTTCATATAGTCAACAGTTGGCTGCAATCCCAGAAGGGGATACAGATTATGTAGATCAATTTTTATTCGATACAAAGGTAGGTTATTGTGATAATTTCTCTACATCCATGGTAGTCATGCTGCGTTCACAAGGCATACCAGCAAGGTGGGTGAAAGGCTTCACAGCTGGAGAAGTTGTTCAAACAGAAAGTAATAGAGATACTTACGAAGTGACGAACAATAATGCACATTCTTGGGTGGAAGCTTATTTCCCAGGCGTTGGTTGGATGAATTTTGAACCGACGATCGGTTTTTCTAATGGTCCTAACTTAGAATATGATTTAGAAACGCAGTCGGATGCTATTGAGGCTCCTAAACCAGTTGAGCCAGATACACCTGAGAATAAAAATCCTGTTAAAGAAAATACGGAAGTTTCTAGAAGCTTTACTGAAGTGATGCAAGATTTTGGGAAATGGATTTCGAATAATAAGGCAGCAATCATTTGGTCGTTAGTTGGATTGTTTATGCTAAGTTTAATCTTGTATCAATTCCGACGTAGATGGATCTCTAAAGTATTGATTCCTCTGAATAGAATGCGAAAGAATGATTGGGAGTCTTATGAAAAAATGTATCATCAGCTACTGTGGCTACTGAAACTATACGGACTTGATCGAGAACAGGGACAAACATTGTCTAGTTATGCAAAAACAATTGACGCCTATTTTGGTGGTAATGATATGAGGAAGTTAACGGATGCATATGAAAAAGGGTTTTATGGGGACGATAAAGATAGCATTAATTACGCTTCGTTGAAAGAAAAATCGGAAAATTTAATTAATCGGTTTAGCAGTTGATTTTCGATTCGACAACCTGTAAACTGAAGTCAAATTATAATGACCAAGTTGCCCTCGTATATGTTCGAAGATATGGTTCGGATGTTTCTACCAAGTTGCCGTTAACAACTTGACTATGAAGGTGAATGCAGTCATGTCTTTTTCAGGCATATGCATTCACCTTTTTGATGTAGAATCTAAACGCGTAGAAAGAGGTATACTTTCTTACGCGTTTTTTTATCTTATTTCTTAAGCGTGCAAACGGGTCAACTCTTATTTTTTGGAAGCACAACTTGGTTTAATAAATAGAAGAGGTGGATATAAATGTCTTTAACACCATTGTTAAAAGAACAAGAAAAAATTGTCGTTCTAGATTTCGGAAGTCAATATAACCAACTAATTACGCGTCGTATTCGTGAATTTGGCGTATACAGCGAACTACTTCCACACACTGTGAGCGCAGAAGAACTGAAGAACTTAAATGCTACAGGTATTATTTTCTCTGGCGGACCAAATTCTGTATATGATGAAAATGCATTTCACATCGATCCAGCAATTTATGATCTAGGTGTACCTATCTTAGGGATTTGCTACGGAATGCAGTTAATGTCTCAACATTTCGGTGGAAAAGTAGAAAAAGCTTCTCACAGAGAATATGGTAAAGCAGAAATTGACGTGAAAAATCCGACAGCTTTATTTGGAAAACTTCCATCAAGCCAAGTAGTATGGATGAGTCACGGAGACCATGTAACTGTTGCTCCGGAAGGATTCGAAGTAATTGCAACTAGTCCTTCTTGTGAAGTAGCTGCAATGGCAAATGAAGCGAAGAATTTCTACGCAGTTCAATTCCATCCAGAAGTAAGACATTCTGCTTACGGAATAGAATTACTTCGTCAATTCGTATTTGACGTTTGTCATGCAACAGGTGACTGGTCAATGGGTAGCTTCATCGATATGCAAATTCAAAAAATCCGTGAAGAAGTTGGGGACAAAAAGGTACTATGTGCACTAAGTGGCGGAGTGGATTCATCTGTAGTTGCAGTATTAATCCATAGAGCAATAGGTGATCAATTAACTTGTATGTTCGTAGACCACAACTTAAACCGTAAAGGTGAAGTTGAACAAGTAATGAAAACATTCACAGAAGACTTCGATATGAACTTGATTAAAATAGATGCTCGTGAGCGCTTTATGAGCAAATTAGCTGGTGTTTCTGATCCAGAGAAAAAACGTAAAATTATCGGTAACGAATTCATCTATGTATTTGACGAAGAAGCATCTAAATTACAAGGGATGGATTTCTTAGCACAAGGTACTCTATATACAGATATTATTGAGTCAGGTACGGCAACTGCTCAAACTATCAAATCTCACCATAATGTAGGTGGGTTACCAGAAGATATGCAATTCAAATTAATCGAGCCATTAAAAACATTATTCAAAGACGAAGTACGTGCATTAGGTCTTGAACTTGGCTTAAGTGAAAAAATCGTTTGGCGTCAACCATTCCCAGGTCCGGGTCTTGGTATTCGTATTTTAGGTGAAATAACAGAAGAAAAACTAGAAATCGTTCGCGAATCAGATGCAATTCTACGTGAAGAAATCGCAAAAGCTGGTTTAGACCGTGATGTTTGGCAGTACTTCACAGTGCTTCCGGACATCCGCAGTGTAGGTGTTATGGGCGATGCACGCACGTACGATTACGCAATCGGTATTCGTGCAGTTACTTCTATTGATGGGATGACTTCTGACTGGGCACGTATCCCGTGGGATGTTCTTGAAAAAATAAGTGTTCGTATAGTAAATGAAGTAGCGCACATTAACCGCGTGCTGTATGACATCACGAGCAAACCACCAGCGACAATAGAGTGGGAATAGTCAAAAAACGAACTATTATTAAATGAATCTAAAAATCGTTCGGAAATAGTGTTGATTTTCGAAAATATCAATGGTATATTACATACATAATTTAATTATGTCGTCGTATAACATTGGGAATAAGGCCCGAAAGTCTCTACCAGATTACCGTAAATGATCTGACTACGAAGAATGGAAGTATTGTTCTTTTGTATATTGGAGATATTAAGCATGCGACTGTTACTTAGTCGTATGCTTTTTTTGTTGTCGATGCAATAAAATGGAGGATCTCATGAAAAAGTATTTTCAATTCGAAGAGTTAGGTACAAACTATCGCCGAGAAATTATCGGTGGTTTAACGACATTCCTTGCTATGGCATACATTTTAGTAGTAAACCCAATGATTTTATCACTTGAAACAGTCGAAGGTTTACCAGATTCCATGCATATGGATAAAGGTGCTGTATTCACAGCTACAGCAATTGCTTGTGCACTCGGTTCAATTTTGATGGGAGTATTAGCAAAGTATCCAATCGCGCTTGCTCCGGGTATGGGGCTAAATGCTTTCTTTGCTTACACTGTAGTTCTAACATTCGGAATTCCTTGGGAAGTAGCTTTAACTGCTTGTTTTGTTGCAGGAGTAATCTTCATTCTTCTTTCATTAACTGGCATTCGTGAAACTATTATTAATGCCATTCCAGCTGAATTAAAATATGCTGTTGGAGCAGGTATTGGTTTATTCATCACATTTGTTGGATTACAAAACGCGAAAGTCATCGTAAATAATGATGCTACACTAATTGGTATCGGAAACTTAGCTGATCCTAATGTATTATTAACAATCTTTGGTCTAATCATTACAGTAATTATGATGGTAAAAGGCATCTCAGGCGGTATATTCTACGGTATGCTAATAACAGCCATTGTTGGTATGTTCTTTAAACTAGTACCAATTCCAGATGCTATCTTTAGTAAAGTTCCGAGTTTGGAACCGACTTTTGGAGTAGCTTTAGAACCAATTTTCAATGATTCCGCTTCATTAATGACAACTCAATTTATAGTTGTTGTCCTTACATTCTTGTTTGTTAACTTCTTTGATACTGCTGGTACATTAATATCTGTAGCAAATCAAGCCGGATTAATGAAAAATGGTAAACTAAAAAATGCTGGAAAAGCGCTTATGGCTGATGCAATTACTACAACTGTTGGTGCTGTTGCCGGTACCTCTACTGTTACTTCATATGTAGAATCTAGTGCAGGTGTTGCAGCTGGTGCTCGTTCTGGTTTTGCTGCGGTAGTTACAGGGATTTTATTCATATTAGCATTGTTCTTCTACCCAGTATTGAGTGTTATCACTTCAGCTGTAACTGCACCAGCATTAATTCTTGTTGGGGTTCTTATGGTAAGTACTTTAGGTGACATTGATTGGAGAAAATTCGAAACTGCAGTTCCTGCGTTCTTCGTAATAATATCAATGCCATTTACTTATTCAATTGCAACAGGTATAGCAATCGGTTTTATCTTCTATCCAATCACAATGATCGTTGCTGGAAGGATAAAAGAAATACACCCAATCATGTATGGTCTTTGGGTAATATTTGTTTGTTACTTCATATTCTTGTAAAACTCTTATATAGAAGGAAGGAGGCCTTATTGGTTCTCTTTCTTTTTTTGTGGAGAAACTAGGAGTATGTTTAGTTTGAAGTTAGATTTTAGGGTGATTCGACAAGGTTTGATAATAATACCTAAAATAGTTGCGTTTTCTAGAATATCATGTTATTGTCTTAATACACCTTTAAACGAATTAAGTGTATGTATTTCTTTTGAAAAGTAAGTTGAGAAAAACATTGATTTTAGTTTGAGGTAATGTTATAGTAATCAAGTTGTCTTTTCCATTACTTGTTTTCTTCAGAAAATGAAATAAAAGTAAGTATTGACAATGATAACAAAAAATGTTATGATATAAAAGTCGTCAAAACGACGTGATAAAATGAACATTGAAAACTGAACATGCAAAACGTTAAGAAATACAGCTTATTGACTAACTTAGGTTAGCTCGATAGCAAAACATTTTTGACATCATTTAATGATGATGCCAGCAAAACAAAATGAGCTTTTAAACTAGTTCTAATTTGTTGAGTTTTATACTCAACTATTATGGAGAGTTTGATCCTGGCTCAGGACGAACGCTGGCGGCATGCCTAATACATGCAAGTCGAGCGAATGATGAAGAAGCTTGCTTCTT
>NZ_QKZI01000003.1 GCF_003254155.1 Psychrobacillus insolitus | reverse complement strand
GTCTAGTGATGATGGCGAAGAGGCCACACCCGTTCCCATACCGAACACGGAAGTTAAGCTCTTCAGCGCCGATGGTAGTTGGGGGTTTCCCCCTGTGAGAGTAGGACGTCGCTAGGCATATCATTATTCCGAAGTAGCTCAGTGGTAGAGCAATCGACTGTTAATCGATTGGTCGTAGGTTCGAGTCCTACCTTCGGAGCCATTTTTGGGGAGCTGTCCGAGTGGCCGAAGGAGCACGCTTGGAAAGCGTGTAGGCGGGTTAAACCGTCTCAAGGGTTCAAATCCCTTGCTCTCCGCCAGATAACACCTTTATATTGTAAAAATTGGCCCCTTGGTCAAGCGGTTAAGACACCGCCCTTTCACGGCGGTAACACGGGTTCGAATCCCGTAGGGGTCACCATTTTAAGAATAAACCAGTTTCATTGGAGGATTAGCTCAGCTGGGAGAGCATCTGCCTTACAAGCAGAGGGTCGGCGGTTCGAGCCCGTCATCCTCCACCATTAATTTTCATTAAGTATATTGTTGTCGCGGGGTGGAGCAGTGGTAGCTCGTCGGGCTCATAACCCGAAGGTCACAGGTTCAAATCCTGTCCCCGCAACCAAAATGGTCCCGTGGTGTAGCGGTTAACATGTCTGCCTGTCACGCAGAAGATCGCCGGTTCGATCCCGGTCGGGACCGCCATTTTTAAAGTTTTATTTAAACAACATATGTGGCTCAGTAGCTCAGTCGGTAGAGCAAAGGACTGAAAATCCTTGTGTCGGCGGTTCGATTCCGTCCTGAGCCACCATTTTTACGCCGAAATAGCTCAACTGGTAGAGCAACTGACTTGTAATCAGTAGGTTGGGGGTTCAAGTCCTCTTTTCGGCACCATGTATAGTGGAGGGGTAGTGAAGTGGCTAAACACGACGGACTGTAAATCCGTTCCTTCGGGTTCGGCGGTTCGAATCCGCCCCCCTCCACCATCTTTAAATTTAGGGGCATAGTTTAACGGTAGAATACAGGTCTCCAAAACCTTTGATGTGGGTTCGATTCCTACTGCCCCTGCCAATTTTAAAATTTAGCTATTTTTCATTTATATTTATGGCGGTTGTGGCGAAGTGGTTAACGCATCGGATTGTGATTCCGACATCCGGGGGTTCAATTCCCCTCAGTCGCCCCATAATTCTTAGCAGTTAGCTCTTTTTTTATTTATATTTATGGCGGTTGTGGCGAAGTGGTTAACGCATCGGATTGTGATTCCGACACTCGGGGGTTCAATTCCCCTCAGTCGCCCCATTGGGGTATAGCCAAGCGGTAAGGCAATAGATTTTGATTCTATCATGCCCTGGTTCGAATCCAGGTACCCCAGTTTTTTTTGCGGAAGTAGTTCAGTGGTAGAACATCACCTTGCCAAGGTGGGGGTCGCGAGTTCGAACCTCGTCTTCCGCTCCAAATTTTTATTTCGGCGGCATAGCCAAGTGGTAAGGCAAAGGTCTGCAACACCTTTATCACCGGTTCAAATCCGGTTGCCGCCTCCAAATTTTATAAACTGCCTTTTATTTTGCCGGTGTGGCGGAATTGGCAGACGCGCGGGACTCAAAATCCCGTATCCTCTGGATGTGCCGGTTCGACCCCGGCCACCGGTATTAAATTACTTTAGAAACATTGTAGTATCAAGACTTCACAGTTAATTCTGTGGAGTCTTTTTATTTTTCTTACAGAAATAAATAGTTATAAATGTAATAAAGAAAATCTTTGGGTAAATAAAAAAAGAACGTGCATAATTTAGCACGTTCAATAAATTCAGTTCTTGTTTTTGCTACTTTATATCACGTTCGGTGTATTGCATTTGAATTGGGCTTTCAGTAGATGTATCGATTGAATTGCTATTCAAAAGTGTTCTCAATATATTCCTTCTCTTCCCATGGATTCAATAAACCAGTAGCTCGTCCTACACTTCCACCTTGAAGTTTCCATATATCATTGTGGTCAATATCAACTTTTGAAAAATCCCCACTTGACCATTGTGCTAAAATATCTACGTATAAATCGCCATTTAACTCCCATTTTTGCTCGTTAAGTTTGGCAACTTCCAACAAGCGTTTAATACGTTCTTCTGTCATTTGTATGTATCCCCATTTAGTTTTTGCTTCTACTTTCTGATGAGATAAACCATGAATAGCATTCTGCATTTCTGACTCCTTCATATTGTCAGGGAATCGTACTGTAACATCATCTATTACTTTGCCATCTGTTTCAATTAATTCTAATTCTGTTGCTTTAAATCCTTTTTCGATTTCTGCTTTTGCTTTATCTATTTCTTCGTCTGTGGGTTCGTTCAATAATTGTCCCATTTTGTAAATTCCAAAACCTAATGCTAAGATCACTACAGCAATTGTTATTCCAAGTAATTTCTTTTTCTTCATGAATACTCACGCAACACTCGAGACAGAGTATGCTTATAGGTCACAAGCTTTTCTGCTATACTTTGGATTTTATTTTTTCCATTTGCTTCATTTAACTTTAATAGTTCTCTAACTAATTCTAGGAAATCTCTTGAGTAATATTGTATCCCCATTTTTGTTTGATTGAATTCTATCATTTTGTAATCATCTCCAATACTAGTAATATTACCATAATCAGACAATGTATTAAAGACTTCAAGAGAGCTATTGAGATTTTCAAAATCCTATATGATATTGTTCAACGAATTGTAACTTGTTCACATAAGTTATGTTAGTGCATGAATATTATAATTTTCTCTCCTCATAATAAATACCAGAAGGAGGGATATTTTTATGGCAAAAAGAACAAAGAAGAACGATCCACAGCAAAAGAATAAAAAGGGATTTAATTCAAGTAAGCAGGACTCCGAGTTTTCAACAGAATTTGGTAGTGCAAAGGCTAATCAGGCACATAAAGAAAAAGCAAAAGAAATTAGAGATAAATTTTAAGATGCCGTTGACCGAGAGATAGATGAAACTTGAGGCTATAAAAAGGTTCGGGTACTATTGAAGAATTAAGTAATAAATAAATTTGAAATTCCAAAAGTAGAATTTTGAAGAGAAAAATAAAACAACTCCCTTTATCGAAAAAGGGAGTTGTTTCTTTAATATATTTCTTATAAAAAGTCTCTTCTTAATTCTTCTGCAGATCGTGGTGAAATATAACCAGGTGCTACATCATAAACTGTTTTGGCACCAAACTGTTTTTCATTATTTAAACGATAAGCTGCTCTTGCATAGGCTACTAATACGCTTGCAGTAAATTCTGGATTGCTGTCTAGTTTAAGTGAGAATTCGAAAATTTGCTTGTTGCCAGCTCCCGTATCTCCACCACGGATAACAAATCCGCCATGTGGTGCTTTGGTATGGTCTTGATTTAATTCTTCTTCAGAGATAAAATTTACATCTGTATTATAATCTGCAAAGTAGTTTGGCATTGTTTTGATTTCATTTTCGATTGCTGCTTTGTCTGCGCCTTCTTCAGCAACGATATAGCAAACACGAGCGTGCTTTTCTGCCGTTTTTAGTTCAGGATTTGCTCCACTACGGACTTTTTCTATTGCATCTTCAGCTGGAATTGTATATTGTACACCATTTTTTACACCATTTACTCTTCTTACTGCATCCGAGTGGCCTTGGCTTAGTCCTTTACCCCAGAACGTATAGTTTTCCCCATTCGGTAAAATTGCATCTGCCATGACACGGTTGACAGAGAATAAGCCTGGATCCCATCCGACTGAGATAATTGCAGTGGTATTATTTTTTGTTGCCACTTCATTTACAGATTGATAAAACTCAGGAATTTTTGCATGTGTATCAAAACTGTCTACAGTGTTGAACATGCTTGCAAAGTAAGGAGTTTGTTCAGGTAAATCTTTTGCAGATCCACCACAAAGTAACATTACATCAATTTCATTTTTGTAATCAATCGCTTCTGAAATATGTACAGTTTTTACATTGGGCACATTAAGATTTAAATCTTTAGGATCTCTTCTTGTGAAAATTGCTACTAACTCCATGTCTTGAGTTTGTTTAATCGCTTCAATTGCACCTTTTCCGAGATTACCATATCCAACGATACCTATTTTTATCTTATTACTCATATACCTATCCCCTTATTGCTTTATGATTTTTTTAGTAAAGAAATGAAGCAAATCTTTAGCTAATGCTTTCCTTTATTATAAGTGAATTAAATGTTTTTTGTAAATAATATTTGGATGATGTAGGTTAAACATAAAAAGGGTATAGTTTATCCTAGTCGATGATGATTAAAGTACACATGAATTATGAAACCAATGGATATAATTTATTCAAATTGGCTTCTTTTTAAAGTAATAGCGTAAGATGATCTGTGCGACGAGCTTGCGCAGATGTCTCAAACGTTTCGCAATGCGAGACTATTTTTAACATCTAACATGCTTGCGTTTAAAACCAAGCTTTCCTTTATCGACGAATTTTTGAATACTTTCGTAAGCATTTAGGAAGCTGGTTTTTTTCATGTCCCGTTTAACTTCTACTATACCTATTTCCTTTGCTGTCTCTATTGCTTTTTCATGTAGCGGCAAATATGAAATCCCCACGGTGTAAATAAAATTATTCATAGAGGATTTCGCTCGTTCTGGTGATTCATGAATCGTATTTTTTACAAGATCAAGCATATTAGAAATTTTACTTTCTGAAAATTCAACGTCTTTTCGATTTCCTAATAGCCAACAATAGCAACTCCAGCCTGCTGACATCCTAAGCTCTTCACCGCTTGCGATCCATGTATCAGCAACCTCTTGTGCAATATCTGACTCTGATAAAGTTACGGCCACTACAAAATCGGATAGCATATAAAAATACGCCGCATCCATCCAACGATCATAATCTGACATAGTCATGGCATTTGGGTCAGCAATAATTCCTGCAAAATACATTGCATCGTAGTTCCCGGTGGCATAAAGCTCTTCAGCCAAATGTTGATTTATTTTTATTTTCTTTGAAATAGGTTTCATAGCTCCTGTAGCCACGCCAAAAAGCGGCTCGTGCGCACCATTAGATATGTAGATTTTTTTAGTTCGTTCCTTGCCAAGTGCGCAAAGCTCCTGCATAACCATATCTAAATTCATCGTTTAGCACTTCCTTCATTTCGAATTTTTCCCATCAGCTATAACATCATTATCCTATAACAAACAACTATTGGCTATTATCACAAAGGTTCCTACCTAAGGTAAGCCAAGAGCCTTTGTGATAATAGGAAAGTCTAAATATTTACCTTTTGATTTCTCTATGTTGATTGAGAACAGTTACTACTTTTAATAATGATCGATTTCTTCATCACAGAAAGACTACATTAACGACGAACTCGCTTTGGGAACTTAAACTAGATTGTATTAAAGCAGGTTATTTGGTATATTATAAGTAATAGTTAATCTACGATGTGATCAAGTAAATAAGTATTGTGAAACAGAAAATATAGCAACTTGCTGAGAGCTATATCACCACTTCTTATTGAAACCTTCCACTGAGATGTTATGAAAACATAACCGGCTCGTTGTCGTTATTCAACGTTTGAGATAGTCCGCTAAATTGTGGCGGATTAATTAAAGGTGGTACCGTGTCTATTCAGTATAAAGACGCCCTTTTTATAAGGGAGTTTTTATACTTTTTTTAATTTAAAGGAGGAAAAGTAGATGTCTACACAACAAAATGACTTTACAAAATGGTATATTGATACAATTCAAAAAGCAGATTTAATGGATTACACACCAGTTCGTGGGTGTATCGCTTTTAAACCAGATGGTTATGAAATCTGGGAGCATATTCAAGATGAAATGAACAAACGTTTTAAAGAAACTGGACATCGCAATGCTTACTTCCCAATGCTTATTCCGGAATCTTTCTTTGAGAAAGAAAAGGATCATATTGAAGGATTCGCTCCTGAGCTTCCTTGGGTAACAGAGGCTGCTGGTGAAAAACTAGAAGAGCGTTTAGCGCTTCGTCCAACATCTGAAACGATGATCGGTCATTTATATTCGAATTGGATTAAGAGCTATCGTGATCTTCCTGTTTTAATTAACCAATGGGCAAACGTATTCCGTTGGGAAAAGAAAACTCTTCCTTTCATCCGTACATCTGAATTTTTATGGCAAGAAGGGCATACTGCTCACGTAGATGAAGAAGAAGCACGTAAAGAAACAATGCAAATGCTTAACATTTATAAAGAGGTAATAGAGGAGCTATTAGCTATTCCAGTATACGACGGTGAAAAAACACCTTCTGAGCGCTTTGCTGGGGCTGTAGACACGTTTTCAGTTGAAGCAATGATGAAAGATGGAAAAGCAGTTCAAGCTGGAACATCTCATTACCTAGGAACAAAATTCGCAGAAGCGTTTGATATCAAATATTTGAATAAAGAAAATAAACATCAACATGCACATACAACATCATGGGGAACTTCAACACGATTAATCGGTTCGGTCATTATGGTACATGGTGACGAGCAAGGTCTAGTATTACCACCACGTGTTGCTCCAACGCAAGTTGTATTAATTCCAGTGGGACCTTGGAAGAAGAATCCTGCGATTATGGAAAAATTAGATGAGCTTTATGCCGCATTAAAAGCAAAAGGTATTCGTGTTCGTTTAGATGATTCAGATCAATCTCCTGGGTATAAATTTAATGAGTGGGAGCTTAAAGGTGTTCCAGTTCGTGTTGATTTAGGTCCTCGTGATTTGGAGAACAATCAAGCATTGATTAAAGTACGTGACTTGGCTGATAAAGAGTCTGTAGAGCTTGCTGTTATAGTAGAACGTATTGAAGAAGAATTGAAAACAATGCAAACACGCTTATTAGAAACTGCACGTGCATTCCGTGATCAAAATTCACATTTGAATGTAAATTCATTAGAGGAATTAAAACAACATCTTGCAGATTCAACTGAAAAAGGGTCAATTCCTGGATGGGTTCTTGCAGGTTGGTGTGGAGACGATGCTTGTGAAGAAAATGTGAAGGAAGAAACGAAATTTACAACACGTAATATTCCATTCAACCCACCGGCTGAAAAAGCAACATGTATTAACTGTGGAAAAGAGTCTAAACACACAGTTTGGTTTGCTCGTTCATATTAATTAAATAAATAAGAAACGCTCCTTCAAAAAATAGAAGGGAGCGTTTTTTATTTACACTAATACAACAGAATATTCCATAGAAGCTGATAATATAACAGGTTGCTCAATATGAGTTGCTTTAACACCATACTTAGGATAAAGTGTTTCCACTTTGCCACCTAGTAATAACTTAATCGCATAATAAGGGATATTAATATCTGCTAGGCAACTAATATGTAGTCCACCACTCATGCGAGGATTAATTTCTAATAGTTTAGGAATACCGTCTTTATATTTGACTTGAATATTAAAAATATAAGGAATTTTATATTGTTCTGCCATTTTCTTAGCAATTTCTAATAGTTCCTCGTTATATTCAAGTTCTCGAATGCGACCATTACCTTTTTTTCGAGGTATAGCAACAAGTAATGTTCCATCTGCTCCAGCTAAACAATCAATACTATATTCATAGCCATCTAGATATTCTAATACCATTAGGTCTGGAAAATTTTCTTGTGTCTGTAATACTTTATAGACTGTTTCAAAAGAGATCTTTTGCGAAGAAGCGGTACTAAACAAGTATGGAATAGTATCTGAAATATTATCAATAATACGGAATCCACATGCTCCTTCACCTACTACTGGTTTAATGCATAGTTTTGTATTATTTATACTTAATTCTTCATATGCTTTTTTGAAGCTATCAGCGTCATTTACAATTCGATAAGAAGGTATATCAACAATAAAGTTACCATCTTGTTCTATCGTTTTTAATGATCGATACATAGCTGCTTTATTATCCATTATGGACATTAAATCGCCTTTAGGACACACTAAAACTTTAACTCCAATTTGTTCAAACTTATCTAAATTATTTGAGATGAGCACGTTTTCTTTTCGTGGAACAAAGATATCAATCCTATTTTGCATACAATAATCAATACAAAATTGAAGATATTCTTCTCCATCAATATCAGGTTCTGTGCCATAAACATCGCAGTTTTTAAAATAAACAGTATCAGGATTAGGATGTGTACCATAAATTACAAATTCCAGACGATCCGGATTATGTCGAATCATATCCATATAGTGTGAAACTGTTGAAAACCATCTATTGAACCAAATATTAAGTGCCATTTTATAAAGCTCCCTTTTCTTATAAGTACGATTTAACCAATAATAGTGGACTCGAAATCTCCACCATGTAACTGTAGAAACATGGTTGCCATAGAATTGATTAATTTTTGTCCTTCCTTAACATCCATAGAAGGTCGAAGGAATACAATTTGTAACGCTTCGGTAGTGTTTTCAGTTACAGCCGTTCTAACGGAGTCAACAAATGGACTTCCGAATGGTCCGACTGTATCTTGTAGAGTGAGTATATTTTCCAATTTATTTTCTTGGCCATTTAACCCTACATATGTGGTTTCTTCATCGCCTATAGAAATAGTTATATCCCCTTGAATCTTGTCTATATCATAGATTCCCATAGGTATTTCATATTTAAGAGAGAAGAAATTATTTAAGTCAACAGCGGAGTCCATTGGTGTGATATAATTTTGTTTTGCTATTCGTCGATATAAAGCTTCTACAGATGAATGATAATGATTGGGATCAGCTCCAAACTTTTTCCAGAGAGCTCTCCATTCTTTTATTCCATCAAATTCAGTTACAGCTTTTTCATCCATTTCAAAGAAAAGTTGTTCTTGAAATAATTGAAGTCGTCCTTTAAGCATTTGAGGAGAAGAAGAAACGACAATTTTGGTATAATGAATAATGCCTAGTTTAAAAGTAGGCTCGATTTGCACTAAAGCATCGGCTAGTTTAACTCTCATAACAATCATCCTTACATATAGTTTCTTATTTTAGTTTAGCATAGGAAGGGGGAAAAGCAGTGAATATCAATCAATTTCAAAACAATCTAATTGAATATGCTGCATCCATTGGAATTGATAAGATTGGATTTACATCTGCTTCTCCCTTTCATGAATTAAAAAATAGATTAGTTCGTCAACAAGAGCTAGGATATGCATCTGGTTTTGAAGAATCAGATATTGAGAAAAGAACACATCCAGAGCTTTTACTATCGGAAGCAGAAAGCATTATAGCTATTGCCATTGCGTATCCATCGAAAATGAAAGATGCTCCTTCAAGTACAAAAGGTGCAAGGCGGGGTATTTTTGCAAGAGCTTCATGGGGAATGGATTACCATACGGTTTTACGGGAGAAACTCGCGCTATTAGAGTTATTTATTTTAACACATATTCCAGATGCAAAATTACGTTCAATGGTGGATACTGGAGAACTTTCGGACCGTGCAGTAGCGGAGAGAGCTGGCATTGGTTGGAGTGCGAAAAACTGTGCAGTTATTACGCCAGAGTTCGGTTCTTATGTGTACTTAGGTGAAATGGTCACATCGATACCATTTGCTCCTAGTGAGCAGATGGAAGATCAATGTGGGGATTGTAGGCTTTGTTTAGACATTTGTCCAACTGGTGCATTGATAGAAGGTGGACAACTAAATGCGCAACGTTGCATTGCTTTTATCACCCAAACGAAAACAATGGTTCCGGATGAATTTCGAGCGAAAATCGGCAATCGAATTTATGGTTGTGATACATGCCAAACCATTTGTCCTAAAAACAAAGCGAAAGCAAACTTGCATCAAGAAGCGTTTAAACCAGACCCAGAGCTCGTTAAGCCTTTGTTAATACCTTTGCTAAGTATGACAAACCGTTCGTTTAAAGAGACATATGGGCATATGTCTGGGGCGTGGAGAGGGAAGAATCCTATTCAGCGAAATGCAATTATTGCGTTAGCACATTTCAAAGAAGCATCTGCCGTACCAACATTAATCAAACTTATGGAGAATGATGCTCGACCAGTTATTCGAGGGACAGCTGCATGGGCAATTGGTAAGATTAATACAGAAGAAGGCCTTGTTGCATTAAAAAAAGCGGAACAAACTGAAGAAGTACAAGAAGTTCTAGAAGAAATTCGAAAAGGGCTTCTATTCTATACATTAGAGAAATAGGAAGTGGACAAGTTGAGTATTAATATTGTGTTATATCAACCAGAAATTCCAGCAAATACTGGAAATATCGCTAGAACATGTGCGGGAACGGGTGCAAAATTACATTTAATCCGCCCTTTAGGATTTTCTACTGACGATAAAATGCTCAAACGTGCAGGTTTAGATTATTGGGAGCATGTCGATATTACGTATTACGATGGATTAGATGAGTTTTTTGCCAAACATCCGGCAGGAGAATATTATTTAATAACTAAGTTTGGTGCTAAGCCACACACTACTTATGATTTTAGTGATGTGGAGAAAGACCATTTCTTCATTTTTGGTCGTGAAACAAAAGGGTTACCAAAAGAAATTATTGATGCTCATCCAGACAAATGTTTAAGAATTCCAATGAATGATAATATTCGTTCTTTAAACTTATCAAATACCGCTGCAATTCTTGTTTACGAAGCTTTAAGACAGCAAGATTATCCAAATTTACATTAAAAAACGAACGAGTCATTATAAAATGACTCGTCCGTTTTTTAAATTTGCTTATTTGTTTGATGCACCTGGTTTGTCGTTATATCCAGCTTTGAACATTGGGACAAGAAATGCAATAGTAACACCAAGGATAAGGATTAAATTCATATGAAGTGCCTCCTATAATATATTCTTAACTAAGTATACCTTACTTTGTTTAAAAAGGAAATAACGTCAAAAAAACGAATAGTTCAAAGATTCGCACTATTTATAGTTGCAACATGGGTTGTATTCTACTAACATATAGTATAAAGGTAAAGCCTTTGAATGGAAATACTCGAAGGAGGATCTGATATGAGCAATTTGAAAAATGATACAGAGAATGGTTCGATGGCAACGAATATGGAAGAAGTGAAACAGTTAGGCAAGCAAATGGAGAAGATGCGAGACGATAATGAGCTTGAACAAGATAATCGCGTATCCGACCCTGCTCAATCTGATGATACTTCTTCTATGAAAAGAAGAGAAAACGACTGATTCATTTCAGTCGTTTTTCTAATACGAAAGGGTGAATGAGATGGAATTACAGAAGAATGCAACTAAACGATTAGCAAATGGAGTTGAGATACCACGTATTGGTTTAGGTGTCTATAAAATGACAGAGCCGGAAATTGCTATTCAAGCAATCACGACAGCACTGGATATTGGTTATCGACATATCGATACAGCTTCTTTATATGCAAATGAAAAAGAAGTAGGCGAAGTAGTTCGTAATTCAACTGTCCCAAGAGAAGATATTTTCATTACAACTAAAGTTTGGAATACAGATCAAGGATATGATCAAACATTAAAAGCATTTGAAAAGTCATTAGAATTATTAGGATTAGATTATGTAGATTTATATTTAACTCATTGGCCAGTGAAAGAAACATTCGTAGAAACATACCGTGCTATTGAGCGTTTATATGAGGAAAAGTTAATTCGTGCAACTGGAGTATCCAATCATCATCAACACCATTTAGAAACAATTGCAGCAAAAGCAAATATACAACCTATGGTGAACCAAATTGAATGCCATCCACGTCTAACACAATTTGATCTTCGTGAATACTGTGCTGAACAAGGAATTGCTGTTACTTCTTGGTCACCACTTGCTAGAGGTGGACTGTTGGATGAACCTGCGTTGAAACGAATTAGTGGGAAATATGGTAAGTCACCGGCTCAAATTATTATTCGCTGGCATCTACAACATGATCTAATCGTTATTCCTAAATCTATTACACCTGCTAGAATTGAGGAGAACCTTGACGTATTTGATTTCGAATTATCATTTGAGGATATAAAAAATATTGATTTACTTAACTTGAATGAGCGAATTGGAGCAAATCCAGATAACTTTAATTTTGAAAGTTAATTTCCTACAAGAATTTAAACGAAAAGGCAGAGCTTCAGAAAATGATCACGTCATTTTCTGAAGCTCTGTCCCTTTTTAATAGATAAGAAGTATAAGAGTTTCATTGGCAAGAAAGCGCCCCTCAAAAAAACCTGCCAATAAAATAATCTCCAACATCATAAATGTGCAAAACTCACATACGACATATTTTAAAATAAGTACAAAAACAGGAGAAAAGTCTCTTTTGGCACTTATTTCCGGATAAGTCGTATAGTGATTTTGCTGTATTTTATAAATCAGGATTAAATTTTAAAGGCAAAAAGATCTCTTCTTTTATTTCCATAAGCATTTGTTTTTTTTCTTCGATGTTTTAGGGGAGCGAGGGACAAACTATCTTAATAAAATGGTTGTAAACTATATGACATTGGTGAAATAAAATCCCCTTCTCGATCAAACAGGAGAACGGGATGGAACTTCACTCATGTCATTTTTTTATCAATATCTATGAAAAAAACCTGATCCGCGCTCTGATTTTCGTTCCGAGCGGACGCTTTCCGTGGGGAGTGCGGTGAGCCTCCTCGCCCTCGAAAACCGCGCTCCTGTGGAGTCTCACCTGTCACGCTAATCCCACTGGAGTCGCCGCTCGTAACGAAAATTAGCTGAGTGAATATAGGAAACATAAGTTCAAACAGATATAGAAAACAAGTGAGATTCCCTGAAGAATAAAAGTCGACAAAACCATCATCCAGGGGGGAATCACTTGTTAGGCTCTAATAGTATAAAATTTTTACTCTATATTCAAGATCCAAACATTCCTTTTGAATAAACCTATATAAAAAGACTGCCGCAAAAAATCAGTTTTACTGACTTTCTGGACAGTCCCGTGATAAATAAATAAATTATAGCCGACTAAAATTCTTCATCAACGTCATTTTATTGTTACAATATGGTCCAAAACGAACCGGCAACGTCCGTATAGAAAAAGGGCGCTTCCGCTTTTCAAATATTAAGATTCTAATTTTTTATCCTCAACGATCAAAACTTCACCAGTAATAGGATGTTTGAACTGCGCTTTAAATGCGTGAAGTTCATAAGTTCTAGTAGGTGTTTTTTTCGCTCCATACAATTCATCTCCCACAATAGGATGCCCAAGATAAGAGAAATGTACGCGAATTTGATGAGTACGTCCCGTTTCTAAAATAGCATTCACTTTTGTGAATTCAGGATTTCTTCCAACTACTTCATAATGAGTGATTGCTTGTTGGCCAGATGGTGAAACTCTTCTTCTACTAGGATGATGTCGATCACTCCCGATAGCTGCGCGAATAGTGCCGTGATTATTTTTTACTTGTCCTTCAACAATTGCTTCATAAGTACGTACAATTTCTTTGTTTTCTAACATACGGTCTAGCATACCTTTTACTAGTGGATTTTTTGCAATAACCACTAACCCTTTTGTTCCCTCATCTAAGCGATGAATATGCTCTGCGTAATGATGTCCTTTTAAAGAAAGATAATTCATAACTGTATTGATCAATGTATGATTTTGTCCATCTTCGTTTGGATGAGTGGAAGCACCTCTAGGTTTAGATGCAACGATTATATACTCATCTTCATATGCTACATATAATGGGATTTGATCGGAAAGAAGATAATTCGATGCTTCGCCTTCCCATTTAAAAACAAGAACGTCGCCTTTTTTATTTGGTAATTTCCATTGTAAAAGTTCTCCACCCACATTACTTACTGCTTTTTGCATACGCAATTCATGTATTAATTTTTTTCCGAGTTTCCATTTTTCTTGGAAAAGTGTATCGATTGTTAACCCGTCTTCAGGAACGGTATAGTTGAATGTATGTATCATACTTGTTCTCTCCTTTATAAAAGGCCCAGTCCAAAAAGACAAGGCCTCTTTTTTATTATTTTAATACAACTTGATCAAAGAATGCTTGGATTTGTTCGTTTGGAATAGCTCCCGTAGCTCTTGTTACTTCTTTTCCATCTTCAAAATAAATAAGGGTTGGTGTAGCTTCGATTTGATAATCATTCCAGCCTTGCTCATACTCAAGAACATTATACTTTACAATATCAACGCTATTTTCATCTGCAAGTGGTGTTAATCTTGGAGTCATTTCTTGGCAATGAACACATTCTGGACTAAAGAAATAAGCAGTAACAGGTTCTCCAGTTTCAATTTCAGCTTTTAGATCATCTGGAAGAATGATGTTCTGATAGTTTGGATCGTCTATTAGATCAATAGTAGATTGTGTTAAATTTTCTTTGTCATAAGGGTTGTCCGCTAGTACATCCTTATTTTTTTGGCTGTTTAATACAATTATTAATACAAAAATAGCGATAATGATACCACCGAATATAGCTAATTTCTTCATGATTATTTTTCCTCCTTCAAACCTTTCAAGATCATGATACTACTAATCGCTATAAGGATAAAAGCGACAAGTGCTAAAAAAGGGATTGTGATAAATCCTAAGATATTAATATACTCTCCAGTACAAGGTACTCTTCCACAAGCTACAGCTGAATCTTGCATAAAATCTAATTTTTGAAGACTATAGTGATATGCAGAGATACACGCTCCTATTACAGAAAAAGCAAGAGTTGTTATAGCTATTTTTGCATTCTTTTGTATATATGCAATTCCTAATATTAACACAAGTGGATACATCAGTATACGTTGGTACCAACACAATTTACAAGGTTCATACAATTGGATTTCTGAAAAGTAGAGGGAACCAAGCATTGCTGTGAATGATACAGCCCACATAAACAGCAAAAGATTTTCAATTTTTTTTGTCATAAGTTGCTCCTTTAAATTACTTTGAACTCAAATCAAAGTATAAAGGTTATTTAAAAACATGTAAAATGTTTTAACTGAATGCAAAAGAGATATATAATAGAAGTTAGTTATAAATTAAGGAGCGGATAGTATGTCAGAAGAATTCGATTTATCGCAATTTGAAAAAAGCATGAATATTAGACAAACAACTTTTTCTGATATTGAATCTATAATAGAAATACAAAGACATTGTTTCCCTGGAATGGAACCTTGGGAACTTTCACATTTACGTAGCCATTTAACAATATTCCCAGAAGGCCAATTAGTAGCTGAACTAGATGGAATAGTAATAGGTTCTTGTTCGAGCTTAATAATAAACTTTGATGAGTATGATGATCGCCATTCTTGGTCAGATGTCACAGATGCTGGCTACATTACGAATCATAATCCTGATGGATATAATTTATATGGTATTGAAGTAATGGTACACCCGAAATATCGAAGAATGAAGGTTGGACAACGTCTTTATGAAGGAAGAAAAGATATTGCAAGACAATTTAATCTAAAATCAATTATTATCGGAGGACGTATTCCGAATTATCATAAATATGCAGATGAAATGTCTCCAAGAGAATATGTAACTTCTGTTTCTCGTCATAAAATCTATGATCCTGTACTCACATTCCAATTGATGAACGGTTTTACATTAATGCGTATCAATCCAAATTATTTACCAGATGATAAAGCATCTGCTAAATATGCTACATTGATGGAGTGGAACAATGTAGATTATATTCCGCTTTCTAAACGTCATTTTAAAACGAGCTATCCAGTTCGTATATGTGCAGTACAATATATGATGCGTAAAATAAACTCATTTGAAGAATTTGCTAACCAATGTGAGTATTTTGTGGATGTAGCCTCTGATGCACAATCAGATTTCGTCGTATTTCCAGAAATATTTACAACACAATTAATGTCATTCTTAAATGAGCACTCGCCGAGCCAAGCGGTTCGGAAATTATCAGAGTATACTCCTCAGTATATGGAATTATTCTCAGATTTATCGGTTCGATATAATATTAATATTATTGCAGGTTCTCATTTCGTAGAAGAAGAGAATGAGGAAATTTATAATATCTCATATTTATTCCATAGAGATGGTGCGATTGATAAACAATATAAAATTCATATCACACCAAATGAACGTAAATGGTGGGGTATTAGTGCAGGGGACTCTGTACAAGTGTTTGATACAGACTGTGGGAAAATCGCGATTCAAATTTGTTATGATATTGAATTCCCTGAGCTTGCCCGAATTGCTACAGATATGGGAGCAAATATCATTTTCACACCGTTTTGTACAGAAGACCGCCAAGGGTATTTGCGTGTGAGATACTGTGCACAAGCCCGCGCGATTGAAAATCAAATCTATACCGTTATTTCAGGAACGGTTGGAAATCTTCCACAAACAGAAAATATGGATATTCAATATGCACAGTCTGCTATTTTTGCACCGTCTGATTTTGAATTTGCACGAGATGGAATAGTTGGAGAAACGGAGCCGAACGTAGAGATGGTATTAATAGGTGACGTTGACTTGGAAATTCTTAGACGTCAAAGACAAGACGGTACTGTGAAGCATTTAAAAGATCGTCGTCATGATGTATATGGCATTGATTATAAAAAAGAATGAATGGGAGATTCGCAAAATGTCTTATAAACAGATAATGGAGCAGTGGTTGGATTTTTCTGAACTAGAGACAGTTTGGAAAAAAGATTTGGAGTTACTTGCTGAAGATGACAAAAGAGCAGAAGATGCATTTTATCGTGATTTAGAATTTGGGACAGGTGGAATGCGCGGAGAAATTGGTGCTGGTACTAATCGTATCAACACGTATACGGTTCGAAAAGCAACAACAGGACTAGCTTCATACATAAAAGCAGCTGGAACAGATGCGATGGACCGCGGAGTAGCAATTGCTTACGATAGCCGTAGACATTCTCCTGAATTTGCGCTTGAAGCCGCTAGAACACTTGCTGCAAATGGCATTAAAGCATATTTATATAAAGCGCCAAGAACAACGCCACAGCTATCCTTTTCCGTTCGAGAACTACAAGCATATATGGGAATTGTCATTACTGCGAGCCATAATCCACCTGAATACAACGGGTACAAAGTATATGGTGCAGACGGAGCACAATTAAATTTGGATGATGCAGATACAGTGATTAAGCATGTTTATCAAGCGGGAGATGCGCTTCAAATAACATTAGATAATTTAGATGAAAGCTTAATCATTGAATTAGATGAAGCGATGGATGACGCATATATAGAACAGCTAAAAACAGTGCAAGAAAATCCAAATTTAGCTCCAGAAACAGATTTGAAAGTTGTATTTTCTCCACTTCATGGTGCATCTGGTCAAATAGTAAAAAATATTCTAAGCGAAGTAGGCTATAAGCATATTTATTACGTAGAAGAACAAATGGAACCTAACGGCGAATTTCCAACTTTAAAATCTCCTAATCCAGAAGAACAAAGTGCATTTGAATACGCGATCCAATATGGTAATAAATATGCTGCAGATATTCTAATTGCTGTAGATCCAGATGGCGACCGTGTAGGTATAGCGGTAAAAGTGAATGATGAATATAAATTATTAACTGGCAATCAAACTGGTGCAATTTTAATCGAGTATTTATTGACCCAACGGAAAGAAAAAGGAACGATGCCTGCAAATGGTCGTGTATTTAAAACGATTGTAACATCTGATTTAGGTCATGTAATTGCACAATATCATGGTGCAAGTACAGAAGATGTATTAACAGGTTTTAAATTCATTGGTGAAAAGATAAAAGAATATGAAGAAACACAAGAAGTGCAGTTTTTGTTCGGTTACGAGGAAAGCTATGGTTATTTGATCAAGAGTTTTGCTCGTGATAAAGATGCGGTACAAAGCGTCCTTGCTATTGTAGAAGCAGCTGCTTACTATAAAAAACAAGGGAAGTCACTTGTAGATGTTCTCCATTCATTGTTTGAACGCCATGGTTATTATTTAGAAGATCTTGTTTCGGTTACTAAAAAAGGTGTTAGTGGTGCAGATGCTATTAAGAACTTATTAGAACAAGTACGAGTGAATCAGTTAACAGAAGTTGCGGGTATTCAAGTTCAATCACAAGAAGATTATTTAACTTCTATTCGAACATTTACAGATGGACGAGACCCAGAAGCGATTCTATTACCACAAGCGAATGTTTTGAAATACTTCTTAGCAGACAACTCTTGGGTATGTGTACGACCAAGTGGAACAGAACCGAAGATTAAATATTACTTTGGTGTGACGAGTAATTCAGAAAAAGACAGTAGAGAAAAGTTAAAAGTGTTGAAAGAAGCCTTTACTGCTGAAATGAATAGGTATTTAAAAGAATAGTAAGAGAAAAACGAGATTAAGCAAGAGATTGCTTAATCTCGTTTTTTCTGGTTCCTTGTCAAATGACGTTGGTAAATAATTTTAGTAGGCGATAATTTATTTATTTGTCGCGGGACTGTCCAGAAATTCAGTGAACCTGATTTATTGCGTCAGTCTTTTTTATGTAGTTTTTCAAGTCTGGTTTTCTATATCTATTTGAGAATTTTGTTTCTTATATTCTCTTAGCTGACTTTCGTTCCGAGCGGCGACTCCAGTGGGATTAGCGTGACAGGTGAGACCCCACAGGAGCGCGGTTTTCGCGACGAGGAGGCTCACCGCACGCCCCACGGAAAGCGCCCGCTCGGAACGAAATCAGCGTGCATCAGGACTTTTTTATTTCATCACCGTCATATAGTGTACAACTTTTTTTCTACTCCAAAAGTATGAAAGCTTGTTCACACAGTGAAACAAAACAAAATGATATGATGGAGAGTAACTGGAGGTGTTTATATGCAATCAAACGAACTCTCAAATATAAAAATATTAAAGGAAATAGCAGAATTATTAAATGAAGAGACAGATATGGAAAAAATGTTACATGGCGCGTTACATAAGTTATTAGAAGGAACCATTTTTGAAACAGGATGGATATTCTTCATCGATGCTAAAGGGCAACATGAACTTGTAGCCCATGAAAATTTACCAGCTGCTTTGAAGAGTAATAATTGTATGAAGTTAGAAAAAGGCGGATGTTGGTGTGTTTCTAGTTTTCGTACTGGTAAGTTAAAAAAGGCATCAAATATAATAGAATGTAAACGAATTGATAATTCTGGTAAGACACCGATTATAGAAAATGCAGGTATTACACACCATGCAACTGTCCCACTTCAATCTGGACAAGAGAGATTTGGATTGCTAAATGTTGCAACGCCGAATACGATTCGTTTTGCGGAAAGAGAACTGGCTCTTTTAGAATCTGTTGCATTTCAATTGGGTTCTGCTATAAAACGTTTTTTATTAACCAAGCAAGAGCAGGAAGTAGCACTGGTTCAAGAACGTAACCGACTAGCCCGGGATCTTCATGATGCAGTAAATCAATTATTATTTTCAGTCACCTTAACTGCACGTGGTGGCATGGAGATGACAAAGGATTTGGATATAAAAGAGACGTTCCAAGAGATTCAACACTTATCTCAAGAGGCCTTAACAGAAATGCGTGCACTTATATGGCAGTTGCGTCCTAAAGGGCTAGAAGCTGGCATTGTGGAAGGAATCAAGGGATATGGAGAAGTATTAGGGCTAACATTAAATGTAAAAGTAAAAGGCGTGATTAACTTGCCAGCAAATGTAGAAGAAGCGTTATTCCGGATTACACAAGAAGCTTTAAATAATGTTCGAAAGCATGCTGGAGTATTAAACGCGGATTTATATTTGACGGTTACCTCTACGGATATTTTATTAGTTGTGAAAGATGAAGGACATGGTTTTCATATGAACAAAACAAATCATTTACCTTCTATTGGGATTCAAAGTATGAAAGATCGTGCAAAATCAGTTGGAGGAACAGTTGACTGGGTAAGTGAATGGAATAAAGGAACGGAAATTTTAGTTCGTTTACCATATTAGGAGGTGTTTGAATGATACGCGTATTAATAGCAGATGATCATCACGTAGTAAGAAGAGGATTAATGTTCTTTTTGAAAACCCAGAAGGATATGGATATTGTAGGAGAAGCTGTGAATGGAAGAGAAGCGGTAGAGTTGGTAGAAAGGCTTAAACCTGATGTTGTATTAATGGATTTAGTGATGCCTGAAATGGATGGTATTCAAGCAACAAAGCGAATAAAGGAGAAATTTCCAGAAACACATGTATTGATGTTGACCAGTTTTTCTGATCGTGATCATGTGATTCCTGCTTTAAATGCAGGAGCAGCAGGCTATCAATTAAAAGATATTGAACCAGATGATTTAGCAGAGTCTATTCGAAAGCTTATGCGAGGGGAACACACACTGCATCCCCATGCTACTACACAGTTAGAAAAAGAAAAAGAACCTGTTGAACTTAGTCCACATGATAAACATCCACTAACGCCAAGAGAACAGGATGTTTTATCGGAATTAACGAAAGGGAAAAGTAATCGAGAAATTGCTTCAGCTTTATTTGTAACTGAAAAAACAGTAAAAACGCATATATCCAATTTATTTGCCAAGCTACAAGTTCAGGATCGAACACAAGCGGCTCTCTATGCAGTAAAACATGGTTTGACAGAACCAAGTGGACAATAAAAAAGTGCATTCTAGTTAGAGTGCACCGTTCCTGGATTTATCCATCATTCAAATGTGGCTCAATATGTACTAACACGACAGAAAATGGCTTTGCTTTCATAATTCGTTGTTCAATTTCTTCCGTTATTCGGTGGCTTTCAATAACATTCAAATCTGGATTAACTGTTACCGTTAAGTCCACAAACATTAAATTGCCATGCATTCTAGCTTTAAAGTCTATTAGCGCATCTACTCCATCTACAAGACGAACTATTGTAGATAATGATTCTGCTTCTTCTACATTAAATCCATCAGATAATGTAAAAGCTGCATCATGAAAAATAGAATAAGCAGTGTAGATAATGATTATACCTACAAGTAATGCAGTAATGCCATCCAATAGTGGAAAGCCTAAAATAGAGCCAATTATCCCGATAGTGGCACCTATACTTACTAGTGCATCTGAGCGATTATCGTACGCAGCTGCTTTTAAAGCCGCACTATTAATACGGGTTCCTAATTTTAAATTATACCTATATACAATGTACATAACAACGGCACTAACCAATCCAACTATTGCAGTCAGGAAAGATGGGGTTTCGTTAACTGGATGTGCAAGATGCTGGATTGCTTGAATAATTACTTGGATTCCAATAAAAGCCATGATAAAAGCAGCGACTAACGATGCAATTGTTTCTGCACGTAAATGACCGTATTGATGTTGTTCATCAGGTGGTTTTTGGGATATCCGTAAACCGATTAATATCGCAATAGAGGCAATAATATCGGTAAAATTATTCAATCCATCTGCTTGTAACGCTTGGGATGAACCAAGGAAGCCTGTAATCAGTTTAAAAACAGTTAATAGTAAATAGATACAAATACTGACCCAAGCACCTTTTTCCCCTTCGCGTAAATTTGTATATAGTTCCAAATTGTTTCCTCTTCTCAACATATTTTTACACATGAAAACGACTCTCAAAAGAGAGTCGTTTTGCTTTAGGATTCAGTTAATATTTCTTGTTCATTTGATTCACTTATTGGAACAATTTTTGTTACCTCTAAATAAATGATATGATGACCTTCTATTTCTTTTACGATAAACTCATAACCCTGTTCGAAGATTTTTTCTCCTTCAATCGCATCAAAACTTTTTGTCATAACCCAGCCGCCAATTGTATCAATGTCATCTTCATCAATATCGATTCCTAGTAAGTCATTGACGTTTTCAATTAACATTTTGGCATCTAAAATATAATGATTTTCACCTATTTTTTGAACCTCTGGAAGTTCGTCAACATCAAATTCATCACGTATATCTCCAACGATTTCTTCGATAATATCTTCAATGGTAACGAGACCTGAAGTACCACCGTATTCATCTAATAAAATGGCCATATGAATTCGTTCACGTTGAATCTTCAGCAACAAATCTGAAATGGGCATATTTTCGATAACACGAATAATTGGTTGCATATAATCACTTACTGGTGTATTTGCATTAGTTGGATCTTTTATATAAGCAGTTAATAAGTTTTTCATGTTCACAAGTCCAATAATATGGTCTTTGTCCCCATCCGTAACTGGATAACGCGTATATTGTTCAACGCCAATTAATTCAAATACTTTAACTAAAGTTAAATCTTTTTCAATTGATATAATTTCTGTACGAGGGACCATAATTTCTTTTGCAATACGATCATCAAATTCAAAAATTTTGTTTACATATTTATATTCCGCTTGGTTGATTTCTCCACCTTTGAAGCTATCGGCAAGAATCATTCGAAGTTCTTCTTCTGAATGGGCTACCTCTGATTCAGAAACGGAATTTAATCCAAATACTTTAGTAGCTAAAAATCTTGCTGATCCGTTCATACCATGAATAATTGGATACATAAGTTTATCAAAAATGATAAGCGGTTTTGCAACTGCTAATGTAATTTGTTCTGCCCTTTGGATAGCAAATGTTTTTGGTGTTAATTCCCCTACTACTACGTGTATATACGTTACAAGGGAAAATGCAATGATAAATGAAAGCACAGAGGAAACACTCTCTGGAAGTGCAAAATACTCAAATGCTGGATGTAATATCACTTCTATTGTCGGTTCTCCAAGCCACCCTAAACCTAACGCGGTTATCGTGATACCGAGCTGACAGGCAGATAAATATTCATCTAGATTGGAAACGAGTTTTTTTGCATCTATCGCCTTTTTGTTTCCCTCAGCAACTAGCTGATCAATTCTTGTAGATCTTACCTTTACTATTGCAAATTCACTCGCAACGAAAAAAGCGGTGAATGCGATTAAGACAGCAAATGCTGCCAATCGTATGGCTATCTCCAAATAATTACTTTGTCCCTAACCCAGATGAGGGGTAGAACAAAGTGTACACCTCCTGTTTTCTAAAAAATAGTTACTATATGTAATAATAAAATATTGAGAGAGAAATTACAAATCTTTCTTCTTACATTAGAGGGATGAACATTATTATCTTCCATAAAATAAGAAAACATGGCAACAAAAAATTACATCATAATATTTACAAAAATTTAATATTCATTTTCGAGAAATGTATACGATAATAGGAACTAGAAGAATGGGGGGTAAGTATGTCAAACAAATACATAGAAATCTTAAAGGCTTCAACAAAGCTCGGATTGACGTCTTTTGGTGGACCGTCAGCACATATCGGATATTTTCATGAAGAGTACGTAAATAAACGGAAATGGTTGGATGATAAATTATATGCAGATATCGTAGCGCTATGTCAGTTTTTACCCGGACCAGCATCCTCTCAAGTAGGAATTTCAATTGGATTACTAAGAGGAGGTATAGCAGGAGGAATTATTTCGTTTCTAGGATTTACGTTGCCATCTGTACTAATACTGATGCTTTTTGCAGCATTTGTCACAACAACTGGTTCCTTTGATAGTGGTTGGATTCAAGGGTTAAAAATAGTTGCAGTTGCTGTTGTGGCGCATGCACTACTAGGTATGCAAAAAAACCTAGCTCCAGACCGCATAAGAATTACCATTGCTATAGTATGTGCGATTCTAACATTGCTTATTCCAACTGCAGTTGGACAAATTGGAGTTATACTTGTCGCAGGATTATTTGGTTTTCTTTACTATAGAAAAGAAACGATTGAACCAGCATCTAAAATGGAACTTTCATTTGGTAAAAAAACAGGTATTGTTAGTTGGGTATTATTTTTCGGATTATTAGTTTTATTACCTATCTTCAAGCCGTTTGTTCAATCTATTTATTATTCTATTTTTGATACATATTATCGTGTAGGTTCGATTGTATTTGGAGGAGGCCATGTGGTCTTGCCAATGTTACAAAGAGAAGTAGATGTAGCACCGGATATTTTCCTTGCAGGGTACGGAGCGGCACAAGCTGTTCCTGGACCACTTTTCACTATAGCAGGTTTTTTAGGCCAAGTAACTGCTGGAATTCCAGGAGCGCTTCTTGCTGTTTTTGCTATGTTTTTACCTTCGTTTCTTCTTGTAATTGGAATGTTGCCTTTTTGGTCGATTATTCGTTCTAAAAAAGGTATTCAAGCTGCTCTGAAAGGTGTCAATGCAGCAGTCGTAGGAATTCTATTTGCCGCTTTATATGATCCAGTTTTCACGAGTGCGGTGAAAGAGCCAATTGATTTTGTAATTGTTCTAATTACGGGTACGCTGCTAATTGTGTATAAATGGGCTCCGATTAAAGTAGTAATAGTTAGTGCTATTTTGGGTGCAATTGTGCATTCATTCTAATCATAATTTCTAAAGCTGAAAACGAAATCCCACCTTTAGTATAATTTTATACTAAAGGTGGGATTTACTACTTGAAGATTAATAAATTTCAATCGTATACATGGAATAACATTAGTTCATGAATCATTTTTTTCACAGTTTCTTCATCATCTGGTACTTCCCCAACCCACTTAATCATTCCATCTGCTTCGTAAACACCCGTATATCTAGTTTGTTTAAAGAAGAATGAGATAGACCAACCAGGAATTTGTTTATTTTCAAATAGAGGTTTAAAGCTAAAATGTTGTAGCAATCTAATCAACCTTTCATGTGAGTTAATGTATATGCATACACTAGTAGAAATGACTAGTGAAGGAGCATGTAATTGTTTATTGAAAAATTAAAGATGGCTATAGAAAATGAATATCATGACTATTATTTCTATCGTTCGATGTATATTCTAACGGATGACCCCTACTGGCAAGGTTTCATACAACATATATACGAAGATGAAAAAAGCCATTATGAAATGTTTCAACAGCTCTATTATATGCTGACAGGGGCATTTGTACAAAACTTGAATAAACCGGAACCTTGTTTCGATTTGAAAGCTTGTGCTAAAGAAGCGTTAAAAGGTGAGCTAGACGCGACGGAAATGTATAAGGAAATGCTATTACAAATACCTATACAGCAAGCGTATGCACCATTATTTATTGCCATGCAAGATGAGATGGAGCATGCAATTCGTGTATCCACAATATACAATGCATTGTAAAAGTGTTCACCAGTATTCAGTACGAGTCTTACTGAATAGAGAATTTGATGTATTTTCCTAACCTCTGCTATAATAAGTTTAAGCTTGAGGAAAAAGGTGAAATAGATGAGTTTTTTATGGACAATAACATTCATGGCAATAGTTGGAGCGGCGATTGGAGCTGTAACAAATCATTTAGCAATTCAAATGCTTTTTAGACCACATGAAGCAAAATATATAGGATCTTATAGAGTTCCTTTTACACCAGGCCTCATACCGAAAAGACGTGATGAGCTTGCAAAACAATTAGGAAATACAGTAATTCAACATTTACTTACTCCTGATATTTTTAAAAAGAAATATTTTAATACGAGCATGGAAGCAAAAGCTACTAGGTTCTTAACTCAACAGTTAAATAGTAAAATTCTTTTATCCGATAAAACTATTTCAGATTGGTTAAAGCTAGGTGGGCTTGATAATATAGCGTCCGTTGCTAATGAAAAAGTTGAAGAGCAAGTAGATGTTCAATTCAAAACAATAAGAGCTAGATTTCAACATGAAACCATTAGACAATTGGCACCTGCAGATTGGCAACTAAAAGCAGATAGTAAAGTAAAAGAAATTGTTGAATATGTCTTATTAAAAGGGGAAGACTTTTTCGAATCGGAAGAAGGAAAAATGACGGTAAAAAACCTCATTGATGACTTCCTTTCTACAAAAGGTACGTTAGGTAGCATGGTTCAAATGTTTGTCGGAGAGTCCTCTTCCTTAGCCGGAAAAGTACAACCTGAAATACTTAAATTTTTAAGATCGCAAGGTACAAAAAATATGATGGAGAACATTGTACGAAATGAATGGGAAAAACTAAAAGATCGTCCAGTCGTTGAAATGATGGATGGCTTTAATTTTGATCCTATTATTGTAAATGTCAAATCATATTTAACAAATCAGCTTGCCATTGAAGATCGATTAAATCATAGTTTAGTGCACTATTTCCCAGAAGCGGCAGAGTGGACACAAACACAACTTGTGCCTAAGTTAACTTCTTTTGCATTTAGAGAAGCGGAAGAAAAGCTTGAGGAAGTATTGCGAAAAATGAAGTTAGAGGATATGGTAAAAGAGCAGGTTGATTCTTTCCCCGTTTCCAGATTAGAGGAAATTGTTCTTGGCATATCGAAGCGTGAGTTTAAAATGATTACGATTCTAGGAGGATTCCTTGGTGGTCTTATTGGAATTATTCAAGGATTAATCGTATTTTTTACTAGTTGAGAATAGCGTGAACATCTGTCACGGCTAGGTTCTATAGTCTAGAAAATAATTTAATTAAAGGAGTTTTTCACATGATTAATATTTATGATGACATTAACAAATTAGAAACGACTCTTCGTCAAACAGATGAGTTCGCAAATGTAAAAGTGGCTGTTGAATCAGTAAAAGCAGACCCTGAGGCACTTGTATTATTCCAAAGCTTCCGCAAAATTCAAATGTCTCTTCAAGAAAAACAAATGAGTAATGAAGAGATTTCAGGGGAAGAAATAGAGTACGCTCAAAAAACAGCTCAGTTAGCACAAGAAAATGAAAAGATTTCTCAAATGCTTCAAGCTGAAATGGCATTGAGCCAGTTAATCGAAGAAGTTAATCGTGTACTCATTAAACCGGTACAAGAGTTATACGAAGGTATCTAATATGTAATCAATAAGGGTCTTCTACAATAAAATGTAGGAGACTCTTTTTTGTTCAATAATAAAGGGAAAGTTTTATCCAATGTCGAACTAAATATAAGTATGAATGAGTATTCACAAATAAAGGGGAATGAATATGTACAAAACATTACTAGTTGAAAAAAGTGGGAGAATTGCAACATTATCATTAAACCGTCCGGAAGCTATGAATTCAATGAATGAAGTAATGATGATGGAGCTAGCTGAATTTTTTGAGTCGATAAAACAAGATACGTCGATACAAGTTTTATTGTTAAAAGGGGAAGGTCGCGTATTTTCAGCAGGTGGCGATGTAAAAGCAATGCTTGATACAGAAAATCCTTTTAATATTGAAGAAGCAATGGAATATGTTTCTCGTATTGCATTGGCACTGTATACTTTGCCACAACTCACAATTGCTTCAGTTCACGGAGCAGCAGCCGGTCTTGGATTTAGTCTAGTACTTGGATGCGATATTATTATAGCGGAAGAAAATAGTAAGTTAGCGATGAATTTTAGTGGAATTGGATTAGTACCAGATGGAGGAGGACATTTCTTCTTGAAGGAAAGAGTAGGAATTCCAAAAGCCAAGCAGATAATGTGGAGTGGTCAACTATTTAATGGAAAAGAGGCAAAAGCGGTTGGTCTAGTAGACGAAGTTGCTTCAGATGGGCTTGGTTGGGCGACGGCAACGTCTTACGCACAAAAATTATTAGAATCCGCAACTGCTTCTCTTATAGCATCAAAAGAAATTTTACATGCTGGTCAAATAAAAGAATTAGAAATGATTCTTCAAAAAGAAGCGGTAACACAATCTACCTTGCGCAAATCTGTAGATCATAAAGAGGGGATTACAGCATTCGTAGAAAAGCGTAAACCCGCTTTTAAAGGAGAATAATAAAAGGGACGTAAACCGATTAAGGTTTACGTCCCTTTGAATTTGATAAAGGAACCACAATGAAGATTGGTGAACGAGAAGACATCAGCGTTCCAAGGCTTTCATTTTTAGAACCGTTTGTGCAATTTTTATTTATTATCGCCCGAACCTAACTCTTCCAACGGCTTTCATCGATTTTCAAGGAAATAGATTGCTTATGACCTTTGCATAAATTCTTGCATATTATTTGTGTAAATTTTAAAATTAAAACTAATCAAAATCGTCTTGAATTTTAATCAACTGATGTTTTATTATCGTTTTTTTCTAATAAGTCACTAAAATTATCTCCCCAATCACAGATGGAAGTTACAACGGGTTCTAAGAGTCGACCAATTTCGCTTAGTTGATACTCTACTTTAGGAGGTACAACAGGATATACAAATCTAGTAATTATTTTATCATCTTCTAATTCCCTTAATTGTCTAATTAGCATGCGTTGATTGACATCGGGAAGTTTTTTTTGTATTTCACTTAACCTTAATGGGGACTGTTGGATAAAACACCATATAATCGATATTTTCCAACGTCCACCTATAATTGATAAAGCCAAATCTTTGCCAGTGAAAAAAGTTTTATCTTTATAATGAATCACCAAGTATTGTCATTCCTTTCTATTAATATCACGGTCTTTAGTGACAAAAATGTCAGTATTGTATTCTAACATATAATCATGGGAATAGTAGAAAAGAAAATAACAGAAATTAGGAGTGCTTTGTAAGTTAGCAGCTGTCATTTGAACGAGGAGAATCACAGTATATATTGGTTTAGAAGAAGCAAAAGAGGTATGATGTATTAGTGAAATGCTATTACCATTTTTATGGTGACAAAAATGTCAGTATTGTATGCATTATCGTAATATGTAATTATGAGAAAGTAATATTAGAACACAAAAGAAAGAAAGAAGGGATTCATTTGAAAAGTAGAGCTGCTGTTGCATTTAAACCAGGAGAACCACTTCAAATTGTAGAAATAGATGTAGAAGAACCAAAAGCAAAAGAGGTATTAGTAAAAATACTGTATACTTCAGTCTGTCATACCGATGCCTTTACCTTATCTGGTGATGATCCAGAAGGCGTATTTCCTGCTGTACTAGGTCATGAAGGTGCTGGTGTTGTTGTTTCTGTAGGGGATGGAGTGACTTCCGTAAAACCAGGGGACCATGTTATTCCACTATACACGGCTGAATGTGGAGAATGTAAATTCTGTCGTTCTGGTAAAACAAACTTGTGTAGTGCCGTACGGGAAACTCAAGGTAAAGGTTTAATGCCTGATGGAACAACTCGTTTCTCTTATAATGGTGAGCCGATCTATCATTACATGGGAACAAGTACATTTAGTGAATATACAGTCGTTCCTGAAGTCTCTTTAGCAAAAATTAACCCAGAAGCGCCACTTGATAAAGTCGGTCTATTTGGATGCGGAGTTACGACAGGTATTGGTGCTGTTCACAACACAGCAAAAGTGGAAGAAGGAGCTGTGGCAGCCGTATTTGGTTTAGGAGCCATTGGATTAGCTGCTATTCAAGGGTTAGTTCAAGCAAAAGCGAGCCGAATTATTGCGGTAGACTTAAATGAAGATAAGTTTGAATTAGCTAAAAAAATGGGCGCAACTGATTTTCTAAATCCCGCTAAATTTGAAAAACCAATCCAAGAAGTCATTGTTGAAATGACGGATGGAGGGGTAGATTATAGTTTCGAGTGTATTGGAAATGTTGAAGTAATGAGGTCTGCTCTTGAATGTTGTCATAAAGGTTGGGGCGAAAGTGTTATTATCGGTGTAGCAGGCGCAGGTAAAGAGATCCATACTCGTCCATTCCAATTAGTAACGGGTAGAGTATGGCGTGGTTCTGCCTTTGGCGGCGTGAAAGGCAGATCAGAGCTTCCAGGAATGGTTGAAGATTATATGAATGGTAAAATCGATATCGATTCGTTTATCACACACAACTTAAACTTTACAGACATCAATGAGGCATTTGATTTGCTTCATAAGGGTGAGTCGATCCGTACGATGTTAACATATGGAGAGTGAGAAAGTGAGTCTTAAACTTATTGGAAAACATCGCTCTTTTGGCGGAGAACAATGTAAGTACCGCCATTATTCAGAAGTCTTACAATGTGATATGACATTTAGCATCTACTTACCATCAAATAAAGAAAAGAAAAAAATTCCTCTTATTTGGTGGCTATCTGGCTTAACTTGTACAGATGATAATTTTAGTCAAAAAAGTGGATTCCAAAGATTGGCTGAAAAATATCAAGTAGCAGTCATGATTCCAGATACTTCACCACGTGGAGAACATGTTGCTGATGATGAAGGATGGGATCTTGGACAAGGTGCAGGTTTTTATGTAAATGCGACACAAGATCCATGGGCAAAGCATTATAACATGTATACGTATATAGTAGATGAATTAGCAGCTATTGCGTCAACTTTGGTACCTAATTTTTCAGGAGAAGAAAGCATAATGGGCCACTCAATGGGAGGTCATGGTGCCTTAATAATCGGCATAAAAAATGCGGCGAGATTCAAAGCGATTTCTGCTTTTGCTCCTATTTTAAGTCCTAGTCAAGTCCCATGGGGAATAAAAGCTTTCTCCACTTATTTAGGCGAAGATAAAGCTTCCTGGAAAGAATGGGATGCCACTGAATTAATAAAAAATAGTATCGACTCCCCTCCAATCTACATTACGCAAGGATTAGAGGATCAGTTTTATGAGATTCAATTAAATGAGGATAACTTCTTAAAAAATGCTAATACTAAAATGGTAACCTATCAAAAAGTAGAAGGATATGATCATAGCTACTTTACGATTGCATCATTTATGGAAGATCATATTAAATTTCATAAAAACAATTTAAATAAGTGAAGTTAGAAACACTTTGCACGATATAAGCCTGTCCAGAAAATGTCTCAAATAAAACAAGCTAACGAAAATATCTACATTGCAGCTAAATGTAGATATTTTCGTTTACTGCATTTTGTCGTGTATTCCAGTTAACGATCTAAAAAAAAGAAATAGTCTGAAGGGGTGAGATAATTGGGAGATATAGTTAAAATGGATATTAAAAAAATGTTAGTTAATGACCTTGTTAAACCATTCTTATTAAAAGCTCGTTATGGGATTGAAAAAGAAAGTAAACGAGTTGACTTATCCGGAAATTTAGCTAAAACAGATCATCCTAAAAGTATTTCGCAGCGAGATGATCATCCGTATATTCAGCGCGATTTTTCAGAATTACAGATGGAAATAATCACACCTGTTACGGAGACATTAGAGGAACAGTTTAATTACTTAGCAGCGATCCATGATGTTGCTTATCGTTCTATGGGTAATAATGAGATGCTTTGGCCATTAAGTATGCCGCCACAGTTACCAGAAAAAGAAGAAAATATTGTGATTGCAAAATTGAAAAGTGTAGAAAATGTTCAATATCGTCAAACTTTATCCAATTCTTATGGTCGTCGTAAACAAATGATTTGTGGTGTTCATTTTAACTTTGAATTTGGCGATGAGTTAATTCAAGCGTTATTTAACACACAATCGGAGATTAAAGATTATCGCCATTTTAAAACAGAGATTTATCTAAAAACCACAAGAAACTATTTACATTATCGATGGTTATTTACTTATTTTTATGGTGCTTCTCCTAGTAGTGAAAAGAACTTTTTTGAAGAAGAATCTTTGAAAGAGGCAGTAAGAAGCATTCGAAACAGTAAATATGGTTATACTAATTCTGATGATGTTCAAGTGTCATATAGTAGCATACAGACCTATCTATCAGACCTTTCTTCTATGGTTAAAAGAGGTATTCTATCAGAAGAAAAAGAATTTTATTCACCTGTCCGTTTAAGAGGCGGATATCATGTTTCAGATCTAGCGGATCACGGCATTAGGTATATTGAATTGCGAAATATAGATTTAAATCCTTTTGAACCGTATGGAATTGGTTATGAACAAGCAGAATTTCTCCATCTTTTCTTAATTTATTTACTCTGGAAAGATGAAGGAGAAAATTGTGATGAGTGGGTAAAAATGGGCGACTTTTACAATGATATAGTGGCTCTTGAGCACCCATTAGAGCATACACAATTTGAAACAGAAGCTAAAAATGTGATTGATGAGATGGAACATTTAGCAGCAACTTTAAATTTAACTATTTCAAATAAGCTATTTGCTCGCCTGAGAGAAATGCTAATGGACCCAAGCAAGACTTTAGCTGGAAGACTGTATAAAGAGAGTGAGAAAAGCAGTCAAAGTCAAGTAGCTACGTGTATTGCTAAAGAAAATTATGCAAAATCATGGGATAAGCCATATCAATTAACTGGATTTACTGACATGGAGTTGTCCACACAGATTTTAATATTTGATGCCATTCAACAAGGAATCCAAGTAGAAATTTTGGATCGTCAAGATCAATTTTTGAAGCTTCAATTAAAAGATCATGTTGAATATGTGAAAAATGGTAATATGACTAGTAAAGATAGCTATGTATCAACTTTAATTATGGAAAATAAAACAGTAACAAAGAAAATTCTTCAACAACATGGATTCCGGGTGCCGCAAGGTAAGGAATTTCAGACAATAGAAAAAGCTTTACTTTCCTATGATATATTTTCCAACAAACCTTTTGTTGTGAAGCCGAAAACAACAAACTATGGATTAGGAATATCTATCTTCAAAGAAGGCCCAAATTATGAAGATTATCAAAAAGCCATCACATTAGCATTTAAAGAAGATTCTTCTGTATTAATAGAAGAATTTCTTAGTGGAACAGAATATCGATTTTTTGTGTTAAATGATAAGGTTTATGCTGTTTTATTACGAATTCCTGCGAATGTTAAAGGTGACGGTAAACATACAATCGAAGAGTTAGTCATTCAAAAGAATCGTGATTCGTTAAGAGGAAAAGACCATAGGACCCCTTTAGAAAGTATACAATTAGGTGAATTGGAGAACCTTATGCTAAAAGGTCAAGGATATCAAATGGATTCGATTCCAAAAAATGATGAAATCATCTATCTGCGTGAAAATTCTAATATTAGTACAGGTGGAGACTCGATCGATGTGACAGATCAAATTCCGGATGATTATAAAAAAATAGCGGTGGATGCGGTATCTGCACTTGGAGCTAAAATTAGTGGGATCGATTTGATTATTGAAAATACAGAAGTTCCTGCAGCTAATAAAAATGCTTATGGAATTATTGAGGCGAACTTTAATCCATCCATGTATATGCATATCCATCCATATAAAGGAGAGTCTCGACGTTTGACTATGCATATCATACATTATTTATTCCCTGAACTATTGCAAAGTCAGTCAAATTAGGGGTACACTAAAAAAACGCTCATTTACACATTGTTATATAATAATGACATTAGAAAAAGGAGGTTGAACAATGATTGCTACTTATGAAGAAAATATAGCTAGTTTTGATAAAATAGATTCCGTAAAAGCACAGGAATTGGTAAAAGGGGAAGGCGAAGCCGTTATCTATATCGGCAAGGCTGTATGTCCTTATTGTCAAATATTCATTAAAAAACTAAAAAAAGTTGCTGAAGAAACTGATACTCATATCTATTATGTCAATAGTGTGGAAGAATCTGATATGGAAGGTATTACGGCCTTCCGAAATGAATACGACATTCCAACGGTTCCTGGTTTCATCTTCACTAATGGTGACACAGTAAACGTGAAATGCGATTCATCCATGCCAGAAGAAGAAATCAAAGCTTTTATGAATAAATAAATCAATTCCGAAAGATAAGAAAGTATAAGAATTTCCTCGACTTCGAAAACAGGTTGTACGATTTTTTCTAGATCGCTCTGGACAGTACGAAAGACTTACACTTAAATAAAAAGAGGAGGAGGTGAAGAAAGTGACTGTGTCACTTTCTTCACCTCCTCATTCTTTTTCTCGTTTATTCTACTACAAAAGGTTTCGTCCAAAGCGAACCGACAACGTCCATTTAGAAAAGGGAGCTTATGCTTTTCTCAAAAGATAAGAAAGTATAAAAAAATCCTGCAAAATCTGTCTAGCTCCAGCGCCTTGCCCCTCGGGGTCAAATGGGTAATCACTGCGGTGGCTGAGGAGCTGCCTCCTCGCGATTCCCCATTTGCCTGTCGGGGCAGAGATAGGCGCTTGCGCTTTTCTAATTAAACATGAAATAATACAAGTTTTCCAGAGCTGTTTACTAGCCTGTGAGTTATTCCTGTCAAGCCTTTTTCTTCTATTGCTAGTTCCCCTTTTACCTTCGCCTCGTCGTCATTTTCATACGTCCAAGTTTCCTCTGTAATGACCTTCCCTGTTGGTTCAAATGCAGTAAATTTATACGATTTCAACAGTCAACACCCCTTTGTTATTATTATCTATAGTATACATAAAAAGTTAGTAATTTCCTATTGAAATATGTTAAAATAAGAACAAATATTCGTTTTTTGAATGGGGTGAAATAAATGACAGACGTTCGATTTCTACATATAGCAGATTTACATTTAGACAGTCCATTTAAAGGGATTTCAGCTATTCCTAAGAACAGGTGGAAAGATATACGTGAAAGTACATTTCATGCATTTTCAAACATTATTGCATATGCAATTGAACATAAGCCTGATTTCGTTTTAATTGTAGGGGATATCTATGATGGAGAAAATCGGAGTTTACGTGCACAGCATTTATTTCAACAAGGGATGGAAAGATTACAGGCAGAAGGAATACCTCTTTACATTTGCTATGGAAACCATGACCACTTAAGTGGAAACTGGGTTCGCTTTCAACTTCCGGAAAATGTATATGTATTTGGAGAGAGTGTAGAAACGAAAACATTGAAGCTAAACGGAGAAATAGTGCATATAACAGGTTTTAGCTACAAGGAAAGACATATACGTGAAGCAATGCATTCATTCTATCCTATGGCAGATAACGATGCATTTCATATAGGCATGCTTCATGGAAGTGTGGAAGGCAATACCGAACATGATGTGTATGCTCCTTTTCGAAAAAACGATTTACTGGAGAAAGGATATGATTACTGGGCATTAGGTCATATTCATAAGAGACAAACATTGCACCCTGATCCTCCAATTGTTTATCCGGGTAACACGCAAAGTAGGCATCGGAACGAAAAAGGTATGAAAGGTTTTTATGACGTAACTTTATCAAAAAATAAAGTAGATTTTACATTTATTCCTACATCTGCTTTTATATATGACACACTTGAAGTTTCATGTGAAGGAATAGTTCACGCCAATGAATTAATTCAACGTATCGATCAATCTCTAAATAAATTTAGGGAAGAATTCGGAAATGCAATAGTAGAACTTACCTTGATAAATATGACAGATGAAACAAGAGAGATTTTTGATACATCTTCTAAAGAAGAGTGGCTAACAATCATCCAAGAGAGTACAGAAACTACTAATCCTTTTCTCATCGTTAAAGAGCTACATATGGAAGTTCCTACAATAAAATTGAAAGAATCGACAATGGTTTTAGAGTTAATCAATGAGTGGGATATACAAGATTGGAAGCGCGTATTGAAAGATGTATATCAGCATCCACAAGGCAGTAGATTTATACCTGCGATGAACCAGAATGATGTAGAAGAAACGATAAAAGAAGTGGAGCAAATGCTCTCTGAAGTTGTAACGACAAAGGGGGAATAGTGAGTGCTGATTGAAAAGCTACATATATATGGTTTTGGAAAACATGAAAATGTTGAAATCAATTTAATAGATGGAATAAATGTTTTCTTTGGGGAAAATGAAGCTGGAAAGTCTACAATCCAACAATTCATTTTGCATATATTATTTGGGTTTCCACAAAGGAATGCACAGGTGTTAAGATATGAACCGAAAAGTGGAGCCAAGTATGGTGGAAGGATTCAAATTTTGGATGATCATGGGGCTCGTGTAGTAATTGAGCGTGTAAAAGGTAAGGCAAGTGGAGATGTCACTCTATACTTCGAAGATGGAACACGTGCTGGAGAAAAAGAATTAGCATCCCTGCTCCATTCTTATAGCCGTGCAGATTTCGAAGCCATTTTTTCATTTTCATTGTTACAATTACAAGGTTTTGAAAAAATGACAGAAGACGAGCTAACAAGAACACTACTTTCCTCCGGCACAACAGGTATGGATACCTTATCCAGTGTAGAAGCACAATTCGTAAAAGAAATGGGAGAGTTATTCAAACCTACTGGCAAAAAGCCGTTGATCAATCAAAAAATAGAAGAAGTAAGAGAGTTAGAGGTTGAATGGAAAAAATTAATAGAAGAAGCAGATAAATACGAACCTTCAATGCAAAGATTAAAGGAAATTGATATTGAATTAGAACGTTTTAGTGAAGATGAGAAAGCACTGTCTAGTCAATTACAACAGTATATGCAATGGAAACAGCTACATCCGATAAAGGTAAAGGAAGTAGAACTAATACATGCGCTAGAAACGGTAAAGAATCAAACATTCCCACCTGATGGTATTCGTAGATTTGAAGTGATAAAAGATAAAGAAATAAACATCAAAATAGAAAACGAGCAGTTAATTGGAAATTTAAAAGTCCTAATAAATAACAATGAAACAATAACAGTACAACAACTTGAAGAAATACGGTCTTTTTTAGCATATGAAACAGAGTGGCATGAGCTAAGGGCGAAGCGAATACAAATTGAAGAAGAACACAGCAATACATTGCAAAGCCAAATGCAGCAATTAGCTTTAGTCGGAGTAGATTGGGAGAAAAGTTTAACGCATATTGTCGAGGCAGATGTGTCCATCCAACAAGAAGATAAGCTTGTGTCATTACTGAAAAAGCACGAACAGCTAGAAAGTGAATTACAACAAGAATCACGTTTATTGCAAATGAAGACGGAAGATTTACAGCAACAGCAAGCACGTATGACAGATGCAAAACGGACAAGTCGAACTTCTTCTAAAAAGAACGAAGCACAAGGGATTGGATTTCTATTCATAGGTCTTATTCTAATACTTGGATTCGTTTTTAGTTTCTTACAATCTAACTGGATCATTGCTCTAATAGCAATAATTATATGTGGACCAGTGTATGCTGGCTTTTATTTTATTCAAAAAACAATGCAAAAAACGAATGATATAAAAGCATACGAGCGTTTACTAGTGAAGGAACATCAAACCCTTCAAGACCAAGTAAAGCAGCTTGAACAAGCGATTAATGCCTTAGAACAGGAAAAACGTCGGATTGAGCAAGGTGTACAAATATTTTTAACGACTTATCATATAAGCGAGCAGCTTTCTCCTAGTTTGTTACCAGAGTTGTTTAATCGTTTCCGTAAAATTCAGGATCAACAAATACAGCTAGAACATATGGAGACTAATCTATATGAGGTAAGAAGCAGATTGCAAAAGTTAGAGAAACAAGCGCAGGAGTTAAGCAATATTTCTTTGGTAGAAGGTATGCTATTTCATCAATTGCGAGAGTTCTATTTAAGCGAAAAGAAAAGAATAGAAGAATCGGCAAATATGGATAAGCAGAAAAAAGAAATAGATGTAAGGCTAAAGGAAAATCAGTTACTTCTAAATGCATACAGTGAAAATATGGATCTACTTTTTCATGAAGCAAAAGTAGAATCAGAAAATGATTATTACGCTGCGTATCATATATACGAACAGAAGTTAACATTAGAAAAAGAATTAGTACAAATAGAACTACAATTAGGAAAGAAGAAAATAGGATTAGAAGATTTTGATGGAAATTTTGAAATCAAATGTAATGAAAACCTAAAAACTCTGCAAGAACAGCGAAACAAGCTAGTGGAAGAAAAAGCGTCATTATCATATAGATCTACTAAACTCATAGAAGATGATGAGCAGAGTGAAAAATTGCAACACTTGGAGCAGAAAAAAGCAGAACTACAACAATTAGTGAAAAAATGGGCTGCATTTAAAGCGGTTGTTGAAGCAATCAAACAAATAATGAGTCAGTTAAAAGAAGAAAAATTACCGGAAGTTCTAGAAAGTGCGCAAAGTTATTTTCACACGTTAACAGGAAAAGCATATGAAAAGCTTGAATTGACGCCAGAAGGCAACTTTGAAGCAATAAAAAAAACTGGTCAGCGATTTAAGATTGCAGAGTTAAGTCAAGCGACAAAAGAGCAAGCCTATATTTCACTTAGACTAGCACTTGCCGTTTCTTTAAAGAATAAGGCACCTTTTCCTATCATTATGGACGATCCATTTGTACATTTCGATCGTTTCCGACTACAACAAATGGTACAATTAATGACGGAGCTACAGGAACAACATCAATTACTCTACTTTACATGCCATGAAAATATGCAATATGTTTGGAAAGATGCGCATATTGTACAAGTAGAGACATTATTAAACGAAAAGGGAGGGATTGTGCAATGACAAAGATTACACAACTACGAGTAGGAGATCCAGTAGATCATTTCTTACTCATTAAGCAATCTTCAAAAGGCGTAACAACAGTAGGTAAACCATTTATGTCACTAGTCTTACAAGATAAAAGTGGAGATATTGAAGCGAAACTTTGGGATACGAATGATGAGCATGAAAAACTATTCGCTGCAGGCCAAATTGTTCGTGTAGGTGGAGAAATTCAAGATTATCGTGGGAAATTTCAACTTCGTGTGAAAAGCATTCGACCAGTGAAAACAGATGAGCCTATAGAAATTCAAGATCTTGTACCTTCTTCTGAAAAACCAAAAGAAGAGCTGATGGAAGAGTTAATGCAATATTTCTTTGAGATGAAAAATCCGGTAATACAACGCATTACTCGCCATTTATTGAAAAAGCATCAGGTTGCATTTATGACGTACCCAGCAGCTATGAAAAATCATCATGACTATGCGTCAGGTTTAATCGATCATGTAGTATCGATGTTACGACTTGGTAAATCATTATGTGAGCTCTACCCAACGTTGAATAAAGATCTTCTATATGCTGGTATTATTTTGCATGATATCGGGAAAGTAGCAGAACTTACAGGTCCGGTAGCAACGACGTACACAGTAGAAGGAAATTTACTTGGTCACATTACGATAATGGTCAATGAAATTTCAAAAGCAGCAGAAGAACTTGAAATAGAAGGGGAAGAAATCATGCTTCTTCAACATATGGTCCTTTCTCATCATGGTAAAGAAGAATGGGGTAGCCCAAAACGTCCAATGCTTCGCGAAGCAGAGATCTTACATTATATTGATAATATTGATGCGAAGATGAATATGCTTAATCGTGCATTAGATAAAACAGAACCTGGCGAATTTACAGAGCGTCTATTTGCATTAGAAAACCGCTCATTCTATAAACCAACATTTGAATAAAAAAAGCGTAAAGGCTATATAACATAGCCTTTACGCTTTTTTTTGGAATAAATTATTTTGCTTCTTCAGCAGGAGCCTCTTCTACAGGGGCTTCTTCTACCGGAGTCTCTTCCGCAGGAGCTTCAGCTGAATTTAAGAATTCATCAAGTGCTGTTTTTAAATCTTCATCTTTAATTTTGACCTTCGCATCTTTTAATAATTTCGCAACTTTTGTTAATAAAGCAGCTTGATCCGCTTTTGCAAGCTTCAATTGTTTTTCTAGCTCGTCTTTTTTATCTTTATATGACTCTTCAATTGAACGAGTATCTGTAACTTCGATAACGTGATATCCAAATTCAGATTGTACTGGCTCACTAATTACATTTTTCTTAAGACCAAATGCTACATCTTCAAATGCCGCAACCATTTTTCCTTTTCCAAACCAACCAAGTTCTCCACCAGTTGTTTGTGCTGCTTCTTCAGTAGAGTATGCTTTTGCTACTTCTGCAAAATCTTTACCTGATTCAAGTTCTGCTTTTACTTTTAAAGCAGTTGCTTCATCTGCTACAAGTACGTGACGTGCATTAATTTCATTTTTAATATTTTCATATTCTGCTTTAATTTCATCTTCTGTAACTTCCACATCTTCAATTAATGCTTTTTCTTGTAGTAAGTTAAGTTTTAAAAATTTCTTGTATGATTCTTCCGTATATCCAGATTGCGCGATATATGATTCGAAATTTTCTCCAAGTTGTTTTTTGTCAGCAGCTAATTGAGTATCCACTTCTTCATCAGTTACATCATATTTGGATTCAAGTACTTTTTCAATAACTAATAGTTGGAATGCTTGGTCTCCAATAGAACCCTTCATTTCTTCATATAAGTCATTTTGTGTGATGTCCCCAACTTTTGAAGTAGCAATTACTTCGCCACCGTCAGCAGAATCGTTGCTACAAGCACCTAAAGCAAGTATGGATGCTGCTAATGTTAATGATAAGACTGTTTTTTTCATGAATTAATTCTCTCCCAACTTCTTTGTATTGCAGTAGTAACTATAACATAAACGAAATAAAAACAAAAATGGTTCCCGTTCATTTGCCTACCGAATAATTTAAAATCCGCATAGGATAAATGAGAAAGGGAGGTGTTAAATATGGGTAACTCTTATCAATCTTCAGGTTCTTCAGGCTTCGCGTTGATCGTAGTATTATTTATTCTACTAATCATTGTTGGTGCTGCGTTTCTTTACTAGAGAAGAGTAAGCCAAGATCGTTTATACGATCTTGGTTTTTCTTTCAAATAAGGATACATAAAGAAAAAACCCTAAATCATTCACATGATCAGGGTCTACTTTTTCTCTTAAACTGCGTAAACTAATTCTACATAGAATGTCACAAGAAGTAGCGTAATTAATATATTAATCGTACGAAAAATCTTCTGGTGTTTTTCTTCTGGAATTTCACGAGATGTTACTAATGCAAATGTCATTCGATTGATTTGTATCAAATAAAATGCTGAGAATAGAAGCAAAGTAAATATAATCATGTCTAGACTCCCTTCATATACTAGTAAGCATATCAAAGAAGGAATAGAATTTACAAGTGGTAGATATTATAACTAAGATATTGGTGCTATTAATATTTCAAATCCAGTAGCTGTTTCTTCAATTAAGGCAGTCTTTGGTGACTTCATTAAATTTTTTACATAGATTAAATCTATTAAACACATACCGCAATGATACGCTAGTAAAATAGTAAAATAATGTGAAAAAGCAGGCACTAAAATAGCGGCCGAAAGAAGAGAAAGATTAATAAATAAAAATGGTGACATTAAAACAAAGACAAATCTATTTTTTTTGATAGGCTCCGAAATACGCAATGAAAATATTGGTAAAAATCCAAACTGCTTGTACATAATAAATTTCAGCTTATTTGTATGTCCAAAAATCGCTAGATAATGAAAAAATTTATGCAGTGGATAAACGCATAAAAAAGAAAGTACAAAGAGTAAAAAATATTCGTCAGATTTAGCGGAATCATTAAATATTCCTAATAAAACATAAGCAAAAGAAAAAACAATCATAACAATTAGGGAAGATAATAGAAATAATCGATCAAAACCGTATTGTTTTTTCACGTTTATGGTTTTCCAGCAGTGCATTTTGATGCATCTCCTAATAATAGAATGAATTACTACAGATACATACAATACGATGTTTAAATGAAAAAAGCAATACATTAAATGTTAAGTATTTTGTAACGCTTACATGCTTGATTATTTACTTTTTGGTTTGGTCGAATTATCTATATTTTGTAGGGATTTTTCAAAAATATCCATGAAATCGTCTCCGTAAATGTTACGAATAACTGCAGTGACTTCCATGAAATCTGGGAATTTACCATAAATCTCTTTGATCGGGATAGAACCTTCGATTACAGAGTGTGTTGTATCGTGATAGTTTTCGTACATTCTTTCTAGTAATTCTTTCCCTTCAGGCGTTACGTTTACATAGGTATTCCGTTTATCTGTGTCTCTTTTAGAGAAAGAAAGTAAGCCTCGTTCTTCTAACTTTTTAGAAAAGTTAAATGCAGTTGAAACATGCATAACACCGAATTTGGCGATGTCTGAAATTGTTGCACCTTCTAAGTGGTAAGAAATCCATAAAATATGGTGTTCATTAATATTCAAGTCATAAGGTTTTATCCAATTTTGCCAGTCTTTTTCAACTGCTTTCCAGAGTGCTTTTGATAGCTGACCGATGCGCTGACTGTAGAGCATTGCTTCTTTTAATGTATAAAATTCTTCATTCACAATAATACCTACTTTCTATTTTTTATTCTTTCGAATATTATAGCAACAAAGTATGTAAGTTGGAAGAAAATATACAAAAATATTATTTTTCTTCTAATAAAATGTTTTAGGGGAGCGCCGAACAAACAATAGTAATAGGATGATTAAAAACATTAGAGGAGCTACGTGACACAGTCGCGTAGCTCCTCCTCGAATTCTCGTTTATTCTATTACAATAAGTTTTGTCCAAAGCGGACCAACAACGTCTATGTGAAAAAAACGATTTTCTACTTATTTATTTCTTTAGGTTTAGGCAATATTTTCTCTAATTCTTCCATTGCTAATTGAATTGAAGTTATTTCATCTTGAAGTTGTTGTTGAATTGGTGCAGTTTCACTTTTCCATTGCATAATACTTTCTTTTAAAGATTCCGCCGTTTCGGGGAATACTTCTTTTGAATCTTTTGTTAGATTTTCAATGGATATTTTTACATCTTGTAATTTTAGTCTGGCATCTGAGAGTTTTTCTTTAAAATCAGTGGAAGTACTCTTTATAGTAGATCGTACCTCACTACCAGATTTTGGTGTAGAAAGAAGAACTGTAGAAGCTCCAACTACTGCTCCAGCTGCTATTCCTATTAAAAATTGAGTTACTTTCACATAAATCACTCCTTATACTATATTCTTCCTTATTTATACCTTATTAAAACATATTTTTATATACAAAAAAAGCTTTCCTTTTAAAAGGAAAGCAAGTAATTTTAAGCAGTGATAGCTGTACTGAATTTAGATCTCTTAATAATTTTCCCGATAATCGGATAAATCACGAAAAATGCTATTGCATTAATAACAATTGCAGGAAGAACTACTAAAACAAATAGTTCTTTAAATACCATTCCTGCTCCAAAAACAAAAATAGCTGTTGATAAAAATATAGTTCCAGATACGACTGTGCCGACACATGTAAGTAAAACTGCGACGGATAATTTATTAGCGTGTTTATTCAGTAGAAGTACTAATCCGAAGAAAATGAATGCTGTAATCGATTTGTCGAGTACATTTGGAACAAATCCTCCAGGGAATGTTGAGAACAATCCAGAAATCACTCCTGTAGTTATTCCAAGTAAAAATACACTTTTTACATCAGGGAATAAAAGAATTCCAATAAACATCATTGTTAACATGAAATCTGGTTTCATACCACCGTTAAATCCAGGGATAATAATATACAATACTGCACCGACTGCTAATAATAAGGACATTAATACTAAATTTTTCGTATTCACTTCTCATCTCTCCTCAGCTTATCTATGTTCTTTTTGTTAATCCCTCTAACGTATCCTCATGATCGTTAGCAGAAACTTATTTATGATTGTAAATCGAAATCACTAAAAATGCAATACTAGTTCTTTAGTTTTTCAAATAGTTCTTTTGCTAGATCTTGAATAACTTCCGGAGTAAATGTTTTTTCTTTTGTATTAAATGTCGGATGGAAGCCATCTGTTTGATCATAGCGCGGAATAAAATGTAAATGGAAATGGAATACAGTTTGTCCTGCAGGAGTACCATTATTATTGAGTAGATTCATGCCTACTGAACCAAAAGATTCTTGTAAAGCATTTGCAATTTTGGGAACCACTTTAAAAAGATTACTTGCTTCTTCTTCCGATAACTCATAGACATTTTCTTTATGATTCTTTGGAATGATAAGAGTATGTCCTTTTGTCACAGGCATAATATCCATGAATGCGTATACATGCTCATCCTCATAAATTTTTGCACTTGGAATAGAACCGTCAATTATCTTACAAAAAACACAATCGCTCATCCAAAAACCTCCTATTCATTGTTAAGTGAAGTTTATCATATATTAATACAACATTGTATTGAAAGAAGATTTTTTCTAGTAGTTTTGGTAAAATATTAAAATAGAAGTGAGGTGCAGAAATGACTGTATTAGAAGTAAATAACGTGACTGGTGGGTATACGAGAAAACCTGTACTACATGACTTATCCTTTTCTATTGGAAAAGGCGAGCTTGTTGGGATAATTGGATTGAACGGGGCAGGGAAGAGTACGACGATCAAACATGTCATTGGAACAATGAATGCAACAAAAGGGGAAATTCTGCTAAATGGAAAGACGTTAAAAGAGGATCCTGCATTATATCGTTCATCTTTTTCCTATATTCCCGAAACACCAGTACTGTATGATGAATTGACTTTATTAGAGCATATGCAACTAACTGCAATGGCTTATAACTTAGAAGAATCGATATTCAAAGTAAGATTGGAATCATTATTGAAAGAGTTTCGTATGGAGAAACGATTAAACTGGTTTCCGACACATTTTTCTAAAGGAATGCGTCAAAAGATAATGATTATGTGTGCCTTTTTAGTAAGTCCTTCTTTATATATAATAGATGAACCTTTCGTTGGCCTAGATCCACTCGGAATACAATCCTTACTCAATCAAATGCAGGCTAGAAAAGAAGAAGGGGCTTCTGTTCTTATGTCGACTCATATATTAGCTACTGCAGAAAAATATTGTGATCGAATCTTACTACTGCATAACGGGAAAATTCGTGCGCAAGGAACGATGGAAGACCTTAGAGCAGCTTTCCAAATGCCAAATGCAACACTAGATGATTTATATATTGAAATGACGAAGGAACAACAAAATGAACAATTTGCGTGAAGTTTGGAGTAAACGATTTGTCTATTATATAAATGAATTGCAAAAATATATGAAATATATTGTGTCTGGTCACATTGCGATTGTCTTCGTATTTGTTATAGGGGCTGCGGGATATTCATATAGTGAATGGTTGAAGACTGCACCACTGGACTTTCCAGTCTTTTTACTTGTTGCCTTCCTATTAAGTTTGACGATAACCATTAGTACACCCGTGACATTGATGAAAAATGCAGATAGTGTTTATTTTCTTCCATTAGAAACGAAGTTAGATGAATATTTCAAGCCCGCACTTAAATGGACGTATTTTTCAACTGTATTTGTTTCGGCTCTTGTTTTCGTAGTTTCTATTCCTATGTTAACGAAGTTAAGTGGCCTGATTAAGAATGAGATTTTATTTCTCTTCCTATTAATACTTGTCCTAAAATATTGGAGTATGCAAGTGGAATATAGCTACCGTTTTGCAGAGAGTGGTAAGTTTGTTTGGGTGGACCGATTCGTAAGATTTGTTTTATTGTTTATAGGATTATTTTTTCTATTAACAGGAAGTTATGTTCTAGCTATTGCAATCGCATTTATTTGTGTAATGTATTTAGTTGTTTGGAAAAAGAAAATGAAAGAAGTAGCTTTTCCTTTTGATCATTTTATTAATGTAGAACAATCTCGTATGATGCGATTTTACCGATTTGCTAATTACTTTACGGATGTTCCACATATTAGGGGAATGACGAAGCGCAGAAAGTTATTAAATTTTGTTTACAAATTTGTTCCTTATAAACAACAAAATGCGCAATTGTATTTAGTTTTGCGCACATTTATACGGACAGATGATTATTTTTATTTATGGGTTCGTTTAACTGCATTAGCGATGCTTGGAGCTATTTTTATCCCGATGCCAATCGTTGCAATTATCTTTACAGGAGCACTAGCGTTTGCAACGGTTATACAGTTAAAGCATGCACTATTATCAGGTTTTGAGTTTCGAATGGATTTATTGTTTCCTATAGATTCAAATGCAAGATTGCTAGCCGTGGAGAAATTACTTAGGATGTTCCAATTTGTACAAGTTGTTTTTGTATTAATCGGGATTATTATTCAAGGTCAATTTACACTGCTTATGCTGCTTGTACCTGTAATCGTTTTAGTAGTATCTGAATTGACACTACGTATAAGTAAGTAGTAAGAAAAGAAGAGGGAGCCTAATAGTCATCGGCTTCCTCTTCTTCTTCTTGTGTTTTATATTTAGTGACATAAGGGGCACTATTGAATATTTTTTGATAGTCCGCAATTTTGGTGAAATCGAATGCAACTGACTTTTCCCAAACTTCAAAGCTGTTTGGACCTGACCATTCTGTTAAAATGATATAGGTATCTGATTTTATTGGTTTTAGCACACGTAGAGCAATACAACCTGGTTCTTTTTCAACAGTAGTCGATAAATTTGTATATTTACTTTCAAATAGTGGGCTACCTTCATCTGAAATAGGGATATGTTGTAAGACAAAATATCCTTTCTCTGCGAATGTCCCATAGGTTTCTAGCACCTCGAATTTCCGTGGTACTTGGAAAGCAGTTTTTCCTAATGTTTCATGGAATAACAGGGAATTACCTATTCCGTGAAGTAAATACATTTGCTCGTTGGGATATTTAGATTTTATTCTCTTCATATATTCAGGTGTTCCTGAAGTCATGTATATGTACATATGTGCACCTCCACATTCGTTTTGCTATTATTATTCCCTTTAATACGTTTTTGAAAACCTAAAAATACAAATAAGACTGTTGAAACGGGACAAATTTATGACAAATTCACTATATATCTATACAATAGGAAACAGGAAGTCTATAGTTGTAACGTATATTATAATCAGTAAGTTAGGTTAGTATGTTTTAAATAGTAGAAAGGCAGGGAAATTGAATGACAATTTTTAATGATACGCTATTGCGTGCAGCTCGTGGAGAAAAAGTAGATCACACTCCAGTTTGGTACATGAGACAAGCGGGAAGATCACAACCTGAATATAGAAAAATTAAAGAAAAGTACTCATTAGAACAAATAACGCAAGAACCAGAATTATGTGCGTATGTAACACGCTTACCTGTAGAAAATTATAACGTAGACGCAGCAATTTTATATAAAGACATCGTAACACCACTAGTAGGAATTGGCGTAGATGTAAAGATTAAATCTGGTGTAGGACCAGTAATTTCAAATCCAATCCGTTCTGTTCAAGATGTAGCGAATTTAGGAGAATTCTCTCCGGAGGATGATGTTCCATTCGTACTTGAAACCATTAAATTATTAACGACGGAACAGTTAAGTGTGCCACTAATTGGATTTGCAGGAGCACCATTTACACTAGCTAGTTATATGATTGAAGGCGGTCCTTCGAAAAGTTATAATAAAACGAAAGCTTTCATGGTGTCAGAACCACAAGCTTGGTTCGCATTAATGGATAAGTTAGCAGATATGACGATCGTTTATATCAAAGCACAAGTAAAGGCAGGAGCAAAAGCGATTCAAGTATTCGACTCTTGGGTAGGTGCCTTAAACGTTGCAGATTATCGTATCTTCATCAAACCAATAATGACTAGAATTTTCACTGAAATTCGTGAGACAGGAGTTCCAATCATCACATTTGGAGTAGGTGCAAGTCATCTTGCAATGGAATGGCATGATTTACCTGTAGATGTAGTAGGACTTGACTGGCGTTTATCCATCGAGGAAGCGCGTGCGAAAGGTTTAACTAAAACATTACAAGGTAATTTAGATCCTTCTTATTTACTTGCAGACTGGCCTGAAATTGAAAAACGTGCAAAAGTAATTGTAGAACAAGGAGTAGCGCAACCGGGACATATTTTCAACCTTGGACATGGCGTATTCCCAGAAGTAGATCCAGATAAATTAAAACGGTTAACAACATTTGTGCATGAATACAGTAAAGAACTGATTGCGGCAAAATCAAACTAAACTTTCATGAGGTGAACTATGATGAAAAAAACAATGGGATTATTAGTAATGGCATACGGAACTCCGAATAAGGAAGCCGATATTGAACGCTATTACACGCATATCAGACGTGGTCGTAAACCAAGTGAAGAGCAACTAGCAGATCTTACAGGTCGCTACCAAGCAATCGGTGGAATTTCTCCACTTGCTAAAATTACAGAAAATCAAGCACAAGGTCTTTGTGACCGTCTAAATGAAGTACAAGATGAAATCGATTTCAAATTATATATTGGTTTAAAACATATTGAGCCATTTTTAGAAGATGCAGTTGCAGAGATGCATAAAGACGGTATAACTGAAGCGGTTTCAATGGTATTAGCTCCTCATTTCTCTACGTTCTCTATTAAATCCTACAATGGACGTATTAAAGAAGAAGCTGAAAAGCTAGGTAATCTAACAATTACATCTATTGAAAGCTGGTACGATGAGCCGAAATTCATTCAATATTGGAATGACAAAATAAGCGCGGCATTTGCTGCAATGACAGAAGAGCAGCGTGCAAAAGCATGTTTAATCGTTTCCGCACATTCACTTCCTGAAAAGATTAAAGAATTGGGAGATCCATATCCGGATCAATTACAAGAAACGGCTGATTTAATCGCGCAAGCTGCCGGTGTTGAAAACTATGCTATCGGTTGGCAAAGTGCTGGACAAACTCCAGAACCTTGGATTGGACCAGACGTGCAAGATTTAACACGTGAACTAGCAGAACAAAAAGGATATACAACATTCGTCTATACACCAGTTGGTTTCGTAGCAGAACATTTAGAAGTTTTATATGATAACGACTATGAATGTAAAGTAGTTTGTGACGAAATTGGTGCAACTTACGTGCGTCCAGCTATGCCAAATGATCAACCTCAATTCATTGATGCAATGGCTGATGTGGTATTAAAACATCTTCGTGCTTAAACTTATAAGGAAGAGATGATTTTGATGGAAGTACAAAAAAAGAAGGTAGTTGTTGTTGGTGCAGGGATAACTGGCCTTGCTGCTGCTTATTATATGCAAAAAGAAATTAAAGAAAAAGGCCTTCCAATTGAGCTCTATTTAATCGAATCTTCCCTTCGACTGGGAGGACAAATTCAAACAGTTCGCCGGGATGGCTTTGTTATTGAAAGAGGACCAGACTCCTTTTTATCTAGAAAGGTAAGTATGGCTAAACTCGCGAAAGAGGTTGGGTTGGAAGACCAAATGGTTCGAAATGCAACAGGTCAATCCTATGTGTTAGTAAACGAACAATTGCATCCGATTCCTGGTGGATCCATTATGGGTATTCCGACAGAAATTGCTCCTTTCATCAAAACAGAATTATTTTCTTGGAGTGGAAAAATTCGTGCAGCTGGAGACTTTGTGATTGGTCGTTCGGGTATTAAAGAAGACCAATCATTAGGGCAATTTTTTCGTAGACGTTTTGGAAAAGAAGTCGTAGAAAATTTAGTAGAGCCACTACTTTCTGGAATTTTTTCTGGTGATATTGACCGCCTGAGCCTACATGCAACATATCCCCAGTTTTATGAAGTGGAACGAGAACATCGCAGCTTGATGCTAGGTATGAAAAAGACGAAACCAAAAACAACTACTCCACAATCTGCATCCGCGAAGCGTGAAGGGATTTTTCTGACGTTTCGTAATGGATTAGAGTCATTGGTAGAAGCTATTGAGGAAAACTTAGATGTATGTAATGTGATGAAAGGCGTAAAAGTAGAAAATATTGAACGGGTAGAAGATAAAGCAATCCTGTCTTTAAGCAATGGAAAGACTTTAGATTGTGACGGTGTTATTTTAGCTACCCCACATCATATTTCACGTCAATTATTTGAAAAACATGGAATACTACAGAGCTTAAAAGATATTCCTTTAGCTTCTGTTGCTACGGTTGCAATGGCGTTTCCTAAAGCTTGCGTAACGCAGGAAAAAGAAGGAACTGGATTCCTTGTTTCTCGAAACGGGGATTATTCCATTACGGCATGCACATGGGTGAATAAAAAATGGCCAACTACAACTCCCGAAGATAAAGTGTTGCTTCGCAGTTTTGTTGGACGTTCTGGCGATGAAGCAGTTGTAGAACTGTCCGATAGTGAGATTGAACAAATTGTCTTAACGGACTTACGTAAAGTTTCTAAAATTGAAGGCAATCCATTATTTACTGTAGTTACTAGATATAAAGAGGCAAGACCTCAATATGTAGTAGGTCATAAAGTACGAGTAGAAAAAGCTAAAAATGAATTACAAGAACAGTTTCCAATGATAAAAATTGCTGGCTCTGCTTATGAAGGAGCAGGTTTACCAGATTGTATAGATCAGGGTGTTAATGCAATGCATGCAGTTCTTGCCAATTTGAAATTATCATAACTCAAATTTTTGCCTTAGAAGTCAAGTTACAGTTGACTTCTGGGGCTTTTTTATTTTTAAAGAATAAGAATTTTAGGAGGCTATAATTGATTTATTTATCGCGAGACTGTCCAGAAAGTCAGTAAAATTGATTTTTTGCTGCAGTATTGTTCTCTATATGTAGTTGAACTTATGTTTCTTCTATTCACTTAGCTGACTTTCGTTCCGAGCGGCGACTCCAGTGGGATTAGCGTGACAGGTGAGACCCCACAGGAGCACGGTTTTCGCGACGAGGAGGCTCACCGCACGCCCCACGGAAAGCGCCCGCTCAGAACGAAATCAGCGTGGATGATTTTCTTATAATAATTATTCAACCTTTTTTCACATTTATTTTGTACAATGAAGGTTAGGGGGTGGGTAATTGAAGAAGCTTATTATTGTTTTTATCCTATTTTTACTTACTGCATGTACACAACCTAGTTTTGAATCTATTGACCCATCAGTCGACTTTCTTGCAAGCTTAAACACAGGAGACGGATCAATCGATTTTCTGTCAGAAGAACGAGAAATAATTGGAAATTGGCAATTAGACAAGGCGTATACTGGTTTTTCATTAGTGACAGATGATCTTATATTGGTCTATGGCTTCACTATGAATGAAGCAGTAATTTTTCAATTATCCACCGGGAAACAAGTTAGTACAATTGAAGTAGCTGAAGGAACAACCAATAGTTATGTATATAACGAAGAAATATATATTGCGAACGGAAAAGAAAATACCATTAGCCACTATAATTTAGAAGGCAAACTTTTGGAGCAAACGAGTGCAGGGAATTATCCCATGTCGATGGTCACAGAAGGGGAAAATTTGTACGTAGTAAATTTTAAAGATGAAAGATTATCTGTTTTTACATTAGATTTACAGGAAGTTACAGAGTGGGATATTCCAAGCTCATCACAAGGGATCTTGGTTAACGGTGATGAAATTTGGCTTGGTGGTCATGGTGCTGGTAGTAGTCCAAACCGAGTTATTAGCAGATATGATAGGGCAACTGGTAAATTAGTTGGTGAGATTGAGACTCCGGTTATGCCTATTATGATGACAGCGGATGCAAATGGATTTATATACGCGCTAAGTCATGGAAGTAGTACATTGTATAAAATATCAGAAACAGGAGAAGTACTGACTTCTATAAAAGCAGGAGCAAATCCATTTTCAGTAGCTATTTTTGGAGAAAGTGCAGTATTAGCAGGTTATGAGGATCATCAAGTTTATTTTATTGAATCTGGAAAAGTTACAGATAAAGTGCCTGTGGGGAAAGGTCCATTTCAGTTAATCGTGCGGGAGGCGAGCAAATGACGACCATATTAGTAGTTGATGATGAGCTAGAGATGCGTAACCTTATTGCGTTGCATTTGCAGCAATCTGGTTTTGATGTTGTACAAGCTGAAAATGGAAATGATGCAATTAAAATTGTTCGCTCTTCAAATATCGATTTAGTATTATTAGATGTGATGATGCCGAACAAGGATGGATTTCAAGTGTGTCAAGAATTAAGGGAGTTTACATCGATTCCAATAGTCTTTCTTACAGCACTTGATGCAAAAGATGATTTAGTAAAAGGGCTAAAGCTAGGTGGAGACGACTATGTTGTTAAGCCGTTTACTGCGATTGAATTAACTGCAAGGATAGATGCGATATTAAGACGAAGCTTGGGAGTTCCAAAGACTGGAACAATTACAAAAGGTGTATTAGTAAACGATCCGGCTGCAAGACAACTTTTAAGTGGTGGGAAAAAAATAACACTTACATTAAAAGAGTATGAACTAATCTATTTATTCATGAAGAATGAAGGGAAAGTTTTTTCGCGTGATCAACTTCTCGAAAGACTTTGGGGATTAGAATACGAGGGTGGAACTCGCACAGTAGATACACATATTAAAACACTAAGGTTAAAATTGGGTAAAGTATCGGGAAAATATATTGAGACTGTATGGGGAATTGGGTATCGTTTTGAGGTAGTTGAATGAAAAAGTTATCTGTTAAAATATGGATGTTACTCCTCGTGTTTATAGCAACTACAATCATATTTTTAAATGTCTTCACCAACTTTTTATATGAAGAACTTTATGTAAGGCATACAGAAACAGCAATGAAAGAGGTTGCGGGAAATCTGCAACGTACATATGACGGTGGAGCGGTCACAAATGATTTTATCAAACAAACAGAAACGTATAATCAATTTTCTGATGTGGAAGTGTTTACTGTTCGTAATCCAAGAGAATTAAGTGCTTGTTTACCTTTTGATATTGATTATGATGCATTAATAGGTGCAGAGGAACGTGAGCAGTTAATATTAGGACAACCCGTAACAAAACGAGGATACGAAAAACGTTTCGACCGAGAAGTTGTGTCTGTTATTTATCCACTCGTCGATCAAAATAGGTTAGAAGGAATTATTTATTTATATGTACCACTAACGAAAATAATAGAAATGGCTTCAAAAGACATTATTATATTAGTAGCAATTGTTTCTTTATTATTAATCGCAATGGCCTATATTAGCTTAATAAGTTTGCGGAGAGTTTTAAGGCCTTTAGCGAAACTAAAAGAAGCATCAATACTAATGGCTGCTGGTAAATATGAAACACGGGTAAACGTGGAGTCGAAGGATGAAATTGGTGAACTAGCGCAAACTTTTAACCAAATGGCTGCTTCTATTCAAGAAGAGGATGAGAAAAAAAGAGATTTTCTTTCCATCGTCTCACACGAACTTAGAACTCCAATCAGTTATATTAAAGGATATGGAGAGGCATTCGAGCAAAATTTAATAGTAGAAGAGAAGAAGTCCGAAGTGTATTCTCTTATCGTTCGAGAAGCGAATCGCATGCAAAAATTAACAAATGATTTACTGACAGTCGCTCGATCCGAACATGATGAATTGTCGGAAATTACTCCACTTGTTTTATCGGAAACAGTAAGAGAGGTAGCTCAGATACTGAAACCATTTGCAGACGAGAAGCAAGTTAGGTTTACAATAACAGTGGATGAAGATACGATTCTTGCTGCAGATGAACAAAAAACAAAACAAATTCTGATCAATATATTAGAAAATGCGATCAAATATTCACCAGAACTATCGACTATTTCGATTGAAAATACTACGACGAAAAATCATACAACTATTCACATTAAAGACAATGGTTGTGGTATTGAGCCAGAACATATTTCTCATATTACAGAACGATTCTATCGTGTAAATAAAGCGAGAAGCCGAGCGGATGGAGGGACAGGATTGGGTCTTTCTATAGCTTCCCAATTAGTGGAGGCGCAAAAAGGAATGCTTGAATTTACGAGTGAAGTAGGAAAAGGAACGACCGTACACATTACATTACCAATTTGGGAGGACTAGTCGAATGAAAAAAACAATAGCAGCTCTAGTAATGGTAACAATGACACTTGTAGGGTGTTCAGATAAACAAGTAACAGAAGTTAATAGTCAACAGGAAGGCACGCTAGAGGAAGTTATGGTAGAGTTTCAAACCCCTACTGAACTGGCAGTTAATGAAGAAGTAGCATTATCTGTTAAGGTAACGCAAGGGGACGAAGCAGTAGATGATGCAGATAGTGTGGAATTCGAAGTGTGGGAATCAGGAATGCGTGATGCGAGTGAAATGATTGATGGTCAGCTAACAGAAGATGGCGTATACGAAGCCAAATATACATTTGACCATGATGGTGTGTATTATATGTTTGCTCATACTACAGCACGCGGCCTTCACGTAATGCCTAAACAAGAGTTAACAGTAGGAACTCCAGATATGAGTAAAGTAATGCCAGATGAAAGTGATGATTCTATGAGTGATATGAATCACGAATAAATGCTTGATAAAAAAATAAAATGAGTGTATTATAATGACTAGTTGACCGAAATAGGTTTCTAGTCATTATTGCTTTTAAATTAGATACAAGCAGGAGAGATATTAAATGGATCGAAAACAAGAAATTATTGATGCTGCAACGAAATCTTTTTCGCTTTTCGGATACAAAGCGACAACTATGGATCAAGTGGCTAAAATAGCGAATGTTGGAAAAGGTACTATTTATACTTTCTTTGACAATAAAGAAGTACTCTTTCAGGAAATTGTCATTCGAATGATTACGGAAATGAAGCAAGAAGCAGCAATTGTAATAATTGAAGGGAAATCTTTTCAAGAAAATGCACATGCGGCATTGATGAAAATGTTAGAGTTTCGAGAAACACATCAATTATATGCGAAAATTATTATTGAAGAAAAAGAATGGAAAACACCAGCAGTTCAGCTTGTTATTAGTCAAGTCGAAAAAGCTATTGTGAAGTTCGTGAAAGAAAAAATTGATAAATATATTGCTAATGGAGAAATTAGGGCAGTAAATAGTGAACTCGTTGCATACTTATTATTTAAGGCATATCTTGCTTTTGTGAATGATTGGAACATTACACATGAAAAATCGCTTTCTGAAGTAGAAATTGCGGAGTTCTTTCAAGATACAATTTTTAGGAGTCTTGCACTTTGAGACTTATTTTTTTGACAATAAATGACCAATTGAACGATTCGGTCAAAATGTTTTAGGGGGTAAAATAATGATAAAATCAGAGTGGAAAAGTATATTTAAAAACCCCAAATTGTTAATTTCAATCATTGCTGTTTTATTCATTCCGGTAATGTATGCTGGAATGTTTTTATGGGCTTTTTGGGATCCAACTGGAAATGTAAGTAACTTACCTGTTGCAGTTGTCAATTTAGATGAAGGCGCAGAATACAATGGAACTGAGTTAAAGCTTGGGGAAGAGTTGTCAGATAAGTTAATAAAAAGTAAGGAATTAAATTTTATTTCAGTTTCAGCAAAAGAAGCGGACCAAGGTTTGTTGGATCAAGATTATTATTTATTAATCGAGATTCCAGAAAATTTTTCACAGCATTCGACAACATTGTTAGATGAAAATCCACAGAAAATGGTTATTACATATAAACCAAATGAAGGATATAACTTTTTTTCTTCACAAATTGGAGAAACCGCAATTAAAAAAATTCGTTTAGAAGTAAATGAACAAGTATCAGCAACGTATGCGGAGCAATTATTCGAATCCATTTCGGAAATGGGAGATGGTTTTGCAGAAGCCTCAGACGGTGCAGGTAAATTAAAGGATGGAGCTACTGAGATTGGTACAGGTGTAAGTAATCTACAAGGATATTTAGAACAATTGGCGAGCAGTACGATTGAGTTAAGAGATGGTACCGATATAATTGCAGAAGGAATTCAATCGGCAGCATCTGGTTCTTTTGAATTAAATAAAGGACTCTCTCAATTAGAAGATGGATCCATACAATTAGTTGATGGCGTTACGCAAACAGCTTCAGGAGCTAGTTCTCTACAAAGCGGTATTCAAGCGTACACATCTGGAGTTTCAAAGTTAAGCGAAAGCTATGCATTATTAGGAGAGAAAGAACAAGCATTATTAGATTCATTAGCAAGAACAGAGAGCGGTTCTGTAACGTTAAGCGAAAGTACTACGCAATTGTCCCAAGGTTCAACAAGCGTAACAGCAGGTATTCAAGCTCTTGCTGAGCAAATGACACAAATAACTGCCACTTTACCAGCAGAACAGGCTGCAGCATTAACGACTACATTGCAAGAATTAGAAGCAGGAAGTACATCAGTATCCAATGGATTACTGCAACTTGCAGCAGGAACTGAAGAATTATCCACAGCGACAGCTCAAATAGGTAGTGGAGCAAAACAATTGAGTGAAGGTTATGCTCAGGCACAACAAGGTGTAGATGAGTTAAATGGATCATCTACTGGCTTAATAGATGGGGCATCTAGTTTAGCTAAAGGAACGAATACATTAGCTGTTAAAATGAATGAATTTAATACAGGTATTCAAGAAGCGAATGCAGGTTCATCAAGCCTAGTAAATGGATTAAATCAATTAGCATCAGGTTCTTCCGAATTAACAGAAGGAACTGGAACGCTAGCTGAAAAATCTGGAGAGATAGCAAAAGGCTCTTCCGAATTAGTAGATGGAACGAATCAATTAGTGGACGGGACTGATACATTACAAACAAGTTTAAAGGATGCAAGTAGCCAAGCAGGAGAAGTATCTGCAAGCGATAAAACATACGAAATGGTTGCCTCACCTGTAGAGATAAATACAGAAGAAGTGAATGTAGTACCTAACTATGGTACAGGATTTACACCTTATTTCTTATCACTTGGTTTATTTGTAGGGGCTTTAATGTTTTCGATTGTTTTTCCTTTTGTAGAAACAACGATGAAACCATTGAATGGTGCATCCTGGTTTGCAAGTAAAGTATCAGTTTTCGCAGTAGTAGGATTTATCCAGTCGCTAATAGTGGTGCTTGTTGCATTATTTGCACTAAAAGTTGAAGTAGAAAGTGTTGGATTATTCGCTTTGTCTGCGCTTATTGCAAGTTTTACATTTTTTGCGATCATCCAATTTCTTATTTCCGTATTTGGTGATCCAGGACGATTCATCTCTCTCATTTTGTTAATCATTCAATTAACATCGAGTGCGGGTACGTATCCATTGGAATTAATACCAGAACAACTGCAAATTTTCAACAAATATTTACCGATGACCTACTCTATACAAAGCTTTAAAGCGTCTGTTTCCACAGGTGATATGGACCAGTACTGGTATAGCAATGGTGTATTACTAGGATTTATGCTTACATTTCTTATGTTAACATTGGCTTACTTCATGATTGTATTTAAGAAACGTTATTCAAAAGAAGTAGCAACCGAAGCATAAAAAAAGCGATGATCTTATTACATAGAGATCATCGCTTTTCTTCTTAAACTAAGTACATCGCAAGCTCAGGGCGGCATATCGCAAGTTCAAGTGCAAATATCACAAGTTCACATAAAAAAAGCCAACTGGAAGGAATTGTCCAGTTGGCTTTTGTGAATTAAATTAAAGTGTGTTGCATTTATCACAAGTGTTACCGTAGCATTCATGTTGCTCTTCGATTTTCTCGCCACATGTAGCACATTTTTTTTCAGGTAGGTTACGGAAAAATTCAAGTACGTTTTCTATCATTTTGTTACACCTCCATCTGTTATATAACTGTTTAAGTTGTATTGATTGTAATATAACACAGAATGCTTTGTCAACACTTTATTTGATTTTTTGTTAAAATAAATATAAAGGAGAGATGGTCATGTATTTTATTGATAACAAAGGTATTACAGATCCACGGATAAACCTTGCGATTGAAGAGTACGCGTTAAATACAATGGATGTTGAAAAGGATTCGTTTCTATTGTTTTACATAAATCAGCCTTCTATCATCATTGGAAGAAATCAAAACACAGTAGAGGAAATTAATACGGATTTTGTAGAGAAAAATGGTATTATTCCTGTCCGTAGGCTTTCGGGTGGCGGCGCTGTGTATCATGATTTAGGAAATTTAAACTTTAGCTTTTTAACAAAAGATGATGGAAATAGCTTCCGAAACTTTAAAAAATTCACGCAGCCAGTTGTTGATGCACTTGGCAAAATGGGTGTGACTGCGGAGCTTTCTGGACGAAATGATATTTTAGCAGAAGGTAAAAAAATATCAGGTAATGCGCAGTTCTCTACAAGAGGAAGAATGTTCAGCCATGGTACATTAATGTTTGATACAGAAATAGATGCAGTTGTATCTGCGTTGAAAGTAAGTAAAGATAAAATTGAATCGAAAGGAATTAAATCGATTCGTAGCCGTGTAGCCAATATTTCCGAATTACTAAAAGAACCGATGACAATTGAACAATTCCGTTCGGAAATTCTTACTTCTATTTTTGGTGGAGAAGAACATATTCAATATTGGGAGCTTACAGAAAAAGATTGGGAAAATATTCATAAGCTTTCGGAAGAACGTTATCAACAATGGGATTGGAATTATGGGAAATCGCCTAAGTTTAATATGAAACATTCTCATCGTTTTCCAACTGGCAGTGTAGATGTCCGATTAGAAGTAAATAAAGGTATTATTGAAGAAGTGAAAATATATGGTGACTTCTTCGGGGTTGGTGAGATGGACAAGGTAGAACAGTTACTGACAGGTAAGCCATATAGCAAACAAGCGATGGAAGAAGCACTAAAACCAATTGATGTGCGGAAGTATTTCGGCGGTATTACAAAAGAAGAACTAATCCAACTTATTTATTAAGAACCGATGAAGAGTCTAACGTTGTTAGGCTCTTTTTTGTTATGATAAAGAAAGTATATTATGGTTTAAGGAGGATACCTATGACGATGCACCGCGTGTTAGTAGTAGAAGATGATCGTAAAATTTCTTTACTACTGGCAGAACAATTACGTAAATATCATTATGAAGTGCAAACTATAGAAGACTTTGATCGAATTATGGAAGAATTTGAGGCATTTGACCCTCATATTGTATTGTTAGATGTCAACTTACCTTCGTATGATGGCTATTACTGGTGCCGCCAGCTCCGTCAACTGACGACTTGCCCGATTATTTTTGTTTCCGCCCGTTCTGGTGAAATGGACCAAATATTTGCATTAGAAAATGGCGGAGATGATTTTATAACGAAACCTTTTCATTATGAAATCGTCCTTGCCAAAATAAGAAGTCATTTAAGAAGAACATATGGTGAATACGCGACTAAGCAAGAAGAGCGTGTCGTAAAAGTGGGTAAACTCCAACTCTATTTAGAAAGAATGGAGTTACATATTGCAAAAGAAGAAATTCCTTTACAAAAAAAGGAATGCACCATCTTAGAATTATTAATGAGAAATTATCCGAAACTTGTAACGAGAGAACAATTACTCGAAGACTTATGGGATGATCAATCATTTGTAGATGAGAATACATTAAATGTGAATATGACTCGTGTTCGCAAGAAATTAGCAGATTATAAAGTCACATCCACCATTGAGACGGTACGGGGAGCGGGATATCGTTTGAATATTAGTGCGGAGGAGTCATAATATGTTCCGATTATTTCTACGTGAACATATAACCTTTCTCATATTCCAATTTCTCCTCGTGTTATTTATCATGCTGTTATATTGGCTAGATGGTTTTCGAAATGTGGATACCGCGATTTATTCTATTGTTATTAGTAGTATATTAACATCCACTTTTTTAGGGGCACTTTTTGTAAAAAAGTATTCGTTTTATAAGAAAATTCTTTCTGTCCCGACGAAGATGGAAGTAGTTCTCCAACGAGAAGCCCAGTCTCCAGAAATTGCTCAAATTGAAGAATATTTGCATCATATTTATCGTCTGTATCAAAAGGAAGTACAACTTTTATATGCGAGTCAAAATCGTCATTTAGAATTTATGAATAGCTGGGTTCATCAAATGAAAACACCCATTGCTGTCATTGATCTCATGACTCAGGGAAGCGATACGCTAGATTCTAAAAGTGTTTCAGAGGAAATGGATCGTTTACGAAGAGGGCTTGACACAGTTCTGATGAATGCTAGGTTAGATACGTTTGAAGAGGATATGCAAATAGAACAAGTGAATTTAAAGCAACTTGTCACACAAGTGGTATCTGAAAACAAACGATTATTTATCGGGAAACATGTATTTCCGGTCATTTCGATGACGGATGATTTAATGATCACTACAGATGAAAAGTGGATGCGATTTGTTATTACACAATTTTTGACAAATTCAGTGAAATACACATTTACAGAGAATAAAAAAATCTTTTTTGAATCCATATTAAAAGAAAACCAAATTGTTTTTTCTGTTCGAGATGAAGGAATAGGAATACCACCGACTGATATTAATCGGGTAATGAAAGCGTTTTTCACTGGTGAAAATGGTCGTAAAACGGGTGAATCTACTGGTATGGGATTATATTTGGCGCATGAAATATGTCGTCGTCTAAATCATAAAATGACCATTGCTTCAACAGTAGGTGAAGGTACGATTGTTTCTATTTATTTTGAACAAGAAGAACAAAGAGAACGGAGCGGTTTTGATGTCGATATTAAAACTTGATGAAGTGACGAAAGTATATGAGGGTAAAGTTGCGCACCTTGCTGTAAATCTATTGAGTTTTGAAGTAGAAAAAGGAGAATTTCTAGCTGTTATGGGGCCTTCGGGTAGTGGAAAGACGACGCTGCTTAATATTATTTCTACAATTGACACACCAACTTCAGGAGACTTATTAATAAATGATATTAATCCCTTGAATTTGCCAAAAAATGAATTGTCACTTTTTAGAAGAAAACATTTAGGATTTGTTTTTCAAAATTTTAACCTTCTTCCGGCGTTAACAGTGGAAGAAAATATGATACTTCCTTTAACACTGGATGACCAACCGGTAGAAGAGATGAAAAAGAAAGTGAAAATTCTTGCGGAGCAGTTAAATTTAACATCTATTTTAGAAAAACGTCCTGCAGAAATTTCTGGTGGGCAAGCTCAGAGAACTGCAATAGGACGAGCATTAATACATGAACCATCTCTTATACTTGCAGATGAACCAACCGGGAATCTAGATTCGAAATCCGCAAAAGATGTACTTGAAATTCTCACAGAGGTAAATAAAAAGAGGCAGACAACAATTATAATGGTGACACATGATCCGACTGCTGCAAGTTATTGTGACCGTGTTCTATTTATCAAGGATGGTCAGTATTTTAATGAAATTTATAAAGATGATCGAAGACAAACGTTTTTTCAACGAATTCTCAACGTATTGTCTTTATTAGGTGGAAACGTTAATGACCTTTCAACAATTCGCTTATCGTAACGTGATCCGTAATAGTCGTGTGTATGCTGCGTTTTTTATGGCTAGTATTTTTTCAGTCATGGTATTTTTTATATACTCCATGCTAATGTTTCATCCAAATATTGAGGATCAGTTTTTACAAGATATTGCATTTGGTGGAATGTTAGTAGCGGAAATAATTCTAATTATTTTTACATTGTTCTTTTTGTTTTATTCTATGAGTGCTTTTTTACAAGCACGCTCAAAAGAGTTTGGGATATTACTAAATTTAGGAATGGATCGGGAACAAATGGATCGTCTTATTTTCATCGAAACAATGATATTGGGGTTTATTTCCATTGCAGTTGGTATTTTCTTTGGATTCTCTTTTTCGAAATTTTTCTTTATGGTTATTCGTGAAATGTTTTTATTGGATAGTCTTCCTTTGTATTTGTCTTGGAAACCATTTGCACTAACAATCTTCGTTTTTTTATCGTTATTCATTACGATTTCCATAAGTAGTGCCATGTATATTCGTAAGAAAGAAATCATTCAATTACTAAAAGGTAACTGGAGAAAAAGTGATGATGTCGATTTTACAAAGTGGAAAGCAAATCTAGGATTTGGATTACTATTAGCCGCTTATAGTTTAGTCATTATTTCCACGTATTATATGAATATTGAAATGTCGATTATCATAATAATCCTAGCGACTGTAGGAACTTATTACTTTTTTACTGATAGTATTTTATATTTACTACACCAAATTCGAAAGAGAAAAAATTTATATTGGCATCGTTATAGGCTTATAGCATTTGCGGAAGTTTCGATTAAAATCAGAGAAAATGCCCGAATGTTTTTTATTGTTACGATTGTGTCCACGATTGCATTTTTATCAGTAGGTGTTGTTACTTCATTTTCTACATTCACTGGGCAATACCGAGCGTTGAATCCAGTAAGTATTTTTTACTCAAGTAATTGGGACAATCCTTTTGAGAGAGAGCATATTATGAAAATCACGAATCAGCTACAAAGTGATAATTTATCCTATGAGCTTGTAAAATTTAATGTAAAAAAACAGACTTCTTCTAGTAATGGAGAAGTCGTCCATTTGATTCGTGAATCTGAAATCAATAGTTTAGCCATTTCTCTGAAATATCCAATTCTTGATTTGCCAGCTGGTAAAGCCCAGTTTCTTACTGACATAAAAGAAACCATGGGTAATGACAATGAACAAGAAGTGCAAACTGTTTTAGCAGAAAGTAGTGTGCCGATATATATCCAAGGTGTGTATGATTATCAGCTATTCCCTTCATTTGTCATGGATAAGCAAACAATCATTATTAGCGACGAGGATTACCGATTAATAAATGAACCATTAATGGGATACGGAGTGAATGAATCGAATATTACGTATTATGCATTTCATGTTCCAGAATGGCTGCGAACCAAAAATGTGGGAACAGATTTAGTAAATATTATGACAAGTTCTCTAGCTAATACCAATCATAATCCGAATCCTTTCTATTTTGAAAATCCAGGATTAGATTATTCTGTTATTCAAGCGACATTTTCCTTATTGTTATTTACTGGTTTATTAGTTGCAGCAGTGCTGTTACTTGCAGCGGGTAGCTTTGTTTATTTTAAACTCTATACAGATTTAGAAAGAGATAAAAAACAATATGATGTCCTTCGGCGAATGGGAGTAACGGATCGGGAGTTAGTGAAAATCGTTAATCGACTGTTGATTCCTCAGTTCTTTTTACCATGGGGACTTGCGATGGTCCATAGTACATTTTCTTTCTTGTTCCTACAAGCGTTGTGGGTAGATTTAGCAGCTATTTCTATTGCGATGGAAATGTTACTCGTACTAGCTGCTTTTACACTAATTCAAGTGTCTTACTTTTATTTAATCCGTTGGAGATATATTGCGCATATACAAATATAGACAAAAGAAGGTTGTCTTTTAGTAACGGCTTGCGTTTCCTATAGCAAAATTAGAATTTACACACAAAAATACTAATGAAAATGTATTACAAAAAGCACCGCAATTGCGGTGCTTTTTGGGTTGTACAATATATGAAGTTCATGAAAAAAATCCTGATCCACGCTGATTTTGTTCCGAGTGGGCGCTTTCCGTGGGGCGTGCGGTGAGCCTCCTCGCCCTCGAAAAACGCGCTCATGGGGGGTCTCACCTGTCACGCTAATCCCACCGGAGTCGCCGCTCGGAACGAAATCAGCAAAGTGAATATTGGAAACAAGACTTGAAAAACTGCATAAAAAGACTGTCTCAAACAATCATTTTACTGATTTTCTAGACAGTCCCGCGACAAATTAATAAATCAATTATAGCCGAATAAAATTCTTTTCCAACGTCATTTGACTAAGAACCAAACCTTGTATTTATTTTCAACGCTTAATTACAGATTATCTTCGTAATCCGAATTATTCATTTATAACTTTTGAATTGGTCTAATGTTACATTGGAATACTCCATTTTCACCCTAGCTAACTATATCATTTCAAACACAACGCATATCCTATTAATAGTTCCTAAATTTTTTCAAATTTTAAAAACGGAGTGATGGATGTTGGCAATAGTTTTTAAGAAAAATTATATTTATACAGTACGTGCAGGTGATACACTATATTCAATCGCTCATAGATTTGGAAGCACTATTGAAGCAATAGAACGAGCGAATCATTTATTTGAACCGGTTACTGATCCTGGCCTTATTTTCCCTGGAGATGTCCTGGTCGTTCCAAGTCTTTTAGAAACAGGAAAAGTAACTTATATTGTTAAATCCGGAGATACAGTCAGTGGGATTGCTTCTAGATTTAGTACATTTAGTGATTTAGTTTCTGGCATTAACAATCTAGAAAACCCTAATCTTATTTTCGTTAATCAACGATTGATCGTACCTGTATTTATATATAAAATACAACCTGGGGACACACTTTCAGCTATTTCACGTAGGTTTGGAATTTCCCTTTCAAACATAACGAAAGTAAACCAAGGTCGACCAGGTTATCAAGAAAGTGTAATTTGGCCAGAATTTCATTTGATTCTTCCTTTACCAACCTCACTAAATATTGTGGTATGGACTCCTCTTCCAGGAACAAGAGTGGTTAATAGACAAAGAATAGAAGGGCAGGCAAGGGCTTTTGAAGCAAATGTTTTACATCAACTAAGAGATACTAACGGAGCCATTGTGTCTAACGAACGTTTTACAACAGCTGATGAAGGAGCTCCTGAATACGGTAATTTCAATAGCACTTTACCATTCGACAGAACCCCTACATCAAATACAGGTGAACTTTGGGTTTACACTAGAAGCGCAAAAGATGGGAGTATCCAAGACTTGGTGAAGATAAAAATCTACTTTTAACAGCAATCCGAAAGAAGTCTCTTTCTACTAAATGTATAGGTGCATAGCGCCAATGAAAGTGGGAGATGAATTTCGGTAGATAATGGTCTGTTTTTCTTCCCTTTAGAACATTGGTTCGTTTTGATGGGAATAAGAATAGGGAGGTGTTGGATATGTATAAACACAAAGCCTATAAATTTCGAATCCATCCAAGTGACGAACAGAAAATTTTTTTCGCGAAATCATTTGGTTTTCCAAAGTTCAAAAGTAAGAAAAATTCTGTGCAGTCCTATACAACGAACAATCATAGGCGCTTGCGCTTTTCTCAAAAGATAAGAAAGTATAAGAATTTCCTCGATATGGAACAAAATGGGTGCGATTTTTCTAGATCGCTCTGGACAGTTTTTTTAGCTTACACTTTATCTTAAAAGAAAAACAATGGCTTAAGAAAGCGACTGCGTCACTTTCTTAAGCCATTCCTCTTTTTAGTAATTGTGTAACAAATGACTGTCCGCCGCTCTCTAAGAATAACCGTAATCATAGTGTAGAAGCTTTTGTTAAGAAGAGAGGAGCCGCAAGTCTATCTAAAAAGGACGCCGAAGATGTAATTTCGGCTTTCATGTCCCCTCTTACTTGGAGGTATGCTTCTTCCTTTTTAGAGACACTTCCAAACAGAGTCTTATTTTCTTCTAGTAACTTATGTAGAAAAGGTTATCTTCCTTCAAAATAAGCAAGAATTATAGTGTAGAAAAGTGGATGGCGCCTGAAATTGTATCTTCAGGCGCATTTTATAAGAAAAGCGGAAGCGCCTATCTCTGCCCCGACAGGCAAATGAGGAATCGCGAGGAGACAGCTCTTCAGCCACCGCAGTGATTCCTCATTTGACCCCGAGGGGCAAGGCGCTGTAGCTAGACAGATACTATGTAGAAAAGGGTCTCCTCTTGTATTCCCCAAAGGATTTGCCCTTTTCCCTTAGGTGTTTTAGGAGAGCGACGGACAAACAACCGTAATAAGATGACCGAAAAAAGTAGATGAGCTACGTGACGCAGTCACGTAGCTCATCTACTTCTTACTCGTTTATCCTATTACCATATGTTTCGTCCAGAGCGAACCGAAAACGCCCATTTAGAAAAGGGCGCTTTAGCAGTTTTCTCATTTATAATATTCTTTTTATTGAATTATCAAAAAAGTTATTATATAATAATAATGGGGATAATGAATGAGTATTCATTCAAACAAAAGATGGGAGACGAGTATATGAATTTAGTTTCAAGTGTTCAACAAATTGCTTTAGAGCATCCGGGGAAAATCGCTTATCATTTTATGGGGAAAGATACAACTTATGGTGAATTTCAACAATCCGTTGAGCGTTTTGCAAATGCATTGAAATCTCTTGGAATTGAAAAAGGGGATCACGTTGCATTTTTACTTGGCAACTCACCACATTTTATCATTTCTTTATATGCAACCATGCATATAGGAGCAACCGCTATACCAATTAATCCTATTTATTCACCAGATGAAATTAGTTATATTGTGAAGAATAGTGATGCGAAAGCAATTATTGCACTCGATTTGCTATTACCTTTAGTAGAAAAAGCAGTAGATGTGTTTACAACTGTTGAAAACTATATTATTTGTGAAACACAACCAGACATCGCAGAGAAATTAGCGGCATTACCAGAAACATTAAAATCAAAAGTGAAACCGTTTACATTATTATTAACATCCTCTTCACCTGATATATTACCGGTGGAAGTGTCACCGGATGATACTGCTATAATCTTATATACATCAGGAACGACAGGACAACCAAAAGGTGCAATGCTTACATACAACAACATGTATTCAAACGCACGTGATGTAGCAAATTATTTAAATTTTAATACAAATGACCGAGTAGTTGCGACACTTCCTGTATTCCATGTGTTTGCATTAACTGTAGTTGTAAATGCGCCATTATTAATGGGTGCTACAATATTAATCGTGCCTAGATTTAATCCCGAAGAAGTGTTTACTATGATTAGAGAGCAAAAAGCAACCATATTCGCTGGGGTTCCGACTATGTATAATTTCTTATATCAATTCCCTAAAGGAAAAGCGGAAGACTTTTCTACTATTCGATCAGCTATTTCAGGTGGTTCTTCACTACCAGTGACGCTACTTCATAATTTTGAAGAAAAGTTTAAAGTACGTATGTCCGAGGGCTATGGACTGTCTGAAGCATCACCAGTTACTTGTTTTAATCCAATAGATCGGGATCGAAAAGCGGGTTCTATTGGAACGAACATTGTAAACGTGGAAAACAAAGTAGTGAATGAGCTTGGCGAAGAGGCTCCAGATGGAGAAGTTGGAGAACTAATCGTACGTGGTCCAAATGTCATGAAAGGCTATTACAAAATGCCGGAAGAAACGGAGAATACCATTCGTGATGGTTGGTTATATACAGGAGACCTTGCAAGAAGAGATGAAGAAGGGTATTTTTACATCGTTGATCGTAAGAAGGATATGATTATCGTAGGTGGATATAATGTATATCCTCGTGAAGTTGAGGAAGTGCTGTATAGTCATCCGGGTATCATTGAAGCTGCGGTAGTAGGTATCCCAGACCAAAACTTTGGAGAAAGTGTACTTGCATTTGTCGTGAAAAAGGATGAATCTTTATCCGAAGAGGAATTACATGAGTACTGCTTACAAAAAATAGCAAAATACAAAGTACCTCAAAAATTCGAGTTTTTAGAAGAACTACCTAAGAATACAACAGGTAAAATCCTACGACGTTCTTTGAAGCTGCAAATAGTTTAAGAGATTGTGATAATAAGTTCGTCGCAGAAGTAAAAGCTCCTTTCTTAAGTGAAAGGAGCTTTTCTCATGTTTTCTTCAGCCATTATTTTGTTTAATCTATTTGCAACTTGTTCAATTTCTTCATTAGTTGTTGTCGATCCAAACGAGACGCGGAAAAAACTTCTTGCTTCGTTCAAAGAATAATTCATCGCCAATATGGCTTTTGTTCCTGATGCACTGTTTATATCACAAGCACTTCCTGTTGAAATGCAAATTCCAGATTCATTCAATTTTAATAATATGAGTTGTCCTTCTACCCCTTTTATATATAATCCACAAATGGATGGAAGTTGATGTGGTAAATCCGCCTCAACCCAAGTGCATATATCTGTATCTAGTGCTTCCTTGAATTGATTACGAAGTTGATTTTGGTCATGGATAGAATACTCAAATTTCTCTACGGCCATTGCCATTGCTGCAATTGCCGGTGTATCAAGTGTACCCCCGCGCAAACCTCGCTCATGGGTAACTCCTGGAAACAAAGGTTTTACTAGTAAGCTTGGATTTAAGTAAATTGCCCCGCAGCCTTTCGGACCGCCAATTTTATGAGCTGATACGGTAATGCCATCTACTAGTTTTGCAAAACTTAACAAGGATAGTTTACAAAAAGATTGTACACAGTCTACATGATATCGGATATTATTTTCTTTTGCGATATGTGCAATCTGTTCTACTGGTTGTATAGATCCTATTTCAGAATTGACATGTTGTATGGAGATTAGTGCAGTATCTGTTCGGATATTGGCCTTTAACTGCTCTAAGTCTATAATCCCTTTTTCTGTGAAATTTAATCTAGTTATCTCATAACCTTCAAGCTCTAAAGTATTCATGGCAGCATGAACTGAAGTATGTTCTGCGATAGATGTGATAATATGTTTTCCTTTGTTAGAAGCACGAGCTAATGACAAGATTGCTAAAATATTTCCTTCTGTACCACTTCCAGTAAAAAGAATACCATCTTCATTTACTCCCAATTTACGTGCTATAATCTTGCGCGCTTCTTGTATAAGAGCTTGTGCTTTCCCCCCCTCATCATGCAGGCTGGCAGTGTTTCCAAAATAAGAATTAGCTACTTCTACATATGTGTCTATCGCTGATTTAGACATGGGCGATGTTGCGGCATAATCCAGATAAATCATGTTCATTCCCTCATTTACTACTGAAATAATATCTTGTTATATTCATCATCTTATGTCAATATAGGTGTAAAGACAAGTGTAAAGAAGGTGGAAGGGTGAATTTAAAAACAGATGTTGTCATTATTGGTGGAGGCATTGCTGCTTTGCAAGCAGCTCGAGTTCTGGGACAACGATTTAAAGTTCATATAGTCACAAAATCTGAGTTGAAAAATAGTAGTTCTTATAAGGCGCAGGGAGGGATAGCGGCTGTATCTAGTCCAAATGATCACGTTGACCTTCATGTGGCAGATTCATTACAAGCTGGTGTCCATCATCATCATGAAGAGAATGTGGAAACGCTTGTCAAGTCAGGGGCAAATGTTATTAGTGAACTGATTGCTGGGGGTTTACCTGTAGACCGAAAATCTAATGGTGAAATTTCTTTAGGATTAGAAGGAGCGCATAGTCGTTCTCGTATTATTCATTCTGGGGGAGATGGAACTGGACGAGCATTAGTTGAGCATTTACTAAAAATCATGCCTGAAAACGTGGAGATTCATCCGCATGAATTTGCGTATGAATTACTGTTAAATATAGACGGAGAATGCATTGGAGTAAGAACGCTTCATGAACATACAAAAAAAACATATCTAGCTTCTTATATCATTATTGCAACAGGTGGAGCAGGTGCACTTTATTCTACGACATCTAATTGTTCCAATAGTTTTGGCGATGGCATTGCACTTGCCTACCGTGCTGGAGCAGAGGTTGCAGATATGGAGTTTGTCCAATTCCACCCAAGCTTGTTATTTGTAAACGAGAAAGCGAAGGGCCTAGTCTCTGAAGCTGTTCGTGGAGCAGGTGGAAGATTTATAGATGAACAAGGTAATCTTCTCATGGAAGGTGTTCATCCTTTGGGAGATTTAGCTCCTCGTCATATTACTGCTTATGAAATGTATAAGCATAGAAAACGTGGAAAAGAAGTATATATCGACATTTCGATGATGACAGAATTTACAACAAAGTTTCCTACGATCACACAGCTGTGCGTAGATAATAATATAAATTTAGAAGACGGTAAAATTCCAGTTGCACCAGGTAGTCATTTTTTAATGGGAGGGATTGTAGCTGATGCAACTGGTCAGACAACAATACCACGTCTCTTTGCAATTGGTGAAGCAGCATGTACAGGAGTGCATGGGGCAAATCGTTTAGCGAGTAATTCTTTACTTGAAGGAATAACATTTGGAAAAAGTATGGCTGAATTCATTTTAACTTCTTTTTCTACACAAACAAATTATCATAAAAAAAATATAAAGGATCAAACTATACCTATCAAACTACTAACAAAACAAGAGCTTCAATTGAAAATGATGGAGAGCGCTGGAATTGTTCGGTCGCATAAAGGTTTATCTAATTTTCAAAAACAGTTACCTACTCTGAGACAATGTTCGAAATTGCGTTTTGTGGGGGAGACATCTGAGGAAATTGAAATCTATTTCATGCATATTGTTGCTTCTCTGATAGTGAATGCAGCAATACTTCGAACAGAATCTCGAGGGGCTCATATCCGTGCGGACTATTCGGAGACAAACTTCCTGTGGCAAGATAATTGGATTATTACCCAACTAGATACGATGAAGGTGAGGAAAGGTTTATATGAACATCATCAAGCTAGAAGACATGTTGAAGCAATTTTTTAATGAGGATATTGGAGACGGTGATTTATCAAGTGAGTTTATCTTTTCATCACTTGACCAAGGATCCTTCACTTTTTATGCAAAGGAAGATGGCATATTTTGTGGAACGCTTATTATTGAAACTGGTTTCCGTATTTTAGACTCATCCATACAAGTAACACTTTTAAAGCAAGATGGTGACAGCGTTTATAAAGGGGAAGCTTTAGCCAAAATTGATGGTTCACTTCAAAAATTATTAATCGGGGAACGCGTTATATTAAATTTAATTCAGCGAATGTCCGCAATTGCAACAATGGCAGCAAACGCGGTAGCTCAAACCGCGGGCACCAATGCTCGAATTTGTGATACTCGTAAAACAATGCCAGGATTACGAATGTTAGATAAGTATGCGGTGCGTACTGGTGGTGCCTTCAATCATCGTAACGGTCTATATGATGCCATCATGTTAAAGGATAATCATATCGCTTTTGCAGGTAGTATTACACATGCAGTTGAAACGGCTCGTTCCAAGATTGGTCACACTGTGAAAATTGAAGTTGAAATTGAAACGAGAGAACAGTTACTAGAAGCGGTAGAGGCAGGTGCGGATATTATCATGTTTGATAATCGAACACCGGAAGAAATTAGGGACTGGTTACCACTAGTACCAAGCACAATTGCTACTGAAGCTTCTGGAGGCATCACTACTGAAAATATTCGCTCGTATGCGGAGTCTGGAATTCAGTGGATATCATTAGGTGCCCTAACACATTCGATAAAAGCATTTGATATTAGTGCACTTGTTCATATGAAGGGAGCTATGGTGTAATGACATTATCAAGTATTTTACAAAATCCAACTATTTTACCTGAGTATTATCGTAGTCTTTCTGTATCTGAGATGGAGAGTCGAATTACGGAAATTAAAAATAGACTAGGTAATAAATTATTTATTCCAGGACATCATTACCAAAAAGACGAGGTTTTTCAGTTCGCAGATGTGACAGGAGATTCTCTACAACTCGCACAAGTTGCAGCTGCAAATAAGGATGCTGACCATATCGTTTTTTGTGGTGTACATTTTATGGCAGAAACAGCAGATATGCTAACAACTGAAAACCAAACTGTTTACCTTCCAGACATGCGTGCTGGTTGTTCGATGGCAGATATGGCGAATATTTATCAAACAGAGGAAGCATGGAGTCAATTACAAACTCTATTTGGTGACACGATTATTCCTTTAACATATGTCAATTCGACAGCAGCTATTAAAGCATTTACCGGGAAAAACGGTGGTGCATGCGTCACTTCTTCTAATGCGAAAAAAATGGTAGAGTGGGCTTTCACACAAAAAGAGCGTCTCTTTTTCCTACCAGACCAACATCTTGGTCGCAATACTGCATTTGATTTAGGTATCCCACTGGAACATATGGCTGTATGGAATCCCATTAATAACTCTCTTGAATTTGATGGAGATGTAGAGGACATTAAGGTCATTCTTTGGAAAGGTCATTGTTCCGTTCACGAAGGTTTTACTTTGCAAAGTGTTCAGCATATTCGTACCATGTACCCTGATATGCAAATTATTGTTCATCCAGAATGTAGCCGCGAAGTTGTTGCAGCTTCTGATGATAGTGGATCTACAAAATATATTTTGGATACTATTGAAAATGCTCCTAAGGGGTCAAGTTGGGCTATAGGAACGGAAATGAATCTAGTAAAAAGAATTATCAAGAATCACCCAGAGAAAACGATTGTTTCACTTAATGAAAATATGTGTGCATGTTTAACGATGAATCGTATTGATCTGCCTCATTTACTATGGACACTTGAACGAATTGAAAATAATGAAGTTGGTAATGTCATCAAAGTTGAAGAAGATGTAGCTATACAAGCAAGATTATCTCTTAGTCGAATGCTGGAAAGAGCTTAACAATATAAATTAAAATAATAAGTCTAAAGCTAGTTTACACTGGCTTTAGGCTTATTATTTTTGTATGGGTTTAGACATAAATGAAGGAATAAGATTTCGGATGTCGAAATATAATACTATGGACATATGGAAAGCAGGGATATATATGACTAAAAGAAAATTAATAGCAACTGATTTATTTAAACTGCACTCAATAACGAATCCGGTATTAGCACCAAGTGGGAAAGAGGCAGTATTTATTCGAACTATCATGCATGAATTGGATAATAAATATTATACATATCTGCATCATGTCAATTTAGAAACAAAAGCTGTTTCGCAGTGGACATATACGAAAGAGATTATTTCTTGCCCTCAGTGGTCAAATGATGGAAAAAGTATCGCTTTTTTATCTAATCGAGAAGAAAAGAATCAATTATTTTTAATGTCTTCAGATGGAGGAGAAGCAAAAAAACTAACAGATTTAGAAAATGGAGTTTCTAGTTTTGTATGGTCTCCTTGTAGTGAAAAAATTTGGATTTCTGCTCTCCTGAAAGAAGGCAAAACATGGTCTGAAAAAGCTGATAAAAAAGAGATAAAATTACCTGAAGTATATGTAGTAGATCAGATGAAATATCATATGGATGGTACTGGTTTATTACCAAAAGATACGTATAAGCAAATTGGCTGGATCGATCTAAATACAGAAGAAATTGTTCCATTCAAGGTAGGTAATTACCATTATAATTTAGAAACGATTTCTCATGATGGAAAAAAACTTGTTATTGGTGTAAATCGGGAAGAAAATCAAGACTTTTCATTCCGAGAGCCTTTGCTATTAGTTGATGTGGAGACAAAAGTTGAAACTGTGATAGTTGATGAAGAGGGTTATTTTGGAGGAGTGGCATTTTCGAAAGACGACCAATATTTAGCATTTGTCGGGTCGCCTTGTACTTTCCAAAATGCTACTCATTCAGAAGTCTACATATATGAGTTAGGCACCGGAATTCGCCAATCATTAACGGAAGGAATCGATGCACCAGTTGGTGATTATGTTGCGGCTGATTTCCAGCAAGGTGGACGTGCGCCAAGTGTTGTTTGGACGGAAAGTAACCATTTATATTTCCAACTATCTACAATGGGAGATGTTCGTCTGTATTTTGCTTCACTTGAAGGTGAGTTATATCCAGCAACTGGTGAGTATGAGCATGTGTATGGCTATGATGTGGATGCATCAGGAATATTTGCTCTTGTGACAATAAGTACCTCAATATTTCCCGGGGAATTATTTTGCCAGAATTTAGCGACTGGTGAAAGAACTGCCCTTACAAATTTTAATGAAACATTTATTAAAGACGTTGAGCTTGTCGAACCAGAAGTTGTTGTATATAAAGGTGCAAAGGACTGGGATGTGTATGGTTGGTTGATGAAGCCAGTTGGATATGAAGAAGGTCAGAAGTACCCTCTAGTTGTCGAAATACATGGCGGTCCACATACAATGTATGCGAATACGTTTTCCCATGAGTTCCAGCTATTGGCTGCGGAAGGTTACGGTGTCCTTTATGTAAATCCAAGAGGTAGCCATGGCTATAGCCAAGCATTTGTCGACGCTGTAAGAGGAGATTATGGTGGCGGTGACTATGAAGATATTATGGCAGGGCTAGAGTATGTAGTGAAAGAAAACGACTGGATCGATGAAACGAGACTTGGTGTAACCGGTGGAAGCTATGGAGGATTTATGACTAACTGGATTGTTGGTCATACCAATCGTTTTAAAGCAGCTGTCACACAGCGTTCTATATCTAACTGGGTCAGTTTTTATGGTGTATCTGATGTTGGCTACTATCTTACACCTTGGCAAATTGGAGCAGATATGACAGATATTGATAAACTTTGGAATGCATCTCCGTTAAAATATGCAGCAAACATTGATACACCGTTACTTATTTTGCATAGTGAAAATGACTATCGTTGCCCAATTGAACAAGGTCAACAATTATATATTACGTTGAAAGCAATGGGGAAAGAAACGAGCTTTGTTCGATTCCCAGAAGCAAGTCATAATTTGTCGAGAACAGGTTTGCCAAATTTACGTATAGAGCGTTTAAAACAAATTACCGGATGGTTTAAGAAATATATTTGAAAAAACAAGCCTTACTTTCATTTCGAAATGAAAGTAAGGCTTGTTTTTTATTGTTTATGAAATCCTTTTTTATAATAGATAAACACTAAACTAATAACCCATATAGGTCCTACGATTAAAGCAATTCTCGTATCTGGGAAGTACGCCATGAGCACGAGTACTAACACCAAAAAGGCAAGTACAAGATACGATCCAAGTGGATATAGTAAAGCTTTATACGTTAACCTGGAAACCTCTCCTTTAGAGAGCGATTTTCGGAATTTTAATTGGGACAATAATATAATGCCCCATGTCCAAACAGCACCGAATGTAGAAATACTTGTTACCCATATAAACACTTTTTCCGGTACAAGATAATTTAACAAAACTCCTATTAATAATAAGAAAGCAGAGAATAGGATAGCTTTCGAAGGGACACCAGTTCTACTAATTTTCTTAAATGATGCAGAAGCTTGTTTTTGCTCCGCTAGATTAAATAGCATGCGCCCTGTACTGAAAATCCCACTATTACAGCTAGATAGTGCAGCCGTTAAGACAACAAAATTGATAATTCCAGCAGCCGGCCCAATGCCAATTTTCTCAAACATCAAGACGAAAGGACTTCCATTTTCACCTATTTCATTCCAAGGATATATAGACATAATGACAAATAAAGCACCTACATAAAACAATAAGATACGCCAAAAAACAGTATCTATTGCACGAGGAATGACCTTTTTCGGGTTTTTTGCTTCACCAGCTGTTACACCAATCATCTCAACACCTAGGTAAGCAAACATAACCATTTGCAAGGACATCAAAACACCTGTAACTCCATTTGGGGCAAATCCGCCGTTCGACCATAAATTACTAATCCCAACAGCCACTCCGCCATTCCCAATCCCAAAAATAATTACACCTAGTCCCATAAATATCATTGCTAGTATGGCAACAATTTTAATGAGCGCAAACCAAAACTCAAATTCCCCATAAGCTTTAACTGCTATTAAGTTGACTAATGTCATGACAATTAGTGCTGCTAGGGCCCAAATCCAGCTTGCTGTATCCGGGAACCACATCTTCATGTAAACACCTACTGCTGTAATCTCGGCCATACAGGTTACAACCCATAAAAACCAATAATTCCAACCAGTAATATAGCCCGCAAGCGGTCCTAAATAATCCTTTGCGTACCTACTAAAAGATCCGGATACTGGATTATAAACAGCCATTTCACCAAGTGCACGCATAATGATTAATATGGCAAAGCCGCCAATTATGTATGAAATAAGAATTGCAGGTCCTGCAAGTCGAATAGCTGTAGCAGAACCTAAGAATAACCCAACTCCAATTGCGGCTCCTAAAGACATTAAGGTGATATGCCGTTGTTCTAATCCACGTTGTAATTGTTGATTTCCACCCATTGTGTTTCACTCCTTATTCAATAAATACTACTGTACTATAACACTTTTTAAATAATAGAGTATTAGAAGAGAAGAGTCTAGCAAAATTATATGTGGTAACATAATGTATATGTTATTGGGACGGGGGCTATGAAATTGAGGACAGTAAATATTAGAAAAGTAGTAGAAGAGGACATGGTTCGTTTATGGGAGTTAAGTGCAAAAGAAGAAGCACCTGAATGGAAAAAGTGGGATGCTCCTTATTTTCCATATGAACCAAAAACATTAGAGGAATTTTTAGAGAAAAAGCATCATTACATAGATCAAGATGATTTCTGGGGCATTTATCTGGAAGAAGAGTTAGTAGGTACTCTTTGTTATTACTGGGAGCACGAAGCATCGCTATGGTTAGAGATGGGTATTGTTATTCATGAACCGAAATATTGGAGTGGAGGTATTGGTACGGAAGCGATGCGTTTGTGGATTACGCATTTATTCAACGAATTACCACTTGTCCGTGTTGGTTATACCACTTGGTCTGGCAATGAACGAATGATTAAAGTTGGAGAGAAACTAGGAATGACGATGGAAGCAAGACTACGAAATTGCCGCTTCTATAATGGTGTTTACTATGACTCCATACGCATGGGGATACTCCGAGAAGAATGGGTTATAGATGATATGGAATAAGCAAAAATATCTACTGAATCATTCTGCGAATAAACATGTTCTACCTATCACCTCATATTATTGAAAAATATGTGACCTTTCAAGTAAGAAATGATTGAAATTGATGAGGTATCAGGCGACCTTTCTTCTGTCATCTTATATAATAGAAAGTATATTTTGATGGAAGGAATTTAAACTCATATGCAACTAGCGATAACGTTTATTATATTAGCGATAACTATTGTTTTGTTTATAAGTAACAGAGTACGAGCTGATTTAGTAGCTATTTTAGCGCTTTTAGCATTTGTCATTACGGGGATATTAGATACTAATGAGGCGATTGCAGGGTTTTCGAATTCAGTTGTTATCATGATAGCTGGATTATTTGTTGTGGGTGCAGGTATTGTACGGACGGGACTTGCGCAGTCTGCGGGTAATTTACTCCTTAAATTATCTGGAGAAAGTGAGCAAAAGTTATTTGTTTTATTGCTCATCATTACAGGTGGTGTAGGTGCATTTATGAGTAATACAGGAACTGTTGCATTAATGCTTCCGATTGTCATTAGTATCGCAATTAGTATAAATAGCAGTCCTTCGAATTATTTAATACCACTATCGTATATCAGTAGTTTGTCGGGGCTTTTAACGCTTATCGCTACGCCAGCCAATCTAATTGTTAGTCAAGTACTGGTTGAAAACGGGTATGAAAAGCTTGGTTTCTTTGAGATTACGCCAGTTGGAGTTATTGCTATAATAGTTGGAATTCTTTATTTTGTAGTTGCACGGAAATATATTCTTCCAAGTGGGGAAAATAAAAATGCACAAAGAGAAGGACATAAACTTTCGCCAAAGCAACTCGCAATTGACTATGAACTTGGAGGGAATTTACATCATTTAAAGGTTCCAGAAGGTTCTAGTATTATTGATAAACAATTAGCAGATTTAAAACTGCCTGCGAAATACCATCTAGCGATATTGAAAATAGAACGTAAATCGATGGAGGGGTTAAATTTACTTCCTATTTCATATCAAGAAATGGCTAGTGCTTCCAGTATTATTCACTCAAACGATACGTTATATATTCAAGGAGCATTGAGTGATATAAAGCAGTTTGTTTCCGACTTTGGTTTAGACATTGAACAACAAGATTCGGAAGCAAGTGAATTAGTATCCAAACAGTTTGGTATAGCCGAAGTTCTATTAACGCCACATTCAAGTTTAATCAATGAAACAGTAGGTAGTATTGGTTTTCGTGAAAAATATAATTTAAATATTCTAGGAGTCAATCGAAAAGGGGATTATGTGTTAAGTGAAATGGCGCATGTACGGCTTCGTTTCGGTGATGCTCTTTTAGTGCAAGGTGCCTGGGATGAGATTGAAGTTCTTGCTAGAGCGATGAATGATGTTGTCGTAGTTGGACAACCAAAAGAGCATGCAAGTATGGCAGCTGCTAGTGGAAAAGCTCCGATTGCAGGTGCAATTATGCTATTCATGATTATATTAATGATTTCTGAAGTTTTCCCTGCTGTCATTTCTGTATTAATCGGAGCAGTGCTAATGGTGATTACAGGATGTTTGCGTAATATGGATGATGCTTATGGCAAGATGAACTGGGAAAGTATTGTGTTAATCGCAGCGATGCTTCCGATGGCTACAGCACTTGAAAAAACAGGTGGGATGGTCATTCTCTCTGAAGGAATAATTGAACTTCTTGGTGGCTTTGGGGCAATGGGTGTACTTGCAGGAATTTATTTTATCACAATGGTGTTTGGTCAATTTATAAGCAATACAGCGACTGCGGTTTTGTTTGCCCCGATTGCGATGAGTGCAGCAATTAGTATGGGATCAAATCCATATACATTTTTAATCGCGATTGCTGTTTCTTCGAGTATGGCTTTTGCGACACCAGTTGCATCGCCGACAAATGCACTTGTAATGACTGCTGGAGGGTATAAGTTCTTCGATTTTGTAAAAGCAGGAATTCCATTGCAAATCGTTATGTTCATCGTTATGATGATTGTGATTCCGATTTTCTTTCCACTATAAAAACCAAGAAGATTAATATGATATAATGAAATTAATTAAATTCTGAAAAGTGAGGGTACACATATGCAAAAAATGAATGTAGAAAGTTTTAACCTAGATCACACAAAGGTTGTCGCACCATTTGTTCGCTTAGCTGGAACAAAAGTAGGAACTCATGGAGACGAAATTTATAAATATGATATCCGTTTCAAACAACCAAATAAAGAACATATGGAAATGCCAGGATTACATTCTTTAGAACATTTGATGGCAGAAAAAATTCGTAACCACACCGATCAAGTGGTAGATTTAAGTCCAATGGGTTGCCAAACAGGTTTTTATTTATCTGTGATCAATCACGATAATTACGATGAAATTCTAGAAATTTTAGAAAAAACATTAGAGGATGTACTAGTAGCGACAGAAGTTCCTGCATGTAATGAAGTGCAATGCGGATGGGCAGCTAGTCATAGTTTAGATGGAGCAAAAGAGATTGCAAAAGAAATGCTAGCTAAAAAAGATGAATGGCGTCAAATTTACCAAGAAGAGATTAAATAATAAAGCATATATAAGGTGTCTTTTCATTGTATAAACACAATGGAAAGATGCCTTTTTTAAAAGATCGGCCAAACGTACCAGTCACTTCTTTAAAATCAAGCAAATATGAATATACGACATATCCGTAATTAAGTGCAAAAAGGGGCTTTTCTCCTACATTAGCACTTATTTTAAATTATGTCGTACGTCAATTTTGCTCATTTTTGGTTTTCGTAGTTTTTTAGAGATCAATTCTTGGTTATGTTTATGAATGATACTTGGATGAGGAAATAATTTCAGCGACTTTCTGTTAGGGATGATTATTAATTGTAGAGTATATTTGGGTGGGATGGAATGGATTAGAGCGTAATTAGTGATGAACATTTACTAATTTACACATTAATCAACGAAATACTACTGAAAAATTATTAAATGAATGGTAAAGTTTGTTTGGAACACAGGCTACGAAGATTATGCTGAAAAGGAGGAACTAAATTGGAATATATTTTAGATCACGTTGGAATTGCTGTTAGAAGTATTGACGACGCTCTTCCTTTTTATCTTAATGTATTAAATGGGTCATTGGAGGACCGTTATACAAGTGATGCACCTGGTGTTGAAGTACATGTTGCTGTTGTCAGAACTAATGATAAAGTAATTGAATTGCTGGCACCAACCAACAAGAACTCGCCAATGGCTCGGTTTATTAAGCAACGAGGGAAAGGGGTGCATCATATGGCATATCGAGTGGACGATTTGGACAAAGCAATACTCGAGGCAAGTAAAAATGGAGTTCGTTTTCTAGAGGACACACTACGTACTAACACCCGTGGAAGAAGACTAATTTATATTAATCCGGCATCAACTGATGGAACTTTGATAGAACTTTGTAGTTATCCAAATAATTAAAGAAAACTTAATTAAACTATAATGCTGTTCAACTTACACAGCGGATTAGTTGAACAAGTTAAAAATTGAATCATTTATAGTTATAAAACATTTCTTAGTAATGAGGGATGTTTTTTATTTTTGTCTTAAATTTAAAGTTACTTACATAACAATTCCTTCAATTAATGTGACGCGATTACTAAGAATCTTTTGAGATGAGTAACTTAGAATAGATATAATTATCAGTACGATTATTCTAACTGTTCAGTTAATTCGGTATGATGTAATTAATTGATTGAACGCTCAATCATAATTGGTAGTTCATTAAATTTTAGGAGGAATTAAATTGTCATTAAAAGTAGGCGATATTATTACATTTGAACGGACTTTCACAACAGAAGATGTTGAAATGTTTACTAAGGTTTCAGGTGATAAAGGTATTCATCATTTAACCCCTGATGAGCAGGGAAGACTTGTAGTTCAAGGATTACTAACGGCAACTCTTCCAACAAAAGTTGGTGGAGATAATAACGTATTAGCTCGTACTATGAATTTTGAGTTTTTAAGACCAGTATTTACTAGTGATACAATAATTTGCGAAGTAACAATTGAGCAATTTGAAAAGCGGGATAATAGAACACATATTACTAGCTCTTTTTTATGTACAAATCAGCATGAGAAACAAGTATTGAGAGGGAACTTTGCGGGAGTAATATTATAAACTCATATGTTCTCATAAGGGACGGAAAGTACGGAGAAAAACATTTTTTCTTTTCACTAACTTGGTACGTTACTCGAAGGTTCGAAATCGAATTCACTAACTTTTAAGAGCGTTACTACATAATCTAATGTAGTAACGCTCTAGTTTTATTGGAAATAAAAGCTTTCAAGTGGACAACGGGTGCTTGTGCTTTTCTTCGTTTAGCTTAACCAATATGAATAGTATAGAGTGTGTTTTACCAAAAAAATGCGGAAGCCAGGACGATGCCTGTAATTGCACCAAGAGCGATGCCAAATCCAAGTCCAAATCCACGTCTTCCAAAGAATCCCAAACCATAACCACCAAGATTTTCATCAGGTCGGATCCAGACCATATCTCTACTAACTCTAGTTATTTCTCCTACATGAACGCTACCATCCCGACAAGTAATTCTCACCTTTTGCCCATGATATCTACAACATTGATTATATAAATTAGATTGATACATTTTCATCCTCCTTTCAAAAATAGATTCATACAAGTATGTTCTATTAATATATTCAGTTGATAGACTTACGTAATAGACAAACGTCTAGAGAATGGTTATTAATGTGAAAATCAAATTCCAAAAAACAATAAGGAATTCGAAACATATACTACAACATAAAGAATGGAAAAGGATGGGATACTTGTCGGTAATTCAAACATACGATTGGCTTTATAAATTTGCAGAGTTATGTGAGGAACAATCGGGAAAAAATTCTTCTTATATGCAGCGTGAAATAATATGCCGTCCACTTATGAAGTTATTTCCTAAAATAACACCTGAAGTATGGCAATATGAACTTCTTGGCCATGGATTATTTGAGTCTGATGAATGGATAAACATAGCAAGCACTGTAAAAGAGATGGAAGTACAGAACGTTTGGGGAATTGTGAAACAGGAATACCGATTTCTAAGAAAATTATGGAATGGTCCAAAGGCTTCCATCTATATTTTCCCTCTAAAAAAAGCAAGTCTAAAATCAGGAGAGCAAATGCCCAATAAAAATGGGGTCGCATATAAAGGGGCGATATTCTTATTTTTGTCTGCCGAGCTAACTATAGAAGAAATAAAGGCATTATTGGCGCATGAATATAACCATGTTTGCCGACTAAACTTATTAGATTTGGCTCCTGATAAAATTCCTTTGAAGGATTCGTTGATCATCGAGGGTCTTGGGGAGTATGCAGTCAAGGATCTGTATGGTAAGAAGTTTTTAGCACCTTGGATAAATCTCTATTCACATGAAGATGCTATTAATATATGGAAAAAGCACTTTATTCCTTCTTTGAATGTTTTGGGAGTTAATAATCATCATCTGTTTTTATACGGTAAAATGAGAAGTCCGTTTCCTAAATGGATTGGGTATCATATAGGGTTTCAAATTGTGAACACCTACCAAAAGAAACACGGTCCTTTTCCAAATGGCGAGTTATATACCAAATCCTCTGAAGAAATAATAGCCGGATCCAAATTTCCTATTATGTTAAGTGACAACTAAATGTACGGTAACCGATGAATTTGCGGTTACGAAGTATAAACTCGTTATGCTCTTCCCATAAATCATAGAAATCTGTATTTATGTTTTTCGATTGATTTATGTCAGTAATGTCACTTTGGATAAATTCAGACGGAGTATTTATCATGTCAACTTGAGTAAATCCAGCTTGCTGTAACTGCAATATCCATTGTTTTTCAGTTAAAACCTCATGTATGCCATATAGGCTGCATACTTTTCTTTGTAATTCTTCTGTCAGGTATTGTTCAGCTATCATTTCAATGATAATCATTCTTCCATCACTTTTCAGAACTCTGGAAAGCTCCTTTAATGTCTTTGAAATATCAGTAAAAACGATAACAGATTCAGCTATGATTAAATCAAAGGAATTATCCGCGAAATCTAAATGTTGTGTGTCTCCTTCCATGGCATTGACAGAGACTTTCCTATTCTTAAATCGTTCCCTAGCTTTTTCTACCATAATCGGGTGATTATCTACTGCAGTCACTTGACAATGAAACCTTTCAGCCAAGAAAGCTGCCGTCTGTCCTGTACCACAACCTATATCAAGCACAGAATCAACTGGTTGAATGTTTTCATCTTCCAATAGAGATAGGGTTAGATTGAAACCTCCAGGATGTGCACCACCAATTCCAAAATAAGCTAATAAATCTAAATAACTATTAGACACTATATTTCCCTCCAATTTTTATTACAACTTATTTTATTACAACTTATAATATGCAAAATTTATTTCCTTAACTGTATGGGGGTGTGAAATGACAACGTCACTTTCTCGGCTTTTTCTCGTTTATCTTATCACCGCAACTTTTGTCCAAAGCGAACTAGCAACGTTCAAGTAAAAAAAGGGAGTTTTTCTTATTAACTTCCTAATATTTCTAGATAGTATATATATTTAATAATTCATTCAATTTAAACATTAAAAATATTGAAGTTTTCTGTTGAATACTTATGCATAAAGGCTTATATTATATAAATCCTAGAAAATTCATTCAAGGATGAGTTAGTAGTTTTTAATACTAATTTCGATCGTTATTGCACATCCTAAATCATGGGAATAAACTATACTAACTTGTAGAAAAGTGAAGGTGAACAACATGAGTAACTGGCTAGATTTATATGAAAATATGGGGGATTACTTAGCGCCGAGTATGGCAAAAGATCATCCTAATATTCCGATTGTGAAGGAAGAAGGCTGCTACTACTATGGTGTAGATGGCAAGAAGTATTTGGATTTCACATCAGGGATTGCGGTAACCAACACTGGGCACCGTCATCCAAAAATCGTTCAAAGCATTAAGGACGCGGCAGATCAACTTGTACATGGACCATCAGGTGTCATTATGTACGAATCGATTTTGAAACTAGCAAAAAACCTTGGCGAAGTTTTACCAGGAAATTTAGATTGTTTCTTTTTTGCTAATAGCGGAACCGAAGCGGTTGAAGGTGCATTGAAGCTTGCTAAATATGTGACAGAGCGTCCATATGTAGTATCATTTACGGGCTGTTTTCATGGTCGCTCACTAGGAGCACTAAGTGTGACAACATCGAAGAGCAAATATCGTAAATTTTTACAACCTTCGCATTTGTCTTACCAGGTTCCTTATGCGGACGAAAAGAGTTGTCCAGAGGGAATGGATCCGGAAGTCTATTGCGTAGAACAATTAGAGAAGGATTTTAAACGTCTTTTCCAGCATCAAGTTACACCTGAGGAAGTTGCTTGTATTATTTTAGAGCCAGTACTTGGTGAGGGTGGATATATCATTCCTCCAAAGGCATGGGTCAAGAAAATTCGAGAAATTTGTGATGAGCATGGTATCCTGTTAATCTTCGACGAAGTGCAAACAGGTTTTGGCCGTACTGGCGAATGGTTTGCAGCTCAATATTTTGAAGTAACACCAGACATTATGGCGATTGCAAAAGGTATTGCATCAGGATTACCACTCAGTGCGACAGTTGCTTCCAAGGAATTAATGAAAAAATGGCCATTAGGAACACATGGAACAACTTTCGGTGGAAACCCTATCGCATGTTCAGTAGCTTTGGCAACTTTAGAAATACTTCATGAGGAAAAACTTGTGGAAAACTCGAAAGTTGTTGGAGCTTATGCAAAAGAGCAATTAATAGAGCTTCAAGCAAAATATCCTATTATTAGCGATGTCCGTTCAATTGGTTTAATGATTGGGATTGAAATATCGAATCTTGAAACAGGCGAGCTAGATGGACAAGCAGTAATGAAAATTCTCGATTATGCATTAGAAGAAGGCGTGCTCTTTTATCTATGTGGGACTGTTGGAGAAGTCATCCGCATGATCCCGCCATTGACTGTAACAAAGGAACAAATTGATGATGGTTTAGAAATGCTAGAAAAGGCTATTAAACGGTATATGGACGAAATATAATTCAAAGGAGAGAAAAACATGAAAAATAAATTATTTATGTTGATGCTAGTACTAGTGATTGCTGTTTTAGGAGCATGTGGTACAGCAGACAAAGAAGAAACATCAGGTAACGAAGGCACAAAAACAGAGGACAAAAAAGTATTAACCATGGGGACATCGGCTGATTATCCACCATTCGAATTTGTTGATCCTACAGTTAGCGAAGAAATTATCGGGTTTGACGTTGACCTAGCAAATTTAATCGGTGAAAAATTAGGATACGAAATTGTCATTGAAAATATTGACTTCAACAGCTTAATTCCATCTATACAAGCAGGTAAAGTAGACTTCGTTTTAGCTGGTATGAGCTCAACACCAGAACGTGATAAAGTAGTAGATTTCTCAATCGCTTATAACGAAACAGTACAAATGGTCGTAACGAAAAAAGATAGCGGTATTGAAACTGTAGAAGATTTAGCAGGCAAAAAAGTTGGAGTTCAAGTTTCTTCCATCCAAGAAGACCTTGCAAATGAAGTGGCGAAAACTGTAGACATGACAGTTGAAAGCCGTAACTTAATTCCAGAGGTTTTTCAAGATATAATGACTAAACGTTTTGATGCTGCAATCATCGAAGATATTGTAGCGGAAAACTATACAGAGCGTAATACTGATTTAACTTTCTTCCCAGTAGTAGTAGATGATGCTGACTATAAAGCAGCTGTATTCCCTGAAGGCAGTGAGTTAAAAGGTCAGTTTGACGAAACAATTCAAGAATTAATCGATAATGGTGAAATTGAAAAGTTAAGACAGAAATGGTTTGTAGTAGAAGCAGAATAATATAGCTTGAAAAGAAAGGAGGGCAACGATGTTAGATTTTACAGCAGTCGTTCCCTCTATTCCTTATATTTTAAAAGGAATAGGTATCACGCTTCAAATCGTTGTTGGAGCAACTATCTTGGGTCTTGTATTAGGTGTTTTATTAGCACTTTGCAAAATTGGGAAAATTACTATATTACGATTACTAGCAGATTTTTATACATCTATTTTCCGCGGAACCCCGCTTGTATTACAATTAATGCTTATTTACTATGCGATTCCTCAGTTATTTGATATTCAAATTGATCCAATGCCAGCTGCTATTCTTGCATTTGGTTTAAATTCAGGAGCTTATATTTCTGAGATTATTCGTGGTGGTATTAATGCGGTCGATAAAGGCCAGCTGGAAGCATCACTTGCATTAGGTATTCCATATACAAAAATGATGAAGGATATTATTTTACCGCAGGCGATGAAAAATATCATGCCAGCATTGATGAATGAATTTATCACATTAAATAAGGAATCTGCAATTGTAACGGTGATCGGGGCACTCGATATTATGCGACGTGCAGTCGTTGTTGGTGGCTCTAATTATCATTATTTAGAGGCATTAATAGTTGCCGGTGTAATTTATTATATTATGACACTCATTTTAACATTCCTTGGAAAAATGCTAGAAAAGAGGATGAGAAGAAGTGATTAAAGTAGAAAATTTGCATAAATCATTCGGAAAAAATGAAGTGCTAAAAGGCATTTCAACTGAAATTAAAGAAAAAGAAGTAATTGCAGTGATTGGGCCTTCTGGTTCAGGAAAGTCAACGTTTCTACGTTGTATGAACTTATTAGAGGAGCCAACGAAGGGTATTATTACGATTGGTAAGGATGTCGTAACAGACAAGAAAACAAACATTATGAAGGTACGCGAAAATGTCGGAATGGTGTTTCAACATTTCCACTTGTTCCCTCACAAGACAGTGCTTGAAAACGTAACGTATGCTCCAATCAATGTGCAGGGTATTTCAAAGAAGCAAGCGATTGAAGCCGCGGATGAGTTACTACGTAAAGTTGGACTTTTTGAAAAACGCGCTGAGTATCCAAATCGCCTGTCAGGTGGGCAAAAGCAGCGTGTGGCTATTGCTCGTGCGCTAGCGATGAATCCATCTGTAATGCTTTTTGACGAGCCTACTTCTGCGCTCGATCCTGAAATGGTAAAGGAAGTACTTGAAGTTATCAAGTCGCTTGCAGATTCAGGTATGACGATGGTCATCGTGACGCATGAAATGAACTTTGCACGTGAAGTAGCGGATCGCATTTTATTCCTAGATGGCGGTCAGCTAGTTGAAGATACAGCACCAGCTCAGTTTTTCTTGGAGCCGAAATCGGCACGTGCGAAAGACTTTTTAGCTAAGGTCCTATAATTTCTAAACGAGCAAACCCTTTTAATCAGGGGTTTGCTTTTTAGGTTGTACAATATCTGACGTTGGTGAAATAAAATCCTGATCCACGCTGATTTCGTTCCGAGCGGACGCTTTCCGTGGGGCGTGCGGTGAGCCTCCTCACCCTTGAAAACCGCGCTCCTGTGGGGTCTCACCTGTCACGCTAATCCCACTGGAGTCGCCGCTCGGAACGAAATAAGCTAAGAGAATATTGGAACCATAAGTTCAAATAGATATAGAAAACAAGACTTGAAAAACTATAAAAAAAGACTGCCGCAAAAAATCAGTTTTCCCGACTTTCTGGACAGTCCCGCGACAAATAAATAAGTAAATCAATTATAGCCGACTAAAATTCTTCACCAACGTACATTTGGCAAAGAACCTTTTTTTCTTGGTGCCTGGCACTCTATTCTACCCTAAGTAAAAAGATAGATGTTCAGAAGACTCGCCTTTGTTAAATTCGATTGTTTCGATAAACTTTTCAATAGTAGAAGTAAAGTATGCATCAGAACGTCTAATAAAAACTGTTTTTATTTTACTGTATTTTTCAGGTAGGGAATGGAATTTAATAAGACCTCTACTTTCAATATGGGCTACAGCTGATTTTGGAACAAATGTAATGCCGAGTCCTACTACAACACTGCTTAAAATTGTTTCCAAAGTACCAAACTCCATTACTTTTTGTGGTGTTATATGTTGATCTTTATACCATTCTGTAAGTCTTGCCCGATAGCCACAACCCTCGCTAAAACATAAGAAGGGTTCACGTATTAATTGTTCCATTGATGTTATATTCGGATCCGATATTAATACAAGCTCTTCTTGAAAAACATCATAGGAAATGAGATCTTGATGCAGCTCCGTCTCCGTTATGAAAGCTCCATCCAGACGGTGATTTAATACATCTTTCTGCAATTTTTCTGTGACTCCTGAGAAAAGAGATAAATCCACATTTTTATACTTTTTGGTATAGGCAGATAAAATTGGAGGTAGTTTGATGACAGTTTCTACTGATCCAATTTCTAGTTTTCCAGATGGCTCTTCCTTGCTCTGTACTACTTTTTTCATTTCATTTGTTAAGGCTAATATTTTCTCGCAATATACTAATAGTTTTTTTCCTTCTGGAGTTAAACTCATTCCTCGATTGTGTCGGTTAAACAAAGGAGTATTTAATTCAGTTTCTAACTTCTGAATTCTCGAAGTAATATTTGATTGTACATAGCGTAACTCTTTTGCTGCCTCCGTGACAGTTCCTTTTTGTGCAACTGTTTGGAAAATCTCCAAATCTTTAAACTCCATTATTTTAACCCCACTTAACTTATCGCTTTTATTATGATATCACAATTCTTGATGGCAAACATCATTATTATTCATTTTACATGATAGTGGAATATAGCGTTTAATGAATATTAATACACTCAGAAAGGACTGTCGTACTTGAAAAATAATGTGTTTTTAGGTGCTTTACTATGTTTTATTGCAAGTGTTTCCTGGGGTGCTATGTTTCCCGTTGCTCACAGTGCTTTTAAACATATTGACCCATTTTACTTTACTATTATTCGTTATGGAGCAGTGACGGTAATTTTAGTTGCACTTCTATTTTGGAAAGAGGGAGCACAGGCTTTCCGATTAGAAGGAAGAGGAATGCTATTGTTGTTTTTTGGTACAATGGCTTTTGCCGTATATAATTTACTTATTTTTTATGGAGAGGATCTTTTAGGTGAGTCAGGAGTGATGGCAGCATCTATTATGGAATCTTTAATGCCTATGATATCTATTGTAATATTTTGGATAATGCATAGAAAACGACCTTATACATTCACATTAATATGTGTATTTCTAGCTTTTATAGGTGCTTTTTTAGTGATTACAAAGGGTAAATTTGGCGTATTTCTATCCGCAACAGATAATCTAATTCCCTATCTTCTTATCTTTATCGCGGTTATTGGTTGGGTTGTCTATACAATGGGCGGAGATAAGTTTAGGGATTGGTCTGTGCTTCGCTATTCAACTTTAAGTTGTCTACTTGGAACAGTATCTGCCATGGTTATCGTTTTAGTATTAACTCTTTTTGGATTTATACATGTACCTACAATGGAAACAATCAAAATTGTCAGTCCGCATTTATCATTCATGATAATATTTCCTGGTGTCATTGCATTAATCGGATGGAATGTAGGAGTTAGTATTTTATCTCCGCTAAATGGTTTATTATTTATAAATTTTGTGCCAGTAACAACATTAGTAATTTCCGCTATTCAAGGTAATCAAATAACATCATATGAATTAATAGGAGTCGTTTTTATTGTTTTCTCTTTAATTGCAAATAATATATTTGTACGATTAATTCAGAAAAAAATGGGAACGAAGCGTTTCAATAAAGTATTGAATGAAAGTGTTTCATAAGATTAACTTTTGGAATTACAATAGTCCTCTTATCTAAAAAGTAGGCAGCAACGGAGGTTATGAACTCTGTATGCGCTTTTCATCGTATTTTTCATCGTTTTGTATAAAGTTAAGTTTATTGTGAAAGATAAGAATGAATCTGAGCAATGGATTTGGTTTTTATGTTGCTTTGTTTCTTAAAGGAAACGAAGGAGGTGTTAATTTGTGAGAACGATACAGAGAATTGCTTTATTTCTCGTACTTGTTGGGGCTATTAACTGGGGACTAATTGGTTTTTTCCAATTTGATTTAGTTGCGTCAATATTTGGAGGTCAAAATGAATTTATGTCTAGAGTTATCTACGGCCTTGTAGGGTTGAGTGGACTGATTTGTATTCCATTATTATTTGAACCGATGAGAGATCTTGATGTGGATACTGATCGTGTAAGTTCTAGAAAGCTCAATTATGAAACAGAATTTAGTGAGGAGCCAGAGTTCACTAACGTAAAGACGTTTCCTAAGAAAGATAAAGACGAAGAGAAATAATTGAATTGTATTAAAATGATAGGTAATAGCTAAATTAATTGCTATTACCTATTATTATTTTATTTTCCTTTGAAAACTGGCTTTCTCTTTTCACTAAACGCATTCAACGCTTCGATACGATCTTCTGTTGGAATCGTCATTTCATATGCCTTCCGTTCAATATTTAACCCCGTTTGTAAATCGACATTCATGCCATGCTTAACAGCGAACTTCGCTTGTTGTAGTGCAATTGGTCCATTGGCAAGCATGAGTGCCGCAAAACTTTCGGTCTCCACTTTCAACGCTTCACGAGTAGTTACTTTTGTTACTAAACCACATGTTAATGCCTCGTCAGCTCGCAGTCTTTTAGCAGTCAATATTAATTCTAACGCCTTTGTTTCTCCAACTAGTCGTGGTAAACGTTGTGTACCACCTGCTCCAGGAATAATTGCTAAGCTGGTCTCTGTTAAACCTAGTTGGATATCATCCGCAGCGATGCGGAAATCACATGCGAGAGCAAGTTCTGTACCACCTCCAAAAGCATAGCCATTTAACATTGCAATTGTAGGCTGGGGTAGGTTTTCAATAGCTGAAAAGACTTCCCCAATTTTATAAATATTTCGTTTTACTTGTAATTCAGTTAATGTTTTTCGTTCTTTTAAATCTGCGCCAACACTGAAAGACTTTTCACCTGCACCAGTAAAAATAACGACACGAATATCAGGATTTATACGAATAGATTCTGCAATATCTCCTAGTTTACGCAACATTTCGTAATTAAATGCGTTTAATGCTTCAGGTCTGTTTAGTGTCACATATGCTAAATTATTATGTTGCTCAAATTGAATGGATTCCATGTCATTTCCTCCTAAGTGTAAAAACTTTTCCATACGAAACATACCATTTTATAAGTTTTCTGTCATGTCTATAGTAAATGGATTCAAAATAAATCGATTTTCCTTAAACTTTTTGATAGAACTGAAACATTGGTTGTATGTCCTATTACTTCGTGAGTTTAAAAACAAGAATTCAGGTGGTAGCTTGGTCCTTATAGAAAGCTCTCTTATTAGGAATGTTTTCTTTAATGGATATAATATTCCATCGTCCGATGTTAGAATTACTCAACGAAGTCCCTCTTACTGATGATGTTTCAGAAACACTTATTGGAATGAAAACAATTAGGAAACCATTTTTAGATTTAGCAATTGCATGTGAAGAAGTACGATGGGACGACATGATTACTGGGGCGAATCTATTGAATGTAAGTCATACGACCTTGAATAATATATATAGAAGCAGGTGCATGGGCAACTGAAGTGGGGAGATCGTAAATAAATCCTGAGCCACGCAGATTTTCGTTACAAGCGGATGCCTTCCGTGGGGCGTGCGGTGAGCCTCCTCGTCGCTCGTAACGAAAATCAGCAAAGTGAATATTGGAAACATAAGTTCAACTAGATATAGAAAAAAGATTGCCTCAGAAAATCAGTTTTACTGACTTTCTGAACAGTCCCGTGACAAATAAATAAATAAATAAATAAATAAATAAATAAATAAATAAATAAATAAATAAATAAATAAATAAATAAATAAATTATAGCCGACTAAAATTCTTCACCAACTTCATTTGATAAAGAACCAAAAAAACTGCCATTTCGTATGAGATGTCAGTTTTTTTCTTGTGCAGGAAAAAAAAATTCAGATGAGGTTGCATTATTTGTTAAAAGTTGTACAATAAAAAGAACAAGTGTTCTATGTGAAGGGGAGGAGAAATTATGCCGCTTATACTAGATGAGGCGATACCTTATTTAGAAAATATGATTTATCTCCCAATGGTTTTGACAATTTTAGAGAAAGACCGAACAATTTTTGAAAGCGGTCCTTTTAAATTGAAACGACCATATATAACAATAGTTGAAGGAGCAACAAAGCAAGTACAAAAAGAGTTAAAAGAAACACGTGTTTATTAAAAAAAGCATAGTATGCAAGTTCTTAGAGGTGAGGGGGATGATATGTTTACAGAATATGTGTTTTTTCATGGTGGTTACGAAGAACATCGTCGTTATTTAAATGTTCGTCTCCGGAATCGAGTTAAAGAGTTACTTTCTATTTATTTTGCCATTGTAGAAAAGGTATTTTAATCAATCAAAAAGGTTCGATTTCTGTTACCAGAGAATTGGACGAAAGTTTTCTCATTTTACTTTGATGAATATTTTTTAACGTAGAGGAACGAGCGAATTGTGTAGTCATAGTAGTCGGAGAACAATTGACTGGTATAATTTTTCCGTTTTTCAGAAAAATTAAGGATCCACCATCATCAGATGAAGAAAATGTTTGAATAGCATCTAAAGAAAACCATACGTTAAAGTCTGACTTTTCCGATAACAAAGGGAAGAAAATACACGGGATTCCAAAGTCATGTGATATAACCAAGGGTAATTTATAGACATTTCCAATTGCATCCCGTGAATTTTTTTTAACTAACTTAATAATAGTCCCATAATGTGAACAAGACTTTTTAATAATGTCATAGGGCTTTAGATTTACGACAAATTCCTCTCCTGAGTTAAGGGTAACTCTTGTGAATACCTTATTTTGAACTCTAATTGACTCTAAAACAGCTGTTTCAAAAGAAATTACGAAAGGTGGCTCATTTTTTAATATAGTCATCTATTTTCCTCTCCTTAATTAGTTATAGCTAAATTATAGTTAATATTTGGAGGAAATCAATACCAAACCATTTTTTCTAATGTTATTTCTTTGTAAAGAGATTTAAATTTTCTAAATATTTAAACAAAAGGATTGCAACTTTGCTTTAATTTTTATATAATAAAAAAAAGGCATCGGGGTGATGGAGATGGACAAACAATATTCATATACGGATTTTTTAAAAGCAATGAGTCAGACAGGAAAAGAAAGTTCCGCTGAAAAACTGTTAAATGAAATTTATCTTGATATGTTTTTGAACATTATCCACCGGGAACAAAGTCAATATCGATTAGTCAAGTTAATAGACGAGGCACTGGACGGTAAAGATCAAGTAGCTTTTATAAAATATACAGATATGTTACATCATTTACAAAAAGTAAATTAAACATAAAGCAAAGCCGCTTATGCAGAGCGGCTTTTTCTTATGTTTACGAAAAAACATACGTTCGTTTTCTTCGTGTTCAAAAAGAGATTATGGTAAACTGAAAATAATAGAAGTGTAGGAGGGTGAATATGGAAAGTATTTTTGATTTGCAATCACCGTATGAGCCAGCAGGAGACCAAATATCCGCAATACAAGAACTAGTAGATGGCATAAAACAAGGCAAAAAACATCAAACATTACTCGGTGCAACAGGCACTGGGAAGACATTTACGATGTCTAATGTAATTCAACAAGTAAACAAACCGACGCTAGTTATGGCACATAATAAAACGCTTGCGGGTCAACTTTATAGTGAGTTTAAAGAGTTCTTTCCAAACAATGCAGTGGAGTACTTTGTAAGTTATTATGACTATTTTCAACCAGAAGCATATGTTCCACAAACAGATACATTTATTGAAAAAGATTCAAGTATAAATGAGGAAATTGATAAGCTACGACATTCTGCAACATCCTCGTTATTTGAACGAAAAGATGTCATCATTATCGCATCTGTTTCGTGCATTTATGGTCTTGGTAATCCAGAAGAGTATAAAGAAATGGTTGTTTCTCTTCGAACAGGGATGGAAATTGAACGAAATCAATTATTGAGAAAATTAGTCGACATTCAATACGAAAGAAATGACATTAACTTTAAACGTGGTACTTTTCGAGTACGTGGAGATGTAGTAGAAATTTTCCCAGCGTCACGCGATGAAAAATGTCTTCGAGTCGAGTTTTTTGGAGATGAAATCGATCGAATTCGAGAAGTAAATGCACTGACAGGAGAAATCTTGTTGGAACGAGAACATGTAGCCATATTCCCAGCATCCCACTTCGTTACGCGGGAAGAAAAGCTGAAACTGGCACTTGAAAACATCGAAATAGAATTAGAAGAGCGGCTAAAAATTTTACGCAGTGAGGATAAGCTGTTAGAAGCACAACGACTAGAGCAGCGAACACGCTATGATTTAGAAATGATGGAAGAAATGGGTTTCTGTTCTGGAATTGAAAACTACTCTCGTCATTTAACTCTTCGTGAAGCGGGAGTAACACCTTATACATTAATGGACTATTTTCCAAAAGACTTTTTACTAGTAGTAGATGAAAGTCATGTTTCATTACCGCAAGTAAGAGGAATGTTTAATGGAGACCAAGCGCGTAAATCGGTGCTCGTAAATTATGGATTTCGACTACCATCAGCACTAGATAATAGACCATTAACATTTGCGGAATTTGAAGATCATGTGCATCAAGCTGTATTTGTATCTGCAACGCCAGGACCATATGAACTAGAACATACACCAGAGATGGTTGAACAAATTATTCGCCCGACAGGACTGTTAGATCCGGTCATTATAGTGAAGCCAATTGAAGGGCAAATTGATGATTTGATCAATGAAATACATGAGCGATCTGCGAAAAATGAACGAGTATTAATCACTACTTTGACGAAAAAAATGTCTGAGGACTTAACCGATTATTTAAAAGAAATCGGTATTAAAGTGCAGTATTTACACTCAGACATAAAAACATTAGAACGAATTGAAATTATTCGAGAACTTCGATTAGGAACGTATGATGTCCTGATTGGTATAAATTTACTTAGAGAAGGGATAGATATACCTGAAGTATCTCTTGTAGCTATATTGGATGCTGACAAAGAAGGATTCCTACGTTCAGAGCGTTCATTAATTCAAATAACGGGACGAGCAGCAAGAAATTCAAACGGGGAAGTTATTATGTACGCCGATAGAATGACTGACTCTATGCGTAAAGCGATTGATGAAACATCTCGGCGTCGTACGATTCAAATGGAATACAATGAAAAACATGGAATTAAACCAACAACGATTGTGAAGAAAATACGTGATGTTATACGTGCATCTCAAGTTGCAGAAGAGCAAGAAACTTACGCGCAACGATTATTGAGTGGAAAAGCATTAACAAAAGCAGAAAAAGTGAAGCTATTAGATAATCTAGAAAAAGAAATGAAGGATGCAGCCAAAGCATTGAATTTCGAACGAGCTGCAGAATTACGCGATGCAATCCTGGAACTTAAGCTGGAAGGATGATACCTGTTGAAAAACCAAGAAATTGTGATACAAGGTGCAAGAGCACATAATTTAAAAAATGTTAGTTTGACAATTCCTAGAGATAAACTAGTTGTCATGACAGGATTATCCGGTTCTGGAAAATCATCTTTAGCATTCGACACGATTTATGCGGAAGGGCAAAGACGATATGTAGAGTCTTTATCATCGTATGCAAGACAGTTTTTAGGACAAATGGATAAACCAGATGTCGATGTTATAGAGGGATTATCACCTGCTATATCAATTGACCAAAAAACGACAAGTAAAAATCCTCGTTCTACTGTAGGTACGGTAACGGAAATTTATGATTATATCCGATTATTATTCGCCCGCGTAGGGAAACCAATCTGTCCAACACACGGAACAGAAATTTCTTCCCAAACAATAGAACAAATGGTGGATCGTTTAAGTGAATATCCTGAAAAAACGCGGATGCAAATATTGGCTCCAATTGTTTCGGGACGTAAAGGAACGCATATAAAATTATTCGAAGAAATGAAGAAACAAGGATATGTACGCGTTCGAATCGACGGGGAATTAATAGACTTAGATGATGATATTAATTTAGATAAAAATAAAAAACATAATATAGAAGTAGTAATAGACCGAATTGTAATGAAAGAAGGCGTAGCTCCAAGGTTAAGCGATTCGATACAATCAGCGCTTAGAATCGCAGATGGACGAGTACTAATCGACGTAATGGAACATGAAGAAGTTCTATTTAGTGAGCACCATGCCTGTCCGATTTGTGGATTTTCTATTGGGGAGCTAGAACCTCGTATGTTTTCGTTTAATAGCCCATTTGGTGCTTGTCCAGCATGCGATGGTCTTGGGACAAAACTAGAAGTCGATCCAGAGTTAGTAGTGCCAGATAAAAGCTTAACGCTAGAAGAAGGTGCAATTCTTGCATGGCAACCAACCAGTTCCCAGTACTATCCAAAACTATTAGAAGCTGTCTGCAAACATTATAAAATTAAAATGAATGTGCCGGTAGAAAAATTACCGATTGACCAGTGGAATAAAATCATGCATGGATCAGGGGAAGATAAAATACACTTCCATTATGAAAATGAATTCGGACAAGTACGTGATAGTCAAATTCAATTTGAAGGGGTACTCTCCAATATAGAACGTCGCTATAAAGACACTTCATCGGACTATGTTCGAGAACAGATGGAAAAATACATGGGACAACATAATTGTCCAACTTGCAAAGGTTATCGGTTGAAACCCGAAACATTAGCTGTGAAAGTTGATTCTTTACATATTGGACAAGTTACGCAATTTTCAATTGAAGATGCCAATAAGTTTTTCAAACAGTTAACATTATCAGAAAAGGATACACAAATTGCTCGGCCTGTTTTCAGAGAAATTAATGAACGCTTAGGGTTTTTAGAAAATGTTGGACTCGATTATCTCACACTGAGTCGTGCAGCGGGTACATTATCAGGTGGGGAAGCGCAAAGAATTCGACTGGCTACACAAATTGGTTCTAGATTGACAGGAGTTTTATATATTTTAGATGAACCTTCAATAGGACTACATCAACGTGATAATGAAAGGCTAATTAGCTCGCTGAAAAGTATGCGTGATCTTGGAAATTCATTAATCGTCGTAGAACATGATGAAGACACAATGATGGCAGCTGATTATTTAATCGACGTTGGTCCTGGAGCAGGTATCCACGGAGGGGAAATTGTTGCCGCGGGAACTCCTGAACAGGTAATGAAAAATACAAAGTCACTTACAGGGCAGTATTTGAGTGGGAAAAAGTTTATTCCTCTACCTACCGAAAGAAGAAAACCTGATGGTCGTTTTATAAAGATTAAAGGTGCAACTGAAAATAATTTAAAAAATGTCAAGGTAGATATTCCTTTAGGTGTATTTATAGCAGTAACTGGTGTTTCAGGATCAGGGAAAAGTACACTTGTAAATGAAATCCTCTACAAGTCCCTGGCGCAAAAACTGAATCGTTCCAAAGTGAAACCTGGAGCAAACAAAGGCATCGAAGGCATGGAAGTATTAGAAAAAGTCATTGATATTGACCAGGCTCCAATTGGTCGTACACCAAGATCGAATCCGGCTACATATACAGGTGTTTTTGATGATATTCGTGATTTGTACGCAGTGACTAATGAAGCAAAAGTAAGAGGCTATAAAAAAGGAAGATTCAGTTTTAACGTAAAAGGTGGACGATGTGAAGCCTGTCGTGGAGATGGAATTATCAAAATTGAGATGCATTTCTTGCCAGATGTTTATGTTCCTTGTGAAGTATGCCATGGAAAACGATATAACCGAGAAACATTAGAAGTTCACTATAGAGGAAAAAGTATTGCAGACGTATTAGAAATGACTGTTGAAGAGGGATGTACATTTTTTGAAAATCATCCGAAAATTAGTAGGAAAATACAGACAATCGCGGACGTTGGATTAGGCTATATGAAGTTAGGACAATCCGCAACTACTCTATCGGGCGGAGAAGCGCAACGTGTCAAACTTGCTTCTGAGCTGCATAAGCGTTCAAATGGAAAATCATTTTATATTTTAGATGAACCAACTACTGGATTGCATGTGGATGATATCGCTCGACTACTCACTGTTCTTCAAAGACTAGTCGAAAATGGTGATACCGTATTGGTTATTGAACATAATCTAGATGTTATTAAAACAGCGGATTATATGATTGACTTAGGTCCAGAGGGCGGAGATAAGGGCGGCATGATTGTGGCTGTTGGGACACCAGAACAAATTGCTGCAAACAAAAAATCATATACTGGGAAGTATTTAAAATCAGTTTTAGAAAGAGATCGTAAACGAATGGATGATGTTGTGTCCAAAGCAACAGAAAAGAAATCTACTGCTGTAAAATCTTAAATGAAACTTTTTATTTTTTCATTCGTATTAAGTATAGTAAGTAAATTGTTTCGCACTTAGAATTTATGAGGAGGTCTTTCACTATGCAAGAAGAAACGAAACGTATTTTGGATATGGTTGAAAATGGCGTACTCACGGCACAAGAAGCGAAAGAGCTGTTAGAGGTTCTTGGTAATCAATCTACAGTCATAACACCAGAAGTAAAAGAAGAATTTAAAAAAGAACCATACACCCAAGAAAATGCGGATTTTATAGACGAGTTAAAAAGAGATTTTACGGTAGTTGGAGAACGTTTCATGCAATTTATGCAAGGAACAGTTGAGAAAATAAAACAATTTGATTTTGAAATGCCATTTGGAGAACCAGTAGTATTTCAAGAAAAAGTAGTAAAAGAGGATGCACAATTCGATGATATTTCTATCGATATTGCAAATGGTAAAGTGGAGATATACCCATCGGAAGATGCAACAACATATGCAGATGTGACGGTGAAATCGTATAAAAACTCTACGGAAGAAGAAGCAAAAACTCATTTTAATAGTGAATTTGTTTTTACAACAGAAGGAAACAAATTACGTATGTATAGTGATTTGAAAACTACGTCTGTTCAAGTAGTGTTATATGTACCAAAAAAAGCATACAATCAGATTTCCGTACGTCTTTTTAATGGAGACTTCATAGCACAACAATTAGAAGCCAACTCGATTAAAGTGAAAACAACGAACGGAAAAATAAACTGGAATGAACTGAAGTTTGGTCAAGGAGACATCGAAACTGTAAATGGTTCTGTTCAAGTTCAAGATGTGGAAGGCGAATCCATTGAAGTAGAAACGGTTAATGGTCGAATTTATGTAGATGGTAATCTGAAAGAAATAGAAGGTTCATCTGTCAGCGGACATGTAATTTTAACGACAAAAGCAAAAGAAGCTCGTAAAGTCGAAGGAACTGCTATTGCAGGGAATGTCGAATTATATGTACCAAAAGATGTTTCTTTAAAAGGGGAAGCAACATCCCAAATGGGGAAACTAGACGTTCAACTACCCGATGTAACGCATCTAAATCAATCGGAACAATTGCTACACAAAAAAGTTGTATTTACTAAAATCCTAGAGAACGAATCAGAACCACTTCGTGTACATGGTGAAGCTAAAACAGGATCTGTTGTAATACGTTATACAAGTGAAGGCGAATAATCAAATCAATAGAAAAAGCAGTTCTTTATCAAATGACGTTGGTGAAGACTATAATTGATTGATTTATTTGTCGCGGGACTGTCCAGAAAGTCAGTAAAACTGATTTTTTGCGGCAGTCTTTTTTTTGTAGTTTTTCAAGCTTTTTTCTAAATCTGTTTGAACTTATGTTTCCGATATTCACTTTGGAGCAGTGCGCCTCTTCTTTATTAAATAAATAGAGAATAAAGGTGATTGGATACAAATTTTTTCAATAATCATGCTAAAATAAGAACTATGTAAAAACAGAAGCGTGAAAGGAGTTAAGAATGATGACCCATGTAACGACGAAAGATATTAAAGACCAATTCAATTTATCACTCGTGAGTGGAGAAGAAGGTATTGGACGTCATATTTCAATCAGCGATATTTCTCGACCAGGGATTGAAATAGCGGGTTATTTTATGCATTATCCATCCAATCGGATTCAATTATTAGGAAAAACAGAGATATCTTTTTTAGGCTTATTAGAACCGGAAGAAAAACAAGATCGAATGATGAAATTATGTGCACTAGATACTCCGGTTATTATTATTGCACATGATATGGAAGTTCCAGAGGAGTTAATCTTTGCTTCAAATGAAAAATCAGTGCCGGTATTAACAACAAAGATGCCTACAACTAGGTTTTCAAGTAAACTTACGAATTTTTTAGAAAGTAAACTTGCTCCAACAACAGCAGTTCATGGTGTATTGGTAGACATATACGGTGTTGGAGTATTAATCACTGGTAAAAGTGGAGTAGGTAAAAGTGAAACAGCGCTTGAATTAGTAAAGAGAGGACATCGTTTAGTTGCGGATGATTGTGTAGAAATTAGGCAAGAAGGCGAGAATATGCTCGTAGGAAGTGCACCAAAGTTAATCGAACATCTTCTTGAAATTCGAGGGCTTGGGATTATTGATATTATGACACTTTTTGGAGCAAGTGCTATTCGATCGTATAAACGTATTACGCTAATAATTGAATTAGAAATATGGGATGAGAAAAAGCCATATGATCGACTTGGAATAGAAGAAGAGAAGATGGAAATCATTGATACTCCCATAACGAAGCTTACGGTTCCAGTAAGACCTGGGCGAAACTTGGCAGTCATTATTGAGGTAGCAGCAATGAATCATCGATTAAAACGAATGGGCGTAAATGCAGCAGAAGATTTTGCGAAACGATTAGATAATGTGATTACGGGAAATGAAAACTAAACTACTAGGTTATGAATTGAGAGGAGTTTCAAATGAATATCTTATTACATGCTATTGATCCAATAGCATTTTCGTTAGGACCATTAACAATAAGATGGTACGGAGCAATAATTGCTTTTGGTATTATTTTAGCATTTATCGTGGGACAACGAGAAATGGTTAAACGTGGATTTCATCCAGATTATTTAACAGATTTACTAATATGGGCAGTGCCAATAGCGATTATTTCTGCACGTATATATTATGTCATTTTCAAATGGGATTTTTATAGTGAAAACCCAGGGAAAATCATTGAAATATGGAATGGTGGAATTGCCATTCATGGGGCATTAATAGGTTCATTCATCACTGCATACGTCTTTACGAAAAAAAGAAAAACGTCTTTTTGGAAGGTAGCAGATGTACTTGCTCCAAGTATATTAATCGGACAATTAATTGGACGATGGGGTAATTTTATAAACCAAGAAGCACATGGTGGAGAAGTTACAAGAGGATTTTTGGAAAATCTTTTCCTTCCTGATTGGATTATCAATCAAATGTATATTGATGGTACATATTATCATCCAACCTTTTTATATGAATCGGTTTGGAGCTTAGTTGGATTGTTGCTATTACTAGTACTTCGGAAAGTAAACTTACTACGCGGCGAAATGTTCTTATTTTACTTAACTTGGTATTCTATTGGACGCTTCTTTATAGAAGGAATGCGAACAGATAGCCTCTATATAATTGGGGATTTACGAACTGCACAAGTTGTTTCCTTAGTAACGATTGTCATTGCAATTGTCCTATTTTTCTACAGAAGAGCAAAGGTTAAACCTATCGTTCGTTATTTAGATAAGTAAAGAAAGAAGTGAACAAACATGGGGATACTGAAAAGAGGTCTATTAGCAGGACTGAAAACTACTTGGACATTAAGTAAAGTAATTTTCCCTATCACATTAATTGTCGTTATTTTGCAATATACGCCTGTTCTTCCTTGGATCATTGATTTAATATCTCCTTTTATGGGCTTACTTGGACTTCGAGGAGAAGCTGCTATTCCACTTGTTTTAGGGAATGCACTTAATCTATATGCAGGAATTGCAGGGATTTTATCATTAGAGTTGACGGTGAAAGAAGTATTTATATTAGCGACGATGTTATCCTTTTCACATAATATATTTATCGAAACAGCAGTTGCTTTGCGGGTTGGCGTCAAGCTTTGGGTTGTATTAGTAGTGCGTTTTGGACTTGCTATTCTTTCTGCAATACTCATTAATGTATTTTGGAAAGGTGGAGGAGAGATTGCGAAGTACGGAGTTACTTCGGTCTCTCAGCAAGTACCTGATGGCTGGGGAGAGATTATCTTACTTGGTTTACAAAAAGCAACATTTGGAGTTGTACAACTTGCGTTAATTGTCATTCCTTTAATGGTCATCATTCAATTCTTGAAAGAGCGTAATTATTTACAGAAGCTTTCCAATGCGATCGCACCATTTACTAAAATTATTGGTGTGCAGCCGAATGCCTCGTTGACGTTGGTTGCAGGTCTTGTAATGGGTCTTGCATTCGGAGCAGGCGTGATGATTCAAGCTGTGCGAGAGGATGGAGTAAGTAAAAAAGATGCAACGCTTGCTTTTATTTTCCTCATCGCATGTCATGCTATAGTGGAAGACACACTTATATTCATTCCTTTAGGAATCCCTATTTTACCTTTATTTTTAATTCGAATTTCAACGGCATTTATCCTAACGATTGTAGTAGCCTTTGCATGGAGAAGGGCTGAGAGTAGTAAACAAAAGGAAGTGGCGACATTATGAGTAAGCGTGTATACAAAGCATTATTATTTGATCTAGATGGTACACTTATTAACACAAATGAATTAATAATCGACACATTTCTACATGTTTTAGGAGAAAAATTTCCCGGGAAATACGATAGAGAAGCTGTTATCCCTTTTTTAGGACCTTCGTTGGAAGACACATTTTCTAGCGTAGATTCGACACAAATTGACGAGTTAACAGCTTCTTATAAGGCATGGAATGAAAAAATGCATGATGAAATGGTTGAAGGATTTGAAGGAGTTGCAGAAACGCTTCATCTGTTGAAAGAAAAGGGATATAAGCTTGCAATTGTTTCGACCAAAAGAAGGGTCATGATTGAAAAAGGATTAAAAATAATTCAATGTCAACATTTATTTGATACAATAGTTGGATTAGAGGATGTTAAAAATACGAAGCCAGATCCAGAATCACTTGAACTTGCTTTGCAAAGATTAGGTATTGCAAAAGAAAATGCATTAATGATTGGGGATAATTATCACGATATTGTAGGAGGTCAAAATGCATTGGTAGATACAGCTGCTGTTGCATGGTCCATAAAAGGTGAAGACTTTTTAGCGACTTTCCATCCTACTTATATGCTCCATCATATTACTGATTTGCTTGCAATTGTGGAAGGACAGCCAGTATGAGAAAAACGAAAAGGTATCCTGTAAGTGGGGCTAATTCGTTATGGCATGTATATGATACAGTTCCTTTTTGGAAAGTAGTGAAAAATTTTGTTTTTATCCAATCGGCAAGGTATTCTCCTGTGTTGAGCTGGAAGAACTTCATTTATCGAACGTTTTTGAAAATGGAAGTAGGAAAAGAGACATCATTTGCATTGATGGTAATGGTGGATGTGATGTTCCCTGAAAGAATTAAAGTCGGTGCAAACTCAGTAATTGGCTATAATACAACTATTTTAGCGCATGAATATTTAATTGATGAATACCGAATTGGCGATGTTATTATCGGAGACCGTGTATTGGTTGGTGCAAATACAACCATCTTGCCTGGCATAACCATTGGGAACGATGCAATAGTATCGGCTGCAACACTGGTCAATAAAGATGTTCCAGAAGGGTGCTTTGTTGGTGGTAATCCAATGCGCATTATTTACACGAAAGAACAAATGCAAGAACGTAAAGGCAAAAATATATAAAAAAGCTATCTTTCAGGGCGGAAAGATAGCTTTTTTTACTAAAGATACTTTCTTGAATAATCAGTTCAACAAATGTGATTTGACTAAATGAATAATATGCGTTAAAATTTATTTAATTTAACGCGTTAGTTCTCTAGTGTACTAAAGTGAATTTAGGAGTGATTTGATGAGCAAGATTCAAATGTTCGAAAAACCGTTAGGAATGAGAGACTCATTTCCAAAAGTTTTTGAACAAAAAGAATATATTCGTTCAACCGCAAGAGATTTTATCCGAAATAAAGGATATGACTTTATCAAAACACCAAGTGTCGAATATTTTGAAACAATCGGGAAGGCATCTGCAATTGATGAATCCTCCCTTTTTAAATTAGTAGATAATCAAGGAGAAATGCTTGTACTAAGACCAGATATGACAACTCCAATAGCGCGTATTGCGGCATCTAAGTTGTTAAAAGAAAAGAATCCATTGCGTTTAGCTTATTTTGCAAACGTGTTTCGTGCCCAACAACAAGAGGGTGGAAGACCAGCAGAATTTGAGCAGTTAGGTCTTGAATTAATAGGAGACTTTAGTGCATATGGTGATAGTGAAATAGTGAACGCTGCAGCTGAGCTTTTGAAGGCGCTTGGAGTAGAAAGCTTCCGTATTACAATCGGTCATGCAGGAATATTGACAGCTATTTTAGAAAACAACACGAATAACCAAGAGCAAGTAAGTGCATTGCGCCAATTATTAGTAGAAAAGAACTTTGTAGGTTTTGAAGAAATGTTAGAAGAGTTACAATTGACAGAAGAACAAAAAGGACAGCTTACTCGCATGGTTGAATCTTCTATTGAAGCATCACCATTGCAAAACTTTAGAACGTTTTTAACAGACGAGCAGCAAGTATTACTAGATCATGTTGAAACACTTCAAAAGTTACTTAATGTTCAACTGAGTGATCCTTTACTAATTTCGTTTGATTTCACATTAGCTAGTCATATGAGTTATTACACAGGTATGTTGTTTGAAATTCATGCAGCAGGAAGTGGTTTCCCGATTGGTAGTGGTGGTCGATATGATGAGTTATTTAGATTATTTGATGAAGAAGTTGGAGCAACAGGATTTGGAATACGTGTAGATAGACTGCTAGAAGTATTGCCAGATAAAACAGTAAAAGAAAAGCATACACTTATTTTATTCGAAGAGGGATTTTATCAAAAATCGAATGAGCTTGCAGAGGAAAGAAGAAGTAAGTCTGAAAGAGTGACACTTCAGTATGCAGCGAGTGTTCTTGATTTAGATGTATTTAAACAAAACTTTGATGAAGTAATAATGGTCTCAGAAGGTGGTTCGTTAACGTGAATGAATTAACTATTGCAATGCCAAAAGGTCGTATTTTTGAAGAAGCGTATCAAATGTTTATCGATGCTGGATTTGATCTGCCAAGTGAAATAGATGACTCTAGAAAGTTAATCGTAGAGGCACCAAACGAACGTATTCAATTCATTCTAGCTAAGCCAATGGATGTACCTGTTTATGTGGAGCACGGGGTTGCAGACATCGGAATTGCAGGAAAAGATGTATTATTAGAACAGCATCGTGATGTCCACGAATTGTTGGATTTACATATTAGTAATTGTTATATTGCTACCGCAGGATTACCTAACACGCAAATGGATGACATTGCTCCACGTGTGGCAACAAAATATCCAACAATTGCAACGAACTTTTATAAAGAAAAAGGCGAGCAAGTGGAAATTATTGAGCTTAATGGATCGATTGAATTAGCACCAATGATTGGACTTGCAGATCGTATTGTCGATATCGTTTCAACAGGACAAACGCTAAAAGAAAATGGCTTAGTTGAATATGAAAAAATCGTCGATATTTCTTCTCGTTTGATCGTAAATCCTGTTAGTTATCGAGTGAAAAATGAACGAATTAGACAATTTGTTGCACAATTAAAAAATGGAATGAATAAAAGGTAGGCGAAGCCGGATGAAAATATCAAAACTAACCGATAGTATTTCGTTACAACGCTCAGTGGAACAAGCAAATGTAGATCATTTAACAACAGTTCGTCAAGTGATTGAAGATGTGCAAAAGAATGGAGACAAAGCACTTTTTGCTTACACTGAAAAGTGGGATGGCGCGAAGTTAACTTCTTTAAAAGTGACGCAGAATGAAATAGACGAAGCTTTTGAGAGTTTCGATGGGCAGTTAATCCAAGATTTAGAAGAAGCTGCAACAAATATTCGTGCATTCCATTCAAAACAATCTCGTCAAAATATAGATTTTCCATTAGCAAAAAACTCGTATATCAAATATCAAATTACTGCATTAGATTCAGTTGGATTGTATGTACCAGGTGGAACTGCTGCGTATCCTTCATCTGTATTGATGAATGCCATTCCAGCATTAGTTGCAGGAGTGGAACGTGTCGTAATCGTATCTCCTCCTTCTAAAGAAGGGAAGTTACCAGCCTCGGTATTAGTAGCAGCAAAAATTGCTGGAGTGACTGAAATTTATAAAGTAGGGGGAGCTCAAGCAATTGCAGCTCTTGCTTATGGGACAGATTCTATTCCTGCTGTCGATAAAATTACAGGTCCTGGGAATAGCTATGTAGCTCTTGCTAAAAGAGAAGTATTTGGGAAAGTGGCAATTGATATGATTGCAGGCCCAAGTGAAATTGCTGTTATTGCGGATGAAACAGCGTATGCAGATGAAGTAGCTTCTGATTTATTGGCACAGGCAGAGCATGATCGTTTTGCATGCTCCATCCTTATAACTACAAGTGAAAGTCTTGCAGAACAAGTGGCGCTTGAAGTAGAAAAACAATTAAAACAATTACCAAGAGAAGAAATTGCAAGAGCTTCGATTGAAAACTTTGGACATATTTATGTTGCAGAATCGCTGGAACAAGCAATTGATGCAGTCAATGAATTAGCACCGGAGCATTTAGAAATCATCACTAAAAATGCAGAAGCAGTTGCAGAACAAGTGAAGCATGCAGGCGCAATATTTATCGGAAGATTTAGTAGTGAAGCAGTAGGTGATTATTTCGCTGGTACGAACCATGTTCTGCCAACAAATAGTACGGCTAAATTTTCAAGTGGATTATGCGTAGATGATTTTTTGAAAAAAACAAGTGTTGTTTATTATTCCGAGGAAATGTGGAAAGAGCAATATCCGAAAATCGCTCGTTTAGCAAGAATGGAGCAATTAGAAGGACATGCTCGGTCAGTGGAATCGAGAAGTTGGAATAAGGGGGACTTAAATTGACAAATAAAAGAGCTGCTAAAATAGAAAGAATGACGAACGAAACAAAGGTATGGGTAGAAATTGATCTAGATGGTGAAGGAAAAGCAGAGATTGATACTGGTGTACCATTCATGGATCATATGCTTGATTTATTCACAAAGCATGGTTTATTCGACGCAACTATTAAAGCTGATGGCGATACATATATCGATGATCATCACACGACAGAAGATATTGGAATTGTACTTGGTCAAGCTCTAAAAGAAGCACTAGGCGATAAAAAAGGTATTAAACGATATGGAAATGCATTCGTACCAATGGATGACACACTTGCTCAAGTAGTAATTGATATTTCAAATCGTCCTCATTTAGAGTTTCGCGCCGAGTTCCCTACGCAAAAAGTGGGTAATTTCGATACAGAACTTGTTCATGAATTCCTATGGAAATTTGCTTTGGAAGCACGTATGAATGTGCATGTCATCGTCCACTATGGTCAAAATACACATCATATGATTGAAGCAATCTTCAAAGCATTAGCACGAGCAATTGACGATGCCATCACAAAAGATCCACGTGTAAAAGGCGTACCTTCGACAAAAGGACTACTGACTTAAATAAGGGAGAGAAATAATATGACGACGATTCAAGTATATCCAGCAATTGATATGAAAGGCGGGAAATGTGTTCGCTTATATCAAGGGGATTACGATCAAGAAACAGTCTACGGAGATTCTCCATTTGATATGGCTAAAAAGTTTGCAGATGAAGGTGCAACTTGGATTCATCTTGTAGACTTAGATGGAGCAAAAGATGGAGAAAAAATCCATGCGAATGAAGTCATTCGTATTGCAAAAGAACTCCCAGTACGTGTTCAAATCGGTGGAGGGATTCGCTCAAAAGAAGATGTAAACTATTATTTAAACAATGGTGTTACGCGTGTAATTATTGGAAGTCTTGCTATTTCAAATCCGGAATTAGTAGCCGAATTATTAGAAGAGTTCGGTGGAGACAGAATCGTCATTGGATTGGATGCAAAAGACGGAATGGTTGCAACGCATGGTTGGTTAGAAACCTCTACACAATCAGCAGTAGAAGTAGGACAATACTTTGCTTCTAAGGGTGCCAAGCATGTCATTTTTACAGATATTGCAACAGACGGTACATTACAAGGGCCAAACTTACTGGCAAACAAAGAGCTTGCAGAAGCAACTGGTCTATCTGTTATTGTTTCAGGGGGTATTAGCTCGTTAGAAGATCTTGGAGAAGTAGCCAAACTTGCTCAAGAGACAACAGTTCGTGGTGTTATTACAGGAAAAGCATTATATAATAACCGATTTACGCTAACAGAAGCATTGCAGGAGGCTACTAAATGGTAAAAAAAATTATTCCCTGTCTGGATGTAAAAGACGGTCGAGTTGTTAAAGGGATTCAATTTGTTGAGTTGAAAGACGCGGGAGATCCTGCAGAACTAGCAGTATTTTATGACCAAGAAGGTGCCGATGAGTTAGTGATTTTAGATATTTCTGCAACGGTAGAGGGTCGCGAAACCATGCTAGATGTAGTAAAGAAAACAGCAGCAAGTATTTCCATTCCCTTAATAGTCGGTGGAGGCATTCGTACTACCGAAAATATGCAGCAATTATTGGACGCAGGAGCTAGTAAGATTTCTATTAATAGTGCAGCAATCAGTAATCCTAGTCTCATAACGGAAGGTGCAAAATTATTTGGCTCCAATAAAATCATTGTTGCAATCGATGTATCATGGTCAGAAGATGATCAAGACTGGTTCGTTTATACACATGGTGGTCAACAAAAATCGGATTGGAAAGCAGTCGATTGGGCGAAGGAAGTAGAAACACTTGGTGCTGGAGAGATTTTGTTAACTAGTATGGACTGCGATGGAAAAAAAGAAGGTTATGACATTGCAATTACCAAACGTGTAAAAGATGCGATTTCTATTCCAGTAACTGCAAGTGGTGGAGCTGGTAATGTAGACCATTTTTTAACCGCATTTACAGAAGCAAATGCAGATGCAGCACTTGCAGCATCTATTTTTCATTTTAAAGAAACAAGTATACAAAAAGTAAAAGACTACGTTCGTGAAAGAGGAGTAGAAGTAAAATGACAAATATAACATTTGATGACAAAGGGCTTGTTCCAGTAATTGTACAACACGCCATTACAAGAGAAGTATTAACACTCGCTTATATGAACGAAGAAGCATATGCAAAAACAGTTGAAACACAAGAATCATGGTTTTACAGTCGTAGCAGACAAGAATTGTGGCATAAAGGGGCAACATCAGGAAATACGCAAAAAGTAGTCTCTATTACAGCTGATTGTGATTCAGACGCGCTAGTTCTGCAAGTATTACCAAATGGACCTGCATGTCACACTGGAGCAGACACATGCTTCCATAATAGTTTAGAAAAATTTGATGAAACAGTAGGTTACAATATAGTAACTCATTTGATCAATGTGATTAAAGAAAGAAAAGAAACATTGCCTGAAGGTGCGTACACTACGTATCTATTTAATGAAGGTGTCGATAAAATTTGTAAAAAAATAGGGGAAGAATCCTCGGAAGTTATTATTGCTTCTAAAAATAACGATTCACAAGAACTAAAATGGGAAGCGGCAGATTTAATCTATCACTTACTTGTTTTACTAGAAAATCAAAACGTAAGTTTCTACGATCTTTTACAAGTGTTACAAGAAAGACATGATACTAAAACACATAAATAATTATTGTTTATGATATACTGAAGATTATACTGATGAGGGACGTTTATAACGTTCCTTATTATTTTTCGGAGGATTATCTTGAATAAAAAAATTAGAAAAAAAGCAAAAGAAAATATCGTTTCTTTTTTACCCACTGGCGAATATTACTATAAGAAAGCCTTAGAAGAGTTACAAAAAGAACAATTTGAAAAAGCACATAAATATTTAAAAAGAGCAGCAGATTTAAGTCCAGATGATCCATTAATACTTTTACAATATGCGATTATGCAAATGGAACTAGATCAATTTGATTATGCACATGAATTATTAAGAAGTGCCCATTCTATTGATCCAAATGAATCGGAAATCGTTTTTTTTCTAGCAGAAGTAAATGCTCATATCGGAAACTTTAAAGATGCTCATCGATTCGCAAAAAAATATTTAGAAATGGATATTCACGGTGAATATACCGAAGAATCGATGGAAATTGTAGACTTTACAGAGCAAGATGATTTGCTTAGTTTAGAGCCAGATAGCCCTTCAAGCGAAGCTCTCTTTTTACAAGAGAAGTCCCGGAGGTTAATGGAATCTGGAAAATTTAAAGAAGCAGTGGAATTGTTGGAAACGATTATTGTAGACAATCCTGACTTTTGGGCTGCCTATAATAATTTAGCACTTGCTTATTTTTATATTGGTGAAGAAGAGCAAGCAAAAGCTTTACTCCATCAAGTACTAGATGAAAATAGAGGTAATTTACATGCACTATGCAATATAGCGGTTATTCATTATTATGAAAAAAATGAAAAAGAACTAGAAGAAATAGTTGAATTTCTAAAGAAAATAAATCCTTATTTTGTAGAGCATCGCTATAAACTAGGGGCAACATTTGCATTGATAGGGAAATATGAAGAAGCATTTAAATGGTTAAGAAGCTTACAGAAAAAAGGATTTGAAGGGGATCCAGGATTCTATTTTTGGTTATCCCATTCAGCTTATTTCTCTGGCTATGAAGAAATTTCAAGAAATGCATGGAAAGCTTTATTAAAAATAGATCCTGAAAAAGCTGGCTTTGAACCTTGGTTACCTCATATGCAAGAGATAAACGACGATGGTTCAGAGCAACAGAAGGAATTTATTCTGGAAAAACTTCAAAATGAGAATGTGAGTACAAGAATCTTCGGTTTCTATTTGCTTGGAAAGACAAAGCATCGTCAAGAAATCATATCCCATCCGAAATGGATTGTGGTGGACGAACTGACGACAATGGAGAAACTATTTTTAGCTCAATCTTTAGGTCATTCTTTTGATGAAAAATTGCCAGCTGAAAAAGCATTTTTACGCGCAATCGCAGCAACTGACATCCTATATAACAAATTCAAGCCGCTCTCTGAATCATCCACATACTTGTTCCAAATGTGGTTTGTCTTAGTGGAGCGCGCACTCGAAAAAGGGTATGCTTTTAAAAATCCAAAAGCATTGGCTGCTGCAACAGAGTATATGTTTGAGTCATCTCGTGCAAAAAATGTCACGAAAAAACGATATGCGGATCAGTATGAAATTACAACATCCACACTAACTAAATATATTAATGAACTTATTCAATTTTTGCCTCTTTTTGACGCATAGGCAAAATACTTGAAGAGGGTATCAAAATCCTATAAATTGAAGTTAGAAGCAATTTAGGAGGAAATAACAATGACTGAAGAAAAAATTTATGATGTAATTATTATTGGAGCAGGACCAGCAGGAATGACAGCAGCTGTATATGCATCTCGTGGTAATCTTTCAACTTTAATGATCGAAAGAGGTATTCCTGGTGGTCAAATGGCGAATACCGAAGAAGTAGAAAATTTCCCAGGATTTGAAATGATTTTAGGCCCTGATTTATCTACAAAAATGTTTGAACATGCGAAAAAATTTGGTGCTGAATATGCTTATGGCGACGTATCAGAAATTATTGATGGCGAACAGTATAAAACAGTAAAAGTTAGTGGAAAAGAATATAAAGCAATAGCGGTCATTATTTCTTCTGGAGCAGAGTATAAAAAAATGGGTATCCCTGGTGAACAGGAACTTGGCGGACGTGGCGTGAGCTATTGTGCTGTTTGTGACGGAGCGTTCTTTAAAGGGAAAAATCTAGTAGTTGTAGGTGGCGGAGATTCAGCAGTTGAAGAAGGCGTATTTTTAACTAAATTTGCTGATAAAGTAACAATTGTTCACCGTCGTGATGAATTACGTGCACAAAAGATTTTACAAGATCGAGCTTTTGCAAATGACAAGATCGATTTCATTTGGAATACAACTCTAAAAGAAATTAATGGTAAGGATGGTAAAGTTGCTAGCGTAACATTATCTTCTACTGTTGATGGGACTGAAAAAGACTTCGAGGCAGATGGAGTATTTGTTTATGTAGGAATGCTTCCTTTAACAAAACCATTCGGTAATTTAGGCATTTTAAATGACAATGGCTATGTTGTAACGAATAGTGAAATGGAAACTTCTGTTCCTGGAATTTTTGCAGCAGGGGATGTTCGTGAAAAAACACTTCGTCAAATTGTAACAGCTACAGGTGACGGAAGTATTGCAGCACAAGCGGCTCAACATTATATTGAGAAGTTAAAAGATAAAGCTATTGCAAATGCTTAAAAATAATTAATATTTTATTAATCAGTTTGTAATCATTCTGAAATAAACTAAGTGTATAGTAGGGAATATAAATTATCCCCCTATTTATATACGAAATATTTGAACAGGCTGTTTCTCGATATTAATCGATGAGGCAGCCTCTTTTTATGAAATTCATGTATAATATAGGATATCAACGTAGTATAGATTTGGAGTGACAGTCGGTGCAACGAATTGCAAATTTAATTGTATGTAAAGACAATCAGGTACTTTTATTAAAAAAACCTAGACGTAACTGGTATGTGGCTCCAGGTGGCAAGATGGAAATGGGAGAGTCAATACTTGAATCCGCTATTCGCGAATTTACAGAGGAAACAAATACGAAACCTGTAAATACCCACTTAAAAGGAATTTATACGATGGTCATTGAAGAGAATGGGCAACATCTGAATGAGTGGATGTTATTTACATTCATAGCAAGAGATTTAGTAGGAACTCCCTTTAAAGAAACAAAAGAAGGTATTTTAGAATGGCATCCTGTTGAAGAGTTATATAATCTTCCTATGGCTGAAGGCGATCGAACTAATTTATTATTTGCCGTGAAAGAAAAAGGAATGCAATATGGAACATTTGTATATACGTCAGATTTTAAATTATTAAAAGAAACCATTCAGCAAACATCAGAGGAGGAATAAGTAATGGATAGTCAACAAAAACTTGAAACCGATGTAGTTATTATTACTGGGATGTCTGGTGCTGGTAAAACAGTTGCTATTCAAAGTTTTGAAGATTTGGGGTATTATTGTATAGATAATCTGCCTCCAGAACTACTAGGTATATTTCTTAATCTGATGATCGAATCCAATAAGCAACCTCGCAATATTGCTGCTGTAATGGATCTGCGCGGTGGAGAAATGTTTCATTCGTTGGCAGATTCTATTAATAAGCTTCAAGATGCCACTTCACTAACTCCGAGGGTATTATTTTTAGATGCAGCAGATGAAGTTTTAGTGAGAAGATATAAAGAAACAAGACGTTCTCATCCTTTAGCCAATTCTGGACTTCCATTAGATGGAATAAACAAAGAAAGAGGACTGCTTTCAGATTTAAAAGGTAGAGCGCAATTCATCTATAATACTTCTGAGATGAAGCCAAGAGAACTTCGTGAAAAAATTATTGAAGAATTTTCACAAAAGGGTAGCAATGTTTTTACGATTAATGTGATGTCATTCGGATTTAAACATGGTATGCCGATAGATGCCGATTTAGTTTTTGATGTTCGTTTCTTACCGAATCCATATTATATGGAAGAACTCCGGTTAAAGTCTGGTTTAGATGAAGAAGTATCTAGTTATGTACTGAAATGGTCAGATACGAAGACATTAATTGAAAAGTTAACGGACTTATTTCTGTTCATGATTCCGCAGTATAAACGAGAGGGTAAAACACAGTTAGTCATTGCTTTTGGATGTACAGGAGGACAACATCGTTCTGTTACTCTAGCAGAATACTTTGGTAAACTTCTAAAAGCAGAAGATAAAACTGTTATTACGCATCGAGATGTAACTATCAGAAAGGATTGATGTAATGCGTCGTACAAAACACCAGAAGAAAATAGTTATTATTGGTGGTGGTACGGGATTATCTACTTTACTGCGGGGTTTAAAGAAGTTCCCAATCGATATTACAGCAATTGTTACTGTAGCAGATGACGGAGGAAGTTCTGGGCGCTTACGGGATGACTATGATATTCCCCCACCTGGGGACATTCGAAATGTATTGGCCGCACTTTCAGAAGTAGAGCCATTAGTAGAAGAAATGTTCCAATTTCGCTTTTCTAACTCATCGGATTTAGAAGGGCATTCATTAGGTAATTTAATGCTAACTGCTTTGACCTCTATTACAGGGGATTTTGCAAATGCGATAAGTGAAATGAGCCGTGTGTTAAATGTCAATGGAAAAGTCTTACCCGCAGCCAATCAAATAGTTACATTGCATGCGGAGTTTGAAGATGGGATAGTTATTAGCGGAGAATCTAAAATTCCTAGTTACAATCAAAAAATTAAAAAAGTATTTATCACACCTGATAATGTGAAACCGCTGCCAGAAGTATTAAATGCAATTAAAAATGCTGATATTATCGCAATTGGACCTGGAAGTCTATATACTAGTATTTTACCGAATCTGTTAGTTGGTGATATTCCGAAGGCTATTATGCAATCCAATGCGAAGAAAGTATATATTTGTAATTTGATGACGCAAGCTGGAGAAACAAGTAATTACACTGCATATGATCATGCAAAAGCACTGATTGATCATGTTGGAGTGAATTTTTTAGATAGCATTTTAATTAGCAATGAAGAAATTCCAGAAAATGTGCAGTATTTATACAAGCAAGAAATGGCTTCACCGGTTAAAATAGATATAGAACAGTTAAAAACACTTCATATAGAAGTTGTGAAAAAAGATATCTCTATCGTTCATGATGGAGCGGTTCGTCATGATTCGATAAAAGTAGCAAAATGGCTAGTAGAATATGCAGGTTAATTATAGAAATTTAAAATAACAAGCTATAGTCTCTGGCAAGAAAGGGGACAGCTTATGTCATTCGCGTCTGAAACAAAAAAAGAAATGACTTTAGAAGAGTCAAAACCATGTTGTGTAAAAGCTGAACTCTCAGCGCTAATTCGAATGAATGGTTCTATGTCATTTAGTAATAAAATGTTAAGTTTAGATGTTCAAACTGAGAATGCTGCAATCGCTAGAAGGTTATACACACTTATCAAGCAGTTATATCCATATCGAGTGGAATTACTTGTTCGAAAAAAAATGAGATTGAAAAAAAATAATGTATATATTTGTCGTATTCGTGAGGGTGCAAAAGACTTTTTAGAAGACTTGCAAATATTAAGAGATAATTTTCAATTCGAATATTCCATCTCTAAAGATTTGGTGAAAAAGAACTGTTGTAAACGTGCTTATCTTAGAGGCGCATTTTTGGCAGGTGGATCTGTGAATAATCCAGAAACTTCTTCTTATCATTTAGAGATTTATTCTTCATATAAAACACATAGTGATGCATTGGTAGACTTGATGAATGGATTTAACTTGAACGCTAAAACAATTGAGCGCAAAAAAGGCTTTATTGCTTATTTGAAAGAAGCAGAAAAAATTGCCGATTTTCTCAGTGTTACGGGAGCTCATGGTGCACTTTTGAAATTTGAGGATGTTCGAATCATTCGAGATATGAGAAATAGTGTAAACCGCTTAGTTAATTGTGAAACAGCTAATCTAAACAAAACAATTACTGCTTCTGTGCGACAAGTCGAAAATATTCGATTCATTGATAATTCAATGGGGGTAGATCAGTTGCCTGAAAGGTTAAGAGAAGTTGCCAGATTACGTGTGGAATATCAAGATGTGACGCTAAAAGAATTAGGTGAGATGGTTTCTACTGGTACTGTTAGCAAATCTGGTATTAATCATCGGCTAAGAAAAATAGATGAAATCGCAGATGCACTTCGCAGAGGCGAGACAATATAGTGAAATGAGGCATGTGACAATGACGGAGAAACAAGTCGAAGTGAAATTAGCAACGGGATTACAAGCAAGACAGGCTGCACTATTTGTGCAAGAGGCAAATCGCTATATTGCGGATGTGTATTTGGAGAAAGGTGATAAAAAAGTAAATGCAAAGAGTATTATGGGGATTATGAGCTTGGCGATTAGCCGAGGTATTACTATTACTCTAAGCGCGGATGGTTCTGATGAAGAAGAAGCAGTAGATGCATTGGCTAAATTTATCACAAATGAGCAATAAATAAACCGGGCGAATTTGCCTGGTTTTTCTGGTTTTACAATATATGACGTTGGTGAAATAAAATCCTGATCCGCGCTGATTTTCGTTCCGAGCGGACGCTTTCTGTGGGGTGTGCGGTGAGCCTCCTCGCCCTTGAAAACCGCGCTCTGAAGTGAACCCAAAAAAGTACCCAAGGAAAAGTAAATTTTCCTTGAGTACAATTATTATTATGCTTTTTTCATTTCGCTGCGGTCAATAATATGGTCGATTAAACCATATTCTTTTGCACGTTCAGCAGTCATGAAGTTATCGCGGTCTGTATCACGTGAAACGACTTCAAGTGGTTGACCAGTACGTTCAGACATAATGCCATTTAGTTTATCGCGTAAGAATAAAATACGTTTAGCAGCAATTTCGATTTCCGTTGCTTGCCCTTGTGCTCCACCAAGTGGTTGGTGAATCATTACTTCAGCATTTGGAAGCGCATAACGTTTCCCTTTTGTACCTGCAGTAAGTAGGAATGCTCCCATAGATGCTGCCATACCGATACAAATAGTTTGAATATCTGGTTTGATAAACTGCATCGTATCGTAGATTGCCATACCAGCTGTAATACTACCACCTGGGCTGTTAATGTAGATAGAGATATCTTTTTCTGGATCTTCTGCTTCTAAAAATAGTAGTTGGGCAACAATGGAATTTGCCACGTTGTCATCAATACCACTTCCAAGCATAATAATGCGGTCTTTTAATAATCGCGAGTAAATGTCGTACGCACGTTCTCCACGGCTCGTTTGTTCGATAACTGTAGGAATTAAATTCATCCTGATTGCCTCCTTCAAGGTGGTTTGATTTGATAAGCTGATTACTGAGAAAAGTTCCCTCAGTTGTAACTTTATCATACACATTAAGGTCAAGGAAGGTCAAATATTAAGCCTTCAAATATATGGTTGAATTAATCCTGTTATATTTGTATAATAGATAAGTCGCTTGCCCTTGTAGTGTAATGGATAACACACAAGCCTCCGAAGCTTGGAATGTGAGTTCGATCCTCGCCGAGGGCATAATTTAATAATAACTTACATCAAAACTCTTTTCATTTATGAAAGGAGTTTTTTTGAAACTAATTTTTCTTTCATCCGTATTTATAATTGGTTTCAAAAGTTATAATAAAAGGTAAATGAATACTATACTCAAGTTAGGAGTGAAGAGATGAAAAAATTATTATTGCCGATTATTATTGTTTTCGTAATTATTGCTATCTTTGCAGGTATTTTTTTCTCAAGTTATAACGGTTTTGTTGACGGAGAAGAAAATGTCAATAATGCATATGCACAAGTGGAAACCCAGTTACAACGTCGAATGGATTTGATACCAAACTTAGTAAATACGGTTAAAGGTTTCGCAGCACATGAAAAGGAAGTGCTGAGCAATATAGCCGATGCTCGTTCCAAATTAGCAGGAGCAGGAAGCCCGGAAGATCAAGCAGCAGCGAATGATGAATTATCTGGCGCTTTAAGCAGACTATTGGTAGTAGTGGAAAATTATCCAGATTTAAAAGCAGATGCAAACTTCAGACAACTAATGGATGAACTTGCAGGAACAGAAAATCGTTTATCGGTAGCAAGAGGAGACTATAACACAGTCGTGGCCGAGTACAATAAATCAGTGAAACGTTTGCCAGGAAGTATCGTCGCTTCTATTTTTGGATTCGATGAAAAAGAATACTTTAAAGCAGATGCAGCAGCAAAAGATGCTCCGGCAGTTGATTTTGAAGGAGTTGGAGAGTAATGATGAAAGTTGCGCGTGTTATCTCACTTGCGCTTCTTTTTAGCATTATTTTTCCATTAATAACATTAGCGAAGTCAGATTATCCAGAGGCTTTGCCGAATGAATTGTATGTACAAGATTTTTATGATGTTTTATCGGAAACGCAAGAGCAAGAAATAGAAACACTTGGACAGAATCTTGAAAATGCTACGGGTGCTCAAATTGTGGTGATGGTAGTAGAATCATTAGGTGGTCAGGACGTGGCTACGTATGCAGTAGATGTTATGCGTGGTTACGGCATTGGGGATGCTGAAAAAAATAATGGAGTATTATTTATTTTAGAAATGGATCCAAACAAAGAAACTGATCGCGATATTTATATTGGAGTAGGTCAAGGTCTAGAAGGTGCACTTCCTGATGGGAAAACAGGAAGAATTTTAGATGATTATACATTACCATACCTTGAACAAGGTGATGTACCAGGTGCAATACTGTCAACGTATCAAGTGTTATATAACGAAGTCGCAACAGAATATGGTTGGGACGGGGAACTTGTGGTACCTGAAGAACCTGATGCAGGTTTTTCATTCACCACGATCATTATCATTATTGTTGTCATTTACTTAATCTATTCGGCTATGTCTGGCGGTGGTGGCGGTAATGGTTCTGGTGGTAAACGACGTAGGTCGTCCAGTTCAACAATGTTTGGCGCAGGAAGTGTCGGCGGCGGAAGTAGTGGTGGATCTAGTGGCGGTTTCGGAGGCTTCGGAGGAGGTAGTTCCGGAGGCGGCGGCGCCGGTCGTGGTTGGTAATCTCAGGAAGCGTCTGTTAATAGCCGCTTCTTTTTACGTGAAAGGAGGTAAGGTTTTGGACGTGAAATTTTATACGAGACCTGGTTGTCATTTATGTGAGGAAGCTAGGCTTATGTTGAAGTTGGTGCAAGAGGATATTCCTTTTCACATACATGAAATAAATATTGAAGAAGATGATGCGATACATGAGAAGTATATGCTCATGATACCGGTAGTTGAATTGGAAGGTTCCATTATTCAATATGGACGAGTAGATTATGCAACATTACTGGATGCATTATGTAAATAATGCATCCAAATGGTGGCTTATATTGTTTGGCGCAAGGTCTGAGCTCGTAATCGCAAGGTCGAACGAGTTATGCGCAAGATTGAATACTTTATTCGCAAGATCGAGCCTCTTACACGCAAGATGACTCCGCTCAGTAACCTCCACTGGAAGTGCACAACTATTGCCAATGCACATATTCTATTGTATGCTTATTGAAGAAGTTATTTTTTTTACGCAAGTGGGACTTTTTTATATATAGTGGGACAAAAACGTCTCAATAGAATAGGAAGTGACATATGGAATCTTTTCTCGCAGCACAAGTAAAGCTAATTCCTGAAATGAGTACTCTTTTACAAAAAAGATATAGTATTCTTCAAACAATCCAACTGACAAAAGGGATTGGACGACGAGTTTTAGGTGAACAATTAGGATTAACTGAGAGAGATATAAGAAAAGAAATAGATGCATTAAGAAATCAAGGATTAATAGATGTGTCAAGAGATGGAGCAGCTATAACTCCAGAAGGTACACAAGTGTTAATAGAGCTTAAAGAGTTAGTAAGAGAATGGTCAGGTAGGCTCCAAAAAGAACAACAACTTGCAAAAAAACTAGGTATTAAAGAAGTGATAATCGTACCTGGAAATGCAGATCATGATGAAAATACACAAATGCTTTTGTCACAAGAAGCAGCTAAATATTTGGAAAGTATTTTGACGGACGATAAGGTCATCGCTGTAACGGGTGGAACAACAATTGCTTCCATTTCAAACTTTATACATGATACAACGAAGTGGAAAAACTTGATGTTTATCGCGGCAAGAGGTGGCGTTGGTAAAGACGTTCGTTTACAAGCAAATACAATTGCTTCCCTTTTTTCAGATAAAATGAATGGTTCATATCGAACGTTGTATATGCCGGATAGTTTGAGCGAAGACGCGTACACTACGATGAAGAAAGAACCTTTTATCCAAGAAATGATGGATTTATATGAAAGAACAAATATTATCATACACGGTATTGGTGATGCATTTGAAATGGCAAGAAGAAGAAATTCAAACGATGAGGAAATGCAACTCATAAAAGAAGCAGGTTCTGTAAGCGAAGCATTCGGTTATTATTTTAACGATGCCGGAGAAGCAGTACACCGCATTCGAACAATCGGCGTTCAATTGAAACAATTAATGAACATCGAATATTTACTAGCAGTTGCTGGTGGAACTGCAAAGGCCAAAGCACTTATATCATATTTTAAACAAGCACCAGCCCAAACAGTATTAGTTACGGATGAAGGCGCAGCAAATGAAATATTACACATTCTATCACAAACACCCTAGGAGGAATTTAAGATGACAGTAAAAATAGCGATTAACGGATTTGGACGTATTGGACGTAAAGTATTCAGAGAAGCATTAGAGGTAAAGGAATTTGAAGTTGTAGCAATCAATGATTTAACGGATGCGGCAATGCTTGCACATCTATTGAAATATGACTCAGTTCATGGAATTTTTAATGCAGAGGTGTCATCAGAAGGTGACTTCCTAATAGTGAATGGAAAGAGAATTCTAGTTTCTGCTGAAAAAGATCCTTCTGTTTTACCTTGGAAAGAGCATAAAATTGATATCGTGATAGAGTGTACAGGAATATTCAATACAATTGAAAAAGCAAGTAAACATATTGAAGCTGGAGCCAAAAAAGTAATTCTTTCTTCACCAGCAAAAGATGGTATGCCGACATTTGTAATGGGTGTAAACCATGAAAGTTATAATCCTGAAACAGACCATATTGTATCCAACGCTTCATGTACAACAAACTGTTTAGCTCCTGTGGCTAAAGTATTGCAAGATCAGTTTGGTATAAAACGTGGAATGATGACAACTATTCACTCGTACACAAACGATCAACGCATTTTAGATTTACCACATAGTGATTATCGTCGTGCTCGTGCAGCAGCGGAGTCTATGATTCCAACTACGACTGGGGCAGCTTTAGCAGTAGCGAAAGTACTTCCTGTATTAAAAGGAAAATTAGATGGTATGGCTGTTCGAGTACCAACACCGAATGTATCTCTAGTTGATTTAGTTGCTGAGCTTGAAAAAGATGTAACAGTAGAAGAGTTGAATACAGCATTAAAACATGCATCTGAAAATGAATTAAAAGGAATCTTGTCTTACAATGAAATTCCATTAGTATCTATCGACTATAATGGAAACACTGCTTCTTCTACTGTAGATGGCTTATCTACAATGGTTTTAGGAGATAATATGGTGAAAGTACTATCTTGGTATGACAATGAATCAGGATATTCTGCACGATGTATTGATCTTGCTCTGCACATGATTAAAAAGGGTCTGTAATTATAATAGCGTGAATGTTAAATAACCTCTATAATATAAAAAGGATAAAAGGAGCAAGGGTTATCCCTTCGCTCCTTATTTTTTTTATACATAAGGAGGCTTAATCTCATGAATGCGAAACAAACGATGAGCGATATAGCACTACAAGGAAAACGAGTATTTTGTCGAGTAGATTTTAATGTACCAATGGAAGACGGAGCGATTACAGATGAAACACGTATTCGTGCAGCGTTACCAACGATTAATTATTTGATTGAACAAGGCGCTAAAGTAATTCTTGCCAGTCATATGGGAAGACCAAAAGGCGAAGTGAAGGAAGAACTTCGTTTGACTAAAGTGGGGAAACGTGTAGCTGCCCTATTAAATAAAGAAGTAAAGAAACTAGATGTATCCATTGGTTCAGAAGTGGAACAAGCTGTTAATGAGATGAAAGACGGAGATGTCATTCTATTAGAAAATGTCCGCTTCCATCCTGGAGAAGAAAAAAATGATCCGGAACTTGCAAAAGCATTTGCAAAACTAGCTGATGTGTATGTGAATGATGCATTTGGAACTGCACATCGTGCGCATGTATCAACGGAAGGAATTGCTGAATTACTTCCAGCAGTTTCTGGGTTTTTACTGGAAAAAGAACTAAATGTTTTAGGAAAAGCTTTAGCAAATCCAGAACGCCCATTTACGGCAATTATCGGTGGTTCAAAAGTAAAAGATAAAATTGGTATTATCGAACATTTATTGGATAGCGTAGATAATATCTTAATCGGTGGAGGCTTATCGTATACATTCTCCAAAGCACAAGGACATGCTATTGGTAAATCGCTTGTCGAAGAGGATAAAATCGAGCTAGCGGCGTCATTTATTGAAAAAGCAAAAGAAAAAGGTGTTAATTTTTACTTGCCAATCGATGCGGTTATAGCGGACGATTTTTCAAAAGATGCAAATATAAAAGTGGTAGACATCGACCAAATTCCATCGGACTGGATGGGGCTTGATATTGGACCAAAAACTGCTGCTTTGTATGCAGATGTCATTAAAGATAGCAAGCTAATCATTTGGAATGGACCTATGGGTGTATTTGAAATGGAAGTATTCTCCAAAGGGACAAGAGGCGTTGCAGATGCAATGGCACAAACAGATGGTTACACAATTATCGGTGGTGGAGATTCAGCAGCAGCTGTAGAAAAATTCGAAGTTGCAGATAAAATGAATCATATTTCAACTGGTGGAGGAGCTTCTCTAGAGTTTATGGAAGGCAAAGATTTACCAGGAGTATCTGCTTTAAACGATAAGTAAGGAGGAGTTTCGTATGCGCAAACCTATAATTGCAGGGAATTGGAAAATGTACAAAACACTTGCAGAGGCGGAAGATTTCGTTGCCAAGTTAAAAGAAAAACAAGTAGATCATAACAAGGTGGAAACAGTAATCTGTGCACCTGCATTATTTTTAAATCAACTTGTACAAGCGTCAAAAGGAACATTTATCTCGATTGGTGCACAAACAATGCACGAAGAAAAAGAAGGCGCTTTTACAGGTGAGATTAGTGGGCATCAATTACAAGACCTTGGTGTTAACTATGTTGTGATTGGTCATTCAGAGCGTCGTCAATATTTCAATGAAACAGATGACGCTGTAAACAAAAAAGTGCAAGCTGCTTTTGATTATCAATTAACGCCAATTATTTGTGTTGGAGAAACATTAGAACAACGCGAGCAAAATGAAACAGAAAATATTGTTTCCAATCAAGTCATGGCCGCTTTAGAAGGAGTTTCAGAAGAAAATGTGAAAAATTCTATTATTGCATATGAACCAATCTGGGCAATCGGTACAGGGAAAACTGCTACAGCAGATGATGCAAATGATGTATGCCAAGCAATTCGTGAAACGATTCTTGACGGTTTCGGAGAAGAAGTTGCAAGCAGTGTTCGCATTCAATATGGTGGAAGTGTGAACCCTGGAAATATTGAAGAGCTATTATCAAAAGAACATATTGATGGTGCTTTAGTAGGCGGAGCAAGTCTACAAGTAGAATCATTTGTAAAACTTTTGGAGGTAGCGGAAAATGTCTAAAAGTCCAGTAGCTTTAATCATATTAGATGGATTTGGGTTGCGTCATGAAGTGTACGGAAATGCAGTTGCACAAGCGAAGAAGCCTAATTTTGATCGCTATTGGAATACGTTTCCGAATGCTACACTCATTGCATCTGGGGAATCTGTAGGCTTACCAAATGGGCAAATGGGTAACTCAGAAGTAGGACATTTGAATATAGGTGCAGGTCGAGTTGTGTATCAAAATTTGACACGTATTCATAAATCGATTCGTGATGAGGAATTCTTTTTAGAGCCGAAACTTCTTTCTGCTATTGAGCATGTGAAGCAAACAGGTGGGAAATTACACTTGATGGGATTGCTTTCTGATGGAGGAGTTCATAGTCATTATTCGCATTTATTTGCTTTATTGAAATTAGCAAAGGCACAAGGATTAGAAGAAGTATTTGTTCATGGCTTTTTAGATGGACGTGATGTTGGACCCCGCACGTCCATTGGCTATATAGAAGAAACAGAAAAACAAATGAAAGACATCGGTGTAGGTAAGTTTGCTTCTATTAGTGGACGTTACTATGCAATGGACCGTGATCGTCGTTGGGATCGTGTGGAGCTTGCATACAGTGCACTTGTGGACGGAGTGGGGCGGACTGCAGAATCTGCAACAGCTGGAATCCTTGCTTCTTATGAAGAAGATGTAGTAGATGAATTTGTCCTTCCATTTGTTATAGAAGATAGTGCAAAACCAGCTGTTACGATTGATACTGGGGATGCAGTTATTTTCTTTAACTTCCGACCAGATCGTTCGATTCAATTATCAATGGCGTTAAATACTCCATCGTTTGATAGCTTCACATTAAGTGAGAAACATCCTACGAATTTGAAATTTATTTCGTTCACACATTATAGTGATGAAGTTGTGTCAGATGTTGTGTTTGAAAAAGAAAACTTGTTTAATACAGTTGGAGAAGTGTTAGCGGATAATGGGAAAACACAACTTCGAATTGCAGAGACTGAAAAATATCCACATGTGACATTTTTCATGAGTGGTGGCCGCGAAGAAAAATTTCCGGGAGAAGAGCGTATTTTGATCAATTCTCCAAAAGTCGCAACGTATGATTTGCAACCAGAAATGAGTGCATATGAAGTAACGGAAGCGCTTTTAACGGAGGTTAATAATGATAAATTTGATGCCATCATTTTAAATTTCGCAAATCCTGATATGGTTGGCCACAGTGGAATGCTTGCTCCTACTATTAAAGCGATTGAAACGGTGGATGAATGTCTAGGGAAAATCGTGGATGCTATTATTGCCAAAGGTGGACAAGCGATTATTACAGCGGACCACGGAAATTCAGATGAGGTAATGACGATGGAAGGTCAACCAATGACTGCCCACACAACGAACCCAGTTCCAGTAATCGTGACGAAAAAAAATATTTTCCTTCGAAGTGATGGAATTTTAGCCGATTTAGCACCAACCATGTTACACTTATTAGGTATAAATACACCGCCTGAAATGACAGGTAATACACTAATCGAAACGGAGAGTTAAAAATGCCAATTATTACACAAGTACAAGCTCGTGAAGTATTAGATTCACGTGGGAATCCGACAGTAGAAGTAGAAGTTTTCACAGAAAGCGGTGCGTTTGGTCGCGCGATCGTTCCATCTGGTGCATCTACTGGTGAATATGAAGCAGTAGAACTTCGAGATGGTGATAAAGCAAGATACCTAGGTAAGGGTGTTTTAAAAGCGGTTGACAATGTAAATACTATTATTGCAGAAGAGTTAGAAGAAAACTTTTCAGTATTAGATCAAGTATTAATTGATCATGCAATGATTGAATTAGATGGTACAGAAAACAAAGCAAATCTTGGAGCGAACGCAATTCTAGGTGTTTCCATTGCTGTTGCACATGCAGCTGCAGACTACTTAGATATTCCGCTATATCAGTATCTGGGTGGGTTTAATGCGAAACAACTTCCAGTTCCAATGATGAACATTTTAAATGGTGGAGAACATGCGGATAATAACGTAGATATCCAAGAATTTATGGTTATGCCAGTTGGAGCAGAATCATTCCGTCATGCACTTCGCATGGGCACTGAAGTTTTCCATAGCTTAAAATCAGTGTTAAAAGAAGCTGGTCTAAACACAGCTGTTGGGGATGAAGGTGGATTTGCACCGAACTTGAAATCAAACGAAGAAGCACTTTCAACAATTATGACAGCTATTGAAAAAGCAGGATACAAACCTGGTGAAGACATACTTTTAGCAATGGATGTAGCATCATCTGAGTTATTTAACAAAGAAGATGGTAAATACCATCTAACTGGTGAAGGTGTTGTTAAAACGTCTGAAGAAATGGTTGCTTGGTACGAAGAGCTTTGCGAAAAATACCCAATTATCTCGATTGAAGATGGTCTAGATGAAAACGATTGGGCAGGTCATAAATTATTGACAGACCGTTTAGGTAAAAAAGTACAATTAGTTGGAGACGATTTATTCGTAACAAATACGAAGAAATTGGCACAAGGAATTGAACAAGGTGTTGGAAACTCTATCCTTGTGAAAGTAAACCAAATTGGTACATTGACAGAAACATTTGATGCTATCGAAATGGCGAAACGTGCTGGATATACAGCAGTAATTTCTCATCGTTCTGGTGAATCTGAAGATGTAACAATTGCTGATATCGCAGTTGCAACAAACGCTGGTCAAATCAAAACAGGTGCACCATCTCGTTCAGATCGTGTAGCTAAATACAATCAATTACTTCGTATTGAAGATCAGTTATATGATAGTGCTCAATACTTAGGGAAAAATACATTTTATAACTTAAAATAAGTGCTAGAAAAACAGTCAGTGATTCTCACTGGCTGTTTTTTTACAACTATTTATAGGCTCGGTAGTTGTCATCGTTGATATTTTTTGGTAAAATTATATATATTGTGAACGTTCATATCAGGAGGTGGAACAAATGCATGCGTTGTTAATGATTTTACTAGTCATCGTATCGCTCGCATTAATCGTTGTTGTGTTGTTACAATCAGGGAAGAGTGCTGGTTTATCGGGAGCAATCTCTGGTGGGGCTGAACAACTTTTTGGAAAACAAAAAGCTCGAGGTATGGACCTTATTTTACATAGAGTGACGATTGTACTTGCCGTGATATTCTTTTTACTTACTATTATTGTTACTAAATTTTAAACAAATCCGAATGAACCGCCTGACCGACTTCTGATTGGTTAGGCGTTTTCTTTTAACTTAAAGCATTCATTCATATATACATAACAAAGTCTAGTTGTTCTAGAGTGGAGGATTTTTTCATGCTGATAAAAACGACAAAACCTTTTTTCTTTGAGGCAGGAAAGCGGGCAGTATTGCTTCTCCATGGATTTACAGGGAATTCGTCCGATGTTCGAATGCTTGGGCGTTTTTTAGAGAAAAATGGCTATACATCTTTGGCACCACATTACAAAGGTCACGGTGTGCCACCAGAAGAACTAGTGAAGACTGGTCCAACTGATTGGTGGCAAGATGTAGAAGATGGTTATGAACAATTGAAAACTGCAGGATATGATGAAATTGCTGTTGCTGGGCTTTCACTTGGTGGTGTATTTTCATTGAAATTAGGGTATACAAAACCTATTAAAGGTATTGTAACGATGTGCTCACCCATGACGATGAAAACAACGGATGTGATGTTCGAAGGTATAATAAAATATGCAAGAGAATATAAAAAGTATGAAGGAAAAACAGAGCAACAAATCGAAGAAGAAGTAGAGGCAATTAGACAAACTCCAATGGAAACCTTATCGGAGTTAAGAGAATTTGTTTATACGGTTCGAGAAAATGTGGATCATATTTATGCTCCACTTTTAGTAACACAAGGTAGAAAAGATAAAGTTATTGATATTGAGTCTGCTAACTTTATTTATAAACAAGCAGAGTCTATGGAAAAGAAATTGAATTGGTATGAAAACTCTGGCCATGTTATAACACTAGGTTCTGAAAAAGAACAGCTGAACAAAGATATATTAAACTTTTTAGAGGCATTGGAATGGAATGAGTAAAATGCACCAATTGTGCACACGCTAAAAAAGGAGGGATGTTACATGGAAAATATGAAAGAAAAACTACTTGAATTAATGAAAACAGATGAATATAAACCATTAACAACAAAAGAACTGGAAGAACATTTCGGTTTAGTAGAGTCAGAAGATTTTAAAGTGTTAGTGAAAACACTTGTTCAAATGGAAGAAAAAGGGCAGGTTGTGCGCTCTAGATCGAATCGCTATGGTACTCCAGCAACAATGAACCTAGTATCAGGAAAGTTCATCGGGCATGCAAAAGGCTTTGGCTTTGTTGCACAAGATGAAGCTGGATTAGATGATGTCTTTATACCACCGAATGAGGTAAACGGAGCAGTAAACGGGGACAAAGTACTTGTCCGTATTTCTAGAGAAACATCCGGAGATCGTCAAGAGGGAACTATTATCAAAATAACAGAACGTGGTACTACTAAAGTTGTTGGGACATTCCAAGACAATAAAGGATTCGGGTTCGTTATTCCGGATGATAAAAAGGTACCGATGGATGTATTCATTGCAAAAGGCGATACGCTTGGAGCAATTGAAGGACATAAAGTAGTTGTTGAAATTACTGAATGGCCGAATGAAAGAAAATCTGCTACAGGGATTGTTTCTCAAATTCTTGGACATAAAAATGATCCAGGTGTGGACATTTTATCGATTATTCATAAGCATGGAATTTCAATTGATTTCCCTGAAGATGTGATTAAACAAGCAGAAGCTGTGCCGGATCAAATTGAACCAAGTGATTTAGAAAATCGCAGAGATTTGCGTGAAGAAGTAATTGTAACGATTGATGGAGCAGACGCGAAGGATTTAGATGATGCTGTTACAGTAACTAAGAATTCAGATGGTACATTTAAACTAGGGGTACATATTGCAGATGTTAGTCACTATGTTACAGAGGGCTCTCCACTAGATACAGAAGCTTATGACCGTGGTACGAGTGTCTATTTAGCAGACCGTGTAATTCCAATGATTCCGCACCGTTTGTCTAATGGTATTTGTTCATTAAATCCAAATGTGGACCGTTTAACATTATCATGTGAAATGAATATCAATGGTTCTGGTATCGTAACATCGCATGAGATTTTCCAAAGTGTGATTCGGACAACTGAACGTATGACGTATACGGATGTATTTAAAATAGTGGAAGAAAAAGATGCAGCGTTAATCGAGCGATACAAGCCATTAGTGCCGATGTTTGAAACGATGGCAGAGCTAGCTGAGGTATTAAGAAAGAAACGTGAAGAACGTGGAGCGATTGATTTCGATTTCCCAGAAGCTAAAATAATCGTGGATGAAAGCGGCTGGCCTATAGATGTCGTAACCCGTGATCGTACAGTTGCTGAACGTTTAATCGAAGAATTTATGTTAGCTGCGAATGAAACAGTAGCGGAACATTTCAAATGGATGGACGTTCCATTTATATATCGTATTCATGAAGATCCAAAACCTGAAAAACTAGAACGCTTCTTTAACTTCTTAACGAATTTTGGAATAGTAGTTAAAGGAACTGGAAATGAAATTCATCCAAAAGCATTACAAGAAATTATCGAAAACATTGAAGGTATGCCAGAAGAACCTGTTATTTCTACAATGCTTTTACGTTCATTGCAACAAGCAAAATATTATTCGGAATGCTTAGGACATTTTGGTCTATCAACCGATTTTTATACGCATTTCACATCACCAATCCGTCGTTACCCAGATTTAATCGTCCACCGACTAATTCGTACGTATTTAGTTAACGAAGATGTGTCACAAGCAACGATTAATCATTGGGGCGCAATTATGGATGATATCGCAGAGCACACGTCTAAACGTGAACGACGCGCTGTTGATGCAGAGCGTGATACAGATGCACTGAAAAAAGCTCAGTTTATGGCTGATAAAATCGGTGATGAGTTCGAGGGTATTGTTAGTTCTGTAACGAACTTTGGTTTATTCATTGAATTGCCTAATACAATTGAAGGTCTTGTACATGTGACGAACATGACAGATGATTATTATCGTTATGATGATCGTCAAATGATGATGATCGGAGAACGTGGCGGTAAGCAATTCCGACTTGGAGATGAAGTAACAGTTCGTGTTTCTTCTGTTAAACCAGAAGAGTCAGCGATTGATTTTGAAATTGTCGGTATGACAAAATCATTCAAACGTACGAGAAAAGAAGCACCAAAAGTAATTCATGCGAAGAAAAAAGAAGGTACTGGAAGAGCGAGTTCTTCTCAGCCAGGTCCGAAAAAAGAAGTAAAACAGAAAAAGAAATTTTATGAAACAATTGCGAAAAAATCGCAAAAACGTAAAAGACCGAAGAAAAAATAGAGATGCGAGAAAGTCGCATCTCTCTAGTTTTGAGAGGTGAATGAAATGTCAAAAAAACCAGAAAATAAAATTCTTGCACAAAACAAAAAAGCAAACCATGATTACTATATCGAAGAAACAATTGAAGCTGGTATCGTGTTGCAAGGAACTGAGATTAAATCGATTCGTAATGCAAAAGTACAGCTAAAGGATGCATTCATTCGCATTCGTAATAACGAAGCGTGGATTTCGAATATGCACATTGGTACGTACGAACAAGGAAACCGTTTCAATCATGATCCTTTGCGTGCGAGAAAATTACTTTTGCATAAAAAGCAGATTAGTACATTGATTGGGGAAACAAAGCAAGATGGATACTCGATTATTCCGTTAAAAATGTATATGAAAAACGGCTTTGCGAAAGTTTTAATCGGTGTTGGTAAAGGGAAGAAAGAGTATGATAAACGCGATGTCTTGAAGAAAAAAGAAGCAAAACGTGACATGGATCGTGCATTTAAAGCGTACAATCAATAGTAACACTTGAAATTTGACCATTTTTGATGTATAATAACTAGGTAACAACAAAGCTTATTTTATTCCATACGGGGACGTTATGGATTCGACAGGGATAGTCTGAGCTTGAGTTGCGCGTCGGAGGCTCGGCTCCGTAAAAACGGAACTTATAACAACAGGCAAACAAAACAACAACCTAGCATTCGCAGCGTAAGCTCGGATCTGCTTTATCTATTCATCGCCCATGTGGCTAGATAGAGCTCAACTTTAGTGGGATACGGTAGCCAGTGCCACTTGAGCTGTCTGCAAGAGATTTTCAAGTTAGCGTACACAACGCCCGCTTGTCGGCATAGTGCTACGCGAAACCTAAATAGGCAAGATACACGCGTAGAAGCTTAAGTGTTAGAGTTTCTGGACGCGGGTTCAAATCCCGCCGTCTCCATAAAGCCATTCAATAGTTTGAATGACATTTATGAAGTTAAAAAGCTACAATTACTGAAGATAATTCAGTAATTGTAGCTTTTTTGTTTCCAAAAAATATGCCTAAAAATAGAAAATGCTCCTGTATTAGAAACATTCACGTTAATTTAAACAAACATGAATATTTAAACTTTCATGTTTGTTTCTAACACAGGGACAAAACACTCAAATCCCGCCGTCTCCATAAAGCCATTCAATAGTTTGAATGTCATTTATGAAGTTAAAAAGCTACAATTACTGAAGATAATTCAGTGATTGTAGCTTTTTTGTTGCCAAAAAAAGATACCCCATGTTAGAAAGATTCACGTTAATTTAAACAAACATGAATATTTAAACTTTCATGTTTGTATCTAACACAGGGGCAAAACACTAATCTTCTGGTGAGACACCTGCTTCTCTAATTAATTGCTCAGTTTCTACTGCATCACTTCCAAGCCAATATCAATTAGGATAGGAAACTCATCCTTAATAAGAACCATATTTGCACTTGGAAACTTCCATTCAAAAAAGATAATACTAGATTCCCCCATAAACTATTTCCCCCTTAAAATTAAAGTCGAGCGACCGCTCAGTTAATATCGTATTACTAAAAATCCTGAATATAATAAATAGACTTGAGTATTTTGAAAATTCTGGATAGAATAAAGGGACTTGTGTATTTTAAATTTTATAGAACTTGGAGGTGGATGCGATAAAAAATATTCATAAAGGATGGTTCATCTTAATTTTGATTACATTGTGTAATTTGGCAGCTCTTGGTTTTGCACGCTTTTCCTTTGGTGCTATCCTTCCATTTATGAAAAATGGTCTAGGGTTAAATTACCAACAAACCGGATTTTTAGCGCTTTCTATCTTTTTAGGCTACCTCATTGCTGTGTTAGTCGCAGGCCACTTTGTTCTAATATTCAAAGCGAAAAAAGTAATAGTTTTTTCATTATTTCTTGTTTCAACAGGAATGGTCTTAACTGCCAGTGCTGATTCCTTTTATATCTCCTTTATCGGATGCTTCATTATCGGTGTAGCATCAGGTGGAATCTATGTTCCTTCTTTAGGTCTACTTGGTCAATGGTTTACTAATAAAAGTAAAGGAATGGCAATGGGAATAGCGATGGCTGGCTCTGGAGGTGGTATGGTTTTTAGCGGAGTTACAGTTCCTATATTAATTGCCCAAACGGGAACGAACTGATGGAGAATTAGCTGGTATATCCTTGCTATTCTCGTTCTAATCATTGCTGTTACCAATCTCCTATTTTTAAAGAATAAACCAGAAGATTTAGGGCTAAAAGCAATTTCAAGAGGGCAGGATTCTATATTGATTCAAGAATTACGTAACGCAAATTTAGATACAAATGTATACCGTAATAAAACAATGTGGTATCTAGGCTTAATCTATTCTACTTATGGTCTCAGTTATTTAGTTTTTTCTACTTTTCTCGTAGACTATCTTATTGCAGATGTGGGGTTTACGAATTCATCAGCAGGTACTTTTTTTGCGATTGCAGGAATTACTAGTATTATTAGTGGCCTTATTTGGGGAAGTCTTTCAGATCGATTTGGACGTTTGGTTACTTTAATGATTGTATTCTTTATTCAAAGTATTCTTCTTCTCACTTTTAGTTTATCAAGTAACAGTACTCTCATCCTTTTGACTACAGCTTTGTACGGTATCACGCTTTGGGCAGTTCCGACGATTATCAATGCCAGTGTAAGTGATTATATTCATCCAAAACTTACTACTATCGGAATGGGATTTGTAACCGTATTTCTAGGCATCGGGCAATTAGTTTCCCCTGCAATTATCGGTTATCTGATTGAATACTCCAATTCCTATTTTACTGCATTCCTTTTTTCTAGTATCATCGCATTATTCGGTGCGCTCGGTTGTATAAGACTTTTGCTTAATAATCGGAAACGTGCGGAACAATCTGAGTTATCGAAAATGCCCCTGTGTTAGAAACATTCACGTTAATTTAAAAAAACGTGAATATTTAAACTTTCATGTTTGCTTTTAACACAGGGACAAAACACTAAATAAGGTATATTATATTTGTTGAATAGATTCTTTTTAAAGACAAGAAAAGTAGGTGAACAAAGTGGGGAAATATCTATTTGATACCAAAGGTCAGATGGCTGTGACAAAGTATCATGAAAAAAACAAGCCTGCCAAATTTGATAAAAAGCAGCAACTTGAAAAAATACGTGCGGAGTATTTAAAAAAGAAGCAAAAACAAACAGATAAATAATATGAATGAAAACATAGGAAGACTAAAACCTCCCTATGTTTTTCTTATTCGAAGTTCTGTTTTCAATTGAGGACAAGAATTACATGAATTGAACGGAATATCCTTTTTTGAGAAACAACTAGAAACTCAATTGTATCAAGGTTGATGAGTGGGCTGTACGACATCACTTCTAAGCCGTCTCCATAAAGCTATAATTACTGAAGATAATTCAGTGATTGTAGCTTTTTTGTTACCAAAAAAAGAGACCCTATGTAAGAAAAATTCATGTTTGTTTCTTACATAAGGACAAAACGCTTGGGTGACATCATGAGATTATTGAAATTGATTTTGCTGGAGAAGGATTTAAAGGAATTAGCAATTTAACAACGCAAATTTAGGGAAAAATGGATAAAACTAAAAGTCGCTTTCATAAAGGGATGAATAAATTAGTAGCAGAGTTGGATAAAGTAAAAGAAGGAGCGGCATGAAGATATAAGTCGAGAACTTAGAGACATTAGAATGAAAGGAGTTGGCTGATATTAGAGGAATAGATATAACTAAATTAAAAGCGGAAGAAGATGCAAAACTTAAACTAAACGAAAGTATTAAAGAACTTACACAAAAGCAAAAAGTGTTGATGGAAGAGGTACAACTCTACGCTAAACTTGATGAAGCCAAAAATAGTTTATTTAATGTGATTGAAGGAAATCTCAAGATGCAAGGATTTATAGTAGATAGACAAGGAACATATAAAATACTAGCAACATATGGTAAGGCGGAGGTCAGCGCTAAATCCACTAATTATGAAGTAGATATACTTGAGGGTACTAAATTAGTTGAAACAATATTAATTTCAGAAAAAAGCAATTTAAACGCGACAACAGTAAGTTTCACATCATCACAAAAAAGTTTAGAAACAATAGAATTGGAGAATAAAATTTTAATACTTCAATCTAGTATTGATTCAATGGAAAACTTTAGTGTTTATTATCATTTGAATGAAGAGATCAAAGAAACGCCAGAAGATGTAGTAAATGCAATCTTTAAGTAAAATAATGTAGGTCACATCTAATTATTGTGGCTATTTACAGTGTAATAACAAAAAATTACAAAACTTTACAATAAAATCTGTTTCTTCTGTGTCCTTTTTGTTCTATAATTAGAAAAAGGGGAGGTGGATGAAGATGGGTGATATTATCAACGAGTGCAAACAATTAATGAACAAGTACGGTCATTTGTCTTTTGTAGAATCACTACCTGCTCTACAAAATGGTTGGTGGTCAATTGGTAATAAGCATGATTTAACAGGACCTCAAGTTTTAAATATTTATCTAGCATGGAGAGGCGAAGAAAATAAATAAACTAGAAAGTCACATCTAAGCGATGTGGCTTTTTTTTTTGTAATGAATTATTCATTGTAAAATAAATCGCTTTACTTTTTTAAAATAGTAATATAAACTTCAATAAAGTACTCTAATTAGAGTACTTTATTGAAGTTTATATTAAGAAGGGGAATACAAAATGAAATTTAAACAATTTTTAGGTTTACAAGGAGTTAAAGCGTCCATTTTTATGGGTATTTTTTATGCAGTAGCAATGTTATTGATTTTTCTAACAGGCTATTCATCTTTACCTGGCAACATGGACGAACTGAAAGTAGCAATTGTTAATGATGACGTGGGGGAAGCAGGTACACAAATCGCGGATCAGTTAAAAGAAAGCTTACCGTTCAAAATTAATACAGATTTAACAAATGAAAAGGCATTAGATAAATTAGAGGACAACAAATATGCGTTAGTAATCCATATTCCTGAAAATTTCTCTGAAAACGCACAAAAAGGGGAATCGGCTCAAATTGACTTCTCTGTCAATGAGGCATCAGCTACAATGGTTTCATCAGCAATGAAATCAGTTGTAGATGAAATTAACAACCAATTAAGCGCTAGCTTCTCAACTCAAACAGCAAAAGGTGTGTTATTGAACTTTAACCTACCAGAGGATCAAGCAGATAAAATTGCAGCTCAAATTGAAAACAGTTATGTAGGTAACTACATTATCGTGAACGATGTACCAGATGGTATGCACAACAACATGCTACCAATGTTCTTAACAATGGCTTGTTACGTTGGGGCAATGATTGCAGCAATGCAATTAGTAGGTGCCTTTAAACAAAGTCGTGGCAAAGCGTCAAAAGCAAAATTATTTACGTATGTACAAGGTTCGGCTTTAGTAATCGCAGTTGTATCAACAATCTTTGCATTATTAGTGGCATACTTAATTGCAGATATCGATTCAGGTATTTTATTTAAATTAGCAGGGCAGCAAATTTTACTATACATGGCGGCATTTAACGTGTGTGCAATCTTCACATTCTTAATCGGTGAAGCTGGTATGATCTTAAATATCCCTGTATTACTTTCACAAACAATCGCAAACGGTGCGACAATGCCTCGGGAAATGATGTACGGTTACTTCGATTTCATTAGTCATATATCACCAATGTACTATTCAGTGCAGTCGTATTATGCAGTGATGTTTGGTTCTACAGAGCAAGCACCATTCCTTTGGGGCTTAGCAGCAGTAGCGGTTGGTGCAGTGATTATCAACATATTAATCGTTACATTTGTAAACAAAAAAGTACCAGTTGAAACAACTTCAAAAGCATCAGTTGGCGTTATTACAACAGCTCAATAATAAAATAAAGATTCAATATATTACTTGCTTGAAGTTTTATTACTTCTTCTGTAAATTATTAAAGGAGGTGTAATATGTCAATCCAAATTTATATTTTAAGTAAGCTAATAGAAGAGGACAATTATCCTTATAAGTTAAAAAAGGAATTATCAGAGCCTATTCCATTTGATAAAATGGCTAATTTAACAGAAAGTAAACTATACTACCATTTTGAATCGCTTACAAAACAAGGACTAATCGAGCCACTTGAGGTCATCAAGGAAGAGAATCGTCCAGATAAACAGGTCTTTGCCATTACAGACAAGGGTCGTGAGCAGCTACCAGAGAAGATTTATCAAATGTTTGAAAAGACGAACATACTGGCGGAGATGATTGTTGGGCTGATGTTTCTACGCCATGTCGAGCAATCACGCATCATTCGTATTTTAGAGGAAAAGGTGGACTACTTACGCTCGAAGCAGTCACGATATAAGGAAATTTATGGTCAAGTTCGAGTAGATGACAACTTGCAGGAAATGCTGGAATTTTCGGAATCGTATTTATCGGACACGATTACGAAAGATATTTTTTGGTTTGAGAAGCTGATTGGAAAATTGAAGAACAGTTGTGAATAGGCATCTAGAAGGTCTGGAAGTAAAGTACACACATGCTTATATGTAACAGGGAGAGTACACTATAGTTTTTTATGTTTTGTCAATGAAGAAACCAACTATCTTCCTGTGACTGAAATGTTCCTCAATTTGTTGCTGCCACTGGGACGGTTTTTTCAAAAGAAACTCTTTTAACAAGAAGTTAGAAAACTAAATGCTCAATCTGTTCCAAAAAACGCAAAAGCACAAGGTTGAAATAACAACATAAACAAATAACAAAAACGATAGGAGCCTGTGCTCCCATCGTTTTTATTACTATGGCCGTAAAGTTTGAAAATGGATGATGTATAAAGGAATTATGAAATTAGGGTATTCAAATAGTAGAGAATTTATTAAATCATACCGTATTCTTTTCAGGTAATGCATCTTATGAAGGTTCAGAAATTGACGACGGGGAGGAATCAACTTTATCCAGAAGCTGCTATTTTGGGGTTGTATAATAAAAAAGAAACTCATATTCTGAGTTTCTTAATTGAAGTCTAATTTAATTCATGTTCATGCTCAGCTAATTGACTAATTCTCTGTTTCTTCGATTTTCTAAAATAAAGCAATTCATATATACATGGAATTACAATCAGAGTCAGTAGGGTTGCCATGGCTAATCCACCAATAACTACAATAGCGAGACTTTGTGAGACTAAACTTCCTGTTTCGGCTTGTTTCACTAAAAGTGGAAGCATCGCACAGATGGTTGCAATAGCAGTCATAAAGATTGGTCTCATCCTTGTTGCTGTTGCTTCAACAAGCGCATCACGAATAATCATTTTTTGTTCGTTTTGTTTTACTCGGTCTAAAAGTACAATCGCATTTGTTACGACGATACCAATTAGCATTAATGCTCCTAGTAGTGCTGTGATATCAACTGGAATACCGCTGATGACAACACCTAAAATGGCTCCGATCGCAGCAAGGGGTAGGGAGCATAGAATAGCGATTGGTGCTCTGATTGACTTAAATGTGATGACCATAATTAAAAATACAATCCCGATTGAAACAAGCATAAGGAGAAATAAATCTGTAAAATCATCTACCTGTTGGCTGCTCGATCCACCAACTAGAACCTCGACATTCTCTGGGAGATCCATGCCTTCATTGTCCTTTTTATCGCCGAAAATCTCTACATTAACAGCACTCGAAATTTCCGATAGCTTAGCAGAATCGACTGATGCAGTGACTCGAAGATAGGCTTCTCCATCCTTATGAAACTGGTTAGTTGAACGTTCTTCACTTTGTAAGGTAGCAATGGACGATACTGGGACAAGACCTGTATCGGTCATGATTTGTATATTTTCCAAGTCTTCAGGTGTTTCCGTATCCAGGAGAGGTTCCAGGAATACTGGTTTTTGCTTGTCGTCTAAGCTAATTGTTCCGATTGGTGTTTTATTTAACATCACACCGAGCTGCTGTGCAATCTGTTCCGTGTTACCTTTTGATGGATCCACAATGAGGGAGTATACGGTTTTCTTTTCATCTTGATTGGTCGTTACTTCCTCTACACCGTCAATATTTTGTACTTTTTCTTTAATAGTGGTTGCCACTTCTTCAAGATCCGCTAATTCATCACCGACTACATCAATGGTGATATTTGAACTTGCTCCCCCCATCATAAAGGAGGCTGTAGTAACTTCTAAATGAGCATCTGGATATTGATCCTTTTTCTTTTCCATTTCTTTCACTATGAGGTCTGTATCTTTTTTGTCGTTCAATAAAATACTGAAGGATGCTTCTGTCGATGATCCTACCCAGCCATATTGAGCAGCTTCAGCTGGAGAACCTACCTGTGAAAACACATATTCTACCTCATCAATAGCTTGAATAGATGATTCAAGTTCAATTGTCTTTTCTTGTACTTCTTCAATTGGTGTATCGTTCGGGTAACTCAGCGTGGCTACAACATAGTCAGCAGAAGAGTTGTCAACTGCGCCTTTTGGAATGACAAAGTAAGTGCCGATTGATCCGATGAAGAGAAGGATGGAAATCGAGAAGACAATCCATTTATGATTTAAGGACCATGTTACAATTTTTGGAAAACGAACAGCTGGTTTATGCTTGGGAATCTTAGTATTCTTCAATAATCTCGCACTCATTAACGGAACAACAGTCAACGCGACGAGCAAAGAAGCAAGCAAGGAATAGGTAATCGTTAATGCGAATGGTAAAAGGAATTCTTGCAGTCCTCCGTTTAATAAACTCATCGGTAAGAAAACGGCTACTGTTGTAAGTGTTGATGCAGTAATAGCGACTCCTACTTGTTTAGTTGCGTCTATAATCATTTGGACTGAGAATTTCTCTGTTTGCATTTTGCGGAAAATATTTTCGATTACGACAATGCTGTCATCAACTAGACGCCCAACTGCAACAGCGACACCGCCAAGCGTTAAAATGTTCAATGTCACACCAGACCATGATAGTAGGAATAGTGTGAAGCAAAGTGATAAAGGAATTGATACAATGGTAATAAAAGTAGTGCGGATATTTCTTAGGAAGATCATAATAACAATCGTTGCAAAAAGTGCACCAAGAAGGACTTCTTTTATCATAGATTGTACGGAATTTTGAACCAAATCAGCAGAGGATATGTAGATTACAGATTCCTGCTGATCATATTTTTCATTGATGTCCTTTGTTACTTTTTCAACTTCTTTGCTAATAGTCACTGCATTGGATTGACTGTCCTTTGTGATGCTAATATCTAAGCTATCCTTTCCATTGAAACGGCTCATGAAATTGGCATCTTTTGTTTCTTCCATTGTTGCAATATCTCCAAGTGTTACACTAGGTGCTACAGCTAATCCTTTCAATTTTTCAATGCTTGTTAAATCACCGATTACTTTAATATTACTTGTTTTTCCATCGATAATCTTTTCACCGACAGCTACAGCAGTGTTTTGACCATTAAGAATACCCATAACCGTTTGAAGAGAAATTTGATTTTCAGCCAATTTTTCATCATCGATTTTGACGGAAATGACGGAATCTGTAATCCCATATATATCGACACTGGAGACCCCTTTAATTTCTTGATATAGAGATTGAAGCTCTTCACGTGCGAAATCCATATTTTCTGTAGTCAACCCTTCTTCAAAGGTGACGGCAATGTTAACAATTGGAATCATAGAAGTATTAAGCTGTGAAATTGTTGGCTTGGATATATAAAGAGGCAAAGTTACATTGCTTAAAGCATCTTGTACATCCTGTTTGGCTTGCTTCATATCAGAGCCAGCTTCGAAGAACAGGTCTACTTTTGAAAATCCATCTCCAGTTGTAGAAAAAACGGATGTTTTTCCATTCAATCCTGTAACGGCTCTTTCAATCGGAATGGTCACTTCTGATTCCATTGTTTTGGAGTCAGTTCCCTGGCCCATGGAAATAATGGTGACTTGCGGATTATCCGCAGAGGGTAAAAATTCCATAGGTAGTCTAAAATAACTGACAACACCTATTACTAATACTAAAATGGTTAGTACTGCGACAGCAGCCCTGTTACCAAAAGCCCACTTTGTAAAAATAGACATATAAAGTTCCCTCCCAATAATATTAAAATTGACACCAAATAAAATACTCTTATAAATGCAAAAATAGAATCAAATCTTAGTTAACTTAAGAAAATTTACATAAACTTAATTCAAACTATGCGCTCCCTTCTTTCACGGTCTCTGTTACATCTCTATTGTAAGAAATAGAAAATATTTCCACATCTATCCTTAGAACTATATTTTTCTAAGCCCTGAGACTTAGGAGACCTTGCTTCATGAACCTGTGTCAGAAGCATTAACGCTAATTCAAACAAACTTGAATATAATAAGTTCCATGTGGATGCTTGGATAACGGAGTATCTATAACAAATGGAGCAGCATTCATACTACTAGAAAGAAAAAGCCGCCGAAATTGCATCTTCGGCGGTTTACAATTTATGTGAAGTAAGTGGCGGACAGACGAGAGCTACAGGATTTCTCTTTTCAGTAAAATGTAAGTGGAAGGACTGTAGTGACTATGAAAAACTATGTTTCGAATGCAATAAAAACGTGAATTCAATTTATTGAGGAAAAATTGAAGGCAAGAACTTTAAACGAATAGTATGTAGAAAGCATAACTGTGTAGTGAAGTCTAAGTTTACGGAAGAAAATAATGAATGGTATGATATGATAGTATAAATATCTATTATAGTAATAACTCTAATAATCTGGATTTACTTTAACATATTTAATTACTGATACTTTTTTAGTGAAAGGGGTAAATAGGGATATGGATATTATTACATCTCTTTTCAATTCGAATTATGAATTATACATAAGACTAATTATAGCTACATTTATAGGTTTTTTAATTGGTCTAGAACGAGCTATTAAAGATAAGCCAGCAGGTATTAGAACGCATATATTAGTATGTTTAGGGTCAACGTTGGCAATGACTTTGTCGACTTTGAACCAAGGCCCATATATGGATCCGATGCGATTAGCAGCCCAAGTAATTAGTGGTATTGGATTCCTTGGTGCAGGTGTTATTTGGTTAGATAAGGATAATGTAAAACGTGGCCTTACTACTGCTGCAAACCTTTGGATAACTGCTTGTGTTGGTTTGACAATAGGTTATGGCGCATATGATTTAGCCATTATCACTGTAATTTTAATGTTTATTGCAATGAACTTACCAAAACTTGTTGTAAAATTAGGAATCTTACCATCTAGAGAAAAAGATGCTGATAGTGATGGGGAATAATAGTTGATGAGTATTTCTAAATCCAAAAACAAAACCGATGAGAGTATTAGCTCCCATCGGTTTTGTTTTTTATGTTGTTACTTCATTGACCTTTTTTAGCAGATTTAGCATTTTGTTTTTTAACTTCTTGTGCATTAGTTTGACTTTCAGATGGAAGACCAAATTCAGCACCAAACTCACTAGTCATGTTTTGTCCACCTGAAGCAGCTTGCGTTTTTTGAGCGGATTTAGCATTTTGTTTTTTAACTTCTTGTGCATTAGTTTGGCTTTCAGATGGAAGACCAAATTCAGCACCAAATTCACTAGCCATGTTTTGTGCACCATTGGCTTGTTGTTGATTAGCCATTTTGTTGTTTTTATTTTTTGTCATTTTCTTCACCTCCACAAATTATGATTGCCTAAAGAGTGGATTTTACAACTGGTAATTAATGGAGTTTGATGATTCGAGTTATTTAACAGGAAATAAATTCAATATAAGAAAAGGGAGATACTATATACTGGATAAATAATAAATTTTAATAAAGGGGGAATTATAAAAATGATTAGGTTGATTAAGAAGGTAAATAACGAAATGCACTATTGGCAAGTTTGGAAATTAGACAAGGATATATTTACACAGTTTGGCACTTTAGGAGTGATTGCTGAAAAGGAAGAAATACAACGGAAGTTTTTTGAAAGCTCTAAAAAAGTTATGCGTAGTCTAGCTAAGGAGAAGCAGCTTCAGGGGTACGAATATATTGATGAAGAAGCATTAATCAAAGTATTTGTACAATACCGATCTAAGGATAAAGAACAATTTGAAGAAGTGGAGGAAAAAAGTTTATCTGTAGAGGATTTATTAGACTATGCATTATTCTCGACAGGTAATGGATCGTGTGATGGTTCAGAAATTGGTGATGATGGAGGGACTAACTATTGTAGTGTCATAAGTATTGAAATAGCACTTGAAACTATTTTGAAAGAGTTATCTACTAACAATTTATTAGATGGTATTGAAATAGCCTTTTTAAATGAAGATGGTGAATATGTTTCTCTATATCCAGAGGGTGCTGTTTTTGAAATTTTATAACAAAAAAAGAAACTCAAATTCTGAGTTTCTTTTTTTGTTAGCAATTACCTTTTGAGAGCACCGCTAATATATTTGACTATTTGATGCTAGAATATCGACTAGTCTACTAACGTAGTTTCCAGGAATTCATAGAAACTTCTTTACCTTCTTTACGTTCTCTAGCGTATTCAGCTGTAGCTGTGAACAGTACGTCAGAAGATGAATTCAGTGCCGTTTCACAAGAATCTTGAATAACACCGATGATAAATCCAACGCCAACAACCTGCATAGCAATTTCATTTGGAATTCCAAATAAGCTACAAGCTAGAGGGATAAGTAAAAGTGATCCACCTGAAACACCTGATGCACCTGCTGCAGAGACAGCTGCTACAACAACAAGTATAAGTGAAGTCACAAAATCTACTTCAATACCAAGCGTATTTACTGTTGCAAGAGTTAGCACAGCAATTGTAATAGCTGCGCCAGCCATATTAATAGTTGCACCTAGTGGGATTGATACTGCATAAGTATCTTCATCTAAACCAAGTTTTTCACATAACTTCATATTTACTGGAATATTTGCAGCTGAACTACGTGTAAAGAATACCGTAATACCACTTTCTCTTAAAACCATGAAAACAAGTGGATAAGGATTTTTTCGCGTATAGATGAATACGATTAATGGATTCACTATAAGTGCGATAAACAACATACATCCAACTAAAATTAATATTAATTTACCGTATACAAGTAAAGCGGAAAAACCACTTGTTGCAAATGCAGTAAATACAAGCCCCATAATACCAAGCGGTGCTAAATTAATCACCCATTGTACTACTTTAGTGATTGCATCCGAAAAACTACCTAACATGTCTTTTGTACTTTGATTCGCATTTTTTAATGCAATCCCAAGAACGACTGCCCACATTAATATACCTAGATAGTTAGCATTTACTAATGCATCAATTGGATTGGCAACTACGTTAAATAGTAATGTTTCAATAACTTCACCAACACCTTCAGGAGGAGAAAGGTCTTCTGCTCCTGTTGTCAATGTTAATGTAACTGGGAATATATAGCTTGCAACTACAGCGACAGCCCCAGCTAGGAATGTGCCAATAGCATAAAGAACAAGAATCGATTTCATATTCGTTTTCTTACCTTTTTTATGACCAGCAATAGCAGACATCACTAATACTAATACTAATACTGGTGCAACTGCCTTTAATGCACCAACAAATAATGAACCGAAAATGGAAATCCATGTGGCATTAGGTACAACTAAAGCTAAAATTAGACCGAGGATAATACCGAGAACAATCCTTTTTACTAAGCTAACTTGATTAAATTTAACAAATAAATCTTTCATAACACTATCCTCCAAAAGTTTTCTAAACTCGCATGATAAAAGAACGTACAATCACTTTTCCGCATTGTGGTTAGTATGTTCTAATCTTATCCTGAGATAGTCTGACATTAATTATTTTACCACATTTATTTTGAATTGTTCATTGAATTTTGTTATACTAATATACTTCCAAAAGATTGAAATTTTCTGAGCGTACCATTTGTGCTTCTAATAATGCCAGCTAAGAGTGATCTAAATACTATATTAGTGCTAGTTTTCTAAATTTTTTTGTTCTCTATACGGTTTACTTCATTTTAATTTATTGTGTTTTTTTCAGAAAATATTAGTATTAGAAAAGTGTCTAAAATCGTAAATATTATGATTTTCATGCCAAGGAATAAACACTAAGGTACTATTTTTCAGATTTTTGTCTCTTTATCTTAGTGGACTTCAATTTTTTTAAAGGGAAAATATTCCGCTGATTAGAGAGTATTCGAAAAAAGTATGTTCATTAACAATGGAAGATGTTAGCGCCTTTTCAAAATGGAGGAATTCCTAGACGATCGGATAAAGAATCGGAGCAGTATTTTAGAAAGAGATTGGCCGGGGATAGTGATATTTAGTATGGATAGTTCCTTGTGTCAGATTTGATTATTTTCATTTGAATTATTAGGAATGATTTTGAAAAATGAGCAATTTGACTATACGACATAATTGCAAATAAGTGCCAAATGGTGCTTTTCTCACATATTTGCACTTATTTTAAAATATGCCGTATGTCAATTTTGCTCTTTTTTGTTGTTCGCTGTTTTACAGAGATCACTTTACTTTTGTGAGTGTGGTGTGATTTGAATATGCAAAATGATTTCCGCGATCTTTAATAACTTGAATTGGGAAGGTGTTTTTATAAAATGCAGCAAGACGAACAATCTCAGCTACTCTGTTTTAGACTCAAATGCTCCTCGGTTTTATTATATGTATCCGATTTCTTGACACTTACTAATCTCCAATAAATAAGAGCTGTCAAGATTACTATTACACCACAAAAAATATACATGATGGTATAACCCCACTGTGCTGAAACAACCCCTAACAAAATAGCGCCTATCGCCAAACCTCCATCAAATAATGTGAAGAATGTAGAAGTAGCATGGCCACTTCGATGTTTATGTGTAGACTGAATGGCTAATGCTTGGAGACAAGGGAAAATGGAACCATACCCGATGCCGATGAGGGCTCCCGCTACTAATAATGTCGGAACAGTGTGTATGTTACTTAACATGAATAATCCAACCGTAAAAAAGAAAAAAGATGGATAGATGACGGAATTAGGACCTTTCGTATCGTATAGCTGGCCAGTAAAGGGACGAACAATCATCATTGCTATCGCAAATACGAGGAAAAATAAACTTACATATTCAAATACATCTCTTGTCTCTGCGAATACAGAGATAAAGGATAAAACACCAGCATATGAAAATGCAGTTAAAGCCCCGACAATAGCTATCGGAATAGCCTTAGATTCAATGAAATCTTCCCATGTAAGGCGATTACGTTTCACAGTTGAAAGTGAGGAGGGATATTCTGAAACTTTCAAACTAAATATGAATAAAAAGCTCATAAAAACCACAGTAGCTAAACTAGTGAATAATACTTTATAAGGAAACCACTGTAAACCAGTTAATACAATTAATGGGCCAAATACAATTGCTAAATTATTGGACATCATAAAATAACCAATCCCTGCACCCTTACGACTTTCAGGAATAATATCATTTACAATCGCAATTAACACCGTTGTTAAAATACTAAACCAAATACCATGAAATAATCGCAGAGCAAGTAATAAAGGGAGTGAATCAATAAAAATATATAAAACGGAAGAAAGACAAAAGAATAGCTCAGAAATAAGGAGCGTTTTTCGTTTTCCAAACACTTCAATGATCTTGCCTGCAAATGGTCTCACGATAATGGCTGATAGCATAAAAATGGCCATTGCCAAACCTGCTTGTCCTTCATTTCCGTTTAATTCATAAAGAATATACAAAGGTAAGCTTGTTAATAACGCATAATGAACAACGAATAAAAAGAAGTTGTTAATAACTGCAATCCAAAATTGTCCTGTCCATATTTTTTCTTGCCTTTTTTCGCCCATAAAATTCCCCTTTCTTTAAATTCCCTAATTCCCCATATGTTTTAATTACTAGCATAATAACCTATTCGACACCTCTATTAATTTACCTGCTTATTTGTGATACCAGAAGGGAAGGGCTAGATCATTCTTATATAAAATACGTGCAGAAGGAAAAATATTGCATTTATATGTCACGTCGTGATATAGTCGAGATGTGACATACTTATTTCCAAGAGTGGAAGTGAACAGATTGACAATAAAAAAGATTATTGAAACTTATATTCCAATGACAGAAACTGCATTTTATATATTGTTATCTCTATCTGAACCAAGACATGGTTACGGAATAATTAAACATGTGGAGGAGATTACAGAAGGTCGACTAATACTTGGTTCAGGAACTATTTACGGAACCCTGAAGAAGCTGCAACGTGATCACATTGTTACAGTGTATGCAGATGAACTAAGAAAAACAATTTATGAAATTTCTGATTTGGGCAAGCAATTAATGAATCATGAGATAGAGAGATTGAAAGAGCTACATACTAATGCTTTAAAGTATGAGGAGGAGTTCAAATGATCAAAAAATGGAGACCATTTTGGAGTTATAATGTGGAAAAGACAGAGCGCTGGTTATCTTCATCTGCTATAGATGGTAAGAGATTGATTGATGTGAAGCTGTTTTCGAGAATATTTGTATTTGAAGAAACACCTACAGAGCAAATGGAATATCAAGTTATATTCGATAAATCCAAAAATAATCTAGCGACTGGTTTAGTTAGTTCTGGTTGGGAAGATTCAGTAGTAAAAGGAAATTGGAAATTCGTAAATAATAGGGCTGATCCCATACATGCGTATCCTTCAAGGGAAGGCATATTGAAGAGGAACCGGGTCCATTTGCTTTTCCTGACGGGACTTTCATTTCTCTATATATTCCAATTAATTCCATTTGTAATAGCGATGCTCACAATTTTGTTTTCCCCAGATGATGCAAATGTTGTTGCAAGTCCGTACTGGTCTCTTACTTTTCTTTACTTTATACAGGTTATTGGAGTAATTATTTTCACCTTTTATATGTCACGAAACTTACTAGCATTTGAACGCAAATTTTTTAAAACTTCTGTTACTGAAAATGAAAAGAAAGCTGCAGGGGAGACGTTTACTAAATGGAGATTTGCTTGGATGTATGCACCAGATTTATTAGAAAACTGGCTGAGTAAGATGGCTGCTGAGGGAAATAATCTTGTCTGTATAAGTAAAGTATGGCCAGCGTTTACTTTCGAAAAAGGTACACCCAAATTGGTTTCTTATGTGCAAGACTTTCAATGGAAGACGAATCCAGAGTATGTGGAAATTCATAAAAGTGCAGATTGGAAGTTAAGATTTGCATCCAAATCTTGGTTGTTTAAATACTCTATTTGGGAAAAAGAGTATGAATTAGGTGATATGAAACCTCGTTTTACGTATGATTCGACTGAGAAAAAAGCACAAGTAAGAAGGGTAGTTATTGCTAGTTCTATATTGGTGAGTTATTTACTAGGGATATTATTTATGGCATTATGGATGCAATTTAAAGTAAATCCACCATTCGATCAGACTATTTTGCATCAAATTTTGATTGTATTTTTAATTATTTCATCGCTATCTCCGCTATTCATTTTTACACGGACTTTTCTATATGCTTTGCGTATGCGAAAGAGTATGTAGGATAAATACATGTTCCAAGGTAATAGGGACTCGGGTATTGTTGGGAATAGCTGATTTTCACTAATATAAAACCTGAGCATTCTAAAATTCGCCCCCATTGAAATAAGCATCAACTCTTTTTCAACAAGATGATGCTTATTTGTCTTTTATCAATAAAATAGTTTTGTTTGAAGAATATCCAGTGCACGGTCAATATCCTCTAAATCTTCTTTTGAAGCATTTTGTATTCGATTTAGAAATCGAGATTCTATAGATAAAAAAGCTTTGTTCATCATGGTTTCCCCATCATTTGAGAGACGAATATATTGTTTTCGTCGATCTTCTGTATCATTTAACTTTTCTATTAGCCTTTTTTAATGCAAATACATAATATTTACATAGAGAATAATGTTTCATATAATGAAACATTAGCGTCTTTTCTTGCAATATGTACAGTAGATTTATTATGATAACAGGGAGTTGAGGTAATTAGATGAGCCAATATGAGGTAACCACGTTAAAAAAAGGATTACAAATCATAGAGTTATTAAAAGAACAGAACGGACTATCGTTGACTGAAATTACAAAGCGATTAGAACTGAGTAAAACGACCGCTTTTCGTATGCTGGCAACGTTAGAAGAAATGGGTTATGTACAAAAATTTCAAAACCGTTTTGAAATTAATCATAAAATGTTTTGTGAACATTTTGAGAGACGAATAGCACTTGACTGGGTATCACTGACGACTCCTTATAAAGTAGCGAAGGAAGTTGGGGAAAGTTTGTATATTGGGAAGATGGACGGAACAAATTTAGTTATGGTCCAAGTCTTGCAAGCTCCATTTACCGTACCTGCTCGTGAAGAGATTGGCAATCGTTCGCTCGTACATCAGTCTGCTTTAGGGAAAATCATTTTAGCCAATCTCCCCTCAAAAACTCAAACAGACATCTTACGAAATTTGAACTTTGCAAAAGCGACAGATCAGACATTTAATGATGCACATTTATTTGTCCATCATTTAAATGTTATTCATAAACAAGGTTTTGCCTTTGACGATGAAGAACGTATTGTCGGCATTCGTTGTGTTGCTGTGCCCTTATTCTTAGAAGGAAAAGTGATTGCTTCTATAGCCATTGCTGCACCAGCCGAACGTATTACTAAGTCTAAAAGGACAAGACTTATTCGCAAGCTAATTGAAGGTAGCGAGAAGATTGCGCGTGAAATTGAATCGCTCAGATAGAAGCAGACATCATTTAATCAAAGGAAAACTACGTTTTGATTTTGTTAAAATGTGAAGTCATTTTCAACAACAGGAGGAAACACACATGAAAGTAGTAGCAATCGTTGGTAGTATCCGTAAAGAATCATTTAACTTAAAATTAGCACAGCACGTACAAAAGCGTTACGCAGATAAATTCGAATTAGAAATTTTAAGCCTGCGCGACATACCCATGTATGATCAAGATATCGAACTAGATGCACCAAAAATCGTACTCGACTTTAAAGCACGCGTAAAAGCAGCTGATGCTGTTCTCTGGGTAACACCAGAATACAATTCAACAATTCCAGGTGTACTTGGTAACGCAATTGATTGGATGTCTCGTGTGGACCGTTCAGTAAATGGTAAACCATCCATGATCATGGGTGCTTCTATGGGTGCAATGGGTTCAGTTAAAGCACAAATGCACTTACGTGACATCTTATTTGCAAGTGGATTAAACTCTCCTTTACTTCCAATGAACGAAGTATACGTAGGTGCAGCTCACACGAAATTTGATGAAAACGGCAATTTGAGTGACCAAGCAACAATCGATTTTTTAGATACAGTAATCGAAAACTTCCTAAAATGGATGAAAGCATTCGCTTAAGTTAAATATGGAAACCTTATGCATTCGATGCATAAGGTTTTTTTATGAAGTATCCAATAACTAGTTTATTGCTAATATTATGAAAGTGGTTATTAGTATGGGTTTTTCTACTTACCAATTTTTATAAAGAATTTTGAAAAAAGTTCTATCTTTTCCGTTTTTGATTACATTTAATGTAAGTAAGATTGAATGGAGTGGAAGGGAATATGGTGAAAAAATGGGGAATTACAGCTCTTTTACTATTTGGGGTATATGCTATAGGGATGTATTTTTATATCTTCCATAGTGATAGTGCTGGTATTCCAGCAAATTTAAAAGGGACTGTTGCAGATCCGCAGGTTTTTATGTCTGACCGTGAATTGTACCTGAGTGAGGAGTATTCAAAAATAAAGAATTTCCTCTTTTTTGTAGCAACACCGTTTGAATGGCTCATCTATTTATTAATACTGATTACTGGGCTTTCTCAAGCGTTTGAAAGATGGATCCCTTTGCAAAAAAAGGGGGGGATTTTGCAAAATGCGGTCTATGTATTTTTGCTATCATTTCTTCTGTTTATCGTGTTATTCCCTTTAGACTACTACAGATATTCCTTAAGTAAAAACTATGGAATTAGTACCCAAAATTTCCATTCTTGGATGCGGGATAATGTCATTGATTTTTGGGTTAATTTCGGAATGACTGTAGTGATTGTAACCATTCTTTATTGGCTTATTAATAAAAGCACAAAGAAATGGTGGCTAAATGCCTGGTTATTAATGATTCCTTACACTATTTTCCTCATGTTTATACAACCGGTAGTGATCGACCCATTATATAATGATTTCTATCCACTAACAAACAAAGAATTAGAGACGAAAATTCTTACGTTGGCTGAGCAAGCAAATATTCCAACAGCGCATGTATATGAAGTGAATATGGCGGAAAAGACAAATGCGCTAAATGCCTATGTTACGGGGATTGGGAGTAATTCAAGAATAGTGTTATGGGATACGACTTTAAACCGCTTATCAGAAAATGAAATTCTCTTCATTATGGCTCATGAAATGGGGCATTATGTGGAGAAACATATTTATTTCGGAATCGCTGGTTATATCTTAACGATGTTTGTTGGGCTTTGGTTAACAGCGAAACTAATGCCTTGGGTCATCGCTCGCTTTGGACGTGTATTAAAAATTAAGCGAATAAATGCTATTCATTCACTGCCATTGTTTTTACTTATTACATCTTTTCTGTTATTCGTTTCAAGTCCACTTTCAAATTATGTTTCTAGATATCAGGAAACTAGAGCAGATCAGTATGCAATAGAGTTATTGGTCGACCCGGAGGCAGCTGTCAGCGCTTTTCAAGAGCTTACGAAGGCTGGATTAAATGAAGTGAATCCTCCACTACTCGTAAAATGGTTTCGATATTCACATCCGACAATGCTAGAAAGAATAACTAATATAACGAATGAAATAGGAGAAAAAGAGTGAGGTATGTTATTGGAAGCGCACTAACTAAAAGAAGTTATAAGGAATCAAGCTATTAACCTGATTGAAAATAAGTAAATGTATTAGGGCGTTTGTTCAGTAATGAATCAGCGTCCTATTTCAGAATAGTGGAGTGCTAAAAAGGAAAGTTTGTTTATTCAGATATGACATTTTCCTTTTCCATTTTTAGTCGGATCTTAAAAATGAATTGACACTATTTTTAAGAAGCCGTTAAGTTCCTTCATGTTCTCTTCTTTTACGTATTGTGACTGGTAAATCCTTACACACCTAATTTCTAGAGAGTGGCAGACAGACAGACGGAAGGAAGGGAGGCTAACCTGTATCTTGTATTAAAGTGTAGGCTAAAGTCCGGTCCAAAGCGATCCAGAAAGAATTTCATCCTGGTGTTTGATTCTGACGCAGCAAACAAAAAAATAGACATGAACAATACTCTTCTTTTAGAAAAAGTTTGTTTATGTCTTTATTAGTTTTATTTTCATTTATTATCTTCCTTTTTAAGTTCGGAAATTAGACGTTCTATTCTTCTTGTGTACGTAAGCAATGTTCGCATTCGTATAAATATGATTCGTGTTGCTCTTTAATTTCACTACCACATTCACGACATTCTTTTTTCGGTAAGTTTCGATAAAATTCTAAATTCAACATTTTACTACCCCCATTTATTTTTTAATTAAATTCATTGTACTATAACAGTGTTTTAAAATCAACGCTGTTATACAATTTATTTTCTGATTTTTTAATATTTAAATTAAAAAGGAGATGAAACCCTGTCATATCAGGGTTTCATCTCCTTTTTATTATTAATTTTAATCAAACATAAGGTTTATATTTCTCTATTTTTATCATTATTTTATCACGTGTTGAATATTATTGATTATACAAAAAAATTATAAGGAGTACATGCTCCATGAATTATGTTAGTTCATTATTCAATTCACATTATGAACTATATATTAGATTAGTTATCGCAACGTTTATAGGATTGGTAATAGGTTTAGAGAGAGCTTATAAAAATAAACCAGCTGGTATTAGAACGCATATTTTAGTTTGTTTAGGGTCTACATTGGCGATGACCTTATCTATTTTAAATCAAGGTCCATATATGGATCCAATGCGTTTGGCAGCTCAAGTAATCAGCGGTATTGGTTTCCTTGGTGCAGGTGTAATTTGGATGGATAAAGATAATATAAAACGTGGTCTTACAACCGCAGCAAATTTATGGATTACAGCTTGTGTAGGTTTGACAATAGGTTATGGAGCCTATGATTTAGCTATAATCACCGTGATTTTAATGTTTGTTGCGATGAATTTACCGAAGCTTGTGGATAAAATAGGTATATTACCAACAAGAGAAAAAGAAGGAAACGATAGTCACAATGAAAGTACTAGTGATAGTGATGGAGAATAGAATAGGGGTTTGGAAAAGCGAATAAGCTAGTTCACTAACTTCGATTACATAAAAAAAAGACGTTTCCAAACACCACAGCTGGGTATTGAAAACGCCTTTTCTATAGTAGTTATGTCCGTGATGCTTCATAAATCCCTTTAATCGAACCTTCCAATATATCATTAAATTCTTTATCTGATTGACTTGCATTTACGCCTTCTGATAAAGCTCTTGAGAAGCTTGCAATAAGTCCTTGGTTCGCGGCTAATTTCTGATTTGCATCTTCGCGACTGTATCCACCAGAAAGGGCTACCACTCTTATTACTCGTGGGTGATCGATTAATTCTTTGTAGTAGTTTTCAACTGTTGGAATAGACAGTTTCAGCATGACATTTTCATGTTCACTTAACACATTCAATTGACGGAGGATTTCTTGTTTTAAGAGTTCCTCGGACTGTTGTTTGTCTTCACTTTGAATATCAACTTCTGGTTCAATAATTGGAACTAAGCCAGCCGCTAGAATTTGTTTAGCTACTTCAAATTGCTGTTCAACGACATTCTTGATCCCTTCATAATTTGCTTGTTTGATGACAGAACGCATTTTCGTTCCAAAAATATTTCGTTCATTCGCACGTTTTAAGACATCGTCTAGGGTAGAATTAGGTTTCATCAATTGAACGCCATATGCTTCTTCTTCCAGTCCTTTATCAACTTTTAGGAAGGGAACAACGCCTTTCTTTTCCCATAAATAATCGGGTGTATAAAGGTCTTCTACTGTGCGGTTCATCGTTTGTTCGAATAGGATTGCACCAATAATTGAATCCGAATTGAATGTAGGAGCAGTCATTATGCGAGTTCTCATCTCATGTATTTGGTCATACATTTCCTCTTCAGTAGAATATTGATCTTCTGAGACACCGTAAAGTGCTAACGCTTTTGGTGTACTGCCTCCACTTTGGTCAAGTGCAGCGATAAAACCTGTTCCATTTTTAATTAATTCCAATTGTTCTTTTTTCATAACTCCAGCTCCTTAGGTAATTTTATTCAGCATTAACGGGAAGTTCCTTTTTCAATCAGTGGGGGATGAAGAAAACTCACATGGATTGAAGTTTCACTTTATAAAAGATAAAAGCTGATATCTACAGAAATTGAACTAAAAGAAAGCATTACATTAAATAGTGTATCAATAAAAGCCCCAATGTGTCCGTTACATTTATGTAAATTTAAAAGACATGGAAAATACAGTTAAGTTAATTAAATAATGTAATATTCAGAATTGTGTATATACAAAATAAGGATTTTGTGTTAAAATTAAGTGGTGTCTTGAAAGGGGATGGGTACAGATGATTAGAAAGAAAACGATGGACCTGCAACAAAAGGTTGAAGTAGAAGTATTGCGTATTGAGGAATATATGAAGGTGCAGGTTACAAATGCTTTGCAGCTCATAGAAGAATCTCATGAACGAATTGCAGACTATCGGAAACAAATTAAAGAACTTAAATCATAAAAAATTCCAAATACAAGGACTTCACATCAATTTGTGGAGTCTTTTGTATTTGAGAATTATCTACAAACATTGTATAGAATAAGAATGGAATTGTTATCATATCTTGAATTCGATGTTATGATGAATGCTACATATTATTTAAAGGAAGCGAAGGATATATGAATAACACGAATGTTATTTTAAAGCGACTCGTCTTGTACGTGTTCGGTTTATTTTTTTTAACGCTTGGAGTTAGTTTCTCGATTCAAGCGGGACTCGGCGTATCTCCTGTTTCTTCATTAGCGTATGCATTTTCGTTAACGACAGGTCTATCGATCGGCATTACAACGGTGCTTGCAAATGTTTTATTTATAATTGTTCAAGTCATTTTAAACAAACGTATCGACTTAAAAGAGTTTATGCTTCAGTTAACTATTGCATTTTTGTTTGGATTCTTTATGGAAGCAACGCTATTCATTGTACAACTTTTCCCAACACCTGAAACAATCGTTGTTCGATGTGTATATTTAATTATTAGTTTATTCGTTGTGGCAGTCGGTTTGCTCGGCTATTTTACAGCAAAACTTCCGTTAATGCCATATGATGCATTATCGTTTGTCATAAGCGAAAGATTTAAGATGAAATTTAGTAAAGCGAAAATTTCAGGAGATTTAATTAATGTTTGTGTGGCTGGTGCAGTTTGTGTAATTTTTATTCAATCTTTAGGCTCAATCGGGGTTGGAACACTGATTGCTGCTTATTTCATCGGGAAAATTTTAGGTTGGTTGATGGCGCATTATCAACACTCCCTGGAACACTGGGTATATCAAAACGAAATCACGAACGTCATTTGACAAAGAACCATCGTAAAATATAAAAAAAGCATTATCTCAAAAGAGATAATGCTTTTTTTCTACAGAATTCTTTGTTCCTAAAGAACTCTTGCGGGTTTGGCACCCAATAATCTCGACTGTACTGAACTTGTGAATAGTAATCGGTATTATTGGATGTCAAAACTTAGTAATGAAGTTATTTGTATAGTATAGCACACATAACTTATCGAAACAATAGCCATTGTTAAAAATATTTATAAGTTTACTATATTGCGTACTCCATTCCTCTTTTGAGTAATTGCGTTACTAATGACTTTCTGCCTTTCTCTGGAAATAATCGTAATCATAGCGTGGAAGTCGAGAGGGTTTGTGTGGAAGTCGAAGGGTTTGTGTGGAAGTCAGAGGATTTGTGTGGAACTCGGAGGATTTGCGTGAAAGTCGAGAGGGTTTGTGTGTAACTCAGAGTCTTCTCCACTCTTTCTCATTTATCCAATTTCCATAAGTTTCGTCCAAAGTGATCCGGCACTCTATATAGAAAAAGTGTCTAGCATGAGGGCCAGGTAGATATATGGATTTGCATTAGTACTATTATTTCAACAATAGAAAAACAAAAAAATTCTGATAATTGTATTGACTTGGAGAAAAAAACCAGTAAAATAAAAATATAGACATCATGTCATATTAACTAACATATATTAGTTAAGAAACATAACATGATAAAAAGGGGAGGAATTTTGATGGATGATGTAATGTATTTGATGAACAGCTTATGGACGATGGTTAGTGCAATTTTAGTTATTTTCATGATTGCTGGATTTATATTACTAGAGGCTGGTTCAACACGAATGAAAAATGCGGGTCATGTTGCTGGTAAAACTGTTTTCACATTCGGTCTTTCATCTTTAGTATTTTGGGCAGTTGGTTACGGATTTATCTTTGGTGGTGATGCGAATTTCTTCATAGGTATGTCAGACTTTTTCTACGGCGGTGATTTAATAGAAGGTGCAGGTCTAGCTACAACCGTATTCTTTGTTTTCCAACTAGCATTCGCTGGAATCGCAATAACAATTGCACTTGGAGGATTTGCAGAACGTGCCAAATTTTCTGCATACGTAATCTTTACAATTCTTTTCGGAATTATTATTTATCCTGTTATCGCTCACTGGATCTGGGGCGGTGGTTGGTTAGCTGAACACGGGAAACAAGACTTTGCTGGATCTACCGTAGTACACTTAACTGGAGCAGCAGCAGCTCTAGCAGCTACAATATTACTTAAACCAAGAATTGGGAAATTTAATAAAGATGGTTCTTCCAATAATATAGCTGGTCACAACCAAGTGTATACAGCTTTAGGTGTGCTAATCTTATTTGTTGGTTGGTTTGGATTTAACGCAGGTAGTACAGTATCAGTCGATGCTGCATTCTTCGGGTTTGTTGCTTTAAATACAGCTCTAGCAGCTTCTGCAGGAGCGGTTGCGGCAACTTTAATCTCTTGGATGGCATTGGGGAAACCTGATATTACAACTATTTTAAATGGTGCACTGGCAGGTTTAGTTGCTATTACAGCATCTTGTGCATTCGTAGATGTTTGGGCCTCTGTAGTTATTGGGTTTATCGCAGGAGTACTAGTATTCTATAGTACTAGATTCTTCGAGAAGAGAAGAATTGATGATCCAATCTTTGCATTATCGGTACACGGGGCTGCAGGTGTTTGGGGAACTTTATCGACAGGATTCTTTGCTACTAAAGAACTTGCGACAGTTGGTAAACCGGGATTATTCTATGGCGGTGGATTCGAACAATTAGGCGTACAGTTAATGGGAGTTGTCGCTTGTGGAGTATTTGCTTTCGTCGTATCGTATGCTATCCTATTCATAATGAAAAAAGCAGGCGGCATTCGTGTTACAGAAGAGGAAGAAATCATGGGCTTAGATATGAGTGAACATGGTAGCTATGGTTATCCTGAACAAATGATGTTAGATCAATCAAAATTTAAGTAATAACTGCATAAAAGGAAGTGTGATTGTGGAAACATATGAATCGATTAGAGAATGGAAGGATCAACATATCACTAACTTCCTAGATGACACCCTTTCTCTCAATGATTTTCATGATCAAGTAATGCATAAAGTAATGGAAATCGCCAAAAGTAAACTAAAAAAAGATAGTCCTCCTTGTGATTTTACATGGTTTATTACCGGGAGTGGTGGACGATTTGAACAAGGCTTTATCAGTGATCAAGATCATGGTATCGTGTATGAAATTTCTAGCGAAGAAAATGATGCGTATTTTAAAAAGCTAGGAAATGAAATATCATATGGGCTCCATATTACTGGTTATCCATATTGTCTAGGAAACATCATGAGTTCAAATCCAATCTGGTGTAAGTCATTACATGATTGGCAAAAACAACTACAACAGTGGATGGAAGACGAAAGTTTCGAAACCATCAGGCAGCTGCAAATTTTTTATGATGCAAGAGTTTTGCAGGGGGAATTTGGCTATGTAAATCATTTAAAATCCTTAATTTATGAGTATCAATTAGCCCATCCATTCCTTCTAAATCGTTTTTCTGCAAATGTTAGTCATGTCAAAAATGTTATTGGGCCAATGGGGCAAATATTAGTGGAACGGCATGGTGTTTATCAAGGTTGTGTGAACTTAAAATACGCTGCATTTTTACCGTATGTAAATGCTATTCGATTACTTTCTATTAAAGAGGGGATTTTTGAAACCTCCACATTAGCCCGCATGGATCGATTAATTCAATTAAATGACTATGAAAAAATACTCCAAAATTGTGAAAGAAATTTTTTGGACTTATTAAAATATCGTTTATCGTTATTTCGAGTAGCATCCTATTCAGATACTCATTATTTAAATATAGAAAAATTGTCTAAAATAGAACGTAAAGAAATAAAACGGATTTTAAAAGATGGTAAAAGGCTACATGATGAAGTAATTACTTTGACTTCTTTATAGGCGCTTACGTTTTTCATAGAAAAAAGGTGATGTCAATGGCATTTGAACCGTTCATGCAAATATTTCGTGGTCTACAAGGAAAACGTTCAAACGTTGCTCTTGGCGATATACAAAATGCACAACAACTAGCATTTTTACGGAATTTACAAAAAGAAGTGAATCAAGAAGATTCTCTGAGCATCCCATTAGAAAAGCTAAATGTAGTGGTATTCGATATTGAAACGACTGGTTTTTCTCCAGAAAAAGGAGATGGCATCATTTCTATTGGTGCAACGAAAATGTGTGGTGCCAAGATTCAAGAAGAGGAAGTTTTTTATTCTCTTGTCCACTATGGCAAAGAGATACCACAAGAAATTGTTCAATTAACAGGAATTACAGATGAGCAGGTAAAGGAAGCAGCTCCGTTATCTGAAGTTCTGATCAACTTTCTTCAGTTTAAAGAAAGTTCTACGCTAGTCGCGCATCACGCAACTCATGAACGAAATTTCATGCAACATGCCAGTTCGAAATTATTTCGTACGCCATTCAAGCATCGTATTGTGGATACATCTTTTCTATTTAAAGTAATCGAACCTAAAATAGATCTTATTAAGTTAGAAGATTTATGTGCACATAATAACATCCCAATTGTCGGTCGTCATCATGCACTTAGCGATGCCAAAATGACTGCAAAACTTTGGAGCATCTATTTAGAAAAAGCGGAACAAATTGGCTGTGAAAATTTGCATGATGTGTATAATCGATTTTCAAGGATTTAAAGATACTAATAGAAAGAGGCTATCCAAAAGTTAGACTTTTGGATAGCCTCTTTCTATTAGTATGACTCTATTTTTTGTTATTAATGAAGAAGTTCTTCGTTTGTATCATATATTGCTGTGGAAAACGAATTGAAAGAACTAGGGATGTAAATGCCGTATATATTTGCTTTTCCTGGTTCTATATTTATTGTAAATGTTCCAAGTTTTCCATCCCCTATCAAATCGATTCTAGAGGCTGTATGACCTTCTTGTGTAGCAATCACAAAGATTCTTGTTTCGTCGTCGACAAATACATGCTCTGTGAAGAATTTTTGTTTTCCCCATTGGGCACCTTGATAAATATATGCTTCATCTGTACGTTCAAAACTTGAAAATGCACTTACGTCGTCGTATAGATTGATAAGGGCGTAACGATAATTTCCGAATGTTGCTGCATAGGACAGATTTTCTCCTCCGACAAGGTCAATGTCTGATTCAATTTGTGTTAACGTTTCCTGCATAAGCATTGTTTCGTTATGGCCGAAGCGCATGTACGCATCATTTCCAAAGCAAATAATCCATAATAGAAAAATAAGTATAAATACTTGAATGAAGCCAAAAAACAAATTGCGATTTCCTTTCCAGTTACGGTACAATAAAGTGCTAAAAAAGAGAAAAACGCTAATTGTTACAAGTTGTTGTGGAAAATCTGCATTTAAAAAACTACTATTTGTTGCTGTTTGTTCCTGTGCTGTTGAAATGTACTCATTATTAGTGAGTGAAGCTAATGTGTTTGATAATTCTTCTGCTTTTACTCTTAATTGTTCAAATGATTTAATATCACCGATTGCAAACTGTATTTCTTCAGAAGGATTTGCAACATATTCGTACATATAAAAGAGGAGGGAGTTTAAATTGTAAATCTCCTCTTCGCTCAAGCCTTGTGAATTATAAAATAAACTTTCTCCGCTTTCGATTGCTCTTTGTAATAGCCAATCACTTTCGGCCAAATACTGAAGCTGTTTCTCTTCGTCCATGCCTCCATATGAAAGTAGTTCTTTAAATTCTTCAAAACGATTCATATAAGCTGGTGCTACATCGTTTGGTGCAAGCTGTGATGAGGAGGTTCCTTTTAATTTATATATATTTTCATCACTGCTTGTAAGGAGGAAAATCGTGAGTACGGCTACGAAACAGGTTGCAATAATCGTAATACTAAATGGCAGAAATTTCTTTTTCTGATTTCGTACTTTTTGCCGAGTATCTATTTTCTTTGCATTTGAAAACTTACCATCTTTATATGCTTCATTTATGGCATTACGAATTGGATCTTGCATGGTCTTCTCCTCCTTCTTCTAAGGCAATTCCAAGCGTTCGTCTGGCTCTTCGTAATCTCGTTTTCACTGTATTTACGGGGATATTTAGTGCAAAAGACACTTCTTCTAGTGTCATTTCGCCAAAGTGAAATAATAATAGGACGTCTTTATATTTTGTTTGTAAGCCTTCAATTCCTTTTACTAGCTGCGCTTGTTCATCATGTTTAATAGCTTGTTTTTCCGGAGTGTCCTCGGACTTTAATAGCTTTTGAAAAATTTCGGATATATGTACTTTTTTATATTTCCAACTGCTTAGATAATCCTTGCAAACATTTACAGCGATTCGAAATAAATACGTTTTCACCGATGCTTCACCGCGAAATTTAGGTAAATTATTATAGTATCGAATAAATGTTTCTTGGGCTAAATCTTCGGCTGTTTGCCAATTACGTACATATGTATAACAAAGCTGCACTAAATAGTCTCCGTATTCATTCATAGCTTCTGTCAGTAATGAATCCTTCGTTTGCTCATCCACAATTGCCCATCCTTTCAAAATGCTTTGTAGTTAGACTAATTATTAATGGGAAAAGTTTCACTTTTTAGAAATAATATTATAAGCATACGTCACTATAATGGATCCTGCTAAGTTAGAAGATTTATGTGCACATAAAAACATCCCAATTGTCGGTCGATATCATGCACTTGGCGATACCCTATTTGCTGGCTTACACAGAGTTCTTAAAATTATTGTAAATAAGGAACGAATAGTTATGTATTTGAATAATATACTATCTATGGAACTATGTATTAGCTAATATTTACTAGCTAATTAATGGTTTATTTTTTTGAAACAATTTGTGTTTGTTTCTATTGACTTAACTGAAAGTTTATAGATTAGTTCTTTTTTGGTAGGGATGGTGAATATACTTTTTCATAGGCCATATTCCACGATGGATAAGGAGACTGTGTTTTGGAGGACCTCAAAGATTTTGAACAGCAACAATCCACTTATTATTTGTATCATCGCATTGGAAAAAGAACAGCGGATATCATAGCAAGTTTTTCTCTCCTCTTGCTCTGTTTTCCTTTATTTCTTGTATTTGCAGCAATTCTGTTCTGCTTTTCCGGGAGACCTATTTTATTTAAGCAGCTACGAACCGGGCGGAATAATAAACCTTTTACTATTTGGAAGTTTCGAACGATGCAATTGACAGTTTTAGAGTCGAGTATTCATCAATATGAATGGGAAAGTGAGGTTCCGCAAGACTTTGTTTTTGCAAAGCCAGTTAATTTAAGGATAACTCGATTAGGAAGTTTCTATAGAAAATACAGTATCGATGAAATACCCCAGCTATGGAATGTGTTGAAAGGTGATATGAGCTTTGTTGGACCTAAACCAGAAATTATTGAAATCACGAAGCACTACTCATGGGATCAAAAGAAACGTCTGCTTGTAAAACCAGGAATTACAGGTTATGCCCAAGTAAATGGACGATCAGCTATTACACATGGGGAAAAAATATTCCACGATTTGTATTACGTGAAGAACTGCTCATTTTCTCTAGATTTGAAGATTATATTTCTAACATTAGTGATTGTTGTCACTGGAAAGGGTGCTTATTAATCTTATTTTTTCTGGACTAGATTATGAGCACTTTCTGTGGAGGGAATTATAACTTTCTGCACATTTAATTATACTAAAAAAATTCTAAGAAGGGAGTAAAATACTTTTGAAAGAAACGATCAGCCTACAAGAATTATTCAAGATATTGAAGAAACGGATTGTACTTATATTCAGCATATTAGTAATGTCAGTGACGATTGCAGCGGTAGTTAGCTATTTCTTTCTGAGCCCTATTTATGAAGTGTCAACTCAAATATTAATAAATCAAAAGGAACTAGAACAAAATCAATTCAACACGCAGGATATAGAAACGAACCTTCAATTAATCAACACCTATAATGTCATTATTAAAAGCCCAGTTATCCTGTCAAAAGTAATAGATAATCTAGAGTTAAATACCACAACAGATTTACTCTATGAAAAAATTGAAGTTAACAGTGAGCAAAATTCACAAGTTATTAATGTAAGTGTTCAAGATTCTAATCCTATAAGAGCTGTGAATATAGCCAATATGACTGCAGAGGTACTTCAAAATGAAATTCGAACTCTTATGAATGTTGATAATATTACTGTAATATCACCAGCAGTCAATAAAAAAAATATTAAACCTGTATCTCCCAATATTCCTTTAAATTTAGTGATTGCAACAGTAATAGGAGTAATGATTGGAGTTGGGATCACTTTACTGAAAGTGTATTTAGATACCTCTATAAAAACAGAGCAGGATGTGAATGACATACTAGAGCTATCAATTCTTGGTCTCGTTAGTCCAATTACTCAGAAGAAATCTATAGACTCAAAAGGATTGAAGAGTCTTAGAAAGCAACGGAGGCATAAAAGTGTTTAAAAAGAAGCAAATAAAAACTGCGAGGAAACTTGAGACAAGCACCAATCCTAAATCAATTGTAGCCGAACAATTTCGTACGGTGCGTGAGAATATAAAATTTGCTATGAAGGAAAAGAAACTGGGTACTCTTTTAGTCACTTCTGCTTCTATGGGGGAGGGGAAATCAACGATAGCAGCAAACATTGCTATTTCTTTTGCGCAAGAGGGTAAAAAAATACTTCTAGTCGATGCTGATTTAAGGAAGCCCACGATGCATTACACATTTAATACACTAATTTCTCCCGGAATAACTAATCACTTAATGAGTCGATGGAGCATTGAAAAAATTGTTAAAGATACTGGAATTAAAGGATTAACATTAATAACATGTGGCCAGATTCCTTCTAATCCATCTGAACTCCTAGGATCGAATGTAATGGATGCCTTTATTGAAAGTGTGAAATTAAAATATGACCTTGTTATCTTTGACGCTCCACCAGTCCTTTCTGTTGCGGATGCACAAATTCTATCAAATAAATGTGATGCAACAATTATTGTCATCAGTTCAGGAACAACGGATAAAGGAAATGGTGTAAAGGCAAAGGAAGCACTCCAAGCTTCAAACGCGAATATTCTTGGGGTAATTCTTAATAATTTCAAAATAGAAAAAGATCATTACTATTATCAACACTATGGAGAAGCGGAATAGTGATATGTCATTTTTCTATTATTTTGGATTAAGTTATGTAAACACATCCGTCTGTAGCCGCTACATGAAACGATTATTGCAATATCTAAAAAATAGGATATGTATATTATTGTAATTTCAAAGTCGGGAACCAAGACTGAGCTAGTCATTAATTTTCGTGTATTGATGAAATATATATAATTTAAAAGAGGGTTATAGTTTGGGGAAAAAAAGTATTGTACTTTTAAGATCAAACCCTGTAGATCCTGATTCGAGGGTTGAAAAGGAAGCTAATAGCCTTATTAAGGCAGGATATGAAGTTAAAATTGTTGCGTGGGATAGAGACTTTAAATACAAAATAAAAGAATCATTCTTAGAACTGAACGATGGAAGAGTGAAAATTTATAAACTAGGTATTCCTTCTACCTATGGTGAAGGAGTTAAAAACCTAAAACCCTTTTTAATATTTCAATTCCGTCTACTTTTATGGTTATTTAAGAATCGAAAAAAGTATCATATAATTCATGCTTGTGATTTTGATACAGCCTACACTGCATATCATTGCTCAAAATTACTAAAAAAAAAGCTAGTATATGACATATTTGATTACTTATTTACTAATTCAGGTGGCAATTTTAGTATATTGAAAAAGTATATCGTGCACTTGCAACACACAATAATTAATCATGCTAATGCAACTATTATTTGTACAGAAAAAAGGAAAGATCAGATAAGAGGAACAAAACCGAAAAAATTAGTTATTATTCATAATAGTCCACCTAGACTAGATGAAAATCTACCAAAATTAAAGCTAAATAAAAATAAAGTTAAAATTGTGTATGTTGGTGTACTTCAAGATAAGAGATTTATAGAAGAATTAGCTGATATTATTAAGAATAATAAAGAGTGGGAGTTACACATAGGTGGTTTTGGAAAGTTTGAAGGTTATTTTAAAAAGCAAGCATCTGAATATGACAATATTAAATATTATGGAAAACTTTCTTATAGTAAAACATTAGAACTTGAAAAAAGTTGTGATATTATGACTGCAATATATGATCCAACAGTAGGAAATCATTATTATGCTGCGCCCAATAAATTCTATGAGGCATTAATGCTTGGAAAACCGTTAATAATGGTAAAAAATACAGGAATGTCAGAAATAGTTACACAATTTAATATTGGTGAAGTAATTGATTATAATTCTGAAAGTCTGAAGGTTGCAATAGAAAATTTAATAGCAAAAAGAAATGAGTGGCCAGAGATATCCTTCAAAATGAAAAAGTTATATCAAAAAGACTATAGCTGGGATGAAATGGAAAAAAGACTAATAAGTCTATATAGGGAATTGGAAAATGAAAAATAGCTCTAATACTTACTATATCTTTTAAAATTCAGGAGAATTTTTAATGAAAGGAATTAAGTATGAAACTATTATTTGTAGGCCAAAATTTACAAATCGGTGGTATTCAAAAAGCACTAATAAACACATTAAAGGAGTTAAAAAAAGAAAATATAAAAAAAAATATAGATTCTGATATTGAGATAGATCTCTTTTTATTTGGTGATGGAGTCCTAATAAAAGATATACCTTATAAAGTTAACTTATATAGTGGGTCATTGTTTCTAAGATTAATTTCAACACCTTATTCTGTCGTTAAAGATAAAGGAAATATATTTCACTTATTACTAAGAATCGTTGGCATGGTAATTGTTAGAATAATTGGATCTGAGAAATTTTATAGACAGCTTTTTAAAATGCAAAAAAAATTAGATAAATATGATTATGCTATTTCATACTTTAATGACGTTCCATATGGATATTTTAACCGTGGAACAAGTCAATTTGTTGATGAATTTGTTGATGCGAGTAAAAAAATCGCTTGGGTACATACAGATCCAATAAAAGCAGGATTTAAATACAGGACTACTATGAATACTTATAGAAATTTTGATAATATTGTGTGCGTCTCGAATGCTTGTAGAGAGAATCTAATCGAACTTATACCTGAATATCAAAAAAAGATAAATGTTGTTAATAACCTTTTTCCAATTGAAGAGATAAAAACCAAGGCAATGGAATACACACCATTTAAGACAAAAGGAATAAGTATTGTTTCTATAGGTAGAATAGAAAATTCAACAAAGCAATTCCATCTAATACCTAAATTATGTAAAATGCTAAAAGATGATTCAATAACTAATTTTCACTGGACAGTTGTTGGTGATGGGCCAGATTTTGTAACAAATAATCTTCTTGTAAAAAATTTAGGCGTATCGGATTTAATTGAATTTGTTGGTAATAAAGATAATCCATATCCTTATATTGAAAAAAGTGATATTTTTGTTTTAACATCTGCATATGAAGGCTATCCCATGGTCATAGGGGAGGCTTTAGTTTTAGGGACACCTGTTGTTACAACGTGTTTTCCTTCTGCGAGTGAGCAAATAACGGAAGACTTTAATGGCATTATTACAGAAATGGAATTGGAAAGTATTTTTTCAGTTTTAAAATCCTTGTTAATAAATCCAGATGAAATTGAAAGGATGAAAACCAATATAAATAATAGTGTTTTTACTAATAAGAAATCTATGGATCAGTTTTTAGAGGTGGTAAAAATTGGGTAGGGAAAGTATATATGAAGGAAGAAACAGCATAATAATTTGTATCATATCAAGCATTTTTGTTGTTCTTAAAATGTATACAGGGAATAATATTTTTCTATTGATATTTTTACTCCTTACTTCTGCCGGGATATTATTTGATCGTATTGAATATAAATTTGAATATCTTTTGTTTTTTATTTCTTGGGTATATGTATTGAAATTTCAGTATTCCGATTTTTCTTTATTTATATTTTTATCTGCCATGTATATTTTTATCTGCATAATATACATGCTTATTCATAATAGTAAATTAGAAATAAAGTTCTTATTAGGCTACATGTTATTTGCGGCATATGTTATTACAATACCATTAGTAGGTGGAAGTTCTTTAACAACCGTATTAGGTTTTTTGTTAAATTACACACTATTATTTTTTGCGGTATCGTTTGTAAAAAATAACAGGCTTTTTGGAAGGTATATTCGAATGTATGCTCTAGGATTGTTATTATCAAGTTTCATTAGACTTATTAGTTACAAAATTCCCGATTTAAATCAATACTTTATAAGTATGACGGAAATATATACTTTGATAGTTGGTGGGAAATTGAATATTAGGTTCGCTGGAGCTGATATAGACCCGAATTATTATTCAATTCAAATCTTATTAGCTATATCATGCTTGTTAGTTAGTATTTACTACGATAAAGAGAGAAAAAATATATCAGTTTTGTTATGTATGATGTTATCGGTCTTAGGATTTTTATCTCTTTCAAAAATGTATTTAATAGTTTTCTTATTCTTAGTTATCTTAGCATTGATTTCTTTTTCAAGAAACAATATAAAAGTTGGCATAAAATTCACATTATCAATACTTTTATGTGGTGGAGTGGTTGCTTTTTTTGCATTCGATTATCTCTATAGTTCTTACTTCCAAAGATTTGTTGGATCTGGACAAGGCTTTACAGGTTTGACAACAGGTCGAAGTGAAATTTGGCAAATGTTCTTGTCCGATATAACTTTTGATATGAGAGTCTTGATTTTGGGAGTTGGATATGGAGCGGTTTCTTTAAACGATACAATGGCACACAATAGTTATTTGACAGGTCTTTATTATATGGGAATCATAGGGACAATTATTACCTTAATTTATTTTAATACTATACGTGAAAACTTAATAATTGAATCTAAAAACAAAAAAAGATTTAAAATATTATCCGTGAATAACATCCCACTTTTAACATTACTATTAGCAAACTTTTCATTAGATTCATTTGTTATGGAGTATTTTCCAATCCACCTATTTTTAGTTATTTTCGCTCTGAATTATAATGGATACACAAAGCATCAAATGATCTAGATAACGACTTATCTAAACAGAAAAATCTAACTTACCCTCCTCCAGTAAAGGAATATTTCTAGTTTACTTTTGTTCTGTTTACCTAACCTACTTGAATATAATTCTAGTACAACTTCATCCGTATAGGATGTGAGGGAGGGAAACTCGCTAATACGATGAAAAAAATAGCAGTACTTTTAATGTCCATAACGATTCTTTCTAAAATGTTTGGATTTCTACGTGATATTATACTTTCCTATTTTTATGGTGCATCTTCTATAAGTGATGCATACATCATTTCAATTACCATTACTTCAGTTTTATTTAGTCTTATCGCTGTAGGAATATCCACTGCTTATATTCCAATGTATAAGAAAATAGAGCATGATGAAGGTCTTCGTTCAGCCACAGGATTTACAAATAATCTTATGAATATTGTTTTAGTAGTGACAACTGCATCGATTGTAATTGGTCTAGTATTTTCAAATATATTAGTAAAATTATTCGCATTAGGCTTTGACGGTGAGACATTGGAGACAGCAGTCTTATTTACACGTATTGCATTAGTAGGGGTATATTTTACTAGTGTTACCCAGATATTCATAAGTTATTTACAATTGCATGGTAAGTTCACTGTACCGGCTATGATTGGATTTCCTTTCAATTTGATTATTATCCTTTCCATTATTATCAGTGCACAAACGAATATTATTGTTTTAGCAATTGGAAGTGTTATTGCTGCATTGGTTCAATTGCTTTTTTTATTGCCTACCCTATACAAGATTGGTTATCGATATAAACCAGTTATCCATTTTGGAGACAAGAATATTAAGAAAATGGCTGTTATTGTCTTTCCAATTATGATTGGGATATCCATTGATCAAATTAACATGATGATAGATAAAACACTTGCCTCTACATTGGTCGAAGGGGGAATATCTGCTTTAACCTATGCGAGTAGATTAAATGATTTCGTCCAAGGGGTATTTGTCATTTCTTTTGTAACGGTAATGTTTCCACTTATTTCAAATATGGCAGCTAAAAAGAATACAGAAGAATTTAAAGAGTCCATTAATGAAGTTATTTCTAGTGTGCTTCTTATTGTAGTGCCAGCAAGCATTGGGATCATGATTTTATCTGAGCCAATTATTCGGCTACTTTTTGGACGTGGCCACTTTGATGAACATGCAATTAATATAACTTCCCAAGCGCTTTTTTTCTATTCCATTGGGATGATTGGATACGGTATTCGGGAAATTTTAAATCGTACTTTTTACTCTCTTCAAGATATGAAAACTCCTATGTATAATGCTTCAATTTCAGTAGTCTTAAATATTATTTTAAATCTACTATTATCCTCTTTTATGGGAATCAGTGGACTTGCATTGGCTACTAGTATTTCTGCAATTTTCTGCTCGACACTTTTAATAATTACTCTTAGAAGGAAAATCGGTTCTTTTGGATTGAAAGGGAATTTCATTACTTTTATAAAAGTAACATTAGCTTCCTTTGTGATGGGTGTAATTGTATATGGATTATACGAATATATATTAACTGATTGGAACGAATTATTAAAGATGTTCATAGTCATTTTTATAGGAAGTGTCGTCTATTTTATTCTAATTACACTATTAAAAGTGAAAGAATCGAAAATTATTTTACATTTTTTGCTTAGTAAAATTCATCGTTAAAGGGTAAGCGAGAAAGGTAAGGTGCTAAATAAAAGTGATTACAATTGAAAGGAAATTAATGAATGTAAAGATTAAAATACATTATTTTCGAAATGAGAAGCTTCCAAAGGAATCTAAAGTTCCGGTAACCTGCTATTTACATTCTTTGAGTCCAGAAGGTTTATCTAATAGTTACGAGACGCTTCAAATCGACTTACAAAAAGATGAGTCAGAATTATTGAAGGAAATGAATAAAACTACAAGAAGGCAAGTTAGAAGAGGAGAAGAGCTAGAACTTGGGCATATTGTAATTGAAAACCCAACAGATCAAGATTTATTAGAATTTCAAAATTTTTATAATGATTTTGCTAAAGATAAAAAAACGCATTCTTGCAATTTCTATCACATGAAAACGATGAAGTTACTTCGCGATACAAAGTCGTTACTAATAACTTACATGAAAGACGGTAAAAATATTCTTTGCTATCGCGTTTACATTATAGATGATAAAGTCGCCATGAATTTGTATTCTGCTTCAACATTTAGAAAGATTGACAATCCAGAGTTTAAAAAAATGATGAGCCAAGCAAATCGCTTCTTAACGTGGACCAGCATTCTTTGGTTTAAGAAAAATGATTACGAATTATACAATTTTGGAAGTTTAACTAATGATGAGAACATCCGGAGATTTAAGGTTGGATTTGGTGGAGAAATTATTCCTGTATATTTTGGATATAGAGCAGGCACAATTACCGGATTCATTCTCCTAAAAATAAGGGACCTAAAATTCATTGTAAGTGCTATCAGAAAAATAAAATGAGGGATACTCCATGAAAATTGTTCAACTCATTACACATATGCATGAAATAGGAGGAGCACAGGTGCATGTGCGCGATATTTCGAGGTGTCTTTCCGAGGAGGGACATTCAGTTTCGATTATTTATGGTGGAGGTAAAGAAGCTATCGGAGATTTAAAGGTAGATGGGGTCAACTATTTTTTTAGTAAGTATTTAATTCGTCAGATACATGTTTGGAAGGATCTTCTTGCTTTCATAGAAGTGAGGCGAATGTTGAAAGACATACAACCCGATCTTGTAGCAATTCATTCTTCAAAGGCAGGAATCATTGGTAGGCTTGCCAGTTGGTCCGTTCGAATTCCATGTGTGTTTACGGCGCATGGGTGGGCCTTTACAGAAGGTGTAGATCCGAAAAAGCAACGATTATATAGAACAATTGAAAAGGGTGTAGGAAAACTTTCCAAAAAGGTTATTACTGTTTGTGATCAAGATCGTAATTTAGCGCTAAGTCATAACGTACTTCCAGCCAATAAAATAATGACGATTCATAATGGAGTATTGGATTCTCGTTATAACTCTATTAATAGTATCACTAATGATGAAGTGAAAATCCTGATGGTTGCGCGTTTTGACCAACCAAAGCAGCAGTTACAACTATTACATGCACTTATGCATATAAAGGATTTGAACTGGCATATGATTTTTGTAGGAGATGGTCGGTTAAAACAATCATCTGTTCAGTATGTGCAAGAAAATGATTTGGCGGATAAAGTCACTTTTTTAGGTACCAACTCCAATGTATCCGAGCTTTTAAATGAGGCAGATATTTTCGTCCTCACTTCTGCTTGGGAAGGACTTCCTCTAAGTATTTTAGAAGCGATGTCACATGGTCTTCCAATCATTGCATCTAATGTTGGAGGAGTGAAAGAAGCTGTTCGGGACAATGAAAATGGATTCTTAATAAACGGAAATTTAACAGAATCTATTAAGCTGCTAGTAGAAAATGAGCTGTTAAGAGTGAAAATGGGTACGCGAAGCAGAGAAATTTATGAAGCAAGCTTTACTTTTGACAATATGTATGAAAAAACAGTTAATCTGTATCGAAATTTAATCAAATCGGAGGATATGCTATGAAAGTATTGGTAACGGGAGCAGCAGGTTTTATTGGTTCATACGTAGTCCAAGCATTATTGGAAAAACAAATTTCGGTAATTGCTTTAGATAATCTGTCGACGGGCAAGTTAAGTAATCTCCCAGGAAATATTGTCTTTTATGAAATGGATATTACGAAAGATGAAATAGAAACTGTTTTTCAAATAGAACAGCCTGATTATATTATTCATTTGGCTGCGCAATCTTCTGTTATAGAATCGATGAGTAAACCGGTAGAAGATTGCCAAGCGAACTTATTTGGCACGCTAAACATTTTACGGTATGCAAGGCAGTACAAAACAAAAAAATGTGTCATTGCTTCCACCGCAGCTGTATATGGCAATCCAACTACACTACCAGTAGTAGAGGATAGTAAACTGCATGCCCTCTCTTTTTATGCCCTTTCTAAACTTTCTGCAGAAAAGTATGTTCAACTTTATGATAAATTATTTAATGTAAAAAGCTGTATCGTTCGTTTTTCAAATGTATACGGTCCATTGCAACCAAATGGAGCCATTACTACTTTCATCAGTCAATTAATAGAAGGACAAAATCCAACCATTTATAATGGCAATCAAACAAGAGATTTCATCTTTGTAAAAGATGTCGCACTTGCATGTATTCAATCGATGTTATCAGAAGAAATCGGTATTTTTAATATTAGTTCCAACACCGAAATTTCTATTCAACATTTATATAAAGAAATAGCTCAATTGGTAGGAGTTCATACAGAACCAGTCTATGAAAGCTTGCGAGAAGGTGAGATTGAAAGGAGTGTTCTTTCAAATGTAAAAGCGATTCGATCCCTTGGATGGACTCCGACTTATCGTTTACAAGAAGGTTTGAAAGAAACAATCGACTATTATGTTCAGCTAAAACATTCTTAACTTTATTTAGGGATGCAAATTTGATACGAATGGATGATTACTTGGAGCTTATTCAGATTAGAACCTATAAGCATTTAGAAATATATGAAAATGAATGGAATACTATTTTAGAAAAAAATAACAATTCTAATCCATTTATTGAATATGCATTTGTCTATAATTGGTGGAGAATTTTAGGATTAGAGCAACAAATAGAGATATACGCAGTAAAAGAACATAATCGAATCATTGCATTTTTTCCATTTCAATTTGAAAAAAAGTGGTTTGGATATATGGTCCATTTTCTAGCTTTAGGTGATGCAAATTATATGGATTTTATCGTCCGAAAAGTGGATAAAAGTAGAGCAATTATGTACCTATTTGATGAATTAATTAAGCTGAAAAAAAGCGCCGTATTTAATTTACATGGATTGCTAGAAAGTACGGATACACCAAATATATTATCGGATTATTTAAAAGTTAGAAATATGAAACAGCGATATAACCGAATTGAAACACCGTATGTAAATCTACAAAATATGGATTTCGAGGATTATATGAAGCCGAGACGAAAGATGCATGGAATGGATCGTAGAGAAAAAAGATTGCGTGCACTTGGAGATGTATCATTACAGATTGCTTCAGCCTCCGTAATGGACAAAATTGTTAAAATGCATAAGAAAAGATGGGAAAAGAAAAATGATACTAGTGGGTTCTCCAGTGAAAGAAAACAAGTTTTTTTTCGCTATTTAGCGGAACAAAAACCAGACAAAATGGGTGTCAGATTGTCTACATTACTTGTAGGTGACGAAATAATTGCATTTACTTATGGTTTTACATGTAGAGGTCGATATATGGGCTATGTTCTTGGTCATAATTCTGATTTTGATTGTTATGGTCCAGGTAGATTACTCATAAAAGAAAAGATTCAAAGATGTCTGGTGGATAACTTTCAAAAATTAGATATGAGTATTGGGTATGAGCCATATAAATTTGATTGGAACACAAATCTTGACTATACAAGAAAAACAATTTTTTCAACGAATACAATACGAGCAAAAGCTTTTAGAAACTTTTTATGGGTAAAAGAGATGCTTATCGCAAAGATAAAGAAATATCGTTTTTTTGTATTGTTCCGAAGAAATACGATTGGAAAGTTAAAGTATTTGATAAGAAATAAGTGGGAAGTGCAAGTGTGGAAGTCTCTATGGAAGGAAAAGATAGTTCCATTTTTCTATGAAAAGAAAGAATATGTAATTGTAAAACTTTCAGATAGTGAGTTGAAGAAGGTCAGTAACTTTAAAGAAATTACAACTCAAATGGTGCTTACCTGTACCAATAACCGGAATGAAATGTTGCAGAAAATTTATAATGGTTATATAGGGCACTACACATCAACGATTCAAGATGCATTTTGGGTCAATAAAAATGTCATTCGTTTAGAGGATATTGAATTAGTATCCAACTTAAAAAAGAGAAGTGTTTATATTAGAGATTGGAAGAAAGAAAACTTAGAAGATATTATTTCATTTGTTCAAACACAATATGGCGTAAAGTATATTTATATGCATGTAAATAGGAAGGATTTTGCAAGTGTGGTTGCATTAGAATATGCTGGTTTTCTATGGGAAGAAAAGTTAACATACTCGAGAAAGCTAGGTAGAGCAAAATTAGAAAAAGTAGTAGCAAATTAGAAAAGAAGGTGCTGCCATTATCCTTTTAAAAAGAAAAATATTAAATTTAAGCATGCTAAACTATTACTTTATAAAAGAACCTAATCTGTATAATAGATCAGTGCATATTGTGGGATTTATGCATTCCTCGATTCCTAATAATACATTACCAAAAATTGAAACCATATATATTGATTTAACGAAAACAGAAGAAGAGTTATATACAAAGTTGCACAGATCAAATCGAAAACAAATTAATAAAGCATCTAGCTATGGATTTCATATAGAGGTCTTAACACAACCAACTATTGAAGATATTCGAGAATTCCAAACGTTCTACAATCAATTTGCTAAACAGACGAAAACATATTCATGTGATTCTTTTCATTTAAGTACAATGCGATTATTGGTAGATCAAAATGCACTTATTATAACGAAACTTTTAAATGAATCAGAAGTAGTCCAATGTTACCGAGTATACATTTCAGATGGAGATATTGCTTTTTCCTTATATTCAGCTTCTCATTTTCGTCTTTCAAATAAAACGGAAGAGAAAAGGAAGTTAAGTGAAGGAAGTAGATATTTACTTTGGCGAAATATTTTATACTTTAAGGAACATAACCATTTAACTTATGATATGGGTGGGCTGACGACAAATGAAAATATATGGAAATTTAAAATGGAGTTTGGAGGAGAGGTTATCTCGGTTTATTCAGGATATGAGGCGAATTCAATGATCGGCAAACTTGTCCTCTGGTTGCGCTCTGTCAAAATGACGAAAGGATGAAGAACTGGGTGCTCTCATTATTTCGTTAGATGTGGAGCTGAATTGGGGAGTGCATGATGTATTTTCTCTTGATGAATATGGAGAGAATATATTAGGTGCCAGGCATGCTATTCCTAAAATATTACAGTTATTTTCCACATATAATATCCATGCCACCTGGGCTATTGTTGGAATGCTTTATTGTCAAAACAAAAAAGAGCTAAGTTCCATTTTAGAAACATTAGATCTACCATATGAGAACCATCTATTTTCTCCTAAGCGTAATCTTCCTTTTGTAGGAGAAGATGAGCAACAAGATCCATATCATTTTGGGAAGTCCTTTATTCGTGAAATTGCAGCGTCGGTCAATCAAGAAATAGGCACTCATACATTTTCTCATTATTATTGTTTAGAAGAGGGACAAAAGCTAGCTCATTTTGAAAAAGATTTACAAGCAGTTCTTAAAATGGAAGACAGTGTCACTTCATTAGTATTTCCGAGAAATCAAACAAATGTTGACTACTTACAAGTTTGCAAAGCGAATGGAATAACAGCTTATCGAGGAAATGAAGACAGCTGGATTTATAGACCTTATACAAACAAAACGAATACTAAAACAAAACGAGCTCTTCGTTTAATGGATGCCTATTTTAATATTACTGGTCATCATACATTTTCTAAAAAGGACATAGAAACAGAGCCGATTATTAATATTAAGTCTAGTCGGTTTTTACGTCCTTATAGTAAAACATTAAAACAACTAGAGGGGCTTCGTTTACGTAGGATTAAAAATGGGTTAACAGATGCAGCTCGCAAAAATGAACTGTATCATTTATGGTGGCATCCTCATAATTTTGGAAAACATACAGAAGAAAATCTAGCCTTTTTAGAAGAAATATTAAAACATGTAGCATTTTTAAAAGAAAAATATGATTTTCAAAGCTTCCATATGTGCGAAGCTGTCAACTATGTGCAATCATAAGTGAGAAAAAAACAGGCGATCACGACAAAATCAAAAAACGATAGGAGAACCAAATCTCCTTTCGTTTTTTTATTTAATCCCATATTGTCGATTTAACCCAACAATATCGGCATCTTCATTTCGTTTACCAGTTAATAAATCTCTCAAAATATGAGAACCTAACATACTATAGACTGTGCCATTTCCTCCATATTCAAGTAAGTAGTATTGCCCTTTTTTTGTAGGATGCTCGCCGATGAAAGGTAAATTATCAATCGATTCACCGAAGCTAGCAGCATAGGCATAGTCAATTTCGATCTCATATTGGGGGAATAATTTTTTGCTTTGTTTCAGTAAACGTTCGGCACGCTCCATAATTATTTCATCCGACAGCGGTGCATCTGGTTTGTCTTCATCTAGACCACCAACGATTAGTCTTCCTTCGACAGTAGTACGAACATATAAATAAGGTCTTTTAGTTTCCCAAATCAATGCTTGTTTATACCAATCTTTAAAATGTTGAATCGGATTACTAACAAATACATAAGAGCGATTAATGTCTGCTCCAACTCTATTTCCGACGGGAACAGTTTCATAACCAGTCGTATAAATAATGTTTTTTGTATAAAACGATTGGTCTGAAGTGCGGATCTCGAACAGGTTGTTTTCTTCAAATACATCTGTTACTTCTATATAATGATATAAATGTGCTCCCAGGGATTCAACTTTTTGAAGGACCCCTTGGACAAATTTTAATGGATTTAATTCTGCATCGTCAAAAGTTACTAATGCTCCACTTTTCGAGAAGGGTAAGTTTTGTGACATCTCATTTGGTCCAAAGTAATCGCAAGGGAAGCCATACTTTTTCAGAGTAGAATATTCCATTTTAATTTTCTCAATATCTTTTTCATCGCTTGCATAACAAATACTAGGTCTACGCATGAAATCTGATTCATTGGATAAACTATTCGCTACTTTTTCTAAATCTTCTATTGCATCATAGCAAAGTTGATAGAAACGAACAGCATCTTTTTCCCCAATTTGCTCTATTAACTCATATAACATAATGTCATTTGAATATTGTAATAATCCCGCATTAGCACTTGTGCTTCCAGTTCCCATATCCCGCTTATCCAAAACTGCCACGGACAAACCTGCTTCTGTTAATGCTAGAGCAGTCAAAGATCCGGACATTCCAGCTCCTACAATTATCACATCATAGCTTTCTAGTGTTTCTTCTACTTTTTTTGGTACGAACGGAGTAGTAGTTGTAGGCCAATAAAGTGAACCATTGTGTATTTTCATGATATAAAGCCCCCAATTTATTTGCTTTACAAGTTGTATACCCGCATTCCTTTCGAATCAAGCTACAAATGTTATACTAAATAGGAATCTATCTAAAAAAAGGATGTTTGAAATGACTCAAGAGAAACCACATGTATTAGTAATAGATGGAATGGCTTTATTGTTCCGATCATTTTTTGCGACAGCGATGTCTGGAAATTACTTCAAAAATGACAAAGGAATCCCGACGAATGCAGTACAAGGGTTTGCGAGACATGTATTAGCAGCACAAAATTTAATAGAGCCTACACATATGGCTATTTGCTGGGATAAAGGGATGAAAACTTTTCGCAATGAACTATACGATGGATATAAAGCAAATCGTCCAAAACCAGCCGAAGAATTAGTACCCCAATTTGATATGGCACAAGATTTATCGGAGCATTTAGGATGGCAGAACTTTGGGATCATTGGTATGGAAGCAGATGATACAATTGCTTCCATTACACATAAATGGCAGGATGATGCGAAGTTTACAATTGTGAGTGGTGATAAAGACTTGCTGCAACTGCTACATCCTTCCACGGATATTGCATTTACGAAAAAAGGTTTTACAATTTATGATGTATATAACGAAGCGCGTTTTTTAGAGGAATATGGGATTTCACCGCTATTGTTTCCGGATGTAAAAGCTTTCATGGGGGATTCTAGTGATGGATATGCCGGAGTAAAAGGGATTGGGCCGAAAACTGCATTACAACTAGTCCAAACTTATGGAACAGTTGAACAAGTTATTGAGGCTCTTCCTTTATTGAAAGCTGGGCAACGAGCAAAAATTGAAGCGGATATGGACATGCTGAAATTATCAAAAGAATTAGCTACTATTAGAAGAGATGTCCCAATCGAAGCAGAGTTAAATCATTTAATCGTACAAGACATCCCATCTACAAAGTTTGACTATTTATATGAACATGGATATACCATTTTAGCGAGACAACTGCAGCGTTAAAGGTGCGATTTTGGTGCAACTTGAACAAATGTTAGGATTGCTGAATTCTCAGCATAGGAAATTTTTCGTATTTTACTTGCTCGGTTGCGCCAACCATTGTCATGGATGATCAGGAATAATTCACCATTCTCTAATTCATAGCCAATCAATGGAACCCAGTGATAAGAAAAGGTAAATTTTTTGTTCCACTGGAAAGAGAAATATTTATCAAACTTAAGTGCGACAGGGCGCCCATTTTGTAGCTCACTTAAAGCAGTGTGTTGTGTACATTTTTCCACTTTCCAGTTAGGGCCTAGTATCTTACGCATATTACGTAAGAAGCGGTAAGTAAATAATCCAATGCGAGTTGTCCCAAGAGTTTTATAGAGATCGTTTGGTTTGTATGGACATGCGTTTGGCAATAGATAATTCAATACAACATATGCAGTGACAGGTCCACATGCTGATGCTTGGTAGTTTACATTGACAGTATGATCATATTGAGAAAAACCAGTAACAGGTAGTTGAATTTTCATGTTTCTTCCTCCCAAGTAAAAAAGAGTTTTCCTTTTTCTTCCGTACTAATTTGTACAGTATAACGAATAGGATATGAAGAAACAAAGAAAAAAAGGTTGCTCATAATAGAGCAACCAAATCAAAATTAGTTCTGAGCATCAAGAAAATCTGTAACTTGTTCTGGAGATTTTGCATTAGCACTGTGTAAATGTGCTTTTTTCTCACCATTTTGATAAATTAGAAGACTTGGAATTCCCATTACTTCGTATTTTTCTGCTATTTCAGGTAGTTCATCACGGTTTACTTCGTACCATGTGTATTGATTGTATTGTTCGACGATTGGATCAATAAACATTTCCATACGACGGCAGTCAGGGCACCAGCCGGCTTCGAATTTCACAAGAACTTCTTTGTCCCCAGCAATAATTTCGTTAAATTGTTCTGCAGTTGTAATTTTGTTCATAATATATACCTCCAGTAGTTTTTCATATTTAGAATCAGTACTTCCGATTTTCTATAGTTTACACTGTTTTAAAAACACTAGAAAGAAATATGTCTTAATAATTTCAACTTATTATTGCGAAAATTCAAAAAATGTTTTAAACTAAGAGTCATAGAGATAACTTCTATTTTTTTTAGTCATAAAATGAATGAGTGTTCATTCAAACGAAGGGGAGGCTTTGCACGTGGCATATCAAATCAAAAAAGCAGCTGTTCTCGGTTCAGGGGTTATGGGTTCAGGCATTGCAGCACACTTAGCAAATATCGGCATTCCAACATTATTATTGGATATTGTCCCGAACGAAGTAAGTAAAGAGGAAGAATTAAAAGGTCTGACACTTGAACACGTAGCAGTGCGCAATCGATTTGCACAAACTGCACTTCAAAAGTTAGTAAAGCAAAAACCAGCACCACTTACATCCACAAAGAACTTGCAGTTAATAACAGCAGGGAATTTAGAAGATGATTTAGAAAAATTAAAAGATGTGGACTGGGTAATTGAGGTAGTAGTAGAAAATTTAGCCGTTAAAAAAAGCTTATATGAAAAAATAGATGCAGTACGTAAACAAGGATCCATTATTAGTTCTAACACTTCAGGAATAAGTATTAATGCAATGGTGGAAGGTCGTTCAGAAGATTTTGGTAAGCATTTCTTAGGGACACATTTTTTCAATCCACCACGTTATTTAAAATTATTAGAAGTGATTCCTGCAGAAACAACTAGTCCTGCAGTAGTAGAATTCATGAAGCATTTTGGGGAAGATGTTTTAGGAAAAGGTGTTGTTTTAGCAAAGGATACACCAAACTTTATAGCTAACCGAATTGGAACATATGGTTTACTTGTTTCTCTTCGTGAAATGCAAGCTCGCGGTTATTCTGTTGGAGAAGTCGATTCTGTTACTGGTCCATTAATTGGTCGACCTAAATCGGCAACATTCCGTACACTAGATGTTGTTGGACTGGATACATTTGCACATGTTGCTAAAAATGTGTTCGATCAAACTACAGGAGATGAACAAAAGGTATTTGAAGTACCGGCATTTATGCAAAAAATGCTAGAAAACAAATGGCTTGGTGCAAAAACAGGTCAAGGATTCTTCGTAAAAGAAGGAAAAGAAATAAAAGAGTTAAATCCAGAAACACTAGAGTATGGACCAGTGAAGAAATTACAAACACCTTCTATTGAATTGGCAAAACAACAAAAAGGTTTAGCAGCTAAAGTCAAAATGTTAACATACGCGAAAGATCGTACTGGGGAGCTTTTATGGAGCATATTAAGTCCAACTTTACGTTATTCAGCGGAGCTTCATGGAGAAATTGCAGATGATATCGTATCCATCGACCAAGCGATGAAATGGGGGTTTGGTTGGGAGCAAGGACCGTTTGAAATATGGGATGCTATTGGTGTCAAAGAATCTGTAGAGAAAATGCAAGCAGAAGGTCAAGAAATTCCTGTATTTGTTCAAATTTTGCTAGATAAAGGGTTCGAACGTTTTTATAAAGAAGAAAATGGTGATTTATATTTCTTCGACGGAAATGATTATACAATCGTTCCTGTAAATGAAAAGGTTATTAATCTAAAAAGCTATAAGAAGAAACATGGTGTGATTAAATCGAATTCTGGTGCTAGTTTAATAGATTTGGGAGATGGAATAGCATTATTAGAATTCCATTCAAAATCGAATGCCATTGGATTAGACATCATTCAAATGATCAATTACTCAATTGAAGAAGTAGAGAAAAATTTCAAAGGGCTAGTTATTGGGAACCAAGGGAAAAACTTCAGTGTTGGAGCGAATCTAGGCATGATTTTAATGGAAGCACAAGATGATAATATTTTTGAATTAGATTTTGTAATTCGCAGTTTCCAAAATGCAATGATGAAAATTAAATATTCTACAAAACCAGTTGTAGCAGCACCATTTGGCATGACGCTAGGCGGAGGAGCAGAAGCTTGTTTACCAGCAGCGCATATTCAGGCATCTTCTGAAACATATATTGGTTTAGTTGAAGCTGGAGTAGGACTGCTGCCAGGTGGTGGAGGTAATAAAGAACTGTATATTAAACACTTAAAAGGTTTGCCAAACGGTGTTCAAATTGATTACCAATCGGTAGCTACGAAAGTATTTGAATCCATTGCATTGGCGAAAGTTTCTACATCTGGAGAGGAAGCGCGTGAAAATAACTTCTTAAACTTTGTAGATGGAATCAGTGTGAATCCAGATCATTTATTATACGATGCAAAACAAGCAGCACTTGCTCTTGCGGAAGCAGGATACAGAGCTCCTATTCATGAAAAAATTCCAGTACCGGGTTCACCAGGGTATGCGACTCTATTATTAGGTGCACAAGGTATGTTCTTATCTGGATACATTAGTAAGCATGATTTAAAAATTGCTAAAAAAATTGCGTATGTATTAGCGGGTGGCGAAGTTCCATACGGCACTTTAGTAGATGAGCAATACTTACTAAATTTAGAGCGTGAAGCATTTTTAAGTCTTGTAGCCGATCCATTATCTCAAGCAAGAATGCAGCATATGTTAGTGAAAGGTAAACCATTACGCAACTAATATTGTGTATTGGTAAAAGGAGGAGAACTCATGCGTGAAGCAGTGATCGTAGCAGGTGCAAGAACACCGGTTGGTAAAGCGAAAAAAGGATCTCTAGCAACTGTTCGTCCAGATGATTTTGGAGCACTAGTTGTGAGAGAAGCGTTGAAACGAGCAGGTGGATATGATGGACCAATAGATGATTTAATACTAGGATGCGCAATGCCAGAAGCAGAGCAAGGGTTGAATATAGCGCGTAATATCGGAGCGTTAGCTGGACTTCCTGATACTACACCTGCTATTACAGTAAACCGTTTCTGTTCATCAGGATTACAATCGATTGCCTATGCAGCAGAACGAATTATGTTAGGACACTCGGAAGCAATCATTGCAGGTGGAGTAGAGTCGATGAGTATGGTACCAATGATGGGGAATGTTATTCGTCCAAACGCACATCTTGCTGAAACAGCTCCACAATATTATATCGGAATGGGACATACTGCAGAGAATGTTGCTCAGAAATATGAAGTAAGCAGAGCGGACCAAGATGCATTTGCAGTTCGTTCACATGAGCTAGCAGCTGCCGCAATTGCTGCAGGTAAATACAATGACGATATAGTTCCAGTAGAAGTTGTCCAACATTTTGTTGATGAAAACAATAAAGCACAAGAAAAGAAATTTCTATTCAACATGGATGAAGGTGTTCGTGTAGGTACAACTGTTGAAACACTTGCGAAATTACGTCCAGCATTTAATGTACGGGGATCTGTAACAGCAGGTAACTCTTCTCAAACATCGGACGGAGCAGCAGCGGTACTTGTGATGGACCGTGAAGTTGCAGAAGCACAAGGGTTAAAACCGCTTGCGAAATTCCGTTCATTCGCTGTTGGTGGGGTTCCACCGGATATTATGGGGATTGGACCGATTGTAGCAGTTCCAAAAGCTTTGAAACTAGCTGGGCTATCAATAGAAGATATTGACCTTTGGGAAATTAATGAAGCGTTTGCATCTCAGTCCATTCAAGTCGTTCGTCACTTAGGGATCGATATTAACAAAGTAAATGTAAATGGAGGAGCCATCGCACTTGGCCATCCACTTGGAGCAACAGGATCTATCTTATCTATTAAATTAATCAGTGAATTGAAGCGTCAAGGGAAGCAGTTCGGAGTCGTTACTATGTGTATCGGCGGGGGAATGGGAGCAGCAGGCGTATTTGAAATTTTATAATTTGATTTTTGCAAAAGTTGATTAATGTTCAATCAAACAATAGGGGGAAATGAAAATGACAGAAGTAATTAATGTAGTAACAGGTGGAAGCTTTTTAGTTGAAGATATCGAGGCAAGTCGTATATTTACACCTGAAGATTATACAGATGAACAAAAAATGATTGCTAAAACTGCAGAAGACTATGTGAATAATGAAGTATTGCCAGTTGTAGAAAAATTGGAAAATCACGAATTTGAACACTCAGTTCGCTTGCTTAAATCTGCTGGAGATCTAGGTTTACTTGCTGCAGATATTCCAGAAGAATACGGCGGTTTAGGTTTAGACAAAATTTCATCTGCGCTAATCACAGAGAAATTATCGGTTGCAGGTGGATTCTCTATTACACACGGTGCGCATGTAGGGATAGGAACATTGCCAATCGTCTTATTTGGTAATGAAGAGCAAAAACAAAAGTATTTACCTAACTCAGCTTCAGGAGATAAAATTTCTGCTTATGCATTAACGGAACCAGGTTCAGGTTCTGATGCACTTGGAGCAAAAACAACTGCGAAGTTAAATGCAGAGGGCACTCACTATGTATTAAATGGTGAAAAGCAATGGATTACAAATGCTGGATTTGCTGATGTATTCGTTGTATATGCGAAAATTGACGGGGATAAATTCTCTGCTTTCATCGTTGAAAAAGAATTCCCTGGTGTTTCAGTGGGAGCAGAGGAGAAGAAAATGGGGATTAAATCTTCTTCTACTCGTACGCTAATTTTACAAGACGCACAAGTTCCTGCAGAAAACTTATTAGGTGAAATTGGTCGCGGTCATGTAATCGCATTTAATATTTTAAATATTGGTCGTTATAAATTAGGAGTAGGTGCAATTGGTGGTTCGAAACGTGCTTTAGAGTTAGCAATTTCATACACAAACCAACGTCAACAATTTAATACACCTATTTCATCCTTTAATTTAACGAAACAAAAATTAGCAACAATGGCATCAAAATTGTATGCAACGGAAAGTTTAATCTACCGTACCGTTGGATACTTTGAAGATCGTATGAGTCAGTTGAGTGCAGAGCAACAAAAAGATGGAAAAGCAATCGCAGCTTCAATCGCTGAATATGCAATCGAATGTTCTATTAATAAAGTTGTAGGTTCAGAAGTACTTGACTATATTGCAGATGAAGCAGTTCAACTTCATGGCGGATATGGTTTCATGCAAGAATATGAAGTAGAACGTATTTACCGTGACTCTCGTATTAATCGTATTTTTGAAGGAACAAATGAAATTAACCGATTAATCGTGCCAGGCACATTCATCAAAAAAGCGATGAAAGGTGAGCTTCCACTTTTTCAAAAAGCACAAAGTTTACAAGATGAGCTACTAATGATGATGCCAGAAGAAATTAGTGATGAGCCGTTAGCGCAAGAAAAAGCAATCGTTTCAAATGCAAAGAAAATTGGTATTCTAGTTGCAGGATTAGCTGTCCAACGTTTTGGTACAAAACTGGAAGCAGAGCAAGAAGTTTTGGTGAACATCGCGAATATTGCAAATAACATTTTTGCTATGGAATCCGCAGTACTGCGTACAGAAAAAGCAATTGCTCGTAGTGGAGTAGAGAAATCAAATCAAAAACTTCTGTATACACAAATATTTACACAAGAAGCATTCGGAGAGATTGAAACTGCTGCTAAAGAAACATTGATCGCAACTGCAGATGGGGATAATCTTCGCATCATGCTTTCGGCACTTCGCAAATTAACTCGTAACAATCCATACAATGTCATTCTTAAAAAACGCGAGGCATCAGTTAAATTAATCGATGCAGAGAAATATATCGTCTAAATATATATAACAAGCTGGTTCTTTATGAATCAGCTTTTTTTTGTTATGATGAAAGATAAAAAAGTAAAAGGTGATAAATATGACAATTCAATATTACGGATACCCAAAATGTACAACCTGTTTAAAAGCGTTAAAGTGGTTAAAAGGAAATAATCTCGCGTTCGAGCAAAATCACATTGTAGAAAATCCTCCTAGTAAAGAATTACTTAGAGAAATGCTTGAAAAAAGTGAGCTAGATATTAAAAAGTTCTTCAATACAAGTGGGATGAAATATCGCGAATTACAATTGAAAGACAAATTATCTCAAATGTCGATAGAGGAACAACTGGAATTGCTTGCATCTGAAGGGATGCTCATCAAGAGACCAATCGTTTATAATGGAAAACAACTTACACTAGGCTATAAAGAAGCTGAATTTGAACAGACTTGGAAAATCCAATAAATTCCCTTGTTTTTAAGCGTAAAATATGTGAAAATTACAGTTGAATTGATAATACTATTTGGAGGGGTTTAAACATGAGCGCACCTAAAGATTTAAGATACTCAAGTGACCATGAATGGGTAAAAACAGAAGACGGTAAAGCACGTATTGGTATTACGCATTTTGCACAATCTGAACTAGGAGATATTGTTTTTGTTGAGCTTCCTCAAGTTGGAGACGAAATAAAAGCTGGTGAACCTTTCGGTAGTGTTGAATCAGTAAAAACCGTTTCAGAATTATATGCTCCAATCAGTGGTACTGTAGTAGAAGTTAACGCTGAGTTAGATGATAGCCCTGAATTTGTAAATGAATCTCCATATGAAACTGCGTGGATGATTGTAATCGAACCATCGGATGCTTCAGAAATAGATGGTTTATTAACAGATGAAGCATACAATAAATTAATTCAAGAATAATAACAAAAGCGCCGTTTAATTCATGGCGCTTTTTCATATGCTAGTATATATGAAAAGTTGGGAGAGAATCTAATTGGCTAAAGTGTTTAGTGAAAAGGTAATTCTCGTTGAAGGAAAATCGGATAAGCTAAGGTTAATACCGGTTCTTGATGAAGCAACTGAAATCATTTGTACTAACGGAACAATTTCTAATGTGAAATTAGAAGAAATTTTGAGTCCTTATGATGATTTACCGATTTACGCCTTTTTAGATGCAGATAAATCAGGGGAACAAATTCGCTCTATTGTAAAAAAAGAATTTCCAGAAGCTATTCATTTATATACAAAATCTATGTATTGTGAAGTCGCCAATACACCGCTCGATGTTTTGGCTTCTATATTAAAACGTGTTAATATTAAGGTGAGAAAAGAATTTTTACTTTAGGATGATGATTATGGATGAATGAATGGACTCGAGATGAGTGGGAACAAGCTAAAAATGTACCCGGTCTTTCTATTTTATATGTATACACCCAACTGTGTGGTACTTGCCAAGTTGCTTCAAAAATGATGCAAGTAGTTCGTGAATTAGTACCTTATCCAATTGGGCAAGCAAATATCAACTTTATAGAAAATATTGCAATGGATTATGAAATTGAAAGCGTACCATGTCTGTTGATTGCTAAAAATGGCATTGTTCATCGTAAAATTTATGCATTTCAGTCAGTACCTTTTTTGTTAGAAACGATAAAAAGTATTGACGATAAAATAGAGGTATGATAATATTCGATTTACAAGAAACGTCAATTTTATAGTAACGCTCTTATTAAGAGAGGTGGAGGGAAAGTGCCCTATGAAGCCCGGCAACCGTCATGTTATGTACATGAAATGGTGCCAAATCACTCAAGGCAACTTGCTTTGAAAAATGAGAGAATGGATGAATGTTATTTTGATAATAACCTTAACCCCTTCTGCTCTTTCGCAGAAGGTTTTTTTTATGAAAGGAAGATTTACATGATTAGCTTAAAGGCTGTGTCGAAGAAATTTAATACGAAGCAAGGCCAGATTGTTGCTGTTGATGGTGTTAATCTTGACATCAAAAAGGGGGAAATTTTTGGCATTATTGGATATAGTGGTGCTGGGAAGAGTACGTTAATCCGATTATTGAATGGATTAGAAAAACCAACTGGCGGTAAAATAATTGTGAACGGTCAAGAAATTACTTCTATAAGTGAAGCTAAGCTTCGTCAAGTTAGACAGAAAGTAAGTATGATTTTCCAACACTTCAATCTACTATGGTCAAGAACAGTTGCAGAGAATATTGCATTTCCACTTGAAATTGCAGGCGTACCTAAAGACAAAAGAGCAGATCGTGTCAATGAATTGATCGAGTTAGTAGGACTTGAGGGAAGAGGAGATTATTATCCTTCTCAGTTATCAGGTGGTCAAAAGCAACGTGTAGGTATCGCACGAGCACTTGCGAATAGACCAGAAGTATTGCTTTGTGATGAAGCAACATCCGCGCTTGACCCTGAAACAACAGATTCTATTTTAGATTTACTAATTAGTATAAATGAAAAATTGGGACTAACAATTGTATTGATTACACATGAAATGCAAGTCATTCAAAAAATCTGTAACCGAGTAGCAGTGATGGAAGCAGGTCACGTTGTTGAGGAAGGGGATGTATTAGAAGTATTCCAAAACCCTAAACAGCCAATTACAAAACGCTTTGTGTCACAAGTTTCTGAAAAGGGACAAGCAGAGCAAACTATTCAGCGTTTAGTAGAATTATATCCAAATGGTAAACTCATTAAACTTGTATTTGTTGGTGAGCAAACAGAACAACCAATTCTTTCTAAGTTGATTAAACAATTCGATTTAGAAGTAAATATAGTTCAAGGAAATATTTCGCATACGAAAAGCGGTGCTTTTGGAACATTAATCCTTCAGTTAGAAGGGAACTCATCTGCTATTGAAGATGCTATTCACTTTATTCACGAACAAAAAGTACTAACAGAGGTGATTAGCAATGATTGATAAAATATTTCCAAATGTTGATTGGCCAAAGATGTGGGAAGCAGCACTTGAAACATTATATATGACGGCAGTATCTACTGTTCTTACGTTTATCATTGGTCTTGCACTTGGGCTTCTATTGTTTTTAACTAGTCCTCATCAAGCATGGGCAAATAAGTTGGCAAACTGGTTAACGGGCGCATTTGTGAATATATTCAGATCTATACCGTTTATCATCTTAATCATTTTACTTATACCTTTGACGACATTTCTAATTGGAACGATGCGAGGACCAAATGCTGCATTTCCAGCACTTGTAATTGGAGCAGCTCCTTTTTATGCACGTATGGTATTAATAGGTTTACGTGAGATTGATAAAGGTATTTTAGAGGCTGCAAAATCGATGGGAGCAAAAACATGGACGATTATTTGGAAGGTTTTACTTCCAGAATCGCTTCCAGCATTAGTTTCAGGGATTACCGTAACTTGTATTTCGTTAGTAGGATATACAGCCATGGCAGGAATTATAGGAGCGGGTGGACTTGGAACGCTAGCGTTTTTAGATGGTTTCCAACGAAATAGAGAAGATGTTACATTAGCTGCGACAATTTTGATCTTAATCTTAGTCTTTGTCGTACAATGGATTGGCGATATAATTACAACTAGAATTGACAAGCGATAGATAGATGTTAACGAGTTTACTCGATTACATATAAAATTTGGGGAATATAAAGGAGAGAATTACATTGAAAAAGTTTTTATTTGGAGCATTATTATCTGTTAGTGCATTAACACTTGCAGCTTGCGGTGCAGATGAAAGTAAGGAAACAAGCACTGAAAAAGAAACTACAGGAAAATCAGAGCCTACTGAGTTAGTAGTTGGAGCTTCGAATACACCTCATGCAGTTATCTTAGAAGAAGTTAAACCACTGCTTGAAGAACAAGGTATTGAACTTACAATTGAAACTTATCAAGATTATATTCTACCAAACAAAGATTTAGATTCGGGAGATTTGGATGCAAACTATTTCCAACATATCCCTTACTTTGAGTCACAAAAAGAAGAGTTTGGCTATGATTTTACAAACGCTGGTGGAATTCATATCGAACCAATCGGTTTATATTCTAAAAAATATGGTTCTATTGAAGAATTACCAGATGGAGCAACTATTTTAATGAGTAATTCAATTGCTGACCACGGTCGTGTTTTAGCAATGTTAGAAGCAAAAGGATTAATCACTTTAGCAGAAGGCGTTGAAAAAAGTGTTGCTGAAGTTAAAGACATCGTAGAAAATCCAAAAAACCTTGTATTTGATGCAAACTATGAATCTGCTTTAATGGTTCAATTGTTTGAAAATGAAGAAGGCGATGCGGTATTAATTAACTCGAACTATGCTTTAGATGCCGGTATTAACCCATTGGAAGATTCAATTGCAATTGAAGATTCTGAGTCACCATATGTGAATATCATTGCTGTAAACTCTGGCGATGAAGATAGCGAAGTAATTAAAGCTTTAGTAGAAGCGTTACACTCAAAAGAAATTCAAGATTTCATCGTAAGTGAGTGGGGCGGCTCTGTCGTACCAGTTAACTGATTAAGTCTTAAAGGAAGCAAGTACATTTAATGTACTTGCTTTTTTTAGTATAAATTATTAATACAAAAAAATATGTTTCGTTTGAAAAATACAAGGGTATATAAGTTAAGTACGTATATTAAAAATCGAGAGGAATGATTCATTATCAATTTAGAAGAGTTGCCATACACCGAGCAAATGGAACACGCGTTTAGAGGAGTTCACGGTTTCGGCTATTCAGAATTACGAAACAGTCAAGACTTACGTTTGGAAGTCGAACAACGTAGACAGCGAGATCATGAGAAGAGTGTTGAACTACTCGCGAAAATTGATTCGAATGCTTTTCGAGGCTAAATAAAAAGATATTAAAAATCCATGAAGTGAAGTTGCTTCATGGATTTTTCCTTTAACACTATTCCTGTAGTGAAATCATTTCTCAATTAAGGCATCCTATTGAAAACGTAAGTAAATTATTATTCTGATAGTAGTTTAGTTGTAAAGTCTAAAAAATCACGGATAACTAATGCTTTATAATATAAATGAGAAAGTATTTCAAAAGGTTTGCAAGGGACTACAGTTTGGGTTAAGATTAGAATGATAATAAATTAGAATGATTATACATTCAAAGTTACCCAATGGAGGTTTTATAATGTCGACTTTAGTTATTAAGGATTTACACGTTGCAATCGACGGTAAAGAAATTTTAAAAGGTGTTAATTTAACAATTAATACAAATGAAATTCATGCAGTAATGGGTCCGAATGGTACTGGTAAATCCACATTAGCATCAGCTATTATGGGTCACCCTAAATATGAAGTTACTTCAGGTTCTATTGAACTTGATGGAGAAAATGTATTAGAAATGGCAGTAGATGAACGCGCGAAAGCTGGTCTATTTTTAGGAATGCAATACCCAAGTGAAATTACTGGAGTAACAAATGCAGATTTCTTACGTTCAGCTATTAACTCACGTCGCGAAGAAGGCGATGAAATTTCTTTAATGAAATTTATTCGTGAATTAGATAAGAAAATGGAATTCCTAGAAATGGATCTTGATATGGCTCAACGTTATTTAAACGAAGGCTTCTCAGGTGGGGAGAAAAAACGTAACGAAATTCTTCAATTAATGATGTTAAAACCGAAATTCGCTATTTTAGATGAAATTGACTCAGGTCTAGATATCGATGCACTTAAAGTTGTATCAAGTGGTATTAACGAAATGCGTGGAGAAGGATTCGGAAGCTTAATAATTACTCATTACCAACGTCTTCTTGACTACATCACTCCTGATCATGTCCACATCATGATGCAAGGTCGTATTGTAAAATCTGGTGGTGCTGAGCTTGCTCACAAACTAGAAGCAGAAGGTTATGAATGGATTAAAGAAGAGCTAGGAATTGAAGACGAGACAGTTGGACAAGAAGCATAAGAAAGGAGACGAATAAGCATGACGGTTGAAACAAAATTGGCATTAACCGAGCAAGATATCCGCTCCTTTTCAGAAGGTAAACAAGAGCCAACTTGGATGACGGATCTCCGTTTACAAGCATTTGGTGAACTTGAAACACTTTCATTGCCAAAACCTGATAAAACGAAAATTATTAACTGGAATTTCACGGAATTTCCTACACATACTGTAGAAAGTAGTGTTTTTGCTTCTTTAGATGAATTACCAGAAGAAGTAAAAGTACTAGTAAATGCAGAAGAACAAAAAAATATTTATATTCAACACAATAATACGCCTGCATTTGTTTCTCTATCTGAAGATCTAAAAGCTAAAGGTGTTATTTTAACGGATATCTACACAGCTATGCGCGAGCACAGTGAACTTGTTCAAAAATACTTTATGACAGATGGCGTAAAAGTACATGAACATAAACTAACTGCACTTCATGCAGCATTATTAAACGGTGGTGTATTTGTATACGTACCGAAAAATGTAATTGTAGAAGCACCAATTCAAGTTATTTATCTACATGATGATCAAACTGCTTCTTTATTCAATCACACTTTGTTAGTAGCTGAACAAAACAGTGTTGTAACGTATGTAGAAAACTATTTATCAACAGTAGACCATGCTGATGGATTAGCAAATATTGTGGCAGAAGTAATTGCAAAAGACAATGCAAAAGTTACTTTTGGTACTGTAGACGTTCTTGCTGAAGGCTTTACAACTTATGTAAACCGTCGTGGTGTTACTGGTCGTGATGCTGTACTTGAATGGGCACTAGGAATGATGAACGATAGTGATACAATTTCTGAAAATACAACGCACTTAGTTGGAGACAATTCAGAAGGCCGTGTGAAAATGGTTGTTGTAGGTCGTGGAAAACAAAAGCAAAACTTTACAACACAAGTTATTCACTGGGGTAAACAAACAGAAGGACATATCTTGAAACACGGTGTGATGAAAGATGAAGCTTCTTCTATTTTCAATGGTATCGGGAAAATTGAATTTGGTGCTACAAAAGCAAATGCAGTTCAAGAATCTCGTGTATTAATGCTAAGTGAAAAAGCGCGTGGGGATGCAAACCCAATTTTATTGATCGATGAAGATGATGTAACAGCAGGCCATGCAGCTTCTGTTGGCCGAGTAGACCCACTTCAGTTGTACTATTTAATGAGCCGTGGTATTTCACAACACGAAGCAGAGCGCCTTGTTATTCATGGATTCCTTGCTCCTGTAGTAAATGAATTACCGATCGAAGGCGTTAAGAAACAGCTGACGGAGGTTATTGAAAGGAAAGTTCGCTAATGCTCAGTACAGACATTCGAAGCCATTTTCCCATTTTACATCAAGAGATAAACGGTCATCCACTTGTCTATTTAGATAGTGGAGCGACTTCTCAAAAACCAACTCAAGTAATTGAGGCAATCAAAAATTATTATGAATTAGAAAATTCAAACGTGCACCGTGGTGTTCATACACTAGGTAACCGTGCAACTGATAGTTACGAAGGAGCACGTGAGAAAGTTCGTAAATTCATCAATGCTACATCTACTAAAGAAGTAATATTCACACGTGGTACAACAACATCCCTAAATACAGTTGCTAGAAGCTACGGCCTTGCAAATGTTAAAGAAGGCGATGAAATCGTTATTACGTATATGGAACACCATTCGAATATTATTCCTTGGCAACAACTTGCAAAAGAAACAGGCGCTACGCTTAAATATATAGATTTAGAAGCAGATGGAACTTTATCTTTAGAAAATGTTCGTGCTACTATTACAGATAAAACAAAAATTGTTTCGGTTGTTTACGTATCCAATGTATTAGGTACTATGAATCCAATCAAAGAAATCACACAAATTGCACACGAACATGGTGCAATCATGGTTGTAGATGGTGCACAAGCATCACCACATATAAAATTAGATGTTCAAGCATTAGATTGTGATTTTCTTGCATTCTCAGGACATAAAATGTGTGGACCAACTGGTATTGGTGTTCTATATGGTAAACAAGCATTACTAGAAAAAATGGAACCAATTGAATTCGGTGGGGAAATGATTGACTTCGTAGGTTTGTATGAATCTACATGGAAAGAACTTCCTTGGAAATTTGAAGGCGGTACACCAATTATCGCTGGTGCTATAGGACTTGGTGCTGCAATTGATTTCCTAGAAGAAATTGGCCTTGATGAAATTGAAAAACATGAACATGAGCTTGCTGCTTATGCAATGGATAAAATGTCAGCTATTGAAGGTTTAACTATTTACGGTCCAACAGATCCATCTAAAAGAGCTGGGATCATAACGTTTAACTTAAATGATGTGCATCCACATGATCTTGCTACTGTGCTTGATATGAATGGTATCGCTGTTCGTGCAGGACACCACTGTGCACAACCATTGATGAAATGGTTACAAGTTTCTGCAACTGCGCGTGCGAGCTTCTATCTATATAACACAAAAGAAGATATAGATTCTTTAATAGCTGGCTTACGTACTGCAAAGGAGTATTTTAACGATGTCTACTAAAAATTTAGATCAACTATATAGAAGTGTAATAATGGATCATTACAAAAATCCTCGCAATAAAGGTTCAATTGAGGATGGAGCTTTAACAATTGATATGAATAACCCAACATGCGGAGATCGTATCCATTTAACATTACAAGTGGAAGATGGAGTTATTCAAAATGCTAAGTTTGATGGAGAAGGTTGTTCTATTTCTATGGCTTCCGCATCCATGATGACACAAGCAGTAAAAGGAAAGAAAGTAGAAGAGGCATTGCAACTTTCTACAGTATTTTCAGAAATGATGCTTGGAAAAGAACATGATGATTCTATTGACCTTGAAGATATTGAAGCGCTAAATGGTGTCTCAAAATTCCCAGCGCGTATTAAGTGTGCAACACTTGCATGGAAGGCAATGGAAAAAGGTGTTTCTGAAGAGTAGAAAAGCGGAAGCACCTATGTCTGCACTATGGGGGAAGGCTGCTTTAGCTAGACTATTAAAAATAGAACGGAGGAATTACGATGGCTAAAAAAATGCCTGAAATTGGTGATTATAAATATGGTTTCCATGATAAAGACGTTTCCATTTTCCGTTCAAAACGTGGATTGACGAAAGAAATCGTTGAAGAAATTTCACGTATGAAAAATGAACCAAAATGGATGTTAGATTATCGCTTAAAAGCATTAGAAATTTTTTACTCAAAACCAATGCCACAATGGGGTGGAGATTTAGGGTCATTAAATTTTGATGAAATTACGTATTACGTAAAACCATCTGAACAAACTGAAACATCATGGGATGAAGTACCAGAAGAAATCAAAGCAACTTTTGATAAACTTGGTATTCCTGAAGCTGAACAAAAATACCTTGCTGGTGTTTCTGCACAGTATGAATCAGAAGTTGTTTACCACAATATGAAACAAGAACTTACTGACTTGGGTATCATATTTAAAGATACTGATTCTGCTCTTCGTGAAAATGAAGATATTTTCAAAGAACATTTCGGGACAATTATTCCATCAACGGATAACAAGTTCTCTGCACTTAACTCAGCAGTATGGTCAGGTGGATCTTTCATCTATGTACCAAAAGGCGTAAAAGTAGAAACACCACTTCAAGCATACTTCCGTATTAACTCAGAAAACATGGGTCAATTCGAACGTACGCTAATCATTGTAGATGAAGGTGCTTCTGTACATTATGTAGAAGGATGTACAGCTCCTGTTTACACAACAAACTCACTTCATAGTGCAGTTGTTGAAATTATTATTAAAAAAGATGCATATTGCCGTTATACAACAATCCAAAACTGGGCAAACAACGTATTTAACTTAGTTACAAAACGTGCAGTTTGTGATGCAAATGCTACGATGGAATGGATTGACGGAAATATTGGCTCTAAATTAACGATGAAATACCCAGCAGTAATCCTTAAAGGTGAAGGTGCTCGTGGTATGACACTTTCTATCGCCATTGCTGGTAAAGGACAACATCAAGATGCTGGTGCGAAAATGTTACACTTGGCTCCTAATACTTCTTCTACGATCATTTCGAAATCAATTTCGAAACAAGGTGGGAAAGTAACTTACCGCGGTCAAGTTCACTTTGGACGCAAAGCAACTGGTGCTCGTTCAAACATTGAATGTGATACATTAATCATGGATAATCAGTCTACTTCTGATACTATTCCATACAACGAAATCTTGAATGATAATATTTCTCTTGAGCATGAAGCGAAAGTTTCTAAAGTCTCAGAAGAACAATTATTCTACTTGATGAGTCGTGGTCTTAGTCAAGAAGAAGCAACTGAAATGATCGTAATGGGCTTCATCGAACCATTCACAAAAGAACTTCCAATGGAATATGCGGTTGAGATGAACCGTCTGATCAAGTTTGAAATGGAAGGAAGCATAGGTTAATACTCCAAAAGGTTTTGGTGTTATTTTCTATATCCTTCAAAAATAGTCGTGCCTCTTCTGTGCCGATTTGTTTACAAAGTAAAGAAGAAGGCGAACTTATTTATAGTTCGCCTTCTTCTATTTTTTTCGATCAATTTCAAATTGCTATATCACTTTAAAGAAATCTGCCTAATTGTTTGTGATATAGAATTGCCCCAATATAACCTGCTACATATGCTACCAGTACGATTAAAATAGCGTCTGTGTTTAATAAATCATGTCCATAGTATAATCGGTTAAGCACAATATAAAGTGCGGCACATATACCGCCAAAATGTAGAGCGTGTTTCATGTAAAAATGTGTTCCTATTAACCCACCTAAGATTGCAATTACAACAACAAGAATAAAAAATGATTGAAATGCCTCCGGTAATACACTGGCTTCCATATATAAAAATAGTATAAATAATAAATGTTGTATAATTAGTGTAATTAAAAGTGCAGGAAGCCAATTAAACTTTTTTCTGTGCATAAAAAAACCTCCATTTATTTTTACTATATTAAACTTGGGTAAGGATTAGAATCTTATTTTCTTTAGGAAAAGAGATCAATTTTTGTAACCTTACTCTGAACGAATGATATGGTATTATTGAATATATAATGAGGTGATCTGATGATTCAAATTGGTTTAACAGGCTGGGGAGATCATCCAGACTTGTATGTTTCTTCTGCAAAAGAAAAACTGCAAGATTATAGTGCTCATTTCCCCGTAGTGGAATTAGATGCATCATTTTATGCCATTCAACCAATAAAAAATAGTTTGAAATGGATAAAAGAAACACCTGCTGATTTTCAATTTGTTGTAAAGGCTTATCAAGGCATCACAGGACATTTACGTGGGGACTTTCCATTTGAATCTACTACAGAAATGTTCGAGCTATATCGAAAGTCCATTATGCCTTTTAAAGAAGCCGGAAAGTTAGCTATGGTATTAGTTCAATTTCCCCCTTGGTTTCGTTGTGAAACAGAAAATGTGACTTATCTTAGAAAAGTCAGAGAAGAACTAAAAGATTTTGATGTAGTTATTGAGTTCAGACACCAATCTTGGTATGCACCTGAATATCAACAATCGACAGTGCAGTTTTTGAGAAGTCATCAGTTTCACCATAGCGTCTGTGACGAACCACAGGCTGGAGAAGGAAGTATTCCTCTAGTTCCGATTGCCACTTCTGATAAAGTATTAATACGATTACATGGTCGAAATACATATGGGTGGATTAACCATGGGAATAAAGAAAAATGGAGAGAAGTTCGCTATTTATACGACTATAATAAGGAAGAACTAACATATATTAAATCAATCTGTGAGCAATTACATGAACAAGCAAAAGACGTCATCCTATTATTCAATAATAACTCTGGAGGACATGCTGCTAATAATGCAAAGACTTTTCAACAGATGCTTGGTGTTAAGTTTGACGGATTAGCTCCAAAGCAATTAGATTTATTTGAGGAAGATTTTTGATCAGACATACACTAAGTGAAATGAATGAATGAATGAATGAATGAAAGGAAGGTAGGGGTCGAGGATGAAGGAAATAATATACATTTATCATACAAATGATTTACATAGTCATTTTGAAAATTGGCCAAAGATTGATCAGTTTCTTTCAGAAAAAAGAAAAGCTCACCATCCTAATGATTTCTACCTTACTTTAGATATTGGGGATCATTTGGACAGGTCGAATATATATACAGAGGGTACGCTTGGTATAGGGAATATTGAATTATTAAATCAAGCAAACTATGATTATGTGACTATTGGTAACAATGAAGGCATTACACTGAGTCATGATGATTTAGATACTTTGTATACAAATGCACAGTTTGGGGTCATTGTTTCGAACTTTACAGATCAATTTGGTAATATTCCTTCGTGGGTACTGCCTTATAAAATTCATACGTCACCATCTGGTATTCGGATTGGTCTTGTAGCTGCAACCGCAGATTTTGGGATCTATTACGAAAAGCTTGGATGGCATGTTCAAGACCCTCTAGAGCGCTTAAAAGAAGTTTGTGCAGAAATTGAAGGGCAAGTAGACATTATTATTTGTATGTCTCATTTAGGTATATCACAAGACGAGCTAATGACTCAGCAAATACCACAAATTGATGTTATTTTAGGTGCTCATACGCATCATTTTTTTGAAGAGGGAAAAATGTCGGGAAATACATTACAAGCTGCAGCAGGGAAATTTGGCGTGTATATTGGTCAAGTTACAATCGAATATGACCATGACAAGCGTGAAGTCATATCTAAACAAGCAATATTATACCCAACTGTTGATTTACTAGCTCCGCTGGACAATGATTTAAAGCAGAAGCGATGGGATGAAATTGGTATTAGAAAACTTTCTACTGAAGCTTTTCAAAATCCTAAAAAGCTTAAGAAAGACTGGTTCCAACGTTCTGATATGTCTGATTTCTTTGGAAAAGCATTATTAGCTTTTACCGAAGCTGATTGTGCGATGTTCCCAGCAGGTATATTACTCACTGATTTAAACAAGGGTGTAGTTACAGATGAAAATTTGCATAGTTTGTTGCCTCATCCGATAAATCCTTGCGTGATCACTTTAAGAGGTGCAGATTTATTAGAAATCCTAGAACTGTCAAAAAACGAAAAATGGCCACATTTGGAAGTTAAAGGATTAGGGTTCCGTGGGAAATACTTAGGTAAGATGCTTTTTGAACATTTGGTGGAAGATGACAACGGAGACGTTTACATTCGAGAAAAATTACTTCATTTAGAAAAAGTGTATAAACTGGCTACGCTAGATATGTTCACTTTCGGTTATTTCTTTCCTTCATTAAAATTTGCACATAAAAATTATTTTATGCCAGAGCTATTAAGAGATGTTATGAAATGGTACGGGAAAAAACAAGAACTAATTAAAAATTGACATTGATTACCCCCTAATTACATATACATAATTAGGGGGATTTTATGCGGTTTAATAAAAAAAAGAAACATTTTAGTATCTTTACACAACAGCGTAAATTAGCCATTTTTTTAGCGTGTTTTCTGATATCTATAGCGGGCTTGTTTTACTTTATTAATGGACGTTTAACACCCACCTATTTAAATTATGCAGAAGTGCAAACGAATAAGATTGCGTCCATGGTTATAAGCAAGGCGATTAATTCGAGGACTGCGAATGTATTAGACGTGAATGATATTATTGAGGAAGTTCCATCAGATAATAGTAATAATATGGTGACGACAAAATTTAATACAGAAATCATTAACCGAGTGCTATCTGATACAAATAGTTTAGTACAATCACATTTAGAACAGGCAGAAAAGGGAGACTTGTCGAGTTTACCTTATTTGGATGACATAGAGTACGATAAACAAACAATGGAAGAACGAGGTGGGGTCGTATTTTTTGTGCCAATGGGGCAAGCAACTAATATCCCGTTAATTGGTAATTTAGGTCCTAAAATACCGATCCGTTTTCATGTCATCGGAAATGTTCAATCGAATGTGGAGTCTTCTATAAGAGAATTTGGTATTAATAATGCGTATGTAGAAGTGAGCATTCATATAAAAGTTAATGTACAAATAATCGTGCCCTTAGCAAGTAAAATGAGTGTGGTGGAACAGAATATTCCTGTAGCGATGGGGCTGGTTCAAGGGCAAGTTCCATATATTTATACAAAAGGTGAAGGGGGTAATGCTCCATCTATAGAAGTGCCAATACCAGTGCCAGAAAAATAAAACAAATTCATAAGATGCGACCAATCTATGTATTTCATAGAGGTTGGTTTTTACCCAATGGTTTAACTAGGGAATATCAGTTTCAGAAGGTTGTTTGAATTCTAAAAATATGTTACATTGACAACAGTAATGTAACATTTCTAGGAATGGGGTCGATGAAAAGTGACATCGTGTAAACCGACGAAACCAGAATACCAACGTAAACCAGATTGGTTAAAAATAAAGTTAAATACAAATGAAGACTATAATGGTCTGAAGAAATTAATGCGTGAAAATAACTTAAATACAGTTTGTGAAGAAGCTAAATGCCCGAATATTCATGAATGTTGGGGGTCACGAAGAACAGCTACTTTTATGATTTTAGGCGCAATTTGTACACGTGCATGTCGTTTTTGTGCTGTTAAAACAGGACTTCCAACAGAGCTTGACTTAGCAGAACCTGAGCGCGTAGCAGATTCGGTTGTTATTATGAATTTAAAGCATGTAGTAGTAACTGCTGTAGCTCGAGATGATTTAAAAGATGGCGGTTCAGAAGTGTTCGCTGAGACAATTCGTGCAATCCGTCGTAAAAATCCGTTCACTACAATAGAAGTATTACCTTCTGATATGGGTGGAATTGAACAAAATATTCGTAACATAATGGATGCAAAACCAGATATTTTAAATCACAATATCGAAACAGTACGCCGTTTAACTCCAAGAGTTCGTGCAAGAGCACAATATGATCGATCACTAGAATTATTAAGTCGTGCTAAAGAAATGCAACCTACAATTCCAACTAAATCATCGCTAATGCTAGGTTTAGGGGAAACAAAAGAAGAAATTATAGAAGTTATGGATGATTTACGAGCTAATAATGTAGACATCATGACGATCGGTCAATATCTACAACCAACGAAAAAGCACTTACCTGTGTTAAAATATTATTCACCTTCAGAATTTGGTGAATTACGAGAAATTGCGATGAGTAAAGGATTCTCTCATTGCGAAGCTGGTCCTCTAGTTAGAAGTAGCTATCATGCAGATGAACAAGTGAATGCTTCTGCTAAACAACGACAACTACAAGGTGAAGAGAAAATAGCTACTCTAAACAGCTAATGGATGGTGACGAAATGATTATTGCTGAAGGTTTTACGTATGAGATCATAGAAGATTACCGTGAAGCATTTAAAGAAGAAGCCTTCATAGAAAGATATAGTGAAATATTAACGAAATATGACTATATCATGGGTGACTGGGGCTACGGCCAACTCCGTTTAAAAGGTTTCTTCGAGGATAAAAATAATAAGGCAACTTTCGATACGAAAATAAGTACGATGAAAGATTACTTATATGAATATTGTAATTTCGGTTGTGCTTATTTCCTTATCAAGAAATCTGGAGTTGCACCAAAAGTAATTCCTGCCCAAATTGAAGAGCCAATACAAGAAAACGTGGAATTAGATCAAATTTGATCTAGTTCCACGTTTTTTTAGTTGTACAATATATGGCGTTGGTAAAAAAACTGATGCACGCTTATTTCGTTCCGAGCGGACGCTTTCCGTGGGGCGTGCGGTGAGCCTCCTCGCCCGTGAAAACCGCGCTTCTGTGGGGTCTCACCTGTCACGCTAATCCCACTGGAGTCGCCGCTCGGAACGAAATCAGCTAAGAGAGTATAGGAAACAAGTGATATTCCTTGTAGAATAAAAGTCGACTAAAACCATCATCCAGGAGGGAACTCACTAGTTACATTCTCATAGCATTAAATCTTTACTTGATATTCGAGACGCAAACATTCCTATTGAATAAAACTACAAAAAAAAAAGACTGCCGCAAAAAATCAGTTTTACTGAATTTCTGGACAGTCCCGTGACAAATAAATAAATCAAATATAGCCGACTAAAATTCTTCATCAACGTCATTTGTCAAAGAACCCGTTTTTTTAGTTCAATAACTCACTTAGGTATTCTCTTAATTCTGCAGCTTCTTCTTCATTTCTATTATAAATATGCTCCAAGTATCCTGGTTCTTCTAGGTCATCTGGTCCTAGAATTGCAGCTCGACCATATTGAATATCCATGACAAGTACTTTACCGTAAAAACGACTACTTTGCACAATGGCTAAATCATATCGCTGTGATTCACCTGTAAAAGCAACGAATCTAGTTTTTGTATCTTCCACATCATCGTATAAGAAAAATCGTTCCATTTGATGACACTCCTTCCTAACTAAGCTTTATGGTACTATAGAATGGAGTTATATATCAACTGAACAAAAAATAGGAGGCATTTACATGTATTTTGTGGATCGAAAAAAAATAGCTACTACTTTAACTTATATGAATCATTTGCTCGAATTATTAGAAAATAAAATAGACTGGGAACAAGATGAAATATCTAAACTAGCATTAGAGCGAATTGGCCAAAATATTATTGAATCCGTTATAGATGCAGGTAATTCAATGATTGATGGTTTTATCATGCGAGATCCAGGAGGTTATGATGATATTATCGATATTCTTACAGATGAAAAAGTAATATCTGCTGAAATGGATGCACCATTAAAAGAGGTCATCGAGTTTAGAAAAGTATTGGTACGTGATTTCCACTCAGTAAATCATGAAAAATTATTGCATGTATTAGTATCTAATCTTTCTTATTTAAAACAATTTCCAGTTAAAGTAGAAAGTTATCTCGTCAATGAACTAGGTCCAGTTTCTGCATTTCTGCCGGAGAACTCGAATGTTATCTTATAAAGCATATTGCTTAGATTTAGATGGTACTGTTTACAAAGGGAGTGAACCAATTCCAGAAGCAATTAAGTTTGTTCATTATTTGCAGCGTAATGGAATTGAGCCATTTTTCGTGACGAATAATTCTTCTATGACACAGCTTCAATTACAAGAAAAGCTTCAAAAAATGGATATACAAGTAGAAGCTGACCATATTATGTCATCTGCTATTGCTTGTGCAAATTATATTGAATCTACTCATTCTGGTAAATCTGTTTTTGTCATTGGTAGTAATGGATTAAAAGATGCATTGGATGGGAAGAATATTTTATATACAGATGAAGTAGCCGAAGTTGTAGTGATGGGGATTGATCTGCAGATAAACTATGACAAACTTGCTACCGCTTGTTTATCCATTCGTGCAGGAGCTGCTTTTATATCGACAAATAAAGACCATGTTTTTCCTTCTGAAAGAGGATTAGTTCCAGGAAACGGGGCATTTACGAAACTGGTTGAGCATTCAACTGGAGTGGAGCCATTATTTGTTGGAAAACCAGAACCTTTTATGTTGGAATTAATTCAACAAAAATTTGGATTTAAAAAAGAAGAGATGATTATGATTGGAGATAATTATCAGACGGATATTTTAACAGGTATTCGAATGGGAATTCATACAGCACATGTGAATAGTGGTGTAAACCGCACAGAGGAAGTTCAACAAGAAGATGCACAACCGACTTATTATTTGGAGTCATTAGAAGAATGGATAAAATAAAAGACTGCGAATTTTCGCAGTCTTTTAAAATAGTGGATTTTCTTCAATGTATTTATATATGTTAGTCACGAGTTCACTTGGTGTATCTGCCTCGACAAGGTCACCATTTACAATTGCATAAAGTGTATCAGAACACTTTGTACAATAGCTCAAACAACCATATTCTAATACATCTAGATTGGGATCCCGTTCTAATATTTCAAATGCTTCTTGAGCACCATTTGCAAGGTTGCTTACACAAAATTCAACCATTGGATTCATAGCTGTCACCTCACTACTTCGTCATCCTACTCTATAATTTATCGTTCGTCAATTTAGAAGTATGATTGTGAAATTCATCACAATCATTTATAATATGATATGACAATGAAAGTTGAAGGAGACAAATATGCGAAATTTAGTATTATTAGGTGGAGGATACGGTAATATGCGAGTACTACTTCGTTTATTACCAAATAATTTGCCAGAGGATGTAAGAATCACATTAGTTGATCGAACGCCGTATCATAGTTTAAAAACGGAATTTTATGCTCTAGCTGCGGGAACATCGTCTGACCATGAGATTCGTGTTGCATTTCCGGAAAGCGATAGACTGAAAATAGTATATGGCGAAATTACTGAAATTGATGTAGAAAATAAAAATGTATTGTTGATAGATGGACAAGCGATTGCGTATGATGATTTAGTTATTGGATTAGGTTGTGAAGATAAGTATCACGGAGTGCCAGGAGCAGCTGAGTTTACGTATAGTATTCAAACAATTGGACGATCTCGTGAGACATACAGTAAAATTGGTGGTCTTTCTGCAGGTTCTATAGTTGGAATTGTTGGCGCAGGACTTAGTGGAATCGAACTTGCTAGTGAGCTACGTGAAAGCAGACCTGATTTACGGATTAAGTTGTTTGATCGTAGTCCGCGTGTTTTAAGAGATTTCCCTGAACGTTTAAGTAAATACGTACAAAAATGGTTTGATTCCAATAATGTTGATGTAGTAAGTAACTCAAACATTACGAAAGTAGAGCCAAACAAGTTATACAATCATGAAGAAGTTATTCCTGTCGATGTTGTTGTATGGACAGCAGGGATACAACCTGCCGCTCCAGTTCGTGCATTACCTGGCGAAAAAGATAATTCAGGACGTGTTATTTTAACACAATATCATGATATACCAGGATATGAAAATGTATTTGTCGTTGGAGATTCAGCATCTCTTCCGTTAGCTCCAAGTGCTCAATTAGCTGAAGAACAAGCTGAACAAATTGTAAAAGTTCTTCAAGCGAGATGGGATAATGTTTCACTTCCAGAGAAAATGCCAGAAATTAAGTTAAAAGGATTTATGGGATCGCTTGGGAAGAAACAAGGATTTGCATATTTAGCTGATATTTCTGTAACTGGTCGCATTGCACGCTTGATGAAATCCGGTTTACTTTGGATGTATAAACGCCATAATGGGTAATATAAAAAAGCTTCTCTACGCTATCAAATCAGCGTAGAAAAGCTTTTTTTAGTTAAATTTCCGTTGTATACCCATATTTCTCTAGTGCAGCATAAACCGACTTAAGTTGAATATATCCTTCACCAATCATTTCATCATTGATCATGACAAGAGGATAGAAAAATTCATCTTCTGTAATTCGATTGGCAATATCGCGATGTTTCTCATTCTCAATTGGTTGTTCGATATCGATATAAGTAAAAGTAATATTATTTTTTGGGAATTTACGGTCGATCGCAGCTTGTAGCCATTCGTGTGTATCCTTAGAGGATGGTGCATTTACGCAACTTGCACATGCAATATCCGCTCCAAATATTTCAATAGTTAATGGTTTTTGGTTCATATTTTTGTTCCTCCTGAATTTCTTTATTGGATTTTTCTCTTCCTTCACATTATAATGATTATAGTGAAAGGAGTCGATAGAAATGACTGATACAATGAATGAACAAGTTCAAGAAGTTTTAGATAAATTACGCCCATTCTTATTACGCGATGGTGGAGACTGCGAGCTAGTAGACATTGAAGATGGAATTGTAAAACTACGCCTTTTAGGAGCTTGTGGAAGTTGCCCAAGTTCAACGATTACATTAAAAGCTGGGATTGAACGTGCTCTGCTTGAAGAAGTTCCAGGAGTAATAGAAGTAGAACAAGTATTTTAACTTCATTCAGCAGGGTCCAAAAACTCCCGCTGAATTCAAGGAACTCTGGCTAAGAACGCCGCGTCCTGCGGCAACGCCTGAGTGACCAACATCCTGTTGGCCCAAGTCCTCCGGCGGATGCCACAGATTTTTAGAGGAATTTATCGAGCAAGCTCGATAAAAATCTGGGCGCACTGTTTTCTGCGGAGCTGAACGAAGTGAAGCGGAAGCAAATACGCCTCGGCGTATTTGATTCCGTCATAATAAAAAAGAAGCCGTTAGTTTAAGGCTTCTTTTTGTTTTTCATCTCGTATTTCTTGCCAACGTTCTTTTGCCATTTCAACAATTTTAGGTTCAAGAGATGTACTTTGCTTTTCAATAACTTTAGAAAAATAACGAGTTGCATATTCAATATCTTCTATTTTTCTAGATAATTCTGCAATAAGATAGAGCATTTTTGTCTCGGACATTTGTGAGCCTCTATAGTCGTCATTCATATAAGAGTCAGCATATCGATTTCGAGCAATTTCTAAAAAGCGTTGTTCTTGCGCTGTATTTTCTATTAATCGGAAGAGCCAGGCTGTTCGCAAAGCTAATCCTCCAATAGTGACAAACTTTTCTTTTTTGATCGTACCACAATGGATGGCCAGCTTATAAGTAATAATTCCTTTTTGAATGCTTCTTTCATGCCCAAAAGAACGAGAAACCCACTTGTCTGTGACTTGTTCTTTTATAAGATTATTCACACCTGGGGCAAAATATTTGGTGAAATCCTTTGTAAATGAAAACCCACAATGTTCGCAGACATAAACATTATATAAAAGGGGATTAATTTCTTTATTTTCGTAAATAGGTTGAAAATCTGTCTCATGATGCTCAACTTTTATAAATTTAGAACGTATTTTAGTCGTTTTAAAATTTTGTTTACAAAAAATGCATTCAATACTTTGTTGGTAATATGCAGGGATTTCCATAAAAATCCTTCTTTCAATCATGTTCTTTATAGTTCTATTATACTTGATGGAATAGAGTAAGGTTAAATATTTTGCTAAGTAGTTTTCCTTGTCTAGATAGTGAAAACATTGGTATGATAAGTAAAAGAAAAGGATGGTGATTCAGATGACGGAAGTAGTAATTTTATCTGAAGCGGCAGCTTACCGCGTGAAAGAAATGATGAAGCACAATGATGAAGAGGGTTCCTTGCTTCGTGTTTCTGTAAACGGTGGCGGTTGTAGTGGTCTTTCTTACGGTATGGGTTTTGAAAAAGAAGTACAGGGAGAAGATCTTGAATTGCACCAACATGGAATTCATATGGTTGTAGCTAAAGAAGATGCAACTATTTTAAATGGAACAACGATAGATTATAAAGAATCTTTAATGGGTGGAGGGTTCACAATAGAGAATCCTAATGCAATCGCTTCATGTGGCTGTGGTTCTTCGTTTAGAACAGCAGTGAAGCAAGGTACACCGGAGAATTGTTAATAATACTTAGAGCAGTGATTTCTACTAGATAGAAATCACTCTTTTAATGTAAAAAATTATGTAGAATTTCTGCATAATCTGTCTAGCTCCAGCGCAAAGCTCGTCGTAGAAGAACGTTGCCTCTTGGGGCAGTGATAGGCGCTTGCGCTTTTCTTATGTGAATTTTCGATATTTTCGATTCTTTACAATCTCCTAACAATGTATTGAAATAGTGTCATAAAAGGTCTAATATAAGAAGTATAAATTTTGTCCTAGATTAGACAAAGAGTGAATGAAAATTGGATGAATATAAAAATATAAAAAGGTGGTTGCGATCTTCTTGAAAAGACCAACAATTCTAGTACTAGGTGCAGGATACGGTGGATTAACTACGGTAGTAAACTTACAAAAATTAGCAGGACCAAATGCTGCTGATATTATTTTAATCAATAAAAATGATTATCATTATGAGTCAACTTGGTTACATGAGGCTTCAGCTGGGACGCTAACTCCTGAACAAGTGCGTTATGATGTAAAAGATGTAATTAACTCAGGTAAAGTGAAATTTGTTAAAGCTACTGTAGATGGTATTGATGTTAATACTAAAAAAGTGGCAACTAGCGCCGGAGAGTATACATACGACTATCTAGTAATTGGTTTAGGGTTCGAAGGGGAAACTTTTGGGATTCCTGGTCTAGACAAGTATGCATTATCTATTGCAAATGTAAACGCAGCTCGTCAAATTCGTGATCATATTGAATATCAATTTGCTAACTGGTCTACTGATGATGTACAAGATGATTCTCGTCTAACAATCGTTGTGGGTGGAGCTGGATTCTCGGGTATTGAGTTTTTAGGAGAATTAGGAAATCGTGTTCCTGAATTATGTAAAGAATATGATGTACCTAAAGATAAAGTACGTGTAGTTTGTGTAGAAGCTGCTCCAATGGTACTTCCAGGATTTGATCCGGAACTAGTAAAATATGCTGTAGCTCAACTTGAGTCTAAAGGAATTGAATTCTCTATTGGTACTCCTGTAGTAGAAGCTACTCCTGAAGGCGTTAAAATTAAAACAGGTGAAGAAGAATTCGAATTCATCAAAGCTGGTACAGTAGTATGGGCTGCAGGAGTTCGAGGGAATCGTTTAATCGAATCATCTGGTATTGAAAATATGCGTGCACGAGTTAAAGTTGACAAAGACATGCGTGCTCCTGGATTCCCAGATGTATTCATCGTTGGAGATTGTGCGCTTATGATTAACGAAGAAATTAATCGTCCATACCCACCAACAGCTCAAATTGCAATGCAACAAGCTGTAACAGTTGCAAAAAATATCTTAGCCCTAATTAATGGAGAAGGAACATCAGAATTCGTACCGGATCTAAAAGGGGCAGTATGTTCTCTTGGAGAGCATGATGCAATTGGTGATGTAATGGGTAAAAAAATTACAGGAACAAAAGCATCTATTATGAAAAAAGTCATCGATAACCGTGCGCTTTACATGATCGGTGGACCTTTACTAGTTTTGAAAAAAGGTAAGTTTAAACTTTAATAGTTATTAATAAGTAATAATAGATTGATGATCTGCTCCCACTGAAACTTCAGTGGGAGCATTTTTAACAATAAGTTTGCATAAAATTTAAAATAAGTACCTGTCTAGCGCAAAAGGTCGTTACTCCTGCGCTTTTCTAAAAAGGAGATGTAGAAATGGCTAGGGAAGATAGAGGTAATGTATGGTTAGGAGTAGCTGGAGTGGTAGTGAACCATCTTGGAGAATGGTTAGTTGTGATGAAGCGTTATGGTGGACTTCATGCAAAGTGGTCTTTTCCAGCAGGATTTGTGAGTCGTGATGAAACTATTGACCAAGCTATATTGAGAGAAGTAAAAGAAGAGACGGGTGTTGCGTGTACGCTCATCCAAATGATTGGTTTTCGCAGTGGCGTCATTGCAAATAAAATAAGTGATAATATGGCTATATTTTTACTTCAACCAGTAGAAGAAAATCCTATCCTTCAAGCTCAACTTTCGGAGTTATACGAAGTCGCATGGAAGCATCCAAGAGATCTAATAATAGATCCAACGTCATCAGCTATGATTCATGAATTAGCAACCCACACTCTTGAAAATGGATTTGATACAATAGATGGTATTAATCCTGGAGATGTCTTTGGATATACTAGTTTTAAAGTATTTATAACTAAAACAAGATAGGGTAACAAAAATGCAAATAAATTTTATGTTTTTTATTTACAATAAATTTTATCTGTGTTATATTATCGGAATATTCAAAACAAACATTTAATAGGAGGGGTATATATGGTTAGACTTAGCAAAGAAAGTAATTCAGTTCATTGTCCATATTGCAAAGGAGAAGGCTATTTTCAATTAAGATTAGGAGGTTCAGAAACTTGTAATTGTTGTAAGGGTTCTGGAAAAAATAAATAGGTTATGACAAATACGTGAAAACAAATAAGTGCATTGAATACTAGCCTCCGATAAGGTAAACTATTTAGAGGATACTACGGAGGTAATATATTATGGATTTTATGGTTGTTCAAATGATCCTTTCAGTGCTAATATTTTTTGTCATGTTTTTTGGAATTGCCTTTTTATTAAATATGTTATTAAGAATGACTTGGTTTATGGCTATTTTATACCCAGTAGTGGTAGTGCTCATTATTGATGAAGTTGGTTTCTTTGATTATTTTACAGAATCAGGAACTGCTTTCTCTGCTTTAGGAGACAAAATTATTTCTCTTCATGCCGCAGATATTATTATTCTAGTAAGTGGTTTAGCTGGCTCAATAGTTGCGGGAATAGTTATTAAATTCTTACGTAAAAATGGATATCAAATGTTTTAATAAAAAAGGACGACTCCCTAGAGTCGTCCTTTTTTGGATGTATAATATATGACGTTGGTGAAATAAAATCCTGATCCACGCTGATTTTCGTTACGAGCGGACGCTTTCCGTGGGGCGTGCGGTGAGCCTCCTCGTCGCGAAAACCGCGCTCCTGTGGGGTCTCACCTGTCACGCTAATCCCACTGGAGTCGCCACTCGTAACGAAAATCAGCAAAGAGAATAGAGGAAAGATAAGTTCAAATAGTTATAGAAAACAAGTGAGACTCCCAGTAGAAGAAATGTTAGCGTACGATCCAGTATTAAAAGCTATGTCTGATAAACAAAGCAAACAATAACAATTAAGCTCAAAAGCATCATAATCCTACTTTTAAGCATTTCGCCGGATCAGGCAATTTATATAACTTTAACGTGCAATTTTAGTTGCTTGGAGTGCAAAATAGTGACTCCCGACGGAAAAGCACGAGCTAAAGAGCGGACGAGTAGGCATGAAGCCATGCCCGCGGAACAACGGGATACTTGAAAAACTACATAAAAAAGACTGTCGCAAAAAATCAGTTTTCCTGACTTTCTGGACAGTCCCCTGACAAATAAATTATAGCCGACTAAATCCTTCACCAACGTCATTTGACAAAGAACCTTTTTTATTAAATCGCAGTATATGTAATGAGGGAAATGATAATTCCTGTGAGAGCTCCCATAAAAACTTCTAGTGGTTTATGACCTAATAATGTTTTTAATTCTTCAAGTTTTTCTTCATTTTTCAAATGTGCCCAATCTTTCGTTTGAGTTAAAAAGTTTTGAAAGTCTGTACGCATTTGATTAATCATAATGGCTTGCTGTCCAGCTTGAAAACGTACACCTGTTGCATCAAACATTACAATAACAGCAAAAACGGTCGCTACAGCAAAGAGTGGAGAATCTAATCCTGTTTCAAAAGCAATTGCAGTACAAAGGGATGTAACAGCAGCAGAGTGAGAGCTAGGCATTCCGCCTGTAGAAGTAAAAAGTTTCCAGTCTACTTTTCTTATCATTAAAAAATGAATAGGTATTTTCACAAATTGTGCAAAGAAAATAGAAAATAGTGCAACTAACAGTGGAGTGTTTTGGAGAATTGCCAGATGAGACACCGCCTTTCTTCAAAATACAATGAGTGGTTTTAGTATAACATATACATAACTTCTGAAATAGTAACTCATGGTTACAATTCGAAAAAAGCTTGCACTTCCTATATAATAAAAATAGATCCGAATTTTATAGGAGGAATATTAATGATTATTAGTACAAATGAAGTAATATTTAATGAAATTCAATCTGAAACATTAGTCGTAGCAATTTCTAAACATGCAGAAAATACAACTAAATGGAATGAATTCTCTGCTTATTTTGGTGAAAACATACTAGAATGGGTTAAGAATGGAGATATTTCTTCTAAGCTTAAAAAATTAGTAAACATTCCAATGATAGATAAAGGTGCAGTTAAGCGGATCCTTTTTGTTGGATTAGGAGATCGTAAGGGATTAACACAAGAAATAATTCGTGAAGTTTTTGGACTAGTTGGGAAAGAATTATTAGTTAGAGAACCTGAATCATTAGCAATCTGGGTTCCATCTTTCACAACAGATACAATAGCGGATACTGACGTAGCTTATTTAGCGGCAGAAGGCCTTGGTATGGGTTCTTTCGTTTATGATGGTTATAAAACAACATCTAATACTCCGGACTACTATTTACCAACAGTGGAACTTTTAACAGATGACGATGCAGAAGAAATTATATCTTATTTTGAATTAGGAATTATATATGCAGATGCTGTGAATGAAGCAAGAATCTTAGTAAATACTCCAGGAAATGTTCTTACGTCAACTCAATTAGGGGAATATGCGAGAGAACTTGGTGATACTTACGGATTTGAAACAGAGATTTTAGGTAAAAAAGAAATAGAAGAACTTGGAATGGGTGCACTACTTGCTGTAAACCAAGGGTCTGTTGAAGAACCACGTTTAATCGTTTTAAAATACCAAGCAACAGATGAGTGGGAAGATGTTGTTGCACTAGTAGGTAAAGGTATAACATTTGATACTGGTGGCTATTCCATCAAAACTAAAACTGGAATTGTTGGAATGAAGGGTGACATGGGTGGAGCTGCAGCAGTGTTAGGTGCGATGCAAATCATCGGTGAGCTTCGTCCAAATCACAACGTCATTGCTGTCATTGCTTCTACTGATAACATGATATCTGGAAACGCATTTAAACCAGATGATGTGATTACCTCTATGAGTGGTAAAACAATTGAAATATTAAATACGGATGCTGAAGGGCGCTTAGTTCTTGCAGACGCTGTTACATATGCGAAACAGCAAGGAGCTAATTATATTGTAGATGTAGCAACATTAACAGGTGGTGTTATTACTGCACTTGGATACGATAAAACAGGGGCACTTACAAATAATGAAGAGTTTTTCGAAACATTTATGGAATCTTCTCTTGAAACAGGAGAATTTGTTTGGAGATTGCCTTTAACTGAAAATGATAAAAAACGCATTCGTAAAAGTGATGTAGCAGATCTTAATAACTCACCAGGTGGCGATGGGCACATGATTTTTGGTGGTGGATTTGTTGGAGAATTTGTCGAGAATACACCTTGGATTCATTTAGATATCGCTGGTACTTCGGATACGAAGTCAGCGCATGATTTAGGTCCTAAAGGTGGAACTGGTGTAATGGTACGTACACTTGCAACGTTAATTGAAAGAATGTCAGAAGAAGAGTAGGGAAAACGCATAACCTCAATTTCTCCAGTGGCATACACTGAGGTGAAAGGAGGAACAGCATGGTAAGAATTCAGCGTGGTGGTTTTGGGGGTTATAGAAATCCTGGTTTTGGTGGTTTTAGAGGCCCCTTTATTGGAAGTTTTGGAGGGCCATTCTTAGGTGGGTTATTCGGGAGTTTAATAGGTTCTTCGTTAGGAGGTTACGGAGGGTATAGACAACCGTATTATCCCTATCCATATCCTTACTATCCATTTCAACCATATCCGTATCAACCGTATTATGGTGGGTATTATTAATAAAACAAAAGCTTTTGCAACTTGCTATTTCAGCGGTTGCAAAAGCTTTTTTTATTTTAGATTTTCTCTTTTTTTCTTTACAACTTCTGCTAGATCATCTCGAACAGTTTTGTCCCAAAGTTTTACTCCGGATAGGTAAGCAGCTCTACCCATCATATGTCCACCTACAGGACCAGTTATAAATAGAAAAGCAATACCTAGTAGAATGCGTGAATTAAACGTTCCTTCTATTAACCAAAAGTGAAAAAATACTCCGAGTAAAATACTCATGACACCCAATGTTGCGCTTTTAGATGCTGCATGTGCTCTCGAATAAGCGTCAGGTAAACGTATTAATCCGATAGCAGTTACAAGAATGAAGATAGTTCCAAATGAGATAGTAGCGATGATTAAGATATTAGCTATTACGGTCACGTTGAATGATTACTCCCTTCTCCGTGAATTTAGAAAAAGCAACAGTTCCAATGAATGAAAGAATCGCTAGAAGCAAAATAACTTCCAAGAAGAACTCGGTATCAAATAGGATGGAAATGAGTCCGATCAATGTAATTAATCCGACCCCAATGGCATCGAGTGCAATCACTCTGTCAGGGGTAGTCGGACCTATTACTAGACGATACAAAAATCCAAGGAGGGAAATACTAACTAAAACAACGATTACCCATAAAAATGTCGTCATGATCTGCTCACCTCCAATATTGCTTTTTCAAACGTATCTTGAATCGACTTAACCGCATCATCTATATCCTCAAAATCGATTGAGTGGATATACAAGGTTTTATTATCGTCCGAAATATCAATTACGATGGTTCCAGGCGTTAATGTAATTAGACTAGATAATAATGTAATTTCCCAATCTTTTTCTAACACAGTAGGCATAGCGAATATAGCTGGTCGAATAGGCATTTCTGGTTTAATGATTAGTTTTAATACGGAAATATTAGATAAAGTAAGTTCTTTTAAGAACAACAAGACTAATTTAATAATAGCCCATACTTTCTCCATGTAAAATCTTGTGCTAAATGACTTGCGAAGAAAAAATAACATGAACAAGCCTAATAAATAACCAACAATAAATGTTGTAGGCTTAAATGAAATGGATAAAAACATCCAAGTAACCGCGATAATTAAATTTACTAATATTTGAAAAGCCATTATTTCACCCCTTCAAATACAGCGTCAGTATATACGCTAGGATCAAGTAATACAGATGTAGCATCTGTCATAAATGGAACTAAAAACTCAGAACCTACTCCGTATAGCACAGTGATTGCAACAAGCGTTACTGTAGGAGCCATTAAATGTCGATACAATTTTGGACTAATATCATGTGACCCTTTTTCTTCACCCCAGAAAGCATAGATGAATATTCGTATTGCAGAGAGTAAAACGACTAAGCTCGAAGCTAAGATGAATATACTTTGCCACAAATACTCTCCTTCCAGTCCACCTTGTACGATTAAGAGTTTACCTACAAATCCGCTGAGTGGAGGAATTCCTGCAAGTCCGAATGCAGCGATTAAATAGCTCCATCCAAGTATGGGATAGTGCTTGATCAATCCACCCATTTTTCGTAAATTAGATGTACCTGTAATTTTAATAATGATTCCTATTAATAAGAACAGTGCACCTTTTATTAAAATATCATGAATTAAATAAAAGACAGAGCCCATCAGACCACTTTCGTTCATAGTAGAAACACCAAACAAAATAACACCTACTGCAATGACGATGTTATAAATAATGATTTGTTTTAAGTCAAAGTATGCAAGGGCACCAATACAACCGGCAATAATAGTAATGATGGATATAATCATTAATAGCTCATGTGTATAACCGACATCCGTTGTAAAGAACAGTGTATACGTACGGATAATTGCATATACGCCAACTTTTGTTAATAATGCACCGAAAAGCGCGAGAACGGGTACTGGTGGAGCTGCGTATGAACCTGGTAACCAAAAGAATAATGGAAAGATTCCTCCCTTGATACCAAATACAATAAGGAATAACACCGCAATGACCGTTACAATTCCTGTTTGTCCAATATCAGCAAGCTTAATTGAAATGTCAGCCATATTCAACGTTCCAACAACTGAATATAGATAACCAACTGTTATAACAAACAAGGAAGAAGAAATAACATTTACTAATATGTATTTGATTGACTCTCTTAATTGAACTTTTTCGCCTCCTAATACAATGAGTACATATGAAGACATGAGTAAAACTTCGAAGAATACAAACATATTGAAAATATCACCTGTCGTAAAAGCACCGTTCACACCAGTTAACATGAATAGAATAGCTGGGTAATAGAAAGCCTTTTCCCGTTCTTCTCCAATTGAAGAAAAGCTATACCAAACAACAAATAGTGAGATAAGAATGGATGACGTTACTAATAATACAGACAGCATATCAGAAACCATCGTGATCCCAAATGGAGGAGCCCAACTACCTAAAGTGAGGGCTTGTACACCATCTGTTTTGACTTTCACTAAAAGTATAATTGCAGACACTAGCGCTAAAAGTAACCCAGTGATAGCAGTAATTCGTTGTGCTTTTACTTTTTTCGGGAAAAACAATGAGATAGCTGCAAAAAGGAACGGGATGAGGACTGGAAATAATAATAAGTTAATCATTGTCTTCAGTTCCTTTCATTAATTCCATGTTGTCAGTACCAATTTCTTTATATGTACGATAAGCAAGTACTAAAGAAAATGCAGTTACACCAAAACTAATAACAATGGCAGTTAATATTAATGCTTGTGGAATTGGATCTGCATAGTCTGTCACACCATCTTTTAGAACGGGAGCAGCTTTCCCATTTAACCCACCCATAGTTAAGAGAAGTAAATGTGTGCCATGACTTAATAGACCAGTACCGATAATTATTCGAAGTAAACTTCGGGAAAGTATTAAGTAAACTGCAGCCATAAATAGAAAGCCGATCAATATGGACATTAATATTTCCATTATTCATCTCCTCCTATCATTTGAATAATAGTCATCGTCACACCAACTACAACCAAGTAAACTCCAGTGTCGAAGAACATTGCTGTATGAATAGATGTTTCCCCAAGTAAAGGAATATAAAAATAATCATATACATGTGTGAAGAAAGGGACATTAAAGAAAATAGATCCAGCAGCTGTTGCTAGTGAGATTAGTAATCCAATGGCTGTGAGTATTGTATAGTTGATTGGGAGCATTTCTTGAACAGTTTTCAAGTCGAATGCTAGTAGCAATAAGACAATTGCGCTAGACATTAATAGTCCACCAACAAATCCTCCACCTGGTGTGTAGTGCCCTGCAAAAAAGATATGAATAGAGAATAGAAAAATAATGAAAAAGACTACTTTTGTTGTCGTTTGAATAATTAAATCATTTGTTTTCAATTTTTCTATCTCCTTTCTTTTTTGCAAGACGAACTGTAATCATTCCAATGATTCCAAGTGAAGCGATAGTCAATACACTTATCTCAAACAATGTATCAAAACCACGATAATCTACTAAAATAACATTTACAATATTTCCTCCACCAGCTTCCGAGTAAACTGTATCTTTATAATACTGAGAGATGGAAGGCACGAGTTTTTGAGAGTGGGAAGAGATAGCGATTAGCGTAACCATGACACCAACTCCAAGAGCAATGATGAAGTTTCCTAAACGGAATCCTCTGTCTTCTTTCCCTTTCTCGTGCTTATTCAATTTCGGTAAATAATAAAATGCTCCTAAAAACAGTGCGACAGAAACAGTTTCGATGACTAGCTGTGTCAATGCAAGGTCAGGTGCTTTAAAAATGATGAAGAATAGAGCAACTGTATAGCCTACTGCACCAAGTGCTATAATCGCTGTTAATCTAGACTTAGTAAATAATATGGTAAGTGTTCCAACAACTAAGATAATCGATATTAATATTTCGAAAAAGCGAATAGGTGCTAAATTATCGAAGCTAATAACAAATGCATCTTTGATCCATAAAGTACTTGCAAGCAACATGATAATCGCTGCAAACATATACAGTAAATAGGATCGAATGGAACCTGTCATGTATAAGGAAGAAATACGATTTGTTCCATGATCAGCAAAATTCATTAATCCATCATACATTTTGTTTAATGACAGTTTAGATGGAATAGCTTGATAAATTGCTGTCCATTTTGGAAGCAATTTATATAATACGAAACCAACTAAGAAGATTCCTAACGTCATGTATAAAGCTATAGAATCAAATCCATGCCAAGCTTTAATCGTAAAGCCAACATCAGCAGGTACAGCATAAGTTAATGGTTGAATAGCTACTACTGCTGGTTTTACAAAAGTATTTCCTAGGAAATTTGGAACAAAGAATATAACGATAACAAGTGTAGCCAAAATTCCTGGTGATACTAGCATTCCTAATGGAGCTTCATGTGCTTTCTTAGGTAATTGTTCAGGTTTATACTTTCCACGGAACGTATGGAACACAAAGTACAAGCTATATACAAATGTAAATACACTTGCAACCCATGCAATGATTGGTATTAAAATGCCCCAAGTGTCCATTGCATACAAGTTAAAATGTTGTAGAGAAAGAGTAGCATCTAAGAACATTTCTTTACTTAAAAATCCATTAAAGAGAGGGACGCCTGCCATCGATAAGCTTCCGATAAGCGCTATTGTAAAACTTACAGGCATCAAGCTCATAAGGCCACCTAGTTTACGAATATCCCTTGTACCAGTTTCGTGGTCGACGATGCCTGCTATCATGAACAAACTACCTTTAAACGTCGCATGATTGATCAGATGAAAGATAGCGGCAAATGTTGCAAATGTATAAGTAGTAACTAAATCACCACTAACGTGATATGCAATAGAGCCAATTCCTAGTAAAGACATGATTAAACCTAGCTGACTTACCGTTGAAAAAGCTAAAATGGCTTTTAAATCGGTTTGTTTTACTGCGAAGAAAGAACCCCATAATAAGGTGACGATCCCCACACCTGTAACTAGCCAAACCCAAACTTCAGAAACTGCAAAGATAGGGGTAAATCTAGCAACCAAGTAAAGGCCAGCTTTCACCATCGTTGCAGAGTGAAGATATGCACTGACAGGAGTTGGTGCCTCCATTGCATCAGGTAACCAAATATAAAACGGAAACTGTGCGGATTTTGTGAAAGCTCCAAGTAATACTAAAACAAGCGCCCAAACAAAAAGATCATGAGTAGCGAGTGTAGTAGTTTGTGCAATCAGTTCCCGAATCGAAAATGTATCCCCTAATATTCCAAGGATTAAGAATCCACCGAGCATCATAAGGCCACCAAATACGGTAATCATCATGGACTTTAATGCACCAAATCGGGATCCATCTCTCGTATACCAATATCCAATTAATAGAAACGAAGATATGGATGTTAGTTCCCAAAAGAAATAAAGGCTTATTAAATGATCAGATTGTACAACGCCAAGCATGGCAGTCATAAAGATCAATAAGTACACATAAAAGTTGCCTAGCTTTTCCTTCTTTTTATCGAGATAAAAAATAGAATACAGGACAACGAGTGAGCCAATTCCAGTTATTAATAATGAAAATAGTAAACTTAAACCATCTATGTATGAGATAAATGAAATTCCTAGTGATGGAATCCAAGGCAACTCGTCTATGTATGTCGAACCACTCATAATGGAAGGAAGATAAGTTGCATAGAAACTAACAAGAGCTACAGGAACAATTAATACAAACCATCCTGTATGAATTTTAGGTACCCTTTTAAAGAGAAATGGAATAAGCAATGCAATAAGGATGGGTGTGAATATTGCGAAAATTAAGGACAAAGGAATCCTCCTTTCAAAACTTTTATTTAAATGCACTCCAATAATTATAACGTAAATAATGTCACAATGCATTCATAATAACTAGCTACTTGCAGAACATTCTAGTATTTCGATATGATACATAGTAGATAAATTAAAGGTAAGAGGAGAACAAATGAAAAACCCATATGTCTTTGGAAATTTCCCATTTTAGAATTGGAAATTTTGTTATTAATCGTATTTTCATTAGTATATCTCATGCTTTTTGCTGCATTAAAATTAATAGCGGAAACAATTCATGAACTAGGCATGTTGTTTTTCTCCAAGGGTTTAGAAGAGAAGACGGTAGCACAAGCACCTGGTGGGTATGTCATCAGGAGCAGCTATTTCAGCGATAGGCTTTCAATCGATCCAATTATTGCTAGTTTGCCATTTTTATAAAAGCAAAAAGAAGCTACAGAAATTAGTAGCTTCTTTCATTGGTCAGATTATTTGGTGTTAAGCTTGTCGTTTCAAATACTGGTGCATAAACAAGTAATGGTTTAAAAGCAAATTGTGCTATTTTTAAGTAGACATTTTGGCATGTAATTCCTCTTCGTTGAGAACATCCTCAAAGTCTTGCATTGGCTTTTTACGTGCGTAATATATAATGGCAAATGCCAATAGAAATAATCCACCTGTAACGAAAAATACAGAGGAAATCCCAATATAGCCACTGATAAATCCACCAAACATAGGTCCTATAATATTCCCTAAAAAGCGGAAACTTGTATTGTAACCCATTAACTCACCTTGTACATCTATTGGAGCTTCTCTTCTTATAAGGGCTGTCGTAATTGGAATTAGTCCACCGGTTGCGATTCCAAATAAGAAACGAAGAATAACCAATTGCCATAATTCTGTTACGAATGCTTGAGGAACGGTGAAAACAAACGCTATGATGAGTAACACGGCTAGTATTTTTTCATACCCGATAGAATCCCCAAGTTTTCCCCAAGTTCGTGCAAACATTAAACTCCCAACCCCAGTTGCACTGAATGTAATCCCTGCAAGTAGAGCAACTTCTTTTGAATCCGTTAATTGAGAGACATATAAAGACAAGAGTGGTTGAATACTAAATATTCCTATTTGAATGAGCGATGTAATCATTAACACATTTAAGATTAAACGGTGATGGAAAATTCCAGAGATAACCGTTTTTCTAGAGTATTCATGATCTCCTATTTGTTTCTCTCTTTTAATCTCATGTATCCCAAATAAAACGATACAAGCTGCAAGAGATACTGCTACTGCTGTAATGATGAATGTATATTGAAACCCAAATGTATCTGCCATTAGTCCACCAATAATAGGTCCGAAAAGAGTACCAGAAACACTTCCCATTTGAAGAGTTGCCATCGTTTTACCTGCAATATTTCTCGGTGTTTGAGAACTTATAAACGCAAGTGACGTTGGTATAAATCCTGTAACTATCCCCATGAATAGGCGAAGTACAAAGAAGGATTCTACTGAATTTACAAAACCCATTAAAAATACACTGATCGCAATTCCAAATCCATTAATGATTAAAATAGGCTTGTACCCGTATTTATCAGCGATTCTTCCCCATATTGGAGACATTAGAAAAGCTGTAACAAAGGTAGCTCCGAATATTAACCCAGACCATTTTTGAACATACGCATCTGTAAATTCACCCATCGTATTAATGTATAAAGATAAAAAGGGCATAATCATGGTCATCGTACTGGACACAAGAAAAGTTGAAACCCACATAATCGTAAAATTTCGTTTTTGTACGCTCATCAACATCCCTTCTTTCTAGTTTGTTGCGCACATTATGCATAATCTCTATTATAGGACATTTTGTATTGCTTATAAAGTTTAAGAGTTTGTCACTGAAAAAGACAATTCAATATGTTAAACTTGTCTTTAATTAGTTAAACTTATAAAATTGTTTTATTGTATAAAATAAATACAGTACAAATCACCTGAAATATACATGAATAGATTCAAATAAAACAACAGAGGAGATACACTAATGTACCCACAATTATCAACAGAAGTAGCTTCAAACGAAGCATTAATAGTCATGCATACATCTATGGGGGACCTAAAGATTAAGTTATTCCCTGAACTTGCTCCTAAAACGGTAGAAAACTTTTTAACACATGCAGAAAATAATTATTATGACGGTATTATTTTCCATCGTGTCATTCAAGATTTTATGATCCAGGGTGGAGATCCAACTGGAACTGGTATGGGTGGAGAAAGTATTTACGGAGAAGAATTTGAAGATGAATTTTCGATGAATTTGTTTAACCTTTATGGAGCTCTTTCTATGGCAAATGCAGGACCCAATACGAATGGAAGTCAATTTTTTATTGTTCAAGCATCAGAAGCACCAGCTACTGTAGAACAATTTACAACAGGTGGATGGCCACAAGAAATCGCAGAGGCATACGTAAAAACGGGTGGAACACCACATTTAGATCAGAAGCATACAGTATTTGGACAAGTAATTGAAGGGTTGGATATCGTTACTCAAATTGCTACTGTAGAAAAAGGTGCAAATGACAAACCATTAAAAGACATTACAATTGATTCAATCGAAGTTTTACAAAAGTAAATAAGGAAGTGTATATATGTTAACTTTTTTACAATTAGGGTTTTTATATTTCCCGGATGATAAAACAGAATATATCCCAGTAGTTATTGAATTAATTGTTTTTATAATAATTTGTCTACTAGTATTTAAATGGATTAAAAGTAAATCTGCAAAAGATGCTTTAAAAACAAAAGAAATAGAAGATAGAATAATGAAAGCAAGAAGAGAAGAAATGGAAAAACAGTCAACTCAGAATTGAGTTGACTGTTTTTTCTTGAAGAATAAGAATTTAATCACAGGATGGATGATTTTTCTAAATCGCTCGAGACACAAAAAAATCCAACCAAACTAACTTTGCTATCTTGTTTTAGAATCAAATACTCTGAGAGTTTGTGGCTAAAACAAGCCTTCCAAAAAAAATCTTCCAAACCTCAAAAATGGCCAAAACTGACATACGACATATTTTAAAATAAGTACAAAAACAGGAGGAAAGTCTCTTTTGGCACTTATTTTCGGATAAGTCGTATCTCCATTTTGCTCTATTTTATAAATCATGATGAATAAAATAGAGTAAAAAATTAAACGTGTAGAAATGAGATTGGTGAAATAAAATCCTGATCCGCGCTGATTTTCGTTACGAGCGGACGCTTTCCGTGGGGCGTGCGGTGAGCCTCCTCGTCGCTTCGCTCCTGCGGGGTCTCACCTGTCACGCTAATCCCACTGGAGTCGCCGCTCGTAACGAAAATCAGCAAAGAGAATATTGGAAGCATAAGCTCAAATAGAAACCAAGATTTAAAAAACTACATAAAAAGACTGCCTCAAAAAATCAGTTTTCTGACTTTCTGGACAGTCCCGCGACAACTACATAAATCAATTATAGCCGACTAAAATTCTTCCCCAACGGTATTTGCTGCCTTACGCAGTAATAGGCGCTTGCGCTTTTCTCAAGGAATAAGAAAGTATAAGAATTTCACATACTTGGAACACAGTTTGTATAATTTCTTCTAGTCGCTTAAGCCATTTCTTTTTTTGTAATTGTGTAACTAATGACTGTCCGCCGCTCTCCAAAAATAATCGGAATCATTATGTGAAAGCTTTGGTTAAGAAGAGAGGAGCCGCATGCTTACCTAAAGAGGACGCCAAAGATGCAATTTTGGCTTTCATGTCACGCCTTACTTAGATGAATGCTTCTCCATTTTTTTGAACCATTTCTAAACAGAATCTTATTTTCTTCTAGTAACTTATGTAGACAAGGAACTCTTCTATAAAAATAAGGAAGTATTATTTTATAGAAAAGCGGATGGCGCCTGAAATTGCATCTTCAGGCGCACTTTACTATGTAGAAAAGTATCTCTTCTTTTATTACCCAAAGCATTTGCCCTTTTCTCTTAGATGTTTTAGGGGAGCGACGGACAAACGACGGTAATAGGATGACCGAAAAAAGTAGATGAGCTACGTGACGCAGTCACGTAGCTCATCTACCTCTTACTCGTTTATCCTATTACCATAAGTTTCGTCCAGAGCGAACCGAAAACGTCCATTTAGAAAAGGGCGCTTTCGCTTTTCTCAGGTAAGTGATTTGATAAATCGTGCTATGCCATCTTCTAGTAATGAAGGTGGGCAAGCTACATTTATACGTAAGAATCCATTTCCAGCTTCTCCGTACTTAGTTCCAGGATCTAAAGCTACTTTTCCTTTCGTTAATAATAAGTGCATAATTTCTTTTTCAGAAAGACCTGTCCCTCTATAATCTATCCACATTAAATACGTCGCATCAGGTTTACTAACTTTAATACCTGCTACATTGGACAACTGTTCGATAACATAATCCATATTGGAAGACAGTGTTACTAATAGTTCTTCTAACCAAGGAGCTCCTTTTTCATACGCAGCTTGTAATGCTACTAGAGAGAATATATTTAAGCCCATTTCTCCACGTTTCATTGCTCGGTCATTTAATACTTTTCGTTTTTCACTATCAGAAACGATCATGACTGCGGCTTGAATACCAGCAATGTTAAATGTTTTAGTCGGTGCAAAGAAAGTTATTATGTTTGCAGGGTCTTCTGCAACAGATAGAAGGGAGATATGTGTGTTTGGCTTGAAAATGAGATCTGAGTGAATTTCATCTGAAAAGACTAAAACATTATTAGCCTGACATAAAGCCGCTATTTTTGTCAGGTCTTCTTTACTCCATACTTTTCCAGCTGGATTATGTGGATTACAAAGAATAAATGCTTTCACATTTTGTTGTAAACTTTTTTCAAACTCCTCGAAATCAATTTCAAATGAATTTTCGTTTTCAATCAAAAGACATGTTTCAACCACTCGTCCCAATTTGTGAGGAATGGATGTCAAAGGGGGATAGATTGGTGTAAAGGTTAGAATAGTATCTCCTTCATCTGTAAAAGCATCAATTACCTCAGTTAGCGCTGGAATTACACCATGGCGTAATAATACTGATTCTTTTTCAATTGCTAACTGATGTCTATCATTTAGCCAGTTCATTATTACTTGATATACTTCCTCTGATGGAAAACTATAGCCAAAGATGGGATGTTCCATTCTTTTTTGAATTGATTCTAAAATAACTGGGGCTATTGCAAAATCCATGTCTGCCACCCACATTGGGAGTATATCTGTTGCATCATCTAAAGAATAGACTTGTTTTAACATGTCCCATTTGGCAGATTGTGTATTTTCTCTATTAAAGTTTGTTGTAAAATCAAACATATATAATTACCTCTTTTCTTTTATTATTATTATGTTATTATAACCCTAACTAAAAAAAGTAGTAAGGTGAATGTAAATGGACTCAATTGAGATGAATAGAAAAGCGGTATGGACACTTCAAAAGTGGGATCCTTTCAGTGTAGGTGTGGATAGTTACGATGCAGAAGTTGCAGATGTTGTAGCAAATTTACAGAGTATCGATCATCCATCTGAATTGGCAAAACGAATTCAATCAATTTATGAACATTCGTTTGAACAGTGGATTCCTCTCGAAAAGTGCATGGACATTTCTTATAAATTAATTGCCTTAAAATATGAAATGAAATGCATTCTTTAAGTAATATAAAAAACAGTTTTCGGTTTTTACTCCGAAAACTGTTTTTTATTTCTTATGCATTTTCAATTCCGTCTAATAAATTAGATGCTGGGACTTCTAAAGCATTCGATAATGTGAGTATTGTTTGGACAGAAGGTTTTTCTGCACCAGATTCATAAGCTTCAAGTTTTGCTGTACCAATTCTTGTTTTTAAGGAAAGTGTTTCTAAAGAAATGTTTCTTTCTTCTCTTAATTGACGCAACTGTTCGTGTATTTCTTTTTTCATCATTATAGCCACCCCTTGTTAAAATAGAAGTCTTAATTATTTCTATTATAACACAATTCTTATTATTACTAATTAGAAGATTGACAATAAATGCACAATTTTCACATTAATACTTTGATGATACCTTGTAAAAATACAATAATAATGGCAATAGGGGCTGCATACCGGACGATAATACGCCACGAATTCAATAAAAACTTGTTTAAATTCAGTTCATTTGTAAGTTCTGATTTGGAGAATTTATATCCAGCAAATATGGAGATAAATAAGGCACCTAATGGTAATCCAATGCTGCTAGTTAAGAAATCAGCTAAATCAAAAATGGACATTCCCATTATTTGGACATTCGACAGTACTCCAAAAGATAAAGCACTCGGAATACCTAGTAAAAATATTAAAGAACCATATACCCATGCAGCTCTTCTTCTTCTATCATATTTCGATTTAATCCCAATTGATACAACAATTTCTAACATACTGATGGAAGAAGTCAATGTAGCGAAAAGCAGTAAAACAAAGAATAATATTAAGAAAAATTGACCGAATATAATTTGTTCAAAAACAGCAGGTAATATAATAAATGCAAGTCCCGGTCCTGCATCTGGAGAAAAACCTAATGCAAAGACAGCAGGGAATATAACGAGACCCGACATGATAGAAATCCCTATATTAAGAAGCGAAACACTAAGAGCAGAGGATCCTAGCTTCGTATCTTTTGGTAAATAAGATGCATACGTAATCATTCCAGAAACACCTACGCTTAAGGAGAAAAATGCTTGCCCTAGAGCTAGTAATGCAGTTTCCCAAGTGAAATAGGACCAATCTGGAACGAAAAGAAATTTAACTCCTTCCATAGCTCCCGGAAGCGTCATAGAACGAACTGCTAGTATAAGAAAGAATATGAGCAAAAGTGGCATCATCCACTTACTTGCCTTTTCAATCCCACCCTTGATTCCACCCTGTACGATCCAAATTGTCAAAAAGATGAAAACTGCTTGACCAGCCAACACTTCAAATGGATTTGAAATAACGGAATTAAATAGGTCTTCGTAAAAAGTTTCACTATTTCCACTTACACTAAATGTGATGGATCTAACTAAATAAGATAAAATCCATCCACCAATGACACTGTAAAAAGACAGTATAATAAATGAAAAGATAAATCCTGACCAACCGATTAGATACCAAGGTTTTCCAGGTGCAAGCTTCTTAAAGCTAGAGACAGCATCCGCTTGACCCTTTCTGCCAATGATAAATTCAGCAAGTAAAATTGGTAGTCCAATAAGCAATGTACTCAATATAAACAGTAATACGAACACACTCCCACCGTTCGTTCCAGCCATATATGGGAACTTCCAAATAGCACCTAAGCCGATAGCACTTCCAGCTGCTGCTAGTATAAATCCAATTTTAGATCCAAAATGATCTCGTTTTGTCATTGTATTTCCTCCTTCGATAGAACTGTACTATTGTACACGAGGTTGTAAAGAAAATGTATAGATAAATTGTGAAAAAAACTGAAAGATAGATTTGTGAAGTTATTCCTCTTTTTATAATAGTTTAAACCTCGCTAAGATCAGATGGCAAGAGTATGATTTTTTTGTATAATCCTACTAAATAATATTAGAAAAAGATTTTATATAGCCGTACCAAATCATTGCAAATATATTCCTCGCGTGAGCGGAGTAGGTCTTTGCTAGTTATCTCGCTGCACTATGCTATAATTTATCTTGACTAAAACGTATATAAATAGAAAGTAGGAACGGTTCATATGACCAATACTTATAAGGTAGGAGATGTTGTATCGGGTATAGTGACGGGCATTCAACCATATGGTGCATTTGTTAGCTTGGATGAGACTACACAAGGACTTGTACACATTTCAGAAATTACGTATGGCTACGTAAAAGAAGTTAGTGAATTTTTAACAGTAGCGCAAGCAGTAAAAGTGAAAGTATTAGAAGTGGATATGGATGCAGGTAAAATCAGTCTATCCATACGTGAACTGCAAGAAAAGCCTCTAATGCCAAAAAAAGAAGATAGACCGCGTAAATCGCTTCAAGCTCGTGTAGACGAGAATGACGAAGAAGGATTTAACACATTGAAAGAAAAGCTAGCAGATTGGATTAAACAATCAATTGAGTAATTGAAAAAACGGACGCCTTTAATTTCTAAAGGCGTCCGTTTTTCATTATAAGTTTCTTCTACAATTAATAAAACAGGCATACGCATAAGTGTAGACTTTTCTGTGCATTCTATTGTTTGCTTTATTTTAGTTTCCCCTGATTGAATGCAGGGTATGTAACATTCTAAAGGAGGGATTTAATGTTGTCGTATAAACATGAACCGTTCACAGACTTTTCAAAAGAAGAAAATAAAAAAGCGATGGCTGATGGATATAAAGTTGTTGAAGCGTACCTTGGTGATGAATTCCCATTAATCGTTGGTGGAGAAAGAATTACTACTGAAGGAAAAATTGTTTCTTATAACCCTGCAAATAAAGAACAAGTTGTAGGGATCGTTTCAAAAGCTACACAAGAAATTTCAGCAAAAGCATTAGAAATTGCAGATGAAGCATTTAAAACATGGAAAAAGGTAAAACCTGAAGTACGTGCTGATGTTCTTTTCAAAGCAGCGGCTATCATACGTCGCCGTAAATTTGAATTTTCTGCTTTATTATCAAAAGAAGCAGGTAAAACTTGGATTGAGGCTGATGTAGAAGTAGCAGAAGGAATTGATTTCTTAGAATATTATGGACGCGAAATGCTACGTTTAAAAGATGGTGCTCCAGTGCAGAGCCGTCCAGGTGAATATAATCGTTATAATTATATTCCGCTTGGTGTTGCCATTGCTATTTCACCATGGAACTTCCCATTTGCAATTATGGCAGGTATTACGGTTGCTGCAATGGTAGCTGGGAATACCGTGTTATTAAAACCAGCTTCTACAACTCCAATTATATCTTATAAATTTGTTGAAGTATTAGAAGAAGCAGGTATGCCAGCGGGTGTTGTTAACTTCATCCCAGGTTCTGGCGCTGAAATAGGTGACTTCCTAGTTGAACATCCACGTACTCGTCTCATTACTTTCACTGGTTCTCGTGATGTGGGTCTAGGGATTGTTGAAAAATCTTCTAAAATATCACCAGGTCAGATCTGGATCAAACGCACAATCCTTGAAATGGGAGGGAAAGATACAATCGTTGTAGATAAAGGAGCAGATATAGAGTTAGCTGCTCAATCTATCGTGAAATCTGCATTTGGTTTCAGTGGTCAAAAATGTTCCGCATGTTCACGTGCTGTAATCGTAGCAGACGTATACGAACAAGTAGTTAATCGTGTAGAAGAATTAACAAAAGCTTTGACGGTAGGTGCCCCAGATAACGATGAACACTTCGTTGGCCCAGTGATCGGTGGTGCTGCATATAAAAAAATTATGGAATATGTTGAAATTGGTAAAGGTGAAGGTCGTCTAGTTATAGGTGGTACTGGTGATGATTCAAAAGGTTACTTCATCCAACCAACTGTATTTGCTGACTTATCTCCAACTTCTCGTATTATGCAAGAAGAAATATTTGGTCCGGTTTTAGGTATGTCTAAAGCAAAAGACTTCGATGAAGCAATTGAAATTGCAAATAATACAGAGTATGGATTAACTGGAGCAGTAATTACAAATAACCGTATGAACTTAGAAAAAGCTCGTGATGATTTCCATGTTGGTAACCTTTACTTCAATCGTGGATGTACTGGTGCTATTGTTGGATATCAACCATTTGGCGGATTTAATATGTCAGGTACAGATTCAAAAGCTGGCGGACCAGATTATATCCAGCTTCATTTACAAGCAAAAACTACATCTGAAATGCTTTAATATAATTAAAACTGGGGAGCTTTAGTCTATGACCATTTCAAAACAAGTAATTGAACAAACTGTTAAATTTGGTGCAAATAACTATAACCCACTTCCAATAGTAATTTCTGAAGCACAAGGAGTTTGGGTAAAAGATCCAGAAGGAAATAAATTCATGGATATGCTTTCTGCTTATTCTGCAGTTAATCAAGGGCATCGCCATCCGAAAATTATTCAAGCATTAAAAGATCAAGCAGATCGTGTTACTTTAACTTCTCGTGCATTTCATAGTGATCAATTAGGGCCGTGGTTCGAAAAAGTAAGTAAACTAACAGGTAAAGAAATGGTATTGCCAATGAATACCGGTGCTGAAGCTGTTGAGACTGCTATTAAAACGGTTCGAAGATGGGCATATGATGTGAAGGGTGTGAGAGAAAATCAAGCGGTAATTATTGTGTGTGAGGGCAACTTCCATGGTCGTACAATGGGTGCTGTATCATTATCATCTGATTTTGAATATAAACGTGGGTTTGGACCGTTCCTTCCAGGGATTAAAATTATTCCTTACGGAGATCTAGAAGCGCTGAAAGCTGCAATTACACCAAATACTGCAGCTTTCATGATCGAACCAATTCAAGGAGAAGCTGGAGTTATCATTCCTCCTGCAGGTTTTATGAAAGCGGCTTTTGAATTATGTCGTGAAAATAATGTTCTATTTGTTGCAGATGAAATACAAGCAGGACTTTGTCGTACTGGTAAAATGTTTGCCTGTGAATGGGAAAGTGTAATTCCTGATATGTATATTCTTGGTAAGGCACTTGGTGGCGGAGTATTCCCTATCTCATGCGTAGTTGCAAACCGTGATATCTTAGGAGTATTTAATCCAGGTTCTCATGGCTCCACATTTGGTGGTAATCCAATGGCATGTGCTGTTTCGATCGCTGCTCTTGAAGTATTAGAAGCCGAGAAGTTAGCAGATCGATCTCTAGAATTAGGTGAATATTTCTTAAACGCTTTAAAAGGAATTCAACATTTATCTATTAAAGAAGTACGTGGCCGTGGGCTATTTATCGGTATGGAATTAACAGAAGAAGCTCGTCCTTTCTGTGAAGCTTTAAAAGAATTAGGATTATTATGTAAAGAAACTCATAGCACGGTTATCCGATTTGCTCCACCACTCATTATTTCAAAAGAAGAATTGGACTGGGCGATTGAAAGAATTAAAAAAGTATTCACAAAATAACATTTAATAGTTAAGTTTTAACCAATATATGTTACAATTGTTTCGAGAAATTAATATAAATTAAAGAGGCGGAATAATCAATGGCTGATAATTTAAACCTATTTACATCAACTCAAGCAGTTATTAAAGAGGCTTTGAAAAAATTGGGTTATGATGATGCGATGTATGAACTATTAAAAGAACCAATTAGAATGCTGGAAGTTCGTATTCCTGTAAAAATGGACGATAATACAATTAAAGTATTCACTGGTTATCGTGCGCAACATAACGATGCGGTTGGTCCTACTAAGGGAGGAATTCGTTTCCATCCTGCAGTTACGGTAGAAGAAATGAAAGCACTATCTATGTGGATGACTTTAAAAGCTGGAATTGTTAACCTTCCATATGGTGGGGCTAAGGGTGGAGTAGTTTGTGACCCACGTGAAATGTCTATGGGAGAAATTGAACGCTTAAGTCGTGGGTATGTTAGAGCAATTGGTCAAATCGTTGGACCGACAAAAGATATTCCTGCTCCAGACGTATTCACGAATGCGCAAATTATGGCTTGGATGATGGATGAATATAGTCGTATGGATCAATTAAACTCTCCGGGATTTATTACTGGTAAACCAATTGCATTAGGTGGTTCTCAAGGTCGTGACCGAGCAACTGCACAAGGTGTTACAATCATCATTAATGAAGCTGCTAAAAAACGTGGCATTGATATGACAGGTGCTCGTGTAGTTATTCAAGGCTTTGGTAATGCAGGAAGCTTCTTAGCTAAATTCCTTAGTGATCAAGGTGCAAAAGTTATTGCCATTTCAGATGCTTATGGTGCATTACATGATCCGAACGGGTTAGATATCGATTATTTATTAGACCGTCGCGATAGTTTCGGTACAGTAACAACATTATTTGAAAACACTATATCAAACGAAGAATTATTAGAATTAGACTGTGATATTTTAGTTCCAGCAGCAATAGAGAACCAAATTACTGCTGATAATGCACATAATATTAGAGCGAAAATTGTTGTAGAAGCTGCAAATGGTCCAACAACAACTGAAGCTACAAGAATACTTTATGAAAGAGGTATTCTATTAGTGCCCGACGTATTAGCGAGTGCTGGAGGCGTAACTGTTTCTTACTTTGAGTGGGTACAAAATAATCAAGGTTATTACTGGTCAGAAGAAGAAGTGAATGACAAACTTATTATTAAAATGGTTGAAGCTTTTGAAAATATTTATAATGTAGCTACAACACGTAATATTGATATGCGTTTAGCTGCATATATGGTTGGTGTACGTCGAACTGCCGAAGCTTCGCGTTTCCGTGGGTGGGTATAACAATTACTAAACCGCTTGTATTGTACAAGCGGTTTTATTTATTTTATACTCTATGAAAGAGGAGGTCCAAAACATGAATGCATTTTCATTTTATAATCCAGTTAAATTAATATTTGGTAAAGATCAATTAGCAAAATTAACAAATGAACTTTCTCCATACGGGAAAAAAGTATTAGTCGTGTATGGCGGAGGGAGTATTAAAAGAAATGGACTATATGATCAAGTAATGGCGAATCTGAAAGAAGCTAATATGGAAGTATTTGAATTATCCGGCGTAGAACCGAATCCGAGATTATCTACAGCTATAAAAGGAGCAGAACTTTGTAAAAAAGAAGGAATCGATGTTGTCCTAGCTGTTGGTGGAGGATCTGTTATTGATTGTACGAAACTAATCGTAGCTGCTGCCAAATATGATGGAGATGCGTGGGATTTAGTTACACGTAAAGCTATTCCTACAGAAGCACTTCCTTTTGGGACAGTGTTAACACTAGCTGCCACTGGTTCAGAAATGAATTCTGGTTCTGTTATTACAAATGAAGAAACACTTGAAAAATATGGTTGGGGAAGTCCACATGTATTTCCTAAGTTCTCCATTTTAGACCCAGTTAATACGTTTACAGTACCATTGGATCAAACAGTTTATGGGATTGTTGATATGATGTCTCACATGTTCGAACAATACTATAATAATGCGACGAATACACCTGTTCAAGATGAAATGATTGAAGGAGTTTTGCGAGCGGTTATAGATGCGGGTCCAAAACTTGTGAAAGATTTAGAAAACTATGAACTACGTGAAACTGTCTTATTTGCAGGAACACTAGGCTTAAATGGTTTCTTACAAATGGGTTATAACGGAGATTGGGCAAGTCACAATATCGAACATGCCATTTCTGCGGTATATGATATTCCACACGGTGGAGGACTTGCAATTGTGTTCCCTAGGTGGATGCGCCATAATGTGAAAGTAAATCCAGCGCGTTTTGCAAAAATGGCAACAAATGTATTTGGAGTTAATACTGAAGGTAAATCTGTGGAAGAAGTTGCCTATGAAGGAATTGATAAGTTAGCAGCATTCTGGGCTTCATTAGAAGCACCAATCAAACTAGCTGATTATAATATCGATGATTCGAAAATAGACCTTATGGTTGAAAAAGCAATGGTCTACGGCCCATATGGTAACTTTAATAAGTTAAATGCAGAAGATACAAAACAAATATTAACAGCTTGTCTATAAGCAAAGAAAAACACATGACTGAAATCAGTCATGTGTTTTTAATATTGTTCTAGGGTCTTTATGGTGAGTCCATTCTCGAACGCCATCATCTTCATCAAAAGCAATAATTACATCTGTTACACCCTGTTGACTCATGATTAGATCTTTTAATACATCATGGATATCGTCAACTTTAGCAAAAGAAAGGGAAGGATCTATTTCGGCAACTAACTTCACATGTAAAAACTCACCTTCTTTTACTACTTCTAATTCTTGGATATCTTTAACATGAGGATTTTCTGAAACTATATGCGCAATATGGTTAAGCATTTGCTCATCTGTTTCACCAAGAGCTCCACGTGCATTATCTAAGAATACTTTTCCCACTACATAGAACATCATTAATCCAATCATAATAGAAGCAATACCTTCTGCTTGTAAAAATCCTGTAAAATGAGAAATCAAAACAGCTACAAATGCTAGAATACCACCAGATGTTGCAACTAAGTCTTCCATAAATACTAATTTGGTTGCAGGTTTTGCTTGATTTAAATGAGTAAAACTAGTTGTAAGTGGTGAAAGTAATGTGCCTTTGACGCCTGCTTCATGTAAAACTTCTTTTCCAGCTTTATAAAGCACAGAGAATTCCAAGATGATACTAATTGCTAATACAGTAAGAGTTATTGCTACTCCAGTAGATGCAGCTGGATGTTGTATGTGATGCCAGCCTTCTAAAATAGTCTCATAAGAAAGAATACCAACAATAATTACTGCTCCTAGACAAACTAAATTGACTAAACGTCCGAACCCATTAGGAAACTTAGGGGTGGGAGCTTTTTTGGATAATGCCGAACCAATATAAACAAAAAATTGGTTAGCTGCATCTCCAATTGAGTGCATCATTTCTGCGAACATTGCAACATTGCCAGTTAAAAAGAATGCTCCGGCCTTTAAAATTGCAATAATAGTATTAACAATAGCTGCAGTTAAGGAAGGTTTATTGCCATCCTTTAGTAGTTTTAAAAAGTTTGTCATAAAAAATCTCCTTTATTAAATAGATTCAACTTCTACACGCTCGATAAAATCTAATTGTTTCAACGTGTTATAAAATTCTACTGGGGTTTCATTTGTAAGTATAGATAAACGCATTTCCATCTCATGTTTTGCGTAATCATTTTCTAAAATTATATCTCTAATTAGGATTCCTTCTATATAAGCACCATTTTTCTCTAGATATTCATAAACTTTAGTAATACTTACGGTATCCTGGACGAGAACCTTAAGGAACAGCTCTTTGGATCTTAACCGTTTTGGCCCGAACTTAGTCATTAAGGGTGGGATAGCTTCTATACCAATCAACACAATAGCTACTGTTAGTGAAGCTTCTTTGTAGAAACCTGCACCCACTGCAATTCCAATCCCACCGGCCCCCCAAATCATTGCAGCTGTAGTAAGGCCAGTAATGCTATCGTTTCCTTTATGCAATATAACACCAACACCTAAGAAACCTATTCCGCTAACAATTTGTGCTGCTAAACGAAGTGGATCCATTGTTATGTTAATTCCGTTATGTGGATTTGTGTTATAAGCAGACTCAATGGAGATATACGTCAATAGACAACTAAATGTAGCGATGACAATACTCGTTTTTAGCCCAATCGGTTTCTTCTTTAGTTCCCTCTCAATACCTATTATTAAACTTAATAATGCAGCAAAACATAATTTAAAGATGATTTCATTGTTTTCTAAATAAGTTTGAAGCCAATCTATCATGAATTTTCCTCATCTCTTTATTAGGTATGTATTATAAAGTGGTTAGATATACAATACCTTTTATTATTTGTTGATGAAACACTTTATTAGATATGTATTATAAAATTCAGTAGAATAAGCCTAGAAAGTAGAGGAATAAAGAGAATTGTGAAGGTAGAGGAGCTTCATTAGTAAAGTATATATAACTTGTTATTAAAGGAAGAGAATTAAAATTACGATTTTTTGTAAATTAGTGTTGATTTTCATTTGTATTTTGTATATACTAATACTTGTCCTCAAGAGAGATAGGGAAATGTTTTGAAAAAGAAATATAAAAAACATTTGACATAAACTCTAATAGGAGTTATGATAATAAAGTCGTCAAAACGACGCAACAAAATGAACATTGAAAACTGAACATGCAAAACGTTAAGAAATACAGCTTATTGACTAATTTCGGTTAGCTCGATAGCAAAACATTTTTGACATCATTTAATGATGATGCCAGCAAAACAAAATGAGCTTTTAAACTAGTTCTAATTTGTTGAGTTTTATACTCAACTATTATGGAGAGTTTGATCCTGGCTCAGGACGAACGCTGGCGGCATGCCTAATACATGCAAGTCGAGCGAATGATGAAGAAGCTTGCTTCTT
>NZ_QKZI01000002.1 GCF_003254155.1 Psychrobacillus insolitus | reverse complement strand
CTAATCCATTATTATGTGCATATTGAACTGCTGCATCAAAAGAAGAATTATAATAATAACCACCTAAGCTCATATTTATAATATCTGCATCTACAACTACTGCAATATAAATACCCGTAATTATATCTGACGTGTACGCACGATCTGTTTCAAATACATCGATTAGTACTAATTGAGAATCTGGAGCAACCCCACTACCATATGTAGAGTTGTTCATAGAAGCACCAATTATACCCGACACATGTGTACCATGATCGTTCGTACTAAAAGTACTAGCAGTACTGTAATTACTATGGATTTGATACCTTAATTCTTCATGGTTTGTATCAAATCCATCATCTAAAACCGCTACCTTAACATCGCTAGAGCCCTTTGTTCGATCCCATGCTTTTTTAGCATTTATACGATCATGATGATATTGATAAGACAAATATGGATCATTCGGAGTATAAGTAATATCTAACATGTGATCCGGTTCTACATATTCGACGTCTGGATTACTTTCAAGCTCTTTAATGAAATCATCTAGAGTTCTACCATCTGGAACTTTAGCTGTTACAAGAATTTCTTCATCATTCGTTTCCAATTCGTTCAAATCTTCAGCAACTAATTTCTCTATAGCTTTCTCGGATTTTAATGAAATAATAACTTGATCCGTCTCTTCACCATTTAGATCCTTACTAGTCTTTTCTTCTGCATAGCTAGTAGAACGTGGAAAAAATAAAATACTTACGATCAGTAAAGCACTTAAGAGAATTTTTACTATTTTCATAATTGCAACCCCTATTTTATATTTTAATAAATTATAATGTGAAATCTACTATTAATATAATATCTACTTATCTTTATTTTTCACTGAATATTCCGATATTTCAAAACAATACTATAGAAGTGAAGGAGCAGTTTTTAAACAAATTAAAGAAATAAATAGTTTTGAGATAGTAAATGAATACTGATCTTACCTAATACCAATCTAGCATTCAAATAAAATTTAGTGAATGTGGAATGATAATGTTAATTTCTAACTGAACTCCTGGATTGAATTAATCTCTTCACCCTGTGACCTCCCTATAAATAGAAAATACGAAATTCCTATTAGATTTGTCTTTCACGTTTTAACAGATTTCAAATTGCAGGTAATTAGCACTACATTTTAGGTACAGCTAGGCTATTAACTAATGATTAAATAGACAAATATGGAAGTAAATTTACCAATATGGTATATGCTATCCGTGTTTATATAAGTAAATCTACTTAATTAAACCTAGTCCATATGAATTGAAATTTATCCATTCTTTACATTATATATCACGGATTTTAAAAATAATGTAAGAATCTGTCGAATTATTTTTTTTATTCTATCGGTTGCCAATACGCCATTTCCATGTAGTGATGAATAAGCCAAGGACATCCTTTCTAACGGAAAACTCCTACCCTACAGTGTTAAATAGAGAGAACAAAGTTTTAAAAAAAGCAATTAGAGAATTGGCACAGACGCGGCACACATCGCCACTACTATATCGTCATTCACTCCTCCTGCCGAAAATCCGCTTCATGAACACTAACGCACTCAAAAATACGACAGCTCCGCACATGTCCAAAAATACATCCTGCCCCGACGGTGTTCTTCCACCAGTAACCGATTGATGATACTCATCCACAGTAGCCAATATAAACGTCCACACTAAAGCGATAAACCAACGTCCTCTCCACTTAGGCAAGACCGCATAAAAAGCCAATGCGACAAACCCAAATAGAAAGAAATGCGCAGCCTTCCGAAGCAAAAACTCCACAAACTGATAATATCCGCGTTCTTCTACAGATATCGTGTGTCCCCAATACGGAATCTTAAGCAAAGCCAAAAGCGATTCAAATGGCTTGTCTGGGAACATATTTTGTAAAGTAGATATAAGCGATTGTTGTTCATATGTTTGTCCTGAAGATATAAATAATATAGTTACTAGCGCTAATAATATTAGTATTTTTTTCATATTATTAGAATACCATAATTTCCAAAATTTACACGATAGGTATATAAACTCCGACAACATTCTTAACCATGTTGTAAAGAAATAATTATTAATCACAAAATAGGAAACCATGTTTCTGAACAGGATAACACTTGATAAAAACAATGAAGAAAAGGTCACCAATTCACTAGTTTTATATAAGACCTTATCCTGATTAGCAAGGTAAACAAAGACAATCTTGTAAACCAGTCGTGCCATTTTATAACCACTTTAGAAAGATAGAGAACCAATCTTGATATCAGCTTAATAAATCCTCCCTGAATTGCATATAATTGTCAGAATAGTTCGTAAAGAACCAAATAAAGATAAATATGGTATACTTAATTTTTCAGATTATTCAAATTAATAAAAAATTAATGAACAAAAAGGGGATTATATTCATGAAAAAAGTCTGTACTTTCTTAATTGCACTCTTATTAATTCTAAGCTCACTAGCTATAGGAACAGAACAATCGGAGGCAGCTAGTTTCAGAACAGTAAAAGTAGTAAACGGTTCATCTTTAGTAGTAAAAGCTTTTCCTACAACAAGCGCTAGCACTGTAACTACTCTATCAAGAGGTGATTTTGTAACAGTCTTTTCAACAAGTAATGGCTGGGCAAGTATTCAGAGTGGAAATGTTCGTGGTTATGTTAATGCTTCATTCTTAGCCACACCACCTTCAACTATTAAAATAGCAAGTTCAATAAGTGGGCTAGTTGTTAAAGCAACACCTTTTAAATCTGCACCAACTTCTGCAACATTAAAATATAATATGATAGTTGAAGACTTTGGCCCAGTTGGTGGTGGTTGGTCATTCGTCCAATACGGGAATGTTACAGGCTATGTTGCATCTACATTTATTGGTAAACCAAAAACATCAACGAAGTATGTAAATACAGCAAGCGGTGTTGTAGTTCGGAACATTGCAAGTTCAAGTGGTGCTAATACTGGAACACTAGCAAACAAAACACAAGTAACAGTACATTCAACTATAGCCGGTTGGTCTTATGTTACTTCTGGAAGTACTAAAGGCTATGTTGTCGATTCTTTTTTAAGTACGAATCAATTAAAAGGAACAGTATCAGTAGCTGGTGGCCTAGCTCCGAAAGTCGGATTAAAACTAACATATTACCCGACTTTTACCGACAATTCACAAAGAGAATACACTGTTACCAAAGAATCTGATGGAAATAAAGAATATATTTCTTTAAATTATAAAGGTAACTTCAGTGGAGGATACTCTTATCAAGAAAGTAGCAGTCGTATTATGTTGGGGGTTAATGAAACAGACTGGTTTTTAGTTGATCTAGCGTACCCAATGGTTGAAGGGAAACAAACAAAATCATATTACATCGGTGAGAACTGGGAGGAATATTTCGAATACGTAAATGTCGAAAGTACAACGAGCACCGTTACTGTAAAAGCTGGAACATTTAAAAACGTCGTAATTATCCGATACTCAACTGGTGCCGCAGATTACTTTGCCCCTGGCTATGGTATCATAAAAACGGTAGATCCAGACGGGAAAATCGTTACTGAATTGATTTCCGTACAATAACTTATCATATTAAATAAAAAGTACTGATTGATTTAAACATGGATGCTGAAAGATGAAATTTTACTAAACTTTAACTGAATATATTAATAGAACACCATTCACTAAATTGTGAATGGTGTTCTTCTTCTGTTCAAGTAACGCATCATAGGAAATAAAAAAACTATTTTTTACCTCCCTTTACTTTCTTGAAAATAAATTTAAATAGAAGACTAAAAACAATGAAAACAGCTAAAAATAAGAAAAATCCCCACATTCCATAAGTAATATCGGAAAACTCCATATTACCTTCTCCTGTGATTTTTTGTTGGATTTCAATTACTAAGGAAATAACTATTATCGTAGAAAAAGTGTAGATGAATGATAATAAGGATATGCCATATTTCGCTAGTTTTTTAAAAGTAAAATCCACAAAAATGTATAGAGCTAGTCCCAGAAAGCCAATAAAGTAAAAATGAATCATTTTATCATTTACTGGTAGCCCTAACCCAGAAATGATAGTAATAATTAAATCGTGTATGAGATTCATGACTATTACGATACCATTTAATATTCCGGTCATAATTTAAACCACTCCAATTACCGTTTAGTATATAAATTATAACGCAAAGTCTTAAGATTTCACCCTCTTTTAAACAATATAAAAAAGAACGCTCCGATTGGAACGCACTTAGATTATTACCTCTATTCAATTATGCTTATGACGTACTTTGTTCCTACTCCATGAATACGGACATGAGAAAGTGACACATGTGCCATATTTTAGAGCCTATAGACCTTCTAGTTATTTATTCAAACCTTTTATGTCCGTAATAACCGTCACATCCGCATGGCCTAGAAGCGCTGTCACTGGATAGTCAACAGTCACTGTCCCTGCCAACAGCCTTTCAAGAGCAAATCGTTTTCGTTCTCCTAGTGCAATCAGAATGATTTTTTTCGCCGCTAAGATAGAAGATATACCCATCGTCAATGCAGTGGCTGGTATCGGTTCATCATTTCCGAAGAATGCGCTATTTACACCAAGTGTAGAGTCCGTTAACGTCTCAACATGTGTAACTGAATCGAATGAAGTACCTGGCTCATTAAACGCTATGTGTCCATTCTCTCCGATGCCAAGAAGTTGAACATCCAATGGAAATTCACTTAGACGTCTCTCATATGTAGCACACTCTTCCTCCAAGTTTTCAGCAACACCATTGGGAATAAAGGTACGTTTAAATTTCTTTTTACTGAATAAGTGCTCTTGCATGAAAAACGCGTAGCTATTCTTATTGCTATCATCGAGTCCAACGTATTCATCCAGGTTGAATGCAGTAACTTCTTCGAATGAAATGTCCGAATTGACCAATGTTTCATAAACAGGAATCATCGTACTTCCCGTCGCAAGACCGAATCCATTTAACTTTCCTTCATCCTGTTGCTCTTTTAGGATTTCCAAAACATGTTGTCCTGCTTGTTTTGGTTCCTCCACTGTAATAATCGTCATGCTCATTGTTTTTCCACCTTACCCTGTCTATATATTTATATTCATAAATGAGAAAAGTAAAACCCTTGTATTTTGCAAAAAAATAGCTGCAGAGAATTGCATTTCTATGTATAGTTATGTGGCTTTATCTGTTACACCGATCTCGTAAAAGATAACTTCCTTACCTGATATTTATTGTATATTATCAATAGAGTCACGTCTACTATTGCAAAGATTATCAGCTACAGTTTTAGTTCTAGGCAGTTCTCATGAGGAGCGCTTTCTTTTTTAGCCACAAATTGGGGAGCATTTGAGTCTAACACAGGGGCGGTGTGGGGGTTCTATTTGGGTAATTATCTGAAAGAGAAGGAATTGTCACTTCAGTTGCCGCAACCAAAACCAAACTGCGCCCTGTCCCTGTGTCAGACTCAAATATTTCTTCAATTTGTGGCTGACACAGGGACAGGCACCTAAACCACGCCAGAAAAACCAACACAGCGCCCAGAAAAGAACCAAAAGAGTTGAAATTTTGCGTGCCAGGCACAGGGGCTTGTAAAACTTCAAATGTTCTAGCGCAAGTGAAATGAACACCTCCAGCTCCCCCGTCATATCCTCTTCATATAGATTAATTTAACAAAGGGGATAATTTATGATTAGAAAAAGGCAAAGAAATAAATTCTTACTTTTTATTATCATATCCATATGTTCTTTACTTGTGCTGATAGGCTCTATTAATTACCTGTTTTCCCCGAGCTACAAATCTAAAAAAGTAGTAGAAGCGTTTTACACGCATGAACAAAGTGGAGACTTTGCTGATTCATGGGAATTACTTCACCCTTTTATGAAAGATAGATGGACTAAAACACAATTTATGACTGACCGTTTACATGTTTTCGTCGGCCATTTTGGTACCGAAACTTTCCAGTTTTCAATAGAGGAAGGCAATAAAGTAAAGGATTGGAAAATGGCTGAAGAATTACAACCATTTGATATAGCTTACAAATTCACTGTCATTCAAACCTATAAAGGAAAATACGGAAAGTTCAGCTTCCTACAAGAAGTATACGTCGCTAAAGATGAAGGAGAGTGGAGGATCCTATGGGATTATAATTAACACACTCAGGAATGGTGCCAGTCACCGGGGTATTACCAAAACAAAACTGCGTCCTTTCCCTGTGTCAGACTCAAATGTTTTTTCAATTTGTGGCTGACACTGGGAAAGGTTACTAATAGATGTTGTGTGAGTGACTGGCACCGGATGGTTACCCATTGTAGGGAACAAAAATTTAGCACGATTCTCAAGCATCGTTCATCATATTATAATGTACTTCAGGAGTGATTCAGATGGACAACGAAAAATTGGTTATTGATATGTTGACTGAAATGAATAAAACAATGCTTGAAATGAAGCGAGAAATGAACCAACGCTTTGATGCAGTTGAACTAGAACAAAAAGAATTGAAGCTTGAAATGCGATTAGGTTTTTCTGAAGTACAGAAATCACTTGGTGGAATCAGACAACAATTTAATTGGAAAGCATTTGAGTCTAACACAGTGGCGGGGCAGGGGTTCTGTTTGGAGATTGTTTGAAAGAGAAGAAATTGTTACTTCATAGTTGCGGTAGCCCAAACGAAACTGCGTCCTGTCCCTGTGTCAGACTCAAATATTTCTTCCATTTGTGGCTGACACAGCGTTTAATGTTAAATAAGTCAATTGCTAAATAAATAGATTTTTGGCCGCACTAAACCAAGGTCTCAATATTTATGGAAAAAATTTGAAACTACCAATCACAAAACAATATAAGGACATTTCTTCGCAACGTACAAAGTCTTGTGGTTATGATCCACAGGGATACATCCTACTTCATGCAAAATCGATGCAATCACGTTTTATTCGTATTTATGGAACAAGACTTATTACGCTGTGTCACGAGGTCTTTTCGCCTCAGGGACGTACTTCAATATAATCTTCCGTTCCGAAGAAATGTCTTTGTCTTTGCTTATTCTCTAACTCCTATTTCAGTTGAAAAACACGTCAAACTTGTACATACCGATTGTAAAATAGCGCTTGCTTCGCTTTATTTCTTAATTTACCTGCGATGACAGATTGGAGACAATAACCTTCCTGAGTCGATTGATAGAGCTGTTTCTTCGTCATCATGGCGTATGCGAGTCGAAGTAAACGATTGCCCAAAGCAATATACATTTGCTTCACTTTTTTGCCTCGCTCTTTCATTTCTTTATATTTCTCTTTCATAGCCGGATTTTGAAGCATCATACTCCTACCAGCACGATAAAGTGCGGCTCGAAAAGGTATCTATCAAAAAGTCATGAAATCATACCGTAAGGTAAGCCTTCTGATATTGGATGAATGGCTTTTAACATCTCTAACAGAAAGTGAAGCTAGAGATGTATTAGAAATCGTAGAATCACGTCACCAAGTTGCCTCTACCATTTTCTGTTCTCAGTTTGATTCACAAGGGTGGTATGAAAAGATCGGTGAAGCAACACTCGCGGACGCCATTCTTGATCGAATCATACATGATTCTTATAACATTATGATTGATGGAGAAACATCTATGCGTGAAAGGCATGGAATAAAAGAGTAATAGATTGAGAGAGCTACCTTTTTAGAAGGTGGCTCTCTCTTTGTCTTTAGTGGCTCTATTTTCTGTCTCAAGTGGCTCTCAAACTTGGCAGAGCTGGCTCTTTTCAATGTCCTTATTCACTGAATGCATAAACTTCGCTGCGTCAATCGCTACGATACAAATTTGGTTCGCATTTTCACCTCTCATAAGACGATTCCAATGACTTCCTTTACTTCCCTTAATGTGGTTAAATGTAGATATAACCATTGTTTTCAGCTCCTTTTCGTGTGAGTGGGTTTTATGGAAGTTCTGTGATTGGTACTTCTTATATACCCTGAAAGCAATGGTTTTTAACTATGTTTTCTACCTATTTAACATTGTAGGGAACAAAAATTCATTTAACATTGTAGGGAACAAAATTTACACAGTTTGTTCCTACTCCGCCTTAATCACTTCATGGTCAGCGATAATTTTAACTGTTTCAGCAGGGATTCCAACGGAAATTGCATTTCTAGGGACATCTTTCGTCACAACTGCCCCCGCTCCTATTTGAGCATTGTCACCTACGATAACAGGACCTAATAACTTAACCCCGGGACCTATGAAGACATTTTTACCTATTATAGGACAAGCAAATTCTTGACCTTCGTATATCCCTCTTTTGCTTCTATTGCCGCCCAATGTAACTCCTTGCATAATCAGTGAACCTTCACCAATTTTTGAGTTTGGATGGACAACAACACCCAATCCATTATGACCGAATTTTACAGATGGGTGAATATCTGAAGTAAATGGGATATCGCATGAGAATAATATCCTCATTACCGTCTGCGTTATTCTTGGTAAAAACGGCACTTTTCTTAAATATAACTTTCTTGATAATCTATAACATTTCATTACAGCGCTCATATTAATATCCCCCTAAAATTTACCGCATTATTATAATTTTATAGGCGTAAGCGTCCAATAAAATCATCTCAACAATTCAAACGTCTTATTCTTGTGTACCCCAATACCTAGTTAGTCGGTAAGCGTCCAATGGAGTCATACCTAACAAATAGATGCTCATCACGTGTGATATCAAAACGAAAGGTACCTAATGAAAGGTACCCATTTGATAATCTGGCCGGAAGAATTAACATAGTAGAATCTTGAAATTACAACATGTCCCGGCTGATCTATTATTATTCTATGCACAACTGTTTTTCACCTTCTGATACCAAATTATTATATCTAATATTATTTTAACACTGTATCAAGAACTTCAAAATGTCTCTCTGATTCAATTGCAATAGAAGTTACATCTTCTAAAAAGCCTATTTCTTTTTGATTTATAGAGTAGTCATCATCTTTTCTAATATCAATGTACTTCCCTGAAAACCCCACATCTTTTATAACATTTAATGTCTTATCACTATAAATAAGTGGTAAAACTTTTTTGTTAAAAACCCATCCCAAAATCATTGCATGGAACCTTGTTGCAACTATTATTTCACTACTAGACAACTCACTTATTATTTCTTCTCTATTAATCCCTTTATAATATATTTTACGAACACTTTTTTTATCCCTTAGTAATGAATAAATTTCGTCTATTGCTTGTTCATCGCCCTCAGCTTGGCAAAAAGATACTAATGATATTTCGTAGCCTTGCAATGTATATTTCTCAACTAATTTTGTAATTCCCTTAAAGTATTTTGTATCTATTTCAATCAAGTCTTTTCTAATTGACGGTTTAATTACAGAAATAAAGACTTTTTTCTCCTCCTTTATAATAAAATCATTATTTTTATAACCAAATAACATATCAGGAGCCACTCTAACGTTTTTCAAGTGTTTAAAAAGTTGTTTGGAATATTCTTCTCTAAAACAGATATCCTCAAAATTTGTAAATACTCTTTGATATGAATTATAAAATTCTTGAGATGAATATGGACCAAAATTAGCACCTAGCAAGTAATTTTGATTACTCGCTAAAAATTTGTTAGTAAATTCTTTATGACCAATTTCCCAATCCATATTCTCTATAAATAAAGAACCCCCTACTAGTAATGAGACATCAACATTACTAGTAAATAAATTCAAATTCTTTTTAAATATAGATTTATAAAATTTATTTAAGACTCTTTTTGATAAACTAGGGTAAATTAATTTTATGTTTTCCGTATTACTAAATGTATCTAGATATATAGGTGGAGCAAATAATTTGAAAGTATAGCTTGGATATCTATTAACTACATATTCAAAGAATAAATCATCACCTAAATTATTTTGTACATAACCATATAGATTTATTTTCAACTTCTCCATTATTTAAGCATGCTCCTTTTAAATCTATTTCTAATTTCTTTATCTAAAAAAACACATAATACAACATACATTGTAGTGTAGAACAAAATTAATAGAATTAGTTTTATCCAACCTTCCACGAATGATACTTCTTTGTTTAATAACAGCGTCATTATAATTGTTATAAAAACTATAACAAAAGGAGGGAAGATTTTTTTATAAAAAGATATTATGTCTATTTTTATAGCTTTATAATAATAGATATTCATTATAATAATATGACTTATCGTAAGAAAAAGTGCCGTTGTAATAGCAGCCCCAAGTTCCCCGTATTTAGTTGCTAAGGGTATAGTTACAAAAATATTGATTATAGCCGTAATTAGATATACTAACGATCTGAATTTATGTCTATTTTTAGCTTGTAATATCGGTATACCAATTGTTTGAGTCCATATTACTGATAAAGGAATAAAAATAACAACTACAATCCAATATGCTTTTAAATATGTATCGGATAACCATATACTTATAAAATCCTTACCAATAGCTATAAATCCACCAATAGCATAGAAAATTATTAGTGCCTGAATATGGCCTGTATTAATAAATAAGTCTGAAAACTCTTCATCCGTACTTTTATTCTTTTCCATAATTGAAACCTTAGGTAAATACAGCCCACTAATAGCTGTCGCAATTGACATATATAATGTAATAAACTGCATTCCAATAGCATATATAGCCACCTGATTAATCCCTGACACAGATCCTAAAATAATCTGATCAGTACTCCAATAAATCTTGTCCATAATAGCATTTAAAAAAATAAACGCTGAATAAATAACAATTTCTTTTAACAAATGTTTGTCAACTTTTTCAAAACTAATCTTTACTTTCAATTTAAAGACAGCATAATATACATTTAACAATAAAAACAAAAGATTAAGTATAGTTGTTACTGCCACAACCATAACTGATCCTTCACCTAATAATAACAATGGTATGATGATAAAAGGTGTAATAAGAACTTTGATAATATTGGTAAACTTCAAAAAGATAAATCGTTCATGTGATTGAACAATTGCTCCAAATACACTTAAGGGAAACGATAAACTAAAATTCAAAATCAGGAGTAATGTTAATGTTTTAGCTAATTTCAACTCATCAACTGTAATTTTAGCACCAAAAAGATTATCTAATTGCAAATACATGATAAATCCAATAATAGCTACTAGTAATCCTAAAATGCTAAATAAAACTAGAAACAAACCGCTTAATTTAGACTCAGTTGCCCTATCATTATTAGCACGAGTTCTTGCAATATAACGAACAATAGCATTTCCTAGCCCCATATCTAAAACTGTTAAATACCCTACAAAAGCAGCTATTAAAGTATATACACCATATTCCGCTTGTCCTAGTTGCTTTATCAGAATGGGTGTATAAAATAACGTTACTACTACCGATATTAAAAGTGTGAGGTATGATAAAAAAGCCCCAATCTTTATTTGGTTCAATACATTCGCCTCGTTTTTAGTATCTTTTTCCCGTCTGTTGATTACCTGATTTATTCCAATAAATTCACATAGAAAAGCTCCTTTCTATAGAATAATAACTGGTTTATTCATCAGATTCATTCTATTGGAAGAGCTTGCTATTATATATATATTTTCGACTAAACATATGATCTTTATCTAAAATCCCTCAACATTCAAAATACACGCATTACTAGTGGAGCCATTCTTTAATTTCTTTAATTTCTTTAATTTCTTTAATTTCTTTATTCGCTTGGTTGCCCCACGCTAAAATAATACCTATTGCACAAAAAACTGTCATTTGAGAGAATCCTGTTTCATTTATTGAAGCAATGGATAAATATGCTACTAACCAAGCATATAATCCAGCTGCCACATGCCTAGAAGTATTCTTTCGAATTCTGTTAATTGATATAAGTACTCCAAATAAAAGTAATATGAATCCTACAATACCAAGTATACCGAATTGTACAAACCAATTAATAAATACAGAATGAGGGTCCATTCCCTCAAATGAATATTTTCTATAATTCCCTTCTAATTCACCGAATAATAAATAGTCAGGTATGTTCTTCAAATAATCAAACCATATATTTGCTCTAGCTTCTTCCTCAATATTTATACCTCCATTAAACCTCTGTCCAAAATTAGCAATTGGTTCTTTAAATAACTGCAAGATTATTATTGTAAATATTGTCACAAAAGCAAATACTTTTATATATTTGAAAAAATTATTTGAAACTATTAGATAAACTAATACTGATAATAATATCGAGATTATTGCAGACCTCGAGAGACCTGCTAGACTAGTAAAGACTAATAATATAAAAATACTGTAAATTATACTTTTTCTAAACATAGAAGATTCTTTAAAGAATAATGTTGTGATTAACCAACCCACAGAAATAAATCCAATCAAAGAATAATTCCAAAATGACCCATTAAAAGTATAACCATTAATAACTGAAATTCTAGTTCCTATCATTTCTGGAAAGAATAATAATGGAACAATTGCAGAAAGTGATAAACTTAAACCTAATGCCCATATCGTAGCTTTAACATAATACATACTTCGAATACCCTTCACAACAATAACTATTATTGACAAATTAATAAAAAAACCAATGAAATAATAAAAATACTTTTCTCCTGGTAAAAACAATAACGGGAATTGAATGAAGAGTATAAAAAATTTTAATAATAAAGAAAGAAATAATACTATCCAATAAGGAAAAATATATGTATAAAAACCCTTGTTTTTATACATATAGTTTAGAACCAAAATAATACACATAAAGCCTATTAAAATATAGAATATTATAGTAATCCCTTTACTTAATATATGAAGACCTAAATACTGTAAGTATATATTAATATTCATAAGACCAGCTAAAAATACTATTATTACTACAATTCTTTGGTACCCATGTTCGTCCCTTTTAATATCAATCTGACTCATAATGAATTCTCCTTATTTATCTAGATAATATGGTGTATGTGAAGTTTTTCACTTCTCACATCAAAGAATCAGTATTTAGCAATATAGTTATTAATAAAACTTTATGTTACATACAATGCACCCCAAAATTCACTGAAGACAAACACGCTCTTCCATATTACATAATACAGGCGTCATTAAATTGAATTCACTATGATAATGAACTTTATTATTCCGATGGTAAAGTATCTGAGCAAGTAGAATTAGCAACAAGGGAGCTCATTCCCCACTATACCTCTAGGTAAAAAAACGTTCTCCATCAGTAAACGTTGATTTTCCTTGCGTAATCGAGCCATTTCATTTTCTTCTTCAGAGAGATTATCCTTCATAGCGAAGAAATGCGTTTCCTTATGGTTTTAATCTAGAGATCTAACGCAGAAGTCATCATATCATATTCACGGGTAATATCCGCATGAGAACTACACTTTCATAAAGCTTCTCTAGTAACAGTTTAAATTCGGGTGTAAATGTTCGGGCACCTGCGTTTCATAAAAAGCACGCTTCCTTTATTTGATAGTATAATTTTACAAGACCTTATTTCAGCTGTCAAAACTTAGTGTAGTCGAGCCTATCCTACTTTAATCTTTATAATTAAAAGTTTTTAATAAACTAAAAATCGGATGAATTTTATATCGGAGGAAGTTTTTTGCTTTTATAAAATAATAAATACCATTTATTGATTTAATCTTAATCAAATATCCTATTAATCGTTTCTGAATATTACCTGATTTAAAATAATAAATATCGTCCCTTACTTCTTTTGAAAGAATAATCTTATGTATCTGCTCTTTTATGCCTTGTGACGTAAGGTTACTATTTTTATGAAATAAATTATTAAAGCAACCAACAATACTATTTATAAAAATCACTTCAACTGAATCTTTATTTTTTTTATTATAACTATCATTTCTCAATAAAAATTCCCTAATCTTTTGAAATAAAAGTAGTTGATTTCCAAAAAAATCCTTTTTATAGTTTGATATTAAAGAATTAGTATTATTAAATATTAAATAATTATACAAAGAATCATTTATTACATGTATATTCTGACAAAACTTATAATAATCTAGATTAAACAATAAATCTTCGCCTATATTTAGAGATTCAACAAATTGAATATTATTTTTTTTTATGATTTCTGTTATATACAACTTATTCCAAAGTTGGATAATAACAGACTGTTCAAAAAGTACCCCGAAGTCCCTTAAAAATTCCTTATTATTTAATATACCATGTACTCCCGGAGTGACATTTTGTAATATTCTGTTATTATCATCGTTTATATGTGTAGCTTTATAACCGGATAAAACCAATTGACTATCTTTATTCATGGATTCGACTAATATTTCAGTCATCATTAATTCAATAGTATCATCTGAATCAACAAATTGTATGTACTTACCTTGTGCCAATTCAATTCCTCTATTTCTTGCAATCGAAGGACCAGAATTATTTTGGTGACTCACTTTAATGCGCGAATCCTTGCTAGCAAATTCATCACAAATCACTCCACTATTATCTGTAGAACCATCATTAATCAAAATCACTTCAATATTTTTATATGTTTGATTCCTAATACTTTGTATACAATCACTTAAATATAATTCTGCGTTATATACCGGAATAATAACACTAACCTGGACATTAGAATCCAATAAACTCGCCTCTTATCTCATTATTTCATTTTTCAATAACTAAATGCAATATAGATTGCGAACAAGATAACTCTCACATTTAGTTGATTTATTTTACTTTCAATCTTAATTCGAAAAATATTGTAATTTTCAAAATCGATTCTAACCGGATTAATTAATGTGTTTGTCAACACATTTGTCGCATCGAGCCATATACATTCGTTACTCAATACAAATTTATTTCAAACAAATCCCTCATTAAAGCGAAGCTATCGCGTTGCGCTTGATGACCTGTTAATTTACAATGGAAGATTTTTTTATTCCTGAACGATTTCTTTCATAGGGTTTAGCACCACTTGCTCTTGTGCTGATCAATCTCACGGATTCCGCGTGTCCAGCGCTCATGATGCTTCTCTGTTTTATTTAATCATATCGCATTAAATCGGTACGACAACTATCCAAATAGAGGGGTTGATGGAATTCTAGCTATATCTCTATTTTATAGGTAAATTTGATGAAACCATTTATAAAGGATTTCTTTTAGTTATGATTATACTAAAGAGAATTAAGTTTTATCAAAAGTATCGAATTATTTTAGCGCGACGCAAGCGATCGTTCTTATAAAAATCACAAAATTACTTGTAGAATAACCATTTACTAAAAAGATGCTACTAACTCATTATATTTCATACAGATTTAGTACAAATACTAAGACATTAATTTGTTGAAATGGTCTCCCCATTTCCTTGAAATCTCATCTAAATTATACGATTCAGCTTTTATTATTCCTTTTTCCGCAAATTCATTTCTCTGAGTATTATTATTCATAAGAGTTTCTATCCTATCTAAAAGTTGCCTCTTATCTTTAAACGGTATTAAATATCCATTCTTTCCATTATCAATTAATTCACTAGGGCCATATGGTACATCATAAGAAATTACCGGTACTCCCATAGCCATGGATTCAAGTATAGCTAAGCCAAAACCTTCAGATTTTGATGTACTAACAAAAATTTTATACTCGTTATATTTTTCATAAATGTTACTTATATTCCCCATTAAATTCACTTTTTTTTCTAAACCATATATATTTATAAGTTTATTTAAATGGTCTCTCCTATTTCCCTCGCCATATATATCCCAAGTCCAATTAGAGTATTTTTTTAAAAGAATATCAGCTACTTCAATACATTCTTCAAAATTTTTTATTTCTGTTAATCTCCCCACACTTATAATTTTATTTTCGTGTATATCTTTTTTCTTTTCGACAAACTCTAATCTAGGATCTAGTGGATTAGGAATGGTATAAACTTTTTTATTAATGCTTTTTTTTAAATATACCTTCCTATCACTATCAGTTAAAGTAATAATTGCATCGGCAAATTCAACCCAACCTTTTCTAGAAATTTTTTGCAGCTTCAACTCACTATTACCATAATAATGTGTATGCTCCCATAAAATTAATTTTGTTTTTTTAAACATTGTTCCAAGTACACCAATTGGAAAGAAAATTGAACCGCAAACTACAAGTATATCGTAACTTTCTATATCGATATCTTCTCTTATAAATTTTACAGCTTTATATATCCCTTTTTTTAAAGAAATTCTATAATTATAGATGTATTTTTTATTTATACGGGGACTAATTTCATATACTTCTTCACCGCTATAATAATATGAAATAACTGTAATATCGTATTTATCATTTAAAGCTATTTGATTTGTTAATAATGAAGTAACTCGTTCTATACCTCCAAAATTAGAGATTGTTGGAACTAAATACGCAATTTTCATTTTCTACTCCCTCTATAAATATTGAGACTTCAATAACACTTGCCATATTTTAGTTTCAAAAAATTTCCCTGTTTATATATCCATTATTATTCTATAATTATTGATTTATTTAATATTATTTTCGAACCCTCTGCTAAAGATAGACCATTAACCGCAATGTCAGCCTTTACTCTTTATTATAAGGTACTGTAGCCTTTAAATTTCTATCCAGGAATAGTTAGACCTCCAATGAATAAGTATCCGGATTATCTCGATCAAAACTTTCATTCACCCACATTACAGTAACCAAATCTTCATTTCCAATATTTTCAATATTATGAGTATAACCAGTAGGCACATCTACAACTTCCAATTTATCTCCACTAACAAAATATTCAATTATTATTTCCGATTCTAATTTTCTAAAGCGAATTACTCCTTTTCCACTAACCACAAGAAATTTTTCATTTTTTGAATGATGCCAGTGGTTTCCCTTAGTTATACCAGGTTTAGAAATATTAACAGAAACTTGACCTCTATCTGGGGTCTTAAGAAACTCTGTGAAAGTTCCTCTTTGATCTATATTCATCTTAAGATCATAACTAAATTGATTTTCTGGTAAATAACTCAAATACGTACTATACAATTTTTTCGTGAATTCGTCGGCCATATTTGGAATTGAGCGTTCTTCTCTACTTCTTTTAAACGAATAAATCAAATCAACGATTTCACCAAGAGTTATAGTGTGAACTTCTGGGACTTCAGAAAAATCACCAACTACATTTTCAGTTCCGTTCAAAGCATTTATTATCTCTTCCACTACATTATCAATATAAACTAAGTTCATTATCAGACTAGGATCACTTATTGTGATTGGTAATTCATGAGCAATGTTATGACAAAATGTTGCTACTGCACTATTATAATTGGGTCTACACCACTTTCCAAATATATTTGGAAAACGGTAAATCAAAACCCTTGCTCCTGTCTCTAGGTGATAATTTAGTAGTAATTTTTCCCCCGCTATTTTACTCTTTCCATACGGATTATCGACTATTGCTTGGGTAGAAGAAGCAAATAGTACTGGACACCTGTTCCCATTCTTTTTTAGCGAATTTAATAATATTTTAGTTAAATCATAGTTACCCAGCATAAAACCTTGAACATCATGTGGCCGATTAACTCCTGCTAAGTGTAATACAAAGTCACAGTCTTGCGTATATGAATCTAATTGTTCCAAATCATCACTTCTATTAAAAGGCACAATAACAATATCTCTTATTTGTTGTAATGTCACAACCAAGTTTTTCGCAATAAATCCTTCAGATCCAGTAATTAGAACTTTCATTCTTTAATCCTCCTATCAGGTCATTTCATTCTTGTATTTTTCTAACCTGCCAATTAACCAACTCTTCTTTAATTTCATCTAGCATTAATAGCCGCTCTTTGATTTCATCAACACAAAGAATTTTAGTATTACTTGAATTGTACTCATCAGTTAATGAAATCCTAGGTGAGCCTTCTTCAAGATATTTTTCATAATTTAAATCTCTATTATCTGCAGGGACTCTATAAAACTCTCCCATATCTATTGACTTAGCTGCCTCTTCTTTAGTAAGTAAAACTTCATACATTTTTTCACCGTGTCGAGTTCCAATTATTTTAATTTCATTATCTACATTAAATATTTCTTTTACAGCTTGAGCTAAATCACCTACATAGCAAGAAGGAGATTTTTGTACCATTATATCTCCTGTTTCAGCATTCTCAAAAGCATATAAAACCAATTCAACAGCTTCATCTAGACTCATTATAAACCTAGTCATCCTACCTTCAGTTACAGTTAAAGGTTGTCCACTCTTTATTTGCTCTATAAATAGTGGAATTACTGACCCTCTTGACGCCATAACATTTCCATATCTTGTTCCACAAATTAATGTTCTTTCAGGGGAAACTGTTCTTGACTTTGCAATAAATGTTTTTTCCATTAAAGCTTTTGAAATTCCCATAGCGTTAACTGGGTAAGCAGCCTTATCAGTTGAAAGACAAATAACTTTTTTCACTCCTGTTTCAATTGCTGCTGTTAACATATTCTCAGTTCCTAGTACATTCGTCTTTACAGCTTCAATAGGGAAGAATTCACAAGATGGCACCTGCTTAAGTGCAGCAGCATGAAAAATATAATCTACATCATGCATTGCATTTTTCAAGCTTCCAATATCTCTAACATCACCAATATAATATTTAATTTTGTCATTTTGGTAATGTCTACGCATATCATCCTGTTTTTTTTCATCTCTAGAGAAAATCCTTATTTCTTTAATATTAGTACTTAAAAACCTCTCAAGAACTACATTACCAAAAGAACCTGTACCACCCGTTATTAATAGTGTTTTTCCGTTAAACATTTTAATTATCCTTCTTTCCATCAATTATTATCTTCTCAATCATATTAACTCCGTCATTATATTGCATAATTATGTTATTTAAGGTATCGTCACAGCTAGTATTAAAAGTGTCCCAATTTATAGATTTATAATAATCCCATATTTCATCAGCAAAATTTAAGGAATTTGGATCAAGCATTATACCAATACCATTCCTACTCACCTGTTCTCCCATAAAAGAACCCTTATTGGTAATTTGTGGCAAATAAAAAGTCGTTCCGTCGTAATATTTATTTCCCATAGCATTAATTGTTTTAATATCATTTTCATATATATTATGAATTAAGTCCGTATTTTTAATAAAACTAAACCTATCATCTGGTTTGTATTCGCCATGAAAATATACATTTTCAACTTTATTTTTCCCACAAAAATCCTTTAAGATTTCCCCAGTTTTTTGTTCCCGCCCATGATAGTGAAGTTCAAATCTTTTATCATTTGCCAATCTTCTAATTATCTCTATATTGATTGTTTCATGTCTAATAAATCCCCAAAACCTAATTATAATTGGTTTAGAATCTCTACTTTTCAATCTTCTAATTTCTTTATTTTCAATCGACTTCATTATTATATTATGTGATGTATAAAGACGATTGCCTTGAGGTAGATTTTTTCTATAAGCATCAGAGCTAACAAAAGTAGCTACTGAGCCATTAACCAATTTATGTATTATTTTTCTATAGATTTTTATATTTTCATAAGTGAAGTCCCGGTAGTCTAGTATATACTTTTCCTTGTACTTTTTTGACAACACATCAAATAGCAATACGCCAGGAGTCGAATGTAAAACAACGATTAAATCGAAATCGTTGTTCCTTAATATTTGTAATGCATACTTACGATAACCTAAAAAACTACCGATTTTATTCCTTAAAGGAACCGTGTCCTCCTGATATCGTTCAAAAACATGTGTTACTATACCATCAGGGCTTTCTGAATCTGGATTGCTGTCTCTTTTCCAATAAAGAAGATGTATTTCACAATTATTATTCTTTAGTTGCTCTAGATAAAAATGCATATAAGGCATGTATGATATTTTAGTGAAGCCCAGAACTAGAACTTTCATTTTTTTTTCCTTTCAATTTTCACCATTTTTTCGAACAGATTAATAAATTTTTTTGTATTAACACTTCTTGAATAATATTGTTTTCCAAATTCATGTCCATTTTTAGCCAACTGTTCGCGCATTTCATTATCATTATATAAATCAAGAATAGCATCCGCTACACCTTTGGGATTTTCATTCGAAGCAGAAAGCCCCATGTCATTTTCAAAAAACATCTTATAATAATCAGAATCTTTATCCACTGAATTGACAATAGTGCGATTACAAGCCATTAATAAACCAGCCTTACTTGGTACGGAATTTCCAATAATACCCTTTTTTAAAGGTATCATACAAATTGAACATGTACTATACACATCCGAAACCATCTCTTGTGGCTCAAGGGGGTAAAATAATATATTATTTATACCGCGATTCTCTTTTTCTTTCATAAAAGCATCTTTTTGACTTCCCTGACCTATCATTTGAAATTCAATATCTTTATATTCTTTCAATAGTTCAGCAACTTCCAAAACCATTTTGTAGTCAAAAACATATCCCATAGTACCTGCATACTGTACATAGAACTTATCCCTTGAAAGATTATATTTTTTAACAAATCGATTCTCTTCCCAAGACACTTCATGGACAGACCTATCATCAAACCAATTAACTATAGGATATATCTTTTCCTTTGGTACCCCTTGTTCCATTACCTTGGTCTTCATGTCTTCTGAAATTACAGTCAACACATCGCTATTTTTATACGCAATTTTTTGTAATTTGTAAAATATACTTGCTATAAAACTATTTGAAAGAACTTCACTATTCACAGCACTACCAGGCCATAAATCTTGAACACTATATAAAATTGGTTTTTTCATAAATAATCTTAGTAATAAAATAGTAAATATTACTGTAGGACATGATCCAACAAACACAGCATCAATATCTTTCATTTTTCTCCATTTAAAAAAACACCTAAATGCAAACTGGGCTTCTTCAAGATATCTTTGAACAAATGAATTTTTACTAATTACTTTTCTTTCAACTGATTTTACATATAAATTTTTTTTATCTCTTAATGTATTAGGTATTTCATCAGTACCTTTATTTCTTCTACTCTGAATAAGATTAATTTTGAATTCATTTTCCAACATATCCTCGATTAAAGAGCTTATCAAGTGATTAGAAGGTCCTGGTGTATCGAATCCTTCAGTCCATATAAATAAAATATTCTTCACGACTTTCTCCTTCACATCATTAGACATAGGAAATAATGTATATATGCATAATACAATTTATTTAATAAGAATTTTCATATTAGATATAATTGCTGCTAAAGTATATGCATCTTTATCTAGCATAAACATTATCTTTTTTTATTACTATCTTCACTGTTTGCAATATAATTTTCACATCAAGAATTAAAGAAATATGGTCAACATAATATAAATCATTCTTAATTCTTTCACGCCAAGCAACAGAGTTCCGAACATAAGCTTGTGAAAATCCAGTAATACCTGGTAACACATCCAATCTTCTTATTTCATTCTTATCATACACATCAATACTCTCAATTAAGTCTGGTCTTGGTCCCACAAAACTCATTTCGCCCCTTAATATATTAAAAATCTGAGGTAGTTCATCAATACTTGTTTTTCTAATGAATCTTCCCAGTTTTGTTACTCTAGAATCATTCTCAGAATTATACGTAGAGCCATCTTCATTCCTAATATCAGGTGCATTGACTTTCATGGACCTTAGCTTATACATTTTAAATACCTTACCTTTTTTTCCTAGCCTCGATGCATTATAAAACATCGGACCTCTATCGTCTAAAAATATTAGAGGGGCAATTATAATTAGTACAATTAAAACAAATGGTAAAAGAATTAATGCACAGATAATATCCAATAATCTTTTTAAAAAAAATTTATACATTTTCTCTCCACCTAAATTAATTTTATAGTAACTTTTGAAATACATATTGGCTATCAAATACGCTAAACCCTAATTTTATCCAAGCCTTCTGTACAGCTATATTATTAATCTGTGTGCCTACTAAAAGTCCATCCACTTTATTCGCATATTCATTTTTCATCCAATGGACTCCTTCATAAATCATACTTGTATATACTCCTAAGCCTCTTGACTCGCTAGATACTGCCGATAGAACAAGATGACCATATTTTTCATTGTCATACACTTTGCCTGTTGTATAACCTACTGGTACTTCGTTAAAGTATGCAACAATTACTTTATCAGCAAAACCATTAAAAGAATTTTCTATCCATTTTTCATAATAAGTGTCACATAAATAATTATCTAAAGAGTCATCGGAATGAAACCTATCTATCTGGAAAGATGTTCTCGATATTTCTTTTAGTGTCTCTATGTCTTCTTCCTTACAATCTCCTAGAATACATTTGTGATTCATCTCTGGTAAGATACTCTTTTTAAAATCAAAAAGATAAGTGATTAATGTATCCGCAAGTGAAAACTGTTTTTTTTCAACGCATTTTACAAGTTGTTTATTATTTGTATCAATTTTAAAAGTTAAATGTTTAAATTTAGCTTCTTTAGCTTTTTCTATTAAACTCTCAAATGTTCTGCTTAAGTCTATATCTGAAATTGTTACATCAAAATTTTCTATATTAATGTTTCCCATTTTAATTCCAAAGTGATCTGAATTAAATACATCCTTATTTAAAGAAATATTGCAATCATTTATTTCAATTTTTATGTTATCAATATTGTTCACGAGTACTCCTCCAAAATGGCCAATTTTTTAAAGTTATTTATTAATAATTTAAAGTCTCATACCACCATTTACATCAATTGTAGTTCCTGTAATGTAACTTGACATATCACTAGCCAAGAACAACGCTACATTAGCAATTTCAATTGGTTGTGCCAATCTTCCGAGCATTGTTTGAGAAGCAAACTTATCAAGTAAATTCTGTGGTACTGAATTTAGCATATCAGTCATTGTGTACCCAGGTGCAATTGCATTCACTCTTACATTTCCATTCTTCATTGTAAATTCTCTTGCCCATGTTTTTGTCATGCCAATAACTCCTGCTTTGGTAGCAGCATAATTAGCTTGGCCAATATTTCCATATTCACCAACGATACTTGAGATATTGATTATACTACCTCCGCCGTTTAGTTGCATATGTGGACCTATCAACCTAGTAAAATTCCAAACTCCTTTTAAGTTCACAGAAATAACTCTGTCAAATTGTTCTTCTGTCATTTTTCTTGTAAGTGCATCTTCCGTGATTCCTGCACAGTTTACTAAAATATCTATCTTCTTATATTTTTCAATAATGAAGTTATACAGTTCCACACAATTTTCTGTATTACTGATATCAACTTTCAATAAATCTATGTTTGTATTTTTTGTATCTTGAAGACCAACCTCTGATGTGAAATAAAATCCAATAACTTGAGCACCCTTTTCCGAGTAAAGTCGAGCTATTTCTCTCCCAATACCCTTTGATGCACCAGTTACTACCGCTACTTTTCCTGTTAAATCCAAAATCATTACCTCCGTCATATCATATATACTTTTTTAGTATTTCACTTTTATTAATCAATAGTATCTTCCTTTTAATTAATTTAACTTGTCATTTTCAATATAAAACTTAACTGTTCAATTACATAATCTACATCTTGATCTTGTAACAAAGTATGAAGTGGTAATGTAATCTCATTCTCGTACATAGCAAACGCATTACCATAATCCTTAATATCAAATCCTAAATTTTTATAAGCTGTAAACATAGGCAAAGGTTTGTAGTGCACATTACACGCGATACCTAACTTAGCCATCTTAACAATTATTTCATTTCTCTGATTTTCATTAATTCCAGGTATTCTTGTTATATAAAGATGCCCTGATGAACAAAAATCTTCACCATAATGTTGCAAGTTTTGAATACCTAATGGTAATAGAGCTTTGTCATACATCTCTATTATCTCTTTACGTCTTTTCAATAGATCTTCATATCTATTTAATTGTACTAACCCAAACCCAGCCATAATATCAGTCATATTACACTTGTAAGCCGGATAGACAATGTCGTATTCCCATGCACCTTTTTGAGTTTTCGCCAATGCATCTTTAGATTGGCCATGAAGACTGTATAACATATATTGTTTATATAGCCATTCATCATCTAATCCAATATCATTTCTCCAAACAACAGCACCACCTTCAGCAGTTGTCAAATTCTTCACTGCATGGAAAGAATAACATGTAAAATCTGCAACTTGTCCACATTTCTTGCCATTTCTCTCAGCACCAAATGCATGAGCAGCATCAGTCATAACAATTACTCTATCAAATAAAGATTGAAGTTCATTATTAGACTTAAAAAGTTCTTTTTTACTTTCTACTATTTCAAAAATGCTATCGTAATCACACATCTTCCCTGCCAAATCAACGGGAATAATTACCTTCGTCTTCTCTGTAATTGCATCACCAAGTTTTGAATAATCCATTTCAAAGGAATCTGGAGCAGTATCAACGAGTACTATCTTCGCCCCCACATGATCTATAACAGAAGCAGAAGCCGTATATGTATATGCTGAAGTGATAACTTCGTCTCCAGGCCCTACACCTAAAATTCGAAGAGTAAGTTCCATGGCAGCTGTTGCAGAATTTAAGCAAGCAGCTTTATTTGTACCAACAAATTCAGCTATTCTTTTTTCAAATTCTTTTGTTCTCGGTCCAGTAGTAATCCAACCAGATTTCATTGCTTTTACTACTTCTTCAATTTCTGCATCTGTTATATCAGGAGGAGAAAAAGATATATTTCTTAATTCGTTTTCAGTCAATTTATTTTCCTCACTTTTTTTTATTTAAGTCTTTATAAAAGATTTTATTAGTCGCTTAGTACTTAATTGGATTCCCAAGTCACTCTATTCAACCAACTACTAACCTACTAACCTACTAACCTACTAACCTACTAAACTCATTATTCCGAATATTAAACACTTTACAAATTCTACACAAACATATTGAACTTCTAAAAAAAATTGAAATACTAATAATTCTTGAAACATTTATAATAGAAAAAACTATGCCCTAAAGGGGCACACTTCTCTATTTAACTCTCTCATTTTCAAGAACCTTCTCCAAATACCCAAGCAAATCCCCACGTAATTCATCTCTCTGCAAAGCAAATTCAATACTAGTCTGTATAAACCCTAACTTCTCCCCAACATCATAACGAGTACCTTCAAAGTCATAAGCATAAACTTCCTGTAACTCATTCAACTTCTGTATTGCATCCGTCAACTGTATTTCTCCACCAGCACCAGTTTCCTGCGTTTCCAAAAACTCGAAAATCTCCGGTGTTAAAATATAACGTCCCATAATTGCTAAATTAGAAGGTGCAGTACCTTGTGCAGGTTTTTCCACAAAGTTATTAACTTGATAACGTCTACCTTCTGCTGAGCTTGGGTCAATTATCCCGTATCGATGTGTCACTTCATCCGCAACTTGTTGGACACCAATGACAGATGATCCGGTTTCATCAAACTGTTCCATCAATTGTTGTAGACAAGGTTTTTCAGATTGTACGATGTCATCCCCTAGTAATACAGCAAATGGTTCATCCCCTATAAAATTACGTGCACACCATACTGCATGACCTAATCCTTTAGGCTCTTTTTGTCTAATATAGTGGATTTCTACTTTAGCTGATTGGTTGATCTTATCTAGTAATTCAAACTTTCCTTTCGCTCTAAGATGCTCTTCCAGTTCAAAATTTTGATCAAAGTGATCTTCTATTGCACGTTTCCCTTTACCCGTTACAATAATAATATCTTCAATACCAGATGCGATTGCTTCCTCTACAATGTATTCAATCGTAGGTCTGTCCACAATCGGTAGCATTTCTTTTGGCATTGCTTTCGTAGCAGGTAAAAAGCGTGTCCCTAATCCCGCAGCTGGAATTATTGCTTTTTTAATTTTTTTCATTCGTCATGCCCCCGATAACCTCATTTATTTTCTCACTTCACTATTCTTCCCAAGTAACTCAGACATTTTAAATTTATAAGCCTCAACACCAGGCTGATCAAAAGGATTAACCCCCTGTAAATAAGCACTCATGGCACATGCTTTCATAAAGAAGTACATTAAATAACCAATATGGTATTCATCTAAAGTTCCCACTTCAATACTCATAACAGGAACACCGCCTTCTACATGGGCCATTGCTGTCCCTTGGGTTGCTATATCATTAATCATATTGAGCGACTTGTCACTTAAATAATTCAGTTGGTCTTTGTTTTGAGCATCATACGGCACTTCACAGTCTTCTTCTACTTCATGGAAATGTAATAATGTCTCAAATAAGAATCGTTTGCCATCTTGTATATATTGTCCGATGGAATGTAGATCTGTTGAGAAGGAAGCAGCTATAGGTAAAATACCATCAAGCCCTTTCCCTTCACTTTCTCCAAACAATTGTTGCCACCAATCATGCAGGTTTTTTAGTGCAGGTTCAAATGACGCTAGTACTTCCACTCCAAACCCTTTTGTTAGCAGTAACTGGCGAATTGCAGCGTATTGATATGCTTGGTTCGTTATTACATCGCCTTCGCTCAAATCAATCGCAGCATCTTTTACTCCGTGCATAATAGCATGGATATCATACCCTTGAATCGCGAGTGGTAATAATCCTACTGCAGTAAATACCGAATAACGGCCACCAATGTCTTCATCGATGATAAATGAACGGTAGCCTTTTTCGTTGGCAAGTTCACGAAGGGCTCCTTTTTCACTATCTGTTGTGACAATAATACGTTCGTTCGCTTTTTCTCCGTACTTTTCTTCCATGTATTTGCGTAAAATACGGAAAGCAATAGCTGGTTCAGTAGTTGTCCCAGACTTGGAAATAACATTTATATACACATCTTTATATTTTAGATATTTTAATAGTTGATTCATGTAGCGACCACTTAAATTTTGCCCCGCATAAATGACTTCTGGTAAAGATTCATCTACTCGGAAGTAAGGACTTAGCGCATCTTGAATTGCCTTCGCACCTAAATACGATCCACCTATGCCAATAACGACAAATACTTTCGCATTGTTTCTTACTTCCAACGCGATTTCTAACATCTTTTCTAGTTCAGCACTATGATCTTCTAGAGGATAATCTAACCATCCTAGAAATTCGTTCCCAGTGGAGATTTTGTTATGCATTTCTTCATGAATACTTTTAACAGACTCATTTAATAGAAGCAACTCGTCCTGCCCGATATAAGCATCTAAATAGTTAGTTTGTAATTTTAACGTACTCATCTCATTCTCCTAACCTAGTTAAAGTCATCATCACACACTACTAACCTTCTGCCCAACTTCAACATTCCGCTGATTAGCTACCCCTACCAACGTCTCTTTCAACTCAACGCTAGACAACCCAGGAATCTTTTCAAGCAAATAGAGTAACTCAGCATTCGTAATCGGCGTAGCTTTCCCAACATAAATCTTCGGAAATACAACCTCGCTCTGCTTCTCACTATCATTCATCAACTCTTCATACAACTTCTCACCAGGTCTAATACCCGTCTCTTTAATCTCTATCTCTCCCACTGCATAACCAGAAAGTTTAATGAGATTACTAGCCAGGTCGACAATCTTCACTGGCTCCCCCATATCTAATACAAACACTTCGCCACCACTCGCCAAAGTTCCTGCTTGGATGACAAGTCTGGAAGCTTCCGGTATGGTCATGAAGTAACGAGTCATACGCATGTCCGTGATCGTTACTGGTCCACCTGCAGCGATTTGTCGCTTAAACAGTGGAATGACTGACCCACGAGAACCTAGTACATTCCCAAAACGTACTGCAGCGAATTTCGTTTTACTATTTTTCGCTAAGTTTTGTACAATCATTTCAGCAAAACGCTTCGTCGCACCCATGACATTCGGTGGGTTTACTGCTTTATCTGTTGATACTAATACGAAATGCGGTACACCAAATGTATCTGCTGCTTCTGCCACGTTTTTTGTACCGAATATATTATTCTTTACAGCTTCCATCGGATTCGCTTCCATTAAAGGAACATGCTTATGTGCTGCTGCATGGTAAATCACATCTGGTCTATATTCTTCTACAATGTCGAAGATTCTAGTTCGGTCTTGTACATCTGCAATAATTGGAATAATTTTTGTATCCTTTGAAACTTTTTGTTTTAGTTCTCCGTCTATATGGTAGATCGAGTTTTCACCATGACCTAATAGAATGAGCTGACTCGGGTTAAAACAAGCAACTTGTCTACAAATCTCTGAACCTATCGAGCCACCAGCTCCAGTTACGAGAATCTTTTTGTTCGTCAGTTTGGACGATATTGCCCCTAAATCTAATTCTACTTCATCTCTTCCAAGCAAGTCCTCGATCTTCACATCTCGTATTTCATTCACCGAAACTTTTCCAGTTAACAAATCTTCAATAAGCGGCATCGTTTGCGTACGAATACCCGTGTCTAAACATCGTTGCATGAGTACTTTACTTGTTGACTTGTCCAGTGACGGCATGGCAATGATAATATGCTCGATGTCTAGGTCTTTCACGACATCTTGTATAATATCTGTTGTGCCCACTACGCGGATATTAAAAATTTCTAATCCTCTTTTTTTCAAATCGTCATCTAGAAATGCTACTGGCATTAATGGCGTATCCGAATTTTTCATCAACTGCCGAGCGATCATCGTACCCGCTGATCCAGCACCAATGACAAGTGTACGTTTCTTCGGACTAGTAGATTTCCGACCAGACAAGAACATGTCCCGGAATACTCGCCATGACAGGCGTGATCCACCGATGAGCAGTATATGCAGCATCCACGTAATGGATAGTGCTCTAAACAATATATCCCCACGTACGAGGACTTGTACAACTGCTACAACAACGATCGAAAACGTTACCGCTTTAAAGATCGAAGCAAGCTCACGTATAGATGCATACTCCCACACTTTGCGGTAAAGCCCGAAATACATTGCAAAAGTATGATGCGCGATGAAAATAGAAAGGGAACTTATTAATAAAAAAGGATTTGTAAAAGGATTTACAACAGGATGCAACAAGAAATATCCAATATAGATCGAGAACAAAACAATACATGAGTCGACAATAACTAACATGGACGTCCTTTTTCTTAGTGACATGCACTTCTCTCCAGTTCCGTCTATGAGACTATTATTTAATAACTTTATTATGATTATATCACTTTGGGAAAAGCTTAGGCTTTTTTATTAGTTGAAATAGGACTTTTGACAAATAAATAGATCGAAAGACTCATATATTGTTTGTCGAAATTTGTATTTTCATATTTTTTTGAAATTTTGGTTATTTTAAACATCAAAAAATTGATAATTACACCACGTATTACGAGAAAAAATTATACCATTTTCGCGTTTGTAGGTCTTCTGGCTCTAAAATGATAACATCTCCGTCTTCCGCAATTCTCGCATTGTTCTCCAAGAATAGATCGACCGCATCTAGGCGTTTATGCTTCTCTAAATAACGTAAACCTACATCAAATTTAAACGGTCTTGTACTAAGATTATGCACATCCGAACCATAACAGTGAACTAAATTCGCATCTACTAATTCAAGGCATAGCTTTTGTATCGTTCTACCAAAATGCCCCGCTAAACTTCCTGCCGTAACTTGTGCAATCGCTCCTTGACTAATCAATTTTGCTAATCGACTTGGTTTATCTGCAATCGCTCTGTTTCTCTCTGGATGCGCAATAACCGGTTGGATCCCTTCGGATAGCAATGCATGGATCATATTTACTGTATAGTGAGGCACTTCCCCAGAAGGTAGCTCGAGTAGTAAGTATTTGGAGTTTGCTAATGTATATATCTTCTTTTCTTTTAATAGTTGTACGAGATCGTCTCTTAAACGCACTTCATGCCCTACGTGGATTTTAAGGGGGATTTGTCGAAGCATCATTTCTTCTTGTAATGTCTTTACTTGTTTTTCGACCGTTTGTGCTGCTACATTGTATTGCGGCGATAGTGCATGGGATGTCGAAATGATTTCTGATATTCCCTCTTGTACCGCTTGTTCTAGCATTTCAATTGCTTCTTCCTTACTCTTCGGCCCATCATCTACGTTGTGTAGTATGTGTGAATGTATATCTATCATTGGTCTAATTCTCCTGGAATTCTAAGTATTGGTCATGAAAAAAGAGTAAAAGGCACTGTTATGCCTTTACTCCCCTGTACCATAATATTGGTAATAGTGATGATCTTTTTCAAGCTTAAAGTTATTGAGTACTGTTCCGATAATTTTCGCTTTCGACGCAAGCAACAACTCTTTCGCTTTTAGTGCACTGACTTTATCTGTGTCTCCAGCACTAATAACTAGTACCGTTCCATCACTTTTATTGGCCAGTATTTGCGAATCTGTCACGGATAGCACAGGAGGTGCATCAAATATAATTAGGTCATACGTTTCTTTTAATGTCGTAATCATGTCATCCATCGAACTGGCAGTTAGTAACTCTGCTGGATTCGGAGGGATCGGACCACTTGTAATGATTTGTAGGTTTTCTAGGTCTGTTTCGTTTAACGCGTCCATTACTGATACTTTTTTCGTTAATACGTTAGATAACCCTATTGTGTTGGTTAGATGGAACGTATAGTGTACAGTTGGCTTACGCATATCGCCGTCTATTAATATTACCCGTTTTCCTTCTTGTGCAAACAGATAAGCTAGATTTGCAGAAGTAGTAGACTTCCCTTCCCCTGGAAGAGAAGAAGTAACTAATAGTGTCTTAAGTTCTCCGTCTGGCATAGAGAAGTTAATATTTGTGCGTGCTCCTCGAAACTGTTCGGATACAAATGATTTGGGAGACGTTTTTACGATTAGTTTACGCGCTATTTCTTTTAAGTTTTTAGTCTTTTTGGCCATAGTCTACACTCGCTTTCGTCTTGACTGAATCATATTTGCTGTACTTACCTTCGTACCTTCTGGTATTGGGCTGATCAGTCCAATGATTGGTAATTGAAGAATGTCTTCTATGTCTTGTTCGTTTTTAATCGTTGTATCTAAGTACTCTAGTAAGAATGCAATCCCGACCCCTAGCATAAGACCAATGACTGCTCCGATTGCCATGTTCAGCATTGGATCTGGTTTTACTGGTGCTGGGTTCTCTGTTAGTACTGCTGGTGATAGAACATTTACGTTGTCGACACTCATAAGTTTTTTGATTTCTTGTTGGAATACTTCTGCTGTTGTATTGGCAATATCTACTGCTCTAAAAGCTTCTGGATCTTGTACGGTAATGCTCACCACTTGAGAGTTTTCAGCGCTTTCTACCGTAATATTACCGGTTAGTGCTGCCGGTGTCGTGTCTAGGTCTAATTTTTGGATTACTTTAGACAAGATCGCGGGACTCTTAATAATGACATTGTATGTATTGATCAGTTGTAGATTTGTTTGGATGTCTTGTGAGTTGTAGTCTTGTTGTTGTGCTGGTGCTTTTTGTTGGTTTACTAGTATTTGTGTGGAAGTTTGGTAAATTGGTGTTAAAAAGAAATAGCTAATAATTCCCGCAATGGTTACTGCAAGTATCATGGCAGCGATTATTAATAGCGCCCTCTTTTTGAGTGTTTTGAATAAATCTTGTAAGCTAATCGTTTCTTCCATCTGCGTTTGCTACCCCTTTGCGTGTTAATTGGTTTTGATAGATTGTCAGATTTTAGTATACCATATTTGTTTCTATAGCAATTACAAATTTTCACTTTTTTCAATGTATTGTTGGATGTTTGGGGAATTTGTGGAAGATTGGTGAATTTTAGCGGAAGATTGGGTGGTTTGGCTGGTGGTTTTTAGTAGATAGGGCTAGGGATGAGTGTGGGGTTGGGGAGCGCTTTCTTTTTTTAGCCACAAATTGAGGGGCATTTGAGTCTAAAAAAAGAAAGCTTGGTTGGTTTGGTTGGATTTTGTTTTGTTTCCCGCCCCGGTGTTAGCCACAAATTGGGGAGCATTTGAGTCTAACACAGGGGCGGGGCGGTGGTTCTGTTTGAGTGATTGTTTGAAAGAGAAGAAATTGTTACTTCATAGTTGCGGTAGCCCAAACGAAACTGGGTCGTGTCCCTGTGTCAGACTCAAATATTTCTTCCATTTGTGGCTGACACAGGGACACGCTGCTGAACCTCGCCAGAAAAATACACTAAGCTCCCAGGAGTTCGACACAAATGCTTCTTCAATTTGTGGCTAACTCCTGGGTGCGCTCTTAGAGCAAATCTAATTACTCCTAACATTACTACACGTTTAATTTTTCTATTCACTTTATAAATCATGATTGTTAAAATAGAGCAAAATTGATATACGACTTATCCGTAAATAAGTGCAAAACGGGACTTATTTCGTGTTTTTGTACTTATTTTTAATTATGTCGTGTGTGGATTTTGGGTATTTTTGTTGTTTGGGAGTTTTTATTTGGCGGGTTGGTTTGGGTGGGGTAGTTTTAGGAGCGCTTTCTTTTTTTAGCCACAAATTGAGGGACATTTGAGTCTAAAAAAAGAAAGCTGGTTGGTTTGTTTGGATGTTGTTTTGTTTCCCGCCCCGGTGTTAGCCACAAATTGGGGAGCATTTGAGTCTAACACAGGGGCGGGGCGGTGGTTCTGTTTGGGAGATTGTTTGAAAGAGAAGAAATTGTTACTTCATAAGTAGCGGTTACCAAAAAGAAACTGGGTCGTGTCCCTGTGTCAGACTCAAATATTTCTTCAATTTGTGGCTGACACAGGGACAGGCTGCTATTCTATCATACATATTAATATGACAACATATCAAATCTTGCCGTTTTATGGCATAATTAATTTATATTGGCTTTGTTCCGTTTATCTATTTTTTCGAAAGGAGTATATATAAATAAAAGAGTACTATTCGCATTTTTTGTTTTATGAATATGTATCACATTAATAGTATTTAGCTATATTCAATAGAAGTAACTGTGAATGGTTTTGATCAAACTATCGTACAATTCACGCTAGAACGTCCAATAAATGTGGAAGCTGGATACGATGTCGTATTATTTGAGCCATTCACGTATCGAGTATTTTATCGCAAAATAGATGGAGGAATTTAGTTGAGCAGATTAGGCAAGAAACAAAAGAAAAAGAAATGGCCTTGGATCGTTGGAATCTTGGCTGTAGTTTTAGTCATCGTTCTTATTTACGGATTTATGATCTTTAAAGGATTTACAGATACTGTGAGTGACATACACCAACCAATTGAGCGTGAAGTTTCCGATAAACGTGATGCACCAGTTACTTTTGATGACAAAGAGCCTTTCTCCGTGCTTGTTCTTGGTGTAGATGAAAGAGAAGGCGATGCGGGACGTTCTGATACAATTATCGTTTTAACCGTTAATCCTGAAACAAAATCATCTACCATGGTGAGTATTCCACGTGATACGTATACCGAAATTATCGGTAAAGGAAAGATGGACAAGATTAATCACGCCTATGCATTTGGTGGGATTGAAATGTCGATGCATACGGTTGAGAATTTACTAGATATACCGATTGACTATGTTGTACAAGTTAATATGGATAGCTTTAAGGATATTGTAGATGCTGTTGGTGGAATCACAGTGAATAATACCTTAGACTTCACCGTAGACGATTACTCGTATCCTGTTGGTGAAATAACGTTAGATGGCGAAGAAGCTCTTTCTTTCGTACGTATGCGTTATGAAGACCCAAGAGGTGACTTTGGTCGTCAGGATCGTCAAAAACAAGTTATCCAAGCGGTTCTTCGTGAGGGAGCTTCTGTTAATAGTTTAGTAAACTATAAGAGCATCTTTGGTGCAATCGGAGATAATGTTCGTACGAATATGACATTCGATGAAATGGTGGATGTACAAGCTAATTATCGCGATGCGTTTGGTAAAGTGGATCAATTATATATCCAAAATGGTGCAGGACAGAAAATTGATGGAATATATTATTATATGATGAACGATGAAGAATTAAATGAAATTAAAACAACACTAAAAACACATTTAGAATTATAAGATTCAAAAGAAGGGGCTTTATATCCCCTTCTTTTTTTTGAATTTACATTTGTAACACAACTGTATTTATATCTCCATTGCCTATTAGTCTATCGTTCTATAGAATGATAGGTATGTTCACAATATCGATAATTGGTGATTTATACAATATCCACCCATATTAAGGAGAGATAAGATGAAGAAACTCGCAATTTCCGTTCTTGCCACAGGTTCACTAGCACTTGCTATTGGGGCTGCCGAAGCTGAAGCAAGCACATACAAAGTAAAATCAGGTGATTCACTTTGGAAAATAGCTTCTCAAAACAATGTTTCTATATCTAGTTTAAAACAATGGAATAAGTTAAGTTCTGATATGATCTATGTAAATCAGACATTGGAATTAGCTGGATCGACTTCTACACCAGTTAACTCAGTTAAAACAAATAAGACAGAATCCACTACTAGTGCGACTTCCACTTACAAGGTAAAGTCTGGTGACTCATTGTCTAGAATTGCTAGTAACTATGGAACTACTGTTGCTACGTTACAACAATTAAATGGGATTTCTGGTCATTTGATCTATGTTGGGCAAACGTTGAAAGTAACTGGCACTGCCTCTACTAATACTGAAGCGACAACGAAATCTGAAACTTCTCCTACAGACAGTTATACAGTTGTAAGTGGCGATTCATTATCAAGGATTGCTAGTAAGAAAGGTACTACTGTTTCCAAGTTACAACAATTAAATGGGATTTCTGGTCATTTGATCTATGTTGGTCAAACGTTGAAAGTAACTGGAAATACAACCGCTCCGACAAAAGTAGAATCTTCCCCAACCGGAAGCTATAAAATTGTAGGTGGAGATACATTATCAGGAATTGCTTACCGTCACGGAATTACTGTGACACAATTGCAAACTTGGAACGGTTTAACTTCTAGTATAATTCGCGTAGGACAAGTATTAAAAATTGAGAATCGTGTCACTGTTCCACAACCAGGTACATCTCAGGTTTCTACTCCTGTTACAACACCAGAAGTATCTAGTTCAAACTCAACTACTATTAATAAGCTAATTTCTTTAGCAACCTCTTTTAAAGGCGTCCCTTATGTATGGGGTGGTTCATCACCAGGCGGATTTGACTGCAGCGGATACATCTATTATGTATATAACAAAGCAGCAGGCATTAACCTTCCGCGAACAAATGCAAAAGGATTGGATGCACGTTCTTATGAAGTGTCAAGTCCACAAATTGGAGATCTAGTCTTCTTTTCAAATACATATACGAGTGGAATCTCACACGTAGGTATATATATTGGAAACAACTCCTTCGTCCACGCTGGCGGAGATCGTGTTCAAGTTACTAGTTTAAACAATAGCTACTGGAGCAAGCATTTCGACAGCTATAAACGTTTTTACGCAATGGATTAAGTGTTGTATGTAAACATTACAAATTTTATATTTCCAAACAGGGTAAATACACCATAGATATACGGTGTATTTACCCTGTTTGTTTTTTTAGTTATTGCATTCATTATTCTCAAGCCCAAAGAGGAACTAGCCTATTTGGACTTGAGAATTGAAAAAAGTTGATATTCGATACTATCATCGAATATCAACTTTAGACTATTGAACTTCTACTAGTTCTGTAATATATTGTTTTTCTGTCTTACCACTGCGAACAATTTGTTCTTCTTTAATAATTCCTAGGCCTTTTCCTAATGCATAACGAGTAATAGTTACTTGGTCGGATGTTTCGGAAGTAATGGACTGCTCGATTAGTAAAACATCTTTGTATTGTTGTCCCTGCATATCAAGCGTTAGCCCTTCTTCTTTTACCTTCCAATTTGCAGAGCTATTTGCAGACTTATCAACTAACACTTCTGGAGCTGCACTTTTTGGATAGTTGCCTAATGTTATTTTATCGCTTTCATTTGGACCATTGAATAGAAGTTTCATTGTACTCTCTGTCCATTCAGAAACTTGAACTACTTCCACATCTCCAAATGTAACTTTTTCTAGCACTAAATTCCCCTCAATCGCTTCTACTTCTCGAATGATTTCAAATTCATCGCTCTTAAAGATTTTCTTCATCTGTCTTTCCGGCATGTAAAGCTCAACACCTTGAAGTTCTTCTGTTGTATCTTCGTTTGTAGACTCTGTACTTTCAGATTCTTCTTCAGCTTTTTCTGTTGCAGTGTTATCTTCTACTTTTTCAGTATTTGCATCTACTTGCTCTGTTTTATCTTCTACTTGTTCATTGTTTTCTTCTAGTTTCGGTTCAGTCGTTGTAGTTTCTATTTCTGTTTGGTCTTCCTCCGAGTTTTCATTACTCACGGAAGTCTCTTCTGCAACTGTACTCTCAGGGTTAGGCTCATCTTTGTCTTCGCTACATCCAGAAAGAATCAAAAGAATTACTACTGACCATGCAAAGGGTTTTAATATGTTCATTTTCTCTCTCCTCACTTCAGAATATCAATTTGATTTTTAACTTGGTCTGTTACTACACCACCTATGTATATAGAAGTTGTAGTAACTCTTTCTTTCAGATAAGTAGTTAAACTTGGTTTTAATGCATCTGGAAGACTATCTTTTACTAGATAGAGTGGTGCAGCATATTTTGCTGCTAATGCAGATGTAACTAAAGCATCTGGATAATTCAATCCTGTAGAAACTAAGAAAACAGGAGATTGAAGAGAATCACTAAATTGCTCTATTAAGGCAGCGTTTGTTGCATAACGATCTTTCCCTGATAGACGTTTTACAAGATCCGCTCCTGCTCGTTCTTTAATTTTATCCATCAATATATCCGAAACGGCATATGGACCTCCAACAATAAATGTTGGCGTGCTATAAACTTGTTTATTCATACTTTCTCTATACGTAGTACCATCTGTTAAAATAATATGATAGTTTTTATTTACTGCAATAGCACTTGCTGCCAATGCATCCGGATAATCTTTCCCTGATACTACAAAAATACCAGATGGTTTCGACAATCTATTATTGATAGCGTCATTCGTAGCATATCTATCAGCACCTGAGATTCTCTCTACTTTTGCAGTTGGGAATTTAATTCTTAGTTCATTTTCAACTCCTGCAGAAATTGCACCAGCTCCACCTACTAAAATAATATGATTTCCACCCAGTCGTTTGATTTCAGCTATTGTTTCTACTGGTAAACTGCCTGAAGGATTTAATAGTATAGGTGCATTTCCATATTGAGCTGCAAGTGGTCCTGCTGATAATGCATCTGCAAATTCTTCACCAGTCGCAATGACAATCGTTTTATCTGCTTTATCACTTGGGAATCCAGTTGGATAGAGCATTTTAGAAACTTCAATTGACGTACCATATCGCGTTTGCCCTTTAACTGTTACACTTGTTTTCGCTACTTTTGTTGTGTTTGTATTTGTATATATAGTTGTATGATTTGTGTTATTTGCTACTCTTGTTGATGGCCAAAGTTTTGCATAAGCTATTGCCTCTTCTTGATTGAAAAATGATTTTAATTTCCCTTTTGTTGCATGATACACATCAAATGATGGTGTGACAATTGAGGAATAAACAATACTTGAGCTTACGTTATCCTTAACTGTTACTTTCTCTTGCGTGATTGCATCATTAACTGCTTGATGCTCTCGGAAGTATTGATTCGTAACTATTGCATTAGCATTTACCAGGTCAAAACGCTTCACAAGATAATTGGACCAAACAACTTTTCCAGTTGGATGATGCACCACTCGCGTATTTTTATATGCTTTTGTAAATGCCACTGCTTCTTCATATGATATAAATTTCGTTTGCGCTAAATCAACCGATAGATGATACGCTCGGTAGTCATAACTAAAATTGTTAAATATGTATTTTCCAGATTTCTTGTAAAATACTTGTACATTTTTTAATTTCTTTGCATACGTAAGGGCATCTTGGCTGTTAGTAAAAGTCTTAAGTTGCTTTCCCTTACTGTCTTGGACAATGTACAAATTAAAATAGTTGTCTACCCCTACTGCTAGAGCATTGGCAATGCCTTGTTGAAAAGTAGCTGTTTTCACTTTCTTTTCTTCATATGGATTAGACATATATTCAACTTCAGCTAATATAGATGGCATTTGCGCATTTCTAGTTACATATAAACTGTAATGAACAATACCACGGCCTTCCGTGTTTGCACCTGAATTTATGACACTTGCATGCGTTAACTTAGCTAGTCGATGACTTTCATCGGAATAGACTATCTGCATTGGATCTGGTGGATAAGACGGATCAATTTGTTTCGCATCATAGTAGTAAGTTTCATAACCTGAATAAGATGGTGATGAAGTCGCATTATGATGAATTGATATGAAAATAGTATTATCATTTCTACCTATAGCTGCATTATTGGCAACTCTCGTTCTTTGTTTTAAATCTTCTGAACTTGAAACAGTTGAAAAGTGTTTATCTGTAGAACGAGTCATGAATACCTCATACCCTTTTGCTACTAAGGTATTGCGAAGTTTAAGTGAGACTTCAATATTGGCGCGTTTTTCATAATAACCTGTTTTAGAGCCGGAGTAACCTGCTGTTCCAGAATATTTTCCACCGTGGCCTGGATCGATAATTACGAGTGGTTTCAACTCTTCTTCTGCATTAGCCTTGTATGGCAAGAAACATAAGATAAGGCCCATGATTAATAAAGAGAGAATTCCTTTGTTCTTCAATGTAATATTTCCTCATTTCTATGTAAAAATTTAATTACAGGAGAAGGCGTACCCTCTCCTGTAATCTGTCTGTTATTTAGTGTTATTCATTGCTTGTTCAATTTTTATTCCATCGTAGTAGAATTCTAGAATAGCATCGTATTTATGTCCTGCTTTGCTTCGAGCATATGCTCCATGCTGACTCATACCGATCCCATGACCATAACCTGTTCCATTCAGTTCAAATTGACCTGTGGATATATATGTGTCAAAATCTGTACTTCTAAGAACGGAACTTCCTAATACTGAACGTAACTGTGATCCTGTTAAACTTAAAGTATATTTTTGTGATTGAAGAACGCCACCTACATAAGGGGCTAACTCATATTTAAGTTCTTTTGAAACTACATAATTCCCTCCTAAGTAGTATACAGTTTTGGGTCTTGTTATTGTTTTCAAATAGTCTTTATGTGCAACTTCTAAGGAAGAATTTAAAAGTAAAATGGAAGCATTATTTTTTGCAGATAGAACTGCTCCAGAAAGTGCGTCAACAAAATTATAAGCATTTCCAATTACTAAAGTATCAGTACCCATCGGATACTTCTTATTAATAGCAATACTTGTTTCCACACGCCCTGTACCTGCTACTCTATCTACTTTATAGCCTTTTGAAGTTAACTCTGTTGCAACTTCTTGTGGAACCGCATAAGTTCCTCCGATTAAATCAACTTGTCCCACACCATATTTATTCAAGTAATTGAAAGTCGATGTTATTACCTTCGCTCCATTTTGTATGATGATAGGATTTCCATTTCGCGCTGCATACGCAGATATAGAGAGTGCGTCAGATGATTCTGAGTTACCTGTAGCGAAAAATACTTTATTAGATTTCCCGATTTCCTCAGCAATCGCTATAGAAGTCTCGGTACGACTTATTCCTTCTAATCTTTTAACCTGGAAACCTAGCGCCTTAATTTGGTTTTCAACTTCAGTTGAAATCGCACCTGTTCCACCAAGAATATATACTTTTGCTCCTGCTGTTACTGATGTTTTCAAATAATTCGTTACTGTTTCTGGAAGTGCATTCGTTCTTGTTAATAGCATTGGTGCATCATTTTTAGAAGCAAGTACTGTACCTGCAAGTGCATCTACTGGTATATCCCCTCGACCTATAACTACAGTCTGAGGTTTAGTTTTCCAACCTTCTTTTGCTATTTCTACAGAAGTCTCAAACCGATCTTCACCGGCAAGTGTTTTTGATTGTGTTCCAAGCTCCATCGTATAGATGCTATCTCCATTTATATCTTCTTTTTCTTCTAAATAATTTACATTTAAGTTAAACTGTTTCACTTTACCTGTATTATCGTATTTTTGTGTACCCACGCTATTAATAGACTCGATTTTGATTGAGCTAATTGTTGGATCCACTTTTTTAAGATCGCTTAACATACGATTTTTCAAACTTGTAAATGCTTTTTGACTGTTTGCATTAACTAATTTAATATCTAGATTTTGTTCGTTCGTTGTACTCCACCATTTTTCAGGAGTCGTATAGTCAAGGCTAGCTAACTGTTGTTTTTTGAAGATTAATGCAGTTGGCCATTTTACAGTATCAAAAGTATCTACTTTTGAACTTTTAATATACGGCAAACTATTACTCCAATACTGTTGTGGCAGTTCTGTTTGTCCTCCGTTTGAAGAAGAATAAAGTCCTTCTACAAAACCTTTCGTACCATTAGATTTTGTATAGGTCATTATTTCACCTTTTGTTTCATCTACTGCTTGAGTTGAATACTTATAATACGAATCCCAAGAAGGTGAAATAGGATCCCAAATAAATCCCGCATAAACTTGATAAAAGGTTGTATCGTTAATAACTTTATTTGCATCTCCATTCATTAAAGCAAATACGTATGAACGAGCTGCAACAGCTTGTGTTTTTAATGCTTCCATTCCGCCACTTACTCCCCAAGAAGCATACATTTCTCCTGGTACAACACCTTTTAGATAATCTTCAAAGCCAATATGGTTTACAGGTTGTAATTGTAATAAATTACTTTCCATTTTAAGTTGAAATTCAATTGTTCCCATATGAGGTCGATTTATTGTATTTTTCGTGTTGTTCAATAGTACAAAATTTTCTTTCGTGTACGTTTCAGGAATAATTGAAACAGTGGATAATCCATCTTTGATTACCTGATTTCCATCCATAATACGAATTTTTGAATTTACGATTGAAAGTGTATATGTGCGGTCTTTCGTAAATACAATGTTCGCATCTTCTTTAAGGACTGATTGGCCTTTAGGTGTAAATTTATATGTATTTGATGGGCCGAGATTGTTTTTGAGTTCTACTTTTATAATGAAGTTCTCAGTACTTGCAGCCGAAACATTTGAGGTGCCTATTAACATAAATAGGGAAAAAGCTATTATTGCAAACATTTTTTTCATGAGTTCTTTGTTGCTCCTTTTCTGTAATATAGTATTCTTAAATTATACTTGATTTAAAAAAGTTCTTATACCCCAATTATGGAAAATGCATCTTATTACCTTTGAATCTATATAATCTATTATTAATCTAGAGGTACACGGAGATTAATACCTATTAAGAAATGGACTTTTTACTTCTATATATGTAAAATGCATTACTAGATTTATAGTCTCTAATTTTAACTTGTAGATTCTTTTTTAATTTAATTTGAAAAAAGCCTTGGAAAACAATAAAGTTTTCCAGGGCTTTTATTTATTTTACAATAACTTCTTTTATTTGATAATCTCCGTATTGATCAAGAACAACGGTGAATGTCGCTTTACGAATTACTGTCTTCGTTTGTTTATCTTGTGAATCTGTGTAAGTAAATGTTGCATCTGCATCAATTACCGCACTGTCTTCCGATACTAATACGCTATTTACTACTGTTTTCACATTACTATATGCTTGCTGCAGCTTTCTGAGCTCTTCCATCTTTTTCTGCTCATCTGTTTCTGCTTGACTACCTGGATATAAGAAACTTATATAGTACTTACTTGTTACATCATTCAAACCAAACAAGAAAAGTTCGTAATAATCGACTATAAAGCTTGCTAATAATTCTTCATCTAAATAGGCATCATCTACATGCTGTAATATTTCTTTCTCCGGATCAGGTGGAATTAACGGATTTGCTACCCAATCGTTTAATTGCTTGCTAACTGTGTAGATTGGAATCGCATAGCCAATCTGAGGGTTATCCGTCAGCACGATCGAATTGATCCCTAACACTTTCCCTGTACTAGCATTTATTAATGGACCGCCACTCGAGCCTTGTTTAATCAACGCATTCATTTCATACAAATTGGCATATGTGAAATCATCAACAATTGTCTTCCCAACACTCGTGATCACGCCTTCTGAAGACGTATTAGCAATATTCCCTGGACTACCTAAGGAGAATACTTCTGTACCTACGCCTACTTGTGACATTTCCATTGGAGGTGGCTGTTTATCGGCCAACTCTAACACCCTCACAAGCGCTATATCTTGTGTTTCTGAAATACCGATAATTTGGCCATCAAATTCTTGGCCATTGCTGTTTTTTACAGTGACATAAGATGCATCCTTTAATACATGTGCATTGGTAAGAATATCACCTGATGAATTGTACAGGAATCCCGAACCTTGTTCTACATCTGAATAGATTGTATATACAAATTGTTTCGCATTTGCAATTGTTGTGGAAAAATCTTTTTTCGGCTTTTCTTGCAGTACTACTGCTTCTTTCGGTTTCTCTGTTATCTCTACAGATGTATCCTCTGTCTCTTCAACCTTTGTAACAGGAACTTCCACCGTTTCTTGCGGCTCTTCCTTCACTTCCTGTTCAGGTTTTTGTTCTGGTTCTGGTTCTGGCACTGGTTCTGGTTCTGGTACTGGTTCTGGTACTGGTTCTGGTTCTGGAAAAGCTTTTACTATTTCATCTACATCAGTTAAACCTGATGAAGGTCTTTGAGATTCCTCTTCATTAGTATTACTAAAATAAATAGTACCCAATATCGCTAGAGTAAATATAGTTAATGCACTTATAGTGATGTATTTAATACGTTTGTTTGTAGTTTTCACGTGTTTTCCCGATTTTTTCAACATTTTAATGATCCCCCCTATTACTGGATAATTATATAGACATAAAAAGAATTCATTTTCCCTTCATTATAACACTGAATCTAAAAAAACTACCTATCAAATAGATGATAGGTAGTTTTATAAAGAAATTCTATTATAGACGTTTGAAACTATGGAATTTCTTGCCCCAATACGAATTATTTAAGCTTATAATTTCTGCTTTTTTACCACCAGAATGAATAAAACTATTGTTTCCAATATAAATACCTACGTGAGAAATTCCAGACTTATATGTATTTGCGAAAAACACTAAGTCTCCCGGTTGTGGATTTTTAACTGTATCCGTTTGAGCAAATTGTGTTGCTGTATTTCTTGAAATATTTTTACCAGATTTTTTATAAACATATTGTACATATCCACTGCAGTCAAATCCTGCTGTTGTAGTTCCACCAAAACGGTAAGGTGTGCCTAATAGTGATTTTGCAACACTAATCATATTAGAAGAATTTGTTGTACTAATATTTGAAGAAGTTTTAGTTACAGCTTTTGTTGTTATTTTAGCAGTTGTAGCTTTTTTTGTTGGTTTAACTATTGCTAGAAGTGAGCTTAGTATCCAACCAGATTTGCCGTTTACATTTACTTTATACCAAACTTTTCCACCAATTGTTTTTTTATGTGTTGCAGTAACTATCGTGCCTTTTTTTGCTAATGTCACTTTTTTATAGTTTGTTCCTGCATCCGCGCGAACGTTTGTATTGTAATTTGTTTTGTATGTTCCAGAGACAGTATATGCTCTACTAGAAGCAACTTGATCTACTGATGGATTTGCGTAGCTTACAGTTGATTTTGTAACTTCCTTGTTCTGTGCATTTGAAAATTCAAGATTAGCAGCACCTACAGGACTTGCTATCAAAAGTGCTCCTGCCATTATTACTGTTGTTAAAAACTTCTTCATTTTTTCTCCTCCAAAACATCTCAGTTATAAATCAATCCGAATACTCTTATCTGTTACTAACTATAGATAAATAGAGTCATAAACTCAACTTCATTTAGTTTACAAGTTTATTACAATTATATTACAGTCTTCTAAAACGCTTTTAAACATAGAGTTTAAAGGGTATATAACATCGTTGATTCATGCCTAATAGAGGTGATTTAGTAGAGGTTTTTATTGTCAGAGTAACTTTTTTTCTGATTAGATAGCAAGAATTAGTATTTTTTAATGAAGACAAATTTAGCACGAGCGTAACAAAGAGTCTATCGAACACAACAAAACATAAATAGATATCCTCTGTTAATCCCATTAGAATCGGACAAAACCAAATCTCCTAAATGATAGATTAATAATCTCACTTTCTAGATTGACCCTCTCTTTACCCGAACGCAAAAAAGATGCACTTCCCATAAATCATAGGAAGTGCATCTTTGTTACATCCAGTTATACAAAATAGTACTTATTTCTTTAATGTTTCAACTAAGAATAATGGTAATGCCAGTTGCCTTTTTATTCTAGTCGGTTCTATCATTAAACGATATAACCACTCTGTTCCAGTGTTTAAAAAGAGCTTCGGTGCACGTTTTACATTACCTGCTAAAACGTCGAATGATCCACCCACTCCTTGATATAGCGATGGATAGAGTCTGTCCCTGTTTGCTTCGATCCAGTTTTCTTGTCTTGGACTTCCCATTGCAACAAAAAGGATTTCTGGTTTTACTTCATTAATTTTTTGGATTACTTTTTCGTTATCTTGTTCATAGCCGTCTTGGATACCTGCTATTTTTAGTGATGGGTATTTACTTCTCAGTGCTTGGGCTGCTTGATCGGCAACACCTGGTTTTGCTCCGTAAAGGTAAATAGACTTACCAGTTTTGGCAGCTTCTCTAACGATACGATCCATCATGTCGATACCAGTTACACGAGATTTGATATTCCCTTTATTTAACTTTGATGCAAGGATGACTCCTATACCGTCCGGAATTTGGAATTCTGCACGGTTTAGAAGGTCTTTTAAAGACTGATCTTCTTTTGCTTTCATCAGTTTTTCAGGGTTTATTGCTACGACTAATGATTTTTCTTTGTTGTCTATTCGCTTGAATAGTTTTTTAATCAGCTCGTCGTAGTTGTCTGTATCTACTTTCACGCCTAGAATTATTTCTTTCATGGGTTTAATAGCTCCTATTTATTGAGGTTTTTGTTTTTAGAGTCACCAAGTGTGTAAAAAACAAATCCTGCTGCTTCCCATTCTGCACGTTGTAGACAGTTTTTCGTATCTAATACGATTGCGGAATTTAGGTTATCTAGGATAGTTGTTGGTTGTAATTCTTTGAATTCTTTATGATCTGTTAGAACAAGGATGATGTCTGCTCCTGATGTTGCTTCTTGTAGTGATTGTGTTTGTGTCGGATGCGTGTTTGTTTTAATATGCGGATCGTATGACACTACTTCTAGCCCTAGTTTTTGTAGTTCTACAATTACTTCTGTTGATGGGCTTTCACGCATATCATCTACATTCCCTTTGAATGCTAATCCAAATACAGCGACTTTTCCACCTGTTTTGTTTGTTTCTGACAGGATTTTGTTCGTTTTTAGAGCTGTGTATTCCGGCATTCCATCATTTGTAATACGTGCTTGGTGAATAATTGCTGCTTCTGGATCCAATTCTACAAGGAACCACGGATCAACTGCGATACAATGTCCTCCTACTCCAGGACCTGGATAGTGAATGTTTACACGTGGATGGAAGTTTGCAAAATGGATCGCTTCCCAAATATTCACGTCAATTTTCTCTGCAATTTTTGCTAGCTCGTTTGCAAAGGCAATGTTCACGTCACGGTATGTGTTTTCCATTACTTTTACTAGTTCCGCTGTTGTCGCGTCTGTAATGTGAATTTTTCCTTTAACAAATGTTTCGTAAAGTTCTTTCGTTAATTGGGATGATTTTTCGTTAATTCCCCCAACAATACGGTCATTATTCACTAATTCTTCAAAGATTTTACCAGGAATAACGCGCTCTGGTGAATGGGATACGTATAGTTGTGTACCGATTTCGAGACCAGTTTTCACTAGTTCTGGTAGCATGATGTTTTCTACTGTTTTTGGTGGCACTGTAGATTCTAGTACTACTAAGTTACCTTCTTTTACATAAGGAATGATTGATGCTGTTGCAGCACGAACGTATTCTAGATTTGCTGTTTTATCAGCGTTGATTGGTGATGGTACTGCGACGATGAATATGTCTGCTTCTATTGGTGTTGTGGAAACTGTTAGTAGGCCTTCGTCGATTGCTTTATCCAATCTTTCTTGGAGACCATTTTCTTCTATATGAAGTTGCTTATTTTGAATCATTTCTACTGCTTTTTCGTTTACGTCTACCCCATGTACTCTGACACCGTGGTTTGCGAATGTTACTGCGGTTGGAAGTCCGATGTAACCTAGGCCTATCACACATATTGTTTTTTGCATTTTAGGTACTTCCTTTCTTTATTTACACTGCAGTATTATAGCACATTTTTAAGGGTTTTACACGTTTGTGTTATTTGGGGGTTGGTGTGGCGGGGGTTGGGTGGAACTTGTCGTGCGTTTGGGTGGAACTTGTCGTGCTTTTGTGGAACTCGCGTTTGGTTGTGTGGAACTCGCGTGTGTTTGCGTGGAACTCGTGCGTGCTTTTGTGGAACTCGCGTGTTTGTGTGGAGCTTGTCGTGCTTTGCGTGGAACTTGTGTGCGTTTAGGTGGAACTTGCGTGTGTTTGAGTGGAACTCGCGTGCTTGTGTGGAACTTGTCGTGCTTTGTGTGGAACTCGTGCGTGCTTTTGTGGAACTTGCGTTTGGTTGTGTGGAACTCGTGTGTTTGAGTGGAGCTTGTCGTGCTTTGCGTGGAACTCGTGCGTGCTTTTGTGGAACTTGTGTGTGTTTGGGTGGAACTCGCGTGTTTGTGTGGAACTTGTCGTGCTTTGAGTGGAACTCGTAAGGAATCTGTTAAATTTTAATATAACATCCAGCCGTGAAATGCACCTAGCAAAGTGAAAATTGTGCCCTGTCCCTGTGTCAGACTCAAATATTCCTTCAATTTGTGGCTAACTCCTGGGCGGGGCTGTTTCTTTCCCCTCTTAGCCAGTTTTCCCAAATTGAAAAGTAGAAACACAATAAAAGCCACCCTAAGTTGGGTGGCTTTTACTGTGGTAAATAGCGCTTTAATTGCTATTTAGTATATTCGCTAGTATCGCTACTGCTTGATCGATTTCTTCGTTTGTTACGGTTAGTGGCGGCAGGAGTCTGATGACGTTTGGTCCTGCTGATACTAGTAGTAGCCCTGCTTGTTCGGCAAGGTTTACGTATGGTGCTACGTCTTCAGCGCATACGATACCGAGTAGTAGACCGGAGCCTACGATGGTATGGTTTGGAAGTGATGCTGCTAGTTTTTCTTTAAAGTATGTCGATTTTTCGTTGACATTGGTTAAGAATGTTGGGTTGAATACATGATTTAATACGGTTTGTGCAACTGAAACGGCTAGTGGGTTTCCTCCGAAAGTGGTTCCGTGTGTACCTGGTCCGAACGTTTCGTATAGAGCGCTTGTGCCAAGCATTGCTCCGATTGGGAAGCCTCCGCCTAGGCCTTTTGCTAGTGTCATGATGTCGGGTTTCAGTACGGTTTGCTCGTATGCGTAGCGAGTTCCTGTACGTCCGATTCCTGTTTGCACTTCGTCTACGATCAGTAAGATGCCTTTTTCTGAACAGATATCCGTGATTGCTTGTGCTAATTCAGGAGAGATTTGGTTCACGCCGCCTTCTCCTTGGATCACTTCAAGCATGATTGCTGCTACTTCGTCATCAATGACTGCTTCTAGTGCAGCTACATCATTGAAAGGAATCGTTTTAAATGTTTCTAGTAATGGTCCAAATCCTTGGCGTATTTTTTCTTGCCCAGTTGCGGACATCGCTCCAAAAGTACGTCCGTGGAAAGATTTTTCGAATGTGATGATGACATGTTTTTGTGTATGCTTGCGAGCTAGTTTAATCGCTGCTTCGTTTGCTTCTGCTCCACTATTACAGAAAAAGGCATGAGCCAGATGTGTGTCTTTCTCTAGTGTCGCAGCTAATTTTTCTTGCTCCGGACTTTCAAATAAATTTGATGTATGCCAAAGTTTCTCTGCTTGCTTTTGAATCGCTTCTACGATTGCAGGATGTGCATGGCCTAAACTAAGTACTGCTATTCCACTCGTGAAATCAAGGTATTCTTTCCCCGTTTCATCTGTTACAATCGTGCCTTTGCCGCTCACTAAATGAACGGGACGACGGCCGTAATTTTTAAATAATGAACTCATGCGTTTACCTCCTGAGATATGATTACCGTTCCTACTAGCTTTTCTCCAACTATTTGAACGGATGGAATACCAGATTGTAAGCACTCTACAGCGGCTTGCACTTTGGGAATCATGCCGCCGAAAATATCTCCTGTTTCAATCCAATTATCTATTTCCGCTTGCGTAACCATTTCTTGCACTACGTCATTGATTTTAATACCTGGTGTATCCGTTACGAGCAATAAACTATCGGCTTTCATTGCGAGCGCGATTTCACTTGCCACCGTGTCTCCATTAATGTTTAATGCATGTCCATCTGCTGTACACCCAATACAAGCAATAACTGGCGTGACTCCAGCTTGTAGAAACGTGTCTAGTAGGGACGTATTTACTTGTTGTATTTCTCCTACGAAGCCATATATTTCTTCATTTAATAATGTACATTCTAGTAGTTGTCCATCATAGCCACTTAAGCCTACTGCTACAATCCCGTCTTTATTCAACTCGTGAACTAAAGCCGGATTGACTTTGCCGATTAAAGTTGACTGGACGATCCCGACCGCTTCCTTAGAAGTTACTCGGATACCGTTTATAGTAGTTGATGTAACGTTATTTCGTGCCAATTCTTTGTTAATCGCCGGACCTCCGCCATGTACGATGATTAACTGATTTCCTTCTTCTTGCAGTCGCTTGAAGTTCATGAAAAACTGATCATTCAACCCTTCGAGCATACTGCCTCCTAGTTTGACAACGATGCGTTTAAGAACGGTAGCTTGCGTTGATTTGGACATAGTCATACGTTAAATCACACCCCCAAGCTAAGCCGTGGCCTGCTCCTTGATGAATATCGACAAAAATTTTCACTTCTGGTTGTTTCAAATAAACAATTAAATCTTCCTCTGAGAAGCTAACCGGCTCTCCGTTTTCTACAACTTTTGTAGAACCTAGATGAATTGTGATGGCATATGGATCAAGTGTAGCACCACTATAGCCTACAGCCGCAATGATTCTACCCCAGTTTGCGTCATTTCCAAATACAGCTGTTTTCACAAGTGGTGAACCAACTACAGTTTTCGCTATTTTACGTGCTTCTACATCGGAAATTGCACCTTTAACTTCCACTTCAATTAATTTCGTAGCACCTTCTCCATCTTTTGCAATCATTTTCGCTAAGTCTTGTGACACAGCATGTAATGTTTTCACAAAATTTTCCCATTCTGGATGATCAGGTGTTAGCGTATTATTTTCCGCCATCCCGTTTGCCATAACAATGACCATATCATTTGTCGAAGTATCACCGTCGACTGTAATTGAGTTGAACGTAATGTCGGTAATTGATTTCAATGCAGATTGCAGATATTTGGATTCGATGTTCGCATCCGTTGTTATAAAGCCAAGCATCGTCGCCATATTAGGTTCGATCATTCCAGAACCTTTTGCAGTTCCAGCAATAATCACTTCTTTGCCATCGATCATTGTTTTATAAGCAGTGTTTTTCGTAACGGTATCCGTTGTCATAATCGATTGAGAGAATCCAATAGCGCCTTCTAGTTCGTCAATTGGTTCTAATTGTTGAATCCCAGTAATGATTGGATCCATTTTCATCATTTCCCCAATAACACCAGTTGATGCAACGCCAACTAAATTACGCGCAATGCCTAGTTTTTCAGCTGTTAATTTTTGCATCGTGTATGCATCTGCCATTCCTTGCTTACCTGTGCAGGCGTTGGCATTCCCTGAATTTACGATGATTGCTTGTATTTTTCCTGTTTGGTACACAACATCTTTCGTAATCAGAAGTGGTGCCGCTTTTATAGCATTTGTTGTGAAAACGCCCGCTACACTTGCTGGAACTTCACTGAAAAGTAATGCTAGATCCTTTTTCTTATGCTTTAGTCCACAGTGGATACCAGTTGCTTTAAACCCTTTTGGTGATGCTATATTTTTTAATGAAATTTTTTTCATAATCATTGTGCTTGAACTCATGATTTACTCCTCCAATTATTTAAATGAATAGCGGTACTAAACGGAGACCAGTTGTTTGGTCTAAACCGAACTGCACGTTCATGTTTTGAATCGCTTGACCTGCCGCACCTTTTACTAAATTATCAATAGCTGAAACGATTGTAGCTCGGTTTGTTCGTGGATCCAGTCGCACATGGATATCACAGTAATTACTCCCGCGCACTTGATTTGTTCCAAATTTAGCAGCATCTTTTATGATACGTACAAATGGCTGGTCTGCATATTTCTCTTCAAGTGCTTCAACTAATTGCTTTTCAGTAGTCCCAGTTGTGACTGGCACATAACTTGTCGCAAGTATCCCTCTAGTCATTGGAACTAGCGTCGTTGTGAAAGTAATTGGTGAATGGTGTTTCGCAAACATCCCAATCGCTTGCTCAATTTCTGGAATATGTTGGTGCTCGTGAATTTTATAAATGGCTGTATTTTCATTCGTTTCACTGAAATGCGTCATTTGACTAGGCTTGTTTCCAGCGCCAGATACGCCACTTTTCGCATCAATAACAATATTATTTGCATCGATTAAGTTATTTTTTAAGAGCGGTAATAAGGAAAGCAGTACCGCCGTCGGGTAGCATCCAGGATTTGCGATAATGGCCGCATCCTTTATAGCCTCTGTATTCCACTCGGTTAATCCGTATACGCTTTGCTCAACTGCCTCAGCAGGAGCTGGTGTTTTTTTATACCATCGCTCATACTCCGCTAAGTCTTTCAATCGGAAATCCCCTGATAGGTCAATTAGCTTTGGCCCAAGCCCGATTAAGGAAGGAAGTAGTGTACTAGAAACGCCAGAAGGAGTACTTGTAAACACTACGTCGAGTTCTTTTAACCTACTATTATCTATTTTAAGTAAATCTTGGTCATAAATATTCAGTAAATGTGTATATTTATCAGAAAAAATACTTCCTTCATCTGATGATGTAAATAGATCAATGTTCGATACTGATGGATGATTATGTAAAATTCTTATTAACTCTAGTCCACCGTACCCTGTTGCACCAATAATTCCTACTTTCATTTCGCTCACTCCATATAAATAAGTTAGAACTAGTATATGACTGTATAATTATAAAGTCAAATGTATTTTTATCTACTAAAGTATGAAAAGCGGAAGCGCCTGTTTCTGCCCCGAGGGACACCGTTCTTCTGCGATGAGCTTTGCGCAGGAACATGACTGCTTGCTCTAGACGTTACTTTGTAGAAAAGTTTATTTTCTTTTTTACTCCATATAAAATTTTACACTAAAAAGGGTGACTTGTGTTAGAAGTCACCCTTTTCTATTATTTATTTTGGATTATTCTTTTTTCACTTTATGTTTTTTCCACATATCCTCTGCTGCTCCAGATCCAAGCATTACCCCTGCTACGATTAAGATGAGGCCAAGGAAATGTCGATAATTTAATATCTCTCCCAAGAAAATTGCCGAGAGTATCATTGCAAATAAAGGGTTAAAATTCATAAATATCGCGGCTTTTGTCGGTCCTGCTTGGCCAACTGCGTAATTGTACATTAGATGACCAATTGCGGTGCATACAATTGCCGATGCAATGAATAACCACCAAAACTTTTGAGTTGTCTCGCCAAATGCCAAAATAGCTCCAGGCTCTTGGATAAAACTGATCAGTATTATGATAGGTGCTCCAATTAACATCATATAAGCTGTCATTAAAAGTGGATTTAGGGTTCTCGCTGCTTTACTAATAACCATATAACTAAGAACTTGTGCGAAGATCGCTAGGAAAACGTAGAAATCCCCTATATTCGCACCTTGTGTTTCACTTCCAACTAAAACTGCAAGCGACAGACCTGCAAGTCCTAATAATAATCCAATCCACTGTACTTTAGTTGGGAAGTATTTTAATATGATTGCTGCTGAAATGGCCGTTAAGATTGGACCAGTTCCTAATATTAGTCCCCCGTGCGTCCCGCTTGTTATTGATAAGCCCATGTTTAGAAAATAATGATGACCTACTACATTTGTAATTGTTCCTAAAAATATATATTTCCACTCGTGCTTGAAAGGTTTTCGAATGAGTTTCATTTTCCATAAGATCAGTATTACGACTATACCTGCAACCAGTATTCGAAAACCTGTTAGTGTCACTGGTGGTACTTCGGCGACCAAGTATTTTAAGATAGGTACATTAGCTCCCCAAAAAAACATTACCAACAGGAGCATCGTGTAAATCTTCCATTGCTTCATCCGTAGTTCTCCCTTATTAATAGACGTATTTTGTTCTTTTGATTAATAGACTAAAAATAATATACGCTACTAATGATAAAATTACCGGAACTACCACTGTATGTACTCCAAATAGATTACCATTTACTTGATTGTAAAAATGAATCGCGATATACGAAACAATTCCTGAGATCATGGATGCAATCGCACCGTATTTATTGCCATAGGACCAGTAAAGACCTAGAACAACCGGCCAGATGAATGCAGCTTCTAGTCCACCAAATGCGAATAAATTCAAGAAAATAAGCAAATCAGGTGGGTTCAATGCCAATAAAAAAACAATGCTCCCTAAAATAGTTGTCACACCAAAACTGATACGTTTCACTGTTTTCTCACTAGCGCTCGGATTCAAGTAATTTATGTATACATCCTTCACAATCGATGAACTTACCAAAATTAACAGCGAATCAACAGTCGACATAATTGCAGCTAGTGGAGCTGCAAGAACAATTCCTGCAAGCCAAGCCGGTAAAATTTTCAATGCAACAAGTGGAATAACCGTATCTGGAACCTCTATCCCAGGCATTATTGTACGTGCAAATACACCAATTAAATGCATATTAAGCATGATAAAACCGGTAACAATTGTTCCAATCACAAGCGCTCGGTGCATCGATTTCGAATTTTTATACGACATCGCTCGCACAGCCATTTGAGGCAGTCCCACTACCCCTACTCCGACTAATATCCAGAAAGAAGATACATAAGCCATGGATAAATTCCCGTCATTTCCGTACGGAGTCACTAAATTCGGGTTTTCATTCAACAAATCCTGCATAATGTTCGGTACGCCGCCACCTGCGATAATTACAGCTATAAGTAAGATAAGCGTCCCTATAACCATAACCCCACCTTGCACAGCATCCGTTACTGCAACAGCACGGAATCCACCGATTACCACATAGACGAGAACAGAAACCGCAAAAATGAATAGCGCAGTCGTATACTTTATTCCTGTTAACGATTCAATCAATCGGCCTCCGCCTACCCACTGTGCTGTCATCGCTGAAAACAAAAAGATAATCATACTCGCTGCAGCTAGTAACACTACAGCCGTACTATTATTATATCGAACCTTCAAGAAATCAATTAACGTAATGGCATTATACCTACGAGCCAAAATCGCAAATTTCTTCCCTAAAATAAGTAATACAAAATAACCCGTCACCACTTGAGTCATCGAAAGCAGTACCCAGCCAAACCCCATAGTATATGCAGTTCCTGGACCACCAAGAAAACTAGATGCGCTACCATATGTAGCAACCATCGTCATGGCTAGCACAAATCCCCCTAGTTCACGACCACCTAAGAAATATTCTTGTAGGAACCCTCCAGTAGACTCCCCTATCTTTTTGCTAGACCAATAGCCAATGAAAAAAATGATTCCTAAGAAAAGAATCATCGGAATAATTACTTGAATATTCATAACTGATCACCTTCCTCTTCAAATGAAACATCCTTTAACACAAATTTCGCTAAAATAATGACCGTTAACGAAACCAAGAGGAATCCTACGATGCAACTGTAAAAGAACCATTCCGGAAAACCAAGTATATATTTATACTCCTCCACAGGAGCGGAACCAAGTCCATATGCAAATCCAAACCACCAAATGAAATGTACAATAGCTAAACCTACCCCAATGAGTGCTTCCCTGTGCGCAATTTTAAATCTAGGATCCACTTTAGTCCTCTCCCTTTTGCTTATCTTCGTTTATTTAGTATAGCGAAGTTTTTACTAGTTTTATATAAGAAAAATGGAAGCGACATTGGGCTCCACGCAAACACTATGAAGTTTCACACAAAAGCTCCAGAGTTACACATAAGTCGCTGAGTTTCACACAAACGCTATGAAGTTCCACACAAAACGCTTTGAGTTCCACACAAAGGCTCTAGAGTTTCACATAAGTCGCTGAGTTCCACACAAACACTATGAAGTTTCACACAAAACACTATGAGTTCCACACAACAGCTCCAGAGTTTCACATAAGTCGCTGAGTTCCACACAAAAGCTCCAGAGTTCCACATAAGTCGCTGAGTTTCACACAAACGCTATGGAGTTCCACAACCCCCCTCTAAAAACACAAAAAAACTGCGAAGGGTTTCTTCCTTCGCAGCTTTTAACTCTACATATTATGAAGATGCATCATCTACAGCGAAATTTGCGTTCAAAGTCGATGATATCCTTTTACGTTTTTATTATTTATAGGTTAAAAACTTCACGTAATCTCTCCAACCAACTGCTTTTACGCTGCTCCAAGTTGGTAGATCTAGCGGGAACGGTAAAAATGCTTGTGCACCGATATATTTTTCATCAGCATTAAGCACAACATTTCCCTCCATTAGTCCTTCTGAAAGGACAGCATATTGTTCAAGGTCTAATGGGACAACAACTGGTGTAAGACCAATTTTCCCATCTTCCGTTAGAATATACACTTCTGCTGCTTGATCGACGCGATTTAATATCCATTGTTCTTTTACGCGTGCTGCACCGGCTACTTCATTAGTAGTAATGTTTGAGTTAATATTCGCTCCGTAAGGCAAGACACTTACTTCACCATTCAATTGAATGCGTACTTCATATACTGGTTCTTCGATGTTAGAGTCAAATTGCTTGAACACTTTTAGCCATTCACTTTTGTTTGCTGGGACTTCTGTTTTCGTAGATACAAATCCTTCTACTACTCCCTCTTGGTGCGTCGAGTAGTTCATCACTTTTTGACCTTCTTGAATTTCGTGCCATTCAGCTTCTTCTAAGAATGTGACAACTGACTTTTCAGCTGTATATAAGTAGATGAAATACTTGCCGTCACTTTCTTCGATCGATGCCACAACACCAAAAATTGGGCTAAGTGATGCTAGGTCTTCTGAGTCCAAACTTAATTGTGCACTAACAATTTTACGTTTACGCTCTATTTCTGCTAATTTTTGCTCTGCTTCTGCAATTGCATTTGCGTAGTCGCCTTCTTGTAAAATTTCGACGTCAACTTGAACGCCTACGTTAATTACTTTATCCTCTGACGCGTCCCCTGTTGTTGAACCGCTACCATTAACTCCAGATGACACAGAATATTTTTCTGATTCTAAACCAGCTATAATCGATTCGAGCTTTGATTCTTCTGCCATATAAGCTTCTTCCTCGGATTCCCATAGCGAACGTTGTGAGTCAGCAGCCTCTGATTTCAGCACGGCAAGTTCTTGACCTTCTTGTACCATATCTCCAACTTTTACTGTAAACTCACTCACTACTTCTACATCTAGAGTAACTGTCGAGACACTTTCTGGCACGACAACAGATTCTTTTTCTAATTCTTTTGTATATGTATTTTCGTTCACCCGATCATATTCACTTACATAATAAGTACGACCAAGCTTACTTTTCTCGGTAAATAAAAGAATAGAGTTTGCAGCTATTATAGAAGAAACAATGATTGCAATACCGATTGTTATCCATTTATTCATAGGATTGCAAGCCCCCTTTCGATCCATTCACCTAGTGGCAAGACACTGATTCCTGCTGTTAGTGCAGCAAGGACTAAGTGTAATACGATTAATAGAATCATCAATTTGCTTGTCGACATCGCTGTAAATGCACGCAAGAATCTGAACTGAAGTGCGATTACAACTGCCGTGATGATACTTAATTGATTAAAGAAGTAAATAAAGAATTCATTATTTAAAAATGTTGCTGCGAGTGGTCCAAAGGAAAAGAATGAAAACGCTGTTGTGTATCCTAATATCGCAAACACTGCAAAGATTGCTGCTTTTTCCAATAATAAAAGGGAAACTACAAAAAATTGCATAATAGTTGCTTTTGATAGTTGAACACCAGTCATTTTATGTAATACATAAGCGATTCCAAAGAAATGGAATGCCATGTAAATAAGCGAGAAAATAATCGTACTGAATAAAGATGTAATTCTCGCAACCGAATATGTATCCTCGTACCCCTCTACAAAAAGAGAAGACAGACCTTCCGTATTCATGCCCCATATATCTTTAAGTGCATATAATAGAACTCCAAGTATTGCTACTAACCAAACACGTTTTTCAAAATTACGCATCGTTGTATTCTTAAGTGAATCAATTAGTTCATTTTGATGAAAAAGATGCTTCCAAAATCGAAAATCAAAAAACATTCGTTTGTTCCCCCTCTATGGTTGAACAGTTACTTCCACATATACACCATGTAGCATCATCTTTCCACTCTGTGACTGAAAAGTTGGTTGAATGAGTAATAAGTATGCTGCTCCCTTTTCTAGTGTTTCATTTGGTGTAATAACATACTTTGGTATCACTTTTTTATTTGAGCGATACCGGAACTCTGTTGCCACCTAGTTAACTAATTCTATCTTTTGCGTTTGCAAATTATCTGCAATGGAATCTGACAATATAGCTGTAAATTCTTTCGTTTCCGGTACATTTTCAAGTGCTGTCATCTTATTAAACTGATGATAGTTTAATAGAATTTCATCTTGATGTGCTTTCGCAAGTTCGCGACCGTCTTCCGTAATTACATTTGGTGGAACTCCCTCTTCGTTGACAATTGTTGTTAAATATAAAAAATCAGGCCATGAGAAAAATGATTGCTCCCTATACAGGGTAGCAGATATCTGGTCCAATAGTGCAGCACCGTCATCTGAAAATGAATTGAACGAAATATAACCTATATTTCCATATAAGAGCTGCTCCGTTACTACTGGAATCTTGTTCGAGTTAGAGTATAATTTTCTACACTACAAGAATCGCCTCCTTGAGCAGAAAACCCTACACTACATTTCCCCATCCTTTGACATCTAAACTCATTTTAACTGAAATCTTGATTTTTTGTTCGCTTTTTCGAATATTTTTTTGAGGATGTAGCATGTAAGATTTTTTTCTTTACTTGGACTTCGGATGAAATATATGGTATTAGGGGAAACTAGAAAAACAGGAGATGAGCTACGTTATAATTCTTGTTTATTTTTAACGAAGACATTCTTTTCTACATATTAAATGATTAAATCTCTTGATTCTCGGAAATACTATCATATGACTATTACTAACTTATTTCTCCGTAAAACTTCTGAACTATTTCCCGGGAAATCACCAAGAAAGGAGAGAACATGACAAAAAAACGGGAATGTAGTAACGCGGAACTGAATTGGCATTTTATATGGTGCGCTTCGATCGAGTGCATTTATTTTTCTATTATTTCCAAAAACATAAAAAACACCTCCCGAAAATATAAATTCGTTAGGTGTTCGTTATTTACTAATTTTCATCAATATAGTTGCCTCCATACTATAGTTAAAGTTCCATTAATTGTTGGAAAAGTAATTCATCTCGATGATCTAATGAATAGTCAATCATTTGTTTGTAGTTTTCCTTTTCTAGTATATCGATAAGCTCAGCAATTCCTTCAATAGACAATTCTTCTACTGGCACTTTATTATTTGCGTCAATAATTTCTTGAAGATGTACATGAATATCAGAAACAAGCATTAACTGGTACAGTGGGAGCCTAATAAAGCGATTACCTTTTTGAAACACGAAAATATCTGATAAATTTTCAACTTGTAAGTTTTTTGCATTTATAATTATTTCTTTCCCTTCTACAGGAATAAACTGAAATATTTCATCTTCTTTTCGAATGGAAAAGTATTGATAAGCAAAAACGAGTTTGATACGGTCATCCTCTATCTTCATATTAAATGGTTTCATCAATTGAACTTGTAACATATCGACCCCTCCACTTCTCAGAATTTTCTGTCTTTTTACTTTAACATACATTCGGAAGAAAACATAGTACCAATACTTATCTTGGTGTAAGTGAACTTTCAAGTTATTTTTGAGATCTTTTTTTATCTCTTCCACTGTAATCCATGAAAAATCCAAACTTTTGAGAATTATATTTGAATGCAAATTCAACCGTTACAATTTGCTTCATCAAAACAGTCTCTATGATAAGATGTCTAGTAAATCTAATAATGAGGGAATGTACAATTGAATCTTTTCTATGTTCATTCCATCCTTTCAATTATAAATTTACATTTTATTAACACTTTTCCATCCATTAAAACCCAATTAATATATCTGAATATAACCATTATTCAGACAGTATATTAATTTATCGCCGTTTTGGCTTATATTAAAAATCAATTATATTTTTTTGATATTATTTTACTATATTAGGGGGGGTATGATGCCTTTTCACTCACATTTACGTGAATATCGAGAGCAGCAATTGAATATTTCGCAAAAAGAAGTTGCAAGTCGATTAAACATTGATCATTCGTCTTTATCGAAGTACGAGCGTGGAGAACGAGCTATTCCAATCGATTTATTACCAGATTTTAAACGAGTACTAAATATTTCTGACAAAGATTTCTTAAATATGGTACTGAATAAACCATATAAAAGTGAAAATCCTGGCCTTCAAGCAGAGGAAGTACAAAAACAGTACATGTATGGATTTTATGATGAACTACTAATAAATCGCGGAAAATATTCGAGTGATTTTCGTGAAATCGTTATATTTTTAAGTAAGCTAAACGACCAAGATCTAAAAAATATTAAAAACTGCCTAAAAACCTAACCTTAAGAAGCTACTGCACACTTGCATTGGCTTTTTTGCGTTTTAAAGCAAAATTTTCACTCCTGCGCAGGCTCTTCGTATAAATATTTACTGAATAAAGTTAAAAGATTAAACCCTTTACCTTTTAATCACGAGGATTTATACGTATAATGGAAGGAAAGCCTTTTTTACAAGGAGCGATTGGATTGAACTTGACTTCACATCAAAAATTAGCATCACATTATGAAAAGTATATTGAACAATCCATGCAAACGATTGAAAAGAAATTCCATCCTTCTATTTTAGAAGATGAGGAATTAATTCGTCGTGCAGCGTTTTTTGTACGCAATGGAGCTGTATCTGTCACTAATTACCATCCTCAGGATCACCAGGTAGATTTCACCGTTCGGGATGTCAGTAACATAGACATTACATATTCGATTTTAACTGATTCATTCACGTGCCCATGTCCAATGCATAAGCCATGTCGTCATATTGCTTCCGCTGTGTTTTATTTATATCAACAAAATTCGTCTTTATCTACTTGGATTTCCAATTGGCGTTCCAATGCCGATCAAGCCCAGTTGACATTACTGCGGGATGAACGCAGTCCGAGAAGTTGGGATTTTCTGATTGATAACTTTTTCCGTAAATTCATTGCCAATTATCCACCGTCAAACTTTTATCTATTAGAGTTTGCTGTAAATGATTTAAAGATTCAAATACGTAAATCACGCCCTTTCGAACGAGAGTGGCAGCCTATTTTCGATGTCTATGTAGATCTTTGTGTATTAATTAAACTATGGCCTTATATCGAGCCATTCGCTGAAACAAATATGCAGAGTCGCGTATTTTATTTCTTGAATGAGTATATGGAAGAGCTGGATGATAGTTTATCCCAACTCGCTTCCAAGCCACGACTATTTTCAGCCGATAAATTTTACGAAGAAATCATGAATCGTGTCCACACTTTTTATTTTGATACGGAATATTTCCTGCATTACCGTAAGCATGTATATCTTGCTTTTTGGGATTCACTCGTTACAAATAAAGCAAAACGCGAAAAAGAAGTGGCATATTTAGAAGCACTTGAAAAAACAGAAGATGGTGTTCCTTTAAATATCGTACTGCCTTATTTTTACCTTACACTTTCTATGATGGATAAATTACTAAAAGCAGCAGAACATATGGAGCCAAACCAGCTTCTGGAATGGGTGGAAGTGTGTGAAAAAGCCATTCAATTTAATAACAAAGAAATGGCTAATCAGTTAGTTCGTCAAATATTGCCACATGTTTCTTATTACTTGAATGAAGTGATGCAAAACCCTGGTCGTGTCATGCTAATACGCCGTCTAGAGTTGCTGTTCAATTCCGTACAACTGGAATCAGATGAACTCGAAAACTTGTATAAATCATTTGGAACGTATGGTATTCAGTCATACTCTTCTTTATTGCTGAAGGAAAAACGCTACCGAGATTGGATGGCATTGCATCAATCTGCCAATTCTTCCCTAGAATATGCCGAAGCATGTGGACTCGCTGTTGTGAAAGAAGACGCTCCAGAAGTGTTGCTTCCACTCTATCATCATTACGCTATGCGATTTATCAATGAAAAAAATCGATATAGCTATAAACAAGCAGTTCGTATTTGGAAGAAGATGAAAGCGATCGCTAAAAAATCGAATGAGGCAGATTATTGGAATGCTTACTTAGAAAATATTCGGGATAAATATCGCCGTCTGCGTGCATTGCAACAAGAGATAGAGAAAGGAAACTTGCCATTATGATTCAGCCTCTGTCTATAACAAAAGAATTTTCATTGACAATCCAGCCATTAGAAAATGGTAACTTTGAACTTTTTTCAAAAAATGTTCCTCTCGAAAAGTGGGTACCATCTTTATATTTGGACCATCGAGAGAGTTTTTTTGGACTTCTTGCTAAAATTGAAGATGATACCTTGATTGCAACTCCAGTTGAAATGATGGAGCTATTTTCAGGAAATCCACATCCATTCATCACTTTCACCGGGGATGATCTCGATTCAAAAACGTGGCTTACAACATTTAAAGATGCTGCAAATGTATGGTCTAATCCTGACTTATGGAATGTTTTGACATTAGAAAATGACGTTATACAAGTACATGCAGAAATTGATGAAGTTGGAAAAGTGCTTGTCGCAAATGCTGTGAAGCAAAAGCTCTATCAAGCAGGTTTAGCTATGGAGGATGTCCCTACACTTATTCCTTTCTTTCAACAAGGTGGCTGGCCTATTAAGTCTCAGTCTACTCATCCAAGTCTATTAGTTGCATTACGCTTGTCCGAACCGGAAACTTTTGAAGATACGTGGCTATTAGAAACAGTGGTGCGTGGAAAGAAAAGCAGTGTTTACTGGACACCACCATTTCGGAAAAAGTCTTTACCCATTATTAATGCCCTTCCTGATAAGTGGAATGAGTTTGCAGATTATATAACGGATACTCAAGTCAAAATATTTTCGCTTATTACATCTGTTGAGCCTTCTGAACTGGAAACTTTCTATTCAGCCACTTTAACGGACGAAGAAGTGCGAATTTTCCTTCGTGATGATTTAGTGAAGTTGCAAGCACTAGGTTTTGAAATTGTCCTTCCAGCTTGGTTAAAAGCTGTGAAAGAGTCAAAAATGAAAGTTAAAACGATTGCTAAAACAGCGAATACGTATAAAACAGCTGCAGGCCTCAATGAAATTTTGCAGTTTGACTGGAGTTTTTCACTAAATGGGCAGGAGATTTCATCGGAAGATTTCCAACAGCTTGTTAACGAAAATCGTTCATACATTCAAGCTGGTAATGAATGGTTCCGTATCGATGCTGCTTGGATGCATGAAATCCGAGAACTGATGAAAAAATCAGATTCAGAGAACTGGACTGTGAAGGAACTATTATTCCGGGAAATACCAGAAGAAATGGCACTCATGATGGATGAGGAGGAATCGGTTAACGAGGATCCACTATTCCAATTTGAGCTGCAAAAGTCGTTGCAGTCATTAATGGAACAGTTACAAGAAAAGAAAGGTTTCCCTCCTGTAGAGGTTTCTGCCAATTTGTTGACTACACTAAGACCTTATCAACAACTTGGTCTTGAGTGGCTTACATTTATGCGTAATGAGAAATTCGGCGCTTGCTTAGCTGATGATATGGGACTCGGAAAAACAGTTCAGCTTATTGCTTATTTATTACATGTCCATGAAAAAGAGGATGTGCAAACTCCGTCACTCATCATCTGCCCGACTTCCGTACTCGGAAATTGGCAAAAAGAGCTTGCGAAGTTTGCACCATCATTGAATGTGCAGACTCATTATGGTACTGCACGAACAAAAGAAATCGATCTCTCAGCAGATCTGGTTATTACAACTTTCGGTACAGCTATGCAAGATATTGAATCACTACAAGCGATTGAGTGGTCTAGCGTTACGCTCGATGAAGCTCAAAACATTAAAAACATGCACACGAAGCAATCTCGTGCTATTCGTAAGCTAACAGGTGCCCACCACATTGCGCTTACTGGTACGCCTGTTGAAAATAGATTATCTGAACTTTGGTCCATATTTGACTTTATCCATAAAGGATATCTCGGCTCATATCGTAAGTTCCAAGAAAACTATATCGTTCCTATTGAAAAAGATAACTCAGACGATTTTAAGCATAAATTACGCTTAAAAATCCAGCCTTTCTTGCTTAGAAGAACGAAACAAGATCCAGAACTAATGCTAAACTTACCGGAAAAACTGGAGCAACGTGAATACTGTGCACTCACTACAGAACAAGCAGCATTGTACGAGTCACTTATTCAAGAAACAGTTAGTAAATTGGATACACTTTCAGGATTCGAGAAAAAAGGGCTAATTTTAAAAATGTTAAGCAAGTTAAAGCAATTATGTAATCATCCTGCTCTTTACTTAAAAGAGCCTTTCGATGACGCCGAAGATATGCTCGAACGATCCGAAAAGTTGGCTCGAATCGTTACACTTGCTGGTGAGATTGCTGCTCGCGGAGAGCAATGTCTGATTTTCACGCAATATATCGGTATGGGGCATTTACTTCAGCATTGTCTAACAGAGCTATATGAAATTGATGCTCCATTTTTAACTGGAAGTATGCCAAAAAATCAGCGCGACCATTTAGTTGAGGCTTTTCAAGCGAAGGAGTTCCCTATTTTTCTGTTATCCTTGAAAGCTGGTGGAACTGGTTTAAATTTAACTGCTGCAAGCCATGTTTTACATGCAGATCGCTGGTGGAATCCCGCTGTAGAGAACCAAGCAACAGACCGTGCTTATCGTATCGGTCAAACAAATTTTGTACATGTGCATAAATTTATTACAATTGGTACAATTGAAGAAAAAATAGATAAATTACTCGTAGAAAAACAAGCGTTATCAGAGGATTTAATCCACTCTAGTCAATGGATTACTGAAATGTCTGATGAAGATATGAAAGATTTACTCTCATTTTCATTTTAAGAAAACCTGGCCGTGCTTCTTCGGTCAGGTTTTTCCCTCTCTTGATATCGATGTTACTACGCGGTCTGTAAAACATCTATACTGGAAGTTGATTTGGTTGAATCGTTGGAAATTCAAAATCGGTTTCTTCTTTATTATTTGGTTGGGTTTGCAAGTTTTGTTCTTCATCTCGTTTTTTAGTTGCGAGAAAACGTATATCCTCTACAACCACTTCTGTGACATAAACCCTCAATCCTTCTTCCTTTTCATACGATCTTGTATTAAGCCTTCCTGTAATCCCAACAAGTGAACCTTTCCCACAATACTTCACAGTTGTTTCAGCGATCTTTCCCCAAATCGTGCATAGCACAAAGTCCGCTTCATCATTTTTCATTCTTTTATTTACTGCTACTACAAAACTCGTTTGAACTCTCCCTTCAGAAAATTGTTTCAGTTGTGGATCTTTTGTCAAACGTCCGATGATCGAGACTGAATTCACCTTTTCACCTCCTTTTTTCTAAGATGGCTTTAGCATATAGCATAGATAAATTGTTGGCAAAAGCTCAAAATTCAATTTTGGACATGTTTTTTGACAAGATTCTTACATTTATCGTAGGATTTAGCCGATTTTTACTAGATTCTCCATTTTTAGATGTCGAAAATACAATATTGGTAGTTTTTGAAGTTTTTTTGAATAATTGAAAAACAATGATCGTTTAAGTCAATGAATTGCTTTGGACTAGCCATCTTAAGTAAAAAACAAACTTATTTTTAGATGGAAGTTATTTTGTTTGTTCTGGAGTTGCACACAAGTCCTGGAGTTCCACTCAAACATTCTGGAGTTGCACGCAAATCCTCGAAGTTCCACTTAAACACTCTAGAGTTACACGCAAATCCTCAAAGTTACACACAAACGCTCGAAGTTCCACTCAAACACTCTAGAGTTGCACGCAAATCCTCAAAGTTACACACAAACATTCTGGAGTTGCACACAAATCTCTAAGTTACACACTTAATAGTTCTATGTTAATTTATAAATTATGATTTTTAAAATATAGCAAAATGAATATACGACTTATCCGGGAATAAGTGCAAACAAGAGACTTTTCTTCTTTTTTTGTATTTATTTTTAAATAAGTCGTATATGAGTTTTACACATTTGTGAAGTTGGGATTATTTTTGGGGTGGGCTGCTTTGCTGGAGGTTTTTTTCTGGGCATCGCTTCCTTGTGTAAGCGACAAATTGGAAGGGCATTTGTGGCTGACACCAGAACAGCATACTAACCACGATAGAGAACGCCCAGGAGTTCGACACAATGCTACTTCAATTTGTGGCTAACTTCTGGGCACACTTCTAAAAACTCTTTGGTTATTTTATAATGAGTCATCCGTCTTTTTAGGTGGTTCAATCACCGTTTCTTCTGCAAATTCTGTTAGTAAATTTGTTCGTTGGTAATAGCCTATCTTCTTCTCTGGGGGTTTTCGCGGTTCAAATATTCGACTTTCCATATATCGGTGCAAGTACATTTCTCCCATCATTAAAGCCAAAGCAGCTATAAAAGAAGCCGTCCCGAGTGCAATTGGTCCCTCAAAGATAAACGACCCTAATAACCAAATTAACACGAATGAAAATATAAAATCACCTATACTTGCAAAAACATTTCCGATAAAAGGTAGTAAAAACACGTCTCCTATATATCCTGCAACCGTAACTAAAACGCTTGTAAGTAATATATCTAAAAGGGAAACCCCAAAAAACGCTCCTAAAATAATCCATAAAACTATTGTAACCATAACAAGTTTCATGAAAAATGATTTCACATACACCAGTAACACCTCCTTTTCATTATTCTTTTTTATTATTATCCTTCAAACCTTCTCTATCCATTTTTTTCGCAAACCAATCATTTAATTCGTTGTAGGACATACCAGATTCTGCATTCAATCTTTTCACTTCTTCAATATTCGTTCCAACTACAGTAAATTTATCTTGCCTTGCGTCTTTATTCGCCATTACAAATACACCTCCTGTTTGGATTCTTTCACTTTTGGTCGACTATTTTTGAACCACTGCTGACAAATTATAAATACTAGAACTATTTCAATGACGTCTCCTCCGTAGTACATGATTTTCGCGCCTAGTTCAGCTTCTACCGCTGAAACCCCTTTTGGCGGATGGGAGTAGATATACTTAGATAAAATACTATGTGCAGTCAATGCTAATAATAAAACGATTGAGCGAAATACAAAGCTTGTTCGATGAGCGATCGGATCGATATATATGAATGAAATTGTAAAAAAATATCCAGCCATAAATATGTGCAGATGTACCAATAAATATACAAGTGAATACTCATGCATCATCACAAACAAATCGGTTGTATAGAGGAGCCATAAACCTCCAACATTAAGGAGAGAGGTGATAATAGGATTACTTAAAACACGTATTGATTTGCTCCCTAAAACTTTTATCATACTTCTTGACGCAGTTACTGGTAGTGTTCGTAAGATTAACGTCATAGGTGCGGCTAGAGCCAGTAAAAGAGGTGCTAGCATGCCTAAAAGTATATGCCCAAACATATGTGCAGTGAAATTGATATGTGCAAGGTCCGCTAATGGTCCATTAACTGTAACAACAGCACTAAGAATTCCGATTGTCCATAAAACAGGACGATGAATTGGCCATTTTCTTTTATGCTGATTTAATATATATACTGCATGCAAATAAATAACTAACAACAAGATAAAAGGGAAGGCTAATATAATCTGTACTAATATGTCGTTACTTACGTGACTATGCGTATGATTATCTATGTGCATCCACCTCTTCTTTTACAAAGCTCTTTTGCTTTGAAATAAGGAGAAGGATGCCAATTCCGATCAATAGTGCAGCCAAAACATTCCAAACTAAATCGTATGGCAATATATTGACACCATAGCGAATCTGATGTAACTCCATCAATTTGTGTTGAATGATTCCATCATATAGCTGAAAAGTACCTGCCCCTAAAAATATTCCCGCAGCCCATCTTTTAAGCCAAAATGCATTTCTTCTATGAAGATCCGCTAACATGAAAGAGGACCCGATTGTTGCAAAAAAACTGAATGCATGAAAAAGACCATCGGACACCAATCCCATTTCCGTCGTTGATTTATCATAAAAATGATGCCAATGAAGAAGTTGATGGAAAACAGCTTCGTCGATAAATGCAACAAAACCAAATCCTAATAAAATACCTGCCCATAAGTTCTTGTTAGCAAATGTTTTCCTATTGTTATCCATAAAATACTCCCTTTAAAGCTTTTACAGTTTAGGATACCCAAACCTTACTAGTCCATTCAAAAATGGCAGCTTACATATATTACTTTATGTTATAATTATCGTTAATTAGTTCCTTCAGAAGGGTGTTTTGTAGATGAAAACATTTAAAATGATTTCAATTAGTATTATCCGTAATAATGAGGAGTCCACCATACCGTTAGTTGATGGTATTATGATTAATCAAGAAAATACTGCTCGTTCATGGATATTAGAATTATTTATCGACAAAACACATGATGCGTTTTTTAAAGAATTACAAATATCCAATGAAAAAATAGACGCAAAAGTAGTTATTTCTTATCCGGAGAATGAACCTGCAGCATTTGAAGTAGTGGTCTACTCAGTGAAGGATATAGGCGAACATATTTCTGTATTGCTTCGAGGAACACTAAATCTAGCAAGAAGAAAGTATGCGGAATCCTTATTATCCGAGCTTATCGAAGAAGGTTTAACTGGCGAGGAGCTACTAACTAAATTTGAACAAGACATGAAAATTCGACCAACCTTAAAAAAAGACAAAGCGAATTAAAAACTAGAAAAAAGCTGACTAATTGGAGTGTACTCCCTTTAGTCAGCCTTTTTTATTCTTGCTTATTTATCATTATTATTTTTGTCATTCATATCTAAATCGTCTTCAATTATATCTTCATTCGGTGTGTTTGTATCTTTGTTCATATCTTTATCTTCGTCCGTATTTCGATCGTTTGTTTCTGTTCCATTCTTATTAAGTGTACCATTATCGTAAATACCTTCATTTGTTTCTACTGGTGATTCCGTATTTACTTCTGGATCTGGAATAAGGTCATCTGCACCCTCTCGAACATCCTCTTGCACGTCTTCCATTGGTGTTTCATTTGTGTCTGGAACATCATTATTCATATTACATCCTGCTAGTAACAATGTTGTTAATGCTGCCGTAATTGGAACAGTTTTTTTCCACATATAAAAAATTCCTCCTTTCTTGAAATATCTTCATCACATGTTCGTGACTTACGATAGGTTGCTCAAGAAAGGTAGGAACTATCCAATGGCAAATTTGCCTACTTTTTCATTTCTTTTAAAAGTGATTCTACATAATGTAGAATCTAATCTTTTAATTCTATAGTAACTAGTTAATTATTGCAAATCACAATCAATTTTCAACTATTGGTCCTAGTGCAAACAATATGTCAGCTTCACATACGAGTTCTCCATCAACTGTTGCAATACCGTGTCCTTTGCCCATTGAACCACGTAATTTTAATATTTCTACTTCTAATTTTAATTGGTCACCTGGTTTTACTTGGCGTTTGAATCTGCAGTTATCGATCCCTGTAAAAAAAGCAAGTCTTCCTTTATTTGCCGGGATTTGAAGAACTGCTACTGCTCCAACCTGTGCTAAAGCTTCCACTATTAAAACACCAGGCATAACTGGATAACCAGGGAAATGTCCATTGAAGAACTCTTCATTAATCGTTACGTTTTTAATCGCTACTGCACGTTTTCCTTCTTCTACCTCAAGTACACGATCAATCATTAAAAAAGGATAGCGGTGGGGTAAAATTGCTTGAATTTGTTCTGTTGTTAACATGGTTTTCCCTCCTATGTTTCTAGTTATTTACCATCTTTTATATCTAAAATATATTGATAAGTTTCCCATTTTAGTGCATCTGTCGGTTTGCCATCTCCTACTACTCCATATCCAATCATTAGACCAGCAGCGACAGCAGCAGCAAGTAGTAGAATTATAAGTATTATGCGCAACCAAATTGGAAACATCCGAATTTGTACCCAGTATGTTTTTTTCTGTTCCTTGTTTTGTGCTTTGTCCATTTTTTTTTGTTGTCTGGCAGAGATTTTCACTTCTTCTGACATAAAAGTAACTCCTTAAGTTAAAAATTATCTAATCCCATTGATAAGACCCATCATTTGATCTGCAATGGTAATCGAGCGTGCACTGAATTGATACGAACGTTGAGTTGTCATTAGTTCCGTCATTTCTTTAGAAATATCTACATTCGAAAGTTCTAATATCCCATTTACTAGTGAAATTTCGTTGCGTTCTTCTCCTTGAAGATCCGTTAATACATCTTGTTGTGTTACACCTAACTCATCTAAATTATTAGGTAGAACAATATATGCGTTCGATAGATGCTCCATAAGTTGAGGCTTTTGTAATACCGAAACTGCTAACTCTCTTTCGACTGTTGAACCATCAGGATAGGAAACAATTAATCGCCCAGATTCATTCAACGAAAAACCGGAAACATTGTCAGGAATTAAGATTGCTTGTCCTTCTGCATTAGCAACTGGATAACCATCCCCATTTACTAACATTAATTGTCCATTTTCGGTTGGTGAAACATAAAGAGCCCCTTGTCTTGTATAGGCGGTTTGTTGTCCACCTTCTCCGTCTGGCATTAATATGTTCAAATATTGCTTCGGTTCTTGAAAGGCGAAATCTAAGTTTCGATCAGTTGACTGAAGGCTTCCTTGTTTCCAATTCATCGTAGTTTGCGAAATAGCTGCTCCTGACCCATAACGGATACCAGTTGGAGACTGACGTTCGCTTAAGTCTGCCTTGTCATTATTAAACTGCTGATACAATAACTCTTGAAACTTTACATCAGTTGTTTTGAAACCATATGTATTCGAATTTGCTATATTATTACCAATTGTATCTAATTGACTGTGTAATTGTGACATCGTATTTGTAGCTGTAGTCATGGTGCGTAGCATTCAATTGTCCCTCCAATCTGGCCTGCTAGTCTAAGCGCTATACTCTAAAAAGGCGTTCGCACTTTTCTTTATTATACTCTTCCAACTTCATTTACTGCTTTTTCCATGCTTTTATCGTAAGCTTGCAAGACTTTTTGGTTTGCTTCAAATGCACGATAAGCCGTCAACATATCTGTCATGGTTCTTGCAGTATCTACATTGGAACCCTCGACATATCCTTGTTGCATCGAAAAACTAGCATTTTCGGTGTCATATGCAGAAGTTAGGTTCGTACCATCAGATGTTTGAAATAAACCATTATCTTGCTTCATAAGCGTTTCAGGTTGTGCTGAAAATGAAATACCAATTTGCGCTACCGCCAAACCATCCTCATAAATTTGGCCATCTGATTCAACTTGAAAATCGTCGTTTTGAAGCTGTATACGCTCGCCTTCTGAATCTAGTACATACAAACCATTTGGATTCGTTAAGAAGCCTTCAGCGTCAATTGTGAAGCTTCCATTACGAGTATACGCTTCACCACCGGCAGAATTCTCTAATCGGTAAAAAATCGCACCTGTTTGACCAGTTTCCGCGTCTTGAGGTAATTGTCCATCGATTAAAGCAATATCTGTATTCAATTCAGTTTCTTTCAATTGGCCTTGTGTTAACAAACCAATTGTTTCTTGCATATATACCCCAGTATTTAGCTCGCCAACTCCTGTTAACTTTTTACCATTTAACGTCCCCTCGGAACTGAGTCTAGATAATAGCATATTTGGAAATGATCGAATGGTCGTTTGGTCTGCTTTATACCCAGGCGTATTGGCATTTGCCATATTATTCGTTAACAATTCAGTTTTTCTTTGTTGTGCAATCATGCCTGATGCAACAGTTTGAAATCCACGAAACATTTGTAGGACTCCTTTAGATTTAATGTCTTTCGCAAAGCACTTCGCAGAAAAACAGTGCTCCGACAGTAATAGGCTCTTCCGCTTTTCTTCTTATTGTTTAATTTTATCGATATGATTTAGCATTATTCCTGTTCCTATTGCAACGCAGTCCATTGGGTTTTCTGCAACAAATACAGGAACTTTTAACTCTCCCATAAGAAGGTGATCTATTCCGTGTAACAGTGCTCCACCACCGGTAATAATAACGCCACGATCAATAATATCTGCAGACAATTCAGGCGGTGTTTTTTCTAATACATTTTTCGCTGCTTGTATAATAAGAGCTACTGACTCACGTAATGCTTTTTCGATTTCCACAGATCTAATCGTAATTGTTCTAGGTAATCCACTAACCATATCACGTCCACGTATATCCATCTCTTCATGACGGCTATCTGGGAATACAGTACCAATTGTTATTTTAATATTTTCTGAAGTACGCTCCCCGATCAGTAGCTTGTACTCTTTTTTTATGTACTGAAGAATATCATTATCAAAAACATCCCCAGCGACTTTAATAGATTCCGAAGTTACGATATCACCCATCGAAAGTACGGCTACATCCGTTGTACCTCCACCGATATCGACAACCATATTACCACTTGGTTGGAAAATATCCATTCCAGCACCAATGGCAGCTACTTTTGGTTCTTCTTCCAGATAAATTTTCTTACCACCTGATTTTTCAGCAGCTTCACGAATGGCTTTTTGCTCTACACTCGTAATATTCGTAGGGCAGCAAATAAGGATACGTGGCTTTGATAAAAACCCTTTTACATTTAGTTTATTGATAAAGTGCTTTAACATAGCTTCCGTTATATCAAAATCAGCAATAACCCCGTCTTTCATAGGACGAATTGCCACGATATTACCAGGTGTTCTTCCTACCATCTGACGAGCTTCTTCTCCGACTGCAAGTACCCTATTTGTATTGCGATCTATCGCTACAACTGACGGCTCGTTTAAAACAATCCCTTTTCCTTTTACGTGAATGAGTACATTCGCTGTACCTAAATCAATTCCTATATCCTTGGCAAACATCACCTACGTTTCTCCTTCCCCACTAAACCTTTTTATCTAATTTTTTTCGTTATATTTCTAACTTATAATAGTATCATAAAAAAGACTTAAATACACCATTTAATACTACCTACAATCAAAAAGCTTGACAACAGAAAAAAGGTCGTGACTTGTTACAAATCACGACCTTTCCTATCTTCCTTTTTCGTTCTCCATTTTTGTTTCGTTGCTTCTCCACCTCGCAAATGCCTAACTGATTTATGGTATGCAAGAATTTCTTTAACTTCCTTTGCAAGCAGTGGATCTACTAAATGGAGTCTTTCCGTTAAATCTTTGTGAACAGTGCTTTTAGAGTGACCTGTTGTACTCGCTATGGCACGTACAGTTTTCTTTGTTTCAATGACCATCTCACCTAGCCGTATGCATCTATGACGAATTGTTTCGTGCACAAACTCTTCCTTTCCTTAATAAAGGAATACTTTTCATCACTTTATGCATACGTATAGGCTAATATGAATGATTGCTACTGCTGAATAAGGTTAAAATGCTAGTAATGATTCTGGATTGATCAATACACCATCTTCATACACTTCAAATTGCAAGTGAATTCCTGCTGTTGGATTCCATTCATTTTCTGCTGCAGTTGCTAGTGCTTGACCTTGCTCTACTTCGTCTCCTACTTTTACTAGAATGCCAGAAACTGAACGATAGGTAGTCTGCATTCCATTTGAGTGCGAAATAATAATTTCATCGCCTTCAAATGGATCTAAGTTTACTTCTTCAACTTTCCCACTCATTGCTGCTACTATTTCAAAAGGTTCGCCATTCATCGATAATGTCACACCTGTGTTGGTTACAAAAGTTTGATTGAACACAAGCAATGAATTTTCGCGTGTTGTTTCATCGGCTTCCATATCGTAATAGTGTTGCACAATTTCAACGCTTTCTAGCAATGTTTCTTTGAAAGGATATTTCATGGATTCTGCTTTCGCATTGGTCTCAATTACTACTTTTTCCGGGTCACCTGTATCGGTCCATTTAGATTCTTCTGCCGTGTCGCTTGTAACATACACATTATAACCCCAAATCATTCCAACAAATGCTACCGAAAACCCCGTATAAATTAGTGGCCAAAACCACGGCTTTTTCGGATTTGTATTCTTCTGAGAAGGCTTGTTCGTTTGTTCTTCTCTCATTTTCATCACCTCTAGTTGCTATTGTTTGCAATTGAGGAAGATTTTAAACATGAAGATAAAGATTTTATTTTTGTGCCCGTATAATAATGGAGAAGGATATCTTTGGAACCAACGGAATCATTCGCCAATACTTCCGCCCCGTATTGGCTCATCCCAACTCCGTGCCCATATCCAATAGTTTCTACAACCACTCTGTCGGTATCAAAACGAATATCAAAATCTGTAGAGGGTAGTCCTAATAATGTGCGTACTTCTCTACCAGTCCATGTTTTTCCATTCATTTGGAGTGATTCCACACGATTGGAATCTGTATTTGTAACTTGAAACGTTTGAATTATTTGGTCGGACCACTTTAATCCAAATGTGGATGCCCACTCTTTTTGTGTAAATTCAAACTGCTGGTTGACTTTTGGTGAGTACTGTTCCTCTTCTTTACTTGGGACTGAAACGAGGTAAGGAATCACATTTCCAGAATAATTTTCCGCACTTTCTGTTAATCCGTTACTAGTGGAAAAGAACATGGCAGTAATCAGTTCATCATTATAGACAATTATTTCTCCTGCAGTAGCTTTCACTACCTTTTCAAGTTTGGCTTCATATGATTCAAACGAAGCCCCCCACTTTTTCTTTCGCTCATCCTTACCTATATATACTTGCTTCTGTACAGTCTTAGAGATAGCCTTTTCTCCATAATCTGTCTCCCTTAGCACATACGTTCTTGCAGCAATAGACTGTGCCTTTAAAGCTTCTTCATGGAAAGTAATGGGCATTTCAGCAGCAACTACTCCTAAAATATATTCCTCCAGTGGGATCTTCTCTTGTACCCCCTTTACTTCGATTAATATAGGACAAGCAATTTCTTGCATGTGTTCTGGTGGAGCTACTAGTTCATCTTTTTCTTTCATCAATAAAAATGGTAACGACAAGAGGCCTATGCAAAGGAGTATTAGTAGAATATTTTGTTTCATAGAAATATAATATGTACCGGGATGCAGAAAAATGAGTTTTGCTAGAAAAAACTATATTTCTACTGGAATGTGAGTAGGACGGAGAGGAGCAGATACTGAGTTCCACTAAAATCCCCTCTAGTTACACACAAACACTCTCGAGTTCCACACAAACACTCTCAGTTACACACAAACCTCTCAGTTACACACAAACCTCTCAGTTACACACAAACACTCTTGAGTTCCACACAACCCTTCTCGAGTTACACACAAACACTCTTGAGTTCCACAAAACCCTTCTCTGGTTACACACAACCCTCTATCAAAATACAAAAAAACACAAAAAACTCCGTGCATGTATGAATGCACGGAGTTTTACATATATTAGACGAATTGAACAACTTTTTCTGATTCTTCGCTTCCAATACGCTCGATGTCTGCACCTAATGCAGCTAATTTTTTATCGAAATCGACATATCCACGATCTAAGTGGAACAGCTCAGTTACGCGAGTGATGCCTTCCGCGACAAGACCAGCAAGTATTAGAGCTGCTGCTGCGCGTAAATCAGTTGCGGCAACTTCGGCACCTTGTAACTCAGATGGAGATTCCATGATTACTGAGCGTCCTTCGATTTTCATGTTACCATTCATGCGACGGAATTCTTCGACATGCATGAAACGATTTTCGAATACAGTTTCGGTAATAATTCCTGTTCCATGAGAAGTCATCATCAATGCCATCATTTGTGATTGCATGTCAGTTGGGAATCCAGGATGAGGCATTGTTTTAATATCTACAGATTTAAGTTGGTTTGTTGCACGAATACGCAGTCCATCTTCTCCTTCTGAGATTTCAACGCCCATTTCTTGCATTTTAGAAATAAGTGCAGTCATGTGTTCTGGTACAGCATTTTCAATAATTACATCGCCTCTTGTGATAGCAGCTGCAACCATGAATGTACCAGCTTCGATACGGTCAGGAATAATATGATGTTCAGTACCGTGTAATTCAGTTACACCTTCAATGCGAATTGTATCAGTTCCAGCGCCTTTTACTTTTCCGCCCATTTCATTGATGAAGTTAGCTAAATCGACAATTTCAGGTTCTTTGGCAGCATTTTCGATTAAAGTAACACCTTCAGCTAATGCTGCTGCTGTCATAATATTTTCAGTTGCACCAACACTTGGTACGTCTAAATAAATTTTAGCCCCTTGTAAACGACCATCAATTTCAGCTTCTACATAACCATGGCCAAATGAAATTTTAGCACCCATTGCTTCAAAGCCTTTTAAATGTTGGTCAATTGGACGTGATCCAATTGCACAACCACCTGGAAGCGCAACACGAGCAAAACCATTACGCGCCAAAATTGGCCCCATTACTAAAATAGATGCACGCATTTTACTCACAAACTCAAATTGTGCTTCACTTGAAAGTTTATCCTGAGAATCAATAAGAACTTCATTTTTTTCTGGACTGTACGTTATAGTCGTATTTAAACTTCTTAACACTTCATTTATTGTCAAAACATCAGCAAGTGTCGGCACATCTTTTATTACATTAATACCCTTTGTAGCCAGTAAAGATGCTGCTAATACTGGAAGTACTGCATTTTTTGCACCTTCCACACGAACCTTACCATTTAAAGTTTGACCACCCTTAATAATAATTTTTTCCAATTCTTTCCCTCCGCGTTCTATATATTCATATTATATTTTATTGTATTTAAACAAAGACGAATGATGTTAGTATTTAGTAATTCAAAACAGTACTCATCATACTATTAAATTTGCTTATATACAAGCATTCAAAGCCCTATTTTCCAATGGAAATGTTATATTTTTAAAATTGCTTTAGTATACGTACATACAAGTGATTTCGTGTAGTTAATGTTAAATTACCCGAATTAGTACATCATAAAACCTATTTCCAAATATAATTTCCCAGGAAATAAGATACGATTCTACATGATCATACAAACTATCCCTGTATTTGCATGATCATGTAGAATCTAGTTTATCCAAAAATGTATTGAAGTTGATTAGACCAAGATGTTAAATCCAAGAAAAAACTTGCAACAGTTGAACCTATAACTATACTCGTCAAAATATAAAATAATTGTGCTTGAAATACTTTATTTTTTTTAATGAATTTCTCAATCATTAATGCCTGTAATGCATAGAATGAAATACCAATGAAAAATACATTCGCTAATATTGCAATAATTGCTTGCTCGCCATTTAGTAGTCCCATCTCCGCACTCCTTTTCAACCATCTTCCTTAGAATGTTACTTCTAAAAATGATAAAAAACGGACAGATATGAATCTGCCCGTTCGATACTAAATTCATTATCTGAATAAAATTAAATGTTACCCTCATGAACGTTGATACGATTCATAGCACGTTTCAAAGAAAGGTTTGCACGTTCAAAATCAACTGCATCTTGTTTCATTTGAAGACGTTCTTCTGCACGTTTCACAGCTGCTTTTGCACGAGCTAAATCGATACTTGAAGCAACTTCAGCAGATTGAGTTAAAATTGTTACCTTTTCAGGACGAACTTCAACAAATCCACCAGTTACTGCTACGTACTCTGATTTTCCATCTTTTTTTAACTTAACTGCACCAACTACAAGTGGTGCAACCATTGGAATATGTCCAGGTAAAATACCGATTTCACCAGATGCAGTATTAGCTATAACCATGTCTACTTCAGAATCGTATACCGGGCCGTCGGGAGTGACAATATTGACTGTAAGTGTCTTCATATTTTTACCTCCTGGTCCGATTTATTATACTTCTACGCCCATGCCTTTAGCTTTTGCAATAACTTCTTCAATGCGTCCAACTAAACGGAAAGCATCTTCTGGAAGGTGATCATATTTTCCATCAAGAATTTCTTTGAATCCTTGAACTGTTTCTTTAACAGGAACGTATGAACCTTTTTGACCAGTAAATTGTTCTGCAACATGGAAGTTTTGTGATAGATAGAACTGAATACGACGAGCACGGTTAACCGTTAACTTGTCTTCGTCTCCTAATTCATCCATACCTAAAATTGCAATGATATCTTGAAGCTCTCTGTAACGTTGTAATGTATATTGCACTTGACGTGCAACATCATAATGCTCTTGTCCTACAATTTCAGGAGAAAGTGCACGAGAAGAAGAAGCTAAAGGATCTACCGCTGGGTAAATACCCATTTCAGATAATTTACGCTCTAAGTTTGTTGTAGCATCTAAGTGAGCAAAAGTTGTTGCTGGAGCTGGATCCGTATAGTCATCGGCTGGTACATAAATCGCTTGGATTGATGTAACAGAACCAGTATTAGTTGATGTAATACGCTCTTGTAATTGTCCCATTTCTGTAGCAAGTGTTGGTTGGTAACCAGCTGCTGAAGGCATACGACCTAAAAGAGCTGAAACCTCAGAACCTGCTTGTGTGAAACGGAAGATATTATCGATGAATAAAAGTACGTCTGCACCTTGTTCATCACGGAAATATTCAGCCATTGTAAGACCAGATAATGCTACACGCATACGTGCACCAGGTGGTTCATTCATTTGACCGAATACCATTGCTGTTTTCTTAATAACGCCAGAATCGCTCATCTCATAGAATAAGTCATTTCCTTCACGTGTACGTTCACCAACACCAGCGAATACCGAAATACCACCGTGCTCTTGAGCAATGTTGTGAATAAGTTCTTGGATTAGAACTGTTTTACCTACACCGGCACCACCGAATAGACCGATTTTACCACCTTTAATATAAGGTGCTAGAAGATCTACTACTTTAATACCTGTTTCAAGAATTTCAATTTCTGTTGAAAGATGTTCAAATGTTGGAGCTGAACGGTGAATTGGATCACGGCGTTCTGATGCTGGTATTTCTTCTCCTAAGTCAATAACTTCACCAAGTACGTTAAATACACGTCCTAATGTAACGTCACCAACTGGAACAGAGATAGCTCTACCATGATCTGTAACTTCTGTACCACGCTTAAGACCATCTGTTGATGACATAGCAATTGTACGAACAGAGTCATCCCCCAAGTGTAAAGCTACTTCTAGCGTTAACGTAGTAGGCGCTTCGTTTGGACGCTCAATTGCTACAGTTAATGCATTATAAATAGCTGGTAATTGGCCGTTGTCAAACTTAACGTCAACAACTGGACCCATTACTTGCAATACTTGTCCTTTGTTCACTACTGTTCCCTCCTGTCTTACTTTTCTATCTTCGACTATTCTAAAGCCGATGCACCGCCGACAATTTCCGTAATTTCTTGCGTAATTGCTGCTTGTCGTGCTCGGTTATAAACTAAAGTTAAACCGCTAATCATGTCAGCTGCGTTATCTGTAGCATTCTTCATTGCAGTCATACGTGCTGAATGTTCACTTGCCTTACCGTCGAGTAATGCACCAAAAATAAGACTTTCCGCATATTGTGGAAGTAACACTTCTAGAATTGCTTCAGCTGAAGGCTCAAATTCATAAGAAGCATTAGTTGTAGCTAATTCTGATGCGATATCCGTAAGTGGCAGTACTTTTTTCTCAGTAACCTCATTAGAAATGGCACTGACAAAGTGGTTATAGTACATATAAAGTTCATCATATGTACCATCAGTGAACATACCAACAGCTTTCCGCGCTATTTCTTTAATATTGGAAAAAGTCGGCTGATCTGGCAAGCCAATTACTTCCCCGATTACATTTGAACCACGTTTTACGAAGAAGTCTCGTCCCATACGTCCAATTGCCAAAATAACATACTCATCTTTTGAAGAATGTCGTTCAGTTATTGCATTAGATACAGCACGAATTATATTACTGTTATATGCTCCAGCTAAACCACGATCTGCAGTGATGACAAGATATGCTGTTCTTTTCACAGGTCGAGAAGTTAACATTGGATGTCCACTATCAGTTGTTCCTGTTGCAATTGCAGCTACCACTTCTTGAATTTTATCCATGTAAGGACCAAATGCTTTCGCATTAGTTTCAGCACGTCTTAATTTAGAAGAAGAAACCATTTGCATGGCTTTTGTGATTTGACTTGTTTTCTTTGTTGACGTAATTTTATTTTTCACATCGCGTAATGATGCCACTAGTATTTCACCACCTTATCGTTTTTTTCACTTAGACAAAAGAATTATTCAGAAATAGCGAAAGTCTTTTTGAATGCAGTAAGTGCATTTGAAAGGTCTTCGTCTGAAGGAAGATCTTTTGTTGTGCGAATATGATCTAAAACGTTTGTGTGGTTTGTATCTATCCAATTAAGAAGTTCAGCTTCGAAACGAACTACATCTTTTACTGGAATATTATCTAAATGTCCACGAGTTAAAGCATATAAAATTAGAACTTGTTTCTCTACTTTAATAGGGCTATTCAAGCCTTGTTTTAATACTTCAACTGTGCGAACACCACGATCAAGTTTTCCTTGAGTAATCGGATCAAGATCTGAACCAAATTGAGAGAATGACTCAAGCTCACGGAATGATGCTAAGTCTAGACGAAGCGTACCCGCAACTTTTTTCATTGCTTTAATTTGAGCTGAACCACCTACACGAGATACAGATAAACCAGCATTAATCGCTGGACGTACGCCCGAGAAGAATAGATCAGATTGTAAGAAGATTTGACCATCCGTAATAGAAATTACGTTTGTTGGAATATAAGCAGAGATATCTCCAGCTTGTGTTTCAACGAATGGTAATGCAGTGATTGAACCTGCACCAAGTGTATCATTTAACTTCGCAGCACGTTCTAGTAAACGGCTATGTAAGTAGAATACATCCCCTGGATACGCTTCACGGCCTGGAGGACGACGAAGAAGTAATGAAAGTTCACGGTAAGCAGCTGCTTGTTTTGATAAATCATCATAAACGATTAAGACATGCTTGCCATCGAACATAAATTCTTCTGCCATTGTTACACCAGCATATGGAGCTAAGTATAGTAATGGAGCTGGTTGTGATGCAGATGCAGTCACAACGATTGTGTATTCTAGAGCACCTTTTTTACGAAGTGTTTCTACAACGTTACGAACAGTTGATTCTTTTTGACCAATTGCAACATAGATACAAATCATATCTTGGTCTGCTTGGTTAAGGATTGCATCAATCGCAACAGATGTTTTACCTGTTTGACGGTCACCGATGATTAACTCACGTTGTCCACGTCCGATTGGTACAAGTGCATCAATTGCTTTAATACCTGTTTGAAGTGGTTCATGAACAGATTTACGTGCCATGACTCCTTGTGCAGGACTTTCAATTGGACGAGATTTAGTAGTTGCAATAGGACCTAGTCCGTCAACTGGTTGTCCAAGTGGATTGACAACACGACCAATCAATTCTTTACCAACAGGAACTTCCATAATACGGCCAGTTCGACGTACTTCATCGCCTTCTTTGATGTCTGTGTATGGGCCTAGGATAACGATACCAACATTATTCGTTTCCAAGTTTTGTGCCATACCTAAAACACCTGTTGAGAATTCTAATAATTCTCCGGCCATGACGTTGTCGAGGCCATGAGCACGAGCGATACCGTCTCCGATTTGGATAACTGTACCCACGTCGCTAACTTTCATCTCAGATTCATAATTCTCAATCTGCTGTTTAATCAAGACACTGATTTCTTCAGCTTTGATGCTCATGTATGTCACCTCTCATAATTTCATAATATTAACCGATCAAGTTACGTTTTAAACGATCTAATTTAGTACTTAGACTGCTATCGTAAATGCGGTTTCCGATTTGTATACGAATACCACCAAGTAATGATGGATCCACAATATTTTCAATACGTAAAGATTGTTTCCCAACGTTTTTTGAAAAAACAGTTGAAATGCGCGCACGCTCATCTTCTGTTAATTCGCGAGTTGAGTATACTTTCGCTTCTGCAACACCTTGTGCATTATTCGAAAGTTCCATAAACTCATTAATAATTGAAATTACTTCGTCTAATCTTTTCTTTTCAATAAGCACTAAAAGTGTATTGATAATAATCGGATTTGCGTTTGTAAAGATTTCACGAATAAGCATTTTTTTCTTGTCTAGAGTTAGCTTTGGAGATGTGAATAATTCTTTCAAATCTTTATTGCCAGTCCAAACAATTTTAAGCTCGCGTAAATCTGTTTCCACTGAACGAAGCTCTTTCTTTTGTTGTGCAAGTTCAAATAATGCGATTGCGTAACGCTTTGCTACAGTTGAATTACTCAATTAGCTTCGCCTACCTTCGCAATCGTTTGCTCGATTAACGCACGATTATCTTCTTCGGAAACTTCTTTCCCAAGAACTTTAGATGCTGCAAGTACAGAAAGTGAAACGACTTCTTGTCGTACTGCTGCAATCGCTCTTTCTTTTTCTGTATCGATATCACGGATAGCTGATTCTTTCAAATGGATTGCTTCATTGCGAGCAATTGTGATAATTTCATCACGAGTTACATCGCCTTGTTTCTTCGCATTCTCTACAATCGCAATTGCTTCCGTACGTGCTTCTTTAAGTAAGTCACGTTGTTCTTCAAGTAATCGTTGTGATTCTTTACGGCTAGTTTCAGCTGCTACTATTTCACTTGCGACTAACTCTTCACGTTGAGTCATAATCCCCATCAGTGGACCCCATGCTACTTTCTTCAATAACAACATAAGTAATGTAAAGAAGAATAGTGTAGCTAGAATATCCCAAATGTTTAACCCAGTGCCACCAGCACCAAGTACAAGGTAATCAAAAGACACGATTGTTTCACTCCTTTCAAACGCTTTTAAGAGGTGGTACTTCTATAATGTAATAAATTGTTTTGATTCATTTTCAAACATAAAGAGAATGGCGGATATGATTCCGCCATAATAATTGTTTATTTGTTTAATACGATGAAAGCGATAACTGCTGCGATAATTGGAATCGCCTCAACTAATGCTACCCCGATGAACATAACTGTTTGTAAAGCTCCACGTGCTTCTGGTTGACGAGCGATACCTTCTAATGTTTTCGAAACGATCATACCATTACCTAAACCTGCACCTAGTGCCGCTAAACCTATTGCTATAGCTGCTGCTAAAAGACCAACTGAACCTACCATTTTGTAATTTCCTCCTTGGAATGTTGTTTTTTTTTTCTGTTTAGTAATACTAAACAGTTATATTAATGATTTGTCGACACTTTGTGCGACATATAAACCATCGTTAACATACAGAAAATGAAAGCTTGGATTCCGCCGATAAATAGCGAGAAACCTTGCCATGCCATTGCTGGAATAATTGCTCCAACAAAGCCGAAAATACTTGATGTTGCTAATCCTGCGATTAGTCCTAATAGAACTTCACCAGCATAGATATTACCGTAAAGACGAAGACCTAGTGTCAACGTATTTGCGAACTCTTCAATAATTTTTAGTGGGAATAAGAATGGCATAGGCTTGAAAAAGTCTTTTCCATATTCTTTCATACCCTTCATCTTAATGCCGTAGTAGTGTGTAAGTGCAATGATCATAACAGCAAGTGTCAACGTTACCGTTGGATCTGCTGTTGGTGATTTCCACCAAAGTACACCATCATACGATATGGAGAATGGAAGACCTAATACGTTTGCTACTGCAACGAACATGATAACTGTAATTCCAAGAATATGGAATCGGCCACCTGTTTTCCAGTCAAAGTTACTATTAATAATTCCTTTTACGAAGTCCATAATCCACTCCATAAAATTTTGCATACCAGTAGGCTTAAGCTTCAAGTTTCTTGTCGCAATATATGCGATCAAAAATACGATAAGTGTTGTAACGGCCAGCATTAAAATGTTTGACCAGTTTCCATACATACCTAGAAACTCAAATTCTGGATTTTTGTGTTCCACGATTCTTTCACCTCTCTTTCAAGTATTAAATACTAGTTTCTTGCATGAAACATTATCCGTTCTACAATAAGCAGAACATATGGAATCATTAATCCGACAACCGTGCCAATCAAATGGATTTCGTCTGGAAACGTAAGCGCTATTGCTACTGCTGCTATACCTGATCCAAATCGGTAAGCTGTACCAACACTTACTTTTTTCCCTCCTGGGCCATCTACAACACGATCAAATTTCTCCATTCTACGGACTAGAATCCAGAAATTATACAGACCAAATAAAGAACCTAGGGCTATACCTGCAAAAAAAGTCGAATACGGGGTAAATCCCCAACCTATTGCACAAACTGCGAGCAAAAAAAATTCATATTTTTTTTGCTTAGTAAAAATACCTTGCATTTCTAGCATTGGCCTTTAGTCTCCTGAATCATATTTTCGAATGGTAGCAATTAGCTTACACTCCAGCTCAAATGCCGGTTTGTAGCCAAATCACTTGAAATACTGGAGAGGTTCAAAAAGTGTGAACTATTCATATAACTGTGAATACACTCTCAAATTAGAACCCACAAGTTGTGAGAGAAATAGCAAAACACACTGTTATCCCTTGTAAAAAAGCCTCGCCTGGACGCTTTAAAAGATTTTTAAAGTTTTTGCTAAATTTAGTAAAAACTGCGAATCTAGTAGAAAGCTCATATCACAAGTGTTTCACGCATGAAACACCTATCATGATTGTCCTTTGTAAGCATACAATAGGGTCAAAATGATGTCAATTGCTCTGAGTGAAAAACTTCACATAACATACGGAATTGACAATTTATCGACAAATTTAACTTTAGTCAGCAAATCTCTTTTGCGACGTGGCGTATTTAATCACTCTTATTTTTTCTGTAAGTATTCTTTTAATGCGGCTACTATTTTTTGTGATGCTTTTCCGTCTCCGTAAGGATTACTGGCTTTTGACATAGAGTCATAAGCATCTTGACTGGACAGTAACTCATTCGTTAACTGATAAATTGTTTCTTCTTCCGTACCAGCTAGCTTCAATGTCCCCGCATCAATTCCTTCTGGTCGTTCCGTTGTATCGCGAAGAACGATTACTGGTTTACCTAGTGAAGGAGCTTCTTCTTGTACTCCGCCCGAATCCGTTAAAATAATATGGGAACGAGCTGCGAAGTTATGGAAATCTAGTACTTCTAGTGGTTCGATTAAATGAATACGATCGTTATCCCCTAAAATTTCACTTGCTATTTCGCGGACTGCTGGATTCATATGAACAGGATAAATAACTTGTACATCTTGATGTTGCTCAAGTATACGATTGATCGCACGGAACATATTTCTCATAGGTTCTCCTAAGTTTTCTCTGCGATGCGCAGTCAATAAAATAATTCTGCTATCTTTCAGTTTTTCTAAAATAGGATGTGAATAATCTTCTCTTACCGTCGTTTGAAGTGCATCTATTGCAGTATTCCCGGTTACATAAATTCGATCTGCTGGTTTATTTTCTGCAAGTAGATTGGCACGTGATTTTTCCGTAGGTGCAAAATGAATATCTGCCATTACTCCAGTAAGTTGACGATTCATCTCTTCCGGAAACGGCGAATGTTTATTCCAAGTGCGCAGCCCAGCTTCTACGTGACCAATGGTAATTTGATTATAAAAAGCAGCTAAACTCGCTACAAATGTAGTGGAAGTATCTCCATGAACTAGAACGATATCAGGTTTTGCCTCTTTCATAACAGCATCTAATCCCTCAAGTGCTCTAGTAGTAATATCTACTAATGTTTGGCGGTCTTTCATCATGTTTAAATCATAGTCTGGCTTAATCTTAAAAGTCTCTAGAACTTGATCTAACATTTGACGATGCTGAGCAGTTACTGTAACAATCGACTCGATTTCTTCTGAATGCTTTTGCAGCTCTAGAACAAGTGGCGCCATTTTAATAGCTTCTGGTCTCGTCCCGAAAATTGTCATTACTTTCCATTTACGCATGAAATTGTGACACTCCTTTTAATTATTAAGACATTATAAATACCTGCCTCTAGGTAGAGGCAGGAGTTTAACTTTTCCTATTTATTTTGTTCCGAATAGACGGTCTCCAGCGTCTCCTAGACCTGGTACGATGTAGCCGTGATCATTAAGTTTCTCATCTAGTGCAGCAATATAAATATCTACATCTGGATGTGCTTTTTGTAATGCTTCTACGCCTTCTGGTGCTGCGATTAGGCACATAAATTTAATGTTAACTGCTCCACGTTTTTTAAGTGAATTTACTGCTTCAATTGCTGAACCACCAGTTGCAAGCATTGGATCTACTAAGATGAAATCACGTTCTGCTACATCCGCAGGAAGTTTTACGTAGTATTCAACTGGTTGTAATGTTTCTGGATCTCTGTAAAGTCCGATATGCCCAACTTTTGCTGCAGGGATTAATTTTAATATCCCGTCAATCATTCCAATACCAGCGCGAAGAATTGGTACAATCCCCAATTTCTTTCCTGCTAATACTTGTGACTTAGTTTTTTGGACAGGTGTTTGTACTTCTGTTTCTTTCAATGGAAGGTCACGAGTAATTTCAAAGGCCATTAATGTCGCTACTTCAGCTACAAGTTCGCGAAACTCCTTTGTGCCTGTGTTTACATCTCTAATATATGTAAGTTTGTGTTGAATAAGTGGATGATCAAATACGAATACTTTTGGCATCTGGCTTATCTCCTCTATGTTTTATTTGCAATTCGTTTTATTATAACAAAAAACTCAGGATACTTACAGCAATCCTACATTTTTAATATTACGTCTATTTTATTTTGTGACATTGGTTTGTAAAAACAGAACTCTTGACCTATTTGGCAGTTAAATTTCTTTAATATTGGCAATTAAGAATCTCACTATTTTTTTCCGATACTTCTTGTTGAATATATCCTATGAGTTTATTAAACAATACCAAAAAATAGCTACCTTTCCAATACAGAAAAGTAGCTACCTTCAAAATATTCAATTAGCTATATAACGGGAAACGGTCTGTTAAAGCGGCAACTCTTTCTTTTGCTTCTTGAAGTACAGATGCATCTTCATGATTTTTCAATAATTTAGCGATGATCGAAGCAATCTCTTTCATCTCTTCTTCTTTGAATCCACGAGAAGTTGCTGCTGGCGTTCCAAGACGAACACCAGAAGTAATGAACGGACTTAGTTTTTCATAAGGAATTGTGTTTTTGTTTGCTGTAATACCCGCTTCATCAAGTACATGTTCTGCAACTTTCCCAGTTAAACCGATAGCAGAAACGTCTACAAGCATTAAGTGGTTATCTGTTCCACCTGAAACGATACGAAGACCTTCTGCAGTTAAACCATCTGCAAGTGTTTTTGCATTAGCAACTACTTGCGCTTGGTACTCTTTGAATTCAGGTTGTAACGCTTCACCAAACGCAACTGCTTTTGCAGCGATAACGTGCATTAATGGACCACCTTGAATTCCTGGGAAAATCGTTTTATCAATTTTCTTCGCGAACTCTTCTGTTGTAAGGATTAATCCCCCACGAGGTCCACGCAATGTTTTATGCGTAGTAGATGTTACGAAATGTGCGTGTGGTACTGGGTTTGGATGTAATCCAGCAGCAACAAGTCCTGCGATATGAGCCATATCTACAAAAAGGTACGCTCCTACTTCATCTGCAATTTCACGTAATTTAGGGAAATCAATAATACGAGAATATGCACTAGCTCCAGCAACGATCATTTTAGGTTTATGTTCTAATGCTCTAGCACGAACAACTTCATAATCGATTACTTCCGTTTCTTCCGTTACTCCATAATCTACGAAGTTATAAAGTATTCCACTAAAGTTAACTGGAGAACCGTGAGTTAAATGTCCACCATGAGATAAGTTCATACCTAAAATAGTGTCACCTGGTTGTAAAGCTGTCATGTAAACGGCCATATTCGCTTGTGAACCTGAATGTGGTTGTACGTTTGCATGTTCAGCTCCGAAAATTTCTTTCAAACGATCACGTGCAATATTTTCCACTACGTCGACATGCTCACAACCACCATAGTAACGTTTACCAGGGTAGCCCTCTGCATATTTATTTGTTAGTACAGAACCTTGTGCTTCCATAACTGCCTCTGATACAAAGTTTTCTGATGCGATTAACTCGATGTTCGCTTGTTGACGTTTTTTCTCCGCAAGCATAGCTTCGTATACTGCTGGATCTTGTGATAGAATCTTTTCCACTATTATTCCTCCTTGAATATCATGCGTATAATGCACGTTCTCCGCCAATTAGCTTTGGACGTGTTTTTGCAATCGTAACGACCGCTTCCCCTACTTGCTTAATGGACACGCGAATTGGTACAGCTACTGGTTGTAGTTGCATACCAATAAGGGTTTGTCCTATATCAATGCCGGCTTGTGCTTGCACATGCTCGACCACTACAGGGTCCTGTAATTGAGTGTACGCAAAAGCAGACATTGAGCCTCCTGCGCGAACAACTGGAATAACTGAAACTTCCGGTAATCTAAAAAGTTGCTGTGCTTTTCTTTCCATAGTAATTGCACGATTTATATGTTCACAGCCTTGGAAAGCAAGATGAACTTTATTTCTTTTGGCAAATGCTTGTAATGGTCCAAATAATACTTCTGCTACTTCTAATCCACCGGCTGTACCAATTTTCTCACCGATTATTTCTGAAGTTGAACAGCCAATAACAAATAAATCATTTTCTTTTAAATTAGCTTGCTGCTCTACTTCCATTAGAAGTTGTTCCATTTGTTGTTTCCACAAAGCTTTTGCTTCCATTAGAAATCACCTTCTTCTGTCAAGTCTAGCGCTTTCGCTTTAGTTCTCTAACGCAGTGATTTTTTCTATACGACGTTCGTGGCGTCCGCCTTCGAAGTCTTGAGCTAGCCATGTTGCAACGATCTCTCTTGCAAGACCTGCACCAATTACGCGTTCCCCCATTGCAAGGATGTTTGAATCATTGTGACATCTTGTTGCTTTCGCTGAGAACACATCATGCACTAATGCACAACGAATACCTTTGACCTTGTTTGCTGCTATAGACATACCAATACCTGTACCACAAATTAAAATCCCACGATTAAATTTCCCACTTGCTACACCTTCAGAAACTGGCATTGCATAATCAGGATAATCTACGGAATCATTACTTTTAGGACCAAAATCCTCATAGGAAAGTCCAAGTTCTTCTAATTGTTGAATAATTTCTTTTCGGAGATTATTCCCACCGTGATCGGAAGAAATTGCAATTTTCAACTTGTTCCCTCTTTTCTGTTTAGCACTCAAATTCATCATACCATTTTTCCTCAAAAAAAAATACAATTCAATTAAAGTGAATTGTATTTTAAAAGCCTATTTTGAAGAATTTCTATCAAATTGGTTAATAACCTTGTATAATTCGCTCGATTGGTCCTTTAATCCGAACGATAATTGCTCAATTTTATCAATTGATCGTGCTTGCTCATCTGTTGAACTTCTTACTTCTTCTGCTCCAGCTGAGGTTTGTTCTGCAATTGCCGCAACTTCTTGAGATTGTCTTGCAGTATGTTCAATATTTATCAATTGTTTTTCCACGAATCTCGAAATTTCTAAAACGGAATCTGCCATTTCGTGAATTTTATTCGACATACCTTCTACTGCTACATTCGTTTCAGAGACACGTTTTGCTTCTCCAACAGCAAAACTCACTTGCTCTGTCATTTGTTGGACAACAGTTTGCACATCATTTTGAATAGCTAGTATTAAAGAAGAAATGCCTTGTGCTGCTTTTCTGCTTTGATCTGCTAACTTACGTACTTCTTCTGCTACAACCGCGAAGCCTTTTCCATGCTCACCGGCCCGGGCTGCTTCAATAGAAGCGTTTAGAGCCAATAAGTTTGTTTGTGCAGCAATATCTCCAACTAATTGAATAATATTTTCCACTTGCTTAGCATTCTCTTCTAATTGATGTATATTCACTAATGCCGATTCATTACCAGAAGCAATTTTTTGAATTCCTTGTACGAGAGTTTGAATAACATTTGTAGTTTGTGTTAATTGTTGCATCATTTCCTTTGATTGGATAGAAGACCTCTCCGCTCGCTCATTTACTTCCGTTGCAAGAATTCGAACATCTTCTACTGATTCTGCAGTTTCTTGTATAGCAATCGCTGAACTTTCTGCACCTTGTGATATATCTCCAATTGTTTGTGCAATTACTTCTGCTTGCTGAGCTGCAATCGTCGACTCTTTTGATAATTGATTCACTGTAACATTGGTTTTTTCAAAATTTTCTTCAATACCTTGCACCATTTCTCTTAAGTTCAAAAGCATCGCTTGAAAAGCAACGGCTACCGAATGTATTTCATCATTCGTTTTAGGGATGTCCACATCGATCCCAATCTTCCCTTGAGAAGCTAATGTGGCTGCTCTTTCTAAACTAAACAACGGTTTGATCAGTAGTCCACTGAAAAAATAAGCTAAAACTCCAGACCATAAAATCCCTAATGTATATGTAAGTATTTCAAATTGAAAAGATCCGATTCCGATGGATGCTTCAATTAGGAGAGGCTGTAAATAATGAATAAATAAAGCACTTGCTGTGTAGGTGACGAGCGCTAGAATGGTAACAAACAACACAATTTTCTTCTGTAATCCAAATGCGTGCTTTTTCTTTTCTGCCATCCTATATATCCCCCCGCAGTTTTTTTACTAGTTCATCTGTTAATGTATGTAATTCCTGAAACGTCTTTTCATATGTATGTAAATCACCACCATATGGATCAGATACATCTTGTATATCTAGCGGAGTCGCAAATTCTTTGTACATTGACACTTTCGTAGCTATTTCTGGGAATGCGTGAATGATTAGTTGTTTGTGAGATGCTGTCATTGTCAGCACAATATCTGCCCACTCTAACATTTGCTCATTTAAAGAAGAGGAGACATGATTAGAGTGTATGCGTGCATTTTCCAATACCATTAGCGCATTTTTAGATATCTCCCCTCCATCCATAGCGTAAATACCAGCAGAACGTACTTCTATTCCCGTTATATCACGCGCTGCCAAAATAGCCTCTGCCATTGGACTTCTACATGTATTTCCTGTACAAACAAATAAAATATTCATCCTCTATTCCCTCTTCTCTAGTATATATTAAGTATTTTAATTTTTATAAGATTATTGTTATTTTTTAAAAGATAAAATAGGAGATTTCTAATTAGATAAAGTTAAGATACCCATTATTAATAAAACAAGTCCAGCTAACTTGATGATCAGTGCTCGATTCATAAAAGCATGCTTATAGATTATTTTTTGTGCAATAAAGATTGCCAAGAAGGAAAAAATTCCAGAACTCAAAATAAATAAGAGTTTTTCTACTTCAAGCATACCAAATGAAATACTAACTGAAAAGGTATCTATGCTCGCAACTACCGCAAGAATATAAGGAGACAATAGTGGAGCTTGTTTTGGAGATTGAGTTAACATCATTTGTAACCCAACTAAAGCCAGTAAAATTCCTGATAAATAGGGACTTGCTTGATGTAAATAACTTTGAACAAGCACTCCAGCAAAATAACCAATTAACGGGAAAAGCATATGTAAAGACGCAACCCAACAAGCTAAGGTAAATATTTGTTTCTTATAAGATACAAGTGAAAATAAAATGAGTACATCTACGGAAACTAACGCTCCAGCTAAAATTTCTCTCCACAAAAAAATCTCCCCCGTCCATTTACATACTTAAATGTATGCATAAGATTAGAAGAGAATTCTTTACAATCAAATTTGCCTTTGTTTATTTGCTTGTGCTTGTCGCTTTGGATAGGTGGATTGTCGTGTTCGCGTGGGTTTTTGTCGTGTTCGCGAACCGGATTGTCTCGCTTAGCTAATTGCTTCCAGTTATTATGATACATTTGGCCCTCTGAGCAGCAGATAGAAGAGGGCCTCCTTTTGATTGGACGCCCTGACGTAAAAGTTTAAAGCGGAAACCAATTGCCACTTGCGGCCTTTTCTAATCGGTTCATAATTGCACTGCCCACACCATTTTTCGAAAACACAGGTGCTAGTACAACATCTGCATCCGTTTCGTCGCAATTCCTTAAAGCTTCATAGAGACGTTTTGCCGCCTCTTCTAGCTGCTCTTCTTTTCCTAATGTAAAAAAGTAATCCACAGCTACGGATTGGAATTGTTCACTTGCAATTAACGCAACTTTTTTTTGTTCCTTATGTAAAGTTTCAATTGCTTCTTGTACTATTTCTAGAGAAGAATCTATTAAGTAAACAGGTGCGTTTGGAGCGTAATGAGCGTATTTCATTCCCGGTGCTCGCGGTGCTTCTTCCCGATCAGTTGGTTTAGATTCATTTACGAGTCCAATTACCTTTTCTAGCATTTCTTTCGTTACTCCACCTGGGCGAAGAATCGTCGGGATATCCGATGTACAATCTAAAACCGTAGACTCAAGTCCAATTCCAGTTGCTCCGCCATCTAAGATAAATGGTATTTTTCCATTTAAGTCATCCCATACATGCCCTGCATTCGTTGGACTTGGTTTTCCACTTCTATTAGCACTTGGAGCAGCAACAGGACGTTTCAAACGACGTAATAATTCAAGAGCTACTGGATGTTCTGGCATACGGACGCCTACTGAATCTAGTCCAGCGGAAACATTTTTTGCAAGAGAATTTGGTTTTAACGGTAATATTAATGTAAGCGGACCCGGCCAAAATGCATCGATACAAAAACCAGCTACTTCTGGAATATAAGTAGTAAATGCCAAAATTTCCTCTACTCCCCCTACATGAACAATAAGAGGATTATCTTGCGGTCTACCTTTTGCTTCAAAGATTTTGCGAACTGCATCTTCGTTGGTAGCATCAGCTCCTAAACCGTAAACTGTTTCTGTTGGAAAAGCGACCGTTTCCCCAGCTTTCAACAAATCCACAGCCTGTGCATAACCTTTCTCTTTTGTGGATAAGTTATCCACACTCGCTATTTCCGTTTTCATCTCGTTATTCCTCCTTTCTAGTGAACTTATACACAAAATGTTAATAACCTTCTGAATTTTGTGGATAATTATGTGAAAAACTTATCTTTAAACCATTCCCAAACAAAGAATTTCGGCTTTTCTTCTACTTCTTCATCTTTGTAACAAACTTTTGGAAATAATGCACACCACCAGTTATCCCCACGTCCATTTCCAATCTTAATAACGATCGAATCTACCTGTTTTTGAGTTGAAATTCCTTCATTCCACACTTTTGGTGGAAATAACGCTAGCCCTGTGGATATAATAATTTTTTCGTCTAACTTTTCTGACAACTTATCCACAATTGGTTTTAGTTCATCCACAGCATTTTGTGGATTACTTTCATACTTCATTAATATCGGCTCGATTGACTCTTTTATTTCATTTTTGATTTGCTGATCTTCTATAGTATTGCTATTTGCTATTAATCGAAAACGCATTCCATCTGCTTGATCCGTTTGTTGAAATAGAAGAAATAAAATCAATTGCATGATTAGTAACATCCATATAAATAAAATAATCGAATCTATTTTTTGTACAGCACTAGTTGCTCTCTTTATCTCGTAATCTGGTAACATTGTCCATTCCCCCTTAGGAGCATTGTTACCAATAGATTCATATTTTATTCAACTATTGTGCAAAAAACGAAACGATCTTTTTTATTCATATCTTGCACCACTTCTACCAATGCATTTGGAAAAGCTACTTGAAGCATTTCTTGCACTGCTAAACCTTGTTCATATCCTATTTCAAAGCCAATGAAACTAGCCTTATTCATCATATCAGGCAGCTGCTGCGCCATTTTACGATACAGTTGCAATCCATCTTCTTCTGCAAATAATGCCAGATGTGGTTCATAATCTATGACAGTATCTGAAAGAGTTTTTGCTTCATCATGTCCAATGTACGGGGGATTCGACAAGACTATATCCCATTTTTGATCCTGAATCGGTTCTAGTAAATCACCTTGTTTAAACGTAATATCCGCACTTAAAATTTGAGCATTTTTCATTGCTACTGCTAGTGCAGCTGACGAAATATCAGTGGCGGTAACTTGTAACCTAGGTATTTCTTTTTTTATAGAAATCGCGATTGCTCCACTGCCAGTACCTATATCAGCAAGTTTTACGGTATTATTTGCATCAAAAAGAGATTGTGTGCGTTTTTCCACTTCTTCTATTAACTCTTCTGTTTCTGGACGTGGAATTAGAACATCTTCGTTCACAAAGAAATCTCGACCGTAAAACGTTTCTTGCTGGATAATATATTGAAACGGACGTCCAGTTGCGTGCTCTTCGATATATGCCCAAAACGTCCCGAAGTCACCTGTGGATATCTCTTCGTACATGGCCATCATGAGTTGTGAATAACTTTTTCCAAGAACATGCTGCAATAAGTATCTAGCTACTTCTTTTTCTCGATTATTTTCTACTAAAAAAGAAGAAGCCCGATTGAGGGCCTCATAAATTGTCTTACACATTGGAGTCATTCAATCTTTCTAGTTTTTCCGCTTGGTCTTCTAAAATTAGTGCATCAATTACTTCGTCCAGCTTGCCTTCTAAAATTTGGTCTAGTTTTTGAATCGTTAATCCAATACGGTGATCTGTTACACGATTTTGTGGATAATTGTACGTGCGAATTCGTTCAGATCTGTCACCTGTTCCAACTGCTGATTTTCGCACAGCATCATATTCTGCTTGTGCTTCTCGATGGAATTTATCGGCAACACGCGCTCTAAGAATCTTCATTGCTTTTTCTTTATTTTTTATTTGTGATTTTTCATCTTGCATGGAAACTGTAATACCAGTTGGTAAATGCGTCAAACGGACAGCGGACATGGTTGTGTTAACTGATTGTCCACCTGCACCAGATGATGCAAATGTATCGGTACGAATTTCTTTGTCATGAATTTCTACTTCTACTTCCTCTACTTCCGGAAGTACTGCAACTGTCGCAGTCGATGTATGAATACGGCCACCCGATTCAGTTTCTGGAACACGTTGTACTCGGTGCGCACCATTTTCATATTTCATTTTCGAATGGGCGTTAGCACCATTGATCATAAAAATAATCTCCTTAAAGCCACCAAGTCCTGTTGGGTTTGAGTCCATAATTTCAACTTTCCAGTTTTGGGTTTCTGCAAAACGACTGTACATACGGAAAAGGTTACCTGCAAAAAGTGCAGCTTCATCTCCACCTGCCGCTCCGCGAATTTCCATAATAACGTTTTTGTCGTCATTTGGATCTTTCGGTATTAATAATATTTTTAGTCGTGCTTCAAGCTCTTCAATTTGAGCTTCTAAATCAGTTACTTCTTCTTTGACCATATCGCGCATTTCAGCATCTAGCTTATCTTCTAGCATAATCTTTGCTTCTTTATACTGGCTCTTCACTTCTTTATATTCACGATATGCATCCACCGTATTTTGTAAATCGGATTGTTCTTTTGAATATTTCCTTAAATTATTTAAATCATTGACCACTTCTGGGTCACTTAGTAATTCGTTTAACTTATCGTAACGATCTTCTACCGATTGTAAACGATCAAACATGGACCTCACCTCGTTCTTTTAGTCTTTGTACACTAACCTTTTTTATAGGGCTCCGCTAAAATACAAACTATACTGTTGATTTCCGTTACAGGCGGACGCTTTCCGCGGGCGGTCCGTGAGCCCCCTCGTCGCTACGCTCCTGCGGGGTCTCACCTGGACACGCTTTTCCCGCTGGAGTCGCCGCCTTTCACTGCAATCAACAAAATATTTAATAATCAACAGTTATATTTTTACAAAGGTGGATTGGCATGGCATCTTCTGCATACCGGATAATAGGAATCATTTCCACCGATTTGAATTTGCTCGCCAGTGTATACTGGTTTTCTATCTTCGTCCACCCGTAAATTCATAATCGCTTTTTTATGACAGAACCAACATATCGTTTTCATTTCTTCAATTTTATCCGCATAGATTAACATATAGCGACTGCCTTCAAACATTTCATTTTGAAAATCATTTTTAAGACCAAACCCCATTACTGGGATATTTAACTCGTCTACTACTTTTGTTAGTTGTAAAACATGCTCTTTTTTCAGAAATTGCACTTCATCGATTAAGATGCAGTAAGGTGTTAAAGTTTGCGCACTTACTAGTTCATATAAATTCGTATCATCGTAAATAGCTGTAGCTTTTCTTTTAAGTCCAATCCTACTCGATATATATCCTACTTCATCGCGTGTATCTATGCCGGGAGTAAATATTAGGACTGGTTTATTTTGTTCTTCATAGTTATGAGCTACTTTTAGTATTTCAATCGACTTTCCACTATTCATCGCACCGTACTTAAAAAATAATTGGGCCATATTATTTCTCCTTGTAAATCGTTCTCTATATTATCTCTTCTATTTATAACATATAGAAGTATGTATCGGCACTTTTATATTGCTTAATATATAACAGAAATAAATTAAAAATACCTGTAAAGCACGGTGTGCCTTACAGGTATTTGGTTTCTTATTCTTGAATGTCTTCTTTGATACCGTATTTTTTGTTGAAACGATCCACACGGCCATCTGCTGCTGCGAATTTTTGACGCCCAGTATAAAATGGGTGACATTCGTTACAGAACTCGACTTTAATGTCAGATTTTACAGAACCAGTTGTGAATGCGTTACCACATGAACATGATACTGTTGCTTCTTTGTAATCTGGATGAATTCCTGCTTTCATTACTATCTCTCCTCTCGCCCTGAACCATCTGGAACAGAGTTGGTTATGAAACTGATACCTTACACGATCCGATAACAATCAATCGTATATGTAACAGAAATGTATAAACTCACGTTAATATAGTACCACGGGCGGAATATAATTACAAGTACTTAATTCTATTTAGATAGAAAAGTTAATTTATAAAGTAACTTTTCCGCTACGGTGGGCTTTCATTTCTCCTGCTAACTGCTCAAAAAATGCTTCGTTCGTATCTGTTTGTCCAAGCTTTTTCATGAACCGTTCTGTGAAATCATGAGAATCTGAGAATGTTTTACGAATAGCCCAAAGTTTATCCAATTGCTCTTTTGGTATAAGCAACTCTTCTTTTCTTGTCCCAGAACGACGAATATCTAATGCTGGGAAAATACGACGCTCTGCAAGATGACGATCTAAGTGGAGCTCCATATTTCCTGTCCCTTTAAATTCTTCGTAAATTACTTCATCCATACGAGATCCAGTATCGATCAAAGCCGTAGCCAAAATTGTTAAGCTTCCGCCTTCTTCAATATTACGTGCAGCACCGAAAAATCGTTTTGGACGATGGAACGCTGCCGGGTCAATACCACCTGATAATGTACGTCCACTTGGTGGAATTACTAAGTTGTAGGCACGAGCAAGACGCGTAATAGAATCCATTAAAATGATGACATCACGTTTATGTTCTACTAAACGCATCGCTCTTTCTAGTACAAGCTCTGCCACTTTTACATGGTTTTCTGGTACTTCATCAAACGTCGAACTTACAACATCTGCTTTTACAGAGCGCTCGATATCTGTTACTTCTTCTGGACGCTCATCTATTAATAGAACAATTAATTCTGCATTCGGATAATTGGTTGTAATTGAATTAGCAATTTCTTTTATCAATAATGTTTTTCCTGCTTTAGGAGGAGCAACGATTAATCCACGCTGTCCAAATCCAACAGGCGACACTAAATCCATAATACGAGTGGATAAATGATCAGAATTTGTTTCTAACTTAATATGACGATCTGGATATAATGCTGTTAGACCCGGGAAATGTACACGTTCTTTCGCTGTTTCAGGGTCTTCTCCATTAACAAGCTCTACATGCAATAATCCGTAATAACGTTCACTTTCTTTTGGAGGGCGTACTTTACCAGTAACTTTGTCTCCATTACGAAGATCAAATCTTCTAATTTGTGAAGCAGAAATATAAATATCTTCTGAGCTAGGAGAATAGTTAATCGGACGCAAGAATCCAAATCCTTCTTGCTGAATGATTTCTAAAACACCTTCCATAAAGAAGAAACCTTCTTGCTCTGCACGGGATTTTAAAATAGCAAAAATAAGCTCTTTTTTAGATAACTTACTGTATGCTGCTACTTTAAATTTACGCGCAAGGGCATAAAGTTCTTTCAGTGTCATGTTTTCTAGTTCATTAATTGTTGTTTGTGTCATCGGCAAGTCGCACCATTCTTTATTTTATTTTTAGTTTTACTATTTTTTTTGGGTAAATAGGGAATGAAGTTAATAAGCAAAGCGGGATGCTAAAGACTTATAGTAGAGGATACCCGACTACTAAGTAGTCGGGTATTCATAAGGAAAGATCAACCTTATAACACTAAGTTTGGTTTTTTACTTAAGCTATGGCGGCCTTCAACAAATCTTACTGTACCTGATTTCGCACGCATAACGATAGAATGCGTCGAACTGAAAGCACCTTTAAATTGTACTCCACGAAGAAGTTCTCCGTCTGTAACACCAGTTGCTGCAAAAATTGCATCATCGCCTTTTACTAGATCTTCCATACGTAAGATTTTGTTTACGTCTAGACCCATTTTGATACAACGTGCAAGCTCTGCTTCATCTTGTGGTACAAGTTTTCCTTGGATTTCTCCACCTAAACATTTTAAACCTACAGCTGCGATTACCCCTTCAGGTGCTCCACCCATACCGAATAAAATATCTACTCCTGTATCATCAAATGCTGTGTTAATAGCTCCTGCAACATCGCCATCTGTGATTAACTTAATGCGAGCTCCTGTAGCACGAATTTCATCGATAATTTGTTGATGACGAGGGCGGCCTAAAATTGTAGCCACTACATCTTCAATATTTTTATTTTTTGCACGTGCAACTGCTTTTAAATTGTCTAAAACAGATGCATTTATATCAACTTGACCTACAGATTCAGGGCCTACAGCTAGTTTCTCCATATACATATCTGGAGCATGAAGTAGATTTCCACGATCTGCAACTGCAAGTACTGCAAGTGCATTCCATCCACCTGCAGCAACGATATTTGTACCTTCTAAAGGATCCACTGCAATGTCAACTTCAGGTCCATCAGTTCCAAGACCAAGTTTTTCACCAATGTATAACATTGGTGCCTCGTCCATTTCACCTTCTCCAATAACTACAACACCTCGCATTGGGATTGTGTCAAATACCGTACGCATTGCAGTAGTTGCTGCGTCATCTGCTTCATTTTTCAATCCGCGTCCCATCCAGCGTGCTGATGCTATTGCTGCTGCTTCTGTTACACGAACTAACTCCATTGATAAACTACGTTCCATCTAATGTCTGCCCCCTGTTTTTACGTTTCTTATTATTCCGTACTGTGTTTCTTCCTGTATCATTGTAGCATATTTGTCCATTATGAATAGAAAAAATTTAGTCATTATTCACTTCTATTTCTTCGATCTGTACGCGTCTAATGTCCGCTCCGAGTCCTTGAAGTTTCTCAACAATTGAGCTATACCCACGTTCTATATGGTATATATCTTGGATTTCCGTTTCTCCATCTGCTATCAAACCTGCAATAACTAATGCTGCTCCAGCTCGTAAATCACTCGCACGAACGATTGCTGCTTCTAATTTTGTAGGACCATTGATAACAGCAGTACGTCCATCTACACGACCATTCGCACTCATTCTGCGAAGCTCATCAATTTGCTTAAACCTAGCAGAATAAATGGAGTCAGTAATAACAGAAGAACCAGTTGCTTGTGTCATTAGTACAGAGAAAGGCTGCTGTAAATCGGTTGGAAAACCTGGATATACAAGCGTTTTAACATCGACAGCTTGTATACTAGTTGTTTTAGGTATGAATATTTTTTCTTCAAATACTTCTACCTTTACACCCATTTCACGAAGCTTTGACGTTAATGCTTCCACATGAAATGGAATAACATTATCAATCGTAATACCGTCACCTGCAACTGCTGCCATAATCATAAATGTACCTGCCTCAATACGATCTGGAATGATTGTGTGCTTAGTACCATGTAATTCTTCTACACCATCAATTCGAATAACATTTGTACCTGCACCTTTGATCTTCGCACCCATATTGGATAATAATGTTGCAACATCAATAATTTCTGGCTCTTTTGCTGCATTTTCAATAATCGTTCTACCTTTTGCCTTTACTGCTGCAAGCATTATATTAATAGTTGCGCCAACACTTACTACGTCTAGATAAATTTTAGCTCCTGCTAATTCTTCTGCACGTAAATAAATGGCACCGTGCTCATTTGTTACTTTAGCTCCTAATGCTTCAAAGCCTTTAATATGCTGATCTATTGGACGTGGTCCTAAATGGCAACCACCTGGTAACCCGATAGCAGCCTTTTTGAATCTTCCTAAAAGGGCGCCCATTAAATAATATGAAGCACGAAGTTTTTTAATATTGCCATTTGGTAATGGCATATCTACTACGTTTGTCGGATCAATCGTCATTGTTCCATTTTCAAAAGTAACAATAGCCCCTACTTCTTCTAAAATTTCTTTCAATGTTAAAACATCCGATATTTCCGGTAGACCTTCAATTGTAACAGGAGAATCAGCCAATAAAGATGCAGGAATTAGTGCAACTGCGCTATTTTTGGCTCCACTCACTTTAATCGTCCCTTGAAGACGTTTTGCACCTCTTATTTTATAAACTTCCATATGTTTCTCCTTCGTCTTGTTACTCGCTTTTACGATTGTTCCAATCCGTTAGAAATCCTTCAATGCCTTTATCCGTTAAAGGATGGTGGAATAGTTGTTTTAATACTTTAATCGGTGTTGTAGCTATATGTGCACCGTTTAGTGCAGCATCTGTAATATGTTGTGGATGTCTAATCGATGCAGCAATAATTTCTGTTTCGATGTTATGAATTTCAAAAATCTGCGCAATTTTAGCAATAAGTTCCATACCATCATGTCCAATATCATCTAAACGGCCAAGAAAAGGAGATACATATGTCGCTCCTGCACGCGCTGCTAATAATGCTTGGTTTGCACTAAAAATAAGCGTTACATTTGTTTTAATACCTTCAGAACGGAATACTGAACATGCTTTTAAACCTTCGGGAGTCATTGGTAGTTTCACAGTGATATTCGGAGCAATTGCAGCAAGCTCGCGTCCTTCTTTAATCATACCTTCTGCGTCTAATGCGATTACCTCTGCACTGACAGAACCATCAACTAAATCAGTAATTTCACGAAGACGATCATGAAAAGAAATATTTTCTTTCGCTACTAAGGATGGATTCGTTGTTACGCCTGACAAAATACCCCATGCGTGCGCTTCTTTTATTTCTTCAAAGTTAGCAGTATCTATAAAAAATTTCATATGATTATTATCCTCCTCAGGATGGAAAAATAGGAGAAGGTTCAAACTAAATTGAACGCTTCTTCTTTCTATTTAAGTTGCTATCTTATGCTTTGTTTGAACTTCCAAATATGCGCATTTTACCAATTACTGTTGCTTTAATCGCGTCACGTGCTGGTGTCAGGTATTTACGTGGATCGTATTGTTCTTGATGTTCATCTAAATATGCACGAATTGCTCTTGTTGCAGAGATTTGACTTTCAGTATTGACGTTAATTTTTGCTGTCCCAAGAGAAATAGAACGCTCGATATCATGTGTCGGAATTCCAGTACCACCATGTAATACTAGCGGTAAATCTGCAAGCCCTGCAATCTCTTCCATTTCTTTAAACCCTAAGTTTGGTTCACCTTTGTATGGACCGTGAACGGAACCTAATGCTGGTGCTAAGCAATCGATCGCTGTACGTTTTACTAATTCTGCACATTCAACTGGATCTGCATAAATTACACCTTCAGCTATAACATCGTCTTCTTGTCCACCAACTGTTCCTAATTCAGCTTCTACTGAAACATTACGTGCATGTGCATATTCCACTACTTTAGAAGTAACTTCCACATTCTCTTCAAATGCGTGGTGGGAAGCGTCAATCATGACAGATGTGAAACCAGCGTCAATCGCCTCTTTACATTTTTCAAAGCTCGAGCCATGATCTAAGTGAATCGCAACTGGAACTGTTGTTTGATACGATTCCATTAATCCTTTTACCATATATACAACGGATATGAAACCACCCATATATTTTGCTGCACCTTCAGATACTCCTAAAATAACTGGAGATTTTTCTTCTTCTGCTGCTTGTAAAATAGCTTGAGTAAATTCAAGGTTATTAATATTAAATTGCCCTACTGCATAACCTTCTTTTTTTCCTTTTTCAAGCATTTCTTTCATTGATACTAAAGCCATTCAAATGGACCTCCTCTATTTACCTTTTATATTCATTTCTTTTCATACTTTTTCTATCTGGTTATTTGCTAGACGTGAGCTACCCAAGGCCAAATTACATTTTGCTAAAGTGAAGTTAAGCGTTCCTCATCATAAAGCGAAATTTGCTTGTCTTTGTTTAAACGACGTCCTCCAGTTTCTTTTCTAATCATAACAAAAACAGGCGATGTTTTCCACTGCCTGCTTATGACCTACTTATTTAATAAATCACGGACTGCATCTCTTACTTCAAATATATCAAAAGGTTTTATAAAATAGGCGACCGCTCCTAAATCCTTTGATTCTTGGATTAAATCTAACTCACCATATGCAGTCATCATCATCACTGGAGTATTCGACCATTCTTTTGTTAGCTTCCTTAAGATCTGAATTCCATCCATCCCTGGAATTTTCATGTCCAATAAAATACCGTCAATATTTTCCTTTTCAACAGTTGCTAACGCTTCCAATCCATTAGAAGCTAAACTTACTTTATATCCTTCTTGTAAAAACACCTCTTCTAAAAGCAATCTTATGCCTAACTGATCATCGACTATTAAGATATGTTTTACCATAACTTACTCCCCTTTTTTATATATCTTATTCTCTTTATATTCGCCATATATATCCACTTCACCTTTTTAAATTATCAGAAAATTTAATTATCTCCATATAATATTGAGTAAGTTGAGTATTTTGGTGTATTTATCTTTATTATATTTTAACATATTTTTTCCTTTTGATAATATTTTATTTATTTAAGTAAAAAAGTGTAAATTTATGATAAGAGGAGAAGACTCTCGAGTTCCACACAAACACTCTTGAGCTCCACAATCCCCTTCTAAAAATACAAAAATAGGTGAGAAAGTGACTATGTCACTTTCTCACCTATTCCTTTTCTTTTAACTTAAAGTTAAAGATTTGTTCTTATTCACCTACAGAAGCTTTGATGAATTCACGGAACAACGGTTGTGGACGTTGTGGACGTGATACGAATTCTGGGTGGAACTGAGAAGCTACGAAGAATGGGTGATCTGGAAGCTCGATGATTTCGATAAGACGACCATCTGGGCTTGTACCAGAGAACATAAATCCTGCTGCTTCAAATGCTTCACGGAATTCATTATTGAACTCGTAACGATGACGATGACGTTCGTACACTAGCTCTTCGCCATATGCTTGGTGCGCTTTAGAACCAGGAGTTAATTTACATGGGAAAAGTCCAAGACGAAGTGTTCCGCCTAAGTCTTCCACATCTTTTTGTTCTGGCAATAAATCGATGATTGCATGTTCTGTAGTTGGATCTAACTCTGTAGAATGAGCTCCTTCTAGTTTAAGAATTGAACGAGCAAATTCTATTGTAGCAAGTTGCATACCTAAACAAATACCTAGGAAAGGAACATTGTTTTCACGTGCAAATTTAGTAGCAGAGATTTTCCCTTCTACTCCGCGGTCTCCAAATCCACCAGGAACTATGATTCCGTCTACATCTGAAAGTATTTCTGCAACATTTGCATCATTTACTTCTTCTGCATTTACCCACTTCACTTCTACATCTGCATCGAATTGGAATCCAGCATGTTTCATTGCTTCTACAACTGAAATGTATGCATCTTGAAGTTCTACGTATTTACCAACTAAGCCAATACGAACTTTTTTCGATAATGATTTCACTTGGTCTACTAAAGCTTTCCAATCAGTCATATCTGCTGGTTTTGTATTTAATTTCAAATGATCTACAACAATTTGATCTAAATTTTGTGCTTGAAGATTTAATGGGATTTCGTATAGAGTGTCAGCGTCGATACACTCAATTACTTCTTCTGGTTTAAGATCACAGAAAAGCCCAATTTTATCTTTCATATCTTGAGGAACTGGCATTTCAGAACGTAGGACAATTACGTTTGGTTGAATACCTAGGCTGCGCAATTCTTTTACACTATGTTGTGTTGGTTTTGTTTTCATTTCACCTGCAGCTTTGATGAATGGAACTAGTGTACAGTGAATATACATAACATTGTCATTACCAACGTCACGTTTCATTTGACGAATTGTTTCTAGGAATGGAAGTGATTCGATATCGCCTACTGTTCCGCCAATTTCTGTAATTACGATATCTGCATTTGTTTCTTTTGCTGCCAAGAACAGTCGATCTTTAATTTCATTCGTAATATGTGGAATTACTTGAACTGTTCCACCATTGTAATCACCGCGACGTTCTTTTCTTAGAACAGAAGAATATACTTTTCCTGTTGTGATATTAGAGTATTTATTTAGGTTAATGTCGATAAAACGCTCATAGTGACCTAAATCTAAATCAGTTTCTGCTCCGTCATCTGTTACAAAAACTTCTCCGTGTTGATATGGACTCATCGTACCTGGGTCTAAGTTGATGTAAGGATCAAATTTTTGAATTGTTATGTTCAATCCTCTGTTTTTCAAAAGACGCCCAAGAGATGCAGCTGTAATTCCTTTACCAAGTGAAGATACAACCCCACCTGTTACAAATATAAATTTAGTCATTTTTGTGTTCCTCCTATATGTAATCAATTTCGCCTTGGCATATTTATATCCATATTCGACAGGCATTAATACGAATCTGGACAAGCCTATATAATAATAAAAAGCGCTCCGCCTGCTATATTGCAGGGGAGCGCGTATACACATGGATAATGTCTCTTCAAAAAGAGCCCAATAAAATCTTATAGCGGATTGGGAAAGAAGTCAAGAATTATTCTTCTTCCTCATCATCTTCATCGTCCAAATCTTCATCGATTTCAAATTCGTCTTCTTCTTCATCGATTATATCTTCTTCAACTACTTCATCGATTTCAACTCCAACTTCAACAAATCCAACTACTTCATCTTCGTCGTCGTCATCGTCGTCTTCTGCAAATTCATCAAATTCTTCTTCGAAAATAATTTCATCTTCTTCCATATCATCTAGATCATCAGAAGTTTTTGATTTCTTTTTACGAACTTTAACTGTAGGAGCTGATTCTTCTTCAATCTGTTCTACTGGATACCATTCTCTAAGACCCCATTGGTTTTCAGCAATTGCTAAAAAGCGGCCATCGATGTTCATATCTGTATAGAATTGCGGCTTACGTTCTGCCATTTCCTCATCTGTAAATTCATTTAGGGTTTGAATTTCTGTAAATAATTCACCTAGTGTTAAGGAATTCTTTTTATCTTCTAAAATCGCATATCCTAAATCTATAAACGATTCTTCTCGTAGTTGTGCTAAAGTCATTTTACGAAATTTCAATTCGTTGCACGTCCTTTCTGTGTCCGTTTGCATACATCCCATTATATACAAACATTTATGTAATATGCTACCTTCATTTACTCTTTTTGAAAAGGGATATGTTTGAACCAGCCAAACCGAATAAATAAATTGATAGTATCAACAATGGAATTGAGCCCAGTCTCTTATTATATAGGAAAAATGTTAGAAGTAGCAGTATTATAATGACCATTATGTGAATTGGTTTTTTCATGCTAGTGCTCCTTCTCAACATTTTAAGTTTATTATACAAAAAAAAAGAAAGAGTGTCTCGATTTTCCTCGAGACACTTAACTTTTACATATTTCTTCTGTACTGTCCACCAACCTCGTATAAAGCATTTGTAATTTGTCCAAGACTTGCTTTTTGAACAGTTGACATAAGCTCTTCAAAGATATTGCCGCCAGTTACCGCTACTTGTTTTAAACGATTAAGTGCTTCCTCTGTTTCAGTAGGGCTTTTAGCTTGGAAGTTTCGTAAATTGACGATTTGTGTGTCTTTTTCGTCTTTTGTAGCACGCGCTATTTCCATATTGTTAATATCCTCTTCTGTAGCAGGATTTGGATTTAAGTAAGTATTCACACCGATAATTGGTAGTTCACCAGTATGTTTTTTCATTTCATAAAACATCGATTCTTCTTGAATTTTACCTCGTTGGTATTGTGTTTCCATCGCACCAAGTACGCCGCCACGATCATTAATACGGTCAAATTCGGTTAATACTGCTTCTTCTACAAGGTTCGTTAACTCATCCACGATGAATGCACCTTGTAGTGGATTTTCATTTTTCGACAAACCATGCTCTTTTGTGATGATCATTTGAATCGCCATTGCTCGACGAACCGATTCTTCTGTTGGTGTTGTAATTGCTTCATCGTAAGCATTTGTGTGTAGAGAATTACAGTTATCTTGTAATGCCATCAATGCTTGTAGCGTTGTACGAATGTCATTGAAGTCAATTTCCTGTGCATGCAAGCTACGTCCAGATGTTTGAACATGGTACTTAAGCTTTTGACTGCGATCATTTGCGCCGTATTTATCACGCATTACTACTGCCCAAATTCGACGAGCTACGCGCCCGATCACTGTGTACTCTGGGTCCAATCCATTCGAGAAGAAGAACGATAAGTTTGGTGCAAAGTCATCAATGTTCATGCCACGACTTAAGTAATACTCGACAAAAGTGAAGCCATTTGAAAGAGTAAATGCAAGCTGTGAAATTGGGTTCGCACCTGCTTCCGCTATATGGTAGCCGGAAATGGAAACAGAATAATAGTTACGCACTTTTTTATCGATGAAATACTGTTGAATATCACCCATCATACGCAATGCAAATTCTGTAGAGAAAATACAAGTATTCTGTCCTTGATCTTCTTTCAAAATATCCGCTTGAACTGTGCCTCGAACTACTTGAAGCGTTGCATCTTTCACTTCCACATATTCTTCTAAAGTTAGTGTGCGTCCCAGTTCTACTTCCCGAATGCGAACTTGCTGATCAATTGCTGTATTCATGAACATTGCTAAAATAATTGGAGCAGGTCCATTAATCGTCATCGACACAGAAGTAGCTGGTGCGCATAAATCGAAGCCATCATATAACTTTTTCATGTCATCTAATGTACAAACACTTACACCTGATTCTCCAACTTTCCCATAAATATCCGGACGGTGATCTGGATCTTCTCCGTAAAGTGTTACTGAATCGAATGCAGTAGATAAACGTTTCGCATCATCATCTTTCGACAAATAATGGAACCGGCGATTCGTACGTTCTGGTGTTCCTTCTCCAGCAAATTGACGCTTTGGATCTTCTCCTTCACGTTTGAAAGGGAAAACTCCTGCTGTATATGGGAATGAACCTGGAACATTTTCTTTGTACACCCATTTTAAAATCTCGCCATAATCGACGAATGCAGGAAGTACCACTCGTGGTATTTTCAAACCAGATAAGCTTTCTGTGCGCAGAACGGTACGAATTTCTTTATCACGAACTTTTGTGACAAATTCATCTCCAGCGTATGCCTCTTTCAAAGCATCCCAGTTTTCTAATATACGCTTAGATTCAGCTGTTAATTCCTCCCGTACACCATTTACTAAAGACTCGAGTGATTGAACCAATACATCATTTGGAGCTTTTTCTTTTACTTCTTGAATTGCACCTTCTAGTTGGAATAATCGTCTTGCAAAAGCAACTTGTTCTTCTGATTTTTTATGATATCCACGAACAGTGTCTGTAATTTCACGAAGGTAATAGTAACGATCATTTGGAATGATGACATTTTGCTTCTGTGTTTTGACGAATTGATCGAAAGACGTTTCCCAATCAGATCCTGTTTTTTTATTCAACACTCCAACCAATGCCGCAAATAAAGAATTCGTTCCTTTATCATTGAATTGGCTAGCAATTGTTCCATAAACCGGCATCGTACCTATATCATCATGCCAAAGTTCACGGCTTCGTTGATACTGTTTTTGTACTTGACGAAGTGCATCTTCGGAACCTTTACGTTCGAATTTGTTGATAACAATTAAATCTGCATAGTCAATCATGTCGATTTTTTCCAATTGAGACGGCGCACCGAACTCACTTGTCATCACATACATGGAAACGTCTGATACATTAGCGATTTCAGCATCACCTTGCCCGATACCACTTGTTTCAACAATGATTAAATCAAAGCCAGCAACTTTCACTACATCTAGAACATCTGCAAGAGCTCCTGACAATTCTGTACGGGATCCACGAGTTGCTAAACTACGCATATATACGCGTTTGTTAAAGATTGCATTCATACGAATACGGTCTCCAAGTAAAGCTCCACCCGTTTTTTGTTTCGTTGGATCAATCGATAGAACGACTATTTTCTTATCCGGAAGTTCTTGAAGGAAGCGGCGAATTAATTCATCCGTTAACGAACTTTTTCCTGCTCCTCCAGTTCCTGTAATACCAAGCACTGGTGTACCTTTTGAAAGACTCTTTGCTTGCTCTAGCATGGATATCGCTTCAGGATCTTGTGTTTGATGCGCTTCTTCTGCAACCGTGATTAAATGTGCAAGCTGCGGAAGGTCTTCAGTAGTAACAGATGCAATTTCATCTATTGCTCCGGAAGATTGTGTTGGCACATCGCACTCTCTTAACATTTCATTGATCATCCCTTGAAGACCTAGTTTACGGCCGTCTTCAGGTGAGAAAATACCAGAAATCCCGTATTCTTGTAGTTCTTTTATTTCTCTTGGAATGATTACTCCACCGCCGCCGCCATATATTCGAATATGTGGCGCACCTCGTTCATCGAGTAAATCCTTCATATATTTAAAATACTCAACATGTCCACCTTGATAGGAAGATATTGCGATTCCTTGCACATCTTCTTGAATAGCGGCATTGACTACTTCTTCTACTGACCGGTTGTGTCCCAAGTGAATCACTTCTGCTCCACTTGCTTGTAAAATACGGCGCATAATATTAATTGATGCATCATGTCCGTCAAATAGACTTGATGCTGATACAAAACGAACGTGATTTGTTGGACGGTATACTTCTATCGTAGACATGTTGTTCCCCCTTAGTTTGTGTACATTTCTTTGTGCAGTGACTGGCACTTACCGCCCCATCCCTCTGAGTACGTATTCTAGTTGTAGTTCTGTAAATTGTTCGATTGTATATTCCTTGTGCAATGCCCATCTTCGGAATGCCCACATTTGTCCTTGGACGACTAGTGTATGGGCGTAAAGATGACATTGTTCTTTTGTTAGCTCAAGTTCCCCTGTTTGTTTGCAGCCAACAAGAATTTTCCGGAAAATATCAACCATTTCTAATTCTTTATTGAGTACATATTCAAGCGCACTTTTAGGTAAAGATTTTGTTTCTTGGTACATAACAACAAACTCATCTTCCATGCCATCTATTACCCCATAATAGTGGCGAATGGCTGTTGTTAAACCATCAATCGTTCCTTTTTCATGTGAAATTTCGACGAGCTTGTTATGTACCTCGTTGTAAATGCTATCGCATACAAAATAGAGCACATCTTCCTTCGTTCGAATGTATTCGTACAGTGTTCCAATACTGAATCCGGCTGCTTTAGCAATTTCTCTCGTAGTTGTTCGGTGGAAGCCTTTTTCTTTGAATAATGTAACTGCTGCACGAATTATTTGTTGACGTCTTTTTTCAATGAGGCTTTCATCCTTCACAGAGGTCGGGACTTCATGCTTCTTGTCCATAGACAACGTTTATTTTGTCAGCATGCGAGAAATAACAAGACGTTGAATTTCTTGTGTACCCTCGTAAATCTGAGTTATTTTCGCATCACGCATAAAGCGTTCTACTGGATAGTCTTTTGTATAGCCATAACCACCGAATACTTGTACTGCCTCTGTCGTCACCTTCATCGCTGTATCGCCTGCCATTAGTTTCGCCATCGCTGATTCTTTCCCGTAAGAAAGACCATTTGATTCAAGCCAAGCTGCTTGGTATGTTAACAAACGCGACGCTTCGATTGAAGTTGCCATATCTGCTAGTTTGAATGAAATTCCTTGGTTTGCTGTGATTGGCTTGCCAAATTGAACGCGCTCTTTTGCGTAATTCACGGATGCATCTAGCGCACCTTGTGCAATACCGACTGCTTGAGCAGCAATTCCGTTTCGCCCACCATCCAATGTTTTCATTGCAATGATAAACCCTTGTCCTTCTTCTCCAAGAAGGTTTTCTTTTGGAACGCGGCAATTATCGAAAATTATTTCTGTTGTTGGTGAAGAACGAATCCCCATTTTCTTTTCTTTCTTCCCTACTGAGAATCCTGGGAAGCCCGCTTCTATGATGAATGCACTTGTTCCTTTATGCTTCGATTCAGGATCCGTTACAGCAAAGACAACATAAGTGTCTGCAATACCACCGTTTGTAATGAAGATCTTCGAACCATTTAATACATATTCATCGCCATCTAATTTAGCATTCGTTCTCATGCCCCCAGCATCTGAACCTGCACCTGGCTCTGTTAAGCCATATCCACCAATTGCTTTACCTTCTGCCATTGGACGAAGATATTTTTGTTTTTGCTCTTCATTGCCATATTTGAAAATGGGCCATCCAGCAAGAGAAGTATGTGCAGAAAGTGTTACACCTATTGATGCATCTACGCGTGATAATTCTTCTACAGCTATACAATAGGCAAGATAGTCAGATCCAATTCCGCCGTATTCTTCTGGCCAAGGAATACCTGTTAGGCCTAGTTCTGCCATTTTATCGAAGATTCCACGGTCAAAACTTTCTTCTTCGTCACGCTCAGCTGCTGTTGGTGCTACTTCTTTTTCTGCAAATCCACGTACCATTTTACGAATCATTTCATGTTCTTCTGATAGTTGAAAATTCATCTATTATCCCGCCCTTTTTTAGTTTTAATTAGTTTCTACAAGCTGATTTTCGCTCCAATCAGCGAAACTTTCTACCTATATTAAATACTAGCTAAAGTTAATTTATTAGGTGTTTACTGATTACGATTCGTTGAATTTCACTTGTGCCTTCGTAGATTTCTGTCACTTTTGCATCACGGAAGTAGCGTTCTACTGGATAGTCTTCTGTATAGCCGTAGCCACCGAAAACTTGTACCGCTTCAATCGCAACATCTACTGCTGTTTTAGAAGCAAATAACTTGGCCATCGATGCTTCTTTTCCACAAGGAATTTTTTGTTGGTGCAAACTTGCTGCCCGGTAAACAAGTAGTCTTGCAGCTTCTACAGCCGTCCCCATATCTGCAAGCTTAAAGCCAATTCCTTGGTTTGCGGCAATTGGCTTACCAAATTGCACACGTTCTTTTGCATATCCCACAGCCGCTTCAAAAGCCGCTTCTGCAATTCCAAGTGCTTGCGTTGCAATACCAATGCGACCAGCGTTCAAGTTGGCCATTGCAATTTTGAATCCGTCGCCTTCTTCTCCTAGGAGGTTCGCTACAGGAATTTTCATATCTTCGAAGGTTAACTGAACCGTTCTAGACCCATGTAAGCCCATTTTCTTTTCATCTTTTCCGACGATAAAACCTGGTGTCTCCTTTTCAACGATGAAAGCAGATATCCCTTTTGAACCGAGGCTTGGATCCGTTGATGCAAAGACTATATTTACATCCGCTTCTCCACCATTTGTGATAAATACTTTCGAGCCGTTTAGCACATAATGATCATCTTTTTTAACTGCCTTTGTTTTTAATGATGCCGCATCTGAACCCGCAGATGGCTCAGTCAAACAAAATGCACCTAAGTATTCACCAGAAGCAAGTTTCGGAACATATTTGTTTTTCTGTACTTCATTGCCGAAATAAAGAATTGGATTTGTTCCAACAGATGTATGGACGGATAAAATAACTCCGACTACTGCGCTCATTTTGGAAAGTTCATTAATTGCAATGATATAACTTGTATAGTCCATTCCAGCCCCACCGTACTCTTCGGGAACTGTTATTCCCATTAAGCCAAGTTCGCCCATTTTCTTTATAATTTCTCGAGGAAATTCCCCTTGTTCCATTCGTTCAATAAATGGCTCAATTTCTGTTTTCGCAAAATCACGAACCATGTTACGCATCATTAATTGCTCTTCGTTGAATGTTAGTTCCATCATGTGCGCCTCCTCTATTACTCGTAAATATAGAAGCCTCGACCAGATTTTTTCCCTAACCAGCCTGCTTTTACGTACTTACGCAGTAACGGACATGGGCGGTATTTACTGTCACCAAAGCCTTCATGTAAAATCTCCATAATGTATAGACATGTATCTAACCCGATAAAGTCTGCTAGCTGGAGTGGTCCCATTGGGTGATTCATGCCTAGTTTCATCACATCATCGATTGCTTCTTTTGTTGCTACCCCTTCATAGAGGGTGTAAATTGCTTCGTTGATCATTGGCATTAGAATTCGATTGGAAACGAACCCTGGAAAATCATTTACTTCTACAGGTACTTTACTTAGCTTTTTAGTCATTTCTTCAATCGCTGTGTATACTTCATCTGATGTCGCTAAACCGCGGATGATTTCTACTAGCTTCATAACTGGTACTGGATTCATAAAGTGCATGCCAATTACTTGTTCTGGACGTTTTGTAACTGCTCCAATTTCAGTAATTGGTAGAGACGATGTGTTTGTTGCTAAAATCGTATGTTTTGGCGTAATTTCATCTAATTGTTTAAAAATAGATTGCTTGATTTCCATATTTTCTACAGCCGCTTCTATTACTAAATCCACGTCGCTTGCGTCTTCGATCGAAAGTGATTTCGTAATCTTATTTAAGACTGCTAGTTTTTCATCTTCTGTCATGCGGCCTTTTTCCACGTTACGTGATAGGTTTTTCGTAATTGTTTGGATTCCACGATCGTAGAATTGTTGTTCACGGTCGTTTAGTTTCACGTCAAATCCTGCTTGTGCACAAACTTGCGCAATACCTGCACCCATTTGTCCAGCACCGATTACCATTATTGTTTGGATTGTCATGCTTGTAGTCCTCCTGTTTTTGGAACCTCAATCATAATTGCATCACCTTGGCCACCACCGGAACATATAGAAGCTATTCCAATTCCTCCACCACGACGTTTTAACTCATAAGCTAATGTAAGGATGATACGTGCTCCGGATGCACCAATTGGATGCCCTAGTGCTACTGCTCCACCATTTACATTTACTTTTTCTTCGTCAAGTCCAGCAAGTTCACTACTTACTAATGCAACTGCTGCAAATGCTTCATTTATCTCAAATAGGTCAATGTCTTTCAGAGACTTCCCGGTTTTTTCTAGTAATTTGTTAATGACTAATCCTGGTGTTTGTGGGAAGTTTTCTGGTTCTATTGCTATTTCTGCATGTCCTAATATATAAGCAAGTGGCTCTTTTCCAAGCTCTTTTGCTTTTTCTTCATTCGTCAGTATCATTGCACAAGCACCATCGTTAATCCCAGGTGCATTTCCAGCTGTAATGGTTCCTTCGCTGCCAAATGCAGGTTTTAGCTGAGCCAGTGATGCAAGCGTTGTACCACGTCGTGGAGACTCGTCTTCTTTCACGCTCAGTAGATCCCCTTTGCGTTGTGGGATTTCTACTGCAATTATTTCTTCTGCAAAAATTCCATTATCAATTGATTTTAAAGCACGATCATGACTTCGGAATGACCAAGCATCTTGCTTTTCACGGCTTAACTCAAACTTTTCTGCCGTGGAGTTACCGTATGTTCCCATATGAACATGTAATGGATGAAATGAACAAGAAAGTCCGTCAGAGATCATTCCGTCTACGATTTGTGCATCTCCCATACGAAGTCCGAAACGTCCCTTTGGTAAATAATAAGGAGCATTCGACATCGATTCCATGCCACCTGCAACAATTATGTCCTCGTCTCCTAGTCGAATTAACTGGTCTGCAAGCGTTACACTACGCATCCCTGAAGCACACACTTTGTTAATCGTTTCTGTTTTTACAGACCAAGGAATCCCTGCCTTTGCTGCCGCTTGTCTAGATGGAATTTGCCCCTGCCCTGCTTGAAGTACCGTCCCCATGATTACTTCATCGACTTGATCAGCTGTAATCCCTGCACGAGTTAACGCTTCTTTAATCGCTACTCCACCAAGGTCTGAAGCCGTTAAACTACTTAAAGCTCCACCAAATTTCCCAAATGCCGTACGTGCCCCATCCAAAATTACTGTCTTCGTCAAAATAGCCACCCCTTTTTTGAAATCGTTTTCATAATGAATCAAATAAAAATTGACTGAACGCTCGCTCGACTTTGTTAGAAAGTAAAAGAGAGTGCTTCCACTCCCTTTTATTGTTATTTCTAGTTTACTAAACTAGCATTAATTTGGCAATACTGAATTATCTAATTATTGAATAATTTTCTCTACAATTACTTCTTCTTCTATTTCTTCCACTGGTGGGAGAACTTCTCCAAAGATAGAACGTTCAAGTAATTCAGCGATATCATAAGTACCTACTGTATCCTCTACTTCTTTTGCTTTTGTACCATCTGATAACATCGTTAAGCAGTATGGACATCCAGATGAAATAATTGTCGGATTCACTTCTAACGCTTGTTCTGTACGGGCCACATTGACACGATTCCCAACATGTTCTTCCATCCACATTAGTCCGCCACCTGCCCCGCAACACATTCCAGATTCGCGGTTACGATCCATTTCAACGAGTTTAACTCCTGGAATTGCTTTCAATACTTCACGAGGTGCATCATATACTTCGTTGTATCTACCCAAGTAACAAGAATCATGGAAAGTAATTGTTTCTTCCACTGCATATTGCGGTTTCAAGCGACCTGCTTGTACTAAATCGTACAACATTTCTGTATGATGAAGAACTTCCCCACTCCAACCGAAATCACTGTATTCATTTTTAAAGATATTATATGCATGCGGATCAATTGTTACGATTTTTGTTACGCCAGCTTTTTCAAATTCACTAATATTAGCAGTTGCTAACTCTTGGAATAAAAACTCATTCCCAAGACGACGTGGTGTGTCTCCTGAGTTCTTTTCTTTATTGCCTAGTATCGCAAATTTCACTCCAGCTTCGTTCATCAATTTTGCAAATGATAACGCTATTTTTTGTGAACGGCTATCAAATGACCCCATGGAACCAACCCAGAATAAGTATTCAAATTCTTCTGACGCCTTTGATACATCTTTTACTGTTGGAATATAAATATCTGGACGAACATCTCTCCAGTTTTCTTTTTCTTTGCGGTTAAGGCCCCATGGATTACCTTGGCGCTCGATATTAGTCATTGCGCGTTGTGCATCCGGGTTTACTTTCCCTTCCGTCATTACTAAGTAACGGCGAAGGTCAATAATTTTATCAACATGCTCATTCATTACTGGACATTGATCTTCACAGTTACGGCAAGTTGTACAAGCCCAAATTTCTTCTTCTGTGATTACGTCTCCAATTAGAGATGGGCTATAAATATCTGTAATTAATGCGCCTTCTGCTCCAGCAGCCATCGCAAGTTGGTTCCCTTTAGTACCTTGGAATGCTAATGCTGGTACCCAAGGTTTTTTCTTCGTTTCAACAGCTCCTGTGAATGTTAAATGATCACGAAGTTTCACGATTAAATCCATCGGAGATAACATTTTACCAGTTCCTGTTGCAGGACACATATTCGTACAGCGACCACATTCTACACATGCGTATAGATCGATCATTTGTGCTTGCGTAAAATCTTGAATACGACCTACACCAAATGAAGGTACTGTTTCTTCATCCGATTCCTCATCTTCTTCCTCTTCAAAATTGATCGGTTGAAGTTTGCCAACTTTGTCCAAACGGTGGAAGTAAACGTTTGCAGGACCAGTGATCAAATGGAAATGCTTTGATTGTGGAACATACACTAAGAATGTTAGTAAGATTATTAAATGCACCCACCACATAACATAGAAAACAGCGGCTGCAGCGACTTCAGGTAACCATCCGAAAATAGTAGCGAATGCTGATGCAACAGGTTCTGTCCAAGCCGCACTATGATCGTGCCAAATCATTCCCATACCATTACCGATCAAAACAGAAAGCATTAATCCACTTAGGAAAATTAGCACTAGACCATTTTTCCATCCGCGTTTTAAGCGAACTAATTTCTCTACATATCGGCGATAAAACGCCCATACAACTGCTACTAAAATAAGTAATGTGACAATTTCTTGGAAGAAAGTAAACGCTGGATATAATGGTCCAAGTGGTAAATGAGAACCTGGCGCTAAACCTTTCCAAATAAAATCAATTGCTCCAGCTTGAACAAGTAAGAAACCATAGAAGAACATAACGTGCATGATTCCACTTTTCTTGTCTTTTAATAGTTTCTTTTGTCCAAATACATAAACCCATATTTTGCCGAGCCTTTCTTTCATATTGTCTTCAAACTCAACTTTTTTCCCAAGTTTGATATATGCATACCTTGTTTTTAATAAATATGCGAACAAACCAACTCCATACAATAGGACTGCGAAAAACAGCACCCAGTTTGCGATTAATAATGGATTCATCTTATTTCTCCCCCTCTTGAGTTGTAAAATGACATTTTGAATAGAATACCATTTGTTTAGTAAATTAATATATAGTTATATTAATAATAGAACTGAGCGAGTGTTCAGTCAATAGTTATTTGCTAGAATTTTCTGTTTATAGTTATATTGGAGGATGTTTTTTTGGTGGAGAGTCCTAATTTTCGACGTAAATCCTCGGAGTTCCACAAAAACCCTCTCGCGTTCCACACAAACCCTCTCAGTTACACACAAATCCACGGAGTTCCACGCAAAACACTCTCTAAAAACAAAAAAACCACTTCTTTTCAGAAGTAGTCTCATAGTCTTAATTTCATCATACTTATTCCTCGTCTTTTTTTACGCTTCCTACGTTTTTAAATACTTTTGCACTTCGGATATATTCTACATCGGACACATTTTCTCGCGAGTTCGCAACTCTTGCCGCTGCAAATAGATAATCAGATAGGCGATTCAAATAGCGTTGCACAACTGCTGGTACATCCTCTTCTGCTTTTGTGAGCGTAACTACAAGACGTTCTGCACGTCTAGTAACTGTACGAGCAATATGAAGTGTTGCAGCTGCTGGTGTTCCTCCAGGTAGGATAAAACGTTCTAGAGCCGGTCCTTCTTCTACTAGCACATCAATGCGTTTTTCCATTGCTTCGATTGGTTCATCCGTCATTTTGTATACACGTTTATTAGATACATTCGCTAAATCTCCACCACAATCGAATAGTTCGTGCTGGATTGTTTCTAAATCCTCTAACATATCTGCAAAAAGAGCCGGATTTAACTCTGTCACTGCTTTTCCGATAAATGAATTTACTTCATCTATTGTGCCATATGCTTCTACTCGAATATCGTCTTTACTCGTTCTTCCCCCGATTAAACCTGTTTGTCCTTTATCGCCCGTTTTTGTATATATTTTCATCTAATCCATCTCCCTTTATCGTTTGTGATATGCCATACCAAATCCGTGTGACACTATTCGCCTTCGTAAATAATAGTTGGTAAAACCTGCCTACATCATCTCGCAATTTGCGCATGCTTGCTTCCATCGGCACAATTCCTCTACCAATTTCAGTTGCAATGACAATCACTTCCACAACTTCATCCCATTGTTCCATCTGTAAAAGCAATATACCCAAATCTGGTTCTGCTATATGTTCAACACCATAGACAACAACCACTTCTGTATTTGGCGATAAGACCTGTGTTTCAGATGCAGCATCTATCCAATCTACCTGATGTTTTCTACCTACGTGTAGCATTTTTTCTACATATGCTCGTTTTCCATTAAATGCTCCACCCAAAATGACGTGCACGGTTTCCCCTCCAGTACATCTTTTTTATCTGCCCAGTGCAGCGTATACTTACTTCCATGTGGGACATCCCATTCCCAAAAAGTCTTGTCATTGTCTATAAATTTGGATAACAAATATCGGATTGGACCACCATGTGTAATGAAAATAGGATTCTTTATCTCTTCTACCAACTGATAAAAAACGGATATTACTCTGCCTTCCATATCATCTAGTGACTCTCCATTAGGAGGAGCTACTGACCGTGGATTATCAATCCATGCCTGATATATTGGGTTTTCTTTTAACTCTTCATATGTTTTATATTCCCAATCTCCAAAAGAACATTCTCGTAGATTTTCAATCGGAGTGTAGGAAATATGTTCAAATAGTAATCCTGCAGTCTGCCTACATCTTAGCAAATCACTGCCTACAATTTGTCCTCTTTCGGCGTATAACTCTTTTGTTTTTATTCCTTCTAAAATAGGTTCATCTGTCCAACCAATATACTTTTTTTGCTGATTTCCTTGCGTTGGAAAATGCCTTATGAAAATAACAGTAAAAGGGTAAGCCACAATATCACCTCCGTAAGTTCCACACTTGCACCTAATATGTCTCCGGTAACACCACCAAAATGTTTCAATACCCAACTTCTATATAAGCGAATAAATGCGAAAATCACGACTAAAAATGTGATCGCTATAAACCATTCCGTCATCCATCCTAATACAATAATACCAATAATAATATTCATACTTGTAGCTATTTGCAAAGCATTTGAATTCATCTTCTTTTTAAAGAAATATGCAAGTCCACTCTCTTTTGCACTTTTCGTTATCGCAAATAAAACAGTTAACGTTGCGCGTGAAAAAAAGGGGATAAGTACAAGAAATATCCAGTGAAAAGAGTCGAATGATAGCACTTCAGCAACAATAATTATTTTCCCGACAACTAAAAAAACGACTGCCATCACACCGAATGCACCAACACGAGGATCATCTAAAATTTCTAAACGTTTCGCTCTGTCCTTATAAGAAAAAAACGCATCCGACAGATCGATAAACCCATCCATATGAAGGCCCCCAGCTAACAAAACCCCAAGCATTACAACACCAAAAGCTGTCATAAGTGAACTCCAATCAAATGTTAGAAGTAAACAAATTACTCCTCCCATTGCAGCACCTATCCACGGGTAAATACTATACATACCAGTTATTTGATTACGCTCCATCGGTAAATTTTTGTTCACGGGAACAATGGTGAAAAATTGAAGTGCTAACAACAAACTAGTCACTTATTCACCTCTAAAATAGCCAGTATCTCTTGCCATTTCACATGCTTTTTAACATGTTGTGCCCATTCATTTATTTGATCATCAGAAGCAGCATTGGTCGTTTTTGCTACTCCATCCTCTTCTTCTAGTTCATTGTCCATAAAAGGGATAACCCCTAAAACGTTTACTCCTGTATACGCTTCTATGAAATCGATGCCGTCTCGGAATAATGAAAGATCTCCGCGAAACTTATTAATGATTATCCCTTTAACTCTAGCTCTTTGTGCTTCTGGCAGTAATGCAAGTGTTCCAACAATCGATGCAAACACTCCGCCATACTCGATATTTGCTACTAAGAGAACCGGTACATTTGCTAAATCGGCAACATGCATATTTACTAATTCTCTCTCCTTTAAATTCATTTCAACAGGACTTCCTGCACCTTCTAAAATCACGTATTCGTAGGAATCAGCTAGTGTTGCCAAACTATTTTTTATAAGCCTTTGTCCTTCTGTAAAAAACTGTTCTCGGTAATCCATTCCATTCATTCGATTTTCTGTTTTTCCAAGAATAATAACGGCTGTTTCCATATTTCTAGTAGGTTTCAGTAATATTGGGTTCATCTCCGGTAAATATGGAGTCTTTGCAGCCCGTGCTTGCAGTGCTTGTGAAACACTAATTTCGAGACCTTCCTCCGTTTGAATACTCAAGCTCGACATATTTTGCGACTTGAAAGGTGCTACTCGTTTTCCTTCATCCGCTAACAGTCGACAAATAGCAGTACATACTAAACTTTTTCCTACACTAGAAGCCGTCCCTTGTACCATTAATCCATTCACCTATTTACCCTCATTTCCACTGATGTTTTAGTCCATATTCCATCTCGTATGCTTCGTCTGCTTTTGCAACAAGGTTTACGTGAATTCGTCCTATCCACTTTTGATAAAGAATAACACTTTCATAGGTTGATAAAGGTTCATCAAGTACTTCATTTGAAACAATAACAACAACTTTTGCCTTTTCTAGTAACTGATCAATTGCTTGATATAATTGTTTCTCTACTTTTTCCATTTCACCTTCATATAGTTCATTTGCAAGCCATGTCGTCACACAATCCCAAAGAATCCCATCACCTGATTGAATAGTAGGTATCACTTGTTCAAAATGGCGAGGTTGCTCGGTCGTGACCCAATCGACTGGATAGCTTTCACGATCTATTTGATGTTTTTGAATACGCTTTGTCATTTCTCCATCCACCGCTACTCCAGAAGCTATATAGACATTCCGGGTTGCTTGCTCATTCATCAGATATTGTTCGGCGAAGCTACTCTTGCCGCTCCGAACGCCACCAGTTATGAAGACGAGTTTTCCTCGAACCATGTGGTCATCTCCTTTTGCAAAAGCTCCATCTGGGACTTTTCTTTCATTCCGACGCGAAACCACAAGCCATTCAATCCCTTAAAGTTTTCGGTATGGCGAAGTACGCATCCTTTTGCCAATAAATACTCAAAAAAGTCCTTTGAATAAGTAGAATCCGGTAGTTGAAAACAAAGGAAATTAGTTACAGAAGGAAGCACCGTACAATTCCACTTTTCTAGGAACTCATTAAATTCTTCCCGCATTTTTTTAGCAAAAGTAATGGCTTGAAATCTATAATTCTCTTCTTTCAAGCACTCTGCACCAATCGTCGTTGCAATCGCATTACTATTCCAGTGAGGCATTCTTGAACGTATATCCTGTATAATATGCTCGTTTGCAATTGCATAGCCCAATCTTAAACCGGGTATTGCATACATTTTTGTCATCGAACGAACGACTATGACATTTGGAAATTCTTTTAGTAAGGTAATAAATGATTCCAATTCATCTACGAAATCTAAAAAAGCTTCGTCTAGTATTACTTCACAAGTATGTTTTTTTGCATAGGCTGCAATGTTTTTTATGTCTTCAAGTGGGGCCAAAAAACCAGTTGGATTATTCGGTCGGCATATATAAATCACATCTGCAAACTCTATTTCCCGCTTTATTTCTTCCATTGGTAATGCATGAATTGCGATGATTTCTTTTATGTCTACATGATACGTAGAAAGTGTAGCTTCGTATTCTGAAAACGTAGGATGAATGATTACTGCACGTTTATGCTCATAGCGCTTCGCAAGACTTGCAAAAACTTCCGCTGCTCCGTTCCCAACAATTACTCGCTCTTTGGATACCCCGTGATAGTTCGCTGCTGCCGATAAAAATGGTTCCCCAAGTGGATCCGGATACGTCGTGATTAATTCTACGTATGATTCCCAGCGTTCTTTTACAAATGACGGGGCTCCTAAAGGATTTACATTTTCACTAAAATCGATGACTGTTTTGGGCATCGTAATCCCAAGTCGTTCGTATACATGATGCGCATTTGCACCGTGATTAGGTAAAGACAAGTAATACCCCTCCTATGACCGTCATGCATAGCCAAAACAAAAATACCGCTGTATGCATATGTGAGATGGTGCCCTTAATGTGTTTGGCTTGTAATGGAACTTCTCCAATTCCCATTAATGCGCGATTAGAGACAATTCCTTTATATGTATTTACACCACCGAGCTGGATGCCAAGCTGGTAGGCAGTTGCTGCTTCTAAATAACCACTATTCGGACTAGGATGCTTTTTCGCATCATACCAAAAGCCTTTTATGCGCTTGCCAAAAGGAATTGCACTTTCCTTTTTTCCAAAAAGCATCATAATAAAACCCGTGATTCGACTTGGAATATAGTTCACGATATCATCTAATTTTGCAGCTGCATAGCCAAAATCTTTGTACTTTTCATTTTTGTACCCGACCATCGAATCGAGCGTGTTAATCGCTTTGTACGCCCAAAGTGCAGGTGCTCCCGCAAAAATGAATGCGTAGAAAAGTGGAGCAGTAATGCCATCACTAATATTTTCTGAAACAGTTTCTACTACCCCTCGCGTAATCTCTTTTTCATCTAAATGATCCGTATCTCTTCCGACAATCCAAGAAAGTTTTTGTCTTGCAGTTGGTAAATCCTTTGCTACAAGTGGATTGTATACGTCCATTGCGGCATCTTTCAAGCTTTTCTGTGCAAGTCCAGATGCTATGAGTATGCTTTCTACTGAAACTCCAACGACTAGATGAATGGAATATGCTGCTTTTACTAGTGCAATTGTTAAGAGGAAAGTTCCCCCAACGACGATTAGTACAAGGCCAATTCCTTTCGCTTTCCTCGCACCGCCTTTGTTCAATAGAGTAGTTAGTTTAGATATCAAATTTCCAATCCATCTTACCGGATGTGGCCAAGTAGGTGGATCGCCGATTATTCGGTCCAGTAATAATCCAACAGCAATCGCGATTAGATGCGGGCCCATTATGAATTCCAGCCTTTCGCTATTTTATACGTTTTAATGGCTTCTATTGTGCATTCATACACACCAAGTCCAATTTTCTTGCCAATTTCAGTAATTGGCCCAGCGTAAGGAATTTGTTCTCCCATTTGCGTAGCAGCAATTAGTACACTATCAGTAGAAGTTCCAGTCGCGATCGTTCCAGTACGTGGATCTATTACAGATTCTGCCGTCAGTGCTTTCGTTTTTGCTTCTGTTGCCGTAATGACTGCTTGAAGAAATGCTTCTTCTGCTAGTTCGCCGTTTACAATAATCCATGTGTTGATCGTACCGATTGCTGGGAACGCCTCTACTTCATGAGCTCTCGATACATCTACCGCATTTCCGACGCCAGCCGTTACCATAATAACTACGGAACCAAAGTCCCCTGCGTATTCTCTAATGACTGCATCCTTTGTATATACTGCGGTCATCATTCCAACTGTTTCGGTTTCGGAAAAACCGTGATTTGTTAGAAATTCCTGCATTTCGATTTGCACATTATCAATATTATATAAAGCATCTACTCTTCTATTCACAAACGTTCGATACCAGCCACTTCCAGGATTAATAACGGCCGATGACCATGTTCTTAATTGATATGCTGATTGGAAAACGACTAATTCATCATCCACACGGAAGTTCTTCAATGTAATTGGTTGGTAATCCTTTTTTTCATGTACATCTGGTAAAATCGTCACTTGTGGCTTCGGTTGTTCTGGATGAGGACTTGTACTCACTCTTGCATTATAAACATTTTCAATCAGGTTTTTCCTTACCACTTCATGTGGCTCACCAAGTGCTTTTATTTCCCCTTTTTCAAGGAGCAATAGTCGATCACAATATAGAGAGGCTAGATTAATATCATGAAATACACTCACAATCGTTATTCCTTTTTCAATTGCCTGTGTTTTAATCGTGTCCAGCAATTGTTTTTGGTGTGCAATATCTAAATGATTTGTCGGTTCATCGAGCAGTAAAATTTGTGCATTTTGAGCAAGTGCTTGTGCTACAAAAACACGTTGTTGCTCTCCTCCAGACAAGAGGTCAAGCGATTGATGTTCGTATCTACTAATTCCCATTTGTAACATCGCTTCTTGCACCACAGCTTCATCTTCTTCAGACCATGTGGAAAACCATCCACTTTGATGTGGATATCGACCAAGAGAAACCGTTTCACGTACTGTATGTGAAAATGCATGACTATGTAATTGAGGTAGAACAGCCATCTTTTTGGCAAGTTCTTTGGAAGGGTAATCTTCTAATAGTTTTCCATCGATTTGTACAAACCCATTTGATTTATGCAAAATACCACTCATGACCTTCAGTAACGTCGATTTCCCGCTTCCGTTTGGACCAAGGATTCCAAGCATTTCACCCTTTCCAACTTGAAAAGAGACGTTTTTAACAATTAGCTGATGGTCATAGCCACCCGATAAATTTTCTACTTTTAACAAATTATACGCCCCCTTTTTTCCGTTGTTTAAAGAAGATAAATGCAAATACTGGTGCACCGATAAATGCGGTAATAATACCGATTGGTAATTCTGTTGGTGCAATAATCGTTCTAGAAACTAAATCACAAATGATTAATAAGGAAGCTCCGTTAATAAAACTAAGTGGTAATACGTGCCGGTTATCTGAACCAAATAGTAATCTTGTCATATGAGGAACTACTAGCCCGACAAATCCAATGGTTCCAGACACAGCAACCGCTGAGCCTGTAAGCATAGATCCCCCAATTAATATCATCATTTTACGTTTTTTTACATCTACCCCTAAATGCTTCGCACGTTCTTCTCCGAACAGCATCGCATTTAGTTCTCTTCTGTTGAGCCACAATAAAAATGTGCCAATTATTATAAAAGGTAATGCCATTTGAATGTAACTCCACCCACGCATGGACACACTACCTAATAGCCAACTAATAATTTGGCGTAACTCTTCTCCCGTAAGTGCAATCATAAGCGAAATAACAGATCCTAAAAATGAACTAAAAATAATGCCTGTTAATATTAGCGTCTCCATTTTCATGGAACGATCGACTAGCTTCGCAAATAAAATCACGAGTAGCATTGTTCCAAAGGCACCAATCATACTAAAAATAGGCAATGTATACATACCTAAAAAAGGAACCGAAATACTGAAAAAGAGTGTAGCCACGGCACCTACTGAGGCACCGGACGACACTCCTAACGTATATGGATCGGCAAGCGGATTTTTAAGTAATGCCTGAAATGCCGCCCCAGAAATGGCTAAAGATGCGCCAACTAATCCTGCCAGGATGACACGAGGCATGCGAATTTTCCAAAAAATATTGGTCGCTATTCCGTCCGCCCCTATATTCCATAACGTACTGATCGGTACCTTTACAGACCCGATCGATAAACCTAGCCAAATTGCTACAATTAGCGTAACAACAGACAAGATGTAACCGATCGTCGTTTTACTCACTAAATACCTCTGGATAAACCGCTTTCGCTATTGCTTCTAACGCTTCCCCTAGACGTGGACCTGTTCTGCTTACTAAATTCTCATCCACTTGAACGACTGCATCATTTTTCACCGCAGTAACAGAATCAAATCCGTCACGTGCTTTCACTTTATTTATGATGTCATCTACATAGCTGTATGAAATAATCATTACATCTGGATTGCGGCTAACAATTTCTTCTGGTTCAATCTTAAACCAACCTTCTTGATCCGCTGCAATATTTTCTGCATTTATCATATCGAACATTTCTTGCATGAATGTGCCATTCCCAGCTGTATAAATGTCAGGAACATCTGAATTTTCTACAAAAACTGTTTTCTTCGTTTCTACACTTGCTACTTTTTCTTTTACTTCTTCCACTTTTGCTTTCATATCTTCTATAATTTGTTGAGCTTCTGGTAATTTTCCAGTAGCACGGCCTATTTCTTCAATTGTTGTATACGTTTCGTTGAAGTCCGCTGCATTTTTCACAACGAAAACTTCCACGCCAGCATCGCGGATTTGTTGTAAACCTGCTTCACCCACGCCTATCATAGATTCATGTGCAAATACGATGTCTGGGTTCATCGCTACGATCTTTTCTACATTAAATTCCTGCCCACCGATTTTCTCTTTTTCAAGCGCTTCTGCTGGATAGTTATCATAATCATTTACACCAACGATTTCAGCATTCAATCCTAGTCCAAATAAAATTTCTGTGTTACTCGGGATCATCGACACGATGGTTTTTGGCGCTTCTTCCAGCGTAATTTCATTGCCAACCACATCGGTCATTGTAAGTGGGAATGCTGTTTCTTCTACAGTAGCTTCCTGTTGTGTATCATCAGTTGAATTTTCAACTGGTGCTGCTTCTTCTCCGTTACATCCAACTAGCAAAAGCGTTGCTAATATGGACATGATCAATAATTGCCATAGCTTTTTCATTTTTCTTTCCTCCTATTTTTGTGCAAATAAAAAATCTCTCGTCCTAAGAACGAGAGATAGATATAGGTATAAATCTGCGAGGAAAATTGGACCAGGCCGACTTACACCAAACCTATCCTCGTAGGCAAAGGGTGTAAATACATACAGGCAGGTTTCCTGGCTTATGACACAAAAAGTATCACATACAGTGGCGGGACCGCGTTGGACTTGAACCAACTTCCCTTTTAACCCAAGCAATCCGTCACTTGAGCACCTCTATGTAAAAATATGAATAATGCATTTACTTATTATACATCATAAAATATTATTGTCGACAACGATTTTGGTATTTCCGGACGGATAGTTCGGCGGTGTCAGTCACCGTGGGATCTCACCATTTGTTAATGGCACCTACCATTTTTCTATTTAATTTATAAATCACGAATACTAAAATATAGCAAAATCGATATACGACTTATCCGAAAATAAGTGCAAAAAGGGACTTTTCTCGTGTTTTTGCGCTTATTTTAAAATATGTCGTGTGTGGGTTTTGGGCATTTTGGAGTTTGGAAGTATTTTTTTGGTGGGTTGGTTTGGGTGGGGTAGTTTTAGGAGCGCATTCTTTTTTTAGCCACAAATTGAGGAACATTTGTGGCTAAAAAAAGAATGCTTGGTGGGTTTGGTTCGATTTTGTTTAAGACCCGCCCCGGTGTTAGCCACAAATTGGGGGGCATTTGAGTCTAACACAGGGGCGGGGAAGCGGTTCTATTTGGGTGATTGTTTGAAAGAGAAAAAATTGTCACTTCATAGTGGCGGTATCCAAAACAAAACTGCGTCCTGTCCCTGTGTCAGACTCAAATATTTTTTCAATTTGTGGCTGACACAGGGACAGGCTCCTAAACTACACCAGAAAAACACATACAGCGCCGAGGAGTTCGACACAAATGCTCCTTCAATTTGTGGCTAACTCCTCGGCGCGCTCCTAAAGTACACTTCTTAAAATTAAAAATGGCCGAGAATGTGACTGGGTCACTTTCTCGGCCATTTTTTCTATTAAGTAATTACATTTTCTCAGGAGCAGCTACGCCGATTAAACGTAGGGCATTCGCAATTGTTTGGCGAGCAGATGTTACTAACGCAAGACGCGCTTGTGAAAGATCTACTCTTTCGGCATCAAGCACTTTATCCGCATTATAGAAACTATGGAATGTGGACGCTAATTCTTGGATATATGTTGTCACACGGTGAGGTGCACGAAGTTTCGCAGCATCTGCTACTACTTGTGGGAAGTCACCAACTTTTTTCAATAAGTCTAATTCTTTTTCACTTTGCAATAAATCAAGTAAATCTGTTGAAGCTTTCATTCCTTGTGTTTCAGCTGAACGCAGGATTGAACAAATACGTGCATGTGCATATTGTGCATAGAACACAGGGTTTTCATTCGATTGAGAAACAGCTAAATCTAAGTCGAAGTCCATATGAGAATCCCCAGAACGCATTCCGAAGAAATAACGAACCGCATCTAATCCAACCTCTTCTACTAATTCACGCATTGTTACTGCTTTACCAGTACGTTTACTCATTTTCATTTTTTCGCCGTCTTTATACAGCTGAACCATTTGAATCACTGATACTTCTAATTTTTCGCGCTCGTATCCAAGTGCTTCAATAGCAGCTTTCATACGTGGAATATATCCGTGGTGATCAGCACCCCAAATATTAATTAATTGATCGAATCCACGAACTAACTTATCTTCATGGTAAGCAATATCCGGTAGTAAATACGTGAAAGAGCCATCACTCTTGATCAATACACGGTCTTTGTCATCACCAAATGTAGTCGAACGGAACCAAGTTGCTCCTTCTTCTTCAAAGATATGACCATTTGCACGTAACTTTTCTAAAGCAATATCGATTTTCCCATTTTCGTACAAAGAAGTTTCAGAGAACCAGTTGTCAAAGCCAACGCGGAAATCAGCTAAATCTTTTTGTAATTTAGCAAGTTCGATTTTCAAACCATGTGCACGGAATTCTTTATAACGATCTTCATCCGACATTGAAACAAACTTATCTCCATGCTCTTTTATTAAATCCGCTGCGATATCAATAATATCTTTTCCACGGTATCCATTTTCCGGCATTTCTTTTTCTAATCCTAGCGCTTCAAAATAACGTACTTCAATAGAAATAGCTAAATTATGAATTTGATTACCAGCGTCATTAATATAATATTCACGAGCTACATCGTATCCAGCGAAATCCAATACATTACACAAAGAATCTCCTACAGATGCACCACGAGCATGCCCTAAATGTAAGTCACCAGTTGGGTTTGCAGAAACGAACTCCACTTGGATTTTTACTCCAGTACCCGCTGTTGTACGACCATAGTTTTCTGCTTCTGTTAATACAGCTTTAACTACATCTTGTAAATAGTCTTTACGAACTGTGATGTTCATGAACCCTGGACCTGCAATGTCAATTTTTTCCATCATTGTTCCTGCCATATCTATGCTAGCAATGATTGCTTCTGCTACTTGACGAGGATTTTTCTTAGCGATTTTTGTCAGTTGCATCGCGATATTTGTAGCAAAGTCACCGTTCGCTTTATCTCTTGGTGTTTCTAACTGGATCTCTGGAATTTGTTCTTCAGTTACGATCTCTGCTTTAATAATTGCTTCTTTCAAAGCTGTTTTTATGGATTGTTGCACTTTTTCTACTGCATTCACGTTACTTCGCCTCCGAATAAATTAGTTCTAATGTATATGTACCAGTAACTTCTTCATTTATTATTAACTCGTATTCTACTCGAAAATGACCATCCTCGAAATGTAAATTCGTCGTATTCGTCGTGATTATGAGCGTGCCATATCCGGTATCATAACTCCCTGTTTGGAATTCTCCAGGTATAAAAGGCAAACGCATTTTCACGCCTCCACTACGCATGATCATGGATGATTCACTACTTAGTTTTACCGTTGTACGAACTGTTTTATCGTCTTGCATTTCTTCGTAAACTAAATAGGGTTGCTCCCCTTTTAAAGTAAGAACTCCAGTTGTCTGTAGATCGAAAGTTTCCTCTGCAACGTCTGGATGACGAATGACGGTTAATAAACGAACATTTACTGCTGTTTTTAATGGTTGGGACATCTAATTCATCCTTTAAATAATTTTTACTTTAACTTATCTATTATAAATCAAAAAACACAATAGTTACAACTAATGAAAAAGAAATATACTATTTTCTCCCAAGCAGTTATAATTAACTAAAATAAGTGGAGTAGGTGACAAGTATGCTTCAGAATTCCTTTATTAACTTCTGTGTGTTATTCACTTTCGCAATCCTTACATATGTTCCATTTCAAAATAAACTGAATATCTTCACATTACACCCTCGTTTCAATCCCTTTATAATAGGTGGCGTAAGTGGAGTGACGGGTTGTATATTAATAATGCAAACGATTATTATTTCAAATAATACAGTGGTAGATGGACGTCTAGCGGTAATTGTTTTTTCCGGTATTTTAGGAGGTCCAATCGCACCTATCCTTAGTTCGATTATCATAGGTGTTTTTCGAATATTTGCCTTTGACGTCAGTCAATTTTCAATAATTGCAGGAATGAATACTGTTGTTATTGGTTTTGTCATAGGATTTTTAACAATAAAAAACCAAATGACTTTTCGGAATTCTGCTTTTTATTTTACATATGCCATTTTACAAACAACCTTTGTTATCGGTTACTTAAATAATTGGACCCTTTTAGCTTTAAATCAGATTATCCTATTCCTGATTTTCTCTGCTCTTTCATTTTCCATTTTGTATTTCATATTAAATCAATTAAGCAATTTATTTACGCAAATAAAACAAATTGAAGAAATGTCCAGGACTGATTACTTAACTGGGTTATATAATAACCGTAAATTCCAAGAACATGCGCAGAAACTAATAGATGAATCACCTTGTTTTTCCCTTATTTTACTAGATGTAGATCACTTTAAAAGGGTCAATGATCAATATGGACATCCTATTGGTGACGAAGTGCTAAAGGAACTTAGCTTACGAATGAAAGAGTCAGCAAAAGCCTTTAATGGAATCGTTTCTCGAAATGGTGGAGAAGAATTTTCCGTGTTAATATCAAATGTTTCTGAGAAAGACAGCACAAATGTTGCGGATATCATTCGAAAAGATGTCGAAAAAAAAGAATTCCTAGTTTCCACTGGTGAATTACTAAAGATTACTATCTCTTGTGGTATTAGTACTTTTCCTGACAATGGACTAGTTATTCACGACTTATATAAATTAGCAGATAAAGCGTTATATCACGCAAAGGAATCTGGACGAAATCAAGTCTTTCATATAAACAAAACGTGATGTCCAGCATATGGACATCACATTTTTTGTATTGTCTTATTTGACAAATCCTAAAAGCATTTCACGAATTAGTTTACTTGCCGTGTTGACCGTTTGTTCCGATTGATCATAGATAGGTGCAACTTCTACTAAATCGAATCCTACTACATTCACTCCTGAGTTTGCAATCGCATGGATGGAGGCAAGTAACTCACGGCTTGTAATCCCTCCGCAGTCCACTGTTCCCGTTCCAGGTGCATGCGCTGGATCTAACACATCGATGTCAATCGTGACATATACCGGACGACCTTCAAGTGTTGGCAGTACTTCTTTTAAAGGCTCAAGTACTTCGAATTTCGAGATGTGCATGCCATTTTCTTTTGCCCAATCAAACTCTTTTTTATCTCCTGAACGAATTCCGAAAGAGTATACATTTTTCGGACCAATATACTCTGCAATTTTACGAATTGGCGTTGAGTGAGAAAGTGTTTCTCCTTCATATTCCACGCGTAAATCCGTATGTGCATCCATATGAATAATCGCAAGGTCTTTATAATTATCCGCCACCGTTTTCATAACTGGCCAAGATACCAAATGCTCCCCGCCCATCCCAACAGGAATTTTCCCGTCTTGCAATAACTGGCGTATAAAACCGGCAATTAGATCTAAACTTTTTGCTGCATTTCCAAATGGAAGTGGGATATCCCCTGCATCAAAGTAATTCACCTCATCTAATTCGCGGTCTAAATACGGACTATATTCCTCTAAACCAATAGATACTTCACGAATACGCTGAGGGCCAAACCGAGAACCTGGACGATAGCTTACTGTCCAATCCATTGGCATACCATAAATTACAGCCTGTGCTTTTTCATAATTTTGTTTACTTTTAATAAATACATTTCCTGAATAAGCTTCATCAAATCTCATTTTTTATCTCCCACAAGATTCTTCACATTTTTTGGTGAAGTTCTTTTTAATAGTATTTTATTTCATTATAAATCGTTTTCCAAAAAATAAACACTATGGAAACATAGAAATTTTCCCGAAAAAGTATAATAGTTTTTTTCCTCCGTTTAATTTGAATATATTGGTCTCATACTAATCAAAACGTTTAAGAACGGAGTAGATTTTCATGGGTCGCGCACAGTACCGGAAAAAAACCATACGCTCCAAACGCATGAAAAAAATAATATTACTAGGGGTTATTGCATCATCTGCTTTCATCGGTGCATTAATTACACTTCGAATCTATGCCCAAATTGTTGGTGCGCCTATTATTCAAGTTCCTGTTGCCTCTGCATTCTTAGATGATCAAGGAAATTCGATTGGTGATAGATATGTAGAACAACGTAGATTTTGGGTTTCTTTAGATAAGATGTCCCCGTTTCTCATGGATGCCACAGTTGCGGTCGAAGATCAGGATTTTTACAAGCATAGCGGCTTTGATTATTCTCGAATTGCTTCTGCACTCTTAAAAGATGTGAAAGCGGGGAAAAAAGTGGAAGGCGCTAGTACGATTACTCAGCAATATGCCCGAAATCTATTTTTATCACACGAAAAAACTTGGACTCGTAAAATTAATGAAGCTATCTACGCTTATCGATTAGAAGTTTTTTATGACAAGGATGAATTGCTTGAGGGATATTTGAATACTGTCTATTTTGGTCATGGCATGTATGGAGTGGAAGCAGCGAGTAGATTCTATTTTGGAAAAAGTGCAGAAAAACTGACACTTGCAGAATCCGCACTTCTCATGGGAGTTCCAAAAGGCCCAACCTACTATTCTCCGGTAGTCAATGAAGCAAAATCAAAAGAACGTCAAGAACTAATTTTGACATTGATGGAAAAGCAGTCTTTCATAACAGCGGAGGAACGAAATCGTGCTATAGAGGAACAGTATGTATTGAAATCAGAGGAATGGCTTGCAACTAAGAATATAGCTCCTTACTTTTTAGAAGAAGTGTGGAAGCAAGCGACCGAAATCGTTCGAAGCAAAGGACATCGTATCGAAAAAGGTGGTTGGATTATTGAAACTACTTTAAATAAGCAGCATCAACAAGCTGCTGAGGAAGTAGTGGAAAAGTGGATGCCAGAAGGAGAATTACAAATTGGTTTCATCAGCATGGAGCCTAAAACTGGATATGTGACCGCGATGATTGGTGGCCAGGATTTTACAGAAAGTCCATTTAACCGTGTGACTCAAGCGAAACGGCAACCAGGATCCATTATCAAACCTATCTTATATGCGGCTGCTCTAGAAAATGGGTTTTCTCCACTCACTTATATGAAGAGTGAGCAAACAATTTTCACATATGACAATGGTCGAAAAGAGTATGAACCCAAAAATGTCAACGGAGAATTTGCAGGGCAACCTATTTCCATGGCTCAAGCGCTTGCTATTTCCGATAATATTTATGCTGTAAAAACTTTAGAACAAATAGGATATGCGCCTTTCCAAAAAGTCGTGGAACGTTTTGGAATAGATATGGAAATCGAAAAAACACCGGCAACTGCCTTAGGTACATCCGAAGTTTCCCTGTTAGATATGACAAAAGCTTATAACACTATTTCTGCTAAAGGAATCCAAAAAGAACCTACGTATATAACAAAAATTACGGATCAGAATGGTCGAATTATTTATGATATTGCAGAGGTAAAAACAAAGGAAAATAAAGTATTGATTGAGCAGGATGCTTTCTTGTTATCTCATTTGTTAACGGGAATGTTCGATCCGATTTTCAATGATTACTCACCTGCAACTGGTGTTAGCATTCGTTCTAAACAAACTCGTCCGTATGCAGCGAAATCTGGAACAACTATTTCAGATCAGTATTTAATTGGATTTTCTCCTCAATTAACAACTGGTGTTTGGAATGGATATGATCAAGGAAAACAAGTGAGTGATGCGGAAGCCAAGCAAGTAACGAAACAAGTATGGATCGAGTTTATGGAAAAAGCACATCAAGGTTTGCCAGTAGAACCGTTTATTCCTCCGGCTGGTGTACGGGGCGTAATTATTGATATTAATACGGGTGGACTTGCTACCTCTGCTTGTGAAAAGCAACGTTTAGTTTATTTAAAGGAAAAAGATGTTCCTACGAAGTTATGTACGGATTCTAGTTTGAAACAGCAAACGTTTGAAGAACCTGGTGAAGAGGATGATTTCGATCCTTGGTCACTCTTCCCATTCTCGATTTTTGAGTAACACGAAAAGCGAAAGCGCCTATCTCTGCCCCGACAGGCAAATGGGGAATTGCGAGGAGGCAGCTCCTCAGCCCCCGCAGTAATTACCCATTTGACCCCGAGGGGCAAGGCGCTTACGCTAGACAACTTAAAAAGCTCTCTACTACCTAAAATAGGTAGTAGAGAGCTTTTTTCTTAGTATAAATGATTGAGTAAACTACTTGCATTCACTGGAATGGGTTTCGCAATACGTACAACAAATTTACTTTTTCAAATAAACTAAGTGTCCTAGCATTACTGTGAAGTAAGCTTTAAGTAGATTGTACTTTCTTTTCCACTTAAATTCAACCTCATTTCGAAATATAAACTAAAAAATACTAATTTTTTCGAATCTTTCCAAACTATACCGTTAAGTCTTGATGCAATTTTTCTTCGCTACGACGCCACATTTCTTCATTAAATGTCTCTAAATAATCACGTAAAATATTTTTAGATTTATCATCCATAAAATCCACCATAATATGGCGTTTCATCGATTTGTCCATCCGATTTACATGATCTGCAAGCAACTTATATCCACGTCTTTTTTCTCTATTTACTACCATTTCACAAGCAGTTACTCCCGCATAATAAGCTCCTTCTGCTTTTAGATCAATGGTTACCCAAACTAACCAATAAGCTTTTCCACCTTCAGAATCTTCTCGATTCGTTGTGAATTTAATACCTTTTTCTATTTCGCTTCTTGCATGCATTGCACCAATTTCCACTCGTGCAACATCATCTTCTATATCGACAATGACTGGTGATACATTTTCTAGAGATAGAGAACCTATGCCAAATCCTTTATGTCCGTCTGTTGGAGCATTTTTTATAATCGTGAAGCCGATTTTTTGTTTAGGTTTTTCTTCATTTGCCATTCGAATATTTCCTCCGTTCTGTTATTATGTATAGTATACAGAAAATTTCACCCAAGGAGGAAATGATATGCCATACGTAACAGTAAAAATGCTTGAAGGTCGTAGTGATGAGCAAAAAAGAGCTTTAGTAGAAAAAGTAACAGCTGCCGTTTCAGAATCAGTGAACGCTCCTGTTGAGAACGTAACTGTCTTCATCGAAGAAATGCCTAAAAACCATTACGGAGTAGCAGGTAAACTTTTCAGCGACAAATAATCAGACTAAGGAACTCCTTTTAGATAGGGGTTCTTTTTTTATGGTTTTATTGCTTGCTTTCGGGCGGATGGGTACTTGTTTCAAGCGGATAGACGCTTTATTCAGGCGTATATCACACTTTTTCGGGTGTTAATCCATTTACTGGAAATAAATATGGCCTTTTCCGCGTAATTTGCAAATACTATACATAAATAAAAAAGCCGCCCTATTGGACAGCTCTCTGATTCATTAAATTCATAACAAATGTAAAGGCTTCATCAATTTCATCCGCAGTAAATTTTAACTTAGCTTTTAATACATGCACCTTTTCGATTTGGTCCTCTTTTGCGAGATGATCGAAGTAAAGTAATGTGGAAACAAGTTCTAAAAAACGAGAACTTTTTTCTTTCATTAGGTTAATGCACGAAACTAGTGAAGGTTCCGCTTCTTCTACTCGAGCCATTTGTGTGAAATGTTCGCCCGCGTCCGTCATTTGGTATTTGTATTGTACATATGAACCTTTGTCTTGTCGTTCCTCTTGTAAAAATCCCATGTTGCAAAGTTCTTCTATTCTTAAAGTTAGCTCTTCTGAATAAGGGCCATAAATATGAAACTCATATTTTTCTTTATAAGCATATTGCAATTTTTTTGCAATGTAGACCATTTTTTGAAGTTTTTTTCTGCCAGTTATTCCATCTGCTACTCCGATAAATTGTACGACTTTTGCGTGTTCTTCTAGCAATGTTACCCCACCTTTACTTTAACAATTCTAATATTTGCTTCTTCAATGCTTTTTTCTTGCCATCTGCCGTTAAGAAATCTTCTGGGAAATAGAGCTTGTGGTCTGTTCGACGTTTACCAGAAATCGCTTCTACTATGTCAGATTCACGTGAAAGTTCGTGAATTTCTCCATTAGGCATCTGTAAATGAATCGGAATACGTTCTTCCTCTTCCCCTGGTCGATAAAAATCATATGGTAAGTCTGATGATGAATCAAACACTAAATAGTAAGTTGGATCGATACCCGCTTTTTTAAACAGCTGTTCGAGCTCTTTCATTTTCACATAATCTTTCGCAAGATCAAATTCGATATACTGAAATAACTTACGATTAACAAAGCGATCACATAAGTCAGCTAAAATAAGGTCTTTTTCAGACATCCAAGTTTGGAAGTACGTCAATAAAACACCCTCATCTAGCGCTAGGTAATCCTTTAATGTAAACGTTCCATCAAAGAATCCTTTAAAATGAGTAGGTTGTGTTTCAAAATCATAGCCTTCTTCACTTAATGCCTTTGCTCGATGTAAAATTTTCGTTAAAATAACTTCTGCACTTCGAGAAACTGGATGGAAATATACTTGCCAGTACATCTGATATCTACTCATAATATAATCTTCTACTGCATGCATTCCGCTCGATTTAATCACTACTTGATCTTCTCTTGGGCGCATTACGCGTAAAATTCTCTCCATATCAAAATGACCATAACTCACTCCTGTGAAATAAGCATCTCTTTGCAAATAATCCATACGATCCGCATCAATTTGACTGGATATTAAGCTAACGACTTGTTTATTTGGATATGTTTTACCAATGACATCCGCTACCTTTTGAGGGAAACCCTTGCTAACTCTACTCAATACTTCGTTTACTTCTGTCTCACCAAGCAGAATTTTTTGAGTGAACTCTTCATGGTCTAAATCAAAGACATTCTCAAAAGCATGAGAAAACGGACCATGGCCTAAATCATGTAAAAGAGCGGCACATAATACAACAAGCCTCTCTGATTCATCCCATTCTGGACGTCCAACGAAGACATCATCAATAATACGTCGAACAATCTCATACACACCTAGCGAGTGATTAAAACGACTATGCTCTGCACCATGAAAAACTAGATAGGTAGTTCCAAGCTGTTTAATACGGCGAAGTCGCTGAAACTCCCTCGTTCCAATTAGATCCCAAATCACTTGATCTCGCACATGAATATAGCGGTGAACTGGGTCTTTAAACACTTTTTCTTCTGCTAGCTTTTGTGTTGCATAGCTCATCTGCACACCGCCTTAGTTTATAAGATTACTTTGTAAAGTTGAAATTTTAACTGCCTGTCTCCTACGCTTTACTAAAGTTCTAATTTAGCACGTACTTTATCCATTAGTTCGTCTTCTGTCAGTGCTGCAACTGGACGATTATTTACAAATACGAATGTTTTCTTTCTGCCAGGTCCGCAATACGATTGGCACTCTTTTACTTCAACTTCTGCTTCTGGATCAATTGCTTGAAGCTTCGGAAGTAAAGATTTTAAATTAACGGCCTGACATTCATCGCAAACTCGAAAGTGATTTGCCATCTGAATTCAACCCCTTCTATGAATGATAATAGTCTACAGGTCATTGTATCTTAAAGGTTATATTGCTATCAAGTGTATTTTACGTGAATAAAAGAGCGATATTTTGTCCATCATGTTAATAGAACAACGAAACTATGAGAATGGTAGGAGGATAAACATGGTGAAAATTAGACAAGACGCATGGATGAGTGAAAATGATGAGACACTAGCAGAAATGGTACTACGTCATGTACGCGAAGGAAGTACCCAGTTAAATGCATTCGAAGAAGCTGGTGATGAACTTAATAGAACCGCAGCTGCATGTGGATTCAGATGGAATGCGGTCGTACGACATCAATATGAAACAGAACTAAAACAAGCAAAAAAAGAACGTAAAGAAAAGCTGCGTATATTAGGAAAAGATTATCGTAGACGTGGAAATGGGATCTATCTAGCAAAACCCCAAGAAAGCGGAGAACGCGCTCCCTCTGTGCCTATATCTGCATTATCAATTGATATAATCATTGCTTATCTCGTGAGATTGCAACATACGGATTCAGATATTTCGAGATATCGTCATCTAGCTACTCTTTCCAATGAAAAAATACGAAAGTTGGAGAGTGAACTAGCTAAACTAGAGAAAGAAAATGCCACGATCAAACATGACTACGAGCAATTCGTACAAATCATGAACCGTGCCAGAAGAATGGTAACACTCGACGGTGAAGACGTACCAAATGTCCCTGTCTTCCAAATGGAAAAGAACGGCAATCTAGTATCAAAAGAACCACCTACCCATTAATTGGAAGGTGGTTTTTTTTCTTACTCAAGCGCTTTCACTTTTCCTAGAAAATGAGAAACTAAAAGAATCTTACTTGGTATCTGTCTAGCTACAGCGCCTTGGCCCTCGGGGTCAAATGGGAAATCGCTGTGGTGGCTGAGGAGCTGCCTCCTCGCGATTCCCCATTTGCCTGTCGGGCCAGACATAGGCGCTTTCGCTTTTCTTATTTTTCCAACATCTTTTTATTCCTATCTAACACACGCTGCATATAAAACTGATAGAGCGCTACTTCGTCCTCCGTAATAGATTGTGATATTACTTTTGGCGTAAGATGCTGTAACAGTTGTTGAATCCGAATGACGATATCTTGAATCGTAAAGGATGTTCCAAGTAATTCATTGATCGAAGCCATTACTTCCGGTTTGATGTCCGGATAAGTGAATTTCGTATCTTCTCCTTGAACACCAATATCGTAAAACTGGCGAATCAACTCTGCACGCTCGCTTCCACTACCATCAATACATAAGTAGATTTGCACGGCAATACCTTTTCGAAGTCTTCGTTGTGAAATCCCAGCGAATTTCTTACCATCAATACTCAAATCATATGACCCTGGACAATAAGAACCTACAATTTCATAAGCTTCTATTTTCCCTTCTGCTTCTGGTAATAAAAGACGGACGAATTCTAGCATTACTTCATATCCAGCTGATATATCAATTGGCTGCACTAATTCTGAAAGAACAATAGAAATATTTAGTACTCCTGCGTCCAGCACAACTGCTAACCCTCCAGAATTACGCACAATTGGCGTAAATCCTTGTGTTCGCAAAAAATCTTGTGCATCATCAACAAACGGCAGACGATGATCTTGAATACCAAGTACGACCGTTTGATCATGAACCCAAGTTCGGACTGTTGCTGGTGACTGGCCTTGCCCAACTAAATGGCAAAGAAGATCATCTGCCGCAAACGATTCTAGTGCTGATTTACTTTTTCCGCTTAATGATTGATCCCAAAATCGCCAAGCTTCTTGTTGTAACAATTCATCTATCTCAATCATTTCAATTGCTCCTTAACTTTTTGTACCTCCTTAGGTACAAAAAACAAACTACTGAATTAAATTAGCGCTTGTGCAGCTGTTATATAAGCAAGTTTGTAGACATCCTCTGCCGAACAACCACGAGATAAATCATTTACTGGTGCATTCAATCCTTGTAAAATAGGCCCAATTGCTTCAAATCCACCTAGACGTTCGGCAATTTTGTAGCCAATGTTTCCAGCTTCAAGCGACGGGAATACAAAAACAGTTGCATCACCTTGTACAGCTGCTCCTGGTGCTTTTTTAGCAGCAATTGCAGGCACGATACTTGCATCAAATTGTAGTTCTCCTTCGATAACAATTTCCGGTGCCATCGATTTGGCAATTGCAGTTGCGTTTACTACTTTTTCCGTCTCTTTTGATTTTGCTGAACCTTTTGTAGAGAAGGATAGCATTGCGACTTTTGGAGTTATCCCAAAGGCTAATGCTGTTTTAGCACTTTCCACTGCAATTTCTGCTAGATCTTCACTTGTTGGTGCTATCGTAAGAGCACAATCTGCAAAGACAAAGCGAAGATCGTCTTTTACCATGATGAATGCTCCGCTTGCTTTTGAAATTCCTGGCTTTGTTTTAATAATTTGAAGTGCAGGTCGAACGGTTTCTGCAGTGGTATGAGCTGCTCCACTTACTAGACCATGTGCGCGTTTCGTGTAGACAAGCATTGTACCCAAATAATTTACGTGTTTTAGCAGTTCTCTTGCTTGTTCTTCCGTTTCTCTTCCTTTACGCAGTTCCATAAATACTTGTACAAGTTCATCCATTTCTTCATATGAATTTGGATCAATCACTGTTAATCCAGTATGTTCAAGGTCATTTTTAGATCCAATAACAATTGGTTGGATGATTCCATCTTCTTTTAGTTTTAAGGCTGCTTCGATTATCCGTTCGTCCGTTCCTTCTGGTAATACAATGGACAGATTAGCATCTTTTAACTTGTCTTTAATTTCTTCAAATAGATTAGACATTTGATCGACCCCCTATGGATATTTTTTCTTTTTTTTAGCATACACGACTTCGCCATAGGTTGTCATCTGCTAATCGGTTCGTCATGGGAAAATATAGTGAATATATGTTACACTAAAATAGCGAAATGTTAATAAAAAGGAGTGCATTAGATAATGAATGAAGCAGCAATTACTTTAGATGGTTGGTACGTACTACATGATTTCCGACAAATGGACTGGACATCATGGAAACAAGTAGATCCAGAACTACGTAAAGAAGCAACAGATGAATTCGTAGCATTCTTAGATGAATTACAACAAGCTGATGATGCGAAAACTGGCGCACACGCATTTTACACAATTGTAGGTCAAAAAGCAGATTTCATGTTAATGACATTACGTCCAACTATGGATGAACTACAAGAATTAGAAGCGAGATTCAACAAACTTACAATTGCTGAATTTACTATTCCAGCATACTCTTATGTTTCTGTTGTAGAATTATCAAATTATTTATCTGCTGATTCAAACGAAGATCCATATCAAAATGCACATGTACGTGCACGTTTATATCCTGAACTTCAACGTTCTCAGTACATTTGCTTCTATCCAATGGACAAACGTCGCGACGGCAATGATAACTGGTATATGCTTCCTATGGACCAACGCAAAGAATTAATGCGTAGTCATGGATTAATTGGTCGCAGTTATGCTGGTAAAGTAAAACAAATTATCTCTGGATCTATAGGCTTCGACGATTTTGAATGGGGCGTAACTTTGTTCTCAGATGATGTTCTTCAGTTTAAAAAACTAATTTACGAAATGCGTTTTGATGAAGTTAGCGCACGCTATGCTGATTTCGGTTCGTTCTTTACGGGTACAATTCTTGCGGGTGAAAAACGCGAAACATTCTTTAACTTATAATTTACAAGGGGCTGCTACTTATGCAGCTCTTTTTTATTTGTCTAAATCATTATCTCCTCTTTCTTTGCATAGTGTATGAGTAGGAGGTGAGGCATTGGCAGTAGTCAAATCCACCACAAAGCAACTGGAACTACTTGCAAGGCTTGTGCGTGCAGATGCTGAAAGTGAAGGTCAGCAAGGCATGCTTATGGTAGAAAATGTTGGAGTAAACAGAGTCCGTGTTAACTGCCTAGACTTCAAAAACATTCAAAATCTCGATGAAATGGTATTTCAAAGCCCTGGAGGATTTGAGACAACACAAAAATCGTGCTTTGATCAACGTGCACGGGAAGGAGAAAAAAAGCTAGCCCCATGAGTTATTGATGGAATACTAGACGCTTTAAATCACATTACTTTTCCCTAACAGCTGGGGAATGTCCCGAAATCTAAGTTCAGAAAGGATGTATGAATGGTTCAATATTATTGGTACCCTGGAGGATATCCGCAACAGCCTCAACAAATGCAACAACAACAGCAACCAATGACCCCACCCCAAATACCAGCAGCAATTAGGGGGCAAGAAGAATCCTATATTGAAAACATTTTAAGAATGAACAAAGGTAAACTAGGAACATTCTATTTTACATTCGAGAACAATAAAGAATGGAATGCCAAAGTGATAAAAGGCTTTATAGAAGCTGCTGGTCGAGATCATATTATCATCAGTGATCCAAGTGGAAAACGATACTTAATGCTTATGATTTACTTAGACTATGTTACATTTGATGAGGAAATTAATTATAATTTATAAGAAGAGAGGCTTATCCAAGATTGCGGATAAGCCTTTTTATTGAACAGATATTTCTCCAAAATAAAAAGACCAGTTCCTTGAAGAAATTGGTCCTTTTTTACTATCTAATTTGCATATTTAACTGCTGCTACAATTAGCATAATCCATCCAGCTAAAAATGCTACGCCACCAATTGGTGTAATGGCACCTAAAATACTAATTCCAGTTAAGCTTAGTACATATAAACTTCCAGAAAAAATAACAATCCCAGCTAATATTAAATAACCCGCTATGTTCAATTGCGATACATGTCCAAGAACTTTACTGCTCATTAAAATACCGATCGCCACTAATGCTAGTGCATGGAACATTTGATATTGAACAGCTGTACCCCATGTAGATAAATATTTGTCCGCAATTCTTCCCTCTAACAAATGCGCACCAAATGCACCAAGAGCTACAGCAAGAAAACCATTAATAGCACCCGCGATTATAAAGAATTTCAATAGATTCTCCTACTTTCTGATTGTGACGATTGTGAGCAAAAAAATATTTACTCAATGAAGTTAAAAATCAAATAATGATTCCCCATTTGCACCTTGTTCTTTTAACGGAGTTGAAGCAACTGCAGATGGTGATGGTATCATTTGTGTTACAGGATTATTCTGTGGTGAAAATACATGTGTAGACGAACTTTGTGTAGAATTCAACGCTACATCACAAAGCGCTCGGATTGCAGCTAAAACTTCTCTTTTTGTTGGTTCATGATCAGACACTTTAGCTTGTCCCAGTTGTTTTTCTATTTGCTGTAAAATTTGATCAGTAGAAATCATTTGTTTGGTCCCTCCACTTGCTTTGATACAAACTTCAAACATTCCATGCCCGAACTACGCTTCACTAAAGCTGATGGAATCTCCTTTGTTTTAAATCCATAAGCTTTACAGCCACGTGGATGTCTTGCATCCCATGTAGTAAAAAAGTGTAGGCACTTAAAACAATTTATAGCCATTTCACTTCCCCACTTTCTATTCAATATATTAGCATAGTTAGAGGCAAAAATCGATTGGCTGTTCTCCCTGTTCCAGTAGTTTTGCATTTATGTTCGAATAGGGTTTGCTTCCGAAAAATCCTCTATATGCACTTAATGGACTTGGATGTGGAGCTTCTATAATTGCATGTTTCCTTCCATCTATTAACGCCTTTTTACTTTGTGCTGGCTTGCCCCATAATACGAAAATGACTGGTTTTTCACGTTCTGATAACTTTTGAATCACCGCATCCGTAAATGTTTCCCAGCCCATTCCTTTATGTGAATTTGCTTGTCCTGCACGAACAGTCAAAACTGTATTTAACAATAAAACACCTTGCTGTGCCCAACTTTCTAAATATCCACTAGTAGGAATGGAACATCCTAGATCTTCTGCAAGTTCTTTATACATATTACGTAAACTTGGAGGTATCTTCACCCCAAGCTTCACCGAAAAACTCATCCCATGCGCTTGTCCCACTCCGTGATAAGGATCTTGACCCAAAATAACTACCCTCACTTCATTAAAAGGTGTTACTCGAAAAGCACTTCCAATATCACTTCGCACTGGATAAATTATCTGCTCTTTGTATTCTTTATCTAAAAAACTTTGGAGTTCTTTGAAATAGGACTTTTCCATTTCATCCGCTAAAACGTCTTTCCAATTGGGCAATAGATGTCACTCCTTAAATTCTACTTCTACATCATAATCTACTAATTGAAACATTTCTGACACAGATTTTGCTGCATTCTCTTCAGCCAATTCCAAAATACCTTGTCCAGTCGTTTCTTCGATCATCATTTCTTTTGCAGTTTCAGCAATCTCATACCCTTCCTTAATATCGGCTTGTTCACGGAATAAGCCTTCATAAGAATACACTTCTACTTGATCAAAAAAAATCTCAGGCCCACCTAAAAACACAGGCTTTGGCAAGGTTAGCGTGGCTGTCTTATTTTCCTCATCTACTTGTATATCAGCATCTGTTATTTGTGAAAAGTCTACTCCAGCTGTAACAGAACCAGGTACAACTACTAGTAATTTTCTTTTTGTTCCTGGTAAATCGATACCGATTTCTTGTCCGAACACTGCATTATCTTGTCTTTCAATAATTACTTTTGTATAGATTTGTGCAGTCGAAAGTTCATTCAAAGCTTGTACTCGCTCTACAAATGATCCTTTGCTCTCCGTAAAAGTACTTCCATTTATTGCCCAAAAAGCTGCGAATGGCACTGAAGCTATTAATAGAATAATAACTAGTCCAATTAACAAATATGATTTACGCCCAATTTTAAATAAAGTTAATGGAATCTTCCAGAAACTAATTTGCTTCTTAGAAGGATATTCTGCAATCGTTGCCGCTGACTGATCTTTTTGTGTTTTCAATTCTTCTAAAAGCTTTTCCATTTCGCGAATTTTGTCATCCTGTCGCATATTACCCCTCTTTTCCTCACATTCTATTACATTATACTGTAAAGAAAAGTTTCGCTATTAACAACAATTCCATTAAGCTTTTTGCTTAAATTCTCCTAAAAAACCTCTACAACCTTAAGTCTTCCTTTATTGAATTTTCACACCTATCTGATACAATGAAATATATTATATGATGCATTAAAAAGGAGAAAACGCAAAATGACTATCAAAAAAACACTTACAATTGCTGGCTCTGATACTTCAGGAGGAGCTGGTATTCAAGCTGATTTAAAAACTTTCCAAGAACACGGAACATACGGCATGAACATCCTTACTGTAATCGCTACAATGGATCCTGATAATGGTTGGAGCCATGGCGTATTTTCCCTTCCAGTAGACGAGATTAAACGACAAGCGAAAACAGCTTTATCGACTGGAATCGACTCGATTAAAACTGGTATGTTAAGCACAGAAGAAATTATTGAAACTGCTGGCGATATTATTGAACAATCAGGCGTAAAAAATGTTGTCATTGACCCTGTTATGGTTTGTAAAGGCGAAGATGAAGTATTAAACCCTGGTACTGTTGATGCTATGATTGAATTCTTACTTCCACGTGCATTAGTTGTAACACCAAATCTTTTCGAAGCTGGACAACTTTCTGGCCTAGGTGCTTTGAAAACAATTGAGGACATGAAAGCTGCTGCAGAAAAAATTTATGCACTAGGCGCGAAAAATGTCGTTATTAAGGGTGGAAAACAATTAACTCACGAAAAAGCAGTTGATCTATTCTACGATGGTCAAACACATACATTACTTGAAACAGTAAAAACAGATACAACATACAACCATGGTGCTGGCTGTACATTTGCTGCTGCAGTAACTGCAAACTTAGCAAACGGATTTACAGTAGCTGATGCAGTATTCGAAGCAAAAGAATTCGTTTCTGCTGCAATCGCACATGGCTGGAAACTAAACCAATATGTTGGACCAGTTCTTCATGGTGCTAAAGGTAAATTCGGTGCTCCAGAAGTTACTACTACAACTGTTTAAGTACTCCCCTACTCGCAAAGTCATAATGGCATTGCGAGGTTTTTTTATTTAGTCTCAAACATTCGCATGATGAACTTTTTTTCTTTATACTTATAAAAGATAGACTGTTAGGGGGAAAACAAATGGAACTTGTAAATGTAGAGCAATTACAAAAGCATTTGAATGAATTTGCAAACGAAGATATTTATATACATTTAGAAACTACAAACGGTTCGTATGCATCTCATTTTGACGAAAAAGTATTCAATGCAGGAGCTTTCATCCGCAATGTAATGCTTCGTTATGAACTTGGCAAAGTAGCTGGTGAAGCACCACATCGAATTGGACTAAAACTTCCACACGGTTGGGTTTATGCACAAGGAATCACACATTTTGAGTTAGACGAACATGGTCGTTTAATAATGGCTGGACATGACTACAGCGGCAAACTTGCCGTAGCACTACAAATTAGCAAAACACCTTTTACCTATTAAGGAGGAAAAACAATGACTTTACCAATGGAAAGACATGTATTAGTTGTATTCCCTCACCCAGATGATGAGGCTTTTGGTGTTTCTGGAACAATTGCTACTTATATAAAACAAGGAGTACCAGTTACATATGCATGCTTAACGCTTGGTGAAATGGGAAGAAACTTAGGGAATCCACCATTTGCCACTCGTGAAACACTTCCACATGTTCGAAAAGAAGAATTACTAGCTTCTGTAAAAGCGATGGGTGTAACAGATCTTCGCATGATGGGTCTTCGTGATAAAACCATTGAGTTTGAAGACGATGAAAAAATGATTGAAATGATGGAAAATCTAATAAAAGATACAAATCCATCCCTAATTATCACATTCTATCCAAACTACGCAGTTCATCCAGACCACGATGCAACCGCTCGCGCTGTGATTCGTGCTGTTCGCCGTATGTCTGTAGAAAATCGTCCGACTATTTATGCACTAGCATTCGCGAATAATTCAATAGAATTTTTAGGAGAACCTGATGTTGTACATAATATAGAAGGTTCCAAAGAAGAAAAAATGGGTTCACTCCGAGCTCATATCTCTCAAACATCTTGGATGCTAGAAGAAATGGAAAAACGTTTAGCAGATGGAGAACCTGAAGATGAAAACTGGTTACACTTCGAGCGTTTCTACACATACGATTTCAACAAAGATTTCGAATAATAGAACATCACAGTATACTATAGACTTTCTAATATATTTGAATTATTATGTATTAGCATTTTATATTTACGCATAATTATTCAAATCTAGAAAGTAGGCTTTAGCATTGAAAAAGTTTTCCTTATCTACATGGCTTTTATTCCTGCTACCTTCTATAGCAGGTGTTGTTCTATTTATGACTCCTTTACCAATTGACGGTGGTTTTCAAATCCCGATCGCATATTTTGCAAGTATATTATCCGGCGTATTAGAGCCAATTGTTCATTGGATTGCATTAGTAACTTTGTTGATTGCAGCTATTGGATCTATTGTGTTTTTATTCATTCCAGAGAAAAATACATTTGTTCATAATCTTTTTAAAGTTACGCCTTTTTGGACAGTAACTCGTGTTGTTGGTGCTATTTTTTCTGTACTAATTATTTTCCAACTTGGTCCTGAAGCTATTTGGAACGAAAATACTGGTGGAATGTTATTAAGTCCTGATGGATTAGTATCTTTCCTATTTACGATTTTCTTATTTGCAGGGCTATTACTGCCATTATTATTGAATTTTGGATTACTAGAATTTTTTGGAACGATGATGGTGAAAATCATGCGTCCTCTTTTCAAACTTCCTGGACGTTCTGCAGTTGATGCACTGACTTCGTGGGTTGGTGATGGAACAATTGGTGTTTTATTAACGAGCAAACAGTATGAAGAAGGTTATTATACGAAAAAAGAAGCTGCTATTATTGGTTCTACTTTTTCCGTAGTTTCGATTACTTTTTGTATTGTTGTTATTGAAGAAGTTGGTTTAGGGAATTATTTTGTCCCTTACTACTTAACTGTTTTACTTTGTGGAATTGTTCTGGCATTCATCATGCCTCGCATTTACCCTCTTGCAAGCAAAGAAGATGTGCATATCGATGGTCGTCCATTAAATTTAGAAGCAGAGAAGTTTCCTAAAAACTATAACGCAATTACACATGGTCTTGAAAATGCATTGAATACTGCGAATCGAAATCGTTCACTTTGGAAAGTTGTTTCGGATGGTTTGAAAAATGTAATCGATATGTATATTGGTGTAGCACCAGTTGTTTTAGCATTCGGTACGATTGCATTAGTACTTGCCGAATATACTTCTGTATTTATGATTTTAGGAAAACCATTTGAACCACTATTAATGTTATTCGGCATTCCTGAAGCAGCAGCTGCTGCACAAACAATAGTCGTTGGATTTGCGGATATGTTCTTACCTTCTATTTTAGGTGCATCTATTGAATCGGAAATGACTCGTTTCTTCATCGCTACTATGTCTGTGACTCAGTTGATCTATATGTCTGAGGTTGGTGGTTTGTTACTAGGTTCGAAAATACCGGTTAACATGAAAGATTTAATCATTATTTTCTTATTGCGTACTCTTATTTCGTTCCCAATAATCGCATTGGTAGCACATTTGTTGTTCTAATCAACAATTTAAAAGCAGTGAACTCCTTTTATGAGGGGTTCGCTGCTTTTTGTGTGTGTTATGTCGCGTTGGGGCGTGGGATTGTTACGTTGGAAGTGAGGGTTGTAACTTTCAAGGTTTGGATTGTCGCGTTCGCAGAGCCTATTGTCTCGCTTAGCCATATATTCCCAAAACATTTTACTCTGGTAACTATTGAGTCCCCTTCATTATCATCATTAAATGATGTCCTTTCCTGAAGTACAGAGCTTCCAATAAACTGGGGATTTGGTATAATTAACATAAAAAAGGAGTTTGTAATGAAAACAGTTCGTTATACATTCATTATTTTGTTTGGAATAATACTCACTTTTATAATGCTTATGTTCGAGTTTTCTATTTGGATTATTTATCTATGTGTAGTTATTTTATTATTACTCTTTGTAGTTGTTCCCCAACTATATACTCTGTATAAATCGAATAATCTAAAGAAAATCGAACGGTATTTGGAGGAGAATAAAAGAAAAGTACTTTTTGCGTATCCATTAGCTATCAAAACTGGTAATCATGATTTGATTGTTCAAGCAATCCAGGCTGTCTTAGATAAATATAAGCAACCGTATATGCAGGAAGTTTACAAAACAAATTTAGCACTGTTTGAAGATGACCTTGCTAAAACTGATCATCTAGCTCAACAAATTAGTAAAGAACCCCTCCGTACTTACTATTTAGCTTACGTAGAAGCTCTAAAAGGAAATATAGAAGAAGCTAGCGTATTAAAAGAAAATCTTCCTACTGGATGGATGCAACATGCGATTGAAGCGATTATTGCTAAAGAGCAAGGGAATACAAAGAGTTTTCATCAGGAAGCGAATTTGAGCATTGCATCTGCACGTGGGATTCAAAAGTTTACATTGCTTTATAGTTTTAAGAATATGAAGAATAGTTGATAATGAATAAGCGGCCGAAGATGTCATTTTGGCCGTTTGTTTTTTGTCGTGTTGGAGGGTGTGATTGTCGTGTTTGCATTGAGGGTTGTAACTTTCAGGGTTGAGATTGTCGCGTTCGTGGAGCTTATTGTCTCTCTTAGCCATATATCCCCAATAAATACCGGTGATAATGCTAATTCAACCACTAAAATAAAAAAAGCTGTCCTCAAAAATCGATTTGCATCGACTTTTTGGCCAGCCTTTTTATCTTTATTCAGTATTAACGATTTTGCATCCATTCTGGTTTACCAAAACCTTGGAATTCTGCATCGATGATTACTTCGAATTCTTCAGATTCTACGATTTCGATAAGGTCTTTAGCTAATTGAGAATCTTTATTTTCTTCTTTTACTGCAACTACGTTACGGAATTGGTCAGGCATATTTTCTAAGAAAACTGCATCCATTAAATCTAAGCCTGCTGCTAATGCAAAATTACCTGGAACTGCTGCAATATCAACACTTTCAATTGCACGTGGAAGTGCTGCTGCTTCAAGTGGTTGGAATACTAAATTTTTATTGTTTACTGTTACATCTTTTTCAGATGCTTTAAGTTCTTCAATGTTCGGATCAATTTCGATTAGTCCTTGTTCTTGAAGAGTTAATAATGTACGTGCTGCGTTAGACGGATCATTTGGAATAGCGATTTTTGCACCATCTTCAATTTCATCCACTGATGTATATTTTTCTGAGAAGAATCCCATTGGTGCTGTTGGAACGATGATTAAGTCTTCTAGTGCCATATCGTTCTCTTTTTCAAAGTTCTCCAAGTAAACTGTATGTTGGAACAAGTTTGCGTCAATATCTCCAGTGTCTAATGCTTTGTTTGGTTGAATATAATCACTGAATTCTACTAACTCTACTTCATAGCCTTTTTCCTCTAATGCAGGAATGATTGCTTTGTTTAACATATCGCTATATGGACCTGCTGTTGCGCCTACTTTAATAGATGTTACTTCTGTTTCACTTTCATCTGTAGTTGAAGTTGTTTCTTCTCCGCCACATGCAACTAGTACAAGTGCTATGAATCCTACTAAAAATAATGCTAAAAATTTCTTCATCTTTTTCTCTCCTCTTGTCTTATCGTTTATCGATTGCTTTTGCGATCAAGTCTCCAACTTGCTGGATTACTTGAACTATTACTATTAAAATGACAACCGTTGCAATCATAATCGTATTGTCATAACGGTAATAACCAAATCGGATTGCTAAATCACCAATACCTCCACCACCTATGGTACCTGCCATTGCGGAATAAGCGACTAAACTAATAATAGTCAGCGTAACAGCTTGTATTACACTTGACTTTGCTTCTGGTAATAACACATCTTTGATAATCATCCAAGGTTTTGCACCGACTGCAATTGATGCTTCAATGACCCCTTTATCAATTTCTCGCAAGGCATTTTCTACTAATCGCGCAAAAAATGGGATAGCCGCTATAGATAAAGAAACACTAGCCGCTACCGGTCCAATCGTTGTTTTAACAATTAAATTAGTAAGTGGGAATAATACCACTAGCAAAATAATAAATGGAATAGAACGAATCATATTTACAATGAAACTTAAAATTCCTTTTACAAACCGATTTTCCCAAAACAACCCTTTATCTGTTACAAACAAAATAATACCTAATGGTAATCCAATCACAATAGAAACCGTCAAAGCGATCCCAATCATTAGTACTGTTTCTCCAAATGCTTTCCATATATCAGGTAACATGCTGACAAAATGAGCGAAATCAAATAGCATTGTGTAACACCTCCACATGAGCACCGCGAGTTTCTATATAAGCAATTGCTTTATGTATATCTTCTGTTTGACCTATTAGTTCCATGATAAAAATACCTAATGCTTGTTCTTGTATATACTCTATCGTGCCATGGAGAAAATTACCCTGCACATTAAACTGTTGGATTGTATCAGAAATTATACCTTGCCCTGCTACTTTTCCTTTGAAAAGTATTTTGACAACCTGACCTTTTACTTCTTTCAAAACCACCTCTGGAATATTAAAAGATACAACACTGCTAATAAATTCATTCGTCAAAAGCTCTTGCGGATTTGCAAAAATATCATACACAGAACCTTCTTCTATTACTTTTCCATCTTGCATTACGCACATACGATCACAAATCTCTTTTACTACATTCATCTCATGTGTAATCAATACAATCGTAATATCGAGCTCTCGATTTATCTTTTTTAACAAATGTAAAATAGACAAAGTTGTTTTTGGATCAAGTGCAGAAGTTGCTTCATCACAAAGAAGGATTGATGGATTATTCGCTAATGCACGAGCAATACCGACTCTTTGCTTTTGACCACCACTTAGTTGAGCAGGATATACATCTATTTTTTCTTCCAAGCCAACCATCGCAAGCAATTCCTTCACCCGTGCTTGAATTCTATTTGAGGGCATTTCCGCAGCTTTTAAAGCAAACTCTATATTTTCTCCAACTGTTTTTTGACTAATTAAATAAAAATGTTGAAAAATCATCCCAATTTTCAATCTAGCTCTTCGAAGGTTTTCCCCTTTAAGCTTTGTTAAGTCTGTGCCATCCACTAAAATATTTCCGCTCGTTGGACGTTCTAATAAATTGATACATCTAAGTAAGGAGCTCTTACCTGCTCCTGAATAACCTACGATTCCAAAGACTTCTCCTTTTTCAATCGTTAACGAAACATGATCGACACCGACTACTTTTTTCTTTTTGGTTTGATACACTTTCGTAACATTTTGAATATGTAGCATTGTCATCACCTCTACCTTAAATTCATTCCATATAAAAAAACCTCTTTCAAACTGAAAGAGGTACCGTCCATTATATGTCTATTTATCTTTTTTTAAATATCCATTCTGGAGGAGTTGCTAGACTTCACTCGGTCTCTCCCACAGTCACTCTTGATATAAATAATTATTCAATTGTATGAATATATATTACATTTGATATATTCATCTGTCAATGGATTGATAACAAAAAACGACTCGTTACAAGTCGTTTGATCTTCTATATTGAGGACGAAGAGGGGGCTATTTCAATCCACGCACTCTAATGGCTACCCTACTATAGGGTGGTTGTCAAAATTTACATTCCACTTAGTTGATAAAAAACATATTCCGCAACCAGTAAGAAGGCAGCAGTACTCGATTTACATTCCACTTAGTTGATAGAAAACGACGAGGACGATCTATTAAAGCGTTTGACATTATTATTTACATTCCACTTAGTTGATAGAAAACGATATGTCCTTCATCTAAAACGTCACTTTCGACGCCATTTACATTCCACTTAGTTGATAGAAAACCCTGGTTTTAGAGCATTCGAAAAGCTAGATATACCAAGGCTTAGAGAAAATAAAATAATTATAATCACTCAAAAAATGCAGTGAGGTAGCAGTTGTTTTAAATAATTTAATGAAAATTGCCTTTAAAACCTTTAATATCAACACTTCTAATCAATTCGCCTGCAATAAGCTTTACTGCAAAATTACAAAAACATGCTTTCGAAATCCTTTTCAACTCCAAAGACAACTTTTTTAATATGCTTTGGATTTTCCACGCGATAAATATAAATAGAATCATAGTGTTCACCGGTTTTTCTAGAAATTTCTGCAAGGCATTGTTTCAATTTCCCTTCCGTTATTTCTCCCTCAAAGACGGAATTTTGTGTCCACGTTAAATACTTTTTAAGCACTTTGTGTACTTTCGCTACTCTCTTTACATCTACATCATATGAAATAATCACAAACATGGCTACCACCACGCCTTGAGTGCTTTGTAATCTTCATCTTCTATAAAATGCTTTATCAATTTGTAACACTCCAGCCTTACAAGGAATCTATAAGACGTTTTTCGGTTCAATTTTCTATGTTGAACAGTGGTACTCACTCTTTGTTCAAATTCTTTAATAAAAATTTTTCTTCCTTCTTCATTCATCATTCATCATTCATCATGCATATGTTAGTTTCTATAAATTCAAAGTGGTGTATTCTAATCGTCCGATTATTTATTAGTGAAAATATTAAATTATCCATTATTAAAGGCTTAAATATCTCGGCAATATCTAACGATAAAGAAAACCTTCTCGATGCAGGTTCATGTAAAAAACTAATTGTCGGACTAAGTTGAGTTTTATATATTTCAGATAAAACTGCCGTATACATTAAACTGTTTCCAAATGAAATCAGCGCATTTATTGGATCTGAAGGTGGTCTTTTTTCACGTTTCTTAAATAAAAAATCCTCATTTTTTATTATTCCATTAAACCCTTGGTAATAATATGCTCTTGCTTTCCCTTCAATCCCCATTAGCATTTGAATACTATCTGCTGTAGGAACCATCTTTTTCATTTTAATCATTTCATTTATTACATCTTCCGTATTTTCTTTATGTCTTCTTAAATTTCTCAACATATGATGCATTGCACTTAATACAAGTTGCTCTCATTTCATCGATTTGTTGCAATCAAACCACTCCTTTACATGAATCCTGCATCACTATCAATTTCATACATAAGCCCCTGTTCACTTGTATACTTAAACTGAACAACAGGATAATTATTGTATTGATCCACTTCAATCTTCATATTAATTAAGCCCTTTTCTTTCGCACTTCTATAAGCCCATGTTGGAATATTAACTACATATTCCTTCAACTGAGTTAAAAGTTCAATTTTTTGGCTCCATGACACCTTTTTATCTTTTAAATCTATTTCTATTTGTTGGATTTCATTCTCGTACTGCCTGTATACACTTTCAGGAATAATATTCTCATTTTGTATATCTCGAAGTTTTGGTTTATCTTTCGTTTCATACGCCAATGTATTTAAATACTGCTGAACTATTTCATCGAATTCCTTTAAATATTCACTTCCCTCAAGTGCTTCCCTGGAATAGATAGCATCTACAATGTCTATTTTCTCTTTTTCCGATACAAATCCATTATTGTATTTTAAAAGTACCTCCTTCGATTTTTTATAAATTGTATAATCTACAACTGATTTTTTACTTGTTGCAGAAATACCTGACGGCAAAGGCTCTCCTGTATACACAAATACGTTTGGCTTGTTCAATTTATAAATACGATTTCTAAAAACTCTTCCCATTCGTTGAAATAATCCCGCAGCTTCGGAAAGCTCGGTGAAAAGAACATCAAAATCTATGTCTACACTGGCTTCTACTACTTGTGTTGTAATCCATATTCCTTTTTTCTCACAAGTTAATTTACCCATTTCTATAATTCTTGCTTCTTTTCTTGCCCTATCCTCATTTATAAAACGACTATGCAAAACCTCCGCACGAATACCAAACAGCTTGCACTGACTATATAATTCTTGTGCTTTTTTAACCGTATTCACAATGATGAGTACTTTTCGTTCGACACCTTCTTGAAGTACATCTTCTATATCTAAATCTTTTTCTCGAATCTCCATAAAATGGCGAATAATCGGCTGATTATTTTCATCTAGCTTCAAAAACATTTTAGGCGGTTCACGATGAATACCAAGTTTTTGTAACGCTTCCCCTATTAACGGCGGAAAAGTCGCAGTCATAATTAAAAACTTTCCGCCAACTGAAGTAATATGCTTTAAACCTAAAACAATAAATGCCGCAAGCTTTGGACTATACATTTGTATTTCATCGATTACAAGTTTGCTATATGAAAGTACTGCCAGTTTCATTTCAAAACCAGGATATAACCCAACAAAATCTACAATTTGATCCAGTGTGCAAATTGTTAATGGGTTAGAAAATTGTTTCGTTTGGTGCACTAAAGTAAGATCAAATTCGTTATCTTCCCTACGTTTCACATATTCAGATACAGTATCACTATGCAATAACCCTACTGTTTTGTAACCAATTTTACTTATTAAACGATCATAAATAGCATTAATAGAAACTTTTAAAGGTAATGTAAAAATACCTTTTGAATCACCAATCCAATAAAGGGCTGCCTCTGTCTTCCCAATTCCTGTAGATCCTATAATTACATGACTTTGATGCTGTCTTTCATATAAATACTCTTGCAATTCATTTCTACCATACTTTTTTAAATATAAATCTAATTTTTCAACCAAATTATCCGGTGCTATCTCTGCATCGATATGTGCACTTGCTGCAAAGTCTAGCTTATTAAGTAGACCTTTTATTTTGACGAAATTATAAAGTTCTTCTTCGTTCATACTTTCTTTCTTTACAAACTTCCCATAATGAAACTTCGGTACTTCAACATTTTCAAACCCTTGTTTCACTAACATTGATGTGTATGAAATAAGATCATTTTTTACAATCAACTTACTATCTTCAGTCACTTCTTTATCACGTTCATGATGATAATAAATTGCTTTTAATAATAACTTTACTTCTGACTCCGAATGCTTTTGTAACAATTCCTTTATAGGAACAAATGCACAACTGAGATAACCATGTGGAATTTCTTTTACATCTGAATACACGTCTTTAATTCGCTCTTCTTTTTTTCTTAACTTATTTTGGAATTTCGTATTAGCTTTACCAACATCATGATAATAACAAGCTAGTTGAAGTAAATCCCAATCGACTGCATGTAGGATATTAGGATATAGATTTTTCATAGAGTTATACCTTATTAATAACTGATTTGTATGCCCCCAGATCATTTCCGCTTGATTTCCTTTACTTTCTGATTTAGCAAGTAATTCATCAAACATCATTTCATTCCTTTACACTAAAAATGCAATAAAACCATCTTCATCAAACTCTTGCTCTTGCCATGCATATAACTTATTTGTATTTGATGCTGGGACGTGAAATACATTTACTTTTTCCCATTGCCTAATAGTTTTCCCTTTATATATATCCATTAAATGGTATATTTTATTCAACAAGTAGGATGTACCTATGGATTCATAAGAGTCTTTCTCTACCAAAGCCTTCGGAACAAAAATATCATATTTTACAATCTCATCTTCATCTATCTCATTTAGAGTAAAACAAACAACTTTAACCGTATTAATCTGCAATAAGTCTTCTCTTCTACCCAATGAAAGATATTCTAATGGTGATTGCAGAGACTTTATAATGATAGGCAGATATGATTCGTCTTCTGGGACCACATGTATGATTAGCTCTATATCTACTAATAATTCAGTAGTAGCAACCCCTCGTGTAATACCATAACTTTTCCCAGTGTAATCTTCTGCCTTTAGCTGGTGCCGCCCTTCTTCATAGGAATTCCCTGCAAATTCATAGCGTGTCCATAAATCATTTACTTTAGAATGATAGCGACCTTGAATACTTACTTTCATCGGTACATAATTTGTGAATCCACAAGCCGCGTGTATCATTCCAATAACTGTAGAATAAGGTGGTAGTGGATATGACTCTTTCAACTGAAAACTAGTCGGTTTACGATAATTAACTAAGTTTTGATAGGCTTCTATTCGAACACCCTTCATGTACTCACCTGCTTATTTGTAATATGCTGCAACTTCTATTTCTAGTTTTTTAAATAATTCCGCCATTGGTATAGCATTCAAGTCACTTTCAATTTCTTCATCATTTTCAAGTAACCCTTTTACTAGGCCTACATTGGTGTGTTTTTTAATAGTGTCATCTAAATTCAAAATGGATTGAATGGTATTAACTACAAGTTTATTACTTTTTATCTTTAAGCGATTTTCAAAGAATGGATTTTTAATATCGTAGACCCCTCCAACAGCAACTATTGGAGAAAGATTTTCACGTCGACCTTTAATATCTCGGTAGAGGAATTTGAGTGTATTTAATAATTCAGTTACTCTTTTTGCACGCTCTTCCAAAGGAATTTCTACATCATCACTCTCATCAATACCAACTTTATCCAAGTCTATTGTTACTGTGTAAGCATAGAAAGATTTATGGATTTCACTTTGAGCAATATTACCACCTTTAAGCTCTTCGCCTTCTTTTCCTTCTGTTCTTTTGTAACGATCAAACAATCCTTTATTTGTTAAAAATTCTAAATCTGTATTATAACTTTCTAGCGCTATCGCATTGGAAAGGCGTACTACCGCCGCTCTTGTTTTTGTGGATTTAGATGTTTTCATATATCCAAATAAATCAATCTCAGGGTAGTCTGCAATAGTTGCGTCTGGGTGGAACTGGAGTACTTTTTTATCTAATCCTAGAGGAGTGTTAGCCACCCCCATTTGATCTACAATATTGAAGCGTAAAGCTTGTCTTGAAATATATGAGTACATCTCATGATCGCCTCTTGAAATTTTTTTCAGTGACGTAACGTTTCCTACACCTTCTCCATAATTTGCACTTTCTGCTTCGAAAATCATACTTAGTGTTAATCCTTTTTTACGCATGTACCATTTTCACCTCTTTTTTCTCCTGGCCATCATATCCTTGTAAACCTAATAAGAAAGCATAACCAATTGTTTGAAATTTTTCTTGATCACTAAGCGCTTGTACGAAAACAATTGGAATCGCTACTTTTTTATAGCTATACGCCTGAATAAGTGTCTCCATAAATTTGTTTGGATTTTTTACTTTTAGAGCATTTAATAACCTATAGGAAATACCACCTAGTTTATTTTCTTGACCGTAATATTGTTTTTTCAAATAGAACCCAATGTTTCTTACCTTTTCTAATTCTTCAAATGTCATAAAGTGAATACCTCCTTTGAATTGGTTATTCGAGATGCGTAATATATGTTTAATAGCGATGCCATTTTTAAATTCGCCTTCTATAAATAATTTCATCAATCGATAGAGTAAGTCATAAAAGGATTGACCATTGTATAGTCTTTTTATGACTTCTTGATAAAGCCCAACATATTCTTTATTTTCTTTTGCAAACTTACCAACTAAATAATTCAAACTACTTTTCGAATCAATCATTGTCTTTGCTCGTTCGCGAGATAAAATATTAAACGTGTATGGTCGTGACTCATTATATTTATCAAACTTCACAATTTGAATATTATCAATTTCTAATTCTTTTTTTCCAACGGCATTTTGAATCATAACATCTAAAATACGGTAATAAGCCATTTCCTCTAACTCATCTGGAGTAATTTCCTTCTCTCCATTCCTTAGAGAAATAGAATTTGCTGAAATTAACTGTTTTACTGACTGATTATTATTAAGAAATATTCCTTTTCCTTTGGCAATCGTAAACCCAAGTGGTACACAACTATAGATTAAGTTACATATCGGACAAATAAACAAGTCTTTTTGATGGTTCCAATAATGTGAGGATTTTCTTGCTGAATCCACCCCCATTTTTTGTAGCCAAGTTAAATCAAAAGTCTCAGACAATTTCCCCATTGTATTTTCACATAATGCACAGTGCAATTTATTTTTTTCGTATTTTCTTTCGTCTTTCTTAGTTTCAATATAAGTCAATGCAGCATTTGTGAAATAATTAGCGTATTCCCCATAAAGATCTTTTTTACTAGCAGTACTATTTAGAAAAGAAACGTTTGTCCAAAAACCTTGTATAATTTGATAACTTAGACTGCGTGCAACTAAATAGTGCTTTGCTTGCGAATGTTTTAAGTGGCTTATGCAGTCCAATAATTTACCTGCCTCTTCTTGAACTAGTGGCTTAATATCTCCTATGGATTCACTTTTCTTTTTAGTAATTTTCTTTAGTGATTGTGCGATTTCTACAAAGGGGAAATATACTTCGGTTAAAAACCCGTATGTATTTTTATAGCTGTTAGAAGTAAGCCATTTCTTTACATTTTCAATTAACGTATTAAAATCTTCTAAATGCTTTTCTTCTATTTGTTCAGCTAAACAAGATTTTATAAACTCTTCACTTGAAATCATCTTTTCATAGCTTGTCTCACATCCATAACGATCAATAAGAAAATTAAAATAGTGTTCTCCTATGTCCTCCAAGTTGCTTTCCTCAAATAAAAGGGATTGTCCCTCCACCTCACACGGAATTTTGGCGTGCTGAAATATTCTTAGCAATCCTAGTACACCAGCATTATAGAGAAAATCATTGAGTGTTACTTTAATCGTCAAATTGATTCACTTCCCTTATTCATCTACTAATTCCACAGCTCCGAATAATTGAGCCCTTCTATGACCAAGTCCTGCTTGCGTTAATATAGTTAAATCTTCATTATGTCCCTCTAACAAAAATAACCCTTTGTAACTTTCTACAAATAAAATGGATTTATTGTTCAATTTCCTAAATGAATCATGTTGTAACTGAACGATTGTTTTTTGCATCGATATAGGAGTAAACTTCAATGGTCTATTGAGCTCTCTACCTTCAACTGCCTTTACTACTTCGTTTGAAATATAGACTAGCTCTTTTTCATAATTTGGGTCTTCAACTGAAAGAAAACGACCACTCTTATCCTTAAGTGCAATCGGAGAAAGCGTGTTTAATAATATTTTTTCTTTTGTTGGTAATTTTTCCGTTAATATTTTGACATGATTTACATCTAATTCGTATTTCTTATATTTATAATTAGTTTTTTGTATGAACCCGTTATATACATGGATAAGAAACTCTGCGGAAGGAGATGAGATTATTAACTTGACCTCTCCATCAATTTGAAAGCCATCCTCTTCCATTCGATATGATTGTAAATAAACGGATCCCGTAAATGGTTTGGGAATTTTATTCGATTTTACACCGTATTGATACATACCATTTTTCAACTTGGGTGCAGATACTTCTAGAGCGGATTTAATAAGACTTGTAAACAAGAAATGATATCTACGCGGCAAGATAGGAGCATTAAAACTTACTTGTAACTTCATCTTTATGCCTCCAATTAAATTCCTTTATTATAGTTTTAAATTTTATATGCCAAGATATACTTTCTTAAAAAACTTGAAATCTAATTTAGTATAAAAATTAAGCTATATTAACTACTCTTAAAATATTTTTAAATAAATAAATGTAATTTAATGTATTTTTTAATATGAAAATTAATTAGTATTACCTAATTAACCATTTTTATATTACCAAATTAAATACTTTGTTGTATATAATATTCTGATAATCTTTACATTTAAGAATAAACTATTACAAAATTTACAATAAAAAAAAGAGCAGGAATCATCCCGCTCTCACTCTACTGTCGCAATCATTTTATTTTCCAGAGCACGCCATTTGTCCTCATCAATTGCAGAATCATATAACTTTTTGATGATTCTCAAATCCTCGGCATACGTAGAAATATAATCCTGTGCAACTTCAATTTCATTCACATACACTTCCCGAATTTGTAACAAAGCTTCATCATCTACTAAGGATTGGTCAATATGCGCGAAGAAATCCAAAATTTCATCGCCTTCTCGCTCCGGGTCATGTATATGAGGAGCTGTTGCATCCACCACACATAACTGTAACTCTGAAAGTATGATGCCATCCACACTGTTCGCATCCAAACCACACCAAATATAACGCACATCTAGACCATGATTTTTTGCTTCATCTGCAAACTTTTTCATAAAAGTAGACTTACCACTACCAGGTAACCCCTTTATATACAGTCGCGTTTTTAAACGAGCACTGATGGACTTGAATGTGTCTTCCGCACCAAGAGGTGTCAGTGAACCCATTAAACGATGGGTAATTTCAGGTCTTTTTTGAAGCTTTATATTGCCGATAGCTTCTTTGATCAACCGTTCCAACAATTCATCTATTCCATTCCAATTTACTGATGGAGCAATAATCTGCTCCCAATCATCATGAATCGTTTTTGCTCGAGATAGAGCTTGTAGCCCTTTTGTTAACCAAACATTATTCGCAATTTGTTTATCGCGAATAATTGGTCCAATATCTCTTAGCTTTCTTTCATCATAAGCTTCATAATACAGAACCCATTCATGGCCCGCTCCGTAGTAGGATGGATCTATATCATCGGATTGTAAATAGAGAGTCCGATTGTCTACAATATAAATTCCTTCCAGGATATCTTCGTGAAGTGGATTGTAAAACCATTCCGTATTTTTTCCTCTACGGGATGCTGCATATCCAACTTCTTTCAAAATGGTAGAAACCTTTAAAGAAAGCGGCCCCTTAAAAAAGTAGACTTTGTAAGCTTCCTGAATGATTTCATTATAAAAATTCTTTACTCCATTTCCTGTATATGAGTTCCCCATATAGTGTGTAATTGTCCCGGTCAGCTTCTCCATCCTTTCTACATGTTCATCCATATTGAATATATGCAAAAATTTCACTCACTATGAATAAATTTAGTGTGTCTTACTCTCAATTCTATTAGTTTTTTTAAAAAAAAGAATGGAGAGTAACTCGTATACACACGATTGTTTCTTGAACACTTTAGATAGTTTTCAACGATTACTCTTTTCTTATGTCCCCAAGTGTTCCATTTACCATATTGAGTAAGTCTAAAACTGCAAGCTTTACTTGTAGGCCAATCTTACCTCCACTAACAATAATATAATCAAGCTCTTGTGCACTTTTATCTATTACAGTTGGGAATAGTTTTTTCATACCAATAGGCGAACACCCGCCTCGTATATAACCCGTAGTAGGAAGTAAATCTTTTAAATGAAGTAACTCTACTTTTTTCTCCCCTACTACTTTTGCGACTGCTTTTAAATTTAGTTCTTTGTCGACTGGAATAATACAAACAAAATGTTTCCCATGACCTGCAGTTACAAGCAAAGTTTTATAGACAACAGAAACGGGATAGCCTATTTTATTTGCTACTGTTATTCCGTCTACTGAATTACCAGTTAACTCATATTCTATTAATTCAAAAGGAACTTTATTCTGTTCTAACATCCGCACTGCATTCGTTTTTTGTATTTTCGCCATATTATTAAACTCCTAAGCTACAGTTCTTTTTTTTATTTTCCATGTTGTCTAAGTAATCCCGTAAAAAAAGAGCATCACTCGCTCGAGGCAAGTGATGCTTTGGATACTATTTAAACATGTTACTTAAATTTGCCATTTCTATTGCAGAAATCGCTGAGTCATATCCTTTATTTCCTGATTTTGTTCCAGCTCGTTCAATTGCTTGCTCGATATTTTCAGTTGTTAATACGCCGAAAATAACTGGGACCCCTGTATCTAATGTTACTTTTGCAATTCCTTTTGCCGACTCGCTACAAACATAATCATAATGTGTTGTAGCTCCACGAATTACTGTACCTAAACCGATAATTGCATCGTATTTTTTTGTTTCTGCCATTTTTTTTGCGATAAATGGAAGTTCAAAAGCTCCTGGTACCCAAGCTATATCTATATTACTCTCATCTACACCATGTCTTTTTAGACCGTCCAGTGCACCTGTTAATAATTTACCTGTGATAAATTCATTAAATCTACCTACAATAATTCCTACTTTTAAGTCCGTACCAATTAAATTCGCTTCAAAATTTTTATTCATTCTCAATTCTCTCCCTTTTTATATAGCTCATTTTATTGTAAATTCTATTTTATATAGTTGTAGCAAGTGTCTCATTAGATAATCTAAATGCAATTAACGCTTCAATCGTAATAAGCTTTAATTGATGCTTTTTCGCAAAATCCATTAATTCTGGTAATCTTGCCATTTCTCCATTGTCACTCATAATTTCACAAATAACACCTGCAGGAGCTGATCCACTAAGTTTAGCTAAATCGACAGCTGCTTCTGTGTGACCAGGTCGTTCAATTACCCCATCTTTTTTCGCGATTAACGGAAAGATATGACCAGGTCTACGAAAATCTGTAGCGATAGAGTTTGGATTGACTATTTGCGCAATTGTCTCTGCACGGTCAAATGCACTTATTCCAGTCGTCGTATTAATATGATCGATACTTACTGTAAATGCAGTTCCAAAATAGTCTTCATTCTTCTCTAGCATTGGTTTAAAATCTAGCTTTACTGCTAACTCTTCCGTGATTGGAGTACAGATAAGACCACGGCCATGAGTTGCCATGAAATTAATCGTTTCTGGTGCAATATTTTCTGCTAACGCTACTAGGTCTCCTTCATTTTCACGGTTTTCATCGTCTACAACAATAATGGATTTTCCTACTTTTAAGTCTTCTATTGCTTCTTCTATCGTATTGAACATCGTTTAGCTCTCCTTTTTAAAATCCATGTTTAGATAAATATTCGGATGATACATTACTTGTAGTACTTTGTCTCTTCATCTGATGAATGATATATTGTCCTATTAAATCATTTTCAATGTTTACAAGATCACGTACTTTTTTTAGACCCATCACTGTTTGCTCATATGTATGAGGAATAAGTGATACGGTTACTTTATCGGAAGTTAATTTAAAAATAGTTAAGCTAATGCCATCAATTGTAATGGAGCCTCTCGGAATACAAAATTCACTAATTTCTTTAGATATTTGAATATCGATATAGACCGCATTTTCAGTTTTTTGCTTTTTTAAAATGACCCCGACTCCATCCACATGTCCTGCGACAAAATGTCCGCCAAATCTTCCATCAAACCGCATAGCTCTCTCTAAGTTAACTTTGCTACCATTCTGAAGCATTTTAATTGAAGAGGTTTTTACCGTTTCTGGTATAACGTCTACAGTAAACTTATCTGTTGAAAATGAAGTAACAGTTAAACAAACTCCGTTCACTGAAATACTGTCACCTAAGTGAATGTCTTCTAATATTTTTTGGGATTGAATGGTCAATTCCATACTATTTGCCGCTTTTTTTATAGCCGATACAGTGCCCAATTCTTCAACAATACCTGTAAACATGTAATTCCTCCTCTCTATTTTGCATAAATACAATAAAAACCCCATAGACAATTCTAAGGGGTTTGAGATAATCAAGATTTTAGGCATAGTCAAATAAACCTTTTGCATTGCTATTAATCGCAAAAGTAGTCATGCGTTGTCATCTTGTTCTTCTCCCATCCAGACTATACTGTCGGCTTTGGTATCGCACCAAATCAACCTATAAAGGCTCGCGGGCTAGATTTGCATCATTACCGCCGGTTGGGAATCTCACCCTACCCCGAAGAACATTCTATATTTAGTTACCTTAAAGATTTTTAATAAATAAAAAACCCCTAAGGCTTTCCTTGGAGTTTGGGAGTTTTAGATATTTCAAGCATCGTCAAATAAACCTTTTGCGTAGTTATGTATGCAAAAGTATACTAGCACTAGCTTGTTCCATCTATCCTTCTCCCATCCAGACTATACTGTCGGCTTTGGAATCGCACCAAATCCTGCTATAAAAGCTCGCGGGCTAGATTTTCATCATTACCGCCGATTGGGAATTTCACCCACCCCGAAGGACAACTATTTAATTTCGTTTTAATATACCACTTCTTTGAATACCTAACAAGTAGGTTGTCTTTATTATTTGAATTTATTAGAAAAATAAGAAGACTGCTAAAGCGTCCTTTTTCTATATGGATTTTTACGGTTCGCTTTGGACGAAACTTATGGTAACTGAAGTATAGCGAACTTAGATAAAGGGCCTAGAAAGTGACATGGTCACTTTCTAGGCCCTTTTTTCTTTTAAGTAAAAATTTTACGCTTTATTAATGATTAATCAAATTTCATTCCTTTTAGTAAGTCTGCGAAAGCATTATTCACAGGTTCCTCTTCCTTATCCTGCTGCTTCAAGTAATTCTGAACAGTACGTTTATCCACTTTTCCACCAGATTTTTTACGTCGAGCTTCAAACGCCGATAACTTCTCTCTAAATCCACACTTACAAGTGAAGATTTGACCATCGCCTTCGCCACGTAGCTCTAGTTTCTTCTTACATTGTGGGCAACGAGCGTTTGTGACACGTGCTACGTTTTTACGGTGACCGCATTCACGATCTTGGCACACAAGCATTTTTCCTTTTTTACCGTTCACTTCAAGCATTGGTTTTCCACAGTCTGGACAAGACTTTGTGGAAATATTGTCGTGCTTGTACTTTTTATCACTCGATTTAATTTCAGAGACGATTTCTTTTGTGTAGTTTTTCATTTCTGAAATGAATACTTCTTTTTTCAATTTGCCGGTAGCGATTGCTTCCAGCTTCTGCTCCCACTCGGCCGTTAGTGTAGGAGATTTCAATTCTTCTGGTACTAAATCAAGAAGCTGTTTTCCTTTTGAAGTAAGGTATATATCTTTTCCTTTTTTCTCCATAAGAAATGAATTGAATAACTTTTCGATAATGTCTGCACGTGTTGCAACAGTACCTAATCCACCAGTAGATTTTAATGTTTCTGCGAGCTGTTTATTTTGCGTGTCCATATACTTTGTAGGGTTTTCCATTGCCGTTAGTAATGTCGCTTCATTAAAGCGTGCAGATGGTTTGGTTTGGCCTGATGTTTGTGCAATTAATGTTACGTTTAAGGTATTGCCTTTTTCAATAAGAGGTAAAATCTGTTCCTTCAAACCTTCTGTTGTGTCATCATCGTCAAAGCGATTTTCATATACTTCTTTCCAACCACTTGATAAAATTGTTTTCCCACTAGCAATGAAGTTTTCATCACTGATTTTTGCACGCAGCGTTAGTTGCTCATATTCAAATGCTGGGAATAATACTGCTAAGAATCGTTTTACTACTAAATCATAAATTTTTCTTTCTTTATCATTGAAAGCGGAGAAGTTTACATAGCCTTCAGTTGGAATAATCGCATGATGATCACTTACTTTACTATCATCAACAAACGTTTTCGACGCTTTTATAGGTTTGCTTAATACCTTATTAGCAAGCGTGCGATATTCGCCTATTCCACATGCTTTTAGACGTTCAGGAAGTGTTCCAACGATGTCTTGCGAAATATAGCGTGAATCTGTACGTGGATATGTTAAGACTTTGTGTTGTTCGTACAGCTTTTGCATAATATTTAATGTCTCTTTTGCAGAGTAACTAAAGATTTTATTGGCATCACGTTGAAGTTCCGTTAGATCATATAGTCCAGGTGAAAATGTTTTCTTCGGTTTCTTTTCTATTTCAGTGACTGTCGCATTTGTGTTGCCAAGTTTTTTCACGATTACTTCGATTTTATCTTTGTCAAAGCTCCGGCTATTTCCTTTAGCATCTTGCCAAGTAAGCTTTAAATTGTCTGCAGTTTGTGCTTCAATACCGTAATATGTCTGGGCTTTGAAGTTTTTTATTTCGTCTTCTCTGTTAGCAATGATAGCAACTACCGGTGTTTGTACTCTCCCACAATTCAACTGAGCATTGAATTTTGTAGTTAATGCTCTACTTGCATTAAGCCCGATATACCAATCTGCTTCGGAACGAGCGACGGCTGATTGATAAAGATTTTCATAATTTTTACCCGGCTTTAAATTAGCAAAGCCATCTTTTATCGCTTTATCCGTTACAGATGAAATCCACAGGCGTTTAATTGGTTTATTTACTTTCGCTTTTGCAATGATCCATCTGGCTACCAATTCACCTTCACGTCCGGCATCAGTTGCAATAATAATTTCATTAACATCTCCGCGAGTTAGTTGAGATTTTACTGCGTTATATTGTTTGCCAGATTGATTTATAACAGTAAGTTTAAGATTCTCTGGTAACATCGGTAAATCTTCTAAATTCCACGATTTATATTTCACATCATAACTCTCTGGATCAGCTAACGTTACAAGATGGCCTAATGCCCAAGTGACGATATATTTATCGCCTTCAAGATATCCGTTTCCTTTTTTCGTACATTTCAATACACTCGCAATATCGCGGGCAACTGATGGTTTTTCAGCTAGAACTAAGCTTTTTGCCATTTTAAACATCCTTTCATCATACATACCTTAAATATAGCACAGCTGTTAGAAAGAATCAGAGCAATAGCCCCTAGTAATGAACATGAAACAATTGTCCGTGGTTATTAGAAATAGGAGGAGAAACACAAGTAAGACAGCACTTCTACGTAGTGCTGCTTTTTGTTGTGTTCGTGAGGTGGGTTGTCGTGTTGGTGATTGTTTTTGTCACTTTCATGAGATGGATTGTCGCGTTCGCAGCTATCATTTTCTCGCTTATCCATTTTGTTCCAATTCAATGAACTTCTTAGACTTTCATATTATTTTAAGTCAAAAGAAAACTGCCCTTCGTCAAAGTAAATGACGAAGGGCAGTAATTAGTATTCATTATTAATTTATTTAGTTGCTTTTTTGTTAAATAAAACCTGATCCAATGACCATAATTTACTACCGTTTAGCGCTAAGAATAAAGCAATTACCAAGAATAGTAGATCTAGTTCATAACCAGCACCTGCTTCAGGTGTACCTATAAATCCGATTGCTAGTTTTACTTTTAGAATTGCACCTACCAAAAGTGCTACGAAAAGTGCAGAAACTACTCGAGTACCAAGCCCTAAAATAAGAGCAAGACCACCTACTAATTCTAATGTAGCCACCACGTATGCAAAAAATCCTGGAAGTCCAATGCTATCAAACCATCCTACAATATTACCAATACCACCTTGAAATTTCACAAGTCCGTGTATAAAAAAGCTAATTCCTAACACAATTCTTAATAAAAGTGTACTTACATCTAATTTGTTCATATTTATTTCCTCCTATTTTTTAATGTTTTTAAGGCATTGAAGTACATTAATACATTATTTTTTCACACTTCAAGCCTTTTTAATTCTTTTAGAAATATTTTATTCATATAGGTGAACTATAAGAGCAAAAAAAAAGATAAACCCAAACGATTTTCGGAACCTCATCAACTATAATACGAATACTTTCGAACAGTATATGCTACATCACGCATACATAGTTCAATCAATTCATTCTCTCTGCCTTCTAGTATAGTTATGCTCAAAACCGGCATTTCCTTCTCCTTTCTAACAAACACTTTATATCTTTATAAGGATAATTGTTTCTTATAAGGTAACATTGTTTAATAGATAACGTCAACAAAATTGTGTTAGTATATATTCAACATAAAGATATTTTGGGAGGGATGAACATGGAAATCGGCTCAAAAATCCGAGATATACGAAAACGAAAAAAAATTACAATTGCACAAATGAGCGAACAAATAGGACTGTCAAAAGGATTTATCAGCAATATTGAAAATGACAATACTTCCCCTTCCCTCAATACGCTTCAAACAATTGCCAATTATTTAGACGTTCCACTTCCCTACTTACTTCTCGAGAAAGAACAACATATGAAAGTTGTTAGGAAGTCGGATCGAGTGTATACAACATTAAATGACATAAAAATAGAACACCTTACCTCACAATCTGGTTTACGAATGATGCACGTTAATTTACCATCCGGCGCATCAACCGGTAAAGCAATTGCTCATGCAGGTGAAGAAAGTCATCTTGTTCTGAAAGGTACTGTTCTTGCTGAGCAAGGGGAAGACTCAGTAATCGCTAAAGAAGGCGATTCATTCAGTTGGAATGCCTGTGTACCCCATTTTGTGAAAAATGTTGGAGAAGACGAAGCAATCTTACTAATTGCTGTCTATCACGAAAATAGTAACTCTTAATAAACTAAGCGCCAAGAGGAATTTTAATTTCACTTGGCGCTTTTTTCTTGTTGGCTGAATTGTCGTGTTTGGGTGGCGGATTGTCTCGTTCACCAGGTGGTTTGTCGCTGTCGAGATTATTTTTGTCGCGTTCGCAGCTATCATTGGCTCCCTTAGCCATTTTACTCCAAATCAAAAGACCCGAAAAGCTGTTTTCCAACAACTTTTCGGGTCTTTTATATTAATCAATGGATATCTATTGGGTCTTTACATAATGCTTTGCTCATTTCAGCGTACTGCACGAATACACGAGCTAGTTCACGCAAACGATTGTGCACATCTTCATCCACAATGACATTATTTTTATCAAAATGGCTCGAATGTGTATACACATAGTTTGGGGTAACTAAGCATCTGAAGTAATCCAAAATTGGTTTAAGTTGATTTTCAATTACTAGATGATGCTGGTACGTTCCGCCATTTGCGACAATAGAAACTGGTTTGTAGCGCATTGTTTTTGGATGTAAAAAATCAAACGTGTTTTTCAATACACCAGGAATTGATCCTTGGAAAATCGGTGTCGCGATAATATAACCATCTGCTTGGTCAAACTTACTTACAAGCAATTTCATGTCATCATTGTATTGCTCAAAAGGTCTACCATCTACAAATTGGTGCTCATAATTAGCAAGTTTAATAATCTCTATCGTGTAATTGGTATTAATTGATTCTATATAATCTTTCACTTGTTCTAAAATGACACCTGTTTTCGTTCCAATAATTGTTCCGTCTACAAGTAGAATTTTCATCTAACAGAACCTCCTTTATCCGTTCCTAATTGTATCAAAAAAGACAAAAAATTTTATACGCAAGGATTGATTTAGACAAAGTTCATTCTTTAGACTGAAAGGCCTAATCTTGAATGTATTCTTCTACTTTTACTGGAGTGAAATAATCCAACTCAATCATCTATTTTGTCATTTCTTTTAAATATGTCTTTCTTCTTATCCCAGTTAAATAACTCTTCTCTCGGGATTATCTTTCCTTCTTGTACTTCCAGGACCTTGGCGTTTAAAATATCTATCGACTTATATATATTCACCGCATTTTTTTTGCCATGAACAGCGTAATGGTACATGGCAAAAGCTAACTGTTTTCCTTCTATTGCTTTCATTCGTTTAAATGGCCCTATTAATAGTGGGTTTAATAACTGAAATGCACCTTCTGAGAGCCTTTCTCCCAAACGGAATTCTCCGCGATCTCCTGTCAATAAGGAAGGTCGGAAAATAGACAACTTTGGTAGTTTCAAATCAATTAGTTGTTGTTCCATTTCCCCTTTTACACGACTGTAAAAGAAAGGAGATTTTTTATTGGATCCTACTGCTGAAATAACAAGAACATGTTGGATTCCCCTCTTTTTTGCTAGGGAGGCAATTTGTAAAGGATAAATCAAATCCACTTTTTCAAAGTTTTCTTTTGACTTTGCTTTCTTCATCGTTGTTCCTAAACAACAAAAAAGATCATCTGCAATTTCAACATCCTTCTCTTCTAGCTCATCGAAATCTCTTATCCTCACATCTAACTTTGGATGTTTATATGTCATTTCTCTTCTGGCAATTACATAAATTGCTCCATATTCTTCACTTTCGCATAGTTGTTTCACTAAAAGTGCCCCCGTAAATCCTGTTGCACCAACTACTAGAGCTGTTCTTTTCTCCATTCTAAGAAACCTCCATTTGTTTGCTAGTCATATGCATCTATAAACTTCCATACACTATAAGAGACTATGTTGGAAAGGAAGATGAAACTTGAAAATAGCTTACTTATTAAATACACTTCCACACCGAGGGTTATATCCTGCATCTCGTGCAAAACTTTTATTAGAAGCTTTAAATACGAAAGAGTATCAAATTTTCATACCAAGCACGAATTTAAACTTAATTCAACATTTAGAAAAACAAGAGCTGCCATTTACATTATATTCAAACAACACTTCATTATTAAAATCATTAAAATCATTTGCTCCCGAATGCATTATTCATGATAGTGGAAATTCCGAAAAGGATTTGATTAATCGATTGAAAGCATTCGCTTGTCCACTTATTCATTTTGATGATCATGGTGGTGGTGGTGATTTAGCTGACATAGTTTTTCAATCATTATATGAAAATTCAAAGGAATTATCAAAGGAACATCATATTTCTGGTCCAACTGGATATATTCCAACTCTTTCAACTGTATATAAAAATAATAACACGTTGCAGGATTCTCCACATATAATCGTAAATTTCCCTCATGAAGATCCTGAAAATTTAACTTATCGTACACTCAGACATCTTGTACAACTTCATATTCCTTTGCAAATAAGCGTACTAGTGGACGAGTACTATAAACATGATATTAACGATTTAAAAAGATTTGCACTTACTAGAAAATCTATTCGGGTGATCTCTTCTACGAATGAATTAGAAACGTACCTTCCTACAGGTGATATGGTCATTTGTTCAGGAGCGTATACACCTTATTTAGTTTCACAATTTCAAGTACCTTGCATTATTCTTTGCGCACATGAAGAAGAAATTAATTTCGATTTCCCACAGGAATCTCACGGCTTTGCCAATTTAGGATTAGGTCGAAAAATAAAACAATCCCATCTTCAAAATGCGGTAATGGAAATTATTTTGCACGATAATCGTAGAAACTCATATATTCAAAAACAAAAACAAATTCATTTCGACTCAAATCTTTCTAAAGTTACAGAACTCATCCTCCAAACAATTGCCAATAAAAAAGCTGAGGAAGAAATAGCCCGTTATTAGTCATTGTATGCTACAATGGAGGAAAAAGCTGAAGGTGACTAATCATGACAAAACAACAACTACAAGCACAAATAGCTGAGTTAAAGATGGATTATATTAATTTACAAGGTGATATGGAGAAATTGGAATCCAATGGCCACCCAACTCAATTAGAAAATGCCGAACGTAGACTTGCCAAAATGGAAGACAACCTTGCAGAACTAAACAAACAACTCTCGGAATTGTAGTCCGATTCAGAGAGTTTTTTATATTTGGAGGAAAATAATAGATGAGTTTATTAACAGTAGAAAATTTGGAGCATACATTCGGAGACCGCACACTTTTTAAAGAGGTTTCTTTTCGTTTATTGGAAGAAGATCACGTTGGGCTTGTTGGGGCAAATGGAGTTGGTAAATCTACACTAATGAGTATTTTAACAGGAGAACTTATCCATGACCATGGTCGTGTAGAGTGGTTACCTGGCACGCATTACGGCTATTTAGACCAACATACTCGTCTGCAACCAGGACGATCTATATTTGATACACTAGGTGATGCATTTTTACCCCTTTACAAAAAAGAAGAAGAGTTAAATGAAATAATTGCTCAAATGGCAGAGGCAACTCCTGAAGAACTAGAAAAATTATTAGAAAGAATGGCTGATATTCAAGATATTTTGGATGCTGGTGGTTTTTATACATTAGATATGAAAATAGAAGAAATTGCACGTGGACTTGGGATAGATGCAATCGGCTTAGACCGTCATGTAGAGTCTCTATCTGGTGGTCAGCGTACAAAAGTTCTTCTTGCAAAACTATTACTAGAAAAACCAAAAGTATTATTACTAGATGAGCCTACCAACTATCTAGATGAAGAGCATATTAATTGGTTGTCCAACTACTTAAAGAATTATCCATATGCATACTTATTAATTTCGCATGATACTGACTTCATGAATGGCGTTGTAGATGTCATTTTCCAATTAGAGTTCTCTAAGCTGACACGCTACACAGCGGATTATGATAAATTTTTAGAACTTGCAGAGTTGAATAAAAAACAACATATTGATGCATATGAAAAACAACAAGATTTCATTAAGAAACAAGAAGTGTTTATAGCAAAAAATAAAGCTCGGTCTTCCACAACGGGACGTGCAAAATCTCGTCAGAAACAATTGGACCGTGTTGATCGTATCGACCGTCCAGAAACAGCTTCAAAACCTGAGTTTAACTTTAAAATGGCACGAAGTTCTGGCCGTTATGTTGTAGAAGCAGAAAATTTAGTCATTGGTTATGATAAACCACTTCTTCCACCGCTTAGTTTCACAATTGAACGTGGAGAAAAAATTGCACTTGTTGGAATGAATGGTGTTGGTAAATCAACACTCCTTAAAACAATTCTAGGTAAAATCCCTCCATTAGATGGGACCATTAATCGTACAGATCACCTATACCCATCTTACTTCGAACAAGAAGTAAAAGCCGGGAACATCACACCAATTGAAGAAATTTGGTCTACGTATCCTAGTATGGAACAAAACCAAGTACGTGGAGCTCTAGCTCGTACTGGTTTAAAAAGTGATCATATCTCCCGCCCACTCTCTAGTTTAAGTGGTGGAGAACAAGCGAAAGTACGCTTATGTAAACTGATGATGGAAGATAGCAACTGGTTGCTATTCGATGAACCGACTAACCATTTAGACATTCATGCAAAAGAAGAATTAAGACGTGCTATGCAAGAATTCAAAGGAACAATAATCATCGTTAGTCATGAACCTGAGTTCTACGAAGGTCTGGCAACTAAAGTATGGAACGTTGAGGAATGGTTCTCTACAGGAAAAGAAGTTATTGAATAATTAATAAAAGTAATAAGGCAGTTCACACTTGTTGTGAGCTGCCTTATTTTCAATATCTATGAAATAAAAAAACTGCCACAAAAAATCAGTTTTACTGACTTTCTGGACAGTCCCATGATGAAACACCTTATGAACACAACAAAGCCCGTCAACGCGTAATGATTTTATGCGCTGGTGGTTTTTTTAATATGTTAATGCTAGTGATTCTTTTGCAATCTCATCATTCAGGATCATTTCTTTCAAGCGCTGTTTCGCTCTGAATAAACGAGATTTTACCGTTCCAATGGACACTTTCATGACTTCTGCAATTTCTACTAATGAAAATTGGTGTACATAGAAATACAATACCGTTTTTTGATAGATACCATCTAACTCTGCTACTTTAGAACGGACTATTTTTCCAACATCTTGTTTTTCTAATTGCTCTTCTACTGATAAAACATCTGACGCGATTAAATCTAAAATAGATACGTCTAATTGTTCGGGTTGATGTGCAATGTATTTACTTTGTCTCACTTGTTTACGGTATTTATCTCTGAATGTGTTCATACAAATGGTTGTTAACCATGCTTTCACATGTTCTACTTCTTTCATATACGATTCATAGCGAACTACTTTCATCCAAACTTCTTGCATTAGGTCTTCTGCTTCTGGTTGATTTTTTGTTAGTTTCAAACACAAATAATATATATAGCGATTATATTCCTCGTAAATACCTTCAATTTTAACCTGCATGTTATTTCCTCCGCTCGGTTTTTCTTTATAACTCTATAATGCCAAATAACAACCTTTCCCTCTATCGTATTCTCTTTCAACTTGATTACAAACATGTAAGCTTGCATAGCTCAGGGGAGGAAGATACTCTGAGTTCCACAATCTCTCTCTAAAATACAAAAAAACGCATAAGAGTTATTTACTCTCATGCGTCTCTTCTTATACTAATTCTTCTATTTTCTCAATGGTAAGCTTCACAATTCTACTTCGGTCCATTTCATTGATCTCGATCAATAAATTTTCATACATGAATCGTTCATTTTCTTCTGGTACGTTCCCAAGTTGTTCTAGAACAAAACCGCCGATTGTATCATTTTCATTAATAATATTCGTATTAAACATGCTGTTCACTTCATCTATTTCTAAACGCCCAGCACAGATCAATCGGTTTTCTGTCATTTCATGAACGAGAACTTCTTCATCATGATCTGTTTCATCTTCTATTTCTTGTCCAATCATTTCTTCGATTATATCTTCATGAGTAACAATCCCAAGCGTTCCACCGTATTCATCTAAAACAATTGCCATATGTTTTTTGTGCGTTAGCATCAATTTGAATACTCTTTCTACACTTAATGTTTGGACTACGAATAATGGCTCTTTATCAAGATAATCATCTAGCTGAGCTGAAGGATTCATGGACCATTCGATCAACTTTTTCGAATAAAACATACCGACAATTGTATCTAAGCTATCATCATAAACAGGGTATCTAGTATAATAATGTTCCAATATTTTATCTCTTGCTTCTTCGTACGTTGCCTCTTTTGGAATACCGACCACTTCCGTTCGATGCGTCGATAACACATCTGCCACGTCTTTATTGGGGAAATCGAGAATACCTCTAATACGTTCCGATTCATCTTCTTCAAATGTACCTTCTGTAGAAGCAATATCAAACATAGAGCGTACTTCTTCTTTTGTTAATGTTGCTTCTTTAACAGCACCATTCGAAATAATTCGAATAAAAACATTGGTGAATTTTGCAATTACAAATGTTATTGGTTTTAAAATCTGGACGAGTACTAAAATAATTGGAGCAACATAATAAGCAATCCGATCAGAAAATGTAACAGCAATTGTTTTTGGTAATACTTCTCCAAAAATAATGATGATGACCGTTAGTATTGCAGTAGCAAGTGCGATATCCCACTCATACTGTAAAGCTATTATTGTTAATAATGTAGGCATCGCTATATTAACAATGTTATTTCCGATTAAAATTGTTGTGATCATTTGGTCCGGCTTCGCTATTAATAGCAATAATTTTTGAGACATACGATCCCCATTTTCTGCGCGAAGCTGAACCTTCATCCTACTAATAGCTGTAAGAGCCGTCTCACTTCCTGAGAAGAACAACGACAAAACTAAACAAATTGCTAGGTAAATAAACTCCATTTCTTACTTTTCCTCCTATGATAGTCCAAAATCTGTATTCTTTTCTAGTATTTTTATCATAACATATTCTTTTTTATTATGCAGAGTTGCTCGACTATTCATCTGAACTCGTGTTTGCTATACTATGGCTATTCAAAAACTTTATGAAAAGAGGAATCCTTATGAGCCAATTTTCAACATTAGATAATTATTTTACAGAGAAAAGAGAAGAACATTTAGATGAACTTAAACAGTTCCTCCGCATTCCAAGTATCTCATCATTGTCCGAGCATAAAGAAGATATGCAAAAAGGTGCCAACTGGCTTGCCGAATCATTGACAAAAGCTGGACTAGAAAATGTTTTAGTAGATAAAACAAAAGGTCATCCAGTTGTATATGCGGATTGGTTACACGCGGAAGGTAAACCAACTATGCTAGTATATGGTCATTATGATGTCCAACCTGTTGATCCATTAAACCTGTGGGAGTCCGAACCTTTTGAACCACAAGTTCGCGATAACAAATTATATGCTCGTGGTGCAAGCGATGATAAAGGGCAAGTATTTATGCATGTGAAAGCCATCGAAGCACTTCTCCAAACAGAAGGAACTCTTCCAGTTAATGTGAAGTTTTTAATCGAAGGTGAAGAAGAAGTTGGTAGTCCTAATTTAGAAGAATATTTACAAGAACACAAAGAAAAACTTGCAGCTGATGTGATTGTCATTTCGGACACTGGTATGCAAGGCCCAGATCAACCAGCAGTATGCTATGGTCTTCGTGGACTTTGCGGTTTACAAATCGACGTTAAAGGCGCTAAGGGTGACTTACATTCTGGACTATACGGCGGTGGAGTACAAAACTCTATCCATGCACTTGTTTCTATTTTAGATTCATTCCGTGATGCTGAAGGTACCATTCTAATAGAAGGTTTCTATGAAAATGTCCGCCCTCTTCTTGAAGAAGAAAGACAAGCATATGTTGCGCTTGATTTCGATGAAGAAGAATTGAAAAAAGAAGTTGGAGTAGAAGAACTTTTTGGTGAAAAAGGCTACAGTCATTTAGAACGTGTCTGGACTCGTCCTACACTTGAATTAAACGGTATTTTCGGTGGTTTCTCTGGTGAAGGGATTAAAACAGTCTTACCAAGTGAAGCTTCGGCAAAAATTACTTGTCGTTTAGTTCCTGACCAAGAACCAGATGAAATTGTTGCAAAACTAAAAGCACATATCGAAAAAAACAAACCAACTGGTATCACTGTAACTGTAACTGAATTTGATAAAGGGAAACCTTTCATCACACCATTTGATCACCCTGCGATTCAAGCTGCTGGGCGTAGTTATGAAAAAGTCTATAATGTGCCAACAGCTTACACTCGTGGTGGTGGATCTATCCCAATCGTAGCTGCATTTGATGAGATTTTTGAAATTCCAGTTGTATTAATGGGCTTTGGATTGTCTTCTGAGAACTTCCATGCACCTAATGAACACTTTCATTTAGAAAACTTCGACCAAGGACTTCGAGTTATCGGGGACTATTTCTATGAACTAGCTCAAATTTCAAAAGAAGACCTTAAAAAATAAAAGTCACCGCAGGGACATTTTCCTGCGGTGACTTTTTAATTATTTCTTATAGATTTCTATAATCTATTTCTTTGGTTTATCTGCAAGAGATGGAAGTCCATCTAAATAACCAACATTTCCGGGCCCTTGAGAACCAGCCATAAGATAAGTGAATCCATTTAAATCATCAATTGCTTGGATACCAGTAACTTCACCACCATTTGGAGCAGAAATAATACGGGAAAGTTTCTTTGTATCCACATTATAAGACCAACCGTAATTATTGTGGTGCATTTTACCGTCCTCAGCAATAAATAATGTTCTCATCTTTTCAGAGTAAGCAATATTGTCCGGGCTAGCTATTTTCTCAGGATTTGCAGTATTTCCCGCAGCATCTTTAGAAGCAAGATCTTCTCCAAATACTAGACCTGTCATTTCATTTGCCACATAATCGCTGTCTATTTTCTCACCAGCACGATCTTTTTGACTATCCGTTAAACTCATTTCGTAAACGCCACCAGCTTTTACCTTAGAAACTTGAATATCATCAACAGGGTCATTAGAATTAGCTTCCATTCCACCGCTAATATTCGACATTGTCATATACATTTTGTTATCCGCTACATTCATTTCAACTGTTTCCATCTTGTTAAATTCAGAAGTTGCTCCTTGGAGTGCACCATAACGACGTGATTCTAAAAATGCAGCAGCTTTTTCCATGCCTGGCTTCACCTTTAACCATTCATCTCTTCCAGCCGTTTTAACTCGCTCGAATCCGTTTTTCTCTCCAAATTCAGCATTCTCAGCTGTTTCAAATATGTCACTGAATGTTAAGTTTTCAGCAAGGTTTTTAATTTCAGCATCAGTTGCATGTCCAAGTTTAATCCATTCTAAGTCAGCTGAACCACCATTTTGATCATTTTTTTGAATCCACTTTGCTGCATATAATGTTCCTGCCGATAAGTCTTTTTCTTTATCTGCAACATACATAAATGCCATCGTATAAGAACCATCATCGCCGTAGTAAACTGTGCGATTATCTGGTGCTACTTTTACATTTTCAAATGAAAGACGTCCCATACTGAAGTGTTTCACAGCTTTAGCTGTCCCGTTAGGATTAATCGATACCTCTGGAACATAACCATACATATATGGATTTCCAAGGATTTTATCGTCTTGATAGTAATTACGAGCAAATTGTGTAACAGAAGACTTTTCAGGATTCGCTTCATGGGCTTTTGTATCAGGTTCGTATTCTTCACTTCCTAAATGAGTATTCCATGGAGATAGACTTCCTGCACAAGGTGTCCAAATTCCTCCGTACGAGGAAAAATCAATTGGACTTATATCTGTAACAGTAAGTTCTCCTGTTTTCTTATTTTGTTCGACCGTATTTAAAAACATAGCTTCTGGCATGTTTCCGATAGAATTGCCAGGAAACGATTCATAATGATTTACCATATACAATTTCCCGCTTTTTCCATTCACACTTAGAAGAGTATTACTATCTGGTGCAGATGAGATAATAGGCTGTCCTTCAGCGTTTGTAATTATCTTGCCCGAAGCATCATAAGCTGCCCCTACGATTTTACCGTTTATGGTATCTCCAGGTTGAAGCAAGGATTTATATTCTAAAGGAATCGTCTTTTGATTACCATCATTATATGTTACTAATACTGATGCTTCACTATACATCTTTGATTTTTCTAAAACAGAATTAGGAGCCTCCATACCTATAAACTCAACTGATTTTACCGGAGCAGGTTTTAGTGGATCTGCAAATACATTGGTTGCAGATGGAAATATTATAGCTAGAGTGAATAACGGAATAAGAATTTTTCTTTTCTTCATCATTTCTACCTCCTAATTTTTTGTTATTCTTGTGATACATTCTTAATATAAAGTAAGATTGTTAATGAAGAATACAAAAAATGTTAATATAGTGTTAATTTTAAAATTTTATATTTTCATAGGTAAAATAGAACATGAAGAAGGTGACTTTTCGTTCAAAATCGAACAAAAAGTCACCTATTTAAATCATTCCATATTAACTAGTTCAGTTCAGATTCCAAGAATCTATGTAATTTTTATTTACTTTCACCAAATATCGTAATCAATTTATCCACACTTGTACGTTTTGCTGCTTTAGGCATTTCATCATAATAACCTAGTTGGAGCATGCTAATAATTCTTTCTCCGGATTGTACACCAAGTGCCTCACGGAATTTTGGATTATCTAAAAATCCTGGTGTTTTCCAACAAGATCCAATTCCTTTATCCCAAGCAAGCAATTGCACATTCTGAATTAGCATACTTGCTGCAGCGTAATCTTCTAAACGTTCTTTTTGACGAATATCTTCAGGAACGATTACAAACACATACCCACCCGGAGTCGTGAACTTTTTCATTTGTTTTTCTAAATCTTCTGCTGTTAGGTCTTTCCATTTTGGAATTGCGAACTCTTTTAGAACCTCATATAGATCGAAAAGTTCTTTGCCACATGCAACAACAAAACGCCATGGTTCTCTTAGTTGATGATTGGGAGCCCAAACTGCATCCTCCAAAATCGTTAATAATTCTTCTCTTTCAACAGGTTGCCCGTTATACGCCTTTATAGATCTTCTTTGAATGATCGCATCGCGAACAGATAATGATTGATTCGTCATATTTGAAAAAACTCCCTTTTTTATACATTAATGATTACTCCTATCATACCAATTTCCCTTTCATATGAACAGTCTTGATAATTAATAAAGAAATATTTCACTCATTGGTAAATGGTGTAAAATAAACGTAACGAATAAATATGTATCTTGTTTATTATAGTTAACAATTAAACTTTTTTATTTTTATTAAGTTTAAAACTAAACTGAGGTGTTAAAATGATATTTTTCTACTGGATATTTAGTTACCTATTAGGTAATCTCCTTACTGCTTGGTGGATTGGGAAGTGGAAAAAAATAGATTTACGCTCTATTCGGAGCGGGAATTTAGGTGCACGAAATGCTGGAGTTGTTTTAGGTAAAACAGCATTTCTCTTAACTTTTTTAGGTGATGCACTCAAAGGAATACTCATTATTTTTATCGGCTTTTATTTTAATTTCACTCCTTGGGCAGTTGCAATGGGTGGTTTACTAGTTATATTAGGACATATATATCCATTTTGGCTAAAATTTAAAGGAGGAAAAGGAATTGCTACATTTATAGGTGTTACACTTACCTTTAATCCTTTTCTTTTCGGAATTTTGGTTGCTTGTTTCATCCTACTAATCGCCTTATTAAGAAGCGCTACTGTAAGTATGGCTTTTGCTTTTTTGACATATACTTTGATTAGTGGCTTGTATTATGAATTCCATCATACCTGGCCTCTTTCATTGGCAGTCCTACTTATTCTCATTCGCCATCGCTTTGACTTGATCGAATCTTGGAATGCAATTTGGTGGAAGAAAAAATATTAGCTGTTATGTGGTATTTACCATAATAAGAATTTCATCGACTTGGAACGCAGGATGTACAATTTTTCCATCGTAATAGGATGACCGAAAACAGTAGAGGAGCTACATGACCGTGTCACGTATCTCCTCTACTGTTTTTCTCGTTTGTTCTATTATATGAGTTTGCTCCAAAGCGAACCGACAACGTCCATATAGAAATAGGGCGCTTTTACGGTTTTCTTATACAGATAAGAAAGTATATAAGATTTCTACATAATATCTGTCTAGCGTAAGCCGCCTTGCCTGCCTTACGCAGAAATAGGCGCTTCCGCTTTTCTTCATTAAAATTGGTCTTTCACATGAAAGAAAATATACCTTGTATTAGGTGTATGTGCATAGGAGTTCGTATAATCCCAAAATCGATTCCTACTATTATTCGTATGTGCATTTACATAAGGCATTCCGTTTTGTATACTCGTTACAATTGTAGAATGATCATATCTACCATCTCCTTGGAAATCATAAAAAATAAGATCTCCAGGAATCAGTTTAGTTGGAGTATCAACTTGGGTAGCTTGTAACCCAATAGTTGAGCCAGCTAAATACCATCTAAGTGAATGAGGAGTACTCCAACTAAAACTCCAGGTATTATTGCCTAACCACCAGCCTTTCTCTCTATTTGGCTTACCTCTCATGGGTGCACCACCCGCAAGCAAGCATTGTGAAATATAGTTGGTACAATCTACATCGAATATAGGAAAAGCTGGATTATTACTATTCCACCACTTTTCCGCATATGCTACTGCAGCGGCTCGATTATAGGTCGCCAATCCTCCACTCCCTTCTATTTATGTTTATATGTGTTAGCTTGGAATATATGCTAGTATTAAAAGATAATATGAAATTTTTACATAAATGACTTTTGTAGAAAGGAAGATTACTGTTGCCACAGCATGCAGAAAAAGAAATTACTGAACCTACTTTACTTTGTGATGAGAAAGGTAATTTAAATCCAAAAGCAATCGGATTTGCAAAGAAGCCGCTCATAGAAAGCAATTTAAAAGGTCACTATATGCGAAAGAAAAAGTGGAATTATTGGTGTGTATTTGGAGATGAAATTCTTTTTTCTGCAACAATTAGTCATTTAGATTATGCGGCTGTATGTTTTGTTTATTTCTTAAATTATGAAACACAGCGCTATGTAGAAAAAACAGTCACTATTCCTTTAGGAAACAAAGTTAAAATGCCAACTCATGTTTTAGAGAGTGTTCAAGTTCACTCCAAAGAGATGTCTATTCAACTTTTATATATGCAAAATGAAACACATATGACAATAACAATTCCAGATTTTGACGGCGAGCTATTACATGCTGACTTACATATATCACATCCTCCTGAAGATGACTCTTTAAATGTAGTAATTCCTTGGAACCGTACCCAGTTTCAATTCACAGCTAAGCATCACATCCTACCTACAAAGGGCTTTGTAAAGTTTGGCGAAGCCCGCTATGCTTTTCAAGATGAAGATAATTATGCTGTACTCGATTATGGGAGAGGCATTTGGCCAAGACAAGCTAATTGGAATTGGGGATTTGCATCTCAAAGAGTAGGAACGAGAAGAATTGGATTAAACTTTGGTGGTAAGTGGACAGATGGAACAGGGATGACAGAAAATGCTATTATCATTGATGGGAAACTTACCAAAATTCATGAGGATGTATTGTTCGACTATAATCCTACTAATTTCATGCTACCATGGCATGTTAAATCTAAATTTACCCATGAAGTAAATTTAACTTTCACTCCTTTCTTCCACCGTGTTGCAAAAACAGATATAAAACTTATCTCCTCTGAAGTAAATCAGATGATGGGATATTATAACGGCATAATCCGACTAGAGAATGGGCCAACACTGTACATTCGAGAAATGCTTGGCTGTATTGAAGAGCACAAAGCTAAATGGTAACAAAAGAAGGCTGCTTTCTAAGTGATATCTCCTTAGATGTAGCCTTTTTTATATCTATTTGTGTATTTTCTCTAGTTAGTTGGAAAGAATCATTTTCTTCACTTCTTTGTTTCTTTCCTTAAATAGTTCATTATGAGAAGAAACCATTGCTACTCCACTTGCATCTGGTTGAATAAATTGTTTTGCTTTGTTTACCGCGTTTGCTGCATCCACAAAAGTTCCAGCTATGAGATGCAGTTTTCCCGGATGCGCGAGTATGTCTCCTGCTGCAAAAATACCTTGAACAGAAGATTCACTTGAGCTTGATCCAGCTACATAAAAATCATCTATCAATGCAATATCCACAGCACTATTTTTCAATAGCTCCGCATCTCTTTCAAATCCATGATTAATCACAACTTCATCAATAGGTAAGAAGGATACTTCCCCAGTTTTATGATTCGATAGCGCTACACGCTCAATCATATCATGGCTTTCACTAGCAATTAGTTTCGAAATAGATGTATTGAAAAAACATGTAACTGTGCTTTCTAACAATTGACTTACTTGCGCTTCATGTCCATTCAACGCTTCTTTTCGATATGTTACGTATACTTTTTTGGCAATCGGTTCTAGTTCATTTGCCCAATCAATTGCTGCATTTCCTCCACCAGATATCACAACTGTTTTCCCCTTAAAACGTTGAATTGATTTCACCGTGTAATTTAAATTACCTACTTCAAACCTTTCAGCACCTTCAATATCCAATTTTAGTGGGTTTAATATTCCCCCACCTACCGCTAAAATAATTGTTTTGGAAAAATGCATTTGACCAGAAGTCGTTTCCATACAAAAAATACCTTGACGGTCTCTCGTTATAGACTCCACCTTCTCATTTAATACCACTTCAGGGTCAAATGTGAGACCTTGCTGCACTAATTTCCCGATTAGATGCTCACCAGAAATTGGCGTTTGTCCACCTACGTCCCAAATCATTTTTTCTGGATAGACATGGATTTTTCCACCTAAATGGGGTTGGAATTCAATGATTTTCGTCTTCATTTCTCTCAATCCACTATAAAATGCTGAATACAGCCCTGCTGGGCCGCCCCCAATAATCGTCACATCGAATATATTTGTCATCTTCTCAGGTCTCCTATAAAAATAATATGTTGACATTAATCTTTTAATTCAATATAGTAACACTTATGATAATGATAATCGTTATCATTTATTTATGCAACCATTAGTTTGGAGGTTTTAGAATGGTACGCCTTTACACAGATGACTTGTCCATTGGATATGGCGAGCGAACGATCATTAAAGAACTGTCCGTGCAAATACCAGACCAAAAGATTACAACAATAATCGGTTCAAACGGATGTGGGAAATCTACACTTCTTAAGGCTATAACTAGAGTGATTCCCTATCAATCTGGTGCCGTAGTATTAGATGGAAAAATTGTGGCTAAGGAAAATACGAAACTACTCGCAAAAAAGATGGCTATCTTACCTCAGGCACCTGAAAATGCAAGTGGTCTGACAGTAGGTGAGCTTGTATCGTATGGTCGCTTTCCCTATCAAACTGGTTTTGGTCGACTATCGACAAAGGACTATGAAGTGATCGACTGGGCTCTAAAAGTAACAGGTACTAGTGAGTTCAAATATCTCCCTGTAGATTCTCTATCTGGTGGACAGCGTCAGCGTGTTTGGATTGCGATGGCCCTTGCCCAAGAGACAGAAATAATATTTTTAGATGAGCCAACGACGTATTTAGATATGGCACATCAATTAGAAGTACTCGAGCTTCTCCAAAAACTCAATCGAGAAGAAAAAAGAACAATTGTGATGGTACTGCATGATCTCAATCAAGCAGCACGCTTTGCAGACTATATTATTGCTTTAAAATCAGGCAATGTTGTAAAAGCAGGAACGTGCGAAGAAGTTATTACTAAACAAGTATTGCGTGATGTGTTCCAAATTGATGCAGAAATCGGAATCGATCCACGTACGAAGAAACCTATGTGCACTACCTATAACTTATTAAGAGGAGAATAAAACAACATGAAAAAAATTCTATTCCCAGCATTGCTATTATTCGTATTAATCCTAGCTGCGTGTAATAACGAAACGTCCGAGGAAGAAACAAAAGAACCTGTCGCAACCGAAGAACCTACGACGATTACATATGAATCAGAAGAAGGTCCTATAAAAGTGCCCGCTAATCCACAACGTGTTGTTGTTGTATCAACTTATGCTGGTAACGTATTAGCACTTGATGTAAATCTAGTTGGTGTGGATGCTTGGTCAAAAAACAATCCACAATATGATAGCTATTTAGCGGATGTGGATGAAATTTCAGAAGAAAATTTAGAGAAAATTATTGAACTAGATCCAGATTTAATTATTGGACTTTCTACTGCACAAAACTTAGATAAACTAAAAGAAATTGCACCAACCGTTACATTCACTTATGGAAAATTAGATTATTTAACACAACATATCGAAATCGGGAAATTATTAAATAAAGAAAAAGAAGCACAATCGTGGGTTGATGACTTTAAAGTACGTGCTGAAGTTGCTGGAGAAGAAATTAAAGCTGAAATCGGTGAAGATGCTACTGTTTCAGTTATTGAGAATTTTGACAAACAATTATATGTATTTGGAGATAACTGGGGTCGTGGAACAGAAATACTTTATCAAGCTATGGGATTAAATATGCCCAAGAAAGTATCAGAAATGGCATTAGAAGCTGGTTATTACGCATTATCTTTAGAAGTACTCCCTGAATATGCAGGAGACTATGTGATTTTTAGTAAAGTATCAGATCAAGATAATTCATTCCAAGAAACAGATGTATATAAAAATATTCCAGCTGTTCAAAATGGACAAGTATTTAAAGCAAATGCAGAAGAGTTTTATTTTAATGATCCCATTTCATTAGATTACCAGCTTGAATTCTTCAAAGACAAATTTTTAAACAGTAAGTAATGAGAAGGACTTCGATTTTATGAAACCATCTAAGAATATGAGTTTGACGTTCATCATTGGAATCATGTTACTTATTATTATGTTCTGCATTGCGATGGCCTTTGGTGCTGCTGAGACTTCGATTCGCGATGTATGGCAAGCTTTATTTACGAATAAATCGAGCGATCAGATAAATATTTTACAAGAAATCCGCTTCCCCCGAGAGGTGGCTGCGATGGTAGTGGGTGCCGCCCTTGCTGTTTCAGGTGCAATCATGCAAGGGATTACTAGAAATCCACTTGCAGACCCTGGCTTACTGGGGTTAACTTCTGGAGCAAATGCTGCGCTAGCCATTACCATTGCACTCCTCCCCGGCGTGGGTTATTTGGGAATTACAATCGCTTGTTTTATTGGAGCTGCTGTTGGGGCAATAATGGTATTTGGTATTGGAGCTATGAAAAAAGGCGGTTTTTCCCCCCTTCGCATCGTGTTAGCTGGGGCTGCTGTTTCAGCTTTTTTATACGCAATTGCAGATGGAGTCGGAATTTACTTTAAGATTTCGAAGAATGTTTCTATGTGGACAGCTGGTGGTATCATTGGAACGACATGGAATCAACTAGCCATTATCATACCTTTTATAGCCATTGGGAGTGTTGTTGCTCTTTTATTCTCTAGACAATTAACTATATTAAGTTTAAATGAAGAAGTTGCGGTTGGACTAGGACAAAAAACCATTCAAGTAAAAACGATTTTATTTATTGTTGTCATTTTACTTGCAGGTGCAGCTGTAGCACTTGTTGGAAACATGGCTTTTGTAGGTCTAATGGTACCTCATATGGTACGAGCAATTGTCGGAACTGATTATCGATTCATTATTCCTATGTCTATGATTGTCGGTGCAATTTTAATGTTGTTTGCCGATACTGTTGGTCGTACGATTAATATTCCATGGGAAACTCCTGTTGCTGCTATTATTGCCGTTATGGGTCTACCCTTCTTCCTTATTATCGTTCGTAAAGGAGGAACATTCCGATGATTCCACAAGAGCTAATCAAAAAACAGCGGATTGTCATGCTTGTTTTAATAATACTTGTAGGCATTACTGCTGTTATCAGTGCCGGTATTGGGTTCTCTACTTTATCTTTCGAACGCCTATTACCGACTTTGTTTGGTTATGGCACTTTTAAAGAAGAGTTTGTATTATTTTCAATTCGTTTACCACGTATCATTATTACGTTTCTTGCGGGAATGGCACTTGCTTTATCGGGGGTTATATTGCAAGGAATTACTCGAAATGATTTAGCTGATCCAGGAATTATCGGGATTAACTCTGGTGCTGGAGTAGCTATTGCACTCTTTTTCTTATTTTCTCCAATTGATCCTGGTTCTTTTGTTTATATGCTACCGATCGTTGCATTTTCAGGTGCACTTCTTACTGCTTTGCTCATTTATTTGTTGTCTTATGATCGAAAAGTTGGATTGCAACCAGTACGCTTAGTTCTTGTTGGGATTGGGTTTTCAATGGCTTTATCGGGATTGATGATTCTCCTGATTTCATCAGCGGAACGTGAAAAAGTAGATTTTATCTCTAAATGGTTAGCAGGAAACATTTGGGGAGCAGATTGGCCGTTTATACTGGCTCTTCTACCTTGGTTGGTTATTCTTATCCCGTTTACTCTGTATAAAGCGAACAAGTTAAATCTTTTAGGACTTAGTGAGCCTGTAGCAATTGGTGTTGGTGTTGCGATTGAAAAAGAACGCATTATCCTTTTATTAACCGCTGTTGCATTAGCTGCATCTGCAGTTTCCGTTACAGGTGGTATTGCATTTATTGGTTTAATGGCTCCTCATATTGCCAAGTCACTAGTCGGACCTAGACATCAATTATTTATACCGGTAGCATTATTAATCGGAGGATGGTTACTACTTTTTGCAGATTCAGTTGGTCGAAATGTCATTGAGCCTAATGGGATTCCTGCAGGAGTGATGGTCGCCCTAATTGGTGCACCATACTTTATGTATTTACTAATGAAGAAATAAAAAATGGACTGCGGTTTATTGCAGTCCATTTCTTATTTCTTCAAATAATTGTACATCTTTTTAGGGAAATCAGTAAAAATAGCATGCACTCCAATTTCTTTTAGCACATCTGCATATTGTTCGTCATTCACCGTGAACACGCGAACTTGTTTTCCACTTGCCACAGCTTCCTTCCCCATTGGACGAAGAACAGTAGGGAAAAATGCATGTAGTGCATCTGCTCCAACTATTTCCGCATACTCATGAGGTGCAATCATCACTTCCATGAACAAAATAGCTGTTTCGATATGAGGTGCGAGCTTCTTTACTTGTTGAACCATTTCATGATTAAAAGAAGAAATCACTACTCGATCCTCTAATCTGTATTCCCCTAACATTTGAATTACCTTTTGTTCCATTCCTTCATAAGGAAATACATCTGATTTCAATTCAATATTGATGTGATGATGTGTATCTTTAAAAATATATAAAACTTCTCGTAATGTAGGGATTTTTTCCCCTTTAAAATCTGCAGTAAACCATTCGCCAAAGTCATATTCTTTTAGTTCCTTTAGTGTCATATCCTTAACAAAACCTTGACCATTTGATGTGCGATTTATAGATTCATCATGAACAACTACTAGCTCTTCATCCTTCGTCATATGGACATCAAATTCGACTCCGTGTATTTGGAGAGATGCAGCTTCTTTAAATGCAGCCACTGTATTTTCTGGATGTGTCCCCGAAGAGCCTCTATGTGCATATATTTTCATACGTTAGACCTCCGTTCATTTTTATTAAAAATACCCTATTTTAAATGATAAAACACCACCTCCAAAACAAAGAGGCGGTGTACGATTAACTACTCCCGAGGAGCAAGTGGGATGTATTTATACTTAGGTGGGCGAGCTTTTTTCAGAATGATCCATTGTAAACTCGTTTGAACTTGTTTACTTATAGAAGTGATATATAATGTATTCAACCATTTATTCGAAACTTTCATCGTTACATTGCGTTCGTTTAAACCCAATAAAATCGCTCCTTTTCGATTGAATGTTTGTACACCATTCATCCTATAGTAAGTTTATGAAGGGGATAGGATAATTATGTTGAGAGTTTGTAAAAGATTTGTCCTCCCTTTTTCTATATGAATCCAGGTAATAAGTACAGTGTAGGTATTACCATTACTATCCTATACATTATAAGCAACAAAAAGCCATGAACACTTGGCTCATGGCTTTTCAATTTCATCTATGCTTGGTATAAAATTTCGTATGATTAATCAATTCAAATCCTACCTTTTCATATAAAGACAGGGCCCTATCATTATCCGTTTCCACATCTAAATAAACATGAGCTTTTCCTAAGTCAAACGCTTCTTTTTTAGTCCAGTTTAGAATAGTAGTTGCAACACCTTGTCCTCTTGCTGTCTCATGAACTGCAAGACCTGTGACCCAAAGCTTGTCAGACTCTTCTATAATAGAAACTGTACCAACAATTTTGCCTTCTAATTTTGCAATCATTAATCTTCGGTTAGGTGTAGCTGTAGTAAATGCTATCATTTCTTTTGCTTCATCCTCTGAGTCTCCGAAAGCATTTACTAACACCGTAACAACCTCTGACTCTTCTGTACTAAAAAGTAATATTTCTACATCATTTAAAACGAAATTTACATTTGCATCCGCTACCATTGTACGTTCAGAAAAGTCATGGAAATATCCATTTTTTCGCAATAAATGTTGACCAGCTTTTCCTTCCTCGAATACTAAAGCCAAATCGTATACAGCCCCACGAATTTCTAACTCATGATTTAGCTCCATTAATAATCGCTGCCCAATTCCCTGTCTGCGAACTGATGGTGAAACAAACGCACTCCACTCATAATCTCCCGTCGCCATTCGGTCACTAGCTGTTAAAACCCCGACTAATTTATCCTTTTCATCATCATAAACTAGTACACAAAATCCTTTTAAAAAAGAATCCATTAATCCATCTATACTTAATAGAGACGTATAATTTTCTTTAGCTTCTTCCAGTAATCCCTTTATTTCATCCAATGTTTCCGTATCTATTGGTATCGAAACAGTCATAAATGATAATTGCATAATATACTCCTCAAATTTTCGAATTAGTTAACATTTTGTAATAAGTCCCTTGTTTCTCTAACAAATCCTTCTGTGATCCAGCTTCGATTAATTTTCCTTGTTCCATGACAAATACAAGATCTGCTTTACGAACTGTATTCAATCGATGTGCAATGACAAAACTAGTTCTACCTTCCATCAAGTATTCCAATGCCTCTTGAATTTTAAGCTCCGTTACTGTATCAATGCTGGATGTTGCTTCATCCAATAATAAAATGGCAGGATCTGCTACAAGCGCTCTAGCAATGGATAATAACTGCTTTTGACCTTGGCTAATTTCTCCGCCATCTGCACTTAGGATGGTGTCGTATCCATCCGGTAATTTCATGATAAAGTCATGAGCATTTGCTTGTTTTGCAGCATCAATTAATTGTTCATCTGTTGCATTTAACTTACCATAACGTATGTTTTCTTTGACCGTCATTTCAAATAAAAACGGGTCTTGTAAAACAAATGCTGTTTGGCTCCGCAATGTAAACCTCGGCAAATTTTCCATTGGAATGCCATCTATCAAAATTGTTCCTTCATTTACTTCATAGAAACGCGCCAGTAGCTGCATAATGGTTGTTTTACCTGCTCCAGTTGCCCCAACTAATGCTACTATTTTACCTGCTTCCACATGGAAAGAAACATCCTGGATCGTAGGTGTTTCATCCTCTTTATTGTAACGGAATGTCACATGCTCAAACGTCACATTTCCTTTAAGTTGATAGTCTTTGTTTTCATTTGCTGCATCCACTTCTGCAGGTTCATCCATAATCGAAAATACGCGCTCTGCTCCCGCTATGGCAGATAAAACTGTATTAAATTGGTTCGCCAAATCATTTAAAGGACGGGTGAATTGTCGTGCATATTCCGTGAAAATAACTATTTCACCGATTGTCACAGAGCCTTTGTACGCCAATACCCCGCCTACTGCCGCTACCAATGCAAAGCTTGTGTTATTTAATAAGTTCATCACTTTTGGGATAAATCCAGAATACGTTAAAGCCCAAAATCCAGTTCTTTTCAGACGTTCGCTTTTTACTGTAAACTCTTCTAACATACGACTTTCTTGCGAAAATGCTTTGACGATTCGTTGTCCAGAAATCGTTTCTTCAATCATTCCATTCAAATCACCGACTGCTTGTTGCTGTTCCTTAAACAATTTCGATGTACGCTTTGTAATCCATCTCATCGCAAAATACATAAACGGTACAATCGTCAAAGTTACAGCTGTAAGCAGCGGACTTAACAACAGCATAACTACAGTAGTACCAACTAAAGTTAGAACACTTGAAAATACCTGTATAAAAGACGAATTCAATGTTTGGCTTACATTTTCAATATCATTCGTCATCCGACTCATAAGTTCGCCGTGTTGTCGTTTATCAAAAAATGATACTGGTAATTTTTGTAGGTGTTCAAAAAGGCCTGTACGTAATCTGTAAATAGTTTGTTGTGCAATTCCAATCATCCAATAGCTTTGCATATACAAAGAAATCGAAAGAAATACATATACAATAACTAATAGGCCAATCATTTTAGCTAGTCCTACAAATACACTTTGGGTAATATATTTATCAATAATAATACCAATCATATATGGGCCAAGTAAAGATAATGCAGAGCTAACTACTACTAGTAATAATACAATGATTAACAAAAAGCGTTGCTCGTCTACTAGTTTCCAAATGCGGCTTAAAACACCCTTCCAGTCAGATGCTTTTTCTACTTTCTTTTTAGTGCTTTTCTTTAGATCCTCTTTAGTCAGAATAGGCTCATATCCAAAAGGTTTACGAATGAAGTTCAACATAATCGTCTCCCTCCTGCTGTGATTTTGCAATTTCTTTATATAAAGAAGAGCTTTCTAACAACTGTGCGTGTGTTCCATACGCGGATACCTTTCCTTCTTCTAATAATAGAATCTGATCTGCACCTTTTGCTGTTCTAATTTTTTGTGTGATGACTAACATGGTCGATTTCTCATCTTCTAAAGCCTGCCATAAAGCATTCTCCGTTGATACATCCAGTGCACTTGTACTATCATCCAATAGCAAAATGGTTGGTTTTCTAACCAATGCACGCGCGATAGACAAACGTTGCTTTTGCCCACCGGATAGATTAACCCCTTTTTGCCCTACTCTCGTATTATACTGATCTGGAAATTGTTCAATCGAATGATGAATTTGAGCTTGTTTGGCCGCTTCTTTTAATAACTCCCCATCCACAGTGGAATCTCCAAAGCGTAAGTTTTCTTCAATACTCCCTGTGAATAATATGGACTGCTGAGGAACTAAACCAATCACTTTTCTCAGCTCCATTAGTTGCCATTCCTTCACATTTACTCCATCCACCAAAATTTCACCTTTAGTTGCATCAAAAAATCGAGGGATTAAGTTTAATAATGTCGATTTACCAGACCCCGTCGCTCCCATTATGGCAAGTTTTGATCCCGACTTAATAGTAAATGACACATCTTTTAAAACTGGTATGTCCGTTGTTGGATAATGAAATGACACATGTCGGAATTCAATTTCCCCTGAATTCGGTGCCGTTATATGAGAGTTACCATCAATTTCTTCAATACCATCTTCTTCAAGTAACACTTCTTCCATTCGATCTGCAGAAGCTTTTGCTCTTGAAAAGAAAATGATAATAAATGAAAACATAGAAAATGCTCCTGTCATACGCATCGCATAGTTAACAATCGCAACTAACTCTCCTATTTGTACATCGCCTGTCTGCATTTCTTTTGCACCAAACCAAAGCACCGCCATTAAACTAACGTTCATCACAAATAATAGGACTGGCAATATAAACTCCATTATTCGGAACGCCTTGACGTTATCCGTTTTCAACGTAGCTGCTACAGTAGAAAACCGGTTGGATTCATAATTCCCTCTGAGATAAGCTTTGATTAATCGAACGGCCTGTAAATTCTCTTGAATTTTCCGTGTCACTCGGTCTACACTTCGCTGTACCTTGCCAAATAAAGTCATTCCTTTTCTACTCATGATATAAAGGAATATGACTAAAAACGGAGCGCTGATTACTAAAAATAATGCCAAATATGGTTGAACAAAGAACGCCATTATAATACTTCCAACAACTATTAAAGGGGCTCTCAGCATAATACGAAGTCCCATAAAAATAACATTTTGCGTCATTGTTACATCATTCGTTAATCGAGTGATCAAACTTGCAGTTGGAAATTTTATAAAAGTAGCCATCGTGAACGATTGAACCTTTTTAAAAAGCGCTTGGCGAATATCAAATCCATAACTTTGCACTGCATGTGAAGCTATAAATGTATTAATAATCCCAGCTATAAAAGCAAGTAGAGATAGTCCTAACATGATACTACCCCAAAAGAGTATCGTTTGTTGGTCTCCAGCTACTATCCCGTCATCAATAATAATCTTGATTAATAATGGTTGAATAAGTTCCACTGATAGTTCAATTAACATGAAAAATAATGCTGTAACAACAAGCCATTTATACGGAGACAGAAAAGAAAAAACTGTTTTCACTTACACAACACCCCTTTTACCTTGGCCAGCAATCGAGAGCCATGTAACAAATAATAGCATCACAATCACGCCAACATATTGCCACAAACCTAGTACTTGCCCTAACCAAATTACCGAAATGATCAAAGCAGTTAATGGTTCAATACTCGATAAAATACTTGTTTCTACTGCCGTAATGTATTTCATACTAGATAAGAAAAGAATAAATGCAATTGTACCGATTAAAATAATAATAACAACCAAAAAATTCACAGGATACTCTACTAATTGTCCCCAGTCGTCCGAACGCCATATTTTTGAGACTAGCGCAAGAACAGTTCCACCTATTAACATTCCCCAACCAACTACGACCAAGACTCCCCATTCCTTCATAAGTCTTGCGGGATAAACTGTATAGATCGAAAAGGCAATTCCTACTCCTAGGCCCCAAAGCAACGCCTCATTACTAATCAACAATTTACTAATATCTGCATTCGTTAACAATAAAAACAAACCTAAAAGAGTCCCTATAATCCCTACGACTTGATACCTTGGAGGAAACATCTTACTCTTCCAAGAAAAGAATAATACAATATAAATTGGACCTAAAAATTGCATTAATGTTGCAATAGATGCATTACTCGCTTCAATTGCTGCAACAAATGTATATTGCACACCCAGCATTCCAAATATCCCAAATATACATAATTGCATTAACCAGAACTTTTCTTTCCAAATCGCCATAACTGACTTTCCACTAAGTTTTAAAAATACCAGTATAGATGCACCTGCACTAACTAACCGGATAGTTAGAAAAAACGAAACAGCCATACTATTATTGCCCAAAACCCATTCAATCATCGGTCCAGTCGCTCCCCAAAGAATAGAACCGATAACAATTAGGACAATCCCTTTCCAACGCTCCATTTAACACACCTCATTCTACTCTGCTACCATTTTTAAAAACAACTAATTACCTATATTTTAAATATTCCATTGAAACTTCTTCACTAATAATGACTAATTACCCTTCCTTCTATATAATGAATATCAAGATAATTAAAAGGAGTCGTGAATATGCATCATATTCAGGAATTATTAGAAGCAAGTAGACTTATTTCCAATCATACACCGTATCCAATGTTCATGACAGACATGCATGGTCATATCATTTGGTGGAGTGATGAGGCAGAAAAAAGTTTCGGTTACAAATCAGATGACGTAAAAGGTAAATACGTTCCTTTATTTGATCGTAATTTAGATGACCATTTTACCGATATTTGGGAAAGCTTATCGAGAAGTCTCGATCCTCTTCAATTTGACTCTGTTCCTTTATATCATCAGAATGGGGACAGTTTTACTGCTTCTATTGTTGCAAAGTCCTTTCCTTTTGAAAATGAACGATTTTCCTTATTTCAAATTAATTTTGCCGACATTCAAAATACAGAAAATACGAGTTTTATAGAGCTACAACTCTTAAAAAAAGGGTTATCAGAATCTTTTATGCTTGTCTACTTAGACAAAGATGGAATAGTCATTCATGCAAATGACAAATTTTTGAGTAGCAGTAAATGGACGCCTAAAAGAGTTCTTGGTAAGTCTTTTTGGCAGTTAATACCGAATACACCTGATCATGTTGCAAAAGCTGAGGTGATTGTTAAAAAGATTCGTAATGGGGAAAACTTCTATGGCCCTATTGAAAAAATCACTAAAACTGGTCAAATCTATTGGGTAAATCTTTTGGTGATACCTATTACCGACTCACAAAAAAACCTACTATATTATTTATTATTAGAAGAAGAAATTACAGAAAAAAAATTATTACAAACTAAACTGGAACAAATTGCATATGTTGATACTGAAACTGGATTAATAAGTAGACATCGTTTAGAGGAAATTGTTGCAGAATATATTCGAGATAGCAAACATTTCTCATTTGTGTATATTTCTATTGACCAATTTTATACATTAAAAGAAATTTTCAATGATCAAACAGAAACAATGTTATTAACCGAATTTACGAAACGATTAAAAGTATATTTTAGAGATTCCATAATTGCAAGAACTAGTAGAGATGAATTTGCACTTATTACGCCACTAAGTGATTGGTATATCCAAGAGTTTATTTATTTTTTAAAACAGAAGCCTATTTATTTAAACAATAAAATGATTCCTTTAACAGTAAGTGGTGGTATCACTAAATTTCCTGAAGACCAGCAAACCTATATAAATTTATTGAAAGCTTCCACCACAACAATCCAAAAGATTAAAAAAGAAGGTGGCGGTTCAATTGCCATCCTTTCTCAATCAGACCATTATAAATTGAGCCGAAGAATCCAAATAGAAAAAAGATTACTTTTAGCCCTTGATCACAATGATTTACACGTAATGTACTTACCACAAGTAGATGTTGCAACTGGAAAAGTGATTGCTGTAGAAGCTCTAGTTCGCTGGGAGGATGAAGTACTTGGTACTGTTTCTCCAGATGAACTGATTCCTATTGCTGAAGAAACAGGATTGATAAACGAAATAGGAACTTTCGTTTTAGAAAAAGCCTGTGAACAAGCAGCCATTTGGCAGAGAAAAGAGATTCCAGTAAAAGTTAGCTATAATTCTTCTATTCGCGAGTTTCGTGATAAAAACATGGTGAAAACGATTCGAAAGGTGTTAGAAAAATACAATTGTTCGCCTAGTTTATTGCAAATTGAGTTCACTGAAAAATTCGCAATAGAAGCAGAAGGTGAACAGTCGATTATTGGACAAATGCGCAAATTGCAACAGGATGGAGTTACGTTCACTTTAGATGATTTTGGAACTGGATATGCATCACTTCACTATTTACAACTGCTCCCTATTGATGAAATGAAAATAGACAGCTCATTTATTAGCTCGATTACAGGACTAGAGAAGCAAAAAAAATTAGTTCAAGGTCTAATACATTTAGGGCATTCTTTAGGTGTTCGTGTTGTTGCAGAAGGTGTAGAGCATGAGTCACAGTACTTGCTTTTAAAAGAGTTTGGATGCGATGCACTTCAAGGATATTATATTAGCCCTCCAATTTCTGCAGAAGAAGTAGAAAAACTGTTTTAAGAAGAAAAGCGTAAGCGCCTTTTTCTATATGGACTTTTACGGTCTGCTTTAGACAAAACTTATTGAAATATAATAAACGAGAATTCGAAAAGGAGCTACGTGACTGCGTCACGTAGCTCCTCAATTTTTTCGGTCATCCTATTACTTTTGTTTATCCTTCGCTCCCCTAAAACATCGAAGGAAAAAGGGCAAATGCTTTGGGGAATAAGAGAGGAGAACCTTTTCTGCCTCTATTCACGGTTTTGTTTTTAATCTACCTATTACCTTCGAAGAAAGTTGAGTAATAATTTCTGCGAAAACTAAGCCCATTGCAATCGAACCTGAAATCATTAATGCCAGTACAACATTTTCCATTGCAACCGCATAATTGCTCAGTACCATATTACGCATTGAATTATACGCAATCCCTCCCGGAACAAGTGGTATAATACCCGCAACACTAAAAATAATCATAGGCATTTTATAACTTTTAGAAAATAAATGTGCAATAAACGCAATGGTAAATGCACCTGAAAAAGAGGAAAGAATAGGATTTCCACTTACTTCATCAATAAAAATATAGATTAGCCAACCTGTCATACCAACTAAACCAGATGGTATCAAAGCTTTTTTAGGGGCATTAAACAAAATTCCAAAAGCCGAAACTGCTATAAAACCTAGAAGCCCTTGTACGATATAATACATCATTAGCTCCCCCTTAAAATGATAGTACTAACGCTACGCCAACACCTATCGCAAATGAAGTTAGTGCTGCTTCTGCTCCTTTTGACAATCCGGAAACAAAATGCCCCGCCATTAAATCACGTACAGCATTTGTTATGAGAAGTCCTGGTACTAAAGGCATGACTGAACCAATTATTATTTTATCGGTTTCAATCCCTAGCCCAAGGGAAACGGAACCTGTAGCAATCAACGCAATGAATAATGCAGCTAAAAACTCCGCAAAAAATTTGACTCTTGTTTTTACCTCCACCATACTTGCGACAGCATAACCTATTCCACCTGCAATAATTGCTGTTGGAACATCCATTATCTCTCCACCTAACATTAAAAGAAATGCTCCAGATGCAAAGGCAGCAGCAATTATTTGAATCCAAAATGGGAACACTTTGTGTTCTGTTTCTATTTTCACTAGTTCTATATAAGCTTCTTCTAAGTTAATTTCAGCATTTGCTAGTTTTCTTGATACAGCATTTACTGCTGCAATTCTTTCTAAATCTGTATTTCTATTATTAATACGAACTAATCGTGTAGGTTTTTTTTTAGTACCACTAAAAATGATTCCAGTTGGTGTCACAAAGCTTTGTGACTCTGTCAGTTGCTGTGAATTAGCCATTCGGTCCATAGTATCCTCTGCCCGATATGTTTCTGCACCACTTTCCATCATCAAACGGCCAGCAAGCAAACAGCATTCTACCGCAAGTTCGTAGTCTGGGGTCTCCAATTAGTGCACCTTCCTTCTATTGATAGGATAATCTTATCCGACAGTCTAATTAAAAACAATCCAAACCGAAAATTTTTCTGAAATAAATATATTATACTACAGAAAAAAAGGTGACTCCCAATCAAATAATTGTTTGATTGGGAGTCACCTTTGTTTGGTTGAACTTGCGATGTTTCCATTTTAACTTGCTATATCTGACCTTGAACTTGTGACGTTCCTCTATCGCAACTATTTCAATAAGTTAATTTACTAATTTGTTCAAACGTATTTAAGTTATAACTAATAATTTCTTGCATGGCGATTGTGAATAAAGTGTTTTCTACATAAGTCATGCGTTGAATGCTCTTTTCCCATTCTTCATATTGCTGGTTTTCCGTTTTTTGTTTCAATAGATTTCCTTTTAAGATGATTCCATTTTCAGGAGTAATTTCGTATATTAGCGCTCCATCTTGTTTAAAGTCTGTATACTGATTACTTTCTGATTGCTCATAAACAGAAATAGGGAATCCGTATAGATTTTTCCCGCTGTGTTCGAACAGTGCATGATGGTCGTATTGAATCGGCGAATAGGTTCCTTGACCTCCAATAATTTCCGTATCAAGCTCTTTTGGATTTTCAAAATCTGTGACGTCAAATAAGGAGACCTTCATACCTTCCGTCATAATGATTGGTTCCTTGGATCCTGATTGCGCAACGGATTTAGTTTCATAACCAAAACCGATTAAATGAGTTTCATCTAATGGATGCAAGTAATTACTGAATCCTGGGATTTTCAATTCTCCCAACACTTTTGGAGCTGTTGGAGTCGCAACATCAATGACGAATAGTGGATCTGTTTCTTTAAACGTCACCATATAGGCTTTGTCCCCCATAAATCTTGCAGAATAGATTCTTTCCTCTTTAGCAAGTCCTGTGAGTGAGCCAACTATATTCATCCCTTCATCTAAAATGAATAGATTATTTTCAGCAGGTTCATTGTCATTCCAGTTGTTTCCTTTTGTTGTGACTGCTCGGAAATAGCCATTATGCTCATCCATAGAAAACTGATTTAGAATGGACCCAGTTATTCTACTAGATGTAACGAATTGGATATTTGTCTTTTCTAGTGCAAACTTGAATACTTCTGTATTCATCGTACCTGAATTCCAAATCATGGTATTCGCTTGTAAATCTTCAGACTCGTAAATACCAGCAGTTAAATACAGATTTTCTTTCGACATATACAGTTGTTCACTACCACCTAGATAACCTTTTGTTATTACGGCATTTTCTGCTAGATTTTCTAGATCAATAGCTGTAATTACACTATATGAACCTTGCATTGTATTTGGTAGAATTGCGATGTCTTTATATGGTATCGCGGTAACTTCGGCTCCCTCAACCATCGAGTCAAATGTATGTGGGCGTAACTCTATTTTTGAATCTTCTTCCATTCCCCAGTAGTTAGGATAGAAAGTTGTTACATAATAGAGTGTATTATTCGTCAAACGAGCTCCATTCAAGTAACCTTCTGTTGCAATCTCTCTTTCCAACTTAGGTGATGTTGGATTAGATATGTCGTAAAAATAGACAGTTGTCATGGAATCCATCGGCATACCAATTTTCTCCATACTGCGTGCATTCATTCCTTTTTCTAATGTGTGATACATATTTTTTTGACCGATAACCATCAATGTTTCACCCGACAATAAAAGTTGTGTTGGATAAAAATCATTATCTAATTGTAATTTTGTTTCTTCTTTCAAGTTTGCTGGATCCTCCACATTTATGATCACTACTTTGTTATCACTCAGTGTAAATATATGTGTTCCGTTTGTTTTCACTGAATCTGCTTCATCTACACCTTCTACCTGGTTATTCGTTGTGGAGTAATCTCCGCCACCTTCAGCAGTAGCAGAATCTTTGCTTTCTGAAGTCGTCTCTGCCTCTTCCATCACACCTATGTTCATATCACCTATTACTTTTTGAACCGCTGTAAAGTAGTCTGTTAGTTCTTGTTTTGATTGAATGGATTGAATTTCTTTATAAACATGGAACATAAATCTTGCTTTTCCTATTCCCAGTTTCTTTTTCACAAATAAAGTGTACGCACCTTCTTCAAGCCCTGAAATTTCAATAGATTTACCATCTTCGGCTATTTTATGTTGTGCATTAACTTTATTCTCTTTCTGATTCAGTAAATACACTTCTCCTTTTTCCCATGCATCTTGGTTAATAGCTGTTGAAAGATCTGCTGTAAATAGTTGATTAGACAAAATAACATTTTGTGCACTTATTGTTTGTTTCGTAAAAAATGATAGCCCTACTGCCAATAATATACATGCAACAACAATTGATATAATCCACTTTTTCATCCCAATCACCCTTTCAATTACATAGTTAATCCATTAGACTCAAAATTCACCAATTGGTTACATATTATTAAGAAAGGCGCAAAAGTACCCCTTTTCTATACGTACTTTTACGGTTCACTTTGGACCAAACTTATGGTGATAGGATAAATGAGAACGAGGAGCTTTAGAAGTCTATTAGTCGCTTTTTATGTATTTTTCAAATATGTATTACCAATACATTGGATATTTCCTTCTAGGATGCAAATTATTTATGATCAATGCGTAAAGAATAATTATGATAGTTCCTAAAAGCACCGTGGTAAATAAAAAACTCCAACTATACCCTTCAATCATAATGATAAGTGCGTTACCACAAGCTGGGGGATGGAATGTTCTTGTCAAAAGCATACAAAAAATAGTTAGACAAACAGCTATACTAATCAGTAGTGGGGTTGATCCAAATAAGTTTTGCATGCTAATTCCGATAAAAGAAGCGATTAGGTGACTTCCTATAATATTTCTAGGTTGTCCAACAGGTGCATTCCATGCAATAAAAGCGAGCATACCACTCGGAGCAAACGATGCCAATATCCATATTGGAGTGGTTAATTCGGCTAGCTCAAGAAATGTAAAAATACAAATAAATCCTCCAAAAGCTCCAATCAGTGCATCTACAACTGAAAAGTGTTGAGTAATCGGAGTATCACCTTTCATTTTACTGAAATAACATTTTAACAGATTTCCTTCTTTTATAACATCATTCTCCATTGTATATCACTCCAGGTTTTCAACAGACATAAATTTCGATACTCTTTCTTCAGTTTGATGTGAAGAAAGAGTTATATATAGTAGCAATTTGGCATACTAAAAGTTTCTTTATAAATTTTTAAAACAAGTATTTAAAATAATAGTTTATTAATAATATAACATCTTTAACTAATTTTACAACCTTTCAGCCAGCTGGGGGACTGTATTAAAGCACATATGAATATAGTATTTTATGATTTTTTTGAATTAACATAAATACAAAAATTCACAATATTATTACGCTCCACTTGTTCAAAAATGGTTTACCAAAACTAAAACGACATACTTATGAAATTGATTCATTCTTTTTTTAAAAAATTACACCATCTATAATAAGAGCAGTTTTTCAATCTAAACAGATTGAAAAAACTGCTCTTTCTTTTTATGATTCTATTTATTAACCTTGTACCATCGCTTCTACTATAAACACACCTCTAGCTGCCATTTCTTTCATATACAATTCACCTGGAACGATTAATTCTGGAGGATATACCCCACGTTTGGTAATAACCTGGTTTCCAATCATTTGTGCCACTACTGAAACAGTATTAGCAGTCGCTCGGGCCATTGCCGTTTCTCCAGAAAGGACATCTTTTTTTGTAGCCATTTCATAACTAAATATAGTGCGTTCACCGTCTTTGATTCCACCAACTACCACTCGTAGTAGCACTGCATCTTCTTTGTCTCCAAGGAGTAATTGTGGAGTTAGCATTTCTCTTAATACATCACGTACTTTTATACTATTTCCGTCTACATTTACTGTGTTCTTTTTATCCGTCAAACCTAAATCCACAAGCAGTTTAAACTTTTCTGCATGCCCTGGATACCGAATCGTTTTGTATTCCAGTGTGTCGATATTTGGAAATGATTTAGATAGAGTTGATATTCCACCTGCTGTGTGAAATACTTCTAATTCTCCATATTGATCAAAATAAATGGTTTCAATTTCTGTTAGAGATTCAATTTCCTGAAGTTTTCCATTTCGAATAATATGCGAAGGATCTGTGTAATGATCGAATACTCCTTCCAATGAGAAAACGATATTATATTTGAATACTCCCTCTGGTTCTACAGGTATCCCCCCAACATATAAGAAAATATCTGAAACCTCATCGAGTTTACTAGCCCCGTAACCTGCCAGTATATTTATCATTCCTGGTGCTACTCCTAAATCTGGAATTAGCGTAACGCCTTGCTTCTTTGCTTTCTCGTCAAGCGCGAGGACAGCATCTGTCGCCCCACCAATATGCCCACCTAAATCAATGGAATGTACCCCTACTTCCACAGCAATCTTTGCAATTTTTTCGTTAAATGAATAAAACATTGCATTGATTACTACATCTACTTCCTTTATTATGGCCGTAATTTCATCGTCATCATTGGCATCTAAACGAAGGACTTCTAGTTTTGGATTTTGTAATTTAGCTTTAAATGAATTTGCTTGTCCTACATCTAAATCACATAAGATTACTTTCTCCACATTTGGACTTAACACTAAATCTCGCGCTACTTCTTTCCCCATTAGACCTGCACCTAATACTGCGACTTTCATGTTGTCATCCCCTTTTTTACATACTATTCTGTATCTATTTGTGCACGCTGCAATTTCCCACTAAAGTCGACATAGATACTTTTCCATTCCGTATACACATCCAATGCAGCAACACCTGAATCACGGTGGCCATTTCCTGTTCCTTTTGTTCCACCAAAAGGCAAGTGAATTTCAGCACCTGAAGTTCCTGCATTTACGTAAACTATTCCCGTGTCTAAATCGCGTTGCGCACGGAAAACTTTATTGACATCTTTCGAATATATAGAACTGGAGAGCCCATATTTGACACCATTATTCACTTCAATTGCTTCCTCTAATGAACTCACTTCGATTAGTGAAACAACTGGTCCAAAAATTTCTTCTTGAGCTATTCGCATATTTGGCAAAACATCTGTAAAGAGAGTTGGAGCATAGTAATTGCCTAGAGCCAGATCCTCATTTTGCAAGACCTTACCACCGACTAGCAGTTTGGCACCTTCTTGTTGACCCACTAGCGTATAGGAATGAATTTTTTCCAACGCAGCCTTATTAATAACAGGCCCAATTTTCACCATTTCGTCTAATCCATTTCCGATTGTTAACTTTTCCATCTGTTCGAGTAACATTTCTTCTAACTTACTCTTAATATCTTTATGCACAATGACTCTACTGCATGCCGTACAACGCTGGCCTGCTGTTCCAAATGCACTCCATATAATTCCTTCTACAGCAAGTGAAAGATCCGCATCATCCATAACAATCACTGCATTTTTCCCACCCATTTCAAGCGATACTTTCTTTAAATGTCTTCCACCAAGTTCAGCTACTTTTCTTCCTGTTTCCGTTGATCCAGTAAAGGAAATAACTTTTACATCCGGATGTTCTATCAGAGCAGTGCCAACTTCTGAACCAGTTCCAAACACTATATTTGCAACCCCAGCTGGCAATCCTACTTCTTCAAAAATTTTAGCCATTTCAAAAGCCATCATTGGTGTTTCCATTGCTGGCTTCCAAATAAATGCATTTCCAGCGACTATTGCAGGGAATGATTTCCAAGTAGCAATCGCAACCGGAAAATTCCATGGGGTGATCAGACCAACTACTCCGATTGGCGCACGAACACTCATCGCAAATTTATCCGCTAGCTCAGATGGTGTGGTGTCTCCAAACAATCGTCGGCCTTCCCCAGCCATATAATAGGCCATATCTATTCCTTCTTGCACTTCCCCACGGCCTTCTTCAATGACCTTTCCCATCTCTTTCGTAAGTACTTGCGCTAAATGCCCTTTCTTTTCTTTCATTAATCGACCAATTTCATATAAATATTCTGCTCGTTTAGGAGCTGGAACAAGTGTCCATTTTTTCTGCGCTTTAACCGCTGCTTCTACTGCAATATCGACATCTATTTTTGAAGACATCCTAACTTCAGCTAGCTTTTCACCTGTTGCTGGATTCAAAACAGATGTGTACTTTTCTTCCCCAATATCTTGCCATTTACCATTTATAAAATTAGTTAATTTCATATGATCGACCTCTTTCGTATATTAGTTAGTAATAATTTGTATACTAGTATAAATTCGATAATTTATGATGAAATCCTCTAAAAATCTGAAAATTTAACTATTTAAAGATGAAACCTTTCCTCTAGTACTTCGTATAGATGAGGAATAATAAATTTAGGAGGAATTTAAACGATGAACAATCATGAAATTGATTACAAACTTTACGGGGATGACATGCAATTTGTAGAGATCGAATTAGACCCACAAGAAACCGTAGTAGCTGAGGCTGGCAGCTTAATGATGATGGAAGACGGAATTACAATGGAAACCATTTTTGGTGATGGTTCGAGCTCAAGTAACGCTTCGGGTTTAATGGGCAAATTAATGGGTGCCGGTAAAAGAATGTTAACAGGAGAAAGCCTATTCATGACTACCTTTACAAACGTAGGTAGCGGAAAAAAACATGTGTCATTTGCTTCCCCTTACCCAGGAAAGATAATTCCAATGGACCTGAGTCAATATAAAGGGAAAATCATCTGTCAAAAAGATGCCTTTTTAGCAGCAGCAAAAGGTGTTTCTGTAGGAATTGAATTCCAACGTAAGCTTGGAGCTGGATTCTTCGGTGGTGAAGGTTTTATCATGCAAAAGCTTGAAGGTGATGGTCTTGCTTTCGTTCATGCGGGTGGAACTATTTATAGAAAATCTTTGCAAAATGGCGAAGTATTGAAAGTAGATACTGGTTGTTTAGTCGCGATGACTTCTGATGTTGACTACAATATAGAAATGGTACCAGGCGTGAAAACAGCGCTATTTGGTGGGGAAGGATTATTCTTCGCAACGCTTCGTGGGCCAGGTACTGTTTGGGTTCAATCTTTACCATTTAGCCGTTTAGCAAGTCGTGTATTCGCAGCTGCTCCACAAACTCCTGGTGGCGGTTCTAAAGGAGAAGGAAGCATTACTGGAGGGTTATTCAACCTTTTAGGTGGAAAATAAAATTATGCTTTAAGAAAAGTGCAAGTAGCAGCTTTTATAAATAGAAGTTGCAGGTTCGCTTTGGACAAAACTTATGGTTATAGGATAAATGAGGACAAGAGTAATGAGCTACGTGACTGCGTCACATAGCTCATTACTCTTGTCGGTCATCCTATTACAAATGTTTGTCCGTCGCTTCTCTCTTCTTAACCAAAACTTTCACAAAATGATTAGGATTATTTTTGGAGAGCGGCGGACAGTTGGACGCTACACGATGACTAAAAAGAGGAATGGCAGTAAGAAAGAATATGTAGAGAAAGGCATCTACCACCTCAATAATATTAATAATTACCATTCCCGTTTAAAGAAATGGATAAGTCGGTTTAATGGTGTTTCTACGAAGTATTTACAACTTAATTTAGTGTGGTTTCAATTCCTCGACAATAGGAAAATGGAAAGCGATTTAAGCAAAAAAAAAATGCTTATCTTGTCAAGTGTTCATGGAACATTGGAAACCGTAGACAAGTTAAAACTGAGAGACTATGCATTCTAAATAAAAAATGTACATAAAAATGAGCTGGAAATGTATCTCCAAGCTCATTGGATTTTGATGTCCGTTTTTTACTAAAGTAGGTTAGTTGAAGAAGGATTTTTTTGGCAGATATCTAAATAAGTAATACTTTTAGACCCCAAATTATTTGTAATTACTTTGCTTTTTCTAATTTCGACATTGGAATGAAAGAGTAGAGTTGTTTTCGATTATTGGACAAAATTTGCACGTAGCCGTTTATTATATAATAATAACTTTCCACTACAGTATCTTTCCCTACAGAAATGGTATTTACAGTTTTAACTCCAAACGGGTTGTCATAAATTAGTGTATCTTCTTTTACCTTATAAAGAGCACGAGGAACTGCTATTGCTGTACTTTCAACAAGTTTAATATCTGTTGAGTCATTAAACTCATACATATCGCCATCGCCCATTTTTACAGGATTATGATAGAATTGCAAACAACAACTCCCCCACAAGCCAAGAATCTCTCCATAAGGGACATTTATTTTTTGTTTTGCAGGAGGAGTACTTAGGGCATCTGCATTATCATAAGTTACATCAATAGGGTTACGACTGATATTCACTGATACAGGATTTCCGAAAAATTCACGTCTGATTTCTATTGGCATTGCTTTAAAAACGAATAAATCTGTCTTTTTCACACGATAACCGCTACTCATCCAATAGTTTGTTTCACCACCATATTTCTCAACATCGTATACTTTGAAAATATTGTACTAACATCAATCTTCAACTAAGCACTCCGTTAGTTGAAGAAGTAAATACCTCTTTTGGTTACAGAGTAGGCTCGTACTTTTACGTTATTACTTTATGATGTAAGAAAAAGAAACGTTATTCCAGAGCCAATCTCGGAAATATTCTTCTACTGTTTTTTTTATTGCTTTATCGTCCATATTCTCGTCAATCCCTAATTCTTGTAAAGTGACCGTTTCTTTAACATATTTTGTACTAACTGAAATCGTAACTGTTTTACCCATTTATTAATCTTCCTATTTCCCTCACATTTTAGTTTAATACGACTCAAAATATTTTGGATTACACATTGCTCCTATATTAACTAAATGCGGCGTTAGCTCAATAAGAAAAAAGAGTTGCCTAAGCAACCCATGTATCAACTAAATTGACATTATTCTTGAGATAAATTCAACCATTTTTTTTCATCAATTGATTGGATTTTATACTTTGAACCAACTAGATCTAACATTCTTTGATAAGTTTTAAAATCCCAAGAATCATCTATATGTTCATATAAGTCTTTATGTACATATTCTTGAATAATGAAGTTTGTAACAGAACTAATGTCGACTAAATTTCCAAAAAACTCTCTTAACATAATCGAATCATCTTTTTCTAAAGGTTCATCTGTTAGCAGGTAAATTTTAAATACATTAACAATTTCGTTTAGATCTTCTTCGTCTAAAAAACAAAGTGGGTCTAACTTTTTGTCTTCTTCTGTATATGGTCCTCTAGTATCTTCGATAATAACATAAGCTAATATCCTATAATCTCTAATGAAACGAAAAATCTCTAAATCTTGTAATCTTAGTTTTCTATCAATTGAAATCATTTTTTTCACCTATCCAAATATGAATTTATGACCTGCAGTGATATCTGTACATATTCTTCAGTCTAAACAAATTACCCTTCTGAAACTATAAAAAATAAACATTTCCTTATTGAACTAGTCGAGTAGAAGGGAACCTCACAGAACCGTGCTTGCGCTATTTACGCACACGGCTCCTCCAAATCATCATTCACAAAATATAGCTCTTCTTGTAGAAAATTTATTGCTAATTCTGCTATCCTTACTAGTTTTGTTTCCATTTGTTATCCCTACCACTGAGTGTAGTAAATGTGTCCCTAGTAAGGGTGATGACTTGGTAGCAGCCTTTCCTCCATCGGCATTACCCAACTTCATTGGTACTACGCTGCTATCCGACTCCCTACAACGGCATTTGGTTTCCTTGCTTATTATCGCTTGTACACCATACTCTTCTAAGAAGAAAAGACCAGTAGGGTCTCCCGAGTTGCCGTATCATATCCATGTGTGACGTGCCAAGGTCTCTGACTCCAGAGAGGTTTTATCCTTCTTGCCTTAAACGATGGATAAAATGTAGCTTTCTGCCGCAAGTAAGGCATCAGCCCTCTCGATTTACTAACATTATGGAGCTCAATCCCTTCAACCAGTTGGCTTTCGACCCGCCACCTAACTGTCTACGCTTAAAGGCTAATGTTACCAGTAGCCCTCCAAGACTCGCTACGAGTGAATGGCTAGTTCTTTCTCGACGGGAATCCCACCCGCTATATGATACGACCTAGGCTCGGCCGCACACCTGCGTCGTTAGTTAAACAAGAAATTTCAATTCACTTCGAAGTCCCATACATTTTTTATACATACTTAGTTTACATAACACCCGTTCACGGCAGTTGATCAAGACAAACAACCCCTTCTAGAGGTAACGCTCTGAAAGGCTTCCCCTGCGTCGAGTAGATCTTAAGACCCCCCCTTACCAAATGGTAAGGGGGGGTCTTGTCGCTAGAATTAGCACGCAATTATTTGTGCTGTAAATAAAGTAAAATCGTTCCGAATCGGCCATCTTGCGTGTGTATTTCTCAATTTCCCAACTTTATATTGTATTGGTTTTTCATTGAAATATTTAAATCTGTCAGTGATAGAATATTATTTATAAGACCTAATTACTTCATGTACTCACAATTTATACAAGAGGCTTTTGAATTAATGTAGCGAATACAAGCTGATGGACATGCCCATCATCTAGTGTAGTGCTGCCTTTGACAAAATGTACATGTTTGCCATCACCAACATTAATAGCAGGACCTGTTTCTATTCCGACTTCATGATGATGATCTAAAAAGTCGGTATTCGTTAATAGTACATGTACATGACTATTCCCCCTAGGAATCACTTCACTTGTAACCCCTGCAAAACGATGATTATGTCTATCATCACCTTCTTCAGCTAACTTAGTGCTGGCTACAAATTCATGCACATGTGTCTGTCCTTCTTGTTCCAGCTTTTGTTTATCATCAAAATTACTCTTTCCTTTATCTTTGTCGTGTTCGTGTTTTGAACTCATAAAGAAAATTCCTCCTTTTTATTAAAGCTTACGATACATACTATTCAAAGTTAATCTAATTTATGTTAATAAAAATCCAAGGGCTTTCTCAAAACAAAATAATCAACGGATGTATATCCTATTCATCCTTAGTTTACATAATCACTCTTCACGGAAGTATTTAACTCCATTACTCAATAAGAAAAAGCTGCCATGTAAAGGCAGCCGATTCTTAAACTAAAGCAACCCTTTAGTTACTTCTCTTTTGGCACGGATTAGTGTGCTTTTAGGAATGCTGCCCCTTAGTTCAGGAAGAATTTTCAACTACAATCGAAATCGCATACATTTTTAGTTTACATAACAACAGACACGGTAATGAATACTTGGTTCTAGATGCCAATTGGAGAGTAGTTGTATAGGTGGCGATTTGCGGAACAATCCAAAATCGTTCCATGCAAAGATCTCAAATATGGGTCTTAGTCTAAGCCTCTTCATTAATTAAACATATCCTTTACTATACCCTAAGAAGGGAGATAAAAAGTGTTAAATCCAATGCATTTTAATGTAGGACATCAAATGTTTCCCGGTTTTAGACCCCAATTTTTTCCTCGTTTTGAAAACGAAAGGTTTCCCGGTTTTCCTAGATAAAAAGGAATAGGAGGATCCCGTGACGGTTCACGCCGTTCAAGGAATCCCTTTTTAAATTTCTGGTTTGAACGAGAAAAGTGGATAGGCTACAGTAATTTAAACACTTCTGATAGATACTATGTAATACACAACGATAACAATTCATCCAGAAGAATATACATAAAAGAAAGGATCAGACGGAACCCACCCCCAGCTGACCTTTCACTTTTCTTTCAACCTTGGACTTCGATAGGAATAACACAGATAAAGTTAACTAGTAAGAACTAGTTAACTTTATCTACAGACGCACTCAATAGTCCATTGAATAACATTAAGTGACATACTCTTCAGATAGCGAAAAATCGCCTGAAGCTTTTAAAATAATAAATCATTCCAAAAGGAGTTACCGCTCTTGCGTCGTTGGTTTCGAGAAGTTCGACGTACCCTACTCGTGCGTCGCTGGTTTCGAGAAGTTCGACGTACTCTGCTCGTGCATCGCTGGTTTCGAGAAGTTCGACGTACTCTGCTCGTGCGTCGCTGGTTTCGAGAAGTTTGACGTACCCTGCTCGTGCGTCGCTGGTTTCGAGAAGTTTGACGTACCCTGCTCGTACGTCGCTGGTTCCGAGAAGTTCGACGTCTCCTGCTCGTGCATCGTTCGTTACTAATAGGATCCTGGTGCATGAAGTGACCTAACCCTGAGTTGTTAGCCATTTCTACTGCATTCTGTATAAGTGACATATTCAAACCTCCTTTCATCTTTATTAGAGAAAGAAGGTAGATTCCTTTTTCAAAAAGAATCAAACCCATGCCTCTGCACTTTTCTTTCCCTTATCGTAATATATGAGGGGCTACTAAAGATGTTAGAGACAATCGCATAGTTTTCAAAAGTAAAATATAAACTCTATATCTTTTTGTGAATCTTACATTTTTGTTTTATACGAATAATTTAAAAATGAAAGGAAAGAATTCGCGTGGATAACGGCATAATAATACCTGAATATCAGCTTTTTATTCATCCTTTAGATTTAAGTGAACTTCGGAAAGATATATGGTGTGACGATCCTATCTCTGCCAAGCTAACGATTAACAAAAGAAAGTATGATATTGATATCGCCTATCGTGGCTCCCATATCCGGGATTTTCGAAAGAAGTCGTATCACATTTCGTTTAATAAGCCAAGTACGTATAGAAATACCAAAGAAATTCATATCAACGCAGAATATAAAGATCCTTCTTTATTAAGAAATAAACTATCGTTCGATTTTTTCAATGAAATAGGGTGCTTATCACCAAAGTCCCAATTTGTAAGTTTGAAATTGAATGGGAAAAATGAGGGGCTTTATTTGGAATTAGAATCCGTGGATGAGCATTTCCTTAAGAATCGACAACTACCGCAAGGACCAATATTCTATGCGGTTGATGGCGACGCTAACTTTTCGTTGATGAGTGATCTTGATAAAGAAGTAAAGAAATCACTAAAGGTTGGCTATGAACTAAAATATGGGACAGAACAAGATGAATTTCACTTGCAAAAAATGATTATTGAAATTAATACCATTTCAAAAGCTGAATTTGAAAATGAAATTGTGAAATACCTCAATGTTGATCAATATCTTAGATGGTTGGCTGGCGTTGTTTTCACCCAAAATTTTGATGGTTTTGTTCATAATTACGCATTATACCAGAATAGCGAAACTAGGCTATTCGAAGTCATCCCGTGGGATTACGATGCAACATGGGGAAGGGATGTAAACGGGAAAGTAATGGAGGAAGACTATTTACGAATCGAAGGATTTAATACGCTTACCGCAAGAATTCTCGACGTAAAAACATTTCGACGTCAATACAAAAACTTGCTAGAAGTTATTTTAAAAAACCAATTTAATGTAGACTATTTGAAACCGAGAATACAGGGTATGCATGATTTAATAAGACCTTATATTCAAAAAGATCCTTATAAAAAAGACGATATCCATTTATTTGATAAGGAACCAGAGTATATATTGGATTTTATTGAAGCACGGGCGAAATATATAAGAGGGAAATTAGATTCATTAGATTAAGTTGTTGCATCATCTTACAAAACCCCCTTTCCATATGGTAAGGGGGTTCTTGTCGCTTGAATTAGCACAAATTATCTGTACTGTAAATATAGTAAAATCGTTTAAGTGGTGTTCTTCTTATGTGGTCTTTTTATTTTAGTTATAGTTCATCAGCTAAGCGAGTTACACGAAGATTATCCCGTGTAATAGTGAAGTCATTTTAGCTTCCTTTCTTCAACTAAATGCCGCGTTAGTTCAATAATAAAAAAGAGCTGTATATGGCAACCCCGTGATCTTTACCTAAAGAACCAAAGTTTAAATACATTACTTCACAACGTTTAATTTTTTTTAGTCCAGTTAAAAAGTCCTTTTACTTCTTTTCAACATATAATGTTAAGAACCAATTTAAAGGAGTGAAATCATATGGGATTTTTCCAGCCCGAGGGAACAATGGCACCGCAATCTCCTCCCCCGCCTTTCATACCACCAAAACCTTCAATATCCTATATCATTGACTGTGTATACCAAAACACTTATGTATGGCTTAGAAATGGGGACCAATTCTGGTTTTACCCCACTCGCGTGGAATATGGTGAAGTATCTGGATATAGATGGAATGGTACCTTCTGGCAATTCTACGGAATTGATCCAAGATTTATAGATGCTGTTGCCTGTTATCCTACTCCTACCCTATACTAAAATCTAGAAAGCCTTTTGGTAATTACATACCACTGGGCTTTTTATTTTGTAAAAGGCTTAAATTGATTACACATTTTAGCGATATAATAATTTCTAAGTAGCTTTAAATTTTAACTAACCTGCTGCGTTTGTTTAAGTGTAACATTTCACAATCTCGTTCTTATTTTAACATAAATATCCAGTTGAGTTGAGTTGAATTTAATAAGATGTAGAGTAGGTGTCACCATACCATTTTACTATAAATCAACCTTTTCCTTTAACATAGCCTTTTCTTTTCAGTAAAAGTGTCAGCTAAATAAACTGTCCAAAGCGAACCTAAAAGAATAGTATTCAAAAACACCTAATCACTATGCTCACAAAATATTTATTTGATCTCATAGCAAATAATTTTTCTGCTTTCTGATTCAAATACCTTCAAATTGACTATTAATCCTCTCCCCCTCCTACATATATTAATTTATAGGAACAATCAATTTAACATTGTTCTATCAATTAAGGGAGGAGGTTATTATCATGAAAGCTGTTTCTGGTATTTGGATTGGTTGGATCGCTATTTTCTTAGCGATTGCAGGATATTTTTACGAGCCTTATTCTTATTGGCTTGCTGGCGGTGCTCTTATTTTAGGAATTATTGCGCTAGTATTTCCACATAAAACAATTGCGTGGATAGCAATTTTCTTGGCTGCAATTGTTCTATTGCTTCCCTTTTATTAGCAGTTGGACTAAACATATTTCAGTATATAATACATCCCTTGAAAAAATAAACATAGCATGATAAACTTATCTGAATTAAAGATTTTGAAAATTATATATTTTATTCTTATCAAGAGAGACGGAGGGATTGGCCCAAAGATGTCTCAGCAACCAGCCGGTTCTAGGTGTGGTGCTAACTCCAAAAGACTCTGATAGTCTTGAAGATAAGAAGATTGACTTCAGTTACTTGAGGATTCTCTTCTTATAGAGGATCCTTTTTTATATACTAATCGTAGAGGACGGATAATCATGTCAAAGAAAATTTTAGACACGCAATTAGTTCAATTAGGGAACCTTAGTGACCCAAAAACAGGTGCTGTTAGTACACCAATTTACTTATCAACAGCCTATAAACATGAAGGATTAGGACAATCTACAGGTTATGATTACACTCGTACGAAAAATCCTACTAGAGCTATTTTAGAAGAAGGCATTGCTAAACTTGAAGGTGGCGATGCAGGTTTTGCCTGTAGTTCGGGTATGGCTGCAATCCAGTTGATCCTTTCCCTGTTCCGTACCGGCGATGAAATTATTGCTCCAGAGGATCTTTATGGTGGTACATATCGTTTATTCAATCAATACGCGGATTCTTATAATATTCGTACAAAATATGCCAAATTCGACTCTGTAGAAGAAGTGGCAGCATTAATCACAGAAAATACGAAAGCAATATTTTTAGAAACTCCTACAAATCCTTTAATGCAAGAAATAGATATTGAAAAATACGCTAGCTTATCAAAAGAACATAATTTACTTCTAATTGTGGATAATACATTTTTAACTCCTTATTTCCAACGTCCAATTGAGCTTGGTGCAGATATTGTTATGCACAGTGGTACTAAATATATTGGTGGCCATAACGATGTACTTGCAGGTTTAGTTGTAACAAAAGGAGAAACAATAAGTGCACAATTACTTATTAACCACAATGCAGCTGGGGCAGTCCTTTCTCCGTTCGATTCATGGTTATTAATCCGCGGATTGAAGACACTTCATTTACGTATGAAGCAACATGAGGCTAATGCGAAGGAAATTGCGAAATTCCTTGAAAATGAATCTGCAGTAAAAGATGTCCTTTATCCTGGAAAAGGCGGTATGCTTTCTTTCCGTTTACAAAAAAGCGAGTGGGTCGGTCCTTTCCTTCAAAACCTGAACTTAATAATTTTCGCTGAAAGTCTTGGTGGAGTTGAAAGTTTCATCACGTATCCAGCTACACAAACACATGCTGAAATTCCGGAAGCAGAACGTTCTGCACGAGGTGTAGATAATAGCTTGCTACGTTTTTCAGTTGGAGTAGAAGAAGCAGAAGATCTAATCGAAGACTTAAAACAAGTATTCGAAAGTTTAAAAAATGAGGAGAATGGCCAATGAGTTTCCCGAATGAACGTTTAGAAACTAGTTTAATACTTGCTTCTACTAGAGGCGATTACGAACAAAAAACAGGTGCAGTAAACGTGCCGATTTACTTATCGTCTACTTTCCATCAAGAAAGTTTCGATAGTTTTGGACCATATGATTACAGTCGATCTGGTAATCCAACACGAGATGCATTAGAAAAAACAATTGCAGAGTTAGAAGGTGGAACAAGAGGCTTTGCCTTCGCTACTGGTATCGCATCTATTACTTCTGCCTTCATGTTATTATCTGCTGGAGATCATATTATCATCACAGAAGATGTTTACGGCGGTACTTTCCGATTTGTAACAGAAATATTACCACGTTTTGCAATTGAACATACATTTGTGGATTTATCTAATTTAGAAGAAGTAAAAAATGCAATTAAACCAAATACAAAACTAATTTATATCGAAACTCCATCTAATCCTAGATTAGGAATTACAGATATTGCAAGTATCGTAGAAATTGCTAAAACAAATGATTGCCTTACTTTCCTAGACAACACGTTTATGACACCACTTCACCAACGTCCATTAGAACTTGGTGTAGATATGGTCTTACATAGTGCTACTAAATTCTTGTCAGGCCATAGTGACATCGTTGCTGGACTTGCTGTCACAAAAGACGAAGAACTTGGCAAGAGATTAGGATTCATTCAAAATTCATTTGGCGCAGTTTTAGGTGCACAAGATTCATATACGTTAATTCAAAATATAAAAACAATGGGCATTCGTTTTGAAAAGTCCACGGAAGCTGCTCAAAAAATTGTTGATTATTTAGTGAAACATCCGTTAGTAGAAGAAGTATTTTATCCAGGATTACCTACTCATCCTGGTCATGAGATCCATGCAAAACAATCCACAAGTGCTGGTGCAGTACTTTCATTCCGTTTACCAAATAGAGCAACAACTAAAGCATTCGTTGAAAGCATGAAAATCCCTGTATTCGCAGTAAGCCTTGGAGGAGTGGAATCAATTCTTTCCTATCCTACTACCATGTCACATGGATCTATGCCGAAAGAAGAACGTGAAAAACGCGGCATCACTGACGGCCTACTTCGCTTCTCAGTAGGACTAGAACATGTAGATGACTTACTTGCAGATTTTGAACAAGCTTTAAAAATAGCGCAAGAAGTATAAAAAGCACATCACGCAGGAATTTTTTACGTCCGTAACATGTGAAAAAAGCTCATCCCTAATGGAATGAGCTTTTTTCGTTATTCCGGTCTTTCTAAAGAAAATACTTCCCCAATTTCCGCATAATTAGTGCCTGCTAAACGGCTAACTGCACCCAGGATTTCATGATTAATTCTTCCATTTTCATAAATAGTTTCATCCACATGGAAATGTTCTATTTTACCAATTATTAGGTCGGTCCCTTCGCCCAATTCAATCAGCTTTTCAAGCGTACATTCAAATCGAACTTTCGATTCTTTAATTCCTGGAACAGAAATACATTTGCTCGGAACGAGTGTAAAATTCACTTTTTCAACTTCACTTTCATCCGGTGCCATTGAAGCGGCAGTACTATTAATCTTATCCACATTCTCGTTATCCACAATGTGGACAACAAATTCTTTCTTTTCAAAAATATTTCGCGCTGTATCTTTTCGTATTCCATTTTTTCTTTGAACCGATATAGAAATCATCGGAGGATTAGATGAAACGATATTAAAGTAACTAAATGGCGCTCCATTGACTGTTCCATCTTCCGCTACACTTGTAACAAAAGCAATTGGTCTAGGAATAATACTACCGATTAATAATTTGTAATTTTCTCGTTCTGTATTCTCTTTTGGATCAAAAGACAGCAATGGAATTCCTCCTTTTATTGGTCGAAGTTTCTTATGTTAATTGGAAATAATGAATCACTTAACTTTATTTTGTAGATGTTTGTTTGCCAACTCGTTTTAATAAGTTAATTAATACTTTCTTTTCTTCCTCCATAATATCAGAAAAAATGTCTTCAATAACTAGTTGATGTTTCGGAAATATTTCATCCATAAATTGTTTCCCTTTATCTGTAATGTGAATATGCACTACTCGGCGGTCTTCTTTACAATCTTTTCTTTCCAATAAACCTTTTACTTCTAATTTATCAATGACGTAAGTAATGGACCCCGAATTAATGAGTACAGCATCTGTGATCTGGCGAATTGTTTGTTTTCCATTACTATATAAAGCTTCTAACACTGTAAATTCCGAAGTGTGCATACCATAATTGCTTATATCCTTCTTTGTTCTATCTTGCACAGCTTTTGATGCTTTCAACAATACAACAAATGATTTTAAGGATAAATTCTCACTCATACTAGCACCTCCCTTTAAATTTTACTTTGAATTTATTTATCTTGAATTAAAAGTATTGTAACCCAATATTTTTCATGTGTCAAACAAATAGATACTAGAAAAAAACCTTTTACTAGACAATATGTCCAGTAAAAGGTTGGAATTTATTATTGCCATTCGTTTAATACTTTTACACTTAATGCAGCAAAGTATTTAGAAGCAACTAGCAATGCATCCTCTTGTAAATCGAACGATGGATGATGCCATTCTTGTGGACCATCCACTCCCATCCAAACAAAGTAACCAGGAATCGTCGTTTGATAGAAAGCAAAGTCTTCACCAGCTGGGCTTTTTTCAGCTTCAACTATATCGAACCCTAGTTCCTCTGCAGTTTCAGATGCTACTTTGTTGAACCTGCTATCATTTTCAACAACTGGGATATAACTAAACCATCGAAAATCTGCTTTCGCTCCAAATGCACTTGCAATTCCTTCTGCCGTTCGCTGCATTAATGATGGAATTAACTCCCTTGCTTCCGTTTGAAACGTACGAACTGTACCTTCCAACTCTGCTTTTTCCGGAATAACGTTCCAAGTATTCCCTGCTTGTAATCGAGTTACACTGATGACTACATTATCAAATGCACTTAAATTTCTACTGACGATTGTTTGTAATCCAAGAACTACTTGGCTAGCAATGACAACTGGATCAATACTGTTATTAGGTATTCCTGCATGTCCACCTACGCCAATAATATCTATTTCGAATCGATCAACACTTGCCATTAATGCCCCGTCACGCAATCCAATTGTTCCTACCGGTAGATCTGGTTTGTTGTGCATACCAAAAATAGCTTCCACGCCTTTTAAAGCACCAGCTTCTCCAATCAACTTAGCGCCTTGTGCTACTTCCTCGGCTGGTTGAAAAATGATTCTTACAGTTCCTTTTAGTTCAGCTTTTCTTTCCTGTAATAGAATAGCTGATCCTATGATAGAAGATGTATGGAAATCGTGACCACACGCATGCATTACACCTTCATTTTTTGAAACAAATGGCACATCTGTCTGTTCTACTATAGGTAAAGCATCAATGTCAGCTCTTAAAGCAATTGTTGGACCAGGAAGATCCCCTTTTACTTCTGCAATAATTCCTACTTCTAAAGGATAATTAAGAATGGTAATTCCTGCATCTTCTAACCATCTACGAATTCTTTTAGTTGTTTCAAGTTCCTTTAAAGATAGTTCTGGGTTTTCATGTAGTTCTCTTCGGTAAGATACTAATTTCTCAAAAAGTTGTTTATCTGTTTCTATCATTACAATTCCTTCTTTCCTAAATAGCTAGTAGGTTTAGTTTAACAATTTTGCCGGAAATTTTCTATTGTTCAGAACTTTCCCATTAGTAGTTTCATTGTTTCTCTTATCTGATACAATTAAGCAAATAGAAAATGTGTCTTTTTAGTCACTTACAAAATTTGGAGTGAATTTTATGGAGTTAATATTAATTATTTTACCCGTCTTTCTTATATTTTTCATTGGTTTTTTGGGGCAAAGGTTGATAGGGTTTGATATTAAATCCATTTCCAGTGCGGCTCTCTATTTAATGTCTCCTTTTCTAGCTTTTCGGACATTTTATACGAATGAACTAACAATTGATTACTTTTACATTGTGTTAGCTTCTTTAATACTTACTTTCTCTCTTTTAGGTATTACATGTCTAACTGCTTTTACTATGAAAGCAACTCGTCCACAATTTTCTGCTATCATTCTTGGAGCTGTTTTTCCAAACAGTGGAAATTACGGTGCACCAGTAGTTCTTTTTGCATTAGGTGCTGCTGGATTTGACTATGCTGTTGTAATCATGGTTCTACACGGCCTGTTTATCAATACATTAGGAATCTTTTTTGCCTCTTTAGGGGGAGAAGAAACAGCTACATGGAAAGAATCTTTGCAAAAGGTCCTTCGTATGCCACTAGCTTATGCAGCTTTTTTGGGAATAATTCTACAACTAACAGGAGTAAATGTTCCATCCGCTATTATGGCAGGCGTTGATTTGGTTGCAGATGCATCTATTCCCACCGTGATGCTTGTACTCGGTATGCAACTTGCTGTTATTACAAGAAAGAGAGTAGCTTATCGTTATGTTTCAGCAGTAACTATTATTCGAATGATTGTATCACCAGCCATTGCAGCTCTAGTCGTTTATTTTATGCCACTTAATGATTTGATCAAAACGGTAATTATCATACAAGCAGCAATGCCAACAGCTGCCAATACTACATTATTAGCGCTTCAATTCGGTACGGAACCAGATCTCGTTTCATTTACAACACTCGTTACCACATTAATCAGTATTATAACCATTCCAATCGTATTATTTCTTGTCGGAGTTTAGTTTTCAAAAATAATATTTTGATGAATTAGAGAGAAGGTTTTTTGTAATGAATAAAGTTCCTCCTATAGCGTTATTACTAGTCGCTACTATATTATGGGGTGGGAATTTCGTATATGGACGTGCAGTCGCTGATCAATTACCACCTTTTACATTTGCTTTTTTACGATGGTGCTTAGCATTCGTCATCTTCTTACCAATCGTTTGGACACCTTTGAAAAAAGAGTGGAAACAAATACTTAAATATTGGCCAATTGTCTTGGCCATGTCTCTCACTGGGGTCGTAGGATTTACTGCACTTCTTTACTTAGCTTTACACTATACTACATCCATCAATGCATCCTTAGTAAATACATCTACACCGATCCTAATTTATATAATATCTTTTATCTTTTTAAAAGAGAGACTAAGTAAAAACCAACGACTCGGGACGCTTATTTCTTTAGTTGGTTTATTTTTCATAATTTCCAAAGGTTCTCTTGAAACCTTACTTCATTTTTCTTTTAATAGAGGGGATATTCTGGTTGTTGCTGCTGTTATTTGTTGGAGTTTTTATTCATTTTTAGTTAAACAATATGCAGAGAAACTTCCAGGTCATGCTACATTTCTAGTAAGTATCTTCATGGGAATCATCATTCTCTTCCCCTTCTTTATATATGAAACACTGAATCCTGCTATCAAAGTCATTTGGACTGCCAAATCCATCTTCGCTATTTTCTATACTGGGATTTTCGCGTCTATAGTAGCTTTCATTTCTTGGAATACGGGGGTAGTGAAAATTGGGGCAAATAAAGCTGGCATCTACTTAAATTTAATACCTGTGTTTGCAACGTTCTTCGCTGTGCTATTCATCGGAGAATCCATAGAGCCATTTCAAGTTATAGGAGGGGTATTCGCCGTATTCGGTGTTTACCTTACTAGTAGAAAGGGATAATTGTCTATCTTTTTATTATTGTAGTTCTCCAAATGACATGAATGAAATCACTTCTTCATATAGATAGATTGAAGGAGTGATTTAATTTGGATCGTCCACTATTTCGAGGAAATTTTAAGCCTTATGTTTCACCACGTGATCCCTGCCCCCCAATACTAGTGAAAAAGTTTGTATTACCGCCTCAGATTTTTACGAATTTCCAACCACCTGGACTACCACAAAATTCACCAGCGGAAGCACTAAAACAAGGATCCCTTTGGCCAGCATTTGTAGATGGCTATTACCGAGAGGAGGGAATTTCATGAGCACCTCTGAAGCTGAATGGGTTTTACTCAAAAAGGTGCAGCAAATGGATTTTGTCGTAGTTGAACTTACTTTGTACACAGATACACACCCTAATGACGAAGAAGCACGCAAACAGTGGAGAGACGCAATCAAAGAAGCTGCTAGAGTACGCAGACAATACGAGACTATATACGGACCACTTTCCCTAACATCTGTCCCTTCCAAACAAGCAATTGAGGTAGGGTGGCAATGGAATTCACCACCTTGGCCATGGCAAAGATGAAAAGGGGGAAATTCAATGTGGGTTTATGAAAAGAAATTGCTCTACCCAGTAGAAGTGAGTACGTGTAACCCAACACTTGCAAAATATTTAATGGAACAATATGGTGGAGCAGATGGTGAGCTTGCTGCTGCTTTACGGTATATGAATCAGCGTTATACTGTTCCTGATAAAGTAATTGGGTTACTCACAGATATTTCAACAGAAGAATTTTCTCATCTTGAAATGCTTGCCACGATGATTTATAAATTAACAAAAGACGCTACGCCTGAACAATTAGAAGAAGCAGGACTGGGTGCACATTTTGTTAACCATGGTCACTCGCTATTCTATGCAAATGCAGCGGGCGTTCCCTTTACGGCAACTTATATTCAATCAAAAGGTGATCCAATTGCTGATTTATACGAGGATATAGCTGCCGAAGAGAAAGCACGCGCCACTTATCAATGGTTAATCGACGTCTCCGATGATCCTGCTATTAATGATTCCCTACGCTTTTTAAGAGAAAGAGAAAATATCCACTCCCTAAGGTTCCGAGAAGCAGTTGAGTTATTAAAAGATGAAAGAGATCGTAAAAAGATTTTCTAAATGAGAAAAGCGCAAGCGCCTATTACTGCCCCGACAGGCAAATGGGGAATATAGGCTGATCTGCAAAGGCCGCCACATCCTGTGGCAAAGCAGACATGACCCGCTTCGTGCGGGCCCGAGGCAGCTCTTCAGCCACCGCAGTGATTCCCCATTTGACCTCGAGGTGCAACGATCTTCTGCGACGAGCTTCGCGCAGGAGCACAGGCGCTGTAGCTAGACATATTATGCAGAAATTCTATATACTTTCTTATCTCTCATGAATAGCGCAAGCTCCCTTTTTTTACATGGACATTGCTAGTTCGCTTTGGAGAAAAATTTTTGGTAACAAGATAAACGCGAAAACAGTAAATGAGCAAAACTGACATACGACATAATTTAAAATAAGTGTAAATATAGAACAAAATTCCCTTTTTGCACTTATTTACGGATATGTCGTATGTTCATTTTGTTCTCTTTATCAAATCCACTTTGGACAAAATGTATTGTAATAGAATAAACGATAAAAAAGGAGGAGCTTAAGAAAGTGACGCAGTCATTTTCTTAAGCTCCTCCTTCTCTATTAAGTTACAGTGTAAAACTTGCATACTGTCCAAAGCGATCGAAAAAAATCATACATACTGCATTGATAACCGCTGAAATTCTTGTCGTTTTTATTTATTTGTAGAATTCGTAATAGCGGTCGAAATGCGATCGATTACTGGAATTGTACTCGAACGTGCATTTTCTGTTAACACAGAGAAAATTAGGAGTTCTCCGTCCCTTGTAGTAGCATAACCTGTTAATGATTTAATATCATTTAAGCTACCTGTTTTAGCTATGATATTGCCTTTTGCTGTACCTGTTTTCAACCTATTCCGCAAAGTTCCCCCGACTAATCTGTCATACCCTCCGGAAACTGGTAAACTTCTTACATAAGATACATACCAAGGCTCAGACCTTACGAGATATAATAATTTTGACAGTTCGCTAGAAGACACTTTATTGGCGTCTGAAAGACCGGATGCATCTTCGAATTTCCATTTTTTCATATCAAGCCCAATCGATGAACCATATTCACCTATCACTTTTAATCCAGCATTCCAACTTCCTTCTCCGTACTCCACTCTCCCCATTTCTTTCGCTAAAGTTTCTGCAATTGTATTATTACTTAACTTCATGAAAGGAACCATTAATTCTTTTAATGTCATGGAGTTTCTAGTTACTAATACACGCGCATTTATTGGTGTCTTCCCCCGAACTACTTTGGATGATTTTGAAAACGTAATTCCTTTAGCGGCAAGCGACTTTTTAAATACATCTAATGTATATGCAGTTGGATTAGATACGGAAATCCACTCTTTTTTCCCAGATGTACCAATTGGTGAATTTCCAGTAATAATTATTTTATTTGTCCCCAATTCCCGTGTAATTTTTAGTGTATTCTTGTACCCTTTAGGAACAGTTTTTGAACTATTTACTACTTGAACAACACTTGTTTCTGGTGTTAATATCACTTTTGCAACCTTGCCATTTTTCGATGGAGTTGCTTGTACCATAACTGATCCTGCATCATAATCATCATTTGGTGAAATCGTCAATCCTGAAATCTGTGCTGCATAGTAATAAGGTTCATCTTCTGCTAAAATCCCATGAGACAAGCGGTCCATATCGAACCAAGTATCATCCCCTACCAGATTTCCAGTAACTCTTTTGATGCCCTTTTTTACTAGGCTATCTGCAAAACTGTCTAGATTCTTTTTCAATAAAGTAGGATCCCCTTGGCCACGTAAATAGATATTTCCACTAAGGGTTCCACTTTTCACTGCTCCATCAGATAATACAGAAGTGGAAAAACGATAATTATCTCCGAGCGTTTCTAGTGCAGATGCCCCCGTAAGAAGTTTTAATGTAGATGCAGGTGTAACAGCCCTATCTGCATAGTGCTGATACACAATTTCTCCTGAAGATGCTTTTCGCACAGTTACACTTGAAGTTGCCTTTTTCATCCTACTATCGAGCATTGCATTTGTAATTCCACTTTTTAAGTTCGCATAGTTTGTAGAAGCTTCAACTGTTGATTCTTCTGAGACTGGTAGAAGAACCGATCCACTTATTAAAGAAATTGCTATAACACTTGTTAATAATTTCCTCCAAATTTTCATTTAATGCCTCCATTATTTATAGATTCTAATAGTTTAGCACCGAATTTTTAGTTAATACCATCTCTTTTGTTAATCTTTTATAAAATGCTTCTTTTTCCTAGCCCTATGGTTGTGAAAAATATGATTCATTATTTTTAGATTTTCATTTGACATCTAAATAATTTAATTTTATAATCCAATTAGCTACTTTGTAAAACAAGGTAGCTAATTTTTGAATTACTATCTTGTTTTACAAAGTAGTGGTGGAAGGAGAATATTTATATGACCATCAGAAGTCAGCTACTAAAAGGAATACTAGATGGCTGCGTACTAGCGGTAATTGAAAAAGAAACTGTCTACGGATACGAGCTTTCTCGTAAATTGCAAGAAGTTGGTTTAGCAGATGTAAGTGAAGGAACCATCTACCCTGTTCTATTACGATTACAAAAAAATAAACTGATCACTGGAAAAATGATACCTTCCGAATCAGGTCCCAACCGAAAGTACTACTCGTTAACTGAAGCAGGAAAAGATGCACTCAATATCATTTCAGAAGAATGGAATCAATTGTCGGTACCGATCAATGCGTTACTATTGAAAGGAGAAGATTCAAATGAGAGCAAGTGAATTAATCGAGCAAAACAATCAAAAAAGAGAATTTCTGACGGAAGAAAATGAAAAGTACTACTCAAATCTAATGATTTATATTCGTACTAGGCTAAGTTTATCCGAGCAGCAATCAGAAGAGGTATTAATGGAAATGTTGGAGCATTTAATAGAAGGACAGCATGATGGAAAAACTGCAAGAGATATTTTTGGTAATGATCCAAAAGGATATGCTGATGAAATCATTAGCCAATTACCTCCGGAAGAAAAACGAGATTTAGTCAAATTTTTTGGCCAAATTACGATAAATTTAATTGGTTGGTTTTTAGTGATGCGAAGTATTGCGATCTTATTGATTGGGCTAACTCAAGAAGTCGATACAACCGAATATATTTTACCAACGATTATTCTCGTTGCATTAATTCTATTACTGGTCGCTCTAGGAGTTAAAGTGATCTTTACTTTGATAAATCGCTCTGCATTCGACGAAAATACTAACGAAAAAATGCAGATGATAAAAGCTGGTTTATACGGAGCTGTTGAGTTCTTAGTTATAATAGTTGCTAGTTATTTCATTAAAGACTTTGGTCCATCCTTTGAATTTCCATGGACAGTTTCACTCGGTATTGGTGCTATACTCTTACTTATATCTTGGTTAATGAAAAAAAGTATTAATTACAATCCCTCCGCTCCATAATAAAAAACCAAGGCGGCTCTTATATTCTTGAGCAGCCTTGATTTTTTATTCATCGGTTGTCAAAGGGGAAAGGGCATTTGTTTGATCTATATAGATAAAAGCATCATAACGGTTTCCTATTTTAGAAGGTACATAATTTCCATACGTTTCATAATTAGGATTGTAAACTACTCCAATTGCCCTATGACCAATCCATTGACTAAATAATGACCTGTTTTCTTCATTAAAAAGTAATAATTTATTAAATGCACCTGCGTTATGCAATGCGGCTTCCCAAGAATCTTTCCTCGCAGGTGGCACGTTTATTTGTTTATATGGAATACCCCATTCATCTGAAGCAATAACAGTACCACTATGAGTACCAAATCCGACCGCATATACATCTTCCCTATCGTTTTGCTGTCTAATAATTTTCCCAACATTCACCATGCCCGCTTCTTCCATATCTGTAGCAGAAGCGTCTCCAATATGCGTATTATGTTCCCAGATGATTATTTTCGCTTCTTTTCCATGGTAGTCCATTATCTCATTAATTGCCTCGACCATATGCTCGTCACGGACATTCCATGACAACTCATCACTGCGAACCATTGCGCGGTAATATTCCTCGGCATTTTGGGCAACCATTGCATTTATCTTTAAATTTAGATCGGCTTCTCCTGGATCTTTATAGTTATCTTCGTTTGCTCGAATGGAAGTCAATAGCTTGGAAACTTCATCTACACAAGCTTCCGAAATATTAATCGAAGAAAGTGCGTAAGTTTCAGGATGTCGGTTAAAAGGTTCAAAACAAGAAAGTGCCTTTTGAGCAAATGCCAATTCAGTTCCATTTGGATCTGTTTTACTCAAATATGTAATCACTTCATCTAAAGACTCCCAAAGACTATATACATCAATTCCATAAAACCCGACTTTATCATTTGCCTCTTTTTTTTCGTTGTGCTTTTTTAACCATGTAACAAATTCAGCAATTTCTTCATTTGCCCACATCCAAGTAGGCCACCTTTTAAAAACTTTTAGAACATTTTTAACGTTAGTTTGTTCCTCGGTATATCCTTTAATAAATCTGTTTATACGCTGGGTAGATGGCCAATCCCCTTCTACAGCGATGAGTGTGAAACCTTTCTCTTCAATCATACGTTTGGACAATTCTGCTCGAACCGTGTAAAATTCGGAAGTGCCGTGACTTGCTTCACCTAAAAGAACAATTTTTGCATCACCAATAGCATCTAAAATAGGTGTTAAATCTTCGTTTGTTTTATAAGGTAAAGCATATTTCTGAATAGCGTCTTTAAGGAAAGCCAATGAATACACTCCTTTCCTTTAAAGTTTGGGTTAAATTATCCTTTTTCATGCATATATTCTTCTTTTCTACTATATTTCCCGCCACTTTCAATTTTAGAATAGCAAGGACCCAAATTTTTTACTGCTTCAAAAGCATGGTAGGATTAGATAACTATGATTAACGAAAGAATAGGTGACAAAATGAAAAAGATATTAAATAAATTCACAACAAAAAAATGGCTAATGTGGATTGGACTTCTACTTTTGTTGATCTTTTTTATTTTTAACAAAGATTTAATTACGCTTCTAATTGATCGAGATGTCGACAAGATACGTAGTTTTCTAACGAGTAACATGGCATATGCATTTTTCTTTATGTTCTTGGTCATGGTAATTCAAAATTCTTTTACTGTTTTCCCTCTCATACTGGTAATTACGATTAATCTTAACTTATTTGGTTTTATCAATGGTTTCTTATGGAGTTGGTTTACAAGTGTACTTGCTTCCATCCTAGTATTTTACGGGGTACGTTATATTTTTCAAGGTATGATTATTGAAAAATTTAATCCTAAATTAATTGAAAAAGTTGATGCAAATGGATTTGCTTATGTATTTCAAGCACGTATTTTCCCTTTTGTACCAACAAGTTTAGTCAATATTTTAGCAGGTTTAAGTACTATACGAATTATGCCATTTACCATTGCAACTGCAATCGGAAACTTCCTTTTTTTCTTTGCTCTCGCACTAATACCTGCTGGAATTATTAAAGCAGATTTAAATGAATACGTCGTATGGGTGATTATTCTTGGTGCAGTTTTACTGTATTATTTGTTTAAACTCCTTCAAAAGAAAAGAAAAGCTGCCGGCAAAATCGAATCTAATGATTAAAGCAGAAGACTATAAATTAGATTTTGAATAATTCACAAAAAGAATCTCTAAGTCATAAACGACTTGGAGATTTTTTTTGTTAGATTTCCAATTTTGGTTGCGTTCCCTTAGGAAATGTTCTCATTCACCTGCTTTTTGGTCTCAAAAAGGGATTTATTCTATATAAATAGATCGTAAAGTAGGCTACATGTTTTTTAACTAAGTTTGATCAATTCTTTACGAATTCCATCTATAGTATCTAATGGTGTCACACCATACTGAGAAAAAATTTTCGCTTGTTCTTCTCCAGCTTCGGCATGAACATAGCTAGCAGAAATAAGGGCATGAATGGGCGTTGCTCCTTGTGCAAGGAATGAAGTAATGAGTCCAGTCAATACATCACCACTTCCCCCTTTTCCAAGTGCATCATTTCCAAATGGATTGATATACACTTCTCCCGTTGGCGTAGCTATAATGGAACGATGTCCTTTCAGCATCAAGTACACTTGATTATTAACTGCAAAGTCTTTTGCAACATCCAATCTATTTGCTTCAATTTCATACACAGTAGTATTCAATAAAGTCGCCATTTCCCCTGGATGTGGAGTTAAAATCACGTCTCCATTGTAATGTTTAATCATATCTAGTTGGTTTCTTATGAAGAATAGCGCATCCGCATCCAGCACAATGGATTGTTTGGCTAGTGAAGTAAATAAGTTCTTTATTAACCGCTCACCCCCATCGAATCTTCCCATTCCCGGTCCGATTGCAATACTTGTGAATGTAGAAAGTCGAGATAATAATTCTTCTAATGCATGTTCTGCAAAATGTCCATCCTGTTCAGCTAATGGTAAAAGCAATGATTCAGGATTTTGAGTTGCTACCATTGGATAAATATTTTCTGGAATCGCCAACGTCACCAATCCAGCTCCACTGAAAAATGCAGATTTTGCTGCATAAACAGGTGCTCCAACATATGGACGCGATCCACCGACAATAAGCACATGACCGAAAGTTCCCTTGTGTCCATGAGGAGGACGTACTGGTAATGAAGATTTAACTAGAGTTTTCGTTATAAGAATTGGAAGGGTTAGTCCCAGTTCTTGAATTGCTAATAAAGGAACGGAAATATCCACAACTTTCCATTCACCTATATGACGAGGTCCTTCTGCTAAGAAGAAGCCTTTCTTCGGTAAAACAAAACTAACCGTTTTTGTCGCAATAATTGCGACTCCTTCCACTTTTCCAGTGTCACTAGAAACTCCAGATGGAATATCTACAGACATAACTAGCTTTTCTTTTCCATAGTCGTTCACGATCGAAATCACTTCACTAAACGGTTCTCGAACTGCACCAATTACTCCAGTACCTAACATAGCATCTACAATAATATCTGCTATATTTAATTCTTTTTTTAGATTTTCTAACGTATTTTTGCTCAGTTCAAATAGTGGTAAATGACGGTTTTTGTATACATCTAAATGTACTTTTGCGTCTCCTTTTACATGTTCCACATCAACAAGAACACAGAGCAGAGTTTTAATCCCTTTATCCGCTAAAAGACGAGCAATAACAAATCCATCACCGCCATTATTTCCTCCTCCTGCGAGCACGACTATTTTTGCCTGTTCCAAAGGAAGGGAGTTCATGATCTCCTCCACCACTTTAGCCCCGGCATTTTCCATTAAGACAACACCTGGAAGTCCAATTCTTTCCATTGTATATTGATCTAACTGTTGCATGTCTTTTTGTCCTGCTACTAACATTATTTCAGCCCCTTATATGTATAAAATAGTCACCTTCGATTTATACAAGTTCATTAACTTCTAATTCTACTTTCTTTGAACAATTCCTTCTCTATTAACTTAGTTAAAAAGATTTGAATTTAATCATAAATGCATTGAAGAAATATCCCTTTTTGCTAAACTCACTCCATCCTTGTGTTTAAACCTAAAAAACTAGGGGTAAAGTAAAGATGTATCAAAAAACTGGAGGGATTTTAATGACAGTCAAATTAACTGTAGAAAATGCCGTACAAGCTAAACAAGAAATTGAGAAACTTGAGACTCAGGGATATTCAAGAGATAACATTCATATCTTCGCTCATTTTAAAGAAAGATCTGATGATATTAACGATGCATTAGATACTAAAAATGTTGGGATGAAAGAACAAGGATTCCTTGATAGTATGAAAAATATGTTCGTTTCAAGAGGAGACGAATTACGTAGTAAGATGCAAGCAGCTGGATTAACTGAAGCAGAAGCTGATGCTGCTGAAAAAGAGCTCGATCAAGGTAAATTAGTTTTAATTGCTCATCAATAACGAATTGCAAATAATAAAACCCCTTTATCTCTTTTGATAAAGGGGTTCTTCATTGTGAACAAAAACAGCCCTATGATTATCTGCATTGTATTTCCCCGTCTACATACTTCCCACATCTTATTTCCTTTGGATTTAATCGTATTTTGATAGAATGAAATTTGTATTTTCATTAAAAATGAGGCACAATTATAAGAACGAATGTTTTATTTTTAAAATTGGGGGAATTGCATTGAAACCAGTAATACTAGCAGAAAAACCAAGCCAAGCAAAAGCTTATGCAGATGCTTTCTCCGTTAAACGACAAGATGGTTACTTAGAAATATTACCTTCACCTATCTTCCCAGAAGGTGCCTATATTACTTGGGGGATCGGACATCTAGTAGAACTCAAAGAACCAAAAGCATATGATCCAAAATGGGACAAGTGGTCATTAAGTAGTTTGCCAATCTTGCCTAATAGATATGATTTTCAAGTTGCTAAAGGAAAGTACAAACAGTTCACCATCGTCAAAAACCTGATGAAAGCAACAGATACCGTTATTAACGCATGCGATGTAGACAGAGAAGGTTCGAATATCTTCTACAGTATTTACTATCAAACTGGAGCTAGAAACCAAACTATTAAACGACTATGGATTAATTCACTTGAAATAGAGGAAGTAAGAAAAGGATTTGCTAATTTACAAGATAATCGCAAAGACCTTCTCTTATACGAAGAAGCAAAAGCACGACAAATAAGTGATTGGTTAGTTGGAATGAGTGCGACACGTTAGATAGTGAAAAGCTATCTTATTCCAAACGTGCTGTGAAAAGCTGTTAATGGAATAAAGTCCTATTTTGAATAGTGGAATGATAGGGTAACGCCTTGAAACGCTATCTTTAATACTCCGACATGCTATGAGTAGAATGTGTAATCAAAAGTAGTGTGAAGCTCGGTGAAGTCGGGCGAAGTATACCGAAGTGTTCAATTGAATAACCGAAAAGGCAATAGAGGTATTGTCCGTATATGATAGTCCGGAAGTCGTTAAAAACTTAGTATGGTGAGAATGTGGTAATACACTGACGAACTGGCGAATGTACATCCCTACGACTGGCCTTGAGAAATCTAGGTTCATCATTTTGTGGTTGAGTAAGAATTCATGCTATGAAAGACCATGCAACGTTAAAGGCGTTGGATAAAATGATGGGATATAGTCAGCACCTAACCTAATGTAATGTAGATAGAAATAGGGCAACGTGGAAAGCTAGAAACGTGGAGAGGACACACTCGATGAAGCGTTACAAGGGAATGCGTAAATAGCGAATAACCTTGTTTAGTTCTAGTGAGAGTAGTGGCAAGAGCGGTGATGTTCTTGTAATGAGAACTGAGCAATAGCCACAAGTCAATTTAGTTTAAATTATCAGAAACCTAATCATTTTTCATAGGTTCGTGTAAGACAACGAGGAAATGGACATGTGAGTAACCAAAAATGTTACCAGATTAGGGAAACAAAGATAAAACTAAATTGAGGGAACGCCGTGTGCGGTGAAAATCGCACGCACGGTGTGGAGCGGGGGAAAAGTTGGAGATTACTTCAAAGACTTACCTATCGCTATACGGATCCCGTCTTTACACACTCCTTCTTCAGGCACAAGGCATAAAAGAAGTATTTCCCATTGGCCGTGTTCAATCTCCCACTATATATTTGATTTATCAAAGACAAATGGAAATTGAAAACTTTGTATCGGAACCTTTTTTCGAAATCGAATCAACTTTTACTGCAGAAAATGGGACGTATAAAGGAAAAGCAAAAGCAAAAGAGTCGAAACGAGAAATGATTCAAGAGTTGCTTGCAAAACATGCCATTCAACCAAATTCTCCTGGGATCATTACGTCTGTGGATAAAGTGGATAAGCGAACTCCCCCTCCACAACTACACTCGTTATCCACATTACAGGCAACTGCAAATAGATTATGGAAAGTAAGTCCTGCAAATGTTTTAAAAACAATGCAAGTTTTGTATGAAAAGAAGCTAGTTACTTACCCAAGGACGGACTCAAGACATATTACGCCTAGTGAGTTTTCCTACCTTGCTGGAAAAATAAATGATTATCAACAACTAATTGGGCATTCTTTTCCCGTTACATCACTTGCTCCTAAAAAACGCTATGTGGACAGTTCAAAAGTGCAAGAACATTATGCCATCATACCGACAAAGAAAATACCTTCTCAAACTGTGCTAAATGGTCTATCTGGTATTGAACGTAATCTTTACGAAGAAGTTATTCGCACGACTCTTGCGATGTTTCATACGGACTACATATACACAGAAACCAAGGTAACAACAGATGTAAATGAACTTCTATTTTTTACAACAGGAAAAACAGAACTAGATAAAGGATGGAAAGCATTATTCGTCCGTTCCAATAAAGAATTGGATAAAGAAGAACAACCACTCCCTCTTCTCCGTGAGAAAGAACTCGTAGAAAGTGATATTGGTATAAAAGAAGGAAAAACAGTTCCTCCAAAACCATACACTGAAGGCCAATTAATCGCGATGATGAAGACATGTGGAAAACTTGTGGATAATAAAAATGAAACAGAAATTTTAAAAGAAGTAGAAGGTTTAGGCACGGAAGCTACTCGAAGTGGAATTATCGAAACCATAAAGCGGCATGGCTATATAGATGTAACTAAAAATATCGTTTCTATTACGGATAAAGGACGTGTTTTATGTCAAGCTATTGAAGGTAATCTACTTGCCAGCCCTTCCATGACTGCAAAATGGGAGACATATCTTCGAAAAATCGGCAATGGAGAAGGTTCCCAGGAAAGATTTCTTGGTAGCATAGAAAAATTTATTCGTAGTTTATTACAAGAAGTTCCAGTCCAACTGCAAGCGAAGAATATAAACATCCAGCTACCACCTAAAGTAAGCGCATCTAGATATAAAAGAGAACCAATTGTCTCGTGTCCGACTTGTAAAAAGGGATCTATCATAGCGCAAAAAAACTTCTATGGTTGTACAGAATACAAAAATGGTTGTAAACAAACATTCAATGGATTCTTTTTAAAGAAAAAGATTACTCCGAGCCAGATTAAGCTCTTATGTACAAAAGGAAAAACAAATTTAATTAAGGGATTCACAGCTGAAAATGGACAAACCTTTAACGCAACACTAGTTCTTAAGGACGGAAAAATGTCACTAGAATTTTAAATAATTTGGCCCTAATTTTAAGGTTAATATTAGGGCCTGATTACCTGCTTTAATATCCTATTTTTCCTATAGAAATAGAATGCTTGTTGCTACTCTACCAAAAAAGTGGTATTCTAAGTTAGTAGAATCAATAAAATAATTGTTTCTTTTTCAAAAGACCAGACGATTTTCTCCTACTCTCTTTCTTATTCACATCTACGTGAATCCTTTCTAACTGATCCAATCAGCATCAATTGCTATTAACATTTCTCGTCATAGGTAGATACCATTTTGATAAAATCACACTTTCGAAACATTAGCTGTATGTCTTAGCAATGGCATAGAGACTACTTACTTTTCCTATAATGGAATTGTGGGAAGTCCTTTTTTTATGGCCAAAAAACTGGATTAATTTCAACTGTAACATCTATCAACTAAGGAGGTACTTATGATCAAATTCGAACATGTAAGCAAAGTATACACAGACGGCTTTAAAGCGGTTGATTCCGTTAATTTCAAAATTCCAGAGGGTGAATTTTTAGTTCTTATCGGACCTAGTGGTTCTGGAAAATCAACAACTATGAAGATGATTAATCGAATGATTCCACACACAAACGGAACTATATCTATCGATGGAAAAGATATTACGAAATTAAATCCTTCAGAACTACGCCGTAATATTGGATACGTTATTCAACAAATCGGACTTTTCCCCCATTACACGATAGAAAAAAACATCGCAATAGTTCCAGAACTAAAAGGTTGGGACAAAGAAAAAATTCAAGCTCGGGTTAAAGAGTTACTCATAATGGTTGACCTTGATCCAGAAATTTTTGGAAAACGTTACCCTAAAGAACTTTCAGGTGGACAACAACAACGTGTCGGTGTGGCAAGAGCTCTAGCATCTGACCCTCGTGTCCTTCTCATGGATGAGCCCTTTGGTGCCTTAGACCCAATAACGCGTGATCAACTACAAGACCAATTAATTTCTTTACAAAGAAAACTAAAGAAAACAATTGTTTTTGTGACACATGATATGGATGAAGCATTAAAACTTGGTGATCGCATTGCAATTATGAAAGACGGAAATTTAATTCAAATAGATACCCCTGAGAAGATATTACAAGAACCCGCGTCAACTTTTGTGGAGGAATTTATCGGCAAGGACAGAATTATCCAAAATCCTGAACTTATGCCTGTTGTCAGTGTCATGACAACAAAAGTAGTTACCGCTCTGCTTGATCTTACTCCCGAAAAAGCGTTATTAATGATGCGCCAACAAAAAGTGACGTCCTTAATTATAGTAGATGAAAATGATGAAAGATTTATCGGACTCATTTCTGCCTATGAACTAATAAAAAAAGTAAACTCGATTCAGTTAATAGAGGAAATTATGAGAATTCCTGAGCACACACTAACTGATGCAGCAACTGCTAAAGATGCAATTATGATGATGCCAAATGTAAAATACGGGGTTATACCTGTTTTAAATGAAGCAAAAAAAGTAGTAGGAATAGTGACTCGTGGTACATTACTCACTGCTTTGTCCAGTCAATGGACAGAATTGGAGGGTATAAATGAATAATTTAAATATATGGGAACAATTTATGCAACAAGCAGAAATGCGTTGGTCAGAAGTAATAGCAGCAACTTCCGTTCATATCCAATTAGTATTCTTTTCCATGTTAATCGCAATTGTATTAGGAATTGGATTGGGTATTTTAATAACACGTGTTCCAAAACTTACAACCATTGTTTTGGGTGGTGCTGGTATTATGCAAACCATCCCGAGTTTAGCACTACTAGGTTTTATGATTCCTATTTTCGGTATAGGTGTAAACACAGCAATTGCTGCTCTATTCTTATATTCACTTCTTCCAATTATTCGAAACACATATACAGGTATTAAAGATGTAAATAAAGCAACTGTAGAAGCCGCAAAAGGGATGGGTATGACAAGTCTCCAAGTATTGTTAAAAGTTGAACTTCCACTTGCGATTCCAATGATAATGGCCGGTGTACGTACTGCCGCTGTTATTAACGTCGGAACCGCTACACTTGCAGCATTTATTGGTGCTGGTGGCCTTGGAGATTTCATCTTCTTGGGAATTACTCGTGGTATTGATGGATTAATCTTACTTGGCGCTATCCCCGCTGCATTGTTGGCAATTATTTTAGAGATATTCTTTACTTATCTTGAACGTTGGACAACCCCAGAAGGGTTAAAATAAGGTGATCATATGACAAAAAGAATAATTATCAAATGCTTACTTTTACTTCTTGTTGTATCATCACTGACTGGATGTATTTTCAAAACGGAAGATGCATTAGTCGTTGGATCTAGAAATAACACCGAAAGTATTATTTTATCTAATGTCATGGGGCAATTAATCGAAGAAAAAACAGGTATTAATGTGACATATAAAGAAAATCTCGGTGGTTCCAATGTTGTTTGGGAAGCCATGATTAATGGAAACATTGATGTTATACCTGATTATACCGGAACAATTGTCATCAATTATTATCAAGAAACTGCCGGAAATGCAGATGAAACGTTAGAAAAAACCAAACGACTGGTTGCTAATGATGGCATTACCGCTTTAGAATCTTTTGGGTTTAATAATACGTATACATTAGCTCTAGATGAAGATGAAGCTGAATCGTTAGGATTAAAAACATTTAGTGATTTCGCGAAAGTTTCAAATGATTTCATACTTGGCGCAGTATTTGAATTCATCGATCGTCCTGACGGATTACCAGGATTCCAAGAAGCATACGATATTGAATTTAAAAGTGTAAAAGGAATGGACCATGGTATTATGTATCGCTCTATCAACGCTAAAGAGGTTGACGTTATAAACTCTTATACAACAGATGGACAATTGCAAATGTATAATTTACGTGTGTTGGAAGATGACTTAAGCTACTTCCCTCCTTATCACGCTCTTCCTCTTGTTCGAACTGAAATATTGGAAGAGTACCCTGAAATTGGCGAAGTTCTTCTAGAATTAGCTGGCAAAATTGATGAGAAAACGATGCAGAAGATGAACGCAAAAGTGGACAATGAAGGAATGATGGTCGAAGTTGTGGCTAAAGAGTTCCTACAAGAAGCTGGGTTTATTAGTGAATAATAAGAAAAAGCTTCCTAGTCACTATAATGATTAGGAAGCTCTTTTTTTTTACTTATTTATAAAACGTCTCTGGTATCGCACCGAATTTTCTTCTGTGATAAAGCAATGGATTTTTATCTTCATTCAAAATGTGAATAACTTTCCCAATAAAAATTATATGATCGCCTGCATCAATTGTCTTGTCTACTTCACATTCAAGCTGTGAAAGTGCACCAGGGAATACAGGTAATTCTCGTTCTGTTTTTTCCCATGTACATTGGCTGAAACGATCTTCTACTTTAGATGCAAACAAACCACATAAGTCTGCTTGATCATCCGCTAAAATGTTTACTGCAAATTTATTTACTTTCAAAAATGCATCATATGAACCTGACTTTTTATCAATTGACCATAAAATAAGTAAAGGATCTATAGATACGGATGCGAATGAGTTTACCGTTAAACCCATTGGATTATTTTGTTCATCAAAAGCAGTAATAACCGTCACTCCTGTTGGATAATTTCCTAATGCTTTTTTAAATTCCACTTGTGACACTCTATCCACTTCCATTCTTAATCTATTATTCATACTATTATATCTCTAATTAGATACGTTTTATATGAATTTTCGTCTTTTTTCATTTAAAGCACATGAGCATTTTATTTAATGCTATGAAAACAATCAAAATTAATATTTTACCAACTCCATCAAATAATACATTTGCTTTAGCGGTATTAAATATTTCTTTAACTTTAAAGCTTCCATCACGGCCAAGTCAAAATTTCAAGACTCGGCAATCAGTTTATGCAAATCTAACTAGTTTAATAAAATCACTTTCTCCTACGATTTCAATAGGATAACCTTGACCAATCATCTGCTCCACTTTTTGCATTTTAGAACTTTTAATACCTAATACATATTTTTGTAAATCATGATCCCCTACGACTAAGAAATTCGTTTGCATATCCACAACACCTTTGCACGAAGCTCCACAATTCACTGCATGCTGAGCAGCAAGAGATCTAGTCATAGAAACCATTCTTCCAGTAAAAACGATAGTAGCTCCGTAAAATGGGTGCTTTTTATCTAGGGTAGTATTCTCTGCTACTAATGATTCCACCATTATGTCTTCTTTCGTTTTTCTTACACGAGTTATTTTTTTGGTGACAGGATACGGGGTACCTATCTTTAATTTATACATGCTTGCAATTTCCTGTACTGAATTCGTATTTGTTTTTTTCATTGCTTCTAGTGTTATTAGAGCTGCTGCCCGAGAATCTTCTAGTGCATCATGATGTCTAAGGCTAATGCTTAAATAGTTCGCTACAGTAGAAAGTTTATGGTTGTACAAGTTCGGCCATACTTTTTTTGCTATTTGATAAGAACATCCATAGTTAAAATCAGGATAAGGCTCATGAAAATGGTTTAGTGATTCTCGCAGGACGCTAATATCAAAGCTCGCATTATGAGCAATTAGTGTTTGATTGTCCACAAATCCTTTAAAAGTAGGCCAAAATTCTTCAAACGTTGGCGCACTGTGAACCATATCTTCTGTAATCCCATGTATTTTCGTATTGTAGAAATTAAATTCACTTAGTGGGTTGATTAATGTATGTATTTCTTCTTTGATTTTCCCATTTTTTACTTGAACTATTCCTATAGAACAGACGCTTGTTCTTAAACTATTTGCTGTTTCAAAATCAATTGCTACAAAGTCCATATTTATAACCTCCAACTTTACCAATTACTCCGTTCATTGTCTCACATATCCCTTTGTATGAAAAATCCTTTACACTAAAAAATTGCATAAGAATTGTTGGAAAAGGTGAACAATTCATCCATCTCTCATTATGCATGGGTTATGTACGTACCTATGAAATAATTCCTTATTTTTCAAAACATTGAAAAACCCTTTACAGAATTATACAACTTCTGTGAAGGGTTCTTGTTTTATTTAATCCACTTATTTTTTATCCAAAAACTCTTGGTTATCCCCATCAGAAAATTCTACTTCTAACTCAAATTCCGTATAATTTTCTGCCCCAAATGCTTTCGATACTTTTGCGATTACATCTTCTTTGCTCATATCTTTTGTTAAAGCAAGATCTTTAAAAATGGGTTCCAGCTCTGCGTAAGCTTCATTTCCTGTCAACTTCTTAGATTCCAATTTATTTTCATATACTGCCTCTGTTTCTGATACATCAATATCAAACGAAGCATCTATCGCATCATTATGTTCTGCGGTATCAATATCTAAATCAAAAGCTTGGAATCCAAATTCTTTTTGCGCCTGACTTGAATCTACCGCGTCTGTCACTTCTTCTTTATCACCACAAGCACCTAACAATAAAGCGGTAGACAGTAATGCACTTCCAAAAATCGAGTGTTTTTTCATCTTCAATTAGCACCCCTCTCTTATATTATTTATTGCCATTTCCTTATATTCTTAAACATTTTTCATTCTTAAGTTAAACATAATATATGATAAAAAACACGAAGCAAAGAAGAAATCTCTTCTTTGCTTCGTGTTTTATGTTATTAAATCAATACTTTAGAATTCCATCCTATATAGTACTCATTCAACTCATTGTAATACTTGTTTAAAGAAGATGGCGAAACATTGAATGCTTCTCCAATTTCTTTCACATTTAAGTTAAGGGCTTCGAAGAGTTCATTTTCCTGACCAAATCGAATAGCACCTGCAGCAATCGCTACTTCTTTACGAGCATTCGGTTGCTGATCCACTAAATAATCTTCTACTATTTCTAATAGTTTGTCATAATCTCGATTATTTTTCTCTAAGAACTCTCTGACCTCTACTAGTACACCAGCTTCAAAATTTGTAAATTCTTCTCCGCCATATCCATCTTCACCAAGTAAATCCCAAAACTTAATGGCATTTTCTTTTAAAAACTCTTGAGCTGTGAGTTCTTCTTGAGATTTAAACAGTTTGATAAACTTCTTAAACACATCTTGATGGTCTGTTGGGAAGAAAACTAAATTAGAAATAGCTAGATAGTGATTTTCAGAAAAACCGTCTGGCAAAATAAAGCAATAGACATGAACACCAACAGGAACAGGCTTATCACTCTCACGTCTTAACCGAATTATTTCACCTGTCAAAATATGATTTACTGTCATATAAGCATCGTCTACCTCTACTACTTCACCGACATATACAAGTGGTTCACTCCACTGTTCTATTACTTTTAACGTCGATGGGCGTACGATTTTCTTCTGCTGTTTTTCTAAATAAGATGTCCAAATTTCTTGCTTATGATGAAAAAAGAATTCATCCAATGCTATTGCTTCAATCATCTCATGTTCCAAGTATTTTTTTAAAGATTCACTCCATACTTTCACAATATCCGCAAAATCATTAAAATCTTTTTTTTCCGGATATTCATCATAAAATGACTGCAAAATTCTTTCTAACTCTTCCGATTGTACTTCTTCTATAGAAATGGCCTCTTTCGACTCACAACACTTTTTATATTTCTTACCACTACCACATAAACATGGGTCATTACGTCCAATCACATTAACACGTCCTTCTTAAAAATAAGCTGAACACCTATTCTACCATGAATTCAACTGAAAATTAAGGACCAAAGGCTTTGTATTTATTTATGTCAACGGTCCATGGTTAATTTTGGTTAATGCGTCATTCGTTTCGAATAGTTTTCCGTTCACTTCCGTGATACCGAAACCATTTAAACGTTTGGTATGCATTTCTAAATAATTTTCTGCATCCTCTTTTGTTTCAAACAGATAAATGCCCCCTGCTTCACTATTCACTTCATTCTCTGTCCAGATTTTCCAAATGAATCCCTTTTCTTCATTAATACTCATTGCTAAATCCTTAAATCCCTCCACCATTTCTTGTCCAAAAGGTCCATCCATTTTAAAATCTACCTGTAGTAAGTATGCCATTGTTATTTCCTCCTCTAGTTTCATCTTTCATCATACACACTTTTCATTATTACTTATTCATTTCAAGGTTTTTTTACACATAATTGTTCCTTTTTATTACAAATACAAATTTTTCAAGGGAATTTACCCATAAACAAAGATTTTATCTCATTTTTAGGGTATACTTATTATATTATGCAATGTAATAGTAGAGGAGGTATAATATGTCTGTAGCTAGTGAAGCTTCCCAAGTGAACCTAGATTTCTTGATAAATGATTTAGGACTTCGCCAAGTATCAAATACTTCATTATTTCGCAAAGGCAACATATTTGTGATTTCACCATCTGTTCAAAATAAATCCAATACATTTGAATTAGGTGAATCCCTAATGAAAAAGTATGATCCTGAAAACGATGAAGGGTATTTACTTGTGCGAGTAAAAGAAAAATTCCTTATGGCAAAACTCCATGCTTTTCAAAGAAAAATGATGACCCCTTCTACACAAAAAAGCACAAAAAGTAAACCACCACATTGGAAGTTCATTGTAATTGATTCTATTATTCCACGAATTGAAAATAGTCAAGACCGTGAAGTAACATATTCAATTCAAGCCCCTTCTCAAAAACAACTTATTTCATACTTTAATAAAAATGAATAAACAAACAAGCACTTTATCCTATTCCTTTTTTTGGAAATCGGGTAGGGTGTTTTTTTTCATATTCACCTTCTATTTGTATTTATTACTATTCAATATACTCATTTTATATTAATATTCCAAAAAGTCACGCACAAAAAAATTTTTTCTAATTATTATCGAGGAAAATACTTTCAGTGCTTTTTTCGTGTTTAAAATAAGGTTTAGAAGCCATATTAAGAAAGTACGTAATATGAGAAAGGAGAATGTATATGGGTAGAGATAATAAGCAGGGTAAAAGTAAAAATAAAGACTCACTTCCCCAAACACCTAAAAACCAAAAAATAAAACCTAACGAAGTCCAAGAGGAATTTGCTCGAGAGTTTGCCGAACTTGGAGAACCAAGATCTAAGCCAAAAAGTAAAAGTTAGGAGGTACGAAATTGGACTATAATCGCGCACAAGAAATAGTAGATTCACCTTCTCAAATTGACGTTAGCTATAACGGAGTTGCTATCTGGATTGACAAAATACATGAAGACCGAAAAACTGCAACCATTCATTTAAGACATTCCTTAGAAGAAAGATCCGAAGTAAGTATTAGTGAGTTGAAAGTTCAATAATTATCGACCTTCCCATTGGAGCATTTGATCCAATGGGATTTTTTTATTTTATTATTTACTGCCATTCGAAAAAAATCCTAAAGTTTGTCACAAGACTTACTATTAAAACACTAATTTACATAGTAAGATTGCATTATACCGAATATATTTATCTAGACCTATTATAATAGGCCATGGTGACTAAAAATATGAAAATAAGAAAACTGCTAAAGCGCCCTTTTTCTATATGGACGTCACCGGTTCTTTGGACGAAACTTAATGTAGTAGAATAAACGAGAAAAAGATCGGGGGGCTACGTGACTATGTCACGTAGCCCCCCGATCTTTTCGGTCATCCTATTACGCTTGTTTGTCCGTCGCTCACCTAAAACAAATCCCTCAGCGTTAAGTAAAGCCACTGTTTGGTTCACTACTCGATATACCGCTAACGTCTCAAAAACTGGAATAGGTTGTAGATTCTTCAATTTTAATTAGACATAAGTATTCCGTGTCTAACCTAGAAGAATTCTGTACATCCATGACTTATTAACGGTCTCAAATAAAAAGTAGCATATACATATATATAAATAAAGCCGAATGGAGTTAATGACATGAGTAGGTTCAATTCAGAAGGACTATCTGTTAAATATAGGGATGGTGTAACGGCTACTGAACCAATTATCCCAAGAAAATACACACTAACTCACTCTGATTTCACTGGAGAACTATTCTTAACAATCGGGACTCAATTTGCGTGGGATAAAGTCAATCTTGATATGAGAGATGAAGTATTAGGTGAATGGGAAAAAAATGAAAATCGTTTATATTACAATGTATATCTATTTATAGATCAAGGAGAGCATGACTTCACCTCAGCAACAAGACGGAATGAAATATTTCGACACGAATTACCACTTGCTTTAACAGCTATTCGATACGGTGATAGGTTTTTATTCGACCAATACCCAACTCTAGATTGCGCTTTAATAATTGTAAACTTTATTTCCACTCATCCTCAATTTGCTAGACAAGAGAGTTGGGGGACTTTCAACAGTTATTCCATATAGTTCTCATCTAAAAATTTGAAAAGGTTGAAATATACAATGATCTGCTGTATATTTCAACCTTTTTCTTTTAAGTAAAAGTGTAAGCAATGAAACTGTCCTAAGCGGCTAGAAGAAATTGTACAAACTGTATTCCAAGTATGTGAAATCCTTATACTTTCTTATCTTTTTAAGAAAAGCTCCTTCTAAAGTACAACAATCTGTGGTTCATCGCCTTTTGTATTCATCACTCGAATTTGTGTTGGAGTTATTTTTAATATAATAAGATCCGGATCTTCAGGCCCATCAAACCATCCTTTTAATGCTTTGTTCCATACTTTTTCTTTCAAGCTCTCGTCGTCAGATTCTATTACTGTTCCTTCGATTTCCAAAAAGGAATCTCCAAAACCTTTCCCATCATAACCAATTAGTATATGCGTATTCGGATTATTTTTTATCTCTTCTACCTTGTGTGTCTGTTTACTCGTAGCAGTATACAAAATAAAATCTTCGTTAAAGAAAGTCATATAACGAGAGTGGGGTTTATTTTGCTGAACTGTTGCCATCGTACCAATCAGGTTATCATTTAGGATTTTTAGTGCTAATTCTTTTGCAGTTTTCGTCATATATATTCCTCTCCTTTTACATTACTTTCTCATTTAGTGTTCCTTAAAATGAACTAATTAAACATTAGATTTTCAGAAAACATTACCACATTTTTAGGAATTGAGTTGCTCTAATTCTTCCCTTTTCTAACATATCTGCTTTCATTTCTGTATTTAAATCAAACTGAGTGGCACTATAATCATCTACTGGTATGAATATTATATTTTTTTCCAGTTTACGGGAGATATATCTCTCATCATGTGCATTTTTCATCGTGGAAAAAAGTGCTTCGAATAAATTTAAGCCATTTTTTATATTATATGGCTTCATTTCTTCCGAATTACTACTCAGTTTCACCCCAAGGATAGGACGCTCTTTGTTTCCATTATCAAAAATCCACATAGGGAAATTACTTAATACCCCACCATCTACAACAATCGTGTCTCCTGATCCTGTTTTCAATCTCACTGGCTCAAAGAAAAATGGAATTCCACAACTCATACGTAATGCCCGGGCTATAGGGAAACTATCCGCCGATAGACCGTACTTCTGTAAATCATCAGGTAAAACCAGCATCTTCCCATTTGTTAAATCAGAGGCAACTAGTTTTAATGAGCCCTGTGGTAAGTCCGAAAAAGTATATATTCCTTTAGCAGCTAACTTTTCTAAAAACCAATTTTCCAGCGCTTTTCCTTGATATAGCCCAAGACCCCAATATAAATTAATCCATTTCATAAAAGGAATTGGGAGTATTGTTTTGCGAGGGTCCAAAAGAGCTTGGAAATCTTGTTCATCTAATACTTTCTCCATTTCCTTTCCGGTATATCCAGCAGCAATGAAGCACGCCAGAATTGCACCTGCACTAGTGCCTGCCACTCTTTTAAATTGATATCCCTTCTCTTCCAGCACTTGATATGCTCCAACTAACGCGAAGCCTTTCATACCTCCCCCAGAAAACACGCCATCTATTAACATATAATCCACTCTCCCCTTTTTCATCATTAATACACCTTAGGTAGAGAGAGGAGTAAATAGAACCAATTTGCATATGTGCTTGAAAGCGTGCCAGGCACATATACAATTACAACTAAGCGAAAAGAAACCAGACATACATTAGCATGACTGGTTTCTTTAATATGCATTTAGATTATATGAAAAATTACAGGTTTAATCTTGAAGGACTATTTTTGTCTGTTGGTTTATCATTGTTTTCATTGTTATTCCTTTTCTTTGCAGTGATATTTTGACCTCTAACATCCAAATCATCTGGACTAAGATCATATCCAAATCCATATTCTTCACGATCTAATCCATTTTTCTTGTTTTTGTCTTTTGCCACAAACTTTCACCTCCATGAAGAATAACTTGTGCATTTTAGAAGGTTTTATTCTTTGTAAACAAAATACTTCACAATAATGAATGCTTTTTTTATTTCTTCCCTGCTGCTTCAATGTATTCTTTAAACACACGTTTTGATGATATTCTTATACTTTCCAATTTCTTTCTTTTTCGATTAATTGTAGCAGTTCGTCATTTAAGCCTTTAAATAAAATCATTTTTCCACCAGTTGAAGTTGCACGTGGTTCTTCCGATAGAAATTGGACACCGTATGTTCAATCTTTTTAATAACCATTTGTATACCCCAAAATTCAGATTCTTTCTATATACAACATTCACGAAGAAATATCGAGTTCTTCGTGAATGTTGTTTAAAATATTGTGTTCGTAGCAGCAAAAATCCCGAAATCCTAATAACCCTTAGAAAACCTATCCCCTATAAACACTTTCACATGTTCCAGCTATTGGTTCATAAAAACAATGAAGTTTAAATTGACCTGTAAAAGGTTGATCGTACCATGTTGGAGGACAAGGTCCATATGGATTGAAATACCAAAGGGCAAATTTCGCTGGGTGGTCTCTCCAATTATCCAAAACTCGTCTTGCTAATGTTCTTTCTTTTTCTCTCGCAGGTGAATAAAATAAATTACCCTTTTGTACGGCTTCAAAAGAATAATTTCCTCCCTGCACCTGATAAATAACGTCTTCAACCGTTCTTACATCTCTAAAGTCTAAGCAATCTGCTACAGCACGATTAACAATTACATTTCCAACATACAACATTCCTTGGATTCCTTCGCCCTCGGCTTCCGCTCTCATCATCCTGGCCACTAAGTCAACGTCCGCTGTTCGATATTTTACTCTTGGCATTTATTCACCCCATAGTTATAGTATGAAAAAAATCTTACATTGTTACTTAGTTGTTAACTAAGTTGAATTAGTGTCCAGAGCAATCTAGAAGAATTCGCGTATACTGCGTTAGAAATCGATGAAGTTCTTTATTCAAGTCAAATAGAACTGCGTGAAACCTTCTTTCCATCATACGAATAAAGTGTTGGTTTTTTCTCCACGACTGTTTCCATATATACATGCCTTCCCCAAAGCTGATAAATATAAGGAAGTACATTTTCTAAATAGTGTGGGTCCAGCTCCGTTCCTTCATATCCATGCTTTAAATACAATTCACCATTTCTGAGATAGTCTCCATTTTCTACTACAATATACGGATAACTTCCATTTACGCGCATAGATACAAGCTGATCTCTTACATTTTCATAATCCTTATCAGTTACTTCATAATTTCCATTTTTCTTTTCAAATAAATAAAGATCCTCTTGTTTCACTAAATCTTTCGTTAAATAATTACGGATGAATGAAATATCTGATTCAATTTCTCTTACTTCAAATATTTTCTCTTTTCCCGAATTCTCTTGTATCCCCAACTTCTTCATTTTTTCTGTTGGCTTATTATAACGCTGTTCAATATCTTCATATATCTTTAACCCCAAATAATAAGGATTAATAGAAGTTTGTGAAGGCTGGACAACATTTGCATTTAAAGTAGCGAACTCGATTGTCTCATCTGTCGTTAAATCCATCGCTCGTAAAATTTGCTGATGCCAATAAGTTGCCCATCCTTCATTCATAATTTTCGTTTCTAGCTGTGGCCAAAAATAAAGCATTTCTTCACGCATCATTGTTAAAATGTCTCGCTGCCAATCTTCTAGATCTCTACTATATTCTTCAATAAATAGTAAAAGATCTTTTTCTGGACGTGGCGGAAATTTCTTTCTACTTGAAATGATTACTTTTTTCTCTTCAATTGGCTTATCTAAATGCCATAAATCATCGTATACTGTTTTTCTTACAATTTCTTCTTCCTCTTCTTCCAGTTCATAGTTAGGAAGCTTTGGTCTCACAATGGATGGGTCGATATGTTCTTGAATAGCCAAAACAGCGTCTAAAAAGCTTTCTACTTCATCTTTTCCATGAATTGTTTCATAAAAAGCTATACGTTCCGCTGTTGCAGTCATGCTTTCTACCATGTCCTGTCTAGTATTCGAAAAACGAACATTGTTTTTAAAGAAATCACAGTGAGCAAGCACATGAGCAATAATAAGTTTGTTTTGCGTTAAACTGTTGGTGTCTAGTAAAAATGCATAACAAGGATTGGAATTGATGACTAACTCGTAGATTTGACTCAATCCAAAATCATATTGCATTTTCATTTTTTGAAACTGTTTCCCAAAACTCCAGTGAGTAAAACGTGTTGGCATACCGTATGCACCAAACGTATAAATAATATCTGCCGGACAAATTTCATATCGCATGGGATAGAAATCAAGTCCAAATCCAGAAGCTATTTCCGTAATTTCTGCAATTGCACGATGAAGCTCTTTCTCCATCAATTGTCCTCCTTTCCTGATCAAATTCGCCTTGGCTTGTTTGATTCTGCTTCTCTTTGTTCAGCCTGCGCAGAAGTTAAACTTTCTCTCCATCTTTTAGGAAAATACTCTTCAACGCATCATACACATGTCGATTTTCTCTCAATACATAGTGCCGAAACTTTGGATTATCAATGGTTTTATACGTGTTCATTAAAGTGGAATATCTACTATGAGCATTTACTTCCCCATATCCAAACATACTGGAAACATCCATCAATTCGTTTACAAGCTTAATACACTTCTGATTATCACTCGTCATATTTTCACCGTCTGAAAAGTGAACCGGATAAATATTAAAGCGAGTCGGGTTATACTTTTGATCTATAAGCTCTAGCCCTTTTTGATAAGCGGATGAGCAAATCGTTCCTCCACTTTCTCCTTTTGAAAAAAATGCTTCTTCAGTTACAATTTTTGCTTCAGTATGATGGGCGATGAATTCTATTTCAACCGTTTCATACTTAGAGCGCAAAAATCTAGTCATCCAAAAGAAGAAGCTTCTTGCACAATACTTTTCAAATGCTCCCATCGATCCACTCGTATCCATCATTGCAAGCACTACCGCTTTTGATTCTGGTTTCACGACTTCATCCCATGTTTTAAAGCGCAAATCATCTTGATGAAAAGGTATGATAGAAGCTTCACCTTTCATAGCATTTCGTTTAATAGCAGTAATAATTGTTCGCTTTTTATCAATATTTCCCATTAATCCTTTTTTTCGAACGTCATTGAATTCAATATGATCGGTTATAATGTCTGCTTGTTCTTTTCGTTGTAGGTTTGGTAACTCCATTTCTTTAAAAAGTGCACTTTCAATTTCTGCTATCGTTACTTCTGCTTCATAAAAATCTTGCCCCGCTTGGTCTCCAGCTTGTTTCCCTTGCCCTGCTCCATCTTTTTCATCCCCTGAACCCTTAGCAACAACGTCGCCTACTTGACTATCTCCTTTTCCTTGACCTACATGCTTAGAAGTGTCGTAGTTGTAACGAATTTTATACTCATCGAGCGAACGAATGGGTATTTTAATCACATCTCGTCCATTTGACATAATAATATTTTCTTCACTAATTAAATCTGGTAAATTGTTTTTAATCGCTTCTTTTACTTTGTCCATATGGCGTTGCTGATCTTGATGCCCTTTTCGATGCAACGACCAATTTTCTTGTGAAATAACAAATTGTTTTTCTGGTTTATCATCCATTTCTATCAACACCTACCTATTGTTTATCATATGCTAGTGCCACAAAGTTATTGCAGAGTATATGAAAAAACAAGACTAATGAAAAATAATCAGTCTTGTTTTTCTAGCTATCTGATCTTTATCTGTTAAGGAGGCTACCAACATAACGTAATAGTTCATTTGCAGAATTTGAATTATACCCATGTTCATCGATCAACCTAGCAACAACTTCATTTATCTTTTTCAGATGTGCTTCATCTGGAGTTTTTGAAGAAGTTGTAATTTTAACTACATCTTTTAAATCTGCAAATAATTTCTTTTGAATAGCTTCTCGTAAACGTTCATGTGAATTGTATTCAAAACGTTTTCCTTTTCTTGCGTATGCAGATAATCGAATAAGAATTTCTTCTCGGAAGCCTTTTTTCGCATTTTCAGAAATGCCAATTTGTTCTTCAATAGAACGCATAAGCTTTTCGTCAGGGTTCATCTCTTCTCCGGTAAGCTGATCTCTCATTTTGTTTTTATTACAAAATGCTTCTACATTATCCAAATAATTATTCATAAGCGTAATTGCAGACTCTTCATACGAATAAACGAATGCTTTTTGAACTTCTTTCTTCGCAATTTCATCGTATTCTCTTCTAGCAATGGCAATATAGTTCATGTATTTATCACGATCTTCTTGTGAAATAGAAGCGTGCTGATCCAACCCTTCCTTCAGTGCTCGTAACACGTCCAATGCATTTATCGAAGGAATTTCCTTTCGAATAATCGCAGAAGAAATACGATTTATGACATAACGCGGGTCAATTCCATTCATACCTTCATTTTGAGATTCTTTTTGAAGTTCCTCTACATCTAACTGATTAAAACCTTCAACACTTTCCCCGTCATACAGTCGCATTTTTTTCACAATATCAATGCCTTGTTTTTTAGGAACATCTAGCCTTGTTAAGATAGAAAAAATAGCGGCTGCTCTTAATGCATGTGGAGCAATATGAACATGTGTCATATCACTATCCTTGATCATCTTTTGGTAAATACGTTCTTCCTGACTTACTTTAAGATTGTACGGAATCGGCATTACGATAATACGTGAGTGAAGTGCCTCATTCTTTTTATTGGATATAAAGGTGCGATACTCTGTTTCATTCGTATGAGCGACGATTAACTCGTCGGCACTGATTAAAGCAAATCGTCCTGCTTTAAAATTACCTTCTTGTGTTAGTGATAATAAATGCCATAGAAACTTTTCATCTAACTTAAGCATTTCTTGAAACTCCATCATTCCACGATTTGCTTTGTTCAACTCACCGTCAAAACGGTAAGCACGTGGATCGGATTCTGAACCAAATTCTGCGATAGTAGAAAAATCAATACTACCGGTTAAATCAGCAATATCCTGTGACTTAGGATCAGAAGGAGTAAATGTTCCAATTCCAACTCTTTTGTCCTCTGAGAAGAAAATACGTTCCACCAGTACATTTTCTAAACGACCATCGTATTCTGTTTCTAGTCGCATAGTGTTGAGTGGAGACAAACTCCCTTCAATTCGGATGCCGTACTCTTCAAAAAAATCTGCTCGCAAATGCTGTGGAATTAAATGAAGTGGGTCTTCGTGCATCGGACATCCTTTTATTGCGTAGACCGCGCCTTCATCTGTTTTTGAATACTTTTCAAAACCTCGTTTCAACAATGTGACAATAGTTGACTTCCCTCCACTGACTGGCCCCATTAACAATAAAATTCTTTTTCGAACATCTAGTCTTTTCGCAGCAGGATGAAAATACTCTTCTACAAGTCGTTCTAGAGCTGTTTCAAGACCAAATATTTCTTCACCAAAAAATTCATACAGTTTCTGACTGTCTCGCTCAGTAACTCCAGCGCCCTTGATCATACTATATACACGTGCATGCGCTGTTTGGGCAACAGATGGTCTTTCCTTCACAATACTCAAAAATTCTTCAAATGTGCCTTCCCACTTCAGCTTGTTTTCTTCTTCTCGATAACTTCTGACCTTGTTTAAGATATCCATGTTTCCCTCCATTCAGGGCTTAATTCTATATTGTATGAAACGAAAGGGACGATGATACATAAAAGTAGTTAGTAAGTTTAGGATTATTCCAAAGAAATGCACATTAGCTATTATTAGGAGGTTCCTTGACTCAACATTTATAATAGAGACAAGGAGGCGAATCACATGAAAAACTTTGCGATTTACCGCATATATCGAATCGTCTGGATGTCCATTAAATTTTTTGTGCAAGTGATGTTTTTTCAACGCAGATATAAAGGTCGCTTCACCCCTATCGTGAATTTAAAATGGGAGAAATTAGTTACTAAACAAGCGAAGGAGTATAAAAAGACGGCACTTCAATTGGGTGGGCTAATGATCAAAGTTGGGCAATTTCTATCTACACGTGCAGACATAATGCCTCCCTCATTTATCGAAGAGTTAGAAGGATTAACGGACCGAGTACCATCCGTTCCAAAAGAACAAGCAATGGATGTATTAAAAGAAGAGTGGAATGCCGAGTTAGATGATTTTGTAAGTAACTTATCTGAACAACCAGTAGCCTCTGCATCTATCGGGGAAGTATATAAAGGAACTTTGAAAAATGGAGAAACTGTTGCAATAAAAATTCAACGTCCGGGTATCGAACGTATTATTCGAATAGATTTTCGGGCGATGAAAATTGTTATTTGGCTAGTGAGACATTTTACAAAGTTCTCTAAACAACTAGATTTTAATTTATTATACAAAGAAATGGTCAATACAATTGCTCCTGAATTAAATTTTTTACAAGAACTACAAAATGGAAGAAACTTCTCAAATAGATATGGACACCTAAAAGGAATTCGTTTCCCAGTGTACTATGACGAGTTTTCCACTCGGCGTGTACTTGTAATGGAATGGATTGAAGGATCTCGTATTTCAGATATTGCATATTTAGAAACACATCAATTAGACAGATCGAGTATTACAAAACGACTTTTTTTACTATTTCTAGAACAAGTATTAGAAGGCGGCGAATTTCACGCAGATCCACATGCAGGTAATATTTTAATTCAAGCTGATGGCACAATAGTTCTAATTGATTTTGGAATGGTTGGATCTATTACGAAAGAACAATCTCAATCTATTGTGAAAGTGGTAGAAGGTATTATTTTCAGTCAATACGATCAAGTGCTTGATGGATTAGAAGAATTACAATTTTTATTGCCCGAAGCAAATCGGACTCTTCTAGCAGATGCCATCGCTCGATTAGTTTCTGCTTATGAATCGAATGAACTAAAAGAAATGGATAACTTTGTCGTGGAACGATTGTTAACTGACTTGAAAGAGATTGTTCGAACACAACCTGTTCAACTCCCTGCTGAATTTGCTTTTTTTGGACGGGCTATCTCTACGCTAGTAGGTGTTCTTTACATACTCGATCCTAATGTTGATTTACTTGCTCTCGGAAAACCACGTATATTAGAGTGGACAACCTCGAAAGCTATAGGAGGAGAAAAGGTTAATTTTTCTGCTGCGAATTTATTGAAATTAGGGAAAAAAGGATTGCTTCCTCTACGCAAGATTAGTACTTTTTTAGAAGAACCTACAAAAATGAGAGAATACATGCAAAAACGTGATGAACAAATCCTGACCCATCAGCTTAAGCTTCAATCTCGATTATTTTCTGGTATTTCTATGATGATAGGACTCACTACTTTTTTCGTTGGATTGGGTATTCATAATCAAACACTTATGATTTACGCCAGTTTAATATTTGTTGTTGCCGGTTGGATGTTTCGTAAGAAATAAATGAATTTAAAAACAGGATTTTTCGGGAATTTCAGTTTGGTTTCATTGTTGAAAGTTATAGTTATACTAATGATAGAGTGAAACAATCAGTGGGTTTTCCTCATCCACACTGATTGTTTCACTCTATCTCCACTTACACTTAATTTATAGTTAGATTACTTCGGAAGATGACGTACAAAATTCCCGTATACAAAATTTTCTACTTGCTCTTCGGAATATTTTTTTAACATTTCGTTTATTAAATTTGGAGACATAGAAGCATTCTCTAAAAGATTTACCTTATTATCGATTCCATCAAAATCAGAACCGAGACCAATATTTTTTTCGCCACCTATGGAACAAAAATGATCAATATGCAAAATAAGGTCCGCTATAGATACATGCTCGGATTTTTTTATGAACTTTGGATAATATATTACATGAATCATGGCTTCTTTTTCAAACATCGCTTTCGCTTGTTCATCCGATAAGTTTCTAACATGATTCAAGATAGATTTCGAATTCGAATGGCTAGCAATAGGGTATTTCGCAATTTCCATCACATCCCAGAATGCTTTTTCACTTAAATGGGATACATCCGTCAGCATCTTATGCTCATTATTAAATAAGACAATTTCCTCACCAAATAACGTAAGACCTGCCCCACGTTTTTCTAAAGCACCATCAGCTGCTAAATTCGCATTATTCCATGTTAAACCGACTGAACGTACTCCTAATTCATATAAAATGGTCATTTTTTTCAAATCATTTCCAATAGCATCTACACCTTCAAGCGTTAACAAAGCCCCTATTTCATGCTCTTGTAAATTTTCGATATCTGACCAATCCTTGATCATTTTCATATCCGGATTATTTCCTAGCACATCCGTGTAGAAATAATGTATTTGTTCAAGAGCTACTTGGAATTTTTGTTCTACGCTTATATTCGGATGAATAAATATCGCAAACGCTTGAACTTTTACTTCTCCTTTTTTTAATCTTTCTTTATTTGCATCTAATTCTTCTCCATCTTTGAATTTGATGCTCCCTTGTGACTCATAGAGCTTTAATAATACGTCACAGTGCATATCAATTATTTTCATAGTCTCCATACCTTTCTTTTTTTACTATTCTTTTAAAAAAGTCTATCTTAACTTTTTTTCGTTTACAATATGTTTTATAAGTTATTTTATGCTATGTAAAAAACCGGTAGCAAGTTCGCTACCGGTCAATTATTTAATTATTATTTTTGGTAACCATTCATTTGCGATTGGGCTTGAGCTACTAAGCGCTTAGTAATTTCTCCGCCGACGGAACCGTTAGCACGCGCTGAAGCTTCTCCACCAAGTTGTACACCAAACTCTTGTGCAATTTCATATTTCATTTGGTCAAGTGCTTGTTTCACACCTGGTACGAGAAGTTGATTTGAACTGTTGTTGTTTGTCATTTTCTTCACCTCCTTGTGAGATTAGATTGTCCCGATTCAACTCTTTTATGCAAAAATAATTTAATTCATCATTTTGTCCATCTTTCTTACTTTTCAAACACTTGATGAACAACATCTTGTGGCTTGCTATTGTTCAAGTTTTTGTGTATGCAGCTTGCTGGTACATCTCTTATACTTTCCGCAAATGCGTTAGCCATTTCAGCTTCTCCAGCAACATGGAACTCTCGCCAACCCCGCTTTTTCTTTAACTGATCAACATTCATACTCATTCCTTTAAAGAAGCTGTTCATGTTTCCTTTTAGATGTGATTCTAATACAGAAATTCTACTTTGTCCTATTACACTTTGATCTGCTTTATTCTTCTTTTTCTCTTCTTGCCAAACTTCTTGAACGGGATCGAATTTGTACGTCATATCACTTTTGACAACTCCCATTGCCGTATCTAATATACGAACTTCGCCCAGACTAGGCATGATTATACCTGCTTCTGGATAAGCTTTATACATGTACTCAAACGGTTCAACGACTGGATGATTTTCAAAGTGGAAGCTTGTCTTTACATGGACTTGCACATAATGCACAGACCATAATTCGTCGTCTGCAGATGCAAAAATAACAACACTCTTTCTTAACTCATGCTGATTTTCTTGAATTTCTTCGGTAACTTTTTTTGTTAATAAATCAAAATTTTTTATTTCATTTTCATCACCAGAAGCTTCTAAATATTCTCTAATACGTTTTAAACCACTTTTCAAATGAATTTTCCATGCACCTTTTAGATTATCCGGATCGGCTGGATTTGTATTCAAATACACACTCAATACACAGCGATCACCACAACTATAAGTTTTTAAGGACTCAATTTCATTGGCCAAAGACATAATCTGTCAAACCTCCTCACTTGTCATTACCTTCTTAGCATTTCCCTTTTGTCGAAAGATATGACGAATGAAAAATAAAAAACCAAATTTCTTAATATGACATGATTTTGACACAATAAAAGCGAAACTATTTACCTGTTATTCCGTATATACTATATAGAACTAAATTAATCGGAGGGTTTATAAATTGAAAAAATTAATAGCAGCTTTACTTACGGTAACTCTTGTATTTTCGACTGTTGGTAACTTTGTCTTCCAAAACGAAGAAACAACTGCTGAAGCGAAATCTTACAAATCAGGTAAAAAGAGTTTTAATAACAACACCGATACCAACTCAAATATTCAAAAGAAACAAGATGATTCAACTACTGCAACAAGTAAATCAACAACAAATACAACTAATAAAGGCGGATTCATGTCTGGTGGTCTAATGAAAGGCTTATTCGTAGGCGGAATTGCAGGATTATTATTTGGAAGCATGTTCGCGAACATGGGAATGTTAGGTTCAATTCTTGGCTTCGCTATAAACGCAGCAGCAATTATCTTGATCGTCGTAGTTATTAAGAAGATCTTTGATATTTTTAAAGCGAAAAAGAACAAAGAGGAAGCTAATCAATGGAGAAACTAATTATTCCTGAACAAAATATTATAAATGCTGTATGTGTTTATGTTTCACGTAAGAAACGAGTAGAACCAGAAGAAGTCGAAGTAGAGCTTTTATATGACGATGAAACTGGTTTTACTGCAGAAGCATATGTGAACGGACAAAAAGAAGAACTTTCTACACTTAACTTAATCGAAGCACTACGTATTACTTTAAAAGAATTTTTAAACATTGATCCTATTTCAGCTGGTATCAAATTGAAGCTAGACGATGAGCAAGGCATTATTGCGGAAGTTCAATAAATGAGATTTGGTATCCCAGTCGTTTAGACTGGGATATTTTTTTAGTCGTGGTTGATTTGGTCGGATGGAGATGATTTTCGGGCGGATACACTTTGGTTCCGGGCGTATGACGGTCTCTTTCGGGCGGATAGAGTACTTTTCCGGGTGTTAATCCATTTTTTGGTTATTTTTCATTCACAAAGCTATGTTCGGAGAGGATTATCTCTTCTGCAGTCCCCTTCCGCCGGCGGTTCGGGCGGATGGGGATGATTTCCGAGCGGATACACTTTGGTTCCGGGCGTATGACGGTCTCTTTCGGGCGGATAGAGTACTTTTCCGGGCGTTAAGCCATTTTTTGGTTATTTTTCACTCACAAAACTATGTTCGGAGAGGATTTTCTCTTCTTCAGTCTCCTTCCGCCGGCGGTTCAGGCGGATGGAGATGATTTTCGGGCGGATACACTTTGGTTCCGGGCGTATGGCGGTCTCTTTCGGGCGGATAGAGTACTTTTCCGAGCGTTAAGCCATTTTCTGGTTATTATTCACTCACAAAACTATGTGAATAAACGCTTATTTCCTTTAGAAGTGGTCTTTGCATCACTTATTAAAACGATCCATTATTTTACACAAAATGAAACCCATCAAATTAAGATTTGATGGGTTTCATTTTGTAGCGGGTTGTTTTACCTTCACCTATTTTTACCAATTCAGAACTAGAAAGTATTCTTTTTGCTTCATCTGAATTATTTAATAACAGGAATTCCCTACATTCTTTATTAGATATCGAATCTTTGTTTATTAAAAAATAAGAAGAAATGGTATGGCCAGAAGCGAGAGCATCATTTTTTCTACATTTTGGGCAAAACCATGTGCGCTTCATCTTTTGCATACCGATGAAACCACATTTTAGACATTTGACTCCACGTATAAGATCGTTTGGATTAAGGGAAAAATATTTAGTTAGCGGAAAATGCATGTAGGGATTATTTTTCTTTAGAAGAATTCCTTTTAATCTCTCTATTTCTTGATCGCCTAGTATTGGGGTATTATTTTGTAGATTTCGAAGGTAATGCCGAACTTCATTTCTATGGAGGATTGTTGCTTTTTTTGTAGAGTTTTTCACGAAACTATTTTGAAATGCAAATACAACTGCTCCATGGATTGGGATAGGTATATTTTGTTCAGTGAAGAATTGGTGTAGCTAATATTTGTACTCATTCAATTGAGTTGCTGGACAGGAATACTTGTTAATATCTCCATTATCTTTTGTTTGTACTAGTTGGGCTGGATTCTCAAAAAATTCTAGTTCACCTGTTATATTCTTAACTTCCAAAATGACTGCACCAAATGGAGTAAGTAAGAGAATATCCAGTTCAAAAGCATTTTCTGCATAGAGTAATAGTTTGTGAAATACTGCGTGATTATATGGCAATCGCACTTTTTCTAGTTCTCTAAAAACTATATCTTCCCCTAAATCTCTTGCAGTTGTTGTCCAGATTTCCTTGGAAACCTTTGCATACGTTGCATGTCTTACAGGTAATCGTTTCAAGAGAGTTTTCATCGCTTCAATATGAATAGATTTTTCATATGCTTTTACTATCAATCCCATTTCACCTCTCTATAAAATTAACGCTATTAGTAGTAAAAATGAAATACTAAAATAATTGCATCCAAAAATACATTCGGCCAACCCTCCACAATATACATTCTTATGGAGAGTTATCTATTACCACTTATTCCTGCTACTTCAGTACATACTCAGCCAAGACACTTTGTACTTTGTAGATGTTTAATGATTTGTTGAATTTTTTTTGCAATGGTACTGAATTTCCGGACAGCCAAATTTTTAGTTCTGCGTCCATGTCAAAAGTACCTGCTGTTTCAATCGAGAAATGTACAACACTTTTATAAGGAATCGAATGATATTCCATCTTCTTTCCTGTCATTCCTTGTTTATCAACTAACAATAATCGTTTATCTGTAAAAATAATTAAGTCTCGAATAAGTTTAAATGCATGTTCCACCTTTTCCGAAGCTGTTAGCAAATCCTTCAGTTCTTCTTTTACCTTGTCTAGTTCTAGCTCCGATGCATTTCCCATCAATCCATCTAATATACCCATCGTATTAGTCCCACTTCCTCTAATTTATTCTTCTTTTAGTGTAGTTTTACAATTTTTTCACAACAACATGAGTATAACTCAACATCGAACAAAAATCTAATTATTAAAAATATTCCGTTTTAAGAAATTTTACCCTATTCTAAAGACCATACTATTGACACGTTTATGTCAGTTTTAGCCAAGGGTACATACTAAATAGCAAATCGGCAAGATAAATACGACAAAAATGGTGGAAGGTTGGAGCTGCAGCATTTCTTTCTGTAGGTATACTTGCAGGATGTGGCGACGGTGAAAATGAATCTGATGTAGATGACCAAATGGAGGAAAATGTAGAACAAGAACTTGAAGAAGAAGATAAGGACGGAGAATAAACCGTGAAATATCAAAGGGAACTGAGATCATACTCAGTTCCCTTTTCTAATTTAATGAGTTTGCACACTGTTTTCTTCCATCCAGTAAGCTTCCCGAATATTAATTTGCCTACGAATTTTACGTGTGATATCCATAGAAATTTCGCCATTTTCGTACAAACTTTGAATTTCATTTCTTTCAGCCTGAAAAGCCTTGTCCCTTAGTTCTCTTTGAACTCGAGTGTAATTTGTAGTGTCGATACCTTTTTTGGCAAGCTTAAACTTTAAAATCATGTCATTGTATTCCCCAATAATTAATAGATAACTATCTTCATTTTCAGGAGTCATGTGATCTTTTAAATATTGTATTGCGACTTTTGCCATATCGACTTTTAATTGAATAATTATATTAATTTCTAGTTTACGATTTTTATATCGCATCTTTTTCTTAGGAGCAAAAATTTGATATAGACTTCTTTTTATAATGGACCAAATGAACAAGCTTCTATAAAGCAAACGATTTGTCACAGCAAGTCGCATTCGTTGAATATGTTCTTCCATTAAATAAGTTACTTTTATATTTACTTTTCCTTCTTTTTTCAACTTCTCCAAATAAATTTCTTCTGCATCTAATGCTTTCATGCGAGTTTCCGTTTCCAGCTGTTTCAGTTGAGTTGCATCTTCATCGCTAATAGTCTTTAGAAGACTTCGAAGTTGATTGTAATTAGAAATAATTGAAACTGCCACACTTCTATTTTCATCGGTCATTATTTCTCTAACTGAATTAATTGCCGCATCAATCGTACGAATCATAGCAGTTCGTTCCATTTCCTCTTTCAATTCTTCTACTTTTCCTTTTTCCGATTTTGCAAGGATTGGTAAGAAGATACTTGCCAGCACTAGCGTAACCAGTATAACTCCGGAAGCAATAAAGATGATTAATGACCTTTCAGGAAATACACTTCCATCCGCTATTACATATGGAATGGTAAATGCCCCGGCCAATGTAACAGCCCCTCGTACACCTGAAACTGTCGTAATACTTATATATCTTAGTGTCGGCTTTGGTAGTTGTGTTTTCTTTAGCAACCAGCCTCCCCACCATGCTCCATAAATCCATACGAAACGTAGAAGCAATAATGCAACAGTAATAATTAAAATATATTTGCTTACCTCTACATTATTAAACATCGGATTTTTAAAAATCTCATTCATAACACTTGGGATTTGTAAGCCTAAGATTACAAATACTAAGCCATTTAAAATAAAAATTAGTATTGTCCACGTACTTTTTGAAACAACTTGCAATTGCATAGAAGGTGATTGATCACGATCTCGGTATATCGCATGAACAATTCCTGCTGCTACTACAGATAAAATACCCGAAAGATGAAAATGCTCCACTATGTAGAAAATGACGAATGGTGTTAATAGTTGAATTAACATATGAAGCGTTACATCCTCCATACCTAGTCGGCGAATTAACATTTTCATCTGAATGATTAGATAAGCAAGAATGGCTCCTCCTACAATTCCTCCAAGTGCAATGGCTAAAAAGCTCCAGCTCGCTTCTGCCAATGAAAAGACACCAGTAACAGTTGCTGCTACAGCAAATTTAAATGCCACTAAACCAGAGGCATCATTCATCAACCCTTCCCCTTCAAGTATATGCATAATTGTCTTAGGCATCTTAACTCGACTTGATATAGATCCTACCGCAACTACATCCGTTGGAGATAAAATTGCAGCTAATGCAAATGCAGCGGATAATGGAATTGAAGGTATAAGCCAGTGAATTAAGTAACCAATTAGAAATACTGTGATAAATACAAGTCCTAGTGCTAGTAATAATATAGGCTTTCGTAATTTCCAAAGTTCTTGCCTTGAAACGTTTTTTCCATCATAAAATAGTAGCGGGGCGATGAATAAAACGAAAAATAACTCTGGCTCCATTGGTACATGAAACCCTAATGGTAAAGCAGCTAACAAAACACCAAGAGCAATTTGAATTAGCGGTACCGGAATATATGGCAAGAAATGATTGATGAAATTAGAGAGTCCTATACTGGTAAGTAATAATAATATAACCAAAAATAACTCCATCGTTTTCCTTCTCTCTATGTATACTGTCTCTTATTAGTTTAGTTTTATTTTTTTCTAATTACAAATAATATAGAACATTCTATAAGATTTTTGTAATTCGCATTGAAACATTTGTAATCAAACTGTAAAGACCCTCTCAAAACCCAATCGTAGCAAGCCTTCAACTAGCCTAACCCTAACTAGTGTAAAAAATTCCCACATAATATATCTACTTTTGCATGCTAGAATCGGTGCAGGACAAAAACAACTATCTGGAGGTACACGATGAAAAAAAAATTCTTAACAACAACACTAGTATTTACATTAGGTTTTAGTGCTATCAGTGCAATTCCTGCCGCTGTTCAGCCAATAAATGTATCAGCAGCTACAACTAATTCGTACAATAACCAACAAGCAGTTGAAACAAAAGCTAATCAACTAATCCAAACTGCTAAGAGTTTAATAGGAAAGGCGACATATAGCAATACAGTGTATAAATCTACATACCCATACAAGTTCTCATGCGCAACATTTCTTATGTACATATTCGAACAAAATGGCGTAGATATTGGTACTTACAATGAAGATTATATGATGAAACAAGGTACATATGTTGCAAGAGACCAATTACAAAAAGGTGACTTACTTTTCTTTGATAGCAGAGGTGGGAGTGTTCCAAACCACGTTGCGATGTATATGGGAGATAATAAAGTAATTCATATGGCAGACCCTAAACAAGACATTGTTATTTCAGATTTAGATAGCAAACCTTACTATAAAGACAATTACATTACAGCAAGAAGAGTATTACCAACATTACTATCCGCTAACCCAGCAACGCCAGGCGATAAAATTGTTGAAAAGGCTTTTAGTTTGAAAAGTAAAGTGAAAATGGGAAATACAAATAATGAGAGTTCATTAACTTTTACAGGTCCGGGATTTGTTAACTATGTATATAAACAAAATAGCGTCACTCTAGGAACAACAAATGTGAAAGACATGATGAAAAAAGGGACTACCGTTTCTCGCTCTAACTTGAAGAAAGGTGATTTGGTTTTCTTTAATAGTGTGAAAGGTTCTAGTACACCTTCTATCGTAGCAATTTATGCAGGCGATCATCGAATCATTATTCCTAATTCTGATGGTATTTTAACAAGAGTTCTAATGGTAGATTATTATGATCAGCATTATATTACAGCGAAACGTGTTATTTCTGGGAGTAGTACGCAAGTAACAACAGTAACAAAAGCACCGGTAACTAGCCCGCAAGTATCTACCACATCTGCAGATACGATTGTGAATTTGGCTTCAAGCTTAATTGGAAAAGCGAAGTTCGGATATGGTTACAATGAAGGCACATTAACGTTTACTAGTGCTGGATTTACTTACTATGTATACAAAAATCAAGGAATTGATTTAAAAGAAAAATTAGCAAGTAGACAAGCAGAAATGGGTACTACTGTTCAGAAAGCTAATTTACAAAAAGGTGACCTGCTATTCTTCTCTACTAATAATGGTGGGACTAGTATTAAAGAAACAGGCATTTACATGGGAAATAACCAATATATCCGTTTGAAAACTAATGGTGGTGTCGTAAAAGAAAGCCTAACTTCTACTTGGGCTAACCAAAATTACGTATCTGCTAAACGTGTAATTAAATAAATACATTGAGAAAAGCGCAAGTGCCTATTACTGCCCCGACAGGCAAATGGGGAATCGCGAGGAGGCAGCTCTTCAGCCACCGCAGTGATTACCCATTTGACCCCGAGGGGCAAGGCGCTGTAGCTAGACATACTATGCAGAAGTTTTATATACTTTCTTATCTTTTCAAAAAGCATTCGCACATTGCAGCGAATGCTTTTTTCTTACGCATCTTTTTGTTTGAGACTATTTGCAAAGTCAATCATAGAGCGACTGGACATAGGGCCCTTGATGAGCAAAATTGCTTGGCTATCAAGCTTTGGTTTTAGAACTTCTAACACACCCTGAACGTCTTGAAACACATGGACATCCGCTTTTGTGCCGTCTTCTTTTGCTTTCCTAGCAATTTCTTCTGCCTTACTTCCAATTGTAATTAATGTGTGAATATTTCTTTTAGCAATGAGACTTCCAATTTCTGCGTGATACTTCTTTTCAAAATTTCCTAATCGGTTAATATCTCCAAGAACAAGAATAACATTTTTTCCTGCTCCAACCGAATCCAATACTTTTAATGCCGCTTCAACTGAAGTTGGATTATTCGTCCACGTATCGTCAATAATCGTACTTCCACCAGGACCATTTGAAAATTCTAGATGCCTCGTCATGTTTTTAAAAGTAGCTAGTCGAGAGATTGCAATAACTAAATCCATTTCCATCTCATGAACTGCCGCTAGAGCTGCAAGGGCATTATATACTTGATGTTCGCCGTATCCTGGGATAAAAGCTTCATATGTTTTATTGGCATGATGTACTAAAAAATCCATTCCATTCGCTGCAAACTTTATATCGGAAGCTCTGAAATTTGCACGGTTGCTAATTCCGAAATAAATAATCTTCCCTTTAAAGTTACGCAAAGAAACTTTTTTTGTGTTTTGATCATCTGCATTTATGATTAATGTACCATCTCTTGCTATTCCGCTTACTATTTCTGACTTTGCTTTTATATAACCATTTAGATTGACACAACCATCTAAATGATGAACACCAATATTAGTAATGATTCCAATTGTAGGCTGATAAATCATACATTGATGTGCGATATTACCAGAGTTTCCAAGGCCTAGTTCAAATACAGCAGCATCCGTATTTTTGTCTATACCAGCCAAGTAAGGGAGGGATTGACGGGGCTCATTCTTACTACTAATGGAGGCTTGAACATTACGATCTTTACTCAATATATGCTTAATTATTTCTTTCGTTGTTGTTTTTCCACATGTTCCTGTTATCGCCACTACCGGTAGTTGAAAAAGATTTCGATAGTACTTGATAAATTTCCAATATGCTTGCACCAAACTCCTTACTTTAATAACGGTTGTATTCGCTAAAGCATTGCTTAGTTCATCTATTGGCTTATCTGAAATGACGAGAGCAGGTCCCTTTTTATCAATTTCAGCCCAGTTAATCGAATCACTTCTACTAGCGAACATAAGTGTATTTAGCTTGGTAAGTTCATGTCTTTTATAGTAAATGGCATCTTTCACAAACCAATTCTCTGAACCACTTATTAATTCACCTTGTAACAAAATTCGTATATCTTTCACATATAGGGGTTCCAATTTAACTCCTCCTTCCACCTGTATAGTATGAAAAAAAGTTTTATGATGAGTGGGTATTTAATGCACACTTGAAATTGTGTAATCATTACAGTTTTTTTGCGTTGCCTATATCCTTATACATCTGTTCAAATTCTCCCTTATTGAACATAGTAAGATCCGGAACGTAATTACCTTCAATGATCCATATATCTCCTTGTTCTGTTAATCCGATATCGAATCCAATAATATCTATTTTTTTATTGCCTTTCTCCAATTGATTTGCTGCAAGCAAGCATATTTCCTCAATATCCTTTTCAAGCGTTTTTATATTTATTCGCGATATTCCCAATTCTCCCCATGCATTTTCTAGCGTTAATAGCTTTTGGGCGGCATTCGTTACGAAAAAATCTTTCCCTGCGACTTTAACAAGTTTTCCCGTTACTTTCCAATTTGAATCTATCTTTTGCGTAATGACTCGAACGTCTATTGGACAGTCATTTATCAAGGCTAAAGGGATCCTTTGCTGAACAAGATAATCTTTATTAATAAGGAAATTTTCCTGAATAAATTGATACGTTTCTTCGAGTGTTCGCTTTTTAATCGTCCTTATTCCATAGCGAATTTCATAAGTAGTTGAATTTTCATTTCTTATTTGAACAATTCCTTTACCATGTTGTCCAAGATGTGGCTTAATAATGACTTCTCTATATTTAGTTAAATAATTGGTGAGCGTCATTTTGGTAAGTAAATCTGTTTTAGGTACAAAAGAAATGAGGGCACGATTATTTGTAAGGACCTGATATTGATCCCATTTGCTAATTGGCAGATGTAAAATTGTATCCTCAATCCATACATTACCTTTTACATCACATATAATTTTAATGACGACCGTATGACACTCATCAAAATGCTCCCCCAATATATGGGCAGCCAGGAGAGAAATTCGTTTCATTTTATGAAAAAAAATGTGTTTATAAAGATCCCCCAAAAATGTGTACTCAAAACTTGTATTGGAAGTAAAACGCCACTTTGCAATGAGAGATTTCCGATGAACGGTTAGGAAGTATTGATAGAGTTTTTTTGAAGTTAGTTTTTGAGGGAGGATAATATAAAATTTCTGTTTCAGTTCATTGTGGATAAGATGTTGATACATTTCTTCTCGATCGATTATTATTAGTACACTTTTGTCAGTTCTGATTTTATATTCCTTATTTTCAAATGAAATAATCAGTTCTCCAATACCAAAAGTAGGCTTAACAACTACCTCGTGATACTTTTCAAGAAACTTATAAAGTGATTCCTTTGAAAATAGTGCTGTCTCTACTAGATAATTATTTAATTTTTTTTCAGTAAGTAGTAGATTATATTGACTTAGTCTCCCCCTACTAATCTTCAATTTTTACACCCCAATTTTTTATTAATTTGAAACTCTCAGCATTTATTAGTGCCGAGAGTTTCGCGGTTGTTACAGTTCCTGACAGCCTAAAGCTATGATTGAACCTTGTGCAACTGGAGCAGCACCATTTTGATCAAAGAAACCAGTTATCTCGAAGCTTTGTACAATATCAACCGCAGCTTGAGCAACTTGATCTCGAAACACTGCTTCGAAAGTATATTCATCCGAGTCAATTGTTCCAGTACCAGTAACCGTCACTTCACAGTTTTGACCTTGTCTGTTACACACAACCGAAGTAATTTCGTTTGCAGTAAAAGTGAAGTTGTTTAGATTTGGAGTTTCTGTGTCTTCAAATTGTAAGGAAAGCGTAGAAGCATTAAGTGTAGTAATACACACATTTGCCAAGTACGTTAAGTTTCCTTCAATCGTTCCCATTTGACCTTCAAATCTAACATTATTATTTTCGGAGCAAGCGTCAACCCTTACTCCGCATGGACATATAATTCCCATTTGTATTCCCTCCTTTCTAGTAGAATACTGTAAGATATTAAATAGATTAGTAATGTGGCACAGTTGTTTGTCCAATTTACTAATATATTTTTACTAATATGTCCATTTACTGTGGTTTCTTCCTCAATTTTGCCGCTAATTCAATAATAGGTTTACTATACATATCTCCCTTTATTAGAATAATCGTATTTGAATCCACCATTTTCGCTAATAATTCATAAGCAAGCGTATCATTATTAAATGTATATACAGGGGAGCTAAAACCTAATTTCACTGCACAATCTGCAATTATTTTTGCATGGAAACCTATAGTAATCAGCACATCTGCTCCTATTCGATGCACTAACTCTCCTGCTTCTTCATGGATTACATATCCCCATGAACCTAAATCTGTAATCGTACCAATAATCGCTATCTTCTTTTTCCCTTTTCCCAACTCATTCAATACTTTTAAGGCCGCTTCCAATGAAGTCGTTGTAATACTCCAAGTATCGTCTATAATTGTTGCGTCATTCATACCAGTAACTATTTGCAGCTGCTTATTATATTTTTGAAACGATTTCAAGCGTTCTATCGCTTCTGAAATATTTATTCCGAGTTCACAAGCGGCAGCGATCGCACAAAGCGCATTATAAACTTGATGCTCTCCTAATCCTGGAACATACGCTTGATAATTTCGAGTCTTATATTGAACATTAAATTGCATACCATCAGGACCGTATTTTATGTTATCTGCTTTGAAATGACAGGACCAATGACATCCAATCTTGATCACTTTTCCTGGAAAACTTTTTAAGTCAATTTTCCTCGTATTGTTATCTTCTGGATTGATAATCAGTACACCTGAAGGATCGATGATTTGAAGCATTTCACCTTTCGCCTGTATATATCCTTCCAGGGTTTTGCAATAATCTAAGTGATGCGCTCCTATATTAGTAATAATTCCGATTGTCGGCTTGAAATATTCACCTGCGTTTAGTACATCTCCTGGTGAACCAACTGCAGTTTCAAAAACAGCAGCTTTTGTTTCTTCATCAATATTTAATAAATATTGCAGGTATGCCGTGCGAGAATTACTCGTTAAATTTGTAGCAGTCACTTTGCGATCTACCGACAAAATATGTCGAATCATTTCTTTTGTCGTCGTTTTTCCAGAAGTTCCTGTAATCGCAACTATCGGAATTTGAAACAAGCTTCGGTAGTAACGAACAAATTTCCAATAAGCTTCATCTAAATTGATTACTTTAATAACCGTTACATCTTCAGGCGTTTCAAACCTACTATAATTGTAGTCAGTCGCTACTACTAAGGGAAAGAGATCCTTTAAACTTTTCCAATTCACGATTCTTCCACTGGTAAAAAGGATCGTATATTGATTCTTCACTTGCTTCAATCGATATGCTCCGTATTGAACCATCACCTCATCAGAACCATGAACCAATTCACCAGATATGATCGCTCTTATACTTTTCACTGAGAGTGGCTTCATTTTTTTCACACTCCTTTCACATATATAATATGTATTTTTACTAATATTGTTTGGATAAGAAAAGCGGAAGCGCCTATCACTGCGTAAGGCAGCAAATGGGGAAATTCTCTGAATTATGTTATATGAACGGGCTACATAACCATTCCAAATCGATTTTACATCATACAAATAGTAAGAATGATTATTTAAGAAACAATTGGAAGGAGGGAAAAAATTGAAAACAATTATCTTTATAGGTACCAATAAGTCCGGATCTAGCAGGGAAGCTATAAAAGCTGCAGAAAAACTAGGTTATTTTACAGTACTTTTTACAAATAATGAAAAACAAATACAGCAGAGGAAAGAATATAAAGACGTTCATAAAATGGTTTTTGTAGACACACATAATTTAGAAGACATGAAAAAAGAAATTAAATTATTACGAACTACATGGATGGATATTAAACTTATTATTAGTTTTACTGATCCTTTTGTACACATTGCATCATTACTATGTGATGAATTTTGCCATAATTACACTAATTCAAAAGCGATAGAAATTATGGAAAATAAAGAACAAACGAGATTGTTTCTAAAAGATCAACCATATACCCCTAAGTGTTTGTTCATCCAGCCAGGGGAAGCAGTTTCTTCAGATGTATTTAATAGTCAGTTGGAATTTCCAGTAATCGTGAAATCTCCAAAATCAACCGGTTCCAAAGACGTGCTATTAGCAGGAGGAAAAGAACAATTAATGAAACAAATTGCTGGGTTTCGCAATAAAAAACCGGATGAAGCAATCATCATTGAAGAATATCTAGATGGAGATCAATATTTGGTGGAAGCACTCATCATTAACCACGAGCCGCATATTATCGGTGTTTTAGAACAAGAAATTACACAAGGTAAGCGTTTTATCATTACAGGATATGGTGTGCTAGCGAACGTTCCAAATAGTATAAAAATCGGATTAGAAAAAGTTCTTCAATCCATTGTTTCATCGTTCAAACTTGAAAATGGTGCCTTGCATTTAGAAATTAGACTCACTAAAACCGGTTGGAAGCTCATCGAAATCAATCCACGAGTTTCTGGTGGGGCTATGAATAATATGATTGAAGCTGCATATGGGTTTAATTTAGTAGAAGAAACGCTTAAATTATTTTTAGGGGAAACTCCTAATATCTCACCAAAACATAGGAAATATGTGTATACGCAATATGTTGTAATAAACGAAAAAGGAATATTAACAAAGGTGACTGGGAAAAATAAAGCGAAAAAATTACCCGGAATTTTAGAAGTATATATAAAGCCTAAAAAAGGAACGCTTTTAGTCCCTCCGCTTTCAATGGGACATCGCTATGCTTATGTGATTGCAACCGGGACGAGTATGGAAGAAGCTAAAGCCCGCTCCAAAAGTGCAGCCGATGAAATCACATTTCACTTAGAAGAGGAATGAGAAAAGCGAAAGCGCCCTTTTCTATATGGGCTTTCATGGTTCGCTTTGGACGAAACTTATGGCAAAAAGATAAACCGATAATAAAAATAGATGAGCTACGTGACTGCGTCACGTAGCTCATCTATTTTTATCACTCACTAAATGTTTCGTCTAAAAACTTAACAATATCAAACATATTTGTTTTACTGGCACCTTTAACTAAAATCGTATCATCCTTTTTTACAATTGTTTTCAACAATGCATTTAACTTATCTTTATCCGTAAAATGAAAACTGTTTTTGGCGGAGAAACCTTTCATTATCGCCTGCTGACCGATTTCTTCTGTCCGAAAACCATAGGTGACTAACACATCAATTTCTTTTTCCTGAATATAATCGCCAACTTTTCTATATTCCTCTTCTCTTAACTCCCCTAGCTCCCTCATTTGTCCGATAATAGCTATTTTCCGATTCTTTCCGATGTTAGAAAGTACATCAATCGCTGCGCGTACTCCTTGTGGATGTGAGTGTACTGTATCATCAATTACTGTTATGTTTTCACGGCAATTATAAATCGTTAATCTTCTTGGTGGTTTCTTGAAGATAAGTCCGGCTTTAATCTCCATAGGAGAAAATCCTAGATAATCTGCCACAGCAATGGCATTTAACGCATTGTATACATGATGTTCTCCAAAAATGGGGATAAAAAGCGAAATTTCCGTTCCTTGTAGCTTCATTTTAAAGCTCATACCATTATCATCATATTGAACGTTATACGCTCGGTAATCAGCAGAAGATTTTATGCCGACCGTTATTATTTTCCCTTTAAACTGCTTTGTCTCAAGGAACTTTGAATTATCGTCATCCTTATTGAGTATGAGGACACCATTTTGATCCATCCCATGAATAAGCTCCGATTTAGCTTGGGCGACTTTTTCTACGCTATTATTGAAGTTTCCTACATGGGCAAGTCCGATATTCGTTACAATACTAATTGTAGGTTGAATGATGCTACAATGTTCCGTTATAACCCCTGGATAGGCCATCCCATACTCCAATACAACCGCTTCATGAGAGTCATTGATTTCAGCTACATGTTTTTTCGTATGCTCTGTTGTGTTCCAATAATCCTTCGATTCGAAGACCGTCCATTTTTTAGATAAAATAGATCCAAGAAATGCCTTAGAGGTTGTTTTACCTGCACTTCCTGTAATTGCAATGACTGGTACTTGCTCTTTTTCGGCCATCTTTTTCTTCTTTGCTTCCATTATTTCTTTATTAATTTTACTTTGGTTCTCCGCTATATATTTAGCATATTGAATGCTATTAATAACAACATCCAATTCCAAATAAAAAGTTGGAGGGCAGCCTGGACGCCAGTTTACTTCATACATCCAAATTTTCAAATTTTCATCCAACCCAACATCTATTCCAATTTCATCTATCACTTCTCCGTGTTGTACCATCTGAAGTTCATCTAAATGACTAGCCAATGCTAACGAAAAATGCTCTAGCATTCTTCTAATATTAAATGCTTCGTCTTCAAACTCCTGTTGTAAAAACGGATCTAAATAATTGGTGTACCCTCCACTATTTATATTGGCTATAATTGATCCCTTAGGTGCAATTCGTGGATAAATAGTAGTAATCGTCCACTTGCCTTCCCCATTTTTTTGGACATGAAGCCTGAAATCATATACCAAACCAGATTTAGTAACTGATTTTATATATGGCTGAAGAATATAAGTTCCCACTGCAAGTTTCTCGTTTAGTAGTGCATTCAATTGTTGTTTCGTATAAATTGCACTTTCTGCACCCGCTCTTACTTCATAACGATTTTCTATCTTAGAAATGAACAAAATCCCCTGACCTTTTCTTCCATCAATTGGCTTAAAAACAACTCTTTGAAAAGAAGCAATAAATTTATGGAATGTGTCCACTCTCTTTACAATTTCAGAAGGAATGAGATAATTCGAGAATTCTTTTGCTTCTAAAAGACGTTCATTCGTATTCCACTTATTCCCAATAGAATGCGTAGTAAATGGAATTTCACTTTTTAATTTATCCACAATTCCTTTCGATTTCGCCAGTTTCTCTGGGCTTCCTGCATTATAAATAACATCTGGAAATGGCATTATTCTTTCTTGCCATCTCCCATTTTCATAAACCTGCCCTCTTATAGAGCGATTCACAAAGTTTACTGTTCCTGGAGAAAAGTAAAATAATCTAACTCCCTCTGCTTTTGCAACTGCTGCATAAGAATAAGCTTTTATAACAGTTTTCGGATCTCTCCGATGGTGTAACATTCCTATTATGGTCATTTGATAATCTCCTTTTATTTTTATACAACTATATCTATTACATTCATCTAAAGTTCTTTGAATACGGACAGACGTTCAGTTTTTAAAAATAAAAGACACTCTAATATAATTAGAGCGTCGATACTCGGGTTACCATTTAGGTTCGATAATAATATTCCTTTTTAACAATTCAATAGTCAAAGGCTGAACAGCAGAAATAAGAGATACATCTATTGTTTTTATTTTGTCTGTTTTCTCTAATCTAAAAAGATGCCCTCTTGAATTTGTTATATTTCCTTCCAGATCAAGTGGACGTAATAAGGAAATAACTACATGGCCCTTTGTTCGATCAACGGATTCTATTCGAAAATAACTGGTCTCAAAATCTTCCTCCATATCAAATTGACTCATGTGACCCCCACTCATTGTTATTAAAGAGAAAGGAATTGTGTTTATATCTATTATTTTTGATAGCAAGTTCCCAAAGTATTTGTTTGGATAATCTGTTAATATGTCCTGAAATATCTTCAATTCGTGGAGTGCTTCACATATGCTATTCTTCATAGCGTTCAACTTTTTCAACTCCTTCCTTCTGCACTTTATAACGGGATAAGAAAAAATTTAATCTCTTTTGCAGCTACTAATGCATTTTTTTTTGCTTGCTCAGCTGTTTCGGATGTCGCTACCACACATGCATAGCGGTTCCCCATCGAATATGGACTTGATAGAATATCTCCTTTAACAGGTTTTATATGAACGTATTTTACGCCCTCGTGCAACCAAGCCTGATCATAACCTAGAACTTTAACCAGTCTTCCTTGGGACCCAACTGTTACATATCTAGCGTAAACAAACTGTTTTCGTGTTTCTTTCAATATAGGTTCTTCCCCCAAATAGAGTTTTATAATTTCTTTTACAAGATTAATACCAGTTCCTTCTTCTAAAATTCGATTCATCGCACCACCTGACATTCTAGGGTTCACTTCGATCAGCTTCCATTGACTTTGAACTAATTTCATCTCAAGATGACAAGATCCACTTATCAGACCTATTTCTTCGACAATACTTGAAACACTTTCGGTCAACTTCTTAGAAACAGTCTCATCTAACAAAGCTGGAAACTTATACCCAGTAACGATAAATTTCCTATCATACGCGACCTCTTGCTCGATTACTCCAACAATCGAACACATGGTTTTATACACTAATACTTCAACTATATACTGGGCACCTGGCAAATATTCTTCTATTAGTAGAGGCGAATTGGGTAATTTCCTATTTAAAATGGATACTGCATTTTCAAAACGCTTTAAAGTATCGATATAAAATACATCCTTCGAACCGTTTGAAATAGGTAATTTAATAATGAAAGGAAATATTATATGATTCTTTTTTATAAAACCTTCCTGACAGTCATCACTTTGAAATACTGCATATAACGGGGTTATTGGAAGGTTATTTAACTTTTCTCTAATCTTGATTTTATTTTCCATTATATTTAATGCTTCTACAGAAATCTCCGCCAACCCAAAATACATGGCTATTTTCGCTGCAAAAGAAACATATGGATCTACAAAACTAATACAAGCACAAATTTGCTTACCATTCTCTATTAGATTTGTTATTTCCTCTTTGATATGTTCTTCATCCACTAAATTTTCTAAATAAACAATTTGATCTACTTCTAGAAATTCTTTATGAAGCATTCTGTTGGTCAATAACACGACAAAGTAGCCCATATCTTTTGCAATTGTTAACCCTTCTTTACTTGTCCCAAACTTGTTGCTTCCTATGAAGACGATTGTTTTCAATTCGTAAACCATCCATTCCAAGCATTCTTATTTATAAAATATGCAAAAAAAAATAAATGGACAATAATAATTGCCTAAGGAAGAAAGAATTTTTTTGAGAGATACATATATTACCCTCTTACTTATACTTAATTTACCTTTCTTAGAACCTGAAAATTGTTAATAAGGTCTCTTTTATAAGAAAATGTTTCGACAAATTCTGCAATTTTACATAACTGTGGATAAAGTTATGCACATAATATCGTCTGGTATGTATATGATTTCTAGTGTTGTGCACAAATTAATAACAGGTTATCCACCATACCCTGTGGATAAGAGAACGGTTGTTCTTAATGGAATTATTTGATAAATTTAAATTACATCAAAGGCATCTAGTCTGAAAATTTATATGTTTTAACTTTATGGTAAACATAATCGTTTAGGAGGTGAGGTCACTTATGGCTAAAATGTCTAATGAATTATTAATTGAGTCATATATTTCAGCAGTTTCTCTAAAACTAAGTCCCGACTTTATAAGCCTACTTGAATATGAAATGCTCCGTCGTTTTATCACACTTCATAATTAATAATAAAAGCTGAAGCGCCTATTTCTGCCCCGACAGGCAAATGGGGAATCGCGAGGAGGCAGCTCCTCAGCCACCGCAGTGATTACCCATTTGACCCCGAGGGGCAAGGCGCTGGAGCTAGACAGATCTCGCAGAATTTTTTTATACTTTCTTATCTTTAAGAAAACCTCAAGTGCCCTTTTCTAAATGGACGTTTTCGGTTCGCTTTGGACGAAACTTATTGTATTAGAATAAACGAGAAAAAGATCGGGGGCTACGTGACTGCGTCACGTAGCCCCTCGATCTTTTCGGTCATCCTATTACATTTGTTTGTTTGTCTGTGACTCTCCTAAAACATCTAAAAGAAAAGGGCAAATGCCAAGTACTGATTTGTAATCAGTACTTGGCTATTTTTAAATGTCCTCCAATTACAAACCCCCATTTTACAATTAGAATTTTAAAACGGCACCACTTTTAGAATTGCAGAGTATCCTAGCATACGAACCTTTTTAGAAAACGGTTTATGTGATATTAAAAGGAGAGAATGAGAAATGAATCCTTACATGAATGAATTTGGCCCTAATTATAGCTCACCCTATTCTATGTATACAGCACCAGGTAGACTCTTTTTGAATCCCCGAGTACCATTTGGCTATGAAACTCCCCGTTGCATAAGTCAGACTGAGGCTGATTTTAAAAGTATGAGCAGGCAAATTTGGTCAGAGCATGTTAACTGGACGAGGATGACAATTACTAGCATTGTATTCAATTTACCCGATTTGCCTTTTGTTCAAGAGCGTCTATTAAGAAATGCAACTGATCTTGCAAATTCTATCCGACCATTTTACGGTGATCAAATTGCACATCGATACGGAGCACTTATAAAGGAGCATCTAGTGCTTGCGGCAGAATTAGTAACCGCTGCTGTAAAAGGTGATTCACAAAAAGCTGAACAAATGGAAAGAGAATGGTATAGAAATGCAGACGAAATTTCGATTTTTTGGAGCAGAATTAATCCATATTTAAGTAAAGAAAACGTACAGAAAATGTTTTATTTACATCTATCTCTAACGAAAAATGAAGCTGTTTACATGATTCAAAAAAATTACAACGCAAGTATCGAAGTATTCGATAAAATAGCTAAGCAAGCATCAGAAATGGCAGACATGTTTTCAAATGCAATCATTATGCAATTTCCACATACTTTTCAATAAAATCAAAAACTAATTACTCACCCTTTTCTCTAGCTAAACATAATGTATAAATGTGCAGAAAAGGAGTGATTATTCAACATGATTCATTTGGAACCAATTGAAATCAGTGGTCATACGTTTTTAAGTGTTTCCGTAAAATTACCAAAAACAAACTTACTCGCAGTTACAAATGACAAAGGGTATATTATGTGTGGTGCGCTGGATGTAGCACTGTTAAATGAGAAATTAAGGGACCGTAAAGTAATAGCAGGCAGAGCCGTTGGAGTAAAGACAATCGAGGAATTGCTAAATGCTCCTCTTGAGTCGATTACTTATGAAGCAGAAGAATTAGGTATTACAGAAGGAATGATTGGTAGAGAAGCTTTGTTAAAAATGATTTAACCTCTTATTAATTACCAGGATCTACGCATATTAGATCCTGGTGATCTTCAAATTTAGATAATACATCCAGTTAAGGTATATTAGATATAGAATAGGTTTTGTACAAGTTGAGGGGGCTGTGAATTGATGGACTCAAACGAAAAAAAAGAAGATATGGAAGAAGAATTGGATGATGAAGCCCTCCAAGAACTTGTGTTAGAAGCACAACGAGAAGCTTTGACTAAAGATTCTCTCGAAAAAGCAAGTAAAAAAACAAAACGTCCTTTTCCTAAATGGGTATTTTGGGTTTTAGCGTCTGTCTTATTTGTGAATTCATTTGCAGTCTTTTTTCAAATATATTCTATACCAGCAATTGAGTTTTTAAAAACATCTGCGAAGCTATCATTACAAGAAGATATTGCTAGCTATAAAAAAGCTATTGTCGTCATATCTACTGAAGACAGTAAAGGAACAGGTTTTTCTATATCAAACGATGGAACTATCATTACAAATAATCATGTCGTCGAAGGAAATGAAACAGTGACGGTCAATTTCCCAGAAGACGGAATGTTTCAAGCTAATGTTGTGCATACATATCCATCTGTTGATCTTGCTGTCTTAAAAATAGAAGGAAAAGACCTACCATATTTGCAACTTGCAGAGCAAACAACTTTTGAAGATGATGAGCATATTTACTTTATCGGTAATCCACTGAGTTTTTCTGGTATTGCTAATGAAGGCAAGATCATCGATTTTATTCAGTTAAGCGATTGGGACACACCAGTCGTTATGATCAAAGCACCTGTATACCGTGGAAATAGTGGAAGTCCCATATTAAATGAAGAAGGACAAGTGATTGGTGTTATTTTCGCTACATTAGATCATGATACGTATGGAAAAGTGGGCTTATTTGTACCTATTGATGATTATTATAGACAGGATGTAGCTGAATAAGAAAAGTGTGGAGCGCCCTTTTTCATTATAGACTTTTACAGTTCGCTTTGGACAAAAATTATGGTAATAGAATAAACGATAAAGAAATTGAGCAACAGTGTAAGCTAATAAACTGTCCAAAGTAATCTAGAAAAAGCGTACATTATCTGTTAAAACACATTAATAATGCCTTTTCATAATAATAGAAGTCGTGATACCAACTGAAATTACCGTTAAACAAGAACGAAATAATGAAACAGTATCAACAACAACACTCCCCACTACAACAACCATAAAATCGAATGTCAATATACATAACCCCGGGTTAACGCGTAAAAACTTGGAAATCATTTGCGCTAATAAGTCGGTTCCACCAATAGATGTTTCAACTCGAAGCATTAAACCAACACCTAAACCTACAAAAACACCCCCACATATAGCTCCAATTATCCCATTAGCTACAAATTTCTCCCCCGCAATATGTAAAGGATACAAAAAGTCAATGACAACAGAGGAAAACAATAATCCATGAATACCATTGTAAAAAAACGCCCGATAATGTATCCAAGCAATTAGAAAAATCGGTAAACTAATACACATAATTGCAATGCCTACTTTAATGTTCCAAAGATAATGCATAATTAAACCTATTCCAATTCCTCCACCATCTAATAAATGAAAAGGAACTAAAAAAAAGTTAATCCCGATACCAACTAATACACTTCCGACTAATATAATAAGAGTTTTATGGAAAAAATACATTTTCCCCACCTTTCCACTTATTCATGTATATGTTTGGCCAAAGAAAAAAACACAGAAAATGTAAACCTGTGTTTTTAGAATTGTTCTCATATATTTGGTTACCTAATTTGATTACTTATTATAGCTACATACGATCTCTGCAACTGCTTTTGCCGCTACTAATAATGCATCTTCATCCACATCCCATTTTGGATGGTGATTAAAGTATGCATTTTCTACTCCTTTTGGTGCACTCCCTACATAGATGAATGTTCCGGGGAATCTTTTTACATAGTAAGCAAAATCTTCAGAACCAGAGAACTTTTGAAATTCTACTACTTCTTTGATTTCCTTTTCCTCTGATTGTCGTAATATTTCTACTACTTCCGCCACAATTTCCGGATTATTATAAAGTGGTGGATAGTCTGCAACATAATCTAGCTCACAATTAACCCCAAACTCTTCCCCGAGTCCTTTTACGATACGGCGGACTTCCTTTTCAATAAGCTCTTGTGTTTCATCCGTCATGTACCGGACATCACCTTCAAGCTCTACACTGTCTTTGATTACATTAAAAGCTCCTTTTCCATCAAATGAACCAATAGTGATTACACCTACATCAAACGGGTTTAGGCGACGACTAATAATTGTTTGAATAGCCGTAACAAAGTGAGCCCCTGCCACAATTGGATCATTAGCCATATGCGGGGAAGAACCATGCCCACCTTTACCATTAATCACTAGTTTAAAATAAGTACGACCCGCCATAGCAAACCCACTTCTGTACCCTACAACACCTGCAGGATGAGTTGGGAATAAGTGAACCCCGTACACTGCATCTAAATCGTCTAATAGTCCAGACTCAACAATACTTTTTGCACCACCAGGAGGTGATTCTTCTGCATGTTGATGAATAATTTTAATCGTTCCAGAAAGTTCATCCTTCAATTGGATCAAACAGTCCGCTAAAACTAATAAGTAAGCAGTATGTCCATCATGTCCACATGCATGCATTACACCGGGGTTTTTAGATTTAAAAGGCACATCTGTTTCTTCAACTATTGGTAGTGCGTCAAAATCTGCACGTAAACCAATTGTTTTCCCTGGTTTCGATCCTTTAATTGTGACAATTATCCCATAACCATTACCGACATTTGTTTGAATCTCAACATCTTTTCCAGCGTAGAAATCGATAATATACTGAGCAGTCTTTTCTTCTTGAAATGATAACTCTGGATTTTCATGGAGGTAACGTCGGATATCAACCATTTCAGCACTGCGATTTTCTAGCATTTTCATTAAGCGTTTTTTCATGATAGAATACACTCCTTATCTATTTTTAAATTTATGCTACTTTTTTACCTGTATTATTAGGTACTAAGATAACGATAGATATTAATGCAATTACCGCAAAAATTACATTTGTAACAATGCCCGCTGTTGCAGCTACGTCAATTCCGCTCTGAGTTAATATTATGCTGTAAACAGTTGCAGAAATAGCAACCCCAAAAGCTCCACCTAGGGAACTAGCCATTTTATAAATACCAGATGCTACTCCAATTTTATCATCTGGTGCATTTGATACTGCAGTATCCGTCGAAGGTGTCGCATAAATCCCTAAACCTAAACCGAACATAGCAAATCCGATGAATACAACTACCGTGTACATTACACCAGGTAAGAATGTTAAAGCCATTAACGCTACTCCAATACCTGTGATGATCGTGCCCCACACCATTGGTTTTTTTGCGCCAATTTTTTGAAGTATTTTCTCACCGACACGAATCATTCCTAATACCGCAACTAAATAACCGATTGATAGCATTCCCGATTGAAAGGCCGTAAATCCTCGACCAACTTGTACATATGTGTTCGCAACTACTAAAGTACCTGCTACTGCGTTTAATAAGAAGTTAGAAATAGTGGCACCTGTATATGCTTTATTTTTAAATAATTCAAAATCAATAAGTGGTCCTGTTTTCCCAAGTTCATATTTCACAAAAACAACTATTCCGATAATGGTAATAGCTAATAGCAACAATGAAGTAATACTTGTCCAACCAAGTTTTGATCCTTGTGTAATAAAAATATTTAATGCAAGCATTGTAATGACAAAAATAGTTAAACCCGTATAGTCAAACTTGAAGGGACCTGTTTGTTCTGTTTTACTTTCAGGTGTATCTTTAATTAGTATCATAGCTAGTAGTGCGAAAACGATTGAAAAGATGAAAATCCATTTCCATCCCATATACGTTGCAATTGCTCCACCTGCGAACGAACAAATCCCTGAACCACCCCAAGAACCGATTGACCAGTAACTCAGTGCACGTTGACGATCTTCTCCTTCATAATATGCTTTGACTAATGCAATAGTCGCAGGCATAATACATGCCGCCGATAAACCTTGGATTACTCTTCCGATAATGAGTAATCCTGCTCCATTTGCAAAAACCAAACATAACGAACCTACTATACTTAATATAAGCCCAATATACGTTAATTTTTTTCTCCCCAGGACATCAGCTAAACCACCAGCCGCTACGATGAAAATTCCGGAAAAAAGTGCAGATAAACTAATCGCGATATTTAATGTTCCTAGTTCAATACCCAAATCTTCTTGCACTGCTGGTACAACATTCACCATTGCCTGTGCAAATAACCAAAAAGTAATAACCCCAAAAACAATACCAATTATTAATTTTTTTGTTCCTTTGTATTCCGGCGCTTTTGATGAATTAACTGTTGTCATGATAATCCTCCCCTTTTTTTATACTTGATATTTATCTAAATAATCTAGTACAATTGCTCCCATTGATTTGGCTGCTATTAGCAAAGAGTTTTCACTTACATCAAATTTCGGATGGTGATGAGGATATCCTGGCCCGTTTTCTGGTTTTGCTCCAACATAGAAGAATGTACTTGGACGCTCTACGGCATAATAAGCGAAATCTTCGGAAGGTGGCTGTGGTTCACAACGAACAATCTCCGCGACCCCTTCGATACCTGCTTCTTTCAAACTGTTCGCTACAAAATCAGTCAGATGAACATCATTTACAAGTACCGGATAATCATTCACATAATTCAATTCATATGTGATCCCGAACATACCTGCCAACCCTTCTAGTAAAGTGCGAACTTCTCTTTCTATTATTGTCCGAACTTCCTCCGTCATCGCACGAACGTCCCCTTCGATTTCTATGGAATCTTTAATCACATTGAATGATCCTTTTCCATCGAATGACCCAATCGTAATACTACCTACGTCAAACGGATTCAACCTTCTACTAACAACTGTTTGTAAAGCGGTCACAAAATGAGCACCTGCTACGATTGAATCATTTGCCATATGCGGGGAGGATCCATGGCCGCCTTTCCCTCGAATAATTACTTTAAAATAAGCACGACCAGTTTGTATAGGTCCTTCACGGTAATACACATTTCCAGTTTCCATCGTAGACATAACATGTATACCGAAAACATTATCTACTCCATCTAGTACCCCGTCTTTAATCATCGCAATTGCTCCGCCCGGTGGTTGTTCTTCCGCTGGTTGATGGATTACAATAATTTTCCCTGTTAACTGTTCTTTCATATCTATTAAAGACTCTGCTAAGACGAGCATATATGCATTATGCGCATCATGTCCGCATGCATGCATAACCCCATCTACTTTAGATGCGAAAGGTAAATTGGTTTCCTCATGAATTGGCAAAGCATCAAAATCAGCACGAATCGCTAATGTTTTGCCTGGTTTCCCACTATCTATTGTCACTTTCACACCGTATCCACCAATGTTAGTTTCCACTTGAACATCTTTGTTTTTGTAAAAATCTGCAATATAGGTTGAAGTTTTTTCCTCTTTAAATGAAAGTTCTGGGTTTTCATGAAGATAACGTCGAATTTCAATCATTTTTGGCTCTTTTTCTTTTAGCACGGTGAATAATTGTTCTTTCATTTTGAATCACTCCTCTATAATTTTTTTAAACAGTTTTCACATCTTTTGGCGTAGTGATAAATACAGACAATAACGCCAGCAAACAACTAACTATACTAACTGAAAGGCCTATCATTGCAGCAAAGTCGATATTTCCCTGCACATTTAAAGCATTGAAAACACTGGAAGAAATAGCGATTCCTAAAGAACCTCCAAGTGCACTCGACATTTTATAAATCCCTGTTGCTACGCCCGCTTTGCCTTCGGGAGAATTAGAAACTGCTGTATCTGTGGATGGTGTTGCATAAAACCCTAGTCCAGTACCAAATAATATAAAACCAATGATGACAAAAACAATATAAAGAGAGTTACTTAAAAACGTTAAAGCCATTAGGGTTATGCCCAAAGCACTAATAAATGCACCAAGCATCATAGGTTTTCTTGCACCTATTTTTTGTAATGCTTTTTCGCCCACCCTAATCATGATCAAAATACAGACCAAGTACCCGATAGAAAGTAATCCGGTCTCAAAGGCTGAAAAACCCCTAGATAATTGAATATACGTGTTAATAACGATTAAAGTACCCGCTGCAGAATTCAATAAAAAATTCGACAATGTGGCACCTGAATATGCTTTATTTTTAAAGATTGAAAAATCAATAAAACTTTTATCTTTTTTCTTCAATTCGAATTGAAAGAAAAGTATAGCCGAGACGATGCAAAGTATCCCAAGTATTATAGTACTAATGCTTGTCCAACCTAGCTTGGAGCCTTGTGTAATAATAATATTCAAGCTGACCATTGAGATAATAAATACCATCAATCCGGCAAAATCAAACTTTTTAGTAGAGGATGAAGCGATTACTTTTGTCTCCGGCGTGCCTTTTATTAGGAATATTGAAAATAGTGCGAAAACAATGGAAAATACAAAAATCCAACGCCAGCCAATAGAAGAAGCTATTGCCCCACCTACTAAAGAACAAAGTCCTGTACCTCCCCAGGAACCAATTGCCCAAAAACTGAGCGCTCTTTGCCGCTGTTCATCCTTATAGTAAGATTTTATAAGACTTAAAGTTGATGGCATTATACACGCTGCAGATAACCCTTGAATTATTCGACCCGAAATAAACATAATAGATCCAGTTGAAATAACTAGCAGTATAGAACCAATGACACTCAAGACTAAACCGATCATCGTAATCCTTACTGCCCCATACCTGTCCACAAAACCACCTGCAACTACTACGAATATACCAAAAAATAAAGATGTAGCACTTATGCCGATTCCGATAATATTGGTATTAATAGCTAAATCCTGTTGCACATCTGGTACAGTATTTAATAATGCTTGGGAGAATAGCCAATATGTTAAAATTCCTACTCCAATACCAAAGATTAACCTGTCATTTCCCTTATAAGTTTCTTCCAATTCTTTCACTCCTTCACGCCGAACAGTTTATATTTTAATGAATACATGAAAGTATTGATGATTTTCGACAATTTTCAAAAGTTTATGACAAAAAACGCAAGAAGAAAAATCAATTTCTTTCATATTCTATCCAATTCAAATCAATTTACGACAATTCAAACTTAAAATCATGTATTTGTCATACCTATTTCGACAAACTTCAAAGAATTCCTTCTTTTCAAAGTAAACTGCTTACGTAATTATAAAATTGTTTCTCGAGAACAGAGGAAAGTCTTAACTACACGATAACTAAAAAAAGGAGTGGCTGAGAAAGTAACGCAGTAGCTTTCTCAGCCATTCCTCTGTTCTTTTAAGTTAAATGTAGTGCAAGCGCCTATTACTGCGTAGGGCAGCAAATGGGGATGGGGTAGTACCCATTTGACCCCGAGGCGACGAGCTTCGCACAGGAGCACAGGCTGCTTGCGCTAGATATATTATGCAGAAATTTAATATACGATCTTATCGTCTAAGTTGTTGTAGTAAGAAGAAAAAGACTCCTACCAATACCAGTACTCCACCAAAAATTTGCCAACCGGCCAGTCGTTCTCCGAGTAAAACGACCGCTAATATAGTTGCTCCAACCGGCTCTCCTAAAATACTCATGGAAATAGTCGTTGCAGTAACATAATTCATTAACCAATTATTAATCATATGCGATATGGTCGGTACAATCGCTAATAATAGAAAAATGCCCCACTCTTTTGATTCATATCCACTAAACTGAACTCCAGCAAGTAAGTTATACACAACTAACGCAATTCCAGCAAAGAAAAATACGCAAAAACTATAAATCCAATGCGATACTTTCTTTACAGCATTTTGCCCAATTAACAAATAACCAACTACTGCAATAACGCTCAGAAAAGAAAGCACATCTCCGAGAATAGCAGATTTACTTAGGCCAAAGTCTCCCCAGCCGATTAATACAGCACCGACCACTGCAACTCCCATTGTCAGCAGCGCAGAAGTAGTCGTCCGTTCCTTGAAAAATATAAAACCCCCAATAAGTGCGACAATTGGTTGTAACCCAAGAATAATTGTAGAACTAGCTACCGTCGTTAACTTTAAAGAACCAAACCACAAAGCAAAATGTAATGCTAAAAATAACCCTGAAATTACTAATAGAACCCAATCTTTTTTTTCTATGTTTTTAAACTCATTACGTTTTATCCATATGATTGGTAATAGAAACAAACTCGCAAGCAGCATTCGGTACATACTCAATACTGTTGCCGGTGCATCCGACCATTTCACAAAAATCGCAGAAAAAGAAATAGCGATAATTGAAATAATGAGTGGCACCACAATCCTTTTTGAACCATTTGTTTGATTCACTTTAGTCACTCCAAATCATTTAACTTCGATAGAAATTTTTATCCCGCATTAACGGGCAGTATGACTCCACTTCAACGCTTGGCCAAGCGCATAAGCGTAAGTTGGAGATCAACTGCCCGTAAACGCCCGAATGGTTCAACTAACAATCAGTGGGGATGAAGACCCCCCACTGATTGAAGTTTCACTTTACAAAAGTTCTCGCCACTTCATACGCTCTTTTTCATTCAACTGATTTTCTAACTTTTCATCCCATTGTGAAAGTAGCGTGTTCCAAACTCGAGCATATACGATATCTTTTTCACTGTTATATAGGATGTATTCCAAGCATGGGACATCATCAATCGTAAGTTCGGATGTTGAAATGATTTCAGAAACAACTGTTTGGGTATCCCCTTCATCTGATTCAGTGTCACTCTTTTGAAGTGCTTCGATCAGCATATCATCATCAAAATGGAGCTCTTCATCCAAATAACCATCTTTCACATAGCGATAGATTTCCAGTAATTCTTCATCAGGTGAAGCTGGTTTAATATAACCACTCAAAAATGCTTCATGGCTTGTACTATATAATTCTGTTTTCGACTCTATATCTTGTTCTTCCTCAAATATGCCATTTTCCAATTGCTTCATGCCACGATCTGTTAGTTTGAATAAACCATCACGCTTTTCAATGAGTCCTGTTCTACTCATGATGGAGATTAAGTCTTCAATAAATAGCTGCTCGACCAGTAATAAATCACTTAGCTCTTCTGCTTTAGACACGCTTGCCTTCTGAAAAGTAATGAGCATCATCTTCATGAGTACATCCATTTTGGTACGCTTAACTGGTTTAAATTCCACTTCTATGGAATGGACTGGTATGCTCCAAGTAGCAGAATGTATAATTTTTACTTTCATGCTTTGTTGTAATTCTTTGGTTAAACGTTTTTGAAGCTCCTGCATATACGTATACCCCTAAACTGACTACCTTATTTTTTGATGTTTCCTTTTGGATCTCGTAAAGCCTTTTTATCTTTTACGATGCCAAGTAAGCGACTATACATTTTTCTTGATTCTACTTTTTTGGCTCTCTCTGTAAACATTTGTGTACTGCCTACAATAATTAATAATTCCCTCGCTCTAGACAACGCTACATTTAATCGTCTATAGTCATTTGCAAACCCTATATCTCCGCTTTTATCTCGATTATTTCGAACCATACTTAACACTATGACGTCCATTTCCATTCCTTGGAATTTATCGACAGTACCAGTTCTAAACGTGATGTGTTTAAGATTCAATTCTTGCTGTATTAAACGATCAATTTTCTTCACTTGCTCCCCGTAAAAACTAATAACCCCGATACTTTTCCGTTCATCTTGCTTCATTCTCCCTTCATTTTTAGCATTTTCTGTTGCTTGATCTAAATCAATTAAAACCTCGCGAATAGTGGTCAATTCAGCTTGGTTAAAGCGACTTTTCCCATCTTTCATCTGCTCTTCAAAATAGGCTTTTTCATTCGGCATATCTAGCCAAAGAAGATGGTCATTTCGATTCACATATTGAGATTCAAGTAAGTGGTCACGCATCGTATCCGAATCGCTTAAACCACATTGAAGTCGATAGTTTTCTTCTTCATAAAACGGTGTGATTGTTTCCATAATGCTTTCATGCATTCGGTACTGAATAGCTAACATTGTTTTGTTACTCTTAGGTAAGTTTTTAAATAAACGTTCGAATAAAGATTCTTTCAACAGTTTCTTTAGTTCCCCTTTTTCTTCCAAGCTATCGCTTTCTTCTAAAATTGCTTGAAGGGACTCATCAATCGTATCTTCCCCAACGAGTGGAGGCAGCTGATGATGGTCTCCAACCAATATTATTTTTTTCCCTTTTAACATGGGTAAAAGTAATTCAGGTGGAGTCGCTTTCGATACTTCATCTATTATTACTACATCGAACGTTGGATAATTCTCCATAAATTCTTTTCGAGCAGATGCTACACAAGTTGTCCCGATAACATTGGCATGTCGAACATATAACTTTCTAATCTCATCTAAGTCATAATCACTAGCTTCTTTCAGTAACGAAAACCATTCGTTTTGTAGCGCTTGGGTAATTGGCAAACGTTTTTTCTCAAGGGTAATTTTCTCTACTTTTTCAGATAAAGTAGAGATTTCTACTAAGGTTTTTTCATGTTCTATTTCCGGATGTTGATTTATTAATTCTTCTATAGCTTTTAATTGTTTTTCCTGCTCCAAGCCCTGAGAATTAACCTTTTTACTGTCCTGCTCTTTTTCCTCTAGATCCGCTTCATACATTTCTATTTGTTCCAAAGTATATTTTGCATCATTCTTTTTAATCTCTAGTTGCTGTACATATTGCTTGAGGGTTTCTTGTGATTTCTGCAAGTCTTTATATGTATGTTCTTTCAGCAATAGCTCCGATTTTAAGTCGTTTAATTCGGGGATGCTTTCTACTGGTCCAATTTGGCTTAAGTGACTTTCCCTTCTATCTTGCAACTGAGCCAGTTGGTTGTTTTGGATAATACCTGTGTTCTTCAGTTCACTTCTATATTGATCAATTTCAGTAATTGATTTGCTTATTTGTTCGATTAATTCATTTTTGATTTCCTCAAATAATGTTACGGACTCTGCTTTATCTTTTTGAATCTGCTGTAGTGACCTTCCTTGCTGCCAAACATAATCTCTACGTACGTATAATCCTTCTAAAAACACTGATAATCTTTCAATTTGATTTGCAGGTTTATCTGAAGTTAGTAGCTGTTTCATTCGATCCATAAATTGATGAATTTCTTTTGCAGAATAGGATGAATGAAATACGACACCACTTTGTTTTACATTATTACGAATTGTTTCAATCTGAACACCATTTTCTTTTAATAAGCTTTCCATATAGTCAATCGCGGATAATAACCGCTTATTTAACTCGGCCCATTCATTAAAAGAATTTAGATTATCACTTATTTGATTTAATTTAGTAATTCTTTGTTCTAAATTAGCATGGGGTGTCACTTCATAGTGAAGCATACGGGTTTTCAATTCTCCCCGTTTTTTAATAGGAGGAATTTCATAGATAAATTCTTCTAAGTGGCGTTTTTTCACCTGTGCTTGTTGATATTCACTTCGAATAGTTGTTAAGGAATCCTCTAAATTTCTTATTTCTAATTTCGCCTGTTGAAACCCTATGGACTGACGAGTTCTGTCCATTTTCGTCCCTATTTGACCCATTTTTTCTATCAATTCTTGACTCGTTAAGTTCGTTTGGATAAATTGTTCTATAGAATTGATTTCATTCATTAACTTACTTGATGCATTTTTTAAAGTCAGTATATTACCTTCTAATTTTTCTCGTTCTTTCTTTAGTTGAACTAAACTTTTCTTGAGGTTTTTAATCTCATCTATTTTTACTACTCTTTCTTTCTTCGCGGCTTCTTTTAATTCAATCTTTTCTTCTAATGAAACAAGTTGTTGTTGAAGAAGTAGAGATTGTTCTTCACAACTAACTACTTCTTGTTCAATCTGACTTTTCCTTTCAGAATGACCTTCTATTACTTTCTGTAAAACACTCAATGTCTGATCTTTCCAGTATTGACCTACATTTTCTTCGATGAATTTTTTGCCTTCTTCTTCAATACTTTCTGTTCGACCAAAACGTAATATGCGAATATCTTTATTCGAAAGCAATCGACTAAGTGCATTATCCACAGCTAGATTGGACTGGGAAGCAACAAGTGTTCGAAGTCCAGCCTTTGCATTTTGTTGACATATTTCCGAGATGACCGTGGTTTTACCTGTTCCAGGTGGGCCTTGGATAACGTATAGATCTTCGGCAGACATCGCACCAACAACGGCTTCTTGTTGAAATTCGTTTAACTGATTATGAAATTCCAATTTTGCACGTTTACTCGGTATACGTATAGTTGGTCTGTCTTCAAACAGAATTTTTTCCAGATTAGCATTTGCTGCAAGCCCATTTTGAAGATCTTCGAATCCTTTTCGGAGTCTTCTTATCTGACTAAGCGTAGCAAAATTGCTAAACACTGCATCCTTCGATTTTGGATGCCACTGGTTTCGTCTTGCCATCTCTCTAAACTTTGGCTTCAGTTCAATCTCTACTGTTTTAGTACCTCGATTCACTTTCAACACATCGCCAACATCATTTTGAAATCCTCTCAATGTTACACTGAGGCCTTTCACTTTATTCCACTCATTTCCATTCAAATTACAATCTATTAACGTTAAGCGACTAAAATCTTCGTTTAAAGCTAATCTCGAATAAGATGCAGAAATGTCATCGATGGTTGCATTGCGTTCCTGAACTTTTAAATAGCCTTCCCAGCTAGAAATTCGTTTCTTTACGTACTCCGAACGTTCTTCTGCAACTGGTAATTCGCGAATTTTTGTGTGCAATTGGATAGGCATTCCTGCACCATTATTACGCGCAGTGACAAATTTCAAATTGGCTGGAAGACGTCTATTTGTCTTTACTGGAACTCTAGAACCTCTTACATGAAAACCAGTAGCTAGTAGGCCGTCGTTTTGAAGGATACATTCCATCACGGCAACTTTGCCATCTAACTTTTGTGCCATGACTTCATTCGTACCATTGTCAAAATAGAGAGTTAGGGATGTATTTCCATGTGCATTAATCGGTCGCTTTTCAATATGTACATCGAAAGAATCTTGTATTTTAAAGAAAGCATGTTCATCATTTGACCATTCCTGAATACCTTTGCGCGCTTTATTGGTAATCATAAGGTTGCATCGGAACGTCTCTACTCGGGTTGCCTCTTGTTTCATAAACATGCCTACTTTCTGTACCTAAAATAGAAGAGAAGAGTACCCGTCTCGACTTTACAAGAAAATCGGGTACTCTTCATATTTAATTCTATTATACATCTTAACGGTATTTAAAGTATGAAATTACTAAGCATAATCTTTCCTTTATATGTATATACTTTATTAGACTTGTAAATATCATTTTAATAGGAGGGAAACTATTTGAATAAAGTAGAGTTTAAAAAGAATTTTGAGATTGGGTATAAAAAAATGGAGTTTATAGCGAACAAATCGAAAACCATTATATGCATAGAAAATGACTATTCTGTTCCTTCTTCTACGGTTTCTTCATCTATTACTCACATAGAAGGTTCATTATATGAAAAATATAGATGGGGCTGGGTATTTACCGACATTGAAGAAGTTGAATCGGATATATTTGCAGATGTGACAATATCACTAGGTCGATTTGAAATTGATCCGGAGAATTTTGATGAAGAATCATTTATCGAACATTTAATAGAAGAAGCTTCTGAGAAAATAAAGGAAACAGATTATAGTACTGTGCTACAAAAAATGGAGGTCATATAATGACTATGACCTCTATTCTATCATTAGTAATCTATATGAATTAATACGATCATATGGAGCATATGTAATCGTATTTATCATCATTTCATCTGCTTTATATACAGCTTGTAATTCTCTTAATCTTTGTTTTACTTCGTGAGGATTTCCAATTAGCATTTGCTGTCTCATTTCTTCGATTATTTCCTTTTCTTTATGTGTTAATGGATAAGTTTTTGCTACCTCTATGGAAGGAATACCTTGGTTCCCTTCACTTTTATCCCTTTGTACTTTCCAAATAAGGGAACTTAATGCTATTTCTTCGGCTTTTTCTGTGGTTTCTGCACAAATGGCATTAACGGTTACGATTACTTTTGGCTTTTCTCCTTGTTTTCTTGGAGTAAATGCTTCCAAGTATTCTTGAACAACTGCCGCTCCATCCTTGTCGCTCATGAATTGACCAAATGTATAAGAAAGACCATTTTCCGCAGCAAGTAAGGCACTTTTCTTACTTGTTCCTAATAGCCATGGTTGCGGGGGTATGTCCGGCAATGGTGATGCAGAAACTTTCGAATACTCGGTTTCAGCTGGAAAATCATCTTCTAAAAAATGGAGTAATTCTTTCAATAATTGAGGCATTTTATATACATTCTGTAAAAAATTATCGGATAACGCATTCGTTGCTTCCGCAGAACCACCTGGAGCTCTCCCCAATCCAAGATCAATTCTATCTGGAAATAAAGTGGCTAATGTATTAAATACCTCAGCTACTTTATATGGTTTGTAATGTGGCAACAACACGGCGCCTGCTCCAATGCGAATCGTACTTGTATTTGCTCCGATATAACTTAACATCACTTCTGGTGCCGCGCTCGCGAGTCCAACTAAATCATGATGTTCAGTAATCCAGTAACGCGTATACCCTAGCGCTTCCCCAGCTTGAGCCAATTTCATCGAAGCATCCAAAGCTTCCTTAGGAGTTTGATTAGCAGAGATAGGCGATTGATCTAATATACTTAACTTCATCTCACTGCTCCACTTCAAGCAACGTTACGTTATATTGTCCAACTTGATCTTTTTCATATAAATTGGTTACAGAAGTAAAGTAATTGGTAATGGTGCCCTTAAAAGACAACTCATTTTCTGGTACTTGTACGTCAAAAGTTCCTCTATATAACAATGTAGCTATGTCATGATACTGCTCACTTGTCACATTAAAAACTATTGAAATTTGATGTAAATCATTCACTTTTTTTGCATCAAAACTTTGTATTTGAATAGATGTATCATCTAACCTAATTTCACTTACCAAAAATTTCACTCCTTTGACAAATAATCTATTAATCCCATAGCACTAACTTCCATGTCTAGTTTTATTAAACCATACACTTCATGATTGTCAGGTACACCTTGCTCACTAAGGTGATTTCTTACATGTGTCTGTAGTCGCTTCGCTAGTTCTTCATATCCTCTTTCCTCTGCATAGACTGCTTTTGCTTCTTCTACAAAAACAACTAGCCACTTAGACACTTGTCTAAAAACCTCTTTTGGTTTATCCGTCATACCAAAATGTCCAAAATAAATGAACTCGACATTCATATCTTGTATTCGATCAATTGCTTGTACCATAGCAGTGGGATCAAATTGATTGGGAGAAGTGGAAGGTAAAAACAAATCAATTCCATCAGCTACAAGTTGCTTATACCTTACGCCAATAGTATCTCCAGTAAAAATACCGTTGCTCACTGGATCATAAATACTAAAATGATGCTTGGCATGTCCGGGAGTATCTAAAAATTGAAGTGTACATGCTGGACCTATTTTTAGAACGTCTCCTTCTCCTTTAATGAGTAATCTATCTTCAGCAATTGGAAGGATTGGATCAAAAAGTGACTCAAACTTATCTCCGTATACCGCTTTCGCTCCAGCGATCAACCTCTCAGGATTTGCGATATGCCTTGCTCCTTTTGGATGAACAACTACAGTTGCATTCGGACATTCTTGTAATAGCAACCCTGTCCCTCCAGCATGATCTAAATGTATATGTGTCACAATAATATATTTCACTTGATCGAGTGTAAAACCCAATGTTTCTAGTCCCTGTTTTATATGTTTAATAGAAGGACTTGGCCCCGTTTCTACAATAGTCAGTTCCTCTTCATCAATCACATAAATCCCCGTTCTTTCAGCTACACCTAAATCATAGCCATCTATCAAATACATACGATCATTTAACTTAACTGGATATTCTTTTTCCACTATAAATCCCCCCGCGAATTATTTTATTTGAATATTCTATGTAATCAATCATACCATCAAACTCTTTTATTACCAATTTGATTACAATATTTTAATAACAAGAAAACCGCTGGAGCTAGACAGATTATGCAGAAATTTTATATACCATCTTATATTTCGAGAAAAACAGTAAGTAAGCAAAATTGAGATACGACATAATTTAAAATAAGTACAAAAACAGGAGAAAAGTCTTTTTTTTGCACTTATTTTCGGATAAGTCGTATATTCATTTTGTTCTTTTTTAAAAATGAGAAAAATTGCTACATCACTCTATTTTAATGGGGACGCTACCGATTCGCTTTGGTGCAACTGCATTCGTTGGTGCAGATATAATTATTGCCGCGAACCCGGCTGAAAACATGGCCGCTCCACTGCTTTCACAAGCTTTAAGTGGAGACCTATTAATGTCCTTCGTGTCAGTTGCTACATTTGCTACAATTCTTGCAGTAGCAGCTGGCTTTATCGGCGGATGGATTGGTACTCTAGTCGGAGCTCGTGCCGATCAAAGAAAATATTGGATTGAAATAAATATAGTAATTACCACCAGAAAAAGCAGAAGGTATGAGTTAGTGACTTTGTCACTAACTCATACCTTCTGTCTTTTTGTTAAAGTATTAGTTCCATAAACTGTTATTCTAGTTTACATTTTCTAAAATAATAGCGATGCCTTGACCCCCACCAATGCAAAGCGAAGCTAACCCATAACGTACATTTCTTTTCTTCATCTCAACAGCTAACGAATACGTAATTCTCGTACCACTTGCACCAACTGGGTGACCTAAAGCAACAGCTCCACCATTGACGTTTACTTTTTCCATATCAACACCCAACTCTTTGACAACCGCCAATGACTGCGCTGCAAATGCCTCATTTAATTCGAACAAACCGATATCATCTAAAGTCAAACCAGCTTTCTCTAATGCTTTTTTACTTGCAGGAACTGGTCCAATCCCCATAATAGAAGGGTCAACACCAGCTACACCCCAAGAAACAATTTTAGCTAATGGTTTTAAATTATGCTCATTTACATAAGCTTCTGATGCAAGCAAAACTGCGGCTGCTCCATCGTTAATCCCACTAGCATTTCCTGGTGTTACCGTACCATCTTTCTTAAATGCAGGTTTTAGTTTAGCCAGCCCTTCAACCGTTGCACCTTCTCGAATATGCTCATCTGTATCAAAAATAACTTCGCCTTTTCTACCTTTAATCGTAACGGGTACAATTTCCTCAGCAAATCTACCACTATCTCTAGCTTGAATAGCTTTTTCTTGTGATTTCACTGCAAATGCATCTTGCTCTTCTCGTGAAATATCATATTTTACCGCTAGATTTTCTGCTGTCATTCCCATACCACAACCAACATATTCATCCGTTAAAGTACTCCAAAGCATATCTTCAACTAATGGTGCTTTGTTAGGAGAACCAAAGCGAGTTCCTCTTAATACATGAGGAGCTAAACTCATATTTTCCGTACCCCCAGCAACAATGACATTTGCATCCCCAACTGCGATTGCTTGTGCTCCTGAAACGATAGATTGCATACTAGATCCACAAAGTCGATTAAGTGTCAGAGCACTTGATGACTCTAACATTCCACTTTTCAGTCCAATATGTCTCGCAAGATATGCGGAACTAACACTAGTATGAATAATATTACCGATAATAATTTCGTCGATATCAGCAACAGGAATTCCACTTCTTTTAATAGCTTCTTTTGTCGCTATCACACCTAGATCAATATCACTCACATCTTTCAAAGCTCCACCGAAAGTTCCGAAAGCTGTTCTTGCCCCATCAATAATATAAGTTGTCATGTGTCATTTCCCCCTATTTTTTATTACATTCCACCCATTAGACTTAGATGTTCCCCTTTTTAAAGCAAGTTTCAGAAAGCGCTTTCCTTTTTGTACAAAGTAAAATAGAATAGCAATAAGTTGAACTTGTACGAAAATATGATTCGATTATTTTAAATATACGGCTAATTATCCAAAATTAGACTACAGTCTGATATTATATTCTTTAGAGTATTCTGTCAATAACTAATGGAGGAGTTTTATGAATGAATTAGTAAAAAAACAACAAAGAGGAGAAGTGACTAAAAAGAAAATTTTAGAAGTAGCTTTGAAACTTTTTTCCGAAAAAGGATTTAACAAGGTAACTGTTGATGAAATTGTCAAAAAAAGCGATTCTTCAAAAGGCTCCTTTTATCAACATTTCCGTTCAAAATCCGACATCTTTCTAGTGCGATTTACGGAAATGGATCATTATTATTTAGAAGTTTATAAATCATTTCCTGAGAATATGGACCCCATGGAAAAACTGTCTATTTTCTCTCAAAAGTTAATGCATTTCCTAGAGAATGAAATGGGCAAAGACTTAATGAAAGTTATTTATAGCGCAGCATTGGAATCTAGAGAACACACATACTTTTTAGATTCTAATCGCTCGCTTTTTAAAATTACTCGCACATTACTTGAAGAAGCAATAGAAAAAGAAAAAATTAATCCAGAGCTTTCTCTAGATGATGTTTCCACAATGGTTACCCAGTCCTATATGGGATCAATTTATCACTGGGGACTACGAATTACAGATAGAAGTCTTGATTCTTTTTCTACCCCTTTTATAAATGCGCTTCTAATAGGAATATCAAAGAAGTTATAGGAGACATAAACTGTTCATGTACTTTGAACAGTTTTTTTACAGACTATTTTTCAATATTTCAGAGACTGAACCCTTACAATAAAACTATTTTCTAGTATCCAAACTCAATTTTTATTGAAAAAACAAAAAACTTAGATAACGTTCGAAAATCTGCTATAATAGAAACAGACCAGTTGGTATGTTAGGAGAAATACATTGAATATGGATACAAAATCGCTATTGATTGATACCTCTACAATCCTTTTTCAACAAAAAGGCTACAAAAGTGTAGGACTGAATGAAATTTTAAAAGCCTGTAATGTTACAAAAGGAGCACTCTATCATCATTTTCCAAATGGCAAAGAAGAACTATTAATTACTTGTCTACATTCCTTAAACGAAGTCATTATTACAGATATCGAAGCAATTTTCAGTAGGCATTTATCAACTAAGGAAGCCACAATATCAATGATTGATACGTTGATTCATCAGTTTGAAAAAGATGGCACTATTACTGGCTATACATTTAGCAGCATTGTTAGTGAAATGGCCACGATGAGTGAACCTGTCCGCAACGCATGTGGTGCACTATATGAAAACATTCAAAACATTTATTGTAAGAAACTTCAAGCTGATGGATTCTCGAATGAATCGGCTACTTCAATTGCATTGTTTATGACTGCTTCAATTGAAGGTGCGATGATGCTTTGTTTAACACAAAAGTCAGCAGATCCTTTAAAAACAATCGCAAGCCTATTGCCAAATTTATTAAATTCGCTTCAATAATTTAACACAAAACAGAGCAGTTTTTTGAAAGGAAGAAAAAAATAACAATGCATGCAGAAAAAAGATTACCAAGAAACGGTAAAGAAGGTCTCTTATACGGAACAATTATATCTACACTAACGGTTATATTTATGACTTCATTTAGTATCATTCTTATCGAAGGGGAATTTAACGGAAGTGTTGCTTTAACAATTTTAAAAACTTTACCTATTATTTGGATTATTGTTATGGTCATTGAACCAACTATTTTCGGTCGTATTGCAGAAGCTTTAGTTGCAAAATTCACTAAACCGACGGATAGTTTTAATGCCAAAATTTTATTCCGTATTATTTTCACCGTACTAGGAATGTCAGCTGCTATGACGTTTATTGGCGATATTGTTGGAAATGGTTTTAGCACTGAAATCTTCAGCAACTGGATACAAAATTGGCCACGTAACTTCGTAGTCGTTCTTATTGCAGAAAGTTTAATAATTCAACCTATTGCTCGTTTTGTAATGGTGAAATTACATGAATCTCAAGATGGAAAAGTTCAAGCAAAGACTAGTTAAGATACAATTGAATCACAAATACTATAATGAAAAAAGCGCTCAGACGAATATTTGTCTGCGCGCTTTTATCTATTTTATTTCACAAATATTTTCAAATGAGGTTTTGATTCATGTTCACAAATCAATTTAGTTTTATGAATTGAAATCATATATTTGACCTTTAATCAAATATGCTGTACTTTCAGCAATATTTGTTATGTGGTCAGCCGTTCTTTCAAGAAAACGATTTACAAATAATAATTGTACAAGCTGATTTGTTTCTTCTGGATGATCACTTAGATAAGTAGTAAGTTTTTTATATGTTTCACTGCTATATTCATCCACTTCATCCTCTAAGTCACCAACTTCTATAGCAAGTAGGATATTTTCATCTAAAAAAGATTGTAGTGCTTTTCGGAGCATTTCAATCGATAATTCTTTCATCTTTTCTAGATGTGTAATCTCCAGTAAAGATTTTGTATTACCGATCTTGATAGTTGCTTTTGCAATATTTACAGCAAAATCCGCGACTCGTTCAATTTCAGTTGAAATTTTAAGTACACTAATAATTTCGCGTAAATCTCTTGAAATAGGTGCTTCTTTTGCCACAAGCCATATTGCAAACTCATTAATATCTTTTTCAAGATTATCAATAGCTGTATCTCCCTCAATAACTTTTAAAGCAATCTCAACATCTTGTGTTTTTAAGGCCTTAAAAGCTCTTTCTAGGGCAACAATTGTTTGTTCACCCATTTCGGTGATTTTTCTATTTACTTCCTCTAAATTATTCTCAAAGTTCTCACGAATGGACATTTGTTACCCCCCTATTATCCGAATCGACCTGTTATATAATCTTCTGTTCTTTTATCCTGTGGCGTTGAGAAAATGTTATCTGTATCATCGTATTCAACTACTTCTCCATTTAAAAAGAACGCTGTTTTATCCGAAATTCGAGCAGCCTGCTGCATGTTATGTGTAACAATTACAATCGTATAATCTTCTTTCATGTTTGTGATTAGTTCTTCTACTTTTAACGTAGATATTGGGTCTAATGCGGAAGTAGGCTCGTCCATTAAAATAATATCAGGTTTCATCGCTATAGCACGAGCAATACACACACGCTGTTGCTGACCGCCTGACAAACCAAGTGCTGATGTTTTAAGACGGTCTTTTACTTCATCCCAAATCGCTGCACCGCGCAAACTTTCTTCTACAATTATATTTAAATCTTTTTTATTTTTAATGCCTTGCATTCTTGGTCCATAGGCAACATTGTCATAAATGCTCATCGGAAATAGATTTGGCTTTTGAAAAACCATTCCTACTTTTGTTCGTAGTTTAATCACATCGTTTGATTTATAAATGTTTTCGTGATCAATGACAATATCTCCTGTAATTTTCACACCATCAATTAAATCATTCATACGATTTAGTGTTCTCAAAAAAGTAGATTTCCCACAGCCTGAAGGACCAATTAAAGCAGTAACCTCTTTTTCTTGAATAACAAGATCGACTCCGAATAATGCTTGTTTATCCCCATAATATAAATTTAAATCCCTTACATTAATTATCGTTTCTTTTTTACGTTGTTCCATATGCTAAATACCTTCCCTACTTAATTTATTTGGTCATCAGCTCAGCATGTTATATTTCTATGGACTCTTTAACATACGCTTATTTATTTGTTGACTTGTTAAATTTTTTCGATATATATGTTGCCGAAAGATTGATTACTAAAATAAGTACTATTAAGACAATACCTACTGCTGCTGCAAGTTCAATATCTCCGGATTCTTGTGTGACTAAATAAGAATGCACAGTCAAAGTTCTAGCGGATGATAGAATGCTATCTGGCATAGCTGCTACAGTTCCAGCAGTTAAGAATATTGCAGCTGATTCCCCAACAATTCGTCCAACCGAAAGAATAATACCAGACAAAATCCCTGGCATTGAACTTGGTAAAATGACTTTATATAATGTTTGTAATTTTGTTGTTCCAAGTGCTAAAGAGCCTTCTCGATACGATCCTGGCACTGTTTTTAATGCTTCTTCAGTTGTTCGAATGATTACAGGTAACACGATTATCGTTAAGGTTAAGGAAGCAGCTAGAATGGACATACCTAATTTTAATGTTGTGACAAAGAATACTGCTCCAAACAAACCATAAATAATGGAGGGAATTCCTGTTAAGCTTTCTGTTGCAAAGCGTATAAGTCTAACTAATCGCCCTTGTTTAGCATATTCTTGTAAATAAACAGCAGCTAATATTCCAATAGGTGTTGCAATGACTAACGAAATAAGGACTGTGTATATAGTTGTTACGATCATTGGCCAAATGCCACCATCTCCAGTTGGTGAATAATCACCAAAGATGAAATCGAAGCTGATCAAACCAATCCCTTTATAAAAAATAAATCCAACTATCATAACAAGGACAGCAACTGATAAGAAAGCTGATAACCACAATAGTCCGCGTAGTAAGTTATCTTTAAAGTGTCTCATCTTAGTTGCCTCCCTTGGCACTTATTTTTGCTAATACAAAATTTAGTATTAATATAAATGAGAATAGAACAATTCCCGTAGCAAATAACATTTCTTGATGTGTACCGAATGCATAGCCCATTTCTAATGCAATATTTGTCGTTAATGGACGAACACTATCCGTTAAGCTAGTTGGCACGATCAAACTATTCCCTGCTACTAAGATGACTGCCATCGTTTCCCCTATTGCACGGCCTAAACCTAATACAATTGCGGTCATGATTCCTGATTTTGCTGCAGGAACAACGACTTTAAAAATTGTCCCAATTTGTGATACCCCAAGGGCTAATGATCCCTCTCGATACGTTTGTGGAACAGCACGAATAGCCGTTTCAGCTACAGTTACAATTGTTGGCAACATCATGATTGCTAACACAAGAATAACAGCTATTAAGCTTTGCCCTTTCACTAAACCGAAAGTATCTTGTAAAAACGGAACAATGATCGCAAGTCCGAATACACCATATAATACAGATGGGATACCTGCTAGCAACTGTACTGCTGGCGAAATAATCTTAGCTAATCTCTCAGAGGCAATTTCAGCTAAGAAAATAGCTGTAAATAAACCAATAGGAACTCCAATAATTAATGCTCCGACTGTTGCATATATGGATGCTACAATCATCGGGAAGATACCGAATTTATCTTCACTCGGTACCCAATCACTACCAAAAATAAAGTCTATAAAGCTATAGCCCTCCGCTACAAATGGGTGAGCTCCTTTATAAAATACAAATCCAATGATTAATAATAAAGTGATTACGGAGAGAAGTGCACAAAATAAGAATACTCTTTGTGATACCCTCTCTAACATATACTTTCTTTTATTTGCTTTACCTATTTCTACGGCCTGCTTGTTAGTTGTTGGGATAGACACTCTTATTCCTCCAAAATTAAGTCAAAAATTATGTTGTTGTCTTCCTTTTAAGTTCTCATCTACTTTACTGGAATAGCTCCTGCTTCTGCTGCAATGAGTTGTCCATCTTCACTTAAAATAAAATCTATAAATCGTTGTCCAGCATCTGTTAATTGTCCTTCTTTATATACAAACAAGAATGGTCTAGCCAAACTGTATTTTTCTTGTAAAACATTTTCTGCTGTTGCTTCTACCCCATTAATATCGATTGTTGAAATGGAATCATCTATATATTCAAATGAGATAAAGCCAACTGCATGTTTATTGTTCGCAACCGTAGTTTTAATATTTCCATTACCGCTTGCGATGATAGAATTTCTTATTAACTCACCAGAGCTGTATTCTACTATTTCTTGAAATGCATCGCGTGAACCAGATCCATCCTCACGAGAAACAACTACGATTTCCAAGTCATCTCCGCCAAGTTCATTCCAGTTAGTCACTTCTCCAGTAAAAATTTGTTTTATTTGCTCCATCGTAAGATCTTTTACTTTGTTACTTGGATGAGTTACTACTACAATTCCATCATAAGCGATCACGACTTCATTCAATCCATTTGCTCTTTCTTCTTCCTTTAAATCACGTGAAGACATCCCTATCTCTGATACTCCACTTATAGCGTTGGTAATTCCTGCAGAAGAACCAATTTGATTTATCTCTATATTCGTGTTTTCTTCTTCTGTATATTTTGCAGCTAATTTCTCTGCAAGAGGTCCTACAGATGTAGATCCTGAGATAGATACTGTAGCACTACTACCATCTGATGTTTGTTTATCATTACTATTGCTTGTACATGCTGATAGTACAGCAAGTATAGATAGCATTAATAATCCCATTTTCGCTTTTTTCAAACTTATCATTTCTTACCTCCAAGAAATATGTTAGGGTTCTTTGTCGTATTTTGTCTAATAATAGAATAAAGTCATAATGTTAATTTTCAATACGACTTTTGTAAAGGTTTTGTAAATTTTATTAAACACAAGGTGTATAGTGTTAATTTTTGGTGAAATTTCGCATGAGGTGATTGCTTAGGATGAGTTTAAATGAAAAGTATTATACTTTTAATTTTTTTCATAATCATACTAAATCTACCCTTACTAACAATCTATGTGAAAAACCAAAACACAACAAAAAAACACCCTCCATTTAAGGAAGATGTTATGCTTTGAAGCTTATTTTATTAATTGTAAGGTAAGCCGCGTTTGCCGTACTTTATAAGAAAGTTTTAAACCACCACTCCTCAAAGTGGGTGTTCGCAGAAACTATCTTGCGTGTCCTTATTGTCCGAAGAGAATAAGGCATGTCATTCCAGCTTCTATATAAAACTCCCTATTACAGCATAAAGGTTAAAACTTAATAATCATACGAACAATGCAGCCTATATACATATAGTAAACCCTTTTCAATTATTTATCAACGGAAATTGCTTCCAAACTTACTAAATCCATTTACCGCTTAGTATCTGGGAATGGATCTGCATTATCTTCATTCCATTATTTAGCATCTGGGAATACTCTTTGAACTGAATCTGTAAACTCTTCGAATAATCCTTCTACGGGTTTGTTAGCTCTGATTTTTTCTCCGTACTCCGTAAATTGTTTGGCAAAATCAGGATTAGTCGATACATACACATTGTTGAAATCCCTATTTGTTGTTCTTGCTTCATCTGCAATCTTATTCTCTAGCTCTTCGTTTCCGTCAACGGCTTCTTTTAACACGACACCTACATACGCGTTATTATCCGTTACAATAACGTTGGCACTTTCTACTTCTTCTAATTCGGTAATTTTTTCCGCAACATCATCCGCAACCTCTAGCTTATGGTCACCAGTATCATTTACATCTGTATCCGCTGTTTTGTCAGTAGTTGTGTCTGTTGTGTCTGTTGTATTAGTCGTTTCCGTTGCACTGTTATTATCCGCAACATCATCCTCATCATTTGCCCCACAACCTATCAACGAACCCGCAAGCAATAACGTCATAGATATTCTTAATAATTTACTCACTTTAAAACTCCTCCTCTAACTATCTCAGTGATGTTAGCATGAGCAATCCTACATAAATTATTCGTTGGTTAATCACAAAAAGACCGTTGAATATAAAAATATCAAACGGTCAAAAAAGTTATTATATTCAGTTTACACATAAACTTAATTAGAATTTAAATTAGCCCCGAAAATAGAAACGTTTTGTCTATCTGAAATAAATTCATGGCCGTTCCATTTTAACACGTTATTCACATACCCTAATGCATCGGCATGATACCTTCCTGCAATTTCTTGAATTGCCATCAGTTCATAAGTAACGTCTCTTTCAAAATCAATTGGGTACAGACCACCAAGTGGATCTACCCATCCTTCAATTGGTGCCTTCAGCGTTCCACTTTCATCATAAATTTCTGATAAATATTCCTTACCTTTATACATTAAGTCCAGTGTATACTCCTTTTTAGAATCGAAACTGGTCACATTTACTTTAAACTGATCTTGATAGTTAACTGCATATTTAGATCGTTCATTATATTCATCCGCATCGAACACTTGACGCATTTTCCCATCTAAAAATGAGTATACATAAGCGTAAATTGTCCCACCGCTTCCACCCGTATCTATGACGATGAGTATGTCATCTATATGATTCCCAGTAAAATCTCCAAGAAACAAAGTTGGATGATAGCCCGCATTTTCTTTTAACGCAATCCTCTCATACATATTGGTTTTTCCATCGCGAATAACTAGCGTAATATTTTGCCAAAAAGGACTTCCCTCAATCTTATCTGCAGCAAGAGAAACGATGTCAAAGAAACCATCCCCAGTCACATCTCCTCTCTTCTGATCTACAACAACTTGGCTGTTTGGATTATTATGCCCTAATTGATTTACAATTTGTTTTCTTTTTTCTAATAATATTTCTTCGGAAGGATATGGAAACCCATGTGACAATGCCCTATCAATAGATAGTAGCGCCTGCTCCAAGTCACCAGTCTTTTCTTGGGCATCCGATAGATAATACCAATAAAAAGAACAATCATTTGTTTTCAATAATTCCTGGTAATATGCAGCTACTTTATTAAAATAATACGGATAAACATCCTTTGCAGGAACAAGGCCACTTCCGTTAAAGCGATATACCTCCACTTTATAAGCCTCTCCGGTATCATATGTCCAAACAGCTAGCTCATACTTTCCGTCCTGCCCCTGATTACTTGGCATATCTTCCACTTCTAATTTACTATAAACAACATTTTCCGCCAGTAAAGGAACAAGTTTATTATCAATCCATTGGAATAAGTTGAATTCAGACCAAACAGTTCCTACTTGCCATCCTACGATTAACGTATTCCTCTTACTATCTGCAATCGGTACTGCCAATAAATCAGAAATACCATATCCACTTCCGTTAATCAGTAATAACGGTTGCCACTCATTATTTACTTTTTTCAGAATCAAAATATAATTTTTTTCTTGATACCGGAAAGCTCCGATTAATTCTTCGACTTGGTCACCATCTATATCAGCAAGTAATATCGCTTCTTTTGGAAGTGGTTTTTGTAAAGTCAACACCACTGCCGTTTGCGGTAAAAAACGCTTAAACATATTCACATAATCGTTCATTTGGCACCCCATTATAATTCTTTCTAAACTATCATATGCAATCTGCCTATGGGTGGCACTTAAGTAACTACCTATTTTTTAATGTAAGAACAATTTGGAATGCGCCCTACTTGATAGTGATTGGTGTTGGTTTGAGATAAAGATTGATTATTTCGGAAGCGAATCTTCAACTAAAACAATGTTACTCGAATAAGATTTTATTTAGTATAACTAGTTCATCAAGAAATAGAAGAAATTATCATGCCATTATCGTTCACTATGAGTTCTACCTCTTTGCTTTAATATAGATAAAATGAATTTTCTGTTCTAAAATTCAGCACACCTAGTTTATTTTTTATGGATCAATCCATTTGAGCTAACAATGAAATTAACATTTCTTCTGATACTGGTCCTGAAATTTTTTGTTCAATATTTCCTTCTTCATCTAAGATAAATGTTGTTGGAATTGTAATAATGCCATATTGATTTGATATTTCCCCATCTACGTCTAATACTACTGGGAAAGTTAACTCATAATCCGAAATAAACTGTTGAATCTTTTGTAAGCCATTATCTTGATCAGTTAAATTAACTGCGAGAATAGTAGTATTTTGTTCTTCTGCATGCTCTTCAAAATAATTTTGCATATGTGGCACTTCAGCTTTACACGGAGGACACCAAGTTGCCCAAAAATTTAAAATTACTCGCTGTCCCTTTAGATCTGCTAAAGACATTTCTTCTCCTGAAATTGTATCTAATACAAAATTAGGTGCTAGATTCCCTGCTCCACTACTATTTACACTAGACTCATCTTGTAATAAATTCTCCTGTTTTTGTTTATCTATGGCTTCATCTGTTGTCCATAATATTGCGCTAAACAAAATCGCTAGTATACTCAAGTTTAAAGTGCTCTTACTCATAAATACTCGCCCTACTCTTCCACGCAACAAGAGAATAATACCAAATACAATTGCCGTAATCATTGATGTACTAACAATGCTCTCCATTAATATCACATGTAATGCTCCATAAATAAGTAAAAATGCAGGAATCCAGTTAATCATTTCTTTATATTTTTTCATGAACCAGCCAATAAAAATAACAACAATAAGTGTTTGCACAATTACTAAAACAGTAGATTGATTGAACAAAACAACTCCCACTGCAAAAATCATATAAAAACTTATAAAAGAATAAATCAGCGCATCATTTGATAGAAATGGCTTGTGTCGCACTTGGAGATACAGCAAATAGAATATGATCGAGATTATTCCAATATGAACTCCAGCTTTTTCTCCTGAAAAGTACAGAATCATCAACGGATGCTTAATAACAGTAGTAAAATCAGTTAATACTACACTTAGTTTCCATACAATAATAAAAACAAAAACCAAATCACCAAATTGACTAGAAGCCTCTTTACCAAGTTTCACATATAAAGTAATCCCAGTTATGACAGCTGCTAAAACAAAAGCTATCCATGTTGAAGGAACTGTCAACGAGAATATTTTGTACCATTCTGTTGCAACCAAGTGCATCATCTCCCTATATATTCTATTCTACAAAAAAATAAGCAACTTGAAGCATTTACTGCTTCAAGTTGCTTCTATTAAAGAATATCCATCCAAATTTTAATGGCAGTTGCTAAGATAAGTATCGCTAAAATCAGTTGAAGTGCTTTCGTATTCATCGTTTTTCCTGCTTTTGCACCAAGTGGAGCTGCGATCAAACTTGCAACAATCATAATGGCAGCTGGATAATATTCAACTTGGCCTGTTGATACTTTACCAATGGTCGCCCCGATAGAAGAAATAAACGTTATCGCAAGACTTGTTGCTATCGTCATACGTGTAGGAATCCTTAATACGACAAGCATAATCGGTACTAACAAGAAACCTCCTGCCGCGCCGACAATTCCCGAGCCAATACCTACAACAAATGCTAATATAGCTGCTAATGGTTTATTGAATGTTACTTCGTCAAGTGGAATATCATCCACTTTCTTTTTAGGGATGAACATCATGATAGCTGCGATTAATGCAAGTACACCATAAACAATGTTAACGCCATCCTCTGATAATGATTTCGAACCAAAACTACCGACAATGCTTCCTATTAAAATAGCACCACCCATATAAATAATAAGTGATTTATTCAAATACCCACCTTTGCGATATGCCCATACACCTGCAATCGATGCAAACAATACTTGAACCGCACTGATACCAGAAACTTCATGAGCAGAAAAAGCAGCAAACCCTAACATTGGTGGTATATATAAAAGCATTGGGTATTTAATAATCGAGCCACCAATACCGAGCATTCCTGAAACATATGAACCAACAAAACCGATCAAAAAGATCGTAATAATCCACGGAATATCCATTTCCCTACATTCTCCTTCCTAAGAAAAGCGCAAGCGCAAAGCTGCTCTTGCGCTAGAAAAATTTTTCTTATCTAGTAAAAAAGGAGCCCTTTCTTAGCCTCCCTCTATATTTATGCTTTTTGAATCCAGAATTTTAAAACGTCATCTTCTTCTGTATGCTCTAAAATTGTGTGACCACCTGAAGCTGCCCACGCGGGAATGTCCGCAATAGCCCCTTTGTCCGTTACATGTACTTCTAATACTTGACCTGATTCAATCGCATCTACCGCTTTTTTCGTGCGAACGATTGGCATTGGACAAGCTAAACCTTTTGCATCTAATACTGTTGTTACATTCATATGTTAGTTCTCCTCTTATTGTTTATTATTAACGAACTGCACAACGGTTTGGTCCGATTTCCATTTCCGTTTGTTCCTCACCAGTAGGCGTAATTTTACCCATGTTCACTTGACGAATCTCTTGATACGCATTTGGTTGTGGTGGTAAATTATCTGTGACCATACTACGGAATGTCTCTTCATCTTCAATATTTAAGCCGTGGTTTTCTGCAAATAAATCTCCTAAAGGTTTTGACACAGTCCCATTTGCGTTTAATTCATCAATAATCATAAAATGTGCAGGTAAAACGATTAATTCATTTGAAAGCTCACGGTAACGGTTATATAATGTTTCACGAAGATCTCTCACCCAGTCTTGAGCTAGGCCAGCTAAATCAGGACGACCGATAGAATCGATAAACAAAATATCCCCAGTTAGTAAGTAGTGATTATCTACAATAAAAGATGTCGATCCAATTGTATGACCTGGTGAATAGATCGCTTGAATCGCAATTGTTGTATTGCCGATCTTCACTTCTGTTCCAACCACTAATGGTGCATAGTCAAATACAACTTCTTCTGCGTCTTTTGGTGGTAAATAGTAAGTTGCACCAGTTTGTGCTGCAATTTGACGACCACCTGAAATATGGTCAGCATGTAAATGTGTATCAAATATATGTGTAATTTTTGCTTGTTTACTTGCTGCAAAGTTAATAAATACATCTGTCATACGTGTTGCATCCACAATAGCAGCTTCTCCATTTGAGATAACCATGTAAGAAAGGCACCCTTTACCTAACCGAACGAATTGATAAAGTTCTCCACCATTCGTAAGATTACTTACTTTAATTGGCTCTAAATGTTCACTCCAAGACTTCATGCCGCCTTCCAGGTATCCAGCATCACGTCCAGCTTCTGTAAGCATTTCAGCTATCATGACCGATGAACCCTCTTTTGCACAAACGACTAGCAATGGTTGATCCGTTGGAATGTCTGAAAGAATTTCTTCTACGCCGTCTAATAGTTCAAAATAAGGAATATTTAAATACTCAAATTGATGTCCCTCAATTTTCCAGTCTGCAAAAGCATCTGCATTTCGAACATCTAAAATGAATAATTCTTCGTTATTAATTACTTTCTTCGCCACTTCTGCAGCTGTCCATTTAGTTAAAGTCATCCCAGATTACCCCCATAGGTATTATTTTTTAGAAAATTTTTTGAGGGGAAATATCCCCTCCTAGTTTAATCACATTAGAATGTTAATGTTGGTGCTGCATCTTTAGCGAATTCCAAGAATGTTACCGCTCCACCAACTTCAATTCCATCGACAAAATCTTCCACGGTTAATCCCATTACATCCATCGTCATTTGGCAAGCAATGAATTTTACACCAAGTTCTTGGGACATTGCTGCTAATTCTGGAATGCTCGGTACATTAGCTTTAGCAAATCCTTCTGCAATCGCTTCGCGTCCTTCAGGCATAGGTAGTGCTTGCATTCCTTGTTTGTGAATTAAATTTAATCCTTCAAACGTGAAAAAGATTGTTACCTCTTTATCTGTTGCCGCTGCTGCTGTTGCGATATTGTATACTTTATATGCGTCGAATAATCCACCGTTACTTGCGATAATTGCTACTTTGTTTGTCATTGTTTTTTCCCCCAAATTTTAATTTTTTATAGTTTTTTATTTTTATAATGAAGTTTTAACTTCGCCATTCCACTCTGTCATACCTGGTATGACATTAAACACGCTACCAAATCCACTACTTGCTAACTTTTGAGCAACTAGATCACTACGTCTACCCGTTTGGCAAACCACATAGATTACTTGATCTTTTGGTATTTCTTCCATGCGAGTTTCTAATTCTCCCATTGGAATTGATTTAGCGCCTTCGATATGCCCAAAAGCATACTCAGCTTCTTCGCGAACATCTAAAATAATGCCACCTTCTAAAGCTTTAACTGCAAGCTCATCGAGTTGGACGATTTGGTCATATTGTTTTTCCACAACTGCGTCATTAGAACATTTGCGAATATAATGTTTCATCACATCGCCGTCTTCTGTTGTTCCTATATATTGATGCCCTACAGATTTAGACCATGCAGCAAGATCAGCTTTTGACCCTTTATCAGTTGCTAATACTTCTAAAATTTGTCCCTCCGTCAAGCCATTCATTGCTTTTTTTGTTTTCACAATCGGCATTGGACAAGCTAAACCTTTTGCATCTAACATAACATCCGCTTTTAAACTCAATGTATACACTCCTCTATACCTGTACGGGTATTATTTGTTTTAAATTTTTTTAGCGAGTTTCGCCTTCCCAAGCAAGCATACCACCCATCACATTCGTTACATCATATCCTTGGCTCTCTAAAAATTGTGTAGCTCTTCCGCTTCTTCCACCTGAACGACATACAACATAGTATGGTTCCGACTTCGATAATTCATTCATGCGAAACTCTACTAAGCCAAGCGGAATATGCATAATACCTGGAATTTTTACTTCTGCAACTTCATCCACTTCACGCACATCTAGTATATTAAGTGTTTCACCATTTGTTAATTTTTGCTCTAATTCTTTTGCTGTAATTTCTTTCATCAATTATATCCTCCTTTTAGCTCCACGCACTCATGCCACCACGGACATTTGTTACGCGTTCAAAACCTATTTTTTTTAATTGTTTACAAGCATTACTGCTACGCATTCCACTTTGACAAATAACGACGATTTCTTTATCCTTTGGTAATTTATCAAAAGATGATCCTAGTGGTATATTTTTAAATTGTTTAATATTTCTACCTCTATACTCAGCAGGTGTTCTTACATCGACAAATACTTTATCTTGATCATTTAAGACATTCTTCAATTCCGCAGTCGAAATTGATTTAACACCTTTAGATGGCATCATCTTCCAGACGAAGAAAGCAACTATAACTACAATAAAAATCCATTCCATTTAATACTCACTCCTTCATCGAAATACCAATTGGGGTATTATTTATTTTAAATAGAAAAGCCGTATCATCGGCTCTTTACTACTAAATTCACTGCTTCTTGAATTGCTGAATTCATTTTATCTGCATTACCATCCGCATTTTGTACGCATTCTAGAAGGTTATCACTTACAATCACACCTATTGTACGGTCAACTGCCGATCGAACTGCCAAAAGTTGTGTAATTACTTCTTTACAGTCCTTTTCTTCTTCCATCATTCTTAAAATACCACGCAATTGTCCTTCTATACGTTTTATACGGTTTAATGCTTTTGTATCATACGACATGTAAAGCACCTCCATTTGTACTTCGTTAATAACTAACTTCTTACTTACACCCTTATATTATACCCTACCAGGTATATTGTCAACACATAAACTTGCATTATTTTATCATATTCCCATCCTTTTATGTTGCAGATACACCACTCGGACTTTTCATGTATAAATGTGAATTTGCATTTTAATAGAAGAAAGTCTGTTGTGAAAATGGTAACAAGCCCCGCATTAAGGTCTTTTGGCTTTTTTACTTTTATCTATCCTTTGATATTCAGAAACTTGAATCACTCGAACATCTCGTGTATTCAGCTCGTGATAGATTCCTCTACTATCTGTAAATGATATATACTGATCACGTTCACTTTGAATTAGCTCCTCTGCCGCTTCTTGAGAATCTAAAAGGATAAACCTTCTTATATAATAGTTCTCATCGAAAAAGTAAGTTACTTTGAATTCTTTCATAGCTTTATTCTCCTTATTGGAAATAGTCGTTATTAGGATATCCAATATAGAAGCTTTTAAGCTTATTCATCTTCAATTACAAATAGGTAACACCAATCACTTATGTTAAAATAGATGTACTTAAGTTTGAAGGGAAGAATGTCTAATGAAATCACCTTTTACATATACATATTCTGCACCACAATCGTCGGACATAAAAAAGCCTACGATCTTCCTATTACATGGCATGGGGAGTAATGAATTAGATTTACCACAACTTGTAAAAGAGTTTGAAAACAGTCACCACATTTTCAGTTTGCGCGGGCCAATTGTTTTCAAACCTGGTTATGCTTTTTACACAACAGAAGAAGAAGTTAAGCCTGATCGTCAAATATTCGATCAAGTGCTTACGCATGTCCAATCATTTATATATGAAGCAATCGAGGAATATGAGTTGGACATCGAGCAAGTATACATACTCGGTTTTAGCCAAGGAGCCGTACTAGCACAATCATTAGCATTTAGTATGGGTAAAGCAATTAAAGGCATCGTTGCATTAAGTGGATATTTACCAGATTTCGTGAAAGAGGAGTATAGCAAGCGTCCAGTCGATCATTTGAATATCTTCATTTCACATGGTAATTACGATTATGTAATTCCTTCTCAACTTGGGATAGAAAGCAAAGAATTTTTCGAAGAACAGGGCGCACAAGTAACTTTTAAGACATATGAAGATGGGCACGGAGTAACACCAGAAAACCACCAAGATTTAGTAGCATTTCTTAAAAATAATTAAGAAATTGTATCTGACTAATAAGAAGCCTTGAAATAAGATGAATCTTATTTCAAGGCTTCTCTCTATATTAATAATAAAATTATTCATGACGTTTTATCAAATACTGAAGCAAAAAAGATAGTAGGATTGCAAAGATAAGCAAAGCAGTTATTAAACCTACAACTCCTCCCCACCCAAATACAGACCAGAAAACACCTCCAGCCGTACCCCCTATACTCGATCCAAAATAATAGAAAAATAAATAGAGTGATGAAGCTTGCGCCTTGTCATGCTTCGCTCGCTGGCTTACCCAGCCACTTGCAATCGAATTAGAGCCAAAAAAACCAAACGTAAATACAGTAATACCAATCAGTTGAATAATTAAACTTACATTAAGCGTGATAAGAGCTCCAACAAGCATCAAAACTATTCCAACTAGTAAAATCCTTTGTCGACCATATCGATCAGACAAACTACCAAACCAAGTTGAACTAAACGTCCCTACTAAGTAGACGATGAAAATCCAACCGACAATCGTTCGAAAATTCAGGAAGAATTGGCTGTGTAATATATAAATTAGCAAAGGTGATAAATCCAGCTGCAAACAAAGCCCAATTTGTTTTACGAAAATCCTTCGTTCCTTTTTTAATGTATTCCATCTAATCTCGCCTCTTAACCACTGAAATGTATCCGATTACTGAATATTAATGTTTTCTTTATTATATACGGCTCCATCTTTTCCTGAAACAAAATAAAATATATGGACTTGTAAATATCACTTGAATTGTATAAAAAATCGATGTATACTATTCCTTCAAGTTTAATATGAATTAATAAGGTGGGAATTAAATTGACTCAGATGATTATTACTGGATTGTTATGCGGTGCTCTACTCGGATTTGTTATGCAACGAGGAAGATTCTGTTTAACAGGCGGTTTTCGAGATATGTATTTAAGTAAAGATAATCGTATGTTTTACGCATTATTAGTAGCTATAGCAGTACAAAGTGTTGGTGTATATACATTAATAGAACTTGGCATTATTGAATATAATGCAGGAACATTACCATTATTTGCAATTATTATTGGCTCTTTTATATTTGGTATTGGTATTGTATTTGCTGGTGGTTGTGCGACTGGAACTTGGTATCGTGCAGGTGAAGGTTTAATCGGTAGTTGGATTGCTTTGGCCGGTTATATATTAATGAGCACCATGATGAAAAGTGGAGTATTTGCTCCAATTAATGCGAAATTTCAACAACCTCAGTTGCAAACAAATTCAATGGCAGATACACTAGGGATTAATGTTTGGATTCTAATTGCTATATTAGTAGCAATAGTTGGTTTTATAGTATATAAGGAAGTTACAAAACCAAAAGTTTTTATCCCTACTTTAAAAGCGAAACGAACAGGATTGGCACATATTTTATTCGAAAAACGTTGGCATCCATTTGTAACAGCTCTATTAGTTGGTCTTATTGCGATGATTGCATGGCCTTTAAGTGCAGCAACTGGCCGCGTGTTCGGATTAGGAATTACAACTCCTTCAGCAAATATTCTTCAATATTTAACAACAGGAGACTCAAGCCTTCTTAACTGGGGCGTATTCTTAGTTCTTGGTATTCTAGTAGGATCATTTATCGCCGCAAAAGCAAGTCATGAATTTCGTTTCAGAATGCCAGATGTAAAAACTGGATTAAACAGTTTTGCTGGTGGTAACTTAATGGGATTTGGTGCTAGTTTAGCTGGTGGATGTTCTATTGGGAACGGTTTAGTAATGACTGCAATGATGACTTGGCAAGGCTGGATTGGTCTAGCCTTTATGATTCTCGGTACATGGACAGCTGTATACTTTGTTTTCATAAGAGGTCGTCAAAAAAAGAAAAATACGGTAATAAGCACGAAAACAAGCCCAACTACAGCATAGAGAAAGCGCATTTGCCTGTCGGGGCAAGGCGGCTTACGCTAGACAACAAAGGAGATAGATATTGATGAAAAAAACATTAGAAGTGATGGGAATGGTTTGTCCATTTCCTTTAGTAGAAGCAAAAGAAGCAATCACTGAACTTAGTTCAGGTGATGAACTGGTAATTGAATTTGACTGTACACAAGCTACTGAATCAATTCCACGTTGGGCTGCTGAAGCAGGACATAGCATTACAAATTATGAACAAGTAAGTGATGCCGCTTGGACAATTACTGTTCAAAAGAAATAATCACCTTAAGAACCCATCCTTGAGTTATACTCTCGGATGGGTTTTTCATTATGTAAAAAGTAGCATGGAAATATAAATAACTACCGTCACCGTTAAACAACTAACAATTGTTGAAAACAATACTGTTTGTGCGGCAGTATTAGATTCCACATCATATTCTAAAGCCAAACTTGAACTATTTCGAGACGTCGGAAACGAACTTGCTATAAATAATGATTGGGCAACCACCCCATCTAGGCCGAGCACAAAAATAATGAGTAACGCAACTGCTGGTCCCACCACAAGACGAGTAATACAACTAAGTATAATTATTTTATTGACCAGCGTGCGTACTTCAATTTGCGAAAGTTGCGCACCTAAAGTAATTAAAGCTACAGCTATAAACCCTTCCGTTATATGATCGAGTGGTATACGGAACACCTGCGGAATTTCAACATTCCATACATTCAAAAGGACTCCAGCAATAAGCGCATAAATAATTGGCATCTTCAAGAAATCCTTTAAAATGGATAGCCCTGACTTAGTGGAAGAGATTAAATTATACAAACCATATGTATATGTCGTCATATTTTGGAAGATTACAAGTATGACTTGAATCGCAACACCAATTGGTTGTGTAGCGAACATCATCTGCGCAACTGGAATTCCGTAGTTACCAGAGTTTATTAAGACTACACTATTTTTGAAAACAGCCGCTTCCTGCCTCTCCAATCTAAGCATTTTCGCTATAAAATGACTCAAGATTATCTGGCTTCCAATAAACAGAACAATAAAAATCGTTACTTGACCTAAAACCTCTAAATCCACCTGCGTTTCATATAAATTCACAAATACAGCTGCAGGCATAAAACAATATGTAATCAGTTGAGATAAAGCTTTCAAATTGAATGAGAACTTCTTTTGTAAAATGGCCCCAACAAATAAAAGCACCAAAATGGGAGCGACAATTTGTAAGAAAATCATGGATAAATAAGTCATGAAATAGTCCCTTTCTGGAAAAAACAATATGTATTTATGATAGTGCTATATTTTGGAATCAGCAATGGGTAAAAAAAGCCCCAAAATCGACTTGTCGATTAAGAGACTTATACTATTAACTATATCTAATAAAACTTAGATCTTTTTAACAAACTCAGATTTTAATTTCATTGCGCCAAAACCATCAATTTTACAATCAATATTGTGATCTCCATCTACTAATCGAATGCTTTTTACTTTAGTACCAATCTTTAGTGTAGAAGAACTTCCTTTTACTTTAAGATCTTTAATAATCGATACTGCATCCCCCTCAGTTAAAACAGTTCCATTTGCATCTTTGACAATTTGTTGTTCTTCTGTCTTTTCATTTTCTGTATCTAACGTCCATTCATTAGCACACTCTGGACAGACGAAAAGGTTTCCATCTTCGTACGTATATTCTGAATTACATTTAGGGCAATTTGGTAGAGTTTCCATAATTCTATTCCTCCATTTATTCTTGGTGATTCTATTATACAAGATAAGTGATTAATTATCTTTATACATTTCACTAGTAAGAAAAGCGGAATAGCTATTAGACTACTGACAACTTTTTGATTACCACACCACTCTTTGACGGCGTCTATATCCTTTACTCTCTTTGTAATTCTTTTCGCCTTCTTTTCCGATACCCAAATAATGTTCTCGAACTTCTTCATTTGATAATAAATAATCTGCTTTACCTTGCATGACCACTCGACCATTTTCCATAATATAGCCATAGTCAGCTATAGATAGCGCGACATTTGTATTTTGTTCTACTACTAATATGGAAGTGCCTTCTTCTTTATTTATTTGTTTAATGATTTGAAAAATCTCTTTTACGAGCAACGGCGCAATTCCAAGAGATGGCTCATCGAGTAACAATAGCTTCGGTTTCGCCATGATCCCACGGCCAATCGCAAGCATTTGTTGCTCTCCACCTGACAGAAATCCTGCTTTTCGACCTTGAAGTGCTTTCAGTTTTGGAAAATAAACATATATTTTCTCCATATCTTCTTTGATATTTCTACGATCCTTGCGCGTATACGCCCCTGCCATTAAATTTTCTTCGACCGTTAAATCTTTAAATATGCGTCTACCTTCCATACAAAGAAATATTCCGTTCCGAACAATAATATCAGTAGTAACTTCATTTATTGTTTTTCCTTCAAATTGGATTGTTCCATCGGTGATTTGGCCTTCTTCACCAGAAAGTAATCCTGAAATTGCTTTTAAAGTTGTGGACTTCCCTGCTCCATTACTGCCTAAAAGTGTAACAATTTTTCCCTCTGGTACATGAAGTGATACCCCTTTCAAAGCAAGTATAATTTTCGAATAAACTACTTCAATATTATTAATATGGAGCATATTTTTCTCCTTTCTACTATAAAGAACAAACGAAAGAAGCACTCTATAAGCTTCTTCCGCTGCATAAGTTTCTAATTTTGATTAATCTTTATGGCTAAAGTATTCAGTTAACTGCTCCCATTTCCCGTCTTTTACAATACCAAGACGTGTCTGTTCAGTGCCTGTATGATTTTCTGCACTAAAACTAACTGGAGCACCTAATCCACCAAGGTCTAAATCTTTTAATGACTCAATTCCAATACGTATTTCTTCTCCAGTTAAATCACCTTCCGGATGTTGCTTACCAGCTTCTTCAATTCCAGCGACAAGTATTTTCGCAGTCGTCCATCCTTGAATGAACTTTTGGTCAATATCATTAATTGACTTACCTTCTGAATCTAAATATTCTATTACTTCTACCATACCTGGTAAGTCTTCGTAAGGCATTGCGTGTGAAAGAATTCCCATATATCCTTCCGCAATTTCATCACCCACAATTGAAATGACACCTTCACCAGATGCCCAGTTCAACCCGATAAATTGCGTTTCAATACCAAGTGTTTTCGAATCTCTTAAAATCGTTGCTGTTGCTCCCCACGTTTCTTGAATAATGGCATAGTCAGGATTTTTCTTTTTCATATTTAATAATTGAGATTGTGCTTCTGTAGCTTGAACATCAATAACCTGCTCATCCACTACTTTTATCCCTAATTCAGCGGCATATGCTTTAATATCTTCAATAGGTGAACGTCCGAATGCAGTGTCATTATACAATAATGCTACTGTTGGATTATCTCCTTCATGATTATCTTGAATCCATTTTAATACGGAACGACCTTGATCAGAGTAAGATGCCGCTACTAAAAAGTTATATGGACTTTCTTCAATATTTTTTAAGTTCTCCGAATAAGAAGCTGAGAAGTATGGAAGTTTATCGTTCGCTACTTGTTGACGCAATGCTTCCGTATCACCAGTCCCCCAACCAAGTACAGCAGAAACTTTTTCTTTATCTCGAAGTTCCTGATAAATTTTCTGGGCTTCTGGAATTTCATAGGCATAATCTTTTCCTGTAAGCTCTATATTTAACCCTTCCACTCCACCTTTACTCGTTAGATATTTGAAATATGCTTGCTCACCTTCCGTGTAAGGAGTTCCCACATCACCAGTAGCACCGGTAATATCATAAAGCCCTCCGACTACAACTGTTCGTGCACCCTCTACCACTTCACCATTAACTTCAGCTACATTCTCTTCTGCACACGCACCAAGCATGAATACAGACATACCACCAATCAACATACCTAATAACTTACTATTATTGATTTTCAAAATTTTTCCCCCTCTATTTTTCAATGCAAATGTAACCTTGTCCAACCACGTTAGTTAATAAGAAAACGGCCACAACTTGAAGTACTTCTTAATATTGAGCCAGATATGAGCCAGTCCCCCTGGTTCAAATATTAAAAACAAGATGATAACTGCTCCAAAAACAAAATCCTTTAAAGCAGAAAACAATTGGTACAACTCAGGCATGAAACCAGCCATTACGTCAATAAGTGAACCTAGACTTACAGGCAATAGCGTGATAAATGCTGCCCCTAAAATTGATCCGAATACGCTACCTAATCCTCCGATTAAGATCATTGCTAAATATTCAATAGATACGTGAAAGCTATACAATTCTGGACTTACAATCATTGTGTAATGAGCTAGCAAAGCACCAGCAATGCCAACAAAAAACGAACTAATCGCAAATGCCATCACTTTATATTTAAATAAATTAATCCCCATAATTTGCGCCGCAATATCACGATCGCGGACCGCTAAGAAAGCTCGTCCAGTTCGTGTTCTGATTAAATTAGTTGCATACATGACAGTTAACAACAGAATAATCGTACATAAATAGTAATAACCGGTGTTACTCGATAAAGAATACTCTCCGATAGTAGGACGGCCCAAGACCATACCTGCTGTCCCACCCGTCAGACTGTCCCATCTGCTTATAACAAAAAGAATAATGACTTGAGCGGCTAAGGTTGCAATCGCTAAGTATAATCCTTTCAAACGTAAAGCCGGGATTCCAAATACCCCTCCTATAAGCGCAGTCACAATTCCAGCTATTGGTAATGAAATCCAAAAACTTAACCCATACGTGGATGTTAATATTGCTGAAGTGTATCCACCAACACCTAAAAAAGCTCCTACACCAATCGATATTTGACCTGTGAGACCCGTCAATATATTAAGCCCTATTGCTCCCACAGCTGAAATTGCACATAACGTTAACAAGCCTATCCAATAATTAGTTACATAAAGTGGCACTGAAAGTACGACAATAACAATGAGGAGTGCCTTTATTTTAGCTCCAGTAGTTCCAAACATTTTCATATCATTACTATAAGTAGTTTTATAGTTTCCGGTTTCCCTCACGAATAGGTTTCGCACTTTATCACACCCTTTCAATTGTTCGACTACCAAACAAACCATATGGCTTTAACATCAATATGATCAAGACAACAATAAATGGAATAACATCTTTTAGTCCTCCACCTATAAGTGGGTCCAAATAACCTCCTGCAAGATTTTGTAAAATACCAATGATAAACCCTCCTACAATTGCTCCAAGAACACTATCAAGTCCCCCAAGAATAACAACCGGTAAAACAGTTAGACCTATAGCAGCCATTGTTGGGCTTAGTCCATTAATATTCCCTAGGAGAACTCCACCTATAGCAGCAACTACTGCAGCAATTGTCCAAGTTGCTGCATAAACATATTTCACACTGATTCCCATGGACAAGGCAGCATGTCGATCATCAGCAACCGCCCGCATGGCAATCCCCATCTTTGAAAATTTAAAGAAAATGGAAAACAAAATAAGAATCACTATCACCACAACGAATGACCAAAGATATACGGGAGTAATAATAATTCCCGAAATATTAATGGGCGTCGGCGGAAAAACTTGTGGAAATGTTCTTGTTTGGTGCCCCCAAATCATATGAACCGCGCCACCAAGTAAACTCGACAAACCTATCGTAGCCATGATGACGGATACGACTGGTGCATTTTGTAGAGGTCTAATAACTAGTCTCTCGACAGTAAGACCAAGAATTGCGCTAAAAATAAGTGTAATAAATAAGGCAAAGATAAATGGTATTTTATAAGCTGTCATTAAGATTAAACAAATATATGGCCCAATAATAACGAATTCTCCGTTCGCCAAGTTCAGCGCACCGCTCGCCCTATAGATTAAGACAAAACCTAATGCAACAAGTCCATAAATACTCCCAACTACTATTCCTGTAACAAGCATTTGAAGAAAAAATATCATGATTTATGCAACCTCCTGCTCTGTTTTCAAATGGATAACTTGTAGACTAACCCCTTCAACAGACTCTATTTCTAAACCAGCCATCGTTACTTCTTCTGTATCAGAATACATACCATTAATGAGCATCTGATATTTATCTTCTATGAATTTCCTTCTCACTTTTAAAGTACGTGTTAGTTCGCCATCATCCGCAGTAAACTGTTTGTGTAGAATAGAAAATTTCTTTACTCTCGCATATGGCGGTACCTGATCCATTAGCCCTGTAACTTGCTGTTCAATAAATTTGATGACTTGAGGATTTCTTGCTAAATCCGAGTATTCCGTATAAACAATTCGTTGTTTATCTGCCCAACGGCCTACACTATTTAAATCAATATTTAAAATAGCCGTGACGTATGCTTTATCTTTCCCAAAACACACAGCCTCCTGGATATACGGACTTGCTTTTAAGTTGTTTTCTACTATTCTCGGATAAATATGCTTGTCGTTTCGGTTAGTGATGATATCTTCTAGTCGATCAAGTATATATAGATGCCCGTCTTCACCTATCCGACCACAATCACCTAATGTAATCCAGCCATCATCCATTAATTTTTGATCTTTTTCATTTAAATATTGTGCGAAAATCGCTTTGTTTTTCACGTAAACAGTACCATTTTCACCAATTCTCACTTCTGTATTAGGAAGAGGAACCCCGGAACTGTTGACTTTAATGTCTTCATCACTTTGCACAAATGCGATTCCCGAAAGCTCTGTCCCTCCATATGTCTGTTTTAGATTTACCCCAATACTATGAAAGAAATAAAAGGCTTCTGACTGAAGTGCCGCTCCAGCAACATACGCTCTTTTTGTTCTTGAAAAACCAAAATGGTCACGAATAGCACTGAATACAAGGATATCTCCAATTTGATACATGAACTTGTCCCAAGATGAAATTTGTTGTGTATCAAGCTTTGCTCGCGCCACTTTTTCTCCATACTTCTTAAAAGTTTGAAAGACCCTTTTCTTAAACCAACTCGCTCCCTCCATACGAATAGTAAAATTCGACATGAGCGTTTGGTAAACCCTTGGTGGTGCTAAAAGTGTTTGTGGTCCAATTTCTCGCAAATCACCAATAACGGTATGCGGCTTTTCTGGAAAGTTGATGACGATTCCAGTTGTTAAGGGAATAACGATACTTACCACTTGTTCATGAACCCAAGATAGTGGCAAAAATGAAAAGTAATCATCTTTCTCTTTCATTTTATCGACCTGAAGAAGGTTTTTAGCCGCCTCTATTAAATTGGAATGTGTGAGTATCACACCTTTTGGATTCCCTGTAGTCGCAGCACTATATGCAATAACCGCGTGATCGTCTCCAAACAAATGCTTGGTGTTGTAGAGTAAAAATCCAGATCTATCTTTTAATAAGGAAGCCCCAGTAGCTAATACTTCATCAAATTCAAGTAACTTTGGATGATTATAATGACGCATTCCTTGTTTATTGTAAAAAATGATATATTCTACAAGGGGGATCTGTTGTTCTATTTCTAGTAGTTTATCCACTTGTTCTTGATCTTCAACGACTACAATGCGCGCTTTGCAATCATTTAAATAATAAACAATCTGTTCAGGAAGTGACTCTTGATAAATACCAACAGAAACGCCACCTAAACTCTGGGCTGCCATTTGTGCATAAAGCCATTGCGGTCGATTTTCCCCTATAATCGCTAGCTTTTCTCCTGGAGAAAATTCTAAATTTTCAGATAAATATACAGACAGTTGTTCCACTTTACTAAAATAGTCTTTCCAAGTGATTTCATTCCATATACCAAGGTGTTTTTGTCTTAGTGCAACTTCGTGTCCTACCTTCGCTGCTCGTTCCGCTAAAAGATTAGGTAATGTTTTTTCTGACCCCATCAATTTTCCCCCTGTCTATATAACGGTTTCTTCACCAATATAAGCTTTGATAACATCCTGATTTTTTTGAATATCATCTGGTGTTCCAAATCCGATGCATTTTCCAAAATCCAAAACGGCAATATGATCGGACAAATTCATAACAATACCTAAATCATGTTCGATTAATACTACCGTTGTGTCCATTACTTCATGCATATCCAATATGAAACGGGCCATTAAATCTTTTTCTGAATTATTCATCCCTGCCATTGGTTCATCTAATAATATAAGCTCCGGCCCAAGCGCCAAAGCCCTTCCGACTTCCACTCTTTTTTGTAATCCGTAGGGTAATGTTCCGACAGGTGTATGCCGTATATCTTGTAGTTCTAAGAACTCAATTACCTCTTCTACTTTTCTTCGATGTTTTATTTCTTCCTTGGAGGCTTTTCCGACATACAGTCCTCCACTTAATGGACCTGAATGCATTAATGTATGCCTACCCAACTTTAGGTTATCGAGTACAGACATATGTGCAAACAACGCTATATTTTGAAATGCACGTGCAATTCCTAGTTTTGTCCGATTATAAGGCTTCATATTAACAATTTCTTTCCCTTTGTAACGGATTGAGCCAGTAGTAGGCTGGTATAAACCACTAATACAATTGAGCATACTTGTCTTTCCTGCCCCATTAGGACCGATAAGCGAGAATATTTCCCCTTTGACAATATGAAAGCTGACGTTATCTAATGCTTTTACCCCACCAAATTGTAAAGACATTTTTTCTATTTCTAAAATAGAATTCACTAGTAACCCTCCCCTTTGTAAGCGTTTTACTTGTTGGCTTTGTTTGAATATTACTTTAGCTCCATCATCTTTGTCAACGTAATTAATGAACCTTAAGAACTATTAAATTGTCGAAAATTGCAATATTTTGAGAGTGAACTTTATAAGTCTTTAGTTGTTCATTTTCCTCTTTTCTACTTATTTAATAGGTATTTACACATATAAATGTTAACATTTAATAAAACTCCATTTTTCTCTCTACATAAAAAATCTACTTTCATGACGAATCGTCATAAAAGTAGATACAAAGGTTAGTATACTTTCAACAAAAGTTCCTTCTATTACTTGTCTTTCGTCATTAATATTTTTTCTTTTAAAATGCACTTTACACAAAAATGCATGATTAATCAGTATTGAAACTTAACCCTAACAGCTGCACTAATTGTGATCTTCCCTCTTTCAATCGGGGTAGCTAATGACTGCTCAGCCATGGCGACAGATTTAAATGGGACAGGTTCACCAACACTTTCTTCAACAATCTCGATTGGTTGTGGATGTAAAGTTAGTTTCATCGAATCCGCTATTGTTTTAGCCTTCGTTTGTGCATCTCGAAGAGCTAAACGTAGAGCCTCTTGATAAAAAATATCAGCGTTTTCTACCCCAAACTGTATTCTGGAAATTCGATTTGCTCCATTTTGTACCGCTGTATCGATGACATTCCCAATTTGACCGATATCCTTTACTTTTACAGTGATTGCATTGGTAACCTCATACCCTCTAAAGACTTGTTTCCCTTCAATAAAGTCATAGTTAGGAAATATATTATAAGCTGCAGTTTGTATATCTTCTCTCGGAATATTTAAAGCTAAAATAGACTGTATGACACGATTCATAATCGTAGCGTTTTTTTGTTGAGCGCCACTCACATCTTCCCCTTGCGTACTTACTTCTATTTGAGAGAGTACATAATTCGGTTGAATTGCAACCTTTCCATTCCCACTCACTGTTATGACGCGGTTTATAGGATGCATTAATTCGTAATTATTTGGATAGAACATCAGATCCCCCCTTCCGTATTGATGTCTTCTCTTATTCTATGACTTTGGTTTTCTTTTATGAACTCGTCGGGGCTGCTAGTGAATTAAATCATACGTGGTTCAATATATCTTCTTCCAATTAGGTATTTTCTAAAATTAAATTCCATGTGGAGAAAGAGCAAGACGCCATTTCTCCACATGGACGTTACAGGTTCGCTTTGGACGAAACTTATTGTAGTAGAATAAACGAGAAAAAGAATTAGGAGCTACGTGACTGCGTCACGTAGCTCCTAATTCTTTTCGGTCACCCTATTACGATTGTTTGTCCGTCGCTCCCCTAAAACATCAAAGGAAAAACTGTTCAAACATTTTATTGTGAAAGGGTTAATATTGGTGACATCACAATAGTTCTGATAAAATGATAATATCCGTTGAGTTAGATAAATGGAAAGAAAATATTTCTTCAATTTTTTGAAATCTAACACGCTATATTATAAATAGTATCTATCTATAATACTAAACAAATGGAGGGTTATGAATGGGTATTAATTTAGTAAAAGGACAAAAAATTGATTTAACAAAAGGCAGATCTTCTTTATCCAGCGTTATGGTTGGATTAGGTTGGGATCCAGTAGTAAAAGAAAAGAAAAAAAGCGGTGGATTTTTAAGTGGACTATTAGGTGGCGGTACTGCTGCTGGTGGCGATGAAATAGACTGTGACGCTTCTGTGCTACTTTTAGATGAAAAAGGAAAGTTATTATCAAAGGAAAACTTGGTGTACTTTGGAAACAAATCGAGTAAAGACGGTAGTGTCGTTCATTCAGGCGATAATCGCACCGGCGATGGCGATGGCGATGACGAAGTAATTACTGTGAATTTAAGTGCTATTGCACCATCAGTACATAAACTGGTGTTTGTAGTGAATATTTATCAAGCAAGTCAAAGAAAACAAGATTTTGGATTAATTCAAAACGCCTTCATTCGACTTGTAGATAACAGTAGTAAAGAAGAGTTAATACATTACAACTTAACTGAAAGCTATGCAGGTAAAACTTCTCTTTTCCCCGGAGAATTATATCGTCATGGTTCAGACTGGAAATTCTCTGCAATCGGTGAAGGAACAGCAGATTTAGATATCGGTTCAATTGCAAAAAAATACTTATAAGGAGTTGTTTATTAATGGGCATTAACTTATCAAAAGGACAAAAAGTAGATTTAACAAAATCAAATCCTGGTTTGGTGAACGTAACAGTTGGATTAGGTTGGGATACAAACAAATATGACGGAGGAAAAGACTTCGATTTAGATTCTTCCGTATTCCTTCTAGGTAGTAACAGCAAATGTTCTACAGAAGCAGACTTTATCTTCTACAATAATGCAACAGGTGGTAATGGTTCTGTCGTTCATACAGGAGATAATCGTACTGGAGACGGTGATGGCGATGATGAGCAAGTGAATATTAACTTATCAACAGTTCCTGCCTCAATCGAAAAAATTTCTTTCTGTATTACAATTCACGATGCGGAAGACAGAGGTCAAAACTTTGGCCAAGTAAGTAACTCATATGCACGTATTTTAAATGCAGATACTGGGGAAGAAATTGTACGATATGATCTTGGGGAAGACTTCTCGATCGAGACTGCAGTTGTTGTAGGAGAATTATATCGTCATGGTAATGAATGGAAATTCAATGCTATCGGGAGTGGCTACCAAGGTGGTCTAGGCGCTTTAGTTACAGACTTCGGCTTAAACTAATACACATCCTATCCAAGCACTACAAAAAGTTAACATTTTTATAAATTCCTAAACTACAAAAAAGCAAGGGCTCGCTTCCTTGCTTTTTGTTTTACTATTAGAAAAAATAATGCGGAATTTGGGAAGACCTAACAACGCCTTCTTCATTTTTATAGGAGTGGAAGCCATGAAACAGTTTAGAGGGGTGAATGAAGAAAAAATACTTGATTTTTTCTATTCACCACCTACAGAATTTTCGAGGGAGCTTGAGAAGAAAAAACTAGGAATGGCAATGGGTGCTGCCCTATACATACCTGGTCTGATGCCCAACTTCTCATCGAAATTAACCAATAACAACTTAAAAAATTTAACAAGCGCAATCATTTGTTTAGAAGATTCCGTTTCTGATTTCGAACTTATTGATGCAGAAAATAATATCATAAATGAGCTCCAGTTAATCGAGCAAAATTATGAAAATAAAATAATCGATATAAATAATCTTCCACTTTTGTTTCTTAGAATAAGAAGTGTTCAACATTTCGAAAAAATAGCAACAATTCTAGGAAATACTATGCGACTTTTTACAGGTATTGTTTTCCCAAAATGTACATCCTCCAATGCTAAAAGTTTTTTTCTATGCTTACAAGAGATCAATCATCAATACTCCATTCACTTGTATGCACTACCTATTTTAGAAACAAAAGAAATAATTTATGCAGAATCACGAGCAGAAGAACTCTCCAACCTTTACCGTTTGTTTAAACAATTCGAAGACTTGATATTAACAATTCGTGTAGGTGCTACAGATTTTTCAAGTCTATTTGGCCTGAGACGACCAGCCAACCGAACCATCTATGATTTGAACCTAATTACAAATTGTTTAACTGCAATTTTAAATACATTTAATCGGCAAGTAGATAACTTTATTATTTCCGGTCCTGTCTTCGAATATTTTGAACCGCATCCCCAAACTAAACTACAATTAGGCACAAATAGTATTGAAATGACTTTATGGAACGAAGCTCAACTAGATGCTTTCAATGGATTTAATGGGAAAACCTGTATCCATCCTTCCCAAATTGATATTGTAAATGCTACATATGTTGTGTCAAAAGAATTATATGAAGATGCTTCACTAATCATAGGTAATCACGCTGAATCCAATGGAGTTCTGAGAAGTCCTACTAGGAATAAGATGAATGAGGTTAAACCTCACTACAACTGGGCTTTAAAAACTCTTGCTCAAGCAGAAATATATGGGGTGCTAAAAGAAAATGTTACAACATTCGACTTCCTTCAATGCATTAAAAACATATAACTTACACGGTGATTTAAAACTTACCATCGATATAAAAGACAATCCATATAACTTCTCACCCGAAGCCCTTTTCCAAATGGGTGTCCGAATTAATAAAAAGAGACAATTCCTATTCGTGAGTCGCTTACTTGGCAAACACTTGGCCGTTGATCCTGCTATTTCTCTAGGAACAGGCTCAATATTGGCGTCACTTTTCATGGTAAGTGAAGGAGAAAAAAGTCATCCACAATTAGCTGAAATTGTAGACATGGTCAACTTAGGAGTACCTGATAGAAAGCTAAGTGAAAAATCTTTAAAATACAAATCAAAATTACCAACGAAAACGGTATTTATCGGATTTGCAGAAACGGCAACTGGCCTAGGGCATGCTGTATTTAACCATTTTGAAGATACCATCTATATTCACACAACAAGAGAAGAAATGCTGAATATGGAGCCTTCATTCTTTTTTGAAGAAGAGCATTCACACGCGACATCACACCGTGCCTATGTACCAACAGAAACCCTATCAGATGCGGAGACTTTTGTCTTAGTAGATGATGAAATTACTTCAGGCCTTACCATGTCCAATCTAATTATCGCGTTAAATAATTCATATCCAGGTAAGCGATATAAAATATTGTCTATATTAGACTGGAGAAATGACAAACACCAAAATGATTTTATACATTTAATGGACACCCATGGCATCTCGGCAGAAGTAATCACTATGCTTGCTGGCCAATTTTCACTATTGAACTCCGCAGTAATAGAAGAACAAGAAATAAACTATTTAAATGGTTCTAAAGAATTTGAAGTAATAGCAGACGAAGGGTTTTCTGCTCTCACAACATCTAAACATACGAGTACATTTGCAACATATAGTACGTTTACTGGTAGATTTGGTCTGACAAGTGAACATCATGACAAAATGGACGAATGGATTCAATCGCTAATCGACAAGCTTTCTCACATAGATAGAAATAAGTCTACCCTTGTGATTGGTATGGGCGAAAACATTTATATTCCTCAAAGATTTGCATTAGCACTAGGTGAACAGACAACAGTTCAAACGACAACGAGAAGTCCAATTTTCGCTAAAAATGAAAATAATTATCCGATCAAATATAAGAGTAAATTTACCTTGCCCGATTCTAATGGTATCGACCAATACTTATACAATCTTCAAGATGTTGGATCTGACCAAATTATTGTCATTGCAGAGTCTGTAAATGACCATTCCACTTGGTTTCCATTACTAACTCATCTTGAAACGATTGCACCTGTTACTTGGTTGTCCCTAACACCGCCAAATAAAAGAGGTGAAAATGGTGAAGCTTAATACAACTGAACTTGTAAAATCTAGTTATCCTCCAGAGGATATTACGTTTTTACTTAAAGATTTATCGAATATTCACATTGAATCCTCTATAGAAAAAAGAGAAAAATCATTTCAGCAAGGGAGTCACTATTCCGAATCCTTACCGATTGAATACCTCCCCTCTCCTGAGTACACCGAGGTATATCAACAAGCTTTGAAAGATTCTGCAGACCATGTTGCGCTGTTAGTCGGAGTCTTAACGAGACGCGTCAGAAAATTTGCGAACAAAGATGAGGTCGTACTTATCTCCCTTGCACGAGCAGGGAGTCCAATCGGCATATTGATGAAACGATATGCGAACAACTTTTTGAAACTTAATTGGCCCCACTTCAGTATATCTATACTAAGAGGTAAAGGAATAGATGAAGAAGCGGTCAAAGCTATTAGAAAACTTTACCCAAATAGCCACCTACAATTTGTAGATGGTTGGACTGGTAAAGGAGCAATTCAAAAAGAATTGACAAAATCGGTTCAAAAGCTAAATGATGTATACCAACTTCAGCTAAATGATGACCTTGCAGTTCTATCTGATCCAGGAGAATGTGCAACTCTTTTTGGAACTAGAACTGATTTTCTTATTCCAAATGCCTGCCTTAATTCAACTGTTTCTGGATTAGTTAGCCGAACCATTTTAAATGAGCAATTTATTAAACCAGGCGATTACCATGGGGCTAAATATTATGCTGAATTAGAAAAAGACGATGTCTCTAATGATTTCATCGCTAATATTTCAAAACGCTTTCATGATCAGGAATCACTTATTAATAAGCTAGCAGCTGACTTTCCTATCACGAACGAAAGAACGTGGAGAGGCATGCGAGAAGTTGAATTCATTGCCAAGAAGTTCTATAAAACGGCTGATATAAGTAAGGTAAAACCTAGCGTTGGAGAAACAACAAGGGTATTGTTAAGAAGGAAACCTTTTAAAATTCTACTACGTGATACAAACAAAGAATCAGTTCAACACATCTTACAGTTATGTAGGGAAAAGAATATTCCTATAGAGATAGTACCAGACCTTTTTTATCTAGCTATTGGACTGATAGAATCGGAGGATAGATTATGACAATTCTATTTGCTAGTGATTTGGATAGAACACTTATATATAGTAAAAACTCAAGAGGTACTGAGGTCAATGAACAAGACCTTTCTACTGTTGAATGGGTCGATGACAAGCCAGTTGCCTATATGACGAATAAAGGAATAGAGCTTTTCGACCAACTTCCTTCAGAGATCAGCTTTTTGCCTGTTACAACAAGAACAGCTAGTCAGTATCAACGAATTACTGGATTATTTAATGCGCAGTATCAACCAACGTATGCAATCGTTGCAAATGGAGCAGTCATTTTAGAAAACGGTGAACCTCTTGTTGAATGGTCAGAAAAAATTAAACAGCAGCTAAAGCAAGACTGTACAACGATTGAACATGTACTACCACAACTTCAAGCATATGCTAAAAAAGGTTTCGTCCTTAAAGTTTTACAAGCGGAGTCATGGTTTGTTTACATGATTATAGATGAAAAAATGTTTTCAGTAGAAGAGCTTGAAAACCTTTCCAATATCTTTTATGAGCAAGGATTTACCCTTTCTCATCAAGGACGAAAATTATATATTATGCCAAACTGCATTAATAAATCTATCGCACTTCAGTTCGTTAAAGAACGGATTGGCGCGACTACAGTACTTGCAGCAGGAGATTCATACCTTGATTTAGACATGGTCATGAGTGCCGATCATGGTTTTATCCCATCACACGGCGAGGCTGTTCAGAAAATAGATTCACTCCCCCCTCACATTAGCATCACACAACAAACGGGAGTATTAGCTGGGGAAGAAATTTTAAAAATAGTTAGTAATTATTTATTATAATATGTATGAATAGGAGGAAGAACCCATGGTGAATTTGAATCCAATACGGATGAACTCGTGGGATTCATCCAGCGTTGGTATTTGGTTTAAAGATTCTTTAGGAGATCCTACGCAAGTTACTATTGAAGGGGATCGCTTAACGTATCCTCAATTAGTATGCCAATACGTTGGAGTTTCCTTAGATGATGACGAATATTTCACAATCCTGCATACACAAGTTAATGATTCCAATGGTAAATTAATGATTCTTTCAGATGCTCTTAACAAACATATTCCGGCTGAAAAGCTGAGTGCTATCAATAAGCTCTTTCAAAAAGGTCTATCACCAAATCGAATGGTAGCTTTCCTTGAGGGACATTCCTTATTACCAAGGCTAAATGATCTTAGTTTAAATAGACGCATAAGAACAGTATTAATCGACATATTAAAAACGCTCCAATCTACCTATTCAGAAGGAACACTTCACCACGAATATCGTCGGATTACAACAGATTTGGTGAAATGGATTTTCAATCATGTGGAACCAGCACTAGAAAAAGTGGATTTTGAAACAGGACTTCCTGGATATCTTTGGTACGGCTCTGCTACGCCAAGTGAAAAATGGTTCCTTACATACCTTGCTAACTTTGGATTCCACCTAGTCATTTTCAATCCATGTGATGAAACTTGGCCAACACTAATGTTAGAGATTGATGAAGACCATAGCTATAAGTTTCCAAAAGTAGCAAGTGTCCCAAAATCATTACCCGAGGAAATGCCTAAAATTGCAGGAACTGTCGCATTTAAAGCAACTCAAGAAGTAAACGAGATTATGCACCATGAAAACTCAGGCCTTTATAAGCCATTTCAGTTTAAATCGTATTCTACTAATTCGATCCGATTAAAAACTACTGAGGATGAGGCATTTTTATTGGCAAAAGAAAGAGCAATGGTTCGCCCTCACTTTGATGTGACTAATGGAGTAGTTACAATCCCTGTCGTGTTTGCCAAACTCATGGGTATCGATCGGAATCGAAAGCGCTTTTGGAATAATGTACATTCTTTAACAGAACGAGATGATACACATCTAATTCGTCAGTTTCCATTCACAAAAGAGCAAAAAACTAACCAGCTATTTCACTACCGCGATGCTTTAGGTGCGAATGGATTATTAGATCCTGAAAAAATGAGAAATGCAAATTGGTGGACTTTTGAAAAATTACCTATTGGAACACAAACAGTTATCGGGGAAACCATTGCTAAACATGTAGAAAATCCAATTTTACTTCGTCAAGGACATGAATCCATAGAAGATCTACAATTATATGCATTTGCACAATCCATGATTTTACCGGATTTTATTATTCGTCTATTACAAACGTTTGATTATCCACAATATGTACCTACCATATTCCTATACAATGAAGAAAATGGGCCTGAGTTAAGTAGATCCGATGCCAATGCATTATGCATGATGCACCTTTTAGGAATGGATATCATCCATGTCAATCCAAAAGGACATCAGGATATAGAAAAGTGGATACAAGAAGGCACATTTGACTCGCACTGGATGGATGATCGAAGCTTTGATGAACCATTTAAAGAACCAAGTGTTGTACAAAAAATCTTCAAAAGATTTCTGTAACTTAAGGGGGAAAATAAATGGAATTGCAAAAATTAGAAATTGAACAGCAAGAAAAAATATTAGAAAGCAACGATTTAAAAGCACAATTGAAACGAGATCCACAAGTATTACAACTGGTCGCTAAAATCGATCCCAAAAATCAAGTGGGGCTATTAGAGTTTGGCCGCGAACCTGCAAATGAAATTTCCAATTTTACAGGGAAAATTCTAAACACGATTAAATCAAGTAGCATGGAAGAATCAAGTGAACTTTTAAAGCAACTCGGCAAAATTATGGATAAGTTTGATAAGAAGGACTTCGTCGAAAAGCCTTCCTTTTTCGGTAAAATATTTAAAAAAGGCGAAAAAATTATTGACAAGCTGTTCAATAAATACCAAACAATGGGTAGCGAAATTGATAAAGTATTCGTAGAAATTACAAAATACGAAAAAGAGATGAAAAACTCCACCGTTACATTAGAAGAGCTGTACAACGCAAACTTTAATTACTTTATGGAATTAGAAAAGTATATTTTAGCTGGAGAACTTAAAGTTAATCAGTTAAGACAACAAGTTCCTGCTTTACAACAAAAAGCAGAAGCCGGAGATCAACTTGTTTTAATGGAATTGAACTCACTGCAAAATGCAATTGAACTTCTGGATCAGCGAGTTTACGATTTAGAAATGGCAAAACAAGTATCCTACCAGTCTGCTCCACAAATTAGAATGCTTCAACGCGGGAATACGAAGTTAATTGGTAAGATAAACTCTGCTTTTGTAACAACAATTCCTATATTTAAAACAGGTCTGATCAATGCTATTTCAGCAAAGAGACAAAACCTTGTAGCACAATCGATGAATGAACTAGATCGTCGAACGAATGAAATGCTTTTACGAAATGCCAATGATATTTCTAAACAAAGTGTGGATATTGCGAAAATGTCTGGTCAACCAAGCATAAAAATAGAAACAATTGAGCAAACGTGGGACACTATTATGCGTGGGATGAACGAAACAAAAGCCATTGAAGAAGAAAACCGCAAAATGAGAGAAGAAGGTCGCCTTCGTTTAGAAGAATTACAAAAAAAATACGAAGATGGTCAAAGAAAATAAGTACACGATAATTTGATTATATTATGGATGAGGAGGAAACAGAATGTCAGTTATTAACCTATCAAAAGGGCAAAAAATTGATTTAACAAAAACGAATCCAGGTTTAACAAATGTCATAGTCGGTCTAGGTTGGGACACTAATAGATACAGTGGCGGCGAAGATTTTGACTTAGACTCATCTGCTTTCATAGTAGACGGTAACGGAAAAGCATTTAATGAAAAAAGCTTTATCTTTTATAATAATCTTCAAAGTGAGGAAGGTTCGGTTATACATACTGGCGATAATCGAACTGGGGACGGTGATGGTGATGATGAGCAAATGATCGTTAAATTACCACTTGTTCCTAGCATTGTACAAAAAATTGTTTTCACTGTTACTATTCACGATGCGGATCAACGTAAACAAAACTTTGGGCAAGTTTCTAATGCTTTTATAAGAATTGTAAACGAAGATACAAATGAAGAAATTATTAGATATGATTTAGGAGAAGACTTTTCCATCGAAACTGCACTTGTGGTTGGAGAACTATATCGACATGGTGGCGAATGGAAATTCAACGCTATCGGCAGTGGCTTCCAAGGTGGCTTAGCTTCATTAATTAATGAATTTGGATTGAACTAAACGAGCCTTAGATTTTAATAAATTGGAACTCAATTTAAAAATAACCCATCCAATAAATCTCAATGGATGGGTTATTTTACGTTTCTCTTCTATTGCAACAATTTTTCACTTTCTCCATTCAATATATACCGATATGTTACCTTACTACTTTTCCCACTAGGCGGAGCATATATAACGTCGAACTTCCTGAATAATGGAATACTAGCCATTGCCGAACACACTGATGGATAGCTATTCTTTAAAGTCATTCCATTGTGTATGTCACGTGCACAAATAAGTGCGAAGTCTTGACCAGATTCTTTTTCCGCTTGCAAAATTATTGTAATGTAATTTCGAATATCATCTGTTCGACTTTTTCGGACTTTTAAAACAGGGTTATTTTGGATTTCTATAACATCTCGTGAAATTTCTTTGGTATCAGGTATAAATTCTTTTACCCGCTCTACTGATTCTGAATCCTGGATATTTGTATTCACTTCTTCCCTTTTTCCAAAATACATATCCATCACTTTCATTGGCGTATAATTTAATGCCTCCATTGTAGTTTCTTTAATAAATAAAGAGAATTGGTCAAAAGAGTTTTCAATCACTTTTTTATTGATGTCGTAGAATCCCACTGCCTCTTTAAAGAAACAATCAAAAGTTGGACCTACCCAAAATCCACCAAGTACTATCTTAGATGTCAAAGTATCGTTTAGTTTAACAACGTCACTAATCTGTCCATTCATTTCATCCAAAACTGGTAAATACGCTGCATATGTCTCTTGTAATTTAGTACTTCCAGACAGTAATTGTTCTGCTAGCTTATTCCAATTAGTTAAATATAATGATGCATGATCTACTATTTCATCACTTTTTGCTTCAACGCGACTTTCACGAAAATATGAGTAATAATAATGCTCCCAAGAACGAAATTGATGATTCTCTATTGTAGCTGAATCATTCTGAAACGCATACAAAGTATCTTTAATCACGAATTTACCTCCAATTCCAGCTTTTATTACGTAGTTTTTCTTCTAGTAAAATAGCAAACAATTAATTTCACTCAAATTCTCTGAATAATCAATACTTTAATTATAACCCAGAATACCACTAATATCCATTACTTGTTAATTTACTTATTTTTTCCTAGTTAAAAAAAGCGCTAAAATAGACTTTTTTTATCTAAACTTTTACGGTTTGCTTTGGACTAAATTTATTATAAGAAGAAAATAGAGATAGCCATCTAGAAATAATCGTACGTAATACTATGTTCAAGGGCGAATAAATCTCAAAATTAAAAAAGCACCCATTATCTATAGACAATGGGTGCCAACACTTTATTATATAAACATACCTGCTATTGCAGCGCTTAGTAACGATGCCAACATACCAGCAGCAACTGCTCTCATTCCTAAACGTGCGATATCTGAACGACGCTTAGGTGCCATTGCTCCTAAGCCGCCTAATAATATTGCTAATGAACTGAAGTTTGCAAAACCACATAATGCGAAGCTGACTACAATAACTGTCTTCGGCGATAAGTCTGGAATTACTGGAGCAAAAGCAGAATATGCAACAAATTCATTCAATACAAGCTTTTGACCTATGAACGAACCTGCTTGCACTGCTTCAGCCCAAGGTACACCGATAGCAAAAGCTAATGGTGAAAATACAACTCCAAGGATACCTTCAATTGTAACTCCTTCAAATCCAAATAAACTTCCTAACCCACCAAGTATTCCATTAAGTAGAGCAATTAGCGCAATGAAAGCAAGTAGCATTGCACCAACATTAACTGCAAGTTTCAAACCATCACTAGCTCCACGTGCAGCTGCATCAATTACATTAACAGAAGTATTATCTTTCTCCAGCGTGAAGTTATCTTCGTCGACTTCTTCTGTTTCAGGAATCATCATTTTAGCTAAGATCAATCCTGCAGGGGCAGCCATAAAGCTTGCAGCTATTAAGTATTCTAAAGGCACACCTAATAGCGCATAACCAACTAAAACAGAACCAGAAACTGATGCAAGACCACCTGTCATCACCGCAAAAAGCTCCGACCTTGTCATTTTATCGATAAACGGTCGAATAATAAGTGGAGCTTCCGTTTGTCCAACAAAAATATTAGCTGCTGATGACACAGACTCTGCTTTACTTGTTCCAAGTAATTTAGAAAGCCCTCCACCGATAATTCGAATAAAAAACTGCATAATTCCTAAATAATATAACGCAGCTATTAAAGAAGAGAAGAAAATAATAGCAGTTAAAACTTGAACTGCAAAAACAAATCCAAATTTTTCTGTGTCTGCAATTGGTCCAAATACAAAAACAACACCCTCATTCGCGTAGGATATTAAACTTTGTACACCATTTGAAAAAGCAACTAGCACTTCTCGACCTGTCTCCCATTTCAATACAATAAATGCGAACAACAATTGAATCGTTAATCCTACGAAAATTGTTCTCCAATTAATCGATTTTTTTGCGCTAGAAAATAAAAATGCAATACCTAAGACAACCAAAATACCGCAAATTCCCCATAGTACGTTCAAATAAGACACCTTCTTTTATGTAATTAGTAGTAGATTCTTCATTATTAAACAAAACATTAGAGGTCTGAGGACAGACAACTTAACAATCGTAACAAAAAGAGAACTTGTTGTAAAATGATAGGTAATTCACATTCTTCAACTTTTTCATTGCATGATCGTACCTGTTTCTAAACTAGCTTTTCCGTAAAAATGGAACTTAGTCATCATAAATAAAAGTAGACCGCTTGATGTTTTCACATCAAGCGGTCTACTTTATTAAATTCCTTCTAAAAACTCCAGGAACTCCCGTTGTTTTTCTTCTGACTTTTGAAAACTTTCATTCGTAATTTCTATTAAATAGTGTATTTTCATCGACTCGTCCATGCTCACTTGTTTTAATTTCCCGCGAACAGTCGCCAAAAAATCTAAATAGCCAACATATGAATTATCATACTTTTCTTCCAGTTCACTGCGAATAATGCGTGAGAGCGTTGGACTAGCTCCGCCTGTCGCTACACTAATAGTTAAATCGCCTCTCGTTAGTGTAGCAGGGACATGAAATGTACTCAGTTCGGGTTCATCGACAATATTAACTAATTGATTAACTCCTGCATTCTCAGCGACAGAAAGATTTACCTCTTTACTATTTGTAGCAGCAATAACTATAAAAGCTCCATGTAAATCGTCAGCTTCGAACTTTTTCTGTACCCAATCTACACGGTTTTCGTTCCATAAATCATTCATTTGTTCCTGAATATCAGGGCTAATTACAGTCACCTTGGCACCAGCTTTTAATAAGCCAATCGTTCTGCGACAAGCGATTTTCCCGCCTCCAACAACAACTGCTGGTCTTCCCTTAATATTCAACATCATCGAATAACTTGTCATAGCTTAATTATGAAATTCCATTCCATCTAGCGTAGCTTTCACATGTCCAACTCGAACAACAAAATCGCCGAAATGCTCGCCTTCATTTCTTTCTTTTGCATATTGGAACAATATTGGGCGAAGTACTTGTAAAATTTCTTCTTCTCCGATATTTTCACGATACATTTTATTCAATCTTTCACCTGCAAAACCGGCTCCTAAGTATAGGTTGTATTTACCAGGACCCTTTCCTATGAAACCAATTTCACCTAATGCAGGTCTTGAACAGCTATTCGGGCAACCAGACATACGAATAAGAATCTCTTGATCTCGTAGTCCTGCTTCGTCTACAATAACCTCTAACTTATCTAACAATGATGGTAAATAACGTTCAGCTTCAGCCATTGCTAAACCACATGTAGGGAATGCTACACAAGCCATCGAGCTTCTTCTTAAAGCAGAGTAATGCGAACCATCTGTTAAACCATATTGTTTAATCAATGCTTCTACATTGCTCTTATTCTCATCCGTCACATTACTTATAACCAAGTTTTGGTTCGGAGTTAATCTAAATTCACCTGAATGGATTTTTGCAATTTCTCTTAATCCAGTCATTAGTTGATAATCTTCCAAATCTTTTATACGACCACTTTGGATAAATAGCGTGAAATGCCATTTCCCTTTGCTCCCCTTCACCCATCCGTAGCGATCACCATTATGATCAAAATGATATGCACGAGCAGGTTCTAACTTCCACCCTAGGCGAGTATGTAATTCATCTACAAACCAATCTAACCCACGAGCATCAATTGTATATTTAAAACGAGCATTTTTTCGTTCAGAACGATTCCCGTAATCACGTTGTATCGTAATTGTTTTTTCTGCAACTTCCAAGATTTGATCTGGTGTCACAAAACCAATTACTTTTCCTAGCTGAGGATATGTCTCATTATCGCCATGAGTCATCCCCATACCACCACCAACTGATACGTTAAATCCAACTAATTGATCGTTTTCTAGTACCGCAATATAGCCTAGGTCTTGTGAATATACATCAATATCATTAAGTGGTGGAACTGCAATACCAATTTTAAATTTACGTGGAAGATAAAGTGCACCATACATCGGCTCTTCTTCTTGTTCTTCACTATTAATTACTTTTTCCCCATCAAGCCAAATTTCATGATAGGCAGTTGTTTTTGGTAAAAGATAATCACTTAATTTAGAAGACCAATCAAATACTTCCGCATGAATATCCGATTGTTCTGGATTTGCATTACACATTACATTACGGTTTACATCTCCACAAGCTGCTAACGAATCAAACAATGCATTGTTTATTTCTTGAATGTGCTTTTTCATATTCCATTTTAAAATACCATGCATTTGGAAAGCTTGACGAGTTGTTAACTTCAATGTGCCGTTACCATATTTATTTGCAAGTCTATCCATTTCAAGCCATTGCGCAGCTGTAGAGACACCAGCTGGCGTACGTATACGAATCATAAATTGATAAGCAGGTTCTAGTTTTTGACGTTGACGCTCATTTCTAAGATCTCGGTCATCTTGTAAATAACTACCGTGGAATTTTAGTAAACGGTTATCATCATCTGGAATTCCCGAACTAATCGGGTAGTTCATCGTTTCCACAAGTGATCCACGTAAATAGTTACTTTCATCTTTAATACGCTCTACATCACTACGTTTTCCTGGTTGTGGTGGTAATATTATTTTCTCAGTCATTAGTCAAACTCCTTTTTCGATGTTTTCAGTAGACATCTCGTTGATAACGTTTTTGTTGCTGTAGCTCATTTAAATAAGCGACTGCTTCTTCAGAAGTTTTAGAACCTCGGTCCTCGATAATTGTTAGTAATGTTGCATGAACATCAGTAGCCATGTTCTTTTCGTCTCCACAAATGTAGATTACTGCTCCATCTTCTAACCATTTATAAATCTCTTCTGCTTGCTCTTTTAGACGGTGTTGAACGTATACTTTTTGCTCTGTATCACGTGAAAAAGCGACGTCCATTCTTGTTAATACTCCACCTTTAAGCCATTTTTGCCATTCCGTTTGGTATAGGAAGTCTGTTACAAAATGTTGGTCTCCAAAGAATAACCATGATTTACCTTCAGTACCTAGCTCTTCTCTTTCTTCTAAGAAAGCTCTATACGGTGCAACCCCTGTTCCTGCTCCTATCATAATGATTGGCGTTTCAGGGTTTTGAGGTAACTTAAAGTTAGGATTGTGATGTACATAAACCGGTAATGCAGTTCCAATTTCAACATTTTCTGCACAAGCTCCTGAGAATACACCTTTTCTATCACGACCATGCGCTTCATAGCGAACAGTTCCAATTGTTAAATGAACTTCATCTGGATTCGCTTTTTGGCTACTCGCAATGGAATACAGTCTTGCAGGTATTTTACGTAACACAGAGACAAACTCACTCGCAGATGCTGTCCACGGTTTGAAATCTTGTGCTACATCTAACAAGTCACGACCATGTAAATACTCTCTTAACTGTTGTACATTTTCTTCTTTCAAAAGATCATGCAGCTGAGTATTCGACGTAAATGGGGCTATTTTTTCTAGCAATGGTTTTGAAAGTACTGTAATTTCAAAATAAGAAACAAGCGCTTCTTTTAAAGTTTGTGCTTGATTTTCTTTTGTTGCTATTTGATCACCAGCATTCCAGCCCAGTTCTGCAATCAATGCGTCTACCAACGACTCATCGTTTTTCGGGAAAATCCCTAAACTATCTCCCGGCTCAAACTGTAAATTAGCATCTTCAATTGATAACTCTAAATGTCGTGTTTCCTTATTTGATCCACGTCCATTTAAATTTAAATTTTCAAGTACTTCTGCTTGGAATGGATTTTTACGTGAATAAGTGGACTCTTCACTAGCGTTCCCTACATCTAAGTTGGATATCGCTTGCGTAGATGAACTTCCAGTTAACAACTCATTAAGTTTTCCTTGTACATTTGATATCCACTCATCAGCTGCATCATCATAATCTAAATCGCAGTCAATTCTTGGTGCTAGTCTATTAGCTCCTAATGCTTCCAAGCGCTCATCAAAGTCTTTGCCTGTTTGGCAGAACTTTTCATACGATGTATCACCTAATGATAGGACGGAGTATTGTAATTGATCCAATTTCGGCGCTCTTTTACTACTCAAAAATTCGTGTAATTGAATCGCGTTATCTGGCGGATCTCCCTCTCCTTGTGTGCTCACTACAATTAATAAATTTTGAATTTTCTTCAAAGTATTCGGCTTAAAATCTGACATGGAGACTAGCGTTATTTCAAAGTTGTCTGTTTGAAGATTGTTTGCTAATTTCTTAGCTAAAGCCTGACTATTGCCAGTTTGTGATCCAAATAGAATCGTCGCTTCTTTTGTTACTGTAACAGCAGCCTCACTAATAGTAGGTACATCTCGTTCGATGATTCCTCCTATTGGAAAACCTGCAGCAATCGGAGCACTTAGATATCCGTTTAACCAGATTTTTTGCCCCTCTGACAATTTTGGTAAAATTTGATTGAGTAATTCTACTTGTTCCTCATTAAATGGACTATTGATCACTTGAAGTTGCAAATTTTTCCACCTCACAAAACTAATTTTCTGTACTTTTTTATTTCAACTATTTCAGCCGAAATTTTTCATTCTTTTCTATTTGAACTACATAGTTATCTTGGATAACTAATGTAATAGTTCCATAACTTATTGTTGGTATAATCTCTTTTAAATTTTCAAGGGTTTGTTCATGATTTTGCACTTTTTTATCCACTATTCGCATTCATCCCTTCTCTGAAAATGTAACTTCTGCCAAGCAGGAATTAAGAAATAATATTTGTTAACCCTATTTTGAAATCAGTTCGCCTACTCGTTCCACTAGTACATCTTGTACGTGGTGATCATAGCCAAGACTTTTACATAATATCAATTGTTGTTCATTGTTCGAATATGCAGCAAGCTGTTTCTCGATTCCTTTTAATAGAATTCCAGTAAACAATAAATACGGTATGATAAATACTTGGCTGGTATGCTTTTGTAAATCTTCTAGAGCCGATTCAAAAGACTTTCCTGTTCCGTATAAGAAACAAGTTTCTACTTGTCGGAAGAAATATTTTTCACCTAGAAGACTTGCTATTTCATTTAAGTCTTGCTCAACCGCCTGGTCACTGCTGCCTCTACCGACCAGTAGTACGCGAGAATCTTTTTTGATAGGTTTTCCCTGTTCTATTATGCGATCATACAAGCTATCCACTATTTTAGGATGAACACCAAAAGGGCGACCGTAAGTAATTCCAACTTGTGGATATTTCTTTTTTCCTTCGTTCAGTTCGAGCGGAATATCTTCATTCGCATGATTTGCGGTAAGTAAAAGTATTGGTACAACAGCAATCTTTGTAGCTCCACGCTGCACACATCGATCGATTCCTTCATTAATATTTGGTTCGACTAACTCTAAAAAACAAATTTCTTGAATTGGCACATCAATGCGTGGTTGTGTCCGTTCAATAAAAGAAATAGCTTCGTTAGCTCCTGCTTTTACTCGGCTACCATGCCCTACATATAAAACTGCCTCCATGAGTCACCCTCCTTCCGTTAAACGATCATTTCTTTTGCTTTTACCTCTTCTGAATCAATTAACGTTTTTTCGAACCATTTTATTTTTTCACGTAATCTTACAACTTCTCCTACAATAATCATGCTAGGATTTTGTATTTCAGAGGTTTTGGCTATTTCTACAATAGTAGCGAGTGTACCTGTTATTGTTTGTTGAGCATCTGTCGTTCCCCAGTGTATTAGCGCTACTGGAGTACTTTCTGGTCTCCCGTGCTTAGTAAGTTGCTCACAAATATATGGTAAATTTCCAACTCCCATATAAATCGCTAGTGTATCAATGCCTTTTGCTAGACTTTCCCAATGGATAGAATCATCTTTTCCTTCACGCATATGCCCCGTTACGATTGCAAAACTGGAACCAAGTTCACGATGTGTCACTGGAATGCCTGCATAAGCTGGTGCGGCAATACCGGATGTAATACCTGGTACAACTTCAAACGGGATACCATGATCTACAAGTACCTCAGCCTCTTCAGCACCTCTACCAAATACAAACGGATCTCCACCTTTTAAACGCGTCACAATTTTCCCTTGCTTCGCGTACTTCACCAAAAAGTGATTAATTCTTTCTTGGATCATGGCATGGAAATTTGGTAACTTACCACAAAAAACAAGCTCTGCTTCTGGCTTCGCATATGAAAGAAGCTCCTTATTAACGAGACGATCATATAAAATAACATCTGCCTCTTGAATACATCTCAAGCCTTTTACGGTTATTAAATCTACACTGCCAGGTCCTGCTCCCACTAAATAAACTTTACCCAAAATGACCGCCTCCTTTATTACACATTCTTATGTACGACTATAATTTTCTATATAAAAGATATAAAAAAACGATTTTAATCAGGTTTACAATCAAAATCGCCTCTACTTTTTTATTCAGCTACTATTCTATTCATATTTACTTTCCGTATTGGATCATTTACGTACAAATTGTTTTCATAATGTAAATTCGATTCTGATTTATCAGTCATCAAATCTGTTTATATATTATCTCAATAATGCCGACAAGTCAACTAAGTTTAAAAGGTTTTTAGAAAATTTCTTTTTGCTTTTATTGTAAATAATTGCTTAAGAAATTGAAGCAGTCGCTTTCTTAAGCTATTTTTTTACTTTTAGTAATTATGTACGCTAAAAAATCTATCCAAAGCGATCTAGAAAAAATCGTACATCCTGTGAGCCTTTCCGGATTGTTTGCTATGGAGGAATCACTACTTCTCACCGTATATGTTAAAATGTATTCTACTCGAGGAGGTTTTGACTTTGCAAAAATTAATGTTCGAATCATCATGGGACAAAGCTTTATCCAGCAAAGATCGTAAAGACATTGAAGCAATATTTCTTGAAACAAATGAAAATAATCTTGAAAACATTCGCCTCTCTCCTATCTGGAACGCTGTTAATCATAGAGGAGAATTATTAATCACGGTACTTGTCCATAACTTCACGCAAAAAACGCTTACTTTTAATGAAAAAAGACTCGTGTACATAGAAAATGATGAAATCGTTGCAGAAAGTTCTTTTACACTGACAACACTAGTTATTCCCTCAAAAGTCACCATGCCATGGACGTTTATATTCCCAGTGGAATGTTTGAAAAAACCTGCGGAATTTGAAAAGGGTCATTTGGAAATCAAATAATTTTTCATATTTCATACATGTTTTTTTACTTTTCAACCATATTAATAATGCATCAAAAAAGTCGAGAGGGGTTTTCTTATGAAAAATGGTACTCATCAAGGAGCTAGTAATAATAGAGGTTCTTTTGCTAAAAATCCAAGTAGTAAGAAAGAGGAAATTTCTCTTGAATTGGCTGAGTTAGGTAATTTAAAACCTAAGCATGGTTCAATGTCTCCAAATCGACGAGATGTGAGTGAGAGGGAAAGATCTTACGAATAGAAAAGAGAAAAATGGGACACAACGCTTAGTTGTGCCCCATTTTCCTTATATTTAAGTTAGTTTAAGACTTTAATCGTTACTGTTTTACTTCCCCAGTTTAGTGCATCTTGTGTTGATGGAATGAAAACATCTATCTTATTCCCTTTAATTGCTCCACCAATATCACCTGCTATTGCTTCACCGTAACCCTCTACCCAAACACGTGAACCTAATGGGATGACTGTTGGATCTACAGCTATGACTTTTTGATTTGGATTTGAAATTAAGTCGATACCCGTTGATGTTACTCCTGAACACCCTTCACAGTAAGCTGTATACGCTGTCGCTGTAACAGTCATCTCTTGAGTTGTAGATTCAGTAGTAGCTGGTGTACTTGCTGTATTAGATACCTTGCTAGAAGCTGGTGAAGTTGTGCTTACTCCAGCTACAGCCACTTTTGTTCCTTCTAGAACCAATTCATCTCCTGGATGGATTAAATCACTTGTCAACTGATTACTATTCATCAAGCCGTCCACAGAAAGGTTATACTTTTGTGCAATACTGAAAAGTGTATCTCCTGAAACTACGATATGTGTTTTAGAAGTTGATACTTCTTCCACCTTTAGCGCTTGAGAAGGATATATAACTGATGAATCTAGATTGTTCCATGCTTGTAATTCTTGTATACTTACGTTCTCTTGTTGTGAAATTGACCAAAGTGTTTCACCTTTTTCTACCGTATGAATGCTTGATGCGAATGCTTGACCCACCATTCCTACTGATAGTGCTGCAAATGCTGTTAGAGTAACAATATATTTTTTCATAAAAATGAAATTCCTCCTTTTCACTAACGAAGCTTAGCTTAACATGTAGAGATGTCAGCACGATTGCAGTTAGATGTGTTGGAGTTAACAAGTTTATGACAAGGTTTTAGAATAAGATATATTTGTAATATATCTTTTAGTAGGTATTCTCAGGAAAAACTATTTATTAAATTAATAATCCCGTTTTTTGTTTCTTAATCAAAATAACAAACAGACTGGCCAATACACAAAATACTCCAGCAAGGAAAAATGCCCATGTGTATGAATCGAATATGTTATACATAAAGCCTCCACCATACGCCGCTACCGCTGCGCCAGCTTGGTGGGATGCAAATATCCAACCGTATATAATCCCACTTTTTTTAACCCCAAAAATCTGCCTTGAAATACTAATTGTTGGAGGTACAGTTGCAATCCAATCTAACCCGTAAAACACGGAGAAAATAACTAGAAACGTAATAGAGCCTTCTTGAAGTGCAAAAGGTAGAAAGACCAAAGAAGCTCCTCTTAACAAGTAATACCAAAACAGCAACCACCGATTATCATAGCGATCTGATAGCCATCCGGATATTGTCGTACCGACTAGATCAAAAACCCCCATAAATGAAAGCATTGAAGCTGCAGCAACTACCGGAATTCCATAACTAATGCAGTAAGAAATAAAATGCGTGCCAATTAGGCCACTTGTAGAAAGCCCGCATATAAAAAAGCTTGCTGCTAATAGCCAAAATTCCTTTACTCTTACAGCTTCTCGTAATGATCCAAAAGCCATTGTAATCGGATTTTTCTTTTGCACTGTAAGCGATTCTTTCGGTTCCTCAACTAGCCCATACGGAAGAATGCCAATTTCCTTTGGGGTATTTTTCATGAATAATATAATAACGATAAGCATAATAAAACTAAGTATTAGTATCATCCCAATTGCCCAGCGCCAGGAATAATTCTCTACTAGAATTGCTAGCACAGGAAGCAATATTAGCTGGCCCGTTGCCGTTGCAGCTGTTAATATCCCTACTGCAAGACCCCTTCTTTTCTCAAACCAGCGATTCGCTACATAGGTACTTAACACGGTTAAAAATACACCTGACCCAAGTCCAATAACGACTCCCCAAATTAGTATTAGTTGCCAAGCTTGGTCCATAAAAATTGTAAGTACAAGGCCCACCATCAAAGTAGTCATTGCATAAATCATCATCTTTTTTAATCCAACTACTTCAATTAATGCCGCCATAAATGGACCTGATAATCCGTATAAGAAAAGACCAATTGCAAAAGCTAGAGAAATGACGGTCCGATCCCATCCAAACTCATTTTCAAAAGGGACTATAAATACTCCTGAGGATGACCTCACAATTCCCGCTACAATAATAGAGAAAAAGGCAATTATTAAAACAAACCAACTATAATGAATACGCTTCAAGCCAACACCTACATTCTCTTTCATCTGATAAATTATTTAGATTTATTAGAATTCTATCAATTCGATATATTGTACGCTAAAAATAGTAGTGAGCACAATAGGTTATTTATATGAAGAGCTTATATGTCCAATACATAGAGAAATAACCAATCGAAGGAGTTAACTCAATCGATTGGTTATTTGTTAACGAATAATATTTTACTTATTCATAAATGAAAATATCAGTTATTTGATAATTACCTTCACTATCTATCATCACCGTGTATTCTTTATCTCGATTATAACTCTCATATTCACCAGCTGCGTTTGTAAAATCAAACTCTTCATTTGTAGAAACAAGTGCATAATCATCAAAAATTTCTACCGCTGTTACAGTATTGGAAGTAAAGTCAAAGATCACCCCTTGACCAGAAACGTCATATACATATTTCTCTAAATCTATATAAGCTATACTTCCAGGCCCTAGCATATCCTCTATCCAGGAAAAATCTTCATCAGCCAATGCCATTTCATAGTATCCTCTAAACGATATAATAAAATTAGATAAAGACTCCTCTTCAAATGAATTATCATTCCAGTCATCTTCTACACTCTCTTCTTCATAAGAAGCAATTTCATCACTATTTGCATCTTCCTCGTCAGAAGTATCTTCCGGAATACTTTCCTCACTGTACGCATCTTCTTCATAATAAGTGTCTTCTGATACATTTTCATCACTATACGTATAATCCTCGTAAACTCCAAATAGAGAAGTAACCTGTTTTTCATTCATAGGACTTGAAATCCAGTTGTCTAAAATTGAAGTCACAGTATTCATAGGGATGGAAAAACCGAACACATCATTTTCTTTGAACAATAGGGAATTAATGCCGATTACTTTACCTGTTTTTGCATCAATCAAAGGACCTCCACTGCTTCCTTCATCAATTTGCGCATCAATCTGATACAAATGTTCATAGAGAAATCCAAATTCTATATCCCGATTAACACCAGTCAAATATCCAATCGATGCAGAGTTTTCAAAACCTTGAGGGCTTCCAAGTGCAATCACTTCGGTACCAACAATTGATTCTTCTAATTCTGTTTCTAACGGATTGACTTTTGCGTATTCAGCAGAAATAAGTAATGCAACATCCGATTCATCTGATATTCCAATAACTTTTGCACTCGAGTCTTTCCCGGCAGAATTACGAACAATTACATCGGTATATCCTGCAACTACATGTGCATTCGTTACAATGTATCCACCTTGTTCATAGAGGAATCCAGACCCTTGCCCTACTTCAGTTAATATTGTAAATACTTTAGGCATCGTTTCTTGTATTACTTTTGTTTTGTCTTTTTGCTGAATAGCAACTTTTTTTGTCTCTATTTCTGCAACTGGTGCTTGTTTATTCAACGTTTTTAATTCTTCTATGACAGGAATGGCTTCATCCTTTGCAAAAAAAGACTCTTTAAAACCGTAACCAATGCCACCTAGCGTGAATAAACAGACTAAAACCCCCGTAATCAGAAAATTTTTCGAGCTATTTTTAGAAGCACTCAAAACTTCTCCACAGCCCGAACAAAAATTTGCCCCTATTTCATTTTTCACACCACATGACGGACAATACAATTTCTCACCCCATTTATTTTATAGCCAAATTCCAGCTTAATGATTCTATAAAATCAGAATAATCATTTTAATTAAATTATACTTTAATTCACAGATAATATCCATTCATTGTAAAAAATACATACCAGAACCAGTTGATACACTCAGTAATATGATTCATAAAGCAATAGAAGAATTTTCGTAATTAAGATCTAGATAAACAGACTTCCAAAAAATTGTCTAATCATGTATGATAATATAAACATTTAATACACCAACGCGTTGAAGCGATAAAGCGCACAAATACATAGATCACAGGAGTGAATGAACATGTCTACTATTAAATTTTATTCGGGTGAAAAAATTCCATTGGAAATGCACAAAGTTCGTATTATACAAAAACTGAATTTACCTCCAGTTGAGCAACGCCTAGAAGCAATGAAAGAAGCGGGATATAATACATTTTTATTGAAAAACCAAGATGTCTTCATGGATATGCTGACAGATAGTGGCGTGAATGCGATGAGTGATCGTCAACAAGCTTCCATGCTTGAAGCAGATGATAGCTATGCAGGTTCTGCTACATTTACAAAACTAGAAGAAAAACTAACAGAAATTTTCGGCACTAAATACTTTTTACCGACTCACCAAGGCCGTGCTTGCGAGAATATTATTTCTCAAGCATATGTGACGGAAGGGTCTATTGTTCCGATGAACTACCATTTCACAACTACTAAAGCACATATCGTGTTAAACGGAGGAATTGTGGAAGAAGTATTCATAGATGAAGCTTTAAATTTAACAAGTACTTGTCCATTCAAAGGAAATATAGACATTGAAAAACTTTCTAATCTAATCGAAACAAATGGAGCAGATAAAATTGCCTTTGTTCGTATGGAAGCAGGAACGAACTTAATTGGCGGACAACCATTTGCATTAGAAAATATGCGTGAAGTTCGTAAAGTTTGTGACGCGCATAATCTATTGCTTGTTTTAGATGCTAGCTTACTGGCAGATAATCTTTACTTCATTAAACAACGTGAAGAAGAATATAAAGACAAGTCTATTCGTGAAATTACTCGTGAATTTGCAGACCTTGCGGATATTACTTACTTTTCAGCGCGTAAACTCAGTTTTGCTCGTGGTGGCGGTATTATTACTAATAGCGAAGAAGCATACTTAAAAATGCGTGAATATATTACACTTTACGAAGGTTTCTTAACTTACGGAGGAATGTCTGTTCGTGAGATGGAAGCGATGGTAGTTGGTCTGGATGAAACAATGGATGAACAAATGATCAACCAAGGACCACAATTTATCTCTTATATGACAGATGAATTAATCAAAAATGGTGTTCCTGTTATTACTCCAGCTGGCGGACTTGGATGTCATGTCAATGCAATGGACTTTATTAGTCATATTCCGCAAGAACAATATCCAGCCGCTGCCCTTGCAGCTGCAATTTATATTGCAGGTGGTGTTCGTGGAATGGAACGCGGTACAATGTCCGAACAACGCGATGCAAATGGCGTTGAACCCTTAGCACATATGGAACTTGTAAGACTAGCAATGCCTAGACGTGTATTTACACTGTCACAAGTAAAATACGCAGTGGATCGCATCGTATGGTTGTATGAAAACCGTGAGTTAATAGGTGGACTTCAATTCGTAGAAGAACCGACAACAATGCGCTTCTTCTTTGGTAAATTAGGTGCTCAAACTGACTGGCCAGATAAATTAGCAGCTAAATTTAGAGAAGACTTTGGCGATAGTTTGTAATAAGAAAAGCGTAAGCGCCTATTACTGCCCCGACAGGCAAATGGGGAATCGCGAGGAGGCAGCTCTTCAGCCACCGCAGTGATTACCCATTTGACCCCGAGGGGCAAGGCGCTGGAGCTAGACAGACTATGCAGAAATTTTATATACTTTCTTATTGCTTTAGTAATAAACCCACTCCAAGTTAGTAACTTGGAGTGGGTTTTTGTTTACTACAATCTTTATTAATAACTTATTTTGCTGTAGATTCAAAATGGAAATCAAGGGTATTTAATTGGAGAAGTCGGTATACTTGAATTAGGAAACTTAATATTGGAGGATGATTGGATGAAAAAGCAATTTTACGTAAATGGTGAATGGAAGACTGCTGAAAAATTTGCAGAACTCCGCTCCCCTCACACAAAAGAAGTCATTGCGCAAATTCCACAAGCGACTCGGGAAGAAGTGGAACAAGCAATTGATGTTGCACATGATACAAGAGCTCAAATGGCAGAACTGACCGCTTATGAACGTGCTGCAATTTTAGAACATCTTACACAATTATTTATCGATAACCGTGAAAAAGCAGCAAAAATTATATCTTCGGAAGCAGGAAAACCTATAAAATATGCTTTAGGAGAAATCGATCGCACAATCGAAACATATAAATTTGCAGCTGAAGAAGCAAAACGTTTAACAGGCGAAATGATTCCAATGGATGCAGCCAAAAACGGAGCGAACCGTTTTGGCTATACTATCGAACAACCAATTGGAGTTATCGCCGCCATCACTCCATTTAACTTTCCGCAAAACTTAGTGGCACATAAAGTAGGACCTGCAATCGCAGCTGGTAACACCATCGTTCTAAAGCCAGCGTCACAAACTCCGCTTTCTGCACTATTTTTAGCTGAGTTAATCGACCAAACTGCTTTACCAAAAGGTGCTTTTAACGTTGTTACAGGTAGTGGGAAAACAGTTGGGGATGCTTTAGTTGAACATGACAAAGTTAAAATGATTACTTTTACAGGTAGCCCAGCTGTAGGTATTGGCATTCAAAAGAAAGCTGGATTAAAAAAAGTCGCATTAGAATTAGGCTCAAACTCCGGCTTAATCATTGATCGAAACGTGGACCTCTCACAAATTGTACCAAAATGTGTCATGGGGGCATTTTCAAATCAAGGACAAATATGTATTTCCTTACAACGCACGTATGTAATGGATGAGTTATTTGAAGAATTTATCGAACAATTTGCTTCACTGACAAAGAAACTTGTCATTGGAAATCCACTTGAAGATACGACAGATATTTCTGCCATGATTAATCCAAAAGAACAAGAGCGAGCAATGAGTTGGGTACAAGAAGCTGTTCAAAACGGCGCTGAAATTATTACTGGAGGAACAATCGAAAATGGTGTGTTTATGCCAACAATCTTATCGAATGTAGCCCCAAATTTAAAGGTATCCTGTCAGGAAGTATTTGCACCAATCGTCGTTGTAAACCGCATCTCTTCTATTGAAGAAGGCATAGATGCGATTAATGACTCGAATTATGGTCTACAAGCAGGAATATTCACGAATGATATCCAAACCGCGTTTAAAGCTTCTAAAAAATTAGAAGTTGGAGGTGTCATGATTAACGACATCCCAACATATCGTATTGATCAAATGCCATACGGTGGCGTTAAAGAAAGTGGTACAGGTAAAGAAGGATTAAAATATGCCATTCATGAAATGACAGAAACTAAACTTGTCGTATGGAATAACCAGTAAATTCTAGTAACACTAACATTACAAAGAGAGACCAGTCTATTTAGTTTAATAACATGAACAAATAGCCCAGCTGAGTTGAGAACTCAGTTGGGCTATTTTCCACTCTCTCTTAACAACTTATCATGTAATTTTGAAAAAAGGAGTAAGGCTAATATGGAACCTATTAAAGCTAATGTCATATCCCATTGTGCATCCCACTGATCACCTTGCATACCTAAAAAGTCTTTTGTTGCTTCTTCCCCGCCGTTTATTTTAGTACTAGCCCATTCTATAATTTCATACAGTGCTGCAACTGCCAGTACTATACTAACAGTGATACCGAATAACCACGCACCTCTAGTTAATTGCGTTTTTCGTAATAATAATTCCCTTATCAAAATGGCAGATAATCCTTTTAAGAAATGTCCGAATCGATCGTAGTTATTTCGCTGCAAATCAAACTCATCTTGTATCCAATTAAAAAAAGGAACTTCTGAATATGTATAGTGACCACCAATAAACGTCAGAATGGATAAAATAGCGATGATGAAATAAGACAGTGTAGTGAAACGAAATTTGTTATACGTTGCAATTACAATGATTAATATGACGACTCCAGGACTAACTTCAGCTAACCAATCCAAATACGATACAGGCTTAATAACTGACCATATAAAAATAATCGTAACTACTAATAGTAAAGCAATATGCACCTTAGAAATTTTCTCTAATTCCATAGCAACACCCTACCCACTCTGCGTTAATAAACTCTTTTATTATTTGCATCATGTCCGTTTTCTCTATAAACAATACTCACTCATCAAAAACGGTTTATTGAAAGGAGGAATACAAGATATGGAGAAGATAAGTGACCGCAATCACGTATCTCCTCACTTGGTTTCTAGGTAATGGTGTATTACTTATTTCATGTAAAACAATCCACCATTTAAAACCTCAATTTTGATCCTTGCCTCGTACTGTTCTTCCATCGCTTTTCTTTCCATATCGTAGCATTCCGGCTTTTTTTCTATCCCCGTGTAAAAATATTCCAATACCTCTTGATCTTTCTGCCATCTCTCTTTCGCTTCTTCTGCCCACGTATGATCATCTTGTTGTACGATATTGTCAATCACCAAATCTAATCGCTCTAGAGCACGGATGGGCTTTATAATATAAGGTAAATGAAAAACCCCCTCTGTCATAATTGGATCTAAATCTACTTCCCTTAATGATTCTTGAAATTCCTCTATTAGATTCCCTGTCATTAAGTTAATTCCTAGCGAATAAAGCATCTCTTTCGTTTGATCACTGTAATATGATATTTTATAATTCACACCTAACCAAGGAGTTAAAATAATATTTTTTTCAAACTTGTTTACCTTCTCATACATTTGCACAAATGCACCTAACTCTTTAGTTGTTTGAAATAGTTGGCTTAGTCGAGGAGAACCGAAATGCACCACTTCCCCTTTTATGCCGCCTTCCATAAGATTATTTTGATCCGTGATTAAGGTTAATTGGGCTGGGTTTGGCTCACCATTTATACTTTCCAAGTATTTCCAGTAATAAGGGCGATTCATAATTTTTTTATCCATATCAATCGTTAATTGAACATTAATGTAATGGCCATCATTATTTAAAATACGGCACTCATTTTCTTCAAAAAACTTTACTAAATAATCGTGAACTTGCTGGGGGTACATATAGACACTCCTCTCAAATAGTCTTTTTAAATGCGGTTAAAATATCATCTAGCTCCCCAACTACTTTTTCAAAAACACCGATTTTAGTATAAAGCAGCTCCAAAATAGAATCTTCGATCGTATTACGGATAGCAATATTGTAAATATGAACGTCATGTTCTTGCCCTAACCGATGGACGCGCCCAATTCGTTGCTCTAACTTCATCGGATTCCAAGGCAAATCATAGTTGATTACATGGTGACAAAATTGCAAGTTAATCCCTTCACTTCCAGACTCAGTGGCGATTAAAACCTGTGCTTTTTCTTTAAACAGTTGCTTCATCCACTCTCGTTTACTTTTGCTGAACTTCCCATTAAAAAGGACGCTTGTGATTCCTTTTGAATATAAATAATCCTGTAGGTATGCTTGACTAGCTCGATATTCGGTAAAGATAATAACCTTATCATTTGCCTGAGAAATAATTTCATAAGCCTTTTCTGCTTTTGAATTCATTTCCAAAGCCATTAATTTTTGCATAACTGATTCCATATACTCTATCTCTTTTAGCTCTACGCATTTTTCACGCATTTTACTTAACGTCAATTGCGTAGCTTCTTTGCTGCTGCACATTTCCCTTTGTAGAGTAATCATGGAGAAAGTATCCGAAAAAACAGGGCACATATTTTTTAGTTCTGAAATCATTTCGTAGACTTCTTTTTCCTCTTTCGTAAAATCGATTGGTATTATTTGAACACGACGATTGGTCCATTCAATTCCAGTATCCTGTCGTCTATTTCTTACCATCACTTGGTTTACCAATTCCCTTAAATAATCGTCGTGCTCTAAACTGTGTTTACTTGCGGAAAAGGATGATTGAAAGGCTTCGTAATTCCCTAGATGTCCTGGTTTTAGTAAAGAAATTAAATAAAATAGTTCAAACACATTGTTTTGTATTGGCGTGGCAGTTAATAACAAACAAAACTTTTTCTTTAAACCTTGCACAAACTCATAAATTTTCGTTTTATGATTTTTTAACTTATGAGCTTCATCAATGATTATCATGTCATAATCTTGCGCGTAGATTAATTCTTTGTGAGGACTTTTTTTCGCTGTATCCATACTCATTACTACTACATCGTAATATTCTATTGGGGTATTTTTTTTATAAGGAATGGCAGGAATATAAAATTTATAGTTTAACTCTTCGACCCACTGATTGATCAGGGAAGCAGGAGTCAAAATTAACGCTTTTTTTACAAGGCCCCGAACGAGGTATTCTTTTAATATCAAACCTGCTTCAATCGTTTTACCGAGTCCAACTTCATCTGCAAGAATTGCTTTTCCATTCATTCTTTCAATGACCGTTTCAGCCACTTTCAATTGATGATTCAGGGGAGTTAGATTTGGTAGGTATTTAGGAGATTGAAGACCATAAAAATCCGTAATCAAGTTCGCTTTCACAATTTCGTAATTCATATTGTATAGTGTCCAGTTTTGCCATGGTTCCAGATTTTCTAATCTATTTGTAAAGCCTTCTTTCCACTCAGACGACCTCTCGATTATCATACACATCACCTTTTACTTTTTAGTCTGTCCAAAATAAATGTAAATATGATAAAAATACTAGGATAGGATGTAATCCCTAACCTAGTACATATAATTTTTTAGTATCCTCTTATACGGGATTCATCTTCTGCTTTTATTTCACTTTGTAAGTCTTCAATGTTCTCTTGCCGTCTTGCATTTTTTTCCTTAATCGAAGCACGTTCTTTTCCTTCTGCAAATTCTAGTGCTTCTTCAGCTGCTTCCATATTACTAATGGTTTTCTTTAGTCTTTCTTTATTATCCGCTGAATCATTTGGTCCTGGTTTGTGTATAGTCACTTTACTTCCTCCTTATTATTTTTAACATCTTTCAAAAGCTATTATTCCCAAGTACGTAAAAACTATTTAATGAATATTCATCGTGTGAAAATGCCATAGTAAGGCATATTGATTATGAAGGAGGACTTTGTTATGGATGATCACACACAAATGAGTTGGAAAGAAGATACCGTCATTGGTCAATTGCATAATTCTGTCGATAATGTCACGTTTGCTGTTGGAGAAGCATTTACAAACCCAACAGAACGGGCAATTCAGAACGCACGGAATATGATTGAACGCGCAGAACGTTCGGTCACTATGGCCCTCGAAAGTAGAGGGGAATTGGAACCTATCAGTACACTTCAGGAGCAATTGAACCAAGATAAAGAGAAATTAAATAAATTGAATGTACAATAAAAAGTTCCGGCGAAAAACATTTTGTTTTTCGCCGGAACTTTTTCATTTATTGATCTTGTGAATAACCTTTTTTGCGTGCTGTAGCTTCATCTAATATTTCTTTTCTAAAACCGTCAATACTTTTTTCTCGACGTGCATTTTTCTCTCTGATCGCCTCTAGTTCTTCGCCGTCAGCAAAAGCCATTGTTTCTTCAGCAGCTTCCATATTATCCCGTGTATTTTCCACCATATCTTTAAGCTTTTCCACGTTATCTGTTCGATCATCCGGCTTAGGTTTGTTTTTTGTCATTTATATTCCTCCTTTTTTCTGCACCAAAATAGCTTTTCCATTCTCAAATAAATTATGCATCATTCATTTACGACTTTGTATGTACGGTAACTGAATAAAAGTGGAAATGGATATATATGGAGTGAAATAAACAGAACAAAGTTGGAGATGATAAAAGAAGAAAAAAGAAAAAGAGGCGATAATGACATGTCAATGGAATGGTTTAACAGAGTAACTGGTGAGCTACAGGATCATTTGAATTCAATTTGTGAGAAATATGAAAAAATCGGTCATGTGAATATTAATCAAGGATCAAAACATCCACGAATTGAATTTTTCATTGAAACAGAAACGGACGAAAGAGATTACTTTTGTACCCTCTTCTTTGACCCATACAATGAAGAATTTTACACAGAAAGCTTTGACTTGTCTCTCCAACAACCGACAAGAATTATTCTAGATGACATAACAGATATAGTGGAAGCAGTTCATGAAAGCTTCCATGAATTCATGGATGTTGATAGTGAATATGAAGAGGATGACGAAACGGATGAACTTTATCTCGGTGAAGTCCTGGATCAGGAAATTACTCTAGAAGAAATTGACGTGGAATGGGAAACACCTGAAGTCACGGCTTTTCAGATTGAGAATACCGTTGAAGTAACCTATCAATTTGGCTTAGACACCACAAACGGGGATGGCGTTCTCCGAAGAGTCAATCGATTATGGACGGAAGATGAAGAAATTATAGAGGATGAAAGTACCTTCACCTTTTCCAAAGAAGAAGCAAGTACGATTATTGCTATGATAGCGAGCCATATGGAATCCATGACTAGTTATGATGAGATTTAAAACTAGTAAAACAAATATATTAGGCTATTTTTGAATAAAATTAACCCATCCGAGCAGTTTTCTAATAGGATGGGTTTTTAATTCCTTGTAAATTAGTACGAATAATAGTATTGTTTGATTATCTTAACATGTATTATGTATCATTTTTCATTTAATTATTAAACAAGGAGGTTCTTTACATGCCAAATAAAATAGTCAATCATATATACGAACTGATCGGTGACACACCTGTCGTTCGATTAAATCGTCTCGTTGATGAAACATGTGCTGAAGTACTAGTAAAACTAGAATATTTCAATCCAAGTGGAAGTGTAAAAGATCGAGCGGCCTTTTCTTTAATCGATGCAGCCGAACGTCAAGGGAAAATTCAAAAAGGTTCTACTATTATTGAACCAACAAGTGGAAACACCGGCATCGGATTAGCTATGAATGCTGCGGCCAAAGGATATAAATCAATTTTTGTTATGCCTGATAATATGACACAAGAACGAATTTCGATATTAAAAGCATATGGTGCGCAAGTCTTCTTGACTCCTGCAGCAGAAAAGATGCCAGGTGCCATTAAAAAAGCACTCGAATTACATGAAAAAATCGAAAATAGCTTCATTCCACAGCAATTTGAAAACCCAGCGAACGCCGCTATCCATAGGATAACAACTGCTCCAGAAATTATTGAGCAAACAGGTGGCAAACTGGACGCCTTTATCGCTACAGCGGGAACGGGTGGTACGATAACTGGAACAGGTGAAGCTCTTAAAAAAAAACTTCCGAATATAGAAATTATTGTCGTAGAGCCTAAGGGATCTCCAGTACTTTCAGGAGGACAACCCGGACCTCATAAACTAGTCGGAACGAGCCCTGGATTCATTCCATCGATCTTAAATACAGATATTTATAATGAAATTGTTCAAGTTTCAGACGAAGATGCTTTGAATACCACTCGAGACTTGGCAAGATTAGAAGGAATTCTTGTTGGCCCATCTTCCGGTGCAGCTGTTTGGACAGCGATTAATGTTGCCAGAAGACTAGGTCCTGGAAAACGAGTTCTTTGCATAGCACCAGATAACGGCGAACGTTATTTGAGTATGCCAGGTCTGTTTTCGGAGGAATAAGGATTTACTAGCGAACAAGCCTTTTTCCAAATAAACATTGTCGGTTCGCCTTGAACGAAAATTATTATGATAGAATAGCTAAACACTGAAAAAGTAGAGGATCCAAGTGACAAAGTCACTTGGATCCTCTACTTTTTTCAGCCACCCTATTAACTATTATTTGTCCATTGCTCCCCTAAAACATGCAAAGAAAAAAGCCAAATGCTTTGCAAAATAATAGGAGCCTAGTTACTGTCCAAAGCAATCTAGAAAAAATCGTAAAAACCGCATTTAAAGTCGATAAAACCCTTTTACTTTGTTATCTGCAAAAAAAGTTTGCCTTTATTAAGAAAATGCTTTATACTAAGTAATGTCGCAAATAAGTAAATTATTGCTTCATAACATTTCGGAGGAATACCCAAGTTCGGCTGAAGGGATCGGTCTTGAAAACCGACAGGCGGGTAAGACCGCGCGGGGGTTCGAATCCCTCTTCCTCCTCCATTTTTAATAATTTGTTAGTAGAATAAGTATATTATTGTCGCGGGGTGGAGCAGTGGTAGCTCGTCGGGCTCATAACCCGAAGGTCACAGGTTCAAATCCTGTCCCCGCAACCAAAACGGTCCCGTGGTGTAGCGGTTAACATGTCTGCCTGTCACGCAGAAGATCGCCGGTTCGATCCCGGTCGGGACCGCCATTTATTTTTTTACCTGTATATAATGCGGGTGTAGTTTAGTGGTAAAACCTCAGCCTTCCAAGCTGATGATGAGAGTTCGATTCTCTTCACCCGCTCCAATAATTTAAATACATATACGCATATACAAATACCCCATCTGAGTCCTTAACTCATAGATGGGGTATTTTTTGATTCTTTGTCAAATGACGGTAGTGAAGAATTTTAGTCGGCTATAATTGATTTATTTAGTTATCACAGGACTGTTCAGAAAGTCAGTAAACCTGATTTTTTTTGAAAAGATAAGAAAATAGAATTTCTGCATAATATGTCTAGCGTAAACTCCTGCGCGAAGCAGGTCATGTCTGGCGTTAACAACAGACCTACCCCATCCCCATTTGCCACCTTACGCAGTAATAGGCGATTGCGCTTTTCTTACTTGGAACAAAGTTTGTACAATTACTTCTAGTCGCTTCGGATAGTGTTATTGCTTACACTTTTACTTAAAAGAAAATCAACGGCTCAAGAAGAGAGGTACCACACACTTACCTAAAGAGGACGCCAAAGATGCAATTTTGACTGTCATTTCCCTTCTTACTTGGATAAATGCTACCCCATTCTTTTGAGTCACTTCAAAACAGAGCCATATTTCTTTCTAGTATCTTATGTAGAAAAGGTTATTTCCCTTAAAAATAAGCAAGAATTATATTGTAGAAAAGTGGATCCTCTTTTCTTCCCAAAAGCATTCACCCTTTTCCCTTCGATGTTTTAGGGGGGCCGACGGACAAGCAATCGTAATAGGATGACCGAAAACGATCGAGGAGCTAGGTGACGTACGTAGTCGCCTAGCTCCTCGATTTCTTTCTCGTTTATTCTGTAACCATAAGTTTTGTCCAAAGCGAACCAGAAAGCCCGCATAGAAAAAGGGCGCTTTAGCGGTTTTCGCGACAAGGAGGCTCACCGCACGCCCCAGGCAGCGCGTCCGCTCGTAACGAAATCAGCGTAGATCAGGGGTTTTTCCATTTCAGAGATATCGATAAAAAAATGACATTAGTGAAATTCCATCCCTTTCTCCTGTTTGATCAAGAAAGGGATTTTATTTCACCAACGCCATATATTGTACAACCTGAAATCATTATACATCTATATTTTAAATAAAAAAAAGACACTCAATTAAGAGTGTCTCTAATTTAAGACTAGCATTAACCTAATTCCTAAGAATTAAAGTTTTGTAATGTTAGTAGCTTGTGGTCCACGGTTACCTTCTTCAACTTCAAATTCAACTTTTTGACCTTCGTCAAGTGATTTGAAACCGTCGCCTTGGATTGCTGAGAAATGAGCGAATACGTCATTTCCACCTTCAACCTCGATAAAACCAAAACCTTTTTCTGCATTAAACCATTTTACTGTACCTTGTGTCATTAAAAAAACCTCCATAAATTTAAATTAAATAATATAAAATTCTCCATAAGTTAAAAAAATTCACATATTACAAAAAGTACCGAACAATCGCGATTACTCTTTGTAATATGCGAATTCATCATTTCTCGTAAAGCAATTTAATTATTAAACTTAGTATACAACAGATTTTTTAGTTTGTCCACTAATATAAAAAAATATTATATTTCTTAGTGAAATCCATTCTTATCTCTCTTCTTAAAGAGCAGACTTTTATATGAGAAAAGCCGAAGCGCCTATGTCTAGGCCCTCGGGGTCAACGTTCTTCTGCGACGAGCTTTGCGCAGGAGCACGGGCGACTTACGCTAGACATATGCTGCAGAAATTCTATATACTTTATTATTTTTTAAGAAAATAAACAGAGTACCCTCTTTCTATATAGACGCTGCTGGTTCGCTTTGGATAAAATTTATGGTAACAAGATAAACGTGAAAAACAGTAAATGAGCAAAACTGACATACGACATAATTTAAAATAAGTGAAATATATAAGAAAAGCGGCTTTTTGCACTTAATTACAAATATGTCGTATATTGATTTTGTTCTTTTTTAAAAATTGAGAAAAACCGCTAAAGCTCCATTTTTTAGACGGGCTTTTACGGTTCGCTTTGAATAAAACTTATGGTAGTAAAATAAACGATGAAATAAGTAGTTGGAATTTATTATACTTTCATTTTCTATTTAATATCAAGGCATTTTGAACAGGTTCTAATAAAGCATTTTTAGATTGGATTGAGGTAAGGAAATTTTTAAGAGTCGGTGAATCAGAATGATCTTCTACTGATTCTCGCATCTGAGATATACATATCTTATTAATAGAAGGAGAAGTCATTGCTGTAAGTAAAGCACCGTAGCTAAGGGAGAATGCAACTTCATTCCCTACTTTTAAATGGACTTTTTTTGCATCTAAAATAATATGATCACTACTAGAACCAAGAATTTCAAGTGGCAAAATTGGAGTTAATCCAGATACCAGTACATCCTGGCGGCCAACCCCAACGATCGCTCTTCTAATAATTCCTCGATCTTGAAAGGATAATACTTCGCCAAATGCATTTTTACCACGTTGTCCGTATGGAACAGATGGTTTTAATTTGGATTCTATTACTTCAGCAATAAAGCAAAAGGCATCAGAAAATAGTTTTGGAATTGTTTTTCCATTTACAGTCTCGCAGCCTAAAAAAATAGCCTCACCAAGTCGAATATTATTAACTTCTCCTACATCAGCGGTATTCATAAACCAATTGTAGTTCGCTGAATTTCCTCCTGAAATATACGTGAGAGGTAAACCAAATTGTCTTTTTATGTTTTTAACAAAGGTGGAAAACACATCCATGTTTTTTTCTGTAGGGATGACTCCCCCATAGCAAGTGAGATTTGTACCGATACCGGAAACTTTAATACATGGTAGTGTTAACACTTCACGAATAATAGCAGGAACATCTTTCAACAAAGTTCCTTCTCTTAAATCTCCCATTTCTACCATTAGTATAATCTCGTGTGTTTTCTTTTGTTTCACCGCTTCGGCTGACAAAGCTCTAATTACTTCGATTTCTGTATTCATGCTAATGTCTGCAAACTCTACAACCTTTTGAATTTCACTCATTGCGGGTGTCCGCAATAATATAAAGATTGCTTTTAGATTAGCTTTTTTCATTTTTTCTATATTAGATATTTTTGAATCTGCTAGACTTTCAATACCACTTTCAATTAATACCTTCGCAACTTTGTGGTTGGCAAATACCCCTTTGACAACTCCCGTAATTTTTATCCCCTTTTTCCCATACAACCCTTTTAAAACCTTTACATTATGTCTTATTTTATCAAGATTAATTTCAATCCTCGGATTAATACCCACTTAGGAAATAGCAACCATTTCCTTGTTTTTTAAGGTCGGGAAGAATTCAATTATAGGGTCAATTATTTTATCGTAACCTGTTTTCAAAACATCCGTTACCGGAAGACTGAATGTGCTTTCGTATTCGCGTATTGTGTTTTCTATTTCTAGATCAGTCATTTCTTCATGGTTCAGTGTTATACCAATTACTTTCGTCTCGCTGAAATTCTCAATTAGATTTATTTCACTTTGTACACTTGGCATTTTCACAAAAGGAAAATCTCCTAAAACTTTTCTCTTTGGAGGATGCTGTAAAATAACTGCTTTAGCTCTAGATCCTCTTAAAATTCCACATGAACTTGCATAGGCTGGATGACTTAATGCACCCTGTCCTTCTACAATAATAATATCCGGCTGTTCCGTTTCATTCGCTCTAACTATTTCACTCTCTAGCTCACCAATCACATATTGTAGTGGAAAGGCATCCATTGCAAGTCCATAGGAAGCTCCTTGAATCAAGCCAGTTTGTCCAGTTGCAATAAAAGCCGTTTTATATCCTCTTTCCTTCAGACCCTTTTCAATAATCATCGCAGTTGTTCGTTTTCCACAAGCACCATCTGTACCTAGTACTGTAATAATCGGAGTAGTTATTTTTAGAATTTCCCCAGTAAATAACTTCCATTCATTTTTAGGTTTAGGTTTACGAATATCATGGATTTCTATTCCATACTGCGTTGCATAGCCTATCATTTCTTCATCTTCAGTAAGAAATTCCTGAAGAGGATTAATAATATCTAGTCCTGCTTTCATCGCTTTTATCATGACTGCTCTTTCATGTTCTTTTAAAAAGGCATCAGATGGAGCGATACCAAAGATAAAGTACTTCGGTTTTTGAATGGAGCATTCGATTGCTTCTTCAAGGCTTCCACATAATGGAATACCATTCTTTATATTATCCAGATACTCTCCAGAATCCTGACCTTTTTTTGTACTATCTATTACTGCAGTTATCGAATAACTTCCAGGTTCACGTATTAATCCGTTTGCGGTCTTGCCATCCATAGAACTAAATTGACTTTCACAATAAACAATTGCACTTTTCCTCATCAATCTTTCCTCCAGGTGAATCTATTTTCACTATAAAAAAAGAACATCTTTAGTACTCCCAGAGTAGGGAAAATAGATGTTCGTTGAAAATAGATTTTTATTTTATCGCTTTTCAAAATTCTAAATATTTAGAATTTAGTCCGTGCGTTAAATTGTACACCTAAATTCTAAAAAAGTAAACTTTTACCACTTCCCACTTATAAATAGTAACTGTAGCCGACATACGGTCACCGGATGACAACAGAAATCCCATCTCCAGCTTCATCTCTCTTCCTATATAACTTACTAAAAGAAATCGTAAATCTTGCGTTCAAAATTAAAAAAATTCTTATTCTTAAATAAAATGTAGCTCGCATAATGGCTTTTAGGGTAGTATAGCCACTTCCAATCTACCACTTCTTACATGGAGCATTTTATTTGCCTTTTTTATATTTGACCGATTTATGGTGCTTTTATCTCATAAATGTTCACATATCACATATCTTTGTTCAAATCTAAATGAACTTTTTGTGAATGCTACTCCTTTACGATTGTTTTTTTATTCTAAAATACTAAGATAGAGTCATCGGATTGAAAGTTACTTACTCTAAATCTGCCATACAAGACAAGTTTATAAAACTTCAAATAACCTTGAAAGGGGTACAACAATGAAATTGAATATAAAATGGGCCTTACTCACAATGATTATCACTATTAGCACAGTGCTAACAGCTTGTGAACCATTATTAGTTTTAGATCCGAAAGGACCTCAGGCAAAAACGCAGGCGGATGACATCATGCTTTCTATATGGCTTATGTCAGCTATCGTAATTGTCGTACTTGCTATTTTAGTATTCGTGTTAATTAAATATCGTGCTTCTAAACAAAGTGATGATTATGAACCTCCTCATATTGAGGGAAGTCTACTTGTAGAAGCAATCTGTATTGGTATTCCTGTTATTATCGTCATTTTCCTCTCCGTAATTTCTATTGATAGTAATTTCAAGGTAGAGTCAACTCCCGAGGGTTATGAAGATCAAGAGCCGTTAATTGTTTATGCTTCCTCTTCAAACTGGAAGTGGCATTTTAGCTATCCAGAAGAGAATATCGAGACAGTTAACTACTTATATATTCCAGCAGGGCGTGCAATTGAATTTAAGCTCTATTCATATGGACCAATTACGAGTTTTTGGATTCCACAACTAGGCGGTCAAAAATACGCAATGGCAGACATGGTCACAACTTTACACTTAGCTGCAGATGCACCAGGTGAATTTATGGGTAGAAATGCAAACTTCAGTGGTGCAGGTTTTGCTAAAAATATATTTGACGTTACCGCAATGACTCAAACTGAATTTGATGAGTGGGTAACTGAGGTTCACGAAACTGCAGATCCTATAACAGAGGACAAGTTTGAGGAGTTATTGGAACCAGGACATCTTGGCCGTTCAACATATACAGGAACACATTTAGAATTTTCTCCAGCTCCAGAACATAACCATGGTTCAACTGATTCTGAAGTAGAAGAATCAGAACACGAAAATCATGATCCTACTTCTGCAGTTGAGGAAATGGAACACACAAATCATTAATACTAAGTAATAAGTTTACGTTAGTTACTAGTAATATATTCTCGAAAGGAGTTACAAAAGTAATGGAGTTCTTTAAACAATTTGCCGTACCACATCCAAGCTTTTTAATATATGGTGCTATGGTTTCCATTGGTTTAGCAATGCTTGCCATAGTTGTAGGGATTACCTATTTTAAGAAATGGGGTTACCTATGGCGCGAATGGATAACGACTGTTGACCATAAACGAATTGGTATTATGTATTTACTAACTGCTTTACTAATGCTATTCCGCGGTGGAGTAGATGCAATAATGATGCGTTATCAGCTTTCAATGCCTGAAAACACATTTCTAGATTCACAACATTATAATGAAGTTTTCACAACACACGGGATCGTTATGATCCTATTTATGGCAATGCCGTTCATCACGTTTTTCTTTAACTACCTTATTCCGTTACAAATCGGAGCTCGTGATGTAGCATTCCCTCGTTTAAATGCATTAAGTTTTTGGTTATTCTTTATGGGTATGGGACTATTCAACTTATCATTCATTATAGGTGGATCACCTGATGCAGGTTGGACTTCTTATTTCCCACTCGCAAACAATGAGTTTAGTCCTACTGTAGGGACGAATTATTATATGATTGCTATTCAAATAGCTGGTATTGGTACATTAATATCTGGTATTAACTTCATTACGACCATTCTTAAAATGAGAGCACCTGGTATGAGTTTAATGAAAATGCCAATGTTCACATGGTCTGCATTTATTGCAAACGTAATTGTTGTTTTTGCTTTCCCAGTATTAACAGTACTTCTTGCTATGGGGACAATGGATCGATTATTTGGGACAAACTTCTTTACAACCGATAATGGTGGTATGGATATGCTTTGGGCTAACTTGTTCTGGGTTTGGGGACATCCTGAGGTGTATATCTTAATCTTACCGGCGTTCGGTCTGTATAGTGAAATAATCTCTACCTTTGCGCGTCGTAACCTTTATGGTTATAAGTCAATGGTTGCCTCTATGGTAGTCATTTCAGTATTTTCATTTATCGTATGGACTCACCATTTCTTTACAATGGGTCAAGGCGCATTAACAAATAGTATTTTCTCTATCACAACAATGGCAATAGCTATTCCGACCGGGGTTAAAATATTTAACTGGCTATTCACGCTTTGGAAAGGGAAAATTGTATTTACAACCCCAATGTTATATTCCGTACTCTTCATTCCATTGTTTACATTAGGTGGAGTTACTGGAGTTATGCTTGCGATGTCAGCTGCTGATTATCAATATCATAATACGATGTTCTTAGTTGCTCACTTCCATAACGTAATTATTCCTGGAGTAGTTTACGCTATGATTGCCGGTCTTACTTTCTATTGGCCAAAAATGTTTGGTTTCATGTTAAATGAGAGAATTGGTAAATGGACAGCATGGATTATGTCAATTGGGTTCCTTTTATCCTTTATGCCGATGTATATCACTGGATTAGATGGTCAAGCACGTCGTATGTCCACATACTCTGAAGCTGCTGGTTTCAGTATGTTGAATATGGTTTCATTTGTCGGTGCAGGAATTATGGCGATCAGTTTTGTTTTACTTGTCTACAATATTTACTATAGTATTCGTTATGCTTCAAGAGACATTGGTAGTGACCCATGGGATGCACGTTCACTTGAATGGGCTACTCATACTCCAGTACCAGAATACAACTTTGCAGTTATTCCAGAAGTCGCTTCAACACAAGCGTTTTGGGATACTAAGAAAAATGGTCATGAATTATTTAAAGGTAAAATTGAAAAAATTCATATGCCAAACAATAGTGGATGGCCGTTCATCATGGCTTGTTTCTTCTTTGTCTTTGGATTTGCGATGGTCTTTAGCATATGGCCAGTTGTGATTGTTACTTTAATTGGTATTTTGGTTTGTATGGCTTATCGTTCGTTTGAGAAGGATCATGGACGATATATCTCTGTTAAGGAAATTGAAGAAACTGAAGCAAAATTGCGAGGTGCTAAAAAATGAAGGTAGATAACTCGCTTCCGCTTGAATATAGTACGGAAGAAAATAGCTTAAAAATCTTAGGTTTTTGGATCTTTCTAGGTGCTGAAATAATGCTTTTCGCAACACTGTTCGCAGTGTATTTCACTTTAGAAAATCGTATTGGCAATGGACCTTCAGGTGCAGAAATTTTTGAAATTACACCAGTATTATTTGAAACCTTTTTACTTTTAACAAGTAGTTTTGTTATCGGTCTTGGGATTCATGCTATGCGTTTAGGCAACAAAAAGGCAACGATGGTCTTCTTTTCAATCACCTTACTACTTGGTGCTGGATTCTTAGGCTTCGAAATATATGAATTCGTTCACTATATTCATATAGGTGCAACACTACAAACTAGTGCATTTACTGCTGCTCTGTTAACTACACTTGGAACACATGGATTGCACGTAATACTTGGTTTGTTTTGGGGATTATTTATCCTTATTCAAATTAAAAAACGTGGATTGACACCTGAAACAGCCAATAAATCATTTATTTTCTCTCTTTATTGGCATTTCCTAGATATAGTCTGGATATTCATCTTTAGCTTCATCTACTTGAAAGGAATGATGTAATTATGAAAGAATTATTCCCTCTTAAACAAGTAATGGGCTTTGTATTTTCATTAGTTCTCACTGCAGTGGCACTGCTAGTTCACTTTATGGATATGTCATTTGCAATTGGTTTAACTGTTCTTCTCATAACTGCATTTATGCAAGCTGGCCTTCAGCTAATTGTATTCATGCATGCTGGTGAGACTGGAGACAAAAAAACGATCTATACAAATGTATTTTACGGTTTACTCATTGCGCTTATGACTATTTTTGGTACGCTATTAATACTTGTATGGGATATGTAAATAATAATTCACAAGAGAGCATCTTTTTAGATGCTCTCTTTTTTACATTCCCTAGAATTTAAGATCATTTCTTCCGAAGCTACTAAAAACATACCTATTAAGAAAATAAAAACTGCTCCCATTACTGTTCCAATACCAACGCCTACCATATTATGATTAAAACTGATCATTACAGCTCCATATAAACAAATTGCAATTCCTATTGTTAACAATGCGCCGCCTACATATCTTGTCGCGTTCAACATTTTTTCGTATGACTCCATTTAAAACACCCTCTCTTTTAGTATATTATTCACCAAGTTCACATATTTGTCAAAACTTATTTTATATTTTTCGTTTTTCTATTGACAAATCGAAAGACAAACAAAAAAGCCCACAGAGATTTCTCTCTATGAGCAATTCATGACCTACTACTTATTAACAGTACCCTTTTTCTTGTGCTTTCACTACAAGTGAGAAATCTCTAAATTAACACTGAATTTGTTAACTTAAAAAAATCGCACCAAAAGCCAGTCCACCTGCAATAACGAAGGCAGGATGTACTTTCCACTTTTCTAAAAGCAATAAGCTTATGATAACAATAAAGAAAGTTTCCCAAAGCCCGTTTGATAAATAAGATGTTTGAAAAAAGTCATATGCAAGTTTCCCCATTAAAATTGCAATAGCTGGAAGAATAATCTTTGATAACATCTTAACTTTCGGTGAATCTTTGAAACGGTAAATCATTCTCAAAAGAACGATCATTAACAATAAAGAAGGTCCAACTGTGGCAAAAATGGCAACAGCCGCTCCCAGGATACCCCCTACTTCAAATCCAATATAACCTGCCATTTTAGTAGTTATCGGTCCCGGAAGAGCATTTCCAAGCGCGAGTACTTCACTGAATTCACTCGTTGTCATCCAACCGTATCGATTGACAACTTCATTCTCAACTAACGGAATAGAAGCAGGTCCTCCTCCATAACCAACAATCCCTGGTATAAAAAAAGCTAAAAATAGTTGTATATATATCATAAAACCGCACTTTCCTCATCTTTTAATTTGCTTCCCTTTTTCTTTCTTGGTGTTAATAACGCCACAGCCAATAAAAGCCCGATGACAATTCCGGGATGCATGTTAAGCACTTCCATTAAGATAAAACTCACTATAAGAATGAGCGCTCCTATTTTCCACCCTAATCCATCTTTTGCATTTTTCATAAACTGCCAAGTTAAAACAGCTAACATTACCCCAACTATAGGGATGACAGCATTCGTCATCCCTTGGATCTTCCCATTGTCTTTAAACTGATTAAACGAAGTTAGTAATATCAACATAAGAATGAAGCTTGGTATGACTGTAGCGATAAGAGCTGTAACCATCCCCCATAACCCAGCTACCCTATATCCAATATAGCCCGCCATTTTTGTAATAATAGGTCCCGGTAAAGCATTTCCCAAAGCTAAAACATCACTAAATTCTTGATCATTCATCCATTTATACGTATCCACAACTTCTTTATATACAAGCGGAATCACAGCTGGACCACCTCCAAAACCTAGCATTCCAGACCTAAAAAAAGCGATAAAAATATTTAACTGAATTCGCATGATATCCCTACCTTTCTTCATGATTTGTTAAGTTCTCTTTGTTATTTAAGTTAACCCCCAAGCGCAAACTCAAGAATAGATTGTTTCTTGTCACGGAAGGATTATATAGGATATTTCCCCTTAAAACCCTTTTCTATCATACATTTTTTCTTACTAACTCTCCATTCGAAATAACTTTGTTAGTACCTTTCACTAATATGTTAACTCTTCTTATTAACATGTTATTCTCCTAATCTGACATGTTATACAGTAAAACTTACACGTTATGCCAGAAAACTCATTTATTTAGAGACTTTGTTATAAACTGTTCATAAGAGTTTCCAAATAAGTTACAAGGCATGGTAGATTCAACAATAACAGAAATAGGGGTGTTCAAATGATTACGTTTTTTGCTTCAATACTACTGTTAATAATCTCATACTTTACGTATGGGAAATTCATTGAAAAGGTTTTTGATCCTAATGATGGTAGAAAAACACCTGCTTATTCACACGCTGATGGTGTAGACTACGTGCCAATGAACAAACATAAAAATGCATTAATTCAATTACTTAATATAGCAGGAACAGGTCCAATCTTCGGACCAATTATGGGTGCTCTATTTGGTCCAGTAGCATTTTTATGGATTGTTTTGGGATCGATTTTCGCCGGAGCTGTGCATGATTATTTAACAGGCATGATTTCCATTCGGAATAAAGGCGCACATATTCCAGAATTAGCTGGAAAGTTCTTAGGTTCATTTTCTAAACATATTGTAAATATTTTCGCGTTATTGCTTCTTCTATTAGTAGGAACAGTATTTGTTACAACACCGGCATCATTATTAAATTTATTATTAGATGGTAAAGTAGCTTTATGGATATTAATTACCATTATTTTTATTTATTACTTCTTATCTACCGTTCTTCCGATTGATAAAATTATTGGTCGACTGTACCCGTATTTCGGTGCAGTGCTATTGATTGGTACAGTAGGGGTTGGAGTAGCTCTACTATTCTCGGATTATAAGATTCCAGAATTGACGCTAGCTAACTTGCATCCAAATAATATTCCAATTTTCCCAATCTTATTCTTTACTATTACTTGTGGTGCTCTATCTGGTTTCCACGCAACACAATCACCAATTATTTCTAGAACAGTAGAAAAAGAATCACAAGGGCGTTATGTATTTTATGGCATGATGATTGCTGAAGCAATTATCGCAATGATCTGGGCTGCTGCAGCAATGAGTATGTTCGATGGGCAAACATTGAGTGAATTTATCGCTTCTGGTACTCCTTCTGCTGTTGTTAACGAAGTTTCGATGACTTTATTAGGGGCTGTTGGTGGAACGATCGCAGTATTGGGTGCGATTGTACTTCCTATTACTTCAGGAGACACAGCATTCCGTGCAGCGCGTTCGATTATTGCTGATTATTTGAAAATTGATCAACAAAAAATGGTAAAACGTTTAATGATTGCTGTACCTTTGTTTGTTATATCTGCAATGTTGACACAAATTGATTTTAACTTGTTGTGGAGATACTTCTCTTGGGCAAACCAAGCAACTGCGGCTATAGCGTTATGGATCGCAACGATGTATCTATTTATTAAAGGGAAGAACTATTTCTTGTCGTTAATACCAGCAATGTTTATCACATACATGGTATTTGTCTATATCCTAAACCAGAAGATTGGGTTTAATTTAGATTTACAACTATCATTTATCGTTGGAATAGTGTTAACAGTTATTTTAACAGTAATGTTCTTTGTTAAAGCTAAGAATAATAAAGCAAATAAAATAGAAACAGATGTCGTTGTTGAATGATGACAAATTAGTTAGACTCTCACGCTGTGTATATACACACAACGTGAGAGTCTCTTTTTATTTTTGAAACCTTACCAGTTGTATGTGTACAAGTTGTGGGTAAGTATTTTGGAAAGAAGATATCCACAGTCTATCAACAATTCAAATCCACTATTTTTAAAGATTTCGGTCTTTAATATATTTGATGTGCAGCAATTATAGTTTTTTCCTTTGTAAAATGCAGGGTATGGTATTACTAAGTAAATATAGCGTAAAAAATATACTTCTTCCTTCAAAATTGAAGTGAACAAGTATATTTTTAAGAGTACTTTTCGCTTAAAAGTAAGTCCGCCCTAATCCTCTACAACAGGTAACCAATCTTTTTCGGAGCTGAAGTAAATGAGTTTTATAGGATTGTAACTGCACTTAAATATAAATCTAATGAAGATTCAACTTCTGTCGCCACTAATTGAACGAAATCTGTGTAATCTTCTATCGCATTCGTATTATAAGTCCATTCCAAAAACAATTTCTCACGTAAGCTTTCCGCGGTGTATTCAGGTAGTGGGCTTTTCCTATCTAAAAGTTGCTTTTTTTGATCAATTGTTTCGAACATGATTTTACCCACCCTTACATAATACTGAGTTTCATTTACTCCATTTTACATTTATTCATACTAACTTTACAATTTTGTATTTTAAGTTCCCTGCGCTAGAAACAAACATGAATGTTTCTAGTACGGGGGCATAAAAAGTAAACTCGTATATATATAAGATTCATTCCCATTTCCATCTATTTTTTGTATAATAATGAATAATTGGGTATTTTAAAGGGGAGATAACATAATCATGATCTTATATAAGACAATAACCACAATGAAGGATGAACTTTATCCTATAAATGAACAATTGTCATTAAATTCATCTGAAGGTTTTGAGTTTTTTCAGGTGCTGCGTCATGATTGATATTCCACAACTGTTAAATCAAGTTTTACTAGTCCTTTTCCCCATACTGATTTACCAATTGTTCTTTAATGAGAGCGGTTTGAAACGCAGAAAACCGTACTCAAAGTTGTGCCTGTTACTTCTAATCATGTTATGCCTGACGATGTCGTTTCCCACGGAAATAGAAATGGGTTATCGCTATGATTTCAGGATCATACCTATCATTATTTCTTTTATTTATGCGGGAGCAATCCCTGGTTTGATAATCACGATTGCCTCCTTTATTTACAGAATGTTTCTCGGTTTGGATGGAGTATATAATAATTTATTCGATTTTACAATAGTACTTACGCTTGTCACTACTCTCTTGGTTCTTCTCACGCAGAAGTATAGATTATTCACATTGAGAAATAAAGCCTTGGTTGTTAGCTTTATTTTTTCGGTACCAGTCATACATAAAATCTTATATTTGTATATGAACCACCAGATGGAACAATTACCTTTCATGATTATCTTTTTTATATGTGCCTGGATCAGTTTGCTGATGGTGGTTTTTATCATAGATTACGTAGACGAGCATCAACAAATCCAACAGGAACTCCAGAGGGCTGACAAATTGAATGTAATAAGTCAATTGGCAGCTTCCGTAGCCCACGAGATAAGAAACCCTCTGACCACCGTCCAAGGGTTTCTACAACTGATGAGCATCGAACCTCAAGTGCATAGCAACCATAAAAAATATATCGATATATCACTTAAAGAATTAAACGATGCCCAATCCATCATTAATGATTACTTATCGTTAGCAAAACCCCAGACAGAAGAGCTCAGCTCCATTAATCTTTCAGCTGAGGTAAAGAATGCCGTTAGTCTCATCAATTCATACTCCAATATAAAGGGGATACGCATTGAATCTTCCATCCAAGATCAGTTACATATGAACGGAAATAGGGCCGAACTGAAGCAGATTTTGGTAAATATCATGAAGAATGGAATAGAGGCAATGAAAGACAACGGACTACTGACTGTTCGTTTATATTCAAATCTTGGAGAAATCTTCATAGAAATAATTGACACAGGAATGGGAATGACAAAAGAACAGATCCATATGGTGGGTATACCATTTTACTCGACAAAGGACAAAGGGACGGGAGTTGGACTAACAATCTCGTATCAGCTAGTCCATTCGATGAAAGGAAAAGTAGAAATTGAAAGTGAACCTGGGAAAGGAACTAAGTTTACCATTTGCTTCCCTTGTTATAGTTGATTAATAACCAAACATTTTAAGCACTCACAATATAATATATTTTTGTAAGTTCCCTGCGTTAGAAACAAACATGAATGTTTCTAGCACAGGGGCAAAACATTAGTCCCGTGACCGACGTGATTGCTGACGATTTTCAAAGTCTTTCTCGATATCTTTTTTCCAAGTTCGATTGATTTTTTCACCTTGACGAAACGAAGTAACAGCCTCATTAAGTGCTTGATAATTTAACTGTGTGCCTTCCTTGTCTGCGTGATACTCTACGGCGAAGTCCTCATTGATGCCGAATTTGGCAGCAGTAGAGATGGCATCAATATTGGCACCCAAGAATATAAACTCCCAACCGTACATTTCTTTTTGGTGTGCGATCATCGCTTTTATCTTGTCGTAGCCAAATTGGCGACTTGCATTTTCCATTCCATCAGTAGTGATGACGAATAGTACTTTTCCTGCACGTACTTCTTCACTCGTTCTTTTTTGCACATTACCGATTTTCTGAATCGTAGAACCAATGGCATCCAGTAATGCTGTCGTGCCACCAACCTCATATTCCTTTTCCGTAATGGGTGCAATCCCTCTTACATTAATACGGTCGTGCAATAATTCGAATTCATGATTGAATAAAACAGTTGTGACAGTTGCTTCGCCTTCTGCGTTTTTTTGTTTGGCAAGCATCGCATTATACCCACCAATCGTGTCTGCCTCAAGTCCAGCCATTGAACCACTTTTATCTAAGATAAAGACTAACTCAGTTATATTCTTTTTCATATTCGTCATCCTCCTTTTGCTAGGTACCGGTTCGTTCCACCGGTTTTCTTTACAAACTAAGGATAACAATTTACTCAAATGAATAGGTCGCTTCAAAAGCGACAATTACGCCCCTAATAACACTTGATCGAAAGTAAACAACGCTTCGTTAATTTCATGAATGTTAAAGTTCTTTTCTTCAATGAAGTATTCAATAATGACATCAAATTTACTACTATGCGACAATGTATAGCCAGCTTTTGATAACAAATCTACTGTTTCATCTAAATTTAATTCAAGTGCAATTGCAAAAGCGATTACCGTTTTTTTGAGTGGTGTATAATGGACCGAATTGCGGATTTTAGAAAAGAGACGACGGTCAATATTCGCTCTTTTATACGTCTCAACGTCCGTCTTTTCTTTTTCATCAATTAAACGTAGAAGCCTCTCGGAAAATGATTCATCCAATTGATTTAATACATCTTCCAAACTTCTTTTTTTCTGATTTTCTACTACTATTTCTTGAGAAAAAATAAGAGTTTCTAAGATTTCCTCCTCAATTACTTGAGGCAATTCTTCATCGAAAAGCTGTCGATTACGCAGGAAGCGTACGTCATTTCCTTCTACATAGTGCTCATCTATATATGCATGAATGGATGTGAACAGCTTCTCACTGAGCCCAAATGCCTGCTTGTCATAAACAACAATATACACATGCATATCATGGTCCAATAAAAATGAACTAATCGTAGAAATCGCGATTTGTAATGCTTGCTCCTTCGGATATCCATAAATGCCAGAAGAAATGAGTGGAAAGGCAATGGAATCAAATCCATGTGCTGCTGCAAGTGTTAATGAATTTTTATAGCACTCTGTAAGAAGCGTTTCTTCATTAGCAGCTCCCCCTTGCCAAATAGGCCCAACCGTATGGATAATGTGCTTCGCATGTAATTGAAACCCATCTGTCACGACTGCATGACCTACAGCACATGCACCAATTTCATTGCACGCTGCTTGCAACTGCTCCCTACCTGCAGCACTAAAAATAGCACCGCATACCCCACCACCCTTTTGTAGTGAGCTATTCGCCGCGTTTACAATAACATCCACCTGCATTTTGGTAATATCATTTCTTACGATTTCTAACGGCATAACTTTCAGTCTCCCTTTCCCCAACAATCTTTACGTTTTCTATTTATACTCATGATAGCTAATGGAGATTCAAAAGAAGTGAATTCACCACTCAACCATAGTAGAACAAGGTTATTTATCTGTTTTCTTTACAATATTTCTTCCCTCCATTAATATTTTATTGTTAACATGTTTATTTGTATAGCGGTTGTAGAGTACATTTATATCGTTTTATTAGTAATATACTTTAACGAAACATTTCAAGGAGGAATTATAGATGCATAATATCCAAGATATTTTAGAAGCTAGAGATTTCATTATGAGTAAGACAGACCATCGTCCTGTGATTGGAATGATTCTAGGATCAGGCTTGGGAACGCTTGCTGATGAAATTGAGAACCCGGTCAAAATTCCTTATAGTGAAATTCCTCACTTTGCAAAGTCTGGAGCAATTGGTCATGCAAACGAACTTGTCATAGGTGAATTAAATGGAAAGATTGTAGCAGCTATGAAAGGACGATTTCATTACTATGAAGGGTTTACTTTGGATGAAGTAACTTTTCCAGTGCGTGTAATGAAAGCACTTGGTATAGTGAATGTAATTATTACAAACGCTTGTGGTGCCGTGAATACAAACTTTAACCCAGGAGATTTGATGTTAATTACGGATCATATTAATTTAGTCGGAATCAATCCGTTAATTGGACCAAATAATGATGAATTGGGTACTCGTTTCCCAGATTTATCACAAGTATACGACAAGGAGCTTCGTACTATTGCCTCCAAAGTAGCGAACGAACTAAATATACCTTTGCAACATGGTGTTTATGCTTGGTGGAGCGGACCTACCTACGAAACACCTGCTGAAATCCGTATGATGCGCACATTAGGAGCTGACGCTGCAGGTATGTCAACGGTACCGGAAGCTATTGTAGCCACACACGGAAATATGAAAGTACTTGGTATATCTTGCTTAACCAATATGGCATGTGGAATATTAGATCAACCATTAAATCACGACGAAGTAATTGAAGTTGCAGGTAAAGTTAGAGTTAAATTTGTTGCATTAATTAAAGGTATTTTAGAAGAAATGGAAATAGGATGACTAACTCTCTAAGTGAGGTGTTACTTGATGACTAAGAATAAAATGAATCCTAAGGTTGATGAATATTTAAGTAAAGCCAAAAAGTGGAAGGAAGAATCTGAGAAGTTGAGAAATATTGTTCTTGAGTGTGAGCTGACCGAAGAATTTAAGTGGATGCATCCTTGTTACGCGTTTGAGAATAAAAACATAGTTTTAATACATGGGTTTAAAGAATATTGTGCGCTTCTGTTTCACAAAGGTGCCCTGTTAAAGGATCCCCAGGGGATTCTAATCCAACAAACGGAGAATGTACAGGCGGCGCGCCAGATTCGTTTCACCAATGTTCAAGAAATAGTTGAAATGGAAACCATCTTGAAAGCATATATTTATGAAGCCATTGAAGTAGAAAAAGCCGGTTTGGAAGTGAAAATTAAAAGGAGTACAGAATTCATAATTCCTGAAGAGTTTCAAAAAAAATTAGATGAAACCCCTTCTTTGAAAACTGCTTTTGATGCATTGACTCCTGGACGGAAAAGAGCATACATTCTTTATTTTTCTGCACCCAAACAATCCAAAACTAAAGAGTCAAGGGTTGAAAAATGTATGCAGCAAATTCTCAATGGAAAGGGATTAAATGATTAGTACATTTTATATTGAAATGTCCATTTACAACATAAGCTGCTTTAATTGCTAAACATTATCGTAAGATAGGCGGTCAGCCAAAATATGCCCTGCCATCTATTATCATATAATGTTTAGTTATAAACTTATAAATTACTACCCATCATAAGCATTCTCTGCGTTATTTAAATAGAACCAAAAATTAAAGAACCCAAATTTAATTGGCTCTTTAATTTTTGGTTCTTATTAACATTTATTTAAAGCAAATGGGTTATAGAAAGTACCAAATGTCCCTTACCACTAGACTCTCCTTAATCCACCACGGGTAACCAACCTTTTACGTTAATCAGACGCTGCCATAATGGGTCAGGAATGACTAGTTCTTGCTGGTCTTTTTTAGATAGAGTTGTGCGGATTTGTTCTTCCTCATCAGCTTGAATTTTTTCAATCCAATTTGGTTCCATGAGCAATTCACGACCTAATGCAATTAACGGAACTCCTGTTTCTAATGCTTCTACTACCTCATCTGGCGTATGTAGTGAACCTACACCAACAACTGGAACTCTGCTGCCAACTTTTTCATGAATTTTAATAATCCTAGATTGCGATCCACTTTTCTCTCGGAAAGAACCATTCCAAAAATGATTGACCGACACATGTAAATAATCGAGCGCTTGATCTGCTAACTTTTCAACAAATTGTAACGTATCATTCAACGAAATACCTGGGTTACTTCCTTCTTCAGGTGATATACGATACCCAACAATAAATGGCGTTTTTGCATACTCAGCAACGGCATTTTTCACTGAATCTACAACTGCTAACGGGAACTTCATCCGTTTTTCAAGTGATCCACCCCACTCGTCCATTCTTCTATTAGAATGTGGAGAGAAAAATTGCTGTAATAGATATGAATTAGCCCCATGTATTTCAACACCGTCAAATCCTGCTTCAATTGCGCGTCGAGTTGCCTCTCCAAAAGCGTTAATTGTATTATTGATTTCTATTTCTGTCATCTCACGAGGTACTGCCGCGCCTACTTGTTCAGCTGCAATACCACTAGCGGAAATAGACTGTTTAGCTGGCAATAGCTCTGGAGGTGATTGTCGTCCACCATGATAAATTTGCAGAATAGCTTTTGTTCCATTCGATTGAATGGCTTCAGCTAATTTCTTCAGTCCAGGAATAGTATTGTCATCCGCGATGCTAAATTGTCCTGGAAACCCTTTTCCATCGATATTGACATATCCACATGCTGTTATGAATGCTCCAACACCGCCAGAACGCTCCTTGTAATAAGCTAGCTCTTGTTCAGACACTTCCCCATTTTCTTGCGACGAAAAATGCGTCATCGGTGCAATCATAATGCGATTCTTTACATCTACTCCTGAAGGAAAGGTAAAGGATTGAAAGATAGTTTCATACTTTTTTTTCATGGTAAGTCTCCTTTATTTATAGTTTTCACACTGTATTCGATGCAATTATTGAATTACTCTCCACACAGGAAAAACAAATTTACAATAAAGATACCATAGCATTTTTCGTTACTTTATACTCTTTTGAAGTGCCTGTCACTCTAAATTACTCAGAAATAAGGCGTCTTTCTTTAATCACATATACTTGATTCAAAATCAGTGCACCAATCATTTGAATGACAGTCTTCACAATAATTTGCCCTACAATAGCAGCTGGTACCGCTTCCCACGGAAGGAAATTGGCTCCAAGCGGACTTAACCCAACTACTACAAAAATAACAGAATCCAAAAATCCTCCAACAATCCCACTATAGAACACACGCCAAGCCATTGGCAGTTTCAACCTTGTATAAATCTCGGTATCAGCTGTTTCAGCGACAATAAATGAAATCGCGGATGCTGCGACTATCAACAAGGTATCTCCTAATATAAATGAAGCCAATGCAGAAAATGCCAAAGCTACAAAAATGAATATGTATGTCTGTGCTCTGCCATATTTGTTTTGTACAAGATCTCGAAAAATGAAGGTCGCTCCAATTAATAGCGTTCCCATAGGTACGATAAACACGCCGAACTGTAATGGCGCAAATGCCGCCGTTACTACGTTAGCAGTCACTATTGATATTAAATAAAATAAGATTCTCATGATGTTACTCCTCCAGTAAAATTAAATACTTTCTTTCTTCTGACCACTACACGCCTCTTTTATTTCCCCAAACAAGGGCGTGCAGCTGTGGCAGTACTTTGACATCTCTTAATTCTTCATCCTCAATCACCCAGTCGATCAGCTCTTGGTATTTCCCTAATAAACGGCTGATTAGCTGTGGGTTGTCGGTCGTCGTGATATCATCATTACCAGTCTGGAGATAAAAAGGGATCGTCGGGTATCGAAGGTGAACTTGTTTGGCATAATCATAATCTACTTGATTGAAAACGACTATTTTGAGGGATGTATGCTGCTCGTTATTTTGATTATTAAGCTTTTCGAAGATATCCGAGAGCACAGAAAAGTCCGTGGTCATTCCGGAACTGGGAGGCTTTGGTGAAATCGTCAGTTCATCGATATCATACAGCCATTCCTGCCATCTGCTTCCCTGTGTCTCCACTCCTATTTTTATGTTGTTTTCCTTTAAAATAGCAATAAGTGCATCCAAATTTCGAAGGAGTGCCGGATTCCCACCCGAAATCGTGACAAATGAAAAACCACTGCCTCCAAGACGTTTCAACTCAGACCAAATCTCTTCTGCAGTCATTTGGACAATAAGATGCTTACCGCTACCATCCCATGTAAACGATGAATCACACCAGGAACAGGAATAGTCACAGCCTGCAGTCCGCACAAACATCGTCTTCTGGCCAACTACCATTCCCTCGCCTTGAATCGTCGGTCCAAAAATCTCCATAACGGGTACCTTACTCAACTTCCATCCACTCCCGTCTTGCTTCAGCATAGCTTGTCGGAGTTTCATACAATCTGATAAATTCAACACGCGCCCCATTATATCGTTGCTCATCAAGCAGGTGTTCAGCCAACTTTTCATAAACCCAGACAACGATATTCTCTGCCGTCGTATTCATGGCGGGAAGTGTTTCATTCAAATAATGATGATCCAAATATATCTCTATCTTTTGTTTCCATATTTCTTTTATATCGCCAAAATCAATCATCAAACCGCGTTCATCCGTGTATCCACTCAATCCTAATACAGCACGATACGTATGTCCGTGCAAATTTTTACATTTCCCCTCGTAATTATGTAAATGGTGAGCAGCATCGAAGGTAAATTCCTTGCTGACGAGAACACGCTTTGAATGATACTTTAATTGACTACTTTGAATATCTTCATCTATTTTTTGAAGCTTATCGACAATTCTAAAACCCGTCATGCCTTAGGACCCCTTCTTGAAGCTTAAATACTCATCAAGCCCTCTTTTTCTCAGCTTGCACGCTGGACATTCACCACAGCCATCCGCTATTACCCCGTTATAACAGGTCAACGTTCTCTCTCGAACAAACTCCAGCACTCCAAGCTGATCAGCAAGCTCCCATGTTTGAGCCTTGTTCAACCACATAAGCGGTGTATCAATCACAAAAGATGTATCCATCGATAGATTTAACGTTACATTTAACGATTTAACAAAAATATCTCGGCAATCCGGATAACCACTAAAATCAGTTTCACACACTCCAGTAACGATATGTCGCGCTCCTACTTGGCTCGCTAAAACTCCAGCAAATGAAAGAAAGAGCAGATTACGACCAGGTACAAAAGTTGACGGTAACTCACCTTCTCCTCCATCCTCAACCACTATGTCATCACGCGTCAATGCATTTGGCGCAAGCTGATTTAGGAGAGACATATCTAGTATGTGATGCTTTATACCAAGCTCCTTAGCTATCTCCTTGGCACATTCGATTTCGAGACTATGTCTTTGACCATAATCGAAAGTAACTGCCTCAATCTCTTTAAAACGTTCTTTTGCCCAAAATAGACAAGTCGTGCTATCCTGACCACCACTAAACACAATGATCGCTTTTTCCTGCTTCATTATTCAAAACTCCCTTATATCGAAAAAACAGCATCCTAAGAAAGAATGCTGTTATCTTCTTAGTTTTTTTAAGAGGGTAGCTAAAACCTCTTCCTTCAAAAAGGATTATTCATTTATCCCACACTAACGGGCAGTAAGACTTCCACTTCAACGCTTTGCCAAGCGCATAAACGTAAGTGGGGATTGAAGAACCCACCACTTATTGAAGTTTCACTTTATCGGTTATCAATTTTTTCTGGATAAAGATCATGGTTCATTAAACGGAAATCCGCCATCTCTACATATTTAGTATCGGGTCTTCCATAATTACACCACGGATCAATTGAAATACCTCCACGTGGAGTGAATTTTCCCCACACCTCAATATACCTAGGATCTAGCAATTCAATTAAATCGTTCATGATGATATTCACACAGTCCTCATGGAAATCACCATGATTTCTAAAGCTGAACAAATACAATTTTAACGATTTACTCTCTACAATTTTTTTATCCGGAATATACGAGATATACATCGTCGCAAAATCCGGCTGACCTGTAATTGGACATAAACTTGTAAATTCTGGGCAATTAAATTTAACAAAATAATCCCGAGTAGAATGAAGATTATCTACCGACTCCAGTATTTCAGGAGCATAATCAAATGAATATTTTGTACCTTGGTTACCTAACAATGTTAAATCTTTTAAACCTTCATCTTGACTTCTGCCAGACATAATAAAAAACCTCCAAAAAAGTTGTCTCCCAATACTTTCAAAAGAGGTACATCCAACCAATCTATCTAAATCCATAGGATAAAAACAAAAAAGCCACGTCCAATTAAAATGGACATGGCGAAAAGTCATGTATCCATAGTTTTTTATAGAGGGTATCAGCTATGAACCTCTCCCGATCAAGTTCGGGTATATCACTATAATATAGAATCGATAAGAAAACGTCAAATAGCTGGTTTAAGTCTCTTTTTAAGAGATTCATAAATTTTTTTACTAGTTTTATGTATAAATTCGAAATAGATTGCCTATATTGATAATAGAATACAAGAAAAAAAGGAGGAATAGACATGAAAAATCCATTAAGTTTGCCAGAGCAATTACCAGAAACAACAGAAGAGTTATTGAAATTGTTATTACATAAAATCTTAGCATGAGGGGATTAACTTGTTTTTCCCTGTGTTAAAACAAACATAGGGTCAATGAATTAAATTACAAAAAGAGCGATCCCTAGGGACCACTCTTTTTGTGCTGTCATAGCTGCTCGGAGGGGAAGAAAGGAAGTTTCAAGTCCTACGGCACCTGTTACCCGAGATTTTATAGAATGTTTATCGCTGAATATTGAACGTTAGGATATAAGAGAGTTGAATGTTAATTTTTCAGCTTTAAAGGTTGAACTTTAAGCTTTATGGCATTCGCAAAAGTTCATTGTGAGAGCAGGGATTAACCCAGACCCTGCAAGCGGGGAAACTTTCTTCTTTTTCACTATAACAGCAAGTTTCCAAACTTATTTATTGGTTAATAGAGATTAACGTGCGTGCATTAATTTCACTTAGTGCTACATCCACGTCATCTTCAAAAGACTCAATATCTAGTGCCATTTTTGTCGCAATTTCTTTTATACTGATTGGGTCAATTAATTTCGTTTCTTCCGATTCCCAAAACAACTTTTTATAGCCTTCAACCGCAGTTAAGTCTGTTTTACCATCTTTAGAAATCATGTTATTTAGCTGTGTGTCTAGTCTATCTTGGGCAAGTTCGTTATTAACTTCTACCCTTTCTTGAGATTGAGCATAATCACTGTTCATTTTACGAAGGAGTGTTTTTTCGATTTCAATAAAGTTTTTTCGCTCGATTGCGTCAGCCACCGTCATTTTGACTCCTGAAACTTCGACCAAAGTTGTGGCGTTAGATTCTACAATCGATTTTTTGATTTGTTTTCTACGGTTCATCAAATCCTTTATTGATTGTATACTTTCTTTCGCTTCCTTTTCGAACTCATCAACTGTCTTAAAACCACGAATATTCTCTTTTGGTTTTTTTGACGCTGCGAAGGTTGTTTCGTTAATCTTCTTTACAATGCGTGCATCCAATGTTTTTAACTCGCGTAAAGCTTTTGTAATAGAAATTTCCATCGGCATATCACTCCTCAGTTGTCTCTTTATCATAATTAGTAGTCTACTTTAGATTATTACGCTATTCAAGTAATCACTTGAACCTTAACTTCTCTGATATCAAAACAATTATGTTTATTTTGCACAGTTGGAGATAATATGAAAATGGAAATATTCACTATTATTTGAATTAACTTGTTTGTGTCGGAAACAGGCCCAAAAGTTAATTACTTCCCTACTCTGTTAATCTCTTCAACGAAAGCTCGGACCTCTTCCTCTTTTGTTGCCCATGAGGTAACTAATCGAACCGCAGAATTCGTAGCGTCGATCTGTTCCCATACATAAAACGAATAACTTTTTTGTAGCTCTGCAATAAGAGTATCTGGGAATATCGGAAATAGTTGATTTGATGGTGAATCGATCAAGAATGAAAAACCGGCATTTCTACACCCTTCACTAAGGATATTCGCCATCTTATTGGCATGCTTAGCCAAATCAAGAAACAAATCATCCCGGAACAATTCATAAAATTGAATACCCAACAGTCTCCCTTTCGCCAAAAGAGCTCCTTTTTGCTTCAGATGAAAACGAAAATCTTCTTTTAATGAATTTCTTGTAATGACTAATGCCTCTCCTAAAAGTGCGCCATTCTTAGTTCCGCCAATATAGAAAGCATCTACAAGAGCAGGAATGTCACTAAGCTGCAAGTCGTTATCAACAGAACACAAAGCAGATCCAAGTCTTGCTCCATCCATATATAAAAATAGATTATATTCCTCACAAAAAGCTTTCAGGTCCGTCAGTTCACGCTTATTATAGATAGAACCTATTTCCGTCGTATTTGATATGTACACTAACTTTGGTTTCACCATATGCTCATCCGTATGGGAATTCAATACTTCTATAATTTTGGCGGGGTTCAGTTTACCATCTTCCGTTTCTACCGAAATGACTTTATGACCCGTAGCTTCAATGGCACCAGTTTCATGCGTAAAAACATGACCCGCAGTAGTAGCTATTACCGCTTCATGTGGGCGTAAAAAAGCGGAAATTGCTGTTAAATTTGTTTGCGTCCCGCCCGATACTAAATGAATATCAACATTAGGATTCGCCATTTTCTCTTTTAAGAGACTAATCGCTTTTAGTGTGAAGCGATCCCTTCCGTACCCTTCTTCTTGATCAAAGTTCGACTCTATTAATGCTTGTAAAATCCTCGGATGAGCCCCTTCCGTGTAATCATTTTTAAAACTATACATATAAATTCCTCCAGTTGAAAATCATCACTTATGCTTATTAATATATTATCATAATACTATTTTCTGTCCCCTTGAATTAGTGTCAATATTTCTAATTAACAAAAGCGCACGTTTCTATTACTGCCCCAAATGTGGAGGAGACTCTCAAGTTTCACACAAACCCTCTACAGTTACACAATCCCTCTCTATAAAAACAAAAAAGCCGCGAAGTAATTCCTTCGCAGCGTTTAACTATATATTATTCCCCTAAATCAGAAACAAACGTAAATATTTCTAAGTCAGTAGTTTAAAAACAACTCTTTTACAGTTTCATAAGACTTTTTCGTTCTTTCCACAGTCTCTACCTGGTCCCAATTATCCCAGGTAAAAGCTTCTAATGGCTTTAATTTTCCTTGATAATAGTTGGGAATGAGTCAGTAACAAAAAACTCGTGTTTTAATTTCGAAATCAGTTGAAGTTTTTCTAATTTTGCGTATTGCAGATTATCTTTCGCTGTTTTGAGCGCTTAAGACGGTCTGGTAATAACCTTTGGGCCGCACCACAGATAAATCTGAACAAGCTCTTATTACTCAATTTCTCACCAGTCATCATGTTGTATAGTATTGGGAATGAAAGTTCTTTATTTAACAATCGTAATTGGACAGTTGACATGATTTAATACTTTTTGACTGACGCTACCGAGTACCATTTGTTGAAAAGTATTTAAGCCGCGACTTCCGATGACAAGTTGGTCAATTTCTTCTGAATTCACATAATTTATTATTTCTTGACTCGGATTACCTTTTAACATGGTAATCTTCGTCTTCACTCCGACGTCTTTTGCTAGTTCTATAATAGGATGCACTTTTTGCTCTCGTTTTAGTGTTAAGCTATCTAGACTTTGTGATAACAGCCTCTCATCTTTCGCCTTATTATAATCCGATACATAAATAACCTCTAAATATGCCTCAGGTAAGTATTGAGCGAGCGTAATAGCATGTTTTGCTGCACGTAAAGCATTTTCTGACCCATCAATTGCTACAGTAATCTTCATGTAGATTCCTCCCTTAGGTTAATCGTTTGTATAATTGTTCACTTGAAGAATTTAACCCTTGAATCTGTACCTTTACACCTTTTTTCTCAAACTTCTGTTTCACTTTATATATTGCAGCTACTGCAGATTCATCCCACAGCTGACTATTTTCAAAATTAATGACGATTTCATTTTCTGAAACGTTATCGAATGACTGAATAAATTTTGTAGTTGATGCAAAAAACAAAGGACCTTTTACCTGATATTCATCCTTTTCATGTGTGACTGTCACGCGAGAAATTTTTCCAACAAAAAATAACGTACTTAATATAACGCCAATAACAACACCAATCGCTAAATTATGTGTATATAAAATAATCGCAATTGTAATGAGCATAACAAGTGATTCCGATTTAGGTGCTTGTTTCAGAAACTTAAACGAACCCCAATTAAATGTTGTAGCACTAATCATTATCATCACCCCGACTAGAACGGGCATCGGAATTTTGATAACAACATCACCTAAAATGATAATTAAAAACATTAGAAATACACCCGCGGTCAATGTCGATAAGCGTCCTCGTCCACCTGATTTAATATTGATGATTGATTGACCAATCAAAGCACAACCTGCCATCCCACCGAAAAAACCAGTGATAAAATTGGCAATCCCTTGTCCACGTGCTTCTTTATTTTTATTACTCGACGTATCAGTCATATCATCCAATACTTGGGATGTAAGTAATGATTCCAATAAACCGACAATTGATAAAGCCAAAGAATAAGGTAAAATAATTATTAACGTTTCCAAGTTAAATGGAATATCTGGAAGGAAAAAAACTGGTAATGAATTTGGCATCGTCCCCAGATCACCTATAGTCTGTAATTTCACACCACTTATAAGTGCAATACTTGTCATCACGACAATCGCAATAAGAGGTGCAGGAATAGCTGTGAAAAATCGCGGAATCGCATATACTAAAATTAATGTAACAATCGCAAATATGTAGGTCATAATGCTTTCCCCAAGTAAGTAAGGCATTTGCGTCATAAAAATCATAATTCCTAGTGCATTCACAAATCCAAGCATGACGGAGTTTGGAATGAATCGCATTAAATTCGCAACACCAAATCCTCCGAGTATGACTTGAATAATTCCTGTTAAAATTGTGGCTGCAAGTACATATTGTAGGCCATGATTCGCCATTAAGCTGACGAGCACTAAAGCCATCGCACCTGTCGCAGCTGAAATTAAACCAGTTCGGCCACCTACAAACGAAATAACGACCGCAATTGTAAACGAAGCATATAACGCGACACGTGGATCTACACCCAAAATGAACGCAAAAGCCAATGCTTCAGGAATGAGTGCCAGTCCTACAACAATACCTGCTAAAATATCAGCACGCACATTCCCAAACCACTGTTGTTTTAGTGTATTCATATCTGTTCCCCTCTCATGATGTTTAAAATAACGAAAAAGTTTGTACCAATGTTTGAATATTAATATCATATCACTTTAAGTCCCATAAGTTATAAGTTTTGGGAGGTTAGGAGCAAAAAAATGAAATACGGATATATCCGTCCGATTGTCTTGGATCAACAATGTACCCATCAATTAAATGAACTTTTTATTGATACATTAATTAAAGAGACTCATGGACTTGCCAGGAAAAGAACAGAACTTGAACAATTATTAATGACTGTCCAAAAATATGACGAACTGTTCGTCCAAAATATTGTAGTATTAGCTGATTCCCTGCAGCAGTTTTTAGATATTTTACGACTAGCAGAACGAGACCAAATCACCATTCACTTCGTCGATGAACAATTAACCAATCAAACGATACAAAAAGCAACACTTCTTCAAAGTGCTACTTTTTTTGTAAATTTACAATTTAAATTTCTAAGCCATTCTTCTACATTTACGCTACAAGATGCTAAACAGCAGGGCAAATCAATTGGTCGGCCACGAAAAGCAGATGCCAAATTAGAGCTGGCTTTTGCAATGTATGACAGTAAGACTTATACGCTATATGACATAAAAGAAGCGACTGGAATTAGTAAATCTACTTTATATCGTTATTTGGATGATCGCTCTACATTATTATCCGATGAAAAAGGGTAGTAGATGTATTAAAGTTTACTTAAAAAACTTCCGAATTTAACACAATCTAAATATGTTAGATTCGGAAAAGTGGTTGAAACCTTGAAATTACAAGGTTTCAACCACTTTTTCTCTTGGTCTTCTTTTTTTCGTTTTCTACATCCTTAAATTAACCAATTAGTAGCAAATACTTTAACTGTAAGCCTTCAACGTTTGTGGAGAAAAGCCCTCTATTCGCTTATCCGCTAACAGCTTTCTCTATTTGTGTGTAAATTCTAGTTTTGCGATAAGTAACAGTAACCGTTAGCATTCGTCTCCTCTCTTTTTTACAAAGGTATTCACGCCATTATTTTAAAAAACCACTTGATATGTACGCATCAAGTGGTCAAATATTTAAAATTATGTTCCTGACACAGGCTACTTTATGCTTGTTTTGGTGGCATCGGTATGAATTTACTAGTCGTTTTTTCATATTCCGGCCATTCGGGATGCTTTTTGTATTTTTTCTCGAGCAATGGAACGCCTGATACAAATAGTAATAGCAATGTAATGATTAGTGGACTATAAAAGCCTGTCCAGCCGTTTGGAACGGATAGCGAGATAATGAAAATCCCCCACCACATAGTTGCTTCCCCAAAGTAATTTGGGTGGCGCGTGTATTTCCACAATCCGTATTTCATCAATCTTCCTTTATTCTCCGGTTTGCTAATAAACGCTTTAAGCTGGCTGTCTCCTACTACCTCGAAAATGTATCCAATGATCCATACCGCTATACCAATATAATCTAACCATCCTAATCCCATTTCCGAGGATTTATTTACCGTTATAATCGGCTGCGCAATGATGAACAGGAGGGTAAGCTGAAGAAGATATACATTTAAGAATATCTTCACGTATTTCGATTTAGTCGTACCCCAACGTTTACGCATATTCACGTATCTGTAATCTTCAGCCTTACTCCAGTTTCTACGGAATAAGTAATACCCGAGACGAAGCCCCCATAAGGCCACTAAAATTGTAATAACTGCCGCACGTTCTGTTTGAAATTCACTTGCAAAGAAGCTATAAACCGCAACAATAACAAAACCTAAACCCCATGCAATATCTACTAAACCATTATTCTTTTTGGCTTGCCCAATTAAAAATACGACAAAGAAAAATGCCAATAATACAAGTAATATTTCAATATATATGGTCATATTTATAAGCACCCCTTAATCTGTTGTTACAGCTATTGCCACACACCCAACACCCGCATTCATTGCAACAATGGATGAAATACTAGTAATGTACGTTGGCTCTCTTCCAATTAATGACGTAAATACCTTTGCATATTGACTTGCTTGTTCTTCTGCGTCGGCATGCACGATTGAGTATTCCGTTATATTTTTTGTTTGCGCTATTTCTTTTACAAGTGCTTGCATTTTCTTTTCGCTAGAACTATCACTTAATGCTTTTCCAATAATGATGCCTTGTCCCTCTTCATCAATGGAAACGACTGGTTTCAGATTCATCAATTTACCTACTAAACCAGTTATCTTACTGATACGACCAGATCTAACCATGTATTTTAACGTTTTGACATGAACAAATATTTTCGTGTTTCGTACTACTTTTTCTGTTTGGTTCACAACTTCTTCAAAAGACTTGCCCGCTTCAATGAATTCCGCTGCTTTTAATACGACTAATCCTTGTCCAGCCGAATTGGACTTAGAGTCAATAATCGCAATTTTCTTCCCAGCTTTTTGTAGCTTTTCTGCAGCTTTCGTAATCGTTTCAAATGTCCCACTCATTTGCTTGGAGACTGTTACGACAATAATAGAATCATAGTTGGTAGATACAAAGTTTAAGAAATCACCCGCCGCCTCCCGTGTTGGCTGGGACGAAGTTGGATAGTGATCCGCGTTATCCATTAGCTCATATAAATATGATGGGGTGATTGTTAATTTATCTAAGTAATTGCTCTCATTTACGATAAGATTCAAAGGAATCATATGAATTTGATGCTTGTCCATCAAATCTTTTGGAAGGTCTGCTATAGAATCCGTCACGAGGGCTATTTTATGCTTTCTCGCATGACCTGCTTCATATTGTCTTTGCATATCATCTGCTTTTTGTTGGATAATATGTCCAAAGTATTTTAAACGACGAAACAAGTCTGCCGGTGTATTTGTATGAATATGAATGCGCATTTTATTTTCATTACCAGCTACTATAAGAGAATCTCCTAGGTCATTTAGAGTCATTCTAACCCTATCCAAGTCTAGACTTTCTCCTTTTACAAGTGCTTCTGTGCAATACCTGTGGCTTAAATCATGGGTATCATGTGTATGAATTTGTGTAAACTCTATAATGTTTTTCTCCACTTCTACTGGAGATTTACTAGTTTTACCAGTTCGGATGAAGCTTCCAAACCCTTCTAGGAAATGTACAAATCCCTTTGCCCCAGAATCTACGACGGAAGCATCTTTTAACACCTTTAATTTCTTTGGCGTATCCTTTAATGATTGAATTGCAATAATCATCGATTTAGAAAATACTTCTATAAAGTCTGTTGCTATATCCTTTAAATCGTCTAATGAGTTGGCCCAATCACGCATAACGGTAATCATCGTTCCTTCTACAGGATTGGAAATAGCTTTATGTGCATACGTTACTGCATTTGTTACAGAGCGGGAAAATCCTTTGACAGAAATATCCTCCTTATCGTCTAACCCCATATATAAACCGTTGATAAATTGAGCAAAGATAATACCAGAATTCCCTCTAGCACCGACCAAAGCAGCTTCTGCAATGGTTTCCATCGTTTTTTTAGCAGAGTCTTCTAATCTCGCTTCTTCAATGATGGCATGCATAGTAAATGCTAGATTGGTGCCGGTATCTCCATCAGCTACTGGAAACACATTGATTTTATTTAGTTCGTTTTTTTGTTTAATAACTTCACGCGCTCCAGCTAAAAAAGCAGCATATAGCTTTTCGCTATTTATAATTTGAACAGTCATTCTTTCGCACCTCCGAAATGGCTCATAGCGAAGAATGTAATCATCGAAGTTAAGCCACATAGTATAGTTCCCCAAATAATATCTATAACTGTTATTAGAATTGGCCAATCCTTTAAGGTTGCTAGATTCGTCATGTCGTATGTTGCATAAGTAATTATTCCAAAAAATCCGCCGACTAGAAGAGCGTACTTCCAGCTATCTCGTGCAAGTGCTGGATTGATCACGAAGAATATTAATCCCGCTATGAACAATAGATAGAAAAGACCTGCTACGACCCAATTCACGTCGACTTTCATCAAATGTCCAACCTTTTCTTGATATAAGTTTTTAGATATAAAAGCTAGCCATATGATGTCTATTATGAAAAAGACAATGAACGTTGTGACATAGGTCTTCAATAAGTACACTCTCTTCGCCTCCTAATAAGTTGTTGTTTTCAAACTATTTGTTACATTAAAAATAACATCGTCCAATCCATTTGTCAATCGTTTGTATAACCTTTAATCACTAATGTTATACGATAATTATTTTATAAGTTCCCTCTGATAGGCTCAAATATTTCTCCAATTTGTGGCTAACAGCTGGGTGCGACTACCAAAAGATTGGGAGCACCATGGAGTAATTCCATGATTCTCATACTTAGCCCGATAACTTGAAATAACATCTGAGAACAAAAAAAGACCACATGATGCGTGAACATCAAGTGGGCAAATTATAATAGCGGTTCCTTTAGGGGATTGGCTGACAGATAGGATTAACCCATCTGAATAGTAATTCAAATAGTTTCCAACACAATACCGTGAATTTTTACTACTTTATAGAAATTGGGGACAGTTTGTGTATAAGTCTATAAAATCTTTGAAAATACTGTTAAAGCACCATCTTTTTAGAGAAAATAGTGATTATATGGAGACCAGCAAAACGAAATCCTATCAAAATTTTAGTGCCAAAAAGATTTTGGGGATATCATGTTAATAAGTATGTTTTATGAAGAGAATTAAAATTGTGGCCCTGTATCAGAAGTTTTAAACAGCTATTATTGTTCATATTGAGCCACAAGGTTTGTATCCATCCCATTTCAACCAAGAAATGTTCCAGTATTACAGTTTGTTATATAATAAACTTAAAAAACTGATTTTGCCGATTGCTGTATTTTCATACAATAAAATAGGAATACGAAAGACGAATTTACGATGGCTTTTTCAAATACTACTTAAAACTTGAGGAAAAAGAGGAGGAAGAACTAGTGAAACAAATCAATCAATTTGACAACGCCGAAGAATTTTTTGAACTGCCGAACTCTTGGAGAGATAAAGGTCGAAAAGAAGGACGAGAAGAAGGATTAGAACAAGGGAGACTAGCGGAAAAAGAGGAAATTGTTCGTAAATCTTTGGAGGAGAATTTAGATGTAGACTTTATTTCAAAGATAACGGGGTTACCCGTAAAGCGTATCCTTGAAATAAAAGAGGAATCTGACTTGTAGAGAGGAAAGTTGTATCCCTACTTACGTGATACAACAAGATATATATCTAATGGTCAAGGATAATTAAGGGCTTGGCTGCCTAATAGGATTAACCCATCTGAGCTCTAACTCAAGGATGGGTTATTTTTATGGGTAAATGAAATAATTGAAACGATTAATACTGCAAAAGTTACCACGATTATTCATGTATCAAATACTCCCCCTGTCACCTTCTAAAATTGGGGACAGTTTGTGTATAAGTCTATATAATCTACGAAAATACCTTGAAAACACCATCTTTTTAAATCAAATCATGGTTTTTGGAGGCCATCAAAAACGAAATCCTATCAAAATTTTAGTGCCAAAAGGATTTTGGGGATAGAATGTTAATAAGTATGTTATATAGAGCACCAGAATTGCCAACCTGCTCCAGAAACAAACTTAACACAGGGTCAAAAATCGCATCATTTGTAATTTTTAATGATTTCTATAAATAACTTAATCGCATCCGGAAGAACATCCTCATCGAGATCAAATTTTGGATGGTGATGAGGATACATACTCTTTTCTCCACCCATCCCTACAAAAATAAACGCTCCTGGCTTTTGAAGTAAATAATAGGAAAAGTCTTCTGCTCCCATAACCGGATCAACTAATTCGAATACATCGTCCTCAAATGATTGCCGAATGACAGATTCGACAAATTGAGATTCCTTCAGATCATTGACAAGTGGTGGTGTCCCTACGATAAAATCAATTTTTCCCTTAGCATCAAATGCCTTGCAAAGTCCTTCTGTTAATTGAACCATTTGGTTTTGAATCGTATCGACAACTTCCACCGACAACGCCCTAATCGTACCAATTAGTTTTGCAGAATCAGGAATAATATTATAAGTGTTTCCTGCTTCAATTTTTCCAATTGAAATTACTCCTGGATGAATCGGATTCAACTTTCTACTAATGATACCTTGAAAAGCTTGGATCAAATGGGTAGCTACATAAATAGGATCAACCGTTTCATGTGGCATGGATCCATGACCCCCTGACCCTTGAATCGTAATTTCAAAGTCATCGACCGAAGCCATCATCGGTCCATGCGCAAGACCGATTTTACCCTTTTCTAGCCCTTGCCAGAGATGAATACCGAAGATTGCATCCACGTTTTCTAAGACTCCTTGCTTCACAAGCTGATTAGCCCCACTTGGCGTAATTTCCTCTGCTGATTGGAAAATAAGAACGATATTCGGCTCCACTTCATTTCCTTCCCTTGATAACCAGTCAGCCACTGCTAACAATACCGCCGTGTGACCGTCATGTCCGCACATATGTGCTACCCCAGGAGTTTTTGATATATAAGATTTTTCCCCTTCTTCGGTAATTGGCAGCGCATCCATATCCGCTCTTAAAGCGATTGTTTTATTCCCTTTTGACCCTTTCACAAAACCAACTACACTAGGTGCTTGAAAATCCAATAGGTCGATATTTAATGCTTCTAGTCGGTTTCGAATATATTTACTTGTTTCAAATTCTTCTCCCGATAATTCTGGATGTTGATGAAGATAACGTCGATCTTCTATCACTTGTTTTATTAAACGCTCGCTTACATCCACTTTTTTCATCTAAAAACCTCCCTGTTATATCAAATATATGGCATCTGAACCTCCCTGAATTATATACATGTTTTGCAATCATCTCACTACTTATAAAAACGGAAAAAATTGTGTCCGTGCGTCAGAAATAAATCCATCTGAATAGTAATTCAAATAGTTTCCAACACATTACCGTTAATTTTTAATACTTTATAGAAATTGGGGATAGTTTGTGTATAAGTCTATAAAATCTTTGGAAATACTTTGAAAGAACCATCTTTTTAGAGAAAATCATGGTTTTATGGAGACCATCAAAAATGAAGTCCCATAAAATTTTTATACCAAAAGGATTTTGGGTATAACTTGTTAATAAGTTTATTATGTAGAGCATTATAGCACCACTGCGTTAGAAACAATCACGATTGTTTGAATTAACGTGTTTGTTTTTAACACAGGGTCAAAAAAATATAAAGAATAAACCCATCCTTTAACAAGACCAACAACCTAAAATATTATAATAGTCCTTATAGCCGAAATCCTCCAAAGGCTCCATGATTCCGCACTTCGGACATCTAGCTAGTTCCACATAGGAGAACATGCTATCAGGATTATCCGTAAAAACAGGAGCAAAAAAGCCTTACTTACTTCATATAAATGCTCAATATCAGGATGAATTCCATCTTCTATATATGACCAATTATTTTCATTAAAGTAGAGTATATTTTGAGATTCACTCACCCCGTCTAGCTCCTGATTATATAAAATCGTCGGTTGATCGTCAAAACGATCTAATTGCTTCTGTAATAGCACTTGTAATTCTATTGCAACTTCCTGCGATGTCTCCATACAGATGGATTCCCAACCGATATAAAATCCATAATCAATGAGGAGCTGCTCTTTTTTCAAAAAACAAGATTCTACCTTTTCCTGAAGCCCCAAAAATTTATCGAACAACTCTCGTAACGCCTTTTTATAAAAAGACCCTTCCAGGTCACCAAAATTGTATTCCTCTAGTTGAATAATAAATGGGTTGATTTCTTTCAATATCTCTTGTTGATCAAAATAAGACTTCATGGGAAGTTGACTTTCTAAGTCCTGATAAGACTCAGTTAACCCTACATAATTCAAAGCATACGGCTTGTCCAATACCCCTTCTGGTAAACAAGCAACAGAACAGAACTCTTCCTCTCCACCATGCCAACCAAACGCTTCCCATTCAAATTCTTCCTTGCACGTTACACATATTTTCATAATCAATAACCTCCTTCTTTCCAATATACATAGGCATATGAAAAACTGTTACAGGTGTTTTCAAAGCCTATGTAAAAGAGTAAGGCAGGAGTATTTGGAAATGTACAACTCAGATTTAATATCAAAAAGACCACTTAACACCGAGACGAATTTTTTCCAACATAAGGTCATAGAAGTTACAAAACAAGCTCCCTGAACAAAACCAAGCGAGACGAACCGCGCAGCTTCCCTGTGTTAGACTCAAATATTTCTCCAATTTGTGGCTAACACAGGGTAGCTTTACAAAAACACGCCAAACAAACACACTAAGCGTCCAGCTGTTAGACTCAAATGCTTCTTCAATTTGTGGCTAACAGCTGAACGCGACTCCCAAAAGACACTGAACACCATGGAGTAAATCCCATGACTCCCATACTTAGCCCGATAACTTGAAAAAACACGAATTTAAACGTATACTAGAAATAACATCTGAGTACAATAAAAAAGACCACTTGATGCGATAACATCAAGTAGTCAAGTATAATAGCGGTTCCCTCAAGGGGATTGGCTGACAAATAGGATTAACCCATCTGAGCGCTAACTCAAGGATGGGTTATTTTTTATGGTTAATGGAAAAATATAAGGTATTTAGAATATTGAATACATTAGGAACTAAATTCAAACTATATTTTCACTTGGTAATTAATTTTTCTCTCTGGAAAAAAAGAAAAATGGCTCTTGTAAAGAAAATAAAAAAAGATACGAGAAATTTAAGATTACATATTAAAGTAGAAGCCACGTTAATACTACAAATAAAGATAGTGGGGCTTATATATAAATTAATACCAATTCGTCCAATAACTGTCCCCCTCACCATCCGAATACAACTTTTCAAACTCCTCCGCTGAAACATGCTGATGCAGACATTCCTTCGAACAATAAAATTCGCATGATTCAATTACATAGCCTTCACGCGTTAATTTACTACACTCGTCACAAACACGGTACAACTCCATCTCATCAGCTGATTTCAAATTCTCAATTAGTCGACTCAACAAAACTTTCACTCTCGGAGACTCTACTTTTGCCAATTCACTTTGCATTTCAATCAATGCATCAAGCGTTTCCAAACTTACCTCTACTGTTGTATTTCTGTTTAGCATTTTTGAACTCCTTTTAATTAATTTTCTTTTAATTTACCACAATTAGTAAATTTAGAATGCCAATTTCCATGGAAATCCTTTATGATAGAATTATCAAATACTTTTTAGGGTGAATAAAATGAAAAAATCAGTCCACGTCGTTGGAGCAATAATTGAAAACGAAAATAAAGAAATCTTTTGTGCATTAAGAGGTCCAGAAATGACATTAGCAAACTATTGGGAATTCCCTGGTGGAAAAATTGAAGGTGATGAAACACCAGAACAAGCACTAAAACGTGAAATAACAGAGGAATTTGATTGTTCCATTGAAGTTGGGGAAAAAGTCGAGGATACCACTTATGAATATGAGAAGGTTATTGTCAGACTTGAAACATATAAAGCAAAACTATTACAAGGTACACCTATCGCATTAGAACATGCTGAAATGAAATGGGTAACTCGCGAAAATCTATCACAACTCGATTTTGCACCTGCAGACATTCCAGCTGTTGAAAAAATAGCAAATGAAAAGTAACAGTTTGATAAATATGAATGAAATGGCGTGAATTAAATGGAACAACTTATTCGGAAGATGGAAAACTCTTTATATAAAGGTTTTATTGATCAAAGTAAGCCAGTATCCGGACAATTTAAACCTAAGCTATTATCGAATAGATCACATGAAAATGTATTAACGACACTTCTTCAAGAAATGAAAACATGTAAAACATTTACTTTTTCAGTTGCTTTCATTACAGAAGGCGGCTTGGCTACTTTAAAAACGATGCTTTATGACCTTCAGTTAAAAGGCATCAAAGGTCGTATTTTAACATCTACCTTCTTAAACTTTAATCAACCTAAAATGTTTAAAGAGTTATTAAAACTTGAAAATGTGGAAATCCGCTTAACTGGTATTAAAGGATTTCACTCAAAAGGCTACATATTTGAACATGAAAACTATTATTCATTAATAGTGGGTAGCTCCAATTTAACGGATAGTGCTTTAAAAGCCAATTACGAATGGAATGTCTTTCTAACTTCATTAGAAGATGGTGAAATCATTCATCACTTTAAAAACCAATTTGAAGAGGCATGGGACGAGGCTATTGTTTTAACAGAGGAATGGATTAACAACTACAATCTAAACTATGTGCAACAACCATTTGTTAAGCAAATCACATCCAACGTACTACAAGTTAACGAAGAATATTTAACAAATCCTTTAGCTGATAGCCTGTCCATTCAACCTAACAAAATGCAAATAGCTGCTATCGAACAATTAAAATCACTTCGAGCAACAGGAGCAAAAAAAGGGTTGATTATTTCAGCTACTGGTACAGGAAAAACATACTTGTCAGCATTTGACGTGAGGAATTTCGCTCCTAAAAAAATGCTCTTTGTCGTACACAGAGAACAAATTCTAAAGAAAGCACTTCAAGATTACCGAAAAATATTGGGTGGACATGAAGATGACTTTGGCATACTCTCTGGAAACTCAAAGGATGTCCATGCGAAATATTTGTTTGCAACGGTACAAACCTTATCTTCAAATCGACATTTACAACAATTTGCAAAAGATGAATTTGACTATATTTTAATAGATGAAGTCCATCGTGCTGGTGCAGAATCCTATTTGGCAATTATTAATTATTTTGAACCTGAATTTTTACTTGGTATGACAGCTACTCCAGAACGTACAGATAGTTTTAATATTTTTGAGCTGTTCGATTACCATATCGCCTACGAAATTCGTCTGCAAGCTGCTCTTGAAGAAGAGATGCTTTGCCCTTTCCATTATTTTGGTGTGACCGATTATGAAAAAGATGGTGAAATAATTGATGACGCATCTACCCTGCAGCATCTCGTATCAAACGAACGTATTCATCATATTCTGGAAAAAATTAATTACTATGGCTATTCTGGAAAACAAGTTCGAGGACTAATTTTCTGTCGTTCAAAAGAGGAAACACATGCACTTTCTGCTGCTTTAAACGAGCAAGGATTGAAAACTATTGCTCTTACAGGGGATAACTCTCAACCTGAGCGAGAAGATGCCATTACTAAATTAGAACGTTATGAAATCGAGTATATTTTAACCGTGGATATTTTTAATGAAGGAATAGATATTCCATTTTTAAATCAAATTATCATGCTACGTCAAACACAGTCTAGCATTATATTTATCCAGCAACTTGGCCGTGGTTTACGAAAACACGATACGAAAGACTATGTGACGATTATTGATTTCATTGGAAATTATAAAAATAACTACTTAATTCCAATTGCCCTTTCTGGTGATCAGTCCATGAATAAGGACAATGTACGTCGAAAAACAGTAAATACAAATTACATTCAAGGTGTTTCAACAATTAACTTTGAAGAAATTGCGAAAAAACGTATTTTTGATGCGATTGATAACACTAATTTATCCACTTTAAAAACATTAAAAGACTCTTACTCTGAAGTGAAAAATCGCCTCGGCAGAATACCGACTATGCATGATTTCATTAAACAAAACTCGTTGGATCCTGAAGTTATTATTGGTTATTCAAACAATTACTACGACTTTCTTTTGAAAATGAGAGAAGAAATTCCGTCACTCACTGAATACGAACTAGCAGTTATTACGATGCTTTCAAAAGAAATATTGAACGGCAAACGAATCCATGAGGTTCTATTAGTAGAGGCTTTATTGAAAAATGATTCGATTAGTAAAATAGATTTTATTGCTTCATTAAAAGAATTTGGAACATATTACGATGATGAAACAATTAAATCCGTCGAGAATATGTTTTCACTAAATTTCCACATAACTAACGATAAGAATAAATATGGTTTAAAGCCCATTATCGAGTTAATAGATGAACAGTATCAGTTTAACAATGAACTTAAATCTAGTTTAAATGATTCATTCTACAAAGCGTATTTTACAGATATCGTTTCTTGCGCAAATATTAAAAATCAGCAATATGATCCAAAACGGCCATTAACACTTTATAAAAAGTACTCCAGAAGAGATTCTTGTCGCCTACTTAACTGGGCGAAAGACGATTCTTCAACGATTTATGGATATCGTGTAAAGCATGGCACTTGTCCAGTTTTCGTAACTTATCATAAAAAAGACGAAGTGGACTCAAGTGTAAATTACGGTGATGAATTTCTTTCCGCAGATGTATTTCGTTGGTTCTCAAGAAGTAAATTAACGCTAGAATCTAAAGAAGTAAAAGCAATACTTGCAGCTGAGCAAACAGGTCTTGATATTCACTTATTTACGAAAAAAGACGACGGTGAAGGGTTTGACTTTTACTACATGGGTACAACTTCTATTGCCGAAAACAGTCCTAAAGAAGAAGAGATGTTCGATAAAAACGGCAAGAAAATCCCCGTAGTGACCATGAACATGGTACTCGAACAACCAGTACAATACGATATCTATCATTACTTGGTAGAAGAATAACAAACTTTAAATAAGAAGGGGTATCCTCAAAAGCTATATAGCCTACAGACACCCCCTTCTTATTTTCATCCCTATAAAAAAGCAGGTTGTTCAAGTGGCCCTTTTAAAACCTCATCATTTTTCAACCAAACTTCATATGGATTTGGTCCCACATAATACAAGTGACAAACTTCGTAATAATTATTTTTTCCATCTCTATATCCAAATGGTTCTGCCATAACTGGTTCTGCTAATACTTCCAATACATATTCAGGAATAGTCTCTCCTTGAATTTCATCACGAATAAACCCTACATAACCTTCTCCAATATCGTCCACATCTATCGCTATACCCAATAATTTATAAACCCCTTCTTGTAGACGAAATTACACCAATTCATCCTCTTCGATCTTGCCCACCACACCTTCTATACGTAATTCATCTATAACACAAACATTGTTTGTATTATAACGATCAGCTGAGGTTAAAATTTTATACGCATCTATTAAAATAGAGAAAACATAAAAGTGTATAAAACGACATACGACATATTTATAAATAAGTGCAATTTCAGGAATATAGTCCTTATTTCGTACTTATTTGCAGTTAAGTCGTATATCCATTTTTGTGCTTTTGGGAAATGTGGAATTTTCATGCTGGTCTTTTTTTAATGACCCTGTTTTAATGAACCTGTGTTAGAAACAAACAGGAAAGTTTCTAACACAGGGACAAAAAAAGACGACTCAAATTCGATTTCTGAATTTTGACGGCGTCTTTTTTGAAACTTTTTCTATTCTGAATGTTGTCATGCTATACAGCACATTCTTCCGTGTCTAGGTGGCGCAACAGTGTTTTAATATGGCTTTCATCCACACTTATCTATTCTCACTCCCACCGCCCCAAATCTCGCGCCCTCCGGTATGGCCAGTATTATGATGCGTTTCTTCTTCGACTAATTGAAGAACTCCCGGTTGTTCATTGTGATGCCATACATACCCTTCCGGAGTAACACCATTTTCTAATGCTTGGACATCCAATGAAGACATGCCTAAATCATTTGCCATGGCTGGATTATTTTCGATAGATTGATAGAGTGTTTGATTCGCTATTTGAAAATGAGTTTGATCACTTTCCAAATATACTTCTTCCACTAATACCACACTAAATGCAGAATCAAATACTGGATATGTTCCATTTATTAAGTCACCATTAGGCAGTTCTATTGTCTTTTCTGCAAAGTTCACCCCAGTTTCAGCGTGCTCCAAACCGTTTAAATGATCATTACGCGTCTCGATCATTTCAGCTTGTGCTGCGTCTGATCCATCTACAATATCTAGCACGCCTACAGCCAATGCAGAGACCGCAACCACTTTCCCTAAGTTTTGCAATCCTTGAAAAAGCTGCTCCCGATCATTTCGTCGTAATCCATTAACAGTTATTCCAGCACTCTTCACTGTATATTTCATACCACCATACATTCCTTTTGCCGTTCGTCCAGTAGAGTCCTTAATATCATCCCATCCATGTTTTTTGTGATAAGAATCTTTTTTTACAACTCCATATACCCCTTGTAACGTTCCATCTGTAAACTGCGCAACAGAATCTACCGTTTGTTTAGAAGCTTCTATGATCGTATCCCCTAGCTCTCCGATATACGCGCCTACCTTTTCATTCTTTTTTGCTATCCCTTTACTTACTAACTTAACGCTCCCTTTCGCAGCTCCACCAACTACTGTATTCGTTGCTTTACCTATTCCACGGAAAAAACCCATTCTAGCCACCACCAACTCTTTAATTTTCACAAAATATTCTGAACTAAAACTATGTAATTTTACCCTACTCCGCACATATCTAAAGTTATAATTTCGCTATTATATATATACCTTTACTCTAACAAAATAACCAATCCCTGTAAATTGGAGATTACAGTATTCGACAATTTTCTACTTACCCTGTGTTAGAAAAAAACATGAAAATTTAAACATTCACGTTTTTTTGAATCAACGCGAATGTTTCTAACACAGGGTCACTAAGATTAGTAGCTACTATTTTTCCGCTTGGAGCTACTTGTACTAGGACATCAAAATCATCCCCCGCCTTCACACTTGCTTCGATTACCGAGCTACCTTTTTGAAAGGAGTGAAGGTTTACTTGATCAATCTAAAATAAGCCTTATCTTTTTAAAGCGGGAACGTCGCACAACTTTATTATTTTTGTTTCATTCATCGAAAAATTAATCTTGTAGTCCTTTCTCGATTGCTTTTGTTTACTTGCGAAGTGTCGAAATAAGTGAAGACCAATTTTTTCTGATACAATGTTTATTACCTCATTACTTGTTACAAACATGAGTTGCACACTATGATACCAACAATAATACATACAATGAGGTGAAATAGATGAATTACATTCGTAACCAACTTTTAAAATTTGATATAGATATTACCTTAGTCGGGTATCTTTCCCTTATTATTATGTTTCTTTTAATAATGCTTATCTGTATTGTAGCTAATTTTATTACTAAAAAGTTAGTAATCAGGATAATCTCTAAGGTCGTGAAAAAAACTAAATTCCGATGGGATGATATGCTTTTGGAAAGGAAGGTTTTTCATAAGCTATCACATATTGTTCCAGCGATTATTATTTACTTCTTTGCTTCTGCATTACCAGAATCCTTTCAACATTTCATCGAAAAGGGTGTAATGGCGTATTTAATTATTATGGGGTTAGTAATTATCAATAGCTCTTTAAATGTAATGAATGATATTTATCTAACCTATGAGATATCTAAGATCAAGCCTGTTAAAGGTTATATTCAAGTAGTTAAAATTATTGTTATAACGTTAGGGGTCATCTTGGTGATCGCGAATTTAATCGGGAAAAGCCCACTTATTCTTCTAAGTGGAATTGGTGCTCTCTCCGCCGTCTTCATGTTGGTTTTTAGAGATTCATTATTAGGCCTTGTTGCAGGGATTCAGTTGTCGACCAATGATATGGTTCAAGTTGGCGACTGGATTGAAATGCCTAAATATGGGGCAGACGGAGACATTATTGATATTTCCTTAAATACTGTAAAGGTACAAAACTTTGATAAAACTATCACGATGATACCAAGCTATGCCCTAATATCCGATTCTTTTATAAATTGGCGAGGGATGCAAAACTCTGGAGGACGACGGATCAAGCGTTCATTATTTATTGATACAAACAGTATTTCATTTTGTACTGAGGAGATGATCAATAACTATAAAAATATTCACTATCTTTCGGACTATGTAATCCATAGGGAACGGGAAATTGCAGAATACAATAAGAGAAATAAAATAGATCAGAGCAATCCTGTGAATGGAAGGGCTCTGACGAATATCGGTGTATTTAGAGCGTATATAAGCACCTACCTTCAACATCATCCTGGAATCAATCAGGAAATGACCTTGATGGTTAGACAGTTAGCACCAACCGAACACGGGTTACCAATAGAAATATATGCATTTACAAATGATATAAAATGGGCCGTTTATGAAACGGTTCAAGCAGATATCTTTGACCATCTTTTCGCCGTAGCACCGGAGTTTGGAATTCAATTATTCCAGAATCCAACCGGGAATGATTATAAAAAAATCGCAGATATATGAAGCACTGGAGGGTCAAATAAGCACCTAAATTGAAGCAGTTTTAGAAAAACACTTTCTAAAACTGTTTTTTGTATACTTTTTTAGATTTATGACCCTTTGTTGTTTAAACATTCATGTTTGTTTAAATTAACGTGAATTTTTTTAACACAAGGTCGCTGAACGAGAGTAACAAATATTCTCTACAATAAAAGGGATACCCAAATGAATGGATATCCCTCTAATTATTTATTTCTGCATCCCAAAATAAATCGTTTAATGTGCGAGATAATGCTATACAAATATTAATGCACAAACTTAGGGAAGGGTTATACTTTCCAGATTCAATCAATCCAATTGTTTGTCTGGATACACCGACAATCTTGGCTAGGTCTTCTTGTGACAAATCTTTCTCGACCCTTGCAAGCTTTAGTTTCATATTTTTCAAAGGAAGCACCTACATCTTTTATGATTTTCTTGAAGTCATACTAATTTTCTTCGCTAACATGTATATTCCACCAAAAAGGATTAATAAAATAGGCAAATAGATCATAAGCGAGACAAATAGTACTTGTATAAAATACCAAAAACCTTGAGAGGTACTATCTGCATAGGATACTGCACTATTTATACCCATTGTTATGGCTATAAGAAGAGCTAAACCAACACTTCTAAATATAGTTTTCTTACTCATCGGTGTTTTACTAGTACGATCATGTATCTCTACTTCATCCCAGAATACCCCTAAGAAAATAGAACGAGCTAAAAAATAGACTCCACCTACGATAAGAATAACTAATTCTAGTATTGCCTCTTCCATTAGCGCACTCTCGCCTATACCAAACTTATACATTTTAAAGAATATACTTATTAAACAAATAGTCATCACAACATAATACATTTCTTTGAATATTTTATTTCTAATATTTTCGATTCGTTCATCCGTGTTCTTTTTTGTTCTCTTAAATACATCCATATGGATCTGCCTCCTATATAATTTTATCACTTACCCCTATTGTATGCTTTACTTTACTTTTTGCAACATATATATTACATTTTGAACAATATAAATTACGTATCGATAGAAACAAAAAAGTATATTTAAAAGAAAACCCATAATATAATGAAAAAAGCATCGGTAATTAACCAGATGCTTTTTTGAAATATATTTATTACCCTGTGTTTTTTAAACAGGGTCATTGAACAATACCCTATATCATCCCAAGTACCGTTGATACAAAACCTTAGCTTCAGCAATATCTTTTGTTCCGTGAACCAATACCCTACCATCTTTAAAAATAACAAGACGATGATCACCGATTAAAAAAGAAAGTAAGTATGGATTATGTGAGATCTTCCCTCCTTGTTTTGAAAGGGTGTTAGCCAAACTTTCTAAATTTCTATCCACTGGTTTAGATGGTCGGATTTGAACGGTATTTCTCCCACATAATATGGCTGTTTTTGTTTGGTTTGAAAAGGTTAAATACGGATAAGTAGGACTTATACCACAAGATAAACAACTTTCTTTCTTAACTTTGTCAACATTAATAGCCGCATATTTATTTTCCCATAAATCAAAAGATACGAGTTTTTTTCTTAATGCATGATAGTCTTCAACCAAAATTTTTAATGCTTCTGAAGTTTGATAAGAAACTACCATTTGAACAGCAGGACTAATAATTCCCACGGTATCACAAGTTACCCCGGACATTGGCGTAGTTTCTAGCAGACAATTTAAACAAGGGGTCTCTCCTGGAAGGATAGTGTAGCTAATTCCATAGCTTCCAACACATGCACCGTATATCCAGGGAATCTGATATTTCTGAGAAACATCATTGATAAGCATCCGGATATCAAAACTATCGGTTGCATCCATGATTAAATCTACATCCTTAACAAGCTGCTCCAGTTCCTCTACAGAGACATCCATCAAAAGGGACTCAATCTCTACCTCCGAATTTATGAGCGTTAAGCGATCTTTCGCTGCTACTGCTTTAGGAATTTGCTGATTTGCATCTTTTTCGGTATAAAGATTTTGACGTTGGAGATTACTCCAATCCACATAATCACGATCCACTATCGTCAACTTACCTACTCCTGCACGAACAAGCACTTCAGCACTCCCGGTTCCAAGTGCTCCTGCACCGATTACTAATACATGCTTTTTTTTCAATTTCGATTGCCCTAGTGGACCTATTGGTGCGAATAATTCTTGTCGTGAATAACGCTCATTCAACTAAAGATCATCCCTTCCAATGGACTACTTGCTGTAGCATATCTCTTTTTCGGAATACGACCCGCTTCAAATCCTAGTCTCCCTGCTTCAATCGCAAGTTTCATGGCCAACGCCATTTTCACTGGGTCACTCGCACCAGAAACCGCCGTATTTAGTAAGACACCATCTGCACCTAATTCCATTGCAATAGCTGCGTCAGATGGCGTACCGATTCCAGCATCAATTATTACGGGCACATTTGCCTGTTCAATAATAAAGCTAAGGTTTAATGGATTAATAATTCCTTGGCCAGATCCAATAGGTGATGCACCAGGCATAATGGCGTGACAACCCAACTCTTCTAGTCTTCTAGCTAGTAGAACATCGTCTGAAGTATAGGGTAATACGGTGAACCCTTCTTTTAACAATTCTTCTGATGCCTTTAATGTTTCTATAGGATCAGGCAATAGCGTTTTTTGGCATCCAATTACTTCAACTTTAATCATGTTACAAAGACCAGAAGCATTAGCTAATTTAGCAATTCGAACCGCTTCTTGCGCTGTCTTTGCACCGGCTGTATTTGGTAGTAAAGTGTACTTTTTTAGATCTAACTTTTCTAAAAAATTTGGTTGACTTGGGTCAAATATATTCATTCTACGAACAGAGAACGTTAAAATCTCTGTTCCTGAAACATTTACCGCTTCTTTTTGAATATCAAAATTAGGATATTTCCCAGTGCCCAATAATAACCTTGACTTGAATTCATATGATCCAATCTTTAACATAGTCATCCTCCTCCTACAAAATGTACTAATTCAATTTTGTCTCCATTAGAAAGCATCGTTTCTTGATAAAATGCTTTTTCTAATATCGTTTCATTCCATTCAACGATTACTACCTTTTGTTCTAAATCGAAGTGTTGCAACAGATTGTCTACTGTTTCCACTCTATTCGGGACTTCTACTTTATCCCCGTTAATAACTAGATTCATTTGCTTCATACCTTTCTTATGTTAATTGCCTAACCAAACGATCTACTCGAAAAGGTTCCAAATTTTCCGATGTTGGTTTTCCTTCGATCAAGTCGGCGATGACCACACCAGTTATAGGTGAAAGTAATATTCCATTTCTAAAATGCCCTGTTGCAATATATAAACCCTTGTATGCAGGATGTTCCCCTAAGTACGGTAGCCCATCAATGGTTTGTGGTCGAATACCAGCCCATGCCCGCTCCCATTCAGCTTCCACAATGGACGGCATCAGATTTTTTGCCTGTTCCAGTAGTATGGATATCCCATTAAGCGAAACTTTTTGGTTAAATGTTCTTGGCATAACAGTAGCACCAACAACGATTCTTCCACCTTTCTTAGGAACAAGGTAGTAACCATGGGAAAATATCGTTGTCGATAGCATTTGACGATGTGTGACAACCGAAAAACATTCACCTTTCACAGGATAGGTATCTAGTTGTAACCCTGTTTCTAAAAGTAACTTTTGACTCCATGCCCCACCTGCCACAATGACATTTTCACTAGTAAAGATTCCTTGATTCGTTACCACCCCCTCAACTTTTCCTTTTGATAACTGAAAGTCATATACTTCCACGTATTCCTTTATTACTACACCACTTGCTGCTGCGGATTTCAAAAAACCCAAAGTTAACTGATCTGCTTCTACTTGACCATCTTTTTCAATATACATTGCCCCTTTAATCGCATCAGACAATGCTGGTTCTTTCCTTCTTAGCTCCTCTCCTGTAAACCAATCTGCTTGCTCCCCACTTTGGTTTTGGATAGCCATGATTCGCTTATATTCCTGCTGTTCCTGCTCGGTTAAGGCAACTTTTAACATGCCTTTATTTATCAGTCCAATATCTATTCCACTGTTCTCTTTTATTTCTTCAGCTATCTTTGGAAACATTGCTCTGCTTTTTCTAGCTAATTGAAAAAGTGGTCCATCTCCATCCATTTCTGATTGTGCACCCAGCATTCCAGCTGCTGCTCCAGAGGATTTACTAGCAAGTCGATCCTTTTCTAACAAAAGGACCTTTCCCCCTCTTTTAGCAAGGTTATAAGCAATGGCTCCTCCAATAACTCCTCCTCCTACCACGATTGCATCATATGTATTACTCATCAAATCCCCTTCTTTCTTAAAATTTTATTCATTAAATAGATAACTTTCGATAATATTCCTTTACGGTCTCTAATGGATTCTCTGCTTCTAAGACCCCTGACATCACAGCAATTCCCTGTGCCCCTGTTTCGATGACTTCTCTAACGTTTGTAGGTTTTATACCACCTATCGCCAATACTGGAATAGAACCATGATGAGCTACGAGTTCTAATTGCTTTAAACCCTTCGGAACTAACCCCTGCTTTGATTGTGTTGGAAAAACATGCCCGAAAATAACATAATCTGCTCCTAATTCTTGTGCAGTTTGGACCTCGTCAAGTGAATGCACCGAACACCCAACTTTCAAGCTAGTAAACTGTTTCTTTACAATATCAACAGGCAAAGAATGATAAGCCAGATGAACTCCCCCTACCTTTGATACACAAGCAACATCTAATCGATCATTGATAATTATTTTAGAAAGGGGAACATTCTGGTCTGTTAATAAATTAACCATTTCGTAAATCTCTTTGGCGGTTTTAGCCTTTTCACGAATATGAATGGCATCAATATATGGATGAATTTGACCTGCAATTTCCGCTAATTTCTCTGGTTTCTGTTTCCCAGTTGAAATGATATGGAGTAGTCTTTTTTTCATACGTAAGCTCTCCTTTTGATTTTTTGTAGTGAATAGTATTTTTCCATGCAAATTTGAAAACAACTAAAAACTGGATCATGTTCAAAGGGACAGAATTTTCCAACACCTCAATCTGTAAAAAAGCCTCCTCATAACAATATTTATATCGAATAACATCTATTCCCCTAATTTTTGGCATATAAAAAACCACTTTCTTAGTCAACAAAAGAAAGTGGTTGTATTGGAAAAAGAGATAAAAGTCCTGCTCCGCAACTCCACTTTCCTACGCTGGTATAAACCAGATCAGGTTCTAAGGGTCTTAAAGCTTAACTTTAATCTCAACCTTTAATGGTAAGTAAACAACTTTCATTTACTTATCGAAGGTACCCCTAGTGGAAGATATTACTATTTAGTTATATACGAACATCTTAACATGAAATGGTTATTTTTCAATCAAAAAAAATTTAAAAACAAATTTTGAGTTAACCAAACTATATAAAGTGTTGACTCATAAGTAATATTTAAATATACTATTTATAATATTGAATTTTGGAGGAATATAATGACTACCACTACAACAGCAAGATCAACAAATCATTCACGCACACTACAACTAATTCAAATTGCAATGTTTGCCGCATTGATGACGATCGGTGCCAACATATCCTCCTTTCTGGTTGTCGGTGGTGTACCAATCACACTTCAGACTTTTTTTGCGATACTAGCTGGAATTTTATTAGGTAGTCGCACTGGGGCTACCGCTATGCTAGTTTATGCGTTAATCGGACTAGCTGGATTACCGGTCTTCGCCAAATTTTCAGGTGGCATGGATACACTCGTTTCGCCTACTTTTGGTTTTATACTTTCATATATTTTGGTTGCCTACATTGTCGGAGAAATCGTTCGGAAATTTCCAACGAGAAAAGGTTTTGTATTAGCTGCATTGGTCGGAACCGCAATCAACTATACTATAGGGACAAATTGGATGTATGCAGCATACAAACTATGGTTTGATGCACCAGCAGGTTTTACTTATCAAATGGCTTGGACTTGGATGTTGGTGCCATTACCAAAAGATATAATTCTAGCCGTTTTTGCAGGAATGTTCGGCTATCGACTAAAACCGATTATACAAAAATATAAAAAATGATGTGAATCATAGGTGTATGAAACAAGGAGAGAATAAAATGCTTATTCATGACCACGAAGTAAAAGGAAATGGCCTCGACAAAGAAACGCGCTGTCTGCATTACCACTCAGAAATCGACCGAATTGCCATTAAATTTTACTGTTGCGATAGCTATTACCCTTGCTTCTCCTGTCATGAAGAAGAAGGATGCAACTCTCCGCAGGTTTGGCCTAGGCATCAATTCCACCAAAAAGCGGTGCTATGCGGGTCCTGCGGAAATGAACTTACCATCCATGAATATCTGGCTTGCAACTCTTCATGTCCATCCTGTAAGAGTTCATTTAATCCTGGCTGTAGCACTCATAAGCATTTGTATTTTGAAGTGTAGATCGATTGCATTTATGACCCCGCGTTAAAAACAAACACGAAAGTTTAAACATTCACGATTGTTTGAATAAACGTGAATGTTTCTAACACAGGGTCATTGAAAAAAAGAACATCAACCTAGATTACACAGGTTGATGTCCTTTTTACCATTACTTACTTCTCTGTTTCAATAGCTTTCAACTGATCCAATTGAAGAAGTCCTTCAATGTCATTGCTTTTCGCATAGTCTGCTTCCACGCTAATATCAATCATTTCTTGAAGAACTTCTCCATTTACAGAAGTTGTAACTTCCATTCTGCTAAAAGCAACTTCAATTTCTTCTTTGTCAATTTCTTTTCCAGTAAGGTCTTTAATATGTTTGATTACAAGCGCTTGGCTCTCTTCAGGATTACTTTTGATAAACTCAACCGATTTTACATGAGCACGTAAATAGGCATTCACAAAGTCTTCATTTTCCATAAAACGATCACTTGCTGTAACCACTGTATTTGTTGATTCTTTCCCCCAAGCGAATGATTCCCAGTCAAGTAGCAACTTCCCTTTCGCTTGCGTTTCTAAAATATAACCCCATGGTTCTTGTGTTGCCGCAGCATCGATCGACTCTTGCACGAAAAGTGTTGCTGTGTCCGCTGGTGCAGCTGCAAAGAACTCAACTGTTCCGCCATTTGTTGTAGCAGCTAAGTTAACATCTTTCAATGCTTTACGTAACATAACGTCTTGCGTACTTCCGATGACTGGAATTGCCACTTTCTTCCCATCCAAATCCGCTAACTCGTTAATATTGCTATGTTCGCTCGATACAAGTACCGCTCCCCCGTTTACAGCACCAGAAATGATGTGGTACTTAGGGTTTTTCACGTAAAAGTTTAATACCGGACCCGGTCCAACTGTACCTACATCAATAGCTTTTGTAGACATAGCTTCCATGAATAAACCACCGTTACTAAATGTTTTCGTCGTAACTTCTATGTCTTCGCCAAACTCTTCAGCGAAGTAATTTTTTTCCAATGCTACAATCGTCGCCATATGCGTTAAGTTCGGAAAATACCCGATACTCACTTCTTTTCCTTCAGCTGCACTGTCATCATTTCCACATGCCGCTACAATACTCAATACCAATAAACTTATAATTGCCAGTACCAGTGAATTACGTTTCATTCTATTCTCCCCTTATTTCTATTTAATTTTGGAACTAATTTAACTAAGTCCCCATTTCTTCTGCACTTTAGATTCTAAGCGTAAGAAAACAAAATTGTCCATAACCGTACCGATGATACCGATAATAATCATGACGGAGATAACTAAATCCATTTGTCCAAGCGATCTACCTGCTTCCAGTAGCTGTCCAAGCCCACCACCTGCGCCGAGCAACTCACCTGCCATTAATGCACGCCAAGCGAATGCCCATGCAATTCGTAAGCCCGAAATAAGTTGTGGAACAGAAGATGGAAAAATTACCGTACGTAGAAAGTGAGTACCACTCGATCCTAATGTCTTAGCAACATTCTGATAAAGTCGAGGTACATTTTTAAAACCACTTGTCGCACTAACTGTTATCGTCCATGTAGCCCCAATTGTCACAATGAAAAGAATCGCCATATTATTCATTCCAAACCAGATAATTGCCAGTGGAAACCAAACGATACTTGGGATCGACTGCAACGCTGTAATAAGGAAGCCAAGTGTATCTTCAACTAATTTGTATCTCCAAATTAAATAACCTAAGAACAGACCCAATACTGATGCAATTGTAAATCCAATGAGTAAGCGACTTAAACTTGCGCCAATAGCTGTTAATATTTGCCCGCTTATAATTCCTGAAATAAGCGTCTTCATAACTTCTAAGAAACTTGGAAACATAAAATCTGGTAAACTTGATAATCTAGATGTGACTTCCCAGATTGTCGCTAGAATCGCGATGAAGATTATCCGTCTTAAAATTGTAGTCATCACCCATTTCCTCCTTTAACACTTTCTCTATTTCTTCTTGTAGCACTTCCAAAATTTGTTTCTCTAAGAACAGCGTTGAATCATTCGGCGTAAAGCCATCTTTCATCCTTGTAGAAGTAAAAGTTGCTTTTATTTTTCCAGGACGCGTTGCAAATACAATAATCTTTTCAGATAATAGCACTGCTTCTCGAATGTTATGTGTGATGAAGAAAATCGTCACCTTCGTTTTCTTCCAAATCTCAATTAGTTCTTTATGTAAAACCATCCGCGTTTGTTCATCTAGTGCTGCAAATGGCTCATCCATTAATAAAACCTCTGGCTCCATCACAAGTGCACGCGCAATGGCCACACGCTGCTTCATTCCTCCAGATAGTTGATGCGGATAAGAATCGATATAGTTTCCTAAATGCATCATTTTCAACATTTCTCTTGCCTTCAATTCAGCTTCTTTTTTAGGTATCTTTTTCAACAGTAAGCCATACGTTACGTTGTCCATTACAGTCAACCATGGGAACAAGCCATCATCTTGAAAGACCACGACCCGATCAGGACCAGCACTCGTCACTTTTTTACCTTCTATATGAATTTCGCCTTTATCCGCATGTTCAAGACCCGCAATAAGATATAGTAATGTCGATTTTCCACAACCGGATGGACCCACAATGGAAACAAACTGACCTTTTTCGACTTCTAAATTAATATTGTCTAGTACTTTTATTTGACCTTTTTCTTGGTGAGAAAAGCTTTTCTCTATTCCCTCAATGGTTAAATACATTAGTATATCCACCTTTCATTAAATACCCATTAAACTTATATGCTTTATTGTATATTTACAATATTCCTTCATTATTGTTTGAATGTCAATAGTTATTTTAGGTAATGCGCAATCTTCTATTAAGAACAAAACCAGTTTGAATTACTTTAGATGTGTTTTGATCAGACATTTACTACATCATCATTACCGTGTGATTTCCCTCTATTATGAGCCAGCGTTGATAATGAACGTGAATATTTCTAGCACAGGGGTCGCTGAAAGATTTTTTAACATTAGTATGCATGTACTAATTAGTTAGTTTAGTTATTCAATTTCGAAAAGCATGTCAAATTTTTTTACTTCAATAAATACGAGAGATCTAAGGGAAACCACACAGTAGTTTCCCTTAGATCTCTCGTATTTACATGTAGAAAAGAATACAATTGTGTACCATTCAAAAATGAAGAGATTGTTGTAGAAGTAAGAAGTTTTCAATTCCGTATAGGTCTACTAATATTAGAATGTCTTTTAAAAACAACCCGTCTACCAGTTTTATAGGGAGAAATAGTTGAAGGTTAGTGCATAATCATCCAATAGTTTGTCTAAAACTTCATTATTAATTGTTCTCTGTAAACTTAATCTTATTCATAATTTTGTTTATTTGAACCGGGAAGAAATAGGCCCCCAAGAATGCACAGACAAAAGCCTGAGACCAAATTTTAAACCAATTATTAAAGAAACTACCGTTATAACCAAAATTAATAGAAACTAGTACAAATGAAACAAAAAAAGACATGGCTAGTGCCATGAAAAAAGCAAAAATAAGTCTTTGATATCTGATACTTATTTTCATTGAATCGTCCTTTCAAATAAATAATGCATATATATATTTATATGACCCTGTATGAGAAACATTCACGTTTCTCATACAGGGTCACTAAATAATTTTGTTCCTAGTTATTTATTCATTTTCGATAGGAAGCCACCAAGTAAATCATCTAAGCTTTCTATCTCGACACTTTCCTCCGAGTTCCCTTCAAAAGAGCCATGTTCTTGTTTGGCCTTGTCCCAATCAAAGTTCATCAAATCATCTTCCAATTCATCAGGAAGATATTCCCCTTGATCTTCTTCAAATTCACTCGAAATATTAGTCTGCGTACTTTCATTTTTCAAAGCTTGTTCTATATTTCCAGTAGGCTCAGCCTGTAAATACAGAGCCTGGTCAATATCTAAAGCATTGCTGTTAAGAGAGGCTAGAATAGACATTGCTCGAACAGGATCCGTCAATAAATGATAAACAATATTCCCAAGCATCGCTTCTGAATGTGCGTGTTTGAGCCAATTACGCTGTTCCTTACTTAATTTCTTCGGCATTGGAATCGTTACTGTTTCTTTATCCTTGGATAGTGAGTTGCTCACCCCGTCCAAAACAAACTCTGCTATTTTACTAGAAAAGTTTCTTTTCTCCGTTTCCTTTAACTTTTGCATTTGCCTTACGATGTGATCTGGAGTATCAGCAGGAAGACGAAATGTAATTGCTTGTCCTCTCTGAATTCCAGTCATCCCCACCTTTTCCATGGAATCACCTTATTTTTCTACTTTTTGTTTCATGTGTTCATTATTTTTTATTGGTTGATTACTTTTTATTGGTTCATTACTTTTTATTTCTTTACTATTCTTCCTAACAAAATCAGAAATTAATTTACGATAAGCATTTGCCATCATCCAAATACTTTCTTTTTCGTCTTCAAAGAATTCAATGTTGTAGCCATTTAAGTTATTATTTATCGTTTTGATATATTCTTTTAGTACGATTGCTCCACCGCCTACAAAATAGCAAATTTCTGTTTGGGAATTTTTTTGCCAAACGTTACGTAAATGGCGATATTCCTTCTTCGCTAAGTCCAGTAGAATTCTATCCGTGATATCATGGACGCTTGTGCGACTTCCTTTTACCATAATATGATTGCGGTCATTTTTTCTTGTAATAATATCAACAACATCTCTACGACTATCTAATTCCACACCATGTTTCAATCTAATTTCTTCTCTAATAGACTCTAAGGCTTCAGATACACCTAGATTAAACCCTTGCGCTTTATCGTCGTCAACATTACGATTTTTAATGACTGCGATATCCGTTGATAGTCCGCCAATATCTTGAATCAATATACTTTTGTCTATTAAATCTCTATTAATAACGTTTAAATTATTATCCATTACTAAGTTTATATAAGCTGCAAATCCTTCTGGATAAATCTTCACTTCGTCAAATTTAATATTTACCTTTATCCCCTGGTATTTTGGAGTTACTAAAAATTCAACTTGATGAACTGAACTTAGTAATTGCGAACGGTAGCCAACATCTTTCCCTTCTTTCACTTCACGAAGGGGCAATCCCGTACCTAGAGTGTAAGTTGCATCAATTACATTATTATTCTTTTTAAAAATCCCAGAGTTTTCTTCTCTTGCTGCATCTAACGCTAATGACGCAAAAAGCATAACCAATGTCTGGTCTTCCTCTGATTTGTTACTACCTGGATCTAGTTCACTTGCATTGTCACTTTTTGTAGCTAAATTACCAACACGATAAACTGCATTGTTCTCTTTTAGAGCAGGTGAGTGGATTTTAATATGGATTCCCTCTACCGGATCCTTTTCATTTAAGTCCTCTATCCCTATAACTGGTCTATCTTCTGTTGAGCTTGCAATCACATTCGGAATATATAGCTCAAAATCTAACTTTCCAAATAAAGCCTTTACTGAATCGTTTCCTACATCTACTGCACAAATTCTAGAAGTGTTCATCAAATCATCCCTTTCAATTATATGTTTCTACATCAATAACTACTAAATATTACCTTATGTTAATGTCTAAGTCAATCCACCAAAAGTTGTTTTCATAAAGTAAACATTTCATCTACCGCCGTATACTTGTAAACAAATACGTACACATCCATATAAAACAACATGTGTACGTAGGTGTGTACAAGCATACTCTTTTGTATTCTTTTTGTTTACAAGTTTGTACACATGAATACAAACTTGTAAACGTGCGTACGTTTTTGTAAACATTCGTTTGGTAAGTGCAAATGTTCTCTCACTCAATCAACAATATCTCTTTTATATCCTCTTCTGTCATGCTCGTTAAGGAATCTTGACCTGATTGAATCACTTCATCAATGAGGCTTTTCTTTTTGTGTTGGAGTTCGTTTATCTTTTCTTCGATGGTACCCTTGGCTATTAAGCGAATGATATGTACTTCATTCTCCTGTCCCATACGGTGTGCACGGTCTGCAGCTTGCTGTTCAACGGCTGGATTCCACCAAAGATCGTAGAGGATAACCGTATCTGCTCCAGTCAAATTTAAGCCGGTTCCCCCTGCTTTTAGCGATATGAGAAATAGATCTCCCTCCCCATCATTAAAGCGATCACATAACGCTACCCTGTCGGAAGGAATGGTTTGGCCATCTAAGTAAAAGTAAGGAATACCTTTCCTCACCAATTGCCCTCTTATAATGCCTAACATTTGCGTAAACTGTGAAAAAACAAGCACTCTTCTACCTGATATGCGGCATTCCTCTAATACTTCCATCAATTGCTCAAACTTGGCCGAACTTCCCGTGTATCCCTCCACAAAGAGGCCTGGATGACAGCAAAGTTGTCGAAGCCTTGTAAGGCCAGCTAATATTCTTATCCGATTTTTTTGAAGAGTTTTGTTCTTTAAATGCTTCAATGCATCTTGTTTTAGTTCCGCCAAATAAGCTGCGTATAACTTTTTCTGCTCCTCATGTAAATCAGAGAACAGCACTGTTTCAATCTTGTCTGGCAGCTCTTTTAGAACATCTTTTTTCATGCGTCGTAATATGAATGGTCGCACTCGTTTCGCTATATTTTCTCTACTTAATTCACTAAAGGCTCTTCTACCTGGCAATAAACCGGGAAACACAACATGAAAAATAGACCATAGCTCGTCTAACGAGTTCTCAATCGGCGTTCCTGTCAGTGCAAATCGGTATTCCGCTTGGACCACCTTCACTGCTTTTGCGGTCTTGGTCATTGGATTTTTAAAAGCTTGAGCTTCATCAACAAACATCGTATGAAAAAGTCGATTCTGGTATAGTTCTGTATCCATTCGTAGCGTTGGGTACGAGGTAATTATTACTTCAGTATTTAACGATGTTTTCCATAACGTACTTCTTTTTAATTTATTACCATCTATGATTACCGCTTTAATATGAGGTGTAAATTTTTCCAACTCGTTCTTCCAATTGTAAAGCAGTGCAGCTGGACATACGATCAGTACCGGTAATTGTCTCGCTCGCACATCTGGAAGGACTGATTCGATGAATGCAATACTTTGCAACGTTTTACCGAGCCCCATATCATCCGCGAGAATTCCTCCGAATTTATATTTGGCAAGTAGCTGAAACCATCTGAATCCTGCTTTTTGATAGTCTCGAAGTACTTCTGTTAAAGGGATAGGCCCATCCAATTCTAAGTTACTTGGGTCGTTTAAGTTGTTCAGGAGCCTTGCAAAGTTTTCACCCGGATCTACTAGGTCGCCTTGTCCCAAGGAATCGACTAACTGCATTCCCTTTATTAATGGCACGCGAATTTCTTCACCGATCGTGTCACTCGTTATTCCCATATCAATGATGAAGTTGGATAGCGCTAAAAATTCTGGTGTTTCCAAGGAAACTAAATTACCGTTTGGAATTCGGTAAAATTTAAGTTTTTCTTTAATTGAAGTCATGAGTTGTTGGATTTCCTTTTCTGAAATTCCTTTTAAATCGAAGCGAAACTCTAACCAATCTGTACGTTCTTTTACTTCGACTTTTATCCTCGGGCCGATATATCCCTTCTGTACACGCATTTTCACAGCTGTCGATGCATAAATTTGAATCCGTTTCTCCATGCCAGCAAGGACATGGTACAAAAAGTGATATTCTGCTTCCTCATCGAATAAGTAAAATCCACCAGGTGTTTGGGTAAATCCATTAACTATTAGTAAATCGATAATTTGCTGCTCCTTATCGAGGTTTCGTCTAATCCCAGGGTAATGCATGACTGCTTGCTCTATTTCTTCACAAGGATTGATGACGAGATGTCCATAGTGGAACTCCAATCCTGCTAGAATTCGGTGCTTGACTCGGTCTAAAAACAGCTTGACCCGTAGTGGCGTTTCTCCCATTCTTTTCGAAATGGAATCTGATATATGTACATGACCAAGCTTCATTAACCCTGGTATGACCTTCTCCATAAAATGATCGATTTGGTTCTCGGAAATGACAATTTCGTACTTCCCTGACTGCTCGAGCATTTCCTTCAACTCTGCCAGTCGGTTGCATTCTTCTGGTGGAAGCTTGTACAATTTACCTTCTGAAAATGTATAGCCGTATGCTTTGAAAACTAGTATTCGCGTAAGTCCTTTGACATTCAATTGATAGTTTGCCTTATTGGCCTCATCAAATTCAAAGCTTAGCACCAGCTCTGACCCGAACTGAACTCCCTCATACAATATTTCATCTTGCATAAACCTGACTGCTGATACTTTTGTTAATAAAGACAGTAGCTGCTCCCAATCGGAAGCAGCTATTAACAATATATCTTCTTGTAATACATATTCGTTTGTTACACGCTGACTCTTCATTAATAATTGAAGGACTTCATCAGTTTCACTTGGAAAACTATAAAGTTCCTGTGCATAGATCAGCCCTGGAGCATACTCGAACGGTTCTTGTTGCCCTATTTCAGTCAGAAATCCTTTTATATTTTGGATACTATGCAATTCATTTGGTCCAACGCGCATCTGGATTCCAAATACATACTCCCCGTCCCCAAGAAAGAATGGTCGACATGTGAATTCCACAAGCAGCGTCTGTCTCTCGTCAAAATGTAATTGCTTTCCAGTAGGATGCACAGATCTATTTTCAAACAAATCCATCATTCTCATAGCCAATCGCTCTTCTATTCGCTCGTTCGCTTCGATCGCCAGTAAAACTGCCGCGATGTGCTGGCAATACGTTTGTACAAAACCGATCGGCGGGCAAGTACAAGTAGCCGTAACGTTTCCATTTGGGCTTACTTCCACTGTGACATCAAAATCATCCCCAGCTTTCACACTGGCTTTGATTACTACATCGTCTTGTTGAAAGGCTTGCAAATGTACTTTTCCTGCCTGGTAATAGGATTTACCCCGTTTATAAGCAGTAACACCACATAACTTCTTTATTATTTTTTCATTCATCGAAAAATTCATTGTCCAATCCTTTCTCGACCTTTATCGGAAATCTCTTGTATCCTTTTATTTGGTTATATCTTAGCATGTTTGAACAGTCAATACGGATTCGCAGGTATAATTCAACGTAAAGTTAGAACTGTACAGTGAATTTAAGCACTAAAGAAACGAGATAAAACTATTTAATGTAGTTTTATCTCGTCGCACTTTTCTATATTTGGATAGGTTCCACTTAGCTACTTTAAGGTTCAGTTTGACTAAGTGAGGTTTTTAAACATTAGCTTAATAGTTTAAATTTTACAAAAAAAATAGTGCCTTCCGATCCTGTTTGAATTTCAATTTTTGCATTATGACGGGCAGCAATGGCATAACATATCCCTAAACCTAAACCAGTGCCATTATCTTTAGTTGTGTAAAATGGAGTACCCAATTTCTCTAACACTTCAGGCCTTATTCCTTCCCCCTGATCCCGCACTGCAAGAACCACATAATTTTCATCTTCCTTGTAGGTACTGATGGTTAGGACTTCCCCTGTGCTCATCGCTTCTAGGCCGTTACGGTATAGGTTTATTATTAATTGCCGTATCTCATTACGATTTAAAAGTAATTCTGGAATGTCTTGAGTATTAAATTCAATAAATTTATTTTGATTAATTGTATCAATCTTTATTAAAGGAGCAATATCATGGATAATTGAATTTAAATCTAACATCTGTAAATCGGATGATTTTGTATTACCCATCGAGAGAAATTCAGTAATAATAGAATTGGCACGGTCAAGTTCTTCAATCATTATATGAAAGTAATCATTATATTCCTCAAATTTATCTTCTTTTTTTAATAACTGCAAAAATCCTCGTACCGTTGTCATAGGATTTCTAATCTCATGGCTGATACCTGCTGCCATTTGCCCGATTAAATCTAAGTTAGATAATCTTCTAAATTCCTTCTCATATTTCTTTTTTTCCGTTATGTTTTTAAAAAGACAAAAGATACCCTCGTCATATGGATAAGCAAATACCTCCTCCCAATAATTACCAGATGCTGAAGAAATTTCGAAATGTACTGGAATTCGCTCAGACATTGTACGATGAAGTTCTTTATAGAAGACCGTATCCACACTTTTTGGGAATACCTCCCATATATTTTCACCTAATACGTCTTTTATTGTTTTTCTTCGTGGTAAATATTGGTGTTTATTTACGTAAATAAATTCCCATTCTTTATTCAAGGCAAAGAATCCATCTGTAATACCTTCAATTACACTTGTAACTTTTTCATCAGCAACAGCTAGTTCCCTTGTTCGCTCTTCCACCCTGTTTTCAAGTTGATCCATATATAACAAGTTTGAAAACGTAGGGGCTAAAGCATTAACTATAGATTGTGCCAGTTGAATTTGGGATTCATCGTAATTGTGAGTTTTTCCTTCTAAATTAACAACCACTATTACTCCTAGGACTTCCCCCATTGAAACCAATGGAATCATAAGTAGCCCCAATGTATCTTCACTTAGGATGTGAATAACACTTTTTGTTTTAATAACCTCTTGAATTATGTCATCATAGCTTTGGTCCATTCTTATGTTACGAAGGATTTCAATCCATTCTACTTCTGCCCAATCACATTCTTTACTTAACTTCATTAATCTAATTGTTTTTATATCAAAGGAATCTTGAAGGTGGGCAGCAATGTTTTTACTTTCTAATACCTTTTCTAAATGAAAAAAACATTTATCAAGACTTTCCTGTATCGAGGAACACATCGAAAAATCACGTGTAACATTAAGTAATAACTGCTTTTCTTCAACAAATTTTTCCTTTTGTGTTAAAATTTTTGCGTTTCGAATTGCGACTGCAGCCATATTCACATAAGCTTCAACAGATTGAATTTCTGACTCTGTTAAATTCATTGGAGTCCCATAATCAAATAAAAAAACTAAACCATATAAATTCTGCTCGAATGAAATAGGCAGTGCTAATAAGGACTTAATTTTAAAGGCTTCAACTGATCTCGGATCCGACCGATTATCTTTTGAGGTATCAGGGATGTAGACCGTTTTTTGGGTTTCAATAACTTCTCTTGCCAGTAAATCTATCTCTGGATCAATTACCTGCATATCGAGTGTTTCGTTATTCATAATCTCTGGTTTCCCTACAAATCCTTTGAATGTTCCATCTTTCTGCGGCAAATAAATACCAACAGAATTACATTGAGCAATCTCTTCGGATATCGCCGTTGTTACATGCTGTAATACTACGCGTAGTTCTAACTTTGTATTTATTATTTTTGTTATATTTGCAAGCCTAGAATATCTCGTCTGTTTCCTTAACATTCACATTGTCTCCTATTATCATAAGCATAATAAAATTAACGTAAAAAACCCAATTAATAATTATTGCCTACTTACAATTTCAATTTTATTCAAATATCCTTTTATCTCCTATTTGACACAGGTATCAATAAATTTAATATAAATACTGAAATACAGACTTTATAGTAACCGTGGACACAAATTACTTTCGTTAATTTTCAGACCGAATATAAGCTCTTGTTCCAATAGTTTCAAATATATATCCCCCTTGGACCATTGCATATATTTTTATTGAACTTATAATAATCAAAAATTTTTCATGAAAAAACACACCCGAGCATACGTGCAAGAGTGTATTTTCAAATCTTTTAAGTAGGGACGAACAGTTTTATAAACTTCTAAATTGTAGAAACTAATACACCCGTTGTATTGCTATTAATGGCATTAGAAGGGTATTGATAAACAGATGGATTTCGATCACAAAGGGATATCCATGCATTAACACATTTTGGATCAAAATGTTTCCCTCTTTCTTTCATTAATAAATTCATTGCATTGCTATGGGACCATGCCTTACGGTAAGATCTCTCTGAAGTAAGTGCATCATAAACGTCTGCAACTGCCACGATTCTAGCTAACAAATCAATTTCTTCACCCTTAAGCTTGTCCGGGTACCCGCTTCCATCCCATTTCTCATGATGAGACCTAATAATACTTAGTTCCTCTTTCATAAATCCAAGGTCTCTACACATTTCGTAACCACTTAAGGGATGCTGTTCTATTATTTCTCTTTCCTCGTTTGAAAGTTTTCCTGGTTTATTTAAAATGGAATCTGGAATACTAATTTTCCCGACATCATGCACTAATCCACCTTGTGCTATTGCATGAAGCTGCTCTGGTTTTAGCTGGAGCTCTTCTGCTAGTTGCAATGCATACATCGTCACTCGAAACGTATGGCCTACAGTATATTTGTCTTTCTTCTCTGTTGCAATAACTAAAGTTTTCACACTTGGAGAAATACTGTTCGTAATTCTTTCAAAAGGATCATTCGTAAATAAAGCACGCATGGCAGAAATGAACGTTCCTTGTGTAGCATACTGCTTTATTAAACCAATAAGCATTACAATCATCGATGCAAGTAACAAGTAATGATATATCCACCAGCTAAATCTCCAAATCTCTCCCGTAACCATAATAATTTGGGATAACATAAACCATCCTGCAGTATAGACTATTGATAGTTGAAGAGGAAACCGAGAAAATCTATACGTTTGATAATAACGAAACATGGTATTGAAATTTAATAATAGAGTAAACAACACGATTGCCCCGTTAATAGGTTGCACATCTAAATGCACAATTTCAGTAATTTGAGGAAAAAGCATACTAACGATCACCACAACACTCAATAATGCAATCCACCCCGGAAGTAGTACTACTTACCACTGTGATAGAAATGCAATTAACTTATTATCTGAAGGCAATGAGGAAAGCCACAACCAAATCGTAGCTAAAAACATACTCAATTGCGCAGCAACTCCAGTTAAATGCGTTATATGTAACAATAAGTGAGGCATCGATAAACCATGTAATAGAAACATTAACGCAAGAGAAATAAAAGACAAAGCCAAGAAGCTTACTTTAATATTTTGCAATCTTTTCCCGCAATTCCAACTGCAATAGCAATAATCGCAGACAAAAATGCAACAACACTTACAATATAAAAATGTCCTTCTGGATCCATAAAACGCGGATCTGCAATAAACCCGAATCTTAAACAAAGAAATAAGACAAGGGGTAAAACCATTGCGACTAAAGGTCCAATAAAGCTATATTTTTTCATTTAATGCCCCCAAAACTCGAAAATTATGTAAATAACGAGAGTATCTAACTCTAGTATAACAAGTTTATTTTTATTTCGACAATAAAGTGAATCAATTCATAAATATGCAGATATGTTCACTCTATAAACAAGAAAACAGCTGACAAAATGTCAGCTTTAGCAGCTTACGTTCTATCTAAAGTAAGTGTCTATTCTTCTATTATCCAAACCAACGACACTATGAGAGATATGATTTTCACTTACTTTGCGTCCTCGTGAACTTGACTATTTTAGCTTAAGATAAGCACGTCGCTCAGCATATACAGTACACTCTAAGCAAAGTTTTACTTTCTTTCCTTTAGGGTCTTTATAGAGACGATAAAGACTAGATTTGCGTTTACAGATCGCACACTTCGAACTAAAAATACGAAACATAATGACACCTCTCCCTTAAATACATATTATTTCCCTGGAAATATAACCAGTTTGGTTTTTCACGAAATATTCTGTCCTAAAAACATGCACTTCTACCCTATTTCAATTCTTGCTTTACTTTAACAAAACAACCAATCGATATATATAGAGCGCGCAGAGTCTCTCATTCTTCCTTCCTCTAAAGGAAAAATATTTGAATACGAAGAGGACATTTTATTAGTAGAGGACCGTCTCTCTGGTAAGGATATACAAGCAATACATAATCTATTGCTAGAACTTGCTACAGCCAACCCATTCGCTCCAAAAATGACTTCAATCTTGCAAAATATTGCTCATGCTCTAGATTCACAAGGTACCTATATTCCAAATGTTCAACCGGATATTGCGACCATATCTTTAAGCTCTGCATTCATTTTGCGTAAGAAAACACAATCGTAACTAAAAAAAGACCTTCTTTGATATTTCTTACATCATGTTTAAAGACACGATTACATTACAAGAACACTTCGGATCTAATCCCACTCAGACAGTATCCTGCAGATCGTTTAGAACCGATAAAGTCTGTGTACTTACCACATGTGATTCGAGAAGGCTCTTCACAAAATGCATATAACGAAGTAGAAGCAGCTATTACAACAATCTTGAAACAGCCCTAGAAAGCCTATGGAAAAAGATTGATGAAATGGGCATTCGACCTTATGTGGAGTGGCGTGAGGAATCTAGTGATGTTGCAATAGGATACACGAGAGAGCAATCAAGGGGCATTGTTACGTATCCCCTCTCTTCTTAACCAAAGCTTTCACTCGATGATTTCGATGGTTCTGGGGAGCAGCGGAGAAAATGGCGGAGACACTTTCTCCGCCATTCTATTTCTTTTAGGTAAAAGTGTAAGCGGAAATACTGTCCAATCGATTCAATAAATATCGTACATACTGGGTTCTGAATTGATGAAATTCTTATACTTTCTTATTCTTTTTAAATAAACATTGCTTTTCATGTGGATAATACCTTATACTATATAATGTTGCAAATTACTAATAGTAGTTCAGTCTTATAACATGCCGGGGTGGCGGAACTGGCAGACGCACAGGACTTAAAATCCTGCGGTAGGTGACTACCGTACCGGTTCGATTCCGGTCCTCGGCACCATTTTTAAAAAAGATATGCGCTCGTAGCTCAATTGGATAGAGCACTTGACTACGAATCAAGAGGTTGCAGGTTCAAGTCCTGCCGAGCGCACCATATATGACGGGAAGTAGCTCAGCTTGGTAGAGCACTTGGTTTGGGACCAAGGGGTCGCAGGTTCGAATCCTGTCTTCCCGACCATTTATTATTATCTTTTGTTCAGCTGCGAAAGCATCTGCCATACACGGAGGAATACCCAAGTTCGGCTGAAGGGATCGGTCTTGAAAACCGACAGGCGGGTAAGACCGCGCGGGGGTTCGAATCCCTCTTCCTCCTCCATTTTTTATCATTGTAAGTATATTATTGTCGCGGGGTGGAGCAGTGGTAGCTCGTCGGGCTCATAATCCGAAGGTCGCAGGTTCAAATCCTGTCCCCGCAACCAAAATGGTCCCGTGGTGTAGCGGTTAACATGTCTGCCTGTCACGCAGAAGATCGCCGGTTCGATCCCGG
>NZ_QKZI01000001.1 GCF_003254155.1 Psychrobacillus insolitus | reverse complement strand
CTTTGAGGATTTTGCTATTTTTGGAGGTAGTGGTGTAGTTTCCGACAAAATTAAGCAAGAACTTTATGATTCTCTTTTACAATAAGTAATTAGTAGAACGGGTACCTATGTAACAATTAATATCAAACAATAGCATATTCTAAATGAGTGATTCAGTCCCCATGGGGATTGGATTGCTTTTTTTTAACAGATAAGAAAGTATATAAAATTTCTGCATAATATCTGTCTAGCGTAAGCAACCTTGCTCTCAGTATATTTAGTGTATTTTAGAGCAACTTTACCAGCCTATTTTAGTGATTAATAATTATTTCTTTTATTGGGATTTTTTGTTAACATGTAGGTAATCAATTTATTAGAAATATAAGGGGACTCGTATGAAAAAGTGGATCAGAGATAATCGAAGTATCTCCGTTGTGTTGTTTGGTATTGTCTTCATTATATGTACAATCCTTCTCTTTCCGAAGTCACGTATCATTGATTTTCTATTTTATGAAGAAGCCCCAGTAAAGGTAGATGTTATTATTTTGTTGAGTGGGGATAGCTTTCGAATGCAGAAGGCGGCAGAATTATACAAGGCTGGATACGCGGATAAGGTGTTATTAACGAATGCTTTGGCCAGCGGAAGTACTACCGAATATGCTGAATCCTTTGGCATTCCGAGGGATGCTCTTTTAGTGGAAAATGAAGCGACGAGTACGTTTGAAAATGCGTTGTATTCCAAGGATATTTTGCTTTTGCAGGGTTTTGATTCTGCCATTGTCGTGACGAGTAATTACCATATGCGCAGATCCAAACTGGCATACGACCGCGTTTTTCGCGATACAAATATATCATTCACCTATGTCCCTTATCAGCATGATGATATAACGAGGGGTAGTTGGGAAGAGAATAAAACGATATTTAAACGTGAGTATAGGAAGTTAATCGGCGGCTATTTCTTATACCGCGAAGGCTTCTTAAATCCTTTAAGAGAAAAATTAGAGGAAGATGACATGAAAGAAATATAGTTTGGGTGGCCACCATGGGAGTTTTTGGTGGTTTTTTTATTTGTTATCCAAATTTAACATTAATTTAATAGTGTTCGACGAATTTCGACATTATTTGTAATGAAAGTGTATTACAATAGGTGGAATAGTTATTATTAGAACATTGTGGTTAATAGATTAGGAGGCATTTTTGCATGACAACGGCAGAATTACAAGTAGAATTTAAGCGTATTTTAGAATATGGATACCATCAAGGAAAAGAGAATGATTCGATAAAAACCGCTGATTTGATAGAAGAATTGTCGGAGCAGCTAAAAAAGTTATTGGACAAGAAGTAAGTTTAAATGTTTGGGAGTCAGGCACGCAATAAGACTAAAAATGGTGGTGTTTGATATGAATCCTAAGATTATTCCAAAAAACCGAAGTATGGATATGAAAGAAAAGCACCAGGGTAAAGAAGAATGGAAGATGTTCGCAAGGAGAATTCAAAGAAATCCTTTTGTAAAAAACCATTTACTGGTTAGAGACAATCATAAATGTACATGGTGTGATTTGGATATTGACAAAGGGTTTGTAGGTCATCATATTGATTATGATCACGTTTGTGAATATAAAGTAATGAGGGAATATCGAAGTCCAACATTTAAACGTCCAAAAAGAATGATAAAAGTCCCTGACTGTGAATCATGCAGTATAGCTAATTCTAATTTATTTTCTGAATGTATGAGTAAGCTAACCACTGTTCATAAATTGTGTAATTATAAAATAGCAAAGCATCTGGATTAGTGTTTAGGTTCCAGGAACGCAAAATAAATAAATGGAGGAGCTACATGACACAGTCACATAGCTCCTCCATTTATTTATTCTATTATTAGAAGTTTTGTCCAAAGCGAAATGTTAAAGTGCCAGTCACGCAATGAGATGTTAATTATATTCTATTATGAAATCTTTGATAAAAATCTGAAATGAAGCAAGTTCCACACAAAAGCGAATGAGTTCCACGCAAACGAAGCAAGTTCCACACAAAAGCGAATGAGTTCCACGCAAACGAAGTAAGTTCCACACAAAAGTCAATGAGTTCCACGCAAACCCATGAGTTCCACACAAACGAAGCAAGTTCCACCAAAGAGCCAACGAGTTCCACGTAAACCCATGAGTTCCACACAAACGAAGCAAGTTCCACCAAAGAGCCAACGAGTTCCACATAAACGAAGCAAGTTCCACACAAAAGTCAATGAGTTCCACACAAACGAAAAAAGTTCCACTAAAGAGCCACGAGTTCCACACAAACGAAGCAAGTTCCACACAAAAGTCAACGAGTTCCACGCAAATGAAGCAAGTTCCACACAAAAGCCAATGAGTTCCACTCAAACCCACGAGTTCCACATAAACGAAGCAAGTTCCGCACAAAAGTCAATGAGTTCCACGCAAACGAAGTAAGTTCCACACAAAAGCCAATGAGTTCCACGCAAACCCAGGAGTTCCACATAAACGAAGCAAGTTTCACCAAAGAGCCAATGAGTTCCACACAAAAGTCAACGAGTTCCACGTCAAGCAATATTCGCAATAGTAAATGCATACAAAAAAAGCAACTTTCTGGTAAAGAAAGTTGCTTTTATTTAGTCTAATACTTTAATTTTCACTTGTTTTCTTCCCCACTGATAGGCAGTGCTTTTAGATGGGAAGAACACATCAATTTTATTTCCTTTAATTGCTCCGCCGGTATCTCCTGCGACTGCATATCCATAACCCTCTACATGAACTTTTGAACCGAGTTTGATCACATTAGGATCGACGGCAATAACTTTTAGATTAGGATTCTGTTTTAAATTTATACCTGTTTTCGTAATGCCTGAGCACCCGGTACAGTTTGCAGTATAAGCAGTTGCTGAAACATAAAACTCTCTCGCTACATTACTAGTGTTCGAACGAGATGGTGTTGATGTCTTAACAGTGCTGGTAACTTTTGCAGTGCCGGTAACCTTTAGAGTCTGATTGACTCTAATAAGGTTAGATTTCAAACCATTTAAAGATTTTAGATTTGAAACTGAAGTATTGTGCGCTTTGGCGATTTTTGAAAGGGAATCACCTTGTTTTACTTTATAAGTATTTGTTGAAACTGCTTTTGTACTTACTTGTTTTGTAGAAGTAGCTTTTACAGTGCCGGTAACCTTTAGAGTTTGATTGACTCTAATAAGGTTAGATTTCAAACCATTTAAAGATTTTAGATTTGAAACTGAAGTATTGTGCGCTTTGGCGATTTTTGAAAGGGAATCACCTTTTTTTACTTTATAAGTATTTGTTGCAACTGCTTTTGTACTTACTTGTTTTGTAGAAGTAGCTTTTGCAGAACCGGTAACTTTTAGTTTTTGCTTCGGATAGATCATATTTGACTTTAGATTGTTCATTGATTTTAAATTAGATACAGAAACATTATGCATATTAGCTATTTTAGATAATGAATCACCTTTTTTTACTGTGTAAGTTGAAGATGCGGCCATACTTGAAGTGGCTCCACTAACTAATAGTGCAATGACGATAATAAATGTCCCAAGAATTTTTCTCAAATACTCTACTCCCTGCTTTTTTTAGTCTATATACATCTTAGCATTCTTCTATTACAGATATATTACGATTAACTACCAATTGTAAGACAATATGAAATGAAAAGTATTACAAGGATGGATTCACATATAAAAATAAGAGTGAATATGACAAAAGTAGAGTTAGATAGAGAGCATTCTCTTTTGGAAGGTCAAAATGCTACCTTTGATAGGGAATTATATTTTACTTATTTTGGATTTCTGCTCGTAATAAGCAGTATCTTTGTTTTCTTTTTGCTTTCAGGTTTTTAGTTATACAATTAGACTACTTTATTTTTCACAACTGAATACTATTTATTTCGAAAAATAGTATAATTAGGGAAAAATAGTAGGAAGTAGGTTTAAATTTGAAGCGAATTAGAATGATTTTAGTATCCGTAATTTTTCTTTCATTAGTTTCCTTCTTACCTGGATTTGAAAAAGAAGTATATGCAGTGGAGAGTTCTTTTGAAAAAAATGATGCAGTAATTATAAGTAACGAATCTCTTGACTATTCGAAACAGGAATCGAGTGGAACCTTTTCAATAGGGCAAGTTAATTCAACTACTTCTAACGATATAAAATTTCTAAAAGGTGCTTATAAGTTAGATAAAGTACTTGAGTTTTCCCCGGAAAAATATAAAGCATCTTTAATTAATGGAAATGCGAAAGACCAAAAGCAATTAAATAAGGTTGGTAGTTTAAAAGGTTTTTGGGTAGTAAATATGGAAACAAATAAAGATTATCTGATTCAAGCCAAGTTAAAATATAGTAGTGCCCATGCTGAAATTTGGGTTCATAACGATGAAATTACACCCACTCAGGCGAAGCGAATGGGCGATGAATTTGATCAGACTATTTATCCTTTAATTACTGAAAACTTCTCTTCATCTTCAGATGTAGATGGAAATGATAAAGTTGCTATTCTTATCTATGATATTAAGGATGGGTTTTCAGGTGCTGGGGGGTATTTCGCAGGGTATTTCTATTCTAGAGATTTGTATAACACAAGCTATTCCAATTTAGGAGAGGTATTTTATATCGACACCTATCCTGCTATGGGGATGTCTAGATCTACCTACGATGTGAGTAAAGCATTTGGAACAATCGCACATGAATTTCAACATATGGTGAATTATAACCAAAATGTGTTAGTGGAAGGTGGCGATTATATGGATACATGGCTAGATGAGGCATTGTCAATGGCTGCTGAACAGATGTATGAAGGTTTCCCACTGATTGATCGAATCGGCTATTATGAACAATCCGCTTCTATTGCAAATGGGCATTCGCTGTTGTATTGGGATGATTATGGTGATGTTTATTCAAATTATTCGTTGTCGTATCTTTTTGGTCAATATTTAAGAATTCAGGCTGACCAAGGAGAAAAAATTTTCAAAGAGATACTACAGGATCCTAGTAATATAGAGACTTCTCTTCAAAACATTATACATCGCTATATTGACCCAACTAAATCTTTAGGAGAATTCATCACGGATTTTCGTCATGCGCTATATGTAAACGATCCTACTGGTCTCTATGGTTTTGAAAGTGAAGCAATATTTTCGGAGATTGAGAGTCCATTATTTACTGGAGGTCTTCCTCGAACTCTTAGAGGAGGAGGAGGTTTCAATTTATCTATAAAAGATGCAAAAATATTTGTAGCTCCAAAAGATAAAGGGAGTAATATAACCTATCGTTTGATAGATGTAACCCAAAAGACTAATCGAATTAATGGAAAGGATCGATATGAAACTGCTGTATCTATATCACAAAATGGATGGGATACTTCTAAAACGGTAATTTTGGCATCAGGTTTAGATTTTCCTGATGCACTTGTAGGTGGACCGCTCGCATATAAAGAGAATGCACCAATCTTGTTAACAGGTCCAAAAACTTTACACACGGTAACCAAAGCAGAGATTAGTAGATTACAAGCAAAAAATATCATTATTTTAGGAGGAACTGGTGTTGTTTCATCTGCTGTAGAAAAAGAGTTGAGAGGTTTGAACATTCAGGTGGAGCGAATCGGTGGGGAAAATCGTTTCCATACAGCGGCATTAATTGCAAAACGATTACCTTCTGAAAAGGCAGTTGTGGCATATGGATATGACTTCCCAGATGTGCTATCTGTCTCGCCATATGTTGCTAAAAATGGAATACCTATTTTATTATCCCAAATAAACACAATGCCAGCTGAAACATTGAATGCACTTTCTGGAAAGAAACAGACCATTGTTGTAGGAAGTACTGGAGTGATAAGCGATAGTGTGAAAAATAAATTACCGGGAGCCGTTCGATATGGTGGAAAAACCCGTTATGATACTGCAAAAGAAATTAACTTAAAGCTGCCTATGGGCACGCAAAAAGCATTCGTCACTACAGGGAAAAATTTCCCTGACGCACTAGCTGGTTCCGTGTTGGCGGCAAAAAATGACGCACCTATCTTACTTGTAACTGACACCTTAATTCCCGCACCAACTATGGATCTTATCTCTAAATACGAGAGTATTTCCATACTAGGAAGTGTGGGTGCAGTTGGGGAATCTGTACAGCAAGAATTAGAAAATATATTGAGTAAATAATGTTTAACTTCTTTCAGCAGATGTTTTGTTGCGACGAGCTTGCGCAGGAGCAGATGTTTTGTTGCGACGAGCTTCGCGCAGGAGCAGAAGTCTCTCATTTCTAAAAGTCCTATAATACACAGAGCCCTCGGAAACTTCTACGGAAGTTCCCAAGGGCTCAAAAGTCTATTATCTTGATATGAAACATTGCGCATTCAATCTTAATAGTACAGCCGCGCCGTATATTGAACGATACGTACGACGGTGTGAGTTAATCACTACCTAATAATTCGGTTGATATGCATCGATTTCTTTTTTCAAGTCAGTTAAATACGTATCTAAATTTTCGCTAGTGACAATGGTTAATATATCTTCGTCATTCATTCTTCCATCTAGATGAGCTACAAATATCTCACCTAAGTTTGGGTAAAAATGTACTGTATCAAACCAATATTCTTGACCAATAGTATATTCATTTACTGAATGAAAGCTGTATACTTGCCCATAAACTTCAACCATCTCTTCAAACCATCTTTGATATGCTTCAAACTTATTTGGATCTGCTAAAAATAATTTTAATCGAACAGCGGTCATTGGATCAGTGAATGGTATAAGTTTTGAATCTGGGTTATCGTTTCGAATCGTTTCTAAATTTTCTTTGTATTGATCACTATACGGTACTTCCGAATCTGGATATACTGTATCAGCGTTAGGAATGGAATCTTTAAATAAATTGTTTATGTTTGGATTAACGTAATTAGTAGATACTTCATTGGAACGATCATAGCTTCGATATCCTTCATACCAATTTGCTATAGAGTATTCTTTATTCTCTTTAGCTTTTTTATATGTATCATAAGAAAATAATGATTTATATCTATAAATAGTTGACTGTGCATTATCCATCGCTACTTCTGGAAGGACGTAACTTGATACTTCTGGAGGTGGAGCAAACGAATTGTAATACAATTCTAAATAGATTTTGTCAAAAGGTTTTCCGTTTTGTTTAACAGCATAAGAAATATAGTCATTGTAGTCTTGTATGTCTAGAGAACTCAGGCCATAATTGTATACTTTTGACCTTTGAAAACCAGATTGATTCATATAAGTTACTCGACTTGTTCCGATTAAGAGTCCGTCGTAATCCATTGTCCGATTTGTAATATAATTGGATTTTTGTTGTCTCTCATCGAAACCAATTTGAATTGTATTATTTTCATTGTCATGAGTGAAATTCCATAAAGGGTCCACTAAGTAAGAAATATATAATGGATAGGAAAAAACACAAAGAAATAATATTAGAAAAGTTATTAGGCTTGATAATAGCCATTTACTATAGGGGTTCATAAAAAATAATTCCTTTCTGTCGTACTGATTAAATTAAACATACTCTTTATTATAATGATTAACCCTTTGATAATAAAGTCTTTATTAACATATATATATTTTAGTGATATAATGGGAAAATGGTAAGTTCAAATTAATAATTCTAAGGGTTTAAAGGAAGGTAAACATGTTATTCAATTCATTTAACTTTATATTTTTATTTTTGCCGTTAACATTTATTCTTTACTTTCTTTTACATAAGCTCAAACTTTCTAAATGGGCTATTGCATTCTTACTCACAGCGTCATTAATTTTTTATGGTATTTGGAATCCCATTTATCTAATCTTAATGTTAAGCTCTATAATATTCAATTTTGGTGTAGCTTATTTACTGATGAAAACAGTTCAAGTGAAAGTAAGAAAAGCTATTCTAGCATTTGGTGTTGTAGGGAATATAACGCTTCTCGGTTATTTCAAGTACTATGACTTTTTTGCTACCAATATAAACTGGATATTTGATACCGATATTGCGTTGAAAAGTTTGTTATTACCATTAGCTATCAGTTTCTTTACATTCCAACAAATTGCGTTTTTAGTTGATAGTTATAGAAATGAGACAAAGAAATATAGCTTTTTTACATATGCCTTATTTATAACATTTTTCCCACAACTTATTGCGGGACCCATTGTTAATCACCAAGAATTAATTCCTCAATTAGTAGATAAAAGGAACTTTTTCCTTAATCCGGAAAATATAGCTAAAGGTATTTTTATCTTTTCAGTAGGCTTAGCAAAAAAAGTAGGCTTAGCCGATACATTAGCTATTTGGGCAAATGATGGATATGCAAATGTTGAAACTTTAAGTTTTATGGAAGCTTGGATCACATCTCTATCTTATACATTGCAATTATACTTTGACTTCAGTGGTTATTCTGATATGGCCATAGGATTAGCATTAATATTTAACATTAAGTTACCTGTAAACTTCTATTCTCCATATAAGACTAGAAATATACAAGAGTTTTGGAAAAGTTGGCATATGACCTTAAACAGATTCCTTACTCATTATTTGTATTTCCCTTTAGGCGGAAGTAGAAAGGGACCGGTTAGAACATATATCAATATTTTCATTATCTTCTTAGTTAGTGGAGTTTGGCATGGTGCAGGTTGGACCTTTATAATTTGGGGAGTTTTACATGGTTTAGCTTCCATAACAGTCAGGTTTTGGGGGAAGTTGAATATTAAGCTTCCATATTTAGTTGCTTGGTTTATCAATATATTATTTGTACATATCGCATGGGTTTATTTTAGAGCAACAGACGTTAATCAGGCTCATACGTTATTAGCAAAAATGTTTACGCCGGATGGATCTATTGTAACATTTTTCAATGCGGCAATATTTGAATTTTCCACTTGGAATACCTTCCGTATTTTTGATATAACGTGGTTTACAAATCCAAAAACTATATTTCTTTTCATCATGCTTGCATGTGTAATTGCTTTCTTATTACCGAATTCCATTCAACTGTTAGAAAAATTTAAGCCGAATTTCAAATACTTATTCTTGATAAACGTTTGTATTTTTGTTGCTTTATTTTGTGTTTATATTTTAAATAAAAACAGTGAATTCCTGTATTTCAATTTCTAATAAAAAAATGTAAAGCTGAGCAATTGAATGTTACAATTCGATTGCTCTTTTTTAGAGTGAAGAGTATTTAAAACGTCGATCACAAACTCACTGCTGGCTAATAACCCCAATAAGATTATTCTATCTTAAAACATGTTTCATAGTAAAAAAGATAGAACTAAAAACTATCTAATACTATAGCAATCTCTAAAAAAAGTTCTAGTAACCGTAGACTATAGTTATATGGTTACTTTTATTCACTATCATTCGACAGTAAACTGGTAAGAGTACAATAGGAAGTAGGGAAAACACGATGAAAAAATCACTAAAACAACTAGGAGCCTTTCTTATATTGCTTCTTATATGGAATAGTTATACGAATGTCACGGAAGCTTCAACATTTCGAGAAGTATATACCGTAAATAGTGGAAGTGGAGTTTTACTTAGAGAAGCACCTTCCACAGGATCGACATCAATTCAGCACCTGACAAATGGTACCTTTGGAACTGTATTTTCAATAGACGCAAACGGCTGGGCGCGTATTCAAGTTGATGGAGTAACTGGTTATGCTCCAATAAACTTTTTTAAAAAAGCCACAGGGACTATTAAAATAGCTAATTCTATAGGTGGACTTATTGTCCGCGAATCACCAAGTCCGACTAGCAAGAACCTTGCAACACTCAAATATAAAATGATCATAGAGGAATTCTCAGCTAGAGGTGGTTGGTCATTCGTCCAATACGGTAATATTACGGGGTATGTAGCGTCTAATTTTATAGGGAAACCTATTACATATCCAGCAATTGTTGCTTCAAAAAGTGGATTGGTAGTGAAGAATATTGCCAGTACTAGTGGAGCGAGTATTGCCGCAATTCCTAACGGGAAAAAAGTAGAAGTTCACTCGGAGTTAATGGGCTGGGCTTACGTATCAGTGGGGGATACTAAAGGGTATGTCGTCGCTAGCTTTCTCACAAAAGAAATGCCTGTCACAATACCTTCAACTAACAATTTAATAAATCCTAAACAAGTCATCACCCATAAAGAAATGACAACATTTTTACAACAAATCGCAGCAAAATATCCAAGATTTACCGAGCTGAAACAAATAGGGACTTCCGTAGAAAAACGTCCTATCTATGCAATACGCATCGGAAATGGAAAAAAAGAAGTTCTGTTTGACGCTTCTATCCACGCAAGAGAACATATGACGACAAATGTGCTCTTGGAGATGATAGACACTTACAGCGCTAACTATGCTTCGGGTAGCTCATACCTAGGATTCAACGTTAGATCTGTACTGGACAAGACAGCTATCTGGTTTGTACCGATGATGAATCCTGACGGTGTTACACTTGTTCAATTAGGGGCAAATGCTGTTGCAAATAAGGCAAGTGTTCTTTCTATTAATGGCAGTAGTGATTTTAATCGCTGGAAGTCAAATATCCGCGGAGTTGATTTAAATGATAACTTTGACTCTGAATGGTCAAAAATCTCCAATTCGCGTCCCGGTCCGTCCTATATGCAATATAGAGGTCCATATGCATTTAGTGAACCAGAAGCAAAAGCTCTAGGTAACTTCATGACTAGTCGACCATTTAAAACAAATATTTCCTATCATTCGTCTGGTCAAATTATCTATTGGTTTAACTATCAAAAAGCATTAGAACTCTCTAGAGATAGAGGCTTAGCAGGCCAGTTATCGCAGCTTACAGGATATAAAGTTATGCCACCACAGTACCTCACAGGTTCAGGGGCATCTGCAGATTACTTTATCCAAGAAACCGGAATGCCAGGTATTGTTCTTGAAATCTCACCATATGTTGGTGAAAAACCGATACCCTTAAGTAACTGGGACCTTATTTGGAAACAAAATGCCAAAGTCGGATTATACGTTGCAAATGAAGCAGCAAAAAGATAGAATCGAACCCACAAATCCATATGGTTTGTGGGTTTTGTGTTAGATACATTCACGTTTGTTCCTGACAGAGGGACACCATTTAAGTTCCACGTAAATGAGGCGAGTTCCACAGAAAATGTAATGAGTTCCACGTAAATGAGGCGAGTTCCACACAAAAGGCAAGGAGTTCCACACAAGCACGCGAGTTCCACACAAAAGGCAAAGAGTTCCACATAAATGAAGCGAGTTCCACACAAGCACGCGAGTTCCACACAAACGAAATAAGTTCCACACAAGAGCCGCCGAGTTCCACATAAATGAAGCAAGTTCCACACAAAGGCCCATGAGTTCCACATAAGCACGCGAGTTCCACTCAAACGAAAGAAGTTCCACACAAGAGGCAAGGAGTTCCACATAAGCGAAGCGAGTTCCACACAAAAGGCAAGGAGTTCCACGCAAACACACGAGTTCCACGCAAACGAAAGAAGTTCCACACAAGAGCCGCCGAGTTCCACATAAATGAAGCAAGTTCCACAAAAAAGGCAAGGAGTTCCACACAAGCACGCGAGTTCCACGCAAACGAAGCAAGTTCCACACAAGAGCCAAAGAGTTCCACACAAATGAAGCAAGTTCCACACAAAGGCCCATGAGTTCCACAAAAAAAGCATGCCAGTCACTTAGTGGTGACTGGCACGCAATTTAATTTATTCTTGCATACTACAAACAACTTGTCCAACAGCTTTTGCTGCTACTAAGAGAGCATCTTCGTCGATATCGAATTTTGGATGGTGGTTGAAATATGGTTTTTCAACGCCTTTTGGTGAACATCCGATATAGAAGAAACAAGCTGGGAATTTTTCAGCGTAGTAAGCGAAGTCTTCAGATGGTGCCATTGGTGGGACTTCTCTTACTTCTGTAATTTCTTTTACATTTGCATTTTTTAGTGCTTCTGCTACTTTTTCTGTTAGTTCAGGATTATTGTACAAAGGTGGATAGTCTGGTGTATATGTTAGCTCACAAGTTACTCCAAATTCTTCCTCTAGTCCTTTGACAAGACGTCTTACTTCGCGTTCGATCGTTTCTTTTGTTTCAACAGTCATGTAACGGATATCGCCTTCAAGCTCGACGCTATCTTTGATTACATTAAATGTTCCTGCTCCGTCAAACGATCCAATTGTGATTACTCCAATGTCAAATGGACTTAATCGACGGCTTATGATTGTTTGAACTGCTGTTACAAAATGAGCACCGGCAACAATTGCATCATTTGCCAAGTGAGGGGAAGAACCATGTCCGCCTCGGCCTTGTATTTTCAATTTCATATAAGCTCTTCCGTTGAACACATAGCCTTTATTGTATCCAACCATCCCAGCAGGGGCAATTGGTAGTAAGTGAATTCCGAATACTTCATCTAGATCGTCTAACAAGCCAGATTCTACAATACTTTTTGCTCCACCTGGTGGAACTTCTTCCGCATGTTGATGAATGATTTTTACAGTTCCTGCTAGTTCTGATTTCAGTTGAATCAAACAATCTGCAAGGACTAACATATAAGCTGTATGCCCATCATGGCCACATGCATGCATGACACCTTCTGTTTTTGACTTGAAAGGTACTGGTGTTTCTTCGACAATTGGAAGTGCATCAAAATCTGCACGTAATCCAATTATTTTACCAGGTTTTTCTCCGACGATTGTTACGATAATTCCGTGACCATTACCGACATTTGTTTGTACATCGACGTCTTTTCCTTTGTAGAAGTCTGCAATATATTGAGCCGTTTTTTCTTCTTTAAATGATAATTCAGGATGTTCATGTAAAAAGCGGCGAATTTGAATCATTTCATCTTTGCGTTCATCCAACATGTTCATTAATTTGTCTTTCATAACTAATTCCCTCCTATTTTATATCACTAATACCTGCATTTTTTGGAACCAAGAAGATAATTGATAACAATGCTATTCCTGCGAAGATTACATTTGTAATAATACCGGCAGTTGCCGCTACATCTACTCCACTATTGATTGAGATCATTGCGTATACTGTTGCTGAAATCGCAACCCCGAAAGCAGAACCAAGTGAGCTCGCCATTTTATAAATACCTGAAGCAGCCCCAATTTTGTCATCCGGTGCATTCGATACGGCAGTGTCTGTTGATGGTGTTGCATAAAGCCCTAAACCTAATCCAAACATAGCAAATCCGATAAATACAACGACTGTGTATGCAACATCCGGTAAGAATGTTAAGCCCATGATACCAACACCGATAAGAGTTATAGTAGTACCCCAAAGCATAGGTTTTTTAGCCCCAACTTTTTGAAGGATTTTTTCCCCGACACGGATCATAGCAAGTACAACAATTAGATAACCGATAGATAGCATACCCGATTGGAAAGAAGTAAATCCTCTACCTTGTTGTACATACGTATTCGCAACAACAAGTGTTCCGGCAACAGCGTTAAGTAAGAAGTTTGAAATAGTTGCACCAGTGTATGGCAAGTTTTTAAATAGTCCAAAATCGATTAGTGCATTCGGTTTTCCATTTTCTACTTTTATAAAGATAATCGCACCAATTACTGCGACAGCTAATAGTGCAAGTGTAATCCAGTTTGTCCAACCAAGTTCAGAGCCTTGTGTGATGAAAATATTCAATGCTAACATTGTTATAATGAAGATAATTAGACCACTAATATCAAATTTCGAGTTACCAGTTTGTTTTGCTTTACTTTCTGGAGTATCTTTTAATAACCATAATGCAAGAACTGCGATGATAATTGAAAGGATGAAAATCCATCTCCAGCCCATATATGTTGCAACTGCTCCACCGAATAACGAACAAACACCCGAACCACCCCAAGAACCAATTGACCAGAAGCTAAGTGCGCGTTGACGATCAGCACCTTCGTAATAAGCTTTCACCAATCCGATTGTTGCTGGCATAATAGCAGCAGCCGATAAACCTTGAATGATACGACCGATAATGAGTAATGCTGGTCCAGTTGCTAAAACTAAACATAGCGAACCGATGATGCTTAATATAAGTCCAATATTCGTCATTTTTTTCCGGCCAATTTTATCAGCAAGTCCACCCGCTGCTACGATAAAAATACCTGAAAATAGTGCTGCTAAACTTATTGCAATATTTAATATTCCGGATGAAACACCTAAATCCGCTTGAACTGCGGGAACTACGTTTACCATTGCTTGAGCAAATAGCCAAAATGTTAATACCCCAAATACAATACCGATAAGCATTTTATTTGTACCTTTGTATGCTGTTTCCATAATTTTCACTCCTTGTTTTCTTCATATTTTTGATCATTTGTAGCACTCTAACTGTATACATTCACACGCTTGAAAATTTTGTTTTTGGAAAGCTTCCTTACATCTATTCTAACCAGTGTACCCTCGTCTATGCCCTGTCATAATTGCTCAGTTCATGCGTTTCAAAGGTTAACATTCTGACATGAAATAGTAGTTGGTACAAAATTGACGGTTGATTTTTTATCTTTCTTATAAAAACACGTGAAAAGCGCTAAAGAATGGTTTTTTAGATGGGATTTTGGGTGTTTGTTTTGTTTTTGTGGATTGGTTTTTTTGTTTTGTCGCGCTGAGGATGTGGATTGTCGCGTTCGGTGGATGCTTTGGCTTTTTGCATGGGCAAAAAGCTTCCAATTTTTGAAACTGCGTCCTGTCCCTGTGTCAGACTCAAATATTTCTTCAATTTGTGGCTGACACCGGGACAGGTTATTAAATCACGCTAGAAAAACCAACAAAGCGGCCAGGAGTTCGACACAAATGCCCCGTAGGTTTGTGGCTAACGCCTGGGAGCGATTCTACTTGGACAGAATCTCAGTGGGTTGGTTTGAGGAGTGCTTTCTTGTTTTAGCCACAAATTAGGGAGCATTTGAGTCTAAAATAAGAAAGCTTAGTTGGTTTTTCTGAATTTTTTTTGTGGCCCGCCCCTGTGTTAGCCACAAATTGGAAAGCATTTGAGTCTAACACAGGGGCGGGGCGGGGTATTTTTGCGGGGTATCCGCTTTTCTATAGAAGAAAGTAGGGTATCTTTAAAAAATGGAGCAGCATTCATCGTTATTAAAAAAGCCACCAGTATATTTGCATACCGGTGACTGTTGGTGGTTTAGCTGAATGTTTTATTGTACGTTTTGCGAATATCAAAAAAGTGGATGGCGTTAATCGATAGGTAGGAATAGAATGACCAATCGCCAATGATCGTCTCATCGAAGATCTCCATCGAAGGATGACTTAACCGATTAATATATTCCGTCACTTCCAAATCTACACCATGTATACTACTCAAGTTACCCCAGTGTTTATATAGTGCTCCGTTGTCTTTATCGAATATATATTTCCGGACCTGATATTCACCAGGCGATAGATTTGAAATCGTTACGCGTATGTCTTTGTTTAACTGTCTGAGGAAAGCATCTTCAATTGAAAAATAGGGGTTAATATTGTTACAGTTCATAAGTACTAACTGATAACCGCCCTCATATTCCGTCATGATGTGATCTTCTCCTTGTGCAATGATGTGACCTGATAATTTTTCAGCAAAAGCCAACGCATGATAGGCGGGGCGCTTTCCTTTGAAATAATGGAATAATTCCATTCCTTCCATTTGAATTCGATGATGTTGATCGCCAACTTCATGTAATTCGGTATTGATCCAAAAACCTAGTGACTGGACGTCTTTTGAAACTTCTAACACATTTTTCATTACTAATGCACCGCGGAAAAATGTTCCATTTGTGTAACGGGTATTACCTGATAATGTGTTCCATGTAGTTAAATGGAGTGGTTTTTCGATGTTAAGCTGTTTCAAATAGTTTTTCAATTTAGTTGTTTTTTCTTTTATAAAATCTTTAGCGAGTAAGAATCGATCATTTCTATTTTCATCAAAATCAATCGCTTCGTTTTGGTTCGCATGGTAGCCGATGAAGTCGATATGGTCTGCGTCCTGTAGCAGCCAAGCGTGATGATCATTCGTTATTTCTTTTTCAATTGAAAATGGTATATACACGCCAATTTGTATACGCGGTACAATCTTTTTCAAGGTGCTATAGAGCCTATCATATATGCGTTTCAGTTCTTTCCCGTCGACCGCAGAATAGTAAGGTTCATAGTAAAGAATATGCCATTTACTTACATAAGACTCCCCATACATTAACAAACAATGTTGCAAAAATCCGTGTAGCTTCAGGAAATATGCCTCTTCATCCATGGAGATATCTTGATAGGCAACACGACTAAATATGGATAGATCATGCTTCTTTAAAAAGTTTAGGGCGAGATCTGCTGTAAAATATGGGGAAGAAGTCGCGATAAGTTCGTCCGTTTCGACAGTTGGTAGGAATGTAGTATTACTAACTAAGTTTCGGACGCCTATGAAATTGAGACGTAGTTCATCTTTTACGGTCAGCACTTGTTCCCGGACATCTTCTCTTAAAATTTCTTTTAATTCGTGAATGATCAACACATGATCTGGTCTAGAAATTTTCTCTTTTATAGAAGTAGATGTGTCTAAATGTAATTCTTCATGACGGCTTTCCGTATTGCTGTACGTATTATTCTTCTCTGAAAGTAATGAACCTAATTTCGAAAAAATTTCCTTGGAATTTATTAATAAATCTACATCTTCCATTTGAAGTTCTTCTAAAGTATCCACTTTTCCTTCCACATGCTGGTCTCGATATGTTTTAGGTGTTTCCCCATATACTTCTTTGAAAAAATTGGCGAAAGATTTCGTATTTGGAAAGCCGTTTTTCATGGCAATGTGAGAAATGGAATCAGAGGTATAGAGTAAATCCTTTACACTGTGTTTCAATCGAATATTCATAAGAAACCGACTAAAACCCATCCCCATTTCTTGCTTAAAATAGCGTGATAAGTAACCGGTAGACACATACATTTTCTCAGCTATCTCATCGAGCGTAATAAGTTCTTGATAATTCTTTTCCAAATAATCAACGATTTGTATGAGTCGTTCATCTTCGGTATTTATTTTTTCAAAAACACTTCCTTCTTCTTTAAAACGGCGAATAAGAATTAATAGAATTTCACTAACAAGTCGTTGCATTTCAATGGCGTAGGTTTCGTCATTCCTAAAATAAGTGATGACCATTTCACCAAAGAATAGCCTAAGCTGATCGAGTAAAACCTCTCGCCCCATATCGATATCGCCTGAAAAACATTCAAATCGGCTATTCCGATACTCATCATAAAAAGGATCCATATATGTATCCGAAATTGTAAAACGAAGAACGCTATTTTGTTTATTTCCTTGCATTTCAAAAAGCTCATTGCGGTTAATGATGAGCAAATCCTTTTCTTTTAGTTGATAAATCCGATTTCTTGTTTCAATCTTAAGCTCTCCATCTATTACTAAAACAAATTCGATCCCACGATTCAACGTTTGTGCTACATAACCAATTCTCTGTATGCGAAGATCCAAATCCTTTTGTCGTTTATCCAAAAAAACACCACCTCATAACGAGCCATTCTCTATTTGTATACCCACATTATACCCACAATCAGCGGAATAACGAAAGTTGTTGGAGATGTTAGTTTTAAAGTGAATGTAGTGAGTTCCACACAAACAGCATGGAGTTCCACACAAACAAAGTAAGCTCCACGTAAAAGCAAACAAGTTCCACCCAAACGCACGAGCTCCACTGAAATGCATTAAGTTCCACATAAACAGCATGGAGTTCCACCCAAACAAAACAAGTTCCACATAAAAGCAAACAAGTTCCACCCAAACGCACGAGTTCCACTGAAATGCATCAAGTTCCACATAAACAGCATGGAGTTCCACCCAAACAAAACAAGTTCCACATAAAAGCAAAAAAGTTCCACCCAAACGCACGAGCTCCACTGAAATGCATTAAGTTCCACATAAACAGCATGGAGTTCCACACAAACAAAACAAGTTCCACGTAAAAGCAAACAAGTTCCACCCAAACGCACGAGTTCCACTGAAATGCATTAAGTTCCACACAAACAGCATGGAGTCCCACACAAACAAAGTAAGTTCCACGTAAAAGCAAACAAGTTCCACCCAAACGCACGAGTTCCACTGAAATGCATCAAGTCCCACATAAACAGCATGGAGTTCCACACAAATAAAAAAAGTTCCACATAAAAGCAAACAAGTTCCACCCAAACGCACGAGCTCCACTGAAATGCATTAAGTTCCACCCAAACGCACGAGCTCCACTGAAATGCATTAAGTTCCACCCAAACGCACGAGCTCCACTGAAATGCATTAAGTTCCACACAAACGCACGAGTTCCACCGAAATGCATTAAGTCCCACATAAACAGCATGGAGTTCCACACAAACAAAATAAGTTCCACATAAAAGCAAACAAGTTCTACACAAACGCATGAGTTCGACTGAAATGCATTAAGTTCCACATAAACACCAAGGAGTTCCACACAAACAAAGTAAGTTCCACATAAAAGCAAACAAGTTCCACACAAACGCACGAGTTCGACTGAAATGCATTAAGTTCCACATAAACATCAAGGAGTTCCACACAAACAGCATCAAGTTCCACACAAATCTCGCAAAAACACAAAATGTTCAAAAAACAATTGCTCAATATCATCCTATTTGTTATGATTTTATCAACACATCTCGCGAAGGGGGAGTACTTATACAAATCAATAGAAAAATTCCCGAATCCTATTATAATCTGATTCGTCTCAAGCATCGCCTGCCAATATCCCATAAAAAATACAATGATATCGTCGATGAAATCAATATCACCAAAGCTGGATACCACGGTGAAACCCGAACAGATTATTTCATCCAAGAAGTAGAGTTTCCTCAGGACGTACACATCATTCCAGACTTCCACATCAAACTTCACAATAATAGATACATTCAAATTGACACGCTCATCATCACGAAAAGTTATATTCTCATTGTCGAAGTAAAAAATATTAAAGGCACAATTATTTTCAAAGATTATCCTAGACAAATCGTTCGTGTTTTAAATGAAAAAACTCGATCCTTCAAATGCCCAGTTGTACAATTAGAACGAAATTTGGATGGTATAGAAAAATGGTTGACTAACAATAATTGGAATCTCCCAATTTACACTGCGCTCGTCTTTGCATCGGAAACCACCATCGTTGAAAATGCCCCGACTGATCAAAAAATATTCTTTGCAAAAGACTTTCCACTATATATCCAAAAACTTAATAACCTCAATCCCGCACTTTCACAAAAACAATTTCAACAATTAACTAAAGAACTCATCCAAACAAATAATAATTTCATAGAAATGCCACTTTGTAGAAAATATAATATCGATACGAACGAACTAAAAAGCGGAGTCTTATGCAAATCCTGCGGTGATAAGTTATTTCGCATTAACCAAAGAAAATGGACATGCCAATCCTGTGGCCAAGAAGATACCAATCCAATTGCCAACAACTTAGAAGACTTTTTTGTTCTAATGAAAAATGAAATAACAATGGTAGAATGCTTGCGATTACTAGAACTAGAATCCCGCTTCACCCTAAACTACACATTCCAAAAAATGCAGCTAATCAAAACAGGAAAAGGAAAATCCACCATCTACCGAAAGAACCCATCGAAACACACGAGTTCCACTAAGCCATCATCAAGTTCCACTGAAACACCATAAGTTCCACTAAAACATAATCAAGTTCCACCGAAACACACGAGTTCCACCAAAACATAATCAAGTTCCACTAAACCACCATCAAGTTCCACGGAAACAGACAAGTTCCACACAAACACCATCGAGTTTCACCAAAAACACCAAAACAACACGCACATCCACCAGGAAATAGCTTGAACTACATCAACATCACATATACAATCATATATAACAAAATATATGGAGGTCCTCTCATGAAATTAACCAATAATGAACTGGAAATCGTTGAGATTCTAGAAAAAAATGCACGAATCACAACGGAAGATATAGCGAAAATGATTGGGATAAGTGTAGAAGAAACAGAGCAGTCTATCAAAAAACTGGAGTATAATAAAATAATTGTGCGATATATTTCGCTTATAGATTGGACAAAGATTGAAGATCATCCAGGAGTTCGAGCTATGATTGATGTGAAAGTAACGCCAAAACGTGGTGTTGGATTTGATGACATTGCTGAAAGAATTTATCGTTTTGACGAAGTAAGTTCTGTTTATTTAATGTCAGGTACGTATGATTTATCGATTATTATAGAAGGTAAATCTATGAATGAAGTTGCAAATTTTGTATCGCGAAAGCTTTCTATCTTGGATTCAGTTATCTCAACAACCACTCATTTTATATTGAAGAAATATAAACATGACGGAATCATTTTTGAACCTGATAACAAAGACAAAAGAATAGTGGTGTCACCTTAATGCATTCAACAAAAAGTACATATGTATCAAAAATGGTTAGTGAATTAAAACCATCAGGAATTCGCAAGTTTTTTGATTTGGCAGCAGGAATGGATGGGGTTATTTCACTAGGTGTAGGTGAACCAGACTTTGTAACGTCATGGCATGTAAGAGAAGCGGCAATTGCTTCGCTTGAGCAAGGCTATACATCTTATACTGCAAATGCTGGTTTACTGGAATTGCGTGAGGAAATAGCTAATTACATGAAAACTCAGTTTAAAGTTGAGTATTCACCGGATACAGAGATCATTGTAACTGTTGGTGCAAGTTCGGCAATTGATATTGCGATGAGAACAATTTTAGATCCAGGTGATGAAGTAATCGTGATAGAACCATGCTTTGTTTCCTATACTCCAATGGTCACACTAGCAGGTGGAGTGGCTGTGACAGTTCAAGCATTGAAAGAGAATGATTTTAAAATCCAGCCTAATCAATTAAAAGCAGTTATTACAGGGAAAACAAAGGCAATTATGCTATGTTCACCTAATAATCCTACTGGCACTATGTTAAATACAGAGGAATTACAAGCAATTGCTGACCTAGCAATAGAGTATGATTTACTCATTATTGCCGATGAAATCTATGCCGAGCTTGTTTATGATGAAGAGTATACAAGCATGGCTGCTATTGAGGGCATGCAAGAAAGAACGATTTTAGTTTCTGGATTCTCCAAAAGTTTTGCTATGACAGGATGGCGTCTGGGGTTTGTTTGTGCACCTCCTGAAATTTCAGAGGCGATGCTAAAAATTCATCAATATGCATTAATGTGTGCGTCAACAACTGCTCAATATGGAGCTCTTGAAGCTCTCAGAAATGGTCGTCCAGATGTAGACGAGATGGTAAAAAGTTATCGTCGTCGTCGAAACTATATTGTCCAATCTTTAAATGAAATCGGATTGACATGCCATGCTCCTGGTGGTGCTTTCTACGCGTTTCCTTCTATTGAATCAACAGGATTAACTTCACAAGAGTTTGCAGAACAACTGTTGCTTAAAGAAGGAGTAGCCGTTGTGCCGGGTGATGTATTCGGTGAGAGCGGAGAAGGTCATATCCGCTGTTCTTATGCTTCATCGTTGGAGCAGTTGCAAGAAGCGGTTAAAAGAATGAAATATTTTATTGATTCTTTGTAAAAATAAAGCATGCCAGTCACCCGCACAGAGATGTGCGGGTGACTGGCATGCCGAAAATATACATAAAGTTTAATAACTAAATATAAGCCCATTCGCAGTTGAAGTGATACTGTGGATGGGCTTATTTTTATTAAATACAAGAAACTCAAAATTGTGATTTAAATATCTAAAGAAAATTTAATAACTCGACTAATTGCGACATTTATCTATATTGCAATGTATTACAATATAAAAACAATAGAACAGGAAGAAGCAATATATCATAAAGAAGATCAGCACTTATTAAATGCTAGAGAAGTTGCAAATCAACTAGATAGAGTCTATTCACAGTTGATCAAGGTAAATCCGACTAATTCAGAATATCGATATTCTCTTGCTAAATTGAAATTTGAAAAAGGAAAGCTTTTTAAAGGGACAAGAGACGATGATGCCTATTTTCTATTTAAAAAGGTATTAATGTATGATCCTAATCACTTAGAAGCTGTTTTAAAAATAGCTAATATACATGTATTGAAATTTGAGTGGTTACAAGCCTCAAAATTATTATCAAGTTTAGTAGGGAAAATTGATAATGGTAGTGGAAAAGACATAGAGATTGAATTCTGTTTAATTTATGCAACTACTAAATGCATATATGAAGAAATTGGAAGAAGCAGAACATTGGTTAGAAAAAGGACGTAAATTAGATGTTAAAAGAAAATATGAAAAAGAATTGTTTTCTGTAAGGTTTCATATAAATATGTTAAGTAATACTAAAAATTTTGTTATTCATCAAATTGGAAAAGAAAAAATAATTGTAACTTCATCAGAAGTAGAAAAACTAGTGATCGATTATGAGGATACAAGACTAACTAGCCGTGATTCTAAGGGATCAGCGGTTTTACTGCATATTGGAAGATTGAAGAAGCTTGCTAACGATTTAAATATTCCAGACCCAAGACACAATGATAACAGAGGTTTTAATAAATATTGAACAGAAAAAGATGTTTAGGACTTTCTAGAAAAGGAGGTGATAATTGATGATTTACGTGAATGAATGTAATAATTGTCATCGCGTTTGGGAATATGATACAACCGACTCCATAGGTTCTCATAATCCTCAATCCTGTCCACAATGTAATACGGCTAATTCAACCCTACTTAGAATTGAGGAATAGATAACAAGTCGAGGTTGGATTATTCCTTCCCTGGCTTTTTCCTAACTATTTTTTTATGGGAGTAGGGTAACATGGGAAGAAACATATTATTGGTACTTCTTTGTAAGTTTATCCCTTTAATCAATTGATAAATATGAAAAATGAACATGCCAAATTAGTACTTATTAATGGTTCGTCATTAGATGAATGGCTAGGGATTGATTTTGCTGCTTACAGTGATATTTCTAGCATTTGTTGGATGTTAAAAAATTGTTAGAAGAAAAGGGGTGTTGTTCATTTGTTAGATAAAATAAAAGGTGGACTTTTTGGTTTGGCTATTGGTGATGCTTTGGGTGGAACAACAGAATTTATGACAAAAGAAGAAATTAAAGAAAAGTATGGCAGTGTTAATGAGATTATTGGAGGTGGTTATTGGGGATTAAAACCGGGGGAGACTACGGATGATACCGCAATGACTGTTGCTGTTGCTTTGGGGATTATGGCAAACTCTAATCATCCTATTGAAGAAATAGGTAAGCGATTTTTAAGATGGCAAAATTCGGATCCTAAAGATATTGGAGTAACCATTCGTACCGTGTTTGAAAACTACAATGGTGATTGGTTTAAAGCTGCAGAGGAAGCCCATCATAATTTGAACGGTTTAAGTGCTGGGAATGGAAGTCTAATGAGATGTTTGCCAGTAGTGTTGGCATATTCGGATAAGAAAAAAATAAATGAAATGGCTACTCTACAATCAAAGATGACGCATTTTGATGATTTAGCAGCAGAAGCATGTGTCATTTATAGTAATATCGCTTTAAGACTTCTTGAAGGTGAAGAGCTACGCACTGTGATACTAAAAGAAACAAAGAATACGAGATATGCATCAAGTCTATATGAAGAACCAGATTGCCCACCGGACGGATATGTCGTTCATACAATGAAATGGGTATTACATTGGTTATTCACAAGCAACACATTTGAAGAAGTAGTTGTAGGCGCTACTAATATGGGGAATGATAGCGACACAATTGCAGCAATAGCAGGTAGTCTAAAAGGTCTTGAAGTAGGATTTAATAGTCTACCATTAATATTAAAAAATAAACTATTGGGCAGAAATGAACTTAGAGAACTAGCGAATGTATTTATTGAAATTAGAGATAAAGATACCCTGCTTATACAAGGAAATACTCAAACTTATATTTCGGATTTGGAGGATCAAACAAATAAGTTAATTAAATTAAATGATCAAAGAGTATCATACAAGGAACTAGTTATGGTTATTGAATCCATCAAGAAAAATGTTTATTTATTAAGGATTACTCTTCAAGTAGATGACGAAGAATACGAGAAGAAATTAGTGACATGGATGATGATTGAAAATCGTTATAGACGTTCAAGAAGACTTTTTGATCTAGGAGCACCTCTAATAATTATTAAACATGAGTTAGATTGGCTTTTGACTATGATAGATCATATGAATAAAAGACTTCAAGGAATAGAGCCTCAATTCACAGAGGATCAACTGGAAGAATTTGAGATGGAGGCATCGATACCGGAAATATATTAAAATATTAGTCTCGAGAGGTAAAAACCCTTAAATTCTTGTTTCATAGTAGACGGGCACTATTAAAGAATATATTTTTTGTGCGAAATCTATTTAGTTGTTAAAACTTAACCTAAAGAGGAGAATTATAAATGGCTAACTGGACTGCAGAAAAGAATGCTATTTGTTTTTATGAGTTAAAGGACTATATTAAATATTTAAGTACACTTGATGCAGGAACAGTAACGAATGAGAAGATATCATATATTAATAGGTTAATTAATAACTATCCATTACTAAAAGAACATGGAAATGCGAGTACAATAGTTCAACATATGGATTATTTATATGCTCTTTCATTAGGAGAGAAAGGCACTAGAACAGAAAAAGATAAATGTTATTTTGGAATTCTTAATAATCCAAATAAATACGTAAGTGATGGAACTCTGGAAGAAGTCGGGGAAGATCTAGAGGAAATGAATGAGCAGACAGAAATAGATATTGCAGAACAAGAAACAGAGGATATTAGTTTATCTGATAACCAAGTAGATTCCTTATTGTCATTTATTGGCTATGGTAATCTTAGTGAAGCCAACATAGCGTTTTTTGGTAATGAGGGAGGATTAGGTGGGAAAACTCCTAAAGAAAATATTGATCTCTTAACAAACTTGTATAAAAAATATCCTAATCAGTATCTGGATGGCAAGTGGGAAGATGGTTATTGGAACGTTGAAAAATGGAATTCGGAGGAAAGTCAAGAACCCGTACCTAATAGCCCATTTCTTTATTTAAGCTCACGCATCATTTTAGCACTTGAAAATCAAGAAAAGCCAATTGATACATGGTTTAAAACGGGAGATAGTTATACAAGGTCTATAGTCAGAAACTTTATCGCAACAGGTGGACTATATTCAAATAGGCCTGGTATTAAGACTGCGCTATTTGATTGGAGACCGCTACCAAGAAGTAATCAAAGAAGTCCTATACCTTATTCAAATGTGGATAAGAAAAAATATCTTGATGCTTTTGCATTTAAAAACACTCCGAATAATCCTTATTCGGAGTGGGTACAAAAAAGAATCAAGGTTATCAAAAATACATTTAATAAATTCGATATTGATATCTTACTATCTTTTGGTGAAGTAGATACAAAAAAGCAACTATTTAAAAATATTTGGGAAAACGTTGAATTTGAACATATTGTATTGGAACCGAGTAATAAGGAAATTCATATTTCCAAAAGTAAAGTTGGAAAAAACACAACAATTATATTAGCAAAGTTTTTAAGCTATGAACATTTTGGTTATGCAGGAGCAAGAGATTTAACTAAATATATTCAAAATCATTTAATTAGTAAAAAAAATACATCTGTGTAAGAAAGTGATCTACGCAATTATGACAATCAACTAAATGGTATTCATAATAATAGCTACCTCAGGATTTCTGAGGTAGCTAATTGTTTACTTGATATTTATAAAATATCTACTTAAAAATTGATGGAAATTAAAGTATGGAAAACCTACTAGATTGCTTCCACGGTCCCCTGATTTCTAACGATGAAAAGTGTTAGCAAAAAGTCTATTCAAAAGCGAACTGGAATGCATATATGTGTTGGTTCCGAAAAATCACCACTCCAAAAACTCCGGATATTCTTTCGTGTACCTTACATTATTTACATGTATGCCATCTTCCCGAGCAACTTCCTCAATCTGTCTTTTTTGTTTGAGATACTGTTGGTCTTGTTCCGCTAGTCTTTTAGCAAAGATACTGAGGTTTTTTTCTCGCTTTTCTCGATCCATTTCGATGAATTTGATATTGAGCATGTCCAAGTATTGTGTTGCGTACCCTTCGTATTTATCGATAACCCAAGTGGTAGCGGGGGTCATATATCTTTTTAGTTGCACGAATTTATTGACAGGCAGTGTTTCTTCTAAGCATGTGGCCACGGCTGCTTGGAGTTTGCGGACGGTAGCAATTGTTGCATCCCATGCATGTGTTTTATGATGCTTTTCATGAAGACGAATGAAGTCGTTGAGTGCATACCAGACGAAAATCATCTCTGGCCAATATGTTTCGAATGATAGGTAAATATTCATCTCTGAACCCGTGATGGAAAGTCTTTTCATTTGTTCCCGTTCGAGCCCGTTTGGAACATAGTGTGCTCCACGATTCCCCATCATCGCGTGACGTATGTCATAACAAACCCCAAGGACACGCAATCGAACAGCGTCGTAATAAATATACTCGCCTTCCTCACCAACGATGGTATGTAGTACTTCATATAATTCTTCGAAATCATGAATATCCCCAGTAGCAGTGACTCCTAATAGATTTGGTGTGTTTTGGATGTGGATCATTGAAATTCTCCTTTCTGTTAAGTATATAATAACTGTAGCCCCACTTGGGTACTAGAATGAAACAAATACGTATGGATCAAAGTTTCACTTTCTATGAAAGCGTCTATTTTTCAGTTCTTTCGGTAAGAATACAAACAAAAGTAATCCAAAGTGCTTCAGAAGTAGAAAACTAAAAAAAGGAGGTATATGAATGAATGTATTGATTGAGTGGACTTATAAATCTCCAAAAGGGTCGGGAACTGTTTTTCGCTCGGAGGAGATGCCAGCAGAAAAGGCTTTGCTGATTGTGGAAGACTTGGAGAAGACCGGGCGTGTGAAGGATGTTGTTTTTATTGATCAGTTCGATACTTCATGGATGGTCAAAGAGTTAAAGGGTTATTTGAAAGGAATTGAAACGGAACCGCATAATGTGAAGGTCTATTTCGACGGAGGTTTTGATATTGCTACGAGTAAGGCGGGACTCGGGTGTGTCATTTATTATGAGCAAAGTGGGAAATCATATAGACTGCGGCGGAATGCAGTTTTGACCAATCTTGTGTCAAATAATGAGGCAGAGTATGCTGCACTTCATCTGGCCCTGCTGGAGCTAGAATTATTAGAAGTACATCATTTGCCGGTCCAGTTCATCGGAGATTCGCAAGTGGTCATCAATCATATGAGCGAGGAATGGCCAGTAATCGAAAAGGATTTGTCGGTTTGGGCCAACAAGATCGATGAGAAGTTAAAAGTTCTTGGCATCCAGGCAGCGTATAAATTAGTGCCGCGAAAATCGAATACAGAAGCGGACAGGTTGGCAACCCAGGCGTTGAATGATATAGAGATTACGGCGAAGAGTGAACAGATGGGGTAGTTACGTGCCAGTCACTTTACGAGAGTGACTGGCACTCTAATATCGGGCTCCTCAAACCAACCCACCAAAAAAATTCTAACAAACTTCATAAATGCGCAAAACTCACATACGACATATTTTAAAATAAGTACAAAAACAGGAGAAAAGTCCCTTTTTGCACTTATTTTCGGATAAGTCGTATATGCAAATTGCTCTATTTTATGAATCGTGAGTAATAATTTAAATAGAAATATTAAACGTGTAGTAATGGTATGTGCCAATCTAGTCACAGTACTTGGTTTTTTCTGTGAGCGCGCCGAGGAGTTAGCCACAAATTGGAGGAGCATTTGTGTCGAACTCCTCGGCGCTGTGCGTGTTTTTCTCGCTTGGTTTAGTAACCTGTCCCGGTGTCAGACTCAAATATTCTCCAATTTTTGGATAAAAAAAGAAAGCGTTCCTCAAACGAACTCTATTCAACTTCATAAATGCGCAAAAATAAAATACAACATATTCTAAAAGAGCTACGTGACTGTCACGTAGCTCTTCTATGTCCATATAGAAGAAGGGCGCTTTTGCTTTTCTTAACTACTTACATTATGGTTTGTATTTTCTTGTTTTGCAGGGGATTCATTATTTGCCGCTTGTAAGGACTCATGTTTTTGTGGAATTTTCTTTTGTTGAGATTTTGGAAAAGCTTGTTTTGCTGCTGATTTGGACGCAGTATCTTGCACTTTTTCATTATAGTATTGAACGCTTGTCATCGAACCTTCTTCCACCATGCGATTGTCATCCGGGTCATTTGGATCCGAGAAACCGGCTTTTGTCATTTGTGTTGGTTTATGGTTTTGTGAATCCATATAAGATGCAACTTTGGTTTTCGTATTTTTCATCGCTGTTTTCGCCTTTTCTTTATTGTCCTTTTTGTTCAAATACATCACTGCGAAGGCAGCAATTCCTCCGATTAGTAGAGAACGTCTATTTCCATTAGCCATTTTCATCACTCCCATTTCTATTTTTATTATGTTACCCATTTTTATGATGAAAAAATCAAAAGGGAAGATTTGGGTAAAGACAGGTGTCGGAAGAATCTGGTATGATAATCAGAAAAGGTGGGTTTTATATGAATGTTGGGCGTAATGACCCGTGTCCTTGCGGGAGTGGAAAAAAATATAAGAAGTGCCACGGAGGAAAAGAAGTTGTTTCGATTAATGAAGTAATCGATGAACACATTTTCCAGATATTGGAACAATTTTATTTGGAGAATCCAGAACAAAGGGATATGTTTGAGTTAAATATGCATTTGACGAAATGGCAAAATGAGTTAAAGGGATTTTTGCCTATTGATCAAGTGGACCACTTAGCGGTTGATCATTTCTTGTTTGTAAAAAGGCAAGACATTTGGATCAAGTATATTGAACGTCGGCTGCAAAAAGCGGTAAGGCCTTCTATTATTAAATTGTTGGAGCAGTGGAAGCATCCGCTTGTGATCATCGGTGAAGTGATAAAAATGGAAGATGGTTTTATTAAACTGAAAGATGTTGTCGATGGACATATTTATAATTTAGTAAAACTAGATGAAGTGAATCCGAGGATAGGCGAATACGCGATGTCGATGTTCCTTCCTGACAGTAGACAAGATGCAGATGCTATTATGGTTATTTCTGGTATTACCTTCTTGCCAAATCGGCTAGAGGATGCGATGAAGGACATTAAGGCGTTTGCAAAGAAAACTAAATTGAGCACACAAGAGTTCTACAATGAGCACTGGTTAGAGTGCTGTGTGTTATTAAATAAAAAGAGTCAACCCATTATGACGCTTAAACAAGTGGAAATGCTCACTATATTGGAAGATTTCATAGAAGAATATGAAATTGAGGAAGAAAACCTTTTAAACTTTTTCAAAGTATATCTCATGAAAGTCTCTCCAAATCCTAGAAAAGCAGAGTCAGTTGTTGCAGGATTAATTCGTTTTGGGCAAGAATATTTATCTATTGTTGAATTTCCATGGACGAACAAAAAAATTGCAGAAATCTTCGAAGTATCTACTTCTACAATTCAAAAATACTTCGAAGAAATGGAAGAGTTTTTTATTTCAATTAATGAAGACTTTGAAGAAGAACAAATCCCACGAAACGTCATTTTCGAGCTGGGCACATACCCAAGACTTATGGAATTTAAAAACTGGGAACTAATGAAACATCTGGATAACGACGAATTGGAAAATGAAGCAGATCTAAAGGCACATTTAAGTAAAGTTATGAACAAGCCTTACAAACCGAAGAATAAAGAAGAAGATGCGCAGTTAAATGTATATGAAGGTTATTTTGCTGAAACGGAAAAAATTCGGGCAAACCACTGGAGGATAGCAGAACTACTGAATCCAACTAATCCTGATGTGCTCCTTCATCAAGCAGAATTGACGGAAGATGTGAATAAGGCAAAGGAATTGTACATGCTTGCAATTTCAGAAGCAAAGAAGCAATTTGATGATTCGTATGAAATCGCATGGGCGTTTGCAGAAAATCGTCCATATTTACGAGCGCTATTCACTTACGGGGTGTGGCAATTCGAACAAGGCAACTTCAAGGAAGCGAACAGTTATTTCAGTAAATTACTAAAACTGAATCCAAATGATAACCAAGGGGTTCGCTATATAGCAGTGAGTACATTACTGCATCTCCAAAAATACAAAGAAGCACAACAAATTTTACATGATTATAAAGACCAGAATGACCCAATATTCATATATTTATTTGTCTATTTGCAAAAATTACAAAACCTAATACACGAAGAGATGAGAGAATTGCTAGCAGTGAATTATTTCGCAATGAAACTACTAGATGACAAACCTGTTCCCCAAGCTTTCCCTAAATCAGCAGCAGTAGCAGCAGGTAGCGAAGAAGAAGCACAGATCATCTACACGCTTTTGAGTGGCTTAGTGTAGGAATTCGATAAAAGAATAGAATAAACAAAAAGCAGCCAGCTATAATTGGCTGCTTTTTGTTTGGGTTTTAATTTAAATGGAGGAAGCGGGCTCAACGACTGTTTTTGCTCGAATTTCCCTTGGGTTTGTGACTAACACATGTGCGTGGTTCCATAAAGCACCTCTCAACTGGAGGAAACTGGATAAGTGAGACAATCCACGCCACGAACGCGACAATCCCACAGATGAACATGACAAAAACCCACCCGAACGCAACAATCCACCATCTCAACGCGACAAACCCCCCCACCAAAAAGCACATTTTGTCACAAAAACAAGAATAACCATATAAAACTAAACATTCTGTATTTTCTAACATTAAGTGATGGTTAAATAGGTTTTTACAAACACTTAGTGTCATTGTTAGCGCTTTCAATACGGGATATAGTAATAACAAATGTAAGGCCTACATTATCAAACAACGAAATGGAGTGGTTTCATGCTTACAGGTAAAGAGTATTTGGAAAGCTTAAATGACGGTCGAGTTGTATTTCTAAACGGTGAAAAAATTGATGATGTCACACAACATCCGGCTTATCGTAATTCAGCTCAATCATATGCACGCATGTATGACGCTTTGCATGATCCAGAAAAACAAGATGTGCTTACAACGATAAATGAGTATGGAGATCGCACACATAAGTTTTTCAAAACTCCACGTTCTGTTGAAGATTTGTTAGGGGCACGAGATGCCATCGTAGAATGGTCAAAATTGAATTTTGGTTTTATGGGAAGAACACCAGATTATAAAGCTTCCTTTTTAGGTCACTTGGAAGGATATTCAGATTATTATGTAGGGTTTGAAGATAATGCAAAGGCATGGTATCGCAAGGCTGCAAGAGATTTACCATTTGTTAATCATACGGTTATTAATCCTCAAATGGATCGTTCAAAATCACTCCATGAAAACAAGGATGTTTTTGTACGAGCAGTGAAAGAACTTGATAACGGAATAATTGTAAGTGGTGCCAAAATGGTCGGTACAGCAGCTGCATTAACTAATTATAATTTTGTTGCAAATTATGGTCCAAAAGAACTGGGTAATGGAGATATAAGCCATGCATTAATATTCTTAGTTCCGATGAATGCGCCAGGTCTAAAAATGATTAGTAGACAATCGTATGAACTTCAAGCATATACAAATGGTTCTCCATTCGATTATCCACTTTCTAGCAGATTTGATGAAAATGATGCAGTAATTGTTTTGGATAATGTATTTATTCCTTGGGAAGATGTTCTTGCGTATAACAACGTCGAAGTGTCGAATAATTTCGTTGCAGAAACACATTTTGTCAATCGCTTTAGTTTTCATGGATGTGCCCGTTTAGGGGTGAAGCTGGACTTTATGACTGGTCTATTGATGAAAGCTACAGAAGCATCTGGTACTAATGGTTTCCGAGGTGTTCAAGCGAATATCGGAGAAGTTGTAGCACTTCGCAATATGATTTGGAGTTTGTCAACAGCGATGGCGACGAATCCAGATGTAGGACGTAATGGTGTTCTAGTTCCTGGTGGAGTTGCAGCGACTGCATATCGTGTTCTTGCCCCAGAGGTGTGGGTAAAAGTTAAAAAGATTTTTGAACAAGTCGTTGCTGGTGGTTTAATTCAATTGCCATCTAGTGCATCTGATTTCTTAAATCCAGAAATTCGTCCTTATTTAGATCAATACTATAAGGGAACTGGCGTAACGGCAGTAGAACGCGTCAAATTGTTGAAAATGGTTTGGGATTCAATTGGAACTGAGTTTGGTGGTCGCCATGAGTTATATGAAGTGAACTATGCAGGAAATCATGAAAATATCCGCTTAGAAGCGATGTATCATTCGATTGGTAGCGGAAACGCAGCTTCACATAAAGCTTTAGTTGATGAAGCGATGAGTGATTACGATTTGAACGGTTGGACAAATGCAACGTGGAAAGAAAAAATTACTACTACTTGAGGAGTGGGTTTTTAATGGATAGTCGTGAATTTCGCAATGCGATGGGCAAGTTTGCCACTGGTGTGACAGTGATTTCAACGGATGTTGATGGTGACTATCATGGTATGACCGCAAATGGTTTTATGTCGATATCATTAGACCCTGCTCTAGTTGCTATTTCCATTGGAGAACGTGCACAAACTCTTAAACTAATACAAGAAAGCAAGCGGTTCGGAGTAAGTATTTTAGCAAAAGAACAACTAGATATTTCCAAACGTTTTGCTGGACAAGTGAATGTAGAAGAGTCATTTCAATTTGATGTTTCAAATGGATTTCCTGTAGTTGCAGGTGCGTTAGTTCAAATCATCTGTCGAGTAGAGCAAGAAATCCAAGCTGGTGATCATACTATTTTTCTAGGACATCCAGAACAGGTGTATGTGAAAGATGGAGAACCATTATTATTTGCAAGTGGACAGTATGCTTCGTTGAACCCGCAATATGTAACATCATAAAACCAAAAAATTGGAGGAATATAAAATGACAAAATTGCATATAGAACCAATCTTTGATGTAGCACAAATCGCACACGTAGAGGTATTATCGGATAAGCCAAAAGAAACAATTAAATTTTTTACGGATATGTTAGGGATGCAAGTAATCGAGCAATTAGGCAATCAAACGTATTTAAGAGCATATGAGGATAATTATAAATATTCGCTAATTGTCACAGAGGCTGATGAACCAGGACTAGGCCATGTAGCATGGAGAACAACTTCTCCTCAAGCACTTGAACGTAGAGTAAAAGCGTTGGAAGCAAGTGGAAACGGGATTGGTTGGTCAACGGATCAGCATGGACATGGACCAGCATATCAATTTACTACACCAGATGGTCATTTAATGGAAGTTTTGTGGGAAGTAGACTATTTCGATTGTCCAGTTGAAAATCGTTCAAAATTACTTTCTAGAAGTCAAAAACGACCTCTACAAGGAGTTCCAGTTCGCAGATTAGATCATCTAAACTTAATGTCTTCCAATCCAGCGGCAGATGCAAACTTTTTAATTGAAAATTTAGGATTCAAGCTGCGTGAACAAATCGTGGATGATGGATATGTATTAGGTGCTTGGATTAGCGTATCTAATTTAGTGCACGAATTAGCTATTATGCAAGAACCGACAGGCCAAAAAGGTAAGTTGCATCATGTTTGCTATTGGTACGGGGTTCCTCAAAACTTATACGATGCAGCAGATATTTTGAAAGACCATGGTTATTTCATTGAAATTCCACCGAACAAACACGGGATTAGTCAAGCTTTCTGTATGTATGCTTATGAGCCAAGTGGAAATCGTGTAGAGCTTTTCGGAGATGCAGGATATCTTATTTTAGACCCTGATTTCCAGCCAATTACTTGGGAAATGAAAGATGTGCCAGGAAACGGCGATACATGGATTGGAGCAGTATTCCCAGATTCATTTTGGAATTATGGGACACCTGTCACAGCACCGGTAGCTTTGAAAGCAGTAGCAGAGTAAAAGAGGAGGTCCAGCATGGAGAAAATTAAAGTAGCGATACTGGGTTCTGGAAATATTGGAACAGATTTAATGTATAAATTGTTAAAAACAGAAGGATCTATGGAACTGGCTTTAATGGCTGGTATCGATCCTGAATCTGAAGGGCTAAAGCGTGCAAACGAACTTCAGATTCCGATCACTGCGGAAGGAATACACGGTATTTTAGAACATGATGATATCAAAATAGTGTTTGATGCAACAAGTGCTAAAGCCCATATTACACATGCCTTGCTGTTAAAAGAAGCAGGCATTGTGGCGATTGATTTGACTCCAGCAGCTGTTGGACCTTATGTCGTGCCAGCTATTAATCTGAAAGATCATTTAGAGCTTGATAATGTCAATATGATTTCTTGTAGTGGTCAAGCAACAACGCCACTTGTATATGCTGTGAACCGAGTTGCTCCAGTCAAATATAGCGAAATTATAGCGACGATTTCGAGCGTATCAGTCGGACCTGGAACGAGACAAAATCTAGATGAATTTACGCTTACAACTGCAAATGCCTGCCAAGAGATTGGTGGAGCAAAAAGTGCCCGTGCAATTCCTGTCATTAACTCAGCGGAGCCACCAATTATGATGAACAACACTGTTTATGCTGTATTGGAAGAAAATGCAGATGAAAAAGCAGTAATTGAATCGATCGAACAGATTGTGCAAGAAGTTCAAAAGTATGTGCCCGGTTATCGCTTAAAGAGAGCACCTTATATTGATATTCGCCATACACCATGGGGTGATTTGCCAACTGTTATTATTCTAAATGAAGTGGAAGGTGCGGGAGACTTCTTCCCGACTTACGCAGGTAATTTAGATATTATGACAGCAGCTGCAGTGCAAGTAGGCGAACAATTTGCAGCGCATATATTGAAAAAGAAAGGAGTGATTGTATGAGTAAATTATTAGTGACAGACACAACACTTCGAGATGGATCTCATGCAGTCAGCCACTCTTTTTCACCTGAATTTGTTGGGGAAATTGTGAGCAAACTGGTAGCTGCGAATGTACCAATTATAGAAGTAAGTCATGGAGCTGGCCTGAGTGGTTCGACGATTCAACAAGGATTTTCGACACATGATGAATGGAAACTAATTGAGAGTGCAGTAGCCAATAAAAAAGATTCTAAAATAGCATCTCTTTTTGTTCCAGGAATCGGCACAAGACCAGAAATCATCACAGCAGCTAATATTGGGATTGATGTTCTACGAATTGCTGTCCATTGTACAGAGGCAGACGTGACACAGCAATACTTTGAACAAGCAAAGAAAAGTGGATTAGAAACAGTAGGATTTCTGATGATGAGTCATACTCAACCTGCGTCGGTATTAGCTGAACAAGCAAAACTTATGGAAAGTTACGGAGCTGACTGTGTCTATATAGTGGATTCCGCAGGTGCTCTTGTACCAGAAGGTGTAAGAGAACGTGTAGCAAAACTAAAAGAATCACTATCTATTAATGTTGGTTTCCATGCCCATAATAATCTAGGACTTGCTATTGGTAATACAATAGCTGCTTTAGAAGCTGGAGCTAACCAAGTAGATGGGACACTTCGTGGATTAGGAGCAGGAGCTGGTAATGCTCCGACAGAAGTATTAGTTGCTGTGCTCAATAAAATGAAAATCGAAACAGGCATTAATTTAACTATTTTAATGGATACTGCGGAAGAAATCATTGCTCCTGTTTTCCAATATCCATTAGTGATTGATCGTGATAATCTCGCAGCAGGGTATGCAGGTGTTTATAATAGCTTTTTATTACATGTTAGAGAAGCAGCAGCTAAGTTTAACATAAATCCAGTTTCTATCATTGAAGAATTAGGTCGCAGGCATGCAGTAGCAGGCCAAGAAGACTGGATCTTAGATGTAGCGATTGAGTTAGCACAAAAACAATTAGTGAGATAAATAAAGGTTAGCCGTTAATATAGTTTATTAGCGGCTTTTTTCTACAAAAAGAGGGGTGCTCATATGGTTTCTATCCGACAATTAGCGAGTGAATTAATAGAAGCGGAACAATCAAAAATTCCTGTAATACCGTTAACACAACGTTTTCCAGACATAACTTTATCTGATGCATATCATATTCAATTGCAATATGTAGAACAAAAAATAGAAGGTGGAGCTCGTGTAGTAGGGAAAAAAATCGGTGCTACAAGTAAAGCGATTCAATCGATGTTCGGAGTGGAACAACCTGACTATGGTCATTTGTTTGACACGATGATGTATATGGATGGCGATAAGGTTCCTCTTCAAAAACTAGTACAACCAAAAGTAGAATGTGAGATTGCTTTCGTCTTAAAAAAAGATTTAGTTGGGCCTAATATCACTCCGCTTGATGTAATTGAAGCGACTGATTATATCGTTCCGGCAATTGAAATTATTGATAGTAGGATTGAAAACTGGAACATAAAATTTGAAGATACGGTATCAGATAATGGATCTTCTGCTTTAGTTGTAATGGGAAGTAAACCTACTAAACTTGCAGGCTTAGATTTAACTAGTCTTGGCATGAATGTTTTAAAAAATGGGGAATATGTCGATTCAGCAACTGGAGCAGCGGTACTTGGTAATCCCATTTATGCAATTGCATGGCTTGCTAATGCTTTGTCTTCTTATAATGTATCGCTATTAGCAGGAGAAATTGTTTTATCTGGTGCTTTTACAGCTGCTTTAGAAATTCAAGATGGAGATACATTTACAGCAGAATTTGCTCATCTCGGCACAGTTACAGCTTCGTTTGAAAATGGGAGGGAAAGTTGATGAAGACAATCACAACTGAAGGCATTGTACAAAATTTATTTGACGCAGAAAAGAATGTACAGACACTACCTCAATTTGCAAATGAGTATGCAGGACTGGATGAAGATAAAGCATATGATCTGCAAGAACTTCTTGTTGAAAAGAAAATTGCGGAAGAAAATACGACCCTCTCTGGTTGGAAATTAGGTCTTACAAGCAAAGCGAAACAACAAATGATGGGGGTCCATGAACCTTCTTATGGTGTTTTGTTAAAAAACATGAGCTTAAATGAAGGAGAAACGCATTCTCTAGCTCCTTTTATTCATGCAAAATTAGAACCAGAACTTGCCTTTGTTTTTAAGAAAGATGTAGTAGGAACGTATATTACTCCAGCTCAAATAATCGATGCAACGGATTATATCATTCCAGCTTTCGAAGTGATTGATAGCCGTTTTGAAGCATTTAAATTTACGTTGTTGGATGCAATTGCAGATAATTCCTCTTCTTCTCGGTATATTTTAGGCAATCAGTTTATTTCACCAGATTCAATAGATTTACGCTTGACTGGAATTGTCTTTAGACAAAATGGGGAAGTAGTTGCGACTAGTACACTAGCAGCTGTGATGGGAAATCCTGCGGTAGCTATTGCTTGGATGGCCAACAAAATTGCGAAGAGAAATCAAATCATTCGAAAAGGTGAAGTAGTTTTAAGTGGTGCCATCACTCAAGCGATGCACATATCACCAGGAGATACTTTCTCCGCAACATTTGACGGACTTGGAACAATCAATGCCAACTTTGAGACAGGAGTGTGAAGAAAACTTATGCCATTCATACAAGTTACAATAGCAGAGGGTAGAGAAGCTGAAAAGAAAGAACGATTAATATATGAACTAACTGAAACTGTGTCCACTGTATTAGGAGCACCTAAAGAAGCAATTCGTGTATTAATAACGGAAGTTCCAACAACGCATTGGGGAATCGCTGGACAATCTATTTCAAAAAGAAAAGAGGAATCTATATGACGTCTGTAGAAGTAAAGGTAAAAAGAGTTCTGCATTTTATAAACGGGAATTATGAACAATCATCAGATGAACAAACATTTGAAGTGAAAAATCCCGCAACACAAGAAGTAATTGCAGTTGTTTCAGAAGCCACGGAAGAAGATGTACAAAAAGTTAGTCAAGTAGCAAGGGATGCTTTTGATCATGGCCCATGGCGGACGATGTCTCTTGCAGATCGTTGTGATAAGATCCGTCGTATGGCTGAAATCATTTTGGAACGCAGAGAAGAGATTGCTCGTTTAGAAGCACTAGATGTTGGAAAACCATATAGTCATGCATTTGCTGGAGAGATTCCACGTGCTGCTCATAATTTGAAATTCTTTGCTGACTTCATGGAGCAACAAGGCGGGGAAGCTTATCCGATGGAAGATGCTTATTTAAATTACACTCGCTATGAGCCAGTAGGTGTAGCAGGTTTGATTACCCCATGGAATGCACCTTTCATGTTGACTACATGGAAATTAGGTCCTTGCTTAGCTGCGGGAAATACTGCGGTGATCAAGCCTGCAGAAATGACACCGCTTTCAGTTTCTCTATTGGGTGAAATTGCAAAACAAGCGGGAATTCCAGACGGAGTAGTTAATATCATCCATGGCCAAGGGAGAGTTGTAGGGACAGCGATTACAGAAAATGAAAACGTGGATATTATTTCATTCACAGGTTCGACTGCTACTGGAAAAGCTATTATGCGTAACGGAGCAGATACGTTGAAAAAGTTTGCTTTTGAATTAGGTGGAAAAGCTGCCAATATTATTTTTGAAGATGCAGATTTAGAGAAGGCAATTCCTGTATCTATTAATGCAGCATTCCTGAACTCTGGTCAGGTTTGTTTAGCAGGTTCACGTATCCTCGTTCAGCGTTCCATATTAGACTCGTTTATAGAGAAATTTAAACTTGCTGCTGAAGCGCTTGTTGTCGGAGATCCACAAGACCCGGCTACTAAAATGGGCCCACTAGTTAGTGAAGAACATTATAACAAGGTAAGATCCTATTTAGATGTAGCGAAGGAAGAAGGCGCGACATTAATAACTGGAGGCGGAACTCCAAAACTTGCTGCACATTTAAAAGACGGCTATTACATAGAGCCGACTGTCTATTATCATGAAGATCACAAAGCAAGAATTTGCCAAGAAGAGATTTTCGGGCCTTTTGTTACCATTATTCCATTTGACACAGAAGAAGAAGCACTAACGATTGCAAATGATACGGACTATGGACTAAACGGAGTCGTTTGGACGGAGAACCTAAAGCGTGCACATCGAATTGCACATGGAGTTCGTGCAGGTACAATTTGGGTCAACTGCTGGTTTGTGCGTGATTTACGGGTTCCATTTGGAGGTTTTAAAAAGAGTGGTATCGGACGAGAAGGAGGACATCATAGCTTAGAATTTTTCTCAGAAGCTAAGAATATTTGTATAGCCTTGGAATAAAGGGTGGAGGGAACAGCATGAAACAATTGGTGTCATCTATTATAGAAACTTGGCCTATCTCAGAAAAACAGGAATACTCAATTTCACCTACTAACGATACAGTTTTATTTCCAAAAAAGGCCTTTTCTGCTTGGCAACAAGAACTGCTTAAGCATATGGGTCTGGAACATATGAAAAAAGCTTCCTTTCAATTCGGTTGGTCGCAAGGGAAAGAAATAGCTCAATCTGTTATGGATAATACTAATTTGGGGATAATTTCTCAATTATTAGAAGGTACAGATATTCATCAATCATTAGGTCAGGCTAAAGTAACGATGGAAATCAAACAAATTGAGATGGAAGAGGATGAAATTATATCAATTCTTTTTTCTGGGAAATGGCAAGGATCTTATGAGGTAGATGACTATTTACAATCAAACATGCGTTCCAGGGAAACTGTTTGTAACACATTATGTGGTTTTGCAAGTGGGTATACATCCACAATTATTGGGAAAAAAGTCTTTTTCAAAGAACATGCATGTGAAGCAAGAGGAGATGCAGCATGCCAGTGGGAAGGTAGGCTGCTTGAACATTGGAATAAAAAAGAATACGAAGTGTTTTTTGAGGAAAATGACGGAGAATTAAAGCAGACACAGAAAGCCTATGAAAAGATAGAAGAAGAACGAAATCTGCTTCAACGAGTAATAGACATTCAAAATGCATTAACGGAAGAACTGATTCGTTCCAATCAAATGGAAAATATTATGAACATCATAAAAGAATATATTTCGGTGCCGATTATTATCGAAAATAAATTATGCAATATTACTTTTTGTGAAAATATTACCAAAGAAGGTGCAATTAAATTGCAGCCTTCTTTTCATAAAGAATTAAAAAAATGGCCTGTTAAAAAGGTCGGATTTTTAGAATTTGAAGACCATTGTCGACTCGTGGCACCCATCTATTTGAGAAATCAGATAATAGGATATTGTTCTTTTATTTATGATATGAATACGGTTCAAGCAGATGAAATTGATCGTATGGTTTTAGGAAGGTTGGCGAATATTAGTGCATTGGTTTATTTGAATGACAAAAATATTATGGAAGCCAACTCTAGAACAAAAGGAATTCTTTTTGAAAAAATGTTGGCAGATGAATTTGAATCGAAGGAACAAATTATACGGGAGCTTAATTTGCTGAATATCGATGTAAGTAGTAAATATCATATAGCTTTTTTAGCATTAAAGTATAACGGTAATTCGGATGAAGACAATTTATCTAATTTCACAAGTATTTATGAAGAGGTTATTCAATTATTCCAAGAGATGGATTATGAAGTCCTCCAAGTTCAACGTGCGAATGGAATATTGTGTTTCATACCAGCGGACGGAAATCTTGAAATGATGCGAAATGGGCCCGGAGTATTCCGTAAGAGAGTTATGCGAAATTTCTCTAAGATAAATTGTCATATAGGCATCAGTTCCACGACGAATGATTTGAAAAATGTGAATAGCTTAATGAATGAAGCGATGACAGCAGCAAGATTTACAACAGAACATGAAACCGTTATTTATTTTGAAGAGTTAGGGATACTCGGTATGTTAATCCACTCCCAAGAAGAAAGTGCGATTAAAAAGATAGCGGAAATGGAACTAGGTGCAATCTACGGTGAAACAGATCAGCAAAAAGAATATATGCTGACACTTTATGAATTTCTCATAAATGGTGGAAATCTAGAGCTCACCTCAGCAAAACTGAGATTATCGGTCAGTGGTCTCCGCTACCGTATAAACAAAATTCGTGAAATTACGAATGCAGATTTAAAAGATTCCCAAAAACAGTTTGATCTATTATTATCGTTAAAAGCATTAAAGGTTATAGGGTATTTTTAATCGACATAGCATGTGTGATTTTTTTAGATCGCTTTAGACAATATATGACGTTGGTGAAATAAAATCCCCCTTCTCTATCAAACAAGAGAAAGGGATGGGATTTTACTAATGTCATTTTTTATAAATACCTATGAAGTTAAAAAATCCTGATCCGCGCTGATTTTCGTTGCGAGTGGACGCTTTCCGTGGGGCGTGCGGTGAGCCTCCTCGTCGCGAAAACCGCGCTCCTGTGGGGTCTCACCTGTCACGCTAATCCCACTGGAGTCGCCACTCGTAACGAAAATCAGCTAAGTGAATATAGGAAAAAAGTGACATCCCCTGTAGAATAAAAGTCGACCAAAACCATCATCCAGAAGGAAACTCACTTGTTACATTCTCATAGTCTTAAATCTTTAATCTATATTCAAGACTCAAACATTACTTTTGAAGAAAACTACATAAAAAAGACTGCCTTAAAAAATCAGTTTTACTGACTTTCTGGACAGTCCCACGATAAATAAATAAATCAATTATAGCCCACTAAAATACTTCCCCAACGTCATTTGACAAAGAACTTTTTTAGTAATCGAGTAGCTTATCTCTGTCTTTCTCGTTTATCCTATTACAATAAGTTTTGTCCAAAGTGAACTGAAACACTCATATTGAAAAAGACCACTTTAGCGTTTTTAGTGCAGGAAATTTATACATTTTGTGCATTAAAATCACTTGGACTATCTAAACTAGTTTGAGGTATTTCTTTCATATTGAAATACACATTTTCAAAGTCTTCTTGCGTTAAATAAGTAAAACCTCGCTCTTGAAGAATAACCTTTATACTTTTAACAAGTGTATTTCTTTCATCATTCAGCCTATTAAATGGAATAACAATTGCTGTATTCACGTGATCTATCAATTTTTTATATAGATATCTGCTAATTATAATAGGCGTAATGATGCAATAAATGATTCCGAATAGGAGTAGTAAAAGAGAACTCACATCATATGCATTGGATAGGTATAGGGAGAAACCCAAATATACAAGATATGCACTAAAAACTAATAACCATGTTGTGGCATTCTTTTCCCTACATTTTCCTTGTAAGTTATATCTAGTAACGCTACTAGGCAATACTTTCGTAATAACTTTTTCCATATGAATGCTTTTTAACGGATTGATGATATGGAATAAATCTTCATCACTTAATTGATCAGCATTCGTAACCTGTTGTTTTAGCGTAGCGATATCTTTCTGGATTGTCTCTTTTTCTTCTAGGAAACGCTGGTAACATAACTGGAACAATTGTTTAGGGTCATTATTAAATAGAAACGCCATGACAATAGTAGATAACCAAGTAACCGCTAGGACCATGTCATATAAACTGAAGGTAGAAAAAATGCTCATATTGCTCGTAAAAACTGTCAGCAAGGAAGCAATACCTAAGGATGAAATGGTATTGCTAATAAGAATAGAAAATCCATCTTCTACTTTGCTGCTCAAGATTACATATAAACAGGATACGATGACCGGATAGATTAATAGAAGGATATCCAGTAATTCATGATTTTTCATCAGCAATAACATAGTAGTAGGTGCCGAGGCTGCAAGTAAACTGTCTGATATAGTAGATAAATAATCTTCGTCTGCAAATAATAATGGCAAAAACGATAATAACAAAAATAAAGAAATCGCAACTGCGCTTAAGGCTAATAATGGTTGTAGTTGCATAAAATTAGATAAAAGGAAGCTTAGTACGCTTGTCATTTGCAAAGCTATTGCTAAGTTAAGAACGATATTGACAATAGTAGATTTGCCAACATAACAACAGACACTAATAACGACTGCAGTTCCAATAAAAAGAGGAACTAGAGAAAACTCTTCAAAGAAATAGTGAATGATATTGCTAATGGCGTAAGTGGCAAATAGTATAATGAATACTTGGTGTAAACTACTACGTTCATCCTTCATGGATTTACCTCAATTCTAGTTAGATTTTATAGTTGTATTAATTATTTGTCCTAGGTCATTTACTTGATTTAATTTTTGGAATTTTATAAGTATTACAAATATACTATAAAGTGTCCTTTTTATAAACAAAAATCCTTCGACATTAACTGATAGTAATAGACATCAGGCATTTTAAACTCTTAACAGGCTTTTGTATCAGTTTCTTTAGAACTATTAGAGGATATATTCTTATGCTTGGAAATTTTGGATGTTTGCATAGCATTAATTTATGGCGTATTTTGTTGTTTTATTTCCTAGGAAATAAATTACTGTATTGGAATGTCCTTTTTCATTTCTGTAACAGAACTCTAATCTCAGTAAATGAGAACACTTGTATTTATTTTTCAATGTCCATTCAATCATTCATTAAATTAGTGTAAAGTAGAATAGGTCCGAGTAATGTAATGTATCACGGAGAAAAATTGGCAATAAGGAGAATAGATAAGCATGACAGGGAACACACACATCATTGGCGGCATCGCGGCAAGTCTTGCTTTTGCACAAGTTTCAAATTACGATCCGGTCATTTTAGTAGGAGCTGGTGTCGTAGGGGCATTGCTTCCTGACATTTGTCACGGGGGCAGTAAAATTGGTCGCACGTTTAAGATTACATCGAAAATTGTTAATACATTATTTGGCCATCGATCATTCACACATAGTTTACTGTTTTTATTCCTAATGGCAGTACTGATGAATACATATGTACCAAACGAATCCATCACTGCAGGAATTTTAGTAGGAATGGCGAGCCATTATGTACTTGATATGGCGACAAAAAATGGCATTAAATTGTTATTTCCGCTAAAAATAACTGTTCGTTTTCCGATTACAACTAGAACCGGTGGAAAAGTAGAAGATGTAGTGTTTGGAATATTATCGCTTCTAACTGTTTACTTTGGTTATGGCACGTTTATTGGCTAATTTTACTTACAGAAACAAAAATAAAAAGCTAAGTTTAGGCTACACACCATGATATTTAGCTGTATAGTTTTCTGCTGTTTTCAAATTAGGATATTAAGTTAATTTGACAATAGATTTTCTTTTAGCAAAAGGAGAAAGTAATGCTGATATTTTGATCAGTCTTTTACCGGGAAAATTCGATGGTAAGATGCCAATAGGAGATGTAAATAGGTAAAACAGAAGGAAAAGGTACTATTGGAGATACAGGATTTAAGGTAAGCGTAATAGTGAACGTCGTTGAACAAGACTATATTTCAAATGTTAGTATAGGATATTTTGAAATGTTAGACTCACACGTTATAATGGTAGGTGTTAGTCGTGATGTTCATATCGATACAGTCAATGATATAAACGCACATTATGAAGGAGATAATCAGTTTAGTTTGAATACATCAGAAAAAATTAGTGGATCTAATGTGAAAATTCAAATATATGATAAGTATGGTAAATTACTTGAAACTAAAATGAATAAATTAGTAGTATATTAATAAAGTGCACAACTCCTAATTAATTAGGGGTTGTGCACTTTTTATTAATCTATTTATATTCTAATTATTAAATATTAGTAAATTATATTAAGAATATCTCCATTTATGGAGATATTAACTAAATCTATGTTAATTTGTTCTATGAAAACAAAATAGTTTTAGGAGGCTAGGAAATGAGTATTAGTAAAAAAAAGCAAAGACAAAGATCATATAAGACTTTATTGGCAGCTGTTATTGTTACTGGATCAATTGTTGCAGTAGCTCCAGCAAATGAAAGTCTAGCGGAAGCAGCAAGTATTTCTTTTCCAGATGTAAAAACAACACATCATTTTTATAATGCTGTAGAAGATTTAACAGCTAGAGGTGTTATTACAGGACATGCTGATGGATTATTTAAGCCGGTAGATGCAAACATTAGTAATTTAAACATAGGTTCAGTGGATACAATTGTCACACTAGCATCTAACTCAAGAATTTCGAACAGTATCCTTCCAAATGGCAAAGATTTAAAAGATATTATCAAAAACTATGATCAAGTAAAAAACAATGTTGAAAATGTCGGTGGAAAACCAAATCCACCTGCCAAAAGGAATTTCAATCTATCTATCATGCATACTAATGATACACATGCTAGCCTAGACAATGTGGCGAAACGTGTAACAGCTGTGAAAGAAGTAAGAGCAGAAAAACCAGATGCATTGTTATTAGATGCTGGGGATGTAATGTCCGGAACATTATATTTTAATGAGTATAAAGGATTAGCAGATTTAGAATTCATGAACTTAATGAAATACGATGCAATGACATTTGGTAATCATGAGTTTGATCTTGGTTCTTCCCCTGAAGGCCTTCAAGCGCTAAAAGACTTTGTGGAAGCAGCTAATTTCCCATTTGTATCTGCTAACGTAGATTTCTCAAAAGACGATAAGTTTACAGGGTTATTTAGCGATGTAATATCAAGTAAACCAGAAGAAGGAAAAATCTATCAAGGAATTATAAAAAAAATTGATGGAGAAAAAGTTGGTATATTCGGACTAACAACTGCTGAGACTGCATCCCTTTCAAGTCCAGGAGAAATTATATTTGAAGACTATAAAGTAGAAGCTGAAAAAGCAGTAAAAGCATTTGAAGGCCAAAAAGTAGACAAGATTATCGCGATTACACATATTGGTTATGATGATAATGAAGCAATTGACAATGACTTAAAATTGGCTGCTGAGGTTGAAGGCATTGACGTAATCGTTGGTGGGCATAGTCATACAGCATTAAATGAACCTAAAGTAATAGATGCAGAGGGTACACCTACATTAATCGTACAAACTGGAAATGCTAATAGTAACTTAGGTTTACTAGATGTTGAGTTTGATAATAAAGGAAATATTGTAGGACATGCAGGAGAACTCATAAAGATTGACAAACAAGTTCCAGATCCGGAAGCTGTAACTTTATCAGCACCATATAAAGAAAAAGTAGAAGCTACTTCTTTAACAGAAATTGGAGTAGAAGCGGAAGTTGCATTAACAAACCCTCGTACTGGTGATGTAGGTAATACAACTGGTGAAAGTGTCCGTAAAAATGAAACAATTCTTGGGAACTTAATCACGGACGGTATGCTTGCAAAAGCGAAATCAGTATCTGAAAAAGAAGTAATCATGGCATTCCAAAACGGTGGAGGAATCCGTGCAGCAATTGATGCAGGTCCTATCACGGTAGGCGAAGTTATGACGGTACTACCATTTGCTAATACTTTAGCAACAATGGACGTTACAGGTTCAGAGTTAAAGGCAGCTTTTGAAATAAGCTTTAAATCTTTACCAGGTGAAAGCGGCGGGTTCCTACACGTAGCTGGTGCAAAAGTAGAATATGATTCATCTAAACCAGTTGGCGAACGCGTAGTATCGATTTCATATAAAAACGCAGACGGCACGTACACTGCAATCGAAGACACTAAAACATACACAGTAGCAACAAACGCATTCACTGCAAAAGGTGGAGATGGCTATACGGTATTAGCTAACGCTTATGTAGAAGGCCGCGTAACAGATCTTGGACTTTCCGATTGGGAAAACCTTGCAGAACATTTGAAAACTTTAACAGCAATTCCTACTGAAATAGAAGGACGTATCGTAGACGTTAACGCTCCAAAAGAACCAGTAATCGATCCTGGAACAACTCCAGCATCAGTAACAACAACAGAGCCACCACTCGTTAACTTGAACCCTGAGAATCTATCAGTTTCTCAAATTGGACGTTACGACAGTGGACAAGGTGAAACTGGAACTGAAATCTTGGCTTATGATACAGAACGTAAACTTGCATTTGTAACAAATGGAGCAGTTGGCGGTTATGATATCCTATCATTCGCTGGGTTAGAATCAGGTAAATTCACGGCAGTTGATTCTGAAAAACGCGTAGTTTTAGCGGATTATGGAATTACTGGAGTGAAGGATATTACAAGTATCGCATCACACCCAACAGAAGATTTAATCGCAATCACAGCAGTAAATGACCCGAAAACAGATAACGGACACATCGTATTTGCTACAAAAGACGGTAAATATGTGAAACATGTGGAAGTTGGAGCACTACCAGACATGGTGACATTCACTCCAGATGGAACAAAAGCAATTGTTGCAAATGAAGGCGAACCAAGTGACGATTATTCTGCAGATCCAGAAGGTTCTATTTCAATCATTGACCTAAAAACATTCGAAGTGAAAACACTAACTTTCACAGAGGAAATGTTAGATAGCAAAGTGCGTGTCGATTCTCAAGGTACTAAACTGGAGCAACTAGAACCAGAATACATCACAGTTTCTGCGGATAGCACAACAGCTTACGTTTCTCTTCAAGAAAATAACGCAATTGCGACAGTAAATCTAGTAACAGGAACAATCCTAGATGTGAAAGGTCTTGGCGTAAAAGATCATTCAGTCGTAGGAAATGAATTGGATGCAATCGAAGACGGTAAAATTTTGATCGAAAAACAACCAATCCTTTCATTCTTTATGCCGGATGCGATCGATACATTCTCTGTAGCAGACCAAACATACATCGTTACACCGAACGAAGGAGATGCTCGTGACTACGATGCATACAGCGAAGAGAAAAAATTATCTAAAATAGGAAAAGCAGTTAAATTAAAAGCAGAACATTATGTAGGTTATACACAAGATGAGTTGGATGCATTTGATCTAACTACTTTAGCAGACTACAAAGTAACAATTGAAAATGGATTATCTGCAGATGGTACTTCATACGAAGCCTTATATGGTTACGGTGGACGTAGTTTCTCTATCTTCAAAGCCGATACAATGGAATTGGTATATGACAGCGGCAACGATTTTGAAACAATCATTGCAGAAAACATGCCAGAACAATTCAATATTAGTAATGATAAATTAACTGTAGATGCTCGTAGTAAAGCAAAAGGTCCAGAGCCTGAAACAGTTGTTACAGGACAAATTGGTGAAAAAACTTACGCATTCATCGCCCTAGAACGTTTCAGCGGAATCATGGTGTATGACCTTTCAAACCCAACTGCTCCTGAATTCGTAACACTCGTTTCAAGCCGTGACTTCTCTGCAGATGTTGCAGGTGACGTAGCTCCAGAAGGATTACAATTTATCCCTGCTGATAAGAGCCCAACTGGTAAAGCATTACTAGCTGCTACAAACGAAATGTCAGGAACAGTTGCAGTATATGAATTTGGAGCAGGTGTCGTAACAAATGAGCCTATGACTGCTGAAGCATTCTCAGGAACAGTTGATACACCAAAAGTTCATGAAGGCGACGTGACTGTATCCATTACAGATGCTACAAAACTAGAAAATGCAACAGTTAATGGAAACCTAATCATCAAAGGTACTCCTACAGAAACATTCTCTATGACAAACATAACAGTTGAGGGCAACCTAGATCTAACAGGCCTTGATGGGGAAGTTCTAAACATGGACGGTATCACAGTAACCGGCGAAACTACACTTTAAATTTTATTTGGGTGCCAGTCACTCTTGCAAGTGACTGGCACTTTATCTATGTAAATTCATAAACTAAAAGGAGAATTACTTAAATGAGTAAAAGGAATTGGAAGAAGCCTTTAAATGCTTTTTTATCAGCTGGTTTAATCGTAAGTTTAGTTATCCCTGCCATGCCAACAAGTGTTGCAGCTGCTACAAATGCAACTGATTTAATTATTTCTGAGTATATTGAAGGTACTTCTTATAATAAGGCTATTGAACTTTATAATGGTACAGGAGCTGAAATTGATTTAACTCAATATACGCTTGAACATTATAATAATAGTGGTAGTGCAACAGTAGGGACAACAACAACTGATAAATCTTTACCTTTAGTAGGAACACTTGCAACTGGTGAAACTTATGTTGTATCGCGTGCAGATGCAGATCCAGCTATTCTTGCAGCAGTTGAAGTAAATGGTTTATTAGATACTACGAAAAATGTAATCAATTTCAATGGGAACGATCAAGTTGTACTTAAGAAAAATGGAGTAGTTGTTGATTCAATTGGACAAGTTGGGTCAGTAGAAAATGCTCTTGCAGATGTTAGCTTAGTTAGAAATGGTAATGTTCTAACAGGAGATAAAACAGTTGATGATGCATTTGTAAAAACATTGGAATGGACTGATCAAGGTAAAAATATTTTTTCAGACCTTGGCAAACACACATTCGGAGATTCAACTCCGGTAGATCCAACAGAGCCAACAACAGTTCAAACAGTTAGTGCTTCACCAAATGCAGGTGCAGTTGAATCTGGTACAGAAGTGACACTTTCATCAGCAACTGAAGGTGCAACAATTTACTATACAACAGATAATACAGAACCAACTACAGCTAGCGCTACATTTACAACACCAATTATCATTAATGCTAATACAACGATTAAAGCAATTGCAGTAAAAGATGGCAAAACAAGTGAAGTAAAAGAGATAACTTATTCCATCCTTACTGCACTAGAATCTAAAACAATCCTAGAAGCTCGTACTAATCTAAATGAAACAGTTCAAATTGAAGGAATTGTTACAACAGAAGCAGGACCATGGGGCACTCAAGCATTCTACATGCAAGATGACACTGCAGGAATGTACATTTACACAGGTTCAGCAAATGTGCAACCAGGAAACAAAATTCGTGTAACTGGACAAGTCATTACGTATTCTTCAGAAATAGAAATTGAACCTACTAAAATAGAAGTAATTTCTACTGGAAATCCAGTACCAACAGCACTAGTAGTAACTCCAACAGGTGTCAATGATGATACGCAAGGAGAACTAGTAGCTTTAGAAAATGTGACGATCACAGACTTAGCACAAAGTGGCACATATGGAACTTTTGAATTCCAAGCACTAGCAGAAAATGGAGAAACAGTACTCGTTCGCCATGACAACCGCACAGGTTTGGAATACAGTGAATTCATTAAACACTTCAGTGAAGGCGATAAAGTAAATCTTACAGGTATCTCTGCAATCTTTAATAATGTGTACCAACTTAAAACATTAGGCCTTGAAAGTTTTGACCTTGTGAACAAACCAGCAGTTTACGCTTCCAAATATGCAGGAACAGTGACAGTTAATACTAAAATTGAACTTGCATCAGGAGTAGAAAACGCGACAATCTATTACACACTTGACGGTTCAACACCAACTACATCAAGTACAAGATATGTAGAACCAATCAGCCTTACAGAAACAACTACTATTAAAGCAATTGCAGTAACAAGCGAAACGACTAGTGAAGCATTTAGCTTTACGTACACAATTGTGAAAGCTGAAGGCGTAACAATCCGTGATATTCAAGGAAATGATCATACTTCATCATATGTGGGAGCATCAGTGAAAGATATTACAGGTGTTGTAACGCATAAAATTGATGGAACAAACTTTGTTATGCAAGACATCGATAATGCCGATGCAGATAACACAACATCAGAAGCGATTCAAGTAAACAAATCAACTCACGGTGTTAATGTAGGCGATAAAGTAACGGTAGCAGGAACTGTAGAAGAAAATGGCTCTGGTACAAACTTAACAACTACACGTATTAAAGCAACAACAGTAGCAATAAATGGAACAGCAGCACTACCTGCACCATTAGTTGTTGGGGTAGATGTTATTCCGCCAAACAAAATAATCGACAATGATAAACTAACATCATTTGACCCGTTAGAAGATGGAATTGACTTCTGGGAATCAGTAGAATTTATGCGAGTTTCATTCCCAAATGCAAAAGTAATTGGAACACCATACAGTGGAGATATTCCAATCGTTGCTGAAAACACAACAAACAATGAATTCAATGAACTGGGTGGATTGAACATTGCCAAAGATGATTACAACCCAGAAAAAGTATTTTTAGATATTAATAACAACAACTACATTACAAACTCAGGTGATTATTTCACTGGTGATACTGTCGGAGTTATTTCTTACGGAAACAGCAACTTCAAATTACTAGCAGAAGAAAGCAGTTTACCATTAATTACTCGTTTAGACAGAACGCCAGATGTAACAACGATTCAACCACTAGAAGACAAACTAACAGTAGCTGCATATAACGTAGAAAATTTCTCGACAAATACAGCGAACACATCAGATGAAAAAGTAGAAAAAATCGCTAAATCATTTGTGACAAATATGAAATCACCTGACATCATTACTTTAGTAGAAGTACAAGATACAGATGGCGAAACGGATTCTGGTAGCAGTGATGCAACAGGAAGCTATGAACGCCTTATTGCAGCAATCATTGCAGCTGATGGCCCAACATATGCATGGACAGATGTTGCACCAGTAAATAACACAAACGGCGGAGCACCAGGCGCTAATATCCGCGTAGGATACTTATACAACCCAGAACGCGTTAGCCTAGTAGAAGGAACTAAAGGAGCAGCAACAGCAGCAAACACTTGGAACGAATCAGGTAACTTAGTACTTAACCCTGGAGTAATCGAGCCAGCTAACTTTACGGATACACGTAAACCTGTAGTAGCTGAATTCGAATTCAAAGGAGAAAGAGTTGTCGTTATCGGAGCTCACTTAAATTCAAAAGGTGGAGATGAACCATTATTCGGTAAAAACCAACCTCCATTCTTAGGATCAGAAGCAGAACGCCTTGGACTAGCTACAACGATTAACAAATTCATCCAAGATGGATTAGCAAAAAATCCTAACTTAAATGTTGTCGTAGCTGGTGATATGAATGACTTCGAATTCACACCTGTTATGGATACACTTAAAGGCGACCAATTAACGAATATGGTAGATTTAGTACCAGCAGCAGACCGTTTCTCTTACTTCTACCAAGGAAATAACCAAGTACTAGACCATATTCTAGTAACAAATAACTTGAGTGATCACACAAGTGTAGACATGATTCACATCAACGCAAACTACTTAGCATCTCAAGGCCGTGCATCTGACCACGACCCAGTACTAGTACAAATTGATCTATTAGCTGAAGATGAAGTGGTAACACCAATTGAAGCTGAAAAAACATACAACATTAAAAAGCTTACAACGAAAAAATTAACACTTAGCAAACCAAGTGTTTCGATTACTCTAGATGATCAATCAGTAATCACAGAAGGAATTGTCTTTACTGGAGCAAAATATGCTGAGTTCTTAGGAGCAGGCTTCGAAACAACTACAGTAACACTGAAACCTTCTGAAGCAGATGCAATCATCGACTTCAAAGGAACAAACGTACAAAAAGTAATCATCGACGGCACGAACGTAAAAGAAATTAAAGGTGCCGAAAACATTCAAGTAATTGAATACATCAACGGAGTAAGTGCAGAAACAATAACATTAACAGACACGAAAGGGGCCCCTTTAGAGGGTCCTTCTTTCTTAGATGAAAACAACGAAGAACTAACTACTTATTACAAAGATGTGGTTGGTAAAGAAGGACAATCACTAAAAAAAGCGCTACATGAAATCATCGATGACCATACAGAACTAACATACAGCACAGCATGGGAAGCACTTCGTGAAACAGACGAAGACCCAAATAACCCAAACAACGTCATCCTATTCTACTCAGGCATATCACGCTCTGAAACACTAAACGGCGGCGATGTAGGAGACTGGAACCGCGAACACACATGGGCAAAATCCCACGGGAATTTTGGTGACAGCACAGGAACAGGAACAGATATCCACAACCTACGCCCAACAGACGTACAAGTAAACAACTCTAGAGGAAACTTAGACTTCGATTACGGCGGAAGCACAGTAACAAACTGCTCTGAATGTAAAAAAGACGGAGACTCATTCGAACCACCAACAAACGTAAAAGGCGACGTAGCAAGAATCCTTTTCTACATGGCAACACGCTACGAACAAGGAGATAGCATCGACCTAGAACTAAACGACCAAGTAAACAACGGCAGCAACCCATACCACGGAAAACTATCGGTCCTATTAGAATGGAACGAACTAGACCCAGTAGATGAATTCGAACAAAACAGAAACAACGTAATCCAAGAATGGCAAGGCAACCGAAACCCATTCATCGACAACCCACAATGGGCAAACGCTATTTGGAACTAAAAATTGATAAAAGCCACTTCTGCTGTTAAACCAGAAGCGGCTTTTATCATGCTAATTACTGCGAATTCCACTGAAACAGCCATGAGTTCCACAAAAGAACATGTGAGTTCCACTAAAACCTCCCTGAGTTCCACCAAAAGTCATTTGGGTTCCACCGAAACACTTCTGAGTTCCACAAAACCCCCGGTCGAACAAAACAAAATCCAAAAAAAAAGATTTTTCCGAAAACTAAACATATAATTTTATAAATGAAAATTTCCTGGAGGAAAGAGGAATCATATGAAACCAATTATCGGTATTTCGTCCAATATTAAAGAGAATCATCTTTCTGTGCCTTTGGAAAATATTTATTCAGTCACTAAGTTTGGTGGAGTTCCTCTCATATTACCTAATGTGGAAGAAGATGCAGCAAGTACGATGGCGGAGCTACTAGATGGCTTGCTTTTAACTGGTGGCGGAGATATTGATCCGACTCTATTTGGCGAAGAGCCTCATCCGAAGTTGGGAAATGTTATTCCTGAACGAGATGTGTTTGAGCTTGCCCTTATTCAAAAAATGCTTGAAATAAACAAGCCGATTTTAGGTATTTGCAGAGGCGCGCAGATTGTGAATATCGCAGTTGGTGGGGATATGTATCAGGATATTTACGCTCAAATAAATCATGAACTTTTGCAGCATGATCAAAAAGCTCATCGCTCCCACTTATCTCATTTTGTGCAGGTTAAGAAAGGCAGTCTTTTAGAAAAAATTGCACAAACCGATAAGTTTAAAGTGAACAGTTTTCACCATCAAGCGAACCGAAATGTTCCAAATGGATTCAGTATTTCAGCTACTGCAAGTGATGGAATTATCGAAGCAATTGAAAGCAACACACATAAATTTGTACTATGTTTACAATGGCATCCAGAGAGTTTAATCGCGAAGAATGATCGGGTGTCGGAGAATATTTTTAAGGCATTTATCGGAGCATCAAAAAAGTAATGAAGTATTTATCGACTGTTCATTGAGCAGTCATTTTTTTATATTGTTGAATTAAGTAGATTGTTTTGGAATATTGTAAGAGAGGAGTGGCTGAAATTTATTAGTCACTTGAATTATGTTTTAAAAGGGGGACAGTTATTGTTCTGTATTAAATGTGGTTCTGATTTAGAAGAGGGTGACAACTTTTGCAAAGCATGTGGGAAGAAGGTTACTGTAAAGAGTGAGCCGTCAGTTGAAAACATTACTCAGGAAAAAAACGAAGAGCATTTACTCAGATTATTTATTGGAGAAAAAAAGCAGGATTATTACTTACAAAAATGGACTAAAGGCAAAAACTCCTGGAATTGGGCTGCATTTTTTCTGGCATTTCTTTGGTTAGGCTATCGAAAAATGTACAAATATATCTTTCTATTTTTGGGGATATTTTTAATAATAGATCTAGCTGTTTCAATTTTGGGAATAGATGATACGGTACTTAATAATGTAATTGGAATTGCAGTTGCAGTTACTCTTGGGATTTCAGGTAATAATCTTTACAGGCAACATGCGCTAAAGAAAATTCGTGAAAGTATGGAAATGAACAATAATGATAATGACATATTGCAAGAAGAAATTAAAATACGTGGCGGTGGAAGCTGGCTAGGGGTTTTGGTGGCTGTTGGGTTATTGGTTGGATATGTGCTAATAGCATTGGGTATTTTTACTTTTATTCCTACGTTTAATGATCACTCCGAAACAAAAAATGTAGATTCTGCGATTCAACAAATTGCAACAACAGAAAAAAACAAACTGATATTGAAGTTGAAATTATTGATCTTATCGAAAAGAACGTGCAGGCACTTGAAGATGAAAATTTAGATGATTATATGTTAATGGTATATATAGATGATGACCAATCATCGTATATCCAAACAGAACAAATGGTAAGAGATCTAATAAATAGTTATGATTTATCCTATGAAATTAGTGTTGATGAATTTCTATCGATATCAGACCAAGAAGTAAAAGTTCGTGTAACCCAAACTACTACACTTATTGAAGGAGAGGACTTCCGCGATAATAAAGCAAGTGTAGTACATACACTGAGATGGCAAAATGATGGTTGGAAGTTTTTTGGAAGTGAAATTGATGAAGTAACATACGTAGAGGAAGAACAAATGCAACAAGCTTTTACCACAAATATATATAATTACATTACCCTAGAGGCACCAGAAATGTTTGATTTTTTAGTATCAGAAGAAATAGATATAAACAATGATGGAACTTTAGAAACAGTCAATTTAATAGGTGGTCCAGAAGAAAGTAACAGCAATATGAATGAAAATGTCGAGATTACCATTGATTTTGAAGAATTAAGCATTCCTATTACATTATTAGCAGAGAGCGCACCTATTCTATACATTTATGATATTGATCAAGACGGTTGGATGGAGTTATTCTATGAAACAGGTAATAGAGTAAAAACAATTGAAATGTATCGATTCAGTGATGAAGGATTGAATCATCATTCAACTATTAATGGAAAGTTAGTGGAACTAACGCCATTTGAAGTTGTTACAGACAAGGAAATATACACATTCAATGAAATAGCTGAGTAACTAGCATGCAGAATTTAAATGCTATTCCACTTCGGAATAGCATTTTTTCATGTTTGAATGACTGGCACGCATACATAAAAAACAAAATTTACAATTCATGATTCATAAAAAAGTGGGAAATCTAATGTTAGACTCAAAAAAAGGTGGTAATTGGCTTGAAATTAAAGCTTCATTTAATGGTTTTCACAAGTGTATGTTTCTTTCTTTTTGCCTCCGTTGTTTCGGCAGCAGAAGAGCCAACGAGAGAACAAGTTTTAGAAGAGCGAATGGATTATTATATTAACTATTCGAGTCATATTTTGCCCTGGTATTACTTGGCTGCTGTGGATCAGTATGAACGTAATATTGCCCAAGCTCGAGATGATATTCCCGAACGAGAGGGAACTATAGCTATTCAATTTACGGATGATTTTTGGACGGGAGCTTTGAATCCGATGAAGGATGATACCGATTTCACTTCCATCCTATTTTTTGATGGGAATGGCTCCGATGGAAATCTAGATGGCAAGGCTGACAGGGCTAATGATGATGATGTCATGTTAACGATGTCGGAATATTTAACGCGGTTTGGATCGACTGAAAAAGATTTTGAACGTGCATTAAAGAGTTATTACGATCGAGATGCTTCTGTTAAACAGATAATGACGATTGCAAAAATTTATAAAGAATTTGAAACGCTTAATTTAGATGAAAATGCTTTTCCACTGGCGCTTCAAGCTGATTTTAGTTATCGCAGTACTTGGGGTGTTAGTCGTGGCTGGGGTGGACGTCGAATGCATGAGGGCACGGATTTATTTGCTTCATATGGCGTGCCGGTTAAGTCGACAACTTATGGTTTAGTGGAAACGATGGGCTGGAATGACTTTGGCGGTTGGCGAGTTGGTATCCGAGACATTCATAATACGTACCATTATTATGCACATCTTTCCGGGTTTAATAAGGAAATTAAAGAAGGGGATATTATTGAAATGGGGACCGTAATTGGTTATGTGGGCAGCTCTGGATATGGTAAAGAAGGAACGTCAGGTAAGTTTGCCCCGCATCTTCACTACGGTATGTATAAATACAACGGCAGAATTGAGTGGGCATATAATCCCTATCCTTCATTAGTAAGGTGGGAGCAGGAAGAAAGAAATGCGAAGAAAAAATAGGCTGGAGCGGCTATTTGGCCGTTCTTTTTTTTACAAAATAATTGTCATCCAAAAAATGTGTTGGAAAAGAATAAGTACATACAGAGCAACGGTTCCGCCAATTAAAAGATTTAAATATTTTTTTACTTCTATTTTCGTGAGAATTAATATTAATAAAAGAGGAAGAGCAATTTTTATTAAATAAAACGCAGGAACACTTGTCCCGTACAAATAACGCATTAAAGGATTTGCTTCTGATATATGATTGTTTCTTATGCCAAAATCGGTAAACAGGGAGTCAAATATGGCAAGTAATAAAAGAAGTGAAACCGCATGAAAACGGTTAAAATTCACAAAGTATTTCTCCCTTCTCTCGCTTTTACAAATAGCTTGTGCGTGCAAGGAGATTTTTAAACTGGGGAAGAATAGGATATAAATTATGACTTGTACTAGAGAGGATGTTTTTTACCTAAGTTTCTATATGTTCTTGACTCTCATAAGGAAGATAACTTATGCTAAGTAGTTATATAAAAGGAGTGTGGTAATAGATGAAAGATGCATCTTTCGTAATGTCTTGGAGTGGTGGGAAGGATTCGGCGATGGCTTATTATCGTGCGATGAAATTAGGAATGATTCCTAAAAAGATTTTGACGATGTTTGAAGAAGGTGGCGAGATTTCCAAGTCACATGCTCTACCACGCGAAGTTGTACAAGCACAAGCGGAGCACCTTGGGATACCTTTACTAATAAAAGATGCAAGTTGGAATTCGTACGAGGGAGAGTTTATCCAAGCGATGGATGAATGCCGAAATGAAGGAATCACACACGGTGTATTTGGTGATATTGATCTGGAAGGACATTTGGAATGGGTACAGAAAACTTGTGCAAAATCAGATATTATTGCTGTACATCCTCTGTGGCAAGAACCTCGCCGAGCGGTAGTTGCCGAGTTGTTGGACGCTGGTTTTGAGGCTTGGATTGTAGTAGTGAACACAACGATGTTATCAGAAAAGTATGTTGGGAAAAAGTTTACGAAAGAGTTAGTCGAGGAGCTTGAAGCAGCGGGAATTGATTCGTGTGGAGAAAACGGAGAGTTTCATACAATTATAGTAGATGGGCCAATTTTTTCTGAACGAATACCTATTGAAATTGGTGAGACAGTAACTAATGGAGATTATATTTTTTCTCCTGTTTTTTTGAATAAAAAAGTGAAGTAATTCCGATTAGTTTTTTCATAAAAGGGTAACTAATAGATAAGGGTACATAAAAATTATTCGATGTTTTGGAGGGGAAAATATGCAAAAGATGAATAGAGGTATTGTAACTGCACTTTCTGCCATCGGTATTGCGCAAGGATTAAAGATATTAACACACAAAAAGCTCACTGGTGAATGGGATATTAAACAGGCATTTACGACAGGTGGTATGCCAAGTTCGCATTCAGCGGGTGTTTCAGCGCTTGCATCGTATGTAGCTGCGAATAAAGGTGCACGCCATACGGAAACTGCACTTGCTACAATGTTTGGCATAATTGTTATGTATGATGCGCAGGGAATCAGACGTCATACGGGAGAAATTGCGCAGCTGGTAAATGATTTGGAAGATAATATTGCTACCCTTTCAGGAAATTTTCCGAGTTTTGAGTATGTACAGCGTGAGGGAGAACTAAAAGAACTACTTGGACATCAGCCAGTAGAAGTGATTGCGGGTTCTATTTTAGGTGTTGTGTTAGGACTTATTTCAGCTAAGATTGAGAATGATGAAAGAAAACAGCCTAAGTATAAACATACGCGTAAATAAGTAAAATTCTCGTGATCCTGTTCTGGGATTACGGGGGTTTTTGTTTGTTTTATAAATATTTACATAGAAACTTTCAATCTATGTACTGATTCTGATAAAATGTAACTAATAGCATAAAAGTTCATAAATATTAGATGATTTTAGAATCAGTTAGGAGAAGTAACATGGAATTGATTAACACACCTATCCATGTAGTTTTAGGATTTGATCAGTATACTGAATATATGATACGTCGACTACAGAAAGACGGAGCGGTTAATATTTGTGTCCTCGATTATCATCGAACAGTTGGCGGGATGCAACATGATTCTGTTTTTTATTTTGCACCTGGTGAACTGAAAGAGTATATAGCTGTTTTTGATCAAGCTATTTTTCATAAGTATATTCGTTGATAGAAAGTAGTCGTTCCAGTTCATGATACGTGCATAAACGTTCCAGTTTCTTCATAATAAAAGAAACAGCTTTGGAAGGATGATAGAAATGACAAATTATACAGAGATAACATCAATGGATCAATGGAAAGAAGTTTTAGCTAATACTGAGCAGTCTGCATTAGTGCTTAAACATAGCACAACATGTCCAATAAGTGCAAAAGCATATGCAGAGTATGATAGCTTCGATTCGAGTGTCAAAAAATATTTAGTAAAAGTAATTGAAAGTCGACCAATCTCACTAGAAATTGCAGATGACATAGGCATTCAACATCAGTCACCACAAGCATTTTTATTAAAAGATGGAAAAGCAGTGTGGAATACTTCTCATCATCAAATTACTGTGGATAGTTTAGGTAAAGCTGTAGCATCTGTTTGATCTTGGTAAGCATGAACAGATGAACGTTGGTTAAATAAAAAGGAAGCACAGAGAAAGTGGCAAAGCCCCTTTTCCCTGTGCTTCTTTTTTTATATGGATGAAATTATGTTCGGATTGTCGCTTTCGCGAGCAAGATTGTCTCGCTTATCCACATATTCCCAATAACGAATAGATACAGACTATAATATCTCCTCAACAAACGATCTTTATCCATACAATGAAGAACAAACAGATGACGGAAAAGATAAATAATCAGATAGAATAAAAGGAAGCTGCTTCATCCACAATATAGGTGGATGAAGCAGTTTTAAAATGAGTCTGCATATATACTGTGCAAATTTTGGAGATTTACGTTAAATAGTATATACTAGTGGAATAGAGAAGAACGGATTTACATGAGTGACAGTAAAAAAAGAATCGATCATCTCAAGATAAAAAGACATAGAAGGAGTTTGGAATGCTTGAAAAAAACTATTACTAATGAGTTACCAGAAAATTATGAGGAACTTAAAAAAGCAGCAAATCGTAGCGGAAACTGGAGAGCGAGACTAAAAGCAGTAGAAGAGTTAGGGCAATATAATACTAGCCAAGTGATTGATATTTTAAAAACACGTCTGCAAAATGATCCTGTTTTTACTATTCAAGAAGAAGCTTATCGATCTCTCCTTTCATTTGGTGAAGAAGTTGAGTTACCGAAGCGTTCTAAGTTTGAAATGATTAAAGGTACTTCTAAAATATTATTGCGTGTGAAAAAGAGTTTACCAAAAGATCATACCTATGAAGAATTCGCTGCGAAGCTTAAAAGAATGCGCATTGATGTGTATGATGCATACGAAGGCGACAAAGGTGCAGAATTCAATACTTGGTTAGAAAATGAATGGAAAAATTTAGAAACTAAATAAATATGGCTAAATCCTCTCAAGTATTTATGCTTGAGGGGATTTTTTTGCTGTCAAGTTTTGTGAGAATTACGTCTGTGCCTGGCACGCATCCAATTCCATATAGAAAGAGTGCATTTTTATGCTAGTATTTAGAATTATATATTTTTAGGTTCAAAAATTAAATTCTGTTTTGTGTTATTCAATAACTACTTGAAACATATATATCATTAGTTAACCATTTTATTTAATTTTTAAACTTAGTTCAAAAAAGTATTTACTTTTTAAAATGATTGAGTATAATTAAAATTAATAAACAACATTCAGAAAATTATATGTATTCAATAAACGGGGGTTTTAGGGTGAAAGCATCTTTTTTAACAGAGGAGCATGGGTTATTTCGTAAGTCTTTACGCAAGATGTTAGATAAGGAAGCGTATCCTTTTTATAATGAGTGGGAAGAGAAAAGAGAGATTCCAAGAGATTTCTGGTTGAAAATGGGCGAGAATGGATTCCTTTTACCATGGGTGGATGAAGCATATGGTGGGTTAGGCTTGGACTTTACATATTCGAAAATTTTAGCTGAGGAGCTTGAACGCGTAGGTCAAGGACTTTCTAGTGGGATGTGTTTGCATTCCGATATTGTAAGCCCTTACATTTCTGAACTTGGTACAGAGGAACAGAAGCAAAAATGGTTACCTCTTTGTATTAGCGGCGAAATAATTACTGCGATTGCTATGACGGAACCGGGTGCAGGATCTGATTTGGCAGGGGTAACAACGAATGCTAGACGTGAAGGTGATTTCTACATATTAAATGGAGAGAAGACGTTCATTACAAATGGTTTGAATGCCGATCTTGCAATTGTCGTATGTAAAACGGACCCAAATGCGCAACCGGCACATCGAGGAATCAGCTTACTAGTTGTGGAAAAAGGGATGGCAGGTTTTTCTCGTGGGAAGAAGCTCGATAAAATCGGTATGAATTGTGGAGATACCGGCGAGTTAATTTTTGAAGATGTAAAGGTTCCAGTAGCTAATTTACTGGGAGAAGAAGGGAAAGGGTTTTATTATCTAATGCAGAACTTGCAGCAAGAACGCCTAATTGTAGCAATTCAATGTCAGGTTGCAGCAGAGGAAATGCTTCGAATTACGATTGATTATGTAAAAAATAGAAAAGCTTTTGGACAATCTATTAGCAAATTTCAAAATACCCAGTTCAAAATTGCTGAAATGGCAACGGAAATTGATATAGGTCGCACGTATGTGGATCAATTAAGCGAACGGCATGTAACGCATGAAGACATTGTGAAAGAAGTGTCCATGGCAAAATGGTGGATTAGTGAAATGGCAAAACGGGTGGCTGCCGAGTGCTTACATTTACATGGTGGCTATGGATATATGAATGAATACGAGATTGCTAGAAGGTATCGTGATATTCCAGTTACGAGTATTTTCGCAGGTACTACGGAAATCATGAAGACAATTATTGCGAAAAAATTAGATCTATAAAAGAGGGGAGGGATTTCGTAATGAAGCTCTCAGAGAAAAAAATACAGAAGAAAAAAGAAGATATTATTTTATCAGCAGTCAAGATTGTGAATGAAAAAGGGTACCAAAAAGCAACGATGGAAGAAATTGCTGCAGAGCTTCTCATGACGAAAGGCTCACTCTATTACTATTTTAAGAATAAGGAAGATTTGATATTTCAATGTCATGAGATGGTTTTAGTGCAAGCAATTGAGGAACTGCAACAACATATAAATGTAAAGCAATCAAATGAAGAAAAATTACGAGAAATGATTAAGACACATATTCAATATGCCATAGAAAAAAAAGAGATGTTTAATATGATCATCAAACCGGACCAAACATTTTCGGAAGATCAATTAAATCCCATTTTACTAAAACGAAACGAATATGCTGGATTGTTTGATCAAGTTATTCTAGCTGGTATTAAAACTGCTGAATTTACAATTGATGAACCAAAGATAGCCAGGATGATTTTACTTGGTTCAATGAACTGGATTCAACAATGGTACAACCCTTTTGGAAGTAAGACAATTGAAGAATTACAACAAATATATGCAGATTATATGTTGAAGGTTTTAAAATAAATCAAAAAAGGGGATTTGAGACATGCTCGTTACTGAAAAATTAGCAGTTCATGCAAAACAGCAACCAGAGAAGATTATCACATCTTTTCAAGGGAAAAACACTAGTTATTCCGAATTCTACGAGCAAGTTAAACGATTAGCGGGCTACTTTCAAGTAAAGGGCTATCAAAAAGAGGATATCATTGCGGTATATTTGCATAACTCAGATCTATTCTTAGTATGTTACTATGCATGTCAGCTTGGAGGATTTACGGTATTACCTGTAAATACAAAGTTAACTGCTCCTGAAATAGATTATATCCTTACACATTCTGAAGCAAAAGCGCTTATCTATGATGTACGTTTTAACGATGTTTTGAATGAAATACCAAACACGTTTGCAAAATTTCAGGATACGTTACTAGTTGGTGAAGAGGATACTTTAACTACTATTGTAAATGATGAATCGATTGTATTTAAGGAAACGCAAGTGGATCAGAATGATACAACGGTCATTTTCTATACTTCTGGTACAACTGGAAAGCCAAAAGGGGTCATGTTGTCTGCAGGAAATGTAGAAGCGGCCGCAGAAATTTGGGGAGAGGCAGTTGGATATGAATCTACTGATCGTATTCATATTGTTACGCCTTTATTTCACTGTGCTGCCAGTCATGTATTCTGCATACCGGGTATATATGCTGGAGGTACAATCGTTATAGAAGAAGCGTTCTCTCCTGAAAAGGCACTTGAAACAATGGAAAAAGAAGATGTCACTATTTTCTTTGGAGTTCCGGCAATGTATATGATCTTATTGAACACACCTAAAATGGCTGAACTAAAACTAAATCATTTACGATTGTTTGCTTACGGAGCAGCACCAATGCCATTTGAACTGGTAAGAAAAGTAAAATCACTTTACCCGAGTGTGAAGGTTCAAAATTTATACGGCCAAACTGAAAATTCACCTGCGGCAACGACGTTGAAGGATCATCATGCACTTGAAAAAGTAGGGTCAGTTGGTGAAGCTTTACCACATACGGAAGTTCGAGTTGTCGATGAGTTCGGTGATTCCCTCCCAGTAGGACAAGTAGGTGAAATCGTCGTGAAGGGCCCACAAGTAATGAAAGGTTATTTGAAGAATGAAGAAGCAACCCATCAAGCCATTCAAAATGGTTGGCTATATAGTGGGGACTTAGGTCGATTTGATAAAGACGGACTGCTTTATATCGTAGATCGCAAAAAAGACATGATTATCCGCGGGGGTGAAAATGTCTATCCAGTGGAAGTGGAAGAAGTACTTTATGAGATCCCGGAAGTGCTAGAAGCTGCAGTCATTGGTGTACCACATCCAGTGTACGGCGAAGTCCCAAAAGCCTATGTTGTCATAAAAAAGGGGCAATCACTTTCAGAGGAAGACGTTTTAGCATTTAGTTCCAAGCGTTTAGCCAAATATAAATTGCCAGCTGAAGTGGAAATAATCGATACCTTACCTAGAAATGCAAGTGGAAAAGTATTGAAAAATGCGCTACGAGTTTAACTGCATACTAAAAATTGAGTAGGAGGAAATCCATATATGTTTGAAAATTTATCTATCCCAGTGATAGTAGCTCCGATGTTTTTGGTATCCAGTCCTGAATCAGTCATTGCATCTTGTAAAAGTGGGGTTGTTGGGTCGATTCCCCTTCTGAATGCTCGGTCGGCAGAAGCATGTGAAGTGTGGTTGCAACAATTGAAAGAGGCATTGCCTACTGAACCTTGGGCTGTAAATTTTATCGCACATAAAACAAATAAACGTCATGATGTAGATTTAGAGTTAATACGCAAATATGAGCCCCCAATTGTCATTGCGTCACTTGGTCATCCAGGAGCAGTAACGGAAGTCGTACATGCATACGGGGGGTTAGTATTTTCGGATGTTACCACGGTAAAACATGCGAAAAAAGCTGCTGAAGCTTGCGTCGATGGACTGATTTTAGTATGTACCGGAGCTGGTGGACATGCAGGAACGTTAAATCCATTTGCGTTTTTAGATGCTGTTCGAGAGTTTTGGAAAGGTTATACGGCATTAGCTGGAGGTATTTCTACCGGAAAAGATATACTAGCAGCACAAATTATGGGCGCTGATTTTGCTTATATGGGTACAAAATTTATCCCGGCGGAGGAAAGCGTGGCTTTTCCGGAATATAAAGAGATGCTTGTAGAGTCAACAATAGAAGACATCCTCTATACCGATTCTTTTAGTGGCGTACATGCAAATTATTTAGTGCCAAGTTTATTGAAAAATAATATAGACCCTACCAGTTTAAAACCTCGTGAAACGGTAGATTTGTCTCATATGGTAGATGTGAAGGCTTGGAAAGATATTTGGTCAGCAGGCCATGGTGTGACTACGATCAAGTCGATTGATAGTACGGCAGAAATCGTTGGAAAACTTGTAACAGAATACGAAAATGCGAAAAATGGAGTGGTGGTGAAAGTCTGAAAAAGGCTTTGAAATTAGCGGAGACAATCTTAGGAAAGCAAAATTTATCGGGAGGTGACACGGGTGAAAATCGGAGTTATAGGTTCTGGGACAATGGGAAATGGGATCGCGCAGGTGATGGCGGATGCAGGTTACGACGTTGTGTTATGTGACGTAAACAAAGAAGCGCTGGAAAGAGCAGCAAAAACAATCAATACGAATGTAGGTCGATTATATAAGAAGCAAGGAAAAGAATTAGCTGAAGCTACGAAGGTATTAGCAAGAATTGAGTTTACAACTGAACTAAGCCCGCTTAAAGATGCCGACGTAGTAATTGAGGCAATTATCGAAAAAATGGATGTGAAAAAGAAAGTTTTCCAAGAGCTAGATGGGTTATGTGAAGGCAAGACCATTTTTGCCTCGAATACTTCAGGACTTAGTATTACGGAGTTAGGAGCATCAACAGATAGAGCAGACCGAGTAGTAGGGATGCATTTCTTTAACCCAGTACCCGTGATGAAACTTGTTGAAGTGATTCGAGGTTCAGACACTTCAGATGACACATACGAAGTGATTATAGAACTAGTTCGTTCGATTGGAAAAGAAAGTATTTCCATCGTAGATGCTCCGTTGTTTGTCGTGAATCGAATACTTGTACCCTTTATAAATGAAGCGATATTTGTATTAGGAGAAGGAATTGCTTCAGTTGAAGATATCGACAAAGGAATGATGCTCGGTGCAAATCACCCAATAGGCCCACTAGCCTTAGCAGATATGGTTGGCTTAGATACGCTGCTATTTGTTGCAGAAACATTATTGGAGGAAACTGGAGATTCTAAATACCGAGTCCCACCACTTTTACGCAAGCATGTCCGAGCAGGTCATCTAGGTAGGAAAAGTGGACGAGGATTTTATCAATACTAAAAAGGTGTCCAATTGGGCACCTTTTTACATAATTAAGAAAGTACAAACCTTTTATCTACTTGGAACATAGTGGGTGTGATTTTTTCTAGATTGCTTTGGACAGTACTTTCGCTACCGCTTTCTCAGCTATTTCTATCTTTAGCATTTATCAGTCATTTCAATATAGTTCAATCAGAAGGATATGGTATACTTAAGCTCTTAGCATTTTTTTACAGTTAATTGATAAAAAAGTAAATTGAAAAATAAGGAATACCTAACGGAATCTGCTCGAATTGATTAATAATACACGCTTCTTTTTGAACAAATTATGAATATTCATAAGATAAAATTAATATTTATGAGTGAGAAGTAATATTAATGTTGAAAATAGAATGGATTTTTGTAATAATGTCAATAGCGATACGTAAAAAGGAACGTAAGAAAAATTTCTTGAATATATCTTACATGATAGGGGAATGGGTAAATTGAAAGTAATGAGCGAACTTGAAAATAATAATAAAACTAGAGCAAATGATTATGTACATAATGTATATGAACAGTTAAAAAAGAGAAATATGCATGAAACAGAATTCCTTCAAGCAGCAAGAGAAGTTTTAGACTCCCTTCGCCCTGTATTCTTTAAACATCCAGAATACTTGGATGAAGGTATTTTAGAAAGAATCACGGAACCAGATAGAGTATTTACTTTTCGTGTAACTTGGGAAGATGACGCAGGACGTGTCCGTGTAAACCGTGGTTTCCGTGTTCAGTTCAACAACTCAATCGGACCTTATAAAGGTGGAATTCGATTCCATCCATCGGTAAATATTAGTATTATGAAATTCCTTGGATTTGAACAGATTTTCAAAAATGCATTAACTGGCATGCCAATAGGTGGCGGTAAAGGTGGTTCCGATTTTGATCCAAAAGGGAAGTCTGATCGCGAAATTATGCGTTTTGTGCAAAGTTTTATAACTGAATTAAGTAAATATATTGGACCGGATACGGATGTGCCAGCTGGAGATATTGGTGTTGGTAAACGTGAAATCGGCTATATGTTTGGTCAATATAAGCGTCTAAAAAGTAAATTTGATGCTGGAGTATTGACAGGAAAAGATCCTGAGCAGGGTGGTAGTTTAGGTCGTAAAGAAGCTACTGGTTACGGATTAGTTTATTTCGTAGATGAAATGCTGAAGGGAAAAGGAGATTCATTTGCAGGGAAAAAAGTAGTCGTTTCTGGTTCTGGTAATGTTGCCATTTATGCGATGGAAAAAGCAATTCAATTAGGTGCAACCGTAATTGGATGTAGTGATTCTAGTGGCTATATCTATGACCCATCTGGTATTGATTTAGAAGTCGTGAAACAATTAAAAGAGTATAGTAATAAGCGTATTAAAGATTATACAATGGACCATCCAAGAGCAGTGTATAAAGAAGGCTGCATAGGTATTTGGACAATTCCATGTGATATTGCTTTGCCATGTGCAACGCAAAATGAATTGGATGAAGAAAGTGCAAAAATATTACTAGAAAATGGTGTAACTGCAGTTGCTGAAGGTGCAAACATGCCTTCAACGGAAGAAGCGGTTCATGTATTCCATACTGGTGGTGTACTATTCGGTCCTGGAAAGGCAGCAAATGCTGGTGGTGTGGCAGTTTCTGCAATGGAAATGTCACAAAATAGCATGCGTTTATCATGGACTGCAGAAGAAGTGGATGAAAAACTTAAACTTGTCATGAAAAATATTTATACAAGTGCAAATGAAGCTGCAATAAACTATGATTACCCAGGAAATCTAGTAGTTGGAGCAAATATTGCAGGTTTCCTAAAAGTAGCAGATGCAATGGTAGCACACGGAATCCATTAATATATTCGATTCTTAAGAACGAAAATATTGGAAATCACCCACTTTTCTTTATAAAGTGGGTGATTTTTTTGTAGAATCTCCAATAAAATGATAGTTTCTGTAATGTATCTGTAACATAATCGTAAAAAAAGTCATGTATATTTCATGGTATCATGAATATAGAGGAATTTTCAGAAAGTTTATGCCGGATTGCTCGAATGCTATGCCAATGGAGGAACTAATCTTGACTTCTTTGTTTAAAAAAATCATTACTATTTTTAGTTTAATCTTAGTTTTAACAGCAGGAACATTTGCAGGAAATACCGAAGCCGCAAGCAGAGTATCATCCGCAGAAATAGTAGCTGATGCAAAAAGCTTAATGGGAATTAAATATCGTTATGGTGGAACAACAAAAGCAGGATTCGATTGTTCAGGATTTCTAGGTTATATATACAAGCAAAATGGAGTTTCACTTTCGAGAACAGCAGCTGGTATGTACAGCACTGGAAAGTCCGTTAGTAAAGCAAATTTATCAGTGGGAGACTTAGTATTCTTCAACACAACAGGTAGAGGCGTATCCCATGTCGGTATGTACATAGGAAATGGTAGTTTCATACATTCTGCATCATCAAAAGGTGTAAGTATAGCTAAATTAAATGACCCATATTACTGGGGAAATAAATATGTTGGAGCTAAACGTGTTGCAACTGTATCAACTGTAGCTAGTAAATAATATACTAAATATAGCCGTTTTAGCTTAAATGCTGGAGCGGTTTTTTTGCGCAATTTTGATCTTGCGCAAAACGAAGTGGATCTTGCGACTAAAGAGAGCGACCTTGCGTTAAACGATTTCAATCTTGCGCAAACAGCCCTAGACCTTGCGCCAAACCGAAATCCGCGTGTGATCTTGCGCAAAACGGAGTGGATCTTGCGACTAAAGAGAGCGACCTTGCGAGAAACAAGTTTAATCTTGCGCAAACAGCCCCAGACCTTGCGTCAAACCGAAATCCGCCCGTGATCTTGCGCAAAACGAAGTGGATCTTGCGACTAAAGAGAGCGACCTTGCGAGAAACAAGTTTAATCTTGCGCAAACAGCCCCAGACCTTGCGCCAAACCGAAATCCGCGTGTGATCTTGCGCAAAACGGAGTGGATCTTGCGACTAAAGAGAGCGACCTTGCGTTAAACGATTTTAATCTTGCGCAAACAGCCCCAGACCTTGCGCCAAACCGAAATCCGCGTGTGATCTTGCGCAAAACGGAGTGGATCTTGCGACTAAAGAGAGCGACCTTGCGTTAAATGATTTCAATCTTGCGCAAACAGCCCCAGACCTTGCGTCAAACCGAAATCCGCCCGTGATCTTGCGCAAAACGGAGTGGATCTTGCGACTAAAGAGAGCGACCTTGCGAGAAACAAGTTTAAATTTGCGCAAAAAACTGCCACCTTATTAAAAGGCGTAACAAAGATTTTCGTTAACATAATTATTTGATTCATATTATTTTATTAAAAAGAGATAAAAAATGGGTATTTAACTAGACTTTGTACTTGTTTTGAAGCAAATAACTAATTCAACTAAATTTTTTGAAAATTATTTTTAAAAAGGTATTTCTAATTCTCTGAAAAGTAGTATAATTGCATATAATATATTGCAAGCTCAACACAGTTGCAATTACATAATATTAATTAGATTGGGGAAAACCTACGATATGAGTAATCTTAATATCCAAATAACATTAAGCGAGAAAAAGAAAGATAAATTACCAACAGATCAATTGGTATTTGGTACAACATTTACAGATCATATGTTTATTGCTGATTATATTGAAGGAAAGGGTTGGCATAATCATCGAGTAGTGCCATATGCTCCGATCACATTAGAACCATCTGCAACAATCTTCCATTATGGGCAAACTATTTTTGAAGGAATGAAAGCATATTTATCTGAAGATGGAGTAGTTCGCTTATTCCGTCCTGATCAAAATATGAAACGTATGAATCATTCGGCGGATCGCTTAAGCATGCCTCAAATTGATGAAAATCATGCATTAGAAGCGCTAGTTGAATTGATCAAAGTTGATAAAGAATGGATTCCGAAAGACCCGGGAACTTCTTTATACATTCGTCCATTCATGATTGCGACAGAACCTCATCTAGGTGTTTCCGCATCTAAATCGTATACGTATATGATTATCATGTCACCGGTCGGTTCTTATTATGAAGAAGGAATTCATCCAGTTAAGATTTTAGTAGAGAGCGAATATGTTCGCGCTGTTGCTGGTGGTACTGGTAATGCAAAAACTGCTGGAAACTATGCTTCAAGTTTAAAAGCGCAAGAAGTTGCTGACCGAGAAGGTTATTCACAAGTTCTTTGGTTAGACGGCATTGAACGTAAGTATATTGAAGAAGTAGGAAGCATGAATGTATTCTTCAAAATTGACGGAGAAGTAGTAACTCCAGCTTTAAACGGTAGTATTTTAGATGGGATTACACGTAAATCAATTATTGATCTCTTAAAACATTGGTCAGTTCCGGTTGTTGAGCGTCGCGTGTCCATTGATGAAATTCGTGAAGCGCACCGCACAGGTAAACTAGATGAAGCATTCGGAACTGGTACGGCAGCTGTTATTTCGCCAATCGGAGAATTCCGCTATCAAGGCGAGTTATTCTACGTAAATAATGGTGAAACTGGTGAACTATCAGCGAAATTATACGATGCTTTAACTGGCATTCAAAAAGGTACACAAGAAGATCCATTTGGTTGGGTTGTTGAGTTAAATAAAAAGTAATAAGTAAATTGTCGCCCTTTATTTGGGGCGACAGTTTTTTGTAATATAAGAATTTAATCGAATTCGAACACAGTAGGTACGATTTTTCTGGATCTCTATTCCTCGTTTATCCTAGTTCTGTCCGTAGTGAAGCAACTACGTTAATATACAAAAACTGGCCCCCTCATTCAAGGAAGCCAGTCGTATGAATGAATTATTTTGGTGTACGCTTTGACAAACGGCCAATTACAAAGGCAGTAACTGCTATACCAATCGCAGTATTCGTCTTCTTGTTAAACACTTGTTTTACAACTAGATTCATATTCGCCGGACGCTCTGCTAAACGACGCATGAAATAGCCATACCAGTCTTTACCAAACGGCACATATGTGCAGAAATTATAACCTTCATTAGCAAGTTGTTGCTGCATATCTGTGCGGAAACCATATAACATTTGGAATTCGAATTTATCATTCGGAATATTGTTGTCATTAATAAATTGTTTCATATGATTAATAACATGATGATCATGTGTAGCGATTGATGTGAACTTACCATTTAATAGATGATATTCAATCAATTCCATATAGTTTTGGTCGATTTCTTCTGTTGTTTGATATGCATATTCTTCAGGCTCTTTGTAAGCTCCTTTTACGATGCGAAGACGAAAGTTTTTATACTTCTGAATGTCTTCTGAAGCACGATAGAAGTATGCTTGAATTACTGTGCCAACATTATCAAATTCTTTCGAAAGCTCGTCCAATATGTCAAAGGAAGGTTGTAGATGTTTGGTAGATTCCATATCGATGTTGATGAACGTACCATACTTATGAGCGATTCCAACAATTTCTTTTAAGTTGTCTAAAGTGAAATCATAGTCAATATCTAATCCTAATTGCGTTGGTTTTAAAGAAATATGTGCGTCAACTTGATGCGTATCAATTGCTTCGATGACTTCAATAATTTGGTTTTTTGCTTCTACAGCTTCTGCTTTTTCGAAAACAAATTCACCTAAATTATCGACGGTACAGGAGATTCCTAAGGCATTAAGTTTTTTTATGCTTTCGATTGTTTCTTCAATAGTTGTTCCAGCTACTACATGTTGAGCACCCATTTTTAAACCATATCTTTTTGCTGCCACATTTAAAACGCGGTTCTCCGACAATTTCAAAAAAATATTCTTTAACATAGTATCACTCCTGTCCCTGTATAGTAGAAAAACATACCCACGTAAAAAGAGAAAAGCTTCTAAAATATTAGTCTAAGACTTAAAGTGGAATTGAGCTACTGTGTACCGCTCCACTGTTTCTTTGTAATACCAAGGTGATTTCATGGTCATACTCATTTTGCGTATTAAAACTTCTTTAATAATCATATGATTTCTCCTTTTCTTTTAGTCGACATGTTTACTTTATTTTTTTATAAGTTTCTATGATGGTACGAGCAAGAATTTCGATTCCGGTTAATAGACAATCATGATTAAATGTCATACTTGGATGATGTAAGCCGGGAGTTAAATCACAACCTAGACCGAGCATCGTAGCTTTAATAGTAGGTCTTTTTAAAGTATAAAAATGAAAATCTTCTCCTCCAGGTGTAATAATTGGAGGGGCGAAATAGGTTTCACCAACTGTATCGACAATGGCTTGTTTCATCATGTTAACGGCTGATGGGTCAACCTCTGCAGCGACGATTTCAGTTTCAATCTGATAATCAATAGAAATATTATTTAAAATGGCGATAGTTTCAATGGCTTGTTTCACTTTAAGCGTAAGTGCTTCAATAGCAGTATTCGTCTGTGCCCTCACATCGATACTAAATAATGCTTTACCAGGAATAACATTACTAGAATCTCCTCCAGCTTGAAATTTTGTAAGCTTAGCGGAATAAGACAGCATCGGATCCAGATGAATAGCTTGAATAGCTTGCACAATTTGGGCTCCAACTTCAATGGCATTAACTCCGAGATGAGGCCTTGCAGCATGGGCATCTTCACCGTGAATAACTCCGGTAATTAGTTTAGCAGCCCCGTGCATTATGGCAGGGGAAGCATAGCCATCTCTCAATTCTTGAATAGGACGGAGGTGCACCCCGTATAAATAATCGATGTCATCTACGAGGCCTTTGTTGATAAATGAAAGTGCTCCCGTTCCTTTTTCCTCTGCAGGTTGAAAAAATACTTTTAGTGTACCGTACTGTGGAAAACCGAGTTTCTTAAGCACGAGTAAAGCTCCCAACACCATCGTCATATGTGCATCATGACCACAAGAGTGTGTAGCTTTGAAAACGCCATTAATCTCTTGCCAAAGTGCATCCATGTCTGAACGAATGCCAACGCATGGTTTTCCACTTCCTATTGTAACAACTAGTCCTGTGGAATCATCAAAAGTAGTTACAGTAAATCCTTTTTTTGTTAAGAAATCTTTCAAAAAATGAGTTGTTTCTATTTCATGCCAGCTAGTCTCAGGGTGACTATGAAGATAGTTAAAAACTTCCTCTATAATTGGTTTTATTTCTGATATTGCGTGAATCATTTTGTTTCTCCTTCTTCCTCATTTAGAAAATTACCTGAATATTTTTGTTTATCTCTATAACATCGATTGCTGATGTGTTTGGAGAATAACCAAAAAATATAATATATTATGTATGAATTGGAACAGAGGCAGAATAGTAAATGCCTTTCCCTATTTTTGAAGTTTCAAAGTATTGCGTTTGTATAAGTTCTTGTAATACTAGTATATTCACTGCTTTTTGAAGGAGTTACTTAAAGGGGATTAAAAAAGTCTTGCTTAGCGTTACATATTTTTTTAGAAAACGAATGTGTTGGGAGTTGTGGAAGGGGATTCCCCCCATATGGAGTGGGGGGAAATAGGACTTAGTGGAAGTCTTTTGGTGATATTTTCTCGGAATCGGCTAGCTGTTCTTTCTCTTTATCAAGTGAGACAGGCACTGGACCACCTTCTCCAATCATGTTGAGAGAAGCGATTACATCCAAATCCTCGCGCATGGCCATTTCTTCCGGATTCACATTGTTCGGATACATGAAACTCCCTCCTTTCTCTATTTATATTATTATACTAATTATTCAGTTAATTGTATAATCATATGATGAAAATAATTATTTTGTCGAAAAAGGGGGTCAAAATAGTAAATTGGCTTCATTTTAGGCTTCAATTCTATATTATGTCAAAAAACACTATATTCTGACAATTGAAATAATTGAAAAGTTATTTATAATGAAAATTAAGATATAGAGGAGGCGTGTAAATGAATGTTGATCATTTAGTAGAAGTGATGGGGGAGAGTCTACAGAGAGTCGAGGAGTCAGTTGTGCTAATGGGGTATCATTCTAGTATTACTAAAGTCGAACAAGTGCAAATGATGCAAGCTGTTTTAGAATTAAGTGAGCGTGTGAAAAGAATTGAAGCTCTAGTAGAAATGTCTTTATAAAAAAATTGTTTCCTCACACCCTTCCCACCAAAGCAAACCGCAAAAATGCAGTATAAATAGATACTCGAGGCACCGTGCGCACATATGTCCTGATTCATTCCCGCTTTGATGTTTTGATTATGGTATAAATGAATACTTCTTTTTTTCGAACCATTAGGAGTAATTCTTTGACTTCATAATGTTTATGATGTAAATTATCCAATGGGCGAACAATTAAGTCCTTATTCATTATAAATATTCGTATTTGGGAGTGTAAACATGGAAAAAGTATTTGATTATGAAGATATTCAGTTGATTCCGGCAAAATGTGTTGTGAATAGCCGTTCAGAATGTGATACAACGATAAAATTAGGTAAACATGCTTTTAAGTTACCGGTCGTACCTGCAAATATGCAAACAATTATAGATGAAAAGATTTCCATCTATTTAGCGGAAAATAATTACTTCTATATAATGCATCGTTTTGAGCCGCAGAAAAGAGTGGCATTCATAAAAGATATGAATGCACGTGGATTAATCACTTCTATTAGTGTTGGTATTAAAGAGGAAGAATATAAATTTGTAGAAGAACTAGCGAGTGAAAAGTTGTCACCTGATTATATTACAATCGATATAGCTCATGGTCATTCAAATGCAGTAATCGAAATGATTCATCATATAAAAAAATTCTTACCAGAAAGCTTTGTGATCGCTGGTAATGTAGGGACTCCAGAAGCAGTGAGAGAATTAGAAAATGCAGGAGCAGATGCAACAAAAGTTGGAATTGGACCTGGTAAAGTTTGTATTACGAAGATTAAAACAGGCTTTGGAACAGGTGGTTGGCAATTATCAGCGGTAGCATGGTGTGCAAAAGCTGCAAGTAAACCAATTATTGCTGACGGTGGAATTCGTACACATGGAGACATAGCAAAATCGATTCGATTTGGTGCTTCTATGGTGATGATTGGTTCATTGTTTGCTGGTCATGAAGAATCTCCAGGTGAAACAATTGAGAAAGATGGTAAAAGCTACAAAGAATATTTCGGTTCAGCTTCTGAATTTCAAAAAGGTGAAAAGAAAAATGTAGAAGGCAAAAAAATGTTTGTTGATTACAAAGGTCCTTTGAAGGATACATTGGTCGAAATGGAGCAAGATCTTCAATCCTCTATTTCATATGCTGGCGGAAACAAGCTAGAAGCGATTCGTAAAGTAGATTATGTAGTAGTGAAAAACTCCATCTTTAATGGAGACAAAGTATACTAAAAACCATATGCGTGCCTGTCACCGAGCGATTCTAAAAAAGTGTCTGAATTGCTCGGCTGACGGGTACTTTTTTATGCTGTTTTTCGATAAGGAAAGTCATTGACTTGTTTCTTTTAAAAGGGCTATTATGGGGTTAGACGCACACCATGGAGCAGTCACCTTAAATCATAATACAAAGCTGAAGGGCGGAACTTGTTAATGTTTAAGAACGAATTTTATTTGCAGGACAATGAAGGGTCTTTCGAGACTTATAATTTAGGTGATTTTGAATTGGAAGATGGCGGGGTCATTTCTGATTTAAAAATAACCTTTTCCACGTATGGAGAGTTAAATAACTCTAAAAATAACGTGATTGTTGTTCCAGCGTGGTTTTCAGGTACAAGAGAAGATTATGAGTCGTATATTGCTAAAGAAAGAGCCCTAAATCCAAGTGAATACTTTTTTATCGTGATTAATCAATTTGGGACGGGACTTTTAAGTTCATCTCATAATAGCCCAGAACCAGCTACAATGGAGAATTCGCCTAAGGTACGTATGATTGACTATGTACGAGCACAACACCAATTTATTTCCAAGAAACTTGGAATTGGAGAAATTGCTTTAACAGTCGGAAAATTTAAGCGCGTTCTGCAGACAGTTTAATTACAAGTGCCAGTACTAGTGACTGGCACTTTTTTTATTGTCTAGCGTAAGCCGCCTTGCCCCGACAGGCAAATGGGTAATCACTGCGGTGGCTGAGGAGCTGCCTCCTCGCGATTCCCCATTTGCCTGTCGGGGCAGAGATAGACGCTTGCGCATTTCTTATTTCCTCTAATCCTTACTAAATGATAAAATGAGCTTGTCTTTCGTTAATGAATGACAATTCGAATAAGAGGAGTGTGTCAAATGGCTGTTGATGTATATCTTAATTTTAATGGAAATTGTCGAGAAGCTGCAGAGTTTTACGCAGAAGTATTTAACACAGAAAAACCTGACATTATGACTTTCGGGGAATCTCCACAGAGCCCGGAGTACAAACTACCTGAGGAAGCAAAAGACTTAGTAATGCATACTCGACTAAATATCAGTGGTAGCAATGTAATGTTTTCTGATACTTTCCCTGGATCTCCTTTTATTCAAGGAAATAATATTAGTTTAGCATTCGTAGGAAAAAATGAAGAAGAGATTAGATCAGCTTTTGATAAGTTAAAAGAAGGCGGCAGTGTTGGCATGGAGCTTCAAGAAACATTTTGGAGTAAATGCTACGGATCTTTAAAAGATAAATTCGGTATCGAATGGCAATTTAGCCACGAAAGCGCAGAATTACAATAATAGAAAAAAAGGCCGAGAAAGTGATCTAGTCACTTTCTCGGCTTTTTTTCTTTTCGGTAATATATGTTGTTCTTTCGAAAAACCGGATCCCTCGACCCTGAGTTTGACTCAAAAGCTCCAAATAGCACACCGCAACTGGAAGAAACTGGTCAATCGAGACAATCCAGCTCCAGAACGCGACAAAATTCCACCCGAAAGCGACCAAACCCAAAAAAGCGATGGGCTACAGTTACGCAGCTCATCGCTAAACTTTCTCAATAAAACATTTTCTCAGGATTCAAAATACCCTTCGGATCAAACAATACTTTCATCGATTTCATCCACTCTACAGCTTTCCCATGTTCAGCCACTTGATATTTCATTTTTCCTAAACCAACACCATGTTCACCCGTACAAGTTCCACCAAGTGCAATTGCTTTCAAGGCAAGTTTTCCATTGATTTCTTCTGTTTTTTCGTATTCTAGTTGATTCGTTGGATCATACATGATTAGTGTGTGGAAATTGCCATCTCCGACATGACCAAAGACGCCTCCAATTAACCCGCATTCCTCGACTAATTCGCGGCCAAATACGACCATTTCCGCTAACTTTGAGATTGGTACACAAACGTCTGAACCTGAAGAAACTTTCCCTTTTATATGTTTATATGCATATGCTAATTCATGTCGAGCTTTCCATAAGTCCGAACGCTCTTTAGAAGAATTCGCGCGTTCCCAGTTTTGGCAACCTAACTCATGCATTAGCTCTTCGACAACAGATGCTTCTTCTTCTACGATATTTGGAGATCCAGCAAACTCAAAGAATAGGGAGTGTGCTTCTGGAAATGAATAATTTCCGTATTCATTGACTTGTTTAATACTTTCCGCATCGACTAATTCCATCCGCATTAATTGGATTCCACTAGCTAAAACAACATGTGCAGCTTCTGCGCATTCTCCAGGAGTCGGAAATGTGCAACGTGCTGCTAACACTTTTTCCGGAATTCCGTGTAATTTGACAGTCACTTTCGTAATAACACCCAGTGTTCCTTCAGAGCCAGTGAATATACCGTTTAAATGATAGCCCGATGAAGATTTCTTCGCTTTAGATCCTGTATGGATGACATCTCCATTTGCAAGTACTACTTCTAAGTCTAATACTTGATCTCTCATGGAACCGTAACGAACGGCAGTAGTTCCACTCGCATTTGTTGCAACCATCCCGCCAATCGATGCATCTGCACCAGGATCGATTGGGAAATACAAACCATGTCGATTCACGAAATCATTTAATTGAAGTCTAGTCATTCCTGGTTCTACTGTAATCATCAAATCTTCTGGAGCAAATTCAACCACATTATTCATGCGGTCAAAGTTCAGTGAAATTCCCTTCTTCATAGGAATGGATTGGCCTTCTAATCCAGATCCTGCTCCAAATGGTGTTACTGCAATTCCGTGTTCATTCGCAAGTAGAAGAACTTTTACAACGTCATCCGTATTTTCAGGGAAAAATACAAAATCTGGTTCGCGGAAAGGGTGAGAAGACTCATCTCGACTATGCCGATACAATTCAGATTCGCCTCGACTGACTTTATCTTTACCTAGTTGTTCCATACATAAGTACATTAATTTTTCTTCCATGTTTATTCCCCTAACTCTTCAATTATTAGAATATTCTACATGTATAAGAATATTTGCATTATATACAGTATACTAGATAGTAGAAAATCTATTAAGAGAAATGTTTCGTAGTCAAATAATAAAAATAGGAAGCAGGAAAAAAATCATGTCATTACGTTTAAATCCACGTGCTAAAGCGTTAAAAGTTCCAGGAACAAGACAATTTTCCAATCAATTAGTAAATTACCCCGATGCTATTAATTTAACAATTGGCCAACCAGATTTTCCAACGCCTCAGTCTGTAAAAGAAGCAGGAATTCATGCTATTAATAATAATTTGACCGGATATTCGCATAACGCAGGAATTCTAAATTTAAGAGAATCGATTAATACCTTTTTCTCGGATAAATACGGTTTTTCTTATGACCCAATAAATGAAATCATTGTTACAAATGGTGCAGCTGAAGCAATTGACTCCTTATTCCGAACAATTTTGGAAGAAGGAGACGAGGTAATCTTACCGGCCCCAATCTATACGGGGTATGTTCCAGTCATTGAGTTTTGTGGAGCAAAAGTTGTTTATTTAGACACAACAGAAACTAATTTCCAACCATCTGCTGAAAAATTGGCAGAGCTAATAACAGATAAAACAAAGGCAGTTTTGTTTAATTATCCCTCGAATCCAACCGGGGTAGTATTAACGAAGGAAACAATGGATCAACTCGTGGAAGTATTAGTAAATAAAGATATTTATGTCATTACAGATGAAATTTACAGTGAAAATACATTTTCGGGAGATCATCTTTCATTTGCTTCTTACCCACAATTAAGAGAAAAACTATTTTATATTCACGGCTTATCAAAGTCACATTCGATGACAGGATGGAGAATTGGTTTCTTAATGGGGCCAGCTGAAATTATGCAACATGTACTAAAAGTGCATTTGTATAATTCGATTTGTGCCAATTTACCAGCACAGTATGCAGCTATAGAAGCTGTAACAAATGCGAAGGATACACCAGAAGAAATGAATGTAGAATATATTAAAAGACGTGATTTTGTCTACAAACGTTTAGTAGAAATTGGTTTGCCCGTCGAAAAACCAAATGGTGCATTTTATATTTTTCCTTCCATCCAGGCATACGGGTTGAATTCGTTCGACTTTGCTACAAAACTACTTCAAGAAGGTGGAGTTGCCGTCGTACCAGGCAGTGCTTTCACGCCATATGGAGAAGGGTATATCAGAATTTCTTATGCTTATGGAATGCCAGTGTTAGTAGAGGGAATGGATAGGCTGGAGAAGTTTGTGCAGAAGTTGAAGTAAATTTAGTTTTTTGGTTCTGGTAGACTCGCCATGTGTCAGCCTCAAAGTGGAGGTATTTGAAGCGGGCACATGGAAGTCTAGAGGGATATTCTCTACTCCAAATCCAAATGACTTTTCATTTCCTTGGAAATATTTTGGAGCTCTTGTTGATCGAGCATGTAATACCAAATACCATTTATTGTGCTTCCTTCTCGATTTGAGAAAGAGAGCGAATCTACTTGGTCTAATCATTAACTTCAGCTGCAGTTAACTCTTTTGTTCCTTCGAATGGGGAATGTTATTTAATACATTGATAAAGAGTAACTTATGAAATACCATAATTGCAAGACACTTTGCTGACCGTGTTTCCCGTATAATAAAGATTGACTACGATTTGTTTAAATTCCGGGTTGTATCATTTTTGTTTCATATTGGGACAAGTCCCTCGTTAATTTAATTTTAATGACTGAATCGAGGTGTGTCTATAAATCTATATTACCCCCAATTCTAGGTTCAAAAGGAAAGTTAAGCTAAGCTAGAAAAGATGCAAAAAAAATTTCCGGAAAGATAATGTTTTTTTTTATTTATAGTATAATTAAAAAAGATTTAGAAAGAGAGGGATATACTTGAAAAAAATTATTATTTCAACAATGTTAGTTGCAATGCTATCACTTATTTTCAGTTTTTCTTTAGATGAAACAGCAAATGCTAGCTCTTTTCGTGAAGTCAAAAGTGTCAATGCCTCAAGTTTAGTGGTTAAACAAAAACCTACAACTAGCTCAACAACCATTTCAACTTTGAAAAAAGGGGATTTTGTAACGGTATTTTCACAAGAAAATGGATGGGCGTCTATTCAAAAAGGTAATATAATTGGTTATGTTAATGCTTCTTTCTTAACAACACCAAAATCAACAATTAAAATAGCAAACTCTAAAAGTGGATTAGTTGTTAAAACAGTGCCGTCTAGATCAGTTCCAACTTCAGCGACTTTACAATATAATATGATTGTTGAAGATTTTGGACCAGTTGGAAACGGTTGGTCGTTTGTACAATATGGAAATGTAACTGGATATGTTGCTTCCAACTTTATTGGTACTCCTCTAACTAAAGTGAAGTACGTAAATACTGCAAGCGGAGTAGTTGTTCGAAATATAGCAAGTACAAGTGGTGCAAATATAGGGACTATTGTAAATGGTACAGAAGTAAAGGTACATTCATCATTATTTGGTTGGTCATATGTAACTGCAGGAAACCAAAAAGGCTATGTTGTTGATAAATACTTATCTACGAACAAGCCTGTAATCATTGTTGAGACACCTTATAAAGCTATGGTTAGAAAAGTAAATGCTTTAATCTCAGAAGGCCGAGCTTTTACTGATGGTTCATATACTATAGGGGAAATTCCACAAGGCGAGTACGCGTTTATTTCTCTTGCTGATGATTTTAATTACTACTCTGAAGAGTATTTATCAGGAGAAATTATTGATAATGAAATTTTTGAGAGTTTTGGCTACGTTTATGTACACGAAGCTGGCAATATACAAACAGAAGGCCTATTGATAGACTTAGACAGTCTTTCTAGTTTGGGTGTAACGGGAGCGAAAGGAATTTATGAAGTACTTAACAATGTGAAAAATTATAATGATTCAGGGATGTACAAAGTTGGATTAGACATTCAGGCAGGTTATTATGTTATTGAAAGTAGTAGTGAAGCATATGTTGCATTATTGACTGGACCAATTGGAAGAAATGATATTATAGATAATGATTTTTTTGATGGAAGATATGCTTTGAGTATTAGTGAAGGGCAATATCTGCAAATTTCTGGCGGTACTATTTTAAAATAGATAATAAGTTTTGTTAAATCAAAATGTTGATTTCAAAGAAAAAGAAGAAATAGACTCTTGATATTTACTGAAGAGTTTATTTCTTTTTTGTTAACTAAGAAATAATATCGTGTATTTTTTTAAACAGGCTCCTTAACAAATCAAAAAGCTTTGAATACATTAGAATTTGACTTCATAAATAATAAATAACTAAAATTTAGAGTTGGTGCTTTCAACTATTAGAGGAAGATACAGGTGTTTTTACGTGTAGTTTTACTCCAATAATAGACCTGGTTTTTGCATGTGAGCTACGCTAAAATTAATGCAACACTAGTAATCTATTGATAATACATGAGATTTAATTCTACTCAACAAAATAGACAAAATTTTATAATATACTTACCACATGTGAAAATGAAACTAATGTTTTTGTGACAAAGTTTAAATTTTGTTCTAAACTAAATTGTGATATAATTTAGATTGCAGTTTATGGACAAGTGTTTCCGAACGAAAGGAAGAACAGGATGAAAAAAAGCATGAGTGTCCTAGGACTATGCTATAAAACAATTCTAAATGAAATTACCAGTGCTCGTTTAAGTTTTTTTTATTTTGAGTATGTAAAATATAAGCTACCTAGTTTAGGTGGGATTAAAGATGAGTAAGTTAAAAGTAGCATCTATAATATTTCTAATTTCAACAATGATCTTGAAATTCTCTAGTATGATAAGAGATTTAGTAATAGCTGCATTATTTGCTGATTCTTACAAAGCGGATGTCTATTTTGCTGCTATGACAATACCAAATGCGATGATCTTATTCTTATTAACTGGAATGAAAGATGCTTTTTTACCTAGCTATTATAAATTTGAAGCAATTGGTAAAGGGGAAAGTCATTTAACTAACATTTTAAAGAGTACTTTTATCATCACAACAATTTTTGCAATACTAGGTATTTTATTATCCTCGCCTTTAATGAAAATAATATATCCTACTTTTTCAGAGTTTGAATATGGAACTCATATTGCAGTCTGGACAAGTATTATCTATTTCGCTTCTTTAATATTTGTTGGAGTAAATGCAGTATATGAAGGCTATTTTGATGCACAAAAAAAGTTTTCATTCTCCGTTTTTTCACAAACAATTGTAGTTCTTATTACAATCTTATTCGCAGTATTGTTTCATGAAAAATGGGGTATATTATCGGTGCCAATGGGATATTTCATTGGGACTTTCCTAAGCCTTTTAATAAAAGTTGTCTATAGAACCCCCAAAAGATTTATGAATTGGTCTCAACAAATTAATCGTGCTGAGGTAAAAGAGTTTTATGGAATTTTTTGGCCGGTAGGATTAACAATAGCTGTTGGGCAAATAAACTTAATGGTAAACACGTTTTTTGGTGCAAGATTAGGAGAAGAAGGAATTGTTTCGAATCTAAATTATGCTTTTAGACTGGTTAATATTCCACAAGCAGTATTTGGCGTAACAATTGCTACAATTGTTTTCCCAATTATTGCAAAGGCTAGATCAGAGAGTAATATGATAGATTTCCGTAAAGGAATTGAGAAAGGAATACTATATCTATTAATTTTTCTCACCCCTGCATTAGCAGGAATGTGTGTATTAATGCAAGAATTAGTTAGCTTAGTATATGAAAGAGGTGCATTTACTTCTAGTTCCACTCAAATTACAGCATCCTATGCAATCTTATACATTGGTTCGACCTTTTTCTATTCTATTCAAGCTATTGTGGCAAAAGGGTTTTACACTATGCAAAAAGGTCACTATATAATGAGAATCGGTTTGATTTCAGTATTACTTAATGTTGTATTAAATTGGACATTATCTGGAAAATTTGGTGCAGAAGGCATTGCCTTATCAGCATCGCTTGTAGCTGTTTTTTATTCTGTAATTACTTTCACAACCCTATGGAAACTTGTAGGGGGATTAAATAAGACTTATTTATTAAAAAATAGTTTCCAAGTTATAGCTGCTACAGTTACTATGATTTTTGGAGTTCTCTTTGCAGATAAATTTATAGAAATTGCAGACTTACCACCATTTCTACATATTTTAATTATTGCTGTTCCTGGAGCAATTCTATACTTTTTAGTTCTCATGTTATTCAAGAATGAATTCGTGAAAACTATCATATCAAAAGGAGGAAATAAACCATCATCTTAATGATGGTTATTATCATATGAAAAAAACTATGAAAAATTCTATCAATCAGTTGAATAAAATTGACACCTTTTCACCTTATTTCTTTTTACCTTTCATTTTAATTTTATACTTTTTTATAAGTCTATTTGATTTTCATCGTTTTGAACTTTTTAATGTAAGTAAGTCTATTTGGCCAGTAGTGATATTGGCGATTTTAAGCTATTACATAGGTGTGTACATAATAGATAAAAAGGATTGGACATTACCATCATTTGGCCTTTCATTCCTTAATAAGTATGTAACATGGATGATTTGGCTTCTTGGATTTATTGGAGCCGTTGCTTATTTTACAATGATTATTGAAGGTAGCATTGGACTAACAGACGAATCAGTTCGTAGAAATTTAGATCCAAAATTAAATTTCTTAAGCCAGCTACTTTGGTTCGGAATCATTCTTCTTTTATCGTTGAAAATAATGAAAGAGAAAAATTTGACTAAATTAAAGATTTTTTCATATGCTGCTACTTATGGAGTAATTATGGTGTTGTTTTTATTAATGGGATATAGAACTCCAATAGTTATCATGTTATTTACAGGATTAATAATTTCTCATTACGTTATAAAGAAAGTTAATCTAACTTGGTTTTTTTCTGTATTGCTTGTAATCGGAGTGTTCTTTTCGTTATTTGGCTTTTTTAGAGTAATTTCAGAAGATACTTCAATAAAATCTAATTCTCAAGAACAACCAGAAGTTGTTTTAACAGAAGTAAAAGCTAAAGAGTTAGAGACTGTTGAACAAAAAGTTAATAAAGTACCAAAATGGATTCGTTCATTAAATGGTGAAAGTGTTACTGGTCATATAGTTCTAAGTAAAATTATTGAGTATACAGATGAAAATGGATACTTATATGGGGAAATTCATGAAGGAATTTTTACAACGATACTTCCAGGAGAACAAACATCTCCTCGTATGAAAGTAACAGAAATTGTCAATTCTTTAAGTATTGAGGAAGGGAAGTTTATCACCCGACCATCTAGGACAACAACTCCAACTTACATCGGACAACTGTTCTTAGATGGGGGATACATATTAGTAGCTTCTGGATTCCTTATTTTTGGTGTTGTAATTTCACTACTTTATAATCAAGTAAAACGTGAAGGTCATAGAAGTTACCAAGCTGTAGCATATGCATTCGTTTCAACTATGTTTACTATATCTATGCATACTGGTTTGCTAGATTTGATTTTCTATTTAATGATAGGGTTTGTTATTTTGACTTCTGCAATAGGTACTAGAAAATCAACATCTTTAACTTTGTAATTGTTTATAATAAAATATAAATGAAGAAGAAGCTTTGTCTTAGATATTGACTTAATTGTCAACTCAGACGAAGCTTCTTATATCATCAGAAAAATTTATAGTCGTATGATAGTAATATTTTCGCGCGGAAAGGCAAGAAATTTTGATAATCAAATGCATTCCGCTTATTTTGCTAGCTCACAAAATGCATATAAAGTTTCTTTGGTCTGGAGTATTTGCTCTGGACCATTTTCTTTCGTTTCACTAAGTTTACGTAAAAACCTTTTTAGTATAGTGGTTATAATTGATCTCTATTACTAATAATTTGTCATATGAATTATCTGGATTGAATAGAGAAAGACGTTCATATGAGGCTGTTTTTTACTGTGAATGCAAAAGATGCAAATGGTAAAGTATATTGCTCAGTTAGGCACGAAAAAGATATCAGTTGATTTTAAAGCGGAAGAAACTCTACCAAAGAAGTTTTCAGATATAAATTTATATACGTTTCAAGCCTTCATTTCAGTGTAATGTTATACAGAGCAATTATAACGATATTATTTTGCTTCTCCATATACATGTTGGAGAGGCTTTCAATATGCTATAATCAATTAACAAATATAACAGACTGTTATATATGTTAATTAGGATTGTGTGAGAATAAGGTCATAATTGTTTTCAGCAATACCCTTAATCTTACTGAGAAATGTTTCGGAGTTAACAGTTATCCACTATATATTTTTATTCCTATAGGTCGTGGGGGATTTTAATGAATTTATACAGGGGAGAAGCCAACTGTATGATACATATGCCTTGATTACAAAAAATATCGAAGTGCCATTCTTTTCTACTAAATACCCACAAGATGTCGAGACATCTGTAAATATTTATAATAGAATGGTTTATAAAGAGAATGTGAAGATTATTGAAAAAAATCTATAGTCTTTGCAAATATTAGAATTGAATACTGATTTAGATATTGTAAATGGAACTAGAGTTACATTCTTTAATTATTGAAACGGATACACAAACACCAATAATTATAGTATCCTATCAAACAATAGTGAATGATTTTATGAATCTTGTAGAATTATGTGAATATTGTTTCTCAATGGATACAATGGCTCAAGATGAAACTATAATTACACAAGCATTTTCTAAAATGTCTTCTGATTGGCGAAATACAGTTAATTACGCGAAAAAAGTATCGAATCATTAAAAAAAAGAGATATTTAAAGGTATTTCTTAATTTCAAAAGGTAGTGAGGTAAATATGAAAAAAATATTTGTTATAAGTAATATGTATCCATCCGCAAAACATCCATCATACGGTATTTTTGTTAAAAATCAAGTAGAGGCTTTGAAAAAATCTGGTGTTGAGGTTAACATTGGCGTAAATACAAATCCAGCTACGGGGATCAAAAATGCATTGAAAAAGTACGTAATTTGGGCAATTCGTGTGCTGAAAACAGCTTTGATACAAAAAGGGCGTATTTCCGTAACGCATGCTCATTATGTATTTCCATCGGGAATGTTTTCATTATTGTTAAAAAAAATGTTTGGCATACCGTATGTCGTGACGGCTCATGGTGGCGATATTGAAAAAATGGCAAAAAAAAATGAACGAATTCGTAAATGGACGGAAACTATTTTGAAGGAAAGTTCTCATGTTATTGCAGTTGGTCCAGTACTTGCAAAACAAATGGAAGAAGACTTCCATATATCTAAAAGTAAAATAACGATCATGAGTATGGGTGTAAACCGAGAAGTTTTTAAACGTGGAGATATTACGGAAGCTCGTACTATTCTAGGTTTACCTCAAGAAGAATTTATCTTTACGTTTGTTGGAAATGTAATTAAACAAAAAGGTATAGAAGAACTACTTTTAGCTTTTCGACAAGTCAAAGAGTTGACTAACAGACAAGTTAAGTTAGTTATCATTGGCTCAAGAAGAGATCTTTCATTTATAGATAAGATTACACCTCTATTAAACGAGGATGTTCTATTAATTGCTCCAGTTAAACAATCTGAACTTGTTACTTGGTTTCAAGCTAGTGACGTATTTGTCCTACCTTCGCATATAGAAGGATTTGGTTTAGTAGCTCTAGAAGCAATTGCTACTGGAACGTCAGTTATTGCATCTAATGTCGGAGGACTTGTTTCTTTATTGGAGAACGGAGCAGGGCATTTAGTTGAGTCTCAAAATGCTGAAGATTTAGCCAGGGAAATGTTGCTTGCTTTATCAACTTCTAACTTAAACTATTTTAATGAAGAAAGTGCTGAAGAAGTTTTACATATTCATGATGAAAAGAATATTACGCAAAAATTACTTTCTATATATGAAGATGCCATAAAACCGTGAGAATGAATGAAAAAAAGTTTTAAGGTTAATGGTTAACTTTCGTTTTGTGGATATTCCTTTTACTGGGAATGAAAGAAGTGAAATTAATCTTAATAAAACTAAAAAGTAGTATAAAACGTTTAATAAAGTAGAAAATAAAAATGAAAATTAATTTTATTCATGCTATAATAAACTTAATTTGATCCTAGAAATAATTTGATGAGGAGGAGAGACATGTTTGCCTTTACACTGGTTTTGGCATTTGTCGCATCCGTACTATTTACTCCACTTGTGAAACGATTAGCGTTTCGTGTAGGTGCAGTCGACAAACCGAATTACCGAAAAGTACATGCTAATGTCATGCCTAGATTGGGTGGACTAGCTATATTTTTTGCTTTTCTTGTAGCTTTTGCAGTTTATCGTCCTGATGGACAATACGATAAAGCGATGCTATTAGGTGCGTTGATCATCATTATTACAGGTGCTTTAGATGATATGTTTGAGATTACAGCGAAAGCAAAATTACTTGGTCAACTATTGGCGGCCGGAAGTATTGTTATATATGGTGGGTTACAAATTGAGTTTATCCATTTACCGTTTGGTGGAGATTTACAATTTGGTTACTTTGCAATTCCATTAACCATTCTTTGGATTGTTGGAATTACAAATGCAGTAAATTTGATCGATGGGCTTGATGGTTTAGCGGCTGGTGTTTCTTCGATTGCGTTAATAACGCTATCAGGAATGGCCTTTATAATGGGAAATCCATTCGTAGCAGCAATGGCAGCAATTTTAGCTGCTAGTACACTAGGATTCTTAGTATTTAACTTCTACCCAGCGAAGATATTCATGGGAGATACAGGAGCATTGTTCTTAGGCTTTATGATATCGGTTCTGGCGCTACTAGGATTTAAAGGTGTTACAGTTGTGGCGTTAATCGTTCCAGTTATTATGCTAGGTGTTCCGATTTCGGATACATTCTTTGCGATTGTCCGTAGATATAGAATGAAACAACCATTATCTGCTCCAGATAAATCACATTTACATCACTGTTTATTAAATGTAGGATTTACACATCGTCAATCTGTATTGATCATTTATGCAATTGCAGCAATGTTCGGTATCGCAGCTTTAATCTTCTCGCAAGCAACTGTATGGGGAGCAATTCTATTAATTAGTGTTATGTTAGTAGTTATAGAATTATTCGTGGAAGTTATTGGACTTGCTGGTAAAAACTATCGACCTCTTATTAACTTTGTAAAAACAATAGGTAGTAAGTAAATAGATAAAGAGATAGATAAATAAATAGAAGCCTTTGATTCTGTTCTTGGAATCGAAGGCTTTTCTTGTGGACGGAGAGAGGGGGCAGTTCCACTAAAGTCTTTTGCGTTCCACACAACCCCCTCTAAAATACAAAAAAAGCTGCGAAGAATTTTCTTCGCAGCTTTTAACTTTATATTAGGAAGATGAATCATCTGCAGCGAGATCTGTGGATGTATCAGATGTGCCATCGGATATATTGCTTGTATCTGGTTGTAGCCCAAGATGGCTTTTTAGAATATCTCTCGTTTCATCTAAGCTCTCTTGTTCCAACTGCCAGTAGTATATGCCAGTGGACATATCATCTTCACCTTCAAGTGAAAGTGTATCAACTTCAGGAGCTCCAGCTTTTAAATACGCGAAGAAGGATTTCATTTCATTGAACGTCATATCTGTTTTCATATTATCGCCCATTGCATCAATAACTTCACCGTATTTTGTAAAGGAACTTGCAGAACCAGCTTTTTCGATTATTGCAGAAAGAATCATTTGTTGACGTTTTCCACGTTCGATATCACTATCTAGCATTCGAGTTCTTGCTAATGCTAGTGCTTCACGTCCATCAAGTTCTTGAAGCCCTTTTTCTAATTGAACTGTTCTATTATTATTTTCATCTTTTTCTAAATAATCAAACGGAACTTTTGCTTCTATACCATCAAGTGCATCTACTACATCGATGAATGCATCGAAGTTCATCTTCACATAATAATCAACGGGAATTTCCATTAATTCTTCGACTGTTTCAATAGCTGCTTTCGTACCTCCATAGGCATGTGCGTGGTTAATCTTATTTTTATATCCAACTTCCGGTATATACACATACGAATCACGTGGGATACTTACAAGTTTTACGGTCTTGTCTTTATTGTTTAAAGTGGCTAGCATCAAAGCATCAGATCGACTATTTTCATCATCTTGTTTTCTAATTTCACTACCATCTATCCCGATAAATAAGACAGATACATTGTCAGTTAGTGGTTTCACTTTTTCATCGCGAAGAGCAGATTGATCTCGATTTCCGATCGCTTCATAAGAATTATTTGCTGCAACTTCCGCTTTTATTGTCAAATATACTGCATATGCGGATAAGGAGATTAATATAGAGGCTAATATTATTAAAGAACCGACTGCTATTTTTCGCTTCTTAGATTTCTTTCTCACTACTTTTTTATATGATTTTCTCTTCATTTTTTATAATCTCCTTAAATCTATGTAATATCTAGACGACGTTTGGACTAAATAAGTTTCAAAAGATTTGACATATCCTTTATTATACAACCAAATAGCTTTTCGGTAAATTAAATTCTATTCAAAGTCTAAAAACTCTTTTTCGACAATGTCGATTTTTGCTTGTCCATTCGTAATTTCTGTTATCCATTCTGCAAATTTTGTCTGATTTTCTACTTCGCTATAAACAAAAACTTCGACTAATTCTGCATAATTTATTTCTTTTAGCGGATATTCGGAGTTACGCACTTCATTTTCCACTTTTCCAAGCCATGTATAGTCAATTGAAATTTTTATCAAATTATGAAGTTTTCGTTCTACCACTTTGGCAGCGTCGATTCCTTCTGTTGTTGCTTTTCCATATGCTCGTATTAGTCCACCACCACCTAGTTTAATACCACCAAAGTACCTAGTGACTACAACTACTGTGTCTTTTAGCCCTTGTTTTTTTAATACTTCGAGCATTGGAAACCCTGCAGTTCCACTAGGTTCTCCGTCATCATTTGCTTTTTGGATTTGGTCATGTTCTCCTATTATATAAGCAGAGCAATTATGAGTAGCGTCTCGGTGGTTTTGTTTGATCGTTTGGATAAAATCCTGGGCTTCCTTTTCGGATTCCGCTCTATTCACATAGGTGATAAACTGAGATTTTTGAATGATAATTTCACTTTCCCCATAACTTTTGACTGTTCTATAATTATTTCGCATGTTATTATTGTCCTCCTGTATTGTTTGCAACATAGTTGTAAAGTAATTTTAATTTATTTTTGTTAATAAAATGATATAATAAGTATTGTCAGTACATTTATAACGCGGGTTCAGTTGAATTTAATTTAAGGAGAAAACAAACAGATGACGAATATCAAAATGGATAATCCTTCGTTAGATGTTATTTTCAATCGAATGGTTGAGGTGATAGACCATTCCAAAAAGGATATATTTATTATAAGCGAACAAAGTCGTCAAAGCTTCGAAGAAATGAAAGTAGAGTTAAAAATAATTCGCGGAAAAATAGAAACCGCTATTGTCGAAGGAGACGAGTTAGAGACAAAATCTAATCTTGCACGAAGAAGATTAGCATATGTATCTAAAAACTTTGACACATATGATGAGCCTGACATACGAAAAGCATATGAAACAGCAAACGAACTTCAAAGCAGTCTTCTCATGATACGACAAGATGAGCGACAACTAAGACAACGAAGAGATGAATTGGACCGTCAATTACAAGGTACATTAGAAATGATCGAACGGGCTGACCATCTTGTCAGTCAAGTAAATATTATTTTAAACTATTTAACAGCCGACCTAAAAGATGTAGGAACAGCTCTTGAAAACGCTAAACTCAAACAAAACTTTACGTTGAAAATTATTGAAGCTCAAGAGGAAGAACGTAAGAGACTTTCTCGTGAAATACATGATGGACCAGCACAAATGTTAGCAAATGTTCTGTTACGGACAGATATAATCGACCTTGCGTATCATCAAAAAGGTCATGAAGCGGCAAAGAAAGAGATTAATGAATTAAAAGTAATGGTTCGTAATGCACTTTCCGAAGTTCGCAGAATTATTTATGACCTCCGTCCCATGGCACTCGATGATTTAGGACTTATTCCAACGCTTAGGAAATATATATTAACGACTGAAGAATATAATCCAACTAGTAAAATAAATTTCCAAATATATGGAGAAGATCAGCGACTACAACCCAATTTTGAAGTAGCCATCTTCCGACTTGTGCAAGAATGTTTAACAAATGGAACGAAGCATGGGAAGTTTTCAGAAGCGTGGGTTAAAATTGAATGGCTGAAACAAAAGATTAATATAATCGTCAAAGATAATGGTGTAGGATTTGATCCTAACATCGTGAAAGAAAAATCATTTGGTTTAATTGGAATGCGGGAACGAGTTGAATTGCTCAATGGAACGATGAAAGTTATTTCATTTCCAGGAAATGGAACGACCATTTTGTTTAGCATTCCAACAAAAGAGGAATAGCATGGTATAGTGTTCTATGTTTATAGGAGGAAATAAATGATGACAACAATAATAATTATAGATGATCACCAACTTTTCAGAGAAGGCGTCAAACGAATTTTAGATTTTGAAGATAGCTTCGACGTTATCGCTGAAGGCGATGACGGAAATGACATACTAAGTTTATACGATCAATATCTTCCAGACGTAGTGTTAATGGATATTAATATGCCTACTAAAAACGGAATAGACGCAACTTCTGAATTGCTTGGCAAATATCCAGATGCAAAAGTAATCATGCTTTCGATTCATGATGACGAGTCTTATGTAACGCATGCATTAAAAACAGGTGCACTTGGCTATATGTTAAAAGAAATGGACGCAAATGCCATCGTCGCTGCTATTAAAGTAGTTGCAAAAGGTGGTTCATATCTACATCCAAAAGTAACAAAAAACTTAGTATCAGAGTTCCGTCGCTTAAGCGAACGCGAAAACAAAGGCAATTTCCATCAAACCGAAATTCGCCGTCCATTCCACTTATTAACGAAGCGTGAATGTGAAGTTCTACAATTACTAACAGACGGACAAAGTAACCGTACAATCGGAGAAACACTATTCATCTCCGAAAAAACAGTAAAAAATCACGTCTCAAGCATCCTTCAAAAAATGAGCGTAAACGACCGTACCCAAGCAGTAGTAACAGGCATCAAAAACGGCTGGGTAGAAGTACGCTAATACGAATATATAAAACCTCTTGCCCCTGGGCGAGAGGTTTTTTGTCCTAACAAATCGTGAATCTTGCGCGAACCGAGAGAGACCTTGCGAATAAAGCGACCGACCTTGCGCAAATGGCCCCCGATCTTGCGAAACCCAGCCTCGACTTTGCGAGTAACCCAAAAAGTATCCAATCAAGCTCTTGACCTTGCGCGAACCGAGAGGGACCTTGCGAATAAAGCGACCGACCTTGCGCAAATGGCCCCCGATCTTGCGAAACCCAGCCTCGACTTTGCGAGTAACCCAAAAAGTATCCAATCAAGCTCTTGACCTTGCGCGAACCGAGAGAGACCTTGCGAATAAAGCGACCGACCTTGCGCAAATGGCCCCCGATCTTGCGAAACCCAGCCTCGACCTTGCGAGTAACCCAAAAAGTATCCAATCAAGCCCTTGATCTTGCGCGAACCGAGAGAGACCTTGCGAATAAAGCGACCGACCTTGCGCGAATGGCCCCCAATCTTGCGAATAACCCATTCTCACTCAACCATCAATCTTACCTTCGTGTATAATATCTTCCTGATCCATTACCATGTGCCACCAAATCCATTTTACTCAACATTCGTGATGCGGAATACATTGACTCAAGTCCACAAAACTTACGGAATTCTCGATTTGTGATTTCCTTTTTAATCAACCATAAATATTCATTTGCTGTATTAATATGTGCATATCGATGATTTTGCTTACAGAATAAGCATGTCCATGTTGTCGCTACTCTTTTCATCCCCAACACCCCACATCCTGGACACGCCACGCCTGTCCTTAATTCTGTGGGAGAGATTTGATAACGTTCACAAAGGGGGGCATAAGTAAACGTCGATTGTTTCGACATAATCATTTGTTCGATTTCGACTAATTGGGATTCCGAAAGTTGTAAAGGTGGGAAGTTGTGATACATTTGCATTACTTTTTCGATGATGCTTTCCAGCTTAAATATGGGGTATTTAGCTGGTTTTTTTCGGATTCTGCAGGATTTGGCTGTCATGAAAACGGAGCCTGTTACTTTTATTTCTGGGTTTATCTGGTGTAGGAATTCTTTCATGAAGCGGATGTGTCGCAGGAGTTGGTAGTATGGATTCGGATAAGGTATTTCTTCTCCGTTTTGATCAACTTTGTAAAAATCTTCTGAATCAGACTCAAAATACAAATCGCCACTCATATTTTTAGATTCAATCACGATACAGCAACGATCTGTTAAAACTAAGCAGTCAATTTGTACTTTCCACTCTCCTAAATGCAATCTTATATCGGAATAAACTTTGTAAGGACCGGACATCCTTAATTCATGAAGCTTTAGCAAAATACGGTCTTCACCTCGAACTCCAGCTTCCATTTTCCGAATATCTTCTAAAATACTCTCTGACTTAACATGCACTTCCGGTAATCTCTTTAACAAAGCGCGGTGCTCTAAAAACAATGTTTCGATAACGATACCTCCTTATTTTCGTTTCATATCATACAAATTTAATCATACAATATAAAACGGAATATTCCATTAAAATTTGATTTTTCCTCCCCGGGAACCAATCAATTGAGTTTTCGTCTAAGTTATGACAAAATAACCTCTAGCAGGAGGAGAGACAGAAATGAAAATTATTCAAGCAATTATACTAGCTGCATTCGTCTTACTATTAGCTGCATGCGGCAATAATGAAGATACAAACGAGAATGCCAATTCAGTAAACGACGTAGCTCCAACAGATACAGAAACAACAACTGATCACGGTGCAACAGACAAATCAGATGTTGGCTTTGAAATGGCTGGTGGCAATATCGAAGAAGTACAAAATGTGCCTGAAGCAGAAAAAAAGGCACTAATGAATGCGTTCAATGAATACATGGGAGCGTTCAACGAAGAAGATATCGATCGCTACATGAAGACGATTTCGAAAAATCCAGAAGGCTTTAATTATGAAAATGAAAAAGTCGTTGTCGAAGATACATTTGCAGAATACGACACTGTACGCACTGCCGAAAACGTAACGATCATTGAATACGATGAAGCACAAGCACAAGTGTATGCGGACATTGAAGTCAAGCTTTCACATCCAACTAGTGGAGCAGAGCTTGATCGAAACGGTCGTCAAGTAACCGTATTTGTAAAAGAAGACGGAAATTGGCTCGTTACAAGTGTCTATTTCATAGGAGAAACAACTGAATAATAGACAACAACCCTCGCATATATGATAAATATCATGTCGGGGGTATTTTTGTGCTATCTTTTAGCCAGTTTTTTCAGTAAACTAGCGATAGGAGTGTGATTTTTTAATGAAAACAGCAGTAGTAACAGATAGCACGGCCTATATCCCTCAGGAAACGCGGGATCGCCTGAATATTCATATGGTGCCACTAAGTGTTGTCATTGGAAATGACACTTTTAGAGAAGAAATCGACATTGATGCAACTGAATTTTACGATAAAATACGAAATGATAAAGTACTTCCGAAAACGTCTCAGCCACCAATCGGAGTGTTTGTTGAAACATTTGAAAGACTAGCAAAAGAGTACGATGCAGTCATTTCCATCCATCTCTCAAGTGGAATCAGCGGAACTCTCGACGGAGCAGTCCAAGCAGGTGATATGGTGGACGGTATTGAAGTGAACACGTTTGACTCAGAAGTTTCTTCCATGGTGCAAGGATTTTACGCTATTCGCGCAGCTGAAATGGCAAATGCCGGAGCGGGGCCTACTGAAATCATGCAAGAACTGCACATGATGAAGAAAACAATGCGTGCTTATTTTATGGTGGACAACCTAGAGCATCTTCACCGCGGAGGCCGCTTGAACGGACTTGAACGTGTCATTGGCTCCGTCCTTCAAGTGAAACCTATCCTACACTTTGACAACAAAGTCATCGTTCCTTACGAAAAAATTCGTACACGTAAAAAAGCGATGAAACGTATGGTAGAGCTTCTTCAAGCAGATGCAAAACAGCATGAAAAATTGCAAGCAACCATCATTCATGCAAACAGAGAACAAGAAGCAATCGCATGGAAAACTGAGTTAGAAGCGCTTCTACCGAATGTTCAATTCACTATTAGCTACTTTGGACCAGTCATCGGTACACACCTAGGCGAAGGTTCCATGGGTCTTGGCTGGGGGAAATGAAGCAAATGTCATTCTAAGTATCAAATAACTTAAACAGTTAGGAAGATGCCCATGCCCGATCAACAAGTAACAGAATTTCTCACTGGCCGCATATGGCTTCGCGAACATGCACCATTCCCACGCGAAGTCATCGACGCCCACATCGAAAGTGGCCATATTCACCTCAAACCCGGCATCGACTCGAGCCAAAGCACTTTCTTGTTTTGGCAATTAAATAAGTACGTCTGTAACCGATGCCACAATTCTAACCAAACCTTATTCCACACATTTGACTGTGCACGATGTAACAAAAAATGCGTCTATTGTCGCCATTGTATTCGAATGAATCGAGTGAGTAGTTGTTCCGAGTTAATCCTTTGGAACAAAGAGCCTGCGCGCGGCGTGAAACTGCATGAATTTAACTGGAGCGGAACACTCACACCTCTTCAGCAAAAGGCAAGTGAAGAACTCCTAAAAAGCGTCGAACGAAACGAATCCCATTTATTGCATGCCGTGTGCGGAGCAGGAAAAACCGAGCTCTTATTTCCTGCTATATTTGCTAGTTTGCTAGAAGGAAAGCGAGTGTGTGTCGCAGCTCCTCGAACAGATGTAATCCTGGAACTTTTTCCGCGTTTTCAGAAAGTATTTCCGAAAACGGTTATTCATGCATTGTACGGAGGAGCTCCTGATCAAGAAGGATTTGCTCAGCTCATATTGTCCACGACACATCAACTGTACCGATTTGAAGAAGCATTCGATGTTGTATTTGTCGATGAAGCAGATGCATTTCCTTATTATGCCGATGAAACATTGCAAAGAGCCGTAGTGAAAGCAGCGAAACAGGGAGCAACCATTCACTACGTAACTGCGACACCAACAGATTCATTGAAAACCACGAACAAATCTTTCCTATCCAGAAGATATCATGGGCATGACCTGCCAGTTCCAATGTTCGAAAGTCTCTGGGGATATAATCGACGTTTGAATAAAGGAAAAGTCCCTCAGAAGTTACAAGAGTGGATCGAAGAAAAGCAGAAAAATAATATTCCATTCCTCGTATTTTTACCGACAATAGATATGCTTGAAAACTTTCCAGGCGACCTACCACGCGTACATGCAGAACATCCCGAACGAAAAGAAATCGTTATGCAGCTTCGGGAAAAGAAAATCCCAGGATTACTCACAACAACGATTTTAGAACGAGGAATTACGATTGAAAACGTACATGTTGCAGTAGTTGGAGCAGAACAGAAAATCTTCACAGCAAGCGCCCTTATTCAAATAAGTGGACGAGTGGGGCGTTCCTTTAACTATCCAAGCGGAGACATTGTCTTTTTCCACCACGGCATCACACATGAAATGGATGAAGCAAAATCCTCCATCGAAAGGTGGAATAAGCTATGAATTGTCTCATTTGTGGAAGTCCCTTTCAATCCGCACCCACCTGGAAAAGCTTAATTCTATACGAAATTCAACCCAACGCCTGTACCCGATGTCTAATAAAATTCCAAAAAACAGACCACGCAATCGATTTTTCCGATTTCCAAGGGACCGTGTATGAAGGAATGGTCGATGAAGTGACCGGTTTATATACGTATAATGCAGCGATGAAAAACTATCTCCATCAATATAAATTCATGCAAGACGTCGCGTTATCTCAAGTATTCGCAGAACAATTACGACATGTATTCAATCAAACAGAAGGAATAATCGTCCCAATCCCAATGCATCCAGAAAAGAAGCGTATTAGGACATTTGCGCAAGTAGATGAGTTACTAAAAAGTGCCGGTATTCCTTTCCAACACCTCCTAACCAAAATAGCAACAAGTGAACAAGGAAAAAAATCCAGAAAAGAAAGATTAGAAGCATCCACCTTATTTGAAGTAATCGGCAAAGTGGAAGCAAAAACATATATTTTATTCGATGATATTTATACAACCGGTGCAACCATCCATCAAGCTGGCAAAGCATTAAAAGATTTAGGAGCCACAAAAGTAGAAGCCATTACTTTAATAAAGGGATAAACAGCCGATATATACTCTATCTGGAAAAAGTATGGAGGGATCATCATGGGAGAACTTAAACATTGCCCATCATGCAACGATTTTTTTAATTACACAGGAATTAGAGAAGTATGCAATAAATGCGCATTGGACGAAGAAAAATTATACGAAGAAGTCTATCGATTCCTACGCAAACGTGAAAATCGAGCAGCAACAATCGAGCGAATTGTAGAGGTAATTGGCGTGAAAAAATCCCTTTTACACAAATGGGTACGCAAAGGCAGACTACAACCAGCAACGTTCCCAAACCTAGGCTATCCATGCGATAACTGCGGAAAACTAATAACACAAGGAAAACTATGCGAAAACTGTGTAGTAGATTTGAAATCCGGACTACGCCAATTCGATGCAGCAATAGAATTCCGCAACAAAGTAAACGAACATGAAGCAACCTATCGAAAAGACAGAAGATAACTTCCACTTAATGTGGGAGTTTTTTTATGTGATGGACAGTAAATCCACCCCAAAAACAACTCCCACCAAAAAATACTCACAAACTACAAAAACGCCCAAAATCCACATACGACATAATTAAAAATAAGTACAATAACAGGAGAAAAGTCTCTTTTTTGTACTTATTTACGGTTAAGTCGTATAGCCATTTTGCTATATTTTAAAAACCATGAAAAATAATTTAAACAGAAAAATTTAACGTGTAGTAATGGAGGGTCTATCTAGTCATAGTACTTGGGTTGGTTTCAAGGAGCGCACCCAGGAGAGTTAGCCACAAATTGAAGGAGCATTTGTGTCGAACTCCTGTGCGCTGAGTGCGTTTTCTAGCTTTAGTAACCTTTCCCTGTGTCAGCCACAAATTGAAAAAACATTTGAGTCTGACACAGGGAAAGGACGCAGTTTCGTTTGGGCTGCCACAACTCATGAAGTAATTCCATCTCCATCAAACAGTCACCCAAACAGAACCGCTGCCCCGCCCCTGTGTTAGACTCAAATGCACTCCAATTTGTGGCTAACACCGGGGCGGGTCACAAAACAAAATCGACCCAAACCAACCAAGCTTTCTTTTTTTAGACTCAAATGTACCTCAATTTGTGGCTAAAAAAAGAAAGTGCTCCCCCAAACCAACCCACTAAACTTCTGTTCCAGTAGCAGCGCGCCCAGGAGTTAGCCACAAATTGAAGGAGCATTTGTGTCGAACTCCTGTGGGCTGAGCATGTTTTTCTAGCGGGATTTAGTAACCTTTCCCTGTGTCAGCCACAAATTGAAAAAATATTTGAGTCTGACACAGGGAAAGGACGCAGTTTTGTTTTGGTTGCTAGCCACTCAAGTGACAATTCCAACTCATTCAAACAATCACCCAAAACCCCGCACTCTCAAATATTTCATATAATTCCCTCTAAACACTTCCCAATCGCAACCGAAATAACCAATAGACACTTCACACAAAAGAACGGAGGAAATCATCTTATGAAAATCACAAATATCGGACTAAACCAAGTGAATCCATATAAACGCAACCAACAACAAACCGAACAAGCACAAAAAGCATCAAAACCAACAGCCGATCAACTAGAAATTTCAGCCGCTGCAAAAAGCATGCAACAAAAATCACCCCTAGAAGTAGAACAAGCAGAACGAGTTGCTTCTATCAAATCAGAAATCGATGCCGGCACATATAAAGTAGATGCCAAAAAACTAGCATCAAACTTACTAAATTATTACCGAATTTAAAAGGAGTTTTCCAAAATGTCCATAGAAAAAATTCTGCAATCCCTAAACAAGCTCGACATGCTACACAAAAGCTTATTAGAGGTTGCCTATAAAAAAACAGAAGCCATCAAAACTTCCGACATGGACAATCTAAACCAACTGCTCAAGGACGAGCAAGCGCACATAGCAGGTATCTCACAACTTGAACGACAGCGTCAGCAAGAGGTAACGGATTACCTACGAGCAAAAGGAATTGCTCCTACTGACAACCAAACTGTTGCACTCGTCTTAGAAAATACCAACATACTAGAAGAAAAAGAGTTACTAACAGAAGCACGCAAAAAGCTTCTACGAACGATTAAAACACTCAAAAATCAAAATGATCTCAACCAAAAAATGACGTTTCAATCACTGCAATTCGTCAATATGACATTAGACATGCTACGACCAAAACCAGATCAAATCAACTACTCAAATAGCGAAGTAAAAGGTCCAACACAAAACAAAAATTACTTCGATACACAGGCATAAGGAGGCTCACCCATGGCATCTACATTTATGGGACTAGAAACAAGCAAACGCGGACTTACTACACAACAATCTGGACTGTATACAACAGGACATAATATAGCGAATGCAAATTCCCTTGGCTATACGAGACAGCGGGTCAACTTGGAAGCGTCTAAAGGCTATCCAGCAACAGGCTTAAATGCAGCAACAGGAGTTGGTCAGATAGGTACTGGAGTACAAGCTGGATCTGTACAACGAGTGCGCGACCAATTCATCGATCGCCAGTATCGTCAAGAAACAAGTAAACTCGGCTACTGGGATGCAAGATCGACTGCCATTTCACAAATGGAAGATATTATGGCTGAACCATCCGATTACGGTCTAAACGAATCACTGAACCAATTTTGGAGCTCACTTCAAGACTTAAATACAAGCCCAGAAAGCGAGGCAACACGTAAAGTTGTCGTACAAAAAGGGATTGCAATTGCAGAATCATTTAACTATATCAGCTCCCAACTAATCCAAATTCAAGGTAATATTGCGAATGAAATTGGCGTGTTATCTAGCGATAGCAATTCGATTTTAAAACAAATAGTATCGATCAATGAACAAATTCAAACGATCGAGCCTAATGGCTATATGCCGAACGATTTATACGATGCACGAGATGTCTTAATTGACGAATTAGCAGCGTACTATCCAATAGACGTTTCTTATAAAAAAACAGGTGGAAATTCACAAGCTGTCGCAGAAGGAATTGCAACGGTCAGTTTAAAACTGGCGGATGGCACAAAAGTAGAACTTGTGAATGGTAAAGAGTATAAACAATTTCGCACAACGCCATCCACCGCTATTCCAGCAGGAGATGGCACCTCCCCAACAGGTCCAGTAGAAGGCTTTCAATTAGTTAAGTTAAATACAGATGGAACAGACGGAGCGGTAACAGATACAATCAACGTATCCAAATTATCGGACTTAGGCGTACTGAAGTCACTGATCAATTCATTCGGCTATAACGATGGAGGAGCGGCAAAAGGTGTCTATCCAGATATGCTTGCAAAACTAGATAAGTTAGCACTTGCTTTTGTAAATGAATTTAATTCGATTCATGGAGCAGGAACGGATTTAAAAGGAGTATTAGGCAAGCCATTTTTTGTAGCATCAGACGGCGCTGCAATTACAGCAAGTTCTATTTCCATTGACTCTATCTTCGAATCCAATTCATCATTACTCGCAGCTTCGAACTCTCCAGTTGGAGCAAAAGAAGAAGGTAATGGTGCAAATGCGCTATTACTATCCAATTTAAAATTTAATTCACTCACGGATATCGACGGTGCAACGATTCAAACATATTACGAATCCATCATTGGCCAATTAGGAGTAAACGGAGAACAAGCATCGAGACTTGCGGCTAACTCCGAAACAATTAAAATAACGGTCTCAAACAACCGTGCTTCTATGAGCTCAGTGTCGCTTGACGAAGAAATGACAAACATGATCACATTCCAACAAGCATACAACGCAAATGCACGAATGATCACAGTCGTAGACGAAATGCTAGACAAAATCATCAACGGCATGGGTAGAGTGGGATTATAAATAGAAAAGCGTAAGCGCCTGTCTCTGCTCCGACAGGCAAATGGATAATTGCGAGGAGGCAGCACCTCAGCCACCACAGCAATTATCCGTTTGACCCCGAGGAGCAACGATCTTCTGCGACGAGTAATCGCAGGAGCAAGGCGCTGAAGCTAGACAGGTAGAAAAGCGCCTGTAGACTAGACACATAAGGAGGTACAATAAATGCGCGTAACACAATCAATGCTGTCAGATAATATGCTACGAAACTTATCGAATAGCTATGGCAAAATGAGTACAGTACAAGACCAAATAACAACAGGTAAGAAAATTACAAAACCATCACAAGATCCAGTAGTAGCCATCAAAGGAATAGGCTACCGTACAGATTTAAATAAAGTAGAACAATACCAACGCAATATTGGAGAAGTAAACAACTGGTTGAATAGCTCGGACGATGCATTAGACCATGTTGGACAAGTAGTGATTCGAGTACAAGAATTAGTAACAAAGGCAGCTAACGATACGAATACTTCAGATGACCGAAAAAAAATACAAGCCGAAGTAACACAACTTCGTCAGCAACTTCAAGACTTAAGCAACACAAAAGTGGGCGACAAATATATATTTACTGGCACCAATACATTAACTCCATTGCACGATGGTACTAATTTTGCAGATGCAAAAGTTTCTACAGGGTTATTGAAAGAAGTGAAAATAGAAGTATATGACGGCGTAGAAATTAAAGTAAATATGAATGGACTTGAATTATTCACTGATATGGATGGCCTGCTTGGAAAAATCGAGACATCTTTAAGTGATGGTAGTGAGGGAACGGTAATAAGCGGTTATTTAAAAGGCATCAGTGACATGCAAAGTGCTGTGTTAGTAAACCGTGCAGATATCGGAGCACGCCAAAACCGTGTGGAAATGATGGACAACCGATTGTCGACCCAAGAAATCATCGCAACGACACTTATGTCGGAGAACGAAGACATTGACTACGAACGAGCGATTACAGATATGATTACACAAGAATCTATTCATAATGCTGCATTATCTATTGGATCGAAAATTATCCAAGCAACCTTAGTAGACTTTTTAAGATAATCATAAAAAGCGTATGGACATCCTGTTCATACGCTTTCTTTAAAGGAGGTTTACATGAGAATCCCACAAATTCAAATACGAACAACAAAAGCTGAACTCGGACTAACCGTTCAACAACCGCAGCAGCAAATAAAACAAAAACCAGCAGATGTGCAAATAGAACAACCTGCAGCTGAACTATCCATTAACACTACACAAGGACAGTTACATATTGACTCATCACAAGCAAGAAGTGAACTAGGATTAAAGACGATGATAGAACTAGCAAGAAACCATGCACAAAATGGGGCACAAGGTGTCATGGCTGGAATTGCACGTCGTGTGAGAGAAGGGGATATGCTAATGAGTATCGAAAAAGGCGGAAATGCTATGTCGTCGATTATCGATTCTAGAACTATTCCTCGACAAAAAGCACTCGGTATTAAATTCATCCCAAGTGCAAATTCTGTAAAAATGTCCTATACACAAGCCAACGTAGACATACAAGTTCAAAAAAATGATCCCAAAATAAACGTAAAAATCAATAAACCAATTCATGACTATACACCAGGAAAAGTAATAGTAGATGTTGCACAAGAACCTTCCATAGAAATAGACTGGAAAGTATAAGATAAGTGAGGAGCATACCAATGAACATTCAACCAGCCTATTCAGGAGAAATCGCAATAGAAACAACTAATATAATCACTTTCGAACATGGAATTCCAGGATTCGAAGAGGAACATGATTTCGTATTACTTCCAATAGAAGATAACGAGGTATTTCATGTACTACAATCCATTCAAACACAAGCATTAGCATTTATCGTAACAAATCCATATACCATTACAACAAACTATACCTTCGATCTAGAAGAAGCAACTGTACATTCTCTTCAAGTAAAAGAAGAAAAAGAAGTTGCCGTATTTGCAATCGTATCATTAAAAGAATCAATAGCTGAATCGACCATTAATCTAAAAGCACCAATCGTATTAAATACAAATAACAATAAAGCAAAACAAGTCATCTTAAACAATGACGATTACTCGATTCGTCACCTCATTTCAACAGAAAGTCAAAAGGGGTGAGCATATGCTAGTACTATCTCGTAAAGTAGGAGAAACAATCTGGATCGGTGAAGACGTAGAAATAATCATTACAGAAGTAAAGGGTGACCAAGTAAAAATTGGGATTCAAGCACCTAGAAGTATTGATGTTATTCGAGGTGAACTAAGACAAGATATATCTGACTCTAATGCAGAATCTGTTATTAAAAACTTAGATATTTTCAAATTGAACAAATAAGTTCAATAATTCGCCAAAATAATTCTTATTAAACTATTAAACAATCAATAACGACTCCGATACTAAGTATGTAACCAAGAAAAACTGTGTCCGGCCGGCTCAGTTCTCTGGCCTACATACTAAAAACACTGCTCACAAGGACGTGAGCAACACATTCCAAGGAGGAACTTATAATGAGAATTAATCACAACATCGCAGCCCTTAACACACATCGTCAATTAGGAGCAGCTAACAACGCTCAATCTAAATCAATGGAGAAATTATCTTCAGGTCTTCGTATTAACAAAGCTGGAGATGACGCAGCAGGTTTAGCGATCTCTGAAAAAATGCGTGCACAAGTACGTGGTTTAGACCAATCTTCAGCTAATGCTCAAGATGCAATCTCAATGATTGCAACAGCTGAAGGTGCATTAAACGAAACACATTCAATCTTACAACGTATGCGTGAATTAGCAGTCCAAGGTGGTAACGATACAAACGTAACTCAAGATAGAGAAGCTATCCAAGAGGAAATGAACGAGCTAAAAAAAGAGATTGACCGTATTGGAGATACAACAGAGTTTAACAAACAAACATTACTTAACGGTGGTCTCGGTGGTACTGTTGACCAAGATGTTTTAACAACAACTGCATTAGATGTTACAGGTGTTGCAACTGTTCAAACAAATGGTTCAGCAGCAGACACTTACTCAATTACATCAGGTGCAGCTGGAGAACTAACTATGGAAAATTCTGCTGGTACAAAATCACAAACTATTGCAAATGTTGATGGGGCACAAGAATTAAACTTCTCTGAGTTTGGAATTACTATTAAAACAAATGCTGGATATTCAGAGGACGGTTTAGCTGCAAAAGATGTTGTTGTGGATGCTGGTTCAGTTACATTCCAAATTGGGGCTAACGAAGATCAAAATCTAAGCTTAAATATTAGAAATATGAAAACATCTGGTGTATTGAATCTAGATGCAGCTGGACGTGTTGATGTTTCTTCACATGATGCTGCTAAAGCTTCAATTACAAATATTGAAAATGCGATAACTGAAGTTTCAAAAGAACGCTCAAAACTAGGTGCTTATTCAAACCGTTTAGACCACACAATCAATAACTTAGGAACATCTGCTGAAAACTTAACTGCTGCGGAATCTCGTATCCGTGACGTAGATTATGCTTTAGCTGCTTAAGCTAGTAACAAGCACAGTCGTCCTAGCTGGTAACGGCTAGAGATCATTATCGGGTGAATTGCTGGAAACCCCTAAAACTCACTTCCCTACAACGTAGCTAGAAATGGCAAGCGTGAATGGTTGAAAAGAAGCGAGATTGGGCAATCAGCAGCCAAGCTCCTGTCTCGAAAGAGTGGAGAAGGTTCAACGACTAGGATAGACCATCTAAGGCGAAAGCTATGGTGATGAAATCCGTAGGTGAAACAGTATACATCAGTACTGCGAATCCGAAGTGCCCGACCCCTACTAAACTAGAGGGTGAAGATATAGTCTAGTCATTTATGAAAGTAAATGTTTCGCACGATGGCGAAAGAAATGATGAACCAAACAAAAGAATCAATTCTTGCACAAGCATCACAAGCAATGTTGGCTCAAGCAAACCAAAAACCACAATCTGTTCTTCAATTATTACAATAATTTTAGAATACATGAAGGGAACCCTAGTTTTACTGGGGTTCCCTTTTTTATGTGGCAGGAAAAGCTGGTTGAAAGGAGGAAACTAGATGGATAAAGATGAACAAGAACATCAAAAGTTTCTGGAAGAACCGCTAGAGTGGTGTAAGGAACAAGACCGTATATTAGTAGATATAGATGTGAAGCTTCATGAAATGAAAGAAATAGCTGAATACACTCTGGAACATCAACTTACTTCACTTGAAATTGACCAATTGAATAGCCAATTGAACGAATTGAAAAGAGAAGTGGATTCCTTAGAGGAACAATTACATCCTGTTGCCCAATAAGCTAAAAAGATAGTATAAGCATGGATATCGCATTACTTTCGTTGGAACTGAGTCAAGGACAAGTCCTAACAACAAGCCTCCATGTAATGTCATGAAACAGCACTGGGAAATACTTGAACAGCAAGGTAAGTCTTATGGAAGGAATACCTCAATATTGAAGAAAGTTCAGAAAATTTTCAACTGCAAAATTCAATAATTATGATAATATTGGAAGAAGAGGAAGTTATTAATAAAAAATTGAATTAGAATTCACTAACGAGATATTATTTAAAGACACCGTGATATAAATGGTGAATTGTTTAAAAATCATTGGAGGGGAAGCTATGACGCTCGTCGTTGCATGGGTAGGCATTGATACAAAAGGACCAGGGTTAGCGTACTTATAGAATCAGTTGGGGAAATGGTGAGTATTTTGATTACGCTAGTAAGGTTTTTGCTTTCAATAATTATCCAGATATTCTAGGTTACTGTGGTGACGTTTTGTTTCCATCTATAGTTCTTTCTCAGATAACTGAAATGGCTGATACCGAATATTTGTATCGATTTTGTTCGATTACAATTACCTTCGTCCCGAGACCGTTAAGTGTAGCCTATTCACTCCTAATAAGTGGGAAGAGAAAAACAGAAAAAACGAATTTATAAAATGATAAAAGAAAACCGTAAAGACAAGTAAACAAGTTAAATAATAAAAAGAGTAGGTGGTTGTAAAATGTTTAAGAAACTTTTTGGAAGTAAGTCAGAGAAGGAAACAACTGAACAGGTTGAGAAAATGGATCTAATTACAAATGACAAAGATTATTATACTATTTCCTCAGAGATAATTGGCAAAGTTTTAGAATTAGCTAAATCAAGCTTAGAAGGATCCAAACTACATACTGGCAATATTCCTGAAAAAAAAATTATCTAATGTCGTAAACATATATGGAGTTGATGAAAGCAGAATCATAGCATTGTATGATACGACTGTTTTTAAGTCAGGAAAAGATGGGATTTTGCTATGCGATTATTTTATTGGTTTGAAGCATGCTTTTGGTTCAGCTATGGTAGTTAAGTTTCAAGATCTTGTAATGGCTGAAATAAGTGAAACGGAAAAGTCTCTGCAAATAAATGGTCGCAATATTGATATTGGATCAAAGAAGTTTACTGAGTTTTTCGAGCAATTAAAGGAACTTCTTATATCGGATGATTCTTACTTGAGAAGTAAATATGAAGATTATGTCTTAATTGAATTGAATGAAATCAAATTAAAAATAGACAATAACCATTATGATGCCGCTGAAAACAGATTTTTATCGCTTGAAAAAATAGTTATTAGCAACAACAAAGAATATTGCGCTTCCCTTTACTACTATGGCTGTCTAATTAGAATGGAACACTTGAATTTTGTTGAAGCGTATAGTTATTTTTCTAGTCTAGAACAGTTACAACAATGGGAAAGTAATAAAATTATTGAGTTAAAACAAACAATTGATCAAAGAAAAGCTCAGCATGAATTTAATTTGTTAGAGGAACAAAAGGACGCTTTTATACAAGAAAATCAGTATGACAGGGCCATTAATATTGTGAAACAACAAAAGACTTTGCATATAAAATCATCTGAGCAGCTGGTTCAAGAGATTAATAGAATTCAATCGATAAAAGAAGAGTATATTCAATTACTTGAAGCAAAAGCAGCAGAAAAATTAGAGTGTGAAGTATTTGAGGATGTACTTACCATTTTAGAAGAGTTAAACCAAATCAATCCAAATGTTTCATATGATGAGTATTATGTTCGTGCAAAAATTGGTACCTATGCATTTGAAGAAGTAGAACAACAAATAAATTCTATTAAAGAAGTGGATCAACAACTGGCAGAGAAACTAGAACAATACCTTCAAGCGGCAAAAAAAAATGTTTCAGGTATCATTCTAAATGCAGTGAGCAGTAAAGATTATAGTTTCTTTAGAGAGCACTCAGATTTAAAAAACATAAAAGACAGCTGGGGCATGACACCTTTAATGCACTTTATCATCCATAAAGATCTAGCTGGTATTGAACTTTTAGCTGATACTTTTGATCCGAGTGATCGAAATGCTATCGGACACACTTCTTTAAATTTAGCCAATTTAGATTATGAAAATGTTTTTTGTCGTGATGCTCTTAGGTTGCTAGATGATAAGTTGATTCAAATGATGAAAAAGTATAAAAGTAAGAGCAAATTGAATAAAATTGGAAAAGTTGCCTTAAAGGGATTGGATTCGTTAAATAGTAAGGCTCTTCTAAGTTTTGAATTAGCAGAAGCTACCTCCAATGCTGAAACTAACATGAGCAGTGCGCTTGAAGAATTAGAACGTGAAATTAAGTCTTACGAAATTAGTTTGATTACAGATAATTATAAGGAATTTGTAAAATACATAAGGAAACCAAAAAACTATAGTGAAGAATACACAAAATTGGCGGAAAAGAAACGGAATATCGAAAATGAATTAGAAAAGCTTCAAGAAAAGAAAAGTCATCTTGAAAATTCAATTGGAGTGAAGTTAGAAGAAGCTAAGAACACTAATTTATATGATTTCCTTTTTGAGGCAGCGGGAATTGAATTAGGCGAAAAAGATGAATTTGAAAAATCCTCAGAATATGAGAATCGCAAAAGGGCAAAAGCAGAAGAAATAAAATTAACATATTTGGAGAATGATTACGTCAAGGAACAACTAAAGCGTTTGGAGGAAGAAGTAGAAACAACCCTTTCTGATGAATTAAAGGAGATAGAGGGAGCGATTGGCTCAACTGCTATAGAGCTAAAGTCTATGGAAAGTAATATTAATGAGCATTATTATTTATTGAATTGTCAATCCAAATTAAATACAAATGAGATATTAGATTATTACTACCACACTTATCAATCAAAATTAGAGACAGGTCCATATGACGCAGACTTAGAATCCTTTAATATGGTCGTTAGTGGTGAGGAAAAAGCTGTGAGAGTACCACGTAAGGTTGCAAAGGAGTTCAAAACACAGCTTTCAAGTTTAAAGCCTGCCTATAAGATGGAACTTGTGAGAGATGAAGATAAAGAAAAAATACAACATAATTTTGTATATGATTTTGAAGGAGAACAGATAACGATTCCATTTATGCTCTCTTTAACAAAGTAAAAAATTATTGGTATAGAATAATAATTGCCTAAGTAAACTCTTGATAATTCAACTGTCTGAAGAAACGTGGTTTATCAAGAGTTTTAGTTTATAGCGTAGTTTTTGTTCTCTACAGCTTTTTTTAAATCTCGTCCAATGCTATAGGTTTTAAAGGACTGAATACTACTTAAGTTCGAAAGAATTTTATAATAGTTCTTTCCTTCTTTTTGGGAGTTAGATAATGCAAGAATTGCGTTTCTTAATAATTCTAGGATACTTACACCATTTTCAGGATAGGTACTAATACCAATACTTGCAGTGAGATATAACTTGTACTCTTTTATATAGAATGGTTCATTTAGACATTCAATTATCTTGTTGATTATAATTTCCAGAGATTCAATCGATTCCATTTTTCCTATTAACACCATAAATTCATCCCCGCCACGGCGGGCAAGTAGGTCATTAGATGTTAAAGGTTTTGAAAGGCGATTAGAGAATCGTCTTTTGTATAACCACTTATATACTCAATTCCCATTGAGGTGTTCAGGCATTGATCTGTCTGCACATTAACAGACCATACTCCTACAATTGGGTTGTCATTAAGAAGCGTTAACTGATTTTCTTTTTCTAATAAGTCATTAGAAATTTTACGTTCTGTGTTATCTTGAAAAAATCCAATCAACCCATCGAGTTGGCCCTTTTTATCAAGAACAATTTCTGCTTGTTCAAAAACATATAGGGCGGTTCGATCTTTTCTAAGTAATCGATATTCTATTTGATACCCAGTTTTTTCACTTATAGTGGTATAAACTGTATTTTTTACTTTATCTAAATCTTCAGGATGGACATATTGTAATTGATGTTTTAGTGAGGGTGAAAAAATTTGTTCCGTGTTTATTCCAAAAATGATGGGGAATTGCTTTGAAATATGATGAAGATCGTTGATGGCATCGTAGTAGAAATTGCAGATATCATCAAGTTCATTAAATACTACCTGAGCTTTTTGGATAGAAATAGCTCTTTTTCCTGCTCTTGAAATTCAGTAATATTTTTTATAATTACATAAATATCCATGCCAGTTTCCTTTTTTATTGGAATCAGTGTGACATTGATTTCGACGGTCTCTCCGTTTTTACTGAGACCCAATGCGTTGAATCTCTGTGTCTTGCCCAAGAGGGTCTGTTCAAAATACTGGTTTTTTTCAAATGTTTCATACGGAATGAAAATATCCAAGAAGGGTTCTTTAAAATCTTGCTCATTATATCCATACTGGTTAGAAAATGCTTGGTTATTAGAAACGAGATTACCGTTAGTGTCTAATTTAATAACGCAATTTAGATGCTCATAAATTTCATACCTCCCTCATTTTCTAAGGAGTGGATTAATTTTTCAGTATTCTTTTTAAAAAGAAAATTTATATTTTAGTTGTTATGATATGTGTAATAATGGACTTATAGTAACAACTTAATTAAAATCTATTAAATATTTTACCTTTTACCTTTTAACTATTACCAAGAGAGTGTAAAATATCTTATTTAAATGAAACACACTATAGTAAACTAGTTACATTATACATTTTTCGATGAATAAAGACCTGAATAATTGTACTCACACTCATAACAGTTAATCGGTAATTTTTTTAATTGTTACATAATTCGCTGAACTTTGTCATAGTAATATGGCTCATTTAATTGATATAGTACAACAAAAAAATACGGGAGTTTTTACTAACAGAGATAGACTACACATTATGGTAAGGGGGATATTAGTGGATCTACAAAAATATAAAAATATTTTATTCCAAAATACTAAAAATAAGTTGACGGAATGGTTGTCTTTAAATGGAGAAACAATTTTAACTGAGGAAGTATATCGATTCCTACACTCTATAAAAGGAACTTCGGGAACACTACAATTGGACGAACTAATGCAGATTTCTTCAGAATTATTATCTAAGTTGGAAAACGAAGAGATTGAGAAGTGGAGGGGAATTGACCTAAATGCTTTTCTACATCCTCTAGTTAAACTTATATATAATTACGAAAACTCTAGTAATTTAGTGAATCTTAATGGTACAGTCCTTAATTCTAGTGCTCCTCTTATTCAAATAATAGATGATGATGTTTCCATGCTCATTCTGCTTAAAGATGTGTTAGAAGAAAAAGGTTGGATGGTAATAACTAACACAAACCCAGAAATTGCAGTAAAACAGTACTTCGAAATGAAGCCAGATTGCCTCATTCTTGATATTCACTTGCCACAGAAAGATGGTTTTCAAATACTCCAAGAGATTCAGCAACATAACGAAAAATACTTTATTCCAACGATTATGATTAGTATCAATAATAATAAGGAAACACGTATAAAAGCTTATCAAAATGGAGCAGATGACTTTTTTGGAAAGCCCATTGATATGGAAGAATTTGTTGTTAAAGTTAATCGACATTTGCAACGCAAGAAAATTTTTGATCAATCCGTATTAATTGATGAATTGACACAAGTATATAATAGAAAATTTCTTGTAGACAGTTTGCAACGATTTTTCTTAGATTTTAAACGAACAAAACAGCCATTTTCAATTAGTATTGTTGATATTGACTTTTTTAAGAAAGTAAATGATACATACGGCCATCTTATGGGTGATCAAGTACTGAGGGATTTTGCTCAATATATAAAAAGGAATATTCGTAGTTTGGATATAATTTATCGGTATGGAGGAGAAGAATTTGTCATTGTCTTTCCAAACACCACTAGTGAAGATGCAAAAAGGCGCTTAAATGAATTAATTAAAGGTTTTTCTCAAATTAAATTTACCCATAACGAAGCGTGTTTTTCAGTCACATTTTCAGCAGGAACATATACCGTAAAGGATGACTTCGTTACAATCACAGAAGCTTTCAAAGGAGCAGACAGTTCGTTATACGAAGCCAAACGCCTTGGACGAGCGAGAGTTGAGTGTTTACAATTGACACCTAATGCATACCAAAAAAACATTCTTAACATATCGGTTGTCGATGACGATATCATCATTAGGACCCTATTGGCTCAAATTCTAGAATCCATAACCATTGATAATATCGAGTTAAACATTAAGGTATTTGAAAATGGACCATCCTTTTTAAACTCAGAACATGCAAAAGAGGATGTCAGCCATTTCTTAATTCTAGATGGTATCATGCCAGTTATGGATGGTTTAGAGGTCCTCCAAAAAGTCAAACAAGGAAAAAATGCACAAAAATATAAGATATTAATGCTTACTGGTAGAAAAAGTAAAGATGAGATAGAACGAGCATTAAGGCTAGGTGCCGATGATTATGTAACAAAACCGTTTAATGTAACCGAACTGCAAGTAAGAATTGAACGAATACTAAATATGATAAAATAAGTATTCTAAGAAGATTCTTTTGTATATTGCATAGCTAATAGGTTACTTGTAGGAGTCTATATTATAGAACAATTAAAAATTTTAAAATCATCATACGAATAAACAAATAATAAGAGAACTGATGAGGTGGTAAATATTGAAACAAATTTTATTAGCTGAGGATGAAGAAGTACTTCGTATGCTTATTGAAGATACGTTCGAAGATGAAAATTATATGATTGATGTAGCGGCTGATGGCGGTGAGGCAATGGAATTTTTGCAAAATAATCGTTATGATTTGGTCATTCTAGACTATATGATGCCTGTATATACAGGACTTGAAATTGTTGAAAAAATACGGCATGCCGAAACAAACAAGCATACGAAAATTCTAATACTATCAGCGAAAAGTCAGGAATTTGAACAAAAGCAGATATTGGAAACAGGTGCCGATTATTTTATGGCTAAGCCATTTAGTCCATTGAAACTTTTAGAATTAGTTGGGGATATCCTTAATGAAAATAGTTAATTATTTTAATAGTTCATTATCACGCAAAATATTAGCATTAATGGGAATCTACTTTCTCTTTTTTGCTATGGGGTGCGGGTTACTATTTTATTTTCAGGATAAAATACATGACGAATATATTCAAGAGCGCAGTAATATTGAAGAAAAACAGCAAATAATTAACTATATCTATAACCAGTTTAATTCCGATATTTTAATAATGACGGACTCTGTTGCTATTAATGCACCGGAAAATATGGAGGAAACACTGAATCTTGAAAGTGAAATCAAACGAAACCTTACTGAACTCAGTCAATTAATTGAAACCGAGAAAGAAATATTAATCTATCAGGATATTGAAAACTTTACGTCTTATTATTTTGCTACGTTGGTTCCTCTAATTATGAATGAGTATGAAAAAAATCAGGACCCTAGTATTGACCTTCAAGATAGTAATGTCATTTTTATGGCAGAAGGATTTCTTAAGCAAGCTAAATCATTTATCATTCTACTTGATGGACAACATACAGATAATTCCAACAAACTAACGGAGGAACAGTTAAACATCCAAAACTATGTAATTATCTTTTTTATATTAATCCTAATTCTCTTATTCTTTATAATTCGCAATATATTTAAGAGCATTGGAAAACCCCTTTCTGAATTTACCTTTTCTGCAAATGAAATTGCTGCGGGCAGAGATGCGGTCCTAATAGACAATACAAACAGAAAAGATGAACTCGGTATCTTATCAGTTGCTTTCCAGAAGATGGTGGGCAGTATTCAGGATAAAGAACAAGATTTGCTGGTCCATAACGAAGAACTAGTCGCTCAACAAGAAGAACTTCTAGCCCAGCAAAACGAACTTCAAACTGCACTTAGCACTGTAACGAGTAATGAACAAAAACTAATGCGGAGGAATGAGTTAATTAATAGTATTTCCGCCTCACTTGATAAAAAGGAATTTCTTAAAAGTATCATCGAAAATATGTGTAAAATCACTGAATCGGATAAAGGAATGATTTCCTTGCTTTACGAAGAGTCTTTTGCTTCATATGGAGTTTCTAATTTTGGGATCGAACAATTTAGGAATAACATGGACAACGGCTTGATTCATCGGTTAACAAATGAAAAAAAGCCATTTACAGTGAAAAGGGTACAACATCCTATGGAAAAGGGTTACCATGAAACCTTCAATTATAGCTTTGACTTATATTTGCCTATTTTATCTACTTCTCAAGTAGAAGCCGTTATAGTGTTATCTAGATATGGTGACTTTTATTCGAAAAATGAAATTACTGAGTATGAAACATTGGCTAAACAAATTGCCGTCTATCTTGAAAAAATTAAATTATTTGAACGATCAGAGGAAGATCGACGTTTAAATCAAGATATACTAAACACAGTCAAGGAAGGTATACAGTTAATTGATACTGACCGTAATATTATTCAAGTGAACAAACAGCTTTATGGAATATTTAAACGGAATGACACACCTGAACAAATGATTGAACTTCCTTGGGAAAAATGGAGTGAGATCATGGCAGCACAAATTCAAGACGAAGAGTTTATTCAATCTTTGGATGATTTGATAGACTCTGCATTTCTTTCCCCTGATGAGGAGCGTTCATTTATTTACAAAAAGACCGACAACAAGCAAGTAATTAGAGTTTATTGTAAAATAATTAAAGACTGTAATGAGCACATTGGAACATTACTAGTCCATCATGATATTACGGAAGAATATGAAATAGCACAAATGAAGTCAGAATTTGTCAGTACGGTTAGCCATGAATTAAGAACACCGTTAGCCAGCGTTCTCGGCTTCACAGAGTTGTTGTTAACAAAAGAATTAAAGCCTGAACGAAAAACAAAATATTTGCAAACCATTTATAATGAATCTAAAAGGCTAACTGCCTTGATAAATGATTTTCTTGATATCCAAAGAATGGAATCTGGAAAACAGAATTATGAAAAGAAATATATAGACTTATCATCAATTGTTCAAAATGTCATCGAACTTCAAGAAATTAACTCATCATTACACAAGATAACTTACTCAGTAGAATTAGATAATGCTATTATTCTAGGAGACAGAAATAAAATAGAACAGGTGTTTATTAATTTATTAAGTAATGCGATTAAATATTCTCCAAAAGGAGGAAATATTTCAATCCGTATTTATGGCAGCAAAGACCAAGTTATTATTGATGTAAAAGATGAGGGACTTGGAATACCAGAAGATGCAATCCCTAACTTATTCCAACAATTTTACAGGGTCGACAATTCTGACCGACGAAGAATTGGTGGTACAGGTCTTGGACTCGCTATCGTTCAAGAGATTGTGAAAGGACACGACGGAAAAATTTCCGTAAGTTCCGAGTATGGGAAAGGCAGCACATTTACCACTCACTTCTCACGAGTTACAATGAGCGCTAATAAAGAAAATGAGGATAGAGATGCTTCTATGCTTAATCACTACACAATAATGGTCGTTGAAGATGATTTAAGTCTTGCGGAACTATTAAACTATGAGTTACAAAATAGTGGTTTTCATGTAAGCCAGCATAAGAGCGGTAAAGAAGCATTGGAACAAATGAAAAAAGAAGCCCCAGATGCTGTTGTTCTGGACATTATGCTTGCAGATGAAGTTGATGGTTGGACAATTATGAAAGTAATGAAAGAAACCGAAAAATTGAAAAATATTCCGATTTTCATTTCAACAGCACTTGATGAAAAAGAACGAGGATTCTCTCTAGGAGCAAAGGACTACTTAATTAAACCATACAAACCCAGCCAATTATCCAAGCTAATTATGCATACTCTTTTAACTAATGAAAGAAACGGTCAAATTATGGTACCTGATTAAAAAACAGATTTGAAGTAGGGGAGTATGTGCTGAAATAAAAAAGTGATAAATGAAGAAACGTCCCTATATTATAAACAAACATGAAAATTAAAACATTCATGTTTGTTTGAATTAACGTGAATATTTCTAACGGGGCAGGGAGTTATTCACTGGAAATTTGTCAATCAGCAATAGCTTATTATATAATTACGACAATTATACATAGCCCTCTAGATGAAAGGAATCATATGGATAAAGAGACCCAAGAACAGAAAAAAATTCTCGAAGAATTGCTCGAATGGACTAAGAAACGAGATACTATCTTAGAGGAAATAGAACATAAACTATATGATATGAAAGAAATAGCCGAATATGCTTTTGAACATGACTTATCTCCCGATGAGGTTGCTAGGTTAAATCGTCAATTAGATGAAAAGAAAAGAGAAGTTCAGTCTCTTGAAAACCAGTTACAATCTGTTGTACATTAGAAGAAAGGTGGTGTTAGCGTGGATATCGCATTATTATCGATGGCACTGAGCCAAGGACAAGTCCAACAACAAGCTTCCATATCCGTCTTGAAGCAAGCAATGGGAAGTGCAGAACAACAAGGCGATTCTGTTCAGAAGTTGATGAGTACGACTGATGCAGCAATGCTTCAACAAGCTGCTCAACCACATTTAGGTGGGAACATTGATGTGAAACTATAATATGTATAAGTTGGAGCAGCCTTTATTTCATAGGTTGCTTTTTTGTGTGTAAATATATTATGCTAATTTATCTTTCATCCTTAAAATTCCTTCCATTTTGCCGATAAAGAATATAAGGATTATCTTAACAAGGGGGCAAGTGATGCATGGTAAATCGACTAGCTGATAGTAGTACTCGTATTCAACAAAATGTTGCTTCTAAGAGAGATAATAGCGTTAATGCAACAACTACTAATAATGTTACTGCTGTGAAAGAAAAGCAACCTAAATACGAAAATGAAGCAACTATAAAAGAAGGGTTATCCCCAAATATAGCAGAGAAAATGACCGAAAGTTTAAACAAGTTTCTAGAAACAACTAGCACAAAACTGAGGTATGAATACCATGAAAAACTAAACAAATATTATGTGACATTAGTCGATAAACAGACGGATGAAGTTGTTCAAGAGATTCCAAATAAGAAATTGATGGACATGCATGCCGCGATGTTAGATTTTGTTGGTGTATTAATAGACAGGAAGATTTAGAAAGTAGGGAGAAAGATGGCTTTACGAATCAGTGGATTAGCAAGTGGGATGGACACAGAAACGATGGTAAAAGAGTTAATGACTGCACATCGAATCCCTTTAGATAAAATAACACAAAAGAAACAATATACAGAATGGCAACGAGATGATTATCGGACAGTAAACAGAAGTTTAAATGACTTCCGTAATTTAACAAATGATAGCATGTTAAGGCAATCGACATTTATCAAAAAAACAGTTACATCTTCAGCTCCCGATGATGTTTCGGTAAAAAATATTAACTCAACAAGTGATTTTTCCGGGAAGATCAACGTAGAGAAATTAGCAGAGTCTGCTACTATGCAAAGTAAGGATAGAGTATTGGCTTCAGAAGCGAATTTAAAGGATATATTACCTGCTACGGCAGATGATTTTATTATTTCTTCTATTAATGCAGATGGTACATTGGAAGAATATAATGTAGTGATAACAGAAGGCAAATCTACGATGCAAAGTGTATTAGATGATATCAATAAAAACTCTGGAGTCAATGCTTTTTTCGATTCTTTCACTGGTAAAATCGCATTTACTGCGAAGTATAGCGGAGATATAAAAGATGATACTGTAGAACCCCCAACATATGGAAGTGAAATCGAGTTTATTGGAAATGAAGCGAACTTTGCATTTTTAAAAGTTGAAGTAAATAATACTGTTGCAGCAAAAAATGGTAGTGGAACTAAAGGGCAAAATGCTATGTTCACTTACAATGGACTAACAACTGAAAGACAATCCAACACATTCCAAATAAGTGGCTTTGAAATTTCTCTAAAACAAGCAAACCAAAAAGAAATCACGTTTAGCTCGGCTCCAGACGTAGACTCCATCCTAGGCTCTGTCACTAAATTCGTAGACGAGTACAATAAGCTAATTGAAGACTTAAATACTCAAATTCGAGAGACCAAATATAAGGATTATCAACCGCTAACAGAAAAAGAAAAAGAATCATTATCAGAAGAACAGATTAAAAAATGGGACGAAAAAGCGACGAGTGGAACACTGAAAAATGATAGTATCATTACGAGTGTTTTAAACAAAATGCGTTCGGCCATGAGTTCGGCTGTTGGAAAGTCACCTAACTCAATCTCGTTAAGTCAACTCGGTATTACCACTTCTAGTAACTATTTAGAAAATGGGAAACTTACAATTGATGAAACAAAGTTGAGAGAAGCAATATCTGAGGATCCAAACCAAGTGTATGAATTGTTTGCCGCAGGCGGGGAGACTGATTCTGATAAAGGTATAGCAAGACGATTAACCAAGGCGCTTGAAGATGCTAGAAAAAGCATTACTGCCAAAGCTGGTTCTGAGTCAGCAACTGTGAATAATAATTTTGTACTTGGTCGTTTATTAGATGGATACGATAATCAAGTTAAACGTTTTGAAGACCGTTTAGCAACGATGGAAAGTCGTTATTGGAAGCAATTTACCTCCATGGAAAAGGCAATTCAACAAGCAAATTCACAATCTACTTATCTTGCAGGTATGTTTAGTACAGGTTCATAATAAAAATAGAAATTTAGTCGAGGTGCATTCAAATGGCAGTAAATAATCCATATAAAGCCTATCAACAAAACAGTGTGACTCAATCCACACCAGGTGAATTGACGTTAATGCTCTACAATGGTTGTTTAAAATTTTTAAACCAAGCGAAAAAAGGAATTGAAACAAATAACATCGAGTTAAAAAATACAAATATCCAAAAAGCACAAAATATCCTTCGTGAGTTAATGGTGACGCTTGATATGTCACAATCCGTATCCGAATCAATGGCTAGTTTATATGACTACATGATTACTCAATTAATAGAAGCAAACATAAAAAATGATGCAGTAATCTTGGATGAAGTGTATGGACTAACAATAGAATTTCGTGATACATGGAAACAAGTCATCCAAACAAATCGTCAAAAGCAATACGGAGCACCAGGTGAAATATGATTCGTCAAAGTTTAACTAGTTGGAAAACGATCACCGAACAATTACTTCGTATTCTACATGTAATGGAAGAAGATAAACGAGATATTGTCATTGAACAAATAGATACGTTACTAAACGAGCGAGAAGCACTTCAAACATCTATTCATGCACCATTTACAGAAGGAGAACAATTATTTGGTCAAGCGTTGCTTCCACTAGAAGAAGAGTTAGACAGTCAACTAAAACTGTTTAGAAAAGCGATTCGATCAAATATTTCCGAGCAACAAAAGAAAAAGGTTTCCATGAATGCATATATGGATCCTTATAGCCAAGTATTTCGGGACGGCACTTTTTACGATAAGAAGAAATAACACAAACGGCATTAGCCCTGTGCTTCTGCCGTTTTTATAATTAGAGACTTTGCTCAAAAATACGGTTTGGAATGAATACATAGAAAAACGATAAGGAGTTATTGTATGAAAATAACAATTGCTAAAAAATTATGGATGGGTTTTTCCGTTATATTAATCGTACTTGTCGCATTGACAAGCTTGGTGTTTATGACAGGGAAAAATACCGCTGAGAAGTATAGTTTTGTATTAGATGATCAAATGGAGAAAGTTATTTTAGTGAAAGAAATTAAAATTGCTCAAAAAGATATTAATACCAGTTTATTAGATTATTTATTATTAAATACAGATACATCACGACAAGGTGTACAAGTAAATCAAGAATTAGCTACTTCATTAACTGATGAGTTGCAAAGAAGATTATCTTTTCCTGAATCTAAAGCAATGATGAAGGAATATAAGGAAAAAGAAAAAATGTTTTATGCGAAAAATACAGAGCTAATCGCTGCGAAACAAAGTAATAATGCATCTGCAGTGAGTAAACTTACTACGGAAACGAATAATATTAATACAAGTATGTTAACTCACCTAGTTGAAATGGAACAGTTTTTTCAAAGTGACATAGAAAAAGCGAGAAAAGACATAGCGAATACGGAAGCTAATACACTTATAGTCATGATTATTTTAACTGTTGCCAGTGTTGTGCTAGGAATTATTATTGCCTATGTTATTAGCAGAAGTATTGCGAATCCAGTTAAAAAAGTTACAGTGGGATTATCTGCTATTGCAGCTGGTAATTTAACGGTTGAACCAATTCAAATCAAGAACAAAGATGAAGTTGGAGATATGGCAACAGCGTTTAATGCGATGTCGATAGATTTGCGACAAATTGTTTCAGATGTACGTGATTCTTCCATGCAGCTTGCGGCAAATGCCGAAGAACTTTCTGCAAGTGCCGAGGAAAGCTTAGCTTCTTCTCAAATGGTCGCGAAATCTGCAGAAGAACAAATGGCCACTAGTGAGCAACAAGTGCAGCATATGGATATTTCTGTAGACTCAATGACGGAATTATCGCAAGGTGTTGGTTCTATTTCTGTCAGCAACGAAGAAATGTTGCATGCAACAGAAGAAGTACAGAAATTAGTGCAAAAAGGTTCTGGAGTTGTGATGAATGTTGCTGCTCACATGAATACAATTCATACGACATTTAAAGATACAACAGTCATTATGAACAATATGGCGAAGCATTCCAATGAAATTCAATCGATTACTTCCATAATTACCGATATTTCGGAGCAAACGAACTTACTTGCATTGAATGCAGCAATTGAAGCAGCACGTGCTGGTGAGTATGGTAAAGGCTTCGCAGTTGTAGCAGAAGAAGTTCGTAAACTTGCAGAGCAATCAAAAAACTCGGCTAAGCAGATCGCTTCGATGGTTCAAGTGATCCAGTCGGCTTCAGGCGAAGCAGTAAAAGCAATTACGGATGGCCGTAACAAAGTAGAAGAAGGTCTTTCAAAAACAAATGAATCCCTTGAAGTATTCAATCAAATTGAAATAGCAGTAGGGGATGTAGGATCCAAAGTAGAAACGGTTTCAGCTGCAATCGAGCAAATTCAAGCGATGGCAGAATCCGTTTCCGAAGGCTCACTAGAAGTTCAACGCTTGGCTAAAATTGCTGCAGATGGTGCAAACGACACTAGTGCAGCTACAGAAGAGCAGCTAGCTGCAAACGAAGAAATCACGGACAATGCACAATCATTAGCAAATCTAGCAGAAGCACTTCAAAATAACGTAAGTCATTTTAGACTTTAAATAGAAGGAAATGGATTCTAATCGAGTAAATCGATTGGAATCCATTTTTTTATTTCATGTCTAGCTCCAGCGCCTTGCCCCTCGGGGTCAAATGGGTAATCACTGCGGTGGCTGAGGGGCTGCCTCCTCGCGATTCCCCATTTGCCTGTCGGGGCAGTAATAGGCGCTTCCGCTTTTCTTATACGAAGAGAACTTGCGAAAAACGGGTTCGATCTTGCGAATAAACGTAATGAACTTGCGTAAAACAGCTCAGACCTTGCGAATAACACTCACAAACTTGTGCTAAAGTAGCCACATCTTGCGAATAACCCACCGAACCACAAAATACTTAAAATTTTCACACTATAACTTCATCCAATGAAGTATAATTAACTTAGAAGATTATGACAAATCACTTAGATTCAAAATGCTCTTTCTCATAAAACTAACAATAACCCTGTAGCTATAATTTCTTTTCGACAAAAAATTCACATTTATTTAATTTGTTATAAAATGCGATATATTGCGAATGTAAACGATTACATCATAAATGAATAGTCAAAACTAACAGATTTTTTAAAAAAGACTGTTGACGTAAGGGTTTAAAGGCGATATGATTACAACAATATATTAAATATTGATTGAAAATTCACATTCAAGTGAATAAGGAAGCACCTATTTGTAAGGGCTGAAATTCGACAATAGCAAAAGGCGGTTTACAACCGAACAGCTGCAAAGCTAAACGCTGATTAAAGCGGAAAGTATAGGAGCGATTTAAATTGAGAAGTGACATGATAAAAAAAGGAATCGACCGAGCTCCACATCGAAGCTTATTATATGCAACAGGAGTTAAAACAAAAGATTTAGAAAAACCATTCATTGGAGTATGTAACTCATTTATAGAAATTATCCCAGGCCATATGCATTTAAATAAATTTGCAGAAGTCGTTAAAGAAGCTATTCGTGAAGCTGGAGGAATTCCATTCGAATTCAACACAATTGGTGTAGATGATGGAATTGCAATGGGGCATATCGGAATGAGATATTCACTTCCGAGTCGTGAGCTAATCGCAGATGCTGCCGAAACAGTTATTAACGCACATTGGTTTGATGGTGTATTTTACATACCAAACTGTGACAAAATAACACCTGGTATGCTTATGGCGGCAGTAAGAACAAATGTCCCATCTGTTTTCGTATCAGGTGGTCCAATGGAAGCTGGAACATCAGCTGAAGGTAAACCACTTTCTCTAACTTCTGTTTTTGAAGGTGTTGGTTCATTTAAATCAGGTGCTATGTCAGCAGAAGAACTTCTTGATATTGAACAAAACGCATGTCCAACATGTGGATCTTGTTCAGGAATGTTCACAGCTAACTCCATGAACTCTCTGATGGAAATGCTGGGTGTGGCTTTACCAGGGAATGGTACAATCGTTGCAACATCTGATGAGCGTCACCGCCTGATTAAAGAAGCGGCAAAACATCTTGTACGCATGATTAAAGAAGATGTGAAACCAAGAGACTTAATAACAAAAGAAACAATTGATGATGCATTTGCACTTGATATGGCAATGGGTGGTTCTACAAACACTGTATTACACACACTGGCTATCGCGCACGAAGCAGAAATTGATTATGACGTAAGAGAAATAAATGTAGTAGCAGAACGTATTCCTTACTTAACAAAAATTATGCCTGCTTCTGATTACTCTATGCACGATGTACATCTTGCTGGAGGAGTTAGTGCAGTAATAAAAGAGCTTTGTGAAATACCAGGAGCTGTACATGGTGATCGCATGACGATTACAGGTAAAACACTGTACGAAAATGTTAAAGATGCAGAAATTATGAACGATCAAGTCATAAGACGTAAAGAAAATCCATATAGTCCTGTAGGCGGGCTGTCCGTTCTATTCGGAAATATTGCTCCAGAAGGTGGAGTGATCAAAGTTGGTGCAGTTGACCCTTCGATCAAAGAATTCACTGGTAAAGCAATTGTATTTGAATCACAAGAAGCTTCACAAGAAGCAATTGATAATGGTACTGTACAAGCAGGTCATGTAGTAGTTATTCGCTATGAAGGTCCTAAAGGCGGACCAGGAATGCCAGAAATGCTTGCTCCAACATCAGCGATACAAGGTCGCGGATTAGGAACAAAAGTGGCACTAATCACTGACGGAAGATTTTCCGGCGCATCTCGAGGGATTTCCATTGGACATATCTCTCCAGAAGCTGCAGACGGTGGCCCAATTGCATTAGTAGAAAATGATGATATTATCGTCATTAATCTTACTGAAAGAACTATTAATCTTCAAGTAAGTGATGAAGTATTAGCAACTAGACAAGCAAACTTAAAACCATTTGAACCTAAGATTAAAAAAGGTTATTTAGCAAGATATTCTAAACTAGTAACATCTGCCAGCACTGGTGGAGTCATGAAAATCTAAAAAATCCATATTCTAAATCATTGATGAGGCAAAGTTAAAGGAATCTTGTATTTACAGAGAGCCGGTGTGCTGGGAACCGGCAATACAACCTTTAGCAAACTCCCCTCGGAGAGAAGTATTGAACGGGAAACCTACTAGATACTTCCGGGTGTAGCACTAACTACTCTCGTTATAAATGAATGGCAGGCATTTGTCTGTTGTTTGCGAGGTAGCGATTGCGCTATGAACTAGGGTGGTACCATGAAAAGAATTTCATCCCTATACAAAAGAACGATGGATTCTTTGTGTGGGGGGAAATTCTTTTCTTTTTATATAAGAAACTGGACGATTTGAACAAAAGGAGGAAATATGATGAAGACTAGCGTTGAGGCGACAGAACAAGTGTATGAAGAACCTGAAATGCCAGAAGCTCCGAAACAAGTAAATGGAGCAGATATATTTATCCAAACACTGAAAAAGCATAAAGTTGAAGTAGTATTTGGTTATCCAGGTGGGGCCGTATTACCGATTTACGATGCACTGTATAAAAATCCAATCAGACATATCCTTGCACGTCACGAACAAGGTGCGATCCATGCAGCAGAAGGATATGCCCGCGTTTCAGGAAAAGTTGGAGTTGTAATTGCAACTTCGGGACCTGGTGCAACGAACTTAGTAACAGGTATTGCAGATGCGATGATGGATTCTATTCCACTTGTTGTCATCACAGGTCAAGTTGCTACTACAGTCATTGGAACAGATGCTTTCCAAGAAGCGGATATTATTGGGATTACACAACCAATTACAAAACATAATTACCAAGTAAAAAATGTAGAAGATTTGCCAAGAATTATTAACGAAGCTTTTCATATTGCTTCCACAGGTCGTCCAGGACCAGTCGTAGTAGATATTCCTAAAAATATGGCAACAAGTATATTTGATACAACAATTGACATTGATCAAGAAGTGTATCTTCCGGGATATCAACCAACGACAAAACCAAACTTTTTACAAATTCAAAAAGCAGCTAAAGCTATTTCTACTGCAAAAAAACCATTAATCTTAGCTGGTGCAGGTATATTGTTTGCGCAAGGATCAGATCAATTAGTAACATTTGCAGAGAAATATCAAATTCCTGTAACCAACACACTTCTAGGTCTTGGTACTATAGAAGGTGAACATGACCTATTCCTAGGTATGGCAGGAATGCATGGCACGTACACATCAAATATGGCTATTCAAACATGTGATTTATTGATCAATATAGGTGCTAGATTTGATGACCGTTTAACAGGAAACTTAAACTTATTTGCACCAAATGCAAAAGTAATTCATATCGATATAGATCCTGCAGAAATCGGGAAAAATGTACCAACAGAAATCCCAATTGTAGCGGATGCAAAAGAAGCATTAGAAGCACTATTAGCGTTAGATATTCCAAATGTAGATACTGCAGATTGGTTAGCTAGCTTAAATGCATCAAAAGTGGAATACCCATATCACTATAAAGCGGATGCGGAAAAAGGGCTTCTTGCTCAGCAAGTACTAGAGCTAGTGCATGAGTATACAAATGGAGACGCAATTGTTACGACTGATGTAGGTCAACATCAAATGTGGACTGCACAGTATTACAAATTTAATCATCCGAATAACTGGGTAACATCAGGAGGACTTGGAACGATGGGATTCGGTTTCCCAGCAGCAATTGGAGCACAGCTTGCAAAACCAGATGCACAGGTAATTTCTGTGGTTGGGGATGCAGGGTTCCAAATGACACTTCAAGAATTATCTCTATTACAAGAGATGAGAATTCCAGTGAAAATTATCATTCTTAACAACCGAGCACTTGGAATGGTTCGTCAGTGGCAAGAAACGTTCCATGAAGAGCGCTATTCACAATCATTGTTCATGATTCAACCAGATTTCGTTAAACTGGCAGAAGCTTACGATATTAAAGGTTACAAAATCGAAACTTTTGAAGACGCTAAAGTGCAGTTAAAAGAAGCATTGGCATCGAATGAACCAGTTCTGATCGATTGTCGAGTTGTTCAAAAAGAATGTGTATATCCAATGGTTACTCCTGGTACAGGATTACATGAAATGATTGGAGTGAAACCAGAATGAAACGAATTATTACTGTAACCGTGTTAAACCAAAGCGGAGTTTTAAACCGTGTAACTGGTCTACTCATGAAACGTCAGTTCAACATTGAAAGCATCACTGTAGGTCATTCTGAACAACCACAAATTTCTAAAATGACATTTGTGGTACATGTAGAAGATAAACAAAAGCTAGAGCAATTATTGAAACAACTTCAGAAACAAGTAGATGTATTGAAAGTGAATGACATTACAGAAAAACAAATTGTTGTAAGAGAGTTGGCGCTCGTGAAAGTCTTGTCGCCACCAACTTTGAGAGCAGAGATTAACAGTATTGTTGAACCGTTCCGAGCTGCTACTATTGATACTGGTAAAAACGTAGTTACATTCCAAGTAACAGGTAGCCCAGAGAAAATAGATGCCTTTATTGATTTACTTAAACCATACGGCATTAAAGATCTTACAAGAACAGGTGTTACGGCATTTGTTCGTGAAACACAAATCGTAAATTCACCACAACTATCGATTTTACATTAATAGTAGAAAAGTGAAATACGCGTACAGAATTGCGTATGAAGCTAAAAATCACTGTAATAAAGTATTTATACTTTATATATAACTTAAACCCAAATTCGAGGAGGAAATAATAATGGCTAAAATGTATTATGACGCAGATATCAACGAAGGAATTTTGAAAGATGGTAAAACAATCGCAATCATCGGGTACGGATCACAAGGTCACGCACACGCGCTAAACTTAAAAGATTCAGGATTTAACGTAATCGTAGGTATTCGCCCAGGTAAATCATTTGATCAAGCAACAGCAGATGGATTAGAAGTACTTACAGTAAAAGAAGCTGCTGAAAAAGCTGACTTAATCATGATCTTATTACCAGATGAAAGACAAAAAGCAGTATATGATGCAGAAATTCAACCAGCATTAAAAGCAGGGAAAACATTAGTATTTGCTCACGGATTTAACGTTCATTTCGACCAAATCAAACCACCAGCAGACGTAGATGTATTCTTAGTAGCACCTAAAGGTCCTGGACATTTAGTACGTAGAACTTACGAAGCAGGCGCTGGAGTACCAGGTTTATTCGCAGTATATCAAGATGCAACTGGTAACGCTAAAGAATTAGCATTAGCTTATGCAAAAGGTATTGGAGCAACTCGTGCTGGTGTTCTTGAAACAACATTCAAAGAAGAAACTGAAACAGATTTATTCGGAGAACAAGCAGTACTTTGTGGTAGTACAACTGCAATCGTAAAAGCTGGTTTCGAAACTTTAGTAGAAGCTGGATACCAACCAGAACTTGCTTACTTTGAAACATTACACGAATTAAAATTAATCGTTGACCTAATGTACGAAGGAGGAATGGCTACAATGCGTTCTTCTATCTCAGATACAGCTGAGTGGGGAGATTTCGTTTCAGGACCACGTATCATCGACGCTTCTGTTAAAGATCGTATGAAAGACGTATTAACTGACATCCAAGATGGTACATTTGCAAGAGAATGGATCAAAGAAAACGAAACAGATCGTCCAAAATACAACGCTATCAAAAAGGCAGAATCTGAACATCAAATCGAAGAAGTTGGTGCTAAACTTCGCGCTATGATGCCATTCATAAATGAAGGGAAAAAACAGGTCAAGAAAGAAGTGGTCAATAGTGCGCAAAATTGATATTTTTGACACAACACTGCGTGACGGCGAACAATCTGCAGGGATAAACTTAAATACACAAGAAAAGCTAGAAATAGCTCGTCAGCTTGAAAAGTATGGAGTTACTATAATTGAAGCAGGATTTCCTGCTTCGTCCCCTGGGGATTTCGATGCTGTGAAGCAAATTGCAGATACAGTAAGAAATTCAATTGTTACTGGTTTAGCAAGAGCACTTGAGAGTGATATCCTAACTTCTTGGGAAGCGTTAAAAGGTGGGGTACAACCTCATCTTCATACGTTTATCGCCACTTCACCTATTCATATGCAATATAAGTTGAAAATGACGGAAGAGCAAGTAATCGAAACAGCTGTTGAATCGGTGAAATTAGCAAGAAAACATTTCCCATTAGTACAATGGTCTGCAGAAGATGCATCTCGTTCGGATAAAGACTTTTTAGTTCGTATCATTACAGAAGTGATTAAAGCTGGTGCTACTACAATTAATATCCCAGATACAGTTGGATATGCGACACCGAAAGAATACGGAGCGTTATTCAAATTTATCAGTGAAAATGTGAATGGTATTGAGAAAGTTAAACTTTCTGCACATTGCCATGATGATTTAGGCTTAGCAACTGCCAATACACTTGCTGCAATTGAAAATGGTGCATCACAAATTGAAGGTACGATCAACGGTATTGGGGAACGTGCTGGAAATGTTGCATTAGAAGAAATAGCAGTAGCACTTCATATCCGCAAAGATTTCTACCAAGCGGAAACTGGAATTGTATTAAAAGAAACGAAACGTTCTAGTCAATTAGTTAGTAAACTTACTGGCTTTGTCGTTCAAAATAATAAAGCAATCGTTGGAAAAAATGCATTTGCTCATGAATCTGGTATTCATCAAGATGGCATGCTTAAAAATCCAGAAACGTATGAAATTATTACACCAGAACTTATTGGAGATGCTACTACTGAGCTTGTGCTTGGGAAACATTCTGGCCGACATGCTTTTGCAAATCGTGCAATCGAGATGGGCTTCCAATTAAGCGATGATAAGTTAAAATCTGCATTTGTTGAATTCAAAAAGCTTGCAGATCGTAAAAAAGAAATTACCGATGATGATCTTTTTGTTTTATTGACAGAACAGCAAGTAAATAGTTCTGACGTAGAAGTGTATGAATTAGAACAATTAGAAATTCAGTATGAAGATAATGTTCCATCAGCTACAATCACTGTAAAAACACCATCTGGTGAAAGTGAAGTAGAAACTAGTAATGGTGCTGGTTCGGTTGAAGCGATTTTCAATACGCTTGAAAAGCTAGTAAAAGGCGAAGTTCGCATTTTAGATTATCGTGTTTCTTCTGTATCAAGAGGACGCGACGCACTTGGAGAAGCAGTTGTTAACTTAAGTTATAACGATGTTGAATCGTCAGGACGTAATGCTTCTCAAGATGTCTTAAAAGCATCCGCAAGAGCCTATTTAAATGCGATTAACCGTCAATTAATGGACGCACATTTTAAAAAACAAGTAACAGTTAAGTAAATATTAAACGGGAGTGAATGAGATGGAAAAAACGATAACGGTATTACCAGGAGATGGCATCGGTCCAGAAGTAACAGAAGCAGCGGTTAAGGTGCTTCAAACAATTGCCAAGCGCTACAATCATATATTCAACCTGCAATATGCCCTTATTGGTGGAGCAGCAATTGATGCTTGTGAAAACCCACTTCCAGAGGAAACGGTTGAATTATGTACCCAAAGTGATGCGGTTCTTCTAGGTGCTGTTGGCGGGCCAAAATGGGATCAAAATCCATCTCATTTGCGCCCGGAAAAAGGATTGCTTGCTATTCGTAAGCAATTAGGTCTTTTCGCAAACATTCGCCCCATAAAAGCAATTCCAGCTCTACTGGATGCTTCACCTCTTAAAAAGGAAATTGCACAAGAAGTTGATTTAGTAATCGTTCGTGAATTAACAGGAGGTCTATACTTCGCTGAACCACGTAAGAAAACAAATGATTATGCGCTAGATTCACTTGTCTATACGCGTGAAGAAATCGAACGTATTGTCGATACAGCTTTCTTACTTGCAAGAAGTCGTAGAGGGAAACTTGCTTCAGTAGATAAAGCAAATGTACTAGATACTAGTAAGCTTTGGCGTCAAATTGTAGAAGAGAAAAAAGTAGGATATCCAGATGTTGAAGTGGAACATATGCTAGTTGACTCTACAGCGATGAAATTAATAACAAAACCATCTGCATTTGATGTAATTGTCACGGAAAATATGTTTGGTGATATTTTAAGTGATGAAGCATCTGTTATTACTGGATCTCTAGGGATGTTACCATCATCGAGTACTCGCGGAGACGGTTTCGGTTTATACGAACCAATCCATGGTTCAGCACCAGATATTGCAGGTAAAAACATAGCAAATCCAGCAGCAGCCATTCTTTCAGTAGCTATGATGCTTCGTGATGCTTTCCAAATGGAAACAGAAGCTTCAGCAATAGAAGGAGCAGTATTCAGTGTATTAAATGATGGTCATTTCACAAGTGATTTACAAACAAAAGGCAAACCAGCTCTTTCTACAACAGAATGGACTGCTAAAGTACTAGAAGAATTAGATTCAGAATTTGTATCCGATAGCATTATGTTTACTTATGTCTAACCAAAAGGAGAGGAACTAACATGGCAAAAACGATTATTGAGAAAATTTGGGAACAACACGTAGTATATGAGGAAGAGGGTAAACCAGACCTTCTCTATATCGATCTTCATTTGCTACATGAAGTGACATCTCCGCAAGCTTTTGAAGGGTTACGACTAAACAACCGTAAAGTTCGTCGTCCAGATCTTTGTTTCGCAACGATGGATCATAATGTGCCTACTCGTAACAGAGAACAGATTAAAGACGTCATTGCACGTAAACAAATCAGTACACTTCAAGAAAACTGTGAAGAGTTTGGTGTTCCGCTTGCCAATATGGATCACCCAGACCAAGGGATCGTGCATATTATCGGACCTGAACTTGGACTAACACAACCTGGTAAAACAATCGTGTGTGGGGATAGTCACACATCTACACACGGTGCGTTTGGTGCAATCGCATTTGGTATTGGAACAAGTGAAGTGGAACATGTTCTTTCTACGCAAACACTATGGCAAGCTAAACCTAAAACGATGGAAATCAAAGTGAACGGGAAGCTTGGCTACGGCGTTGCTGCAAAAGATATCATTCTAGCTATTATTGCGAAGTTTGGTATTGATATGGGTACTGGCTATATCGTGGAGTACACTGGAGAAGCAATCCGTGATTTGACGATGGAAGAACGTATGACAATTTGTAATATGTCCATTGAAGCGGGAGCTCGTGCCGGCTTGATCAGCCCAGATGAAACAACTGTTGAATTCCTAAGAGGCCGTAAGCATGTTCCATCTGGAGAAGCTTTTGAAAAAGAAGCAGCTCGTTGGAAAGCTTTAGCATCAGACGAAGGCGCAGTTTACGATAAAACAGTAGAAATTTCTGCAGATGAAATTGAACCATTTGTAACTTGGGGAACGAATCCTTCTATGGGTTCAGGTGTTTCTAATAACATTCCTTATACAACTGATTTCACAGAAACTAGTGATCAACAAGCGCATGAAAAAGCATTAGCTTACATGGGTCTTGAGCAAGGAATGCCTTTAGAAGACATCCAAATTAGCAATGTATTTATCGGATCTTGTACAAATGCTCGTTTAAGCGATTTAAAAACAGCAGCAAAAGTTATAGAAGGTAAAAAAGTACATGCTAATGTAACGGCAATTGTCGTTCCAGGATCACAAACGGTGAAAAAACAAGCAGAACAAGAAGGCATCGACAAGATTTTCCTTAATGCAGGATTTGAATGGCGCGAATCTGGATGCAGTATGTGCCTAGCAATGAACGAAGATGTTGTACCAGCTGGCGAACACTGTGCATCGACTTCGAATCGTAACTTCGAAGGCCGTCAAGGTACAGGAGCAAGAACTCATTTAATGAGCCCAGCAATGGCAGCAGCAGCAGCAATTGAAGGACATATTGTCGATATTCGCAAATTTCAAGTAGTGAATGCGTAAGGAGGAAAACCTGTGGAGCCTATTAATGAAATAACAAGTGTAGTAACACCATTAAACCAAAAAAACGTCGATACCGACCAAATCATTTCAAAAGAATTCCTAAAAAGAATTGAGCGTACAGGATTCGGAAAGTACCTATTCTATCACTGGAGATTCGATGCAAATGATGAGCCGATTAAAGACTTCGTATTAAACGACGAACGCTATAAAGACTCTACTATTTTAGTAGCACATGATAACTTCGGTTGTGGATCATCCCGTGAGCACGCACCTTGGGCAATCCTAGACTATGGTTTCCGTGTAGTCATCGCACCAAGTTATGCAGATATTTTCTACAACAACTGCATGAAAAATGGGATTCTTCCTATTACACTTTCAGTCGATGAAGTAGAATCATTACTTAGCAAAGACAGCTATGATGTAGCCGTAAACTTAGAGGCACAAACAGTTACAGGTGAAGACGGCGTCGTATACTCATTCGACATCGATCCTTACCAAAAACAAATGCTTCTAAACGGATGGGACGAAATTTCCCTAACATTCCAATACGACGAACAAATCACAGCTTACGAACAACGCCAAAAAGCACTATAATATAATGTCAAAAACCACTAGTCGAACGCGGCTAGTGGTTTTTTCATATGTAAATGGGTAACTTAGAGAGTACAGGGCCTGAACTTGCGAATAAAGCGGTGGATCTTGCGCAAACGAGTGTCGACCTTGCGCAAAAGGCCGATCTTGCGAGAAACGGGTTTGACCTTGCGAATAAACCAAGCGAACTTGCGCAAACCGCGTTTGAACTTGCGAATAAAGCATTAAATCTTGCGCAAACGAGCCACGACCTTGCGAAATGGCCAATCTTGCGAGAAACGGGTTTGACCTTGCGAATAAACCATTGAATCTTGCGCATATGAGCCACGACCTTGCGAAATGGCCCAGTGATCTTGCGAATTTGCACACTCATTTTGCGCATCTACATACCGCAACAACATTACTTCAGAATAAGATACTTGACTTTACTAAGTAACTAAAATATAATAACTTACTATAAGTAACTAATATAAAAAACGGGGGAATATAAAATGAAATTTCATAACAAACCATACACATTCGTAGAACTAGTAGAATTAAAAGTAACAAACTTAGAAAACTCACTAACTTTTTACCAAGAAGTTGTAGGATTTAAAGTGCTTGAAAAAACAGCAACGAAAGCTCTATTAACTGCAGATGGACAAACAGCATTACTATCAATCGAACAACCAACAGACATCATCCCGACACATCAAAAAACAACAGGCTTGTACCACTTTGCACTATTACTTCCTACTCGTGAAGATTTAGGTGCTGTATTGAGACACTTTGCTGAAACGAACATCCGCATCGGAGCAGGAGATCACTTGGTGAGCGAAGCACTTTACTTAAATGATCCAGATGGTAACGGCATTGAAATTTACAGCGACCGTCCAGATACAGAGTGGACTTGGAAAGACGGTTACGTAGGAATGGATACACTGCAAATTGATGCACAAAGTATCTTAGAAGCAGGCGCAAACACACAATGGAATGGCTTACCAGAAGGCACAGTTATGGGGCATATCCATTTATCCGTAAAAGAATTAGTAGAAACGGAGAAATTTTTCAACGCTTTAGGATTGCAAGTCGTTACTCCATACCCAGGTGCATTATTCATGGCTTCTGGAAAATACCATCATCATGTTGGCTTAAACACTTGGAACGGAGTGGGCGCATTAGCACCTGCGGAAAACGTAGTTGGACTGAAAGCATTCACTTTAGTCTTCCCAAGCACTGAAGAGTTAAATGCTGCAATTGATCAATTAAAAGCAATCGAAGTCGAAGTAATTCAAGAAGACGGTATCTTCACTACAAAAGATCCATCGCAAAATAAAATCAAAATGATCGTAAAATAAGCAATCCAATTAGTGCCTCCTTCATCACAAGGAGGCTATTTTTTATCTATAAAATTCCACTCTATTTTCCGATTCGACAATATTCATCACAACAAAACCAATGTCGAACCATAGCTTATTCTGCAATCCGCGCTCTTTCGACAGCATCACTAAATTTAAATTCACCCTCGATAAAATACTTCCTTTTTACAAGTTCTGAATTCTATTATTACAGTGTTGTAAATTTAATGTTAAGTATCTAAAAATATGCTAGCTCAAAAAGAAGCAACCATAGGCATACGCACTTTCTTAGAAGAATTTTCTATGACGTTTGGTGAAATGACTGAAAAAGCAACTTCCTTAAATAATCAAGCAACGATTGCGGTAGAATTAGCTGATGAAAGTATTGAAGCAGCTCGTTCTGGCATACATGGAAAAGGATTTGCAGCAGTCAACTTCTCGTTTTACTGTATAACAAAAGGTTAATCTACCAAGTTGATTGATAATTCATATTTTATTCGGCATAATAGGAGTAGATGTAAAAGATGTAGGGATGGGGTAATTAGCATGCTTTATAAACGTAACGAATATTTTAGATATACATTCGGTGAGCCTTGTGATGCTACCTTTCGATTAATAAAAAATGCCACTGCTACTTCTGAAATGGAGATGTCCAAAAAAGGTAATTGTAAAATTATAGATATTAGTCCAAATGGATTACGAATATATACGCAATTTCAAATTTCAATTGATCAGTTGAAACAAGTAGAAATACAATTTGTATTAGATGAATCTCCAATCCAAATAATTGGTGAGTTTGTTTGGACTAAAAGAAAAAATGATGCATTTGAATATGGCATAAGGTTAATGGGAGATCATGAAAGCGAAAAATTAATAACCGAAGAACTAAAAGCGAGACGTCATAAGGAAGTAGAAAAGAAAAAGTAAATAATACAACAAAATCCGACAATTATTAAAATTTTTATTTGAAAAAAGAAGGATAATTCAACGGCTGTGTAGAAATATACTAATAGAGTTATTATTAAAGGAGGAGTTTACATGTTGAACTTTAACATTCGAGGAGAAAATATAGAGGTGACTCCTGCAATTCGAGAGTACGTTGAGGGGAAAATCGAGAAAGTTGATCGGTACTTTAACGAAGAAATGCAAGCAACTGCCAATGTCAATTTAAAAGTGTATAATGATCGTCAAACTAAAGTGGAAGTTACAATTCCGATGAAAAACTTAACATTGCGTGCAGAAGAGCGTCATACTGATATGTATGCTGCAGTAGATTTAATCGTTGATAAGTTAGAACGTCAAATTCGTAAACATAAAACAAAAGTAAATCGTAAATTCCGTGAACGCGAAGGGATTGCTACTTTCTTTGCACAAGTCGAGACTAATGATTCTTCAGCTACTAATACTGAGGAAGAAGAATATAATATCGTACGTACAAAACAATTTGATCTTAAACCAATGGATCAAGAAGAAGCTGTACTACAAATGAATATGCTTGGCCATAATTTCTTTATCTTCACAGATGCAGATTCTAATGGTACTCATATCGTTTACAAGCGTAAAGATGGTAAATATGGTTTAATCGAAACAAACTAATTTGTTTCCCCCAAACTCTCCTCAGACACTATTGAGGAGAGTTTTTTATATAATCAATACATCCCCAATAGCGTGTACGCTCCACGAGGGGAAAATAGGCGCTTCCACTAGTAATTCTAATTTGCATGGGTTTGTTTAGGGTGGTAAAATGTAGAGTAAGTCTAAATGGGAAGTGAAAATATATGCTTGGTGTACTAAATAAGGTGTTCGATTTAAATAAACGTGAGATAAAACGATTAGAAAAAATTGCCGATCAAGTAGAAAATTTCGCAAGTGAAATGGACGCTAAAAGTGATAGTCAATTAAGAGATAAAACAGAAGAATTTCGTACACGTTTTGCAAAAGGGGAAACTTTAACTAATTTATTACCAGAAGCATTTGCTGTTATACGTGAAGCGGCAAAGCGTGTGCTTGACATGTATCCTTTCCGCGTTCAAATTATGGGAGCAGCTGCTCTTCATGAAGGGAATATTGCGGAGATGAAAACAGGGGAAGGTAAAACACTTACCTCTACTTTGTCTATTTATTTAAATGCAATACCAGCTCAAGGTGCTCATGTTGTAACAGTCAATGAATATTTGGCAAGTCGTGATGCAGCTGAAATGGCAAAATTATATGAGTTTCTAGGTCTAACTGTTGGCTTAAATTTAAATTCTTTATCAAAAGATGAAAAACGCGCAGCTTATGCATCGGATATTACGTATTCCACAAATAATGAACTTGGATTTGATTATTTACGAGATAATATGGTGCTATATAAGGAAGATAAAGTACAACGTCCTCTTTATTATGCTGTAATCGATGAAGTCGATTCTATTTTAGTCGATGAAGCGAGAACTCCATTAATCATCTCAGGGCAAGCGGCAAAAGCTGCACTGCTTTATAAACAAGCGAACGCTTTTGTACGTGTTTTAACAAAAGATACGGATTTCACATATGATGAGTCGACAAAAGGTGTAACGTTAACAGATGCTGGCGTTGAGAAAGTAGAAAAAGCTTTCGGAATTGAAAACTTATTTGATTTAACACATGTTCGCTTGAATCACGCAGTAAATCAATCATTAAAGGCACATGTTTCGATGCTTATAGATGTAGATTACGTCGTGCAAGACGGAGAAGTAGTAATTGTTGATTCGTTCACTGGTCGTTTGATGAAAGGTCGTCGTTACAGCGATGGATTACATCAAGCAATCGAAGCAAAAGAAGGATTAGAAATACAAAATGAATCCATGACAATGGCAACAATTACATTCCAAAACTTCTTCCGTATGTACGATAAATTATCAGGTATGACTGGTACAGCGAAAACAGAAGAAGAAGAATTCCGTAATATTTATAATATGAATGTTATTGCGATTCCAACTAATCGTCCGATTAAACGAGATGATCGTGCAGACTTGATATACGCTTCTATGAACGGAAAATTCGAAGCAGTCGCTAACGATATAGCTGAAAAAAATAAAAAAGGTCAGCCCGTTTTAATTGGTACAGTTGCGATTGAAACTTCTGAAATTATTTCCAAGGCTCTATCAAAACATGGGATTAAGCACAATGTATTAAATGCGAAAAACCATGAGCATGAAGCAGAAATAATTGCCACTGCTGGACATCTTGGATCTGTTACGATTGCCACAAACATGGCAGGACGTGGTACAGATATTAAACTTGGTGAAGGTGTTGTAGAGGTTGGTGGACTTGCGGTTATTGGTACAGAGCGTCATGAATCTAGACGTATCGATAACCAGTTACGTGGACGTGCAGGTCGTCAAGGAGATCCAGGGGTTACACAGTTCTATCTATCCATGGAAGATGATTTGATGCGCCGTTTTGGTTCAGATAATATGCGTGCCATGATGACGAAGATGGGAATGGAAGATTCTCAACCAATTCAATCTAAAATGGTATCACGAGCAGTAGAATCTGCACAAAAACGTGTGGAAGGAAATAACTTCGATGCACGTAAACGTTTGTTACAATATGATGATGTATTGCGCCAACAACGTGAAATTATTTACAAAGAACGTTTAGAAGTATTAGAAACAGAAAATATGCGTGCTCTCGTAGAAACAATGTTATTTGAAACAATTGAGCGTTTAGTTGCTTCTCATACAAGTGCAGTTAATAATGCGGAATGGAATCTAAAAAGTATAGAAGACTACATTCATGCAAACTTATTGCCTGAAGGTAGTGCGAAAAATCTATCTTTTGAGGGATTAACAAGTTCTGAAGAAATCGTTGAAAAGATTAAAGAAGAAGTAATTCGCTTATATAATGAAAAAGAAGAAAGCATGACTCCAGAACGCATGCGTGAATTTGAAAAAGTTGTATTGCTACGTTCGATTGACTCCAAATGGATCGATCATATTGATGCAATGGACCAACTTCGCCAAGGGATTCACCTTCGTGCATATGGACAATCAGATCCACTTCGAGAATACCAAAACGAAGGATTTGCTATGTTTGAAGAAATGGTGCAATCCGTTCAAGAAGATGTTGCTAAATATGCGATGAAAGCAGAAATACGCAATAATTTAGAGCGTGAAGAAGTGGCAAAAGGTCAAGCAGTCAATCCGAAAGAAGATGGAGAAGCTGTGAAGAAACAACCAGTACGTAAAGAAGCAGCTGTAGGTCGTAATAACTTATGTCCATGCGGAAGCGGGAAAAAATATAAAAACTGCCACGGAGCAGTGCAATAACAAAAGCGGAAGCTCCTAGCTTTGCGCTAGACAGATACTCAGTAAGTTAACTATAACTAAATAGAATTTATAAAACTCGGAGGAACAAATATAATGATGGAAATTGCAGCGGTACGAAATGAATTAGATAGAACAGCGAAAAAATTGGTCGACTTCAGGGGGTCTCTTTGACTTAGAAAACAAAGAGGCACTTATGCAAGAATTAGAAGAAACGATGACTTTTCCTGATTTTTGGGACGACTCGCAAAATGCACAAAAAGTAATTAGTGAGTTAAATGCTTTAAAAGCAATTGTTGAAGAATATAATGATCTTGTAGATATTCAAGAAAACTTAGAAATGACGTTAGAATTGATCAAAGAAGAACCAGACGAAGAATTACAAGAAGAACTTGGTTCCGAACTAAAAGAGTATACATCTAAACTTGCGGACTTTGAATTGCAAATGTTATTAAGTGAAGAATATGATAAGCGTAATGCAATTTTAGAATTACACCCAGGTGCTGGTGGTACAGAATCACAAGACTGGGGTTCTATACTATTACGTATGTACCAACGCTGGGCAGATAAACGTGGGTTTAAAGTGGAAACACTCGACTATTTACCAGGGGATGAAGCTGGTATTAAATCAGTAACACTTCTTATTAAAGGGCATAATGCATATGGATATTTAAAAGCTGAAAAAGGTGTCCATCGTTTAGTTCGTATCTCACCATTCGATTCGGCAGGTCGTCGCCATACGTCATTCGTATCGTGTGAGGTTATGCCAGAGTTTACAGATGAGATTGAAATTGAAATTCGTACAGAAGATTTGAAAATTGATACGTATCGTGCAACAGGGGCTGGTGGTCAGCATATTAATACGACCGATTCAGCGGTTCGTATTACGCATTTACCAACAAATAGTGTTGTTACATGTCAATCAGAACGTTCACAGATTAAAAACCGTGAACAAGCGATGAAATTATTGAAATCTAAATTGTATCAATTGAAAATAGAAGAAAAAGAAGCGCAATTACTAGAAATTCGTGGAGAGCAAAAAGAGATCGGCTGGGGAAGTCAAATCCGTTCTTACGTATTCCACCCATATTCGATGGTGAAAGACCACCGAACTGGGGAAGAAAGCGGAAATGTAAATGGAGTTGTGGATGGAGATATCGATCCATTTATTCATGCTTATTTACGCTCAAGAATTGAATAAATAATTTCAAAAACCAATGTTATGTTTATCTAGCATTGGTTTTTTTGTGTCTAAGTATTGTACTGTAGCTGTGTTGTTCGTTTACTTGGAAGTGAAAATATTACAAACGTCCAATTCATCCCTTTACCGCGCCACACTATTGAAGTTCCCAAAAAGTATCCAAATTGTTATACTAATTGCAGATTAGAAAAAAGGTTGAAAGAGGATAGATGAATGAAAAGAAAACAAACTACAAGTAAAGCTCTTCCTTCCTATATCGAAAAAGGAAGAGATTATGTATATGTCATAATTGGAGCAGCAATAATTGCGATTGCCTTTAATGTATTTCTACTACCAAACCAAATCGCATCTGGTGGTGTTAGCGGTATTAGTACACTTTTACAATCCGTTTTTGGGTGGCAGCCTGGGATTGTTCAGTACGCATTTAATATTCCCTTATTTATAGCTGGTATCATTTTTCTTGGCAGTCAGTTTGGGTTGAAATCTTTTGTCGGCACACTCACACTTCCTGCAGTTGTTTTGGCAACGTCGAACGTTGAACCTTGGACAATGGATCCATTACTTGGTGCAATATTCGGAGGGATTTCAGTCGGACTTGGTTTAGGAATTGTATTTCGCGGTGGTGCTTCAACTGGAGGAACAGATCTTGCTGCACAAATCATTACAAAATACACAGGTTTTTCACTTGGCACTAGTGTTTTAATGATCGATGGATTAATCGTGTTTAGTGCTGCACTGGTTTTTGATATTGAAAAAGCGTTATTTGCTTTAATCAGTTTGTTTGTCACAACGAAAACAATAGATATTATACAGCTCGGATTCAGCCAATCGAAAATGGTGTATATCTTCACGAATAAACAAGAAGAAATGAGAGATACTATATATAAAGAAATCGATCGTGGTGTAACAAAAATACCTGCGATTGGAGGCTATACAGAAGAAGAACGTCCGATTTTAATGGTTGTTGTGCATCAAAGAGAGTTCACAAAGTTGAAACACTTTGTGAAAATGATTGATCCTAGTGCTTTTGTTATAGTATCGGATGCCCATGAAGTTTTAGGGGAAGGTTTCAAAAAGTATTAAGTTTGGTATAATTAGTATGTAATTCAATTATAATTGAGGGAGATAATGGCATGAATAAAAAATTATTAGCTGTACTATTTGGATCTGCTTTAATGCTAGCCGCTTGTGGTGGAGACGATAGTGCAAAGGAAACAGATACTACTAAAACTGAGCCAGCAGAAACAACTGAAACTGCTTCTGTTGATGCTGAAAAAATCGTAGGCCAAAGTTGTATTAGTTGTCATGGTACCAATTTAGAAGGACAAGGTAGCTTCCCTGCACTAAAAGACGTAGGAGCTCGTTTGTCAGAAGAAGAAATTTTAACTGTTATTGAAAAAGGTCGTGGAGCAATGCCTGGTGGAATTATCTCTGGTGAAGATGCAAAAGCAGTAGCACTATGGTTATCTGAAAAAAAATAATTATTTTTTATACAATATAAGAAAATCTGTTGCTCATTTTGAGTAACAGATTTTTTTTGAATTAATTAGAGAGAAATCGTGGATATGTATCGAATAAGGTAAATGGGTAATAAGTATATGCGTGATTAGACCTATCATAAACTATTTATCCATGCTAATTAGCAAAAGTGATTAAGAAATATGTTGAAATTGAAATGAAACTGTAACATTAGAATTGCTGTCAGGTGGTATAATAGGCATGTCGTATTTTTTTAAATGCAAAATTAGGTGGTTTATAAATGATAGAGATGATAAATGTTTACAAAAAATATCCAAATGGTATTGTTGCAGCGAATGGTATTAATGTAGAAATAGAGCAAGGTGAGTTTCTTTATGTAGTAGGACCAAGTGGAGCAGGTAAATCAACATTCATAAAAATGATGTATCGAGAAGAGCGTCCCACTTCAGGTGAAATAATCATCAATGGAACGAACTTAGCAAAATTAAAAGCGAGCAGAGTTCCTTATTTAAGAAGGCAAATCGGCGTAGTTTTTCAAGATTTTAAACTATTACCAAAGTTAAATGTCTATGAAAATGTAGCATATGCTTTAGAGGTGATAGAAGAGGCTCCTAGTGTGATACGCACAAGAGTTATGGAAGTTTTAGAATTAGTAGGGTTAAAACATAAAGCAAGAATGTTCCCGACAGAACTTTCGGGTGGAGAGCAACAACGTGTGTCGATTGCTCGTTCAATTGTGAATACTCCTAAACTAGTAATTGCAGATGAACCTACAGGAAACTTAGATCCTGAAACATCATGGGAAATTATGAATATTTTTGAAGAAATTAATGCTCGAGGCACAACAATTATTATGGCAACGCACAATAGAGAAATTGTAAATACGATTAAACATCGAGTGATTGCAATTGAGGGTGGCTTAATCACTCGAGATGATGCAAGAGGAGATTACGGTTATGAAGGCTAGAACATTAGGGCGTCATTTTAGAGAAAGTTTTAAGAGTATTGGTCGAAATGGCTGGATGACTTTTGCATCGGTTAGTGCAGTAACTGTCACATTGTTACTTGTTGGTGTGTTTGTCGTAATTATGATGAACTTAAGCAAAGTAGCCGATGATTTAGAAAAAGATGTTGAAATAAAGGTAATGGTAGAGTTAACAGCAGATGAAGCAGCACGTGCTACCTTAGAAGAAGAAATAACTAATATTAGTGGTGTTGCAGAAATTCTTTATTCTCCAAAAGAAGAGGAACTAAATGATTTAGTCATGGATTTTGGAGAAGACCTACGTTTATTTGAACAGGAAAATCCATTACATAATGTATTTTACGCGAAAGCAGTAAATCCACAAGAAACAGAAGCGGTAGCATTAGCGATCGATGAGTTAGACAATACGTTTGAAGTGAAGTATGGAAAAGGGAAAATAGAAAAACTATTTTCTTTCTTGAATACTAGTAGGAATGTTGGATTAGTGCTAATTATTGCATTGTTATTTACGGCAATGTTCTTAATTTCCAATACAATTCGAATTACGATTGTTGCTAGACGACGAGATATTGAAATTATGAAATTAGTTGGTGCGACAAATTGGTTTATCCGTATTCCATTTGTTTTAGAAGGTATTTGGCTTGGAATACTAGGTGCAATAATTCCGATTACACTCGTAACATTCCTATATTATAAAATTTATCATATGCTATCACCGAAGTTAGAACAGGGAAAATTATTTGAACTCCTTGAATTTTCACCATTTATTTACCAAGTGAATGCCTTAATCCTTTTAATGGCTGTATTCATTGGTATATGGGGTAGCTTTATGTCCGTTCGTAAATTCTTGAAAGTTTAAGAGATAGTTTGAGAGGAGCAAGAAAAAGTTGAAGAAGAATTCTAAATGGGCCCTAAAGATAATGGCGATTGCAACAACTGGAGCACTTTTAGTGACAGGTCCAAGTGCATTTGCAGATACATTAAGTGATTTAAAAAATCAACAACAGCAATTAGAAAAAAAGCAAGAAACGCTTAATTCAAACATTCAAGAAACAGAAGGTAAAATAAATTTAAATAGCTCAAAAGTTGATCAAATAATGGCTCAAATTAAAATGCTAGATACAAAAATTTTAGATACGGAAGCAAAAGTTGCTGAGGTATTAAGTCAAATAGAGTTAACTACTACTGAAATTGAAAAACTTCGTGCTTCTATTGATGCATTGGTAATCAAAATTGAGGAACGCGATGCACTTTTAAAAGAGCGAATTCGTGCAGTTCAGGTGAGTGGTGGGTCTGTTAGTTATATTGATGTTTTACTAGGAGCAAATAGTTTTGTAGATTTTATTGACCGTTTTTCAGCTGTCAATACATTGATGGAAGCAGACCGTAGTATATTAGAAGAACAAGCGAATGATAAGCTTGCTTTAGAAGAACAGCGAGCTAGTGTAGAGAAAAAACTAAAAGAACAAGAAGCTAGAAAAGCACAATTAGTTGAATTGAAAGCTTCATTAGATGCACAAAAGAACTCTAAAAATACGTTAATTGATCAATTAGAAGTAGAGCAAAGTAAATTGAACGAACAAAAAGAAGGATTAGAGGGACACTTAGACGAAGTATTAAATGTGAGTCAAGACGTTCAAAATAAAATTACTGCAGAACAAGTACGTATTGCAGAAATAGCAAGAAAAGCAGCGGAAGAGAAGAAACGTCAAGAAGCGGCAGAACGTCAGCGTCAAGCGGATGCAGAAAGTCAACGTCAAGCAGCTGCAAAAAGTCAGAGCCAGAGTCAAAGTCAGAGTCAGAGTCAGAGTCAAAGTCAAAGTCAAAGTCAGCAATCGTCAAGTGAGTCTAATACTTATACAGCAGCCCCAGTAGTTTCTTCGGGATCTTGGACGAAACCTGCCTCTGGGACATTTACATCTAGTTATGGAACAAGAATTCATCCTATTTCAGGTGTACGTAAAACACATTACGGAATAGATATTGCAAATAGTACTGGTACACCTGCAGTTTCAGCAGCTGATGGTATAGTTTCATACGCGGGTCCTTTTAGTACATATGGAAACGTAGTAATGGTAACACACTCGATTGATGGACAAACGATTACTTCATTGTATGCACATTTGAGCAGAATCAGCGTAAGTGTTGGTCAATCTGTTTCAAAAGGTCAGCAAATCGGAGCAATCGGAACAACTGGTAATTCTACTGGTCCACATTTACATTTCGAAATTCACATAGGAAACTGGCAAGGTATGGACAAAAACTCAGTAAATCCATTACGATATATTAGTCTTTAATAGCTAATTTGCATACTATTCATTGAGGAACGCTCTGGATAGTATGTAAGCCTTATACATTGGTTATTTAATAAGAAATAAAATGCCTGAGAAAGCTACTAGCGTCGCTTTCTCGGGCATTTCTCTTTTTAGAAATTATGATAATATACAGTAAAAAGCTGCGGAAAAATTCTTCGCAGCTTTTAATTGTATTTTTATAGGGGATTGTGTAACTTAGAGGCTTTGTGTGGAACTCGAGAGGATTTGTGTGTAACTTGAGATGCTTTGTGTGGAACTGAGAGGCTTGTGTGGAACTGGAGATGCTTTGTGTGTAACTGAGAGGCTTGTGTGGAACTTGAGATGATTTGTGTGGAACTCGAGATGATTTGCGTGGAACTGGAGATGCTTAGTGTGGAACTCATAGCACTTACGCTTTTGTCCCTAGCACTTATTATTAGTATTTCTATTGTTATTCGTCATATAATAAGAGCATTATGAGAAGTACGGGGGAAAAAATGTGAAGAAAATAATTGGGTTATTCGTTATTGCATGTTTAGTCGGGATAGCTACTTTTTCATTTGTGAAAGACAATGTGGATGAAGCAACTGGACTTTCCGATGCAGAACAAATGGGCACTGATTTAGCTTTAAATCCTGCAAATAAAGGGACTGGAAAAGGCGATCCTGCTCCAGGGTTCACTTTAAAAACATTGGATGGAAAAGAAGTCACTTTAGCTGATTACAAAGGGAAAAAAGTAATTCTCAACTTTTGGGCTACTTGGTGTCCACCGTGTAAAGCAGAAATGCCCCATTTGCAAAATTATTATGAAGACATGGCAGAACAAGAAAATGTAGAAATTTTAGCTGTCAATTTAACAAGTTCAGATTCCGGGATTGATAAAGTAGAAGCTTTTCAAAAAGACTATGCATTAAGTTTTCCAATTCCATTAGATGAAGAAGGTAATGTTGGGAAAACCTATCAAGCTATTACCATTCCGACAACTTATATGATCGATACAACAGGAACGATTCAAAATAAAATCGTTGGACCATTGGATGAGCAAATGATTACCGAGTATGTAAGTAATCTCAATTAATATCTGATTTTTGTGCGAGTATTAAACTCTTCTTTCTTCACATATATTGAAGAAAAACAGGAGGGTTAACTTGCGCAAAAGTCGGATTTTTTTATACGCATTATTACTTGTTATTTTATTGGGAGTTTTATATGTTTCGCTTGGAAAAACAGTGGGAAAAGAACAGTCAAGTGGAAGTGTTAGTGATAGTAAAGTAATTGATGAAGCTTTTCAGATTATTAAAAAACAAGCGGTATTTTCAAAGAGTGATAAATTGATAGTGGAGGGTGCTATTGAAGGTATGGCAGAGGCACTCGAGGATCCACATAGTACGTATTTAACAGAAGAGGAAGCAATTGCTCAGGAATCTTCGCTGGCAGAAGAACGGGTAGGTATTGGAGCAGAGATTATGAGTTCTACTGGTAAGTTCATCGTAGTTGCTCCTATAAAAGATTCACCAGCATTTAAAGCAGGACTAAAACCATTAGATGAAATTGTTCGAGTAAATGGAGAAAAATTAGACGGGAAATCAATGCGAGACCTTGTGCAATTGCTTAGTGGAGAAAAGGGAACTAATGTAAATTTAACTGTATTTCGGAGCAGTGAAGATCGACATGTCGAGTTACATATGAAACGAGCGTTGATTGCACAGCATACCGTGACAAGTGAAGTATACACATTAGATGATTTTTCTGTAGGTATTGTCACGATTTCTCTGTTTGGTGAAAAAACAGCAGAAGAATGGGAAAAACAAACGAAGTCTTTAATGGATCGAGGAATCGATGGATTGCTTGTGGATGTGCGAGGAAATCCAGGTGGTTATTTATTTAGCGTTTCATCTATTGTAGGGACGTTATTAGAAAATGGGTCCACTTTTGCTTATATGCAAGATTCAAAAGGTGTTTTAGAAATGCTCAAAACAGAGCAAAAAAATCCGTATTTAAATAAAATCCCAACGGTTTTATTACAAAATGGGGGAAGTGCTTCTGCAAGTGAGGTTTTAGCTGGTGCATTAAGAGATCATAAACGTGCAATGATTATTGGAGAAAAAAGCTTTGGTAAGGGTACAGTACAAGAAACACATCCTCTTTCTAACGGAGGAAAGTTAAAAATCTCTACACATAAGTGGCTCACACCAAAGCAAGAATGGATTCATGGCAAAGGAATTAGTGCGGGACTGGAAGTAGAACAGGATGAGTTGTTTACAATGGATGTGAAGTTCCAGCAAGGGGAATTTCAAGTAGGTGATTACGGGGAAGAGATTCAATATGTCCAGCAAGTTCTATCTACACTCGGATATAATATTATTCGCAAGGATGGATATTTTGGAGAAGACACATTAGAAGCAATTGAAGGTTATCGAAAAGAAAATAGTTTAAATAAGGGAACTGGAATAAATAATGAATTATTTCAGTCATTATCTAAAACGGTGACAGATTATAAAGCTAGAAAAGAAAATGATAAGCAGCTATTAATGGGACTTAGTTATTTACAACATAATATGAAAAAGTAATTAACCCAAAAATCCTATACGCAAAGCCCTCCTCGTTTGTTACAATAAAAGGAAGGATACAAGCAAGTGAGGAGGGTGCGTATGATAGAAGAAATTTTAATCGAATTGGTAAAAGGAATCGGACGGTTTTTCCTTCATCCAGTAGTATATATTGCGCTTCTTTTCTCTGTGTTATTAGGTTATTTTCGGGTCAAAAGAGAACGAAGACATTTCCGTACAAGAATTTTGTGGGGAGGTTCAGAAGCAAAGCATCTCCTATTAGATGGTTATGCATGGGCAATAATAGTTTCTGTGATTAGTATTGTAGTCGGATTAGTTATTCCTGTGTCGTGGTTACTTGTTTATAGTGCTTGTTTAGTATTGTTTATTTTACTATTTGTGTATCAAGCTGGATCCTCTATATATGCAATTGCTCTAGGAACAGCGATTATATATGGAATGTCTGTGTATGATTGGTCATTTTCCATTTTTTCGTATGACCTAATCGGTATGGATATAATGGATGAAGCGATTGTACCAATAGCAATTTTGGCAGGCTTCCTATTAATTGTGGAAGGAATATTGATTCAAAAGTATGGAGCAGATAATGCATCCCCTGCATTAGTGAAGACTTCTAGGGGTGTAGAAGCTGTAGAATATACGGCGAAACGATTATGGTTATTGCCTATATTATTAGTTATACCAGGTGATGTGATTTCTACATATATTCCATATTGGCCACAATTTACTTTAGGAGAGTCATCATTTTCCTTGATTTTATTCCCATTTGTTATTGGGTTCCAGCAGAAAGCTAGAAGAAGTTTAGCGGAACATTTCTTCCCTGCGCATGGAAAACAAGTTTTGCAGTTGGGTATTGTTATAACAATAGTTGCAGTGATCGGGTATGTCATGCCGCTAATCAGCGTAATTGCAATTGGTCTAGGTGTTATAGCTAGAGTTGTTATTTCGTTTGTTGCGTATAAAAAAGAATCACAGGGTGTCTATGCTATTTCACCTCAATCGAATGGAGTTATGATTGCTGGTGTATTAGCGAACTCCCCTGCAGAAAAAATGGGTCTTCGTATCGGAGAACGTATTGTAAAAGTAAATGGTCAACAAGTGACAACAGAAAAAGAGTTGTATGAAGCTATTCAAATAAATGCTGCACATTGCCGTTTAGAAGTACAAGATTATAATGGAGAACTCCGGTTACGACAACATATTTTGTTTAGACATGATCATTATCGTTTAGGTTTGTTAATGGTCAGATAGGAGAGTGGACATGGAAGCATTATCAATTGAAACTCAAATAACTTTAGCGATTATTGTTCCGGCGCTACTCGTTATTTTGTTCACACGTATTACTTTTAACCACTGGGTCGCTCTCATATTGACTGTTGCTTTGTTTGCTACATCCGTTTATGCGGGGTACACACATAAACTGTGGGTGTATGTTATTGATGCAGCATCTCTAACTATTGGATTTTGGTATGCTACACGAATGCAAAATAGCTATAACAGCAAAAAAGAAAAATCCCTCTCATAACATTTGAGAGGGATTTTTCTTAGTGAAATAAAGCGCTCCTAAAACCACCCCACCAAAAAATATTCGCAAATCCCAAAAATGGCCAAAATCCACATACGACATATTTTAAAATAAGTACAAAAACAGGAGAAAAGTCTATTTTTGCACTTAATTTCGGATAAGCCGTATAGTCATTTTGCTGTATTTTATAAAACATGACTAATTTTTTAAGGCTCTGCAAATAGGTTCCCCTTCATAAATTCACCTTGGATATTTATGTTAAAGTGTTCGCTTAAAGAAACTGATTTTTTGTAATTAAAAAATGGGTAATTATCTCAGAATTGGAACCTTAGTTCATTTTAAACGTATTAAAGGGAAGGTTAGTGAAGAAAGTTATAAAAGGGGTGGAGTATATGAGTGAACGATTTGAATTAAGTTTTAAAAACAAGGAAGTAAGAATGGGATTTTATTTGGCAGTGCCAACGTTTATTATAGGAAGCCTCATTATATTTTATGGTGAACAAAAATATCAGTTTATTTGTTTGTTATTGTTAGTAATAGCATGGACTTTCTTTTATATATGGCGTTTTTTTTACCGCAAGAAACAGAAGAAAGAAGTTAAAAATTCTTATTGAACTACAGTAGCGATTTGTTGAATTAAATTAATCATAAAGAGAAGCCAGAATGAATCATATAGGATGGTGAGAATAGAATGAGAACATTTTTAGAATTACTTCGCATAATATTTATTTCGGGAATACTTGGCGCATTAGGTTGGGGAATTATAGGAAGTATTTATACAAACAATGAAGCAACTAAATCATATTCATGGCTTAGTGCGATAGCTATTTTATTACTTATTTTTGTTTTGTATAGGAATAAGTTGCAATTTTCAGGGTGGTATATAGGTAAGGGAAAAGTGAAACTTCCAAAAAGTCTTACAGTAATTCTAATTTTAAGCTCTATATTGCTAATCGTCTTACCATTTGTATTAGGTTCTTTGTTAAGTTAACGGGTAGCCTTTAGTTCAACAAGACCATCATATCGATGGTCTAACAAGATAAAGTGGGGTGAGATAGTAATGAACCAAGTATATAAAAAAAATCAAAAATCAGACGTAATATTAATTTTCTGTCTATTAATTTTGGCGTTTGATGTGCTTGTTTTTTTGTTAGCTATTTTTGGTTATTACTTTACCTTTATTAAGTCGACTAATAATATCTTACCAATTCTAGTAACTTTAGCTGCTTTTTATGCACTAGCACGGGTCCGCAAAATAGAAAAATTTTGGGTTATTTTTTTAACGATAATAGTTGCACTAATATTAGGTTGGTTCTCATTAACTAATAACTCCTATGATACCATCAATTCTCCAACTGGTAATATTAAGGTAATGATAGGTCATAGAAATGTTTCTTTAGGAGAAACAAATCATTTCTACAATTTTTATCTTTATAGTTCCGTTCCTGGGTTAATGAAAAAAGTGAATGACGAGCCTCTGTTTATTATGTCTAGAGGTGGTAGTAATGACAGCTTAGAAGTGTTAGGAGTAGACAATGCTGAATGGGTAAAGGATGAAAAAATTATTTTTGATCCTTCCTCTTCCACCAATACGGGATTAACTCAAGTAGATTTGAAACGTTAATTTTTTTTCTGTGTTAGAAACAAACGGGAATGTTTCTGACATATGGACATTTCACGAAAGTAGCTTAAAGAGGAGAGATGGTTTTGAAAGAAAATAAACAAGCTCTATATTTTAATATGATTATGGGTACAATCGGAAATATACTCATTGCTATAGCTACAATGAGGTTTCTGTTTAAAGAAAATGATACTGTAGGATACGCAATTATACTTTTTGGTTTTGTATTATCGACTAGCTATATCAGTTACTTAGAAAAACAAGCAGGAATAAGTAAAAAATTCTATTGGATTCGAACTATTATTATAATTTTAAGTTTATTAATTTCCGCTTTATATTTCTTTAATTTCTAGTCATTATTTATTCAAGTAAGGGATGCTTTTGTTGAACAAGGATTATATTAAACAAACGAGTAATTTCTTTTTAAGAGACAATTACTATTATATTAATGTGTAAGTAAGACAGTTACAGTATATTAAAGGGAGGAATTGAAGTGCAGTGAAGTTTAAGTGGTTATTTTGGTTATCTATTTTAAGTTGTTTACTCTTAATTTTTCTGCAATTTTTTCAATGGAATCTTATCGAAATATTTACGCCATTTTTCATGCCATTTGTATGGTTTTTAGTATATGGATTTTTCTTAGTAGTTTTTATTGTGTCAATCATTTGGTTATTTAAGAAAAAGGATTGGAAGCCGTTTGTGGTGCTGATAATTACTATATTATTATTGTTTCTCATTCCATTCAATCAGATTATAATAGACAAAGATTTTAAGGAGAACAAATCGGATAGAAATGAAGTAATTTATAAAATAAAGGATGGAACCTTTGAACCGAATGTTTCTTATAATTCATCACTTATACACTTACCAGACGAGTATGAGCACTTGTCAAAGGGTGGTGGAGACATAGTAATTGAGAAACAAAGTGAAAGTTATTCAGTTTTATTCTTCACATTCCGAGGAGTGTTGGATGGTTTCTCTGGTTTTGTTTATTCTCCAAATGATAAAAAACCACAATTAGACTCATTTGGTGGAGATTTCAAAGAAATAGTGAAGATTGATGAATATTGGTATTTTGTTTCTTCATCTTAAAATAACGGGATGCTTTTGTAAAAAAAATATAGAAAAAAATCAACCATAAACTTTAACCTAGCCTAATTTAAATAGAAATATTAAACTTGTAGCAATGGTAGATGTCTAATTTGTCATTGAGGATCCACAGCCATGTAAGTCTAAGTATTTGGGTGGCTTTTGTGATCGCGCCAAGGAGTTAGCCACAAATTGGAGGGGCATTTGTGTCGAACTCCTGGGCGCTGTATTTGTTTTCTAGCGTGGTTTAGTAACCTGTCCCGGTGTTAGCCACAAATTGAAAAAATATTTGAGTCTAACACACAGGGACAGGACGCAGTTTCGTTTTGACTTTGTAGAGCCACACCTAGACAGAATCTTATTTTCTTCTAGTAACTTATGTAGGAAAGAATCTCAGCGCTGTTTTTTTCGTTTATTCTATTACCATAAGTTTTGTCCAAAGAGGACCGTAGAACTCCATATAGAGATAGGCGCTTCCGCTTTTCCTAAAATAAACTATAAACCGCCAAAACCCCGATCGTTCCTAGAACAACAACCATCACATTTGAAAACAAAAAAGCCAAAGCAAACGCTGTAATTATCCCAATAACCCCAAATATTAAATTACCCTCTTGTACATATAAAATAGCAGGGAATATCAACGCACCCAAAACCGCATAAGGAATGTTACGCAATACCCCAGAAATGACAGGAGGTAATTCCTTTCCTTCTAAAAACGTCAGTGGAAACGCTCGAGGAATATAAGTGACAAGCGCCATTCCTAAAAGTGTCCACCAGTACCATGATCCCATCAACTTAAGCTCCTTTCACTTTGTTTAGAATGCCGCACGTTTTTCTTTCTTGCGTAAATAATTTCAATGAATATAGAAGATGCTAATGTCGCTACTAAAATGGACCAACCTGTAGAAAGCAATTGTGTCCAATAAAAAATTCCATTAATAATAGCGGCAATCAGTGCAAGCATAACAACCTTCCGATTACCACGCATCGAAGGAACGAGTAGTCCAACAAACATCGCATATAAAGCAATTGACATGGCTGCTAACAAAAATGCCGGAAGATTAGCACCAATAACATGTCCAATCGCCGTGAAAACAACCCAGCTGAGGTATGCTATTAGTACAACGCCAAAAGCAAAAGGAGTGCGAATTTTGTCTTGTTTTTGAGTAGCTAACACGGAAAAAGATTCATCCGTTATACCAAATGCATACATTCCTTTGAGCCATTTTTTATCACTTTGCATCTTTTCATTTAGCGCAGCCGTCATTAAGAAGTGACGAATGTTAACGACAAATGTATTTAAAACAATTAAAATAGGATCAACACCCTTTGAAATAAGGGTCAGTGATATGTATTGTGCTGCTCCTGCATAAACAAAAATACTCATCGCAGTCGCTTCCATGATCGACAGCCCTGATGTTTTAGCTAGCAGGCCAAATGTTAGGGCAATCGGAAAATAGCCAATGGCAATACTAGTGCCAGCTTTTAAGCCTTGTACAAAAGAATTATTAGTCAAAATTTCACCGCCTAAAAAGCATTAGTTTAATTATACTATATCTTACTTCAAGGGGTTTTTGATTTAGTGAAATAAGGGAATAGTAAATATACATAGTTGTGGAGGAGTGCAAGATGCCTAGCTGGTTTTCATTAGAAACATTAACTAATTTAACACAAGAATATCGAGCGCTTGGGCCGATCATAGGTCTTCTTCTTCCTTTTTTAGAAGCTTTCCTCCCTTTTTTACCTTTAGTTGTTTTTATCATAGCAAATGTTAGTGCTTATGGAATCTTGTTTGGATTTTTACTTTCGTGGGCAGGATCCGTGGCAGGAGCTTATACCGTCTTTTTAGTTATTCGTAAATATGGACGAGCTAAAGTGTTGGGCTTTATTACAAGGCATGAAAAAATACAAAAATTAATATTATGGGTAGAGAGGAATGGTTTTGGCCCACTTTTTTTACTGATCTGTTTTCCATTTACTCCGTCAGCACTCATAAATATTGTAGCTGGTTTGTCCAATATGAAAAAAAGCACTTATTTATGGACGATTACTTTGGGTAAACTGATCATGATTTTAGTTGTTAGTTTTATTGGATCAGATATTCGAGCATTAATTACACAGCCAATACGAACTGCAATTGTTTTAGCTATTATCGGAATTCTATGGTTTGCTGGAAAAGGAATAGAAAAAAGAATTGATAAAAGAGTAGATGCTGATTTTCGAAGTATTAGTAAGGAAAGAAAGTTAAAAGAGGAGAAAACTAGTGAGTAATGCAAAAAAAGAAATGATGGAATGGGTTATTGCCATTCTTATCGGATTAGTAGTAGTGATGTTATGCAGAATGTATATCGCTACGAATTATGAAGTAATTGGAAAGTCTATGATGCCGACACTAGAGGATCATGATAGAGTAATCGTTACTAAATTATCCAATATAGATCGTATGGATATTATCATTTTCAAGAATCCCAACACAGAAGCTTATGTAAAGCGTGTGATCGGTTTACCCGGAGACTCGATTAAATATGAAAATGATGAACTTTATATTAATAACAAAAAAGTAACAGAAACGTTTCTATCATCCAATTTGGCCTATCAGCATCCAGAAGAAAATTTTACAGAGGATTTTGAGCTAGAAGCACTAACAGGACAAAAAACGGTTCCTGCAGATAAATTATTTGTATTAGGTGATAATCGAATATCTAGTTTAGATAGTCGTTATTTCCATTTTATCGATGAACAAGATGTTATTGGTGAAGTGGCAGCAAGATATTGGCCTCTACCTGATGCAACAATAAATTTAGTTACCGAATAGTTTCCCTCTCTCCTGTATGTTTTGTACAATAGAGAGAAGGAATTATTCGGTTTTTTCTATTCTATAGCTAGTAGGATGGCCTAAGTTAAAAGGAGGTTTGACTATATTGTCTTTACGAATTGTGAGTGGACGATCTGGAACTGGTAAAACAAGGTTTATTCAACAAGAGATAATCGATACATTACAGGAGTCTCGTCTAGGTGATCCGATGTTTTATATAGTACCAGACCAAATGTCTTTTTCTGCCGAGTACCAATTGGCAGTAGATTATGGATTGAATGGATTAATACGGGCACAAGTAACTACGTTCAAACGATTAGCTTGGCGCGTCTTACAAGAGACTGGTGGAATCGCGAAAGAAGAAATTAGTGGCTTTGGCTATCGAATGTTAATACGTAGTTTGCTAGAAGAGAATAAGGATCAATTTAAATTGTTTAAACGAGCAGCAACAAAGCGAGGATTTACGGATCAAATTGAAGTGTTATTAAAAGAATTTAACCGATACTGCATGGACTTTCAAACGATGTCAAATGTTTTAAATGATTTGACACATGTAAATGCACCGAAAACATTAATCGATAAATCATCTGATTTAGTGATGATGCTCGATTTGATGGAGCAAAAACTAGGCACGAGCTATATTGACGGGGAAGGTTATTTAACACTGCTTGCAAATAACATCAAAAACTCGACATTGTTATCGACAAGCGACATATATATTGATGGATTTACATCCTTTACAACGAGAGAGTTTGAAATTATTCAAGCGTTAATGAAACAAGTGAAACGTATTACGATTTCACTTCCTATGGAGTCACTAGCTGATGCACTGGATGAACAGTCGCTATTTTATCAACCTGCAAATACATGTAGCCGATTATTGGACATTGCACAGGCGGAACATATTGACGTAGAAGAGACAGTACACTTAGCGGAGTCCAAAAGGTTTAATAACGCTGAGCTCGCTCACATGGAACGGAATTTTGACCAACTTCCCCCTACAGAAATTGCGACAGAAGGAAATCTGCATATAATCGAAGCAGCAAATCGTCGCGCTGAAATTCATGCGACTGCTCGTCATATTCGAGAACTTATGCAAAAGAGGGATGTTCGCTATAAAGAAATGGCGATATTACACCGTGATGCCGAGATGTATGAAGGGTTAATCGAAACTATTTTTCCGCAATATGATATACCAGTTTTTATTAGCCAAAAGAAAGCGATGTTACATCATCCACTGATTGAATTGAGTCGCTCCGTTTTAGAAGTCGTAAGTACAGGCTGGAAATATGAGCCGATGTTTCGTGCGATAAAAACAGATTTATTTTTCCCATTATTTGCTCCTAAAAACAATTGGAGAGAGCGAGCAGATCGTTTAGAAAACTTTGTGCTGTCGTTTGGGATTTACGGAGATAGATGGTGGGATGAGAAGCGTTGGATTTATAAAAAGTACCGAGGGCTTGAATTTTATTCGAAGGTTCAGACAGACGTAGAATTAAGCATACAAGCGGATATTCATGAAATCAGGGATTTGGTCGTGCCTCCATTAAAAACGCTTGCAGACCAACTAGAAACCAGCCAGACCGGCATTCAAATTGCTACAGCACTATTTACATTGATGGAATCATTAAATGTGTATGATAAATTGCAAAAAATGAAGATTGCCGAGGAAGAAAAAGGCCAATTACTACTCGCTTCTGAACATGATCAAGCGTGGAATGAGTGGGTCAATGTATTAGATCAATTCGTATTGATGTTTGGTGACAAAGAAATGACTGTAGAGGAAGCTGCGAAAATTTTGGACGAAGGATATGATCAACTTACATTTTCCCGTATTCCTCCAACCGTCGATCAAGTAATTGTGGCAAGTGTAGATATTGCCAGACTGACGAAGATGAAAGCAGTATTCGTACTTGGTGTAAATGATGGTGTATATCCAAAACGAATGGATCATGAGGGGTTACTATCTGATACGGAACGCGAGTGGTTTACGCAAATTGGATTTGAATTAGCACCGACTTCAAAAATGCGGTTACTAGATGAGAACTATTTAGTATACAAAGCCTTTACATCTGCAGCAGATTATTTATATGTGTCGTATCCAATTGCAGATAGCGAAGGGAAGGCATTACTACCATCCATGTATATAAAAAGATTGCATCAGCTAGTGTCAAATGTTTCTGTAGAGCTTGCAGTCATAGACCCAAGTGATTTACCTACAGAAGCAGAGGCAATACAAACAATTAGTCATCCAAGAACAACACTTCCCTATGTTGTGATGCAGCTTCGAGAAGCGATGGAAACGGGTGAATTACCAGAAGTTTGGCAATCGGTCTATCACTATTATTCAGAGGATCCTTATTGGTCAAAATTAATGGATAGAGTTTTGAAACCACTATTCTCTGGCAATAAAACCGAAAGACTAACGCAGGAAATGACCACTGCTTTATACGGAGAAACAATTACGTCAAGCGTGTCCCGTGTAGAAAAATATTATAGTTGTCCATTTGCGCATTATGCAGCATATGGCTTGAAGTTGGAAGAACGCTCTGAATACCAGTTAGAGGCACCGCAAATGGGAGACTTATTCCATGCTGCACTAAAATGGATTGCAGATGAAACGAAGCGTTTGAAACTCACATGGGCACAGCTTTCTAAAGAGCAGTGTGTGCAACTTTCGAAACAAGCGGTCGATCAAATCGTTCCGATCTTTGTGCACCAATTATTACTCAGTACAAATCGCTATCGGTATATTCAGCGTAAATTAGAGCAAATTGTCTCATCTACGCTTATTGCACTTAGTAAGCATTCCAAAGTATCTGGATTTGTTCCAGTGGCTATAGAGGCAGGATTTGGTCCTGGTGAAGCACTACCAGCATTAGAAATTCCTTTGAAGCATCAGCGAAAAATGCAATTGCGAGGAAGAATTGACCGAGTGGATGCAGCGAATGTGGATGGTAAAATGTTCGTCCGAATTGTAGACTACAAATCTTCTAGAAAAGGCATTGATTTGAATGAGGTTTATAATGGTCTATCCCTTCAAATGCTGACATATCTAAATGTGGCAATCGAAAATGCAGAAATTTGGTTAGAAGAGGATGCTTCACCTGCTGGAGTCCTATATGTGCATCTTCATAATCCTTTTATCCAAACGAAAAAGGAATTGCAACAAGACGAGTTAGAGGATGCAATTTATAAATCTTATAAAATGAATGGACTATTAATAGATAACTCGGAAATTATAGTAGAAATGGATGATCAAATCGAAGGCTTTTCAAAAGTCATTCCAGTTCGTATGAATAAGGATGGAAATGTATCAAAGGGCTCTTCAAAAGTAATAGATCCAGAGAATATGAAACTTCTCCAATCCTTTGTACGTAAAAAGCATGAACAAGCTGGAAATGGGATGAATGCAGGTGATACACGCGTATTCCCATATCGCTTAAAAGATAAAATGCCTTGTACGTATTGTGCGTATCAAAGCGTATGTCAATTTGATTCACAAGATCCAACGCAAGCAATACGACAGTTAAAAGTAGAAAAACCCGAAGAAGTGACGAAAAAAATTCGAGAGGAGATGGGTAGTACAAGTGAACATTCCTAATATGCCTGAAGGAAAAACATGGACACCTGCACAATGGAAGGCTATATGGGCAACTGGATCTGATGTACTAGTCTCGGCAGCAGCAGGTTCCGGGAAAACAGCAGTGCTCATTGACCGACTCATTCAGAAAGTAATTGCGGAAGAAAATCCTATAAATGTCGATGAATTATTAGTCGTTACATTTACAAATGCATCCGCAGCTGAAATGCGCCATCGAATGGGAGAAGCATTGGAAAAAGCGATTGCCCAAGATCCATCATCGAATCATTTACGTAAACAGCTAAGCCTGTTAAATAAAGCCCAAATTTCCACACTCCATTCATTTTGTTTGAATATCGTTCGCCAGTATTCCTATATGCTATCCATTGATCCAGGTTTCCGTATTGCAAATGAAACAGAAGCTGCATTAATGCGAGATGATGTGCTAGCAGATGTATTAGAAGAAGCATATCAAGTGGAAAATCCTGAAGCGATGTACCGACTATCGGATAGCTTTACATCTGACCGAGATGATCAGTCCATTGAAACGATGATCGATAAATTATATACGTATGCCCGGGTACATCCAGAACCTAAAAAGTGGTTGCTAGCAATCCCTGAGGCATATGAGCTAGACGAAAATGTAGAAATTGAACAACTGTCATTTATTGAACCATTAAAACTGGCTATTATTAATCATTTAGAGGAAGCAATTGCTGGAACCGAAGAAATTAGGAAGCTTGCAAATGTTCCGAATGGTCCAGCTCCACTTGCAGAAACAGCAATGACTGATCAAGCGATGATTGGGGAAGCAATCCACTTGATGAAATTTGCGTCTTGGCAAGATGTGTATTTCTATTTTCAAGGGATCAAATGGGTGAAAGCAGCTACTATAAAAAGAGATACTTGTGACGAGGATCTGAAAAAACAAGCAACCAAAAAACGAGATAAAGTAAAAAAAATAATCAATGAATTAAAAGAGAATTATTTTACAAGAACACCTGAAAGACTTTTAGATGAAATGAGATTAATGGCACCTCAGCTCCGAACACTAGTTGATTTAGCGATTAAGTACGGGGAACGATACTCTGAAGCGAAAAATGACAAAGGACTAGTCGACTTTTCCGATTTAGAACATTATGCATTAGAAATTTTAACCGTGCATCAAGAAAACGGTGAACTTGACCCATCTGATATTGCAAAGGAATACCAGGCGCGCTTTAAAGAAGTTTTGGTAGATGAATACCAAGATACAAATCGACTGCAAGAAACCATATTGCAACTTGTCAAAAGTGGCGATGAGCGAACAGGTAATATGTTCATGGTTGGAGATGTCAAACAGTCTATCTATCGATTCCGCCTAGCAGAGCCAATGCTATTCCTTGGGAAATATCTAAAATTTGATCATGAACCAATAGATGCAGGAGTGAAAATAGATTTAAATGCAAACTTCCGAAGCCGAAAAGAAGTGTTACATGCGACGAACTATATTTTCCAGCAAATCATGGGTGAAAAAGTTGGGGAAATCAATTATGATGACGCGGCATCTCTAAAGCCAAAAGCACCTTATGACGATATAGAAGTTCCAGTCGAACTTGCCGTTTTATATGAAGTAGCAGATGGTAGCGTGGAAACGATAGATGAGGATTCGGAAGATCTAGCAGTAAATGCGGAGGAAGAACTAAAAAAATCCCAAGCAGAAGCTCGTTATATCATTTCGTCTATACAAGAGCTGATGAATAAAGGTACAACCGTATACGATCCTTGGAAGAAAACAGAACGGCGTGTAGCGTATAGCGATATTGTCATATTAATGCGTTCCATGACATGGTCACAAGAAGTAACGGATCAGTTTAAAGAAGCCGGTATTCCTTTGTATACAGAATTATCAAAAGGATATTTTGAAGCGATTGAAGTACTTATTATGATACATACGCTTCGCACTATTGATAATCCGTACCAGGATATTTCGCTGGCATCCGTTCTTCGCTCCCCATTTGTTGGCTTAACGGAATCAGAACTTGGACTCATTCGTTTAGCTGCTCCTAAAGAGTCTTTTTACGAAGCTTTAAAGACTTTCGTATCAACGGGTGGAACAGGGTTAACTGCTACTACTGCAGAAAAGCTACAACGTTTTTTACTGCAATTTGAAGACTGGAGAAACTTGAGTAGACGTGGATCGCTCGCGGATCTTATTTGGCAAATTTATTTGGATACAAATTATTATGAAATGGTTGGTTCCATGCCTAATGGGAAACAGCGACAAGCCAATTTACGCGTGCTGCATGATCGAGCAGTCGATTATGAAAAAACCTCGTTCCGGGGATTATTCCGATTCCTTCGTTTCATTGATCGCATGCGAAAACGCGGAGATGATTTGGGAGCAGCACGTGCCATGAGTGAAAGAGAAAATGTTGTTCGTTTAATGACGATTCACTCTTCTAAAGGGTTAGAATTCCCAGTCGTATTTTTAGGGGGAATGGGAAGACCATTTAACCAAATGGATTTCAATGAACCGTATTTATTTGACCAAGCATTTGGATTGGCTGTAAAAGCAATTGATCCAGTGAAACGAATATCATTTACTTCTCTGCCGTTTTTATCGATGAAAGAAAAGAAACAAATGGAGTTAAAAGCAGAAGAAATGCGTGTATTATACGTGGCTATGACTCGTGCAAAAGAACGATTATTCCTAGTAGCTTCCGTAAAAGATTTGGCGAAAACGTTGGCAAAATGGGAAGATGCGCAAACATCCTTGTCTTCTGACATGTTACCAAATTATATCCGTGCAAAAGCAAAAGGGTATTTAGACTGGATAGGTCCAGCAATTGCCAGACATGCAGACTATAAGCAACTAGGAAATATTGTAGAAGCGAATGTGGTCGAAAGTGAATCTAAATGGAAACTCGTAGCAAAAGGTATGAATGAGTTGAAGAAAAGTTCACAAACAGAAGAAAAAGAAGTCATTACGTTGCAATCACTCATAAATACAAAAGAAACAAAATTACTTCCTGAAATTCAAGCTCGTTTTGATACTGTATATCCTTTTGAATTTTCAACGCATAAACGGTCGAAACAATCCGTAAGTGAAATAAAGAAAATTCAGCAGCTGACAGAAAAAGAGGAAAATGATTTCTTCCAAACTCATATAGCTTCTACAAATGCTACTAGACTAATGAAGCGCCCGTTCTTTATGCAACAGGAAGAACAATTGACAGGAGCAGAAGTCGGAACTGCCGTACATGCGATGATGCAACAAATCGATTTGAAGGAAGTTAAGAACGAAGAACAAGTAACTGCTTTTGCTGAAGCATTGTTTGAACGAGAAATTCTTACGAAAGCAGAGCAATCAGCTATTAATCCGAAAAAAATAGTGCCATTTTTTAATTCTGAAATCGCTAGTAGATTGCGTTCTGCAAAAGAAATTATGCGAGAGTTCCCATTTACGTATGCTACTGCAGATGCGGAAGGGGATAGCCAAATTATTCAAGGGGTTGTGGACTGTTTGTTTTTAGAAGAAGACGGAAAATGGGTATTACTAGACTATAAGACAGACCGAGTTCAACACCTTTTATCAGATGAGGCACTTTTGAAAAAAGAAATGTCTAACCGTTATGCAGTACAATTATCTTTGTATGCACAGGCAATTGAATCCATTATGCAAGTAGAGATTAAAGAAAAAGTTCTCTATTTGTTTGATGCCAATAAAACCATTTCGTTATAGGAGGAATAAGAGTGGTAATTCGTCCCACAGAGGGAAAAGAACGAGTAGTAGCAATCGACGTTATGCGTGGATTTGCGCTACTTGGAATTTTCATCGTTAATATGCTGTTCTTTCACTCTCCGTATATTTATGTAAATCCATATACTTGGTTTCATATTCCTGGAGATTTTAATACGTATAAATGGATTGATATCTTCTTACAAGGCAGTGTGTACCCGCTATTTTCCATGTTATTTGGGTATGGGCTTGCGATGCAATTTATGAAATCAGAGTTAAAAGGTACATCCTTTAACAAGCTAGCAACTCGTAGACTATTAATCTTGTTAGTAATAGGTTGTATTCATGCATTTCTCATCTGGTCTGGTGATATATTAATCACGTATGCACTCGCTGGTTTAGTACTAATCTTACTGATGCGCTTAAAACCTGTTTGGTTATTTTTAATAAGTGCGATCCTATTTTTAGTGCCAAACGGATTAATGAATGGGTTAGTGTATGTTTTATCTAAAGTTAGTCCTGATGACGTGATTATTTATACGGGAATTCAAGAAATTGAAAATTCAATTGTTGCTTATTCACAAGGAACATGGATTGATATTTTTTGGCAACGACTAGCTGATTGGTTATATATGACGCAGTACGGTGCAATTCTTATTACGATTTTATGTATCATCGTTCCCTTTATGCTAATAGGAGCTGGAGCAGCCAAATTGAAATTAATCGAGCGCGCTCGTGAGTTAAAGGTATTTTGGATCGTGACAATTGTCATAACGCTTGCTGCTGGGCTTGTGATTAAGTGGATTCCATATAATACAGAGGCAAATCTATTTACGATGTCTATTCAAGATACATTTGGAGGACCGTTACTTGCCATTGCATATGCTGGTATACTTGCGCTAGTTTGTAGCATTCCTTTTATGGGGAAAGTACTTTCACCAGTTGCAAAAGCAGGGCGTATGTCGATGACGATTTACTTGATGCAATCTGTAATCGCTACAACTATTTTCTATGCGTATGGTTTCGGATTATATGGGAAAATCGATATAGTGGCCGGAACTTGGATGGCAGTAGGCATATATGTATTGCAACTTGTTTTTGCAGAGGCTTGGTTTATGAAGTTTAATCAAGGACCAGTAGAAGCATTGTGGAAGAAACTGATTTATTCAACTATTTTGTCGAAAAGGGATGAAAAAGATTCCAACTTGTAATAGACTAAGAATAAGATTCAAAATCATTTAAGGGAGTGTCGGAAAAGTGAAACTATTATCATACAGTTTAGACGGTAAAATTTATTTCGGACCAAAAGTAAAAAAAGAGGAAGCAGTATGGGATGTACTAAGCATACAAGAAACGCTTCAAGTTTTACCTAATTTCCCGACTACTATTGTAGAAGGTGTTAGCCTTGGAATAGATTTCGTTGAACAAGTTCGCAAACTTGTTGAAGCTGCTTTAAAAGACGAAAATGTTAATAGTTTCAAACGTCGCTTTACTGAAATTGAATGGTTATCGCCAATTCCACGTACTCCAAAAAATATTTTTGCAGTAGGTAAAAACTATTCTGATCACGCAAAAGAAATGGGAACGGAAGCAAATGAATTTGTCGTTTTCACGAAATCACCTACAGCAATTGCTGCTGATGAACAAACGCTATCTGTTCACGCAGACCTAACTTCTTCTTATGATTATGAAGGTGAACTGGCAATTGTTATAAGTAAAAAGGGAAAAAATATTCCTACAAAACAAGCATATGACTATGTATTTGGTTATACAATTGCAAATGATTTAACAGCAAGAGACTTGCAAACAAAGCACCAACAATATTTCTTAGGGAAGAGTTTGGACGAATCTTGTCCACTAGGACCCTATGTTGTAACGAAAGATGAGCTTCCAAATCCACAAGCACTATCCATTGTGACAAAAGTAAATGATGAAATTCGTCAAAATGGCCAAACGTCGGATATGGTATATTCAGTGGAACAAATTATTTCAGAAATTTCAAAAATAGTAACACTAGAACCAGGGGATGTAATTTTAACTGGTACTCCAGCTGGTGTTGGTAATGGATTTAATCCACCTAAATTCTTAAAATCGGGCGATATTGTGAAAGTTTCGATTGAAGGAATAGGAACATTAGTAAGCAAATTCGAGTAAAATCTCGGTATAAATGGTAAGATAATAAAGTGAAAATAATTACTGAGGTGAAATAATGGATTTTTTAGCATCAACACATTTACACATTACTACATGGGTAATAGCACTAATTTTGTTCTTTGTGGCTTTAGCAACTGCTAAGCCAAAAGTAGTTCATATGATTCTACGTTTAGATTATCTGTTGATTCTTATCACTGGTATTGCGTTATTTATCGATGGTATGGCTTTAGATATGGGAATGCTTTACGGATTAAAATTAATAGCTGGTCTTTTAGTAATCGCTATGATGGAAATGACTTTAGTTAAAAAGAGTAAAGGAAAACCGTATACAACATTCCTTATATTGGTATTCGTTTTCTTCTTCATCGCTCTTTTCCTAGGTTTCAAATTACCAATGGGTATTAATTTCTTAGCTTAATATTTAAAGAGGCTTTTACTTCGGTGAAAGCCTTTTTTTTTTGACACAGTTTGTACTAATTACAAATTGTTTTTGCGGGTTTTCAGTATTAAGGATAGCGATTAAAACAATGCTTTGATAAAATAATATTGATATGTTCATTAGGAGGACTTAACTTGAACTTAAGAAAATGGGTTGTAACAGGCTTTTTAATAAGTAGCCTATGGTTAACAACTTCTCAAGCGACACATGCAGAAGAAGTTGATGCATCTATACATAACGAAAGTATTTATGAATTATTAGTGGATCGTTATTTTAACCAATTGGGGACTAACGATTATAACGTCGATACAAAAGATCCAAATGCATTTGCAGGTGGAGATTTCGTAGGAGTAGCTGAAAAAATGGACCATATTAAAGATATGGGCTTTACTATTATTTCTTTAGGACCAGTATTCGCAACGGAAACATACGATGGCAAGCGCATTTTAGATTTTAATACATTAGAGAGACAATTTGGGACAGAAGAAGAATTCACTGAATTAATCGCAGCTGCTCATAAAAAAGACATGAAGATTATCGTGGAGTTACCTTTAAATAATTATAGTGTCAATCATACTTGGAATTCTGACCTTGAAAAAGAAGATTGGATTATTAGTGAAGAAGATGGTGTAATCCAATTAGATCTTGAAAGCACAGAAGTGCAACAAGGACTAATTGAAACAGCTGTAAGTTTTGCCGGAAAATATAAAATCGATGGCGTAAAATTATCTGCATTAGAGGGTGCTCCGACACCATTCATAAATGATATGATTACATCCTTGAAAGAAATTCGAGAGCCTATGTATGTCATTGCATTAGAAGAATCAGATGCTTCATTTGATGTGAATTATTCGGATGAATTACTTGTGGATTTTAGAGATACATTTAAAAATACAGATTTACCATCGGGTATAATTACTGAAACAAAAGAAAATGATTTATTATTAATTGATAATTTGTATACGGAACGTTTCACATACTTTAGTGCATTTGAGAATATGTTCCCACCAACTCGTATTAAAATGGCAATTGGAACGATGCTTACATTGCCGGGAGTTCCCTATATGACGTACGGAACGGAAATAGCGATGAATGGTGTAAATACCGAAGAAAGTCATCAGGTGATGAATTTTCGAGTGGATGAGGAAATTATGGAATACTTGAAGGACATCAATTCGATTCGAAATAAATCCGAAACACTTCGAACAGGTGAGATGGAAGTATTAAAAAATGAAGATGGTTATGTTGTGTATAAACGTTATACAGATGAAGAAACATTTATCGTTGTTGTAAATAACTCAAGCGCCACTCAACGAATCGATTTATCTAGTGATATCGTTGGTGATGATGTGGAGTTAAGAGGCCTTTTCGAACAAGACATCGTTCGTCAAACAGATGAAGGTAAGTATCGTTTAGTGCTTGATCGTGAAATTGTCGAGCTATATCAAGTAACAGATCGTAAAGGATTAAATACTTCTTATATTGTTGCAATGGGTCTTGCTTATCTTTTATTCATGGTATTTTTAGTAATCGTATGGAGAAAAGGAAAGCAAAGTAGAAAAAAGTAAATGAATAAATAAAAAGCACTTTTGTAGTCAGCTTGATCTGACTATAAAAGTGCTTTTATTACGAGACTAAAAATATATAAAATTATGATAGTTTATTCAGGAAGTATATTCCGATCGTACCTGGACCAACATGTGCACCTATAGTGGAACCAATAAGATGGATTTCAATAGCTCTTGGATGGAATCTTTCTTCAATTAATTGCTTTAACTCTATAGCAACTTCTTCCACGTCACCATGATTGATTGCAATTATTTGTTCATCTAACTGATCGCCACGCTCCTCCATTAAATCGACTAGGCGCTTGATCACTTTTTTATGACTTCGTATTTTCTCAATTGGTATTAATTTCCCATTTTCTACGTGAAGAATAGGTTTAATATTCAATAATCCACCTAAAAATGCACTAGCTTTCGAAACTCTACCACCACGAGCCATATAATCTAAGTCTTCCACTGTAAAAAGATGTTCCATATGCTCTACATTGAATCGAATTTTTTCTTCAATTACTGCCAAATCTTCTCGATTGTCCCGAAGTTTAACAGCTTCTTTTACTAATAGTCCGCATCCAAGGGAAGCACATTTAGAATCAATGATCGTTAACTTCAAATCTGGATATGTTTCTAATAGTTGCTCACGCATCATAACAGCTGTACTATAAGTTCCGGAAAGAGCAGAGGAAAAAGCGATATATAAACCTTCTTCTCCTTCTTTTGCAAGTTCTTCAAAAACTCTCAAGAAATATTCTGGAGAAACTTGTGATGTTTTTGGTTGTTGCCCTTGCCGAATAGCTTCATATACTTCTAAAGGGTGAATTCCGACAATATCTTCGTATTCTTTGTCCTCGATTTGTACGCGTAAAGGCAACAACTGAACATTGTTCTCTTCAAAAAAAGATTTCGGTAAATCACATGCACTATCAGCGATAAGTTTCATATTGATCCTCCTATTACTTTGTTATTTAGTTAAATTTAATCTATCTATTAAGAATTCTGCTATACCATCTTCATTATTAGATAATGTAATTTCATTGGCAATATTTTGTAGTGGTGAAATGGCATTTCCCATAGCAACGCCAATCCCTGCATATTCAATCATTTCCAAGTCGTTGTCTTCATCCCCAAATGCAATGATTCTGTCTTGTGGAATATTTAAATACGAGGAAACATGAGAAATTCCAACTGCTTTGTTTAAACCATTTCGAATAATTTCGATTACATCCCATGGAGCACCCCAACGACGATGATCAATCACTTCTGCATGCACATCTTCCAAGTGTTTTCTTATTAAAGAAACCGATTCTTCTTCTGCATGAATGAGTAAACTAGTTGGATCATTGACTAAAATAGTGCGTAAATCTCCAGTCGTAATTTTGGGATCTCCAAGTGAAAATGCGGATAACATTTTTTCATCATGATAATGTAAGTATACGTCATCTAATACTTCCGCAAGCATGTTTTTTATAGGGAAATTTTGCACAGCTTCTAACACTTCTTTTACTACTTTTAGCTCGATTGGTTTATGTATTACGTTCCAAGAAGTATCTATTGGATGATGTACAAAAGCCCCATTAAAATTAACGATTGGCGTTTGGAGTCCAAGTTGTTTATAATACATTTCGCTCGATCTATATGGTCTACCAGTAGCAATCATAATTTCATGTCCAGCATCTTTTGCTTGTAATAATGTATTTTTCGTTTTTTCTGAGATGACTTTCTCATCGGTCAGTAAAGTGCCATCTAAATCTAGGACTATTAAGTGACGTTGCATGTGTAAAACTCCTTTCATACTACTGTAAAGTGTATCGTTTAAATGTTTGAACGTCAAAAGCAATAGTCTATTCTTTTTGTAAATTTTAAATTGCTTTGTTAAAATAATATTAACAGATGAAAGGTGTGTTAGAAAATGATCGTGCAATCAGAGTCTTGGGCTAATATCCCTTTATTACATATATATAATGAAGAAACTACTGTACATTCACCAATCGTATTGTTTTTACATGGTTTTGAAAGTGCCAAAGAGCATAATCTACATTATGCATACCAATTAGTAAATCAAGGATGCCGTGTTATTTTACCAGATGCACATTTACATGGTGAAAGAGAACAACCATTAGATCAAGTAGAATTGAGTCTTCGCTTTTGGGAAATTGTATTAACATCTATTGAAGAAGTAGAAGTACTTAAAGAGCAATTGGAACTAAAAGGATACTTGACGGACCAAAAAATAGGGGTTGTAGGAACTTCGATGGGGGGGATAACTGCTTTAGGCTGTTATACTGCATACCAATGGTTGGATGCTGCAACAATATTAATGGGAACACCCGGTTATGTACAATTAGCCAAATGGCAAATTTCGGGATACGAACAAAAAGGGTTTAACATCCCATTAAACCAAGAAGAGCGAGAGAATATGTTTCAAACTTTAGCAAGATTCGATGCGACGAAACATATGAGCAACATCGCGAACAGACACATCCTTTTCTGGCACGGAGAAAAAGACCAAGTAGTTCCTTTTGAACCAACTGCACATTTTGTAGATGCGTTAATCGATCAGTACGGAGAAAAGCATGTAGCATTTTTACATGAAAAGACAGCTGGACATGCAGTTTCTCGAAAAGGAATGCTGTCATCTACTAAATGGTTAGCAGACCATTTGGCATAAACAAGCTAATTTGTTATGATTAAGATAAGTAGTGAAGGAGGTTTTTTAAAATGGATCAAGATCAAGATATGAAAGATAGTATGATGGCCGCACTTGAAAATGTAATCGACCCAGAGTTAGGAGTCGACATTGTCAATTTAGGTTTAGTATATGATGTAGCTCTAACGGACGAAGGTGTAGCTTTTGTTACGATGACACTAACTTCTATTGGTTGCCCAATGGGACCAATGATTGTGGACCAAGTAAGAACTGCATTAGCTGAATTGCCAGAAGTGAAGGAAACAGAAGTGAATGTTGTTTTCAATCCACCATGGTCAAGAGACAATATGTCAAGATATGCAAAAATCGCATTAGGCATAAGATAATAAAATAAATAAAAAGCAGTTCCTTCTATAGTTTTTTATAGAAGGGACTGCTTTTTACAAAGTATAAGAATTTCATTGACTTGGAACACGGTATGTCCGATTATTTTTAGAGCGCTTTGCACAGGTTTTCTAGTCAACCCGGCATATATCTATTGGGCAATTATCGCATTCAATTTCTTTCCTCAAAAAAGCAAAATCATGAATCGTAATAATACCTTTTTGAAAAGAAATAATCTGATTGTTTTTTAAATCATTTAACATTCGATTAACTACTTCTCTGCTTGTTGCACAAAAGTTCGCTAGTTCTTGATTTGTTAACGAATAATTAATCAAAATACTACCATTCTCTTGCTGAACCCCATACGTATTAGATAACCGAACTAAAGTTGAAAATAGGGCACCTTTTTTACCATGTAATAATAAGTCTCTAAAGCGAGTTTCATTTTTTAAGTTATGGGCTTGAATTAATTTCATCCACTCCATCATATTCACAGGAGAAGTGGTTAATAATTTTTCTAGTTGTGAACGGGATAGTGCTAATACTTGTGTGGGCTCAATTGCAGTTGCTGAAACAGAATGATAAATAGTTTCGCAAAAAACAGAAGCTTCACCGATGAAAGTTAGAGCTCCACTAATTCGAAGTGTAAGAATTCGTCCACTTTCCGTATCTTTACTAATACGAACAGAACCTGATTGTATAAAGTAAACCTCTTCAGAACGTTCACCTTCTGAAAACACTGGCCGGTCTTTTTCAATCTTAATTATGGAACCGAAATGCTCGAATAATGAATAGAGATTAGTTGCTGTAACATCGTTCTCTTTCAAATAAACTCACAACCCTTCCATGCTTACATATTTAATATAATACCATATTTCCCTATGGTAATAGGGGAATATAAAAAAACACATTTCTTTACAAATGGGAAAATCCGACTTATAATTAAATTAGTCAAAGATAGTCAAACTATTTTTAAAGGGGATGTTGGGATGCAAATGAAACAACAAGACGAAAAAAGTCCTTTAGAAACATACGGTCGTAATTTAGTTACAGCAGTAAAAGAAGGAAAAATGGATCCAGTAATCGGTCGGGATCAAGAAATTCGTGACGTTATTCGAATTTTATCGAGAAAAACAAAAAATAACCCGGTGCTAATTGGTGAACCAGGTGTAGGTAAAACCGCTATTGTAGAAGGATTAGCACAACGTATTGTAAGGAAAGATGTTCCAGAAGGATTAAAAGAAAAAGAAATCTTCGAATTAGATATGGGCTCTTTAATAGCGGGTGCAAAATATCGAGGGGAATTTGAAGAACGTTTGCAAGCAGTGCTTAAACAAGTAAAAGATAGTGAAGGTCAAATTATTTTATTCATAGATGAGATTCATACAATAGTAGGAGCAGGGAAAACAGAAGGAGCAATGGACGCAGGAAATATGCTAAAACCAATGCTTGCACGCGGTGAACTACATTGTATCGGTGCTACAACTCTGGATGAATATCGCATGAATATTGAAAAAGATGCGGCATTAGAAAGACGATTCCAAAAAGTTTTAGTACGTGAACCATCAGTGGAAGATACAGTGTCAATTCTACGTGGTTTGAAAGAGAGATTTGAGTTACATCACGGAGTTCGTATACATGACAGAGCAATTATCGCAGCTGCAGAACTTTCCAATCGTTATATTACAGAACGCTTTTTACCAGATAAAGCAATCGATTTAATCGATGAAGCTTGTGCAATGATTCGAACAGAAATTGACTCTATGCCACAAGAACTAGATGAAGTAACAAGAAAAATGATGCAGCTTCAAATAGAAGAACAGGCATTGATCAAAGAAAAAGATGCAGCTAGTCAAAAAAGATTGGAACAATTACGAACTGATTTGAAAGAATTAGAACAATCCACTAGCGAAATGCGAAATAAATGGAATAAAGAAAAAGAATCAATTCAAGTTATTCAACAAAAAAGAGAAGTACTAGATCGTTACCGTAGAGAATTAGAAGAAGCTGAAAATAAATATGATTTAAATAAAGCAGCAGAACTTCGTCATGGAAAAATACCTACATTAGAAAAAGAACTTCTTGTATATGAAGAAGAAATTAATGGTGCATCAGAATCTCGTTTATTACGTGAAGAAGTAACAACAGATGAAATTGCTTCTATTGTTTCTAGATGGACCGGAATTCCAGTGACAAAATTGGTAGAAGGTGAAAGAGAGAAACTTTTACGTTTAAAAGAAACGCTTGGGGAACGTGTTGTAGGACAAGACAATGCGATTCAACTAGTAACCGAAGCTGTATGGCGTGCTAGAGCTGGTATCAAAGATCCGAATAAACCAATTGGCTCATTCTTATTTTTAGGACCAACTGGGGTTGGTAAAACAGAATTAGCTAAATCTTTAGCAGCCAATTTATTTGATTCGGAAGAGCATTTTATCCGTATCGATATGTCCGAATATATGGAGAAACATAGTGTTTCTCGTTTAGTTGGAGCACCTCCAGGCTATATTGGTTATGAAGAAGGTGGACAATTGACGGAAGCTGTCCGCAGAAATCCCTATTCTGTTGTTTTATTGGATGAAATTGAAAAAGCGCATCCAGATGTAGCGAATATTTTGTTGCAACTAATGGATGATGGTCGAATTACAGATAGTCAAGGTAGAATAGTCAATTTTACGAATACAATTGTCATCTTAACTTCAAATATTGGTTCTCAATATCTTGCGAATACAACAGGAGAAGTAAAAGAACAAGAAGAGGCACTAGTAATGGAAGCTCTTCGGAATCATTTTAAACCAGAGTTGTTAAATCGTATGGATGATATTATTATGTTCCACTCGTTAAATGCACAGCATTTTGAAAAAATCGCAGTGAAATATGCGAAACAACTTCAAAATAGATTGTTCGATCAAGAAATTACGTTGAAAGTAGAAGACTCTGTTATTAAGTGGATTGTGGAGGAAGGTACTGATGCAGCGTATGGTGCAAGACCTTTGAAACGTTTCATTCAACGTCATTTAGAAACTGCTGTAGCAAAATTACTAATCGGCGGAACAGTGCTTCCAGGTACTACTATAGTAGCTTCGATTGAAGAAGGTAAATTAGTTTTAAATTAAAAAAATCGACTCCCATGAAGAATGGGAGTCGATTTTTTTTTAGTGTTGTTCAGTAGGGTTTGGTTCGTTTGGAATAATTGCAGTGATGATAAAGATCATAATTGCAACAAGTATAGACATGATTAATCCATGACTAAGTATAAATGGTACGTTATTAACAGAACTTACTACGTAGTTCAACATTGATACTAAGAGAACTGACCAAAGAATTGTCATAATATATTTCATGTAATTTCACCTCAACGCTAAATTTTACTATATGTATCATAGTACCATAAGTATGCCCAATTCAAAAGAATATTTCATGTTTTAAACTATGTTGTTGAAAAATGTTCATAAATTCGTTATTATTATTACCAGGTACTAATATTAGATTATAAGAAAAGAGGGAATTTCATGAATGCTGGAATTATTGGGTTGGGGACATATTATCCAGAACAAGTTTTAACAAATGAAGACCTTGAAAAAAGATTAGATACATCCGACGAATGGATAAGAACTATGACTGGAATAGAAGAACGTAGAATTGCACGACCTGATGAAGAAACTTCAGATATGGCGGTGAAAGCTGCAAGAGAAGCAATTAAAGATGCAGGCATTTCACCTGAACAAATTGGCCTAATCTTAGTTGCCACAGTTACACCAGATCAGCCATTCCCAAGTGTATCAACTATGCTCCAAGAACAATTAGGTGCTGTAAATGCTGCAGCAATGGACATATCTGCTGCTTGTGCAGGATTTATGTATGGATTAGTTACTGCGAAACAATTTGTAGAGTCAGATACTTATTCCCATGTACTTGTAGTAGGGGTTGAAAAGCTTTCTAAGATTACAGATTGGGAAGATCGAAATACAGCTATTTTATTTGGCGATGGTGCAGGAGCAGCAGTCGTAAGTAAAGTATCCGAAGGCCGTGGAATATTATCATTTGAGCTTGGTGCTGCTGGAAGTGGTGGTAAGCATTTATACCAAGAGGGACCGCATCTTAAGATGAATGGTCGTGAAGTATTCAAATTTGCAGTAAGACAAATGGGTGAGTCCGCAGCTAGTGTAATAGAAAAAGCAGGACTAAATAAAGAAGATATCGATATGTTAATTCCACACCAAGCAAACATACGTATAATGGATGCATCAAGAGAAAGACTAGGTTTACCAGTAGAAAAAATGTCTAAAACGATTCATAAGTTTGGAAATACATCTTCAGCCTCTATTCCACTTTCTTTAAATGAAGAAGTTATTAATGGTAAAATAAAAGATGATGATGTAATTGTTATGGTAGGTTTTGGTGGTGGTTTGACTTGGGGAGCAATTGCTCTTAAATGGGGAAAATAACGATTAATTTCGGAGGGATGAATGTTCATGACTAAACGTAGAGTAGTAGTAACTGGAGTAGGCGCTGTTACACCATTGGGTAATGATATAGAAACAACATGGTCTGGTATTAAAGAAGGTAAGTCTGGAGTAGGAATGCTTACACGATTAGATGCAGATTTATTTGCAGCTAAAGTGGCAGCAGAAGTAAAGGACTTTGATATAGAGAAATATATTTCGAAAAAAGACGCTCGTAAAATGGATCGCTTTACTCATTATGCGCTAGCAGCTTCTATTATGGCTGTGGAGGATGCAAATTTAACGATTACAGAAGAAATTGGTCTTCGTACTGGTGTTTGGATTGGATCTGGTATCGGTGGAATGGAAACGTATGAATCTCAGTTCCGTTTATTCCTAGAAAAAGGCGCACGTAGAGTAAGTCCATTTTTCGTACCAATGATGATTCCAGATATGGCTGCTGGCCAAGTTTCCATTCACTTTGGTGCAAAAGCGATTAATTCATGTACCGTAACTGCATGTGCTTCTGGTACAAACTCAATTGGTGATGCTTTTAAAGTAATTGAACGTGGTGATGCAGATGTGATGATTACTGGTGGAGCTGAATCACCTATCACGACTATGTCTGTGGCAGGTTTTTGTTCGAACACTGCACTTACATTAAATACAGATCCTGAAAAAGCATCTAGACCATTCGATGCAAACCGAAATGGCTTTGTTATTGGGGAAGGTGCAGGGATTATTATTTTAGAAGAATATGAACATGCAGTTGCTCGTGGGGCAAAAATTTATGCAGAGATTATAGGTTATGGTTCTACTGGAGATGCGCATCATATTACCGCTCCAGCACCAGGAGGAGAAGGAGCTGCTAGAGCTATGAAACAAGCACTTGCAGATGCCGGTATTACTCCTGACCAAGTAGATTATATAAATGCACACGGAACAAGCACACCATACAATGATGAGTTTGAAACGTTGGCAGTAAAATCTGTTTTTGGAGAACATGCATACAAGCTTGCGATGAGTTCAACTAAATCGATGACAGGTCATTTACTTGGAGCAGCAGGTGGTATAGAGGCAATTTTCACAGTGCTTGCATTAAAAGAAGGTATTTTACCTCCGACTACAAATTTAGATACACCTGATCCAATTTGTGATTTAGATTATGTGCCGAATGTTGCTAGAAAAGCAGACATCCAATATGCAATGAGTAATTCGCTTGGATTTGGCGGACATAATGCAAGTATATTATTTAAAAAATAAATCGTTCTAAAAAGCATTCCCAATTATTAAATTGGGGGTGCTTTTTTTATGAGAAAGTATAACAATTTCCTCTACCTCAAACGAACCTACCCCAAAAAAAGTCCGCAACTTCATAAATGTGCAAAACTTACACACGACATATTTTAAAATAAGCACAAAAACAGGAGAAAAGTCTCTTTTTGCGCTTATTTTCGGATAAGTCGTATATTCAAATTGCTATATTTTATAAATCATGATTATTGATTTAAATAGAAATATTAAACGTGTAGTAATGGTAGGTGTCTATCTAGTCACAGTACTTGTTTTTTTCTGTGAGCGCGCCCAGGAGTCAGCCACAAATTGAAGGGGCATTTGTGTCGAACTCCTGGGCGCTGTGTTGGTTTTTCTGGCGTGGTTTAGGAATCTGTCCCTGTGTCAGCCACAAATTGAAAAAACATTTGAGTCTGACACAGGGACAGTACGCAGTCTCGTTTTGGTTTCCATTCCTATGAAGTGACAATTCCAACTTTTTTAAACAATCAACCAAACAGAACTACTTTCCCGCCCCTGTATTTATGAGCTGTGACAGTCACGTAGCTTCTATTTCCTTAGATTTCCTAAAAATGATGATGTTTAATACTAATTAAATATGTAAAAGCTACAAAGTAACACTGAAGTTTATAACTATCCGATATGGACTTGAATTTGTACTGTTTTCAAGCGAAAAAAATCGATAAAGTTTTTTTCGAGATTGTAATCTTACTGGAATAGACTTCACTCTCAAGCAATAGAATAATCAGAGATACAAAAAATAATCAAGTCCAAACTTTCACAGGTAGTAGATAAATTTATAGTCGATTGAATGAAAGGAGTTTTACTTTTGGTCATTTCAGAGGAACTTTTAACGATAAGAGATTTACATACAGGTTATCGAATAAAAGACATATATTATGATGCAGTCGATGGTGTATCAATTTCGTTAAAGAAAAACGAAATTCTTGCAATAGTTGGAGAATCGGGATGTGGAAAAAGCACATTGGCTACTTCCATTATTGGACTACATGATCACAATAAAACAAGAGTACGAGGTGGAATTTATTACAAAAATAGTAATTTAGCTTCTCTTGATGAAGAAGCATTAAATAATATTCGCGGAGAAGAAATCGGAATGATATTCCAAGATCCATTATCTGCATTAAATCCACTGATGCGAATTGGAGAGCAAATTGAAGAAAGTTTAATATACCATTCCAAACTTTCAAAAGAACAGCGGATACAACGCGTACTAAATTTGCTGTATCAAGTAGGTATTCCTAACCCTGAGAGAACTGCAAACCAATTTCCACATCAATTATCGGGTGGTATGCGTCAACGTGTCATAATCGCAATAGCAATTTCATGTAAGCCAAATATTATTATTGCAGATGAGCCTACTACAGCTCTAGATGTAACAATTCAAGCCCAAATATTAGATTTACTAAGTGAACTTCAAATGGAAACAGGAGCAGGTATTATCTTAATAACGCATGACCTTGGTGTAGTAGCGGAAGTAGCGGACCGTGTAGCGGTTATGTATGCTGGCCAAATTATTGAAGAAGCACCTGTAGAAGAATTATTCTCAAATCCAAAGCATCCATATACTCGGTCATTATTGAATTCCATTCCACAAATGAACAGTGAAAATGAAAAACTGCAAGTAATACAAGGACTAGTACCGTCTTTAGCCAAATTACCGAGAACGGGATGTCGTTTCTCCCCACGTATTCCATGGATACCAGAGTCAAATCATGAAGCAGAACCATCACTTCATGAAGTTTCTCCAGGTCATTTTGTCAGATGTACTTGTTTTAAATACTTCCATTTTGAAAGCGAAGGAGGAAGTTTACGATGAGTTTTATGCAGATTAGAGATTTACATGTCCATTATCCAATTCGAGGTGGGTTCTTTAATGATGTTGTGGATCATGTACTCGCAGTTGATGGCATTAGCTTAGAGTTTGAAAAAGGAAAAACATATGGATTAGTTGGAGAATCTGGATGTGGTAAATCTACAACGGGAAAAGCCGTTATTGGGTTAGAAAAAATTACTTCTGGTCGTATTATATACGAGGGAGAAGATGTGACGAATAAACGCCGCAACCGAAACTCAAGCTTTAATCGTGATATTCAAATGATTTTCCAGGATGCAAATTCAAGTTTAAATCCACGCAAACGGGTGCAAGATATTATTGCAGAACCAATACGCAATTTTTTAAAGCTTTCCGATTTAGAAGAGAAGCGAAAAATTAACGAATTACTAGCGATTGTCGGAATGCCGGAAGATGCAAAATTTAAATATGCTCATGAATTTTCAGGTGGACAAAAGCAGCGGATTGGTATTGCACGTGCAATAGCTACTAATCCTAAGTTAATTATTGCAGATGAACCTGTTTCTGCACTTGATCTTTCCGTTCAAGCACAAGTATTGAATTTTTTGAAAGATATTCAAGATGAATTAGGACTAAGCTATTTGTTTATTTCGCATGATTTAGGTGTTGTAAAACATATGTGTGACTATATTTCCATTATGTATAAAGGTCGTTTCGTAGAATCGGGAACGAGAGAAGATATCTATCAGTCTCCCAAACATATTTATACGAAGCGATTATTATCAGCAATTCCAATGATCGAGCCTGATACAAGGCAAGCACGTAAAAAGGAACGCATTCTTGTGGAAGAAAATTTTCATAAAGAACAACATCAGTATTTTGATGAAAATGGGAGAGTGTTTGATTTACATCCAATTTCAGCTACGCATCAAGTAGCAATGACTGCTAAAGAAAAGTGGGTCATCTAGTATGTGGAAAACATTATTACGACGAGTACTTTCAATGATCCCTCAGTTATTGATACTTAGTTTACTCATTTTTATAATGGCTAAGCAGATGCCAGGGGATCCATTTACTGGTTTAATCACACCAGAATCAGATGCGAATCGTATTGAAGAATTACGGGAAGAAGCAGGCTTTTATGATCCGTGGTATGTGCAATATGCTAACTGGATTATAGGGGTAGCTCAAGGGGACTTCGGAAAAAGTTATACATATAAGGTACCAGTAGCTGATTTAATCGGAGAACGTGCGATGAATACGCTTTGGTTGTCCTTATTAAGCGTTGTCCTACTTTATTTGATTGCCATTCCGTTAGGGGTATTAGCAGGGAGATATCAAGATACACTTGTAGATAAATCGATCGTTTTATATAGCTTTGTCAGCTATGCTATTCCAACATTTGTATTAGGGTTAATTTTTTTGTTTTTATTTGGCTATCAACTTGGCTGGTTTCCTACGGCAGGAACGGTTGATATTAAATATGAAGAAAGTACGAAAGCGTATATATGGAGCAAAATTTATCACATGTTATTACCTGCAATTACGTATGCAGTTTTAGGTACAACCGGTGTCATACAATATCTTCGTTCCGAAATAATCGATTCCAAATCAATGGATTATGTGAGGACAGCTAGGAGTAAAGGTATTCCAATTCGTAAAGTGTATAGCAAACATATATTTAGAAATTCATTATTACCAATTGCTGCTTTCTTTGGATTCACAATTACTGGACTACTAGGGGGATCCATTTTTATCGAATCTATCTTTGGTTATCCAGGAATGGGGCAATTATTTATGCAGTCTATCTCTTCCCGAGACTATAGCGTCATTACAGCATTAGTATTACTTTTTGGCTTCTTAACATTATTAGGTAGTCTATTATCCGATATCATCATGAGTATTGTAGATCCTCGCATTAGGATAGATTGACTTAAAATAAGCGCTTAGGAGAGAGGCAAAATGAGTGAGCAATTAGTAAATACAAAAAGTCAAAATGAATATGCGATGAGTTCTCCACCTAGTGGTTTTCAAGTAATTATACGAGAGTTTAAAAAAGATAAATTAGCAATGTTTTCTTTAGTCGGTTTATTTGTCACTCTTCTCGCCATTTTTATAGTGGCTAATTTTATAGATCAAGATCAACTAATGAAAGTCAGTCCTCGAGATAAATTTGCAGAGCCGGGAGAAAAATTTTTCTTTGGAGCAGATCAGGGTGGACGGTCTATATCAGGACAGCTGATTTTAGGTGCTCGTAACTCTATTACCATTGCTTTTTTCGTGACGCTTATTACTGGATTTATCGGCATTGCAGTTGGACTAATCACGGGTTATTTTGGTGGATGGATTGATAATATCTTCATGCGAATCATAGACTTCTTTATAACGATACCTTCTCTCATGATTATTATTGTTTTGGTGACTATGATACCCAAATATACAGTAACTGAATTTATCTTCATCATGAGTACATTCCTCTGGGTGGGTACTGCCCGTCTAGTAAGGAGTAAGTCACTAACCGAAAGTAGACGTGATTACGTCAATGCATCCAAAACAATGGGCACTAGAGATACAACAATTATTTTCAAGGAAATAATGCCGAATTTAAGCTCTATATTAATCGTAGAAATGACACTTAACTTTGCAGGGAATGTAGGGCTTGAAACGGGATTATCTTATTTAGGTTTTGGTTTGCCACCATCTGTTCCTAGTTTAGGGACACTTGTTAGTTATGCAAATAATCCACTTATATTAGAAGAAAAATGGTGGGTGTGGTTGCCTGCATCATTGTTAATCTTATTCTTGATGCTAGCAATCAACTATGTTGGTCAAGCTATTCGCAGATCTGCAGATGCTAAACAGCGTCTCGGATAACATATATCTAGGGAGGAAACGAATGAGTAAAAAACTTTGGACAATGCTTGTACTACTGATAGCCCCCATGCTAGTTCTTGGTGCATGTACCGGCAATGATGATTCTTCTGGACCAGCAGATTTAACTAAATTCCCTTTAGTTGTAGACAATGAAGGAGAAGCAATTGAGGGTGGAACTTTAAAAGTTGCACTTGGAACGGACACTCCTTTCCAAGGGATTTTCTCATGGGTGTTGTATGAAGATAGTTATGATGCTGACATTATGGGATACGCAAGCAATGTCATTTTTGAAACGGATGGAGAATTTTTAGTGAATGATCAGGGAATTGCCTCGCTAGAAGTTGATCAAGCTAACAATAAAGCAATCGTGAAAATCCGTGAAGGCATAAAATGGTCTGATGGACAAGCACTTAAAATTGAAGACTTAATCCAACCATATTTAATTATCGGTCACCCTGATTACGAAGGTGTACGCTATGATGGTGATTTCCAAAACATCATTGGTGCAGTTGACTATCATAACGGAAAAGCGGACACAATCTCAGGATTGAAAAAAGTAGATGACACTACGTTAGAAATTTCATTTACTAAATTATCACCTGCAATCTTCTCTATTGGTGATGGACTCTGGGGCTATGCTGAACCAAGTCATATTATGAAAGGCATTCCAGTTGGAAAGCTTTTGGAATCTGATGCAGTGCGCAAAAACCCAGTAACATTAGGTGCATTTAAATTTGATAAAATCGTACCAGGTGAGTCGATTCAATTCGCAAGAAATGAACACTATTGGAAAGGTGCCGCAAAACTAGATGGCGTAATAGTAAAAGTAGTACCGACTAGTTCAATTGCAAAAGCGATTGAAACAGGTAAATATGATATGACCGCTGGTTCATTACCTGCAACAACATATCCGGAAGTAAGAGATTTTGAAAATATTACAATTTTAGCTCAACCAGAACTTTCCTATTCTTATTTAGGGTTTAAATTAGGTAAATACGATACAACTACAGGTATTTCAACAATGGATCCACAAGCTAAAATGGCAGATGTAAAATTAAGACAAGCAATGGGGTATGCACTTGACATTGAACAAGTAAATGAAGTTTATTATTACGGTTTACGTTCTCGTGCAAACTCTTTAATTCCACCAGTATTTGAATCATACTACGATGAAACATTAGAAGGATACACATACAATGTAGATAAAGCAAATGAAATTCTTGATGAAGCTGGATATGTAGATACAGATGGGGATGATTTACGTGAAACTCCAAAAGGGGAAAAACTAGAGATTAAGATGGCTTCCATGGCAGGTGACCCGATCGCAGAAGAGATGACCACATTTTATATGCAAAACTGGGCTGACGTTGGTCTTAATGTAGTATTATCAACAGGTCGATTAATTGAATTCAATTCGTACTATGATAAGGTACAATCGGATGATCCAGAAATTGATATCTTTATGGCTGCATGGAGTACAGGTACTAACCCATCTCCAGCAGGGTTATATGGGAAAGAATCAGCATTTAACTTCAGCCGGTACACAACTCCGAAATTAGATGAGTTAATCGCTGCAATCGATTCAAAAAAAGCTTTTGATATAGATTATCGAGCAAATGCATTCCATGAATGGCAATTATATATGGAGAAAAATGCACCCGTTATCCCAACTCAATTTCGTACAGCTATTTATACGATCAATGATCGTGTAAAACACTATGACGTAAATTTGGAGACAGATTTCGATTTAAACCAAATTGAACTAACTGCTGAAGAACCAATAAAATAATTTATAAAAAAACCGTTTCTAAACGAAAGTTTAGGAACGGTTTTTCATATGGTTAAAGAAGGATGTGAAAGAATTGAGATTACTAATCTTTTTAATAAGTTACGGAGTAGCAGTCATAAGTTGCTCGCATGTAGTTTTGTATTTGAACTTCTTATCATTAGGGTACTCTTGGAATGCAGTGCTCATGTATATGTTTCGCTCTACAGACTTTATGATCTTTATTAGTTCACTGTGCATGTTGACTATTGTCGTCTTCTTCCGAGGCCCATTGCGTCTTCCATCTTAGCTAAGGTAGCTTTAGCTAGAACGTTTGCTTTTTCTGCCCCTCTATCTAGGATATCATCAAGCTCAGAAGAATTAATAAGCTGCTCATATCGAGCTTGGATTGGTGCAAAATGTTCAATAATTACTTGCGCAACAGAAGCTTTAAAATCGCCGTAGCCTTTGCCATCATATTTTTGTACAAGCGTTTCAATAGAGACATCCGTTAATGCAGATTCAATTGAAAGTAAATTGGACACACCAGGTTTATTTGTTGGATCATATGCAACAATTCCTTCAGAATCTGTCATTGCACTTTTCACTTTTTTCTCAATTTCTTTTGGTGTGTCTAAAATACGAATAGTTGCTTTTTGATTTGGATCTGATTTACTCATTTTCTTCGTAGGTTCTTGAAGTGATTTAATTCTTGCTCCACTTTTTGGTAATTGAATTTCAGGAATCGTTAGCACTTCTCCGTAACGCTTGTTAAATCTTTCTGCTAAATCACGTGTTAGCTCAATATGTTGTTTTTGGTCATCTCCGACTGGAACAATATCGGTTTGATAGATCAGGATATCAGCAGCCATTAATGGTGGATACGTCAGTAATGCTGCAGAGACAGAATCTTTTCCATCTGATTTATCTTTAAACTGTGTCATTCTTTCTAATTCCCCGATAGAGGAAATACATTGCATGATCCATCCAGCTTGTGCATGAGCGGGTACTTCTGATTGAACAAATAAAACAGACTTTTCTGGGTCAATTCCTACAGCAAGATATAGTGCTGCAAGGGACCTGATATGTTTTCTTAATTGTTCTGGATCTTGCGGCATTGTAATGGCATGCTGGTCGACTATACAAAACACACATTCATAGTCATTTTGTAGTGCAGTGAACTGTGTAAATGCTCCAATGTAATTCCCTAAAGTAATGGTTCCTGTAGGTTGGACACCTGAAAATAATTTTTTCATTTCTTTTCCTCCTCAAAATAAAAAACATCATGCCTCCCTAAAAGGGACGAATGATGTTAAATCCGTGGTACCACCCAGTTTGCTAATAATTGAACTATTAGCCACTCGTCTTCGTAACGTGAAGGATCCGGTAATATGCTACTTGCTACTAATTCACATAAACTGCTCAGAGGTCCATTCCATTTGCTATATGTTCTGTTTACACCACCCACAGACTCTCTTTTCATACAGATTCAAATGTACTACTCCTCGTCGAAGCATCGTTATATACTTTTGTCTATTATAATATAGACGAAATGTATTAATCAAGGTAGAGACGTATTTGTTTGGTCTCTCTCTAGCGCAAGCTCGTCGCAGAAGAACGGTGCCCCTGCGCAGTAATAGGCGCTTGCGCTTTTCTAAACATAATTCTCTTTCATTCGATATATACTATTGTTAGAATAAGTTCATAAAGGTGAAAGGAGGATTCATATGAGAAAATCTATGAAATGGGTTGGGTCTTTGATTGTAGCAACCTGCATTTTATTACCACAGACCGTTCTAGCAGAAGAAATATTATTTTCGGAGGATTTTTCAACGAAGGAATATGGATTTACTAATATAGACGAAACAATTGTTGCTACATCAAAGTTATTTATGTTTGATTCTGGACTTACATTCGAATATCCAGATGCTGTTAGAGGTGTATACGTAACAGGACATTCGGCTGGAGGAGCAAGATTTAACAAATTAGTTGAACTAATGGATGCTACTGAGTTAAATGCAATGGTGATTGATATTAAAGATGATTTTGGAAATCTGACATATGTGCCTAATGAACAATCGACTTTAACGAAATATGCTATTGGTAAGCCGTACATAAAAGACCCACGTGCAATGTTAGAAGTAATGGAAGAAAAAAAAATCTACCCAATAGCACGTGTTGTAGTATTTAAGGATACGGAACTTGCAGAAAGAAAGCCGGAATGGTCATTTGTTGATGGTTCTACAGTTTGGAAGAATGGACGTGGAGAAGCGTTTGTAAATCCTTTTTTGCAAGAGGTTTGGGATTATAATGTAGAAATAGCAATTGAAGCTGCTAAAATGGGCTTTAAAGAAATTCAATTTGACTATGTTCGTTTTCCTGAAGGATTTGAAAATAGAGATGATACTTTAACTTATTCGATGGGTAAATACGAAAATTCTGAGTTAGATCTTACTCAACGTCGTGTTCAAGCTGTAACAGACTTTGTAGCTTATGCTAGAGAACAATTGAAGCCTTACGGAGCCCAAGTGTCAGTGGACATATTTGGATACTCTGCAACTCTCCCTGAAGCGCCTGGGATTGGACAAAATTTCTTGAAGATTTCAGAAAATGTAGATGTTATTTCTTCTATGATCTATCCGAGCCATTGGACATCTTATTTTGGTATTGCAAAACCTGACTTGGAACCATATCGATTGGTACAAGAATATGCCAAAATAGAAAATGCCAAGTTAGGGGAATTGAAATCACCACCTTTGTCGCGTCCATGGCTCCAAGATTTTACTGCTTCCTATTTAGGTTCGGGGAATTATCAAGTTTATGGGAAAGAACAAGTACAAGATCAAATTAGGGCTTTAAGTGAAGCTGGCATAAATGAGTATTTATTATGGAATGCAGGTAATAATTATTCACAGGGTGTAGACTATACTCCCTAATTTTTAAAAAAAGTATTAGAATTTCCTCGACTTCGAAAACAGGTTGTACGATTTTTCTAGAACGCTCCGGACAGTACGAAAGACTTACACTTAAATTAAAATAGGAGGAGCTGAAGAAAATGACTGCGTCACTTTCTTCAGCTCCTCCTATTTTTAGTAATCATGTAGTTTACGACCGTCCACCGCTCTCCAAAAATAATCGAAATCACTTTGTGAAAGCTTTTGTTAAGAAGAGAGGAGCCGTATGCTTACCTAAAGAGGACGCCGAAGATGATATTTCGGCTGTCATTTCACGCCTTACTTGGATGAATGCTCCTCGATCTTTTTCTCGTTTATTCTATGACAATAAGTTTCGTCCAAAGCGAACCGGCGACGTCCATATAGAAAAAGGGCGCTTTAGCACTTTTCTTCATATTTTCATATTTTTTTATAAAAAATATGAAAATATGAAACTTTTTTTCAATCAATTCGTATTATTAGTATAACAGGCATTTTCAATTTGATTTTCTAAATGAGAATCCGATTTATTTTTACGTTTTTATGTTTAAAAAGGAAAAGAGATGGGTATAAAATAAGTAGGCTTCATACTTTACCGATATACAAGCTATAGGAAGATAATTTTATCTAAATTGTGTCAAAGCAATTAAATAGTAAAATTTTTCTTCTAAATGTATTTTAAATAATAAAAAATTGGTGTATACTTAAAAAATAGACTACTTAATTAAACTAATTATAATCTAATTTATATAACAGAATGACTAATTGAAGGGAAGTGTTTGTATTGATGGTAACATTATTTACTTCACCAAGTTGTACTTCTTGTAGAAAAGCTAAAGCGTGGTTAGAAGAACATGACATTCCGTATACAGAACGGAACATTTTTTCAGAGCCACTTACTATAAGTGAAATTAAAGAAATTTTAAGAATGACGGAAGATGGAACAGATGAAATCATTTCAACTCGTTCGAAGATTTTCCAAAAATTAAATGTCGATGTTGAAAGTCTTCCATTGCAACGGTTGTATGAATTGATTCAAGAACATCCAGGGTTACTACGTCGTCCAATCATTTTGGATGAAAAACGTTTGCAAGTTGGATATAACGAAGATGAAATTCGTAGATTCTTACCAAGAAAAGTTAGAGCGTATCAATTACTTGAAGCGCAAAGAATGGTTAATTAAAAGAAAATAAAAGTTGGTTGTTTTTCAAAGAATATTTGAGAAATAACCAACTTTTATTAAATTACAAATGTAAGGGTTTTCAAAGCGTGATAAGGTTTTGTGAATTTGGGGTTTTATTTATTTAGAATCTTTGTTATATTAGATTGAAGCTGCGTTCAGAAGTCTGACGTCAGTCGATTTTATAAAAATATTGGGGGTATTAAAATGTCGAAGAAGAAAAATTATTTATTATTAACACTACTAGCGATAGTTACTTTGGTATTAGCCGCTTGTAATTTCGGCGGTGAATCTACAGATGATTCCGATGTAGGTTCAAAAGATAGTTCTGCAAAATCAAAAGAACTTAATCTTGTAATTCCATCTGAGCCACCAACATTAAATCCGCAGTTAGCTACAGATTCGACTTCGGGAGCAATTTTAACAAATGTTTTTGAAGGTTTAACACGTTTAAATAAAGATGCTGCCCCAGAGAACGCAATGGCAGAAAAAATTGAAGTTAGTGAAGACCAATTAACATATACATTCACATTACGTGATGCGTTATGGTCAAATGGAGATCCAGTTGTAGCAGGAGACTTTGTCTATGGTTGGGAATTTGCCTTAAACCCTGAGAATGCTTCTGAATATGCATCTCAACTTTACTATATTAAAGGTGCTGAAGCCTTCAACTTAGGTGAAGGTACATTCGAAGATGTGGCTATTAAAGCAGTTGACGAAAAAACACTAGAAGTAACATTAGAAAATCCAACACCATATTTCTTAGAGTTAACAGCATTTTATACGTACATGCCAGTTAATGAAAAAGTTGCAACAGCAAACCCAGATTGGTACGCAGATGCTGGGGAAGACTTTGTAACAAACGGACCTTTCACATTAAGTGATTGGAGTCATAGTTCTAACATTAAGTTAAAGAAATTTACTGAATACTGGGATGCAAAATCAGTTAATCTTACTTCTGTAAACATGGATATGGTAGATAAAGAGAATACGGCAGTTACTATGTTTAAAGCCGGGGATATTGATTTCTTAGGTGCTCCTTACCAAACAGTAGCATTAGATTCAATAGATAGTTTTAAAGAAGATGGTTCACTACAAATAGATAACTATGCTGCTATTTATTGGTATAAACTTAATACTGAGGGTGAATTTACATCAAATGCAAACATTCGTAAGGCATTAACATTAGCTATTAACCGTCAAGAATTAATAGATAATGTAACTAAAGGAGAACAACAGCCAGCACTAGGTATGGTTCCTGCAGCTGTCGAAGGATTTGAAGATGATCGTGGTTATATGAAAGATAACGATATTGAAGGAGCTAAAGCAGCACTTCAATTAGGGATGGATGAGCTAGGAATTAAAGATCCAAGTGAAATCAAAATTGGTCTTTCTATCAATACAAGTGAAGCACATGCTGCTATTGCTCAATTTGTTCAAGAAGGCTGGAGCAAAAACTTAGGTATTGAAGTAACGATTGATAACTCTGAATGGCAAGTTTATTTAGAAAAAGTGAGTGCACTAGACTACAATGTAGCTCGTATGGGATGGATTGCAGACTACAACGATGCTTATTCATTCTTAGAAATGTATTCAACAGCTGCCAATGGTAACAATGATACAGGTTGGGAAAATGCAGAATATAAAGAATTGATGCAACAATCGTTAGTGGAGACAGATTCAGCTAAACGTCTTGATATTTTAAAAGCAGCTGAAGCAATCGCAATGACTGAATTTCCAGTAGCACCAGTTTACTACTATACAAGTTTATTTGTGAAAAACGATAAAGTGAAAGATATGGCACCAGACCCAATTGGAAACGTTCAACTTAAATGGGTAGATATTGCCGAATAAGTTCTAAACTAACTAATGTTTATTAAGTGGGTATTTTTCTGACGTTAGAGAGTTGGCTTATATGGTGTCGTTCAACCGACCTATATGCCAACTCTCTTTAAAATTTTTTATACTCTCAAACAAAATTCTCGCACTTGTACATAGTTTGAAGTGCAAGAATTTCAACTTGTAATTTCTTTTGTCATTTGGCAAAGATAAGGAGGAAGTTCAAATGATAAGCTATATTTTTAAAAGGATTATCTATATATTACTAGCTTTGTTCATTATTGTGTCCGCAACGTTTTTCTTAATGCGTATTGCGCCAGGTAGTCCATTTGCTAGTGAAAGAGATTTCCCACCTCAAATTGAGGAACGTTTAAATGAAGCATATGGCTTAAATAATCCTTGGTACATACAATATAAAGATTATTTAATCGATACAGCGACTTTCGATTTTGGTGAATCTATGAAATACAAAGCACGATCGACGAATGACATGATTTCAGAAAGTTTCCCTGTGTCATTAACATTAGGAATTGAGGCTATGTTAATCGCTGTAGGTTTAGGTGTGCTAATTGGTGTTATTTCATCACTGTATCACAATCGATTCCCTGATTATTTAGCTACAACAATTGCGGTACTTGGTATTTCTGTACCATCTTTTATTCTTGCAGGATTGATGCAGTATTTCTTAGCGTTTAAGCTAGGTTGGTTTCCGATTAGTGGATGGAAGGGATTTATATACAGTATATTACCTGCACTAGCTATCGCAATTACACATATGGGATTCATAGCTAAACTAACGCGATCAAGCATGCTAGAGCAAAATAATAGTGATTATGTAAAAATGGCTCGTGCAAAAGGTATCGGAAAATGGACAATTGTGTATCGTCATACATTACGTAACGCTTTGTTGCCTGTTGTAACTTATCTCGGACCACTTACTGCAGGAGTAGTAACAGGTAGTTTCATCGTTGAACAAATCTTTGCAATTCCAGGTCTTGGAAAACACTTTGTACAAAGTATTACAAATCGTGACTATACTGTCATTATGGGTACAACGGTATTCTATTCAATTATTCTACTTTTTGCTGTTCTGATCGTAGATATTTTATACGGCATTATTGATCCGCGAATTAAGCTGAAAGGAGCGAAAAAATAATGTCACAACATGATCAAAAAATTGATAAAGAACTTTTTAGAATCGTCGGTGTCCAAAACGAAGAGGCAGAAAAATTATCTAATAAGTCGGTATCTTTTTGGAAAGAAGTTTTTCTTCGCTTTTCACAAAATAAATTAGCGATTATTGGTTTAATTGTATTAATGGCCGTCATTTTAATGGCCATCTTTGTGCCTGTATTTTCACAATACAATTATCGAGAGCAATTAGGTGTATATAACGCAGCACCATCTTTATCTCACTGGTTTGGAACAGATGATTTGGGTCGTGATGTTTTCGTACGAGTTTGGGAAGGTGCAAGAATTTCTTTATTCATCGGTATAACCGCTGCTGTAATTGATTTAATAATAGGCGTATTATGGGGAAGTATTTCAGGTTTAGCTGGTGGACGAGTTGATAACATCATGATGCGTATTGCAGATGTCTTAACAGCTGTTCCTTATCTCCTAGTAGTTATCGTATTATTAGTAGTTTTACAACCAGGTCTCGTTCCAATGATTATTGCTCTTTCGATTACTGGTTGGATCAATATGGCACGTATTGTACGTGGTGAAGTTCTTTCCATAAAAAATCAAGAATATGTACTTGCAGCCCGTACATTAGGTGCTAATACGAAACATTTAATTATTCGTCACTTAATTCCAAATGCATTAGGAGCTATTTTGGTAACGATGACTCTGACAGTTCCATCAGCTATCTTTACAGAATCTTTCCTAAGTTATTTAGGTTTAGGTGTTCCTGCTCCAACAGCGAGTTGGGGAACCATGGCGTCTGAAGGTAACAATGCGATTACAAATGCGCCTTGGCGTTTGTTATTCCCAGCATTATTTATATCACTGACAATTTTTGCATTTAACGCAGTTGGTGATGGATTACGTGACGCACTTGATCCAAAATTACGTAAATAAAGAGGGTGTAGAGAATGAGTGAAACAATATTAAAAGTAAAAGATTTAAAAATTAACTTTAAGACATATGCAGGTATTGTACAAGCGGTACGTGGAGTGAATTTTGAGTTAAATGTTGGAGAAACACTTGCAATTGTTGGAGAGTCTGGATCTGGAAAAAGTGTAACAAGTAATGCATTGATGAAGCTAATTCCACAACCTCCCGGCATTTATGAATCTGGGGAAATCCTTTTTAACGGGCGTGATCTTATTCCTTTATCAGACAAGGAAATGACCAAAGTCCGGGGAAATGATATTGCGATGATCTTCCAAGACCCGATGACTTCTCTAAACCCGACAATGAAGATTGGACGTCAAATTACTGAAGTAATCTTAAAACATAAAAAAGTAACCCGTTCAGATGCGAAAAACCGTGCGATTGAACTTCTAACACAAGTCGGTATTCCGATGCCAGAAAAACGATACAATCAATATCCACATGAATTTTCAGGTGGAATGCGACAACGTGTGGTTATCGCAATTGCTTTAGCAGCAGATCCAAAGTTATTAATAGCAGATGAACCAACAACTGCACTTGATGTAACGATTCAAGCTCAAATATTAGAACTAATGAAGGAAATTCAGAAAAAGAGCAATACATCGATCATATTTATCACTCATGATTTAGGTGTAGTTGCAAATATTGCTGATCGAGTAGCTGTCATGTATGCAGGACAAATTGTGGAATATGGCACAGTAAATGAAATATTTTACAATCCGAAGCATCCATATACTTGGGGATTATTAGGATCAATGCCAGACTTGGATAACAAATCAGATGAGCTATTGCGTACGATTCCAGGATCTCCACCAGATTTAATACATCCTCCAAAAGGAGATGCTTTTGCACCACGTAATGAGTTTGCTATGGCAATAGATTATGAAAAAGAACCACCGATGTTTCAAGTAAGTGAAACTCATTTCGCTAAAACTTGGTTACTTCACCCGGATGCACCTGAAATTCCAATTCCTGATGCAGTTGCTAGACGTATTGAAGGTTTCTTAGCGAAGGAGGATCAAGTAAATGGCTAAAAAACTAGTAGAAATAAAAAATTTAAAGCAATATTTTGGGTCTCCGAGTAATCCGATAAAAGCCGTTGACGGTATTAGTTTCGATATTTATGAAGGAGAAACACTTGGTTTAGTTGGGGAATCTGGTTGTGGAAAATCAACAACTGGGCGTTCTATTATCCGCCTTTATGATATTACCGGTGGAGAAGTTCTCTTTAATGGTGAAAATGTTCATGATAAAAAATCAGGCAAAGATTTAAAGAAATTTAACCGTGAAATGCAAATGATTTTCCAAGATCCTTATGCGTCTTTAAATCCACGGATGACTGCTGGTGAGATTATCGCTGAGGGCTTTATAATCCATGGGCTATATAAAAATAAAAAAGAACGACAAGAAAAAATTACTTCTTTGCTCGAAGCAGTTGGGTTAAATAAAGAACATGCCAATCGTTATGCTCACGAATTCTCAGGTGGTCAACGTCAGCGCATAGGAATTGCCCGTGCTCTTAGTTTAGATCCTAGTTTTATTATTGCGGACGAACCAATTTCTGCTCTTGACGTGTCAATTCAAGCACAAGTAGTTAATTTATTAAAACAGATACAAAAAGATCGTGGATTAACCTATTTATTTATCGCGCATGATTTATCAATGGTTAAGTATATTAGTGATCGCATTGCTGTAATGTATAGTGGCAAAATTGTTGAAGTGGGACCTGCAGATGATATTTACAATTCCCCTGTACATCCATATACAAAATCACTATTGTCTGCTATTCCACTTCCTGATCCTATTTCTGAAACAAAAAGAACAAGAATTCCATATACACATGAAGAGCAAGATGAAACAGCTAGTTTCCATCCAGTAAATGATAAACATTTTGTATATGGAACAGAGAAATCTTTTCAAAAGTGGATGAATAATACTTCTATATAGTAATCCTCTAAGTAAAGGCTGTCCAAGGTCATATAAGTGACATTTGGACAGTTTTTTTGCTTGCGCTTTTCTTATACAAAAGTATAATTAGCTTGCTTAAATTATTATTTTTTTTTATAATGCATATAATTCATTAATAGATTGAAAAGGTGAGTAGGAATCCTTTTCTTTTTTTGTGAAACGACATACAATAGAGGTAGACACTGCATTATTGAAACGGTAAGAAGCGAAAGGAGATGTGTTAAATGGATATCGAGCGTATCAATGAGAACACTTTCAAAGTATACATTTCATACATCGACATTGAAGAAAGAGGCTTCAGCCGCGATGAAATTTGGTTTAATAAAGATAAGAGCGAGCAGTTATTTTGGGAAATGATGGATGAAGTAAATGATGAGGATGATTTCGAAGATCTAGAAGGTCCATTGTGGATACAAGTCCATGCTATGGAAAAAGGTCTAGAAGTAATTGTTACCAAGACTCACTTGACTAAAGATAATTCATCATCGAATTCCTTATTTGATATGCATGAACGCTCAAAACAAAATTTTAAAAACGGTGCTTCTAGTTCAATCGAGACGCATGAATATGATGATTTAGCTGGTTTCTTTGAGGATTTTGAGGAAATACCTTCAGAATATGTATATGAATTTGCAAACTTTGATGATATTTTACCACTTGCTAAAAAAATGGTGAACTATAGTATTCTATCATCTCTACACCATTACAATGATAAGTACTATTTGTATATACGTTACATTAATGAAGCTAATGAATTAGTAAATATATTAAATATTTCTAGTATTATCGCAGAATATGCAACAAAGTCACCCACTACTATTCATGTGATACAAGAGTATGGTAAAGAAATAATTTCAAAGAATGTTTTCAATGAGTTAAATAATTTCTTTTAAACCTTCTGTAACAAGAAGGTTTTTTTTACTTGCATTTCTATCTGAAAATTCGTACATTTAAAGGAGGAGGTGCATATATATTCTAACTGCCATGACCAATGAAGGAGAAGTTATCATTCCGGCCCAAGTCCCTAAGCATGATCTACATCAACTTCGGGAGCAGCACAGTTTTCTTTGTATGCAATGCAAAGAAAAAGTCATTTTAAAAATTGGATCCATATTAATTCCACATTTTGCACATCAAAAAAATTCATCCTGTTCTCATTCTTTTTCAGAAGGAGAGACGGAAGATCATTTGAATGGAAAACTACAACTGTTCACTTTTTTTCAACAGAAGCTTTTAGAATGTGAGCTCGAATCATTTTTACCCGAGATAAAGCAAAGACCAGATATTTTGGTTCAAAGTAATGGAATCCCATATGCCATTGAATTTCAGTGCAGTAATATATCTAGCTTTCTCATGTTAAATCGAACAAAAGGCTATGTAAACAACCAGATTACCCCGATCTGGTTACTAAAATCCCCAACGCTTAATGAGTTTCCAACAAGGGAAATTGGCAAAATGCAACTATCTGCATTTCGTCAGAACTTTTTCACCGTACATCCTAAATATGGAAAAATGATTCTAACATATTGCCCCCAAACAAAAAAATTCTACTATATTAGTAATCCGCTTCATATACGAGCAAACACCTATATCGTTAAAGTAAAAAAATTAGACATAGAAAAACAAACCTGGCCTTTTGCGGTAGTAAAATCAATAGCTTTTTATGAATTCCAATCGTACTTAAACATTTATAAAGAAGAAAGAGTAAAACATCTATCAAACTTGTATCATTACAATAAATTCGGCGTACAATCACCATTTCTACGAATTTGTTATAGATGGCAAATGCATCCTAAGCACACCCCACTGTTTATCGGGATACCGACGCCTTTCGCCGAAGCTTTTCAAGTCCATGCAGTAGAATGGCAGATTGCATTATTAGATTATTTATATACGATGAAAGTATCGATTAATCAAGTATCTAAAAAGCATTGTGAATCATTTTTATATGTAAGGTCGTATGGTGGAGAGAGAATAAAAGAGAAAGTAAAGGCAGTAACACTCTATATCAAATTATTAAAAAAATGTGTTATACGAGAAGAAGATGCTATCTGGTTATCCACCATAGATCTACCCAAAATGAATACGTACTTGTATAGTGAATTCCTTGCAAAGGGAGCAGAGTATTGAGAAAATAAGAAGTGATTCGAATTTCGAAACAACTGGAAGGGGAGTTCATCTTGTCAACAGAAACAAACAATAAGATTTTGACTCGTGAAGAAGTAGCAGAACATTTAACGTGGAAATTAGAAGATATTTTTGCTTCTAATGACATATGGGAAAGTGAATTTAAAGATGTTGCTACATTATCTGAAAAGGCATCCTCATTCCAAGGGACGCTAGGAAATGGTTCGGGCGCTTTACTGGAAGTCCTAACTTATCGCGATGAGCTTACAGGTCGTTTACGTAAGCTATACACGTATGCGCATATGCGACATGATCAAGATACAGCAAACAGTACGTATCAAGCAATGGACAGTCGTATTAAATCGCTTTATGTGAAAGTTTCTACGGAATTATCATTTCTAATTCCAGAAATATTATCCTTAGATGAAGCTACCATTTCTAGTTATTTGAACGAAAATGAAGATTTGAAAATTTACAGTCAATTATTAGAAGAAATTAATACAGAACGTCCTCATGTGTTATCGAAAGAACAAGAAGCTTTACTAGCACAATTCTCGGAAGTAGCAGGAGCTTCATCTGATACTTTTGGAAAACTAAATAATGCAGATCTTGAATTTCCATTTATTAAAGATGAAGATGGAAATGAAGTACAGCTTACACATGGCCGATTTTCTCGCTTTTTAGAAAGCGGAGATGGACGTGTACGTAAAGATGCATTTACAGCTATGTATGACACATATGGCAAGTTCCGTAATACATTTGCCTCTACGTTAACTGGTAATGTAAAAGGCGACAATGTAAACGCGAAAATTAGAAATTATGCGACTGCACGTGAATCTGCCATGTCTGGAAATCATATTCCGGAAAGCGTATATGATAATTTAGTTGAAACGATTAATAAAAATCTCCACCTTCTTCACAAATATGTAGGACTTCGTAAAAAAGTGCTTGGTTTAGAAGAGCTTCATATGTGGGATTTATACACACCACTAGTAAAAGAGCTAGATATGGAATATACGTATGAAGAAGCATGTGATACAATGCTTAAAAGTTTCGCTCCTCTCGGGGAAGAATATGTTTCTATCGTTAAAAAAGGTTTAGAAAGCCGCTGGGTAGATGTTGTAGAAACAAAAGGAAAGCGCTCTGGAGCTTATTCTTCTGGAACGTATGGTACCAATCCATATGTCTTGATGAACTGGCAAAATAACGTGAACAACTTATTTACTTTAGTTCATGAATTTGGTCATAGTATTCATAGTTATTACACTCGTGCAAATCAGCCTTATGTTTACGGTGATTATTCAATATTCGTTGCGGAAGTTGCTTCTACTACGAACGAATCATTATTAAATGATTATTTATTAAAAACAATTGAAGATCCTAAAAAACGTATTTATTTATTAAATCATTGGTTAGAAGGTTTCCGTGGTACAGTATTCCGTCAAACGATGTTTGCAGAATTTGAGCACATCATTCATCAGTTAGATCAAGATGGGGAAGCATTGACAGCAGATAAGCTAACAGAAGTATATTATGAGCTAAACAAAAAATACTTCGGTGATGAAATTGTAATTGATGAACAAATTGGATTAGAATGGGCACGAATTCCTCATTTCTATTACAATTATTACGTGTATCAATATGCAACAGGTTTGAGTGCTGCAACAGCTTTAAGTAATCAAATTTTGACAGAAGGAAAACCTGCTGTAGACCGTTATATAAACGAATTCTTAAAAGCTGGCTGTTCGGATTATCCAATTGAAGTATTGAAAAAAGCGGGTGTCGATATGAATACCGCTGCTCCAATTGAAGAAGCTTGTCGAGTATTTGAAGAGAAATTAAATGAATTAGAGCAATTGTTACTAGCAGAATAAACAGTTGCTTTTCCATACTGCATGAAAAAAATTGTAGAAGAACGAGGTCTTTTCGCTTCTCTCAAAGGGTAGACGTCTAATGTATGACGAATTTGTGAAAGTAGAGTTAATTTATTGCATTTACCTTTTAATCGTGATAAATTAAGAGTGTGAAATAAATCACAATAAAACATACACCCCTTTGTTTGAACGTGAACATTTCTCCCATCCCCTTTGTAAATGAAAAAACCCTTACCTCAATTGGAGGAAAGGGTTTTTTTCTGTTTATCAATATCTTTGAAATTTAAAAAAACCTGATCCACGCTGATTTTCGTTACGAGCGGACGCTTTCCGTGGGGCGTGCGGTGAGCCTCCTCGTCGCGAAAACCGCGCTCCTGTGGGGTCTCACCTGTCACGCTAATCCCACTGGAGTCGCCGCTCGTAACGAAAATCAGCAAAGTGAATATTGGAAACGTAAGTTCAAATAGATATAGTAAACAAGACTTGAAAAGCTAAATAAAAAATGCCAGAAAATCAGTTGTACTGACTTTCTAGACAGTCCCGTGACAAATAAATAAAAAAATCAATTATAGCCGACTAAATTTTTTCACCAACGTCATTTGATAAATAACCAAGAAAAAGCTACCCAGTTTAATAATTGGGTAGCTTATATATTATATTATTGTTTTTTTGAACGCCATATAACAGTATCAGGAAGTATTAATCTTTCAACTTCTTGAAGTAATAAACGCTTTTTCATCTCTCGTTCTGCTTTTTGCACTGGAATATTATAATAGCCAGCAATTTCATCGGTAGTTAATGAATAGAAACGTGCAAAAAGTTTCTCAAGAGTAGGTGGTTCTTTCTTTTCGGGTTCATCATGAAGCATTTCTTGTAAAATCTGTACATAAATTTCATATGGATAAATGCCAGAAATCTTAATTCCTTCATCTTCAATATTTTCATTAAAGAAAACGATACTTGGGAAATCCGTTACTTCCATTTCGCAAGTGATAGATAAATCACTTTGAAAAGATCGTGCACATTCTTTTGATTGAAAGTCTCTATTAAACTCATCCACATCAATATTAATCTCTTTAGCTAAATCTTGAAGTACAGAATAAGATAAAACATTTTTTGTTTTTAAAAAAAGATGTTCTTGTATTTTATTAAAAAAACGATGGGCAGCACGTTTTCCTTGGAACTCTGCAGCTTTTACTGCAATGGAAGGTAGAACAGGGTGCTCCATGTTTTGAAGGTCTATTTCATTGTTATTTATAGAATCTAATGGCTTTTTACAAAAAATATTTAAATTGTTAATCTGTGTACTGAGAACAGTACGAATTGTAAAATACTGATCGTATTCAACTTGCAATTTCCGAATGATTGGTTGCAACTCCCAACAAGTTGAACAAAGTGGATCAAGAAAAACATACATTTCTATTGGCTTATTAATAGTGGGAATAGCAATTGGTTCAGCCGGAATCAGTAATCTTGTCACGTTTTTTCCTCCTCATGACTTTGTTGATTGACCATGTGGTTGGCAGTAAGAACAAGTCTTCTGTATAAATCATGACGAAACTTTCCTTCAAGACCAGTTTTGTCCATTGCATCACTCATGCATGCTAACCATGCATCTTTTCGTTCAGGTGTAATTGGGAAAGCGTTATGACGCATTTTCATCATTGGATGTCCGTGTTCTTCTGTATACAAGTTGGGGCCACCTAAATATTGTGTTAAGAATTGCTTTTGTTTTCTAGCAGTTTCAGTCAAGTCATCTGGAAATATTGGTTTTAGCTTTGGATGTTGTGCGACGTTGCTATAAAATGCATCAACAAGCTCGGATAATTTCTCCGCTCCTATTTCATCGTAAGGAAGTATGGGTGTCTGTGTCATGTTCATTACTCCTTTGCTCTAACTCTATCTTCATTCTACCAATCCAATGCGAATATCTCAAACAATTAGATTATCACAGATTTTGGAAGAAAGAAAAAAACGACTATTGAAATAGTCGTTTTCCCTTAAGATTGGTAGTAATTCATGACTTTTCGAACGTAATTTTGGGTTTCTTTATACGGTGGAATTCCAGCATATCTATTCACTGTACCTGGCCCAGCATTATAAGCGGCAAGAGCTGTTTCAATGTTTCCGTTAAATTGACTAAGCATTTTGCTTAAATACTTTGCCCCACCCATAATATTTTGTTCGGGGTCTAGTGAATTTGTTACGCCTAAATATTTGGCAGTACCGGGCATTAGTTGCATTAAACCCGTTGCTCCAGCAGAACTTATAGCGGCTGCATCAAAATTAGACTCTTGTTTAATAACAGAGGAAATCAGTTTCTCTGGTAAATTATATTTTTCTGCTGCTTTTTTAATGATATCTTCATAATTAGAGGAGATAGGCCCCCTCGATGTAGGGGTTGCTTGTGCTTCGTTTTGTATAGATGGATTAGTAGGCATATATATATCAGAAGTGCCATTGTATAGTAATGGTGAAATAGTATTGCCTGATTTTGTTTTCTCAGTATTTTGAAGCACTTCTCCTAAGAGCTCTGAAAACAGAGAAGAAGTATTAGTATCTTGAGAACTTTGTACGCTACCTAGTGTTTGCATTGCATTTATATCCATCAATATTTTTAAGGATTGAATATCCATGTGTAATCAACCTTTCAATGAATTGAGTACATTCATAAGACGAGCAATTTTTTTATCGGTATTTCTTATTGGAATTTGATAAGTTTCTAATAATTGCAGGAAGATTTTTTCTCCATTTTCGATATCTTTACTTTCATATTCTATCTCAAAATCCTCTACCTGACTATAAATAGAGTGATCGAAAAATAGAATTCCATTTTGATATGAAATTTGAGCGCGATTTGTTTGTATGCTTCCCAAGCAGGCTAATAAATCTTTATCTTTAATTGTTTCTAAAAAAGGAACAATTGGAAAATGATTATGCTGAATTATATTATCTCGCTCTGCATTTGATACAGTGAGGGTTGTTTCTTCCATCACATGTTTTTGAACAGGAGCCTTTAATGTAAGCTCATTATGCGTGTTTAATACACGTAAACGGAAGCCCATTTTGTTGTTTTTGAAATAATTGTCTGGTGTGTCATAATAATAGTTTGTTTGCGAATAAAAATGTGTTTGATCTACATGAAATTGCGCTAATAAATGGTCAAATTCCTCTTTTGTCAGCAAGTTTTTAAACTCGATTTCCTGTTCTTTATGCAAAATTACACGACCTTTCTTATTATTTCTATTATAGACCGTTTGCAATTAGTTTCAATATGATAAAATAGTGGAAGAATGGAAAGAATGGAAAGAATGGAAAGAATGGAAAGAATGGAAAGAAAGAAAGAAAGAAAGGATAGATTTATTATGCCTACTACATATACAGTAAAAAGTGGAGTTCAATTAGAAAATGATATTCGTTTCACGTTAGAAGAGAATCCAATGAATAATCAAATAAAAGCAGGAGGACAAATGATTACGGATTCCGATTCATTTGCGTTTGTTTATCTCCTAGAAGATCAAATCGGCTTCCATTATGTGAAGTTTGGACGAGATGTTTGGCCTTTATTGGTAAATACTTTAAAAGCTGAGGGAAATCCTAAATTACAATTTGGTGATGATGTGTTAACTTTACACAAATTTAAAGATGAACTAGAAATGCTCATATTTAATATTGAGGGAAATCATAACTACGGGGAAGAATTTTCGGCTGCAGTAGAAAATGCATTTAGTGATATTCTAAACGCATAAGATAAGCTCTATGTGAAGTGGAGGTTAAACACATGGGTCAATGGGAACAATTTTTAGAGCCTTATAAACAAGCTGTATCTGAGCTGAAAGTAAAGCTAAAAGGAATGCGCACGCAATTTGAAATAGAAAATACGAATTCACCGATTGAATTTGTTACAGGTCGAGTTAAGCCCTTAGCTAGTATATATGACAAGTCGTTAGAAAAAGGGATCGTATTTGAACCTTCTGAAACACTCGCAAAAGAAATTCCTGATATAGCAGGTTTACGGATGATGTGTCAGTTTGTGGATGACATAGAAACCGTTGTAATAATCTTACGAGCTAGGAAGGATTTAAAGATAATAGAAGAAAGAGACTATATTTCGAACAAAAAACAAAGTGGGTACAGGTCCTACCATATAATTATTGAATATCCAGTTCAAACGATTCACGGGGAAATTTCATTGCTCGCAGAAATACAAATACGGACCCTCGCAATGAATTTTTGGGCATCAATTGAGCATTCCCTTAATTATAAATATAAAGGGGTTTTCCCCGAAGAAATAAGGAAAAGATTGCAATATGCAGCAGAAGCAGCTTTTCGTTTAGATGAAGAGATGTCCTTAATTCGAGGTGAAATACAGGAAGCGCAAAAATACTTTAGTGAAAACAAAGAATTATCTACGCCAATAATCCATGAAAACCACAAAGAAGAGAGGGATCGTAGCCGATGAAATTTTCCATACAGTCTCGAAATGACGATCTATCCAATGAATTAATGGAAAAAGCTAAAACATATTTAATTGATTTTGGACTTGTTTATGACGAAGAGAACCCGGAGATTGTCTTATCCATTGGTGGAGATGGAACGATGTTACATGCATTTCATAAGTATAAGCACCTTTCATCTACAGTTGCATTTGTAGGTATTCATACAGGACACTTAGGTTTTTATGCAGATTGGAAACCATCAGAAATTGAGAAGTTAGTTATTGCCATGTCTAAAAAAGAGTTCAATGTAATTGAATATCCTTTACTTGAAGTTACTATTAACTATCAAAATAGTGAAGAAAGCACTTCTTATTTAGCAGTAAATGAATCTACGATTAAATCACCAGATGTTACATTAGTTATGGACGTAGAGCTGAATGGTAAACTCTTTGAACGCTTTAGAGGAGACGGCTTATGCATGTCTACGCCTTCAGGTAGTACTGCATATAACAAAGCACTAGGTGGGGCAATTATTCATCCATCTCTAGAAGTGATGCAACTTGCAGAAATAGCCTCTATTAACAATCGTGTATTCCGTACAGTTGGATCTCCGTTAATATTACCCAATCACCACTCTTGTTTGTTGAGACCGGTAAAAGGTCCGGATTTCATGGTAACAGTAGATCATTTGCAACTATTGCATAAAGATGTTCAGTCCATTATGTATCGTGTGGCAGATGAAAAGATCCGTTTTGCAAGGTTTAAAGCATTTCCATTTTGGCAACGAGTTCATGATTCGTTCATCGATAGTGATTTATAAGTATGACGAACAATCAAATATCCCTTTCTTTTGAAGTGAAAGAGCAGAATATCCTTTTGCGGGATGCGATCAAAGAACATGGTATTTCTAAAAAAGCCTTAACAAGTATTAAGTATGATGGTGGCCAAATTCTCGTGAACGGGGAAGAAAAAACAGTACGCCATTTACTTGAAAAAGGTGATACCATTCAACTTGTTTTTCCGAAAGAAAAAATGAGTGAGGGCTTAATACCTGAAAATAGAGACTTTCCTATCCTCTATGAGGATGAGCATATTCTTATGCTCTCAAAAGATGCAGGGATAAGTACGATTCCATCAAGGGAACATCCAAATGGTACATTAGCTAACTTTGTAGCGGGTTATTTAACTAAAAAAGAATTAACTTCTACTGTGCACATCGTGACTAGGCTCGACAAGGATACATCTGGCTTAATTTGTATTGCGAAGCATAGGCATGCCCACCATCTTCTGAGTGAAATGCAAAAAGCAGGTTCGATTTTTCGAACATATGAAGCCATTGTACATGGATTTGTAAAAGAAGATTCTTTTTCAATTGATGCACCAATAGGTAGAAAAAATGATAGCATCATTGAACGAATTATTTCCGAAGATGGAAAACAAGCTCGGACTTCTGTACAAGTTCTTAAAAGATTCACATTGCAGGGACATAATGTAACTCACGTTAAATTGCGTTTGCACACGGGACGTACTCACCAAATTCGGGTTCATATGATGTCAGTTGGTCATCCGCTGATTGGTGATGATTTATATGGTGGTAGTCTCGAGTTAATAGATAGACAAGCTTTACACGCAAAAGAACTAAGGCTACAACATCCTTTTTTTAATGAAGATATGTATATAATTGCTCCATTTCCGAAAGATATGGAAGAAATAGTAAATTTGATGAGATGAAAGAAAAGTATGGTTGTACACTATATGACGTTGGTGAAATAAAATCCACTTCTCAATCGAACAGGAGAAAGGGATGAGCTTTCACTAATGTCATTTTTTATCAATATTTATGAAATTAAAAAATCCTGATCCGCGCTGATTTTCGTTACGAGCGGACGCTTTCCGTGGGGCGTGCGGTGAGCCTCCTCGTCGCGAAAACCGCGCTCCTGTGGAGTCTCACCTGTCACGCTAATCCCACTGGAGTCGCCGCTCGTAACGAAAATCAGCAAAGTGAATATAGGAAACATAAGTTCAAATAGATATAGAAAAAAAGACTGCCGTAAAAAATCAGTTTTACTGACTTTCTGGACAGTCCCGTGATAAATATAAAAATAAATTATAACCCTAAAATTCTTTACTAATGTCATTTGACAAAGAACCAAAATTATATGTAAATGCCATGAGCCAAGTGTTCATGGCATGTTTTTTGCGTGAATATGTTGCTTTCTTTCGTGTTATTTCCTGGGGAATAACAAGAATGTGACAACCATGTAAAGCTTTTATATAGTCGGTTGCTTAATTAGCATGAACCCAATACAATAATAAAGGTAACCGCAGAGAGGAGGGAATTACGTGAAAGAAGAATTTGACCAAACGTTGTTAGACGATACTAATTTAATAGAGTTTTTGACGAATGATTCAATAGATCAATTCAGAGATGAATTTATGCAACTTCACCCATATGACCAAGCAATGTTTTTTGAAAAGGTGGAGCCAGATATAAGGAGAAAAATCTTTCACTATCTCTCTCCTAAGGAAATGGCGGGAATATTTGAAGCGACAAAGTTTGATGACGAAACGTATGAATTTTACTTAAAGGAAATGGAAATATCTTATGCTGCTGACATGCTATCCTGTATGTATGCCGACAATGCAGTGGACGTTTTAAACGAACTAGGAAAAGAACAAGTTGCTAGTTATTTAATACTTATGGATAAGGAATCAGCACAGGAAATAAAAGATCTCTTACACTATGATGAATACACTGCTGGATCAATTATGACAACTGAATACGTTTCAATTCCAGAAACAACTTCATGTAGATCGGCAATGAAGATACTCCGGAGGGAAGCACCGAATGCAGAAACAATTTATTACTTATTCGTGGTAAATGAATCGCATGTTCTCACAGGAGTCGTTTCATTACGTGATTTAATCATCGCTGATGAAGAGACAGTGATAAAGGAAATTATGAATGAACGTGTAGTAAGTGTCATTGTAAGTGAAGATCAAGAAGAAGTTGCTCGTAAAATAAAGGATTATAATTTCTTAGCAGTGCCTGTTGTCGACTTTGAATTTCATCTATTAGGTATTATAACAGTGGATGATATTATTGATGTCTTAGATGAAGAAGCTTCCGATGACTATTCTAAACTTGCAGCTGTTTCCCATATGGATACTTTTGATAAAGGGTCATTACAGGCTGCTAAAAAGAGATTACCTTGGTTAGTCATTTTGTTATTTCTAGGAATGTTGACCGCTAATTTAATGAGTATTTTTGAACAAACGTTAGATAAAGTAGCTTTACTAGCTGTATTTATCCCTCTTATAGCTGGAATGGCAGGAAATAGTGGTACACAGGCATTAGCCGTAGCAGTTCGAGGAATTGCAACGGGTGATATTGAAAAGCAAAGTAAAATGAAATTATTGTTTCGTGAGGCTGGTACTGGACTAATAACGGGTCTTATTTGTGGAATAGTAGTGGTTGGCATTATTTTCTTTTGGAAACATGATGTAGTAATAGGCTTATTAGTAGGAGCAGCCATTTTTGGTTCTATTTTTGTTGCTACGCTTGGTGGATCCTTTATCCCTTTACTATTTCATCGAATGAAAATCGATCCTGCAGTTGCATCTGGACCATTCATAACGACTATTAATGACTTAGTTAGTATTTTAATATACTTAGGCCTTGCTACATTCTTTATATCTTCCCTATAATCACAATTAAAAAGGAGTGTGCATAAAATAAAGTAAAAAGGATGTGTTTATGAATTCTTTTAATGATCCTTTACTCTTTATAAATGGACCTCCCGTTTTTCATTTGCCAAAAAAGGAACGAAAGTTTGAGATAGAAGAAATGGTACATGAAGTACTCCAGGATGAAAGTACGTCGATTTATGAAAAGCCGTCTACTAATAGCGGGGAGTATTCACTAGGTCTTTTAGAAAAACTATATTTCCTATCTAAACCCTTTCAACGGAAAGTGTATCGTCCACTTGTATTTCACCTTGAGAATGGTGTGCGCTTACAAGGTGAAATAGAAACAGTTAATAACGACCAAGTTACATTCTTGGTAGCATCAGACGAACATGTAACGTACCCAGTAAACCAAGTGGAAAAAATATTTTGGCGAGGAAATCTTATGAAGTAAAAAAAGAAGGGCATCCTATTTTAATAGGATGCCCTTCTTTCATCTATTTTTTAAAAAAGATAAAAACCGTTCGGGATCATCCCGAACGGAATAGACACTGCAAGGTGGAAACGATCATTCACATACATCTAAAAATACATCAGCTACACATTCAATTGCACAGAAACAGTTTAAGTCAACTGTAATACAGCTACCTGTTGAATCAAAGTTTCGAACTTTGCAAAGTTTACGTAAATTGATTTTTGTTCCATCTTCATTTAATAGGTCAACTTCTTTTCTGTGAGCATCAAGAGGTTCTAATACACGTAATGTTGCACAACATCCGTCAAAAATATCCTCTACTCTGAAAAATACGGAAACACAATCATGATCACATACATCATTATCTCTAAAGAACGCTTTAAACGGTGTTCCATCTTTAGTTAAAAGCATAAATACTCGTGTATCCGCTCTGTTTCGAGAAGGACTTACTAGACCTCCAAGTGGTTCTAAGAAACAGTTAGTTGGACATGCTGGACACTCATCTGACACAGCTTGATCTTGAATATCTTTAATCGCACGGACTACATCACAAATACACTGATCTTCTTTTTTACTATGCGTAATATCTTCAATTCTTCCACACCCCATTATTTTTCACCTCCTTTTCATCTCTTTCTAATTTATGTCACGTATTTATTTTGACTAGGGCAAATATCTCAAATGGTTTTGCATATTTAAAATGCAAAAGTTCATACTAACTCGAAAAGGGGAAAACAAATCGATGAAAAATAAATGGATCGTAATTTTGCTATTTTTAACGTTGGGTGCTTGCTCAGATGCACCGGAACGAGTTGTGTACCCATCGGATGATTTAGAGTTAGAAAAGATTTTAGATAAACAAGATTCTATAATTGGATACAAAAGTTTAATGGACAATAACACCCTACTTGTTTCCATTGAAATACCTACTATGAAACGATTTAGTAAAGTGAAAATTGAAGAAAATATAAAAAAAGAATTAGAAAATGAATATCCAAATAAAAAAGTAATCGTAATAGACGATTTAAAAATTAAATGGGAAATTGAAAAAATAATAGAGAAAGAGCATGAATCTAAAGAACTAACCAAGTCGATTGAAAAAATATTAGCCCTTTCAAAGGAGGAGACATAATGGATCAAAAACAATTTGAAGATATTGTAGAAAAACAAAACCCTAAAACACCTATGTTTACGAATATGTTAAAAGCATTTTTAGTAGGGGGTATTATTTGTACTATTGGACAACTGATTATTTTCTTTTATATTCGTTTTTTCTCTTTTACCGAGAGAACCGCTGCAAACCCGACAGCTGCAACGTTGGTATTCATCGCAATGTTATTAACTGGTTTTGGTTACTATAAAAAGATTTCTCAGTTTGCTGGAGCTGGTTCTGCGGTTCCTATTACTGGTTTTGGTAACTCAGTCGTCTCAGCGGCAATCGAACATAAAACAGAAGGCTATGTGCTAGGAGTAGGAGGGAATATGTTTAAATTAGCAGGCTCTGTCATTGTATTCGGTGTCCTATCTGCTTTTTTTGTAGCACTCATTAAAACAATATTAGTGAAAATAGGTGTAGTTTCATGGTGAAAGCAAATGGAACTATTCAATTTACGGAAAAACCAAGTATTTCCAGTACAGGAGTTACTGTAGGACCTATGGAAAAAGACAGTCCATTTGCTTCGGCATTCGATGAAATTCTCCTAGTAGAAAAAGAAAAAAATGAATCGTATGAAGAAGCGAATACTAGATTTATCGAAAAGGCATGCGCAATAACTGTAAAAAAAGGCCATGAGAAAATGGAAAACATAGATGTATTTATAGGAGGTGACTTAATAAATCAGCTGTCACCAACTAATTTTGCTGCAAGAAAATTAAACATTCCTTACTTAGGTGTATTTTCTGCTTGTGCAAGTTCTGTAGAATCACTAATAATAGGGAGTCTTTTATTAGAGTCTGGTAAGGCAAGTTCAATATTGGCGGGAGCCTCTAGTCATCACCCAGCTGTGGAAAGACAGTTTAGGTATCCATTGGAGTATGGTGCACAAAAACCAAAAACTGCGCAATGGACTGTAACAGCCGCGGGATTTGCTTTATTGCAGAAACAAGTAAAAAATGCACCCATTATAACACATGGAACTATTGGAAGAGTTGTGGATGGCAAACAAACAAACCCTTTTCATATGGGAGCTGCAATGGCACCTGCAGCTAGAGATACTATTGAGCGCCATTTAACCAATACAAATAGTAAGATGTCAGATTTTGATGTTATTATGACTGGTGATTTAGGGAAAATCGGATTAAATATTTTAAAAGACATGTTTACAGATGAGGATTGTCACGTCATTTTACAAGATGCAGGAGCACAATTTTATGGCGAGGATACATTTTTTAACGCTGGTGCTAGTGGAGCTGGTTGTTCGGCCGCGGTATTTTTAAGTCATATTTATAATCAATTACAAAACGGGACGTTCAAAAGAGTGTTACTTGTTGCAACTGGGGCGTTATTATCCCCACTAACATTTCAGCAGGGTGAAACGATTCCTTGTATAGCACATGCCATTGAATGCCGTATGGAAAAGAGGAATTAACATGATATCTTCATTAGTAGTTGCATTTGTAGTAGGTGGTCTAATATGTGTAGTAGGTCAATTCTTAATGGATGGGTTAAAACTAACTCCAGCTCACACAATGAGTACATTAGTTGTCAGTGGATCGATTTTAGATGGATTTGGTTTGTATGAACCATTAATTGCTTTTGCAGGAGCAGGAGCTACAGTTCCAATTACTTCTTTTGGAAATTCATTGACCCATGGTGCGCTTGAAGAAGCTGAAAAACATGGACTTATTGGTGTTTTAACCGGAATGTTTGAAGTAACAAGCTCAGGTATTAGTGCTGCAATTCTTTTTGGTATTATTGCAGCATTTATTTTTCAGAAAAGGAATACGACCTATTAGTTGAATAGCCCTTTTACTTCCTCTCTCGGCGCATAGTATAAGTTGAAGAGGAGAGGAGGGAAAGAGTATGTATGGTTACTGTGGTGGAGGATATCCTGACTATGAAGGCGGATATGAAAAGAACGGCAATCAAAGCTCAACATTTGTTTTAATCGTTGTATTGTTTATATTGTTAATCATCGTTGGTAGAAGCTTTCTCCCTTATTAATAAGTAAAGAATAAAAATGGGGGGAGAGATAAAATGGAAAATTCTTTTTTTAAAGCAATTGAAAACAAAACAGGTGTATCAATGGAAGAACTATTGACACTAGCTAATGCTATTTCATATGCAGACTTTTCTGATGAAAGACAAGTGCGTAAAATAGTTCGTAAAGTTGGTAAAGTGGCAAATAAACCAGTATCAAAAGAGTTAGAAGATGAATTGACAGCTTCTATTTTACAAAAGGGGAGCTCCTTAAATTTATCAGACATTGAAAAAATGTTATAAATAACTAAATAGCCAGATTTTTCTGTCGATATATAAGGTGATAAGTTTATTCAGGGTAGAGATAGGGTAAATATAAATATATTTGGAGGTGGAGAAGATGGGCTATATTATTCCAGTTCAACCATTACAAGCTCAGGTATACGCAAATAGGATGCTAATGGAAGATTATAATTTCGCTTATATTTCAAATGTTCAAGGAATCAAAATGAAATCAATTTTTGAAGAGGAATTGAAAGATCAAGAAGAAGAACTTGAAAAGAATGAAGAAAAGCAATTATCAAAAGGTAATGAGTCGTTGAGTCCACCACCTTATAAAGGTTTTATCCAACCAAATCCAGTCAATTTATCCATAAAAATCGCTGAAATTAATGGCAAAGGAAATAATGTAAACTTGTATATTTAAATTTAAAGTAAAATGCCGAGATTAAATTCTTGGCATTTTTTTATGGAGTTTTTCAAGTCTTGTTTTCTATATTTAGTTGAACTTTTGTTTCCAATATTCTCTTATCTGATTTTTTTTAGTTTAAACAATTCATCCCGTATGGGCGAAGGACCTATACTTAGAAGCCTAAGAAACATATAAATATTAGGATACTACAAAAGGAGGCAAGTGATTAATGAATAAGAAAATGATACTTTCACTCGTGGATAAAGTAATTAAAGTAGATAGAGGTGGTCCTGAATCACGTGTTGGAATGGTTTTAAAAGCGGAAGATGATCACTTTACGTTGCTTACAGAAGAAGATGGAATAATTTATTATAATTCCCAGCATGTGAAGAGTTTAACTTATAATTCGAAGAACAAAGTGGAATTTGATCTTGTAATTCCAAGAGGCTTCGAGTATACACAGGCTGCAGATTTTAAAGGGATTCTAGAGAAATTAACACTTCAATGGGTGAAAATCAACCGTGGTGGACCAGAAACACTAGAAGGTGTTTTAGACGTCGTTACAGATGATTTTGTTACCATTGTTTCGAATGAAGAAATAATTCGTGTTTCCTTGTTCCATATCCGTAACATTAGCTATGGCGTTAAACTTGAAAAAACGAAAAAAGAGGAAAAAGCAGATTCTAATGGTAAGAAAAATAATGGAGAACAAGGAAATAAAGAAAAACAAGGAAATAAAGGAGAACAATCAAAAAAGGGTGAACAAGGAAATAAAGCAGAACAAGGAAATAAAGGGCAACAAGAAAATAGAGTAGAAGCAGCAAATCGGGCAGCTAGAGAAATAAGTAAAGCAGTAGCAGCAACTCAAGAAAAATTAAAAGAAGTAAAAAACGAAGCTGAATAAGTAATGGTTACATTCGTCGCTTCTCTTAATAAAGAAGCGACGAATATTTTATAAAGGAGGGGCTCCCAAATTGCCCGAAAAAAAGTTACTGAATGTATTTAATGTCCCTAAAATTAATAAAATCGGCTTGTTTTTAAATGATAAACAATTTATAGAAGGAACACTAGTAGAAGAAAAAGAAGATCATCTTATTGTTGAAGTAAATCAACAAATTTGCTATATTCCTCTTCAATATATTCATGTTATAACAAAGAACTTAAAAGAGTTTGCACTTCCTACAACTCACAAACCATATATAGACAAAAATAAGTTTGTAGATGTACTAGAGGCCGTGAAGGATCATTGGGTAGTAATTAATGGGTTTAGTACGCAAGTATTTTCTGGAGTATTAAGTCAAATATTAAAAGACCATATCATGCTTATAAATAATCAAGAGTTATTATATATGGAGAAAACGTTTATAACTTATATCTATTCTAATATAACGAAAGAACACATTAATATGGTCAATAGTATTCAAGATGTTGAAATCTTAAATAAGCATCAAGAACAGTTAACGGTAGATAGTTCATCTATAATAGGGTCACATTTTGAACAATATAACTCATTATTTCAACGTTTGTATGATAATAAGTTTAAGAATGACTGGGGTAACTTAGGATTTCCATTCTTCCAATTAGATGAAATCGAGCAGCCTAATAAATATGAAGTATTAGTTCCAATTTCAAACGAATTTATAGAAAAAAATGATACACAATTTGTTGAAGAAAAGAATGATACTAATTTTGAAAATGAGATAGAAAAGCTGGAGCTGCAAGAGAAAAATATACAAAATGTATTGGAAGATCCTACTAGAAAAAAGGAGAAACGAGTTTTACTTACTGCGTGGAGTTCGATCAATCATGATCAATCAACTGTAGCTCGACCAAAAAGTGTAAAAGAGCCCATGGTTGAATTTTCTGCTGTAAATGCTAACAGTTTAGAAACTTCATATGAACCGAATGATCCCGTACACAAAGATGAAAATATAGTACAGGTAGATGAAAAAGCAATCCAAACAATTGTCGAATTAGCCCCGCAACCAAAATATGAAAATCATATAACTTCAAAAGAAGAGCTAGAATTGATAGAAAAGCAATACTATGCATTAATGAACTACGCTGCAAAACATTCCAATAATCCAAAAGTTAATAAAGAGAAGATAGAAAAACAATATTATTCATTAATGAGGCATGCAGCCAAAATGTATCGATTGATGAGGGATGAATAATTTGAAAGGTAGGAGGGGGTGGGACTTGAAAAAAATGAAGCAAGTCCTCATGCAGGAAATAGTTGAAGTGGAAGTGTCTGGGAAAAAAGTAATAAGAGGTACTGTGATTGATTTAGGAACAGATGTAATCGTGCTGTATAATGGAAAAAATTTTGTATACATCCCAATGACACATATTCAATGTTTTAGGAAAGATTATAACAATGAAGAATATATTCATGCTCCAACAGAATTGCCGATGATTTATGTGGATGAAAGTAAAGAGGATATGAATTTAGCAGAAATACTTATTCAAGCAAAAGGAAAAAGTGTGGAAATGCATGTAACAGATCATCATTCTTTGCATGGCTATATTACCGATATTCAGCAAAATTACTTAAGTTTCTATTCTCCTATATATAAAACAATGTATATTTCAACAGATCATGTGAAATGGCTAATTCCTTATGCTCAAAATATAAACCCTTATGGAATAGCAAATACATTGAAGGCAGAGCTTTTAAATGAAAATTTACTGAAAAATACATTTGCCGAACAAATTGGCAATCTAAAAGATACATTAGTCATTTTAAATGCTGGAGGCCAGAGGGAGCACTTGGGGAAGATAATAGATGTGGATGACCAAATCATTGAATTTCAGAATGCTAGAATGAGTACAACTTATTTTAACTTGGATCATATTAAAACAATTCATCAAGTTTAACATTATTCAGTGGTTAGACCAACCACTGAATAATGTTAAAGCTTTCTTGCCACTGAAAAATTTAATTGTTGTCTATTTAGAAAGAGGCATCGAATATACCATGTTTCTATCATTTAATCGATTTTATTATACATATAAAGCAAAAACGTCTATCCATTTGGTAGACGTTTTTTAGTATTAAGAAATAATTCACTTAAAAAATTCTCTGGTATATGGACATACACCATGTTTCATGTGCGTTTTGCTGAATATACATACAAGGAAACGGACAACAATTTATTTTTTTATTCTTAATAAAAGAAGGGAAATGTATATGTATGAGTTTTCAGATTGGAATCACCAGTATGGTGTTCCTAACTACTATGGTAGTCATATTTTGGAGACCTAGAGGCGTGAATGAGGCATGGCCTGCGTCAATAGGTGCAATCATAATTATCGTAACAGGAATTGTTTCAAAATCAGATATTATAGATATAATGAGTAAAATCGGTGGAGCCTCTATAACGATAATAGCGACAATAGTTATGGCAGTAATTTTAGAAAGTTTTGGATTCTTTAACTGGGCTGCTGCTAGACTAGCAAGTTTAGCAAAGGGTTCAGGTCATCGACTATATTGGTATATTCAGCTACTTTGTTTTCTGATGACTCTATTATTTAATAACGATGGTAGTATTCTAATAACAACGCCCATTTTATTGCTACTCCTAAAAAATATGCAGCTAAAACCATATCAGCAAATCCCTTATTTACTAAGCGGAGCACTCATTGCTACAGCATCAAGTGCACCAATAGGGGTTAGTAATATTGTCAATTTAATAGCTTTAGAAATTGTTGGAATGTCACTTTGGATGCATACTGCAATGATGTTTGTTCCAGCATTTCTAGGTTTGGTATTTATGTCTTATCTTATGTATATTGTTTTGAGAAAAAAACTACCAAATACTTTACCAACTTCTATAACGGATATAGAAGAATCATTTTTCACCAAAAATTTTCATCCTTTGAAAACTAAAATATCTGTAGAAACTAAAAATAAACGCTCAAAGTTCATGGTGAAAATATTAGTGTACGTATTTGTGATGAGATGCCTTCTATTTGTAGCGTCTTACGCTAATATCCCTATAGAAATAGTAGCAGTTTTAGGTTCAGTCGTCTTACTTATGTGGAGATGGTATCATTTACGGACAAATCCAACAGACATTATAAAGAAGACTCCTTGGCATATTCTAATTTTTGCTTTCTCCATGTACGTCATAATCTATGGATTGAATAATGTAGGTTTAACAGCATTACTAGTAGAGTTATTTGAACCAATAGTAAATCAGGGGTTATTTCAAGCGAGTTTAATAATGGGAGGATTAGTTTCTGTACTTTCTAACCTATTCAATAATCATCCAGCTTTAATGCTTGGAACAATCACGTTAACAGAGATGGGATTAAATCCAATTACATTAAAGACCATTTATCTAGCGAATATTATTGGGAGTGACATAGGTGCATTATTATTACCAATTGGAACACTTGCAACTCTAATATGGATGCATATTTTAAGGAAAAATAAAATAAAGATTTCGTGGAAGGATTATATAAGTGTAACGATCATTGTTATACCAATAACTACAATTATAACATTGACCTTGTTATACTTTTGGGTGCAATTAATGTTTGGTTAGTAAAATCACTTTTATTAATAGAGGATCAGTTAAAGGTGGAATAACTTTGAGAGGATGCATTAAAAAGGTGAATTCGGCAATTACTAAACATAAGACAAAAAGCAGGAGGTTTTGAATTAAAAAATTTCCTGTTTTTAATCATTTTTAAAAAAAATTCATCCACCAGGAATTGTATCTTCTTCATATAAAGTATATGTAGAAATAAAAAAAGAGTGACGATAAATCGTCATCCTTTTTCTACAAAATAATGTCTAGCGCAAGCAGCCTGTGCTCCTGCGCGAAGCTCGTCGCAGAAGGTCGTTGCACCTCGGGGTCAAATGGGGAATCACGTGCTCCTGCGCAAAGCTCGTCGCAGAAAACCTTGTGCGGTGGCTGAGGAGTTGCCTCGGGCTCGCACGAAGCGGGTCATGTCTGCATTGCCACAGGATGTGGCGACCTTTGCAGACCAGCCTATATTCCCCATTTGCCTGTCGGGCCAGAGATAGGCGCTTTCGCTTTTCTAATTATTCTAATATTTTTTCCATTGCTCGGTGCGGTATGCTTGCTTCTAAAAATTCTGGAGAAGTAATGGTATAATTTCTTTTTTCATAAAAAGGAAGAGAATTGCTTTGCGCATTTAGTTTCAACTTTTTGAAACCATGCTCTTGTGCATAGTCCTCTATGGATTGCATAATTAAATTCCCCATACTCTTACCTCGATAACTCGGAACAATACATACTCTTTCAATCTTTCCGACTTTGCCATCAATCTCACGAATTCTACCAGCACCAAATGGAATATCCGCATCATAAGCAATGAAGTGAATAGAAGTTTCATCAAATTCATCTAATTCTAAATGAATAGGGATATCTTGCTCTTCCACAAATACTTTTCTTCTAATACTTATCGCATTATCAAAATCTTTCTCATTTTCCACTTTTTTGGCATAGATCACGTATTATTCATCCCCTGCTAATCTAAATGTTTCATACACTGTCCAAGATCCATCCTCTAATTGATATAACAAATGAAGGCGATCAATCATCTCTTCAAAATCTACACCAATCATTTTTAACTGTGGATAAATATCATCATGTTCAGTTGCAGAAAGTTTTTGTGCAATTGTAATATGTGGCACAAAAGTATAGCTTTCCACATCATTATATTCAATTGAATTTAAGTCATCATGCAAAGAAACTAACTCTTCAGTTGGGTTTATATTTAAGTAAAGTGCATTCGTAACAGGTGCAAAAGAGCTCACCTTGGATGTGTTAAGTGAAAAGGGTGTATGTTTTTTTAATACGTTCTCCACTTTTTCAGCGATTATTTTAATCTCATTCTCATCCGCTTCAAATACACCTTTTATCGTCATATGTGGAGTAATAAGGGAGTAATGTGGATCATAACGCTTTCTATAAGAGTTTGCGAAATCTTGCACTTTTTTTGAAGGAAAAGCAACAATACCGTATTTCATTTTCATAACCTCCTCAAATTTTCAAACTAATTACATAATTAGTATAACAAAATAAAACTATAAGCTGAAATTTTTTTGTATAGATCGTTTCATGTCTGGTTGCCATAATTTCCAAGTGTGTTCTCCATTTAATTCGTCATAAAATGTAGAATATCCTCTATCTATGAATAATGTATGCAATTTTCTATTTGGTGTGATGAAATCTGTTAGTAATCCATCTCCTGTTTTGACCGCGGTTTCTCCCGTTCCAATTACATGATACACAGAAAAAGCGTCGACTTCTTTATGATTTGCAACTTGTTCTAATACATACTCATTTACAAGTGGGGAGTGTAATATTATTTTACCAAATGTATGCGGGTATTGTATTGCAGTGAGAAGGGAAACGGTAGCTGCAAGTGAATCCCCAATTAACGCCCTTCCCATTCCCATTTGATAAGTCGGGTAATTAGTATCAATAAATGGAACAAGTTCTTGCGCGATAAAACGCGTATAAGCAGTAAACTTAGAACCTTCTGGATGATACTTTTCTCTACGATCTTTTACACTTTTGTAGGGAACGCCGACTATAATGAGATTTTCAATTTCCTTTTGATCATACAGTTCATCCACTACTCTGGAAATGCGTCCTAATTGAAAATAATCTTTTCCATCTGAAGCAATCAGTACCGAATATTTATATAATGGTGAATAATTTGCCGGTAAATAAATGAGTAATTGCATTTCTTCTTGGAGTGCTTCACTATACATTGTTAGATCTTGAACGGTTCCTCTGTTCATAAAATACCTCCTGCGTGTCATGTTGTACTGAAATTGTATCATATACTATCTAAGAGGTATAATAATCAAAATAAGCAACTATAAAGGAGATTAACAAAGTGGATAATAATACATCAAGAATACACTCAAGGGTAATTGAACAAGCAACAAAGGATGCTTTAAAAAGAAGGGGAGTAACGATTGAAGAAATTGCCAAAATAGTGTTTGAAATGCAGCTGCCATATAATGTGGGGTTAACAATCGATCATTGCATCGAGTCGATTAAAAGTGTATTAAAGAAAAGAGAAATGCAGCATGCGATCCTTGTAGGAATCGAGTTAGATGAGTTAGCAGAGAAAAAGATGCTTTCTGAACCCCTGCAACAAATAATAGAATCAGACGAGGGATTATTTGGAGTCGATGAGACAATAGCTCTTGGCGCTGTTTTTACGTATGGTAGTATCGCGGTTACTACGTTTGGTCATCTGGATAAAAATAAAATTGGCTTAATTTCTGAACTTGATACAAAATCAGGTGGTGGAATTCATACATTTTTAGATGATTTAGTCGCGAGTATTGCAGCAAGTGCAGCTTCTCGATTAGCGCATCGAACAAGAGATTTAGAAGAAGCTCACGAAACATTTGCAGATATCACACCAGAAATGACTGCCCCAGAAGCAAAAATAAAAGGAGCAAGAACATAAAAAATCAAAATAAAATCCCAAGCAACTGGTCAAGGTTACTTGGGATCTTAAATGCTTGTCACCTTTATTCTCCAGACTTTTTAAATCCTGCTGTGACTGCTTCTTGCTCTGAACAGAACCATTCTTCGGGATTTGTTTGTTCATAATATTTCCCGCTAGGCACATGGTAAATTTTCTTTCCTTGACGATTAATATTTCCTTTAATCGCACATTTAGCATCAGATTCACTAACCGTATTTAGTTCATTTGTGTAAGACGTTTCCTCGATGACACTTGCATTGAATCCACGATTAGTCACATAGTTATCTGTTTCCCAAACACCAAGCGATTGTGTTTTTGCGATATTTGAGGCATCTTCAAACTCATCTATGTAGCGTGTGTTAGGTGGGAAGACATAGGCTACACGTGCTAAGCCTTCTTCTAGAAGTGTCTCTTGTACACTAACCCCATCTACATAAATATAAGCTAACATACGTCCGTAATCGTCTACTCGTTCACCAACATCGAATTCAATACTTACATCACCACTAGCTAATAATTCTTTGTTTCGAGCTTTTGCATCTTCTCCAAAAGGTTGTTTCCCTAAAGTGTTATGGTTTGTCTCGGGTGTATCAATAAGTAAAAAGCGAACTTTTTCTATATTTCCATCATACTTAACTTTAATCGTATCCCCATCAATCACTTCTACAACTTCAACAGGAATTTGGTCGGTTGTCCCGTTAGTTTGTATAAAGCCACTTGGAGGTATTTCTTCGCAACCAAATAGCAGGAGAGCAAAAAGTATAAAGATCCATTTTTTCATTTTTATCACCAAATTTAGTGTAGCATATCGATTAATAAAAAATCAGCTTTTCCTTCAAAAGTGAATGGAAAGCTGATTTTAAGTAGAAATATTCAATTAGGATTCTCCAATTCATCATATTCTTCTTTGAAGTATAAAAAAGACTCTTCATCAAGTTCCGATATTCTATCTTTGTTTAATCCCATTTCAAACGCTCCTGTAAATATCGTTTCCCACCAAGTTGTTGTTTGTATCATAAAAATTCCTCCTCTAGACTATTTACATTCATTTTACCATCATATACCCTAGAAAGTTTTCAATAAAAGTAATTTTCAGAAAAATGAGTCTATTTCCGCGATGTAGTACTGAGACTTATAGACTACTAGATATAGAGAAAGTTTTTCATTCATTCCTCTATAAAATTAGTATCACCAAGTAACATCTTTTTCATGTATTCAATTTTAAAAGAAATTTTAAAAAGGGAAGATTCTTTCTTATATTGGAAAAAAATAGTATGATTCGTATAAGATGAATGGCTAAAATAAAAGGAAATTTAAATGAAAGAGGAGATGTTTTTATGAATTTTAATGCTGAACAATTGGATGAAATATTAGAGGAACATCAATCATTTTTTTATACTGGAATGACGAGAACTGCAAAATTTCGAATGGATCAGTTAGATATATTAAAAAAAGTAATAAAAAAGTATGAAAAAGAAATTATTCAAGCCTTATATAAAGATCTACGAAAAAGTGAATTCGAGGCATATACAACAGAAATTGGCCTAATATATGATAATATATCTTATTTGAAAAAAAATCTTGAAAAATGGATGGAGCCTAAACAAGTAAAAACGCCGATTGCCCTAATGCCTTCGAAGAGTTTTATTGTTAACGATCCCTACGGTACAGTGCTTATTGTTGCTCCATTTAATTATCCTTTTCAATTGGTGATGGAGCCTCTTTTAGGAGCTATTATAGGAGGAAACTGTGCTGTAATCAAGCCTTCTGAAATTACACCGCACACTACAAGGGTTATAAAAAAAATCGTGGAAGAGGCATTTGAACCAGCATATATCCGCGTATTAGAAGGAGAAAAAGAAGAGACTTCTCTATTAATCCATGCTGCTTTTGATTTTATCTTTTTCACTGGTAGTGTGAAAGTTGGGAAAATTTTGATGAAGGCAGCTGCTGAAAGGCTCACACCAATAGCATTAGAGCTTGGAGGGAAGAGTCCAGTAATTGTCGATCATACTGCGAATTTAGAAGTTGCAGCGAAGCGAATCATTTGGGGAAAACTTGTAAATGCAGGACAAACATGTGTGGCACCAGATTATTTGTTAGTTGAAGAAAGTGTGAAAGAAAAATTTGTGAAAGCATTACAAAAAACGATTAACAATTTTTATGGTAAGACAAGTCAAGAAAGTCCGGATTTCGGAAGAATTGTGAATGAAGGTCAATTTAATCGTTTACAGGAAATACTTGAAAAAGAAAAAAAACAGATTATTTTCGGAGGTAAAACAGATCGCTCAGATTTGTTTATAGAACCGACTTTACTCGATAATATTACTTTTTTGAGTCCTTCAATGGAAGATGAATTATTTGGACCTATTTTACCAATTATTACTTACACTGATCTGCCAACAGTTATTCGTCAAATTAGAAAATTACCGAAGCCACTTTCTGCATATATGTTTAGTGAAAATGAAAATGCGCAAAACTACTTTTTACAAGAACTTTCTTTTGGTGGAGGTTGTATAAATGATACGATTACACATGTAGGTAGTGCTTATTTACCATTTGGAGGGGTAGGGAATTCAGGTGTACAAGCATATCACGGGGAATCAAGTTTTCAGTTATTCACTCACCAAAAATCTATCTTAAAAAAGAATACAAAAATACCGTTAAACATTACATTTCCGCCTTATAAAAATAAAGTAAAGTTAGTAAAAACTCTTTTGAAATAGAAAAAATATGTATATTATAGTAAATTCTACAATTGTGAAGAGTAAAAATATTGAACTATTCATGATAATAACTAAGCTATATATTGAACAGTGCTAATGTGATATATTTAATATAATGAAATTAACTATAAAAAATTTATTTCTTTTTTGAGAATCAAATTTATCTCCATCATGTACTTTGTAAGTAATTAATATGTCCTGTTTTACATTTCTAAGTAGGATATGAAAATAAATTGGTACATTAAGGAGGACTATACTATGAGTTTCACATTCAGAGAACAAGAAACGGTAGAATTAGTAAAACAATTAGTAGAAATTCCAAGTCCATCAGGCTATACAAAAGAAATTACGGACTATATAGAGAACATGGTTGTGAACTTAAACCTATCATATAAAAAAACAAATAAAGGTGCTATAATCGTTACTATTCCAGGAAAAGATGAGTCGAAACATCGCTTATTAACTGCGCATATTGACACTCTAGGGGCAATGGTGAAAGAAGTTAAAGCAAGTGGAAGATTAAAGCTATCAATGGTAGGTGGATTTAACTGGAATGCTGTTGAAGGTGAGTATTGTACGATACATACCGCTAATGGTAAAAAAGTTAGAGGGACTATTTTGATGCATCAAACTACTGTCCACGTGTATAAAAACGCCGGTTCTTTAAGTAGGGATGAACAAAATATAGAAGTGCGTATTGATGAGGTAGTAACAAATGCGGATGACACACGTAAGTTAGGAATTGAAGTAGGAGATTTTATTTCATTCGATCCTCGTTTTGAATTCACGGAATCTGGTTTTGTCAAATCGCGTCACTTAGATGATAAAGCGAGTGCGGCACTACTACTTGAACTGATCAGATCGATTCAAGATCAAAAAATGGAATTGCCAAATACGACTCATTTTTACATTTCTAATAATGAAGAAATTGGCTATGGAGGAAACTCCAACATACCAAAAGAAACAGTGGAGTATATAGCTGTTGATATGGGAGCTATTGGTGATGGGCAAACATCAGATGAATATACGGTTTCTATATGTGCAAAAGATTCATCAGGTCCCTATCATTATGAGCTAACTCGCCAATTAGTGGAGCTAGCAAAAAAACAGGAAATTGGATTTAAATTGGATATTTATCCATATTACGGTTCCGATGCGTCAGCAGCAATACGTGCGGGTTTTGATGTGAAACATGCATTGTTTGGACCAGGAATTGAAGCGTCACATGCATATGAGCGTACACATATAGATTCTTTAAGAAATACAGCACAACTTTTATATACGTATATAAATACAACAATTTCTTAAAAAAATAGCTCGCGCTACTGTAATTTTGAAATACAGAAAAAGCGTGAGCTACTTTTTTACTTGTTTTTTTTTGCTCGAATCCATATGATAAATAAAGAAGTAAGAAGGAGATACAATAAAATGGACTTAAATGTAAAAGAAGAAATATTAAAAAGACGAACGTTTGCAATAATTTCCCACCCGGATGCTGGTAAAACAACTATAACGGAAAAGCTTTTATATTTTGGTGGAGCAATTCGTGATGCAGGAACAGTAAAAGGAAAAAAATCAGGGAAATTTGCAACATCAGACTGGATGGAAATTGAAAAGCAGCGTGGAATTTCGGTTACTTCATCTGTCATGCAATTTGATTTTAATGATTGTCGGATCAACATATTAGATACTCCCGGACATCAAGATTTCAGTGAAGATACTTATCGTACTTTAATGGCAGTTGATAGTGCGGTGATGATTATCGATGTTGCCAAAGGGATTGAAGTTCAGACATTGAAGCTATTCAAAGTTTGTCGGATGAGAGGAATTCCAATTTTCACTTTTATAAACAAACTAGATCGTCAAGGGAAAGAACCGTTAGAGTTGATGGAAGAGTTAGAAGAAGTATTAGGAATTCAATCTTATGCGATGAACTGGCCGATAGGTATGGGGAAAGAATTCTTAGGGATTTACGATCGTTTTAATAATCGTATCGAACAATTCCGTACAGAGGAAAAAGATAGATACCTTCCATTAGATGAAGATGGGGAACTAGCGGTAGATCACTCGATGAAAATAACATCTTATTATAAGGAAGCGATGGAAGATATCAAGCTATTGAATGAAGCTGGTAATGAATTCGACAAAGATAAAATACAAAATGGTGAGTTAACACCAGTATTTTTTGGTAGTGCATTAACTAACTTTGGGGTGCAAACATTTTTAGAAACCTATTTACAATTTGCACCAGCTCCGCAACCTCGTATTACGGAAGATGATCAAGAAGTGAACCCTATAGACAATGATTTTTCTGGCTTTGTATTCAAAATTCAAGCAAATATGAATCCTGCGCATAGAGACCGTATTGCTTTTGTGCGAATTGTTTCAGGTAAATTTGAAAGAGGCATGAACATTACACAAACTAGAACAGGAAAATCTATTAAAGTAACTCAGTCGACACAGTTTTTAGCGGATGATCGAGAAACAGTAGAAACTGCTTTTGCTGGAGATATTATAGGTTTGTATGATACAGGTAACTATCAAATAGGTGATACCGTTGTAGGCGGGAAGAAAAACTTCTTGTTTGAAAAACTACCGCAGTTTACACCGGAACTGTTTATGAAAGTTACTGCTAAAAACGTGATGAAATCGAAACATTTCCATAAGGGAATTTTGCAGTTAGTGCAAGAAGGTGCAATTCAATATTACAAAACGCTTCATACGGAGGAAGTAATACTTGGAGCAGTAGGTCAGCTTCAATTTGAAGTATTTGAGCATCGTATGAAAAATGAATATAATGTGGATGTTCGCATGGATTCGATTGGTTCAAAGGTCGCTCGTTGGATTGAAAATGAAGAAGACGTGAAAGAATCGATGACTGGACCTCGAAGTATGCTCGTAAAAGATCGTTATGATCGATATGTCTTCTTATTCGAAAATGATTTTGCGACACGCTGGTTCCAAGATAAATATGAACATATAAAATTATTTAATCTTCTATAAAGGGAAAATTTGTACAATTTCTTCTAGTCGCTTTGGACAGTTTTATTGCTTACACTTTTACTTAAAAGAAAAACAATGGCTTAAGAAAGCGACTACGTCAATTTCTTAAGCCATTCCTCTTTTATTCCCAAAAGCATTTTCCCTTTTTTCTTAGATGTTTTAGGAAAGCGACGGACAAACAATTGTAATAGGATGACTGAAAAGATCGAGGAGCTATGTGACGCAGTCACGTAGCTCCTCGATCTTTTTCTTGTTTATTCTATTACAATAAGTTTCGTCTAAAGCAAACCGAAAAGTTTACATAGAGAAAAGGCGCTTTAGCGGTTTTCTTAGTATTTGTGTAACGAATGACTGTCCGTCGCTCTTCAAAAATAATTGAAATCATTGTTTGAAAGCTTTGGTGAAGAAGAGAGGAGACGCATGCTTTACAAGGTGAAGACGCCGAAGATGGCATTTAGGCTTCTTTCCCGTTTATTCTAGTTCTTTGTCAAATGTGCGTTGGTGAAGAATTTTAGTCGCCTTTTATTCTAGAGGGAATGTCACTTGTTTCCTATTTCTATTTGAACTTATGTTTCCAATATTCACTTTGCTGATTTTTTTTATTTCACCAACGTCCCTGTAGAAAACGGGCTTTCTGTACTTTTCTTTAAATTCATAATTGAAGTCTTGGGCACTAAAGCATATGATGGTAATAGCATAAAAGAAGGTGGTACGCACATGAAAATAAGTGATTTCTCCATAAAAAGGCCCGTATTTACAATAGTAATTATGATGTTAGTAATCATACTAGGTGGAGTTTCCTTTTTTAAAATCCCGATTACATTAATTCCTGACTTAAATCCACCAATTGCAGTTGTTGTGACGAATTATGCTGGGGCAAGCCCAGTAGAAGTGGATGAAAAAATCACCAAGCCTTTAGAAGCTTCACTTAGTACACTACCGGGTATTAAATCGATTAATAGTACTTCACAAGAAGGTGCTAATTTTATTTTATTGGAATTTGATTGGGCAATGGATATGGATGACGTCCAATTAGACGTCATCCAACGAATAGAAGTTATTCCGATCCCAGACGGCGCAAGTAAACCCCAATATTTAAAATTTGACCCTGCTCAATTCCCAGTTATTCAATTATCCCTTCGTGCTGCAGATGGCGATACCAACATACGGTTAATAGCTGAAGAACTAGAAAAAGAGTTAATAAGTACAGAAGGTGTAGCAAATGTTAATATTTCTGGGTCACTCGTAGAGGAAGTCCAAATTTTACTAGATCAACAAAAACTTGTTGAAAAAGGACTTACACAAAGTGATATTGTCCAGTTGATCCAAGTAAATAATATCTCGTTACCAGGTAATCCAATTGAAACGGATGATAACAAATCATTAACGACAAGAATTATTAGTACTTTGACAAGTGTTAGTGATATTGAAAATTTAGTGTTAACTGTCAATCCATTGACTGGTAAAGCAGTTACAATCGCTGATGTAGGTAAGGTTGAGTTAGTAGAACAAGATCAAAGTTCTGAAACAAGAGCAAATGAAGAACCTGCTGTATTGCTTTCAGTTTTCCAGGAATCTAGTGCAAATACTGCTGATGTATCTACAGCATTTCAAGAATCACTCGATCAAGTGTTAGAAAAAGAAGAATATAAAGGTGTTACAGCAAATATCTTATTTGACCAAGGAGATTATGTAAAACTCGCTATTAGTAATATTGGAACAACACTAATAACTGGTGGGTTATTGGCAATGGTCGTTTTGTTTGTTTTCTTGAAAGGTATTAGAAGCCCCATTATTGTAGGAGTTGCAATACCATATTCAGTTATTGTGACGTTTGTATTAATGTATTTTGCTGGTTTTTCTCTTAACATCATGACACTTGGAGCATTAGCTCTAGGGATTGGAATGCTTGTAGATAACTCTATTGTTGTAATAGAAAATATTGAGAGGCATTTGGGACTAGGAAAAAATCCGAAAGAAGCTACTTACATTGGTACAAAAGAAGTTATTGGAGCAATTACTGCTTCTACTTTAACGACAATAGCTGTATTTGTTCCCGTCATTTTTTTATCTGGGTTAATAGGGCAAATTTTTACTGAATTTGCTTTAACTATATCGTTTAGTTTGTTAGCCTCATTGTTAGTTGCGATCACGGTTATTCCTATGATGGCTAGCAGATTGTTGAAAAAACCAAAAGGAGATATGGAAGCGAAGAGACGTAGATCCAAAGCGTATAATAACTTCGAGAAATCAGTGAAATGGTCGCTTAATCATCGTGCAATTATCCTATCTATTACTGCTTTTTTACTAGTTATTTCTACACTCGGATTATTCCGAGTGGGCACCGAATTTTTACCAGCAACGGATGAAGGATTTGTAACGATTGCGGTGAGACTAGAAAATGGTTCCTCTTTCACCGCTACAGATGAAGTAGTTAAGAGAATTGAAAAGGAATTACAAAAAGAAAAAGATATAGAAGTGTATGTTAGCTTTGTTGGTGGAAACCAAGAAGGTCAATCTAGAGGAACATCCAGGTCTAATATTGCAGAAATTTATGTAAAACTAGTAGAGCTAGAAGATCGTGATCGTTCCATCTTTACATTTGTGGATGAGATTCAGCCAAAAGTAGTGAAAACTGTTGGAGAGAATGTTGAAGTGAATTTTAATATGCAATCAGCATCTGGGTCTACACCAAATACTGTTTCTTTTACAATGTTTTCAACTGATAAAGAAGAGTTAAATAAATCAGTCAGTGAACTTCAGGGTAAATTAGAAAAACTTACTGGTGTAGTAAAAGTTAACACTGATTTGAGTGCAACTGTTGAAGAAATACAAATGTCTGTAAAAAAAGAAGCAGCGATAGACTTTGGTTTAACACCTGCACAAATAGCCCAAACAGTAAATAATGCAACAAGAGGGGTATTTGCAACACAAATTATTTCCGAAGAAGATAATGTGTATGGAGTCAATGTGAAATATGATGAAGTGTCACGTCAAAACATTGAGCAGTTAAAACAATTGAAACTACGTACACCATATGGTCAATACATTGATCTGCAAGATGTGGCGACAATAGAAGTTAAAGAGGGTCCAGTAGCGATAAGAAGCGTAGATCAGGCACATGCAGTCGCTCTCACGGTTAAATATGGAGCAGATTATTCACTTGGAGATATGTCAGACAAAGTGGATGAGATCATCGAACAAGTAAATTTACCTGAGAATGTCTTTGTTACATTTGGAGGAGACACCGAGTTATTGGAAAATGCGAAAAGCGATATGATATTAGCCGTATTATTAGCCGTAGTTTTAGTTTATATCGTAATGGCTGCCCAATTTGAGTCCTTTAAGTTCCCGTTTGTAATAATGTTTACTGTTCCACTTATTGTTATTGGTATCTTCATAGGGCTGTTTACAACGAGCTCACCAATTAGTATTTCCGCCGTTATTGGTATATTGATCTTAGTGGGTATAGTCGTAAATAACGGAATCGTTTTAGTTGATTATATAAATAAACGTAAAACAGATGGTATGAGTTCATACGATGCAATCACTACTTCTGTAAGAGATCGTGTACGACCTATTCTTATGACTGCATTAACAACAATTCTTGGCCTAGTACCACTAGCGTTAGGTATCGGGGAGGGTACAGAGATTAATCAGCCAATGGCAATTACCGTTATTGGTGGATTAATAAGTTCGACATTCTTCACTTTATTTGTGGTACCAGTCATATATAGTTTATTCGATAAGGGAATTAAAGGAAATTTAACTTCTGAAAATTCTGAAAAATAATTAATGGAAGGGTCTTCAATTGAAGGCCCTTTTTCAGTATACTAATATAAAAGGTGTTCGTAGCTAGACAATATAAGGGGGTGGGTAGATGAGTTCTGTATTAATAACTGGTTTTCCCGGGTTTTTAGCCAAGAATATTATCTGTGAATTACGTCAGCAAAAAGTATTTTCGACAATCTATGTTTTAGTCCTACCAGCTCAACTAGTTAAAGCCGATGAAGTAATACAAGAAATTAGCAAAGATAATTTTAATGATCAAAAAGTAGTTATTGTAGAAGGGGATATTACATTACCAAATGCAGGGATGGAAATAGGGATCATAGAACAGCTAAAAGAAGAAGTGAAATATGTGTGGCATTTAGCAGCAGTCTATGATCTTGCAGTTCCTAAAGATATTGCGTGGAAAGTGAATGTACATGGCACAGATACATTTAATCAAGTAGTCGTACAATTTCCTCATTTAAAACGATATATGTATTTTAGTACTGCTTATGTAGCAGGAAAAAGAGAAGGTGTATTGTACGAAACTGAACTGATTCGACCAAGTGGTTTCAAAAATCATTATGAAGAAACAAAGTTTGAAGCTGAACTGCTTGTAGAGCATTTAAAAGAAAAGATTCCTGTTACAATTGTTCGACCTGGAATAGTGAGAGGAAACTCTATAACGGGGGAGACGATTAAATTTGACGGACCATATTTTTTTGTAAATATGATATCTAATTTAAAGAAGTTACCTATTATACCGTACTTAGGTAAGTCAACTTCTTTTATCAATGTCGTGCCAAGTGACTATATAACAAAAGCAGCAATCTATTGTAGTCTTAGTGAAGAAGCAGTGTCGAAAACGGTTCATCTAACTGATCCAAACCCCTATCCAGTAGAAGAAATATATCGTGCATTTGTCAAAGAGCTCACTGGTAAATATCCAAAAGGTAGAATCCCATTGTCTTTAGCAAAAGTATCTGTATCTCTTTCATCTATTCGAAAGTTTTTACAAGTAGAAAAAGAGACATTGGATTATTTAACTTGGCAATCTTCCTTTGATACGACAAATTCCGACAGCATATTAAGTAAAGGGAACATCAATTGTCCAGATTTCATTGAATCTATTCCATCTATGATTCGTTTTTATAATGAACATAAAGCAGATAAAACATTTCATATTCCGATCAAGTAGTTTTACTTGGAATTATATTATTCATATGTTATAGTAATCTACATAAATAAATACACTTTTGACATCGCGTCAAAGGGGAGTAGCTATGGGGAAACCTATTTCATAGTCGTCAATACATGGCTTTTGCCATCGGTTATGATAGTAAATTATTAAATTTGCTTAGCGAGACCTTTGCCTTTTTTAGGCAAGGGTCTTTTTATGTTTAAAAAGGAGGATGCACAGATGGATTTAGCAATATTATTGGAGTACGGATGGGTATTATTAGTTCTAGTTGGATTGGAAGGTTTACTTGCAGCAGATAATGCGGTCGTAATGGCTGTAATGGTAAAACATTTACCAAAAGTGCAACAGAAGAAAGCATTATTTTATGGTTTAATTGGAGCTTTCGTATTTAGATTCGCTGCGTTATTTATGATTACTTTCTTGGTGAAAATTTGGCAAGTGCAAGCAATCGGAGCAGCTTATTTACTATTTATTTCGTTCAAACATATTTATGATCAACGAAAACATAAAGCAGAAGAAGAAAAGCAATTGGAAAATGGAAATACAGAGAAAATAGAAAAAAAGGGATCAAGTTTTTGGGTAACTGTGTTAAAAGTTGAGCTTGCAGATATTGCGTTTGCAATTGACTCGATGCTTGCAGCAGTAGCAATTGCTGTAACATTACCTCATATTGGCGACTTTGCCATTGGTGGGATTAATGCTGGACAGTTCTCTGTTATGTTCTTAGGTGGTGTAATTGGACTTGTAATTATGCGTTTTGCGGCACATAAATTTGTTCAGTTATTAGAAAAAATGCCTTCACTAGAAACTGCAGCTTTTCTAATCGTAGGTTGGGTAGGAGTTAAATTAACTGTCATGGTACTTGCTCATCCTAATGTAGCGATATTAAGCGAAGATTTCCCACACTCTACAGGATGGACTATAGTATTCTGGACTGTATTATTAGGGATTGCAATTGGTGGATATTTAATCGGAGTCAAACAAAACAAAAAAGAACAATCTGCATAATTAAAAAAGTAGAAGAAGATAGTTTAAACTATCTTTTTCTACTTTTTTTTTCTACAATGAGATATAAGTTTAGTTCATTGTCGAAAGGATTATAATACGTATGAAATCATCTAAAATGAATAAAAGAAGAAAGTTTATACCAGCTCAAGTTATCGTTACGTATTATTTCATTGCGATCGCAGTTTCTGTTGTTTTACTTCGTTTACCAGGTGTTCATAAGCCTGGAGTTGAAGTCGACTTTATAGATAGTTTGTTTACTGCAGTAAGTGCAGTGAGTGTAACAGGATTGACATCTTTAAATATATCGGAAACGTACAGTGTTTTTGGTTACGTTATGTTAATTTTAATCCTCCAACTTGGTGGAATCGGAATCATGTCTTTAGGGACGTTTATTTGGCTTATCTCAGGAAAGAAAATTGGACTGCGAGAAAGACAATTGATCATGATAGATCATAACCAATCCAATTTATCAGGTGTAGTTTATCTGATTAAAGAAATCGTCAAGATACTTTTATTAATCCAGATTGTTGGAGCTGTTTTACTAACTCTCTATTTTACGGAGTATTTTGATACATTTAAACAGGCATTTATGCATGGGGTATTTACATCTGTTTCTGCTACGACTAATGCAGGGTTCGACATCACTGGACAGTCATTAATACCTTATCATAACGATTATTTTGTTCAAATTATAACTTCTATTCTTATTGTTTTTGGAGCAATTGGGTTCCCGGTATTAATAGAAGTAAAAGAATTTCTTTCCAATAAAAACAAAAGCTTTCGATTTTCACTTTTTACTAAATTAACAACGATTACATATGGAATACTTTTAGTATTTGGTACAGTTATGATCTATTTACTTGAAATGTTTAATTCGTTTAAAGATATGCCTTGGCACGAAAAGTTTTTCTCTGCTTTTTTCCATTCTGTTTCGACTCGATCAGCAGGATTAACTACAGTTGATGTGACTCTCTTCAATGAAGGAACCACTTTCTTTATGAGTGCGCTTATGTTTATCGGAGCATCACCTAGTTCTGTGGGTGGAGGAATTCGTACTACTACATTTGCTATTGCCGTTTTGTTTTTAATAAACTTTTCAAGAGGCAAGACAAATATTCAAATTTTTAATCGAGAAATCCATCTAATAGATATTTTTCGGTCATATGCTGTTATTATTTTAGCATTAATCATGGTATCTATGGCCACCATATTACTTACAATAACTGAGCCAACTTTAACAATAACTCAAATTATTTTTGAAATAACATCGGCATTCGGAACTTGTGGAATGTCACTTGGTATTACAAATGAATTGTCGAATATAGGTAAAGTGACGATTATGATATTAATGTTCATCGGTCGGGTAGGATTGATTTCGTTCTTGTTTTCATTGGGTGGTAAAAGTAATCAAACAAAGTATCATTATCCAAAAGAGCGTGTCATTATTGGATAAAAAGAAAACCGAGCAACAAGTCCTTAAAGGGCTTGTTTGCTCGGTTCTTTCTCTAGTGTCTAGCGCAAGCAGCCTGTGCTCCTGCGCGAAGCTCGTCGCAGAAGATCGTTGCACCTCGGAGTCAAATGGGTAATCACTGCGGTGGCTGAGGAGCTGCCTCCTCGCGATTCCCCATTTGCTGCCTTACGCAGTGATAGGCGCTTCCGCTTTTCTCGATATATGAAAAATGTGGGGTAGATTGTTTACTGAAAGTTGTTACTAAGTAACCTTCTTTTTCTAAGATGATTCCTTGTTGATACGAGTTAAAGCAAATAGAAATTGGAGTAATGAAGGTTTGCTTATATAATTCTTTTTCATTCAAATTTAACGCTACAAACTCTTGTCCAGCAAGTTCTGGTTCGTTTATAAGCTGTTTGTAAACGCTAGCTTGCTCATCTTTTGTAAGGTCATTTTCCCACCATGGTTTGCGTGGTTGGAATTTAAGTTTCGATAAATAATCAATTTTCATGACACTTTTTATTGTTGGTAAAGAAATATTTTCGCTATTTAATAAGTATGCATATAATCGTGTAAATAAATCTTCTAACTGGTGACCAATTTTAGACCAATTTTTTTCTTCCCAAAATGTGCCGAATTGTTGAAAGAAGTCGAATGGTGTTTCATATGCATTTTCGAATAGGAATTCAAGAGTGCGATCCATTCTATGAGCATTCCAGTATTTTTCTAACACATCTTCCACTTGTTTAATGCGAAGGATGTCATCAAAAGTTAACACATTGTTAGAAAATATTTCATATGGAGCTTGATCGACGTATACATATCCGTATTTCTCCGCTTCTACACGCAACCCAGTCCCACGTAGTAACTTTAAAAAGCCTAACTGTAGTTCTTCTGGACGCATCTCAAATACTTCATTAAACGTATTTCTAAATGAATCGTAATCTTCTTCAGGTAAACCAGCTATTAAGTCTAAATGCTGATCTATTTTCCCACCAGCTTTTACCATAGTAACTGTACGTTTTAACTTGTCAAAATTTTGTCTTCTTTGTACTAGTTCATTCGTTAAATCATTTGTCGATTGAACGCCAATTTCAAAACGGAACAATCCAGCAGGGGCATTTTCATTTAAAAATTGAATCACTTCTGGACGCATGATATCTGCAGTAATTTCGAATTGAAATACTACTCCTGGAACATGTTCATCTATTAAAAATTGAAACATTTCCATTGCATAACTTCTGCTAATATTAAACGTTCGGTCAACAAATTTAATTGTTTTTGCACCATTTGCCATTAAATAACGGATATCTTCTTTTACTTTATCACGATTAAAATATCTAACTCCAACTTCAATCGAAGACAAACAGAATTGACAAGAAAATGGGCAGCCACGGCTTGTTTCAATATATGCAATACGCTTAGACAAATTAGAAACATCTTCTTCAAATCGATAAGGAGAAGGAGATTCTCTTAAGTCTAATTTTTTTGGAATTGGATGTAGAATAAATTTGTTTTCTGTCACATAAGCTAGACCAGGAACATTTTTTAACGATTCTTTCCCGCTTAAATAATTTAATAGATCTTTAAATGATTGTTCCCCTTCACCGACAATTATATAATCGATTTCTTCAACCTGGCGTAACCAAACATTTGTATCATAAGAAACTTCAGGTCCTCCTAAAACAATTTTTATAGAGGGGTCTACCGTTTTAATCATTTTTATTACTTTTATTGTTTCTTCGATATTCCAAATGTAACAACTAAATCCTATGATAGAAGGCTTCTTTTGGTACAAGTCCGCAACTATATTAAAGGTAGGATCTTTTATTGTATATTCGGCAATTATTGGTGAGAATTCTGGTTCTGCGTAAGCCTTAAGACAGCGCAAGGCTAAATTTGTATGGATAAACTTGGCATTTAGTGTAGCTAATATAATATTCATTTTAGTAAACTCCTTTTGTTCGCTAATATATTGTAACAAGTAATATGGTTGTCGACAATATAGGTTGTAGTACCTATTTCAATAATTTGATAGGTATGGAATAATCAGAATTAATAGATATTAGGGTAATTATGGAAAGAGCAGAATCATTTATAAATACTTAATAATAAGGGGTAGGTGATTTCATGCTGGAAGCATTTAATAATAAGCGAAATTTCGAACGAGCTTTTCAATTATTTTCAAGTGGACTTATTTTTGTTAATAATAGCGGTGAAATAGTAGATATTAATTCTCAAATGGAAGTGTTACTGGATACAAAGCGTAACGAACTAATAGGAATGAATGTTATGAGACTCTTTGAATTATTAAACTCGACACATCATGAAAAAAAAGAATTTATGATTAAATTATCAAAAAATGGACAAGCGTATATGCTTACCGAAATTCAAACGTTTAAAGGGGAACTAAAGTATATTAAACTAAAAGTAACTAAAGAAGCATTAACCGATTTAATTTTAGTAGAAGTAATTGATGAATCCGAAAAAATGTATTTAAAAAAATGCTTAGCTCACAATGAATCACTTAGCGCAATCGGTCAATTGGCTGCAAGTATTGCACATGAAATTAGAAATCCCATGACTTCTTTAAAGGGTTTCACTCAATTGTTAGATAAAACTACAAATGATGATGGAAAGCGATATTTAGCCGTTATTAACGATGAAATTAAAAGAATGGAAGAAATACTTACGGAATTTCTTCAAGTATCAAAACCAACTGAGTATAAAAAAAGTATTATTGATATGAAATTATTACTGCAAGAAGTAGTTAATTTTATGGCACCACAAGCATTAATGCAACATATAAATATAAGCACATGTTATGAGGTAAATAGCTATTGTAATATTGATGGAGATCGTAACTTATTAAAGCAAGTGCTAATAAATTCTATTAAAAATGCCATAGAAGTAATGCCTAATGGTGGAGATATTTTCATAAAATTTTCAAATTTTTCAGATAATCAGGTGATTATTACTATACAAGATCAAGGTTATGGAATCGAAAGAGAAAACTTATCAAAAATATTTGATCCATTTTTTACTACGAAAGAAACGGGAACTGGATTAGGGCTAGCTCATGCTTTTCAAGTGGTCGAACAACATGAAGGTAAAATTGAAGTGGAAAGTACGGTTGGAGTTGGAACGACATTTCATTTTATTTTCCCACAATCGCATGAAATTCATTCTGTTTTGACAATTTAATGATTTTTCCTATATAATGAGACTTAATGTATTTTATATAGGTGAGGATGACAAGTATGACAAACGAAGAATCGAACAGTGCACTAAAATTATTTATTGTACTGTCACGTGCCCATAAAGTAATTCACGAATGTTCGAATCAGTTTTTCCAAGAAAATGGTCTAAATCCTACGGAATTTGCTGTACTTGAGCTTTTATATCATAAAGGAAAACAGCCACTTCAAAAAATCGGTAACAAAATTTTATTAGCGAGTGGTTCTATTACGTATGTAGTAGATAAGTTGGAAGGTAGAGGTTATATTACTCGAGTTTCTAGTCCTACAGATCGTCGTGTAACATTTGCCGAAATTACGGATGAAGGAAATTCCTTTATGGATGAACTTTTCCCAAGACATGAAGCTCAATTAGTAGAGTTGATGGGGGCACTATCTGAAGAAGAAAAAGATCAAGTAATCGAACTTCTTAAAAAGTTAGGGTTGTCAATTAAAAATCTATCTTATTAAAATAAGAACTTTGGGCAGGAGTTAAGCTCAAAGCTTTTTTATGGTTCTTTGTCAAATGACGTTAGTGCAAAATTTTAGTAGGCTATAATTGATTTAATTATTTGTCTAGGGACTGTCCAGAAAGTCAGTAAAACTGATTTTCTGGCATTTTTTATTTCACCAAATTCATATATTGTACAACCGAAAAAAATAGAAGAGCTATGTGACCCAGTCACATAGCTCCCCTATTAGTCTTTCTAGTTTATCCTGTACCAAAAAGTTTAGTCCAAAGCGAACTGAAAACGTCCATATAGAAAAAAGGCGCTTTTCTTATTTTGAACTGATTGTTTCTGCCATTTCTACAAATAATTCTAAAGCAGGTGCATCTACTGTATCAAATACCGTAAGTTTTACAACCATTCCATCTTTAATAAATGTATAACCTGAAACTTTTCCATCTGGTGTATCAATTTGGAAACCATTTGCTTCTTCAATAAATTCATTAAAAGGTAATTGATTCTCATCAGTTATTTGTATAACTTCTGCTTGTTCATTAGATGCCTTTAATGTTTCAACTAAATTATTTGTCACATCCGTGATATTTACTCCAGCTTCTTTAAACGTTTCAATTCTCATTGACTGAGCGTCATTCTCTTTGTTAAATAGAAGGTCTTTATTCGGCTCCTCACCAGTTAACTCAAAACCAGCTACTACAGTGATTGCAAAATTTTGGTTATCACTTTGTACGACAGTTCCTTCTAATTCTTCTGGTGAGCTAGAAGTACTTTTGTCGTCTATATTAGTAGATTCTTCCTTACTTTCTGTTTCTTTCGGTACTTCTTCTACAGAAGTATCTGCTTCAGCTGGTAGTAAGTTTTCTTCTACTACTTTTTCTTCAACTGTTGTATCTTCGGTAATATTTTCTTCTTCAATTGCTACATCCTCAGCAGTTGTACCACATGCTGCAAGAATACCTGTTAATAATAAGATGAACAATAATGAAGTTATTTTTTTCAAAGTAAATCAGTTCCTTTTATAGTAGTATAGACGGGTTTGGTTTGTAAAAGTTTCAACCTAAGGGTAATATCAAGAAAAGCAGGATTAACATTGTGATGTGAGCTATAACAATAAGGGGCATACTTTTCTTCCACTCATATATAAAGCCCCAAATGAGTCCGGATAGAAATGCACCTAAAATGCCAATCCAAAAACCACTAAATATTAATGATAATCCAAACAGTGCTGAACTTAAAATCACTGCGTAAAAAGGAGAGAGCCAGCGTTTTAGTTGTTGTTGGATGAATCCTCTCCAAAATAATTCTTCGGCAGGTGCGACTATAAATAGTAGTAGTAAGTAGTGCCATATTGCATTAGGGCCAAATTTACTTATAAAGTGGTCAACACTACTTGTGGAAAATACAGGAATTATTTCGAGCAACTTATAACCACCCGCTATAATTACATAGGTCAATACTCCATAGCCGATACCTAATATCAGATATTCGAGTGTTTTAACTTCATCCTCAATTTTAGCATAGTAAAACGCCATCGACATGAGGAAAAGGGTCGTGAAAGTGTAAAAATACCAAAATACCTTATCATTTGAAAAAGTAATCCAGGTAAAAGCATAAGCAAAAAAGAGACAAAATAAAAGATTCTTTTTTGGTAATTCGTAGTTCATGTAATGCACTTCCTTCTTATAATTTCAAATTGCCTCGACTATTAATCAGATTTTTAAAAAGCATAATATTGTTCGAATAGTTTGGAGTTCCGAAGCATTTGATGTAGATTGTTTGCATATGTTTAAAAAAAGTTAAATGCCGTTCTTCAAGGTAAGAGGAACGGCATGACGTTTATTCATCATTACTATATAATATTGTATAGCGCTTATGATTGATTACCGTTTTTTCTTCAAGTTCTAGTTCATTAAAGTTTTCCATAAAAGTTAAATTTACAATTACAGAGTTTTCATTAACCTTTTCTACAATACCTTGAAGACCGTCTTCAAATTCAATTATATTACCAACTTCAGCAATTCTCATAGATTGTCTCCTCTTTTCTAGAAGTTATTACAATACAGTTTGCCTTAAAAAATGGGATTCGTAAAGTATTTTACTAATAAAAAATGGAGCTATGAATCATTATATATTAGAAAGGAATGTTAGAGATGAATTTATATGAAGAAAAGCTAAATATGTTACGAGTAGGTGACATACAATCATTAGAGATCTCGAAAGAAGAATTTCTAGCTTTTCGTGAAGTACTTATTAAAAGAGAAGATTTTAAGCATTTTTCAGGAAGTGCAAAACAAGGGGCCACGGTAGTATATACATATTTACTAAAAGAGAGAAGCTGATTTGGCGATTTGGGTCACAATTTTGTAAGTTTCATATAACTTTAAAGAAGGTATACTAAAATCTAATTGTTTCAGTGGGGGGATGTTGTATTGCGTGAATCTATATTAAATCAAATAGAACATACGAGGGATGAGATGATTAAATCTGCTTTAGAAAATGGAATAGCAGATGAAAATACAATCCTGTTAAGTAAAAAACTTGATGTATTATTAAATGAAATACAAATCATTAGTAATGAGATCAATAAATAGTTCATTTATTTTTGAAAAAAGGTTTAAAATAAATGAAAATGGCTATATTAATAAAGAACACAGCAACATTCTCATTTCCCCCTTTTAAAAGGTTCATCCAAAAGTATTTGGATGAACCTCTTTTTTTGGTACACTATAGATAGCCTAAATAATTTACTGGGGGAAAAGACATGATAGGGAAACTAAAAACAGGTTTTATTGGCACAGGTGTAATGGGGAAAAGTTTAGTAATGCATTTATTGGATGCTGGACATGAAGTGATAATCTATACCCGAACAAAAGAAAAAGCAGAAGAACTTATTTCTTTAGGGGCTACTTGGGTTAATCATCCAAAAGAATTAGCTGAAAAAGTTCAGATTGTTTTCACAATGGTTGGTTATCCACATGATGTGGAAGAAATTTATTTTGGGAAAAATGGAATTTTTGAAGCAGATAATAAAGGGTTAATTGTAATTGATATGACAACATCTACTCCTACATTAGCTAAAAAAATAGATAGTGCTGCAAAAGAAAAAGAAATGGGATCGCTTGATGCTCCTGTCTCAGGTGGAGATATTGGAGCCAAATCAGGAAAGCTGTCCATCATGTGTGGTGGAGAGAAAGAGATTTTCGATGAAATGTTACCGGTTTTAAGCCTTTTCGGAGAAACTATCTTATATCAAGGTCTTGCAGGATCTGGTCAACATACAAAATTGTGTAATCAAATTACCATTGCAACAGGTATGATTGGAGTATGTGAAGCATTAGCTTACGGTAAAAAAGCAGGATTAGATTTAGAACAAGTATTGCGCTCTATATCATCAGGGGCAGCGGGATCATGGTCTCTAAGCAACTTAGCTCCTCGAATGGTAGCAGAAGATTTCGAACCAGGTTTTTATATTAAACATATCGTAAAAGATATGAAAATTGCTTTAGAAGAGTCAGAAAAGATGAACTTAAACCTTCCAGGATTAACTCTAGCTAAATCGATGTATGATGAACTAGTGTCATTAGGGTACGAAAATAATGGTACACAAGCGTTAATAAAAGCTTATAAATAACTTATAAAATTAGAGATGAAAGGACAGTCAATATGACACAGAATCAAGGAACTCTTCTTGAAAGTGGTACCAATGAATTAGAAATTGTAGAGTTTCAAGTAGGAGTGAATAAATTTGGTATTAATGTCATAAAGGTAAAAGAGATTATCGAACCTTTAATAATTACATTTGTGCCACATGTACATGATCATGTGGAAGGTATCGTACAATTAAGAGGCGAAGTTTTACCGGTTGTTAATTTAGAGAAGGTTTTAGGTATTCCAAAATCAGCTGCAAATCAACAAGATAAATATATAGTTACAGAGTTTAATAACCAAAAAGTGATTTTCCATGTAAGTAACGTCAAGCAAATTCATCGTATTTCTTGGGAGCAAATAGAAAAGCCTTCAAATATCTATCGAAATGGTACGTCACATGTTATTGGGGTTATTAAAAGAGAAGAAGAAATGATTCTTTTGTTAGACTTTGAAAGAATTATTGTAGAGATAAATCCAGAATTAGGTATAAACGTGAACTCTATAAAAAAACTGGGGAAGCGTGAACGTTCTAATAAAAAAATAGTCATTGCTGAAGACTCTCCATTACTTCGAAAGCTATTACATGATACGCTAAACGAAGCGGGGTATGTAAATCTAGAGTTTTTTGAAAATGGAAAAGATGCTATTGCATACTTAGAAGGTTTAGAAAAAGTATCCACAGATATTTCTGAGCATGTACATATAGTTGTTACTGATATTGAAATGCCTCAGTTAGATGGACATACTTTTACTAGAAGAATAAAGGAAAATAGTCATTTAGCTAAACTTCCAGTGCTAATTTTTTCTAGTTTAATAACAGAAGACTTGCGCCACAAAGGTGATAAAGTTGGAGCGGAGGCTCAAATTAGTAAACCAGAAATCGCGGAACTAGTTCTTAAAATTGATCAATATATTTTATAGTTAGAAAAAGAATGGCTTAAGTGAACCGGGAACGTTCAAGTGTAAAAAAGAACAAAATGAACATACGACATATCCGTAAATAAGTGCAAAAAGGGACTTTTGTTCTATATTTACACTTATTTTAAATTATGTCGTATGTCAATTTTGCTCATTTACTGTTTTTATCGTTTTATCTTGTTACCATAAGTTTTTTCCAATGCTAAACCGGAAACGGCCATAGAGAAAAGTGTTAGAATTTCCTCCACTTGGATCGCTCTGGATAGTACGTAAGTCTTATACTTTAACTTAAAAGATCGAGGAGCTTAAGAAAATGACTACGTCACTTTCTTAAGCTCCTCGATCTTGTTCTTATTATCTATCAAAATAAGATTTTCTATTTTGCTCGTACCATTTTTGGGGGCTAGAAAACTGAGAAGTGTATGGCGTTGTTTTCTTTGTAGGTTGCTTAATGATGGGCTGAGGTCCTATATAATCAACTAGCAGTTGTTTTGCTACTTTTAAATTCATTTTACGAATTGGATTTCTATACGTATCATCTAAATGACCAAGATGCGGTAAATTTTTAAAATCCTCTTTCATAGGAATTACATGAAAATAGTAATCAGCACATTCGATTAATACAGAGGATTGCTGTTGGCTATTTTTGGGATTACGAACAAAGTGTAAGCCAACTTTTTTCGCTTTATTTTCAGTTACCATTTTATCAATGGCTTGTTTTTTTAGTGAGTAGAGTGGTTTATTGTCAATTGCAGTTTTTGCGTGACGATTAACAGTGTAAATAGCAGTTGCAATTTGTTCTTCATTTGTTAAAGTTGCCATCGAATCCCCCTGTATAAATATATTATATTTTCTTATCATAGCAATTTAAGGAATAATTGTATACAAAAATCAAAAAAGTAAAGTAATCTATTGATTCAGTTCGATGTAAGGGATAGGAAATATGAACAATTTCATTTGCGGATTTGTTCATCTATGCTAAAATTTGAATGAATGGTCATTCAATTAAAAGGGGTGTTGAGACATGTTACAGGGGAAAACAATTATTATTACTGGTGGATCAAGTGGTATGGGGAAGTATATGGCGATGAAGTTTGTTTCGGAAGGAGCAAACGTGGTCATTACGGGGAGAGATTTAGAGCGATTAGAAACAGCTAAGCATGAAATTATCGAAAATGGTCCTAACGTTGCGATTTTTCAAATGGATGTTCGCAATCCGGAGCATGTGGAAGCCATGGTCGCTTTTACTGTGAAAACTTTTGGTCGAATTGATGGGTTAGTTAATAATGCTGCAGGAAACTTTATTGTTGAAACGGAAAAACTTACTCCAAATGGGTGGAAATCTGTTATCGATATCGTTTTAAATGGATCATTTTATTGTTCAAGCGCAGTTGGAAACTATTGGATTGCAAATGATGGTAAAGGAACCATATTAAATATGCTTGCAACTTATGCGTGGGGAGCAGGAGTTGGCGTTGCTCATTCAGCAGCCGCAAAAGCAGGAGTGATGTCTTTAACGAGAACACTAGCTGTTGAATGGGGTAAAAAATATGGAATACGAGTAAATGGTATTGCTCCGGGACCAATAGAGCGAACTGGAGGTGCAGGAAAGCTTTGGGAATCAGAAGAGGCTGCTAAAAGAACACTTGATGCGGTACCTTTGGGTAGACTAGGTAAACCAGAGGAAGTTGCTGAGCTTGCAACATTCATTCTTTCTGATAAAGCTTCATATATGAACGGGGAAATAGTTACTTTAGACGGCGGACAATGGTTAAATCAATTCCCATTCTAAAGAATTGAATTATTTTGTAAACGTTTTCATGGTATTTTATTCCTTGTTTATGTTATGATAGTTTTATAGGTTGTGTTTTCAATTGGAAAACAGGCAAAGGAGTAGAATGCAATGATATCTGTGAATAATAGAGGTTTTTTAGAAATACCGATTGAAGAATTTGTGATTTCTGCTGAAAAAGTAGCTCATGTTCAATTAGGAAATAATGCAGAACATGCATTGTTAGTATTAACAAAAACAGGATATTCTTCCATTCCAGTGTTGGACATGAGGTACAGACTCAAAGGGTTAATTAGCGCGCAGCAAATTACGGATGAAATTCTTGGATTAGCACATATTGAATATGAACGACTATCTTCTATAAAAGTAGAAGATATTATGAAATCTGATTTAGCAACTATTCACATTAATGATAAATTTCAAAGAGGTTTGGATTTATTAGTGGATAATCCTTATGTATGTGTTGTGGATGACGAACATACTTTTTTGGGTATACTTACAAGAAGAGTAATTTTGAAGCAAATGAAAAAGTACTTATATCAATCGCAAGCATAATATGGGAAAATTGAAGGAGGCCTAATAAAGGGCCTTTTTTTCTTTTTACAGGTATATAATATTGTGCACTTAGCAGTGATAGGAGCTTGCGCTTTTCTAAATGAAATGGGGGGTTATATGAAAGTAACTAAAAAGCCATTGGTACTTATATCCGTGATTCTTGCAATGTTTATGGGGGCGGTTGAAGCTACTATTATTGCTACTGCCATGCCGAGCATTACAGCGGATTTAGGTGGTTTTTCAAGATACAGTTGGGTATTTTCTTCCTATCTTTTAATGAGTACAATAACTGTTTTGATCTATGGAAAACTGGCTGACTTATTTGGCCGGAAAATAATATTTTTTATAGGAGTTTCGTTATTTTTAATAGGTTCTTTTTTATGTGGTATTTCTTCGTCCATGGAACAGCTTATTTTATTTCGTTTTATCCAAGGCTTAGGCGCTGGAGCAGTAATGCCGATAGCAACTACTATTATTGGCGATGTATATCAAGGTGAGGAACGAGCTAAAATTCAAGGTTATTTATCGAGTGTTTGGGGAATATCTGCTATTTCTGGACCTGCTATTGGCGGTATAATCGTTGAGTCTATTGGCTGGCAATATGTATTTTGGATCAATATACCACTAGGGATAATCGCAATGGTAGGAATTGCATTATTTTTGCATGAGACAGAACAAAAGAAACAGGCAAATGTGGATTATAAAGGAGCAATACTAGTAACAGTTATATTGTCTTCTCTATTATTTTGGCTAGTCGAGGGAGGGCAAACATTTCAGTGGCTTTCTATAATGAGTGTTACCATACTTTTGGTAACTATTTTATGTTTTACTTTGTTTGTAAAGGTAGAGAAACAGGCAATAGAACCATTAATGCCCTTTTCTATATGGAGAAATAAAACGATTCTATACGCAAATTTAATATCATTTGTTACAGGGGTTATTTTAATAGGCATGTCTAGTTATATTCCTATGTATGTTACAGGTGTAATGGGACAAAAAGCAATCGTTGCTGGATTTACGTTAACTGCGGTATCTATTGGATGGCCGCTAGCGTCAACTATAGCGGGTCAATTACTATTTAAGCATGGTGCTTTTAAATTGTCTTTAGTAGGTACTATATTTTTAGTAGTAGGGACTTTCTCTTTTGTCTTCATACAATCTACTTTAAATCCATTTTTTATTGCTATTTGTAGTTTTTTAGTCGGAATAGGTATGGGGTTAACCAGTACCTCATTTACGGTAACAATTCAAAATGCAGTTACTTATGAACAAAGAGGAATAGCGACAGCAAGTAATATGTTTATGAGTAATTTTGGAAATACAGTTGGTGCTGCATTACTTGGAATGATTGTGAATGAAACATACAAGAAATATTTAAATGACAATCAGTCAAATTATGACTTGAGCGTTGTTGATCAGTTATTAAATGCAGAGACGAGAAAATCATTTATGCTAGAGGACCTGTCATTTTTACAAACTGGCTTGGATAATTCCTTACATATGATGTTTCTCGTATTATTTTTGTTTGCTGTTATTAGTTTTGTTTTAGTATTTGGTTTACCTAAAAAGAAAGGGGCATAATAATGACTTCTGATTTTCTCATTATTAAAGTATTGGCTGAGGAAAAAAATATGCGCAAAGCTGCGGAAAGACTATTTTTGTCCCAGCCGGCACTTTCTTTGCGTTTACAATCCTTGGAAAAAGAATGGAATACTAAACTTTTTTTACGTTCTCAAAAAGGACTGACTCCAACTCCAGAAGGAGAAATGGTCATTGAATTTGCTATTAGCATGATTGATCAAAAAGAAGAGCTTTATGAAGCCATTCAGTCGTTAACTTCAAAAGTTCATGGAACATTAAAAATTGCTTGTGCATCTATTGTCGGTCAGAATTGGCTGCCAAAAGTATTGAAAGATTTTGTTCAAACATATCCAGAAGCGAAAATCTCCTTATTAACTGGATGGAGCTCTGAAATTGTAAAGTCGATTTATGATGGGGAATCCCACGTCGGTATCGTGCGTGGTCAAACAGATTGGAAAGGTCCAAAAACACATCTTTTTCGCGATACACTTTATTTAGTAGATAAAGAGATGACATCAGTAGACGATGTATTAACTTCAGAAAAGCCTTTTATCCAGTTTAAGAGTGACTCCAATTATTATCAGGAAATTCAACAATGGTGGCAGAAACATTTCTCTAGTAATCCACGTAGACAAATTATTGTAGACCAAATTGAAACATGTAAACAGATGGCGTTAAATGGGATCGGATACGCTATTTTACCTTCGATTACTTTAACTGGTCATGAAGATGTCAATAAAATACCTTTAACTAATCAGGAAGAAGAATTCGAATTAACAAGAGATACTTGGTTGATCGGTTATGATTCTGCATTAGAACTCCCACAAGTAGAAGCATTTGTAAAAATAGTAAAACTACACGGTGAAAAGTTTCACGAATGAGGCTTGAAAAAAATTAACCCTATTTTCTGAAAAAGGAACTTCTTTAAGCGACTAACGTACTAATATAGAAACAAAGGAGGGGAAATTCATGCTAATTCGTAAATGCGCGTTGGTTATTACAGCATTATTTATATACTTTACATTATTACCAACGATTGAAGCTTCAGCTGCTCCGAATTTACAAGTAAAAGTAACGACTGGTTTTAACGGGAAAGCTAAATATGGGGAGGGCCTTCCTATAACGATTTCTGTTGAGAATACGGGGGAGGCTTTTTCAGGAGATATTGTACTTGATATAGCAGAATCGTATAATCTTGGAAATGCACATGCTATCCCTTTTGAGATTGGTTCAGGTGAGACTAAGTCTATACAAGTTGCAGTAGCGGGATTATCAGATGACTATAATTATCAACAGCCCAATGCACAAATGATTCACTTTTTTGAGGGTGGATGGGAAAAAGAAAATTCGATTGGATATAAAGGGACAAAAACGTTAAAAGCGAGCTTCTTAGACCCCACTACTATTTTTTATTTTACGCTAACTAATAGTGCGGATCGACTAAAAATGTTAAATCAAGTGAAGCAACCAAATACATTAAACGATGAAATTATCCATGTTGCTCAATTATCCAATTTTACACTGCCATCGGATGCTGTTGCTTGGCAAATGGCAGATTATATGCTGATCGATGAATTTGTACTTGCAGATTTAGAAACTGCCCAACAACAAGCTCTTATTGACTATGTGCGTGCTGGTGGTGTGATTGTTGTAGGTGCTTCTGATGATACAGAAGCAGAAGTAGGTCAATTAGGGGATTATCTACCTCTATCATTGAAGTCTAGCATGTCATCGATATCACCAGAAAAAATGAAAGCTTTCACAAACAATAATGTACTATCAAATGATTTACCTGTATACGATGCTACTCTAAATGAAGGAGCTACTGAATTATTCAGTTCAGCTGGAGTTATCCTAGCAGCTAAAAAGCAATTAGGTAGCGGAGCAATTATACAAACAACCTTCTCATTAGGAGATGAACCTTTAGCGAAGGATCCTGTATACAGTGATTTAATGACGTCCATTTTACAGTCTGTGAAAGTACAAACCTCAACTAATAGTATGTATGGACCTAATTTCAAGGATCAACTTGTCTATGAACTAGGAAGTACGAACTCTTTGTTTAGTTCATTCAAAGTTTCTACGCCACTTATGATTGGTATTGTAGTAGTTTACATGATTCTAGTAGGACCTTTACTATATCTAATCTTGAAAAGAAAAGACAAACGCGAATTTGCTTGGGGAATTATACCACTAATTGCGATAATTGCTTCAGTTGCTATTTTTGGATATGGTGCGAAGGATCGTATAGCTCGTCCACAAGTTCAGCTTTCTTCGTTTTTGTATGTAAACGACGATAAGAGTCTAAATGGGTATTACGCACAGTCACTATTAAGTAATAAAAGTGGGGACTTTTCGTTTGAAGCTCCAGCATCCACTACGATGGTTGCTGCTAGAAATACAAATTCATTTACGGGGCAATCGGTTAATGTACATGAAGATGCAATTTTTGAAAAACATGCATCCAACAGTGAGTTAACGTTTAGAGATGTTGGCTATTGGTCAGTTTCTTCCATGTATGGGGAAAGTCATTTACAGGATGTTGGGAATTTTGATGTGAATCTAAGAGTAGAAGCAAGTAAACTGATTGGATCTATTCAAAATAATTTCCCATTCTCTTTAAAAGATGTGTCAGTTTGGTCCGGTAGTAAAATAATTAAGCTTGGAGATTTACAATCAGGAGAAAAAATAGAAGTAAATAAGGAATTAGGAACAGTCATGCTATTACCTTCACAAAACCCATACATTAATACGAATTTTGGGATGAATCCGACTGCTCAAATTGATTTAGAAGAGCAACGAAAACAAGCAACTTACATTACTTCTAGTCAAATGATAGGGCAAAAAGATAATGGTCCTGTAATTACGGCTTTTGTAAAAGATAATTTAATTCCAATTGAGTTAAAAGATAAAAAAGTAGAAATGTCCACTTTAAACTTACTCATTCAACCTTTTACAGCAGAAACAATTTTTGACGGTGAGTTTGTATTGCCAGCAAATATGTTTACAGTAAATATTAATACAAATGAAGTAGGTAAGTATATGGAACCAATCTATAATAGCAATTTAGAATGGTATTTAGATGACGGCGAATACAATGTATCTTGGAAAGTTCCAGATTCTATTCCACTAGAAAATGTAACATGGACACAATTACAAATTGCCAATACAGATAAAAATTCTCATACTATACAAATTTGGAATATTAAAACACAAGCCTTCGAAGAAGTTACGGACAGTAGATTTACTGTGACAGCGAATATTAATGATTATATAAATCAAGAAGGAGAAGTCCAGTACCAACTTCAAAAGAAAGCTGTTCAAGGTGATCCATATACAAGACTTCCAGAACTTCGTATGAAAGGAGAGGTGAAGAAATGATCGAGATTAAAGGATTAACAAAAAAATATGGTTCCTTTTATGCGTTAAATGATCTTAACCTCACTTTATCAGAAGGTACAGTATTTGGGTTTGTAGGTGCCAATGGGGCAGGGAAATCTACTACTTTTTCTATTTTAGCAACGTTACTTCAACCTACTTCTGGAGATGCTTTTATCAATGGAAAAAGTGTAAAAACAGATTCCCATGAGGTTCGCAAGCAAATAGGGTATATGCCAGACTTTTTTGGAGTATATGATCAATTAAAAGCGGACGAGTACTTAGATTTTTACGGTGCAAGTTATGGGATACCTGAAGCGGAGAGAGAAATATTAATTCCACAGTTACTGGAACTTGTAAATTTAACACATAAAAGATATGAGTATGTAGACCTTTTATCACGAGGAATGAAGCAACGATTGTGTTTGGCAAGAGCGCTTATTCATGACCCAAATGTATTGATTCTGGATGAACCAGCATCTGGACTTGACCCGCGTGCTCGTGTTGAAATGAGAGATATATTAAAACAATTAAAAGGAATGGGCAAAACTATCCTAATTTCTTCTCATATTTTACCGGAGCTTGCGGAAATGTGTGATGAAATAGGAGTAATTGATGGTGGAAGACTAATCGCACACGGAACTGTCCACGAAATTCAAGCTCAGCTTGCAGGGGAAAGATATATTTCAGTGAAGATCAAAGGGTTACTTGAAAATGCAATCATATTTTTTGAGGAAGATCCATTTGTTTCAAATGTTGAGACGAATACGGAGAAAAATATTCTCACATTCAATTATCGAGGTTCAGAAGATGATCAAATCGATTTATTGAAAAAAGCTTTGGACAATCAATTACGCATCGTCTCCTTCTCTGAAGCAGAAACCGATTTAGAAGATGTCTTTATGGAAATAACGAAGGGGGCGAAATAAAGATGAAACAGTCATTATCTAACCCAGTTTTAGTGAAAGAGATTAAATTACGCTTTCGATCCTTAAAAAGCTTTACAGGTATCCTGTTTTATTTAATTGCAATGGCCATTTTTGTCTTCGGATTTATTATGCTTACAACTTCATTTACAGGTACTGGTTATTTTAGACCGGAAGAAAGTTTTTTTATGTTTGCTATGCTCACTTTTATTCAGTTAGGATTAATTCTCTTTATTACACCGGGGTTAACTGCAGGTGCAATTAGTACAGAGAGAGAAAAACAAACGTTAAATATCTTATTAACAACGTCTCAAACGTCTTTTCAAATAATAATAGGTAAGCTGACTTCATCAATTGCTTTTCTTCTATTGTTATTAGTAGCAGGATTGCCAATCTACAGTATGGTCTTTCTATTTGGTGGAGTTTCACCAGGCCAATTAGGCGTTATTTTTCTGTTTTTCTTTTTAACGATGCTTGCAGTTGGCGGAATTGGCATCATGTATTCAACAATTATTCGAAAAACAATTGTCGCAATGATCGCTACTTATGGAACAATGATTTTCCTAGCCGGAGTTACTGGTTTTATCTATCTGGTTATTACCGGGATAAATACGATGGGTGGAGCAGGAGTTCCAACATCCTCACCCATCGGACACTTTTTTGCTAGTATAAATCCAGTTGTTTTAATACTTACATTGATCACGCCACAATCAGATGAATTTATTACCTCAACAACACTTATAGACTTTCCAATCTGGATTGGGTATACCATTTTTTATGTGTTAATTACCATTTTGACGATTTTCATTGCTGTGAAAAAATTACGTGTCAATATGAAACGGGCAAAATGAGGAGGAACTGATGATGAATAGCCCAAACAAGCTTATTCAATTTGTCCGAAAAGCTAGGAGAAGACTTGCTTTAGAGCATTATATAAGAATGCTTCAATTGGCTTTGTTTTATGGGTTTACAACCGCTTCGGCTATTCTCTTTGTTTCTCGATTATTTGTTTTTCCTTACTATTATAGAACTTCTATTATTGTGGGAAGCACTGTGTTTGTAGCAGTGTTTCTATACGCTTTTTGGAAGCGACCTTCAAAGGAAGTTGCACTGCACAATCTAGATGCATTCTTTCCAGATAATTTATTGATCACCTCGGTTTCGTTCTTGCAAGATCAATCATCCTTAATAAAGGAATTATTAACAAAGGCTGAACAAAGTGCAACTAATGCATTTGAGAAATTTAAGCAACGTGACAAACAGTATTTTCAACCAAAATGGATTATTGGATTTGTAATTGCTCTAACAGCGATGGTTATTTTGACAGCATTTCCTGCAGCTACACAATTAGAAGCATTAGATATAGAAAAAGAGCAAGAAGTTGTGAAAGAAATTAAAAAAGAAGTAAATCAATTAGAGAAAAAAGAACAGCCAGAATCAATCAAAAAAGAATTAGAGGAATTAAAAGAAAAATTGAAAGAAGTGGAAACAGCGGAAGAAGCACTGAGAGAAGTTGTGAAAAAACAAAAAGAGTTGGAATTAAAAGAACAAAAGCTACTGCAAAAGCAAGAGCTTTCCAAGCAGGAGGGTTCTTCGGAGTCATCGCTTTCGGCTGAAGAACAAAAAGAATTAGCTGCCTTAGAGGATATTAGCAATTCTTTAGCAAAAAGTGCATCTTCTTCTCAGACTGCCTTAAGTAAGATGGGCAAATCATTTCCTTTTACGCCAAGTGAAATAGCGCAAGGTGAATCCAAAGAAGGAGAATCTCCCGAAAATAAAGACCAAGAAGAGGGGCAAGAGCAAGGGGAAGGGCAAGGAGAAGGACAAGGGCAAGGCCAAGGACAGGGGCAGGGGCAGGGGCAAGGGCAAGGCCAAGGCCAAGGCCAAGGACAGGGTCAAGGGCAAGGCCAAGGACAGGGACAAGGGCAAGGCCAAGGGCAAGGCCAAGGCCAAGGACAAGGCGCAGGAAAGGGTTCAGGAGGAAGAGATTTGCTTTCTATTCCAACTAGAATTGGTGGTACAGGCGATACATCTACTGACAGTGGAAAACTTAGTGAAGGGGAAGCTGCTGGAGAACAAACTGGAGAAGTACCGGTAACTAGAGGGACTGCTAGACCTTATGAAGAAGTAGTAAATGAGTATTCAGACTCATATATAGAAAGTTCTGACCGCATGCAATTGCCATCGGACTTACAACGTATTGTGCAAGATTATTTTTCATCCGTAGAAAATAGCGAGTAATGGAGGACGCATATGACTTTTACAGCCGAAGATTATACAAGTATGAGTAAACGATTAGAAGAAGTTCGTACCGAAATAGGTCATTTTATTGTGGGACAGAAAGAAGCAGTTGAGTTTTCAATTTATTGTGTGTTAGCTGATGGTCATGCATTATTAGAAGGTTTACCTGGACTTGGAAAAACGATGCTCATACGTACTGTTTCAGAAGTACTAGATTTATCGTTTTCACGTATTCAATTTACGCCGGATTTAATGCCGTCTGATATTACAGGTACGAGTATGATTGAACGATTGGAAAATGGAAAACAACAATTTACTTTTCAGAAAGGACCTATTTTTAGCCAAATGGTATTAGCCGATGAGATAAATCGTGCAACACCTAAAACCCAGAGTGCATTGCTCGAAGCAATGGGTGAAAAAACGGTTACTGTTCTTGGTGAAACAAAGCAAATGGCTAAGCCTTTCTTTGTATTAGCTACTCAAAATCCAATTGAAATGGAAGGAACCTATCCGTTACCAGAAGCTCAGATGGATCGTTTTTTATGCAAAATTTTACTTTCCTACCCGTCAAAATCAGAGTTAATGGAAATATCTAAACGTACAACAGGGGCAGAAATAATTGAACTGAATAAAATAATGAACGCAGCAGAAATTGTACATGCACAACAAATGGTCAAAGAGGTATTAATTGCAGATGATATGCTGGAATATGCAGTAGATATTATTGCAGCAACGCATCCAGATGCAGAAGTCATACCAGAGATTGGACAATATGTGCAATATGGAAGTGGGCCTCGTGGACTTCAAAGTTTGATCAAGCTTGCGAAAGCACGGGCACTTGTATCTGGTCGTTTTCATGTGTCGATTGCGGATATTAAAACAGTCGCTAAACCGGTACTTCGCCATCGATTATTACTCAATTACGAAGGGGAAGCAGAAGGTAAGTCGACCGATGAACTTATCGATATTGTATTGCAAAAGATTAAGCAAGGGCAATCCGTATGACACAAGAACAACTAGTGCCTAAAGATTGGGCAGGAAGGTTAAGCAGACTATCCATTGCTACAAAGTCAAAGCTTCGCGGACAGCATAAAGGATCTCATAGATCACAACGTTTTGGAGCATCACTCGACTTTTCCGATTTTAGAGAATATCATCCTGGAGATGATGTACGACAAATCGATTGGAATGTGTTTGCGCGGACAGATAAGTATTTTATCAAGCGATTTTTGGATGAACAAGAAATGCGTGTGCACATAGTACTCGATTCTTCGAAATCAATGAGTGAAAAAGCGAAATGGACATTTGCCAAACAACTTGCTGTATCACTAGGAATTCTCGTATTGCAGCGAGATGACAGACTATCTTTTTCAGCTGTGACAAATGAATTGAAACCTCCATTTAGGAGGAAAGGCGCTACTTATCGAAAAGCTTATACACAACTTCTTACTGATTTAGACGAACCGATCATAACTGATTCCTTTACCAAACATGCGCTTCCTTTCATACCAAAAGATAGTACGGTCTTATTTGTTATTACCGATTGTTTAGAAAATCTTACTGCTTGGGAAAAATTACTTCAAAAGCTGCCAAAATTTGCTGGCGACGTTCGGATTTTTCAAGTTGTGACGAATGATGAACTGTCTCCTTCTTTTTCTGGCGATGTCCAATTAGAAGATTTGGAAACATTGGAGCAGCTCAATGTTTCGATGTCATCCCGTGTAATGGAGACTTATGAGCACGAAAGAAAGCAACACCAAGAGGGACTCGAGTTATTATGTAGAAAATTTGGTGTAAGTTTATTGCAGGTAAAAGCCGAAGATGGCATTTCACATGTATTATTTCATCAGCTATTACGAGCAAATTGGGTGCAGTGAGGTGAGAATAATTGGGCTTTAATCAACTACCATTTTTGTGGACAGCTATTTTTCCAATAATAGTATTACTCTATTATTTTTTCCGAAAAAAGTATTCAAAACAATCTGTTTCATCTACTCTTTTTTGGAAAGAAGTAATGAAAGAAACAAAAGCTTCTCCTTATTTAAAGCATTTACAACGCAACGCACTTTTTTATTTACAAATATTAGCAATGGTTTTACTCGTTATTGCTTTGCTCCAACCATTTTGGAAAACAAAAGCGCTTGCTGGGGAACAAATTGTATTTATCGTAGATACCTCTGCCACAATGGAAGTTTCACTATCAGATACAACACTTTTTGATCAACATAAGAAAGATATGCTTGTCCTAATCGAACAACTAGCAGGTAAACCATTAACGATTATTACTACAGGAAACCAGCCTACAGTAATTGTAAGGCAAGAAAAAAACTATAACCTCATTAAAAATGAAATTGAGAAACTAGAAGTAGCATATGAGTTCGAGAATATGTCAAAATCATTGGATTTTGCACAATCATTCTTCCAGGATAAAGCCACATCTGTTTATATATTTACAGATCAACTCGACCGACAAACACTGCCTCTTCAATACGAAAATGTAACGTGGAATGTGAATGGATTGAAAACAGATGTTCAAAACATATCCATTAAGCGTTTTGGAGCAAATAAAACAACAAATGGACTATCTGCATTAATTCAACTAGAAAATCAATCAAATGTGGAGCAAACAACGGAATTATTACTGGCTAATGAACAAACAGAAGTGGTGAAAGAGAAGGTAATAATACCTCCGAATGAGATTATTACTTTATCATTTAATGAAATGGAAGAATCGGGACTATTAAAAGCTTCTATTCAAGTAAATGATCAATATAGCTTGGATAATAGTATGACCGTTTTTTTACAAGACCAATTATCTACGGTTTATGTGGATAGCTCCATACATTCCCTTGTTCGCACAGCTTTTCAATCAATGGACATAGAAGTTAGTAGCGTTCCAGCAGAGCAAATCGGTTTGTTAACTGAAGAAGGAATTACAGTTACCAATCAATTTGGTTTAATCGATCGACTGGACCGACCTTCTTTATTTATAGGAAGAAATGATGAAGTAGCAAAAGAAGTAAACGGAGTTGTGGAAACAACAGAGCATGAATTATTTTCATTTGCTAATTTAGAAGATATATATGTTAGTAGTGTATATCCACCAATAGAAGGCTACGAAACGATTGCAACTGTAGGAGAAGAACCGTTTATCCAAGAGTCTCCTCGGGGTGATATTGTCGTTCTATCGGACATCCAAATGACTGATTGGGCACTTCATCCTTCTTTTCCATTGTTCATGTGGAGTGTGAAAGAACAGTTGTCAGCAGGTAATACTTACTTGGGAACTTTTTCACCCAATGAAAGAAAGCCTCTGTCATTAGGAAGTTCTACAAATGAATGGGAAATTTATACGACGGATGATTCATATGAATATTCAATTGAAAATGGTGGAGTATTTATAGCACCGAAAAAACCAGGTTTGTATGTACTTCATTCAAATGCTGTGGAGAAAAACTTTGCAGTAGCCTTATCTCAAAGTGAGAAAGAGATAACAAAAGGAGCGTCCTATAAGATAGCAGGACAGCAAGTGGATGCAAAAGAAAACTATCAGCCATATTCCTTGGTTCCATATTTACTTATCATATTGTTGTTGTTATTTGTAATAGAGTGGGAGGTGCAAAGACGACGTGGATTTACGAATTGACCAACCACTATGGTTATTGTTGCTTGTTCCAATACTTCTCTATTTCGCATGGGCATGGAGAAAAGATAAGAAGTCACTTCGAAAAGAAGCAAAAGTAGTATATGGCATTCGCGTGCTAGCAATTATTTGTTTGGTTTTTGGAATAACGAATCCTTATCTTTTATTGCCAATTAAAGAAGAACAAATCATTTTTTTAGTGGATCGATCTGCTTCTGTGCAGGATACTGACCAGGTTGTAGTAGATTGGATTGAAGAGAGTCTAAATGCACGAAAAGACTCACACTTAGTAGGCGTCTACACATTTGCTGAAGATTTTCAATCGGAAGTCTCGATAACTGATGGAGAAGTGAATTTGCCAGTCTTTACACCTATGAAGTCCCCTGGAAATACAGATATAGCAAGAGCTATTCAGCTGTCCACAGGCATTGTGGAGCCGAATAAAGCTACAAGAATTGTCCTCTTTTCGGATGGTTTAGAGACAACTGGATCAGTTTCAGATGAATTAGTGAAAATTGTAGGTGGCAATGTCACAATAGATGTTGTGGCGCTAGAAAGAGTTGCTTCTGAAGATGTTGCTATTACTTCTTTTGAAACACCAGCTGTGGCTTTTGAAGGTGAGCAACAGCAATTAAATGTTGAAATGGATGCAACTACTAATACTTCTGGAGAGATTCTTCTCTATCAAAATGATCAATTACTAGCGAAAGAAAAAATCAATCTAGAACAAGGAACAAACAATTATACTTTCCGTAATGCTTCTATTGGAGAAGGATTATTAAAATACGAAGTTCAAGTAGTAGTTGCTGGAGATGCATTAATCGAAAATAATAAATTGACGAGTGTAACAAATGTAGAAAGTTCTCCTAAACTACTAGTTGTTACACACGATGGCCATCAATCCAATATTCCAAAGGTAATTGACCAAGCTACCATTCAGACAGATGTAATAGACGCGGCTTCACTGCCATTCGATTTATCCAATTATTTAGCATATGATGCCATTATTTTTGATAATGTTCCTGGTCATGCAGTAGGAGAACAAAAAATGACGGTCATTGAACAGGCTGTCAAAAATTTTGGCGTTGGATTCATGATGGTCGGAGGAAAGAATAGTTTTGGACTAGGTGGATATTTTAAAACGCCAATTGAAAAATTATTACCAGTTGAAATGGAGATTAAAGGAAAGCACCAATTACCTTCTTTAGGATTAGTCATTGTGATGGACCGTTCAGGAAGTATGAGTGGTTCAAAACTTGAGTATGCAAAAGAAGCAGCAGCGCGTTCAGTAGAAATGCTACGAGATGAAGATACGCTTGGTTTTATCGCATTTGATGATACACCATGGGAAATTATTGAAATAGCGCCTCTAAAAAATAGAGAAGAAGCAGTGGATACTATTTTGTCTGTCGGAGCAGGTGGAGGAACAGAAATCTATTCCAGTTTAGCAATGGCTTATGAGAAACTATCTCCACTAAAATTGCAACGTAAGCATGTCATTTTATTAACGGATGGTCAATCTTCTACGAGTAATGATTACCAAACGTTAATCGAAGACGGTGCGAAAAATTCAATAACTGTCTCTACCGTAGCAGTTGGTCAAGATGCGGATAGAGCGTTACTTGAAAGCTTAGCTGAAATGGGCGGAGGTAATTTTTATGATGTAGTGGATGAATCGACAGTCCCTGCGATCATGTCTACAGAAACAGCGATGATTTCTAGGACGTATATCGAGGATAATCCGTTCTATCCGATTATTTACGGGGATGCATCTTGGACTAGTTTGTTCACAGAGGGAGTTCCACAAATGAATGCTTATATCGCAACAACACCTAAGCAAACTGCATCAATTATTGCAGAAAGTGAAAAAGAGGATCCCGTTTTAGCAGAGTGGATGTATGGATTAGGTAGAACCATTGCTTTTACTTCCGATTCTACTGGTGAGTGGAGCGGTGATTTTGCGAGATGGAATAACTGGGGAGATTTTTGGAATACGGCAGTTTCTAGACTTTTACCGTCCTATAGTGAAGTTCCATTTACGATTCAGAATGCAAGTGATGGAAGTTATACAGTGACTGATCCAAGTGGAAACTCTTCCTTTATCGAAGTAGCTGCAGTTAATGAAAAAGGAGAAGAGCTACCTGTTACGACAGAGCCGCTTGCACCAGGAAAATCGAGAGTTACAGTGGAAAGTGAACCAGGGCTTGTTTTTTTCCGCATATCAAATGAACAAGCTGCTGTTTACCAAACAGGAATTTCTATTCCATATAGTGAAGAATATAAAGTACAAAGACCAAATACAAATTTACTTGAATTGATAGCTAGTCGAACAGACGGGAAAATATTGACGGAAGCAAAGGATGTTTTTAGAGAAATTGATAAGAAAAGCGCTGAAAAACAATCGATTCAACAACAACTAATACTTGCAGCAATCTTTTTGTTTTTCATCGATATTACAATCAGACGATTTGGATTCCAACAATTAATGGCACCTTTTAGTAAATTAAAGAAGAAAAAAGGAATTGCTGAAACGAATATTTCTGTAAGTAATTTGGAGAAGCTTGTGAAAGAGAAAAAGAAGAGGTAATTAGAAAAAGGGATGTAAGTAAATCATGAACTGAGCCCTATAAAGTAGACAATTTAATAAAAAGAGAGTTTGCAGTTTAAGCTGCGATGAGATGGTTTCGGTATGCTTCCGGAGCCATCTTTTTTAAATCCCATTGCTTTCGTTCTGAGTTGTAATAGTCTATATAATTTCCAATCATCTGTTTCAATTCTTCTAAATTTTGTGCGTCTCTATAATCCACTTCATCTTTTAAATGACCAAAAAACGATTCCATTGGTGCGTTGTCTAAACAGTTCCCACGGCGTGACATAGACTGTGTCAGCCCTATTTCCTTTACGCGTTCTTGATAATCTGGATGTGTATAATGAAAGCCTTGATCTGAATGAATCATCGCTTCTGGATGGACGTTACCTGCTAATGCTTCTTCAAGCTTTTGTAAGGTATGCTCGACAATCACCATCTTCAAGCTCGTTGAAAGTTCATACGCCAAAATTTCACGCGTAGCCACATCTTTTACACAAGATAAATAAGCAATTTGCCCGTTTCTGTGTGGTAAATACGTAATATCTGTTAAAAGAACTTTCCCTGGCTCATCTTGATCAAATTGGCGGTTGAGTATATTCGGTACCGTTTTATGAGCTTGCGTTGCTTTTGCCAATTGACGATACGGATTCACACGGCGGACTTTGGCAAAGAAATTGTATTTGCGCATAATGCGAAGAATTTTCTTATGGTTAATCGGGACTTCTAGCAGCTCTGCTAGTTCCATATAAAGCACACGATAACCGGACTTTCCACGGTGTGCATCATACACGCGCTTCACCAATAAATAGTCTTGATAATCTTGTTCCTCTGAAATCGCACGCTTTTCCGTTGTTTGAAGCCATTTATAATAGCCACTTCGACTAACACTGGTTAGCTCACATAAATAGCTCGTTTTATTCTGAAGTTGATATTGGCGAATCACTTCGTTGATGACTTGGTATTTTACATGTGGTGCTAAAATCGTTTCTTCTTCGCCTGCCTTTCCAGTTCGTCGAGCTTTTTTAGGAGCGTTAATTCAGCTTCTAAATATTTAATACGAGCTTCTGCTTTTTCTAATTTTTTATCCGCTGATAGATTCTCCAGCTTTGGACGCCCTGTGCTTGCTTTTCCTCGACGTTCCTCTAAAAAACCCTGTTCTCCTGTTGTCTGAAAGGATTTGCGCCAACGATTCAGTGCACTTTGAGCTTTCTTTAATCCGATAATATCCAAATTGAAACCATTGTCTTCAAAAATCTGTTTAGGACCTTTTCCTGTCTGATTTTCCTTTACCGCACGAATTTTAAATTCCGCTGTATATTGAATAGCTCGATCAGATACAGATGTGACATTCAGATTGGCTTCTAATAAGCGCTGTTGATGTTCGTTAAAAAGTATTTTACTCATAATGATTTCTCCCGTTCAAAGTTTGTAAATTCTAGTATAACGGGGTTTTGAAAAAGAAAAAACCCCGAATAGCTACACTTTTTCTAAAGTGTCTACTATTCGGGGTTCAGTTCATCAATCACTTACATCCCCTTTTATATTTGGCTCAATTAACTAATACAATACAGCTTGTTAGTGGCCATAAAACTTTTCTTAGGCAATGACAGGGTTTTTCTTTTTAATCCATACGAGTGTGATAGCCCAAGAGGTTAATAATATAGCAGAACCAAGTACAAATGGCATATTAATATTAATATCAAATAACAACCCAGCAAGTGCAGGTCCAATCATACTGCCTAAACTCATATAAGCATTATTCATACCTGCCGCAAACCCTTGTTCATTTCCTGCGAGCTTAGAAACTACGGTATTTACTGCAGGACGAATAAGCGTAGTTGCAGTTGAGAATATAGACGCCACGGTCAATACAAGCCAGAAACCATCTACGATGAAGAAAAGTAAAAATGATATTGCAGCGACTACTAAACTTACTAATATTACATTCAGTTCACCAAATCGTTTAAATAACTTATCTACTACGAGTGTTTGAACAATTACCCCTATAAAACCACCTACTGTTAAAACGATTGCTATATCCTGAGGCGTATAGTTGTATTTATGATCTACGTATAAAGAAAAAGTTGTTTGGAAGTTTGCAATACCAAATGAGAATACAAATATAATAACTAACATCATAAAATAAGGAGTTTTAATTGAATTTTTCATTTGAACTAAAATATTTTCACGTTTTTTCGCTTCTTGTGGACCTTCAGCAACTTTATTTTTAATATCAGGTAGGATTAAGAAAGACACTACTGCCGAAATAATTGCAGCTAAAGAAGCCATATAGAAAGGAAATGTTAAACTGACAGTAGATAAGAAACCTCCCAATCCTGGTCCGATCATAAAGCCAAGTGACATAGAAGCCCCAAGGAATCCCATGCCTTTACCGCGTTCTTTGAGAGTGGTAATATCCGCCACAAACGCCATTGTTGAAGGAATTAAAAATGCTCCCCCAATACCAGTGACAAAACGGGCTACATATAACATCCACTCTTCTGTTGCCGTACCAAACCATAATTGAGAAGCAGAGAAGATAACTAATCCAATAATGATCATCTTCTTACGTCCAAAAGTATCGGATAAATCACCGGCTAATGGAGAAAAAAGAAATTGACCTAAAGCAAAGGATGCGATAATCAATCCAAGTGCTTGACCAGCAACTCCAAAAGTTTCAAGGTATTGTGGCATAACTGGAATTACTAAACCTACCCCAGCCATTGTGATGAACATGTTAAACATTAATATATATAATGCAAACTTACTTGTTTTCTGAGCCATAAATTTCCTTCTTTCTATAAATACCATTATTTGTGTCTATCGATTTTACCACATTCATGACAGAATAAAAAACTTTGAATCTCGAATAACACTTAATTATTTATTTTGAATAGTAAAAGCTAAGATCATCTATTTAAAGATGATCCTAGCTCTAATTCATACCCATTTTGAACTCTAAAAACAGCTCATTATATACGCCAAGCATTTCAAGGCCTAGGTTATTATACACTTCTAAATTATCTCGTAACTCTTCAGAAGGATAAAAGCGTTCATCAGACGTAACTTCCTCGTCCATTAAATCAATTGCAGCAACATTTGGTGTAGAATAACCTACGTAATCTGCATTTTGGGCAGCGACTTCTGCACCTAACATGAAGTTAATGAAGGCATGTGCACCTTCCACATTAGCGGCTGTTTTTGGTATAACCATATTGTCGAACCATAAGTTAGAACCTTCTTGGGGAATAGAGAAATCTAGCTCTTCGTTTTCCCACATCATATCAGCAGCTTGCCCAGACCATGTAAGTGCAACCGCGGCTTCCTCATTAACCATCAGCTGTGTCACTTCATCACCAATGATGGCTTTTACATTAGGAGTAAGCTTATTCAATTTATCTAATGCCTCTTGCAATTCATTTTCATCTGTTGAGTTTAAAGAGTAGCCTAAACTATTAAGTCCCATTCCAATAACTTCTCTAGAGCCATCTACTAATAGAATTTGTCCTTTTAAAGAAAGGTCCCAAAGTGCTTCCCAGCTTTCAAATGTTTGACCATCGAGTAAAGCAGGATTATATACGATACCTACAGTTCCCCAGAAATAAGGGACAGAATATTTATTTTTCGGATCGAACGACAAGTCTAAAAAGTAAGGATCAACATTCGTTAAGTTAGGAATTTTTGAATGATCAATCGGTAATAGTAAATCGTTTTCTTTCATCGTTTCAATCGCATATTCGGAAGGGACTGCAATATCGTATGAAGTACCACCTTGTTCAATTTTCGTCATCATCGCTTCGTTAGAGTCAAATGTTTCATACACGACTCGGTAGCCTGATTCTTCTTCAAATTGCGTGAGTAATTCGGGATCGATATATTCTCCCCAGTTGTAGATAGTGACAGCATCATTACTTGCATTTCCTGAGCTCTTATTTAAATAATCATTCACAAAGAATAAAGCAATACATACTAAGATAATGGCAATGACGGATCTTGTAATTTCTTTCATTTTCTAACCCCCAATCCGACAGGTTTTTTACCACGTTGACTAACAAAGTAATAACCGATTACGAGTAACAGTGTAACAACAAAGATAATACCGGTTAAAGCGTTAATAGTTAAGGTAATTCCTGCGCGAGCCATAGAGTATATCTCAACGGAAAGTGTCGTAAAACCATTACCTGTTACGAAAAAGGTTACAGCAAAATCATCCAATGAATATGTTAGTGCCATGAAGAACCCTACAAAAATTCCTGGTTTGATAAATGGAATAATGACGCGAGTTAAGATATCTTTTCTAGTAGCTCCAAGATCAGCGGCTGCATCAATAAGTGAACTATTCATTTCTTGCAGTTTAGGTAAAACCATCAAAACAACAATAGGAATACTAAATGCAATATGCGAGATCAATACAGATGCAAATCCTAATTTAACACCAATCATCGTAAATAAGATTAAGAAAGATGCACCGATTACTACGTCAGGACTAACGATTAATACATTATTTAGGGATAATATAGAATTTCTTAGAGATTTATTTCGCATAAAGACAATTCCAAGTGCCCCGAAAACGCCAACAATCGTTGCTATTAATGCAGAAAGTAATGCAACAATAACGGTGTTGATTAAAATCATAATAAGTCGAGTATCGGAAAATACTGCAGCATAATGTTCCCAAGTGAAGGTGTCAAATGAATTCATCGTGCCACCACTATTAAATGAATACAAAATTAGATATAAAATTGGTGCATATAAAATGATGAAAACGAGGGCTAAATAAATCTTTGCAAACTTACTTGTTTTTTCCATAAGAAGTAGCCCCCTTTTCGCGTTGACCAGTAATGATCATAATAATGACCATGAAGATGATTAAGAATACCGCTATTGTAGAACCCATTCCCCAGTTTTGTGTAACCAAAAATTGTTGTTCAATAGCCGTACCAAGCGTAATAACTTTATTGCCTGCGATTAATCGAGTAATCATGAAGAGAGAAAGGGAAGGGATAAATACCGCTTGCACTCCAGCTTTTACGCCATTAATTGTTAAAGGAAATATTACTTTTGAAAAGGTAGTCCAATTAGATGCGCCTAAATCTTTACTTGCATCGATTAATGATGGGTTTAACTTATCGAGCGCATTAAAAATAGGCAATATCATAAATGGAATAAAGATATATACTGAAACAAAGATAAAGCTGAAATCAGTAAATAATATTTGTTGTTCACTTATACCAAACACTTGTAAAAATGCATTAATGGGTCCGGATAAACCGAAGATCCCGATGAATGCATACGTTTTTAATAATAGATTAATCCAAGATGGGATAATGATTAACAATAGCCATAATTGTTTATGCTTTGTTTTTGTTAAAAAGTAAGCAGTTGGATAAGCAACGATTAAAGAAAATAAAGTGATTAAAAAAGCATACCAAAATGAGCTAAGAGTCAATTTTAAATAAACAGAAGTAAAAAAGTTTTTGTAGTTATCTAATGTGAAATTTCCACTTAAATCTAAAAAGGAATAATAAGCAATTAATGCGATTGGTGCGATAACAAACAATAAAATCCATACAAAGTAGGGTACCGAATAAATGGATTTTGAATTTTTATTTTGCATAAGCTTCTTCTCCGTATGATTCTAAACGTTTATCGAAATCTTCTTCTGTTTCATTAAGTCGCATTACATGAATTGCTTCTGGATCAAAATTTAAGCCAATGGAAGAGCCCACTTCTGCTTCTTTTGTAGAATGAACAAGCCACTCATTACCAGCTTCATCATAAGTAGAAAGTTCGTAGTGCACTCCTCTAAATAGCTGCGTATCAACTTTTACTTTCATTTTTCCATTTTCAACTGATGTAATTTCTAAGTCCTCTGGGCGAATAACAATATCTACTTTTTCATTAGGATTTAATCCTTGATCGACACAATCAAATTCATTTCCATCGATATGTACTCGGAAATCTGCAACCATTGTCCCAGCAACAATATTGGATTCACCGATAAAATCTGCAACAAATCGGTTAATTGGTTCATCATATATATCTTTTGGCGTTCCATTTTGTTCTACTTGGCCCTCATTTAATACGAAAATTTCATCAGACATGGCAAGAGCTTCTTCCTGGTCATGCGTAACAAATATAAAAGTCTTACCTAATCGTTGTTGTAGTTCACGCAGTTCATATTGCATTTCAGAACGCAATTTTAAATCTAAAGCAGAAAGAGGTTCATCGAGTAAAATAATCTCTGGGTCATTGACGATTGCACGTGCGATCGCGACACGTTGTCTTTGGCCACCAGACATTTCTGCAATTTCTCTATTTTCAAAGCCATCTAAGTTAACAAATTTAAGCGCTTCTATTACTTTTTCTTCTATTACCTTTTTCCCCAATTTTTTAATACGAAGGCCAAAAGCAATATTTTCAAATACATTTAAATGTGGAAATAGGGCATAGTCTTGGAATACTGTATTTACTTGACGTTCATTTGCCGGAACATGATTAATCAACTTGCCGTTTAGATAAATATTTCCACTTGATGGCTGCATAAATCCTGCAATTAGTCGTAGAATCGTTGTTTTTCCACAACCAGAAGGTCCAAGTAACGTATAAAATTTACCGCGTTCTAACTCAAAGTTAATATTGTCTAATACAGTAGTTTCTGAATCATAAAATTTTGTCACATTTTCAAATCGAATGATAGGTGCCTCTAACATAATAAACCTCCATTTTTTTAGCTTGATGCTATTTTTTATCTTTGTTCTTCGGAAGCAACCTACCTGTAAGCAGATAAGGCGCTTGCGCTTTTCTTTATAAATAAGATTGTGTAACTACGTAGATTACTTCGGATTGTTCTTCGGAATTATTTTCAAGCAAATGATAATCAGATGCTTCAAAATAGAAGGATTCCCCTTTATTTGCAATATATTGTTGCTTTCCGAGGGTTAGTTGTACACTTCCTTGTACTATGTATATAAATGTTTCGGAAAGAGAAGGTTCAAATTGTTTAAATTGACCTTTTTTTCCGAGAGTAATATAAACAGGTTCCATTTCATTATCATTTGATTTAGAAATAAGCCATCGAAGTTTATAGTTTTTTTCCTCGTCTTCATATAAGGTTTGCTCATCTTTTTCGTAAACTACCTTTGTAAGTGATACATCGTCATCAAAAAAGTCTTTTGGTTTAGAACCTAGTACATTTAAGATAGAAAAAAGGGTTTCGATCGAAGGCGAGTTCAGTTCCCGTTCTAGTTGAGATATAAATCCTTTACTTAGATCAGTTCTTTCCCCAAGTTCTTCCTGCGTTAATCCTTTTTTTAACCGAAGTTGTTTGATTTTTTTTCCTATTTGCATTTCTATTAGCTCCTCTAGCGGTTAAAACTTGAGTTTTAATTTAACACGAAGTTTATTTTAACACAACTTTAAGTTTACTTTAACACTTTCTTTTAGTATTTCAATATTTTTTATTATAAAATCAAAATTCAATTGGAATGCATACACTAACAAAGGAGTTCTACAGTGAAGGAGAGAAGTATTTGAGGTTAAGAGAGGGGTTACCAGAATTTTCCCCAAATTTACAATGGTTAAATGAGAGGGTTACAAGGGAACAATTAGTAGGTGAGTTGCCAATTCTCGTACATTTTTGGTCAGTTAGTTGCCACTCGTGTAAGGGGGCAATGCCAATAATGAATTATTGGAATGAAAAGTATAATGGGAAATTGAACATTGTAAGTGTTCATATGCCTCGGACAATTCAAGATGTAGATGTCCAAATGATTCAAACAATATCTCGGCAGTTAAACATTCAACATCCCATTTGTTTAGATCATCATTTAGAAGTAACTAAAACATATCAAAATAGATTCGTTCCTTCTTACTTTTTGTTTGATAAAAAAGGATTATTGAGACATTATCAATCTGGAGAAAATGGGATGCGAATGCTTGAAAATAAGCTAATCCGTATGATGGATGAATAAAAATTAGCGAATAAGGTACGACTATTCCTATCATCTTTTTATTACAATGTGTTAAACTATGTTCATTCATAGTGTGTGGAGGTTTTAGCGTGAAAAAAGAATTTGTTGTCATTGGATTAGGCCGATTTGGTGGAAGTATTGTAAAAGAATTAATCGATCAAGGTGCAGATGTTATGGCTATTGATATCCTAACAGAAAGAGTGGATGAATTTGCATCTATTGCTACGCAAGCTGTAGTAGCTGATACAACAGATGAAGCGGTGCTGAAGTCTCTTGGTATTCGAAACTTTGAACATGTTATTGTTGCAATTGGTGACAATATTCAATCCAGTATATTAACAACCCTTATGCTAAAAGAAATTGGTGTTAAAAAAATAACGGTAAAAGCTCAAAATGATTACCATGAAAAAGTATTAAGAAAAATTGGTGCAGATCAAGTCGTCCATCCTGAGCGGGATATGGGTATTCGTATAGCGAATAATATTCTTTCCAATAATGTTCTGGACTATTTGGAGCTTTCAGATGATCACTCTATTATGGAAATTATAGTAAATGAAAAAATTTCGTCTAAATCTATTATTGATTTAGATATTCGTGCGAGGTATGGGATTAATATTGTTGCTATTAAAAGAGGGAATAATTTAATGATTTCCCCCGCAGCTGATGAAAAACTACAATTAAATGATGTTTTGATTATTATTGGAGCAGATGTAGATATTATCAGATTCGAAAAGAAAGTGTTGTCCTAGAAAAATAGGTTGTACAATATATGACGTTGGTGAAATTAAATAAATCCTGATCCACACTGATTTCGTTCCGAGCGGACGCTTTCCGTGGGGCGTGCGGTGAGCCTCCTCGCCGCGAAAACCGCGCTCCTGTGGGGTCTCACCTGTCACGCTAATCCCACCGGAGTCGCCGCTCATAACGAAAATCAGATAAGAGAATAGAGGAAACATAAGGTCAAATTGATAAAGAAAACAAGACTTGAAAAACTACAAAAAAACTGCCAAAGGAAATTATTTCCTTTGGCAGTTTTATTTTTTCTTATACTTCCATGATAATTGGTAGAATCATAGGTCTACGTTTTGTTTTTTCGTATAAATAAGGACTTAATACATCGGTAATTTCACTTTTTAGTTCTGACCATTCGGCTGGTTTATCTTGAATCGTTTGACGTAAATGTTTGTTCAACATTTGCTGTGCTTCGTTAATCATTGTACCAGATTCACGCATATACACGAATCCTCGAGAGATGATATCTGGACCAGAAACAATTTTTTTCTTTTCCATATCAGCACTTACTACAACTATAACTAAACCTTCTTCAGATAAGACACGACGATCTCTTAATACGATATTTCCGATATCCCCAATTCCACTTCCATCAATATAAATGTCCCCAGATGGAATACGTCCTGCTACTTTAGCGGAATTTGCACTTAATGCAAGTACATCTCCGTTTTCCATTATGAACGTATTTTCTTTCGGTACATCACAATCAACTGCAAGTTCCGTGTGAATTTTTAACATTCGATATTCACCATGAATCGGCATAAAGAATTTTGGTTTCATTAAACGTAACATCAGTTTTTGTTCTTGTTGAGAACCGTGACCTGACGTATGAATATTATTAAGTGAACCGTGAATTACTTCAGCACCAGCACGGAACAATAAATTTATCGTGCGGTTAACGCTCGTTCTATTACCAGGTATTGGTGAAGAAGAGAAGATCACTGTATCTCCTGGTTGAATTTGAATTTGACGATGTGTACCGTTTGCAATTCTAGATAACGCAGCCATAGGTTCTCCTTGACTACCTGTACAAAGAATAAGCACTTCGTTTGCAGGTAATCGATTTAAGGCATTTACATCCACAAAGGTTTCTTTTGGAGCAGTAATGTAACCTAGTTCACGACCAATAGTGATGGCGTTATCCATACTTCTACCGAACACCGCAATTTTTCGATTAAAATGCACTGCTGCATCGGTTACTTGTTGAAGTCTATGAATATTCGAAGCGAATGTTGCAAATATAACTCGACCATCTACTTTACGGAAGATAGAATCCATCGTTTCTCCAACTTTACGCTCTGAAATTGAAAAGTCAGGTATTTCTGCGTTTGTACTATCAGATAGAAGACAAAGAACACCATCGCGACCGATTTCTGCCATTTTTGTTAAGTCTGCTGGTTCTCCAACAGGTGTAAAATCGAATTTAAAGTCACCTGTATGGACAATATTACCAGGTGGAGTTTTCACTACAATTCCAAAAGCATCTGGAATACTATGAGTTGTTCTAAAGAAACTTACTGCAGTTTTTCTGAATTTAATAACATCATTTTCTTCGACAACAATCATTTTTGTTTGGCGAAGCAAACCATGTTCCTCTAGTTTATTGCGCAATAATCCAAGTGCAAGTTTGCCCCCATAAACTGGAACATTAATTTTCTTTAATAAATAAGGTATTCCACCTATATGATCTTCATGACCATGAGTGATAAAAAGACCCTTAATTTTATCTTCATTTTTTACTAAATAAGTGTAGTCAGGAATGACGTAATCGATTCCTAACAATTCATCATCTGGGAACATAATCCCCGCATCAATTAAAATAATTTCATCTTGAAATTGAACACCATACGTATTTTTCCCGATTTCGCCTAGTCCGCCAAGAGCGAAAACCGCTGTTTGATCATTCTTTACAAATTTCATAGTTTAAAACTTCTCTACTTTAAAATCTGAACTAGCTTGTTCATATTCTAAATGATTACCTTCTAGTAATTGGATTAACTCAATGTTATAAGAGAGATGTTTTAATATTGCTCGGACTTCACGCTCTGAATCGGCCTCTACATATAAACTTTGAGTGTTTTCGCGAACTGGTACCTCTACTGCATTTTCTTGATAATATACTTTATAAATCATTTTATAGTCTCCTTTTTCACGTTCAATATAAATCTATTCTCTTTATATTATCATGCAACTTATCTAAAATAAAGAAAAGCCCTCCAGAAATAAGAAGGGCATAAGTTTTTATGCGATCGTTTTCTTTCTAAGTATTCCACCGAGACGTCTCAACCATTTCCTTTTCAGGCGTTTCAACATGGCTAATCACTCCTTGACTTCATTATATAGACTAGTAAAAGGTATGTAAAGGATTCTAACTGAAAAGTCAAATAATTATAACTATAAAAGGAGATTTATTTATGGAAAATAAAATTTTGTTTTTTGATATTGATGGAACTATTTTAGATCATGAAAAAAATATACCAGATGGTGTAGCTGAAGCTATTTTTAAAGCGAAAGAAAATGGGCATGAAGTAGTTATTTCTACAGGAAGAGCTCCGTTTACTGCTAAAGTGCTATTAGAGCAGCTAAAAATAGATTCATTCATTTGTAATAATGGGCAGATCGTGCAATTTAGGGGACAAATGATTCACAAAGGTATAATTGATAAGAATGAATTACAAGGGATAACGAATTTTGCAACGATTAGAAAACAACCCTTAGTATATATGGATAGCTATGAAATGGTTTCAAATTTACCTAATCATCAAGATGTGTATGAAAGTATTTCGACGTTAAAAATTAAGTTTCCTAGACAAGGGGAAAATTTCTTTTTAACAAATGACATCCATCAAGCACTAATATTTTGTGATGAAGAAGTTCAAAAAGAATATGAAAAAGTATTTCCAAATTTATCATTTATCCGTTGGCACAGAGTTTCTTGTGATGTCCTTCCAAAAGGGGTTTCTAAAGCAACAGGAATTGAAAAACTGTTAAATCATTTAAACAAAAATCCTATAGACGCAATCGCATTTGGAGATGGTTTAAATGATATTGAGATGCTTAACTATGTTGGGACAGGTGTTGCAATGGGGAATGCGGTAGATATATTAAAAGGACACGCTACTTTTGTAACGGATCATGTATCTGAAAATGGGCTAATAAATGCACTCAAGAAATTAGATTTGATTTAACTTCATTGAAATAAGAAAATACTGAGCCACGCTGATTTCGTTCCGAGCGGACGCTTTCCGTGGGGCGCGCGGTGAGCCTCCTCGTCGCGAAAACCGTGCTCCTGTGGGGTCTCACCTGTCACGCTAATCCCACTGGAGTCGCCGCTCGGAACGAAAGTCAACTAAGAGAATATAGGCAACAAGAATTGGAAAACTACAAAAAAAGACAGCCACAAAAAAAGTGTTACTGACTTTCTGGAAAGTCCCGCGACAAATAAATCAATTATAGCCGTCTAAAACTCCTCACCAACGACATTTGACAAAAAACAAAGACTAGCCGAAATTGCTTCTTCGGCTAGTCTTTTAATAATAGAATAAGTAAGTGTAAGTATTTCATCGACTTGGATTGTCGTTTATACGCTTTTCTTATGGGCGATCGTAAGGTTTTGAATTAGGGACCTGGGCATATGGGTCTTCTTGGTTGATATGATCATAGAACATAATACCGTTCAAATGGTCTAATTCATGCTGGAATGCAATTGCAGTAAGTCCTTTTAAACGTTTTTTGAAAGGAGTACCGTCCGGATAAAATCCTGTAGTTGTAATTCTTGCGTGTCTAGGTACATAACCTTCTATTAACTCATCTACTGAGAGACATCCTTCGCCAGCAGAAATATATGTTTGTTCGACCGAATGACTAATTATTTTGGGGTTAACCGCAACGAAGCTAATTTCATTATCATCCTCATCTATTAAATGAAGAGCAAACATTCTTTTTACTTCATTTACTTGAGGAGCTGCAATCCCGATACCAGGGCGTATATTGTATTTTTCTACCATTTCATCATCTTGACTATTTCTCACATACTCTAACAAGTCATCAGCAAGTTGCAGATCTTCTTTAGATAGTGGGAATGTCATTTCAGTTGTTTTCTTTCGAAGAGTAGGGTGGCCATCTCTAACAATGTCTTGCATTAATATCATTCTGATCGTCCTTTCCATGTGCGTCATATTTATTATATCGAATAATCATGATTTACTAAACAAAAAAGAGCAAAATGGGCAGTTGAATTTGCTAACCAGAACAATTATAGTTGAAATGAAATAGGAGGTTGCTCAATGAAAAAAATAATATTCCTTTCCATCTTATGTATGATTACGTTTTTATCAGCATGTTCTTTTGGTGAATCCACTGAAAAAAAGTTATCCAATATATTAACAGAAATCTATGATTCAGAAAAAGAGTATAGAGATGTTCAAGTCAACATAGCGGAGCTTGAAATAAAAGAACAAAGCAGTTTTTTAAGTATGATGGAACTAACACAAGAACAAAAAGAAAATTTGGTACCATTGGTGGAGCAGACAGCAAGTTTACTCGATGAAAGATTACTATTATTAGAAAGAGAGTCTGCTTCTATTAAACAAGCTTCTGAAAAAGTAAGTAATTTAGAAACGCTTATTTCAGAAACAAAAGAAGAAGCAGTTCAAGCTGAGCTATTAAAAATTAAAGAAGCATTGCAATCTCGTTATACTACTTATGAAGATGTAAAAAAAGAATATACGATATTAGCAAACTTACAAAAAGAATTGTATAACATGCTAGTAGAAAAAAATATTGAAGTGAGTTTAATTCAAGAAAAAGTTAAAAAAGTAAACAAGCAAAATGAAATTGTGCAAAAAAATGTACAACAATTTAACGATTTAACAACACAATTAAATCAAGTAAAGAGTGAAGTATTCTCGTCTATTAAACAAGAGAATAACTAACTTTTTAGAGCAAAAGCAGTCTTTTTAAAGACTGCTTTTGTGTTATATAAAAAGGCTTTTTTGATAGACTGATATAATACAGATGGGTTAATTGACTAATACAGTGTGAAGGATTTTTAATATTCATAAAAAATAAAACCCTTATTATATATGATTGACCGCGGATTTAAACTTGAGTATAATAAAAAAGAATCGTAGTTGTATTATTTATTAAAAACATTTTCATGATACAGAAGAGAAGGAGTGTAGCTATTATGGTTGAAAAAAATACGTCGCAGTTAGACCCGAAGAAAACGCTTCAAGAAATTGAAGAAAAGTTTGAAATGTTTCAGATTTTAAACGAGGAAGGTGTAATCGTTAACGAACAAGCAATCCCAAACCTAAGTGATGATGAATTAGTTGAATTAATGAGCCGTATGGTATATACGAGAATTTTAGATCAACGCTCGATTTCATTAAACCGTCAAGGTCGTCTTGGTTTCTATGCTCCAACAGCTGGACAAGAAGCATCTCAACTTGCATCTCAATTTGCATTGGAAAAAGAAGATTTTATTCTTCCAGGATATCGTGATGTACCACAAATCGTTTGGCATGGTCTGCCATTATGGCAAGCATTCCTATTCTCACGTGGACACTTCATGGGTAATCAAATTCCAGAAGGTGTCAATGTATTCCCACCACAAATTATTATTGGTGCACAATTTGTTCAGGCAACTGGTGTCGCTCTAGGTATGCAAAAACGTGGAAAGAAAGCGATTGCAATTTCCTATACTGGTGATGGAGGATCTTCTCAAGGTGATTTCTATGAAGGAATCAACTTTGCAGGTGCTTTCCAAGTGCCAGCTGTATTTATTGTTCAAAATAACCAATTTGCAATTTCTACTCCTCGTGAGTTACAAACAGCAGCGAAAACAATTGCTCAAAAAGGTATTGCTGCAGGGATTCCAAGTGTTCTAGTAGATGGTATGGATCCATTAGCAGTTTATGCTGTAACTAAAGATGCTAGGGATCGTGCGATTAATGGAGAAGGACCAACGCTTATCGAAACAGTGTGTTACCGTTATGGTCCACATACGATGGCTGGTGATGATCCAACTAGATACCGTACTTCTGAAACAGATTCTGAATGGGAAAAGAAAGACCCATTAGTACGTTTCCGTAAATATCTTGAAACAAAAGGTATTTGGAATGAAGAAACAGAAGCTGCAGTAATTGAAAAAGCAAAAGAAGAAATAAAAGAAGCAATTAAAAAAGCAGATGCTGCTCCTAAACAAAAAGTAACAGATTTAATAAATAATATGTATGAAGTAAATCCATATAACTTAGATGAGCAATTAGCTTACTATACAGAGAAGGAGTCGAAGTAACCGATGGCACAATTAACGATGATTCAAGCAATTACGGATGCTCTCCGTACTGAGCTAAAAAATGATGAAAACGTTCTAGTCTTCGGTGAAGACGTCGGCGTTAACGGAGGAGTATTCCGTGCAACTGAAGGATTACAAAAAGAATTCGGGGAAGATCGCGTTTTTGATACGCCATTAGCTGAATCAGGTATCGGTGGTCTTGCAGTAGGTCTTTCGCTGCAAGGATATAGATCAGTTCCTGAAATCCAGTTTTTTGGGTTTGTATTTGAAGTAATGGATTCTATAGCAGGTCAACTAGCTCGTATGCGTTTCCGTACAGGAGGAGCATTTAATGCACCTGTGACTATCCGTTCTCCTTTTGGTGGGGGAGTGCATACTCCAGAAATGCATGCAGACAGCTTGGAGTTACTAATGACTTCTACACCTGGTGTGAAGGTAGTTATCCCATCAACTCCTTACGATGCGAAGGGATTATTAATCTCTGCCATTCGTGATAACGACCCAGTAATTTTCTTGGAACATATGAAACTGTATCGTTCATTCCGTGGAGAAGTTCCAGAAGAAGAATATACAATTCCTCTTGGTAAAGCAGATGTTAAACGTGAAGGAACAGATTTAACTATTATTTCTTATGGTGCAATGGTTCATGAAAGTTTGAAAGCTGCAGAAGAGTTAGAAAAAGAAGGGTATTCAGTTGAAGTGATTGATTTACGTACTATTCAGCCACTTGATATTGATACGATTATAACGTCGGTTGAGAAAACAAATCGTGCAATTGTTGTGCAAGAAGCTCAAAGACAAGCAGGTATTGCTGCGAATGTAATAGCAGAAATTTCAGAAAGAGCTATCCTTAGTCTAGAAGCTCCAGTTTTACGTGTTACTGCTGCTGATACTGTTTTTCCTTTCTCTCAAGCAGAAACAGTTTGGTTACCGAATTCTAAGGATATAGTAGAAAAAGCTAAGATAGTATTAACGTTCTGATTAATTAATTTTACAAGAAAGGGTGAATAATGTGGCATTTGAATTTCGATTACCAGATATCGGTGAAGGTATACATGAAGGCGAAATCGTTAAGTGGTTTGTAAAAGCAGGAGACGAAGTAGACGAAGATGATATTTTATGTGAAGTACAAAATGATAAAGCAGTTGTCGAAATCCCATCACCTGTAAAAGGGAAAGTTACCGAAGTTTTAGTTAGTGAAGGTACCGTAGCAATAGTTGGTGATATCTTGATTAAAATTGATGCACCTGGATATGAAGACCTTCAGTTTAAGGGAGATCATAGCGACGAAGTAAAAGCGGAAGAAAAAATAGAAGCTCAAGTTCAAGCTACAGCTGAATCTGGACAAACAATTGAAAAAGAAAAAACGAATACTTCCGACCAAGTTGTTTCTTCTGAAAAAGTAACTAAACAAGAAGCGAAAGGTAATGTACGTGTTATTGCAATGCCTTCCGTACGTAAATTTGCACGTGAACATGAAGTAGAGATTGAAGAAGTTAATGGATCAGGCAAAAATGGTCGTATTTTAAAAGAAGATATTGAATCATTTAAATCTGGTGACCAGAAATCACCGGAAGTTACTAGTGAAGCTTCTACTGAAACTACGCAAGTATCAGCGCCAAAAGAAAAAGCTGCTGCTCCAGTTTCGTTTGAGGGTGAATTCCCGGAAACTAGAGAAAAACTTTCTCCAATGCGTAAAGCAATTGCTAAAGCAATGGTACATTCAAAACATACTGCTCCGCATGTAACGTTAATGGATGAAGTAGATGTAACGGAACTTGTTGCACATCGTAAAAAATTCAAAGATATAGCTGCTGAGAAAAATATTAAATTAACATACTTACCATATGTCGTAAAAGCATTAGTAAGTACACTGAGAGAATTCCCTCAATTTAATGTTTCGTATGATGATGAAACAAACGAAGTGATTCAAAAACATTACTTCAATATTGGGATTGCGGCGGATACGGACAGAGGTTTATTAGTTCCTGTTATTAAGCATGCGGATCGCAAATCTATATTTGCCATTTCAGATGAAATAAATGCACTTGCTGTTAAAGCACGTGATGGTAAATTAGCTGCTGCTGAAATGAAAGGCGCATCTTGCTCTATTTCGAATATTGGATCAGCTGGAGGCCAATGGTTTACGCCGGTTATTAACCATCCAGAAGTTGCGATTCTCGGAATTGGAAGAATTTCTGAAAAACCTGTAATAAAAAATAGTGAAATTGTAGCGGCACCTGTGTTAGCATTATCATTGAGCTTCGATCATCGAATGATTGATGGTGCAACTGCTCAAAATGCGTTGAATCACATGAAACGTTTGCTTAGCAATCCGGAATTATTATTAATGGAGGCGTAAAAAATGGTAGTAGGAGATTTCCCAATCGAAACAGAAACATTAGTTATTGGTTCAGGTCCCGGAGGATATGTAGCTGCAATTCGTGCTGCACAAACAGGACAAAAAGTAGTAGTAGTAGAAAAAGAAAATATTGGTGGAGTGTGCTTAAACGTAGGATGTATTCCTTCAAAAGCATTGATCTCTGTTGGTCATCGTTTTGAACAAGCTCAACATGCAGATGACATGGGTATAACAGCTACTGACGTGAAAATTGATTTTTCAAAAGCACAAGCTTTCAAAGACAGTGTTGTAAAAAAATTAACTAGCGGTGTTTCTGGACTATTAAAAGGAAACAATATTGAAGTAGTAATGGGTGAAGCTTATTTTGTAGATGCTAATACAGTTCGTGTTATGGATGAAACATCAGCACAAACGTATACTTTTAAAAATGTAATTATCGCAACTGGATCTCGTCCTGTTGAAATTCCAACTTTTAAATATACAAAACGTGTGATTAATTCTACTGGTGCTCTAAGTTTACCTGAAATTCCAAAAAACCTAGTAGTAATCGGTGGAGGATATATTGGGACAGAGTTAGGGTCAGCTTTTGTTAACCTTGGTTCTAATGTAACAATTATTGAAGGCGGCGATGATATTTTAGCTGGCTTTGAAAAGCAAATGACTTCAATCGTTAAAAAAGGCCTTAAGAAAAAAGGCGTTGAAATTGTAGTAAAAGCTTCTGCTAAAGGTGTGGAAGAAACAGAAAATGGCGTAGTAGTAACTTATGAAGTTGGCGGAGAAGAGAAAAAAGTTGAAGCTGATTATGTATTAGTTACTGTAGGTCGTCGTCCGAATACGGATGAAATGGGTCTTGAAGAACTAGGCATTAAGTTTGCTGAACGTGGTTTACTAGAAGTAGATAAGCAATGTCGTACAAGCATTCCTAATATCTATGCTATTGGTGACATTGTTGCAGGACCACAACTTGCGCACAAAGCATCATACGAAGGTAAAATTGCAGCTGAAGCTATTGCAGGACAAACTTCTGTAGTAGATTATTTAGCAATTCCTGCAGTATGCTTTACTGATCCAGAAATGGCTACAGTAGGATTAAATGAAGCTGAAGCGAAAGAACAAGGCTATGAAGTTGTTGCTGGGAAATTCCCATTCGGAGCAAATGGTCGTGCACTTGCACTTAATGCAACAGAAGGTTTTGTTAAGTTAGTATCTCGCAAAGAAGACGGATTACTTCTTGGTGCTCAAATTGTTGGTCAAGGAGCTTCTGATATGATTGCTGAACTTGGTTTAGCAGTTGAAGCTGGTATGACTGTAGAAGACATCGCAATGACTATTCATGCTCACCCAACATTAGGTGAAATTGCAATGGAAGCTGCAGAAGTTGTTATGGGTCATCCAATTCATATTCTAACAAAATAAACTCTCTGAAAAACCTCTCAAAGCTTAATAGCCTTGAGAGGTTTTTTTGGTTCTTTGTCAAATGACGTTGGTGAAATAAAATCCTCTTCTCGGTCGAACAGGAGAAAGGGATGGAATTTCACTAATGTCATTTTTTTATCAATATCTCTGAAGTTAATAAATACTAATCCACGCTGATTTTCGTTCCGAGCGGACGCTTTCCGTGGGGCGTGCGGTGAGCCTCCTCGTCGCGAAAACCGCGCTCCTGTGGGGTCTCACCTGTCACGCTAATCCCACTGGAGTCGCCACTCGGAACGGAAATCAGATAAGAGAATATTGGAATCATCGGTTCAAATAGATATAGAAAACAAGTGACATTCCCTATAGAAGAAACGTTAGCGTATGATCCAGTATTTAAAACGAATTAAGGGCTGATCAAGAACTTTTAAAAGCTATGTCTGAGAAGGATTTCAAGGCGTTAGAGACTTGTTTAACTAGACCTGTTTCCCCTTACAATAACGGAAGAATTGAAGTAAAAGGAAAAACAACCCCGAATTAAGACTTGCTACAGTCTAATTCGGGGTTGTTTTTGTTGAAAAAGTTTGTTTCTAAAAATGGAGTTGTAAGACCTGCTACTAATGAGTCTATTCTAGAAAGAAGATAGCGTGCTAGTTTACTATGATCAAAATTGCTATCACACATAACAATTAATTCAGAATATCCCTTCATTAGCCCTTTTATCATGATGATCATGTCAACAAGATGATTTTCTATGTCTTCTCCATAAATATCGACTAGCAATGTGCTTAGATTATCGTTTAACTGTGTATCCATTTTTTTCATTAATAAAAATAAATCATTATTATCTGGCTTTGTTTGTTCTCTTAATAACATCAGTATAAAGTTGGAGTAATGATCTGTTTCTTCAAATTGGATACGTAGAAAAAGTTCAAGTTTATCTTTTGGAGAAACTTCCATTTGCAAAGCACTAGAAACTTTTTCTGTAAATTTATCTAAGAAAAGTTGGAATATACTTATAAGTAAACTGTTTTTAGATTCGAAATGGAGATAAAAAGCTCCTTTTGAAATTCCACATGCTTTGGTAATATCCTGGACAGAAGTAGATTCGAATCCGTTTTTCGCGAATAGTTCTACAGATTTATCTATTATTAATATTTTCTTTTCGGACATCGTATCACCCACTATTCTTCTCAGTTGACTTATGACCGACTAGTCATTTACTATTATAAAGTAATGTGACTAAACGGTCAAAATATATAATCTTGGGGGAAAAAAATGAGTTCCATAATTAACTTTGTCATGAAGAATAAATTAGCAGTATGGCTAATAACACTTATTATTACAGCTACTGGTATATATGCTGGTACACAAATGAAACTAGAAACAATTCCAGATATTACAATTCCAATAGTTTCGGTTACAACTGTTTATCCAGGCGCAACTCCAGAACAAGTTGCGAAAGATATTTCGGAGCCTTTTGAAAAAGCGGTAAGTAATTTGGAAGGTGTAAAAACGGTTAGCTCCACTTCTTTTCAAAATGCATCTTCCCTCCAAATTGAATACTCATATGGTATTGATATGGATGATGCAGCAAAAGGTGTGCAAGAAGCATTGGACGCTGTAACTAAGCCAGAAGCTGTTCAAGATCCTTCGGTTACACAAATAAGTATCAATGCTTTTCCAGTTATAGCGTTAAGTATAGCTAATACAGAAAAAGATTTAGAAGCATTAACAAAGGATGTAGAGGGTAGTATCGTTCCTCAAATAACAGGAATTGAGGGTGTCTCCTCTGCAGCTATCACTGGACAACAAGTAGAAGAAGTAAGTTTAATTTTTGACCAAGCAAAATTGGTTGAACTTGGACTTGATGAAGCTACTGTGAAGGCAATTGTACAGGGGACAAATTTAACGATGCCTTTAGGATTATTCCAATTTGAGGAATCAGAACAGTCTGTTGTAGTTGACGGAAAAGTTGCTACGCTAGAAGATTTAGAAAATCTAAAAATTCCAGTAGTTAGTCCTACAGGAATGTCTTCTGTCACATTAAAAGAAGTTGCAACAATAGAATTTATTGGTAAAGCAGAATCTATTTCTCGTACAAATGGGCAAGAAGCAATATCCATTCAAATTGTAAAGGCACAAGATGCAAATACAGTGGAAGTTGTTAATGCTGTAAAAGACCTTATACCTGAATTAGAAAAAGATGATGACGGATTGGTCATTGATATCACATTAGATCAAGGTCAACCAATTGAAGCATCTGTTGAAACAATGGTCAGTAAAGCAGTATTTGGTGCGTTATTTGCAGTAATCATAATCTTGTTGTTCTTACGTAACTTTAAGTCAACGATCATTTCGATTATTTCAATTCCATTATCAATATTAATTGCGTTTATCTTATTAAATCAAATGGAAATCACACTAAATATGATGACACTTGGTGCAATGACAGTAGCAATTGCTCGTGTAATTGATGACTCCATTGTTGTAGTAGAAAATATTTATCGCCGAATGAGCTTACCAAGTGAAAAATTAAAAGGAAAAGATTTAATTCGTGAAGCAACGAAAGAAATGTTCATACCAATATTATCTTCTACGTTGGTTACAATCGCAGTATTCTTACCTCTTGGATTAGTAGGGGGAATGGTTGGAGAACTATTTTTACCTTTTGCACTAACGATGGTGTTTGCTTTACTAGCATCTCTATTAGTAGCGGTAACAATTGTACCTATGCTTTCCCATACATTGTTTAAAAAGAATATGGAAAAGGGTCCTGTGTCCCATAAAGAATCACAAGGTAAACTTGCAGCATTCTATAAAAAAATGTTAACTTGGACATTAAACCACAAAGCGATTACATCAATTGTGTCAATTGTCCTATTAGCAGCTAGCTTATTTTTAATTCCTGTAGTTGGTGTGAGTTTCTTACCAGAAGAAGAACAGAAGTTAATGTATGTCACATATACGCCAGATGCTGGAGAAACTTCAGATGATGTCAGTACAAGTGTAGAACAAGTAGAACAATACTTCTTGGACAAAGAAGACGTAGATATTGTTCAAGTGTCAATTGGTGGGGCAAATCCAATGGCTCCAGGTGCTTCTAATGGATCTCTGATGTATGTTACGTTTGATCCAGATACAGAAGAATTTACAAAAGTGAAAGAAAGTGTACTGGAAGATATCCAAGGCTTTGATACTAAAGGCGAATGGAAATCTCAAGACTTCTCTACTAGCGGATCTAGTAATGAAGTAAGTTATTTTGTTTATGGAAATAATGAAAAAGATATTGTTCCAGTGATAGAAAGTATCGCAACTATTTTAGAAGACAGTGATGATATTAAAGATACAGATACAAGCTTATCTAAATCATATAAAGAATTTACTTTTAAAGTAGATGAAGACAAATTAGCGCAATACGGTTTAACAACTGCACAAATTGGGATGAAATTGAATCCAAACGTTCAACGTGAAGTGTTAACGACTATTACAAATGATGAGCAAACAGTAGATGTATATATTGATCAACAAGTTAAGTCCCAAACATCCGTAGATGATTTGTTGGACGAAACTGTTGCCACACCACTTGGCATTGAAGTTCCTATTTCGGAACTAGTAACAGTTGAAGAAGGAACAAGTTCTGATACTGTAAATCGCCGTGAAGGAAAAATCTTTGCGAGTGTATCAGGTACTTTGACTGTTGACGATGTAGCTAGTGCATCTGCAACTATTCAAGAAAAGGTGGATAAATTAGAAATTCCTGCAGGAGTAGAAATTAGTACTTCAGGTGTTACTGCTGATATTACAGAGGCATTTACACAATTAGGATTAGCGATGCTTGCAGCTATTGCGATCGTGTATTTAATCTTAGTTGTTACATTCGGCGGGGGACTTGCACCATTTGCAATTCTATTCTCATTGCCATTTACGGCAATCGGGGCTTTAGTAGGGTTGTTCATAGCAGGAGAAACATTAAGTGTATCCTCCATGCTCGGTTTACTTATGTTAATCGGAATTGTTGTTACAAATGCAATTGTCTTAATCGACCGTGTTATTCACATTGAGAAAGAAGGACATTCAACACGTGAAGCTATTTTAGAGGCAGGAGCAACAAGACTTCGACCTATTTTAATGACTGCACTGGCAACAATAGGAGCGCTAATACCACTTGCTATTGGAGCGGAAGGTAGCGGATTAATATCTAAGGGCTTAGGTGTTACGGTAATAGGTGGTTTAACAAGTTCTACTTTACTAACACTAATTTTTGTACCACTGGTATATGAATTTTTTGCTAAGTTTAGAAAAAACAAAGGTTTAAATAACTAACTATACGTTAAGAAAGCAGTGTAGAATTTCTCTACACTGCTTTCTTTTTCTCATGTTAAAATAATGAGGAAAGGGTTAGGTGATTGAAATGAATTTATCAAAGTGGTTACTGCTTCTTGCTGTATTATTTGTCCTTTCTGCATGTGGAGTTGCCGAGGAGGAACCCGCTGCTCCAAAAGAAAATGGAGAATCAACAGAATCAATGGTTCTTGAGCCTGTGGAGGAAGAAACGATAGAAGTCGTACAGGATCCGGTAATAACTAAACCTGAAATACTTTATGAGTTAAATCCCGCTAATTGGGCGCTTCAGCCGATTGACGATGCTAATCCCAAGGCTGTATTGTTAACGATTGATGATGCTCCAGACAAATATGCCTTTGAAATGGCGAAAACATTAAAAGCACTAAATGCACCAGCGATCTTTTTTGTAAATGGACATTTTATCGATACCGATGAAGAAAAAGCAAACTTAAAAGCAATAGTTGAAATGGGATTTACGATTGGAAACCATACACAAACTCATGCAAATCTCAAAAATAGTACGGAAGAGCAACAAAGAGAAGAAATAATAAAAGTAAATGAAACAGTAGAAGCCATTATTGGTGAAAAACCAATATTTTTTCGCGCGCCTTTTGGAGTAAATACAGACTTTAGTAGAAATCTAGTTCACGAGGAGGGTATGCTACTGATGAATTGGACGTATGGATATGATTGGGAAAAGCAATATATGGATGCTACTAATCTGACAGATATCATGGTAAATACGGAATACCTTACGAACGGTGCAAATTTATTAATGCATGACCGTAAATGGACAGCGGAAGCTTTAACTGGAATCGTAGAGGGGCTTCGTGCAAAAGGATATGATTTAATAGATCCGCAAACTATTAAAGGAGTTAAATAGTTAATGAAACTCTGTGGAATAAGGTGATTTCACAGAGCTTTCTTAAAAGATAAGGAAGTATCTAAAATTGCACAATTTGTCTAGCGTAAGTCGCCTGTGCTCCTGCGCAAAGCTCGGGGCAGTAATAGGCGCTTGCGCTTTTCTTATTTGGTGTGAAATATTTCCTGTTCTTACAACTTAGGAGGGCTTAAAATTAAAAGTACGACTTTTAAAAATATTATTCTATCCAAATATATAAGAATCATCTTTCAAATAGCCATTTTGTTTTTATTTTCATTGATTGGTACGTTTACTGTAGAGTTGTTGGGGATTAACTTTCCGGGATCAATAGTAGGGTTACTATTGCTCTTAATTTTAATGATGTTACATATTATTCCGGAAGCTCTTATTAAAGATGGAGCAGGGTTTATACTTGCATTTTTACCATTATTTTTTATCCCTGCAACTGTTGGCGTAATGAACTTCCCTGAATTATTGTCTTTTCAAGGTTTGTTGTTATTAGTTGCTGTCATTATTAGCACAATATTAACTATTATTCTTTCAGGAAAGTTATGTCAGTATATTGAAGAAAATGAAATTAGAAAGGAGTCCATTTAATTGCTTGCAATTGGTACGGTTTTAGCTACTATTATTGTTTTTCTATTGATGAAAAAGCTTTATGGCAGATTTTCGACTCCGATTCTATTTCCTGTGTTGACGGCCACTATCGTATTGGTAATCCTATTAACATCATTTTCAGTTTCGTATGATACATATATGAGTGGGGCAAAATGGATTGATGCATTCCTTGGTCCAGCTATAGTTAGTTTTGCTTATCCTTTATATACACAAAGAAATTTAATAAAGAAAAACTTATTTTCTATTATTACAAGCGTCACAGTTGCATTAATTTCTGGCATTATTAGTGTCATTCTATTAGCTAAATTGATTGGAGTTGATCAAGAGATAGTAGCTTCTTTATTTTCAAAATCTATTACGACACCTGTTGCGATGAAAATAACGGAATCGCTAGGAGGAATTCCTTCGTTGACTGTGGTATTTGTTATTTTGGCAGGCTTAACTGGTGCTATTTTAGGTCCATACATTTTTAAAATATGTAAAATTAATAATCCTGTTAGCAAGGGTGTTTCGATGGGAAGTGCATCTCATGCTATTGGGGTTGCCAAACTTTCAGAGTATGGGGAACAAACGTTGTCAATGGGAACTGTAGGCATGACGTTAAGTGCCATAATAGGTGCATTTATTTGCCCGTTATTCGCTTGGTTTATGTTATAAGGTGGCAAGGCGCTGGAGCTAGACAGATACTTTCTTATTATGTTAAAAAGGCAGTTCCATATGGATTATTAATCCGATATGGAGCTGCCTTTTTTAGTTAAAATTATCATGAGTATCTTTAATTACATGAATCGTTTGAAGTGTATCGTCTTCTGGACCTTGTACTGGCAGTCCCGCTTCTAAATTCATTTGGATATAATCGATATTTCCTTGCGTGATTATTTCCCCGGGAATAAAGATTGGGATTCCAGGTGGGTATACCATGACAAATTCAGCAGAGATACGTCCACTTGCCTCTGATAGGAAAATTGTTTCCGTCTCTGCGTAAAAAGCATTACGAGGTGACATTGCAAGTAATGGAATTCCTGGTAATGTCACGGAAGGTTCGATTACAACGGCTTCTGATTCATGTGCAATAACCATCCGTTTTAATGCGTTGATTAGTATATTAACTTCTTTTTTTGAATCTCCAAGTGTAATTAAACAAAGTATATTATATAAATCCGATAGCTCGATTTCAATATTTGCTTTTTCTCTTAGCCAAATTTCTGCATCAAATCCAGTAATACCTAAATCTTTTACACTTATTAATAGTTTCGTCGGATCCATATCAAAAGTCGCGGAAGTTTTTAAGATTTCTTTACCGGCACAACGTAAATGAGGGATCTTATTAATGCGCTCACGTGCGTCTTCAGCAAGGTTTACAGCTTCTCCGATTAAATCCTCCCCGTGAATAGCTAACTGTCTTCTAGCGGTGTCTAGTGACGCTAGAAGAGGATAAGATGTAGAAGTTGTTGTGAGCATGGATAAAACAGATTGAACACGTTTAGAAGAGACAAGACCCTCTTTCACGTTTAAAATCGAACTCTGTGTCATGGAACCACCAAGTTTGTGAACAGAGGTTGCTGCCATGTCGGCACCAGCCTGCATGGCAGATATGGGTAGTCTGTCATTAAAGTGGATATGAACACCATGTGCTTCATCCACTACAACAGGTATTCCCCTTTTATGTGTAATGTCCACAATCTTTTTCAAATCAGCAGCAAATCCAAAATATGTTGGATTAATCACAAGTACTCCTTTTGCATCTGGATTGGCAACTAATGCTCTCTCAACAGATTCTGCCGAAATACCATGAGAAATACCAAAATCTTTATCCACCTCTGGGTGAATAAATACTGGAATTGCACCTGCGAAAACTATTGCAGACATAATAGATTTATGAACATTTCGTGGAACTAATAGCTTATCGCCTGGGCCACAAATAGTTAGAATCATAGTCATGATTGCACCGCTAGTACCTTGGACAGAGAAAAATGTCTCATCTGCTCCGAATGCTTCAGCAGCTAATTGTTGTGCCTGTTTAATGACACCTTTAGGAGAGTGTAAATCGTCTAAAGGAGCGATATTGATTAAATCAATAGAAAGTACATTATCTCCAACGAACTCGCGAAATGCAGGGTCCATCCCTTTCCCTTTTTTATGTCCAGGAATATGAAACTGGATAGGATGACGATTTCGATGCTTAAGTAGTGCATCGAACAAAGGAGTTTCTAATTGTGACAACGCTCATACCACCTCTAATATTATTTTTTTTAAAACAAAATGAATTATAGCACTTTCAAAGTTACGTGACTATTAAAATTATTATTAGGAATTGAATGATTGTCTCAACTATATTAAAATTATATCAACAGGAGGGATTATATTGAATTTTCAGACGAGGGTTACTGAATTATTAGGAATAGACTATCCAATTATTCAAGGGGGACTTGCTTATTTAGCTTACTCTGATTTATGTGCAGCGGTTTCTAATGCCGGTGGTCTTGGACAAGTGACGGCCATGAGTTTGAATACACCACAAGAATTGCGCGAAGAAATACAGAAGGTGAGAAAGTTAACAGATAAACCTTTTGGGGTAAACTTTGCAGTAGGTCAAACTGGGAGACCTTATGAACATATGTTGCAAGTAGCAATCGATGAAGAAGTTCCTGTTATTTCAATGACTGGAGGAAATCCAGCAACTATATTAGATAAACTTGCAAATACATCGATTAAAAAGTTGGTTCTAGTAGCGGCAAAACGTCAAGCTCAAAAAGCGGAGCAATTAGGAGCAGATGCTGTTATGGTTGTTGGTCAAGAGGGGGGGGGCCATTTAGGTAGGGATGATATAGGTTCCATGGTTTTAATTCCTCAAGTGGTAGATTCTGTTGGTATTCCAGTAATAGCTTCAGGAGGTATTGCTGACGGACGAGGATGGATGGCAGCGCATGCACTTGGGGCAGAAGGTATTGAAATGGGGACACGTTTTATTGCAACTAAAGAATGTGTTCATGCTTCCGAGGCTTATAAAAATGCTTTAATAGTTGGTCAAGAAATAGATACAACCATTATAAAAAAATCTATAGGTGCGCCCGCTAGAGCATTAAAAAATGAATGGACAGAAAAAATTCTACGAATTGAAAAGGATACTCCGACATATGATGCTTTAAAGGAATACATCAGTGGAGAAGCAAACAAGCAGTTCATTTATAATGGCGATAGCGCAAATGGATTTGGATGGGCTGGGCAATCAGTCGGGCTGATAGGTGATATTCCATCTGTAGATGATCTAATCAAGCGTATGGTAAATGATGCAGAAGAGGTAAGAAAAAAATGGCATGTATAGGAGGGCTAAAAAATGGAATATACTTATCCATTCTCTATTGATTGGTCCACGAGTGAAATAGTGGATGTTGTTCAGTTTTTTGAGGTCATTGAAAAAGCGTATGAAAACGGTGTCAAGAGAGAAGAATTAATTAAAAAATATAGAAGGTTTAAAGAAATAGTACCTTCTATGGCAGAAGAAAAAACTTATTTTCGAGAATTTGAAAAAGAAAGTGGTTATGCAAGCTTTCCAATTATCAAAATGATGAAAGAAAAAAATGATGGTGCAATTATTAAAGTATAAAGAAAATCCCTCCAATAGTTTGTTTTCTACCAAGCAATTGGAGGGGTTTTACTATTTCATATTAATCATCGTTTTATAAATTGGTAAAAGTGCTTCAAAAGTTTCTTCTGTAAGTTTAAAAAATTCTGCTTCGGTAAATTTTACAGCTTCTTCCCGAGGGATATGAACACCGACTAGAAACTCTCCCTTTTTCACATCACGAAGTCGGGTAAGTAATACATCTAACTCATTTTTCTTGGCAACTTTTAAAGGAGTAGCAATTGGTTTCATATGATCTCCTGAAATAATAAAGTGGTCTGGGACTTTATGGAACATCTCTTTAGCATTTAATAATCGTTCTGCAATAGCTACTTTATCAGGTGCTTCATAAATAACTGCAAGAATAATAAATAAATGGCTACCCCATAGACCAACTTGGAAATGTGGTAATGCCTTATAGCCCCGCTTATAAGGGGCAAATGCTACCCAACTATCTTTTGGAGGATTCACAGAGCGCCTAGCGTGCTTGGCAACATGTGCAAAATATTCATTCCCAAGAACACCTGAAAAGTATAGGCTATATTGTTTTCCTAATTCCTCAAACTTAGGACGGACACGTGTAACAAGTGCTTCCATTCTGTTTTCTAAACCGTCTATTTGAAAGACATCAAAATCTGAGTTTTCCCAAAAAGTTTTATTCATTTTAAAACTCCTTTCACTTTATATGTTTATATTATAAGAAAATTGGGTAAAAATCTTGTATATAAGATTTTTTAGTTGACAAAAATTTCTTTTTGGCATAAATTATAAAAAATCTTCAGAATATTCCGATATTAAAAATAAAAGAAGGGGTGTTATTTATGAGACAGGTTGCTCACGTTATTCGTAAAACAAATGTAGAAAAGGAAAGAATTCAAGGGTTGAAATTTGAGTTGGATTATCAATTAGCTTCTCTATTCGATGCCATGACAAATAAAGATGAGAAAGAGATGGAGGAATCCAAAAAACGATTAAACGAAATTTATCAACTGTTGGAGGAATTAAATGCACTGGGCTAAGTTAAAGATTTATATATACACATAAAAAACACCTGCTAATTAACAGACAGCCGGTGTTTTTTTCTTTATAATAAATAAAAAGGCTTTAGAGAGGTGGATGACCTATCAATATACATGTAATGGATAAATTTGCGAAGTCTTTAATTAAAGAAGCAGCTGGTAGAATCAGGAGTTCATTTTCAAGTGAACTGGTTGTAGAATCTAAATCAGCAGCTAATGATTTAGTTACAAATATTGATAAAGAAACAGAACAATTTTTTATAAAACAAATAAAAAAAGAATTTCCAGATCAACGAATTTTGGGAGAAGAAGGATTCGGAGATGAGATCAGCCATTTAAACGGGTACATTTGGATTTTGGATCCTATAGATGGAACGATGAACTTTATCCATCAAAAAAAGAACTTCGCTATTTCACTTGGAATTTATAAAGATGGAGTAGGATTACTTGGATATATTTATAATGTAATGGACGATGATTTAATATCTGCAACACTTGGAGAAGGTGCATTTTTTAATGATATTAGAATTCCACTTTTAACAGATGGATTATTGGGGCAAGCTATTATTGGCATTAATACTAGTTGGGTTTTGCCAAACAAATATTTAGAACATGAAGGAATAGTGAAACTGTTACAGAAGGTTAGAGGAACAAGATCTTATGGTTCAGCGGCAATTGAAATTGGATATGTTGTGACAGGTAGATTAGATGCGTATATGTCTATGAGGTTGTCACCATGGGATATTGCTGGAGGGATGGTCATTGCAAATGAAGTAGGGGCAATTGTCACTACATTATCTAATCATCCAATAAATCTATTAGTGCAAAATACATTTATAGTGGCAAGACCGGTTGTACATAGTGAAATATTAGATGAATATGTGCGCGTAAAATAAAAAAGATTAGCAAGTTTACCTTGCTAATCTAATTCTTATAATAATCCTTGATCACGCATTTTTTTCTTTGTTTTAAAACCGTATCCCATGACTACAAATAATAGGATAATTCCTAGAATGATCAAAAGAATACTTCTGAATGCGACAGCAATTCCTATAAAAGCCATAGAAAGTATTGCACAAAGAGAAAACAATACGAAAATCCATTTAATATCACGCATTTAACTACACCTCCAATAATTTCTAAAAAAACATTATTACTTTAGATTCACTTATGATATAATAGCACAGTTATGGACTCGAAAAAAGAATATGGAGTGGAAAAATGACAAATTTAAGACAAGATTTAAGAAACATTGCAATTATAGCTCACGTTGACCATGGTAAAACAACTTTAGTTGACCAATTATTACAACAATCAGGTACTTTCCGTTCAAATGAACACGTTGAAGAACGTGCAATGGACTCGAATGATATCGAGCGTGAACGCGGTATTACAATTTTAGCTAAAAATACAGCTGTAGATTATGACGGTAAACGTATCAATATCCTTGATACACCTGGACATGCTGACTTCGGCGGCGAAGTTGAGCGTATCTTGAAAATGGTAGATGGTGTTTTACTAGTTGTTGATGCATATGAAGGTTGTATGCCTCAAACGCGTTTCGTATTGAAAAAAGCATTAGAACAAAGATTAACACCAATCGTTGTTGTAAACAAAGTAGATAAAGATTCGGCTCGTCCACTAGAAGTAGTTGATGAAGTTTTAGAATTGTTCATAGAATTAGGTGCAGATGAAGATCAATTAGAATTCCCTGTTGTTTTTGCTTCAGGTGTAAATGGTACTTCTTCATTAGATGCAGATCCTTCTAAACAAGAAGAAAACATGAAATCTCTATTTGAAATGATCATTTCAGCAATTCCAGCACCAATTGATAACTCAGATGAACCATTACAATTCCAAGTAGCATTACTTGACTATAATGATTATCTTGGTCGTATTGGTATTGGCCGTGTATTCCGTGGGACAATTGAAGTTGGACAACAAGTTTCTTTAATGAAACTTGATGGAAAAGTTAAGAACTACCGTGTAACTAAGTTATTTGGTTTCTTCGGTTTAAAACGTGAAGAAATTCAATCAGCTAAAGCTGGAGATTTAATCGCGGTATCTGGTATGGAAGAAATCAACGTAGGTGAAACAGTTTGTCCTACAGACCATCCAGAAGCTTTAGTTCCATTACGTATTGATGAACCAACGTTACAAATGACGTTTTTAACAAATAACTCTCCATTCGTTGGTCGTGAAGGTAAATGGATTACTTCAAGTAAAATTGAAGAACGTCTACGTGCACAATTAGAAACGGACGTATCTTTACGTGTTGAAGATACTGATTCTCCAGATGCTTGGACAGTTTCAGGTCGCGGAGAGCTTCATTTGTCGATTTTAATCGAAAATATGCGTCGTGAAGGTTTTGAATTACAAGTATCAAAACCAGAAGTAATTGTTCGTGAAATTGATGGGAAAAAATGTGAACCAGTTGAACGTGTACAAATTGATGTACCGGAAGACAGCGTTGGTTCAATTATCGAGTCAATGGGTACCCGTAAAGGTGAAATGATTGACATGATCAACAATGGTAGTGGACAAGTTCGTTTAATCTTTATGGTTCCAGCTCGTGGACTAATTGGTTATACGACAGAGTTTATGTCTCTTACTAAAGGATATGGTATTATTAACCATACATTCGATAGCTATCAACCAGTAGTTTCAGGTCGTGTTGGTGGACGTCATCAAGGTGTTCTTGTTTCTATGGAAACAGGTAAATCAACAACTTACGGTATGATGGGTATTGAAGACCGTGGTACTTTATTCGTTGAACCAGGTACTGATATTTATGAAGGTATGATCGTTGGTGAAAATACGCGTGATGCTGACATTACTGTAAATATTGTAAAAGCGAAACAAAAAACAAACATTCGTTCAGCTAATAAAGACCAAACGAACGTTATCAAAAGACCTCGTATTTTAACGCTTGAAGAAGCAATTGAGTTCTTAGGTGACGATGAGTATCTAGAAATTACACCGGTATCAATTCGCCTACGTAAAAAAGTTCTAGAGAAGAGCGAACGTGAACGTGTTACGAAGAAAAAGAAAAGTGCAGAACTTGAATAGGAACTGAAAGGGTGAATAACCTTGGAGGAAAAGCAATTCGTATTTGGTAGAATGTCTAGTATAGCAAGATATATATACGAAACAATGCCTTCATACGCTATGGCAGGTTATGTATTATTTTTAACTATTTTCTTATTATCTGTGCTTGTATATAAGTTAGGATTCGCTAAGAAACTACGAGTTGGTCAGAACTTAGTTATTTATATTTTCTTACTATTGGGATGCTTAATGTTAACATTTTTAGCGTTTTTCCTTCCTGTAGTGGAAGCTTTATTAGTAGCGGCTTTAATATTAATAATTTATAAAATCCGTTTACGAATTGAAAAAAGAAACAGCTCGACTACTTCTTGAGTAGTTGAGCTGTTTTTTTGCAATCCTATAGCCTCTCGGTCGCTTCCTCGTTTATCCTTTTACCATAAATATTATCCAAAGCTAACCGGAAAATTGTATCTGAAGTTCCTCCCAAAGTAATCCGGAAAGAATAGCGCAGAACTTGTCCGTTTTTGTCGATTTTCAAATGGATTTAAAAATCATTCTCTATTAGTCGAGATCGTTTATAAAAAATGAATTTACCTGTAGCTAAACGGGCATTTGTTCTTTCTTCGATACGATCGTGGCATTCTGGACACATGTACGTATGGATAGGTCTATTTCTAAGTTTTTTTGCTAATGGTAAATCATCTGAAATTTCATCGATACGATCGCAAATTACGCATTTTACTCGCATATATTCAACTCCTATTCGATTCGGAAAGCAGTCACGTTTTTAATAGGCGTGTTTATATTAGAACCGTCTTTTTTTAACACATGGACGGGACCATCTTCACGAAGTGGCTTTCCTTTATGACTAAACTTTAGTAAAAGCGAATCTAAATCTTCTAATAAAAATGAATGTTCATCTTCTATAGTTTCTATTACTAATTTAGTTGCGTCTTCTCTTGGTTCAGCGTTTAGAATAAATGGTTTTAGTTCGACTCCAAATGTACTTGTTAATAGTTTTGTACGTTCAAATTTTTTCTCTGATTTTAATGTAGGTGGAACAGTAGAGCCTTCTATAATTTCGCGAGACCAATGAGCTGAAGTAACTTTTGTATATTCAACTAGTTCATCTTTGTAGACATACTCACCAGCAAAAAATTCATCTAAATCAATTCTACGATCATCAAAAATCCAAACAGTTGGATCGAGTGTAATATTAAACTTGACTGCACCTTTAATAGGGATAATAAATTCCAACGAAATTGCCTCCTCTAAACTTTCTAATCGATATAAGTATACCTTTAAATTTGGTACTTCAAAAGAATAATTAATTATTTAGTTAAGAGGAGTAATAGAACACTTGCAATTTCTCAGAGTAAAAGATAAACTTTATGGAGCTAAACATTTTGAAATAATAGATAATGGGGGCGTCCTCATGGATACTTATTTACAACCATCGTATCAAGAGAAAGCTCTCGGGCTTTTGAAGAAAGATGCAGAGAAAATTGGACAATTGATTAAGGTGCAAATGGATAACTTAACAATGCCACAATGTCCACTTTACGAAGAGGTACTTGATACTCAAATGTTTGGTTTATCACGTGAGATTGATTTTGCAGTTAAGCTTGGACTTTTAGAGAGAAGTGACGGGAAAGAGATCCTTGCTTCACTAGAAAAAGAGTTATCAATTTTACATGAAATCCATACAGAAAAATAACTAAAAAACTCAAACAAACACACATGTTTGAGTTTTTTTTCTAGCTTAAGAAATAGAGGTTTATGAAATGATTCTTTATATTAAAAGGTATTTAAAAAACTTTGATTATCCATTATTTTTTACTTACTTCCTACTTTGTTTATTCGGACTAGTTATGATTTATAGTGCGAGTATGGATTGGGCAGTTAGTCGATACGGAAGGGCACCAGATTATTTTTTTGACAAACAAAAGTTTAATTTGTTAATATCAATACCAGCCTTTTTAATAGCCGCACTTTTTCCATATAAACATTTAAAAAACAAAACGATTATGATTTTTATGCTTACGGTCATGTTTATATTACTTGGTCTAGTACATGTTTTAGGAACGGGTGGAGAAAGTGGTTCACAAAGCTGGATTCACTTAGGTTTTGGTAATATACAACCATCAGAGATAGCGAAGATAGTGCTAGTTTTATATTTTGCTGGAATATTTACAAAAAAATATGAAAAAGGCACTTTAGATAAATTTAATGAATCTGTTGGGCCTCCACTTGTAGTATTGGGCTTAGTAGTATTTTCTATTATGATGGAAACAGATGTTGGAAATACGATGATTATTTGTTTTGTTGCTGTTTCTGTCATTGCAGCAAGTGGTTTGAAGTTTAAATCTTTTGCTAAAATGATAGGTTTAATAGGCATTGTTATTTCAATAGCACTTCTAGCTATTTTCTTATTGAAAGATTCAATCCTTACACCTCGTAGACTTGGGAGACTAGAAGCATTCTTTAATCCATTTGAATATGAATCGGATTTTGGATATCAAATTGTTAATGGCTATATAGCTATAGGTTCTGGTGGATTGACAGGGTTAGGTTTAGGGAAATCCAATCAAAAATTTGGCTATTTACCTGAGCCACATACTGACTTTATCATGGCTATAATAGCTGAAGAACTTGGTTTAATTGGTGTATTAATCGTTCTATGTGGATTGTTTTTTATTGTATTTAAAGCTTTATCAATAGCTTTAAATACTTCAGATCCACAAGCACGTATGATAGCAACAGGTATAGGGAGCATTATTGGTTTTCAAACGTTTGTTAACTTAGGAGGCATGTTGGGAATTATCCCACTTACAGGTGTACCACTGCCATTTATTAGTTATGGTGGTACATCCGTTATATTATTATCTGCAGCAATAGGTATATTAATGAATGTCTCAATGTTTGTGAAATTAGAAAAATCGAAAAAATAAAGGGGATTATGTTGTGGAGAAAATCAAAAAAATATTAATTGCAAACAGAGGGGAAATTGCAATTCGAATTTTTCGTGCTTGTACGGAATTGAACCTTCGAACTGTCGCAATTTATTCAAGAGAAGATAGTGGTGCTTTCCATCGATTTAAATCAGATGAATCTTATCTCGTTGGTGAAGGGAAAAAACCAATCGATGCATATTTAGACATTGAAGATATTATTCGAATTGCAAAAGAAAGCAAATCAGATGCTATCCATCCTGGTTATGGTTTTTTATCAGAAAATTTAGAATTTGCAAAACGTTGCGAAGAAGAAGGAATTATTTTTGTTGGACCAACGTCGAAGCATTTAGATATGTTTGGAGACAAAGTGAAAGCACGTGAACAAGCAGTTAAAGCAGGAATACCTGTTATTCCAGGTACTGATGGGCCGGTAGAAAGTGTAGAAGAGGTTCGTGCATTTGGAAAACAAAATGGTTATCCACTAATGATTAAAGCATCTCTTGGTGGTGGTGGTCGTGGAATGCGTGTAGTTCAAACAGAGGATGAACTTGAAAGTGCTTATGAGCGGGCGAAATCAGAAGCAAAAGCAGCTTTTGGATCGGATGAAGTATATGTGGAACGATTTATTTATCAACCAAAACATATTGAAGTACAAATTCTAGGAGATACACAAGGAAATCTAATTCACTTATATGAAAGAGATTGTTCTATCCAAAGAAGACATCAAAAAGTTGTAGAAATTGCTCCATCCAATTCAATAAGTCCAGAATTACGAAATGAAATTTGTGAAGCTGCTGTGAAACTTATGAATAATGTTTCATACATAAACGCAGGTACCGTAGAATTCTTAGTAACAGAAAATGAGTTTTTCTTTATTGAAGTAAATCCTCGTATTCAAGTAGAACATACGATTACAGAAATGATTACAGGCGTAGACATTGTACATGCACAAATAAAAATTGCGGATGGTATTGCTTTAAATTCGGAAGAGATGGGAATTCCAAGTCAAGAAAATATCCCTCTTTTTGGATTTGCTATTCAATCACGTGTAACAACAGAAGATCCATTAAATAATTTCATGCCAGACACAGGTAAACTAAATGTATATCGTTCTAGTGGAGGTTTCGGAGTTCGTCTGGATGCAGGTAATGGATTCCAAGGAGCTGTAATAACTCCTTATTACGATTCACTTTTAGTGAAAGTTTCTACATGGGGGATGTCATTCCAAGAAGCAGCTACTAAAATGGGGAGAAACTTGCAAGAATTTAGAATTAGAGGGATTAAAACAAATATTCCTTTCCTTGAAAATGTAGTTAAACATCCAAATTTCATCTCTGGAGATTTTAATACTAGTTTTATCGATTCTACACCTGAATTATTTATGTTCCCAAAAAGAAAAGACCGTGGAACTAAGTTATTGAATTACATCGGAAATGTTACAGTAAATGGTTTCCCTGGTGTAGAACAAAAGTCGAAACCAATTTTTGAAACTGCAAGAAAACCTATTATCGATACTTCTAACCCACCGCAAGCTGGAACGAAACAAATTTTAGAACAACATGGAGCAGAAGGCGTTGTGAAATGGGTTAAAGAACAGCAAGGTGTTTTGTTAACGGATACTACATTTAGAGATGCACATCAATCATTACTTGCTACTCGTGTTCGCTCAAATGACATGTTTGGTATTTCAAAAGAATCTGCACAGGGAATGCATAATCTATTCTCTTATGAAATGTGGGGAGGGGCAACATTTGATGTTGCTTACCGTTTCTTAAAAGAAAATCCATGGGATCGATTACTTAAAATGCGTGAAATGATTCCGAATGTACTTTTCCAAATGTTATTCCGTGGGGCAAATGCTGTAGGTTATACAAATTATCCGGATAATGTGATTCGGGAATTTGTTCAAAAATCTGCGGAAGCAGGAATTGATGTATTCCGTATTTTCGATAGTTTGAACTGGATTAAAGGTATGGAAGTTGCAATTGACGCAACTAGACAGTCTGGGAAGATAGCGGAAGCAGCTATATGTTACACAGGAGACATTTTAGATGACTCTCGTGCCAAATATACAGTGCAGTACTATAAAGATATGGCAAAAGAATTAGAAGCTGCAGGAGCCCATATTTTAGCGATTAAAGATATGGCGGGATTACTTAAACCAGAAGCAGCATATCGCTTAATCAGTGAACTGAAAAGTACGATAGATTTACCAATTCATCTTCATTCACATGACACTAGTGGTAACGGAATTTACATGTACGCGAAAGCTATTGAAGCTGGGGTAGATATTGTAGATACAGCGATAGGCTCTATGGCGGGTCTAACTTCCCAACCAAGTGCTAGTACGCTTAGCTATGCGATGAGTGGTGGAACTAGAGAAGTTATTGGTGATGTAAAAGCATTTGAAAAAATATCATACTATTGGGAAGATGTTCGTAAATATTATCAAGATTTCGAAAGTGGCATGATGAGTCCACATACAGAAGTTTATGAGCATGAAATGCCTGGTGGACAATATAGTAATTTACAACAACAAGCAAAAGGCGTAGGTCTTGGAGAAAGATGGGAAGAAGTAAAAGAAATGTACTCTCGAGTTAATTTACTTTTTGGTGATGTAGTAAAAGTTACTCCATCTTCAAAAGTAGTAGGAGATATGGCGCTATTCATGGTACAAAATAATTTAGATGAAATATCTGTCATCACTCGAGGAAAAACAATCGACTTCCCAGACTCCGTTATTGAATTTTTTGAAGGATATATTGGACAACCATTCGGTGGTTTCCCTGAAGAGCTTCAAAAAGTAATATTAAAAGATCGTCAAGCGATTACGGTTAGACCTGGAGAGCTTTTAGAGCCAGTAGATTTTAAAGCAGTGGGAGAAAAATTATTTAACCAACTTGGTCGTCCTGTAACAATTCAAGAGATTCTTGCTTATACTTTATATCCAAAAGTATTTGAAGAATATTCTGTAACAGAAAAGAACTTTGGAGATGTCTCTGTATTAGATACACCTACATTCTTGTATGGAATGAGACTTGGGGAAGAAATAGAAGTGGAGATCGAAGTAGGTAAAACTCTAATTATTAAATTAGTATCTATTAGCGAACCGACACATGATGGAAATAGAATTCTTTACTTTGAATTAAATGGACAACCACGTGAAGTATCAATTCAAGATATGAATGTGGAAGTAAGTCATCTATCTAAACCAAAAGCAGATCTTACAAATGAAAAACATATTGGTGCTACAATGCCGGGTACTGTTCTGAAAGTAGCAATAACGAATGGTAGTAAAGTAAAACGCGGGCAACATTTATTAATAACAGAAGCAATGAAAATGGAAACAACTGTACAAGCTCCTTTCAATGGTGTCATTAAAGAAATCCATGTAGTAGCTGGTGAGGCTATTGCAACGGGGGATTTATTAATTGAAATTGAAAGAGAATAGAAAAAAGCTGTTTGACGGATATCCGTCAAACAGCTTTTTTTCTGGTTGTACAATATATAACGTTGGTGAAATAAAGTCCTGATCCACGCTGATTTTCGTTACGAGCGGACGCTTTCCGTGGGGCGTGCGGTGAGCCTCCTCGTCGCGGAAAACGCACTCCTGTGGGGTCTCACCTGTCACGCTAATCCCACTGGAGTCGCCGCTCGTAACGAAAATCAGATAAGAGAATATAGGAAACAAAAGTCTCAAATAGATATAGAAAACAAGACTTGGAAAACTAGAAAAAAAGACTGCCACAAAAAATCAGTTTTACTGACTTTCTGGACAGTCCTGTGACATAGAACCACTTTTCTTATTTTCGTAATTGACTTCTGGACAAGAGGAGAATCATATAGCATAGTAAACCAAAAAGTAGCGAAATAAATAAAGAATGCAATAAAGAGATATATAAATTTAGTTTTGTCAATACGACAAACATTCCACTACAAACTTGTAAAGAGACTAATATTAATGTAGTGATCCAACCCCAATAAATAGCTCTTTGATCTTTATAATTTTTTATAACATGAATCGCAATAACTAAAATCCAAATGAATATTAAACCAGCTGCGGTACGATGTCCCATTTGAACCCATTCGTATAAATTTGTTGGTAATGAAAAATTATCATTTCTACAAAGTGGCCAATCATTACATACTAAACTAGAATTTGTATGACGAACTAATGCACCTGTGTAAATAACAATATAAGAGTAAAGAGTGACTCCAATAGTATGGATTTTTAATGTTTTACCTATGCTAATTTTGTCTGTATCAAACTTTCTATCAACCTCAAAAATAAGCAACGTTAGTAATAATACAGATGCAAATGAAATAAGGGATATACCAAAATGCAGTGCGAGAATGAAATCGCCTTGTCCCCATTTAACTTGAGCAGCTCCAATAAGAGCTTGTAGTACTAGAAAAAATATTGCCATTACAGATAAAAATTTGGTCTCTCGTACATGCCCTAAAGAACGCCAAGCCCAAATAGCTAAAGCTACGATCAATATTCCCACTGCGCCAGTAACAAGTCTGTGTGAAAATTCAATAAGAACTTCTGCTGTTATTACATCAGGTATTAGTTGGCCATTACAGCCAGGCCAATGTCTACCACAACCCATACCACTTTCAGTTTTTGTTACAAGGGCACCACCTAATAAGATAAGTAACATGCCGAAAGAGGAAGCAACAGCTAACCATTTTAAATATTTATTAATGTGCATTAAGCCACCTACTTTATGTATCTTGCTCGTCTAAAAAGACGGTATCTGCATTTAAGATGATATCGAAATATTGATAAAAATACAATGTTTATCCTTAGAAGACTAAAAGAAGTCTGAAGTATTTCACAAATTGTACATAATTTAGTACTCGAACATTCACAAAAGACAATGTAAAATGACTTACTATTGATACTGTTATACATTTGTTTGAGCCTTCTCAGCACTTATTATTTAGAAATTCTCTTTTAACTATAGAAATCTAAAGAGTTTTTCGATATAGTAAAGAATAGCGGAATATGCTTACAACTTTGAAAGGAGGGGCAGCATGTCAAATGGTAATTCAATCACCGCTACAACAAAGACAGAACCTGAAATAGTAAACACAACTTTATTAAAAGACTTTCTATCTCTAATCAAAATCGGAATCGTTAATTCAAATTTAATTACTACGTTTACTGGTATTTGGTTAGCTTTTCAATTTACTAACCGTAATTTTCTTAAAGAGTTAGATTTGTTATTCTTAACTCTTTTTGGGACAGCATTGATCATTGCTGGTTCTGCAGCTATGAATAACTTTATCGATCGTGATATTGACCCTGTCATGAAGAGCAAAAGAACTAGACCTACTGTAACTGGGAGATTTACACCATCAGCCGTGCTGATTACTTCTTTTACATTATTAGTTGTAGGTGAAATTTTGTTATTTATGGCTTCAACTTCTGCGGGGGTTTGGGGACTGGCAGGAATCATTAGTTACGTAGTTTTATATTCGATGTGGTCCAAGAGAAGATATGTTAGTAATACGATAGTAGGAAGTATCTCAGGTGCCATACCACCACTTATTGGATGGGCTGCAGTTGAGCCAACTTTAAGTCTTGGAGCATTAGCTTTATTCTTAATAATGTTTATTTGGCAACCACCGCATTTTTATGCGCTTGCAATGAAGAGAACAGAAGAATACAGATCAGCTGGCATCCCAATGCTGCCTGTAGTAAAAGGATTTGAACGTACGAAAAGATCAATGCTTTTATGGATTATCTTCTTGTTCCCATTACCATTTTTATTAATGGAACTTGGGATTGGCTTCATTGTTTTAGCCACCGCATTGAATATAGGTTGGCTAATACTTTCGATTAAAGGTTTCCGCGTGAAAGATGATTTGAAATGGGCTACTGGTATGTTTGTGTATTCACTAAATTACATGGTCATCCTGTTTGTTTCCATGATTATCTTTTCCATTTTTGTTTAACATTTGGAATTCTTTCTTATTTTTTAGAATTCAAATAGAACAGAACTACAGTCCAAATGCACATGAATACAACAAAGAAAGAGGGGTTTGATTTAGCTATGATGAAAGGGCTTAAAAAGTGGCGACTTTATTCACTATTAGCAGTTTTAACGATTTTCTTATCGGGTTGTGGGGAAGAATACTTATCTACACTTACACCTGCTGGTCAAGTCGGAAAAGAACAATTTAATTTATTACTACTATCTACTGGCATTATGGCAATTGTAATTGTAGTAGTTTTAATTATTTATGTACTTGCAATCGTGAAATTCCGTCGTTCTAAAGTTGGGGAAAATGTTATTCCTAAACAAGTGGAAGGAAGTATGACGCTTGAAATTATTTGGACAGTTATTCCAATTCTTCTGCTAATCGTACTTGCTATTCCAACAGTAGCTTATACATATAAGCACGCTGATGTGTCAGGAATGACAGCAGTAGATGCAGAAGGAAACAAAGAAGCAGTGACTGTAAATGTAACTGCAAAATTATATTGGTGGGAGTTTGAATACCCAGATTTAGGTATTGTAACTTCACAAGAATTAGTAGTTCCTACAAATGAAAAAGTATACTTTAACTTAAAAGCAGCTGATGTAAAGCATTCATTCTGGATACCAACAGCTGGTGGAAAAATGGATACGAACGTAGAAAACGTAAATCAGTTCTACTTAACATTTGACAAAGAATCTGCAGGCTTAAAAGATGGAGTATTCTACGGGAAATGTGCAGAACTTTGTGGTCCTTCACATGCTTTAATGGATTTCAAAGTGAAAACAATTGATCGTAAAGATTTTGATGTATGGGCTGAAACGATGAAAACTACTGAACATGTAGCACAAGGTGAACTTGCTACATCAGGAGAAGAAATCTTCACTACAAGCTGTATCGCATGTCATGCTACTTCAGGTGCTGGTACTGCAGGTGGAGTTGGACCTAACCTTGCTACATTTGGTGATCGTAACCGCGTTGCAGGTTTTATGGATTTAACAGAAGAAAACGTTAAAAATTGGATTAATGATCCAGAAAGCCACAAACCTGGTAACTTAATGCCGCAGCCTGAAGAAATAAACAATGGCGAAAAATTTAGTGAAGAGCAACTTGATGCTCTTGCAGAATATTTAATGGGACTATCTGTTGAAAAATAAGTTCAATAGATAATTATGAAGGAGGTTAAAGTTGTGAGTTCGATTGCAAAGAAAAAAGGCTTTGGCGCAAGCCTGTGGGACTATTTAACAACAGTCGACCATAAGAAAATCGCTATCCTTTATCTCGCTGCCGGTGGATTGTTCTTCGTAATCGGTGGTATCGAGGCGATGCTTATACGTATTCAATTAGCAAAACCGGATAATGATTTTGTTAGTGCTGGTTTATTTAATGAAATTATTACAATGCATGGTACAACCATGATATTCCTTGCGGCCATGCCGTTATTATTTGCTTTCATGAATGCCGTTATGCCTTTACAAATTGGGGCACGTGATGTTGCATTTCCATTTTTAAATGCACTTGGATTTTGGTTATTCCTATTCGGAGGACTTTTCCTTAACTTATCATGGTTTATGGGCGGAGCACCTGACGCTGGGTGGACTTCGTATGCGTCCTTGTCATTAGCCTCTGAAGGACATGGAGTTGATTTTTATGCATTAGGACTCCAGGTTTCGGGTGCAGGGACATATATAGCTGGTATAAACTTCCTTGTAACAATAATTAATATGCGTGCTCCTGGTATGACATACATGCGTATGCCGCTATTTACTTGGACTACATTTGTTGCAAGTGCTTTAATCTTATTCGCATTCCCACCACTTACAGTTGGTCTTTTCTTCTTGATTTTTGACCGTATGTTTGGCGGTAATTTCTTTGATCATACAATGGGTGGTAATACGATAATTTGGGAGCATTTATTCTGGATATTCGGACATCCTGAAGTATATATTTTAATATTACCTGCGTTTGGTATTTTCTCTGAAATATTCTCTTTATTCTCTAGAAAACGTTTGTTTGGTTACTCTTCTATGGTATTTGCAACCGTATTAATCGGTTTCTTAGGATTCATGGTTTGGGCTCACCATATGTTCACAGTTGGATTAGGGCCAACAGCTAATGCGATTTTCTCAGTTGCTACAATGGCAATCGCTGTTCCAACAGGTATGAAAATCTTTAACTGGCTGCTTACAATTTGGGGAGGAAGTATTAAAGTTACGGTTCCAATGCTGTATGCTTTAGGATTCATTCCATCATTCGTAGCAGGTGGAGTAACAGGTATTATGCAAGCTGCAGCACCACTTGATTATCAATTACATGATTCATACTTTATCGTTGCTCATTTCCACTATGTAATTGTTGGTGGGGTAGTTCTTGCGATTTTAGCAGCGGTACATTTATATTGGCCTTTAATGTTTAATCAAATGTTAAGTGAAAAATTAGGTAAATGGACTTTCTGGTTCTTCTTTATCGGTTTCCACTGTACATTCTTTATTCAACATTTCTTAGGTCTAATGGGTATGCCACGTCGCGTATTTACTTTCGGTGCAGATCAAGGTTGGGATACATTCAACTTAATCAGTTCTTTAGGTGCTATTTTGATGGCGATTGGTGTAATCATATTAGTAGTTAACGTAATTATTACAATTGTTAAAAATGAAAAAGTTGGAAATGATCCTTGGGGAGATGGCCGTACATTAGAATGGGCTATTCCACAACCAATTCCTTTCTACAACTTTAAACAAACACCACTTGTACGTGGACTGGATACTTTCTGGATTGAAAAACAAGAGGGGAATAAAGAAGGTATGACATATGCAGAACCACTTTCTGATATTCATATGCCAAACGGTTCTATCATTCCACTTGTTATGTCATTCGGATTATTCGTAGCTTCTTTTGGAGCACTTTACAATGGTGAAAAGGATTGGGCAATTCCTGTATTAGTATTAGGTTTAGCTATTACTTTTGCTTCTATGGCAATTCGTTCTATCAAAGATGATCATGGTTTCCATGTTCATAAAGAAGATATATTGAAAAATGAAGGGGGTAACAAATAATGGACTTTAATACGAAGTACACCCCACAATCTTGGCCAGATCATCCTGAGCAAGTAACATTAGAAGGTAAAAACAAATTTTTAGGTTTCTGGCTCTTTCTAGCTGGAGAAACTGTATTATTTTCAAGTTTGTTCGCTACTTATTTAGCACTTAAAAACAAAGGACCAAGTGGTATGGAGTTTTCTACTCAAACTTTATTTGAATTGCCATTAGTATTTGTTATGACGATGATCTTATTAACTTCTTCATTAACAAGTGTGTATGCAATGTATCATATGAAAAATCATAACTTCAAAGGAATGCAAACTTGGTTAGCAATTACTGTAATTTTAGGTATAGCATTCTTATGTTTAGAAATTTATGAGTTTAATCACTACGTACATTTAGGATTTACTTATGGACAAAGTGCTTTCTCAACAGCTTTCTTTACTTTAGTAGGAACACATGGTCTTCACGTAGCTATTGGTTTAGGATGGATTATTTTATTATTAATCCGTAATGCGAAACGTGGATTTAGTTTGTATAATGCACCAAAATACTATACTGCTTCTTTATACTGGCACTTCATCGATGTTGTGTGGGTATTTATCTTTACAGTAGTATACTTGATGGGAGTTGTAGGTTAATATGTCACATGACGCTCACGTATATTCGAAATCACAAACTGAGTATGAGTATACTCGCCGCGTAAGAAGAGAGGCAATGCGTGGTCAAGTAACAACATTTGCAATTATGATTTTCTTAACTTTAATTGCATTTAGCGCTGTTGCTGCAGGCTTCTCAGAGTATTTCATTGTACCAATCCTTCTTTTACTCGCTGCAATTCAAGTAGTACTTCAACTTTACTATTTTATGCATATGAGTGAAAAGAACCATGGTATGGCAGCATTCTTTTTATACAGTGGTGCAATACTAGGATTTACTCTCTTTTTAACTTTCTTAACAATTGTTTGGTGGAACTAAAAAAACATACAAAGAGCCGATACTAAGATTTTTCTTAGTATCGGCTTTTCTTAAATAATAAGAAAGTATAAGAATTTCACAATACTGGAATACAGTTTGTACAATTTCTTTTAGTCGCTTTGGACAGTATTATTGCTTACAATTTTACTTAAAAGAAAAACAGTGGCTTAAGAAAGCGACTACGTCACTTTCTTAAGCCACTCCTCTTTTTAGTCATCGTGTAGCTTACAACTGTCCGCCGCTCTCCAAAAATAATCGGAATCATTGTGTGAAAGCTTTGGTTAAGAAGAGAGGAGCCGCATGCTTACCTAAAGAGGACGCCAAAGATGCAATTTTGGCTGTCATGTCTCCTCTTACTTGGATGAATGCTACTCCATTCTTTTGAGACACTCCTACACAGAGTCTTATTTACTCCTAGTATCTTTTGTAGAAAAGGATCTCCTCTTTTATTCCCAAAAGTATTTGCCCTATTTTCTTGAATGTTTTTATCGTTTAACCAGTTACCATAAGTTTCGTCCAAAGCGAACCGTTAAAGTCCATATAGAAAAAGGGCGCTTTAGCGGTTTTCTTATATACATATATTTGTCATAGTTCTTACATTGAAGTTATAAAGCTTGACCTATATAATAGGGAGAGTCACTGAAAAGGAGTGAAGAGGCATATGTCTTTAAGTATATTTGGTTTCCAAGCAAATTGGAGTCCAGTGATGATTGGTGTTTTAGTAGTTTTTACGATATTGTATTTTTTGATTACTGTTAAGTGGCGTGGAGATTTTAAAGTTTCAGAACCATTAACTCGTAAAGAGGCAGCATATTTTTTAACAAGTCTAGTAATATTCTATATCATTAAAGGATCACCTGTGGATTTAATGGCTCATATTATGTTTACCTATCACATGACGCAAATGGCAATATTACTATTATTGATACCACCTTTATTAATAAAGGGTATTCCATGGTGGGTTTGGAAGGCAGTTATTGATCTTCCTGTTGTTCGTAAAGTTTTTCCGATTGTAACGAAACCATTATTGGCCCTCATTGCATTTTCTGGTTTATTTTCTTTCTACCACATACCATTAGTTTTGGATTTTATTAAATTAGATGAAGGCTTGCATGGTTCATACACATTCATCCTATTTTTATCTGCAATCTTTATGTGGTGGTCTGTCGTAGATGTGATTAAAGATAAAGCGACATTACATGGTCTTAAAAAGATTGGTTATCTTATCGCAAGTGCTGTATTGATTACTCCAGCTTGTGCACTTATTATCTTCTCTGGAACGGCTATGTATGAAACATATACTAATGGAGATGCATGGTTAAAGGCAATGGAACTATGTGTACCAGCTAGTACGTTAGCAGGTTTAACGCTCTCGGGTCCTGAGTTATTTTCCAATATGACGGCTCTAGCAGACCAGCAATTAGGTGGAATTTTGATGAAAATTATTCAAGAAGTTATTTATGGGGTAGTTTTAGGATCTATTTTCTTCAAATGGTATAAAAATGAACAAGATAATGCGGAAGAAATAACTCAAAAAGCATTAGATGACTTACAATTTCAATCAAAATTATAAAAATTTAATTATGTGATTTGGGGAGAATGAAAATGAATTTACCACTTTTACCGACGATTAGTACATTTTTTATTGTTTTAAGTGCTGTACTAGTAGCAATCGGTTGGATTTTAGTATCAAAGAAAAAAATTGAAGCACATAAAAAAACGATGTTTGCAGCTGCTATATCAGCTTTAACGTTTTTTATCATTTATGTATCCCGAACACTATTCATCGGAAACACCGCATTCGGTGGACCTGATGATATCAAAGTGTATTACACTGTATTTTTAATTTTCCATATTACTTTAGCTACTGTAGGTGCAGTATTTGGATTAGTGACAATATACTTAGGCTATAAAAATAATATTAAGAAACATCGCAAAATCGGACCTATTACAAGTATAATTTGGTTTTTTGTAGCGATTACAGGATTAGCCGTTTATTTACTACTCTATGTGTTTTACGCTGGAGGAGAAACAACCTCTGTCTTTAAAGCGATTCTCGGTGGTTAATTAAATATATAGATAAAAGCCAACACGCCGTAATGTGTTGGCTTTTATACTTTAAAATTCATTTTTATTATTCCTGATTCTTTAGCTGTTATGAACAAAATGACTAAAAGGGGACCTATTAAAAATCCTAATACACCTAATAATTGAGCACCTATAAACATTGCGATTAATATTGCTAGGGGTGATACTCCCATTTGTGAGCCCATAAGTTTTGGTTCAACTGCTCTTCTAATGATTAATAGAACGATCGCAAGTATGGATAATTTTGTTCCCATTGCTACATCTCCTATTAATAAGTAGTAGGTAGCCCATGGAGCAACTATAATGATTGAACCGAGAATTGGAATAAGATCAATAATCCAAATAACAATGGACATCACTAATGCATATTTGGGAATTATAAATAATAGTCCTATAAAGGATGCACCAAGAATGAAGAGACTAGCTAAAAATTGTGCCTTCAAAAAACCAACTATTACTTTTTTTATCCCTGAATACATAAACTTAACTTTTTCAGCAGTATTGTCTGATAAATATTGAAAGAATTTATATTGCAATTTATTTAAGTCAAGCATTATTAAAAACAAGGCAATGATAAATACAATAAAGCTAATTAAGAAATTTGGTATGTATGTGAGAAGTGCTGTAATATTACTATAGCTAATAATATCGAGTAAAGAATCTTTCAGACTACTAATGGTATCTTCAAATTTATTTTGAATGGATACTACGACTTCTGTAGGAAGCCCTTCCGTATATTTAAACAAATTATTTTGAATGTTTATCCAAACTCCAGTTAAGTCGTTCAAATATTGAGGTAAAATGGTAGTTGTATGAATAAGTTGGCTAATTAGTTTCGTGATTGATAAAAATAAAATTGCGGATATAATAACTAAAAAGAATACAAAGTTTGTTATTACTGCTAGCTTCCGTTTCCATTTGAATGTTTTTTGTGTAAATTTAACTAAAGGTTCGATTAATATGGCAACTAGTAAGGCCAACACAATTGGCACAGATATAGGAAGAATAAAATATCCAATTAAAAACAAGATTAAAAACAGTAGAAAGTACTTAATATATTCTTTCTTTAACAATCTCAAAATGTCACCCCCTGGTAAAGATATTTCAACTAGTATAGACTAAATAACAATTTTTGAACACAAGAAAAATGGCGGTGGGTAGGTCTGTTAGTAACGCCAAATCCTCTGGTATAATACACTTGCGGCTGGTCGAACAAGTTCTTTTAAAAGATTATCCACATATCTAATTCTTCTAGTTTTCTAAGTAGTAAAAAACGTTAGAGAGTATATCTCTAACGTTTCCAAACTCATCTTTTTACTTAAGCATTAATTTTAAAACTCGCTAAATCAGTTTTTAAAGTAGCTAAAGTTTGTTCACACGATTTTAATAAATGATTTGGGAATACTTCCCCTTCACCATACTCTACACCATGTGGGTAGTAGTGTTTACCAATTGCAGGTTTTAGTAATGTGATATTAGCATCATGTGCTCCAACATCACCATCTTTTGTGAAACCAAATACTCGAAGATAGAATGTGCCTTCTTTTATTTCAAATTTCTTGTCATAAGTTACACGTTCGTAATCCCATTGACCTGCACGAACTAAACCATTTTTCTTCATAAGGTCATCTAATAAATTTAGATCAATGACAGTGTTTTCAATACCTGTGTTTTCGAAATACAATGAAATGTCCTCCTTCACGTTCAATTACCATTAATATGTTCTTACTAATATTAATTCAAATTTGAAAATGTTGCAATGGTAACATTGTGTCTATACGTAGAAGCTTGTTATACTAGTGTGAAGAGGATTAAACATTAGGGAGTAAAACTACATGAAAAATCTATTTCGAATTTTAGCTACTGTAGCAATTATACTGGTTATTTTTATTTACTTTGATAATCCAGTTAAGGAAAATGAAACCCTTACAGGTAAGAATAATTCGGAACAGGTTATTACTCAAAATACATCTGAAATGGAAGAGTCAAATAATATATTTACTAGACCAAAAACTGGAGTCTCTACTCTTATAGGAAAATCTACAAGTGAGGTTACGAAAACACTAGGGAAACCCACTCGGATTGAACCAACTGTGTTTGGATATGAATGGTGGGTTTATAATAATTCTTTTTCAACATATCAGTTAATAGGAGTTACAGATGAAACGGTTACTCAGGCATTCATTATTGGGGAAGAAATAGACGTAACACCTTATAAAATGGGCCAATCATTAGAAGATATTTATCGATTTACACTCGTGCAATCCGAAATCACCATCTCAATTGATAAAAGTACATATACGTTTACGTTAGGTGAAAATGATTTTAATAATAGAATTCTCGTACAATTTGATGGTCTATTTGCTATGTTATATATCGATGAACAAGACGGGAAATTAGATGGAATAAGATTTTTAGATGCTAAAACACTATTAGTACACAAGCCATATGATATTTCTTATGATGGTGAAATGATTGATACTAGTACACCGACATCTACACTACAAGCTTCAGTAGATAGAGCTATTGAAAGACAAATAGTTGAAATAACAAATGTCTTACGCGTAAAACATAATCTTGCGGTTTTAGAAACGGATGTCATTTTGCAACAAATAGCCAGAACACATAGTGAAGAGATGGCTAATAATAATGTTTTAAATGAATCCTTAGAGGCTTCAAAGTTTAGTGATAAGTTAGATGAATATTCTATTGTTTACGATAGTGCTGGAGGGAATACCGCAGCATTCTATATAGATGCAGGTGAAGCTGTTGCAGGTTGGATTAACTCAAAAGATCATAGGAAAACATTGTTTGGAAAAAATTATACTCATATAGGCGTAGGAGTATATGGAAACTATTTTACACAGAACTTTATTCAGAAGCCTAATACGAATGAACAAACGGAATAGTTATTCAATGATCTTAGTACCATCACTTTCTTTATACAGAGATCGGATGTGCAAGGGAACTTTGTGAAGAGCGGCAAATATTGCTGCTCTTTTTTGAATTATTTCAACTGGTTCGATGATTACTTTGTGTAATTCATTGTAAGTCATACTTGGTATTAACTGGGCACCCTGATTGATAAAAGGATCTGATGTCATCACCCCTGGAACATCCTTATAAAATTCTACAAGTTCTGCATTTAGATGATGACCATAAACTACTGCAGTTAAATCGCTTCCACCTCTACCCAACGTGGTGAAATTAGAAGTATATTCAGAGATACCTTGAAATCCGGGTACAACGATACAAGAGTGATCTTTAAATCCTTCCAATAAATGAAAAGTATCCACTTGTAAAATTTCGGCATTTCCATAATCATCATTTGTAAATATTCCTGCTTTTTTACCATATAAGATAGTAGCTGGAATTCCTTCGTTATTTAGTTCTGAACTCAAAACACTGGACGATATTAATTCACCGCATGCAGATAGCAAATCTGCTTCAACACGATTATTCGCATTAGGCATTAGTTCTAATAATGTATCTGTTGCATAATGAGATCCTCTTCTTCCCATAGCAGAAACAACAACAAGCACTTTCTGATGGTCGTTGATAGCTTTTTGTATATGAGCAATGACTCGTTGCCTACTTGTGTAGTTTTGCATGGCAACACCACCATATTTTTGTACAATCATAATTTCCTCCACCTCATTCGTGACATTTCAATCATACTGTTCATACGATACAGGGAATTCGTTTTAATTTATGCGAAAAAACAAGAATGGTGTAGGAAGGGGATAGCCATTTATCCTTTAGAAAAGTTATTAGAAGGCTTAGAGTATACGACGACGATGGATATAAGTAATTTACAAGTGCGCGGGTGTATTGATCATTCCAAGCAAGTTGAACCTGGAGATTTGTTTATTTCACAAACATTTAATAGAGAATTTGTGGATGAGGCAATTCAAAGAGGTGCAGTAGCTGTCTTATCAGAGTTTTTTATCCAGGATTGTTTGGTTCCTCAAATTATTATTCCATCCCAGATGCGAGATTTTATAGACAGGGTGTCAGTACTTACTTATGAAATGTATGGGAAAGATTTGAAGGTGATTGGTGTTACAGGAACAAATGGGAAAACAACGGTAACATCATTTATTGGACAGCTATTAATGCAACAACAAAAGTCAGTATGTGTTATTGGGACACTGGGTGTGTATGTCAATGGGGTAAGGATATCTAAATTAATGAGAAGTAATACCACGTTGCCGTTTTTTGATTTGATACAAGTAGTGAAATATTGTTTCGAACAGGAAGTTCAGTTTATTGTGTTAGAAGCTTCTTCTCAAGGCTTACTCGATTATCGTTTAGGTGGCTACCCTATTGATATTGGGGTGTTTTTAAATATAGGTAGGGACCATCTTGAATTTCACGGTGGAATGGTTCCATATAAAAAATCTAAAGAATTACTCGCGCATCAGGCTAAACAACTAGTTATTAACGCAAATGATGAATGGTGCCAATCAGTTGCAGACAAAGCCATCCAATCCGTTTATTTTTTTGGCGACGATACTAATAATGATGTCGTATTTGAAACAACTGATTTCAAACAACAAAATACAATCTATTCGTTTTTAGTAAAAAAACAGCAACTAAAAGTGAAGATGAAAAATAGTGGATATTATAATGGACTAAATTTAGCAGCGGCACTCGCGGTATTAGCTTCACTCGACATATTACCTAATGAAATAAAAGACGTGACGCTTCCTAAAGGAAGATTAGAACAAATCGGTAATAACTTTAACGTGGAGGTTTTAGTGGACTATGCGCATACTCCAGATGCGTTAGAAGCCAGTTTATCAGCTGTAGCTTCATTTGCAGAAAAGAATGTGTTTGTTGTTTTTGGTTGTGGGGGAAATCGAGATAGAAAAAAAAGAAAAGAGATGGGAGAGGTTGCTTTAAAATATGCAACAAAAGCAATTATTACTTCAGATAATCCTAGAGACGAACAACCCGAAGCGATTATTGCAGAGATCGTAAAAGGGTTGAACCCAACTAAAATAATGATCGAAAAAGATCGAAAAACAGCGATTATATTAGCATTATCCATTGCAAGAAAAGGAGATATTGTTTTAATAGCAGGAAAGGGACATGAACAAGAACAAATTATTAATGGTCAAGTTGCCCCTTTTTCTGATCAAGAAGTTGTACGGAATTATTTCGAAGAACTTGGTGGTGTAATAACAAAAAATGACCCTGTAGCATGAGCAACCTTTTTTCCATCAGGCTGAGTCACTGTGCAGGTTAATACTAATGTTTGTCTACCTTTATGTAAATATGTAGCTGTTGCAATTAATGATTTAGCAGTGGAAGCACGTAAATAATGAACGGTCATATTGGTCGTAACAGCTCCTTTGCCTTCTGAATGCAAATCCTTATTTACAAGGAATCCCATTGCATTATCTGCTAAAGTTGCAATAATTCCACCATGTGGCATATCGAAATTATTATAAGAAAGTGGAGTTATTGGTAGTGTGATAATGCAGCAATCATCTTCGTATTTTGTATCGAAATCAAAAGTAGCATTTAGATAATTAGGTGCTTCTTTTTGTTGCATTTTTTGTATGCCTTTTAGAAAGTTATTTATTAAATCAAGTTCCACCTGATTAGCATTTTCAGTTACTTCTTGCATCAATGTTTGTAATTTATTCATTAATTTTACTCCTGTCGATAAGATATTTGATTAACAATTATTTTCAATTTCTGTTATTATTAAATGGATCGGGGGTAGTTAAATGATAATGACAAATGAATGGGTAACTATTATGGATCATTCAGATGATCTATGTAAAATGGTGCTTTCCTCTGAACAGTTTAATCAATACTTTCTAGCACATAGTGCTGTATATACAAATTCCAATCTAGTTAGTGAAATTAATCGTTTCTCTAAACTGAAAGACCAATACGAAGAGGTTCAACGATTCGGAAAATATCATCCAGATTACTCAGTAGTTATGAAGGATATTCGAGTAACCAAAAGAAATTTGGATATGGTAGATGAAATTGCAGAGCTAAAAGTTGCTGAAAACGACTTACAGGACTTATTAGATGAAGTAAGTTTATTAGTTGGTAAATCTGTTTCAGAAGGTGTAAAAGTACCAGTAAGTAATCCGTTTTTTGGTTCTAGTGATTCAAGTTGCGGAACTGGATGTGGAACTGGTGGATCTTGTTCTTGTTCTGCTTAAGAACAGTGCTTGATTAAGTTAGTAAAATAAAAGGATGTGTGCAAAAGCTTAATGGCTTTACACACATCCTTTTTAGTCTAGTTTTAATGCTTCGATTGCCAAATCAGGTCGATCTGTAATTATCCCTTTTGCTCCATTCTTTAGTAGCCTTTTCATCATCACCGGATCATTTATCGTCCAGTAATGCACTGGAATATTTAGTGATGATAAAAACTGAATAAAGCTAGCATGATCAAGTGGAAATCCATTTGATTTAATTGGAAGTTGAAAGACATCTGCTTTTGGATGATATAAATGTTTGAACTGACTGGTATAAGCAGTATAAGCCTTTAATACTTCTCTTTCACCTGCACCAAGTGCAACATTATTTTGTGCATACAAATTAAAACGATCAATTTGTTCATCATAGAAGCTTGTTACAATTACTCGTTTAAAAGCTTGTTTTTCTTCTATTAGTCTCCAGAGCTTGGAAGGCATTAAGCTTCCTTCGTAAGTTTGAGGAGAATCTTTTATATCCATACTAATTAGCATTTGTGGGTATAATTCCAGTAAATCATCAAGTGTCATTATTTGTTGGCCTTTATCTCTAAAAGAGTGTTCTCCATCCAAGCTGATAAAGTGATACCCTAAGTCAGCTACTTTCAGTTGTTCCAATGTATAGTCAGCTACTTTTCCTGAAAAGTTTGTTACACGTTCTAATGTTTCATCATGGAAAACAATAATTTCTTCATCTTTTGTCAGTCGTAGGTCAATCTCAAAACCATGGACTCCCAATTTAGCAGCATTTTCAAATGAAATAGGAGAATTTTCGGGAGCAAGTGCCATGCCTCCTCGATGGGCAAGGATGATCGGTTGTTCATATTTTAATGCCTCATGGTTTAAACGACTTCGAGGTTTAGAAATTGCTTTAGAACTAGCCCAAGCTGCTCCAGTAACTGCCGCAATCGCAATGGCTACATTTGTTTTTTTCCCCATTAAACTGTTTTCCTCCTTTTTCATGAAAGGTTTTCCTTATTATATCTAAACGATACATAACTGTCAGCTACTTGTTGTTGCTATCAATTTCAAGCATATGTTATTCTTGAAGTGAAGAAACGAGGGGAAGAAGAATGACAGAAAGGCAAGGATTAGTTGTCTATGTGCATCACTTAAAACAAGCCAAATCACTTAGGAAATATGGACATGTACATTTTATATCTAAAAGATTAAAGTATGTTGTGTTGTATTGTGATCAAGATCAAATAGAAATTGCTAAACAAAAGATGAAAAAGTTACCATTTGTCAAAGAAATATTAGTGTCTTATCGTCCATTTTTAAAAACGGAATATGAAAACAGTAAACCAGATAAAGCAAAAGAATATGACTACAAAATCGGGTTATAATTATTTATTTCTAATGGTGGTATGAAATGATTTAGACGTAAAATGCCTATTAAATATTGATAGAAAAGTTCACTATCTGCAAATGATGAAGAGTGTCTAATATCCAAATGTACTGCTTTCAATTGGAGCTCATCTAAGGTTTCTATAAAATGCGAGAGTCTTTTAGAAATCGGTTGTACATTTGGGATACCTTCGCTACACATATATATTGGGAAAAAGTTAGCGGCATTTGTTGGTTTTAGGGCAATAGCAATGGAATGATATTCCTTACCATCTTTTTTTGATGAAAAGATAAATGCCCGATGAATGCGATCTTTGTTTACCCGAGCTTGTTCGCAAAGTTCATAAATATCTCCGTAGCCTTTACCAAGTTCAATAATTCGTTGAATCAAAAAAAACACATCCTTTCCAAACTATCTTACCACTTTGTTGGAGGACAATTCTATGAAATTTGTTATAAGTTTTTTATTCTTGATACTCGTTGTAGTAAATAGTGTTCTCCTGTTATTTCAATATCAAGTTTATTCCACAAGCTTAGCAGAGGATGAACCGTCTTATTCATATGAACAAGAAATAGAAGTGAAACTAAAAGAAAATAAAATGATTATTAAGCAGCATTTTGCTAATTTACCCAAAGAAGAAATGGATATTTTATGGCCTATTAATAGTGAAAATAGAAGCTGTGAGTTAAATACAAGCGATGGTTGTAATCGCTTAATAGAAGATTTATCTGCTTTTGCAGCGGGAGAGACAAAAAGACAAAGTATTTCGTTTGAAATTCCAATACCAGAAGGGCTTGTAGATGGAAAAGTTTTTTCTGGACTATTCGCCAAACTAGATCAAGGTGGAGTTTCTTATACAACGCTACATATTACGGATGCACTTAAAAGAGGTGGCATGTGGGTAAGCGGTCTTCCGATGGTCGGTACTACATCACTTGAGCTAATTGACTATTCGCTAGCATATGGAACTGGGGCTGTTACGGAATTATTTTGGCAAAAAGATGATGTCCCTTTAATTTATGAAGATGATTATTTTACTATTTATTCAGCAAAAGATATTCCTTCAGAATGGAAGGAGCAGCTAGGAAAAGTACATATTCCAGGTAGTGAGCATGTTTCCGTTTTATTGAATAATAATAATAAAATCAATTCATCCAGAATAGTAACTATTTCTGCGGGTGATAGACCATCCTTAGAAAGAGAATTACTACATCGAAATGTAAGAGAAGTATATGGGTTAGGGAATGATCAAACCATAATAGTAGATGTCATTAGCAGTTTTTTACTTAATCAACCAATAGGATCTGGAAAAGCAACTGCTATGTATGAAGCATTGAATAATTATTTCACTTCTGAACAATTAGCTGAATGGAATATATTGCTAGAGAATCAAAAGAATAGTCAGCTTAATGCAGAACGGTTAGATCAACTTTTAGAAGAAATTTTCGCTTTAAAAACATCTTTCTTTACTCAAAATGTTCAAGAAGGTGTGGAATATTTTCCATTATTGTTTGAAGATTTAAGAGCAGTCTATATAAACGAGTTGAAACAAGAAAAAATAAGTGTAATTTTAAAAGATAGTAAAGTACTATATGATTTAGAACCATTACTTTCTGAACTGGGCTATACTTTAGAAGTGACAGATGATGGACTGTATATACAAAATGATAAAAGAGCATTCCGATTTCCTATTCAAGAGCCTTTTTATGTGTTAAATAAGAAAAGATACGATACGATTTCAGAACCAATTGAAAAAATTGGGTCTCGATTTTATGTGGAAGAAACATGGATGATTCGTTTATTTTTAGTTGAAATTGAAAAACAAGAGAAACAAATCAATATTACAAAAGCTATCTTTTAAAGCTAGGAGAAATCGTATGAGAGTAATAGCAGGATCTAGAAAGGGTTTACCTTTAAAGGCAGTTCCAGGTACAAATACAAGGCCTACAACAGACAAAGTGAAAGAATCTATTTTTAATATGATTGGACCTTATTTTGATGGTGGGCTAGCAGTCGACTTATTTGCAGGAAGTGGTAATTTGGGGATTGAAGCATTGAGTAGAGGGATTGACTCGTGTATATTTGTTGAAAAAGAACAAAAAGCAATGCAAACAATTATGGAAAACCTTAAAAAATGTCGATTAGAAGAATATAGTGAAGTTTTTAAAATTGATGCAATGCGTGCAGTGAAAGCAATTGATAAACGTGAACTTCAAATTGATTTATTATTTATGGATCCTCCATATAACAAGGTGGAATTTTATGATTTTGCAAAAAAGCTAGTAGAGAGTGGTCGCATGAAGGATACAGGAATTATTGTATGTGAGCATGACAAATTTGTTAAACTAGATGAGGATTTCGGGACTTTTGCGTTAGCTCGTAAAGAAACATATAGTGGTACAAATATTTCTATTTACCGCAAACGAATTGAAGAGGAGAATTAATTTGTCTAAACTTGCAGTCGTACCAGGAAGCTTTGACCCAATAACGAATGGACACTTAGATATCATTAACCGAGGAGCAGCCATTTTCGGAGAAGTAAATGTAGTAGTTCTTAATAATTCATCTAAACAATCACTTTTTTCCATAGAAGAGAGAATGAAATTGATTAAGGATGCAACAGCACATTTGCCTAACGTGAAAGTGGACACTTTTTCTGGGCTCTTAATGGATTATGCAGCGAGTGTAAAAGCAAGTGCAATTATCCGTGGCCTTCGTGCAGTATCGGATTTCGAATACGAAATGCAAATTACTTCCATGAACCGTTTGTTGAATCCTGAAATTGAAACATTTTTTATTATGACAAGAAACCAGTATTCTTTCCTAAGCTCTAGTATTGTCAAAGAAGTAGCGAAATACGGGGGGGACATTGGAAAACTTGTCCCACAGCATGTGGAGAAGGCATTAAGGGCTAAGTATGGCACGAACTAATTTTGTAACATGAGAGTGTACAGTTTGTCAGATTACAATTTAATTTAAAAGAGAAATGGCTTAAGAAAGTGACTACGTTACTTTCTTAAGCCATTTCTCTTTTTAGTAATTGTTTAACTTATGGCTGTCTACTACTCTCCAAAAATAAATGTAATCATGTCTAAGAATCAAATGCTCCGAGAGTTTGTGGCTAAAAGAAGAAAGCACTCCTCAAACGAACCTATCAAAAAAATACTTCCAAACCTCAAAAATGCCCAAACCTCACATACGACATATTTTAAAATAAGTACAAAAACAGTAGAAAAGTCTCTTTTGGCACTTATTTTCGGATAAGTCGTGTAGTCATTTTGCTAAATTTTATAAATCATGATTAGAAAATTAAATCGGCAAAGTCCCTGTGGCAAAATGGTGCTTCCGCTTTTCTCATTGTCTAAAACAAAAAGAAAAGCGGGATAATGAGCATGTGTAAAAAACGAAAGAGGATATATGGTCGGATAGAGATTTTTGCTTTTTGGGCAAGAATAATGATTTGCATGTGAATGCTAATTCCACTGAAAGCGACGATTAATGAAATGATTACTGGTAACAGTGATTGACCAGATAATATATCTCCAGCTAGACTAATGCCTCCTGTCATTTCAAAAAAGGAAGCGATAAAAACTAATAACAGAGGAGAAATGCTAGGATAGATTTCTTTAACCGATTCAAACACGATAATACTAATTGTCGTGAAAAAAACAACGGTAGTTCCGATAAGTAAAAGAATTTGAGAAGTTTCCTTAATACTTTCTTGAAAAGGAGAAGTAGATAATTTCACTTGATTTTGATTCATCTGAATTGGATCCGAAAATAAGATGAACAATAAAAGAAATATAATATTAAAGACGTGAATGATGACTAATAATTTCAAACCTGCAACTTCAGCATGAAAAATTTCAATTCCAACAAATCCAATGACAAACATCGGACTAGGTGCGTGACAAATCGCTAGCAACCAACTAGCATTACGGGCATTTAAGCTACCTATTTCTTTTAGAGAGGAAATAATGGCCGCTCCTCCAGGAAAGCCTCCTAGAGTGCTTAAAAGATAGATATTCGCATATAATTTAAGTTTATTATTACTTTTTAAAAAAGTTTTTTGTGTTCGTATAAATAACTGGGTAATTACTAAATAGGGAAGCAAGTATGGGAGAAGAGCAGTAGTGAAAATACGCATACCTTCCATTGCACCTCTGTGTGCTGTACCTGGTTGTAAAAAAAGTAGTACAATTAGTGCCCAACTTGCTACTGTAACAATTTTATGCAACCTACTTCATCCTTTTTATGTCATTAGTTTTGTCAGAAAAATAACGGAGTGTTAAACTAATTTTTACCGAATAGAAAAGTATATGCTTCATACAGAAATACATGAAATGGAGGAAGAATTTATGAAGAATAGAAAGTCAATCCTTGTATTTCTATTGGTACTAATTGCTGCTTTAAGCTTTTATCCAATGGAATCTTATATTTCCAAACCAGGAGGAGCTTATGAACTAACTCCATTTGTAGATGTGGATGGTGGAGACGAAAATGATGAAGGAACTATGAGTTTACTAACTATTGCATTGGCAAAAGCAACTCCTCTTACATATGCATACGCGAAAATGGTAAACAATCAAAAAATTTACGAAGCTAACGAGATTAGAAATGAAGATGAAGATGAAAAAGAATATAATGTTCGTCAATTAAAGCTTATGTCTACTTCGCAATTTAATGCTATAACCGTAGCGTTCAATCGTGCAAATTTGCCTTATGAAGTAATCAATCAAGGGATATTTATTTTTAATGTTGTGGAAGATAGTGCTGCAGATGGTGTTTTAGAAGCAGGAGATAAGCTAGTAACAATGGATAAGTTAAATGATTTGACAGAAGAAAAGATTAAAACTTATTTAAGTGATAAAAAGGAAGGGGACATCATTCAACTAACAATTGAAAGAGATGAAAAGGAATTTGAAAAGGAAGTTACGTTAAAAACGGTTCCTGGAGTCTTGGATAAACCTGGAATAGGGATTTCTTATACGCAAGATAAAATCGTTGAAACTTCGCCAGTAGTACATATAAATTCCGAAGAAATAGGTGGGCCATCAGCTGGACTCATGTTCACATTAGAAATCTTAAACCAATTATTACCAGAGGATATTTCGAAAGGCTATCATATTGCAGGCACTGGAGGAATAGAATCAGATGGAACGGTAGGCCGTATAGGTGGAATTGACTTAAAAGTAATTGCCGCTGACCGAGAAGAAATGGATTTTATGTTTGCTCCAGATGATGAAATTGATTCTGCAATATTAGCGAATAATCCAGGTCTTACATCAAATTATGAAGAAGCATTAAAATCTGCAAAAAAAATAGGCACATCAATGAAAATTGTGCCTGTTAAAACGATAGATGATGCACTTGCGTATTTAGAACAATTAGAACCGAAAACAACTAAATAATTAATTAATAAATGATTGGTTTGGTGCTATAGTCACTTCCAATCATTTGATGACTAATAGTGGATTGTAAACCAGCATAATATAAATTAGCTGCTTTAATGTCCATTTGAAGTAAAGGATCTTTACTTGCAGCTACTCTACTAACTAAAGGGAGCTGCAAGTCTTTTTTTATGGAATTTAAATAAGTTTGTCCATTTTTACTCATTCCTAAAGGTCGTAAATAAGTCGGGAAATTGACTTCCGCTAATTGTTCCCATGTAAATCCTGTGAAAATATGAGTGAGCATTCTTTGAATACGTGTCCATGTATACCGTTTAGATTTAATAGTATGCATAAAAGTCTCAAATTGTTCACATTTAACTGCCGCATTCCAAATGGCATTTTCCATGCCTTCAGTAACTTCCGCATAATTAGCTAGCTGTTCTTTCGAATGTCTTAAAATTGTAAATCGAAGAAGCGGCCAAAATCGGTCCCAGCTTCCAAAGGTGTGGTGAGTATTAGTCCATTCTGTTAACTGTTGAAAACTTGATTCTGGTAAGAATTTCTGAACTTCCTCTAGATGTTGGTTATCCAATATTAATTTTCGGATACCTGTTGCGCTTGCAATGGTTTCATCTACTTGTGCATCCTCATGGTAGTTTGCCACTATTCGCTGAATCGTTTCAGGTTGGATGGAAGTATTAAATAGTTTAGTGGCTTCTAAGTAATGATACCCTAATATATTATTTGGTTGGGTTAAGTCAAGAAGTGGTTGGGTAGACTCCAGAGAAACAAGTTTATATGCTTCATTCAAAGCTTTAGGATAACTAACTCCTTGTTTCATAAAATTTGAAATAGCTGTATTATATTCTTCCTTTTTGGACGATAATAGACTATAGGTGTGTTGAAAGGCGTTTAAAGTGCCCTCTTCGCTACCGAAACAAAATGACTCACATTTCATCGCATCTAGTAATAAAATAGCTCCTTTGGCGAAATCAGTAGCCTGAGCCGTTGCAAAGGCATAAGGTAACTCAATTACTATATCAACTCCAGCTTTTAGTGCCATTTTCGTTCTAGACCATTTATCGACAAGTGCTGGTTCTCCTCGTTGGAGAAAATTTCCAGACATTACTGCAATGACTACTTCACAATTTGTTTTTTGGCGTGATTGATTAAGGTGATGAAGATGTCCGTTATGAAATGGATTGTATTCTACGACAATTCCTGTGGCTTTCATATTGAAATCAAATCCTTTCTCTTATGTGAGTATAGTGTTAAAATAATCTAGTGACAAGAAATTATCTTGACATCTAATTTCAGTCATTATATAATCAACTTTGTTGTCTTGAGGTGATAATCGTATGAAATGGGCAATTCATCAATTCGCTAAGTATCGCCACGACGGGATGATTGTAGATGAATTCGTTAATCTAAATAATATGATCAAACGAAACCCGGACGTTCGTGATATTTCACCCGTTCATGTAAAAGCGCACTGTACTTTTGGTGCTGCACAAATTACTTGTCGTTTTGAGCTGTCAGGTACTTTGATCTTACCATGTGCTCGCACGTGGGATGATGTAGAGTATCCGTTTGAGATTCAATCTGATGAAATTTTCAGCTGGTCTGAAAACGCATCTGCTGACGGATATGATAATTTTCATATTGTCGAAGGCGATGTAGTTCATGTTGACCCAGTACTAGAAGAACTTGTTCTCCTAGAAATTCCATTGCAAGTGTTTAAAGAAGGTTCCGACCAGTTTAGACATGAAGGTGGAAAAGACTGGTCTTACACAACAGATGAAGAACTAACTGATAAGCAAAAAAATGACGAACCAAAATTAGATCCAAGACTTGCTAATTTAGCTAAGTATTTTGATCGAACAGACGAATAATAGATCTGTAAGGAGGTGCCACCGATGGCAGTACCAGCTAGAAGAACTTCTAAAACTGCAAAAAGAAAGCGTCGTACACATTTCAAGTTATCAGTACCTGGAATGGTCGCTTGTCCAAACTGTGGTGAAATGAAATTGGCTCACCGTATTTGTAAATCTTGCGGTCAATACAAAGGGAAAGAAGTATTGAGCAAATAATTCAGTATTTGTTCTATATAGAAGACTATCAAAGAGACCATGGCTCTTTGGTAGTCTTTTTCTCTACATATTTTTAAAGGGGTGGATTTTATTGACATATTCAATCGAAATCAAAAAAGAAATGTTAATTTTTGAAATTAATAGACCTGCTATTCACAATGCCATAAATGGAGATGTGATGGAAGGGTTTAAACAATTAATAAATAATGTAAAAACAAACGAAGAGATTAAGTTAGTTGTAATTACTGGAGCGGGTGAAAAAACATTTTGTTCTGGCGGTGATTTGGCCGTTTTTCACAAGTTAAAAACAGAAGAAGAGTCATATGGTATGTTAAGTGAAACGGCAAAGATTTTGTATGAATTAGCTACTTTACCAGTACCGACAATTGCGCTTGTAAATGGTACGGCAGTAGGGGGTGGTTGTGAAATTGCGACGCTTTGCGATTTTCGTTTAGTGAAGAAGGATGCTAAATGTGGTTTTATCCAAGGGACATTAGGAATAACATCTGGTTGGGGTGGGGGTACCTACCTTTTTGAAAAAGGCATGAGACATGATTATATTTTACAAATGTTAACAGAAGCTGTTCCTTATTCCACAGATCGGTTAATGTCGATTGGATGGGCTACCGAGATTTATGAAGGGGATAAGTTAAGTGCAGTAAACCAGTTTGCGGAGAAGATGATAATTCCTCATGTAAATGTTCTTAAGGCTTATAAACTTCAGGCTATTCGAAAGTGGGAACAAACAAGGTTATATGATCGAATTATGGATGAAGTGGCAACTTGTTCTGTATTGTGGGCACAAGATGCACATCATGAAGCTGTAGATTCCTTTTTATCGAAAAAGAAGTAGTTTTTAGAGTCTATTTTTATTCCTTTTGCATATAGTATAAAAAAGTGCAAAGGGTGAGAGAATTGACGGTGAAAATTAGAAAGGATAGTTGGTCTTCGGAAGAAGATAATCTTTTAAAAGAGTTAGTTTTGAAAAAAATAGAGCAAGGGCATACTCAGCTGTCCGCTTTTCAAGAAGCTAGCGTTCTATTAGGAAGATCTAAACAAGCTTGTGCTTTTCGGTGGAATAAAAACCTGCGTCCTACTTTAGTTCCAAAAGAAGTTTATCCAAGGGAAGTGCCGGATTCAACGTCCTTGCAAAATCATTTGCAGTTAGCAATGAATAGTTATGATGAGATGAAACAATCCTATGAAGAAATTTTGAAGGCCCATATGTCTTTAAAAAAAGAGTATGAATTACTTGAAAACTGGTTGAAACAAGGCATGACATATATAGGGAAAAGATCTTAGCGAACCTCTTGTGAAAGAGGTTCTTTGATTAAATAAGAAAGTAAAAGAATTTTATTGACTTGGAACACAGGTTGTATGATATTTCTAGATTACTTTGGGCGGGTTCTTAGCTTCTACTTAAAACAAAAAATAACAATAGCAGAGAAAGCGATTGCTTCACTTTCTCTGCTATTGTTATTTTTTGTCATCTTATTAAAATAAGCAGTAAACATTTGAGTTAGCGACTAAGTCACCTTCTCGTCCTTTCTGTAATTTTATAGCTCGCGACTGTCCATTAAATTTTTCACACAAAAAGTATGTACATCTGCTAAAATAAGAGATGTGAAAACAAATATTCCACTATTCTATCAATTTGGTAGATAAGTATTACTAGTGGAGTGTTTTCTAAATCCGTTTAGGGGAATGGATGATTAAACAAAGGGAGGAAGTTATAAAATGAAAAATTTAAAATCTACAATGGCAGGTACAGTATTTACAGTAAACGTAGTAGTGGGGGAAGAAGTAGTAGTCGGACAGGTTGTGTTTGTACTAGAGTCTATGAAAATGGAAATTCCAGTAGAAGCAGAGGTAGCAGGGAAAGTGGCTACAATTATTGTGGGTGAAGGCGATTTTGTTAATGAAGGCGATGTATTACTTACATTTGAATAAAACAACATGCATTAAATAATATATAGCAGTTTAATAAATATCTTTCTTGTAATTATATGGGTTACAGGGGTTGCACTTTTCTAATACTGTCTAGCGCAAGCAGCCTTGCCTGTCGGGGCAGGAATAGGCGCTTGCGCTTTTCTAAATAAGGGGGCTTTACAAAGTGGGAGAAAAAAAGGGCTATAATGAAAGATTAGAAGAAAAGTTAACAACTATTTTTGCGGGTGGACACGCTAAGTATCATGAAAAGATGAATGAGCAAAATAAATTATTTGTCCGGGATCGCTTGGCTCTACTATTTGATGACGGGGAATATATAGAAGATGGTCGTTTTGCAAATGTAGAAGCAGGTGATTTACCGGCAGATGGTGTTGTTACAGCAACGGGTAAAGTAAATGGACAAACAGTCTGTGTCATGGCTAATGACTCTACTGTAAAGGCAGGTTCATGGGGTTCACGCACAGTAGAGAAAATAATTCGTATTCAAGAAATTGCAGAAAAAAATAGAGTGCCAATGTTATATTTAGTAGACTCAGCTGGTGCGCGTATTACCGATCAATTAGATATGTTTCCAAATCGTCGTGGTGCAGGAAGAATTTTTCATAACCAAGTAAGGCTTTCTGGATTTATACCACAAATATGCCTGTTATTTGGACCTTCAGCAGCAGGAGGAGCTTATATTCCTGCATTCTGTGATGTAGTAATCATGGTGGAAGGAAATGCGTCTATGTACTTAGGTTCTCCACGAATGGCGGAAAAAGTAATTGGAGAAAAAGTGACGCTTGAAGAAATGGGTGGAGCACGTATGCACTGTACAGTAAGTGGTGTAGGGGATGTTCTAGTAACTTCTGAGGAAGAAGCAATTGCAGAAGCGAAAAAATATTTAGGTTATTTCCCTGCAAACTATACAGAAAAGCCTAATAAAGTAGAGCCAAAGCAAATAAAAGAAGGAAGATCGTTAGAAGCGATTATTCCTGAAAATCAAAATGCGCCATTTGATATGTACGAAGCAATAGATGCTTTGATTGATGAAGGGTCATTTTTTGACGTAAAAAAATTATTTGCTGCGGAACTTATAACGGGATTTGCCCGAATTGAAGGACAAGCAGTTGGGATAATTGCAAATCAGCCAAAAGTAAAAGGTGGGGTACTTTTTGTGGATTCGGCTGATAAAGCGACTAAATTCATCTCACTTTGTGACGCATTTTCAATTCCGTTACTATTTTTAGCAGACGTTCCAGGATTTATGATTGGAACGAAAGTTGAACGGGCAGGTATCATTCGTCATGGCGCGAAGTTAATTGCGGCAATGAGCTCTGCAACAGTACCTAAAATTTCGGTTATTGTACGCAAAGCATATGGAGCAGGGTTGTATGCAATGGCTGGACCAGCATTTGAACCGGATGTTTGTATTGCACTTCCTACAGCACAAATTGCTGTAATGGGACCAGAAGCTGCTGTTAATGCTGTTTACTCGAATAAGATAGAAGCTATAGAGGATCCAAAAGAGCGAATAAAATTTGTCCAAGAGAAACATGCGGAATATAAAGAAGAAATTGATATTTATAAACTGGCTTCAGAGATGATTATTGATGAAATTGTGTCTCCAAGTGATTTACGCGTCGAACTTTCGAAGCGCCTTCACTATTATGAGAACAAACAGATTTCAGTAGCACCTCGAAAACACCCAGTGCTTCCTGTATAATATAATAAAAATAAGGAGTTGTCTCAAGAATGACTTTGAGACAACTTTTTTTATAAAGTTGAGGGGGATTACTTTGAAAATAGGTATTGTTGGAGCAGGTGCAATAGGGATGTTATTTGGTGCCTATCTGTCACAAGCGAAACATGAAGTTACATTTTTAGTTCGTGATATTAATTTAAATAACCGTTTATACATAGAAAAAGATTTGAATAGTACGGAGCAAATTCACTGTAATCTTGCAAATAACATGGAGTTACTACACTCGATGGACTTAATTATTATTGCTGTAAAGTATCATCATTTAAATAAGTTAAAAGCTGATTTGGATAGATTACCAGTACAAATCCCTCTTTTGTTTATTCAAAATGGCTTACTACATTTAAAATTTATAAATCAATTAAACCAGCATCATATTGCAGTGGGTTCTGTTTTGCATGGTGCAACTAAAGTGAATTCAAATACAGTTCGACATTTAGGTGTAGGTATCACAACAATTGGCGTATATAAAGGCCGATATAAAATGACAAATGAGTTTATACAAAGTAGTTCGAGTGACTTTCCTTTGGAGATTACGAATGACATTGAAAAAGTAGTCCTTCGAAAAGTAGTTTTAAATTGCTTAATAAATCCTTTAACAACGATTGCACAAGTCCCAAATGGAGAATTAGTAAATAACGAGTCTTTTCATACAATCATGCGGAATATATATGAAGAGATCATAGAGGCATTCGGTGAGGATTTTGTAGAATTGTCTTGGGATGCTGTGGTTTTACTCTGTGAAAAAACGAAAAATAATCGTTCATCTATGTTAACGGACTATGAGAATGATAGGGTTATGGAAATTGATACCATTGTAGGTGCACTAATTGGAGAAGCGAAGTTGCGAAATAAAAGATTACCGATTTTGCATACTTTTTATTTATTATTAACGGAGATGAATAGAGTGGGTGAAGATCATCATTAAAATGTTACCGCTTTTCATATTATTTCCTGCAGTATTGTTTATCACAACATTTATTGTAGGGAAATACTTCTTACATAAAAGGAAAAAAGCTCTTGGAATTGCTGTGGATGTAACGACAGTTTTACTTTTTATTTCTGTGTCATATGCATTTTTCTTCGTATTTCAAAAAGATATTATTTTATCTTTGATTATTTGCGCTTTGCTAATAGCGACAGTTTTTACATACATAGATTGGAAAACAAAAAAAGAAATTGAACTTGTTCCGCTTTTTCGAAAAATATGGAGAACTCTATTTCTTTTACTATGCTCAATATATGCCTTTGTTTGTACATCTTTAGTTATCCGATACGTTTTGTTGTATATAAGCTAATAATTTTTACCCGGGTTTGCTAAGTGATATAATTTTAAAATGTTAAGTTGGTGTATAGACGCCAATTATATTTGGCAAGTATTTATAGTAAAGAGGTGGAACAATCGTGCGATTAGAGCAGTACACACAACCATTCGCTTCCTCATTTTATAAGAAATATTTAGGAGACGCGGCTTCCTTATCTTCTTTCTTTCATTATGACTGGAATCAAAAGGCACTTAATCATAGGATCAATGAAACTAACTTTAGTAAACACAAGAGAACTGAATTAGTAGAAAATGTTACAAATTACATGAATCAGTTTGGTATTTCGGAAACTGCTCATAAGCATTTAAACGAATTAGAGGATAATGGAGTCGTAATTATTGGTGGTCAGCAAGCTGGATTACTAACTGGACCTATGTATTCTATTCATAAGGCAATTTCTGTAATTGTTTTAGCTAAACAACAAAGAGAAATATTAGGTGTTCCGGTTATTCCAGTTTTTTGGATTGCTGGGGAAGATCACGATATTGATGAAATCAATCACGTGTACATAGAACGAGGAAGAAAGCTGCAAAAGGCCACATATCCGAGTGCTACTAAAGTGAAAAAAATTGCATCAGCATCCGTTTTAGAAAAAGATTTAATGGAATCCTATTTAGAAGAGGTATTTAAAAGCTTGCCAGAAACTCTTTATACAAAAAAAATCTATGAAAAGGTAACGAACCTTTTGCGCGATTATCATACGTATAGTGATTTTTTTGCTGCGCTAATGAATATCCTTTTTGAAGAAGAGGGATTACTTTTAATCGATGCAGCTTATACTCCTTTTAGAAAACTTGAGAGTGAGTATTTTCAAGTAATGATTAAAAATTCTGCTGAACTTGCTCGATTGGTTTTTGAAAAAGAGGCAGAATATGTTGGAAATGGATATGGGACTCCAATTCAAGCGAAAGAAGCTGCAGCGAATTTGTTTTTTGTAGAAGATGGGGAACGTTTTTTACTAGAAAGACAAGACCATTTATTTGTACATGAAGCACAAGGGATATCTTTTACAGAAGAAGAGATGTTAGAAATTGCCAAAAATCATCCTGAAAAGTTAAGTAATAATGTAGTGACAAGACCACTTATGCAAGAAATGGTATTTCCGGTACTTAGCTTTATCGGAGGACCGGGTGAAATAGCATATTGGGGAACATTAAAATCTGCTTTTGAACTATTTAATATGAAGATGCCTGTCATCATGCCGCGTTTAAGTATTACAGTTGTAAATGCAAAAACACAGTCATTGCTAGATAAGTTCTCATTTTCTGTAGAGGATGTTTGGGACGGTACAGTTGATGCAGTTAAACTACAATATATAAACGAACATAGAAACGAAAATATTCCAGAGCTACTAAAATCTATCAAAAATGACTTAGTGTTAAAATATGAAGAGTTAAGTAACTTACTTCATACAGAAGATATTAAATTAGATCCCTTAATTAATAAGAATTTAAATAATCATGAAAAACAATTAAAGTTTATCGAACATGCAATAGAAGATATTTTTCTTGGTAAACTAGATGCTTCTATTAACAGATATGATCGAATCATGTTGGAGCTAGCACCTAATGGTAGCTTACAAGAACGAATTTATTCGCCACTTCAATTATGTAATGAAGTTGGACCGAGTTTTATACAGGAACTATTACAAGTACCGTATGAATTTAATGGAAAGCATCATGTAGTTTTCATATAACAATTATCCTCCACATTAACTTGTGGAGGCTTTTTTTATAGAAAAAGATGCGCATAATATACTGTGAATGCTTTCTCGGCCATTCCACTTTCAAGGATACGAATGATTAAATACTCCTATGAAAAAGTATAAAAGGGTTTCGCTTTGTCTCAACAAGTACTATTTTCGCATTTTGAAAAATAACAGCCCTAATTCTAGAAAATTAGTGGAGCGAAGTGGGGCGTTGTGGTATGCTTGTGACATAAAGTGGGGTGAGTAGCGTGTTTATGGGAGAATATCAACACAACGTTGACACGAAAGGTCGGTTAATCATACCTTCCAAGTTTCGTGAGCACCTAGAAGACTGCTTCGTGTTAACCCGCGGTCTTGACAATTGCTTATTTGGATATCCTATAAATGAATGGCGAAAACTCGAAGAAAAATTAAAAGAACTACCTGTCACTAAAAAAGATGCCCGAGCATTTACTCGTTTTTTCTTTTCAGGTGCATCAGAAGTAGAAATTGATAAACAAGGCCGTATTAATATTCCGGCTAATCTTAGGAATTATGCAAAAATGGACAAGGAATGTATTATTCTTGGCGTATCGAATCGTTTAGAAATATGGGCGAAAGATGCTTGGGAAATTTATATGGAAGATTCAGAGGATAATTTCAACGAGATTGCAGAGAATATAATTGGATTTGATATATAAGTAAATTCAGCGGCGAGTGTATTTATGCCAGTTGAATTTTAAAAAGGAGGAAATAGGCTTGTTTCATCACACGACAGTATTATTAAAGGAAACAGTAGATGGACTTGCCATTCGACCAGATGGTATTTATGTCGACTGCACGCTTGGCGGAGCGGGGCACAGTGAATATTTAGTCCAACAATTAAATGAAAATGGTAGGTTAATCTGTTTTGACCAGGATATGACTGCTATTGAAAACGCGAAAGAAAGACTTGCTCCATATTTAGAGAAGGTAACATTTGTACATGCAAATTTCCGCTTTTTAAAAGAAGAGCTCTCGCATATAGGAATTGAAAAAGTGGATGGTGTTTTGTACGACTTAGGAGTTTCTTCACCTCAACTGGACACACCAGAACGTGGATTTAGCTATAACTACGATGCTCCACTCGATATGCGTATGGACCAAACGAGCGAGTTGACCGCACACCATGTAATAAACGATTGGCCTTATGAAAAACTAGTGAAAATATTTTTCCGTTACGGAGAAGAAAAATTTTCGAAGCAAGTAGCTCGAAAAATTGAACAGGCTAGAGAAATAGCTCCAATCGAAACAACTTTCCAATTAGTTGAATTGATTAAATTGGGGATACCGGCTGCTGCAAGACGTAAAGGTGGACATCCGGCTAAGCGTATTTTCCAGGCAATTCGGATTGCTGTGAATGATGAGTTAGGTGCAGCAGAAGAATCGTTAGAAGATGCAATTAAAGTAATTAAAGTAGGTGGAAGAGTTAGTGTAATCACTTTCCATTCCTTAGAGGATAGAATAACGAAAACGATATTTAAAGAAGCTTCCTCTTTACCTGAGTTACCTCCTAATTTACCTATAATTCCTGCGGGGATGGAACCGATGTTAAAGTTAATCACTAGAAAACCAATTTTACCTTCTGAAGAAGAATTAGAACAAAATAATCGTTCTCGTTCGGCGAAACTAAGAATTGTAGAAAAACTAATTGAAAAGGGGAGTGTTTAAATGGCTTTACACAATTATGATTCTAGCAAATACATAACTCAAGATACTTTTCCGGATCAGCAACAAACTAAAAAACAATCAAAGAAAATCAAGAATTTTTTATCCAAAGGCGAAAAAACATTATTAGTCGTGGTACTTTCTGTTATTACATTACTTGCTGTTATGAATATTCAAGTCCAGTCAGAGGTGCGTTCAACTAGCACAGATACTTATGGGCTGGAGAAAAAAATCGACGCTACAGCCAAAGCAAATACAGACTTGTCCATACAAGTAAGCGAATTGTCTACCTATGAACGCATTTGGGAAAAAGCGGAAGAGCTCGGTTTGAAACTGAATGAGCAAAACATAAAGGTAGTAACTGGACAATGAATAAAAAGTTTCGTTTTCAGTGGGGAGCCTTTCTTATGTTTTTATTATATGGGGGGCTCTTTTTTCTATTGCTTGGTCGGTTTGTATTTATACAAACAACTGGAACTGCTGAAGGACAAGTGTTGGAGACGATGGCGGAAGATAAGTACAGTAAAGAAAGGGTTTTACAAGCTAGTAGAGGTGAAATTCTAGACACCAATGGCGATGTCATAGCTCAGGATACACTCAGTTATAAATTAGTCGCGGTTATTAGTCCGAAAGCTACAGAAAATAGTAGCAGTCCAAGGCATGTTGTGAATCCGGAAAAAACGGCTCAAGTGTTGTCTGGATATATTGATTTGACAGAGCAAGAAATAGTTAATTTACTTAATAAAAATATAAAAGCTGACAAATATCAAGTGGAGTTCGGTAACGCGGGCAGAGATATCAGTCATGCAGATATGCTAGCGATTAAACAATATAATTTGCCAGGATTATTATTTACACAAGATTTAAAAAGACTCTATCCGAATGGACAATTCGCCTCTCATTTAATTGGATTTGCTTTAAAAGAAGATGAGGGTGGAGAAGGGGAAACAGTCGGGAAGATGGGACTTGAATATATCTATAATAAAGATCTAACAGGTATTTCGGGTAAAGTTGTCTATCAGGGTGATAAAAAGGGATTTTTACTTCCAGATGCAGACGAGATGGTCACGGAAGCCCAAGATGGAAATGACATATACTTAACCATTGATAAAACCATACAAAATTTTTTAGAAGATGCATTAAATCGGGTGCAAGAAAAGTATAATCCTGAAAGATTGACTGCAATAGTAGCTAATCCTAAAACAGGTGAAATTCTAGCGATGTCACAAAGACCAACCTTTGAACCTAATACAAGAGCAGGTCTATCAACTAACTGGTTAAATGAAGCAACCGAACAAACGGTTGAACCAGGTTCAACGATGAAAATATTTACTTTAGCTGCCGCAATTGAAGAAGGTGTCTGGGAACCAAATGCAACCTATAAATCAGGGTCATATACACTTTATGATACGACCATTCGAGATCACAATGTAGATGGTTGGGGATACATATCGTATTTAGAAGGTTTCCAACGTTCATCCAATGTAGCAATGGCTTATTTACTTAAAAGAATAGGAGACGAAACATTTATCGACTATTTACATCGATTTGGTTTTGGTAAACCAACCGGTATTGATTTACCTAATGAAGCAAAAGGTATTATTGCCAACAGTGGGCCTGTCGAACGTGTTACAACAACATATGGTCAAGGTTCTACTGTTACAGCAATGCAAATGGTTCAAGGTATGACTGCTATTGCAAACAAAGGTAAGATGATGCAACCATATGTAATTGATAAAATAGTTAATCCTAATACAAAAGAAGTTGTACTAGATCACGAACCAACAGAAAAAAAATCTCCTATTTCAGCCGAAACAGCAGATTTAGTAAAAGAAATTTTAGCGAGTACAGTTACATCTGAACACGGAACTGCCCAACGATTTAAGCTAGACAGTTATACAACAGCTGGTAAAACAGGAACTGCTCAAATAGCGAAACCTGGTGGTGGATATTATTGGGGGAAAAGAGACTTTTTATATGCTTTCTTAGGCATGGCTCCTGTGGAAGACCCACAGTTAATCGTATATGTATCTGTTCAGAAACCTGATCTAGAAGCAACTGAATCAGGTTCTGGTGCTACATCTGAAATATTCAATAGTGTAATGGAAAGAAGTTTAAAATATTTAAATATTCAACCGGAAAATGTATCGTTAGAAAAAGCGATTGAAATGCCAAAAGTAACTGGTGTAAATGTGATTGAAAGTCAAAGTATGCTTGAATCAAAGGGATTGAAAACTGTAATAATTGGACAAGCGGGAAATGTAGAAGAACAATATCCAATTGCCGGTGAATCTATACTTCCGAATGGAACGGTTTATATAAAAGGACATGGAGAGATCCAACTTCCGAACTTTAAAGGCTGGTCGAAAAGGAATTTGATGATTTACAAAACATTGTCCGAGATTCCTATAGAAATTATTGGAGAGGGCTATGTGACTACCCAAAGTCTTGCTGCAGGTTCCAAAGTTTCAGGGGAAACACCAGTAGTTGTCCAACTTGCAACACCTGATGAAATAAATTCTGCACCAAAAAAAGAAGAGACTATAGAAACAGTTCCACAAGATTAAATAAAAGTGATAGAATAGTTAGGGTCATTTTCTCATATGTTATGTAAAACACATAAAAGGGGAAAATGTGATTTTTAAAGTAAAAGAAGTTATGCGGCTACGGACAATTTGGATTTTGACTATTGTACTGTTTATCGTAGTTCTGTTGAAACTAATTCAACTGCAATTTTTTCAATATGAAGAGCTTACTTCAAAAGCAAGAGAAAGTTGGGATCGAGAATTACCCTACGCATCTATCCGTGGAAATATAATAGACAGACATGGGGAAGTAATTGTAGGAAATAAATTATCTCCAACCCTATTTTATATGCCATCACAAAATGATGAACCGGAAAAAGTTGCAGAACAAATCGCACCTCTATTAAAGACGGAGAAAGCAACTTTGTTAGAACAATTGAGTAAAAGAGCTTCTATCATAAAATTGGCTCCAGCTGGAAAGAATATTACTTCCGAACTAGCAATAGAGATACAGGAGAAGAATATTAAAGGCTTATATGCTGGAGTGGATTATATTAGAAACTATCCACATGGAAGTATGCTTTCTAGATTACTAGGATTCACAGGCTATGATGCACAAGGCCTCGCGGGTATAGAATATCAATATGATTCTATTTTAAAAGGGAAAGATTCGGCTATTCGTTTATATACGGATGCAAAAGGCATACCACTTCCTCATGTAGATGATGGGTGGAAAAGTGGCGAAACAGGTAATCATGTACAATTAACGGTCGATTTGGAAATACAACAAGTAGTAGAACGTGAATTGTCGCAAGCGATGGAAAAGTATGAAGCAACTCAAGGTGTTGCCATAGTAATGGATCCTAATAATGGAGAAATTTTGGCGCTTGCTTCTGCACCAAATTTTGATCCGTTATCTTATCAGGAAGTCGATCAAGCTATTTATAATCGGAATTTGCCCGTATGGATGACTTTTGAACCGGGCTCTACTTTTAAAATTATTACGTTAAGCGCTGCGCTAGAAGAAGATGTTGTAGATCTAGAAGAAGAGCATTTTCATGATCCCGGATATGCAATCGTAGATGGAACAAGGCTTAGATGTTGGAAAAGACAAGGTCATGGCGACCAAACCTTCTTAGAGGTAGTACAAAATTCATGTAATCCAGGATTCATTGAACTTGGTCAAAAATTAGGTGAAGACAAATTACAAGACTATATTCGTAAATTTGGTTTTGGAGAATCTACAAAGTCGGGTATGGCAGGAGAATCAACGGGGATTCTATTTAGTAAAGAGAATTTTGGCCCGGTGGAACATGCCACTACGTCGTTTGGTCAGGGTATTTCTGTAACACCAATTCAACAAGTGCAAGCAGTTGCAGCTGCCATTAATGGTGGATACTTATACAAGCCGTATATTATTAAAGATATATTAGATGGTGAAACAAACAAAATCTTATCGAGTTCAGAACCAGAGATGAAGCGTCAAGTTATTAGCGAAGAAACGTCGGCAAAAGTACGTGATGCTTTGGAACATGTTGTTGCTGAAGGCTCCGGCAGAAATGCGTTTCGTGATCAATTACGAATTGGTGGTAAAACTGGGACTGCTCAAAAAGTTAAGGACGGAAGATATATGGATGGCGAGTATATAGTTTCCTTCATTGGCTTTGCACCTGCAGACAATCCAGAACTCATAGTATATGTAGCAATTGACAATCCTAAACATAGCTCTCAATTCGGTGGAGTAATCGTTGCGCCAATTGTTGGTCAAATTTTAGAAGACACGCTTCAAACGACTGGATCCGCTAATCAAATTGAAAAAGAGTATAGATGGGGAGATATCCCTCAAACTAGAGTTCCGAACCTAATTGGTACAAAGAAAAAGGAAATAACTTCCTATATGTATCCATTTTCGATCGTTTGGCATGGAGATGGAGACGAAATTCTAACTCAGCTACCAAAAGAAAATAGTTTAATCCCAATAGACGGGAAAATACATGTCTATACAACGAAATAAATCAGTACATTTACTGCTGCTTGATAGCATTTAAGGAGATTTTTCATGACATTATTTACTACTATTAGCACAATTATTGTAAGCTTTTTAATATCAGTTATCCTTGCACCGATCCTCATTCCTTATTTAAGAAAAATGAAGTTTGGTCAAAGTATTCGTGAAGAAGGACCACAATCACACTTTAAAAAAGCAGGAACACCTACAATGGGGGGACTAATATTTTTAACGTCCATCATTATTTCTACATTAGCTTTATCTTTTTACTTTGACCAATTAACGACTCAATCAATTGTATTACTTATTGTATTAGTTGGTTTTGGAATTATTGGATTCTTAGATGATTTTATTAAAGTAGTATTAAAAAGAAATCTTGGTTTAACATCCATTCAGAAGCTACTAGGGCAAATAATCATTTCCGTTGTTGCGTATTATTTACTGAAGTTAGGGCCGTTTGATACAGATATTGTCATTCCATTTACTAATACTGCTGTTTCACTTGGCCAATTTTATATAGCATTTCTGATTTTTTGGTTAGTTGGTTTTTCCAACGCGATCAATCTTTCAGATGGTCTAGATGGTTTAGTGTCAGGTACAGCATCCGTTGCCTTTGCAACATTTGGGGTACTTGCACTTACTTACCACCAAACGGATATTGCAATCTTCGCATTTAGTGTAACCGGAGCTTTGTTAGGATTTTTATTGTTCAATAAAAATCCTGCTAAAATTTTCATGGGAGATACTGGTTCACTGGCATTAGGTGGAGCACTAGCAATGGTGTCCATTTTAGTGAAACAAGAGATATTACTTTTATTTGTTGGGATTATATTTGTAGTGGAGACATTATCGGTTATTCTTCAAGTAATAAGTTTTAAAACGACTGGAAAACGGATTTTTAAAATGAGTCCGATCCATCACCATTTCGAACTTTCGGGATGGAGTGAAAGAAAAATTGTTACGATATTTTGGGCTATTGGATTTATCGCAGCGATGATAGTTGTAATTTTGGAGGTTTTATAATATGAAACAGTTACCAATTGTTCACCATAAAAAAATTCTAGTGTTAGGTCTTGCGAAAAGTGGAACAGCTGCGGCAGAAATTTTACATGATTTAGGGGCATTTGTAACTGTAAATGATGCAAAATCATTTGACCAAAATGACAATGCACAATACTTGCTATCGAAAGGATTAACTGTGATTTGTGGGAGTCATCCAGAAGATTTGCTAGACGAAGGATTTAGTTTAGTCGTAAAAAATCCTGGTATTCCATATACAAATCCAGTTATTGCAGAAGCAATAAAACGGGGTATTCCTGTTTGGTCTGAAGTAGAGCTAGCGTACCTAATTAGTGATGCACCGATGATAGGTATTACTGGATCAAACGGAAAAACGACGACAACAACGTTAATTTTTGACATGCTTGAAGAGGGAAATAAAAAGCCATTAATCGCTGGAAATATAGGGACAGTGGCAAGTGCTGTTGCATCAAAAGCTAAGAAAGATGAAGTCATAGTAACTGAGTTATCATCTTTCCAGTTAATGGGCATTGAACAAATGAAGCCGAAGATATCCATCTTGTTAAATTTATATGAGGCACATCTTGATTATCATTCAGATTTCAAAGAATATACAGATGCTAAGTTTTCAATCACAAAAAATCAAGATGCAACTGACTGGTTCATTTACAATGCTGAACAGCAACTTGTATCGGACTATGCCTTGAGAAGTCATGCAAGAAAAGTTCCATTTTACGTAAGTAAGAAAACGGAAGATGGAATTAGTGCAGATGATGAGTATGTGTACTGGAATGGAGAAAGACTGTTTGAAAAATCCATCATTGCTCTTCGTGGAAAACATAACCTAGAAAATGTATTAGCTTCAATTGCTGCTGCGTTATTAATGGAATGCCCACTTGAAAATATTGTTCATGTATTATCTAGTTTCAATGGTGTAAAACACCGTACACAATTAGTTCGGGAATGGAAAAAACGTAAATTTTATAATGACTCTAAAGCTACAAATGCACTTGCTACGAAAAGTGCTTTAGAAGGTTTTTCGGAACCAATCATTCTTATAGCAGGTGGAGTTGACCGAGGACATTCATTTGATGAATTAATCCCTTATTTACATAATGTAAAGGCATTGATTCATTTTGGGGCTACTGTAGATCGGTTGCAACAGTTTGGAGAAGAGCAAGCGATCCCTTCAGTTGTTCGAGTTAGTAACCTAATAGAAGCGGTAGAAGAAGCGGTGAAAGCTTCTGCGGTAGGGGATGTCGTTCTTCTTTCGCCAGCTTGTGCTAGTTGGGATCAATATGAAAATTTTGAACTTCGTGGCGATGAATTCATACAACAAGTAATGGCATTAAAAGAATTGTGAAGGGATGAAATAATCGGGAAATAGTAAAATGATTGTTTTTTTATCGTCCGTCTTTTTTTTATCCGTAATCGGTATATTTTTTGTACATTCTGCTGGATCTTATTGGAGTGAAGTACATTATAAGGATTCCTTACCGTTTGCATTTAAACAAGCCAGTTATTTAGGAGTAGGGATTTTAGGGGCTTTATTCATACGAAATAAACAATTTGTGCGACTGCCTATGTTTTGGAATGGACTATACATTATATCTATTCTCTTGCTGATAGGAGTGATGATTCCAGGGGTAGGGGTTGTACGAAATGGTTCTCAGAGTTGGATATCTCTTGGTTTTATGAATTTCCAACCAGCTGAACTTGCTAAAATTGCTGTTTTAGGAAAAATTGCATTTTCTTTATCAAATGAACATAAGAAAAAGGGAATTATTTATTTAAAGTGTGCTCTTTTTTTATTAATACCAATCAGTTTAATCATGATTCAACCTGACTTTGGATCTGCCTTTGTTTTAGTCGTAGCAGCATTTTTTTTACTATTCGCTGCAGGGCTTCCCATGAAGTTTTTTATTAGTATTGGACTTTCTGGAATAATCGCACTAATATTATTGATTGTTTCAGCACCCTATCGACTTGTTCGAATACAAGCCTTTTTAGACCCGTGGCAAGACCCTTTAGGATCTGGCTTTCAGGCAATTCAATCTTTGCTTGCGATAGGTCCTGCGGGATTATTTGGATTTGGTTATGGAAATAGTAGACAGAAGTTCTTATATTTACCTGAACCACAAAATGATTTTATCTTTTCCATATTACTAGAAGAGACAGGATTTTTAGGTGGTTTAATCGTCATATCTGCGTTTGTTCTATTTTTTACTATTGGTTTCTCTTTGGCAATACGTGCGAAAAAAAGAGCTGGTGGATTTATCATTATTGGTTTTATATCATTATTGACCGTTCAAACATTTTTAAATATGGGTGTAGTCACAGGTTTGTTACCAGTTACAGGTGTTACATTACCTTTTATCAGTTATGGCGGGTCTTCATTAGTTACAACTTGGGGTATAATAGGGGTTATATGGAATTTATCGTCCGAATAATTAAAGGAAGGGAGGCAGTAGAATGGAAAAAGTAATAGATATTGAAGATCGTATACCTACTTTAAAAGCGCGTAGGAGAAAAAGAACAAATAAGAAGTTTTCTATTCTACTGTTACTCTTTATTTCAACTTTATTAATTGTCTTATATTTTCAATCTTCTTATAGCCATATTCAATCGGTAAAAATTAAAGGTGCTTCTCTTTTTTCAGAAGAACAATACATAAAGCAAAGTACACTTCAAATTGGAGATTCTATGTGGGGTTTCCGTGACAAGAGGATAGAAGAGAATATAGAGCAATATGATTGGGTAGAATCAGTCCATGTAAAACGGAATTGGCTAACAGGAGTAGAAATTCAAGTTAATGAGTATAAAACAATTGGTTATGCTGAAAATAATGATCGTTTAGATATTGTATTAGAAAATGGAAAATTTGTTCAAACAGTTGGACAAGTCCTTCCTTTAGATGGACCAATATTTTCTGGATTTGGTGAAGAAAAGATTAGAAATCGCATGATAAGGGAATTGAATAGTTTAGATTCGGAAGTAATAATGACTATTTCACAGATAAATTATAATCCTAGTAAAGAGGATGTATACTCCATTCAGGTTTATATGAATGATGGAAATGAAGTTAGAGCACTTATTCCTTCATTCTCTGAAAAAATGAAGTTTTATCCTTCTATAGTGTCTCAGTTAAAGCCTGGAGTGAATGGAATCATTGACCTAGAAGTTGGTTCTTTCTTTCAAACATATCAAAATGAATATAACGAAAATGAAATGGTAGAGGAGGTTAAAGAGGTTGAAGAAGCGACGCCTTAAAATCCCTTCAAAAGGTAGAATACCTATTTCCATCGTAAGTCTAGTTCTAGGATTTATACTTGCTTTTTCTTATAGTATTTCTTCTGAAAATACCGAAGAATTATCGTTGGTATCTAGTCAGTTTAATGAACAAGAAAAGTATAAAGAGGAATTAATACTTCAAAAAGAAAGAAATAAAGAACTAACCGAAGAAATGAATGATAAACAACAAGCAATAAGAGATATTGAACAATCCCTTGTTGATAGTGAAGGAAATATAGAAGGCTTAGTTAATGAGGCTGAAATGCTTAGGCTACTAATTGGAGATATTACTTCTCAAGGCAAAGGTATTGCTGTCTCGTTAGTAGATGGTGCATATGATCCTTCACAAGAAAATCCAAATGATTATATTGTTCATGAGAGTCATGTGTTTAAAGTCATTAATGAATTGAAGATCTCTGGTGCTGAAGCTATTTCCATTAATGGACAACGACTTCACGCTAATTCCTTTATACGATGTACAGGCCCTGTAATAACAGTTGATGGGAATATATTCCCTGCCCCCTTCACTATTGAAGCAGTTGGAGATCCATCCGTTCTGCTTGCTTCAGTGAACCTTGGAGGAGGAATTGTAGACCAGTTAACTAGTGATAATATTGTGGTAATTGTAGAAGAGAAAAGTAAAATAATGATGCCAGCATTGCGTGATGAAACAAGCTAAATTAGGTAGGGAGGCCGAATAATGAAAAAAACCGTCTATATTCGGTTTACATTTATTTTGTTAGTTGTCGGTTTTATGTTGGCAGTTCAATATAATACAGTTCAAAATCCAGAAACTCGAGATACAAGAGATGTATGGGCAATTAGACAAGAATTAGCGAAAGAAAAGTTGCTACACTCTGAATTACTATCTGAAGTAAGAATCTTAGAAGAAACAACCGGTAAATATGAAAATATGATAAGTGATAGTCCAAAGGCTGCCTTAAATGATACGGTTGAACAATTGAAGAAAGAAATAGGATTGACAGAATTTGTTGGGCCAGGTTTGACCATAACTGTAGAACCAGCAATGGAAAGTATAGCAATTGGACAAACTATCGACGAAATTTCTCCAGATTTACTAATTCGTTTAATAAATGAGATTAATCGATTTAAAGCACAGGCCGTCGATGTTGATGGCAAGAGAATAATTTACTCCTCTGCAATAAGAGATGTTAATGGTAATACAACTGTTAATAATCTAGAAGTAAAAAGAGCTCCATTTACTATAAATGTTGGGGTGACCACGGTTGAAGATGCAAAAAAAATGTATAATCAATTAGAAGCTTCTCCTATTGGAGACGAATTCTTTATTGATAACTTAAGATTAGCAATAGGTGATCCAGTAAATGATGTAATAGTTTCTGCTTTTGACCAATCTGTTAGTAATGAATTTTTACTAGAAACTCCAGAAGGAGAGTAAGAAAATGTGGTTGCCATTATTAGGACTGATACTTGGAATTTCACTCGGTCTATTGACAGAAATTCAAATACCTGAAGTATATGAAAGCTATTTATCTATCGCGGTCTTAGCTGCATTAGATACCTTGTTTGGAGGTATTAGAGCTCAATTACAGCGTGTTTACGATGATAAAGTATTTGTATCTGGTTTCTTCTTTAACATCGCCTTGGCAGCAGCGCTCGCGTTTTTAGGGGTACACTTAGGTGTAGACTTATACTTAGCTGCAATCTTTGCCTTTGGAGTTCGGTTATTCCAAAATATTGCGGTCATTCGTCGTATTTTGTTAACAAAGTGGTCTGAAAGAAAAATAAATAGTTAATAATTGTTTTTATGTGTGTAAAATGTACTATTGTTTAGAAAAATTTAGACTTTATAGGTTTTTTACAATAGAATATTAAATAAAGAGTTTTGGGGAGGTGCCACGGGTTGAATCAATCAGAATTATATGTATCATTAGATATCGGTTCTTCATGTATTAAAGTATTAATCGGCGAAATGAATGATAATTCACTACATGTTATAGGTGTAGGAAATGTAAAATCAAGTGGAATCCGTAAAGGTGCCATTGTAGACATAGAGGCTACCGTGCAATCGATTAAAAAAGCGGTAAGTGAAGCCGAAAGAATGATCGGAATGTCCATACATGAAATTGTATTAGGGATTCCAGCAAATTTAGCGAATGTACAACATGTTAAAGGTGTAGTTGCGGTTAATAGAGAAGATCGAGAGATTACAGATGGAGATTTAGAACGTGTTATTGAATCTGCAGAGGTAATGTCGATCCCTCCTGAGCGTGAACTGATCAATATTGTACCTAAGCAATTTATCGTCGATCATTTAGAAGAAATAAAAGATCCAAGAGGAATGATTGGTACTCGTCTAGAAATGGATGGTACTATGATGACTACATCTAAAACAATATTACATAATGTATTGAGATGTGTAGAACGAGCTGGTCTTCAAATTAGAGAAATATATTTACAACCACTAGCTGGTGGTTATTTTGCATTAACTGAAGATGAAAAGAATCATGGAACTGCCTATGTAGATATTGGCGGTGGCTCTACAACAATTGCTATATTTCATGAAGGCCATTTGATTAATACTTCTGTTATTCCCGTAGGTGGAGATCATATTACAAAAGATTTATCTATTGTTTTAAAAACTCCTACAGAACAAGCAGAAATGATTAAAATAAAATATGGTCATGCCTTTTATGATGATGCATCAGATGATGAGCTGTTTGAAGTACCAGTAATAGGAGCAGACATGAAAGAGCAGTACTCTCAGCGATATATTGCAGAGATTATTGGGGTTCGTCTGGAAGAGTTATTTGAATTAGTATTGGAAGAGTTTTATCGTATGGGGCTACAAGACTTACCAGGTGGAGTGGTATTGACTGGTGGTGTCTCTAAATTGGAAGGTATTGGTCAATTAGCAAGACATATTTTACAAACAAGAGTGCGCTTATACACACCGGATTATATAGGTGTACGTGAACCTCAATATACAACTGCAGTCGGACTTATTAGATATGCCTATAAAGAAGATGTTTTCTATGGTAAAATTGGAGATAGCCATGCTTTAACTCAAATGGTTCCAAGTGATATAGTTACAAGCACGAAGAAACAAAAACAGGCTGGTCATGATACAACAACTGATAACAAAGAAAGTGCAATGACAAAAGCGAAGAAATTTTTCGATAAGTTTTTCGAATAAAAAAGCATTCACATAGTAGAGAGATTATAGGAGGCAAGAGCATGCTAGAATTTGAAACAAACGAAGATATGTTAGCCATCATCAAAGTAATTGGAGTAGGTGGCGGTGGAAACAACGCGGTAAATAGAATGATCGAGCATGGGGTGCAAGGTGTTGACTTCATCGCGGTTAATACAGACGCGCAAGCTCTTAATATGTCTAATGCTGATGTGAAATTACAAATCGGTGGTAAATTAACTCGTGGTTTAGGAGCAGGTGCTAATCCAGAGGTTGGCAAAAAAGCTGCAGAAGAAAGTAAAGAGCAAATTGAAGAAGCATTAAAAGGCGCGGATATGGTATTTGTTACTGCTGGTATGGGAGGCGGAACAGGTACTGGTGCTGCCCCTGTAATTGCTCAAATCGCTCGTGATTTAGGAGCACTTACAGTTGGTGTTGTTACTCGTCCATTTACATTTGAAGGACGTAAACGTTCTACACAAGCTATTGGTGGTATTGATATGATGAAAGAAGCAGTCGATACACTAATCGTTATTCCAAATGATAAATTACTAGAAATAGTCGACAAAAGCACACCAATGCTGGAAGCGTTTAGAGAAGCAGATAATGTGTTGCGTCAAGGGGTTACAGGTATTTCAGATTTAATCGCTGTTCCCGGACTTATTAACCTAGACTTCGCCGATGTAAAAACTATTATGTCGAACAAGGGTGCTGCATTAATGGGTATTGGTATATCTGCAGGAGAAAATCGTGCTGCAGAAGCTGCGAAGAAAGCAATTTCAAGTCCACTTCTTGAAACTTCTATTGATGGAGCAACAGGTGTTCTGATGAATATTACTGGTGGTTCTAATTTAAGTTTGTTTGAAGTGCAAGAAGCTGCGGATATTGTGGCATCTGCTTCAGATGAAGATGTAAATATGATTTTCGGTTCTGTTATTAACGATAATTTGAAAGATGAGATTATTGTAACTGTAATAGCAACTGGGTTTAATGCAGAAATTTTGACTCAAAGACAGCCAAGAGGTGCTGGATTTAGTTCACCTAGATCACAACCAGCTGCTACTCCTCAACGTGAACAGCGTGAACAGCGTGATCAACGTGAACCGCGTAAAGAAGAGCAACCTATACAGCCAGTTCACCAAGAAAGACAAACAACAACGCATCAACAAGACGATGCATTAGATATTCCAACGTTCTTAAGAAATCGTCAAAGAAGAAATTAAATTAGAAAAGCGAAAGCACCTATTACTGCCCCGACAGGCAAATGGGGAATCGCGAGGAGGCAGCTCCTCAGCCACCGCAGCTAGACTTTGAAATATTTATGACGTTGGTGAAGAATTTTAGTCGGCTATCATTGATTGATTTGTCAGGGGACTGTCCAGAAAGTCAGTAAAACTGATTTTTTGCGGCAGTCTTTTTTCTATATCTATTTAAGACTTTTGTTTCCAATATTCACTTTGCTGATTTTCGTTCCGAGCGACGACTCCAGTGGGATTAGCGTGACAGGTGAGACCCCACAGGAGCGCGGTTTTCGCGACGAGGAGGCTCACCGCACGCCCCACGGAAAGCGTCCGCTCGGAACGAAAATCAGCGCGGATCAGAATTTTCTTATTTCATCAACGTCATATATTGTACAACCCCAAAAAAGCACAAGCCATCCGGCAGGTGCTTTTTTTGTCGTAAAAAAAGAAGGGATTGTTCCTTTATTTTGACAAGATTTTAACTGAACTCATGCTACCATTTAGTCAGGAAGGAGGAGAGTTATGTACGCTGAAGTAATGATTGCAACCAATACTTTTTTTAACTACACGGTCTTAGCTTTTGCTAATAGAATTGGCTGGATTGAGAACAAAAAAAGATATTTGTTTCTCTCCGCATTAATAGCTGGGACTATAACTGTCGCCTTTTCTAATCATATATTTACTATATTTATGACGTTTTTTTTAATGATTGGAATAGCATTTTGGAAGAAACGCTCTCAGATGCTTAAAGCAATCTCACTGACCTTGCTTGCTACTCTATTTGCTGGGGGATTATTAACAGCGATTTCTCCCATGTATAGCAAAAGTGGAACTCTATTTATGTTAGTGAACTTTGCCTTAATCGTTATTGGAGGATTGTATTTATTAACAAAAAATGTTTTACGCATTCATATAGATCAATCCGACCGAGGTCTAGTCTTTCAATCTAATTTAACTCTCTTTGGAAAGATGAAAGAATTAAGGCTTTTTATAGATTCTGGAAATGTTTGCAAGGAGCCGATTTCTAATGATCCCGTGCATTTTATTGCAGCAGAAGTTTTACAGGATGTAATTCCAAAAGCTTTGTTCGAGGCTGTTACAAAATGGGAATTCGACAAAAATAAAGGAATGGATGAAATCCCTTCAGAGTTCACAAGTAAATTACGTTTAATACCAATAGCTACGGTACAACAAGAAAAAACTTGGGTAATCGGTTTGAAATATGATGATTGGGTTGTACAAGGCCAAGCATTACCTAAGGGATATATTGTCATGACAAAGTTAAGAGAAAAATTTCCACATGGTGCAGAAGGGATTTTACACAGTTCAGCTTACTATCACTTAAAGAAAAGGAGTGTTACATGATGTTTATGAAATTAATACGTCGTTTTTATTATTGGTTACTTTCATTCAAAAGGAGTGGCGTCCATTACATTGGTGGGAATGAATCACTACCAAAACCACTATCTAGAGAAGAAGAAAGAGAAATGCTACTGGCGTTTGCAGCTGGTGATGACCATGCAAGAGATGTGCTAATTGAACGTAATTTGAGACTTGTCGTATATATTGCAAGAAGATTTGATCAGACAAATACTCATATTGAAGACTTAATAAGTATTGGCTCAATTGGACTTATAAAAGCAGTAGAAACATTTAATATTGAAAAGGGCATTAAACTTGCCACATATGCTTCTAGATGTATTGAGAATGAAATATTAATGCATTTAAGAAAAACAAATCGGATGAAATCAGAAGTGTCATTCGATGAACCTTTAAACTCAGACTCGGATGGAAATGAACTACTCTTATCGGATATATTAGGAACTAGTGAAGATTTAATCATTGAAGATGTTGAAAAAAAAATAGAAAGACAGCATGTGTTTGAGGCTATTAATTTACTAGGAAACCGAGAGAAATATATTATGCAATGTCGTTTTGGGTTAAATGGAAATGAAGAGATGACCCAAAAAGAAGTAGCGGATCATCTAGGGATTTCTCAATCCTATATATCAAGACTTGAAAAGAAAATTATCCTAGATTTAAAAGATTTATTAAACGAACCAATTGCATAATGGTTGAAATTGGATGAACTTTCACTAGCATAAACTTTTAACTACCGGACAAACTGACTAAGAACTATTAAAAAGTCCGGAGGAAGGTTCATGACTAGAACAAAAGTAGAAATTTGTGGGATTGATACATCTAAGCTTCCTTTACTAAAGCACGAACAAATGAAAGAGTTATTTAAGCGTTTACAAGCTGGGGAACATGTCGTTAAAGATGAATTGGTTATGGGTAATTTACGATTAGTTTTAAGTCTTGTTCAACGTTTTGCCTATCGTGGTGAACAAGCAGACGATTTATTTCAAGTTGGGTGTATAGGATTGATCAAGTCGATTGATAATTTCGATTTAAAACACAATGTAAGGTTTTCAACGTATGCAGTTCCCATGATCATTGGAGAAATTAAAAGACATTTGAGAGACCATCATTCTGTTCGAGTTTCAAGATCGTTAAGAGATATAGCATATAAAGCAATGAAAGCAAAAGAGCAATTTATAACAGAACATCTACAAGAACCAACACTCGATGATTTATCTAAAATGATAGAGGTACCGGTAGAAGATATATTATTATCTTTGGATGCAATACAAGATCCAGTTTCATTACAGGAACCAATATTTAGTGATGGCGGCGATGCTATTTATATGATGGATCAATTATGTGATAATGATGTGTCAGAAGAACAATGGGTCACTTTTTTTACCGTAAAGGAAAGCTTTCAAAACTTAGATACTAGACAAAAGACGATCTTATCGAAACGAATCTATTCTGGAGCTACGCAAACGGAAATCGCTATGGACCTTGGTTTATCTCAAGCTCAAATTTCAAGGCTTGAAAAAAGTGCATTGTCTACTATTCAGAGTCAGTTAAATCCGAAAGAATAGTAAGAGTTGTCCAACGTAAATTTAATTAAAAAACGCTTTTTCTTTCTAAGAAAAAGCGTTTTTTTCTATTTTGCTCATATAATGTGATAAGGAGGCGAAGTATGAAATTTTCTGATGCACAGCAAAAAGAAGTAATTGAAGCCACAACTGGGCAATTATTGGGTTTTATAGTGGATGCAGAAATAGATAAGGATACAGGTTTTATCATTTCGTTCGTAGTTGAAGCTCAAGGTGCCTATCCATCGTTTTTTAATAAAAAGGGAGAAACAAAAAAAATAGCTGTTCAAAATATAGCTATTATTGGAAAAGATGTCATAATAGTATCCAAAAGTTTATTCGAGGATTGATTCAACATTGATAAAACGGCTTTTCATTGTTACAATAAATAAAAACATAATGATGAAAAGTTGGTTTATACATGACAAATGTTCAAAATAATTTAATGCATATTCAAACAAATATAAATGAAGCTTGTATACGTGCAAATCGTAATCCTGATGTTGTCACGATTATTGCAGTCACAAAAGAAGTGTCTGTTGAAAGAACACAGGAAGTTATAAAATCAGGCGTTATTCACTTAGGTGAAAATCGACCAGAAGGACTTAAAAAGAAATTAGATGCCATTGATGATAAAATCAATTGGCATTACATAGGTTCCTTGCAAACAAGAAAAGTAAAAACAGTTATTAATGAGATAGAGACACTTCATTCACTAGATCGATTAAGTTTAGCGGATGAGATTGAAAAAAGAGCAACACACATAAAGGACTGTTTCGTCCAGGTTAATGTCTCTGAAGAAGAATCTAAACATGGTCTCCCAATCGGTCAAGTAGAATCATTTATACAAGAGCTTGAAAAATATAGTCGTATCCGTGTAATTGGATTAATGACAATGGCCCCAAATACAGAAGATGAATCAATAATCCGTCATGTATTTAGAGAACTAAAAAAACTACAAGTAAAAATCGCAGAGAAGCAATTATCATATGCACCCTGTACAGAATTATCCATGGGGATGTCAGGAGACTATGAAATTGCAATTGAAGAAGGAGCAACATTTATCAGAATAGGTACAGCATTAGTCGGCAAAGAGAGGGAGGAAATTAAATGAGCATGAAAGGCAAAATAAAAAATTTCTTTTACTTAGATGAAGACGATGAATCTTTAGCGGTACAAAATCCTAATAAACCACAGCAAAAAAAAGTAGAAAATCAAGTAAAGCAACAGACTGTTAAATCTACAAATGTGGAGCGTAAATTCAATTCAACAACTAAAGAAATAGCTACTCCTAATCTTGTCAGCATACAAAGTGTACAAAAGTCTTCTAAAGTAATTTTAGTAGAGCCGCGTGTATATGCAGAAGCACAAGATATTTCCGAACACTTAAAGAGTAAAAAAGCTGTTATTGTTAATTTACAGCGAATTGATAAAGAACAAGGAATAAGAATAATCGACTTTTTAAGCGGAACAGTGTACGCTTTAGGTGGAGATATTCAACGAATAGGCACAGATATTTTCCTTTGTGCACCCGATACAGTAGAAGTAGACGGTGCCATTTCGGATTACTATTACAACGACGTAGAATGATAGAGGTGTAAATTATATTATGGTATTTGTTTTATATTTGCTAAGCCAAGCTGTAACACTATATACGTATGCATTAATTATCTATATTTTAATGTCATGGGTGCCTAGCATTCAGCAATCGAGCTTTGGACAATTATTAGGAAAAATTTGTGACCCATATTTAGAAATATTTAGAAAAGTTATCCCACCACTTGGAATGATTGACATTTCTCCGATTGTTGCAATATTTGTATTGCAACTTGCAATGCGAGGAATGATTTCATTAACAACGTTTCTTTAAACCTCACCAACGTGGGGTTTTTACTATATTAGAGGAGATATTCGTTTATGGAAAATGTATTGCAACATTTTAGAAAAGAAGAGCAACCTTTCATTGAACAAGTTGTTAGTTTGATGAGAGAAGTAGAGGATCGTTATGCACCGAAGCTAACTGATTTTTTAGATCCTAGGCAACAATTCATTGTGGATTCGATCCGTAAGCAATACGTAGATATTGATTCAAGTTTAAATGGTGTTTTAGAAGATCCAGAGAGAAAAAGAGTGCTTTTGTATCCGTCTTATTATGTTCCATCTGACGAAGACTTTTCGATGATTGTAGCAGAAGTAAATTATCCTCGGAAATTTGTTACATTGCAACATAGGGATGTATTAGGCTCGATTATGTCACTTGGGATCGATCGAAGTAAATTTGGTGATATTCGCGTAGAAGATGGAAATGTACAATTTGTTATTGCGCAAGAAGTGTTTGAATACGTGCGTACAAATTTTACTGCAATAGGAAAAGTGAAAGTGCAAGTTGAAAAAGTAGAAGATCCTGCAACCTTTATGAAGCAGTCAGAAGAGTGGATTTCAGAAACATTAACAGTTAGCTCTTTGAGATTAGATACTGTAATTGCAGCAATTTTTAATATTTCCCGTCAAAAATCATCCTCTTTAATCCAAGGGGGCAAAGTAAAAGTCAATTGGTCAGAAAAAGATCAAATATCAGTGGAGCTTCAAGAATCGGATTTACTTTCGATTAGAGGGCTAGGAAGAGTCAAGTTAGTAATGATTGAAGGCAGAACAAAAAAGGACAAAATTAGACTTCAAATTGGTCGTTTAGATCAAAAAAGTTAATCAATACACAATTAAATTCTAATTTTTGATGTTTTCACATAGAGCTAAATGTATAATAGATGATAGAAAGTAAAGGAGATGCAGTAGATGCCATTAACACCACTTGATATAAATAATAAAGAATTTAGTAAAGGATTTCGAGGATATAATGAGGACGAAGTAAATGAGTTCTTAGACCAAATTATGAAAGACTACGAAATACTTCTAGGAGAAAAAAAAGAATTGGAATTTAAATTTCAAACGTCGAGTGAAAAGGTTGGGCATTTCACATCGATTGAAGAAACTTTACATAAATCTATTATAGTAGCTCAAGAAGCAGCGGAAGAGGTTCGTCGTAATTCACAAAAGGAAGCTAAATTGATTGTCAAAGAAGCAGAAAAAAATGCTGACCGTATTGTCAATGAAGCACTTACAAAAGCTAGAAGAATTGCTCTTGAAATAGAAGAATTGAAAAAACAATCTAAAGTTTTCCGCAATCGTTTTAAAATGTTGGTGGAAGCACAATTAGATTTAATCAATACGGATGATTGGGATCATTTAATGGAATATAATGTAGACGCTACTGCTATTGACCGGATTTCTGTAACAGAGGACTAATACATTTCTTGACTGTTGGACTTACTTTTTCTATAATAATTTCATATCATATAAATTTGCGTTGAAAAAGACGTCTAATATTGGATTTGGATAAAGCGACTTGGGGTTGGTGAGAGCTCAGGGCAAAAGGTCTTTATTAGATTATCACTTTTGAGCTAGGACACTGAAAGATTAGAGTAAGTGTTTTCGGATTATGCCCCGTTATGGCATACTAAGCGGCGATTTTTAAGTCAAATCGCAAGTAGGGTGGTACCGCGAGCATTTGCTTCTCGTCCCTTTTTGGGATGAGGGGTTTTTTTATTTTTAAAAGGAGGAATAAAGATGGAATACAAAGATACGTTATTAATGCCAAAAACAGATTTCCCAATGCGTGGGAATTTACCAGTGAAAGAGGTAGATATTCAAGCGAAATGGGCTGAAATGGATATTTATAAGAAAGTGCAGGAGAGAACAGCAGGTCGTCCTTTCTTCATTTTACATGATGGACCTCCTTATGCTAATGGAGATCTTCATATGGGTCACGCATTAAATAAAGTGTTAAAAGATATGATTGTTCGCCAAAAATCGATGACAGGTTACCATGCCCCGTATGTTCCAGGTTGGGATACACATGGTTTACCAATTGAGCAAGCACTCACAAACAAGGGTGTAAAACGTAAAGAAATGTCTTTAGCAGAGTTTAGAAAGCTTTGTGAAGAATATGCATATACTCAAATTAATAATCAACGTACTCAATTTAAACGCCTAGGTGTTCGAGGAGATTGGGATAACCCATATGTAACATTAACTCCTGGTTTTGAATCTCGTCAAATCGAAGTTTTCGGTGCAATGGCTAAAAAAGGGTATATCTATAAAGGACTAAAACCAGTTTATTGGTCACCATCAAGTGAATCTGCACTTGCAGAGGCAGAAATTGAGTATCAAGACAAAAAATCACCTTCTATTTATGTGAGCTTTGCAGTAACAGAAGGAAAAGAAGTACTTGATGAAGGTACTAAATTTATCATTTGGACAACTACACCTTGGACTATTCCTGCAAACTTAGGAATTGCTCTCAATCCAAAAGTAGAATACGCAGTTGTTTTGGTAAATGGTACTAAATATGTGGTAGCAAAAGATTTAGTTACATCTGTAGCAACTGAACTAGGTTGGGAAGAATATACGGAAGAACGCACATTAATGGGGAAAGAAATGGACCGTATTGTTGCGAAACATCCACTTTATGACCGTGATTCACTTGTTATCCTAGGGGACCATGTGACAACTGAATCTGGTACTGGATGTGTTCATACAGCTCCAGGTCACGGGGAAGATGACTTCTACGTTGGGAAAAAATATGGTTTAGATGTTTTATGTCCAGTGGATGATCGTGGTGTTATGACTGCTGAAGCTCCTGGCTTTGAAGGATTATTCTATGACACAGCAAACAAAGCAATTACGGAAGCATTAGATGCTGCTGGGGCACTTGAAAAACTAACATTCTTTACGCATTCATATCCACATGACTGGCGTACAAAAAAACCAGTTATTTATCGTGCAACTGCTCAATGGTTTGCATCAATTGAAGCATTTAGAGAACAACTATTACAAACAATTAAAGATACAAAATTTACGCCTTCATGGGGCGAAACTCGTCTATACAATATGATTCGTGATCGTGGAGACTGGTGTATTTCTCGTCAACGCGTATGGGGTGTTCCGATTCCAGTGTTTTATTCAGAGGACGGGGAGCCAATTCTAACTGAAGAAACGATTTCACATGTTTCTAAATTATTCCGTGAACATGGTTCGAATATTTGGTTTGAAAAAGAAGCAAACGAATTATTACCAGAAGGATATACACATCCTGGAAGTCCAAATGGTATTTTCACTAAAGAAACGGATATCATGGACGTATGGTTTGACTCGGGGTCTTCTTATCAAGGAGTTTTAGTAGAAAGAGATGATTTAGTATTCCCGGCTGACTTGTATTTAGAGGGATCCGACCAATATCGCGGTTGGTTTAACTCTTCATTAATTACAAGTACTGCAGTTTACGGCCATGCACCATATAAAGGATTATTAAGTCATGGATTCACTTTAGATGGCAATGGACGTAAAATGAGTAAATCACTCGGAAACGTTATCGTACCCTCGAAAGTAATCAATCAACTTGGAGCAGACATCGTTCGTCTTTGGGTTGCTTCTGTGGATTATACTGCAGACGTGCGTGTTTCAGATGCTAACTTCAAACAAGTAGCAGAAGTATATCGTAAAGTTCGTAATACTTTCCGCTTCTTACATGGAAATATTAGCGATTTCCACCCAGTAAATGATCGGGTAGAATTTAAAGATCTTCGTGAAGTGGATCAATATATGTACATGAAACTTCAAGAAGTTATTAAAACAGTGAGAGCAGCATATGAACGTTATGATTTCGCTACTGTATATCATGTAGTAAATAACTTTGTATCTAGTGAATTGAGTTCATTCTATTTAGATATTGCAAAAGACGTTGTGTATATTTATGGTACTGACCATAAAGATCGTCGTGCTATGCAAACAGTAATGTATGATACTTTACTTGGCTTACTAAAACTAATGACACCAATATTGCCACATACTACAGATGAGCTTTGGGCTTATTTAGAGCATGTAACAGAAGAAAGTATTCAATTAACAGATATGCCTGATGCTGTAGAGATGCCTGAATATGAAGCAATTGATGCCAAATGGTCGAAAATTATGGTTCTTCGTAACGATGTGTTAAAAGCATTAGAGGAAGCACGTAATGCTAAAACAATTGGTAAATCATTAGAAGCTCAAGTAACATTGTTTGTGAAAGATGAGTACACATCATTATTTGAGTCAGAGAATATTGACTTCGCTCAATTATTCATTGTTTCAAAATTTAAATTAGGTGGAACACAATCTCAAGCTAGTGAAAATAGCTTAGTTCTTGAAAACTCATCAGTAGTAATTGAAAAAGCAGACGGTGAAAAATGTGAACGTTGTTGGACAATTGCAGATACAATTGGAACAGATGAAAAACATACAACTTTATGTGCTCGTTGTGCAGAAGTTGTAGAAAAGAATTACATCTAATCAAAAGACAATTTAAATAAAAGTTGATGTGGTCCGAAATTAGTAGGACCACATTTTTTTATTAACAAAATATAGCATGTACTTTTACGAATAGGCACTTTGTATGGTAAACTATTGTAGATTCTTTTATATCGGGGGAACATGATGTGTGGAAATTTTATGGACTGGCAGCATTTGTTGTTGCGCTTGATCAATGGACAAAATGGCTTGTCGTAAAAAACATGATGCTAGGTGAACGAATTCCAATCTTTGAACCTTATTTTGCACTCCTTTCACATCGAAATCGTGGAGCGGCATGGGGAATGCTACAAGGTCAAATGGGTTTTTTTACAATCATAACGATTATCGTAATAATAGGGATTATTTATTATTTTCATAAAGAAGCACAAGGGAAACCTTTGTTTCAATATGGCTTGATGATGCTACTAGGCGGAGCAATAGGGAACTTTATTGATCGACTAGTTAGAAATGAAGTAGTGGATTTTGTGGATATTTTAATCCCAATTATCAATTATGATTTCCCAATTTTTAATATTGCAGATGCTGCATTAACAATAGGTGTTGTGATAATCATCTTATTCATCCTAAAAGAAGAACGAGCTGAAAAGAAAAAGGTGAAATAATGGAAGAATTAACATTTGTAATTGAAAAAGAACAAGCAAAAGAGAGAATTGACAAAGCACTAGCGTCATTTGAGTCAGAATGGTCACGTACACAAATACAAGGTTTTATCAAAGATGGACATGTATTAGTAAATAATGAACCAGCTAAATCGAATTACAAAGTAAAAGAAGGGGACATTATTATTGTATCTCCTCCTGAAGCAATTCCACTTGATATCTCTGCTGAAAATTTAAATCTCGAAATCATTTATGAAGATGAAGATGTTCTCGTTGTTTACAAACCACGAGGAATGGTTGTCCATCCGGCACCTGGTCATACTACTGGAACACTAGTAAATGGTTTAATGCACCAAATTAAAGATTTATCAGGTATTAATGGAATTTTACGCCCAGGTATCGTACATCGTATTGATAAAGATACGACTGGTCTATTAATGGTTGCTAAAAATGATGTAGCACATGTATCATTAGTAGATCAATTAGTGAAGAAAACTGTTACGCGTAAGTATACCGCGCTTGTACATGGTCGTATTCCGCATGACAAAGGTACGATTGATGCACCAATTGCACGGGATAAGAAAGAAAGACAAAGTATGGCTGTCGTGGATAATGGTAAACATGCTGTAACGCATTTCCGTGTGTTAGAACGTTTTGCAAAATTCACATTAGTTGAATGTCAACTTGAAACAGGTAGAACGCATCAAATTCGTGTGCATATGAAGTATATAGGCTATCCACTTGCTGGAGATCCAAAATATGGTCCAAAGAAAACAATTAAGTTTGATGGACAAGTTCTTCACGCTGGATTATTAGGGTTTATACAACCTAAAACGGAAGAGTATTTAGAATTTTCTTATCCACTTCCAGAGAATTTCACAAATTTAATAGAAGAATTAAGAAAACAATCATTGATAATTGAAGAGTAATACATTATACTGATTGAAGAAAAGTAAATCTTTAGCCAATGGCAATCGTCATGGTACATTTGAATAGTATCACCTTTAATAACAGTCCAGAGAGGCTGAGAAGGTACATGTGAAAGTGACTCATAAATAGGTCTGCGGACTTTTTGCTGAGCTCACACTATTTTTACGCATATACATTACAACCTCTTGGGCATCTTATAGCTCAAGAGGTTTTTTATTTTCTAGAGTTTTATAAAAAGATGTCCAGTTACAGCGCCTTTACATTTAAAAAAGATAGGAGGATCATGATGGCAGAAAAAGCGAGTATTTTAGATGAACAATCGATTAACCGAGCGTTAACACGTATAGCACATGAGATAATTGAACGAAATAAAGGAATTGAAGAGTGCATTCTTGTTGGGATCAAAACACGAGGAGCTTTTCTTGCAAAGAGGCTTGCAGAACGAATTGAAAGTATTGAAGGGAAAGCGATTAAAACTGGAGAACTTGATATTACATTATATAGAGATGATCTTAGTTTAAAAAATGATTCAGAAGAGGCTTTGGTACAACAAGTAGATATTACGCATGATGTAACGGACAAAAAAGTAATTCTTGTAGATGATGTACTGTATACAGGTAGAACAGTTAGAGCAGCAATGGATGCAGTGATGGATTTAGGTAGACCAGCCCAAATTCAATTAGCAGTTTTAGTGGATCGTGGACATAGAGAACTTCCTATTCGAGCAGATTATGTAGGAAAGAATATCCCAACTTCCAGCAATGAAAGGATTGTAGTAAAAGTAACTGAAACAGATGGAATAGATGCTGTCACGATATACGAATAATATTTTTTAAAAGGTGGAATTGAACATGTCAAATGCAGTATTAGATGTAAATGAAAAGCCATCAAATGGGCAATTAATAACCTTAAGCTTTCAGCATATGTTCGCAATGTTCGGTTCTACCATTTTGGTACCACAATTAGTTGGGTTAAGTCCTTCTATTGCGTTACTTACGAGCGGGATTGCAACAATTATTTTCCTACTAGTTACGAAATTTCAAGTGCCAGCATATTTGGGTTCGTCCTTCGCATTCATCGCACCAATAATTATTGCAGTAAATGGGTTAGATGAATCTGGGCAAGCTATTAATCCAGGCAATGCAATGATCGGAGCGGTTTTCGTAGGATTAGTTTATGGAGTAGTATCACTTGTAATCTGGAAGAGCGGTCATAAATGGATAATGAAGCTTTTACCTGCAATCGTTGTTGGTCCAGTCATCATGGTTATCGGACTAGGGCTTTCTGGAGTAGCAGTTGACATGGCAATGAATATAACAAATGCAGAAGGTATAAAAGAATATAGCTTCCTACACTTCTCAGCAGCTCTTGTCACATTATTTACAGCAATAATTTGTACTGTGTACTTCAAAAATATCATCAGCACAATGCCAATCTTAATTGGCTTGGTAGTAGGGTATATTTATTCCATCATCATTGGAATTGTTGATTTTACTCCAATAAAAGAATCGACAATGTTTGCTTCACCTGATTTTTTAATACCTGGAGTACATTATGACTTTGTTGTAACATCTAATATTTTGTTAATAATGGTTCCGATTGTTATTGTAACTATCTCAGAGCATATTGGACATCAGTTAGTACTAGGTAAAGTTGTAGATAGAGATTATATAAAAGAACCTGGATTACATAGATCATTGCTAGGTGACGGTTTGGGAACAATAGTTAGTGCATTAATCGGTGGACCACCAAAAACAACATACGGTGAAAACATTGGCGTGCTAGCAATTACGCGAGTATATAGTGTGTATGTGATTTTAGGAGCAGCAGTAATAGCGATCCTACTTTCATTCTTTGGAAAAGCAATGGCAGTCATTTCTACGATACCTACAGCAGTTTTAGGCGGAGTTTCTATCCTATTATTTGGGATTATAGCAGCAAGTGGACTACGCATGTTAGTCGATGCAAAAGTGGACTTCGGCAACAGCCGAAACTTGGTTATTGCTTCCGTTATCTTAGTAATTGGAATCGGCGGAGCAAAGCTTGTTGTTACAGAATCTCTAAGCATTGAAGGCATGGCTTTAGCAGCAATCATAGGAGTTATACTAAACCTCATCCTACCTGGAAGAAAAGAAGCAGAGGGTATAGATTTACATCAAACTGAATAAAAAACCTTTTAATAAGTTGAACAGTGAGTCAGCAAAAGGTTCGGCTAAATATGTAGGTACTTTACAAAAGTGCATATACTTATTTACGCAAAACGAACCTTCTCGAGACTTTTTAAGAGAAGGTTTTAATTTTATTTGATAGAGGGGGATCTAAATGAAAAACTTAGTATCAATGAAAGATTTATCTGTCGAACAAATAATGGCTATATTAACACAAGCACAAGCATTTCGTGATGGTGAGAGTTCAAATTTAACAAAAAAATATACAATGACAAATTTGTTTTTTGAACCTAGTACACGAACAAAAACAAGTTTTGAAATGGCCGAACGAAAATTACAATTAGATGTACTTCCCTTCGAAACAGGTTTTTCAAGTACATTAAAAGGTGAAACATTATACGATACAGTAAAATCATTAGAATCAATTGGTGTGGACGCGGTTGTCATAAGACATGAACAAAATAATTTCTTTGATGAATTAATAGATAAAGTAAAACCAGTCATTATTAATGGTGGTGATGGAACAGGGAATCATCCAACACAGAGTCTGCTTGATTTATTGACAATCCAACAAGAATTTGGAACGTTAGAAAACAAAGTAATAAGTATTGTAGGTGACATTGCACATAGTAGAGTTGCTAGGTCAAATGCGGATGCACTAATCAAATTAGGAGCAAAAGTAAATTTTGTTTGTCCTCCAGAGTGGCAAGGGGAATTCAATACTGTAAATAATATAGATGAAGTGATTGAATCAAGTGATGTGATGATGATGCTTCGAGTGCAACATGAACGTCATGATGGTAAAACGTCATTCTCAAAAGAAAGTTACCATGCTGATTACGGGTTAACAATTGAAAGAGAAAAAAGGATGAAAGATAGTGCAATTATTATGCATCCAGGTCCTTTTAATAGAAATGTTGAAATCGCAAGTGAACTAATTGAATGTAATCGCTCTAGAATTTTTAAACAAATAGAAAATGGTGTTTATATTCGCATGGCAGTCATTGAAATGATTTTAAAAGGGAGAGAATAATATGACGAAAATTATTCAAAACGTTCAAATAGTAAACAATGAGGGGATTTTAGAAAAAACTTCAGTTGTTATACAAGATGGTAAAATTGCAAAAATAGGTGAGCATGTTACTGCAGAAAACGGACAAGTGATAGACGGCAAAGGAATGCTACTTTCCGCAGGGTTTATCGATGTTCATGTACATTTACGCGAGCCAGGCGGAGAACATAAAGAAACGATTGAAACTGGTACAAAAGCTGCTGCAAAAGGTGGATACACAACCATTTGTGCAATGCCAAATACTAGACCAGTACCAGACACAGCAGAGAATTTCTCCCATGTATTAGGTTTAGTTGAGAAGAGCGCGATAGTTCGCGTATTACCATATGCATCGATTACAATTCGTCAAGCAGGAAAAGAAAGAACGGATATTGAAGCGCTAAAAAGCCTTGGGGCATTTGCTTTAACAGATGACGGTGTTGGTGTTCAAGCTGCCGGAACAATGCTTGAAGCAATGGAGGAAGCAGCAAAATTTAATATTCCAGTTGTCGCACACTGTGAAGATAATACATTAATTTATGGTGGAGTTATGCACAAAGGAAAAAGAAACGTAGAATTAGGATTAAAAGGTATTCCTGCTGTTTCGGAATCGGTACATATTGCAAGAGATATCTTATTAGCAGAAGCAGCAGGGGCACATTACCATGTCTGTCATGTAAGTACGAAAGAATCAGTTCGAGTAATTAGAGATGCTAAAAAAGCAGGAGTACATGTCACTGCCGAAGTAAGCCCACATCACTTATTACTTTGTGAAGACGATATTCCTTCTAACGATGCAATTTGGAAAATGAACCCACCACTTAGAGGAAAAGATGATATGCTTGCTCTACGTGAAGGGTTACTAGATGGTACGTTAGATTTTGTAGCAACTGACCATGCACCGCATTCGGATGAAGAAAAAGCAAATGGCTTTGAAAATGCACCATTTGGAATTGTCGGTTTAGAAACAGCATTTCCACTTTTATATACTCATTTCGTAAAAAATGGTGAATGGACATTAAAACAATTACTAGACTATTTAACAAATAAACCAGCGGATGTATTTGGATTCGAATTTGGAAAGCTTGAAGTAGGAGCTCCAGCTGATTTAGTGTTAATCGACTTAGAAAAAGAACAAGCAATTGATAAAGAAGCATTTTTGTCTAAAGGAAAAAATACACCTTTCAACGGTTGGGTTTGTACAGGTTGGCCACAAGTAACGATTTATAATGGAGAAATAGTATGGCAGGAGGAGCAGGCATGAAAACAAGATACTTAATATTAGAAGATGGTACTGTATTTAAAGGAAACGCATTTGGAAGTGAAGCAGGCACAATTGGAGAAGTCATTTTTACAACTGCCATGACAGGCTATCAAGAATCAATTTCAGATCCTTCGAACTGTGGACAAATTTTAACATTTACTTATCCGATGGTTGGAAACTATGGTATTAATCCAGATGACTTTGAAGCGATTAAGATTGGACTTTCGGGAGTAGTTGTAAGAGAACTTGCTGAGCAACCATCGAATTTCAGAAGTACTGGTACGTTAAATGAATTTTTAGAAGCGAAAAACGTTCCGGGAATTGAAGGAATTGATACAAGAAAGTTAACCCGCATTATTCGTATGCATGGTTCTTTAAAAGGAAAACTTACAAATGCTGGTGAAGAGGTAAACGTGGATCAAGTAGTGAAAGAACTTCAAACTACTGAAATCCCAAGAAACGTAGTAGAACAAGTTTCTATTACTCGTCCTTACCCAAGTCCAGGACGTGGAAAAAGAGTCGTCCTTGTAGATTTCGGTATGAAACACGGCATTTTAAGAGAACTAAACAAACGTGATTGCGATATCATTGTCGTTCCTTATAACACATCCGCGAAAGAAATTTTAGGTATGTTCCCAGATGGTGTCATGTTATCAAATGGACCTGGGGACCCAACAGAAATCCCAGAAGCAATTGAAATGGTAAAAGGAATTATCGGAAAAGTGCCGATTTTCGGAGTATGTCTTGGGCATCAACTTATTTCACTTGCAAGTGGTGCCACATCTTTCAAATTGAAATTTGGTCATCGCGGAGGAAATCATCCAGTAAAAGATCTAAGAACTGGAAGAACAGAATTAACTTCTCAAAACCATGGTTATGCAATTGATGCAGATTCCATTGCCAAAACAGATTTAGAAATAACACATGTAGCGTTAAATGACGGCACTGTTGAAGGGGTAAGACATACAAAATTCCCAATATTTTGTGTTCAGTTCCATCCAGAAGGATCATCAGGACCTGAAGATTCTAAACACTTATTTGACGAATTTATTGAATTAATGAATCTAGAGAGCAAAAAGGAGAATTCTAATGCCTAAACGTAAAGATATAAAAACAATATTAGTAATCGGTTCCGGTCCAATTGTAATTGGACAAGCTGCTGAATTTGACTATGCTGGTACACAAGCTTGTATTTCACTAAGAGAAGAAGGATATAGCGTTATTCTAGTGAATTCGAATCCTGCCACAATTATGACGGATACGGAAATTGCCGATAAAGTTTATATTGAACCACTTACATTGCCGTTTGTTAGTAAAATCATTCGTAAAGAACGTCCAGATGCAATTTTGCCTACACTAGGTGGACAAACTGGCTTGAATATGGCGATTGAGCTTGACGAATCAGGTATTTTAGATGAACTTGGAATCGAAATATTGGGTACAAAACTAGATGCAATTCACAAAGCAGAAGACCGTGATCTATTCCGTACACTAATGCATGAATTAAATGAACCAGTTCCAGATAGTGATATTATCCATAATCTTGAAGAAGCGAAAGCATTCGTTGAACGAATTGGTTACCCAGTAATCGTTCGCCCAGCATTTACAATGGGTGGAACAGGCGGCGGTATTTGTCACAATGATACAGATTTAGCTGAAATTGTGACAAGTGGTTTAAAATACAGCCCAGTTACACAATGTTTGCTTGAAAGATCGATTGCTGGATATAAAGAGATTGAGTATGAAGTAATGCGTGACTCTGCAGACAACGCAATTGTTGTATGTAATATGGAAAACTTCGATGCTGTTGGGATTCATACAGGAGATTCAATCGTAGTTGCTCCAACACAAACATTATCTGACCGTGAAAATCAAATGCTTCGTAATGTATCTCTAAAAATTATTCGTGCACTTAAAATTGAAGGTGGATGTAACGTACAATTAGCACTTGATCCACATAGCTTCAATTACTATATTATTGAGGTTAACCCGCGTGTAAGCCGTTCTTCCGCACTTGCATCTAAAGCAACTGGTTACCCAATTGCTAAACTTGCGGCAAAAATTGCAGTAGGTTTAACATTAGATGAAATGATGAACCCAGTAACGCAAAAAACATACGCTTGCTTTGAGCCAGCATTGGACTATATTGTTGCGAAAATACCAAGATGGCCATTCGATAAATTTGAATCAGCAAAACGTAATCTTGGTACACAAATGAAAGCAACTGGAGAAGTAATGTCTCTTGGACGTACGTTTGAAGAAGCAATTCTTAAATCAGTTCGTTCTCTTGAAACAGGACATTTTCATATTGAGATGAAAAACAGTGAATCAATTACGGACGAATGGATGGAAAAACGCATTCGTCGTGCAGGAGATGAGCGATTATTCTTCATCGGTGAAGCTCTTCGTAGAGGAGTATCGGTTGAGACAATTCACGAGTGGAGCCAAATTGATGAGTTCTTCTTGAACAAACTACAAAATATTGTTCAGTTTGAAAAAGTAATTCAAGCAAATCCATTTGACCAAGAAGTTTTATACAAAGCAAAACGTATGGGCTTTGCAGATCAAACAATTTCAAAATATTGGAATGTGAAAGAATTAGAAGTATATAACTTTAAAAAAGAACATGGCATCGTGCCAGTATATAAAATGGTTGATACTTGTGCAGGAGAGTTTGAATCTGAAACTCCGTACTTCTATGGAACATATGAAGATGAAAATGAATCTGTTCGTACAGAAAAAGAAAGTGTTATTGTATTAGGTTCTGGTCCAATCCGTATTGGTCAAGGGGTAGAGTTTGACTATGCAACAGTTCACTCAGTTTGGGCTATTAAAGAAGCTGGATATGAAGCAATTATCATCAATAACAACCCTGAAACAGTTTCAACTGACTTCTCCATTTCAGACAAATTATACTTTGAGCCATTAACACTTGAAGATGTGATGCATATTGTCGATCTTGAAAAGCCAATGGGTGTAGTTGTACAATTTGGTGGACAAACTGCTATCAATTTAGCAGCTGGACTTGAAGAAAGAGGCGTGAAAATTCTAGGTACTACGCTAGAAGACATCGACCGTGCAGAAAATCGTAACAAGTTTGAAGCTGCCCTTCATGAAATCGATATTCCTCAACCACTTGGTAAAACTGCTGTATCGGTTGAAGAAGCAGTAGTAATTGCCAATGAAATTGGATATCCAGTATTGGTTAGACCTTCTTACGTACTTGGTGGTCGTGCGATGCAAATCGTTTATACTGCCGATGAGATCAAATATTATATGGAGCATGCAGTTGAAGCGAGCCCAGAAAAACCAGTGTTAATTGACCGTTACTTAACTGGAACAGAAATTGAAGTAGATGCAATTTGTGATGGAGAAAATGTATTAATTCCTGGAATTATGGAACATATCGAACGCGCAGGAGTTCACTCTGGTGACTCGATTGCTGTGTATCCACCGCAAAAGCTTTCACAAACACATATTGATACACTTGTGGACTACACAACTCGTCTTGCAAAAGGTTTGAAAATCGTCGGATTAATGAACATTCAATACGTTATCTCCAAAGATGAAGTATATGTAATTGAAGTAAATCCACGTTCAAGTCGTACAGTGCCATTCTTAAGTAAAATTACATCTATACCAATGGCGAATATTGCTACAAAAGCAATTTTAGGGCAATCGATTGTCGAACAAGGTTTCACACCTGGCCTTGCTCCAAATAGTCCAGGAGTATATGTAAAAGTTCCAGTATTTAGCTTTGCGAAACTTCGTCGTGTAGATATTACGCTTGGACCCGAGATGAAATCTACTGGGGAAGTAATGGGTAAAGACATTACACTTGAAAAAGCATTATACAAAGGCTTAGTTGCTTCAGGAATGGTTATCAAGGATCACGGGTCAGTCTTAATGACAATTGCAGAAAAAGATAAAGAAGAAGCAGTAGAAATTGCTAAGAGATTTGATAAAATTGGTTTCAGTATTATTGCTACAAAAGGAACTGCAGAAGCAATTCAAAAAGCTGGCATAAGAGTTGACATAGTTGATAAAATTGGCTCTAAGGGTACTACATTATTAGATGTAATTCAAAAAGGTAACGCGCAATTTGTTATTAATACATTAACAAAAGGTATGCAACCAGAACGTGATGGCTTCCGTATTCGTAGAGAGTCTGTTGAAAATGGTATTCCATGTTTAACTTCTTTAGATACAGCTGAAGCAATGTTACGAGTAATAGAATCGATGACTTTCTCTACAGAAACGATGCAACATCAGGAGGTTCGCGCATGATTAGACAAGGGCAAATGCAAGTCGTAAATCAACAACAAATTGCGACGAACATTTTTGAGCTAACATTAATTGGAGACCTTGTACTGGATATGAAACAACCAGGACAATTTGTTCATATACGTGTGTCTGATCAATTAGAACCTTTGCTTAGAAGACCGATTAGTATATCTTCCATAGATAAAGAAACACAAGAATTTACAATGATTTACCGTGCAGATGGAAGAGGAACAACGCTTCTTTCTGAAAAAAAACAAGGAGACCAAGTCGATGTACTTGGACCCCTTGGAAACGGTTTTCCAGTTGATAAAGTAGAAGCGGGACAAAAAGCGCTACTTGTTGGTGGAGGAATTGGTGTTCCGCCTTTGTACGAGTTATCAAAAAGACTTGTTGAAAGAGGAGTACAACCAATTCATGTACTCGGTTTCCAATCGAAAGATGTAGTCTTTTATGAAAAACAATTCCAAGAACTTGGTGAAACACATATCGTTACGGCAGATGGTTCTTATGGAACTAAAGGTTTTGTGACAAATGTATTGGAAACATTAACAGATGATTTTGCAGTGTACTATAGCTGTGGACCAACGCCAATGCTCGCGGCACTTGAAAAAATGTACCCAGAAAAAGAAGGATACTTATCGTTCGAACAGCGTATGGGTTGTGGAATCGGTGCATGTTTTGCTTGTGTATGTGATACAACAGAAAAAATGGATGTTGATTATGTGAAAGTTTGTTCAGATGGTCCAGTGTTCCCGTCAGGAGTTGTTCAAGTATGAATAGATTAGCGGTCGAATTACCAGGTCTTTCATTGAAAAATCCAATCATGCCAGCTTCTGGTTGTTTTGGTTTTGGTAAAGAATATGCACAATTATATGATTTATCAAAGCTCGGGGCAATTATGATAAAAGCTACAACGCCTGAGACAAGACGCGGAAATCCAACGCCACGTGTAGCAGAAACTCCAGCAGGAATGTTAAATGCCATTGGTTTACAAAACCCTGGATTAACAAAAGTGATGGAAAACGAACTAACTTGGCTTGAACAATATGAAGTGCCGATTATCGCAAATGTAGCAGGTTATACTACAGAGGATTATGTAGCTGTAGCAGAAGCGATTTCAAAAGCACCAAATGTACACGCACTTGAGTTAAATATTTCTTGTCCAAACGTTAAACAAGGTGGTATTACATTCGGTACTGATCCGATTATAGCGGAAGAATTAACCAGAGCAGTAAAAGCAGTTTCCTCTGTTCCTGTGTATGTGAAATTATCTCCGAATGTAACTGATATTGGAGAAATTGCAAAAGCAGTAGAAGCAGGTGGAGCTGACGGCATCACCATGATTAATACACTACTTGGCATGCGTTTAGATACAAAAACTGGCCGTCCTGTTATTGCAAATGTGACTGGTGGATTATCAGGACCAGCTATTAAACCTGTTGCCTTGCGCATGGTTTATGATGTAGCAAAACAAGTGTCTATTCCTATTATCGGAATGGGTGGAATTTCTACAATTGACGATGTAATTGACTTCTTATCTGCAGGTGCGAGTGCAGTTGCAGTAGGAACAGCAAACTTCGTTGATCCATTTGTTTGTCCAAATTTAATCGAACAACTTCCAGAAAAATTAAATGAACTTGGTTTTAAAACAGTATCTGAATTAGTAGGAAGGAGTCATCGACTATGAAAAACAGTCCGATTATTGCATTAGACTTCGCTTCTGCTAAAGATGCATATCAATTTCTAACACCTTTTGAACAATCACTATTTGTAAAAGTTGGTATGGAACTTTATCTACAAGAAGGTCCTTCCATCGTATATAAATTGAAAGAAATGGGTCATGATGTATTTCTAGATTTGAAATTGCATGATATTCCAAACACAGTAGGCCAAGCAATGAAAGGTCTTGCTCGTTTAGGAGCAGACTTAGTAAATGTGCATGCTGCAGGCGGAGTTGCTATGATGATCGCTGCGCGTGAAGGTTTAGAAGCAGGCACAACTGCAGGCAATAAAAGACCTTCTATTATCGCAGTAACTCAACTAACTTCAACTTCTGAACAGCAAATGCAACAAGAGCAACTGATTCAAACGACGATCGACGATTCTGTTGTTCACTATGCAAAACTAGCGAAAAGTGCAAACTTAGACGGCGTAGTTTGTTCCGTTTTAGAAGCGAAAAAGATTGCAGAAGCATGTGGCAATGAGTTTTTAAGAGTTACTCCAGGAATTCGTTTAGCGAAAGGGAATGCACATGATCAAGTTCGTGTTGCAACTCCTGCAAACGCACGAATCTTAGGTTCATCTCATATTGTCGTTGGCCGTGCCATCACAAAAGCAACAAACCCAGTAGAAGCATACAAAACTATCTTAAATATGTGGGAGGAACACGCATGACATTAGAAAACAAAATTGCAAAAGCACTACTTAAAGTAGGGGCAGTAGAAATTAAACCAAATGACCTTTTCACATGGGCTTCCGGTATTAAATCTCCAATCTACTGTGATAACCGCATTACAATGTCATCACCTGCAATACGCAAAAAAATTGCCAAGGGATTGGCTAAAGCAATTGAAAAAAACTTTCCTGGAACAGAAGCTGTAGCAGGAACTGCAACTGCAGGTATTCCACACGCTGCATGGGTAAGTGATGTGCTAGAAATTCCTATGATGTATGTTCGTTCAAAAGCAAAAGAGCATGGACGTGGCAATCAAATCGAAGGAAAAGTAGTCGCAGGCCAAAAAGTGGTAGTCATTGAAGATCTAATCTCTACTGGAGGAAGTAGTTTAGTAGCAGTAGAGGCACTTCAAAAAGAAGGCTTAGAAGTACTTGGCGTAGTAAGTATTTTCTCTTATGGTCTTCCAAAAGCGGAAGAGGCATTCAAAGAAGCAGGCATTTCAGTTGTCAGCTTAACGAATTATGATGCCTTAACGAATGCAGCAAAAGAATCAGGTTCTATTTCAGAAGAGGATCTTCCAATGCTGACTAAGTGGCATAATGATTTAAAAGAAGGATTGTTGAAATAACATAAAAAGACGTCCACCGATTTGTTGGTGGACGTCTTTTTATGTCGATTTATTATTAACTAAAATTTTAACGCAGTCCAAAAATAGAGAAATATAGGCATTTTGCATCATTTACAGAATATTATATATTGTTAGAATTTTAGTGGGGTGAATCAAATGAATATACTAAAAAATGAAATTGACTTATTGAAGGATAAAACAATACTAACTACATCAGCTACATTTGGTCAATTAAGAAAAGAACTTATTAAAAACTTAGGTGTTAAAAGAGCAAAAGGATTTTTATTGCGTAATGGATGGCATTTAGCAGAGAGTCATCTCAAAGAATTAATGCTGGAAGAAAAAGATATTTTGAAGTTAGTGGACAAAGCATCATCTCTACATTTAGAGACAGGACAAATTAGTGGAGTAACAACAGAAAGAACGATTAATTTTACAGAGCAACAAGAAGTAAAAGAAATGTATGCAAAAGGAACTTGGTTCGATTCATTTGAAGCAGAGGAACATTTGAAAAACCACGGAATTTCAGATGAACCTGTATGTCATACTTTAACTGGGTATGCAAGCGGTTACATGACGACAGCTTGTGGACGTAATATTTATGCCAAAGAAGTCACGTGCATGGCCATGGGGCATAAAGACTGTACATTTGAAGTGCGTGTGGAAGAAGAGTGGGGCACTGAAATGCAAGAAGAGATAAAGTATTACGAAGATAAAAGTATTATCGATGAATTAGAATACACATACGAGCAGCTTTTAGAGCAAAGAAATAATGTGGAAAAAATCTCCGGTTTTCACAATACATTAACACAGAAAGTCATAGATGGAGCAACTTTAGATGAAATTATTACATCAGTCTATGAACTCTTAGATATCCCAGTATCAATTGAAGATTTGAGTTTTAAACCCAAGGTATTTAGAGGAATAAGCTATGAAGAGTATGATATTTTAAATGCGGATTTACGCAATTGTTTAATGCAAACAAATAATGGGGAAAATTATTTTTTGAAATATGAAAAGACAAATGTAATAAAGGCTACTATGCATTCTAGGATTATTTCACCTATTATTATTCAAAAACAAATTATTGGCTACATCACGTTTATTTCTACAAAAGGCGTTAATTTTGAAGAGCAAGTAATTTCGTTTATTGAACGAGCAGCAACTGTAGTTTCTTTATGTTTTCTGAATGAAAAAACAACTTTTGAAGCATATGAAAATATGAAAGGCTACTTCTTAGAGCAACTTTTATTAAACCAGTATACTTCTAAATCGAATGTAATCTATAGAGGATACTATGTTGGTATTCATCTGGATGACCCTTTTTATATTGCTCGTTTAATTTGTGAGGGAAATGACAATGTGGAAATTGTTGAAGATGCATATCAGAGTATAATGAAAAGCCTTATACAATATTTAGAGATGCAAGGGTATAAAATATTACTTACCCAATTTGAAGGATCAATTGTTTTGCTGTTACCTCGATTAGAAGGTTTTGAAATTAAGGTAAGAAATATGATTAAGCATCTTAATTCCATATTGCCAAAAATACAGTGTCGCATTGGTTTAAGTAATGTTACAGATGACGTGGGAATGATTAAGGAAAGATTAGAAGAAGCGGATATTGTATTAAGGATGAATCATGCAACGTTAGTAAAGTTTGAAGACATGAGTATTGTCGGAACTTTGATCAATTCTAATAATATGGAAAGTATACGGCGTCTTGCTATTAAAGAACTAAAACCTATTTTCGACTTGAAGGAACAAAAAAAGCAGGAGTTATTGAAGACTTTATATGTTTTTCTAGGAAATGGCGGAAACTTACAACAGTCGATGAAAGATCTATCTCTTTCAATGAGTGGATTAATGTATCGTATTTCAAAACTCGAAGAATTATTAAAAAAGGATTTACGAAATCCCAAGGAATCGTATGATATTTGGATCATGTTAGATGCATTAAAGGTGTTAGGGGATATCGAATTAGAGTAGGGAGAAGTAATAGTGAAAAAGACACAGGCTTTTAATATTATAAAGCAAATGATTATTGAAAATCGATTTACAGAAAAACAAATGCTTGATATTAACCAACTTGCAAATGAGTTAAATATGAGTAGAACACCAATTCAAAAAGCTTTAACACAGCTTGAACAAGAAGGCTATGTAACTATTACACCTCAAGTAGGTGTGTTTATAAAGGCTCCATCATTACGTGAATTGCATGAGAGGCTTTCTTTATCGGTTTCAATAGATGTTTATATGGCTGAGCATGCTGCACATTTTATAAATCAGCAACAATTGAATGAACTATCAATTCTTCTGGACAACATGGAAAATGCTACATCAAATCTGGAATATGAAAAACTTGATCATGCATTCCATATGACTATTTATCAATCATCAAAGAATGAATATGCTTATAAATTAAATAAATCTAACTGGGATTATCTTAATTATGTGCAATTTACGCATGATATTTTTAAGGATCATTATAGAGAACAGTCTCAATTAGAACATCGTTTGATTTTTCAAGCACTTCAGGAAAGTGATGCATTTCTTGTTCGTGAATTAATGGAAAGACATTTAAGAAAAGCAGAAGGCTTCGTTCTAACTGAATTTGCAAAAAGAAAGCATACTAATCCTATATTAGTAAAAGAAGGGTAGTAAAAAATAGTAGTTTCTCATCAATAAACCACAAATAAATAACTGAAAATTTAGAAAGTATTGCAAACGAAAATCTTAAAGAATATTATTGAGTTAGGAAATGAAAACGCTTCATTTTGCCTGACTTTAAATCTTTAAAGTATCTTTGCAATATTTTTTTGCTATTAGTGTGGGTTTAAAATGCTTAGCCAAATTGAAAGGGGCATACTTGATGAAAAAAGGGATTAGTAAAAATTTCTTGAAATTTTTAATCGTTATTATTGCATTCCAGGACGTAGCTGCTGGAGTAGCCGGATCTATTATGGCAGATATCATTGCGGCATTTCCAAATTACAATCCGACAATTGTAATGCTTGTTGCAACATTCCCAGGATTAATTCAAATCGTTCCGGCACTCTTTTATGGTAAACTTTCTCGAATATTCAAGAAAAGAACACTGTTATTCACTGGATTAACTTTATTTATTATTGGCGGTGTAATGCCTTTCTTTTTAGATAGTCTGCCCTTAATTATTGCATTCCGAGGTCTTTTAGGACTAGGTGTAGGGATAACAATGCCACTCTCAGTGGATATTATCTCAGATTTCTTTGAAAATAGAGAACGTGATTTCTTAATTGGTTTTGGTGCTTCTACAATTGCATGCGTAGGTGCTATTTTCTTCCAATTAGTAGGTGGTATTTTGGCTGATGCATACGGTTGGCAATATGGGTTCTTAACATATTTATTCCCAATTTGGATTCTAGCAATTACTTTCTTATTTTTACCAGAACCAGAGAAGAGAGATGAAGTTGAATTACATTCATTGCAGAAGGTTAAGATACCTAAAGTTGTATACGGAGTATCATTTGGTCAGGTGTTTTTCTCAGCATTAATTTTTGGCTATGTTACTAATATTTCAGTAGTTATTCAGGGAGAAAATTTAGGTAATGCTACTGAAGCGGGGCTTGCAATATCTGTATTTACTTTTGGAACCCTTTTAGCAGGGGTGGTTTTTGGAATGATCAAGAGTAAATTTCAAGTCACGTATTTGCCTCTAGCAGTATTTTTAACTGGTATAGGAATGGGGATTTGTTATTTATCCTATAGCCTACCGATGATTTTTGTGGGTAGTGTTATTGGTGGCATAGGTATGGGAATTGGAATTCCAGGTGTGTTTGCACGAATTTCTGATGCTACTCCTAAAGGAGCTAATAATTCATTTGTAGGATTAGCTGTGGCAGCACAAGGAGTAGGTGGCATTATGGGACCATTTGTTTTTGCTGCTATATTAAATGTACTAAATCAAGACATTGGTAGATTCCCATTACTAATAAGTACAGTTGGTTTGTTTATCTTAGCTGTAGTTTGGTTTGTAGCTGTAAAAATACCTACACAAGATGCAACAGATACACAAGTATCTTTTGAGTAACTATTAGGATTTTGTTTAGATGCGCTTGAAGGGTGAATTTTCTTAATATTCGAATTATGTTATTAATTAACTGAATATCTTTGAGCTGGTTATTATAGTCTGCTCAAAGATTCAGTGAAGTAAAATAAGTAAATTTTTTTGAACTAGCTAAAATTTTAGTTTACAAATTTACAAGTGAATTTGAGTTAATCTAGGAAGTTTAATCATATAATAATCAGTCTAAAATTTTAATGGAAGTAGGAGATGAGTCAATGTCAGTTATATCAAGAAAAGTTAAAACGGGAAGTTATGAATCTTATATGCATGAAGGAGGAAATGGAAATTCAGAAACTATTATTTTTCTTCATGGAAGTGGTCCAGGAGCAAGTGCTCAAGCAAACTGGAAACATATATTACCACAACTGAGTGATAAATTTCATGTAGTGGCTCCAGATATATTAGGTTTTGCGGATACAGATCATCCGATTGTCTATCCAAAAAATGGAGCTCAGTGGATGACTGAGCGCGTAAATCAAGTGTTAAATTTAATGGATTCATTAAATTTAGAAAAAGTTCATTTAGTGGGGAATTCGTTAGGAGGGGTTATTGCTTTGCATCTTGCTATGTATGCCCCAGAACGTTTTGACCGCATTGTATTAATGGGTGCAGGGGGCGGATTAACGCAACCAACACCAGAATTAGCAAAACTAGCAAACTTCCATAAAGATCCAAACCCGGTTGCATTTAAAAATCTTCTTCGCTGGTTTTTATATGATGACACTGGAAAAGAAGAGTTAATAGACAATATTGTAGCAGAACGATTACAAATTTTTGAAAGAGAAGATGTACGTAAATCGTATGAAGAAAATTTTTCGAAGTCACAGTTATCGGATATGCTCGTCCCTCCATCTGCATTGAAAAGAATGAAAAATCCATTCTTATTAATCCATGGCCATCAAGATAGATTTGTACCATTAGAAAGTAGTTTATATGTATTAGATTATTTAGAGGATGCAGAGTTACATGTATTTAAAAAATGTGGGCACTGGGCAATGATTGAACAAGAAGAGCAGTTTGTAAAACTAGTCCGTGAGTTTTTTAGCAGAACAGCAGAAGTCACTGTGGAAGTATAAAAAAAGGAGGAATTTGTATGAGTCAAGCAGTAATGGACGTACGTAAAATGTTGGTGGATAAAGCGTCGGATTTGATTCCAATGCTTCGAGAAGAAAGCTCTAAAATTGACGAAAATAGTGAATTATCAAAAAAAGTAGTAGATGCTTTAAAGGAAAATGGTCTACTAAAAGTTTTACGTCCAAAAATGTTTGGTGGCTTTGAAACAGACATGCGTACTTACACAGAAGTAGTAACTGAAATTGCTAGAGGTAACGGTTCAGCTGGATGGTTTGTATCGTTAAGTAATATTCGTGATTATATGATTTCTTATGCCTTTGGAAGAAAAGCATTAGATGAAATTTTTGATAATAGTGAAGAAGTTATTTTAGCTGGAAACTTTAAACCTATTAAGTGTGATATTGAAAAAGTAGATGGTGGCTACCAAATAAATGAAGCACAATGGCCATTTGTTTCAGGAAGTACACTTGCTACTTGGTGTTATTTTGGATTTCCTTTGGATGATGGAAACGGTGGAATCGAAATGGCTATTATGATGGTACCACGAGATGAATTAGTAGTACTAGATGATTGGAATGTTATGGGCTTAAAGGGTTCCGGTAGTAATAGTGTCTTAGCAAAGAATGTATTTGTTCCAGAGCATAGAGTATCGTTAGATCGATTGGCAAACCAACGTCATTATATGATTGATGAATTACGAAATGTCCCACTTTACCAAACACCTTTTGTACCATCATTAACTTTATCGATCATATGTTCTGTGTTAGGTATAGCGCAAGCTGCTATGGATTTACACATGGATCGGGTACAAAAATCTGGGATTGGTAACACATTTTATCAAAAAATGAGTGAAGCACCTTTAACTCATATGCAAGTAGCACAAGCTCAATTGAAAATTGATTCGGCGGAGTTACATTTATATCGTGCGGTGGATAAGTTAGATGACTATTCAAAACAAGGAAAAGAATTGACACTTGAAGATTCAATTAAAATGAAAGCAGATTTTGGATATGTCAATCAATTATGTAAAGAAGCAATTGATTTAATGACTGCAGGAGCTGGATCTGTATTTGCCTATAATACTAATCAGTTTCAGCTAGTTTATAGAGATTTTCTAACGATGCATTTACATGGTTTTATTACACCTTCAAGTTTAATAGAAACGTATGGTCGTGTGATGTGTGGTCTTGAGCCCAACACTTATTTTGTATAAGAAGCTTAAATATATCTAATTAAATGGAGGAATAAAATATGAGTAATCCAGAAATAGCTAAATTAGGTCATTTTGCATTAATCACAACTGACTTAGAGAAATCAAAATGGTTTTTCTCTGAAATATTAGGACTAGAAGAAACAGAAACAGTAGATGGTGTTGTTTACTTACGTGCTTGGGGAGATTTTGAACATCATACGTTATCTCTACAACAAGGCGATGAGTCAAGAATTGATCATATTGCATGGAGAACGAAGCGGCCAGAAGATGTGGATGCATTCGCTAAGATACTAGAGGAATCAGGAACAGAAGTAACGTGGGTAGATGCAGGGGTAGAAGCAGGGCAAGGACGTGCAATTCGTTTCAAACTTCCAAGTGAACATAGCTTCGAACTTTATTACGATGTAGAAAAGCCATTAGCTGCACCAGAAAGAAGATCAGTATTAAAAAATCAAACGTATAAATCTTGGGCAAAAGGAATTTCTCCTAGACGAATTGATCACGTGAATTTATTGACATCTATGCTTGCGAATGAAGTTTCCGACTTTTTGGAGGAAAAATTAGGATTTAAAATGCGTGAATGTGTTCAAGCGCCTGATAATAGCTTAGTTGGAGCATGGTTAAGTGTAACACCGTTAGTGCATGATATTGCTATTAGTCATGATCCACAATCACCAACAACAAATCAAATTCATCATATTTCCTATTGGTTGGATAATTCACAAGATTTACTTCGTGCAGCAGATATTCTTACTGAACATGGAATTGAATTTAAAGGCCCGGGAAAACATGGTATTTCGCAAGCAATGTATATTTATGCTATTGATCCAGGTAGTGGAGTACGTGTAGAGATTTTCACTAATGGATATTTAATCTTCGAACCGGATTGGGAGCCAATCGTTTGGACATTAGATGAAATGGATATTGGTTTTACGTATTGGGGAGATCAAATGGATTCAAAAACAGAAAATAATCCAACAATCAAAGGATAAAAAGAATAAAAGAATATAGGAGGTTATTTGAATGGAAGATCGTTTATTTAGAGACGCAATGGGGAAATTTTCAACTGGTGTTACTGTGATTACAACTGAATTTGAAAATGCACCTCATGGTATGACAGCCAATGCTTTTATGTCTGTGTCACTTGATCCTAAATTAGTAGTAGTTTCAATCGGACATAAAGCTCGGTTTTTAGAAAAAATAAAAACTTCTAGAAAATTTGCAGTCAATATATTAGCTGATAACCAAAAAGAATATTCGATGACTTTTGCAGGGCAAATAAAGGATGAGATTGATATTAAATTTGAAACTTTAGCTGGATTACCAGTTCTACCTGGTGCCTTAGCCCAAGTAAGTTGCGAAGTGGTTTCCGAATATGTTGAGGGCGATCATACTTTATTTATTGGAAAAGTGCTAGATATTAAATTAGAAGAAGGGAATCCATTATTGTTCTTTGGTGGCCGATATCACCAACTAAAAGAATTAGAAGTCATCCAATCATAAGGAGTGGAAGAGATATGAATATTGTCGCTGCTGCTGAAGCATTATTACAAGCAGAAAAAGAAAAGAAACCAATTGCTCCTTTTACATCTTTAATAGAAGAAATTTCTATTAAAGATGCCTACCAAATTCAAATTTACCAAATTGAGAAAAAAGTAGAACAGGGTGCTCTTGTTAAAGGGAAAAAAATTGGTTTAACAAGTAAAGTCATGCAAGACATGTTCAATGTTTCTACACCTGATTATGGACATATTTTAGACAATATGATTTTTGATGAAGGTAGTCCGATTCATGTAGAACGTTTTATCCAACCAAAAGTAGAATTTGAAATTGCGTTTGTTTTAAAAGAAGATTTAATCGGCCCTAATATTACTGCTAAAGATGTGATTGCTGCGACAGCGTATGTTGTCCCAGCAATTGAAATTATTGATAGTCGAATAGAAGATTGGAAGTTTAAATTTGAGGATACAGTTGCAGATAATGGTTCATCTGCAGGTGCTGTTATTGGTCAACGTCAAACTAAAATTGGCAATGTTGATTTAGTAACTGAAAAGTTGAGCGTATATAAAAATGATCAACTTATAGATGAAGCAACGGGCGATGCTGTTATGGGGAATCCTGTGCATGCAGTCGCATGGCTAGCTAACACATTATCGGAATACAATATTTCTCTTCAAAAAGGAGAGATTATTCTAGCAGGCGCCTTAACAAAAGCGATCATTTTCGAACCAGGTGATACGTTCACAGCTAAGTTTGAAACACTTGGCGAGGTAAGTATATCTTTTACTGAGGGCGGTGTAATATCTTGAATAGATTAAAAGTTGGTATAATTGGTTCTGGTAATATTGGAACAGATTTGATGTATAAAATTGAGAGATGTGATTTTCTTGAGATGAAAGTCATGGTTGGCATTGATTCAAAATCAGAAGGATTAGAACGTGCTAAAAGTAGAGGATATGAAACAATTGATACTGGGATAAACGGTCTAATGGAGAAGATAGATCTTGTGGATATTGTATTTGACGCGACAACAGCATATGCTCACCGTTTACATAGTGAGAAGCTAATAGCAGCTGGGAAGAAAGTAATTGATTTAACACCAGCTGCAATTGGACCTTTCGCTGTACCAAGTGTCAATTTAACAGAGCATTTTGAGGCATCAAACGTAAATATGGTAACTTGCGGAGGACAGGCAACTATTCCACTAGTACATGCTATCAATAGAATTATTGATGTTGAATATGCAGAAATTATTGCAACGGTTGCAAGTAAAAGTGCTGGACCTGGAACGAGAGCTAATATTGATGAATTTACACGTACTACTTCAAAGGCTATCGAGCAAGTAGGAGGAGCCAAAAAAGGGAAAGCTATTATTATATTAAATCCCGCGGAGCCTCCTGTTATAATGCGAGATACGGTTCATGTTCTTGTGACTGAAGAGGGGCATGAAGAGTCAATTATTTCTTCTATTAAATCAATGGTTGAGGATGTACAAAAGTATGTACCAGGCTATCGATTAAGAGGGGAACCACAAATAGATGGAAAAAAAATATCTGTATTTGTAGAAGTTGAAGGAGCAGGTGATTTCTTCCCTCCATACTCTGGAAATTTAGATATTATGACAGCTGCGGCTGCAAAAGTAGCAAATGAACTTGCAAAGCATTTATTAACTTCAAAAGTATAGGAGGAGTGGCAGTGAATCGATCGTTTGAAATATTAGATGTAACACTACGCGATGGTAGTCATGCAATGAGGCACTCTTTCACCGAAAAACAGGTTGAAGAAACGGCTAGAGGTCTAGATAAAGCAGGTGTTTCTTATTTTGAAGTATCACATGGTGATGGCTTAGGAGGATCTTCTTTACAATATGGATTTTCTAAGGTAAATGAACTGAAGTTAATAGAAGCTGCATCTTCAGTATGTAGTCGAGCAAAAGTATCGGTCCTACTTATTCCAGGTATCGGAATAAAAGATGATTTACAGGATGCAGTTAAAGCAGGAGCCAAGATGGTACGTGTAGCAACGCATGTAACCGAAGCTGATGTTGCCGCTCAGCATATTAATTTAGGCAGAGAGCTTGGACTAAAGACAGTTGGATTTTTGATGATGGCTCATATGGCATCTACAGCTAAAATCGTAGAACAAGCTAAACTATTCGAGAGTTATGGAGCAGAAATTATCTATGTAACAGATTCAGCAGGTTATATGTTACCTAATGAGGTGACTGAGCGTATTAAAGCATTAAAAGAAAATGTTTCGTGTGAAATAGGGTTCCATGGCCATAATAATTTATCCATGGCAATGGCTAATACAATAGCTGCAGTGGAAGCTGGGGCATCTTATATTGATGGTAGTCTAAGAGCTTTAGGAGCAGGTAGTGGTAATACACAGACAGAGGTAATGGTAGGTGTATTCGAACGTCTAGGTTATAACACAGGGATTAACCTATATGATATTTTAGATGTTGCAAATGATGTAGTTGCACCATTTATGCAAAGACCACAGGAAATAACAGGTTCTAGTTTAATTTTGGGATATTCAGGTGTTTACTCTAGCTTCTTACTTCATACTCAGTCTGCTGCTCAAAAATTTAATGTAGATGAGCGAGATATTTTAGTTGAACTTGGGAAAATGAAAGCAATTGGTGGTCAAGAGGATTTAATTTTTGATGTGGCACAACGTTTAGCTTTAAACGTGTAATTAATACCCTCCATTTTATTTATAATGGAGGGTATTTTTACTTCAGAGAACTTATTATCCTATTTTCTTCGTTACTATTTATTGAAAAATTTCTTTTGAATAGTCTTGTACAAAAGAAAATCAATAATTATTATTGGTTTTCTTTTGTTTTTTGAACTATTTTTAATCTAGTATAATCTTTGGAATTTTCATACAATTTAACAAACCACTAAAATTTTAGTTAAGTAAGGAGGAAAGAGATATGGGGAAACCTGAAATTGCCAAATTAGGCTATGTAGCATTAGTAACAGCAGATTTGGAAAAATCATTGTATTTTTTCAGAGAAGTAATTGGATTAGAGGTTACAGAGGAAGTCGACGGAGTGTACTATCTTCGGGCATGGGGAGACTTCCAACATCATACTTTGTCTTTGGAACAAGGAGATCGTGGATATGTACGTCATATTGGTTGGCGTACTAAATCAAAAGAAGATGTACTCCTTTTTAAAAACAACTTAGAACAAGCTAGTGTTGATGTTGAATTCATAGAAGCTTGGGATACACCAGGAATTGGAGAAGCGATACGATTTAAACTACCAAGTCAGCATACTTTTGAGTTGTATTTTGATATAACTCGCCCAGAAGTTGAAGAGCATCGCAAATCAGTATTAAAGAATCAAACATATAAATCATGGGCTAAGGGAATATCTCCACGTAGGTTTGATCATGTGAATATCCATACTTCAACAGATGTAGATCAGACTTACTCTTTTTTAGAAAACGTGCTTGGTTTTAAAATGCGAGAGTTTTTACGAGATGATGATGGATCCGTGTTAGCTGGGTGGATGAGTGTAACACCGCTAGTGCATGATGTAGCAGTTTTATCAAAGCCTAATCTTCCAACACCAGCCAGATTACATCATATTTCCTATTGGACAGATGATTCACAGGATATTTTAAGAGCTGCAGATATATTAAGAGAAAATGGAATTGAATTTATTGGGCCAGGTAAACATGGAATTACGCAAGCGATGTATTTGTATGTGATGGATCCTGGCAGTGGATGTCGAGTAGAACTGTTTACTGGAGGTTACCTTATTTTTGAACCAGATTGGGAACCGATTGAGTGGACGATGAAAGAACGAGCTATTGGTAATACGTATTGGGGAGATTCTGTGCAAGATAAAGAGGCTAATAAAATTACGATAGAAGCCTAAATGGAGGTGGTTGGCAAATGCATACAATTGAAATCAATTTCAATAATTTAGATTTTTGGCAAGAACATATTCCTAATCATGTGATGGCATTAGGATTTTTTGACGGACTTCATAAAGGACATCGCGAAGTAATTAAAACAGCAAAAGAAGTAGCGATTGCAAAACAATTACCTATGTCTGTCATGAGTTTTTTTCCTCATCCTAAAAGTGTTTTATCTAATGGTAAAGAACAAGTCGATTATTTAATGCCATTGGATGAGAAAAAACGTGTATTAGAAAGCTTGGGTGTCGATTTCTTCTTTATTGTAGAATTTAATTTATTATTTGCTAGCTTATCTCCGCAGCAATTTGTATCTGATTACTTAGTAAACTTCGGTGTAGTTCATGCTGTATGTGGTTTTGATTATACGTATGGCTATAAAGGTATTGGAAATACGAGTCGTTTAAGAGAGGATTCTAATTTTTGTATAGAAGTAAAAGAAGTTCAGTGTGTTAAATTTTTCGGACAAAAAATTAGTTCGACTGCTATTCGCAATTCGTTAAACGCTGGGAAACTACAGGAAGTTCAAAAGTTATTAGGAAAACCATATGAGGTTAAATGGCATAGGTATGAGGGGCTATTGCCTCAATACACAGTACCAAAACCGGGTGTATATTTTGTCACTCTTGAGAGTAAATGTGGTTCTTATTCATGCAATATTAAAGTATTACAGAATAGGGAGTTACATATAACAAGCAATAAGTTAGAGAATTGTAAGTTACTTACAATTCGTTGGCATTATAAAGTGGAAGAAGAAAGTTGTATGGCTACTAGTTAGATAGGGGATGAAGATTTGTCAAAGATAAATGTGTTTCAAGAACTTATTAGGCAAGATAAACCTTTTATATTACCGGGTGCTTATGATGCCATGACAGCGAGATTAATAGAAGAGTTTGAATTTCCTGCAATTTATGCAACTGGTGCAGGAATATCAAATGCTCAACTTGGTTGGGCGGATGTTGGATTAACAACAGTGAGCGAAATTGCCGACATCGTTAGTCGAATGTCAGATGTAACAACAATTCCTATAGTTGTCGATGGTGATACCGGATTTGGAAATGCCATTAATGTCATGAGAACAATCAAACAATTAGAGCGAGCTGGTGCTTCTGCGATTCAATTAGAAGATCAAGTATCACCTAAAAAATGTGGACATTTTAGTGGGAAACAAGTGATTACTAAAGAGGAAATGGTTGGGAAAATTAAAGCCGCACTTGATGCTCGAACTGACCAAAATTTGGCTATTATTGCACGGACAGATGCACTTGCAGTGTATGGAATGGAAGAGGCTATAGATCGTGCACATGCCTACAAAGAAGCAGGTGCAGATGTTCTATTTGTGGAAGCGCCGACTACAATTGATGAATTAAGTCTAATCACAAAAGAAATACCAAATGTACCTCATATTATTAATCTAGTAGAAGGTGGTAGAACACCTCTTGTTTCATTAGAAGAAGCTGAGAAATTAGGCTTTCAAATTGTGTTATGTGCAAATACAATATTACGTTCGGCAATTAAGGGCATTCGAGATAGCTTAACTATTTTATCAAAAGATGAATCACAAGCAAATATAAAAGACTACATTTGCTCATGGGAAGAAAGACAAGAATTATTTAAATTAAAAGAAATTAACGACTTGGAAAAAAAATACGCTGCAGAAAATTTTAGTGGATATGGGAGGGTAAAAAATGGCGAGAGAAGTAGATTTTGATTTGGTCGTGATTGGTTGTGGGGTTGCTGGAACATCCGCAGCACTAGCAGCTGTAGAAAAAGCGAAAGAACAGGGTAAAGAATTAAAAGTTGCCATTTTAGAACGCGCACCATTTGATCAACGTGGTGGGAATTCTCGTTGGACAGCTGCCTACATGCGTATGGAAAATATTGATACTCCAGCTGAAAATCTTGTAGAAGATATGCTGGATTTCTCTGATCATTATTCTGATCGTGCCTACATTGAAACACTTGCAAAAGATGCTGGCCCAACTTTACGGTGGGTAGAATCCAAAGGTGTAGAGTTCGATTATTTACCTACAATGTTTTTAACAGCTGCAAAACCACGCCTTTTACCTGTAGGTGGAGGGCGAGCAATTATTGATGCTTTATCCTTACGAGCAAGAGCTCTTGGAGTAGAAATTATGTACGAATCAACTGCTTGGGATTTAATATTAGACGATGATGGTGCAGTTGAAGCTTTAAAGGTTCGTATTAATGATGGTTCTTCCGTAACTCTTAAAGTAGGTTCAGTGATTTTAGCATCAGGTGGTTTTCAAGGAAGCCAAGAAATGATGGCTCAATATATCGGGAAAGATGCACATAAAATTCCAACAGTTGCGGAAGGGGGATTATTTAATAAAGGAGAGATGATTCGACTTGCGCTAAAAATTGGGGCAAAAAGTGCAGGACAATTTGATTCCTTCCATGCAGAAACCGTTGATCCTCGAAGCAAACGTGAGGAAGCTGGAGTTATGCTCTATCCATACGGTATTTTAGTGAATCAAGAAGGGAACCGATTTACTGATGAGGGAATTGCTACGATTGATGAACAGTATGAGGAAGTAGCTCGCAAGATTTTTTATGATTGTCCAAATCATTTAGCTTATATGATTTCAGACCAACAAATCTATAATATTCCTGGTTATGAGGAGGCACTTCAAACCGAAGTAGAAGCAATTGAAGCAGAAACTATTGAAGAGCTTGCACTTAAAATTAATGTTTCTCCAGAAAGATTACTAGAAACGGTAGAGCAATTTAATCATGCTGTTCAGCCTGGTGAATTCTTATGGAATAAGAAGGACAATAAAAAAGCGATCAACATTACACCTCCAAAATCCAATTGGGCAATTCAAATAAACCAAGGTCCGTTTGTTGCGTACCCTATTATTTGTTGCAATGTATTTACAAATGGTGGGTTAGCAACTGATATTAATGGGCGTGTTTTATCCAATGATGATGTGCCAATTCCAGGATTATATGCTGCAGGTGAAACTGCTGGTTTGTATTATGGTAAGTATCCAGGTGGTACATCTGTACTTAGAGGTCTTGTATATGGCAAAAGATCCGGAGAACATGTTGCAAATTCTATTCCTGTAAAAAAAGAAGCGTATGTAAAATAGGAGGGAAACTATGGTGCTAGAGCTAAAAGGTCAGGTAGCGTTGGTTACTGGTGGGGGAAGAGGGATTGGACGAGAAACATGTATCTTGCTTGCTTCACTTGGTGCAGATGTCGCAATTTGTTCCCGTTCCGTGCAAGAATGTGAAGAAGTTTCTGCGTATATTCAAAAAACGTATGGAACAAATACTGTAGTTGTCACAGGTGATGTATCAAAAGAAAAAGATGTAGATACTATTATTGATCGCGTCAATAACACACTTGGACCCGTTTCTATTTTGATAAACAATGCAGGTGTAATGAGTTTAAAACCTTTTGTTGATACTTCTATAGAAGAGTGGAATTGGGTTCATGATGTTAATGTAAAGGGTCCATTTTTACTAAGTAAAAAAGTAGTGCCTGACATGATGGAACGTGCGGAAGGTGTCATTTTGAATATTTCATCGATCTGGGGTACAAAAGGTGGACCAAACCGCAGTGCATATATCAGTTCAAAACATGCCGTTATTGGGTTATCAAAAGCACTTGGAGAAGAATTAAAGCCATATGGTATTCGAGTTAATGCTATTTGTCCAGGACCAGTTAATACAAAAATGACAGATGATTTAGGTCCAGATCTAAATAAAGAAGGCTGGCTAGAACCGATTGACTTAGCAAACATTATTGTTGATCTTTGTTTACCTAAAATGAAAGCCATAACAGCGTCATCAATTGAAGCATTTGGAGCAGGGCAACCAGTTTCAACTAAAAAAATGAGTGGAGGAAAAGAAAATGAATAAAATAGTAACATCAATAGAATCAAAAAATATTAGTTTAGAGCTTTCTATCAAATTATTGGAGGCGGCTGTAGTAAAGGGTAAAGAATTAGGTATGCCATTTAGTATTTCAATTGTTGATAAAGTCGGAAATTTAAAAGCATTTTCTGCTATGGATGGAGCTCCAGTATTGAGTTTAGAAATTGCACAAAATAAAGCATTTTCAGCCGCAGCATATAATCGTCCAACGCATGAATGGTATGATCGTTTAAAAAATGATCCACCATTATTACATGGTATTGTGCATACAGATCGTTTAATCATCTTTGGAGGCGGTTATCCCATCTTGATAAATGGTGAATTAATCGGAGGTATTGGTGTAAGTGGGGGACATTATACACATGATATGCAAGTATGTGAAGCTGCGCTTGAATTACTTAAGCAATTTGAGGAAGTGTAATGCCTATGGAAAACTATAATATTATTATTATAGGAGCAGGAATGGCAGGGTTATGTGCAGCTGTTGAAGCGGTTTCTAATAATGTTCGCGTACTCATTTTAGAAAAAGAAAATGAAATAGGCGGCAGTTCTTTACTTAGTGGAAGATATATGGCATTTGCAAATACAGATTTACAAATGCAAGAAGGAATTCAAGATTCAACAGAAATGCTCGTAAATGACCTACTTACGGTCGGAGATGGTGCCAATGAAAGGTCTCTTGTAGAAGCTTATGGCCAGCATCAACTAGAAACTTATCAATGGTTAATAGAAAAAGGTGTACAATTTCATGCGGTTCAAGCAGTAAGTGGACATAGTGTGCCAAGAGGACATCAAATTACTCCTAAACAGGCAATCCAAACATTATTTGATCTTGCCAATTCAAATTCCAATGTTACTTTTCTATTAAATGCAGATGTTAAAAGATTGCGTAAAAATAACGAAGGTAAAGTGACGGAAGTTTTCTATGTGAAAGATGGAAAAGAATTCAATGCAATTGCTGAAGATGGTGTAATTATAGCTTCTGGTGGGTTTTCTAAAAGTGAAACCTTATTGAATGCATTTGCTCCTCAATTGAAGGGGGCGCTTCGAATTGGAGGTAAAGGGAACGTTGGAGATGGCATCAAACTGGCATGGGAACAAGGTGCCTGGATGCGGGACTTTCCCTTTCTAAAAGGGACTTATGGTTTTCATCCATCAGCAGATGGTCCTCGTAAATCTCAAGGGTTAGTCTTTTACAAAGGTGCAATCATTATAAACGCGGAAGCAAAACGGTTTGTGAATGAATCAATTTCTTATAAATTAATTGGAACAAAAGCTTTAGAACAATCAGATGGTATAACCTATCAAATATGGGATCAAGCAATTATGAAAGAAAGTGTACCAGGAGATGCATTATATGACTTTGACAAGTTACTAGATTTAGGATTAATTGAACAGGCTAATTCACTGAGTGAGTTAGCACAAAAAATTGATGTGCCAGAAAAAGCCCTACTCGAAACGATTCAAACATATAATAGCGATGTAAGTAAAGGTGTAGATCAACAGTTTGGACGTAGCACTTTAACACATAATTTTGGCAATCCGACAACGATAAGTGAAGGACCGTTTTATGGAATGCGAACAACTGTTGCAATGCTGGCAACTTATGCAGGTATTGCTGTAGATGAACAAGCTAGAGTATTAAATCCTTATAATGAGCCTATTGAAGGCTTATATGCAGCAGGAGAACTTGTTGGAGGGTTTCATGGTGCTGGCTATATGACAGGAAGCTCTCTAGGAAAAGCCGCTATTTTTGGAAGGATAGCTGTGCGTACAGCTATACAAAATATAAATACTGAAAGTTTATTTGTAAAGGGGTGAGTTGAAATGAAGATTTGGCATCAAAGTCTGACATCTATTGAAAGCATTCCACAATATCGCGATGCAGTAGTCAATCATATTCAAAAAGTAGCTCGTCCAGATGTTGAGGTTGTGTTGCATGGAATGTCGAATGAAACATATCCAGCTCAATATCCGGGGCACTTTATTACGTATAATTATTTGCAAAGTCTGCATAAGGAACAATTTATTAAAAATGCTCTAATCGCGGAAAAAGCAGGATATGACTGTGTTTTCATTGGGACTATTCCTGACGTTGGATTATTGGAAGCACGTACACTTGTAGATATTCCGGTCATAGGCTATGGACAGGCTTCATTTCATGTAGCTTCGATGTTGGGGGATACTATTGGTATTGTAAATTTTTTAGAACCTTTAACGGATCAATTGAAATTTAACATAGAGCGATATGGTTTAGGGTCCAAACTGGGTCCAATTGTACAAACGAATGTTGGTTTTTATGATATTCTTGAAGGCTTTGCTAATCCTGGTCCAGTAATACAAGCTTTTACTAATGCAGCTGAAAAAGCAATCGAACTAGGTGCAGATGTAATTGTCCCGGGTGAAGGACCAATGAATGTATTTTTAGCTACCCATGGTATTAGTAGAATTGGAGACGTGCCAATCGTCGACTCATTTGCAGCAGGTATTAAGATGTGTGAAACTTTTTATGATTTGAAAAAAAATTCTGGTGTAACAATGACTAGAAAAGGATATTTCAACGCGAAACCTCCAGAAGAGGCTGTAACAAAACTAAGAGAGTTCTATAATTTAAAGAGTGATTTACATGCAGAATCGGACTATGGTCTTTCTGTGAAGGTTCCTTTTTAACGCAGTATCGAAAATTCCTTTTTTAATGATACTTTGTAATATAAAAATGGATGGATCTATAATATAGATTTTGGACTTACGCTAAAATAGTGAGACAATATAAAACACCTTCAGTTTGAGTACACTTGCAATAAGTACTTAAATCGGAGGTGTTTTTACCTGGGCAAAAATGTGCAGCGTCATCATTTAAAAATCTTTTGTTGAAATAAGATATAAATGGTATATTTTATACTAAGAGTGGTTACAAATTAAATGAAATTTTAAAGTGTATGTTAGATGTCATCTAGAAGGCGAGAGATTAAAAGATGAAAATAATTACTGTTAAGGATATTGTCCGTAAGTTCTCATTTAAGGTTTTAGCTGGACATGATCAATTGCATAGACCATTAATACATAATAAAGTACGTCGTCCAGGACTTGAGTTTATGGACAAATTTGATTTTATTACGACCGGGTATGTACAAATTTTAGGGAAGAATGAAATAAATTATTTACACACATTAGAAGATGAAGAATGTAGGCTGCGCATTGGGAATATTGTTAAATATAATCCTCCGTGTATTATCATAACATCCAATCAAGAGGAACCTTTAGGATTAATACAATATTGCGTAGCTGAAAAAATTCCGGTCTTACAAACTCCTGATTCAACCAGTGTTTTAAGTGCGAAGTTAGATGCATATGTAATGAAGGGAATGGCACAAGAAATAGCCATTCACGGTGTTTGTGTGAATGTTGCAGGAATGGGGATACTTTTACGAGGCAAGTCAGGTGTTGGGAAAAGTGAAACAGCTCACACATTAATTGGCCGTGGACATCGATTGATTGCGGATGATATTGTTGTGCTGAAAAAGCTAAGCCCTCAAACATTACTTGGAACACATAATGAAAAGAACAAAGAATTTCTTGCCTTGCGAAGTATCGGTTTGTTAAATGTAGTGCGACTTTACGGGAGAGCATCATTTCAAGAAGAAACACGAATTGCGCTTGATATTGAGCTGACAAAGTGGGAACAAAATGACCTTAATAACGAATTAGAGTTAGAAACAAAGTTTACCGATTATATGGGGGTTCAAATTCCACATATTCAAATTCAACTTCAGCCAGGCCGTGATGTAGCAGGTTTAATTGAGGCTGCAGCAAATAATTGGTATTTAAAGCAACAAGGTTATAGTGCTGCGGAGGATTTTGTACAACGACTCGAAAAAGACTTTGATAATTCAAATTAAATATTCATACTCATTTTGTGAAGGCAGCTACTTGCATTATTAAAATTAAGTAACGAAAACATGCTACCGCAATTTACGGTAGCATGTTTTCATTTTCGTTATTGTACTGGGTTTGGTGCAGATGCGTTTTTGTCAGTTGTTTTTGCAGATGCGATTATGATTGATGTATCCATATTAGGTATAGACTTATTAGCGGCACCATCTGCTTTAGGGGTGTTGGAATTAGCAGCAGCTGCTTTTGTAGGAGGCTGACTATTTGGTGTATCCTTCGGAGCTGCCTGCTTTTCAACATTATTAGCTCCGGAAGGAATAGGTGATTCGGCCATATTTGCCACGCTGTTCATCATTTTTTCAACTTGTGGTGCTATGTTTCCGACCATCTGCTTTATGTTTCCGCCCGCTTGTCCGGTGCTACCACTCGAAGCGTGTTGTCCGGATTGAGTTTTGCTATTCATTGTGGAATCAGCATTAGCTGATGCGCCTTTTGAAGCATTTTCGTTCATCATATTTTGCAATGTGTTACTAACCATCGCTTTTGTTGCACAAAACTTTGTTGCGCCTTCAGCTGCTGTCATGGAACCTAACAAGACGAGCATTTGACCTTTCCTGCTTTTCTCATCATGCATAAGCCTGACAGTACCATATGCGGTCATAATTGATCCCAACATGAAACGAGTGAATGCACTTTTAGAACTGATATTTTGTTGGTTTTGAGTCAACTTTGTGAAACCTCCTTTATGAATTTTAATAAAAGCGTCTAAAAATTTTACTATTACTTAGGCGCAATGGAACAAGTGAACGTCTAAACAATTGTTCGGACATTTCAACTTTATAATCCCCAATTATCTACTGATTATACGTATCGTTTAACTTGCCTAATGTTTTTAAAAAAATTATTAAAATGTTCAAAAATAAGAATTCATTTTCAATTTTAATCCAATATATGAATACCACAATTACAAAAAAATATGAAATCCAAAGTATTTGGAGAAAAGAAAGGGCTTACTCTTGTCGTTTGCAATTCCATATATTGTGGAAGCAATTGGTATTTGGGCTGTACAAGAAAAATATGGTCAAGTTGCACAAGCAAAAGCACAAGTAAAACTAAAAGAAGCAAGCTTATAAAAAAATTATAAATCCTTACATATATATCACGGTGAACCGTACCATAAGTAAGTGCAATTTCAGTATGGCATAAAAAACAAGAGCTCGGTATGGAACCGAGCTCTTGTTTATATAGCTTATTTAAAATCAATAATGATCTTGAGTGCTTTTTCTTTAGCAGCGCTTTTGAATGTGTCATAAGCTTCTATAATATTATCGAATGTGAAGTTGTGCGTAACGAGCTCTTCAATTTGGATCTTTCCGTTTACTAACGTTTTTAAAAGCATAGGGATTGTGTTTGTAGATACAAGCCCAGTCGTAATCGTAACATTACGAATCCAAAGGTCCTGTAATTGTAAATCTACAGGTTTTCCATGTACTCCTACGTTTGCTAGATGGCCACCAGGAGCTAAGATTTTTTGGCATATGTCGAATGTGGCAGGGTATCCTACTGCTTCGATTGCAACGTCGACGCCCCGGCCGCCTGTTATTTCTAAAATTTCCTTTATGGCTGCATCCCCATCTTTAGAGATGATGGTGTGTGTAGCACCAAAACGCTTTGATTCCTTTAGTCGGTTTTCATCTAAGTCCACCATAATAATTGTAGAGGGTGAATAAAATTGAGACGTTAATAATACGGACATCCCGATTGGACCCGCACCTACAATGGCAATGGTGTCGCCAGGAGAAACTTGACCGTTTAGTACACCGATTTCAAAGCCGGTAGGTAAAATATCAGAAATCATAACGGCTGCATCGTCAGACATCCCTTTTGGAATGTGGTATAGCGAGTTATCAGCGTGTGGAATGTGTACGTATTCTGCTTGTGTACCATTAATGAGGTGCCCTAAAATCCAACCCCCATCTTTACAGTGCGCGTATAACCCAGTTTTACAGTAATCACAAGTGCCACAGGCTGTAACACATGAAATAATAACCTTATCGCCAACTTTAAAGTTTTTCACTCCTGAACCAACTTCTTCAACGATACCGATGCCTTCGTGGCCTAAAATTGTTCCCTCTTTACAAGCAGGTACATCGCCTCCAAGAATGTGTAAATCGGTACCACAAATAGTTGTTTTCGTTAACTTGATGATTGCATCACTATCATTAATAATACGCGGCTTTTCAACCTCACGTACTTCTTTTTTTCCTGGACTTGCATATACTAAAGCTTTCATCTTATGGCCTCCAATAAGTTTGCAAATTTTCTCACACTCAAAGTATTAACAAAAGTTAGGTGAAATAAACAGATTTTTTGTAAGTTAAAGATAAAATTAGACATTTAAGTTGCGGAAAAATACATTTTGCAAATCATTGAAGTGGCATTTCAACTTTTTTGGAGTGCTGCTTTTGAGTTAATGAAACCAAGTTATTCACTAATTATTATTACAGTAGGAACCCGATTAGCGTGGTACGATACATTAGGAAAGACATATACGACAGTAGACTATCAACATTTTATTGAACTTGTAGCTACGGAAATTGAAACCTCACTGGCCCTTTTTAAGTACAGTATAAAAACCGCATTTAGCTATGTTACGGAGAACCACATCATAAATAAAGAAGTTCTTTTACTAATAGACATTATATCTAAATTATGATAATACTAGTATTAAAGAGATATGGAGGTTGTCCATTTATGAATATTTTGGTACAAGGTGCAGGAGCTTTAGGTGCTTACTTTGGTGGTAGACTGTTAGAATCAGGTCAAAACGTTTCATTTTTTGTGAGAGAAAAACGGGCTGCTCAATTAATTAAAGAAGGCTTGAAAATAAATAGTCCCGAAGGAAACTTTGAAAGCAAAGATGTAACTGTTTATACATCCCCTGAACAAGTCAAAAATATAGACTTAGTAATACTAGCTGTAAAAGGATATCATCTTGACCAAGTCATACCACAAGTTCAAGCAATCGTTCAACAAACGGGGGCGTGTGTGCTACCTCTGTTAAATGGTATGGAGCATTTGGAGAGACTACAGGAAGCGGTTGGAAAAGAAAAAGTGATAGGGGGATTTGCTTCTATCATTGCAACACTAAATGCACAAGGTCATGTCGAGCATACAAGTGGAGGTAGTGCTATAAAATTTGGAGTTCTTCATAACGAACAAACAGAAATATGTGAGCAATTAGAAGAAATCCATCATCATGTTAAGGCCAATTTGTTAAGAGAAGAAAATATTCTAAAACATATGTGGAAAAAGTACATTTTTATTACGGCGTTATCCGGTATAACTTCAGCGATGCAGTTGCCGGCAGGATTTATAGCAAGTACAGAGGCGACCTTTACTGTTGCAAAAAAGGTAATCTATGAAATGAGCATGTTAGCTAAGCAAGAGGGAATTAGTTTAGCGGAGCAGGAAGTAGAAATGATGGCAAACAATTTAAAAGGTTTTAAAAAAGACGCAACATCTTCCATGCATCAAGACATGAGAAAAGGGCTTCCTTTAGAAGTCGAACATTTACATGGAGGAGCACTGCGTTTAGCTGTCAAAAATCATGTGACTGTTCCTGTGATAGAAACGCTATATGGCATATTGAAACCATATGAAAATGGCAATCCGAATTTACGATAAAAGTAGTTCTGAACTTTAACACTAAGGGGTCAATTCTGTTATAAGAATTGACCCTTTTTTCTTTGATTTAGTTAGGTGCGCGAGGGATAAAAAAACAAGATAGTGCTCCTCAAATGAACCTATTAATAAAAATATCTCAAACCTCAAATATGCCCAAAACTCACATACGACTTATCCGAAAATAAGTACAAAAACAGTAGAAAAGTCTCTTTCGGCACTTAATATTGGATAAGTCGTATAGTCATTTTGCTATATTTTATAAAGCATGATTAATAAATTAAATCGAAATATTAAACGTGTAGAAATGAGAGGTGTCAATCTAATTACAGTACTTGGGTTGATTTCTAAGAACGCGACGGACAAGCAATCGTAACAGGATTTCTTTCTAGTTTATTCAATTACCATAAGTTTTGTCCAAAGTGAATTAGCAATGACTATTCCTGTGATAGAAACGCTGTATGGCATATTGAAACCATATGAAAATGGCAATCCAAATTTACGATAAAAGTAGTTCTGAGCTTTAACACTAAGGGGGCAATTCTGTCAGAAGAATTGCCTCTTTTCAGGTCATAATACTTATTTCATTAGCATCTGTTCGATTGTGCAGGGAGTCCATTTTTATCGAAAAATAGAGAAGAGAGCGTACATTGTCTTTGAAATACAATGTACGCTCTCTTCTTGATTTCTTATTCTTTATTCATTAGGCTATGCTTTCTACCATAAATAAAATAGACAAACAATCCAATTGCAAACCAAATCCCGCTTGCGATCCATGTATGAACGGAGAGTTGGGTAATTAAAAATAAACATAATACAAACGAACAAATCGGTAAAACTGGGAAAAACGGTACTTTAAACCCACCAGTTGGTATACTCTTATCTTTCCTTAAGTAAATAACTCCAATGGAAACGATTGTAAATGCAATTAATGTTCCCATGCTTACTAATTCTGCCAGTTTAGATAATGGAACGATGCCAGCACAAATAGCTACAAGTACGGCAAATGTCCACGTATTTTTAACGGGTGTATTATATTTTTTGTTAAGCTCAGACATACTTTGCGGAAGTAATCCATCACGGCCAAACGCGTAAAGAAGTCTTGTTCCTCCATATAACATCACAAGTATAACCGTTACCATCCCGACAACAGCACCAAGAGAAATTACGCCTGCCACCCAATCTAGGTGAACGAGCTGCATAGCAAAGCTGACTGGGTCACTTACGTTTAGACGTGTATATGAAACCATTCCAGTTAAAACAAGCGAAACCGCTATGTAAAGTAATGTACAAATTAATAATGAACCAATAATTCCAATTGGTAAATTGCGTTGTGGATTTTTAACCTCTTCAGCCGCTGCTGAAACAGCATCAAACCCAAGATAAGCAAAGAAAACAATGGCTGCTCCGCTCATAACTCCATTTATACCGAACGGCATGAATGGCTGCCAATTAGCAGGCTCCACATAAAAAATACCTACTCCAATAAATAATAGAATAACACCTACTTTAATAAATACCATAATCTTATTAAGCTTTGCAGATTCTTGTATCCCGCGAGTTAACAATAATGCAATGGCAAGTACAATAGCAATAGCAGGTACATTCACATAAGTTCCATCTGCTGGATTAAAAGGCCCCGAGATTGCCTTTGGAATGGTGATATTAAATCCTTCTAAGAAAGCCGACAAATAAGAGGACCAACCAGTTGCGACAGAAGCAGCTGCCAAACCATATTCTAGTAACAAAGCCCACCCAACTAACCACCCAACTAATTCTCCAAATACAATATATCCATACGTATAAGCACTACCTGTTACTGGTATAGATGAAGAAAATTCTGAATAACACAAACCTGCCAATGCACAGACAATAGCAGCTATTATAAACGAAAAAACAATAGCTGGACCAGAACTACTCGCCGCTACTGTTCCAGGAAGGATGAATATACCTGTTCCGACAATGGCACCAACTCCAAGCAACACTAAATCAAATGCGCCTAGCGTTTGCTTTAGCTGGACATCTCCACTTTTTTTAAGTAATGTTCCGACATTTTTTCTCCTGAATAACACATTTTTCATTTTTAACCCTCATTTTTCCTGAAAACCTGCTAAAATTTTATACGTTTATTCTAGAAAGGTCAAATGTTTTTGCTTTTTTTGCGAATTTTGTCGAAAAAAAGTTAATTTGAAGTCGATTTGAGAAACAGTGGTAAAATTAGTTTCTGCAGATTGGTACATATTATCCTTAAATGAAAGAACTATTTTACTTCGTGTCTGTGCAAAAAAAAGCACAAAATGAATTAACCATTTCATGCGAAAGTTTGAGATGAATACAAACCTATAATTTCTAACACCAAACTATAACTTTATAAGGGGTAGTTTGGGCGGGAATACTTCTTGTAGTAGGACCATAGATTACAATTAGGTTTCGGTTTGCAGGGTTTCTTGTAAATGATTGCCCATTTGTTAATAATATTTGAGTAAATGGTGAAATATTTAATCTTAATTGCCCATCACTACTCACTAATTGTTCATTAAAGTAGTCTACTTTTACATTTTGATTTTGGTTATCTTTTACCATAACTATTGCCCGATATTGTGGTGGGAAAATAAAAGGAGTAGGGGCGTTTCCATCATAATATCCAGTTACTCTATCGCCGACTGTTACCATTACATGGTCTACAAAGTAAGTAGTGGGTGACACCACGAAATTTACTGAAGATCCATTTCCATTATCTACTGATATTAATGTATAACAACCTTCTCCTTCACCATTTACACCTATCATAAAATCACTAATCATGGTGACTGTGCCATGAAAAGATTGAAAATTTATCATCCTCATACCTCCATCGATATTTAATCATTTCCTTATTATGCTATTCATTCCTAAGACTTTGTGTTATCTGTACTTAATTAACAATAAAAGTGGCAACAAAAAGGGTTATCAAAGTGGCCTGTATAGCCACTCTGATAACCAATTTAACATATCTTTATTTGTTTAATTTGTTCTTCATTCGGTGTGAAAAATGATGCCATACACAACAGGTGTAGCTGAAAATAAATCAGAAGGCTATCCGATTAATAGTTCTTTTTTAATTTAAATGCAAATATATGCCGGAAAAGGCGGAATAATTATTTCGTTCTAGTTATACAATAAGGTAGCCGCTGATCCTAATTTGTTGGATCAGCTGCTATTTCATTTTCTCATCATCTGTTCTTGAGCCATTCTTATCATTTCTTTCACCATGTTACCGCCAATCGGTCCACCTATTTTTCCAGCTGTTCAGCTGTAAGTTTACCGTTATATCCCTTATTCAATGGAATGCCTAGTTCATTTGCAATTTCGTATTTTACATCATTTGGATTGCTAGTATCTACGTTATAACCTTGCTCTTTCATAACTCGGGACTTGAGTTTGTCTAACTCGCCGCGAGCAGAGGGGACTAATATCTTATTCTTCTTTGCCATTTTTCTTCACTCCTTTTTTGTTAGTCTTTCTTGGGAATGAAACTTTACTCATATTGATGCAGTATGTAATGAAATTTTTCTATGCATATTTTCTTTATCACGTGGGATAGTCTAATAAACCTATGGATTCATCTTTTATATCGAATAGGCTAACATAATTAACATTTCAAGATGGATTACATAGATTGAAGTAGTCAAGAAAAGCTAATTTGAAGGAGAAATTAAATTGATTGACCAACAATGTGAGGGTATAAATCAACGTATAGAACAATGGGCATTGTTCCATTTTGCACAGGAAGACCAATTCAAACGTTTAAAAATGGCATCTGTAAACAATCCGGCCTTATTTTATCAATATGGGGAGCAGCAATTTTTTAATAAAGCACTTGCATTTCGATACAAAGCAATGATAGCGGGCTCGCTGATACCATATACAAAAATGGTAGAATCAGCTGAAAATAATACTCAAATCAGTCGAGAGGTTAAACCGTTGCTTAATTTGCTTCTTAATGGAGGATATATTTTGTATACAAGGCATGGGGAATCAACCGTGGGAGAAGATCAAGCGAATATAGACTTTCAAAATTGTTCTACACAACGAAATTTGTCTGGAAATGGGAAAAGACAAGCCGTAAGCTATGGAGAGATACTTCGTAGTCTATATATCCCTGTTAATTTTCCTGTCCTTGCGAGTCCTTTTTGCAGAGCAAGAGAGACTGCTGAATTGGCTTTCGGAGAAGAAAATGTCCAAGTCGATCCTTTCTGGGGTGAAATATATAAGTTGAGCGGTCATTTGAACGAAAGAGAACAGGAAAGAATATTAAAAGCCCTTCAATCAGCACTAGAAATCATACCACCACTGGGAACTAATAAGGTTATTATCGCGCACAGTTTTCCAAAAGCGTTTGGTTTGAATCAAATTCCAGACATGGGAACTGTAGTTGTGAAACCTCTTGGGGATGGAAAGGGGTATGAGGTTGTCGCTCTGATAACTTTAACAGAGTTGTCGGATTTGCTTAAATAAATTGAAAAAGGTTATCAGAGCGGCTACTACGCCATTCTGATAACCTTTTATCATTTCTTCATCTGTCTGATCATCTCTTCATCCGGCGTAACAAACACCGTATTTTGTTCAAAATAAATCACAAACCCTGGCTTCGCACCACTCGGTTTTTTCACTTGTTTAACTACTGTGTAGTCAACTGGCACAGAAGCCGATTCACGTGCTTTACTAAAATATGCTGCAAGATTGGCTGCTTCTAGTAATGCTGTTTCGGATGGATTGTCGGAATGTATAACAACATGGGATCCTGGGATATCCTTTGTATGGAGCCATGTGTCTGTTTTTCTTGCTAGTTTAAACGTAACAAAATCATTTTGTTTGTTGTTTTTCCCTACAGAGATTTCAGTACCGTCTGAAGCGATGAATTTTTCAGGACTCGGTTTCGTCGGCTTTTTCTTCTTTTTAGAAGCTCGAGCTTTTAACAAACCTTGCTCGATTAATTCTTCTCGAATTTCTTCAATGTCCGTTGGAGAAGCTTGCATCACTTGTTGAAGCAGTAATTCGAAATACGTAATATCATCTTTTGTAATGTCAAATTGTTGTTGAATTTTTAGCAAGGCAGTTTTTGCCTTTGAATAGCGGCTATAGTACCTTTGTGCATTTTGTGAAGCTGTTTTTCTAATATCTAATGGAATAAGCACCGTTTTTTCGTTTTCGTCGTAGTAGTTAACTAACTCGACTTCCTTTAAACCTTTTTCAATTGCATAGGCATTTGCCATTAACAGTTCACCATACAGTAGAAATGTATCTAAGTTTTCGGCTTGTTCAAAGTCTTTTTTCAGCTTTTTCATTTTCAGCTTCAATTTGCTTAATTCGTTTAGAAGCCATCTTTCTAAATCCCCGGCTTGTTGTTTTACACGGTCACGTTCCGCTTTTGCAAAATACACGCGGTCTAATAGGTTGCCTAGAGTTTCTTCATCATATTTGTCTCCAACTAAATGAGTTAACGCATTTGGAGAGTAAAAAGTTTTTCCGTTTACATCTACAATTTGTTTTGTAGAACCACCTTGTTCAAATTCTTTCATATATGCTTTATACACTTCTAGACGTTCTGTTGTTTCATTAAAACGGTGTAGTAATTCTTTCGCATGTAATGGTGAAAACCCAGAAATCTGCTCTACGATTTCGCTTGATTCGTTTACTGATTGAATAACTTTTACTAATTCATCTGTTATTTCAAATGGATGTAGTTTATTTTGAGCGGGTGGTGCTAAATATGGCTGACCTGGTAAAATCGTCCGATAACTATTCATGGAAGGTGATAAATGCTTAATACTTTCTAAAAGAAGATTTCGACTTGGATCGACTAATAGTAAGTTACTGTGACGTCCCATTATTTCCATATGGATTTCTCTTGTCATATCATCGCCAATTTCATTTTTACTATGAATTTGGAAAATGATAATACGGTCAGTTTCGTGCTGACGAATAGATGCTATCACACCACCTTCTATATGTTTACGTAATACCATACAAAATAGAGGGGGTGTTGCAGGATTATCGATTGTTTCATTTGTAATCTGAACACGCGAATAAGAAGGGTGCACAGAAAATAATAATTTGAAGTTTTTGCCTTGTGCACGTATGTGCATTAATATTTCTTGTGCGTTTGGTTGGTGTATTTTAGAAATACGTCCTGTTACTAGTTGTTGTAATTCAATTGTCATTGATCTTGTGAATAAACCATCAAAAGCCATAATTTGTCCTCTTTCAAAACTTTATTTTCTGTCTGGCTTCATCGCTTAGCCATAATGGGTCAAAATAAGCGAGTTACCTTTTCTACTTAATAGGAAAGTGTAGCTTTTTTACTTAGTATCTGTCTAGTTCCAGCGACTTGCCCCTCGGGGTCAAATGGGTAATCGACTTTGGTGGCTGAGAAGCTGCCACCTCGCGATTCGCCATTTGCCTGTCGGGGCAGACATAGTCGCTTATACTTTTCATAATATCTTATCATTTTAAAGGGAACTTGTGTTATAATCAGTAAAGTATGTAAACCATGTTGATCAAATAGACAGACGGATTACGAATGTATTGAAGGAGAAGTTATGCGCAGAGAAAAAGGTATATTGATCGTTCTATCAGGTCCATCTGGAGTAGGTAAAGGAACAGTGAGAAAAGAACTGTTTTCAGAACCAGGTACAAACTATGAATATTCTATCTCCATGACGACTAGACTTCCTCGTGAGGGAGAAGTTGACGGGATAGATTATTTCTTTAAAAAGAAAGAAGACTTTGAAGAGTTGATTGAACAAGGAAGATTATTAGAGTATGCCGCTTATGTTGGCAATTACTATGGTACTCCAATTGATTATGTAAATGAAACTCTCAATTCTGGACGTGATGTTTTCTTGGAGATAGAAGTTCAAGGAGCAGCGCTAGTTCGGGAAAAGGCACCAAATGCTTTATTTATTTTCCTTGCACCACCAAGCTTGTCCGAATTAGAACAAAGACTAATTGGGAGAGGCACAGAAACGGAAGATGTTATTAATTCTAGAATTCAAGCTGCTAGGCAAGAACTAGAAATGATGCATTTGTATGATTACGTTGTGGAGAATGATGAAGTAGCAAAAGCATGTGGCAAGATAAATGCTATAGTTGCTGCAGAACATTGTCGACGTGAGCGTGTTGAAAAAAGATATTTAGCTATGTTGGAAGGGGAAGTATAAATGTTATATCCATCAGTAGATCATTTAAAAACAAAAATTGATTCAAAATACTCACTAGTGAGTGTAGCTTCAAAAAGAGCTCGACAGTTACAAGAAGATGGTGGAGAACGCTTAACTTCATACGTATCACATAAGCAAGTTGGGAAAGCGTTAGAAGAAATTGCTGCTGGCGCACTTATTAACTTATCACCTGGAAAGAACATAATTTATAAAGACGAAGTATAATATTTTTAAAGCAACAACCTCCCAAAGAGTCAACATTTCTTTGGGAGGTTGTTGTTTAAAAAGGAGGAGCAGCCGTGTTAACTGCTAAGAAAATTGTTGTTTGTGTTACTGGTGGAATTGCGGTTTATAAAGCTGTTGCGCTAGTGAGTAAACTAACGCAAGCTGGTGCAAATGTGAAAGTAATTATGACACAATCAGCTATGCAATTTGTACAGCCATTAAGTTTTAAAGCATTGTCTAGAAATGAAGTGTATTTTGATACATTTGATGAAAAAGATGCGAGTGTCATTGCACATATCGATTTAGCAGATTGGGCAGATTTAATAATCGTTGCTCCTGCTACTGCAAATGTGATTGGGAAGCTTGCAAATGGAATTGCAGATGACATGGTAACGACTACATTACTCGCAACGACAAAAAAAGTTTGGATTGCACCTGCCATGAATGTACATATGTATGAAAATGCAGCAGTTATTCGAAACATAGATCAGCTTTCGAAGGATGGATATTCATTCATTGAACCTTCAGAGGGCTTTTTGGCATGTGGATATATAGGCAAAGGTCGATTAGAAGAACCAGAAAAAATTGTGCATTTAGTCGAGGGATATTTTGCTCCGAAAGATCTTCCATTACAAGGAAAAAAAGTGGTGGTAACAGCTGGACCTACTAGAGAGAGAATAGATCCTGTTCGTTTTCTTACAAACTTTTCTAGTGGTAAGATGGGCTATGCAATGGCAGAAGCAGCAGTGAAACTTGGAGCTCAAACAACACTTATATCAGGACCTGTAGGTATTGACCCTCCAAGTGGTGTTCAAGTTGTTCAAGTAGAGAGTGCTCAAGATATGTTTGAAGCAGTAATTGAACATTTTGATTCAGCATCTATGGTCATTAAAACTGCAGCAGTTGCTGATTATCGACCAATAGAAATTCATGCTCAAAAAATGAAAAAGCAATCTGGAGAATCGACAATTGTTTTGGAGCGTACTACTGATATTCTTGCTGAGCTGGGCAATAGAAAAACTAGCCAATTACTAATTGGATTTGCTGCTGAAACAAATGATGTTGTCCACTATGCAAAAGGTAAATTAGTTAAAAAAAATGCGGATTATATAATTGCAAATGACGTAACAGAAGTTGGTTCTGGATTTGGTACAGATACAAATGCAGTTACGTTAGTTGGGAAAAACAATATAGAAATGCATTTTCCATATATGACCAAGAAGGAGCTTGCTCTTCAATTGTTGCAAACGATTATTCACTTAGAAAATGATGTGAAAAAATGATAGCGGAAGTAATTGTGGATGTCTCTACCTTTTCAGTCGATCGTCCGTTTGACTATATCGTTCCAGAACAATTTGTATCAATAGTAGAACGAGGTAGTAGGGTACATGTACCTTTTGGAAATCGAAAAGTACAAGGATTTATCACAAATGTAAAAGAGCAATCAGATTTCGATGAATCTAAGCTAAAAGAAATACATTCCATTATTGATGTGGAACCAGTCATTACTGAAGAGCTATTACAATTGTCGAAGTGGTTGACAAATAAAACGCTTTGTTTTGAAATTGATGCTCTTCAAGTAATGCTGCCAGCAGCTTTGCGTGCATCTTATAAGAAGAATATCAAGTTAATCGAATATCAAGCAGTGGATGACCAGTTTTTAAGTCTTTTTGGAAAAAAAGAATCGGTTCCTTATGATGTTGTAGAAAAAGCAGGACTGTTGAAGTTAATGAAGAAGTACCTAACAAATGGCAGTGTCGAGTTAGAAACGATTATTAAGCAACAAGCTAGAGCTAAAACGATTGTGAAATATAAAGTTTCACCTGATCAAGATTATATTCAAACACAACTAGCTGGTCTTAAAAAACAAGCTGTAAAACAAAAAGAATTGATTGAGTGGTTATTAGTACAGGAACAAACTTCATATACATTGCAAGAACTTAGTGCGTTAGCAGGAGCAACTAGTAGTACTGTAAAAGCCTTAATCGAAAAAAATATTTTAGAAAAAGAAAAAAAAGAAGTATATCGGGAAATTAATTCATTAGAACATAATGAAATAGATCATCGATTTCAGCTTACTAAAGAGCAAGAATTTGCACTTTCAAAGGTAAATAGTGCCCAAGACAATGCAGAACATACTACATTTCTACTACACGGTATTACGGGTAGTGGAAAAACGGAAATATACTTGAATACAATTGAAAAAGCTATTTCTAAAGGAAAACAAGCAATTATGCTTGTTCCAGAAATTTCACTTACTCCTCAGATGACCCGTAGATTTAAATTACGTTTTGGTGAGGAAGTTGCAGTAATGCATAGTGGTTTATCTATCGGTGAAAAGTATGATGAATGGCGCAAAATATGGCGTGGAGAAGTGAAGGTTGTAGTAGGGGCAAGGTCTGCTATATTCGCACCCTTTAGGGATCTTGGCGTCATTATTTTGGATGAAGAGCATGAATCTACATATAAACAAGAGGACAATCCTAGGTACCACGCCAGAGATGTAGCGATTTGGCGTAGCGAATTTCATAATTGCCCGGTCATTCTTGGAAGTGCAACTCCTTCATTAGAATCCTACGCTCGTTCTTCAAAAGGTGTTTATACATTATTAACATTACGTATGCGAGCAAAAGAGCAACCATTGCCGACTGTGAATGTTATCGATATGCGCGTAGAACTTAAAAATGGAAACCGTTCGATGTTTAGTGTCGATCTTGCAGATGCGCTTAGAGAAAAGCTTGAAAAGAAAGAACAAATTGTACTCTTCTTAAACAAACGAGGTTTTTCTTCCTTTGTCCTCTGCCGTGATTGTGGAACGGTAGTAGAGTGTGATCAATGTGATATCTCGTTAACCTATCATCGCTTTAATGAGCAACTAAAATGCCATTATTGTGGTCATGAAGAGCCGGTTCCGACGATCTGTCCGGAGTGTTCCAGTGAACATATTCGTTTTTTTGGAACAGGTACGCAAAAAGTGGAAGAAGAAATTACTAAACTATTTCCTTACGCTCGGGTTATTCGGATGGATGTCGATACAACGAGAACGAAAGGTTCACATGAACGTATACTAAAGCAGTTCGGTGACGGAGAAGCAGACATATTACTTGGTACTCAAATGATTGCAAAGGGATTAGATTTTCCAAACATTACACTTGTAGGAGTATTAAATGCAGATACAACCCTACATTTAGCTGATTTTCGAGCATCGGAAAAAACCTTTCAGTTGATGACACAAGTAAGTGGAAGAGCAGGGAGACACGATAAAGAGGGGGAAGTATATATACAAACCTATACTCCCGAGCACTATGCGATTGAGCTATCTAAATCTCAGATGTATGAACCTTTTTATCATAAAGAAATGCAAGTTCGTAAACAATATGAGTATCCTCCGTTCTATTATTTGACGCTTGTTCAAGTGACACATGAAAACGTCATGATTGCTTCTGAGTATGCAAAACTTGCTACAGATTGGTTACGAGGTAATTTATCTTCTACAACAATGGTGGTAGGTCCTACCGCTTGTGCAATTAGCAAAATTCAAAATAGATATCGTTATCAATGTTTGATAAAATACAAAAAAGAACCAATATTAATCGAGAAATTACAGCAATTAATTAAAATATATCGTTCGGATTGGATGAAAAAAGGGATTATTTTATCCATAGACCTAGATCCATCCGCAATTTTATAAGCTGTATGAAATGAGGAAAAGAAATGGCAATTAGACAAGTTATTACACACCCAAATGAACTACTAACAACCAAATGTAAAGAAGTAGTGAATTTCGATAAAAAACTGACAACACTTTTAGATGATATGTACGACACGATGATTGCATCCGATGGCATTGGCATTGCAGCTCCACAAGTTGGAGAAACAATCCAAGTTGCAATTGTTGATTTAGGAGAAGGGCAAGAAGTAATTGAACTGATTAATCCAGTGGTCGTTGAAATTAGTGGCTCCGAAATAGAAGTGGAAGGTTGCTTAAGTTTCCCTGACATATATGGAGAAGTAGAGCGTCCTTTTCATGTAAAAGTAGAGGCGCAAGATCGTGATGGTTCTTTGTATGAACTAGAAGCAGAAGATTACGAAGCAAGAGCCATTTTACATGAAATAGACCACTTACATGGCGTGTTGTTTACTACAAAAGTTATTCGTTATGTAGAGTTAGAAGAATTAGAACAAGAGGAGGTAATGGAATGACATCGATTGTTTTCATGGGAACGCCAGCTTTCTCTGCTCCGATATTACGAATGCTAGTAGATGAAGGTTATAATGTACTAGCTGTTGTGACACAACCTGATCGTCCCGTAGGTAGAAAAAAAGTCTTAACTCCTCCACCTGTGAAAGAAGAGGCCCTGAAACTAAACCTTCCAATTATTCAACCTACAAAACTGAAGGGCTCCGAGGAACTTGGACAAATTGTTAAATTGAATGCAGATATAATTGTTACTGCTGCTTTTGGTCAGATATTACCAAAAGAATTGCTAGATGCTCCAAAGCTTGGTTGTATTAATGTTCATGCATCTCTTTTACCAGCATATAGAGGTGGAGCACCGATTCATCAATCAATTATAGATGGACAAGAAAAAACGGGTGTAACTATTATGTATATGGAAGAAAAACTGGATGCAGGTGATATTATTGCGCAAAGTGAAATTTCTATCGAACATAATGATGACACAGGTATGTTATTTGATAAATTAAGTAAAGTGGGATCTGATTTATTAAAAGGAACATTACCATCTATCATTTCTGGAACAAACAATCGATTAAAACAAGATGAATCACTTGTGACGTTTGCAAGAAATATTTCAAGAGAACAAGAACGTATTGATTGGGAAAAATCTGCATTACAAGTTCATAATCAAATTAGAGGATTGCATCCATGGCCTGTTACTTATACAATTTTGGAAGAGCAAACAGTGAAAATTTGGAAAGCAGACACGATCAATACACATACAAAAGAGCAACCAGGTACCGTAGTGAAAATTGAATCGGATTATTTTATTGTTCAAACCGGTTTTGAAGAAGCGATACGAGTAAACGAATTACAGCCTGCTGGTAAGAAAAAAATGTCTGCTGAAGACTACCTACGTGGCGTTGGATCGAAATTACGAATAGGAGATACATTTGAATGACTAAAAAAGCCGAAAAAATATCTATTGGAAATACAAGAGATGCTGCACTAACTATATTAATGGCCGTAGAAAAACAGCAAGCATACAGTAACTTATTATTACATCAAACGATTGAAAAATATGCGATTGACCCAAAAGATCGTGCACTGTTAACGGAATTAACATACGGGACACTTCAATATAAAATGACATTAGATTATTACTTACAACCGTTCATTAAAGGGAAATTAGATGATTGGGTATTACAATTGTTGAGACTTTCCCTTTATCAAATTCATTATTTAGATCGTATTCCAGACCATGCTGCAGTAAATGAGGCAGTAAATATTGCGAAAAAAAGAGGCCATAAAGGGATCTCTGGAGCAGTAAACGGCATCCTTCGTTCTATTTTAAGAGAAGGAGTTCGTAGTACGGAAGAAATTACCGATGATGTAGAAAGACTTTCTATTGAAACGAGTCATCCGCTATGGATGGTGAAGCGTTTTGTTTCACAATATGGTTTTGATACGACTGAAAAAATGTTAATAGAAAATAATGAACCTCCTGTACAAACTTTACGTGTTAATTTATTTAAAAGAACTGTAGAGCAGGTGCTTTCATTATTTACGCAAGAAGGTTATACTGTTGCGCAAAGTAATATAATTCCAGAGTGTATATATTTGATTAATGGACAAGCTGCTAAATCAACTGCTTTTGAAAAAGGGTTTGTTACGATTCAAGATGAAAGTTCGATGATCCCAGCATATGTATTACAAGCAGAGCCAGGAATGACAGTACTCGATATGTGTTCTGCTCCTGGTGGGAAAACAACACATATTGCAGAAAAAATGAAAAACACTGGAAAATTAGTGGCTATGGATATTCACCAACATAAATTAAAGCTAGTGAAAGAAAACGCTGACAGACTTGGATTTAGTTTTATTGAAACAGTGGAAATGGATGGCAGAAAAGCACTAGAAGTTTATCCTGAAGAATCATTCGACCGTATTTTAGTTGATGCACCTTGCAGTGGCCTTGGTGTTATGAAACGTAAGCCTGATATTAAATATACGAAAAGTGAAAAGGATTTTACAACGCTTAAACCAATACAACTTAATTTGTTGGAATCTGCCTATAAATTACTTAAACCGGATGGTATTCTAGTTTATAGTACATGTACAGTAGATCGTGAAGAAAATGAAGGAACAACAGAATTATTCTTACAAGAGCACCCAGATATGGAACTTCAAGCTTTCCCGGAAGTTATTAAAAACATTAAAGAACAACCTAAAGACGGCATTCTTCAGCTTTTCCCACAAGACTTACGAAGCGATGGTTTTTATGTTGCCGCATTACACAAAAAGAACTAACTGCAGTTTCTTGTTAAACCAAAACGAGGTGAACGTATAAATGAAGTTCGTTGTAAAAACTGATGTAGGAATAAGAAGAACTGTAAATGAGGACCGAGTCGATGTTTTTGAACATAATGACAGTGTCATTCTATCTGTAATTGCAGATGGAATGGGAGGCCATAATGCTGGAGATGTAGCAAGTGAAATAGCTGTCTCTGAATTTCATAAATATTTTTCTACCATAGATGAAAATGCTATTTCAACTACAGAAGAAGCAAAAGAATGGTTAAATTATGCATTTCAATCGATTAATCAATCGGTTATTAAACATTCTACAGAAAATGTAGGCTGTGAGGGAATGGGAACAACGCTAATAGCAGGATTATTTTATGGCAAAACAGGAGTTATAGCACATGTAGGAGATAGCAGAGTATACCGTATAACTGATCAAAAAGTGGAGCAAATTACACGAGATCATTCTTACGTAAATGCTCTTTTAGATTCTGGTGAAATTAACGAAGAGCAAGCCAAGGTACATCCAAAAAAGAATGTATTAATGAAAGCGGTTGGAACTGAAAAAACTATTCATCCAGATTTTTATAAAGTTAATATTCAAGCGAATTCCTATTTTCTATTTTGTACGGATGGTTTAAGCAACAAATTAAGTGAAGCAACTATACAATCAACTCTTTTCTCAACCATGTCATTAGAAGAAAAAGGAGTATCCCTTATTAATGATGCTAACAGTGCTGGTGGTGAAGATAATATTTCGCTTATCTTACTTTCTAACGTAGATGAGGAGGTGTAAGGGTGCTTATTGGAAAACGAATTAGTGGAAGATATAAATTGTTAGACATGATTGGTGGAGGTGGAATGTCTAACGTTTATTTAGCGCATGATATGATTTTAGATCGTGACGTAGCGATGAAAGTGTTACGGTATGATTTTTCCAATCAAGAGGAGTTACATCGACGTTTTCAACGAGAGGCATTATCTGCAACTAGCCTTACACATCCTAACATTGTAAATATTTACGACGTTGGTGAAGATGGGGATATCCATTATATTGTCATGGAGTATGTAAAAGGGGAAACATTAAAAGAATACATACAAAATAATTCACCGATCTCACCTAATCGATGTATAACAATCATGAAACAATTAACATCGGCAATAGCAGACGCTCACAACAATAATATAGTTCACCGAGATGTAAAACCACAAAATATTCTTCTGGATGAAGAAGGAAAAGTGAAAATTACCGATTTTGGTATCGCGATGGCATTAAGTGCAACATCCTATACACAAACAAATTCCGTATTAGGTACCGTTCACTATTTGTCTCCAGAACAAGCTCGTGGTGGAACTGCAACTAAGCAATCAGATATATATGCACTTGGGATTGTATTATTTGAACTCTTAACAGGAGAACTACCATTTTCTGGTGAATCCGCAGTGTCGATTGCATTAAAACATCTTCAATCAGAGACGCCATCTATTCGTGCAATTTTACCTTCTATTCCACAAAGTTTAGAGAATGTTGTCATAAAAGCGACATCAAAAGACCCAAGAGACAGATATGGAACTGCAGAGGAAATGGAAGCTGATTTGGCAACTGCTATGACTCCAGAAAGAGCGAATGAAGAAAAATTTGTGGTAGAACTTGATGAAGGGGCAACGAAAGTACTTCCAGTTATTAAGGAACCTATATCTTTTGATGAAGTTTCAGAAACAAAGAAAATATCTGTAAAACCTTCTGTAGTAGAAGATAGTAAAGACAAAAAGAAAAAGAAGAAATGGAAGGTAATTAGTGGGGTTTTAGCTAGTATTTTACTAATAGCAATGATTGTAATTATTGCTTTCCCTGGTATATTTAAAGCAGAAAAAATAGAAGTACCAAATGTATCTAATTTAGAATTAGCAGAAGCGATTAAAAAATTAGAAGCAGAGGGCTTTATTGTTGGTGAGCAAACAAAAGAGTATTCAGAAGAAATTGCAGAGGATTTTGTCATTCGGACAACTCCAGAAGCTGGAAAAATTCGTGATAAAGAAACGGAGATTAGCATATATATTTCTTCTGGAAAAGAGACTTCTGTCATCGCGGATTATAGAGGTAGGGATATAGATCTAGTAAAAACTCTTCTTCAAAATCAAGGTTTAAAAGAAATTAAAACAGTAGAGAAGTTTTCAGATCAACCAGTTGGAATTATTTTAGAACAAACTCCGGAAGATGGAACAGAACTAGTTCCTTCTGAAACAGAATTAATATTTACAGTTAGTAAAGGTCTGGAATTACAAAGAGTAAAGGATTTAACAGGTTTTAACGAAAAAGCACTAAGTGATTATGAAAACTCTTCTGGGTTTACAATTGAAATTGTTGAAACGAGGAACTCTGATAATATTCCTAGTGGAAATGTGATGACTCAAACACCAACCGGAAATACAAAAGTTGAACCTGGGAGCACGATTGAAGTAGTGATTTCAGGTGGTCCCAAAGCCAAAGCTTCAAAACTATTTGTAAAATCTATAACAATTCCTTATGAAGAAGCACCGGAAGCACTAGCGCCACAAACAGAAGAAGTAGTGGAGGATGTTGAGGAAGAAGTTGTAGAAGGAAATGTAGTAGATGAATTAGAGATAGAGGCAGACCCAATAGTACCAGAACCAGTATTACCAGAACCAGAACCAGAACCAGAAAAATTACCACCAGCGGAAGTGGTAAAGCAAGTTGTTCGAATTTATATTCAAGATAAAACGAGAACAATGGCAGAGCCAGTAGAAGAGTTTGTATTGACGAAAACTGTGGAAAGACAAATTAAACTCGAAATTAGTGAAGGTCAAAAAGCAGCGTATCGTATAGAAGTAAATAAAAGAGTTATTGCAGAGGAAACAATTACGTATGAGGATATAAAATAGGGAGGTTACGAATGTCAACAGCTCAAATAAGAAAAGCATTAAGCGGATTTTATTATGTATATGACAATGATCAATTAATAGCTTGTCGAGGAAGAGGTATTTTAAGAAATAGAGGAGAATCACCTTTAGTTGGAGATTTTGTGGACTACACAGTAGAAGGCAATAATAACGGTACTATTGATGCAATTCATCCGCGTAAGAATAGTCTAGTTCGACCTCCAATCGCAAATATTGATCAAGCAATTTTAGTTTTTTCGATAAAAGAACCAGATTTTAACACCATATTATTAGATCGCTTTTTAGTTGTATTAGAATCTTTCCAGATAGAACCTATTATTTGTTTAACTAAAAGTGATTTAATGGATGAACAAATGGAAAAAACGATTGCCGAGTATACGAAAGAATATGAACAAATAGGCTATACGATTTTAATGACTTATAAAGACGACCCATTGTTTGATGAGAAAATAGCTCCTTTATTAAAAGGAAAAGTAACTGTGTTAGCGGGACAATCAGGTGTTGGGAAATCGACATTACTCAATACGATTTTGCCTTCATTAGACTTGAAAACAGGTGTAATTTCTGAGGCGTTAGGCAGGGGGAAACATACAACCAGGCATGTGGAGTTAATCGCAGTTTGTGATGGCTTGTTAGCGGATACACCAGGATTTAGTTCATTTGAATTTGAATTAATGGAGAAAGAACAATTATCAAGTTGTTTCCCTGAATTTGTAGCAATTCAAGATAGTTGTAAATACAGAGGCTGCATGCATGTCAAAGAGCCTAAATGTGCTGTCAAGGATGCTGTTGAATCAGGAGACATAAAAAAATATCGTTACAAACACTATATACAATTTTTAGATGAAATAATCGATAGAAAGCCGAGGTACTAAACATGGTGAAAATAGCTCCATCTATTCTAGCAGCTAATTTTTCAAAATTAGGAGAAGAAGTATTAGAAGTTGAAAAAGCAGGAGCAGAACTTATTCATATTGATGTGATGGATGGTCATTTTGTTCCGAATATAACGATGGGGCCGATAGTTGTAGAAGCGCTTAGACCTTTGACAAAATTACCTTTAGATGTTCATTTAATGATCGAAAATGCAGATCGATATATTGAAGCATTTGCAAAAGCCGGAGCAGACTATATTACGGTGCATGTAGAAGCTTCTCCGCATCTTCACAGAACGATTCAATTAATTCGTTCTTTCGGCGTGAAACCAGGTGTTGTACTAAATCCCCATACACCAATTGAATCGATTCAACATGTGTTAGAAGATATTGATATGGTTCTATTTATGACTGTAAATCCTGGATTTGGTGGGCAAAAGTTTATTCATTCTGTCGTACCCAAAGTGAAACAACTTGCAGATTTGATAAAAGAAAGAAACTTATCAATTGAAATAGAAATAGATGGCGGGATAAATGAAGAAACGATTATTCCTTGTGTAGAAGCTGGTGCAACTATATTTGTAGCAGGTTCTGCGATTTATAATGCGCCTGATAAAGGAAAAGCTTTACAAGCTATCAAAAATGCTGGATTAAGTGCTGTAAGTAAATGAAGCGAGTAGTCATTTGTTCAGGTGGCCCAAAAGAGGAAGTTGTTGATTTTAAACAACTTCCTCTTTTGAAAGATGAAATTGTTTTTATCGGGGCAGATAGAGGAGCAATGCATCTAATAGAAAATGGAATTATACCAAATGAAATAATTGGTGATTTTGACTCGCTTTTAGATGATGAGTTCCATTACCTGGAACAAAAAGTGGGGAAAATAACCAAATTACAGGAGGAAAAAGATGAAACAGATACCCATATTGCGGTTATTCAAGCATTAACTTATAAGCCAGACCAGATTATATTGACCGCTGTAACCGGTGGTAGACTAGATCATTATGAAGCGGTATTGCATGATATGTTTCAATTTCAAATGAGTAACCCTGATGTGATTTTTTCGATTCAAAATAAACAAAACATTATTCGATTTTTACTTCCTGGTACTCATCTTATTGAGTCGAATCATATGTATAAATACATTTCATTTTTTTCATTCGGTGAAACAGTAGAAGCAGTTTGGTTAAGAGGTTTTTTATATGAAGTGACAAATGAAAACATTGCAATGGGGAACTCAAAATTTACAAGTAATGAAGTAATAGGCCAAACAAGTACTATCTCTTTTACCAAAGGCATATGCTTAATGATAAGAAGCAGTGACTAAAAGGGAGGAATATTGTGTGAAGGTCTACACATTTAAATTACCTAAATCAGTTAGTAGTTTCGTGAAAGTATGTATTCGTCTATTTAAGAAAGAAGAAAAGAAAAAATGAAAAAATGCCAGGTCGACAATTAATTGTCGGCCTGGCATTAATTATGAGTGCGATTAAACGCGCTCAACTTTGCCTGATTTTAAAGCTCTAGCAGAAACCCATACACGTTTTGGTTTACCGTTTACAAGAATACGAACTTTTTGTAAGTTAGCACCCCATGTACGTTTTGTAGAGTTCATAGCGTGAGAACGAGCGTTACCAGCACGAGCTTTACGCCCAGTAATTACACATACTTTTGGCATTATATTTCCTCCTTAAAAAAGAAGCTGAAAGTTTTTTCAGTTCGTTATTTCACATACTTTAATAATTTACCACAGACGACTACTATGTGCAAGAGATATCAAGAAAAAAACCTTTACACCATGAAAAGCGTAAGTGCCTGTTTTGTTCCGACAGGCAAATGGGGAAATTCGCAGTCCAACTTGTTGGACGTAGAATATTCACATTTGACCCCGAGGAGCAAGGCGCTGAAGCTAGCCACCATGAAAAGTGGAAGGCGCTCGTTCATCGACGACAAGCACATGACAAGCCGGCAAAAAGGTTGTACTTTAACCTTTTGGACGGATTGACATGTGACCTCGAGTCGATAGCGCCTGTAACTAGCCACCATGAAAAGTGGAAGGCGCTCGTTTGTGTCACAATTTTAGTTTTATGAAAAGTACGTATTCGTAAAATCGTTTTAAAACTAGACTTAAGTAACATACTCTTTTATAATTCCTTATGGTGTAGTACAATAATGGATAGTAAAAAAGGACTTTGGAGGTTTCAACATGTCAATTGAATTGAAAAACGAATTCGGACAGATTGATATATCGCAAGATGCAGTAGCACAAATTGCTGGAGGAGCTGCTATTGAATGCTACGGTATTGTTGGTATGGCTTCAAAACATCAAATAAAAGATGGTTTAACAGACATATTAGGAAAAGAAAATTTTACTAAAGGTGTTTTAGTGAGACAAGAAAAAGAAGATTTACATATTGATATGTATATAGTAGTTAGTTACGGAACGAAAATTTCTGAAATAGCTTATCAAGTGCAATCCAAAGTGAAATATACACTTAATAAATCTCTTGGTATGTCAGTGAAATCCGTAAATGTTTACGTACAAGGAGTTCGCGTGGCAAACGTGTGAATAAGGGAGAGAAAATTATGAAATCTATCAATGGTATCCAATTTGCAGACATGATTAAGATGGGCGCTCATCATCTTTTTCAAAATGCAGATTACGTCGATGCATTAAATGTATTTCCTGTCCCAGATGGTGATACAGGAACAAATATGAATCTTTCGATGACTTCTGGTGCGAAAGAAACTGCTGCACATACAGTAGAACATGTTGGTAAAACAGCACAAGCCTTATCTAAGGGTTTGTTAATGGGAGCTAGAGGAAACTCCGGTGTGATCTTATCTCAATTATTCAGAGGCTTCGGCAAATCGGTCGAACAGTTTGATACATTAAATACAAAACAATTTGCGCAAGCCTTAAATTATGGTGTTGAAACTGCATATAAAGCAGTTATGAAGCCAGTTGAAGGTACTATTTTAACTGTCGCAAAAGATTCTGCTAATAAAGCTGTCGAAGTAAGTGAGACAGAAGAAGATATTCGCATTCTAATGGCTGCGGTTGTAGAAGAAGCAATACAATCACTCAATAGAACGCCCGACTTACTTCCTGTTTTAAAAGAAGTTGGTGTTGTGGATAGTGGTGGACAAGGACTTGTCTATGTCTACGAAGGATTTTTAGCGAGCCTAAAGGGAGAAGCACTTCCTGAAAAAACAGTGAGTTCATCTATGGATGATCTTGTAAATGCAGAACATCATAAGAATGTTCAAGGATTTATGGAGACTGTAGATATTGAATTTGGATTCTGTACAGAATTTATGGTTCGTTTTGAAGAAGGAAAAAAACTTTTTGATGAAACGGATTTTAGAAATGATTTAAGCGCTTACGGTGATTCTTTGTTAGTAATCTCAGATGAAGAAATAGCAAAAATTCATATACACTCAGAAACACCAGGAGAAGTACTCTCTTATGGTCAGCAGTATGGAGATCTTATTAAAATAAAAATTGACAATATGCGTCAACAACATACTGATATTGTTGGTGAAGGATTTTCTAAAGAAGCTCCAGTTAAAAAAGAAGTAGCACATCCTTACGCAGTAGTGACTGTAGCTATGGGTAAGGGAGTTGTTGAACTATTAAAAAGTTTAGGAGCATCAGCGGTAATTGAGGGTGGTCAAACGATGAACCCTTCTACTGAAGATATAGTAAAAGCAATTCAATCTGTTCATGCAGAGCGTGTATTGATTTTGCCAAACAATAAAAATATAGTAATGGCTGCAGAGCAAGCGGTAGAAGTTCTAGGAATTGAAGCTGCAGTTGTGCCGACAAAAACTATTCCCCAAGGAATGGCAGCAATTCTTGCATTTAATTCACAAGCTACTGTAGAAGAAAACAAAAAGAATATGACAAATGCATTTGCTCATGTGAAAACTGGTCAAATAACTTTTGCAGTTCGCGATACTTCAATTGATGGTGTTGAGATTAAAAAAGATGATTTCATGGCAATAGCAGAAGGGAAGATTATTTTTTCCAATCCTTCCCTACAAGTAGGTGCACATAAACTTGCACAGTCTATCATTCATGAAGATGCAGAAATAGTGACTATTATTTATGGCGAAGATGTTACGGAAGAGGAAGCGAAAAACTTAGCATCATTCATTGAAGAACAATATGAAGATGTTGAAGTTGAAGTGTATAATGGTAAACAACCACTCTATCCATATATATTGTCGGTGGAATAAAGAAAAGCGAAAGCGCCCTTTTTTCACATGGACATTTTCGGTTTGCTTCGGACGAATCTTATAGTAATATTATCTTTTATCAAAAGACCACGAGAATCTAGTCATTCTCGTGGTCTTTTACGTCTGTGCTACTCTTCTGCATAATCTTTGTTTAATGCTTAAATAATGTGTAGAATAAAGAGAAAGCAATAAATATTGGGAGGTCTATGCAATGAAGTTCAAATCAGTTTTTGATATTATTGGGCCTGTGATGATTGGACCATCTTCTTCTCATACCGCTGGAGCTGCACGTATTGGTAAAATAGCAAGAGATTTATTCGGTAAACAACCTACATGGGCAAGAATACACTTGTATGGATCTTTCGCTGAAACATATAAAGGGCATGGCACCGATGTAGCAATAGTAGGTGGTTTACTTAACTATGATACATTTGATGAACGGATTAAAACTGCATTTGACGATGCGAAAACAGCAGGCCTTACTTTCGAATTTATTCCAGAAACGGCACATACTGAGCACCCGAATACTGCACGTATTGTTATTGGGGATGACGAACGAGAAATGTCAATGGTCGGAATATCAATTGGTGGAGGAAAAACGGAGATTACCGAGTTAAATGGCTTTCTACTACGTCTTTCTGGTGAATTATCCGCTATCTTAGTTGGACATGAAGACCGATCTGGCTGCATAGCAAGTGTAGCGAACTGTTTAGCGTTATATAATATAAATATTGGACATATGGAAGTTTCTCGAAAAGAGAAAGGAAATATGGCGTTAATGATTATTGAAGTGGATCAAAATATAAATGACTCTATCTTAGCTGAAATTGCTAAATTACCTAATATTACACAAGTTAGAAGAATAGCGGATTAAGGAGGAAATGAAATGGACGTATTATTTCGTAATGTAAGAGAATTAGTTGATCGCGCGAATAAAGAACAAAAACTAATTTCTGAAATAATGATTGAACAAGAAATGCTCATTACAGAACGTACACGAGAAGAGATTATGGCTCAAATGGATCGTAATTTGACGGTGATGGAAGAAGCCGTTGAAAAAGGATTAAATGGAGTATTCTCTAAATCTGGATTAACAGGTGGAGATGCAGTTCTTTTGCAAGCGTATATGAAAAAGGGAAATTCTTTATGTGGTGATGTAATGTTAGATGCAGTGAGCAAAGCAGTTGCGACTAATGAAGTAAATGCTGCAATGGGAACAATTTGTGCAACACCAACTGCTGGATCTGCAGGCGTGGTACCTGGCACTTTGTTTGCAGTGAAAAACAAATTAAACCCAACAAGAGAACAAATGATTCGTTATTTATTTAATGCTGGAGCATTTGGCTTTGTTGTAGCAAATAATGCCTCGATTTCAGGAGCAGCTGGTGGATGTCAGGCAGAGGTTGGCTCAGCTGCAGGTATGGCGGCAGCTGCAATCGTAGAGATGGCTGGTGGAACGCCTGATCAATGTGCAGAGGCATTTGCTATTACACTAAAAAATATGCTTGGCTTAGTTTGTGACCCTGTAGCAGGGCTTGTGGAAGTACCGTGCGTAAAACGAAATGCAATGGGTGCATCCAATTCACTTGTAGCAGCAGACATGGCACTTGCAGGAGTAACAAGTCGAATTCCATGTGACGAAGTAATTGATGCAATGTATAAAATTGGTCAGTCAATGCCTACTTCTTTGAAAGAAACTGCTCAAGGTGGACTTGCAGCAACTCCTACTGGTAAATGGTTAGAAGCTAAGATCTTTGGGGGAGCAGTTGTAAGTGGAAACAACTAAAAAAGACGAGTTAGTCACTTCCTTAAAAGGAGTGGGGAGTGGCACTGCTACAGCATTACACGAGTTGGGAATTGAAACGCTAGAAGACTTAGTAATGACTTTTCCTTATAGACATGAGGACTTCCGCTTGAAGAATTTAGCAGAAACTCCGCATAATGAGCGAGTAACCGTGGAAGGAAGGGTCGAAAGTGAACCTTCTCTTCTTTTTTTAGGGAAAAATAAATCACGATTACAAGTACGTTTATTAGCTGGTCAGCATCTAATAAAAGCGGTGTTTTTCAATCAAGCATATTTAAAAACAAAATTAGAGTTGGGCCAGGTAGTTACTGTAACTGGTAAATGGGACAGAGGTAGACAAGTTGTGAATGTTACAACATTTTCTTCTGGTCCAAAAACAGATCAGCAAGACTTTGAACCTGTTTATTCGTTAAAAGGTACAATAAATCAAAAGACTTTCCGAAAATTTATGCGATTAGCATTAGATGAATTAGCGCAGGTTTTAATCGATGTTCTTCCAGAATCACTTCGAATTACTTATCGTTTACCCGGCATTTCAGAAGCGTTAGAAGGAATTCATTTCCCTCAAAATGTGGATCATTCTAAAAATGCAAGGCGACGATTTGTATATGAGGAACTTCTTATTTTTCAGCTTAAAATGCAAGCGATAAAAAAAGTGAGAAAAGAGCAAAATAAAGGAAATAGTGTTGCTTACGACAATAATCAGCTGAAAAAATTAATTGAAACTCTTCCATATGAATTGACCAATGCACAAAAAAGAGTAGTTAATGAGATTTGTAGAGACTTAAAAGAACCTCACCGTATGAATCGTCTTTTACAAGGAGATGTGGGATCGGGAAAAACAGTGGTTGCAGCAATTAGTTTATACGCTGTCATCACTGCGGGATATCAAGGGGCATTAATGGCTCCTACTGAAATATTAGCAGAGCAACATGCAAGTTCTTTAGATGAGTGGCTTTCCCCTATGGGAGTCAGGATGGCACTTCTTACAGGGTCAACCAAAACAAAGGCTCGACGAATCGTTTTAGAAAATTTGGAAGCAGGCAATATTGATTTATTAATCGGAACGCATGCATTGATCCAACCGGATATACTGTTTAACCAACTTGGTTTAGTAATTACAGATGAGCAACATCGTTTTGGTGTAGAACAACGTAGAGTATTGAAAGAAAAAGGAGAAAATCCAGATGTTTTATTTATGACGGCGACTCCGATACCTCGAACTTTAGCGATTACTGCTTTCGGAGAAATGGACGTATCTATTATTGATGAAATGCCTGCTGGGCGAAAAGAAATTGATACGCATTGGATGAAAGAGGATCAACTTCATAAAATAATCGTTCGATTAACCCGAGAATTAGCAAACGGAAGACAAGCTTATATTATTTGCCCACTTATTGAAGAATCAGAAAAGCTCGACGTGCAAAATGTAGTAGATGTATATACTATGATGTCCGCAGCACTAGGGAAGGACTATACAGTAGGTCTCATGCACGGACGACTTCACTCAGATGAAAAAGAAGGAGTCATGCGAGAATTCTCAGAAGGAAAAGTGCAAGTACTTGTTTCAACAACTGTTGTTGAGGTTGGAGTGAATGTACCAAATGCTACTTTTATGATTATTTTTGATGCGGAACGTTTTGGACTGGCCCAGCTTCATCAACTCCGTGGAAGAGTAGGGCGTGGGGAACATCAGTCTTATTGTATTTTACTAGCCGATCCTAAATCGGAAGAAGGCAAAGAACGTATGATGTCCATGACAGAAACAAATGATGGATTTGTACTTGCGGAAAAAGATTTAGAATTGCGAGGACCTGGTGATTTTTTTGGAAGAAAGCAAAGTGGATTACCGGAATTTAAAGTGGCTGATCTTGTACATGATTACCGAGCATTGAATACTGCGAAAGTAGATGCGGAAAAAATGCTGAACTCTGTCGATTTTTGGCATTCGGAAGAAATGGAAGGTTTGCGTTCCGTTCTTATAAATTCAAAAGTACTTGAAGGAGAACGGATCGACTAAAAAGAATGTAAGAATGATTTTGAATCATCTCTTGCATTCTTTTTTTAATATTTATATACTGATATTAGTACCAAGTGCTAAAATGGTGGTGATTGGATGAAATACACAAAAAAGGAACGTCAAAAAAGTCTTTTAGAAACATTAACTAAAAATCCATTTATAACGGATGAAAATCTGGCCACTACATTTAGTGTAAGTGTGCAGACAATTCGTTTAGATCGAATGGAACTTTCTATTCCAGAATTACGTGAACGTATAAAGTCAGTAGCTGCCCATAATTATGAAGAAGAGGTAAAGTCACTTCCAATTGATGAAGTTATTGGAGAAATTATCGATATCGATTTAGATAATCAAGCAATTTCGCTATTGGATATTACTTCAGATCATGCTTTTGCTAGAAATGGAATTGCTAGGGGTCATCATTTATTCGCTCAAGCAAATTCATTGGCAGTTGCCGTGATTAATGATGAGTTGGCTCTTACAAGAAAATCGATTATTACTTTTGTAAAACCTGTAAAAGTTGGAGATAGAGTAATAGCTAAAGCAGTGGTAGTATCTAGAGACGTAGAAAAAAATAGTACTCGTATAGAAGTGACGAGCAAAGTTGAGAACGAAACAGTATTTGTTGGTCAGTTTAATATGTACCGAGGTACCGAGTGACGAAGTCTTAAAAAGGGTGATGACGTATGAAAATTTCAATAGATGCAATGGGTGGAGATAATGCTCCGCATGAAATCGTAAAAGGTGTACTCCAAGCTTTACAAACTTTTGAAGATTTAGAAATACAGTTATATGGGGACGAACAAAAGCTAGCACCCTTAGTTACTGCTCATGAACGTTTGCAAGTAATACATACAGATGAAGTGATTGAAGGAACGGATGAACCCGTTCGTGCAATTCGTCGCAAGAAAAATTCATCGATGGTAAAAATGGCTGAATCCGTAAAAACAGGTGAGGCTGATGGTTGTGTTTCCGCTGGGAATACAGGAGCTTTAATGGCTGCAGGATTATTTATCGTTGGTCGTATCGATCAAGTAGACCGTCCAGCGCTTTCTTCAACGCTACCTACGCTCGACGGAAAAGGATTTGTTATGCTAGATATGGGTGCAAATGCAGATGCCAAACCCGAACACTTGCAGCAATTTGCGGTAATGGGTAGTGTCTATGCAGAAAAAGTCCGTGGTATTGCTAATCCGAGAGTTGGATTGCTAAATATCGGAACGGAGGATATAAAGGGGAATGAGCTGACGAAAGCTGCATTTACTTTATTGAAAGAAGCACCTATTAATTTCGTAGGCAATGTAGAATCGAGAGATTTACTTACAGGAGTTGCAGATGTTATTGTAACGGATGGATTTACTGGGAATATGGTATTGAAAACACTTGAAGGTACTGCATCTGGAATATTCACATTGTTAAAAGAAGCTTTCAACACTTCAACCAAAACAAAAATTTCAGCACTATTAGTAAAAAATGAACTTCGTGGAATAAAAAATAAACTAGATTACTCGGAATATGGTGGAGCAGGGTTATTCGGTTTGAAAGCTCCTGTTATTAAAGCGCATGGTTCTTCTAATGCAAATGCCATCTTCCATGCGATTAGACAAGCAAGAACAATGGTAGAGCATAATGTATGTGACATCATTCAAACCACATTACGAAAGGAATCATCTAATGACTAAAATTGCATTTATCTTTCCTGGACAAGGATCTCAATCTGTAGGTATGGGTAAACAATTAATTGAAAATGATGACAAAAGTAACCGATTTTATCAACAAGCAGACCAAGTATTAGGATTTTCAATATCTGATATCATGCTTAATGGACCTGCGGAGGAATTGACTAAAACGTATCATGCTCAACCTGCATTACTAACGACGAGTTCAATGATTTCGAGCAAATTAATCGAAGCAGGCATTACTCCACACTATACAGCTGGTCACAGTCTAGGAGAGTATTCGGCTCTTGTTGCATCGGGTGTAATTCGATTTGAAGAAGCTGTTTTATTAGTTCATCAAAGAGGTTTATTTATGAATGAAGCAGTACCAGCAGGTGTTGGTGCGATGGCAGCTATATTAGGTCTTGAAAGAGCTGCATTAACTGCTGTAACAGATGCCGTAACTAATACTGGCGAGACAGTGCAAGTAGCGAACTTAAATTGTCCTGGACAAATTGTTATTTCTGGAACTGCTGCTGGAGTACAAGAAGCTTCTATACAGGCAAAAGAAGCAGGTGCAAAAAGAGCAATACCATTAGTAGTTAGTGGTCCTTTCCATTCGGAATTAATGCGGCCTGCAGCACATAAATTAGACGAAGCTATTACTTCTATTGATTTACAGGAAGCAAAAATACCTGTCATTTCAAATGTAACAGCGGGGCCTGTTACAGAATCTAGCGTGATAAAAAATCTTCTAGTAGAGCAGTTATATTCACCCGTACGATGGGAAGAATCTGTACAAAAAATGATCGAACTTGGTGTAACGGTATTCATCGAGTGTGGACCTGGAAAAGTACTGAGTGGATTAGTGAAAAAAATTGATCGTTCAGTCACTACTTATTGTGTATTTGATGAAGAATCCTTACAACAAGTAATCTCAGACTTAGGGGAGCGTTTAAATGGGTAAATTACAAGGTAAATCAGCAATTGTAACTGGGGCATCTCGAGGGATAGGTAAAGATATTGCCCTTTACCTTGCAAGAGAAGGTGCCAAAGTGGCGGTAAACTATAGCGGAAGCAAAGAAAAAGCAGATGCTGTAGTAGAAGAAATTAAAGCAAATGGCGGAGAAGCATTTGCAATTCAAGCAAATGTGGACCAAGCAGATAGTGTTCAAAACTTAATTAGTACAACTTTAGAGCAATTTGGTTCAATCGATATTCTTGTTAATAACGCAGGGATTACTCGTGATAATTTACTCATGCGTATGAAAGAGCAAGAATGGGATGATGTACTAAATACGAATCTAAAAGGTGTTTTCTTATGTACAAAAGCTGTTACAAGACAAATGATGAAGCAACGTGCTGGTCGTATTATTAATATTACTTCTATCGTTGGTGTATCTGGGAATGCTGGTCAAGCAAACTATGTTGCAGCAAAAGCTGGCGTAATCGGGTTAACTAAGTCAAATGCAATAGAGCTAGCTAGTCGTAATATTACGGTGAATTCGGTTGCACCGGGGTTTATTACAACAGATATGACGGATGCCCTTCCGGAAGAAGTAAAAACACAAATGCTTAGCCAAATTCCACTTGCGAAGTTTGGAAATCCTGAAGATATTGCAAAAGCTGTAGCATTTCTAGCTTCTGAAGATGCAAATTATATTACTGGACAAACATTACATGTTAATGGCGGTATGTATATGTAAGTTTTGGCTTTCATTGACTAGAAGTTTTTTGTATAATCATTGAGGGGAGGTGACAAATGTGTCAACAGTTTTAGAACGTGTTACAAAAGTAATCGTGGATCGTCTAGGTGTAGATGAAAGCGAAGTGAAATTAGAAGCATCTTTCCGTGAAGATTTAGGTGCTGACTCTCTAGATGTAGTTGAATTAGTTATGGAACTTGAAGATGAGTTCGATATGGAAATTTCAGATGAAGATGCTGAGCAAATTTCAACTGTAGCAACTGCAGTTAGTTATATTGAAAGTAAACAAGCTTAAATAGTAAAAGAGACGTTCTCCTTTATTCTTTGTGAATAATTGGTAGGAGCGTCTCTATTTCTTTTTGCACATTGCAATATAAACAGGTAAACTTAGAAGGATAAATGAAGCATAAGAAAAGTGGAAGACAAAGTCTGAAGCTAAAATTGCAAGAAAGGCAGATTATTCATGAAAGTAAATCGTAAAAGTACGCATACAAAAAAAGCAGTTTATCCTGAAACTGTAAAACTGCAGTTTGAAGAGTTTCAAGATTATTTTAATATCCATTTTAAAAATCCAACATTATTGTACACTGCATTCACACATTCATCCTATGTGAATGAGCATCGCCGGAAACTATTCACCGATAATGAACGATTAGAGTTTTTGGGAGATGCCGTGTTAGAATTGTCGGTTTCCCAATATCTATATCAAGAATACACAACTATGAGCGAAGGTGAGCTGACAAAACTTCGTGCAGCAATTGTTTGTGAACCATCATTAGTCATTTTTGCAAATGAGCTTGGTTATGGGAAATACGTTTTACTTGGTAAGGGAGAAGAGCTTACAGGTGGCCGTGAGAGACCAGCATTACTAGCAGATGTGTTTGAGGCATTTATCGGTGCTTTATATTTAGATCAGGGCTTAGATCCAGTTATTTCTTTCTTAGAACAGGTGATATTCCCTAAAGTTGAAATCGGTGCTTTTTCGCATGTGATGGATTATAAAAGTCAATTGCAAGAAGTTATTCAACAAAAAAATAATGGTATGTTAAATTATGAAATTGTGGAGGAAAAAGGACCAGCACACGATCGCACATTTGTTTCTCGCGTGATGTTAAATTCCAAAGAACTTGGCATTGGGAATGGTCGTTCGAAAAAAGAAGCAGAGCAACAAGCTGCAAGAATAGCAATAATCGCATTAAAGGATTATGAACAGGAGGAATAAAATTTGTTCCTTAAACGATTAGAAATAATGGGATTCAAATCATTTGCTGACAGAATAGGAATTGATTTTGTTCCAGGTGTAACCGCGGTAGTAGGTCCAAATGGTAGTGGGAAAAGTAATGTAACGGATGCGATTAGATGGGTTTTAGGGGAGCAATCGGCCAAATCTCTTCGTGGTGCAAAAATGGAAGATGTTATTTTTGCAGGAAGTGATTCTAGAAAAGCATTGAATTTTGCAGAAGTTACATTAATATTAGACAACTCAGAGCAACGAGTTGCACTAGATTTTAACGAAATAAATGTTACAAGAAGAGTATACCGTTCTGGAGAAAGTGAATATCTTCTTAATAAGCAAACATGCAGACTGAAGGACATCACTGACTTGTTTATGGATTCAGGTCTTGGAAAAGAAGCTTTTTCAATTATTTCTCAAGGGCGTGTTGATGAGATTCTCAATAGTCGCCCAGATGATCGAAGAACAATTTTTGAAGAAACTGCTGGTGTGCTTAAATATAAGCAACGGAAAAAGAAAGCCGAATTCAAACTAATTGAAACAGATGATAATTTAAATCGAGTGTTGGATATTTTACATGAATTAGATGACCGTATGGAGCCGTTACAAATTCAGGCTTCATTAGCATCTGATTATTTAACTATGTCTGAAGAACTAAAAGACATAGAAATTGCTGTTATAGCACATGACTTGCGATTATGTGTTAGTAAAAATACCGTACTTCAACAAAAAATGAATGCACTACTAGAAATAAAACAAGTACTCACTATACATTTAAAAGATATTGAAGTCAGCATTCAAAATAGTCGAAAAGAAATGTCTGATGTTGATGAGAATTTGGATGTATCTCAAACTAGTTTACTTGAGGCGACTTCTGAGCTAGAACGTTTGGAAGGTAGAAAGCTGTTGCTTGCAGAGAAAAAGCAAAATGCCAGTCAGCAAATTGCGCAGTTGAAAAAAGTATTTGAAGAAGAGAAAGAAAATCTTCAATTATTAGAAAACCAGTTAAAAGAAAATAATAGCTCGAAATCAGGTAGAGTAGTGCTGTTAAAAGAACTTCGTACGAAAAAGCAGCAAATTGATCGTGTCTTAAATAAATCAGCCTCTGAACTAGAAGAAGAGATTGAAGCGTTAAAAGGCACATATATTGATTTACTAAACGAAGAAGCAACGATGAAAAATGAAATGAAGCACATGGAGCAACAATTGCAATCTCAGCTCGTATCTTCTGAGAAAATGATTGAAGATTACCAAGAAATTAAAATTGAACTAGAAAAACTAACACATCGTAAAAAAGAATTAGATCAGTTGCTAACGGATTGTCAAAGGAATCTTGCGCAAAGGTTGCACGATTTTCAAATGAAACGACAAGCCTCTGAACAATTAGAAAGTACTTTCGAAGAACAGCAAACGATGCTCCAAAAGGCTTACCAAATGAAGCATCAATTAAAAGCCAGAAAAGATTCACTCGAAGAATTAGAGTCCGAATTCTCAGGTTTCTTCCAAGGTGTTAAAGAAGTGCTGGTTGCAAGGGATAAAAAAGAATTGGAAGGAATTCATGGAGCAGTTGCTGAACTTATCCAAATCCCCAAACAGTATATGAATGCTATCGATACTGCGATTGGTCAACAATCTCAGCATATTATTACAAACTCAAGTCAAGATGCTAGACATGCGATCGAGTGGTTAAAAAAGAAACGAGTTGGTAGAGCAACGTTTTTACCACTTCAAGTGATGAAATCTCGAAAATTAAATGAGCAAACATTAGCGTCCATAAAAAAACATCCATCATTTGTTAACACAGCAGATATGCTAGTAAATTATAGCGATGAATATAAAATCATTGTGGAAAATTTACTAGGAAGTATTATTATTGCAAAAGATTTAAAGGGTGCAAATGATATGGCAGCCTCTGTGCAATTTAGGTATCGTTTTGTTACATTAGATGGGGATGTTGTGAATGCAGGGGGTTCTTTAACAGGTGGATCCGTTAAACAACAATCATCCTTATTCACACGGAAGGCAGAATTAGAGCAGCTAAATGAAAAGTTAATAGACTTAGAACAGTCAGTACTACAAGCTGAAAAGGCTGTTTCTACAAACAAACAAGCGGTACAACAAATGAAAAAAGATTTAGAAGAAACTCGTTTAGCTGGAGAAGTATTAAGAGAAGAAGAGCTTAAGCTATTATCTGAAACAAGGGAATGTGCAGCGATTATAGCTCGACTGACTAGCCAATTATTAGAGTACGATGAAGAAAAAGCTGAGAAAAGTAATCTGCATGTAGATTTAGTTGGTAAAAAAGAAAAAACTGCTAAAAGAAGCGCTGAAATTAAAGAATCACTGGTTTCAATTCAACAGTCAATAGATCAGTTACAATTGTTGAAGCAACAATCTATTGAAGAAAAAGATAAGTTCCAAAATGAGCTGGGTGCCTTATTATCTCAAATTGCTGTAGTGAATGAACAGATTACCCAACAAGAAAAAGAAAGAGTTCAACTCGAGAGCTCGATTTTAACAACCTCCAAAAAAGTTCATACTTTACAAAGAGAAATAGCTTGGTATGAAACGGACGACCAAGAAGGTCCTAGTGCGGAAGAAATAAGTAAATTGATGATTACATGTAAAACGACGAAAGACAATTTAATTATGCATATTCAAGCGATAAAATCGAAGAGGTCTACTCTGTCAAATAATATCAATGAGTTTGAAAGTGAGTTGAAAAAGTTACAACAACAAGCCGAAATTCAACTGAATGAAGAAAGAACTGTAGAGATTAAGTTAAGTAAATTAGAAGTAGAAATGACTGCTCTAAAAGATCATTTAGAAGATACGTATGAATTGACGCTTGATGAGGCGGAGAAAGATTTCCCGTTTAGTATGGATGAAGATTTAGCACGGAAAAAGGTTATTTTACTTAAGCGTTCTATTGACGAATTGGGGCCGATAAACTTAAGTTCTATAGAAGAGTATGAACAAGTGAATGAACGTCATTCCTTTTTAACAGAGCAGCGAGAAGATTTACTCTCTGCAAAAGACACTTTGCATGAAGTTATTAAAGAAATGGATGAAGAAATGACGATGCGCTTTGAAACGACTTTTTATGAGATTCAAAAACACTTTAAAGTTGTATTCCGAGAATTGTTTGGCGGAGGTCAAGCGGATCTAGTCTTAACGGATCCTAGTAATTTGCTCTATACAGGAGTAGATATTATTGCGCAACCACCAGGTAAAAAGCTACAAAACCTTTCTCTTTTATCTGGTGGAGAACGTGCTTTAACGGCGATTGCTCTATTGTTTGCTATTCTACAAACTCGGCCAGTACCATTTTGTATTTTGGATGAAGTAGAAGCTGCGCTTGATGAAGCAAATGTTACTCGTTATAGTAATTATTTGAAGAAATTTAGTCATGATACACAGTTCATTGTTATTACGCATCGTAAAGGTACGATGGAAGGTGCAGATGTATTGTATGGTATAACGATGCAGGAATCAGGGATATCAAAATTGGTTTCAGTAAAATTAGAAGAAGAAATTTTAGTTTAAAGGAGCTACCAAATGAGTTTTTTCAAGAAAATCAAAGACAAAATGATGGGTACAACCGAAGAAATTGAAGAAACAGTTACAATTACCAATAAGTTCAAAGAGGGCCTAGCGAAGACTAGAAATCAATTTACATCAAAAGTAAATGATTTAGTAGCAAAATATCGTAAAGTGGATGAAGATTTCTTTGAAGAATTAGAGGAAATTTTACTACAGGCTGATGTTGGATTTGAAACCGTAGTGGAGTTAATGGATTCACTTCGTTTTGAAGTGAAACGTAAAAACATAAAAGATACTACTGGTATTCAGTCAGTCATTTCCGAGAAGCTCGTTGAAATTTATGAAGCTGGCGATGAAAATATGACAGAATTAAATCTTGAAGAAGAGGCATTGTCTGTTATTTTATTCGTAGGAGTAAATGGTGTTGGGAAAACAACGACTATAGGGAAACTTGCACATCGTCTAAAAGGTGAAGGTAAAAAAGTAATGCTAGCTGCTGGAGATACATTCCGTGCAGGTGCAATTGATCAACTTCAGGTTTGGGGCGATAGAGTTGGTGTAGAAGTGATTAAACAAGCAGAAGGCTCTGACCCTGCCGCTGTCATGTATGACGCTATTAGAGCGGCAAAAACAAGAGGTGTAGATGTGTTAATATGTGACACAGCTGGTAGACTTCAAAACAAAGTAAATTTAATGAATGAGTTAGAAAAAATTCATCGTGTTATTTCACGAGAAATCCCGAATGCTCCTCATGAAGTTTTACTTGCTCTGGATGCGACTACAGGTCAAAATGCGCTTGTTCAAGCGCAGACATTTAAAGAGGTTACAAATGTTACGGGAATTGTGTTAACGAAGCTGGATGGTACTGCAAAAGGCGGAATTGTGCTTGCTATTCGCAATAAGTTGCATATACCAGTTAAATTTGTCGGTCTAGGTGAAAAAATGGACGACTTACAACCATTTGATGCAGAAAAATATGTGTACGGACTTTTCGCAGAAGGCTTAGAATTTGAAAGTGAAAATGATGGAGACAAGTAAAAACACTTGACAGACTTACAAACTATTTATACACTAATGAGTGACAATTGGATTGGTAAGGAGAGATGGGAATGATTGAAAAAACAACTCGTATGAATTTTCTCTTCGATTTTTACCAAGCATTATTGACAGATAAACAAAGAAGCTATATGCAACTTTATTATTTAGATGATTTATCACTTGGAGAAATTGCAGAAGAATACTCTATTTCTAGGCAAGCGGTGTATGATAATATAAGACGTACAGAAGCAATGTTAGAAGAGTATGAAGAAAAGCTAAATTTATTTTCTAAGTTTGAAAATAGACAAGAAGTAATTGAGCAAATTATGCAATTAACAATAGACCAATCATCTGGTAATAAACTGATTAAACTCATTAATCAATTAAAAGAATGGGATTAGGAGGCGGCGTGCATGGCATTTGAAGGATTGGCTGAGCGACTCCAAGGAACGCTTCAGAAAATCAAAGGCAAAGGAAAAATTTCTGAAGCAGATGTAAAAGAAATGATGAAAGACGTAAGACGTGCGTTAATCGAAGCGGATGTTAACTTAAAAGTTGTAAAAGAATTCGTCAAAAATGTATCCGAACGAGCAGTTGGTCAAGAAGTGATGAAAAGTTTAACGCCTGGTCAACAAGTCATTAAAATCGTAAAAGATGAATTGACTAAGTTGATGGGAGGAGAACAAAGTCAAATTTCTTTCTCTTCAAGACCGCCAACGGTCATTATGATGGTTGGACTTCAAGGTGCCGGTAAAACAACTACAACAGGTAAACTTGCAAATGTACTTCGTAAAAAGTATAACAAGAAGCCTTTATTAGTAGCAGCTGATATTTATCGACCTGCGGCTGTAAAACAACTAGAAACGATTGGCAAACAACTTTCATTACCAGTATTTTCATTAGGAATAGATATCTCTCCTGTTGAAATTGTGAAACAAGCATTAGAACATGCAAAAGAAGAGCATCATGATGTAGTGATTATTGATACAGCAGGTCGTCTGCATATTGATGAAGTACTTATGCAAGAGTTAAAGGATATTCGTGCACTTAAAGAGCCTGATGAAGTGTTTTTAGTTGTGGATGCAATGACAGGGCAAGATGCTGTTAATGTTGCGAACAATTTTAATGATGCGGTTGGTATTACAGGTGTCATTTTAACAAAACTTGACGGGGATACCCGCGGTGGTGCTGCGTTGTCTATTCGTTCTGTCACTCAAAAACCGATTAAGTTTGTCGGGATGGGTGAAAAAATGGATGCTTTAGAAGAATTTCATCCAGAAAGAATGGCTTCTCGTATTTTAGGAATGGGAGACATGATGTCTCTTATCGAAAAGGCCCAAGCAAATGTAGATGAAGATAAGGCAAAAGAACTAGAAGAAAAGTTCCGTACGCAAACTTTTACATTTGATGATTTCTTAGATCAGATTGGTCAAGTGAAACAAATGGGTCCATTAGATGAAATTCTTAAAATGCTTCCAGGTGCAGGTAAAATTAAAGGGTTAGAAAATGCGAAAGTCGATGAAAAACAAATGGATCGCGTAGAAGCAATTATTTATTCCATGACTACGCAAGAAAAAACGACACCCGATATTATTAATGGACCTAGAAAAAAACGTATTGCTAAAGGATCGGGTACAACGATTCAAGATGTTAACAGATTGATCAAACAATTTGAAGACATGAAAAAAATGATGAAGCAAATGACTAGCATGCAACAAAAAGGGAAAAAAAAGATGAAAATGCCGGGTTTAGACTCGCTATTTAAGTAAAATTTTTCGAAAAAAAGTAAGGTGTTAAGAAAAAACACTTTACAAACAAATAAAAGCTTGATAATATACTATCTTGTGTGAAACTATTCGGAGGTGCAATAAAAAATGGCAGTAAAAATTCGTTTAAAACGTATTGGAGCAAAGAAATCTCCATTCTATCGTATTGTAGTAGCAGACTCTCGCGCACCGCGTGATGGTCGTCAAATCGAAACAGTAGGTACTTACAATCCACTTACTAAACCAGCTGAAGTTAAAATTAACGAAGAATTAGCGTTAAAATGGCTTCAAGATGGTGCGAAACCATCTGATACAGTTCGTAACTTGTTCTCAGATCAAGGAATCATGGAGAAATACCATAACATTAAACTCGGCAAATAATCGGAGGTGACAATGTGAAGCAGCTGATCGAAGCAATCGTTAAACCATTAGTTGATTATCCCGATAATGTTCAGGTTGAAAAAGATGAAAGTATAAACCGTATAGTTTATAAGTTATCTGTACATCCTGAAGATATGGGAAAAGTAATTGGCAAACAAGGGCGTGTAGCGAAAGCGATTCGTACTATTGTTTACTCAGCAGCAGGCAGTCACCAGAAGAAAAAAACATATGTCGACATTTTAGATTAATGTACAAAAAGGGAGAACAAATTGTTCTCCCTTTTTTGATAGGTAAGAAAGAATCGGTCTAGCGTAAGCAACCTTGTCTATTGGGCCAGATATAGGCGCTTCCGCTTTTCTTAATAAGAACTGTCTAGCTCCAGCTCCTTGTCCCTCGGGGTCAAATGTGAAATCGCTGCGGTGGCTGAGGAGCTGCCTCCTCGCGATTCCCCATTTGCCTGTCGGGCCAGACATAGGCGCTTCCGCTTTTCTTAAATAGGAGGTAAATCAAATGGAATGGTTTAACGTTGGTAAAATTGTAAATACTCATGGCATTTGGGGAGAGATTCGTGTCATTTCTTCGACGGACTTTCCGGATGAACGTTTTGAAGTAGGAAGTGAACTAGCCCTTCATAAAGCGGATGGTTCTAAACCGATTACCGTTAAAGTTGCTAGTCATCGTAAGCATAAAAATTTCAATTTATTGACATTTGAAGGCTATTCTCTATTAAAAGACGTAGATGGATTCAGAAATGCAATATTAAAAGTTTCGGAAAAATATTTGACTGACTTAGAAGAGAATGAATTTTATTTTCATGAAATTATTGGATGTACGGTTGAATCGACAGATGGTGATGTAATTGGTGAAGTGACGGAAATCCTTCAAACGGGAGCAAATGATGTTTGGACAGTCAAACCTAAACAGGGTAAAACACATTATATCCCGTACATTGAAGATGTCGTAAAATCGATAGATATTAAGAATAAAAAAATTACAATTGAAGTGTTAGACGGTTTATTGTCATGATGAATATTCATATACTTTCTCTTTTTCCAGAGATGTTCACAGGTGTATTTGGAACATCTATATTGAAAAAAGCACAGGAAAAAGAGGAGGTTAGATTGAACATCATTAACTTTCGAGACTTCTCTGGTAATAAGCACAACAAAGTCGATGATTATCCATACGGTGGTGGAGCGGGAATGGTATTGAAACCGGACCCGATCTTTGATGCGGTGGAATCGATTACGGACAAAAGTAAGAAAGAGCCGCGAATCATTTTACTTTGCCCGCAAGGAGAACAATTTTCACAAAAAAAAGCTGAAGAGCTCGCACAAGAAGAGGAACTTATTTTTATTTGTGGGCACTACGAAGGTTATGATGAACGCATACGAGAACATTTAGTAACAGATGAAATCTCACTAGGAGATTTCGTTATGACTGGTGGAGAAATAGCGGCAATGGCGATTGTCGATAGTGTCGTTCGACTATTACCTAATGTTTTGGGGAATTCGGAATCACATGAATTGGATTCTTTTTCTACAGGTTTGTTAGAACACCCCCATTATACTCGTCCTGTTGAATATCGGGGCTTTAAAGTCCCAGATGTTTTATTATCCGGTAATCACGCAGTAATTGATAATTGGAGAAGAGAGCAATCCTTAAAACGTACGCTCGAAAGAAGACCAGAACTGTTAGTTTCAGCTAATTTAAGTGTTGAAGATAAAAAAATGATTCGTAAATTAAAAGGTGAATAAATTTGGATTTTTGCATTGCATCTGTTATTGTATTGTGGTATATTCTACTATGTACTTCTATGGGGAGTACTGATTTTGGATGTTCCGCTGCAACAGAAAATGGGTGTAAGAGCATTCTATAAGAGGAGAGAAAATCATGCAAAATATTATTACAGCAATTACTAAAGAACAATTACGTACAGATCTTCCTAAATTCCGTCCAGGTGACACAGTACGTGTACACGTTAAGATAGTTGAGGGAACTCGCGAACGTATTCAAATGTATGAAGGTGTTGTAATTCAACGTCGTGGAGGCGGAATCAGTGAAACTTTCACAGTGCGTAAAATTTCTTACGGTGTTGGGGTTGAACGTATATTCCCGGTAAACACACCAAAAATTGCAAACTTAGAAATTATTCGTCACGGTAAAGTTCGTCGTGCTAAATTGTTCTACCTACGTGAACTACGTGGTAAAGCAGCTCGTATTAAAGAACTTCGTCGTTAATAAAAAAGCAACAATTGATGTTGTAGTAAAGGTGAATTCACTTTTGCTGCAACATTTTTTAATTTTCAGGCAGGAAAAAAAACAGCCATTCTTTTTGCTTGATGTAGGTTTTCCTTGTACAATATAGACAGTAGATAAGGGGGCAAGCTGATGGAACAAGCTAAGAAAGAGAAAAATGAGATATGGGAATGGTCAAAAGCTCTCCTTATTGCCTTTGGTATAGCAGCAATAATTCGTTTCTTATTATTTACACCGATTGTTGTGGACGGTGAATCTATGATGCCGACTTTAGAAAATGGTGACAGGATGGTTGTAAATAAAATAGGATATATGATTGGAGAACCAGATCGTTTTGATATAGTCGTATTTCATGCTCCAGAACAAAAAAATTACATAAAACGTGTAATAGGGCTTCCTGGTGACCATATTGAGTTTACAAATGACCAACTCTTGATAAACGGTAAAGAAGTACCAGAGCCATATTTAGATCAATACAAAATCGAAATCACCGAGGGTACATTGACGGATGATTTTACACTAGAAGAAACACCTGCCCAGGTGAAAGAAATCCCTGAAGGATATATTTTCGTAATGGGGGACAATAGAAGATATAGTAAAGATAGTCGACATATTGGCCTTGTTGCCATTGATGAAGTGATTGGAAATACGAGTCTTGTTTTTTGGCCTCTGAATGAAATAGGTATTGTGAAGTAAATAAAGGAGTGTCAAAATGACGATACAATGGTTTCCTGGTCATATGGCCAAGGCAAGAAGAGAAGTAACAGAGAATCTAAAAATGGTAGATATTATTTTTGAGTTAGTTGATGCGCGATTGCCGTTATCATCTAGAAATCCGATGATTGATGAAGTAGTTCATCAAAAAACAAGATTACTGATTTTAAATAAAGTCGACATGGCTGATGAAGCAGAGACAAGAAAGTGGATAGCCTATTTTGCCTCAAAAGGGCTCCCAGCAGTCGCGATTAATTCATTAGAAGGAAAAGGACTCCAAGCAGTTTTTAAACTCGCTAAAGAGCTTCTAAAGCCTAAATGGGAGCGTATGGAGTCTAGAGGTATTAAACCTCGAGCAATAAGAGCGATGATTGTAGGAATTCCGAACGTTGGAAAATCTACATTGATTAATCGATTTGCAAAAAAAAATCTTGCAAAAACAGGAAACACTCCTGGGGTTACAAAGAGACAGCAATGGATAAAGGTAGAGAGAGAAATCGAACTACTAGATACACCTGGTATTCTTTGGCCGAAGTTTGAAGATCAGGAAATTGGATATAAGCTAGCTCTAACAGGAGCCATTAAAGATGCTGTTACTAATATGGAAGACTTAGCTATATATGGTCTTCGATTTTTACAAGAGCATTATCCGAATCGTTTGGAAGAACATTATAAAATGAGTGCAGTTAGTGATGATTTGGAAGTAACGTTTGATCATATTGGTAACCTCAGAAGAGCGTATTCTAACGGAACAGAAATTGATTATGACAAAGTAGCAGAACTAATTGTTCGAGATGTTCGGAATCTTCGTCTCGGAAGATTAACTTTTGACTTTGTAAGTGACATAACTGAATAATAAAAAGAAAATCGCCCTTTTACCAGTTGGTAGAAGGGCGATTCTTGATTTTTCTCCAAACTTACCGATACATAAAATAAATTAAGATAAAGAAAGTTGAAGTGAATTAGAATGTTTAGTCTTAAAGAAATGAAAGAAAAATTTGCCAATGCAACTGAGCAAGAGCCATGGATGGATGAGGTCGAAAACGATCACCGAGTAGGAGCCCAAAAATTATATAGCTCCTGGCTCAATAAACAAAAGTTACGCATGTTAGAAAAGCAAGAACATCAAGAAAAAATAATGTTTGATGCAAGTTATCGAAAACTTGCAACCGATTTAGTTGCAGGAGTCGATGAAGCTGGGCGCGGGCCATTAGCTGGACCTGTTGTAACAGCAGCAGTTATCTTAGGTGAAAATTTAGAACAATTAATTGGAGTGAATGATTCAAAACAAATCTCAAAAGAGAGCCGTAATAAATTAGCCCAAATAATAAAAGAAAATGCACTCAGTTACTCCATCCACTTTCAATCTGTAAATAAAATAGATGAACTTAATATTTATGAGGCAACAAAGCAGTCTATGACAGAAGCTGTACTTAGTTTGAATATACGGCCGTCTGTTGTAATTGTAGATGCGATGACGCTACCGATTAATATAGAAACGCACTCCATAATAAAAGGAGATGAAAAAAGCTTAGCAATTGCAGCTGCATCTATATTAGCGAAAACAGCAAGAGATAGCTATATGGATCTATTACATGAAGAATATCCTATGTATTGTTTCAATAAGCATGCAGGTTATGGAACAAAACTACATGTAGAAATGCTCCATACATACGGTCCAACTGAACATCATCGGAAAACATTTGAACCAATAAAATCTATGATAAAGGAAAGCGCAAGCGCTAATGTCTGCCATGACTGATTGGCAAGGATAGGGCTGCTTGCGCTAAACAAGAAATGAGGTGAAGAGATGTCGTCTACTTTTTTTTCTTCGATCCAATCCCAACCTGTTCAACAAAGCACTCCCAATAGAATGTTGCCTATGAAAGAAGGCCAAGTGATTCATGGATCAATTGTCAAGATTTTTCCAAACGATACGGCCGAATTACAAATAGGGGCTCAAAAAGTGATAGCTAAATTAGAAACACCCCTTCAAGCGGGGAATGCTCATTTCTTTCAAGTGACGAAATCTGAGCCGAACCTCCAATTAAAAGTTGTTTCAGAGCCACTTATCCAGTCCAATTCATCTTCTCAAACTACAGTTCAACTAATAAAGGCGATGAATTTGCCCAATACGAAAGAGATGCAAATAGCGGTACAATTCTTTTTAAAAGAGCAAATTCCAATGGCCAAAGAACAATTAGTACAAGCCGTACAACTATTGAAACAGCTTCCGACAAATGTAACGATGAAGTCGGCGCTCGAATCGATTCAAAAAATGACAGAATTGAAAATTCCACTTACACCAAAACTATTTGAAACAGTGATAAGTGGGAAATCCAAAGAAGGGTTACATTCATTGTTGCAATCATTTAAAGCAGCATTACTTCAAGATACTACTATCTCAACTAGCAGTAAGAATTCACTTCTGCAGATTATGCAAAAGCTTTCACAACCATTTGAAGAGCCTGTTGCTGGTGTTGTATTGGGCAAGCAAATAGAAACACTTCAGAATACGCAAGTATCAATTTCTACAAGACTACCTTTTTTACAAGCATTAAAACAAGCTGGAATTCTACCAATCCAAGCAACTTTGTCACAACCGATACTTCCTACAGCGAAGGCTACGTTACAGAATACAGCAGGAGAGTTAATGGGGAAATTTGGACAAGCAACACCAAACGAAAAAGAGATAATCATGGAACAAGTGAAAAATTGGGTTAATTCTCAAGTAACATTGAATAGTACACAAAAAGAACAAATACTTTCAGTTCTTAAAAACAACGATCCAAATGGACAAATCACACCTATTAATAATGCACTTATCAAAGCATTTTCAGAACAAAGTCAACATGCAGTGTTTTTGAAAGATGAAAATGGAATTACACCAAAAGAACATTTGCTCTCCTTATTAGGAAAAGGCGGTGGGTCTGAATCTTTTTCGCAAAATTTACAACAAATATTAAAAATATCCAAAAGTAGTATAAATCCAATTATTTCACAACAAATGATTCGATCAGAAGAAACAGTACTTCAGCAACTAGATGGAAAAGCTTTTGAACATGCTATGAAAGAAGTGCTAAAGACGCTCGGATTTAGCTACGAAGCAAGATTAGGTACAAATAGCGAAGAAATAAGACAAATTGCTTCTACACTAAAACCCCAGCTAGTGGAACTTATACAGCATCAAACTGTATCTGCGAATGTAAAGGAACAAGCTGAATTAGTGCTAGGTCGTATGAATGGCCTTCAACTCTTGTCGAATGAAAATGGACCTCAACATCAGTTGTTAATGCAAGTTCCATTAGAATTCCTAGGAAAGAAAATGGATGCTACCCTGGAGTGGAAAGGTAGAATGTTAGAGAATGGCAAGATAGATCCCGAATTTGCTCGAATTATGTTCTATTTACAATTAGAAGCATTAGAAGAAACAGTTATTGATATGCAAGTACAAAATCGAATTGTTACAATTAATTTATATAATCATGATACCCATCTTCAAACTCAAGCTGAAATGCTAAAAGAATCTCTAAAAAAAGGGTTGCAAGCTGTAGGATATCAGCTTTCAGGTGTCTTTGTTAAAACTTTTGAGGAACAAAAGTTGTCTTCAAAAATAAACATAAAATCGTCTGTTATAGAAACACAGGGAGTAGATATCCGAATATGAAAGAAATTAGATTGAAGCGAAAAGAAGCTGTTGCTTTAACGTATAAACCAGGATTAATAGATGCACCAACAATCGTTGCTAAAGGTAAAGGAAAAGTTGCAGAAAATATATTAGCTAAAGCGGAAGAGAATAATATACCAATACAAGAAGATGCAAGTTTAGTTGAACTACTTGGACAATTGGATATAAACCAATCTATTCCAGAAGAATTATATCAAGCTGTCGCTGAAGTTTTTGCATTTGTCTATAAACTAGATAAAGAAAAAGGTAATTATTAACTTATATTAAAATATTATTCTATATATTCTTTAATATGTTTTTAATTGAATCCCAAAGTCTTTTGTGGACAAATTCTGACAATTTTAATACAATGATAAAGGTACTATTATTTTACAAGAGTTTGATGGGAGGATGTAAGATGAATATCCATGAATATCAAGGGAAACAGCTGCTTAGACAATATGGCGTAGCGGTTTCAAAAGGAATTGTTGCTTTCTCTCCTGAAGAGGCAGTTAAGGCAGCGAAAGAACTTGGCTCAAGCGTTATTGTTGTTAAAGCTCAAATTCACGCAGGTGGTCGTGGTAAAGCTGGTGGGGTAAAAATCGCTAAAAATCTAGATGAGGTACGTGAGTACGCGAAGGAACTATTAGGGAAGGTATTAGTAACTCATCAAACTGGTCCTGAAGGTAAAGAAGTAAAGCGCTTACTTATTGAAGAAGGAAGCGATATTAAGAAAGAATACTATGTAGGTTTAGTATTAGATCGCGCAACTTCGCGTGTGACGTTAATGGGCTCTGAAGAGGGTGGAATGGACGTTGAAGAAGTAGCGGCAAATACTCCTGAGAAAATCTTCTATGAAGAAATTGATCCAGTTGCAGGTTTAACTGGTTTCCAGGCTCGTCGCATGGCGTTTAATATGAATATTCCAGCTAAACTTGTAAACAAAGCAGCAAAATTCATGCTAGGTTTATATCAAGTTTATATTGAAAAAGATGCTTCAATCGTTGAAATCAACCCGTTAGTAGTAACGACTGATGACAATGTATTAGCTTTAGATGCGAAATTTAACTTCGATGGAAACGCTTTATACCGTCACAATGATATTATAGAAATGCGTGACTATGATGAAGAAGATCCAAAAGAAATCGAAGCTTCAAAATATGATTTAAGTTATATTTCTTTAGATGGAAATATAGGATGTATGGTTAATGGAGCAGGACTAGCTATGGCAACAATGGATACTATTAGCTATTATGGCGGTTCACCCGCAAACTTCCTTGACGTTGGGGGCGGTGCTACAGCTGAAAAAGTTACAGAAGCATTTAAAATCATTCTTTCTGATTCCAATGTAAAAGGTATATTCGTTAATATCTTTGGTGGGATTATGAAGTGTGACGTTATTGCAGAAGGTGTCATTATTGCAGCTAAAGAAGTAGGACTAACCGTGCCTTTAGTAGTACGTTTAGAAGGTACAAATGTTGATTTAGGGAAAAAATTACTAAACGAATCTGGTTTAAATATCATCGCTGCTGACTCAATGGCAGACGGTGCTCAAAAAATCGTTAAACTTGTAGGATAAAGGAGGCAGAGAGAATAATGGGCGTATATATTAATAAAGATACAAAAGTAATCGTTCAGGGAATTACGGGCTCAACTGCTCTTTTCCATACAAAACAAATGCTTGAATATGGTACTAAAATCGTTGCTGGAGTTACACCTGGTAAGGGTGGTACTGAAGTGGAAGGTGTTCCAGTTTTTAATACGGTTCAGGATGCTGTAAAAGAAACTGGTGCAAACGTTTCTGTAATTTACGTACCAGCTCCGTTTGCTGCTGATGCAATTATGGAAGCTGTTGATGCTGACTTAGATATGACTATTTGTATTACAGAACATATTCCAGTATTAGACATGGTTAAAGTTAAACGTTACATGGAAGGCAAGAAGACTCGTTTAGTAGGACCAAACTGTCCTGGTGTTATTACAGCGGATGAATGTAAAATCGGCATCATGCCTGGATATATTCATACAAAAGGTCATGTGGGAGTTGTATCGCGTTCAGGTACATTAACATATGAAGCTGTTCATCAATTAACACAAGCTGGTATTGGTCAAACAACTGCTGTAGGTATTGGTGGAGATCCAGTAAATGGAACTAATTTTATCGATGCTTTATCTGCATTTAATGAAGATGAAGAAACTTACGCAGTAGTAATGATTGGTGAAATTGGTGGTACTGCTGAAGAAGAAGCAGCGGCATGGATTAAAGCCAATATGACAAAACCTGTAATAGGATTCATTGGTGGTCAAACGGCTCCTGAAGGGAAACGTATGGGGCATGCCGGTGCGATTATTTCTGGTGGTCAAGGTACTGCAGAAGGTAAGATTAAAGCAATGGAAGCGGCTGGGATGAAAGTTGCAGCAACTCCATCCGTAATTGGTGATACTTTAATAGAAGCTATTAAAGAAGCAGGTCTCTACGACGCTTGTAAAACACATTAATATAAATATACGGCACATCATTTGGTGATGCCGTATTTTTTTATAATTTATTAAAGTATATGAAAATTATGCATAGAAACTATCTAGCTAGAAACAGGCGCTTGTGCTTTTCTAATAAAGGAGGGACTATATGAAGAATGAAGTTAATAGTGAACTAGTAAGAAATAGATTATTAGCATTACATTATGTGCTTCCAGTTCCATTGAATAAGGTATTACCTTTAATTGAGTATGACCCCCAATTAGTTCAGTTAAGTAGAATGCCAACTCATTTACTTGCAACTTTGTTAAAGATTTCACAGGATCGTGCTATTAAGCTCCAGCGAATGTACTCGAAATTTGTCGAATATCCACTTCAACAAATGTATAAAAAAAGTAATATAACCCCAATTTGTTATACTGATCCCAATTATCCTTTAAGTTTGAAATCCCTTTACGATCCACCAACAGTTTTGTATACAAAAGGAGATTTAGCACTCCTTGAAAATCCCAAAAAAATTGCTATTATTGGTTCAAGAGAAGCTACAGACTATTCAAAAGAAAGCATAGAAAAAATCTTACCCCCAATTTTAAAACAAAATTATATTATCGTGAGTGGTTTAGCAAAAGGTGCTGACACTTTGGCCCATGAAATTACGATAGCATTAGGTGGGAAAACAATAGCTGTATTAGGTACTGGATTATTCCATGTATATCCAAAAGAAAATAATTATCTTACTGAAATCATGGCTGAAAATCATTTGCTAGTGACAGAATATCCACCTTACATAACTCCTAAAAAATGGAATTTCCCAATGAGGAATCGAATAATTAGTGGGTTGTCTCAAGGTGTTGTTATTACAGAAGCAAAACTAAAGAGTGGTACAGTTTCGACGATGGAGCATGCGCTAGAAAATGGAAAAGAAGTTTTTGCAATTCCTGGTTCCATACATTCGCCACTCTCAGAAGGTCCTCATCTCCTTATAACAGAAGGGGCTAAGCCAGTTTGGAATGGAGAACAAATACTCGAGGAATTAAATGATTTTGAGCAAATTGCGCATTAGAAAATGGAAAAGCCTTGCATTATGTTGAAAACTGTTATGTTTTCGAATTTACAAGACTGAAAACCATTAGTATCAGTGGTTAAAGGCAATTGCGCGAAGTTCTAAAAACGACAAAGTGACCAAAAAGTGACTAACTCAAAGTGTTTTACGTAATATGTTTACAGAAACCGTATTGTCTTTCTTAGTTGTGTGTACATAAGTGTTTAATGTAGTCTCCGGACTGCTATGCCCTAAGCGTTCTTGCACGTCCTTTATATTTGCTCCATGACTTACCAGTAAACTAGCAGATGAATGCCTTAAAGCGTGTAATGGTATATCTTTTAATCCTAACTTTTTCTTAACAACAGCCCATTGATTTGAAAATGACATAGGATTCATAACGCGGTAATCTCTAGTGCGAAAGAATAGATCCACTTCATCTAATGTTTCCCAGGCACTTTGCATTTCCCTTCTAACTTGCATCTGTTTTATATAAAACGAGTGCACTTCTTCCATAAATTCATTTGGTAGCTCGATCACTCTAGTTTTCCCTCCTCCTGTTTTTTTCTTTCCTTTCGGCGGACCGAGGTATAACTCTTTCGTATTCAAATCATAATTCAAACTACGCTTTATAGTCACGGTATTTTCCACAAAATTAAAATCTTCCTTTGCTAATCCTAAAACTTCGCCGCGTCTTGCAGAAGCATAATAAGCCATTTTAAGCATGACTCTGTCGCGTTCTTTAACTTTGTCTAAACCTCTCAAGAAAACATCTGTAATGTAATCCTCATCATAAATTTCACGTTCTTTTGTTTCCACACGGAGTGCTATGTGTTCCATTGGATTACGGTCAATAATTTCCCATTCATAAGCTTTGTGGAAGATACTCTTTAAGACCATTGTTCGCTTAGTTGTTGATTTCCTTTCATCCTCCTGGATCTCCGCCAAATAATCTTCAATGTGCAGCCTTTTTATTTTTGACACTTTCATTTTTCCGAAGTAATCATTAAGTTCATTTAAATAGTATTTATAATTACTAATTGTTGTTCTTGCTAAATCCTTTACCACGTACTTATCCCACCAACGATCTAATAGGGAAGAGAAACGAATTTCTTCTATTCCTTCGTCGTGATTATTCATGCACTCAAATTCAAATTCTTTAATTTTCTTATTTAATTCTCTTGGACCCTTTGCCGTTACCGTTTTCGTTTTTCGTTTTCGTTTTCCTCTATCGTCGTATCCTTGTTCAATATAAATTTTGTATTTATTTTCTCCAATTTCTTTGTATGATGTCATAATATAGCTCCTTTTGGTAGTGCATTTGGATAAATATCTCTTTTTTATTACGATACAGGAACATCTGTTCTTTTATATGTTATACTACTGGAAATAGAGTTGCAATTGAAATAATAGTTAGACAACTGGAAATTAATTTGTAATAATGAAAATTGTAAGTCTACAGACTGACGACTACCGGTGAGTAGGTCTAAACCTACTCGTTAACGTCTCTTTTTCCGTTCTTCCACAGGTTTCCATTCGTATAGTTCGTCCGTATCACAATGTAAAACAGCAGATATGTTTTTGGCAATTGGTAATGACATTAATCGTTCGCCAGTAGTATAAGTGTGTATCTGTTGTCTTGTGACACCTAAACGATTCGCTAACTCTTGTTGAGTCATACGAGCTTGCAGAAGTCTGTCGGATAAGAGACACCTACCGACATCGTACAAAGACTGCTTACCACCTTACTGGGAGATGTTTTGTAATGAAAAAGAAGGAAACCATCGATTTGAAACATTTATTAGAAGAATTAAGAAAGTTACTAGCTAATTCAAAGTGATTTATTTCGCAACAAGCGAATCAATCTGACTGCTTCCTTAATTTCATCTTCTGTAGCTTCTGTACCGTCAATTATGATTTCATACTTATTTTTAAGTGCGGAAGGGGTTAAGTCATCCTCGACAATAAGATTTCCTTCCGCTGTTGTTAGATCGTCCCCAAAGAAGTAATTCGGACTCACATCGTATATACCTGCAATACTTTTAATCAAATCCAAAGATACTCCATACAAGCCTCGTTCTATTTTAGATAAATTGCTGTAGTCATACCCTAACTTTTCCGCAAGCTCTATAAGAGTGTCCTTATTTTCTTTTCTAATCTTCCTGATTTTACTACCTACGTGTTCCTTCAAATGCATCACCCCCATTGCTCATTATATTGAAATTGGTCTAGAAAACCAACTACAAAAATAAACCATTAAAATTAATTTGTTAATTTAACCAATTTAGTAGTTGACTTGGTTAGTATAACCAATTATACTAAGGTTAATTCATTGGTTGATATAACCAATTTATGCAAGGAGGTGTACAAGTATGAATAATAATATTGCCGACATTCGTAAGAGTAAAGGCATCTCCCAAAAAGAATTAGCTGAAATGATTGGTGTCTCTGCAAATTGGATGAACCATATTGAAAAAGGAAAGCGAAGACCCAGTACTAAAACGCTCGAAAAAATAGCGGAAATGTTGCAAATCTCAATAAAAGATATTTTTTTAGAATAAAATTGGTTAATATCACCAATGTGAAGGCGGTGTAATTAATGAGACGCATTAGAACCGTAAAGGCTCTTCTGGATTATCTAACTTCGATTAATTGTCGGATGGGTAGATCCACGGTGGATAAACTTATTCGCGAAAATAGAATACCTCACATTCGTGTGAGTGATCGTGTACTAATTTTTGATTTAGATGCAATTGATAATTGGCTTTCAATCGAGGAGGTAGCGAAATGACACCAATGGCAACTTTAATTGTTTTCAGTGCAATCTTTATCGCATTGTCGTTCTCCATGGGCATGTTGTGGGAATCGACAAACGGAAAGGGAAAATAAACCCTAAGTAATACCTCGCACCCAGCAATAAATATTCGAAGAGCGGAGTACGCCAAGACGGACCGATTAAATCCCGAGCGACAGCAATAGCCAACGCCATGACATCGAATCTTTACTGGTGGGTGCGAGAGAGAACCTACTAAAAGGAGGAAAAGAAAATGGATCAAATAGTAGTCATGCATAATCGAAAAGCAGTAACTAGTTCTTTAAATGTTGCTAGTGTATTCGGTAAAGAACACAGAGGTGTCTTGAGAGACATTGATAATTTAATAGAGGGGCTTGCACAGATTGGGGCAGACCTATTTTTCGAAACAACTTACATTCACGAACAAAATAAACAAGAATATCGAATGTTTTTAATGAATCGTGATGGTTTCACTTTACTGGCAATGGGTTTCAACGGAAAAGAAGCTCTTCAATTCAAAATGAAATATATCGATGCTTTTAATCAAATGGAAGAACAATTCAAACAACCAATATCAAGCACAAAAGCATTATTACAAGCAGCGCTTGAACAAGAAGAACGAATTAGTGGAGTGTCGGACCGTGTAGAACTGCTTGAAAATAATATGCGGATTGATGGAGCTCAGGAATATCGAATCAATAAAAAAGGTAGAGGAAAAGTAGTTGAATGTATGGGTGGTATGGATACAAAAGCATACAAAGAAATTAGCAAAAGAGCATTCTCACAGTTCTGGAATGAATTCAAAAAATACTTTGAGATTCCTAGATATGGTGATTTGCCTAAAACACGATTTGATGAAGCCTTGCAATTCATTAGTGAATGGTCTCCAAATACAGCTATGCGAATGGAAATCAAGACATTGAACGCTCAACAAAATTTGAACCTAAACGATGGTGAGTTTCAATGAAAAACGGCAAAAAGTTGACTGCTGCTGAAAGGTCACATATTGAATCTAGCAAACTTAAATCTAGCGATTGGTTGCTTGCAAAAAAAGAGTCGGACAAGTGGTTGCTGGTGCATCGTGATGTTGCATCACAAACAAAAGTAATATTTGCACCAACAAAATAAGAGAACAGGAGATGTTAAATATGAAAAGTACAGGGATTGTTAGAAAAATTGACGCTTTAGGTCGTGTTGTTTTACCGAAAGAATTACGTCGCACATTAAATATTGCCGATGGAGATCCAGTAGAAATATTTGTAGATGGTGATCAAATCATCCTTAAAAAATATCAAGCGAATATGGAATGTGCTGTAACTGGTGAGGTATCTAATGAAAATATTTCGGTGTTGGACGGAAAGCTGATTTTGAGCCAAAAAGGAATAATTGATTTGTTGTCTCAACTTCAAGAAAAAATGAAAACGGGTGGTGAATAGAATGGATCTAATACGAGAAAATTTATCAGCGTGGCTTGAAGTAGAACAGGGGATTTTGGATGAAGTTGCACATGATGTTGCAAACTCAGATTCTATTGAAGAAATGGTTATTGCAAAACAAGCATACACAATTCAACAAACAAAAGTTGAAACAATCATGGCTGCAATGAAAATTGCTGAATAAAAATAACCCACTCACTCAGGCCAATGAGTAAGTGAGCAGAAGAAATTTTATATTAGTTACATCTTATCACAAAATCAGGAGGTTTAAACGTGAAAAACGTAAAGTTACTATCCATAAATCTTGAAAACTTTAAAGGTATTAAACAATTTTCGCTAGTTACAAACGGTGAAAGCGTAAGAGTATTCGGTGACAATGCTACTGGTAAGACAACCTTATTAGACGGTTTCTTGTGGCTGTTATTCGACAAGGATTCGCAAAACAAAAAGGATTTCTCTATTAAAGCACTTGAGACTACTGGTGATGAAGTTCACAACTTGAATCATATCGTCGAAGCTACTTTCAATATTGATGGAACAGAAGTTCTTTTGAAAAAAGTGTACTTCGAAGAATGGGTTCAAAAGCGCGGATCTTCTTCAAAAGAATTCAGTGGTCACAAAACAAAATATTACATTGATGAAGTTCCTAAAAAGAAAAAAGAGTATACAGATTACGTCGCAGAACTAGTCGAAGAAGAACTCTTCAAACTGATTACAAGCCCTACTTTCTTCAACGAACAGATTAAATGGCAGGACCGTCGTAAATTACTTTTAGAAATAAGCGGTGATATTTCAGATGATGAAGTTTTTGCTTCTGATAACCAACTTGCTGGATTAAATCTTATTTTAAAAGGTCGTTCCCTTGATGATCATCGAAAAGTGATTGCTGAACGTCGGAAATTAATTAATGAAGATTTGAAAACGATTCCTATCCGAATTAATGAAATCAATAAATCTATTCCAGTGGATGTTGTCGATATTGAGTCACTCAAAAATGATTCGAAAGATATCGAAAAACAAATGGATGAAAACAAAACACTTATCCATAACATTCAGAATGGCCAAGCATTGCAAAGTAAGCAGTTGGAGCTAGGCAAGGTTCAAAACGATTTAGAAACCGTTAAACGTACTTTTGAATCGGATTCGAAAGAGAAATTGTATCAACTACAAACTAAGCTGCAAGAAGAACAAAGTAATTTAAAAATAAATGACATGAAAATCTCTGAACAAAATCAAGGAATTAGCTATGCAAATGGCAATTTAAAACGCATTAACGAGGATCTAGTTAAGCTACGCGATGAATGGAAACATATTAATGCAAAACAATTCGAACATGTCGAAGAATGCGTTTGCCCAACATGTGAACAAGACTTACCAGTTGATCAAGTAGATGCTGCACGACAAAAAGCGCTCGAATCATTTAATGCAAAAAAATCGACGATGTTAGCGGAAATTGATACTAAAGGAAAGGGTATTGCACAAAACAAAAATAAATCCCTTGAAGATATCAATTCAAACATTGCCAATCTTGAAAAATTCAACACTATTAGAAGCGAAAAAGTGAAACAGATAGAGAAAGTTGCTGCTGAAATTGCAACGCTTAAAGGGACTTTAAAAGACGTTTCTGAATCACCTGAATACATCAAGTTTATGAATCTAGGACAAGCTTTAGAACAAGAAATCGCAAGTATTAAAAATCAGTCAGAACAAGCTACGGTTGATATTAAAAACGCAAATATCCAACTTGCATCTAAGAAACATTTAATTGATGCGGAAATCGCTGAATATGCGAACATCGGCAATCTGAAAGCAAGAATACAAGAATACGAGGAACAAGAGGAAATGCTTGCAAAAGAGTATCAGAAACTGGAGCACCAAGTATTCCTTACGGAAGAGTTTGTTCGTAGAAAAGTGGAGCTCCTTACAGAAAAAATAAACGCTAAATTCAAACTGGCTCGTTTCAAATTATTCGAAAATCAAATTAATGGCGGTTTAAACGAGGTATGTGAAACGACTTATAACGGAGTGGACTACGGTTCCTTGAATAACGCAATGCGTGTCAATGTAGGTTTGGACATTATCGAAACCTTATCCAACCATTACGGAATTGTGGCACCAATATTTGTGGATAATGCCGAAGCTGTAACCAAGTTAAACGCAATAGATGCACAGATTATTAGCTTAGTAGTTTCAGAACAAGATAAAACATTAAGAGTGGAATCGAAAGGTGACGACAACCTAACTATTTTGAATATGGAGGTTATCTAAATGACTGAAACAGTCGTAGTCAAAGTGGAATCGTATAACGATAGAGATGGATGCAGTAGAGAACAATTGCTGATTAACGGTGAATCAGTGATGTATGCTGGACCACTTTGGGAATGTCCAGAGGACGCAACTTTAGAACGTGATCTATTAGGTCCCAGTGACTTCGTGAGCCTACTTGAAAATTTAATTAAAAATCATAACGGCAAAAAAATAAAATTCGAATATGAAGAAGTGGAGGAATTTTAAATGACAAATCAATCAGTAGCACTAATTCAAAAAGACATCACAGATGCAGTTAGCCAGAACATCGAAAGGTTGCAGAGCGAGGGGCTTTCGCTTCCTTCGAACTATAGCCACAGTAACGCTTTGAAAAGCGCTTTTTTCAAACTACAGGAAACGGTAGATCGTAGTGGCAAGCCTGCGTTAGAGGTGTGCACGAAGGAATCAATTGCTAACGCTTTACTGGACATGGTTGTACAAGGTTTAAGTCCTGCAAAGACACAGTGTTATTTCATAGTTTATGGTAGCAAATTGCAACTAAATCGCTCTTACTTTGGTACACAAGCGGTATTAAAACGCTTAACGAACGTTAAGGATATTTGGGCAAATGTAATCTACAAAGACGACGAATTTAATTATGAAGTTGATCACGGGCGTGAAAAGTTAGTTAGTCACAAAACAGCTTTTGAAAACCGGGACAAAGAATTACTCGGGGTATATGCAATTATTCAAACGAATGATAATGAGGAAATACTCACAATCATGACAAAAAAAGAAATCGAAGTATCTTGGGGCCAGTCGAAAACTGGACAAGCTGTACACAAAAAATTCCCACAAGAAATGGCAAAGCGAACGGTAATAAATCGTGCAGCAAAAGCCTTTATCAATACGAGTGACGATAGTGATTTATTAGCGCAAGCTATCAACGATACAACAGAAAATGAGTATGAAAGAAAAGAAATTAATCCGCAGCATGAAGTCGATGAAAAAGCGAATACCGAAGATTTAGATATTAAACCAGACAAACCAATCATTGATATGCCTGTTGAAAATCCTGTCAACGAACCAGAGCCGACGTTAGAACCTGAACCACAGCAAGTTGAAGAAGAAGGACCAAGCTTTTAATGATTGAAATCAAAACTCTTGCTACTGGGAGCAAAGGAAACTGCTATTACGTGACAGATGGGGTAACACCCATCTTGATCGAATGCGGTATTTCATTCAAACAAATTCAACAAAAATTAAACTTTCAAACTACCGATATTGCTGCATGTTTGGTTTCGCATGAACATCAAGATCATTGTAAAGGTATTGACGGAGTTTTAAAGGCTGGCATTCGTTGTTATATGAGCGCAGGAACAAAAATGGCCATTAATCGAGATAATCATCATCGTATTAAAACCGTCGAGAATAAAAAGCAATTTACTGTTGGAACTTGGACCATATTACCTTTTGATGTGCAGCACGATGTCTCAGAACCATTTGGCTTCTTATTAGCCAATGAAGATGGTGAGAAGCTCTTGTTTGCTACCGACACGTATTACATCAAATATAAATTTAAAGGGCTGTCACACCTCATGATTGAAACGAATTATTGTCAATCGGTGCTAGATACCAATGTAGAGTCTGGTCGCATCCATCCATCCATGAGAAAACGTGTTATGAAGTCGCATTTTAGCTTAGAAAATGTAATTGAATTTTTAAAGGCTAATGATTTATCGAACCTTCAAGAAATTTGGTTGCTGCATCTATCGGATTCAAATAGTGATGAAGAATTGATTAGAAATGAAGTTGCGAAAGTTACAGGGAAATTAATTCGTATTCCATAAGAAAGGAGTCGCATCATGAGTGAAATCACATGGATCAAACTTAAAACAGATATGTTTGATAACCAAAAAATTAGATTGATTGAAGCTTTACCAGAAGGCGACACGATCCTAGTCATTTGGATAAAGCTACTTACCTACGCTGGGAGAACAAATGCGAACGGATTCATTTTAATCAACGAGGATATAGCTCTTACTGTTGAAGAAATGGCCATTATCTTTAATCGTCAATTAAATGTAGTTCGTCTCGCGTTAGAAGCATTTAAACGATATGGAATGATCTCGATGCATAACGAGATTGTCCGGATTAAAAATTGGGACGTCCATCAAAATATTGAAGGTATGGAACGTGCTAAACAGTTGAATGCAGAACGTAATCGCAAATATAGAGAGCGTAAAAAGTTAGAGTTACCAGCTGTTGCACAACAAAGTGACGTTAGCGTGACGTCACGTGACGAAACAGATATAGATTTAGACTTAGAACTAGAACTAGATAAAGAAAAAGATATAAAGAATAAAGATATACGTGATTTATTCAATCACTATAATTCTAAAAATATCATTCAACATAAAAATTTAAACAGTTCCATAAAAACAGCTATTGCCTCAAGACTTAAAGATTATAGCTATGAGCAACTTGTACAAGCAATTGATAATTACGCAATTGTATATTCCAGTGAAGATTATTGGTTTACAACAAAGTATGCTCTCGCTGACTTAATGAGAGACAAAGATGTTCGAAAGTTCATTAATGATGCAGAACCATTAAAAAACTTTGTAGCGAATCGTAGTTTTGGAGGTAAAACAAATGGAAGACAAGGAACTAATCAAGCGGCTGGAAAACAATATGCAGATGGCCTTAACTTCTGAGATATGTGATCAACATGAAGATTTAAAAAAAGAAATCCATTTGATGAACATTGATGGAGAAATGAAATGTCCTTTATGCGAACGTGATCGTTTAAATGCGGAATCGGAGCAAATAGAGACAGTCAAATTGATCAACGCTTTAAATCGTCAAGAATATAACGTATTTGCCCATAAGAGCGAGTTAAAGGATGAAGGGTTACTAGAAGTGTCATTCGGTACTTACGAAGCTCTAACGGAAGAAGAAACGACAAATAAGCAGCGCGCAACAGAAGCTTATCAAAAATTCCAACAGGGCGAGAGGTTTAACGTTTGGCTAACAGGATCACCGGGGGTTGGTAAATCACATCTTGCAATGTCCATCCTACGGAACTTGAATGAGCGAGGCAATAAAGATAAGTCCTGCTTATATATTTCGGTTGATGAAATGTTGCTTAAAATTCGTGACAGTTTCAACAACAAAGAAAGCAAATACACGGAACATTACTTTGTGGATCTGTTATCAAATGTTGATTATCTCGTACTCGATGACTTAGGAGCTGAAACAGGAGGAACTGGAACCGTAAAGAAGGCAACAGACTTCACGTTAAGAGTTCTTTATTCAATCGGTAACGCTAGGCAAAACAAATCAACCATCATTACTACTAATCTATCAAGAATCGCTTTAGAGGGCATGTATGACCAAAAATTAGTATCTCGATTGATGAAAGATACGTATTTAATCAACTTTAAAATTACATCCGATAAGCGAATTAAAAATATTGAATTTTAGGGGTGTAAAACGTGAGCAACTACACACGCCAACAAGAAAGAAAGTCGCACATCGAACAAAAGAATAATGAAATCCCCGTGAGATATGAAGGGGACATTCGTAGATTCTTGGAATATTGCGTAGCTACAGATCAACCTGATTGTATCGAATCAATGTTGGATTACCTGTATGTATCGTTAAAAGATCAAAGAATCAAAAAGAATACGTGGGAAAGACGGCTTGCAGCTATTCGCAAACATTTGTCTGTCTCGTGTGGGGCGTTGTTCGACAAAGAAAAAGAAGTGGCAAGAGAATTGGGAGCTATGAGGAAAATATATCATGATGCCGAATTTTTAGAGCTAACAAAAGTCGAAGGGCAACCAGTCGCCGATAAGCAAGAGTTGATTGTTTTAATCGAAAAGCTTCCAGTGAGAGAAAAAGCAATTGCGTTGATTAACTTGATTACAGCGAACCGCCCTAGTGAAATGGTTCGTTTGAAAATAGAAAACTTCGACTTAGAAGGTCGTGCCGTCAGTATCTATCTTAAAAAGCAAGGGACGTGGCACGACAAGCGTTTAACGCAAGAAGCGGTAAAAGCGGTAAGGGAGTATATAAAAGCCTTTAAATTGAAACCTAGTGACTATTTTGTAGGTCGTGTATACAAGGGCGGACGTTATGAAAGTGTAAAGATAAGCGAAATTGGTTATACGAAAGCGATGCGAAGGTATTTATCGCATAATCCATACACATTAAGGAAAACACAAATATCAGATATGCACAAAACGGGTGCTGATATTCCGACAATCAGTAAACAAGTAGGCATCAAGTGTAAACAGACGTTAGTAAATCATTATTTGACAGTCGCTGACTCTACTGTAGACAAATTTATATAACAACAAAGGGGAATGAAACTATGAAAATTAAAGAAATTTTAGAACTTACGGAAACAAAACTTATCGCAGAAATCGCTAAAGAACATCTTACGATTGGAGAGAAACCTGCAAGAACAGCTTTAAAACGCGCTGGATGTTATACGATCGTGGGCAGAATAGGGTGGATTTTTGATGAAGCTGAGAATCCAACGAACTTAGAACGTTCAATTTATGATTTTTGCAAAGAGGACAAATAAAATGGCTAGTAAATGGGTACCAGGACAAGGCTTCTTCCTTGTCCAACACTCAGGGCCTATCGACCGTGCGCAAAACAGAAAAAACCTTGAAACATTAGAAATAAGGTTGCAAGAAGCGGAAAAAAAGAATTGGGGGTTTAAAAGTGTCAAAAACGAAATTAGATTTGAATGATAAACATCACCAACTATTGATAGCAACGCTTTCTGCTTTCATTAACGACTTTGGTTACTCCCCTAGGGAGATGTATGAACTGTTGGAAAACACAAGACGACAAACATTCAACACTTTTATGGAAATGCACAGGGAGGCGGAAAATAAATGATTGGACAAAAAGTTACTTTCTCAAAAGAATCCAGAAGACAAATAATCATTGGTGATCTACAACGCATTGGAGTGCATGAAGGTTCAAAAGGTGAAATTCTTGATGCTTTAGACTACTCCACTTTACGCTGCATGCTAAGTGTTAAACAGGCGGTGAATTCATGAGCAGTGTTGGTACTTTCAAAAAAGACAACTCTAAACCTGTAGAGGAAATACTTGAAAACGCTCGGATCATTAACGTGATTACATCTCATGATGCCACGTTAAAAAACCCACACGAAATCGCATTCGTAGTTTCAAAGTTTCGTAGTTACGAAGACTACAAGCAAGTCGTTAGGCATGAAGCATGCTCAAAGAATCCACAATTAAAGCACGGTGCATATAGTGAACATTTATTATCAGCAATGTTTAAGGGGTGGTAAGCGTGACGCCAAACGAAAGAAAGAAACTCAAACAGGAAAGAGAAAAGCTGAAAGTCTACCGCAATCGTTTAATGGCATTGAAAGATGTAATGCCACATGACGAGGAGCTTTGGAGTGATAACGATAAAATCGTTAAGTTTTTTGAAACTGGACAAGCCAGAAAGTACGAGGATAAACTCAACCTCCCAAATATTAAACCTGGTGCACCAACAGTTAAAAGACCGAAACGTGCAGAAATTACAGTGGAGCTAACTGTTGAGAAATATAAAGAACTGAAAGCAAAAGGCGTTAGCGACAATGCGGTAAAAGATGAGTATGGTTTTCACTCGAATAAATTCAACGCTTGGAAAAAGAAAAATAACCTAATGAAAACGGAGGCTGACAAAGTGGAATTGACTGTAGCTGTGTACAAAGAATTGAAAGCAAAAGGCCTTACTGATCAAGAGATTGCCGATAAATTCGACAAGAAAATTGGTTCGGTGTACCAGTTTAAGAGTGTTAATGGTTTGACTAATCAACCAATTAAACCTGTTGAAAATGAAGCTGTATCAGTGGAAGTTGATTCAGCCCACCTGAAAGATGCTGTCGATACTTTGGAAAAGGAATTAGAAGAAACAAATATCTTCGCAAGTGGTGAAGCTTTAAGAGTTAGTGAGTTAGAACAACAATTACATGATTCAAACTTAAAAAACAGGGGATTAGAAACGAGTTTAGAAGTTTATCAAGGAAATGTATCGGAATTAAATGAAGCATCTGAAAACGCTCGAAATGCAGAAAGGAAGGCTATACAAGAATTAATCGATTACGAAAGAGAATATCGAAAATTAGAAGTCGATTATCATAATCAGTCTGGTGAGCTTACTCGATTAAAAGCAATGCTTGAAAAGTTAAAACATACCAGTCAAATAAATGTTTGGTTGATGAAACAGCATATTGGATTTGTGGAGCAAGCGGATGAACTGGCGGAGGTGAACTTTCGATGAATTTAGCAGAATTATTTAAAATACAAGGTTATCTGGATGAAAGAATTGAAAATGAACATCCGGCTCATGCAGGTGAAGATCGCGTAGCTAAAAAGATATTAGCTTTACAGGTCGAGCTTGGAGAGTGCGCTAATGAATGGCGAGGATTTAAGTTTTGGAGTTCCAATCAGGAGCCGAGAATATTGTCGCCTATAACAAATTGGGGAGAACCTTTCAAAAATCCGCTTTTAGAAGAGTATGTAGATTGTCTCCATTTCATTTTGTCGATTGGGTTGGAAGAGGAAATATACTCGGATGCCTATACATTAGAATTCGAATCACTTAAAGAAGAAAACATAGTGGATCAGTTTTCGAGGGTTTTTAGATCTGTGCATGATTTCGAATATGGCGGTTGCGTTGAACACTACTATTTGAAATTAGTGAAGTGGTTTAGCGGTCTAGGTGAAATGCTCGGCTTCACATGGGAACAAATCGAACAGGCATACTTCGAGAAGAACAAAATCAACCACGAACGACAAAACTCAGGTTATTAGGATATGGCTCGCGTGATTACTACTCTATTCAAACGAGGTTTAGTCATATGTGGTCATTTGAATAAAGGTGAGATTACTAGTTTAAAAGAGGAAGGTTGGGTTTGTGAAAAACGACCTAACATCAACAAACATGGTATTTCAGTAAAAGAAAAATAGGAGGCAAGTAATTGAGTATCTGTAAACGTTGTAACAGACCGCTTAAAACACAAATGTCAATCGATACCGGATACGGTCCAATTTGTAAGAAAAAGCATGACGAAGCGGAAGAGGAGTTTCTTAAACGCCAAATCACTATAGATGATGAAATAGCATACAGAGAGAAAATGAAAGCTTGAGGGGCTTCGTGCCCCTTTAATTATAAAAGGAGTGACGAATTGAATATCTTTTTTGAAATACCAGGCAATATACAAGCGCAAGAAAGACCAAAGTTTTCTACAATAAACGGTCATGCAAGAGCGGTAGATCCAATTAAATCAAGGGATTTTAAACACTTTGTAAAGATGGTTGCTGCAGAACATGCACCAGCTGCATTAATTGAAACTGAAATTCGACTATTCGTAGATATTTATAGACCAATTCCTAAGTCTATGAGCAAAAAAAACCGTGCTTATGCAATATCTGGTGCACTAAGACCAACAAAGAAACCGGACTTGGACAATCTAGTAAAAGGAATTAAAGATGGTTTAAGCAAAGTGATCTGGCACGATGATGCACAGATAGTTGAAATGACTGTTCGGAAATTCTATTCAGAGAATCCTAGAGCTGTTGTAAAAATCGATTGGTGAGTTGAAAAAAGATTAAAAGGAGCAACTAACATGACAAATATTGAAGTTATAACGCGTGTAAGACTGTTTTTAGAAGGTAACGTAAAAGAAGATTTGGATGGTAAATTATCAGCTCGCGGCGAAGATAGTGCTTCTCTTTATTACGTTGGTAAATCAGTTCAAGGACCATCAGAAGAAATTCAAGTCATGAAAGACGATGGGGAAATATTCACGCGTCCTACTGGTAGTAAAAAATGGTTTACTACTGACATCTTCTGTGATTGTTTCCGAACTTGCAGCCACTGTAAAAAGTTGATGATTGAGGGCTATGTAATCGAAGATGGCGAAGATTATTATTGTTCGGACGAGCATTTAGAAACAAAGTACACGAGAAAACAGTTCCTAGAAATGTTTGATGATGGTAAAGGCGATTCATACTGGCACGAGTGGTAATGCGCAATAGACAACAAATAGGGGGTATAACATGCAGTATCAAACGATAGGTAAAGGAGAGCCACTAGTTTTTATTCATGGTCTTGGACAAACCCAAAATGCTTGGGAGTTACAAAAAGAATTGTCTGATCAGTTCCAGTTGTTCATTCCGACACTAAGAGGCCATGGGGAATCGTTAGTCACTGAAAACATGACGTTGTTCCATTTCGCACAAGACATATTAAAAATGTTGGATGAAAACGGCATTTATTCGGCTCATTTTTGCGGATTGTCCCTCGGTGGAGTGATTGTTCAAGAGATTCATAGTCGAGCGCCAAAACGTGTGAAATCCATGATTCTAGCTAACACCACAAGCTATGTTCCTAGTTTTGCATTTGACTTAGCGATTCGAGATAGAAAAAATTCATTGCAGCAATTATCCGATGAACAATATATAGCACAGATCGCGTGGAATACATTGCACAAACCAACAGAAAAAGAGTTGCATCAAGCCGTTAAAACATTTCGAATTAACCGAGAAGCGTATATACCATCATCTAGGGCAATTCGTGGGATTAACTATTTACCTTTGCTCAACACGTCTACACCTATACACATTATTGCTTCTAGTAATGATAACGTCACACCTTATTTATACAATGCACAGGTAACGAAAATGTGGGCGCATAAGGCTAAGATAAGCGTTTTAAATAATACGGGGCATCTATCGAATATACAAAAGCCGATGCAGTTTAATCAGATCGTTCGGGAATTTGTTGGGAAGCAGTAGACAACAAAAAGCGACATAGGAGGTATGAAAAATGTCTTTCTCAGAAATGAGTAAAAATGAAGCTGTACAACTTATAGAAGCAAAGATAAAAGGTGAACAAAATTGTTATTCATCAATCGTTAATGAAGCTGTACGAATGATAAAAGAAGAACGTAATAAGGTTGAACTATATGAAAAAGCATTATTGAAAATAGTTGAAACCCCAGAAGATTCTTATAACACGTTTGAAGAAGCATATTTAGAAACTGTAAACGTTGCATTGGAAGTATTGAACATAGAGGAGTAATCTATGTCACAGTTCGACTCATAAAGCACAACACTTCGGAAATACCGAATAGTTGACCATATTGTTAACACCAACAAAAAGGTAAAGGAGAATGAAAATGAACATACCAATCATTTATTTTGTTGCTGTCATTAAAGACGGTGTGATGTACTGGCAAGACGATAAGATTTATCGCACAGAAGAAGGCGCTAAGAAGCGTAAAGATAAATTGTTATCCGAGCATCCAAAGCAATTAACTGTACTGTATGCAGATGATTTTAAACAAATCTGAGGGGGAATTGGAATGATAGATGCTCAACTTTCAATGCTTTTGGTTCAAACTATCTACGCAACTAAAGATGCTAAGTTAATCGAGGCTTTCGAGCTTATCGCGGATCAAGCATTAAACTCGGAAAAACTGGAAACAAAATTAGCTGTAGTTGAATTGTATGCAGATTATGGTGTAGATCAAGCGAATACGTTGAAAGAAAAAAACACTCAGCTTCGTGAAGCTTTGGAGTTTTATGCAAGTAGTGAAAACTATCAAGTCAATTTAGTTGATCAATGGGGACCCGAAATAAACGTCATGATAGATGGTGGAAATAAAGCGCATAAAGCATTGGAGGAAATTAAATGATTAACAGAATTGTACTTGTTGGAAGATTAACGAAAGATGTAGATCTAAAATATACTCCTTCTGGAGTGGCGATGGCTCGATTTACTTTAGCGGTAAACAGAACTTTTTCTAACAGTAAAGGGGAAAAGGAAACAGATTTTATTAATTGCCAAGTGTGGAGAAAACCTGCTGAAAACGCAGCTAACTATTTGAGTAAAGGTAGTTTGTGTGGTGTGGAAGGTCGTATTCAAACGGGTAGTTATGAAGGGCAAGACGGAAAGCGTGTATATACTACCGATGTTGTTGCAGATAGCGTTCAATTTTTGGAACCGAACAAAGACAAAGGGAAGCAAAATAGTTCTCCTACAACTCAACCTCAACAGAATTATCAGCAGTCAAACCAGAGTGCTGATAATCAAACGAATTATACAAGGGTTGATAATGATCCGTTTGCAAATAGTTCTGGTCCAATAGAAGTTTCGGATGATGATTTGCCATTTTGATTTGAAGGAGTGAAGTGAGTGGAAATCAATCAAGAATTATATGAAAAGGCAAAAGTTTTTTTCGATAAACTCGTTGAAGGACTTCGAAAAATAGCACAGGCCATTGTAAAAGTTTTGGATTGGATTAAAGAAAAATCAATCGATCTATATCAATTTGAAGAGGAAAAACCATTATCCAAAAGGAATCATCATAAATTAGATCTCACTCGACAAAAGATGCAGCATCAAGTCATTGAATGTAAGCCAAGGAATCTAATCAAAAAGATTATTCATTGAAGGAGTGGACTGGTTGGAAATCATTAAGAACTATGTAGACCTTTGCAGAAAGATTGAAATTGTGGAAACGCAGCTCTTTCAAGTAGATATTGATTTAGATTACTGGTTTGGTAGAGGTAGAATGCCATTCACAGGCACTGGTGCAGATGATTTCGGAGTTATCGCATCGATAGAAAACATTCAGCATTACCATGATAAGAAACATAGATTGCAGAAGATGCTCGATTTTTATCAAGATATTAAGAATGAAACAGGCGAGAAGATTGATAAGCTTGAAGGGTTATCTTGTCAGGTGGCTAAAATGAAATACATGGAGAATAAGTCATACAAGCAGATTGCAGAAGAATTGGACATGTCTTATGGATATATCAGAAGAATTGCTTCAAAAGGTAACAAAGAGGTAACAATTAATTTGCAAAATGCAACTACCGAATTATAATGAAAACAAAGAGCTATTGTACACGCGTTGTGGTGGTGTATGTATTATACTAACTTAATATAATTAAATAAGGCGCTGTTGGTCGCAGCATATCCAAAGTTTTTTCATTGCAAACGTGATAATTGAGTAAATAATAAGTGTTGCGAACGCTATTAAAAACAACCCAATTGTAAAAAATAGCATGATAAATGAATAAATAATAAGAGTGCTTACGTTAAATCGTGAGTGCTTTTTTAATGTCGTAAAAAGCAAATAGCGTAAATGGGGTGATGCCATTGATTGAACGTAAATTAAATCCAAAGCAACAAGCCTTTGCAGACCATTATATTGAAATAGGTAGTGCAGAAGAGGCGGCATTGAAGGCAGGTTATAGTAAAGCTTACGCAAGAGGTAAAGCTTATACTCTGTTGGCAAATGTCGGCATTAAAAAATATATAGAAAATCGCATGGAAGAATTGAAGTCCGAGCGAGTAGCAAATCAACAAGAAATACTAGAATACTTAACAAGCATTATGCGAGGTCAACAACAAGAAGAGGTACTTCGTGGTATTGGTGAAGGTGCTCAAACGGTTGATGATATTGACGTAAGCGCTAAAGATAGAATCAAAGCTGCTGAAATGCTAGGGAAACGTTATGCGATGTGGACAGAAAAACAACAAGTAGAAGTAACTGGCGCGGTTCAGTTCATCGATGATATAAGCGGTGAAGTAAATGACAGTTAAAAAGCTATCTGAACTCCTTCCTACCGCTTTTCATCCTGCATGGAGAGCTTCTGTAGCAGAAGACATTTTACATATTGTATGTAAAGGCGGTCGTGGTTCTGGGAAATCGTCAGATGTAGCGCATATTATAACCCAATTGATTATGCGATACCCGGTCAATGCTGTTGGTATACGTAAAGTCGATAATACTATTGAAACCTCCATATTCGAACAAATGAAATGGGCTATTAATGAACAAGGAGTGTCTCACCTTTTCAAAATAAATAAATCACCAATGAGAATTACATATATCCCAAGAGGGAATTATATGATTTTCCGAGGTGCTCAAGATCCAACGCGGATTAAGTCATTAAAGAGTGCTAACTTTCCCTTTGCCATTGCATGGATAGAGGAATTAGCTGAATTCAAAACAGAAGAAGAAATAACGACTATCACCAACTCTCTATTACGTGGAGAACTGGATGATGGTCTTTTTTATAAATTCTTTTACACATACAACCCTCCAAAACGCAGACAATCATGGGTTAACAAGAAATATGAGAGTTCGTTTCAACCAAAGAACACATTTGTTCATAAATCAACGTATTTAGACAATCCTTTCATTTCAAAGCAATTCATCGAAGAAGCCGAAGCGACCAGAGAACGAAGTGAGTCGCGTTATAAATGGGAATATGGAGGAGAAGCAATTGGCTCTGGAGTAGTGCCGTTTGATAACTTAGTGGTTGAACCTGGATGCATTACTGACGAAATGGTCGCTCAATTCGATAACATTCGAAACGCGGTCGATTTTGGATACGCTACTGATCCACTCGCTTATGTGCGATGGCATTATGACAAAAAGAAAAATGGTATTTATGCTATTGATGAACATTATGGGCAAAAGATAAGCAATAGAGAGTTAGCGAAATGGTTAATTAAAAAAGAATACCAATCAGATGACATTGCAGCAGATAGTGCAGAACCGAAGTCTATTGCAGAATTAAAAAACGAGCATGGTATTAAGCGGATGTATGGAGTAAAGAAAGGTCCAGATTCGGTTGAATACGGAGAACAATGGTTAGATGATTTAGATTTCATTTGCATAGATCCATTGCGTACTCCGAAAATTGCGTGGGAATTCGAGAACATCGATTACCAAACCGATAAAGATGGAAACCCTAAACCTCGATTAGAGGATAAAGACAACCATACAATTGATGCTACAAGATACGCATTCGAACGTGATATGAAAAATAAACAAGGATTAGTAATCCTAAGGTAAGGAGGTTCGAAAAGATGCCGGATCCATTTAGTGTGACACATGGCGAGGAACTAATCGCTATCATTGAACAAAATGCACCTAAACAAGAAGATGTTATAAAAGAAATATATGATTCGTTTGATTCAAGGACCATGCTTGAAGGCGTTAATTATTATTTTAAGGAATCAGACATTAAGCAACGTAAAATCATGGCCACGGATGAAGGTGGTAACGTGGTTCCAGATAACGATGCTACAAACAATAAAATTGCATCTGGATTCCATAAGATTTTAGTGGATCAAAAAGTTGCATACTTATCGGGTGAACCAATGGTATTTGGTTCAAAAAGCGAGGATGCTAAGACACTTGAATTGATTGATGAACTACTTGGAGAAGAATTCGAGGATGTATTGCCAGAGTTAATCATTAACGTGTCAAATAAGGGAAGAGAATGGATGCACCCTTACGTCAATGAAGATGGCGATTTCGAATACATGATTGTACCAGCAGAAGAGTTCATTCCACTTTTTGACCGTAAAAAGAAAAGAAAGCTTGTGGCTGGAATTCGTTTCTATCCTATAAGCGAGGATGTCATTAAGTTTGAAATGTGGACAAGTAAAGATGTCACATATTACGAAATGATAGGCGACAAACTGGTATTAGATGTGAATGAAGAAGTTAATCCTGCACCTCATTTTTGGCAAGGAACCAAGGCAATGAATTGGGGAGATGTTCCGTTTATTGAATTTGCGAATAATGAAGCGCGAATATCTGATTTACATTTCGTAAAAGGTGAAGTTGATGCTTATGACCGTTTGGTTTCGGATGCACAAAACACGCTTGAAGATATGCAATCGTTGATATATGTCTTGAAAGGCTACGAAGGAACTAACTTAGCGCAGTTTAATACACAATTAAAACGCTATAAGGTTATTTCCATTGCAGCAGACGAGGGCGCTGGTGTAGATACATTGAAAGCGGAAGTGCCTGTAGAGGCGTATAAAACACAATCAGATAAGTTGATGGATAACATATATGCGTTCGGTCAAGGTGTGAATCCTTCTCCAGATATTATTGGTAATGCACCGAGTGGGGTTGCATTGAAAAATCTCTACTCGTTATTGGATATGAAAGCCTCTATGTTAGAGCGTAAATTTACATTATCTTTGCGCAGATTTATGTGGTTTGTATCTGAGTATGCGAAGTTTAGTAAAAAAGGTGATTTCAATTACCGTGATATAACATTTACATTTAGCAAAATGTTATTGACGAACGAAGCGGAAATCATACAGATGGCTAGGGATTCTGACGGGGTTATTTCCAAAACTACTATTCTTGAAAATCATCCTTGGGTAAAGGATGCCGAACTCGAAAAACAACGGTTAGAAGATGACGCTTTGCTTTATGGCGATAGCTTAGAGCCTTTAGGTGGTGAAGGTGATGGATCAACAGGAGATACAGAAGAAGATTGATGAATTAATTACACAATCAGAAACCGTTATCGAAGAAGTGTTTGCCAGAAGATTAAAAGAGCTGCTGTACATGGTAAGCGATATTTATCGGAAATATACCGTTAAGGGTAAAGATCCTTCGTATACCGATTTAAACAAATACAATCGATTGCAAAAAGAATTAGAACTGATTAAGAAAACGTTAAATGCAGACTATCGGGCGGTTGTAAAAACACTCGAGAGTGCACAGGAAACGATTTATATACAAAACTACCTAATGGCAGCGTATCTGTTAGAAATGACAGCAGAGGAAGATATGGGCTTCTCACTTCCATCTATGGAGACAATACAAGAAGCAATACTTAGTCCAATTGAATTCCTAACTCTTCCAAAAGTTATGGAGAATCATCGAAATGAACTAATTAGACGCATCCATATTGAAATCACTCAAGGCTTCATTGCTGGTGAGGGATATGCAAACATTGCTCAAAGACTTCAAAAAGCATTAGGCTTCTCACAAAAGAAAGCTAGGTTAGTAGCGCGAACAGAAGGTGGCCGTACAAGGTCGATTAGTAGTGAAGCGGTAGCAGAACAAGCGAGTAAACATACGAAACTAGGCAAAGTATGGATGAGCTCATTGGACTTGCGTGTGAGAATGTCACACAGAGCGTTAGACGGAAAGAAAGCAGATGCAGAAGGCTACTTTCACTATAAAGGTTTAAAGGCTAAAGCTCCTCTTTTATGGGGTAATGCTCCAATGGATATCCAGTGCAGATGTGACGTTCTTTACACCGTAAACGGTATGCTTCCACAATATCGAAGAGGCAGAAATTACATGGATGAGGACTACCAGAAGAAACTTAAAGAACGAGTAAATAAATACATGGATGAAGGCAAGACGTTTCTCCAAGCTTTCAAAAAAGCGGATAAAGAGATTAAGCCGCCGTCAAAAGTGTTTGATTACGTCACTTATGATGATTGGAAAGATAAATTTGCAACAGCTAAATAAGAGAGGGTGCTCTGGATGATTGATAAAAGTGAAAAGTATCTGAAATCCATCGACAATACGCTTGGTGATATTTTAAAAGAGTTGAAACGTCAAAGGCAAACAGACGAAGTGTATGCCATTACTTTAGATACTGAAGCCGTTTCTGAAGTGATCGTAGAATGCTTTAAAAATATAGAACGAACTAATTAAAAGGTGGTGAGATAATGGTGAAATATCGAAAAAAGCCAGTAGTTATTGAAGCGATAGAGTGGGACGGAACTAATTGGCAAGATCTTCACGATTGGGGCTGTAAATCGGCACAGACACAGGATGATGAATTGTGGATACCGACTCTTGAAGGAATTATGAAAGCTTCTATAGGCGACTGGATTATAAAAGGTATTAAAGGCGAGTTTTACCCTTGTAAGCCAGATATTTTTAAAGCTTCTTATGAAATTGTTACAAACGACAATGACTGAAAGGAAGTGATCCATTATCTCGTAGCTATACGTTAAATAGTACTAATTTTCTTATAATTCACTTATACTGATAAAAAAGTATAAGGAGTTTTGGCATGGCGAAAAAGCATCCGGTTCTCGAAGGTATTGAAGCAATATTTATAGGCATTCCACTCATGCTAATTAGTTTAGCGGTTATTGTGTTGGGTTTATGGTTTGTATGGGAAATATTGAAATTTGTAATTACAGATTTTTTCTAAGTCACTCAATCGGGTGGCTTTTTATTATGTCTTCGTCCTGTTTGAATGACGTTAAAAGTCAATTATTACCTATCGTGTCGTTACACGTTAAAAACGAATAGGAGGAAAATAACAATGAATAAAGAACAATTAGTGGCATTAGGTTTAACAGAAGAGCAAGCAGATAATGTTATCACAGGGTTTGGTACTATGATTCCGAAAACACGACTTGACGACAAAATCAAGGAAGTTACGGAGTTGAAGGAACAAATCACTAACCGCGATACTCAATTAAAAGAGTTAAGTGGGAAAGTAGTGGACAATGTGGAATTATCTGCACAGATTAAGCAGCTGCAAGAAAAAAATGAAACCTCAACAAGTGAGTTTCAAAAAGCTTTACTACAGAAGGAATTCGACTTTGCCTTAGAGCGCGCGCTAAATGGAGCAAAAGCGAAGAATCCGAAAGCAGTAAAAGCGTTATTGAATACAGAAACACTCAAACTTGATGGAGAAACATTATTAGGCTTAGATGACCAATTGAAAGTGTTGAAAGAATCGGATGATTATTTATTCGAGTCTGATAGCTTGCAAGGCAGAACGCCACCTGGTGGAAAGCAACATGTCCCAGGAGGATACAACAAACCGAATCCATTCGCCAAAGAATCATTTAATTTAACAGAGCAAGGCAATTTATACCGCGATAATCCAGATTTAGCAAGTCAATTAAAAACGTTAGCAAAATAACGTTAAAAAACAAACAGGAGGTCATTTTAAATGACAAAAATAGCAGATGTAATCGTACCAGCAGTATTTAATCCTTACGTAATCGAGCGTACAGCTCAACTATCAGCACTAGTGCAAGCAGGGATTGCAGAGCGTGATCCATCATTCGATAAATTAGCAACATCAGGCGGTAAATTAATCAATATGCCATTTTGGTCAGATTTAACGGGAGAAGATGAAATTCTTTCTGATACTACACCACTAACACCAGGGAAAATCACTTCTGGGCAAGATGTAGCTGTACTATTAATGCGCGGTCGTGCATGGAAAGCTAACGATTTAGCAAAAGCATTATCAGGTGATGATCCAATGGCTGCAATTGGTGACTTAGTTGCTTCATATTGGGCACGTCAACAACAAAAAACAGCAATTTCAACATTAGACGGCGTATTTAAAGCGGCTTCTATGGCTGGGAATGTATCTGATATTTCCGCAGGTGTCGGCGCACTTGGTACTTTCACAGGCGAAACATTCATTGATGCAGCGTACAAATTAGGAGATGCAGAATCTAAGCTAACAGCTATCGCTATCCACTCTGCGACATATGCTTCACTTCGCAAGCAAAATTTAATTGAATTCTCTTTAGATTCAAACAATCAACAAATTCCATCTTACATGGGTAAACGTGTAATTATTGACGATAGCATGCCTAACGTTGCCGGAGTATACACTTCATACATTTTCGGTTCAGGAGCGTTTGCATTAGGTAATGGTGCTGCACCAGTTCCAACAGAAACGGATCGCGATAGCTTGCAAGGTGACGACATTCTTATTAACCGTAATCACTTTATCCTTCATCCTCGTGGAGTTGCATTCCAAAGTGCTTCTGTTGTCGGTTCTTCTCCAACGAATGTAGAGTTAGCTACGGCTACTAACTGGGTGCGTAAGTACGAAAACAAAAACATCCGAATTGTACAATTCAAACATAAATTAGTTTAAGAGAGCGCATTATGGCTCTCTTTTTCAATTCTTTTGGAAGGAGTGACCTAGTATGGGTTTAGCTGCATTTAATCGCATGAGACTATTGCAAGCGGAAAAAGAAAAAGAAGAAAAAGAAAAAGAAAAAAAGGTATCAACAAAAAAGACTTCTCAAAAAGTAGGTGAATAACATGTGGAAGCCTACATTCGAAGAAATTTCTATTTTCAAGAGATTGAATCAAGAGAAAACGGAAAAGAAAAACGAGTATTACACAACCATGATTCCAATTGTATTGGAGCGAGCGAATGATTATTGCAAACGAAAGTTTGAGACTACAGATATCCCTAGTGGCGTTTGTTTATTTATTGCAGGAGTTATTCAATTTAACGATAAAAAACAAGGGTTAAGTGGTCGTTCGATGGGGTCTGTTTCGTACTCTTATGATGTCGAAATACCACAAACCTTATTTAAGCACCTCGCTCCTTATAGGAGGTTGAGTTGGAATGGATAATGAATTTCCACATGAAGTATCCATACTCCAATTGATTCCAGGAGAAGATGATGGTTTTGGCGGTACTGGAAAGGCTACATGGGACATTTATGAAACAATAGAGGCTTTTGTCGATACCCCATCATCCAGAGAGATTTATAATGCCATGCAAAGACAGAATCCATTAGATCGGTTTATGTATTACGCATATCGAAAAGATGTTCTCCAGACCATGCGCGTGAAACATGATGGGGATTTGTACGAGATTGCCAGTAAACCAGAAGATCAAGGTGGACAAAACGAGGTTATGAGAATCGCACTCAAGTTGGTGAATCCATGAGTCGAAACAATATAACCTTTGGTAATAAACAATTATCCGCCGCCGTCCTTAAATGGGGTGAGGATGTCCTAGACGATGCAAAGCGTATCATTGCAGATACGGCTTATCTTATCGTCAATCAAGCGAAAGCACTTGCTCCAGAAGATGATGGCTCGCTTAAAAGGTCAATTGAAGTAAATTTCATAGATGATGGGCTTACGGCGGTTGTTACAGTGGGAGCCCATTATGCTATTTACGTGGAATACGGGACTGGGATTTATGCGGAGAATGGTAATGGTAGGCAAGATGCTTGGACGTATTACAGCATTAAGTTAGGTCGTTTCGTCACCACTCGAGGAATGAGACCTCAACCATTTTGGTTTCCAGCAGTAGAAGCAGGTCAAAAGTATTTCCGAAAAGAAATGAAAAAGTTAGGAAGGTGATATCATGTCACTTGCATTTGCAGCCACACATCAAGCTATATACAGTCGATTGCTGAACGATGTACCCGTTACAGCGTTAGTTAAGAAAACTGTAGAAGGAATCGAATATAAAGGCGTATATGACCATTTGACAGAGGATACACCTTATCCTTACATTGTCATTGGGGAACCGAGAACAGATCCGTTTGAAGTCAAAAATACCGATGTGGAAGATGTATTCATCACTCTACACATTTGGAGCAATTATAGTGGCAAGAAGGAAGCATATGACATCCTTAGTGCTTGTCATGAAGCGTTTAAATACAAATTAGCAATAACCGGACATACCGTGATAAAAACGTCATGGAGTGGCGCCCAAGTCTTTGATGACATTGACGCTACGCTAAGACATGGCGTAATTACATTAAAATTCACACTATCAAAAGGGAGCGATTAACCTATGGCTATTAAAACAGGAAAAGACGAATTAATCTTAATATTACCAACAGATAAAACAACTTCATTGGTTATCGAGTACGATCAAATCTTACTAGCGCATCAAACATCTTCTTCACATGCAATTGAAAATGAAATCAGTTCTGAATCTACTAAACAAGGAACGGTTCGTGCACCTGGTATTTCTGCTGAATCATTTGAAGTTGGAGGATATGCAGATACGGAAAATGAAGCGCAAAAAGAATTAATCCGTGCTACACAAGATGGCGTACAAGTGCGCATCTGGAAAGTAAATATTAATAAAAATGCAGAAGGTAAACATGAGACTCGTTTCGGTTATGGTTACTTAGAAAACTATGAAGAATCATCCGAAGTTGAAGGTTTTGCAGAATACTCAGCTACAGCTCAAATCATCGGGAAAACACAAACAGGCGAGTTAGATGCACTACCAGATACAGTTATTGCGCTTGCTAAATACGGATTTGAAAAACCTGGTGAGTACACAGGCGACTTAGACAGTAAAGTAATTACAACATTCGTTTAATTGAAAGGAGAGGGATAACCTCTCTTTTTTTTATGAATACAAATAGGATGAGGAGGGCATACACATGCCATATTTAACGATAAAAGAAGAAGAATTACAAGGTAAAGTAGCTTTTGCATTTGCACGTAAGGCCGACGAATTATTTGGTGACGTGGAAGAAGATGATAAAGGCAAGGTGTTAAATAACGGTCAAAAAACAGGTGGATTAAATGCGGTCTATTTAGGACTATTACAATTCGAACCAACAGCAATCATCCAATTTTGGCAATGTGCTTTAGCTCATCAAAAAAAACAACCTTCTGCAGCTATTATCGAAGAAGCCATTGAACTACGAGCAGAAAATGGCGAGGATGAGGAAGATTTATTTAAGGAAGCATATCAAGCAATTGACACGGCGGGGTTTTTCAGAAAGAAACTAGGGATGTTCTGGAAGGGTACGGAAATGATGCCAGAGACGGGCAAGACCGACGAGGAGAAAGAACAGAACAAGATGGCATACGACGTGATCATGGAAGCGAAGAAAGCACTGGAGGCTTAAATCTACATGGGCTCATGACTGAATGTGTGGAAATACTCGGAGTCGGTGCTTTAGAACAGTTTTGGACGTGGACACCTAACGAGTATCGGACGATTGTAAAAGGTCAGCAGTTACGCAATGTAAATGAACGCGAACAGTTAGCGCTACAAGCTTTATTTACAGCGATTGCACAAAATCCGAAAAAGAAACGAATCTCTCTCAAAGATGTGTATAACGCAGAAGCGGAAAGAAAGCTGATTAAAGACGAAGCGGTGGAAGTGAAAGTAGATAGAAATCTATATCGCCGTGCTTTAACAGACTTGAAAACCTATATGGGAGGAGGGAAAAGTGAATGACAGTCGAAAGGTTTAGCGCAATCGTAGGCGCAAATGTCAGAGAATTTAAACGTAAAATGCGCGAAGTGGACCAAACGATTAGAAGCACGGCATCGGGTACAGTTGTAAATATTGGTGCACAGATAGCCGAGTTTCACCGTAAATATACGGTAGTCCGAAATAGACTTTTAGATATAGCTCGAAATAGTTGGGACGCAAACATAGGCGCAGATACGGCTGAATTTTACGCTAAAATTGCCTTACTACGTGCAAAAGCTCTTGCGCTCGCGCGAAATAAAATCGTCATCCCTATAAGAGCCGCCTTTTCGGGGTTTAGAGAAGGATGGCAAGTCTACCAACAAACAATAGGCAAGATTGCTTCCAACATTAGATCCGTGGGAGAAATAATTGGAAATACGTTTCTCGGTGTATTTATATCACTTATTCCTGCGCTTGCGCCAATTATCGCTAGTATTGGTGGGTTGATAGGTTCGCTTGGTCCTGTGATTGGAACAGTGGCAGGGAGTGCCTTTGCGTTAGTGGGAGCATTTGCGGCGGCTGGGTTTGGGGCAGGTGCCTTCGCGGCGGTTGCTATAACCAACTTAAAGGGTGTGTTTGCTGCATCTTCTGATTTGAAAAAGCTACAAGAAAAATTAGACGATGCCACAACACTAAAAGAACGCACGGAGATCATGAAGGAAATGGAAGCTGTTCAAGGATCATTAAATTCCGAGCAAACGAAAGCTTTGGATTCTATGGGTAGATTAAAAGGTATATGGAAAGGCATTACCGATGGGTTGCAAACCCAAACCCTTCAAATATTCACAAAAGCTCTGGATATTTTTGGTGCCACATTAGAAACCCTTAAACCACTATTCGAGAAAAGCACAGCAGCCGTAGATGGTTTAATGACGAGCCTCGGCACTTCCATGAAGTCACCACCTATTCAAGAGTTTTTAAAATACCTGAATACCTCTGGCGGACCAATGCTTACGACATTTGGACAAGCGTTTGGAAACATTTTCGCAGGTATCGCTTCGATGTTGACTGCATTTGGTCCACTATCAGCAGATACGGCAAAAGGATTTTTAGGCATGACGCAAACCTTTGCAGATTGGGCAGCTGGATTAGGGAAATCAGAGAAGTTCCAAGCCTTTGTTGATTATGTGAAAACAAATATGCCGAAGATCAAGAGTATCGTAGGAGATGCAATTACTGGATTGGTTGATTTCTTTGCAGCGTTTGGTCCTATAGCTTCGGATATGATGTCGAGTCTACAAGATATGATGGGTAGATTTAAAGAATGGTCTAGCACCCTATCAAGCAATAAAGGGTTTCAGGAGTTTATTGCTTATGTAAAAGAATCGGCGCCAAAAGTAATGGAATTAATCGGAAACTTAACTGATTTCTTAATCAATTTAGGAATTGGGATGGCTCCATTGGGTGGAAAGATTATGGAGGTCGCTAATAGTTTCTTTACATGGGTTAACGGCATGATGCAAGGAAACCCAATTATCGGGAAGATTATTGCAGTTGTAGTTTTCCTCGGAGGTATACTCATTGCATTTGTTCCGCACATTATCGCCTTTGGAGCTGTATTCCTTCAAATGTTACCGCATATCAGTAAATTTGGTACGTTCATTTCTGGATTGTGGGCTAAATTGGCGCCTTTAGGAACTACCATTTTAAATCTAGCATCTAGAGCACTACCATGGTTATTGAGAGGTTTTGCAGCTTTAACAGGACCTGTTGGAATCGTAATAGCGATTATTGCAGCTTTAATTGCAATCGGCGTGTATCTATGGAAAAACTGGGATACTATCTCCGCCAAAGCCTTGGAATTGAAGGATTGGGTAGTTGCTAAGTTTACGGAGTTGAAAGATGCTGCAATAGCTAAATTTACAGAACTTAAAACAGCAACGATAAATAAATTCACTGAATTAAAAACCGCTGCACAGAATAAAGTGTCCGAATTAAAAACTGCAGCGATTACTAAATTTACCGAGCTAAAAACGGGTGCAGTTAATAAGTTTACTGAATTAAAAACTGCTGCAATTAATAAATTTACCGAGTTAAAAACAGGGGCAGTTAATAAAGCAACCGAGTTGAAAACGGCAGCGGTGAATAAATTTACAGAACTAAAAACGGCAGCAACTAATAAAGTTACCGAATTAAAAACATCCGCTGTTAATAAGTTTAACGAATTGAAAACCGCTGCAGTGAATAAAGTTTCGGAACTAAAAACCGCGGCTGTGACTAAATTTGCTGAATTAAAAACAGCAGCACAGAATAAAGTGTCTGAAATGAAAACAGTGGTACAAAATAAATTTACGGAAATGAAAGATGCTGTACGCAACAAGATGAATGAAGTCAAAACGAAGGTTGAAGAAGGATGGAACAAAGCTAAGGCCTTCTTAACTAGCATCGACTTAACGAGTATAGGGAAAGCTATTATCCAAGGTCTAATTAGGGGTATTGGTTCGATGGCAGGTAGTATCGCGAGCAAGGTATCCGAAATGGCGGATTTGGTTCCAGATTGGTTAAAGAAAAAACTAGGCATACACTCGCCATCTAGAATTACTACCGCTTTAGGGGAACATACTGGACAAGGATTTGCTAATGGTATTGCAAATAAAGCAAAATCAGCCATAGATGCGGTTAAAGGGATATCTTCGGATATTACAAGCGCATTTGTCCCAACACTTGCAGCGGATCTATTATCCCCTAGTGCAAACATTACGGAAAAACGTAGTATTAATGCTTCTGTATCGCATGATGTGAATAGTCAAAGTAATGTGATGTCGGCTTTATTAGCAGAGATTGCAGAAGCTATTAAAAACGGACAAGAAATCACGCTTAACTTGGATGGTCATCCATTAGCGAAGATATTAAAGCCTTATATTGACGCAATGCAAAGCCAGGATATGTCGAACGTCAATTACATGAATGGAGTGAGAAAGTAATGGACTTGAAAGTTGTTAAACAGACAGGAGAGTCTTTTACTCTCTCTGAAAAAGGAATAATTGTACAAGAGTTTATTCCAGGACCAATCGAAATTAAACGAGAAAATGCTGTACTTGGTGGTCGAGCCGGAAAGATACCTCTTGGTGTTGAGTACGGCACTCGTAAACTTAAAGCAAGTTTGCTATTTATGGTACGAGATCAGTTTGATTATTTAACTAAACGTGACGAAGTAGTGGCTCTGCTAACGATGCTAGAGCCTTTTTATGTGCGCGAAGGTGTAGCGATTGGAAATATGTATGAATTTGAGAAGCCCGGACAGTATTGGGACGCGCTCAACATGTTGCCTCGCGAAACAGTATATATAGATGAAAAACAATGGTTTGTGGAAACGGTTAGCCTAAGTGACCCAGAACAAATAGGGATGATGGGAAAAATTGAATGGGAATTAGAAACGTATACCCTCCCGTTTGGTGAATCTCTTTTAAAAACAAGTCTATTTGAGGTTACTAGCTTTACATTTGATTATCTAGGAAACGCGCCTATTAACCCACGTTATATGCCATTAGAAATAGCCATTACAGGCGTTGGGACTAATGCGACTATCACAAATACCACAACAGGCGAATCGATGGTGTATACAGGCGCAATGAACGCTAGTAATACCTTACGAATTGATAGTACAGAAGGTATGCGGATTACAAAGGATAAATTATCGGTATTGAGAAACACAAATAAAACCTTTATTAGTCTAGCGCCCGGAAAAAATGACTTCATCGTCACCAACTTAACGGATATAAGCGTGACGTTTACACATAAAAATTACTACAAATAAGGAGATGAACGGGTATGCCTTTGAACACCTTCCAAATAAAAGCGGATATAAAAAAACCCATACTCGGCAATGAACCTACCGTCACCTCTAGTGATGACATACTGTTTGTTGTTAGTATTTTAGATGCTGGAGAGCCTGTTGATTTAACGGGCGTGATTACTTGCTCTTTAGTCCATACAAGATTAGATGGCGCAGTAATAGTTACTGATGGCACAATTCAAGCGGATGGGAAGATACATTATAAATTCGGCACATCTGAGACCGCGGTACCAGGTCAAGTTAAAGCTGTAGCGCAATTATATAGCGCTGATGAACGTGTGAGTACCATTGCATTTACTTATAAGGTAGCGCAAGATTCAACCGGAGATGGGTATGTACCATCGATAACGGAGCAAACATTAATACAAGTAGTTATGTCTAATGCACAAGCTAAAATCGACGAATTAAGTCAGGTAAATGTAGTTGATCTTAAGGCGCAGTTGGCAGATAAGGCGAATCAAGCTGAGGTTCGAAAAAACACCGATGCGCTTCCCATAAATGTATCTGAAATGGACACTGAAACAAAATCGCTGTTTACTGGTGGTGCAGTTGCAGTTGTTGGAGAGTATGCAGTAGGTATGGAAAACGTAAAGCCGAAAGCGATTAATCATGAGAAGACAACATTTTTATCTACAGGGAAAAACCTATTTGACAAATCCAATGTCATGCCAAATAAATATATTGGATTAGATGGGAAGTTACTAGATAGCACAACAGACTTTACTTCCATGTTTATTAACGTTTCTCCGAATGATGTGATTACTATAAGTACAAGTCAACGCGTGGGTTTATATGACATAAATCAAGCGCCAGTTACAGTCCTTAATAATGGACCGATAACTACCGCGTTCAGAACATTAACCGTTCCAGCCAATGTGCATTATATAAGAGCGAACTCCATAAATAGTTCACTCAATACTTTTCAAATTGAACGAGGGGATACAGCGACAGCCTTTGAACCTTATCACTATAAAATGAAAAGTTTGGTAGTGGAAGGTATCGGTAATATTTCGGAATTGCCCGTATCTTCATCAATTGTCGACAACTTAAAAATCGCTTTAAGTGCAGGGTTTACAGTATTATCACCAAATCTCCCTACTACCATATCGAAAGATGCGAAAAATAAGACTGCTATACTCTTGATAAATGGTCAAACAGCCATTGAAACTACAGTGGTTTCAAAGACTCGAAATGAATTTAATTTAAAAGGTATTACTCCAATTTTAACGAATGTTACGCAGACTAAATACGGAAACGGAATCCAGTTATCGGGGGCATTGGGGAGTGAATGGTGGAAAGTATACAGTAATTACTTGGTTATCTTAAAGCCGAATACGAAATATACTTTAAGCGCTAAAGCATCCAATAGTAAAATAAATGCATTAGCTTCGGGCGTTATTATCTATGACGGTGTAGATACGACCGCGTCGTTAGGAACGCATAGAAATACAAACAATCCTACTATCACATTTACAACAACAGCGTCAGGGAGTATTAACCTGCGCTTTTATCTAGACAATGAAACATCTAGCGGAACAAATGTCGAAACGAAATACTTCGATATTATGTTAGCTGAATCAGCAACGGCACTCCCGTATGTGGATTATTTAAACGAAACGTACACGATTCCCCCTGTAAATTCTAGTTTTGCGCAGGTTGTAAATATTATACCAAATACAACAATAACCAACCCGGATGGACTTCTTAACTCTATTACTACCGTAAATATTCCGTCTAGCTCCACAATGATAGCTGTTAATGGGCAAGCACCAGATGAAAACGGGGATATAAGCATAGTCATTCCTAAATCTCAAATAGACGGTAAAACAGTGGTTAGTTTTGGAGACAGTATCTTTGGAAACTACTCGCCCCCTGTAGATATATCAACATTTATTTCTGAAAACACAGGCAGTATAGCCAAAAATGTAGGGTTTGGCGGTTGTAGAATGAGTTCTCACCACACTCACTGGGATGCTTTTTGTATGTATCGTCTAGCCGATGCCATCACAAGTAAGGACTTTTCTTTGCAAAACCAAGCTATCATTAGTGGGAGTGGTGAATCTGTACCATTAGGCAACAGATTACCGACTTACTTCCCTACGAGGCTAGAAACTTTAAAAGGGATTGATTTTAATAAAACAGAAATTATAACAATCGCTTACGGTCAAAATGATTATACAGCTATCAAGTTACTGGATAACACAGAAAACCCATACGACATCCACACATATAAAGGAGCATTGCGTTATTCACTTGAAAAAATACTAACCACATATCCTCATATAAAAATAATGGTGTTATCGCCAATTTATTGTTTTTGGTTGGTAGACGGTGTTTTCGATCAAGATAGCGATACGAGGAAATTCGGAGATAACGTACTGCCTGATTTGGTGCAAGCAGCTAAAGAAGTATGTCTCGAATATAAAACCCCTTATTTAGATAACTATTATGATTTAGGATTTAATAAATTTAATAGAACTTCCTATTTTAGTGGCTCAGACGGAATTCACCCGAATTCGGCAGGGAGAAAACGGATTGGAGAAAAAGTTGCTAGTCAATTGATTAGTAGATTTTAATGCCCAATTGAGACAGCTCTGCTATGAGAGTAGAATTTGTGTGATTTAACAATTAATGCTATTATTTGAAATAATACGCGTTAGGAAGTGACCACAATGAAGAAAGATACCGACGATAATAAAATAATTGCGTTTAGAATTCCTCTAACGGAAGAAGAAGAAGAGCAGACATTAGATCTTGCAAACAAAATCCAAGTAATTACTGATCTTGCGAACGAAGGGATTATTTCACAAAGATCTAGAGTTCGTATTATTAAAAAATTAATCTATTAATCTTGTCTGTGACGCAGTAGGAACATACGGTGTCGTAACCATTTATTAAAAATAGCAATAAAAAAGAGCTCTCGGATTATTTCGAGGGCTCTAAATCGTTGTCTATTATTGACGGCATATCTAAATAATAATCAATATTTACTTCCAAAGGAAAAACCATTTGAAGCTCATTAAGTTTAGTATGATCTTCATTCCAGGATAAATGACCGTCGAGAATTCGTTTTAATGCAGCTGTATTTTTTAACCACCTACGGGCGGTTAAATTATTTTCTTTGGATAAGAGATAAAGCTCAACTTCTTTTATAGTGGTCATTCCTTACCTTCTTTCTCGAGTCCTTTTTTTATTAAATCTAATATTGCTTGTGTACGATTGTTAATCCTATTTTCAAACCTAAAATTTTCAATTTGTTCTAATAGTTCTTCAGGAAATCCAACTAGGATCTTTTTTATTTCATTATTCATTTATCCATCTCCTTTTATATATTGTATATACTTTATATCATTTATATTTGACATATGCAACATTTAGCTATAATGTATATATTATATATAAAGTATATACAAAAGGAGGGGTTAATATGTCAAATGATGCAAGCCGTTTACAAAATGATTTGCAAACTGTCGTCGAGTTGATTAGCCCAGGGATTGAAAAGGACAAACTAGCATTAAGAATAGAAGAAGTTTTGTATAGGTATCATATAGAGCATCGTGAGTCGCAAGATTTAGCGAATGATATGGAGGACAAATTAAAATTATTCCTTTCCTCTAAACGTTTAGAGGGTTTAAGTCCTAAGACTTTGAAGGATTACCAATTAGAACTTAGATTGTTTTTTAAATATGAACCTAAAGCAGTGGTTTTGATCCAAACACCAGATGTTCGTAATTACCTTGCTTCACTTGAAAATATTCAAACATCCACAATGGGTAAAAAATTAACTGTTTTAAAAAGCTTTTTTGGATGGATGGTCAAAGAAGAAATATTGCTACGTGATCCAACCGCTAAAATCAGATTACCAAAGAAAAAGAAACGTTTACCAAAAGGTTTAACAATCCAAGAATTAGAATTAGTTCGCGAAACATGTAACACGAAAAGAGAACGGGCATTGATAGAGGTGTTCTATTCAACTGGTTGTAGATTAAGTGAGTTGGCAAGTATGAATATAGATTCTATCGATAAACAAGAAATGAGTACGACAGTAATTGGTAAAGGTAACAAAGAACGGAAAGTTTACTTAACTTTCATGGCTTTGTATCACCTAGAAAGCTATTTAAAAGAGCGAAATGATGATTGTGAAGCGGTATTTATCACTCAACGTAGACCATACAGACGAATGGGGAATAAAGCTATTCAGGTTGAAGTGGACCATATCGAGCAAAGAGTCGGTTTAAAGAACAAGAAACTCACTTGTCATACAATGCGCCATACTCTCGCCCAAAATATGCTAGATAACGGAGCTAAACTTGAAGAAGTGCAAAACATATTAGGTCATGAGAACATTGGAACTACCCAAATTTATGCGCAAGTATCGGAAGAACGGAAGCAACAAGCTCATAAACGTTACGCTTAATAAATTGAATAAGTGCTACCGGGAGCATCCATTGGGTGCTCTTTTTATATAAAATGAGGTGAAACAATGTCCGAAATAATTGTACAAAGTCTTGCTGGAGAACAAGAAGTGCTCTCTGATTTTCAAAGCTTACTAAGAACGCGAAAAGTAAATGGAGAGAAGACTGTTTCACTCCTTGCTTTTCCGTCTAAACGAAATATCCACAGCATGAAGTACTTAACAAACGAATGCTCTATCTTTTTTAATGAAGAGGAGTATGTCATTAAAAACACAGACCAAAAGAGCATTGGGCACTTATATTCCAAAAGTGCGGATGGGATTGCTAAGTTTTATGTGGACCTGATTAACAGTCAACAACCTTTAATCCATAACGGTTCAATGACATTTGAGAACTATATGGCATTTGTTTTTACTGGGACTCCTTATAATTTCGTTATCATGGATTTTGCCTATGCAGAAGCCTATGAAAACTTAGGGAACGACAATCGATTGGCTTTATTTCAAAAAGGCTTAGAACGCTATAATCGTGAGTTTGAGCTGATTGGAAATACGGTTTATCTTAAAAAGAAAATAGGAAATGATACAGACTTTATGTTTGGGTTTGGCCATAACATCAACGCAATTGATATCCATTGTGATTCTACTAATCTCGCTACTCGTATTCTAGGTAGAGGGGCAAGTACAAGCCCAGAAGAAACACCAGAAAACGAGAAAGTATATATAACAGCGGAGTATATTTCCCCTAAATCAGCAGTGTGGGGTGTAATTGACAGTCCATCTTTAACGGATGAAAGATATACAAGTAAAGAAACGCTATCGGAAGCGATGCAAGAAAAATTGATGGATGAACCAGAGTTTTCCCTAACGATCGATTTTCAAGATTTACGCGCTGCAGGTTATCCTTACACGGTTCCAAATGAAGGGGATAGAGTGTTTGTTATCCATGAAGGCATGGACAACTTGGAAATTGAAACAAGAATTGTGGAAATAAATGAACAGTTTGAATGGGTAAAAGGTGAGCTTGTGCCTGTATACACAAATGTTACTCTAGCAAATTATCAAAAGAAATTTGCAGAAAATATGTTTGATGCGATTCAAAAACAATTATCCGATATCGTGAATAGTGATGGTGTGATTAAGTATTCTGTTGTGGATGAAGCCATCCGATTAGCTACGCAAGCATTGCAAAGCGCTCAAACAGAACTAGAATTTGAGAATGGCATCATAGCAAGGGATAAGACGAACCCAAATAATCTAGTGCTATTTAATGCAGCTGGTGTAGGTGTATCGGTAAGTGGTGGGCAAACCTTCGAAGCTGCAATTACTGCATTAGGGGTTATTGCAGAAAGAATCTTCGGTAAATTGCTGATTGGTGAACAGCTCTACATCGAATCAGATAGTGGAGTCATTACAATTAAAGATAATAAATTCACGGTCAGGGATGCCAGTAATACAGAAAAAGTTGTTTTAGGCGAAGTCGCTACGGGTGAATATGGCGTATATGTAGCTAAAGGCGCTATCACAATCGAGCGCCCAGACGGATACGCCATAATTAATAACGGGATGAGCGTATATGATGTCAATATACAAGGGTCCTCCCCGACATTTACGAGTCCTTCTGTATCGGTGGAAAATTGGTATTTTAAAACAAACAGTACAACTTCTTCCGATTGCGATTTCTTTTCTTACGAACATAAAGCCCGTTATTTAAAGCTGAGGTTGGCTTATAAAACCCAAGCACCAGGAGGTAGCGCAACAGTTACTATTGAAAGAGGAACTGTTGCGCTAGGCAATATAGAAGTATTGGCGACAATTACGACAACCTCGTCAACCGAGGAGTTATACGCGACAATTACAGTCGACTTAGGGGTGCCAACAGGGGCGGTAGGTACTTTTTACTTAAGGTTAAAAACAAATGAGGTAGCTCACGCTGCGTATGCACGAGTAAACCGTAAATGGTTGGAGGGATGATAATGGAAAAACAAATACAATTGTTTGTAAATGTGGACAATGAAGGAAATATCATTACAAGTTATCACGGAGAAAATATTATTGCAGCGGACCCTTACGAATTTTTCTTTTTAACGGATGTGCAAACGGTAGAAGATATAGGTCTATATAAAGTTGTGATGGTAGGCATGAAGCCAACATTAGTATTAAAAGAGAACGCTCAATAGGCGTTCTTTTATTTTGTCTAAAATAAAGGAGTGAAAAAGTGGAGCCGTCAAATGAGGAATCAAAGAAAATATTGGTGTCGCTAGGGAAATTAGAAGAAAAATTTGAAAGTTTGAATACCGCGATGAATGCAGTATCGAAAGTTTCCGAATTGGTTATACAGACAGATTCAAGTGTTAAGTCAGCGCACGTTCGGATTAACGACTTAAAACTCGATATTGCCAAAGAAATACTACGACAAGAAACGGCAACAGAAAAAGAATTTATCGCACAAGAAACACTAATAAAGGAAAAGTTCGTGGAACAAAAAGTGGGGATGAAAGAAGAGTTTAAAGTAAGGGATGAAAATTTCAGTAAATTCACAGGGAAAATAGAATTCTTGCAAAGAACCCTTGCAGGTAGTTTTATTACATTTTTGTTCGGGATCGCGTTGTATATCATTCAGAGATTTGGGGGTAATTGAAAATGACAACAGATAAATTAAAACAACATATCGCTTTATTCGGAGGATTGCTTTCAGCGGTCCTTTTGTTTTTGCAGACTTTAGGAGTGACATTTACATGGTTTACAAATGATTCAATTGACGCTTTTGTAAATGCGTTGCTTGCAGCGGTACCGTTTATTTGGGTTCTTTACGGAGTTTACAAAAATACTTATTTGGTAACTAAAGAAGCAAAAGAACAAGAGAAAAAATTGATAGAAGAGGGGCTGAAATAATATGACATACGCTGTTATCAACGATTACATTGAAAAAAGTAAGTATCCGATAAAAGCCAAGTATGAAATGACACCTACGTCAATTACTATTCACAACACATGGAACGATGCTTCAGCAGTTGCGGAAGTTGAATACATGCAACGTAATGGTAATGCAGTATCTTTTCATGTCGCAATTGATGATAAGCATGCGATCGTCGCTGTGCCGTTTAGTCGTAACTGTTGGCATGCAGGTGACGGTAGTTCTTTGACCAGCGGCAATCGCACATCTATAGGCATCGAAATATGCTACTCGAAAAGTGCTGGAGATAAATACAGAAAAGCCGAAGCGAATGCAATCGAGTATACGGCGCAACTTTTGAAAAAGTATGGATGGGGTATTGATAGAGTAAGATTCCACAAAGAATGGAGTGGAAAGAATTGTCCACATCGTATATTAGATGAGGGCAGGGGCGATTCTTTCAAAAAGTCTATCGCTAATCGACTAGTTGAATTAAACAAGAAGTTAGTAACTCAAGTATCCAAACCTGTTGCAACTAAAACAGCTACTCAAACAAAAGGAACATACCGCATCAAAACAGGCACTTTCAAAAACGCAAGTGCGCTCGCGGATGCAGTCAATAAAATAAAAACAGATTTTGGTTTCGTAATACATGAAGCTGCTGATACTACTTCATTCAATTCTGATTATCGCATTTACACAGGTACATTTACGACAAAAGAAGCTGCAGAAAATGCTCGAGCGAAAATCACAGCGAAGTATGGTTGGCTTACTTACTTGATTGACGAAACTAAATAAAAAGATAGCGACCTTCTCATAATGAGTTGGTCGCTTGTTTTGATTATACAAATATTTCAAATTCATTCGGTCGAACCCGGTTAGTGATTGACGGTTCTACAACTTCTAACACTTCTTTTTCCTTCCAAACCTCCCATTCCGTTATATTAAACTTTTCGATGGCCCATGCAGTCAATACGATTCCGCACAGCCCGAATCCAATAATATTTATCAATCTCTCATCCTTTCAAAGTTTTAATAGCTTGTTGATCGCTTCTATTTTACGAGGTTCGAGGTGGCGTAGATAAAAACGGATATACTCATCCATAAAATCCTTATTGTAGAGTGTCATTTTGATCAATACAGCAGCGGTAGATGTTGGGGTTATATCTAAAGCATGAGCAAGGTTACAGAGAGTATCATAGCTTTCTTGCGGAAACTTAATAGTAACTTTTCCCGTTTCTCCTTTCATCGTTATTTTTAGTTTTGGTCGGTCGCTATACCCAGCCGTGATTGTATTAGGTCGATGATAATCCCTCCGAAACCATTTTCTAATAGAAGCAATGATTAATTCATGGGTAACTGCTTTTTCAATCAGTCTTTGTGCTGCATCTTTTACTGGTTCTTCGCTAAGATGTGCAAAGTGGTAAAGTAAATCCTTTAATTCCAATGACATCGTTGGTTTCACGTCCACTTTTTTATCACTTCTCACCTTCCTGTCTTTCTCCCCCATTCTCTTCAACTGGTAACCCCCATTTTTTTAGTGTTATCCCTAGTAATGATTCCTAAGTTTAGTAGGATTCCTAGGGATATTAGCATTATATGAAGAGGGAGGTAGCTTCATAACCTGTTAAATTAATTTATTACAATTGTCATAACTTCCTGTCTCGCAACCTATATTTGTATTACAAGTGTAGTAAAAAACGAAAGGGGCAAGGTAATGAACAGATTGATACTTGGTGTAGATGCAGGAAACCACAAAGCAAAGGTAGTGGGGCCATTCGGTATTGACTCATTTAAAACGAACATTTGTGACTGGTTCGAGCGTGATGTGGAAGAAGTATTTGGAAGGGATGATATGGAATTCGAGATTAATGGAAGAAAAGGTTTTGCTGGATCTATAGCAGAACACGAAGATCAATTTGGGGACGGAACTATGTATGGAGATAGCAAAGCACACGAGGATACAAAGATTAGGGTACTACTTGCAATTAATCGTTATTTAGAACGCTACTGTCCACATTTCACAGACATAGCACTAGTTACAGGGCAACCTATTAAACGTCACAAACAAGCGGAAAAGGATGCTATTTCTTCTATGTTAATAGGCATTCATGAAATAAAAGTGAATGGAAAAACAAGAGTCATTAATATAGAAAAAGTAGGTGTAGCTCCAGAGGGAAGTGGCGCTATTTGGAGTTGTCCACAAGATGGCATTATTAAGATTATTGACATAGGAAGCGGAACTGTTAATGTGGTTTCCATTGTTGATAGGAAGCTTATAAATACGGCTTCTACTACGTTTAATTTTGGTGTAGAAACAGTTAACAATAAGGATGATCTAGGAACCATCGCAAGAGGAATAATTCGAAACACGACTAAATTGAAATGGAACAAAAATGACAAAGTATTAATCTGTGGAGGAATAGCAGAAGGAATTGCCCCTCACCTTATCGAACATTACCATAATGCAGAAATATTAGTGCCAGAACTGGTTCGTGGGAATGGGGTGACAAAATTACATCCCGTTTTCGCAAATGCAGTCGGATTTTATGCACTAGCGGAGGGAGCATTTGGATAAATGGGGCGTACAAATAAATCAGTTAGTTTTAATGATGAGGACGAATTAGATGTAGAGCTATTGAATCATGCAGAAAGACCAAATAGGTTAACGGGCAAAAAACGAAACTTTAGTAAATACGTGAAACGATTAATAGACGAGGATATCAAAAGAGAAGCTGCAGGCAACAAAAGAGGATTACCTTCTATAGAAGATGAACCGATAGTAAGTAAAAAGAAAGATGCGTACACGCTTGAATTAATGCAAGGATACCTATAATCGAAAGGGGATAGTTCTGTCCAAAAAAGATGAAGATCAATTGGATGAAGAAAAGGAAACCGCGGAAAAAAGAGAGCAGCTTCTAAATGACTTAGTGTTGATGATCGCAATCCCATATATATTTTTTAGGTTTATTACAGGTACATTTTAAAAATAAAAAGGAGTGTGTTAATGGAAAGAAGAAATGAAATGTTAGATGGACTCTTAGAATTAGCGAGAAAAGATTTGAAGAAGATAGGTAAGCAGCTTGAAAAAGATGAATCAAATAAAACGCTGATTGCCGAATATGGATTTCGTTTGGGAGTTGTAGAAGGGTTAGAAAGAGCCTCTTACCTTTTTATATAGAAGAAAGCCCAACCACTTATTTGTGGAAGGGCTTTCTTCTATAATAAAACAGAATAGTACACGTTTCGACAAAACCAGTGATACAGTTTGTTTTTTCGTTATCGAGTGACCAAATAAGTGACCAACTAAATAACAATAAACAATAATTAAAAAGTTTAACGAATACAAAAATTAATATTAATAACTTCAAATACTATGTTACATTAATAAACAACAATTAAAATTAATAAACAGCATTTAACTTGCTTTATGTTGAAAACTGTTATACATTTTGCAACAGGTATTTGTTTTGAAGATTAAAACGAGTTACCTTCTATAAGGAGGCACATCTATGTCGGATTATTTAGTAATTGTAGAATCGCCTGCAAAGGCAAAAACAATAGAACGTTATCTTGGAAAGAAATATAAAGTAAAAGCGTCAGTAGGGCATGTTCGAGACTTACCTAGAAGTCAAATGGGTGTAGATGTCGAGAATAACTATGAGCCAAAATATATTACTATACGAGGCAAAGGTCCCGTATTGCAAGATTTAAAAAATGCAGCAAAAAAAGCAAAAAAAGTTTATCTCGCAGCTGACCCAGACAGAGAAGGGGAAGCAATTGCATGGCATTTAGCGACTGCACTAAAAGTTGATATTGATTCTGATTGTCGAGTAGTCTTTAATGAAATAACGAAAGACGCGATATTAGAATCATTTAAACATCCACGAGCTATCAATATGGATTTGGTTGATGCCCAACAAGCTCGAAGAATACTAGACCGTCTAGTAGGTTATAATATCAGTCCTATTTTATGGAAAAAAGTAAAAAAAGGACTATCAGCTGGCCGAGTACAATCTGTAGCTTTACGTCTTATTATCGATCGTGAAAATGAAATTAATGGCTTCATTCCAGAAGAATATTGGACGATTGAAGGTCAATTTGAAAAAAGTAAAAAAGCATTCGATGCCTTTTATTTTGGTACAGATAAGGATAAAGTAAAACTTACGAACGAAGATGAAGTGAAAAATGTATTAAATGGGATTAAAGGCAAAGAGTTTGAAGTTACAAATGTTGTGAAAAAAGAAAGAAAAAGAAATCCAGCTTCATCATTTACAACATCATCTCTTCAACAAGAAGCAGCTCGAAAACTTAATTTCAGAGCAAGAAAAACAATGATGCTCGCGCAGCAGTTATATGAAGGAATCGACCTTGGCAAAAAAGAAGGCACTGTAGGTCTCATCACTTACATGAGAACTGATTCTACGAGAATTTCTGAAACAGCCAAAACTGAAGCACATGAATACATAAAAAATGAATTTGGTGCAGAATATATTTCAACTAAAGTTGCAGAGAAACAATCGAAAAAATCACAGGATGCCCATGAAGCGGTCAGACCTACAAGCCTTTTAAGAACTCCTGATGAGTTAAAGGTAATTCTTTCTAGAGATCAATTACGTTTATATAAATTGATCTGGGAACGTTTTGTAGCTAGCCAAATGTCACCAGCAACTTTGGATACAGTTGCCGTAGATTTGAAAAATGGGATTGCTATTTTCCGCGCAAACGGTTCGCAAGTGAAATTCCCTGGATTTATGAAAGTATATGTAGAAAGTTCAGATGATCAAACAGAAGATAAAGATAAATTACTGCCAGTGTTAGAAGTTGGTGACATAGTAGATTCATTATTAATTGAACCGAAACAGCATTTTACTCAACCACCTCCGAGATATTCGGAAGCAAGATTGGTAAAAACACTCGAAGAAGTTGGAATTGGTCGCCCGTCTACTTACGCTCCTACATTAGATACTATTCAAAAAAGAGGCTATGTAGCTCTTGAAACAAAACGCTTTGTTCCAACTGAGTTAGGTACAATTGTTCATCAATTAGTGCTAGAATTCTTTCCGCAAATATTAGATGTTGAATTTACAGCTCAAATGGAAAGAGATTTGGATAGTATAGAAGATGGGCAAGTTGAATGGGTTAAAGTAATCGATGGTTTCTATCAAGACTTTGAAAAGCGTGTGACCTATGCAGATGCTGAAATGGAAAAAATCATCATTAAGGATGAACCTACAGGAGAAGATTGTGAAAAATGTGGTTCTCCAATGGTATATAAACTAGGAAGATACGGAAAATTTATGGCATGTAGTAACTTCCCGGATTGTCGTAATACAAAAGCAATTATAAAAGAGATCGGTGTTCCTTGTACAACATGTGGCGAAGGTCAAATTGTTGAACGTAAAAGTAAAACAAAACGATTATTTTATGGGTGTGACCAATACCCGACATGTGAGTTTGTTTCTTGGGACAAGCCAATAAATAGAACATGTCCAAAATGTAATGAAATGTTAGTTGAGAAAAAGTTGAAAAAAGGCATCCAAATACAATGTGTTGCGTGTGATTATAAAGAAAATCCACAGAGTTAAATGAAAGAAGGCTACGACATGACTAAAATAGTAAACGTAATTGGTGCAGGGCTAGCAGGAAGTGAAGCGGCTTGGCAAATTGCCAAAAGAGGAGTGAAAGTACGCCTTTTTGAAATGCGTCCTGTAAAACAAACACCAGCCCATCATACGGATAAATTTGCGGAGTTAGTTTGTTCTAACTCACTTAGGGCTAATAATTTAACAAATGCTGTAGGTGTTATTAAAGAAGAAATGCGCATGCTAGATTCCTTAATTATTCAATCAGCTGATAATAGCAGTGTTCCGGCAGGTGGTGCATTAGCTGTAGATAGACATGATTTTTCAGGTAGAGTGACTGATGCAATTCGGAATCATCCAATGATTGAAATAGTTAATGGAGAAGTAACGGAAATTCCTGAAGGTATTACGGTAATTGCGACGGGTCCTTTAACTTCACCTGCACTAGCAGAAAAAATTAAAGAAATAACTGGACAAGATTATTTATATTTTTACGATGCTGCTGCTCCAATTGTGGAAAAAGATAGTATCGATATGAATAAAGTATATCTAAAATCTCGTTATGATAAAGGAGAAGCAGCTTACTTAAATTGCCCAATGACAGAAGAAGAATTTAATCTATTCTATGATGCGTTGGTTGAAGCCGAAGTTGTTCCTCTGAAGGAATTTGAAAAAGAAGTATACTTTGAAGGGTGTATGCCGGTAGAAGTAATGGCTACACGTGGTCGCAAGACATTATTATTTGGACCAATGAAGCCAGTTGGACTAGAAGATCCTAAAACAGGAGAGCGTCCATATGCAGTTGTCCAACTAAGACAGGATGATGCAGCAGGGACACTTTATAACATTGTTGGTTTTCAGACACATTTAAAATGGGGACCACAAAAAGAAGTATTGCAGCTAATACCTGGTTTAGAAAATGTAGAAATCGTTCGATATGGTGTAATGCATCGAAATACGTTTATTAATTCACCGACTGTTCTTCAACCTACTTATCAGTTAAAAGCGGATAAACAAATATTCTTTGCTGGTCAAATGACTGGTGTAGAAGGGTATGTAGAATCAGCAGGAAGTGGATTGTTAGCAGGTATTAATGCTGCTAAATTAGCATTAGACGAGGAGCTAATTGTATTGCCGCCAGAAACAGCACTTGGCAGTATGGCGAGATACATTACAGAGGCAGATCCAAAAAATTTCCAACCGATGAATGTGAATTTCGGGTTATTCCCTAATCTTGAAAAAAAAGTAAGAGACAAAAAAGAAAGAACTGAACAATTAGCAAATCGTGCATTAACAACTATTCAAAACTTTATGGAAAATACAGCACTTTAATTGCTTTAAGCCTCTAAAAATTGATATACTTTTAGAGGCTTTTACTATGGTTAGAATTTGGAGTTGTTTTAAATGATTGGATTAAAAGAGTTGCATTCTTTTATATCGTATATACAGCTTGAAAGAAACTACTCTAGTTTAACTGTCAAAGAATATGAAAAAGATATTGAACAGTTTTTGGGTTTTTTAAATTTAGAAGGTGTAGAACATTTAAATGATGTCGAATACGTTCATGCCAGATTATTTGTAACGAATCTATATGACACAAAACTAGCCAGAACTTCTATTTCTCGAAAAATATCAGCTATTCGCTCTTTTTACAAATTTTTGCATAGAGAATTTAATATTAGTGAAGATGCTTTTCATTCTTTATACCACCCCAAAAAGGAAGTTAAGCTTCCCCATTTTTTTTATGAAGAAGAGATGGATAAGTTGTTTGAAGGAAACAAAGGAAGCGATCCTTTATCGATAAGAAATATCGCTTTGTTGGAGTTGCTATATGCGACAGGGATTCGCGTCAGTGAACTCACTTCTATCGAATTACTTCATTTAGATTTGAATTTTGGAATAGTTCGTGTAATGGGAAAAGGCCGAAAAGAAAGATATATTCCTGTTGGTGACTACGCAATTAAAGCAGTAGAAGACTATCTTGAAAATAGTAGGTCTACTCTAATGAAAAAAACATCACATTCAACTCTTTTTGTTAATAGTAGGGGAGAACCTTTGACTGCAAGAGGAGTGAGGTATGTGTTGAATGAAATGATGAAAAAAGCGTCTATTCATACAAAGATTTATCCTCATATGATGAGACATACTTTTGCTACTCATTTATTAAACAGTGGAGCAGATTTAAGGAGTGTTCAAGAGCTATTAGGGCATTCACAACTATCTTCAACTCAAATCTATACACATGTTTCAAAGGAACATTTACGTAAAACGTATATGAATGCTCATCCTAGGGCATAACTTTGGTGCAAATTTTCTAAGGTGAGTTTGATAAAGAGGAGGAATTGAAATGACGGGAATTCACGCAACGACAATTTTTGCGGTAAGTCATAATGGTAGCTGCGCAATGTCAGGCGATGGCCAAGTAACGTTAGGAAACCAAGTGGTAATGAAGCATACAGCCAAAAAAGTAAGAAGATTATTTAACGGTCAAGTTATTGCTGGTTTTGCAGGATCGGTTGCAGATGCATTTACTTTATTTGAAATGTTCGAAGGTAAATTATTAGAGTTTGATGGTAATCTACAGCGTGCTGCAGTAGAGTTAGCAAAGCAATGGCGCGGGGATAAGATGTTGCGCCAACTAGAGGCAATGCTATTAATAATGGATAAAGATAATTTATTACTTGTTTCAGGTACAGGAGAAGTAATTGAACCGGATGATGGCATTCTTGCTATTGGTTCCGGTGGAAATTATGCTCTAGCAGCTGGACGTGCATTAAAGCAATATGCTGGGGATCGTTTGACTGCAAAGGAAATAGCGGAAGCAGCGCTTAATACAGCAGCAGACATTTGTGTTTTTACAAACCATCAAATTATTGTGGAGGTTTTGGGAGAATGAAAGAGATAAATTTAACACCAAAACAAATAACAGAACATTTAAATCGTTATATCGTTGGACAGGATGCAGCTAAAAAAGCGGTGGCCGTAGCTCTACGGAATCGGTATAGAAGACAACTTTTAGACGATGATATGAAAAATGAAGTTATTCCTAAAAATATTTTAATGATTGGTCCAACTGGTGTAGGTAAAACAGAAATAGCTAGAAGAATGGCGAAACTAACGAATGCACCATTTGTAAAAGTCGAAGCGACTAAATTTACAGAAGTAGGTTATGTCGGTAGAGATGTTGAATCTATGGTCAGAGATTTAGTCGAAGCAGGAATTCGTATAGTCAAAGAAGAAAAGATGGATGAAGTAAAAGACCAGGCTGTTCGATTAGCTAACGATGCAATTGTGAAATTACTCGTTCCTTCTTTAAAGAAAAAGCAATCAGGTCAAAATCCTTTTGAAGCGCTTTTTGGTGGGAAAACCGAAGAGGATGTTACAGAAACAGAAGATACAGAAGTACGTATAAAAAGGTCTCAGATTGCAGAAGACTTAAGAGATGGAAAGCTTGAAAATGAAATAGTTACAGTAGAAGTTACTGAATCATCGCCTTCTATCTTTGATACGATGCAAGGTGGTGGAATGGAAGGTATGGGAATGATGCAAGATGCCATATCTAATCTAATGCCTAAGAAAAAGAAGAAACGTAAAATGGAAGTAAAAGATGCCCGTAAAATATTAACACAAGAAGAAGCAAGTAAGTTAATTGATAATGATGAAATTTCTCAAATTGCTATTGAAAAAACGGAGCAGACAGGAATTATCTTTATTGATGAAATGGATAAGATTGCAAGTCGAAGTGGAAGCGGTTCTTCTGCAGATATTTCTCGAGAAGGAGTTCAACGGGATATATTACCAATTGTAGAAGGTTCAACTATAAACACTAAATATGGACCAGTTAAAACAGATTATATTCTTTTTGTAGCAGCCGGAGCATTTCATATGTCGAAACCTTCTGACCTAATTCCTGAGTTACAAGGGAGATTTCCGATTCGTGTCGAGCTAGATAAGCTGACAAAAGAAGATTTTGTGCGTATATTAAGAGAGCCGCATCAATCATTGATCAAACAATACGAAGCTTTGTTGCAAACGGAAGGCATTACTCTTACGTTTGCGGAAGACTCAATTAATAGAATTGCGGAAATAGCTTCTGAAGTTAATCAAGAGACAGATAATATTGGAGCTAGAAGACTTCATACGATATTAGAGAAAATATTAGAAGATCTATCTTACGAAGCATCGGATATATCGCCAGCGCATATTAACATTACACCTGCATATATTGACGGGAAACTTGACAATATTGTGAAAAACAAAGATTTATCACGATTTATTTTATAATTTTGAATCTTTTGACTTCACAATAGAATTGAAAAGCTATATGATACAAAGTAAGTTCGGAAAAATTGGAGGATGCAACAAATGAATTTATTAACTAAAACAAGAAAGATTAACTCGATGTTACAAGCGTCTGCAGGGCACGCCGTTAATTTTAAAGAAATGGCAGACACTTTAACTCAAGTAATAGATAGTAATGTATTTATTGTTAGTAGAAAAGGAAAGTTACTCGGGTTTGAAATAAGTCAAAAAATTGACAATACTCGTATGCTTAAAATGTTAGAAGATCGACAATTCCCAGAAGAATATACAAAAAATCTATTTAATGTACGAGAAACTTCAGCTAACTTAGATATAGATAGTGAACACACTTGTTTCCCAGTAGAAAATCATGATTTATTCATTGATGGATTAACTACAATTGTTCCTATTGTTGGTGCTGGTGAACGTTTAGGTACTTTAATCTTATCACGCATTAAAGATGAGTTTGGGGAAGATGATTTAATCCTAGCTGAATATGGAGCTACAGTTGTTGGTATGGAAATTCTTCGTGAAAAATCAGAAGAAATCGAGGAAGACGCTCGTAGTAAAGCTGTTGTACAAATGGCGATTAACTCATTATCTTATAGTGAATTAGAAGCTATCGAACATATCTTTGAGGAATTAGATGGAGTTGAAGGTTTACTAGTTGCTTCTAAAATTGCTGACAGAGTAGGAATTACTCGTTCTGTAATTGTAAATGCATTACGTAAACTTGAGAGTGCTGGAGTAATTGAGTCAAGATCCCTAGGGATGAAAGGAACTTATATTAAAGTTCTAAATGATAAATTCCTTGACGAATTAGCTCAGCTTAAAATGAAATAAAGTAAATAGAAATTTAGTCTTCCATCTAATTAGGTGGAGGGCTATTTTTGTATTTATTTGAGAATTAGCATGGGAAATTTACTACTAAAGGAGAAGTATGAAGAAAATATGTCGAAAAATGTCTATAATAAAGGAAAGATAGTTAATTTGACTTATTAATAATTCGGGATATTTAATAGACACTATTATATAAAGTCATTACAATGAAGTTATCATATGTATTCAATTTTTGTTTTTACTAGATAACCAGAAATAATGAGGTGAATAAATTGAGCATTTTTGGAGGTACTATATCAAATTTAGAGCGTGGTTTAGATTTTTCGGCTACGAAACAAAAAGCGATTGCGCAAAATATTGCAAATATCGACACGCCGAATTATAAAACTAAAACAGTTAGTTTTGATACATATTTATCTGATGCTAAAAAAAGTACTATATCAGCCTATAGAACTACAGAAAAACATATCAATTTTGATGCGAAAATTAGTCATGTAGGCATTTCTAGTTATAACAATTTAAGCTACCGTAACAATGGGAATGGTGTCGATATGGATAAAGAACAGGCTAACCTTGCGATTAACCAAATACACTATAATGCATTAGTAGATAGAGTAAGTGGGAAATTAAATACTTTACAAACTGTGATAAGAGGGGGTAGCTAATTATGTCGATTTTTCATGGAATGAACACAACAGCATCTGCTTTAACAGCGCAACGTCTCCGTATGGATGTGATATCTTCTAATATGGCAAATGTAGATACTACTCGTGCGAAAATGGTAGATGGAGAATGGCAAGCATATAGAAGAAAATCAGTTACTCTTAAACCTCAAGGCAATAATTTTTCGAGTTTCTTAAACATAGCTCGTGGCACATCTTCTAAAGAGTCGGTTGGTAGTGGTGTAAAAGTATCTAGCATAAATGAAGATACAGAAACTCCATATAAGCTTGTATTCGATCCGACTCATATTGACGCAAATGATGAAGGATATGTTGAAATGCCTAATGTAGATCCATTAAGAGAAATGGTAGATCTTATTTCAGCTACACGTTCATATGAAGCAAATGTAACGGTATTTAATGCAAATAAATCTATGCTTTCAAAAGCGTTAGAAATAGGGAAATAAAGTAGAAAGAAGGGTGTAAAGTAATGGCGATTGAAGCAATTTCGTTATTTCAACCTAATCAAATAAATGCAGTCCAAATTTCTGATAAAACAACTGTTTCTGAAGCGCAACAGAATTTTGGGGACTTTTTAAAGAATGCAATTGAATCTGTAAATGAAAATCAGAAAACATCTGATGTACTAACAGAAAAACTTATTAATGGTGAAGATGTAGAGCTTCACAATGTTATGATCGCATCTCAAAAAGCTAGTATCACGCTAAATGCAACATTAGAGATCCGAAATAAAGTAGTAGAAGCATATCAAGAAATAATGCGTATGCAAGTATAAGTCCTCGGTTAATTCTATAAATATCGAGAAAAAATATTCACCATAGCCGGAGGATACAAATGAATGAACGAATAAAAAAACCCATAAATGACATTTCCGTTTTTTGGAAAAGTCGGACGAAGATGCAAAAGGGAACTATGGTAGGAAGTACAATAGCGGTAATTCTAATTGCGGCACTTATAACTTACTTTGTAACGAAAATAGATTTTGTTCCTCTTTACTCTGATGTTACTCCCTCAGAAATTGGTCGTATTAAAGAAACACTTGATACTCAAGGTGTTCCAAATGAAATAGCACCCGGGGGTACATCTATTTTAGTACCTGCTGAACAAGTCGATTCTTTATTAGTACAATTAGCCGCAGAAGGTTTCCCTGAATCTGGAATGATTGACTACAGCTTTTTCTCTCAAAATGCAGGGTTTGGTATGACTGACAATGAGTTTAATGTGTTGAAATTAGCCTCTATGCAAACCGAACTTGGGAATCTAATCAAAAGTGTAGAAGGTGTAGATGATGCTAAGGTAATGATTACTTTGCCTGAAGAAGGTGTCTTTTTATCTCAGAGTAATGAAGCGGCAAGTGCTTCCATCGTATTAAATACAGATCCCGGTTATCAATTTACTGAAACACAAATCCTCTCATTATATAATTTAGTATCAAAATCAATTCCTAATCTATCGACGGAAGATATTGTCATTACCAATCAATACTTCGAATATTTTGATCTAAAACAAGCAAGTACAGGTGGAGCAAACGTAGAAGATCAAATGACGGTCAAAAAGAATATTGAGCGAGACTTGCAGAGACAGGTCCAAACAATGCTGAGTACATTGATGGGGCAGGATAAGGTAGTAGTTTCTGTCACTACTGATATTGATTTTAAACAAGAAAATCGCGAGGAGAATCTCGTCCTGCCTGTTGATGAAGAAAATATGTCTGGTATTGAAATAAGTGCACAACGAATTTCTGAAACATTTACTGGTGAAAATCCAGTAGTTGGTGGAACACCTGCAGAAGAGGATCCAACAGATAATGGTACAAGTTATGTAGCAGGCTCTTCATCTAATGGAGATTATGAACGTCTTGAAGATACGATCAATAGCGAAGTAAATAAAATCCGAAAAGAAATCGTTGAAAGTCCATATAAAATTAGAGATATTGGTATTCAAGTTGTGGTTGAGCCTCCAAGTCCAGAAGATGTAACGTCTATGCCGGAAGGTGTCCAAGATGATATTGAGCAAATACTTTCAACGATAATTCGAACTTCAATTGATAAAGGTGAGGTTGGAGTATTAACAGATGAACAATTAGAAGAAAAAATTGTTGTATCTGTCCAAGCCTTTAATGGAAAAACGCAAACTGTAGCTGAAACAACACCTACAATTCCATGGTGGATCTATGTTATAGGAGGAATATTGTTAGTCGCAATTATTCTTCTAGTTATTTACATTTTCCGTTCTAGAAAGAATGTTGAAGAAGTGATTATTATGGAAGAGCAACTTGAGGATATAACAATAGATGATATTAATGATGAAAAAGAAACAGAAGCTACTTTAAGACGAAAACAATTAGAGAAAATGGCAAAAGATAAGCCTGAAGATTTTGCAAAATTGTTGCGTACTTGGATAGCAGACGAATAATCGGAGGGACTGCTATGGTAAAGAAAGAAAAAGAACTTAGTGGTAAACAAAAAGCAGCGCTCTTGTTGATTTCTCTGGGACCAGAAGTATCTGCTTCTATATATAAACACTTAAATGAAGAAGAAATTGAGCGTTTGACATTAGAAATTTCTGGTGTAAAAAAAGTAGAGCCAGAAATTAAAGAAGATATTATTGAAGAATTTCACACGATTGCATTAGCTCAAGACTATATTTCCCAGGGTGGAATTGGATACGCGAAGACAGTTCTTGAAAAAGCACTTGGCGCAGAACATGCACAAGCAATTATTAATCGATTGACATCTTCTCTCCAAGTAAGACCATTTGATTTTGCGAGAAGAGCTGAGCCCACTCAGTTATTCAATTTCATCCAAGGAGAGCATCCACAAACGATTGCATTAATATTGTCTTATTTAGAACCACAGCAAGCAGGGATTATTCTTTCATCGCTACCGCAAGAAGTTCAAGCTGATATCGCTAGACGAATTGCAACGATGGACTCTACTTCACCAGAGGTAATAAGTGAAATAGAATCAGTTTTGGAAAGGAAATTATCGAGTACTGTGACCCAAGATTATACTGAAACTGGTGGAATCGATGCTGTAGTAGAAGTATTGAATGGCGTAGATCGTACAACTGAGAAAACGATTCTTGATGCTTTAGAAATTCAAGACCCTGAACTTGCTGAAGAAATCAAGAAGAGAATGTTTGTCTTCGAAGATATTGTTACACTGGATAATCGTTCCATACAACGAGTTATTCGTGATTGTGAGAACGAAGACTTACTTCTATCAATGAAAGTATCTAGTGAAGAAGTAAAAGATATTATTTTCAGAAACATGTCTACTCGTATGGCAGAAACGTTCAAAGAAGAAATGGAAATTATGGGTCCAGTACGTCTACGTGATGTAGAAGAAGCACAGTCACGAATTGTTACTGTTATTAGAAGATTGGAAGATGCTGGTGAGATAATTATAGCTCGCGGTGGAGGAGATGACATTATTGTCTAAAATCATCCGAAACGCGCATATGATCGAATCTAATGAAAAGTTAAAGCCTATTCAAATAAGAGATTTATATGTCTCTGAAGAAATTGAAGTAGATTACTCTTATTCACATGAGGAAATATCGAGAGAAAGAAATAAGATGCTCAGTGAAGTGGAAATAGAAATTACAACAAAAAAAACACAGTTATCTTCCGACATAAGCGAGACAAAAGTGTATATTGAAAGTCAATTAAGAGAGTGGGAAGAACAAAAAAACTCATTCCAACAACTTGCTTATGACGAGGGTTTTTCACAAGGGCTTGAAGAAGGGCGAAATAAAGCCGTTTCAGACATGCAAGAGCTTCTTTCTAGAGCAAATAAAGTAATAGAAACTGCATATGAAACTGCGGATTCGTATTTGCAGCATCAAGAACACGTAATATTAGAACTTGGTATTCGTACAGCGGAAAGAATTATTGGTATTAAATTGGAAAATGATGACCAACTCTTCTTATCTATTGTAAAAAGAGGCTTAAAAGAAGCTAGAGAGATGAAAAAAATCAAACTTTATATTTCTCCCACTTATTTCACTTTGGTTTCAAGTAGCCGTGAAGAACTAGCTTCTATTTTCCCGGTTGATGTACCTTTTATGATTTTTGTGGATGAAGATATACAGGCAACAGACTGTTATATTGAAACGAATCATGGAAGAATTGTTGTAGGAATTGATGAACAATTACAAGAATTACGAATTAAGTTAAATGGAATATTAGATAGTATGGAGTGAATGTGATGAAAGCAATCGATTTAATACAACAAATCCCGAGTCTATCTACATTTAAAAAATATGGTCGAGTGAGTCGTGTCGTTGGATTAATGATTGAATCACAAGGTCCTGAAAGTTCTATTGGAGATGTATGTAAAATTCATATAAACTCTTTTAAAAATGGACATTCAGTCATACTAGCTGAAGTAGTTGGATTTAAAGAAGAAATTGTCGTCTTAATGCCATACACGAATATAAGAGAAATTTCCACAGGTTGTTTAGTAGAAGGAACAAATAGTCCACTTGAAGTAAAAGTGGGTCCAGAATTAATCGGTAAAGTATTAGATTCAATGGGTAATCCAATTGACGGAACTGTATTGTCAAAAGGTCTAAAAACGGTTGGAACGGAACAAGATCCTCCAAATCCTCTAACAAGACCACCTATACATGAGAGAATTGAAGTTGGTGTAAAAGCAATTGATGGAATGTTAACTGTCGGTAAAGGACAAAGAGTCGGGATTTTTGCAGGATCTGGTGTTGGAAAAAGTACATTACTAGGAATGATTGCAAGAAATACAAATGCCGATTTGAATGTAATTGCACTAATTGGTGAACGTGGTCGTGAAGTACGTGAATTCATTGAGAGAGATTTAGGTAAAGAAGGGTTAGCAAAATCGATTGTCGTTGCTGCAACTTCCGATCAACCCGCATTGATGCGCATAAAAGGTGCTTTTACTGCTACGGCAATTGCAGAGTATTTCCGAGACAAGGGGTTAAACGTCATGCTAATGATGGACTCTGTTACACGTGTTGCCATGGCACAACGGGAAATTGGTTTAGCAGTAGGTGAACCACCTGCTACGAGGGGATATACTCCTTCCGTATTTGCTATATTGCCGAAATTACTAGAACGCACCGGAACAAATGAGCATGGGACCATTACAGCATTCTATACGGTATTAGTAGATGGTGACGATATGAATGAGCCAATTGCAGATGCCGTGCGTGGGATTTTGGATGGCCATATTGTATTGGATAGATCTCTAGCGAATAAAGGCCAGTTTCCAGCGATTAATGTATTAAAAAGTATTAGCCGATTAATGAATCATATATCAGAAGAAGACCATAAAAAAGCAGCACAACATTTGCGAGATTTATACTTTACATATAACAAATCAGAGGACTTGATCAATATTGGTGCTTATAAAAGAGGAACTTCAAAAGAAATTGACGAAGCGATAAAATATGAGCCTCTAATTACTGCATTCCTTAAACAAGGTTATTTAGACAAAGTGTCAATAGATGATACGGTTAACGAACTAGTGTCATTATCAAATGGTGGTGTATAAAAATGGTAGCATATCAATATAAATTTGCTAAAGTGTTAACGATACGAGAACAAGAAAAAGCAGAAACTGAAATTGCATTTAAAGAATCTATTCATGTCTTTGAAAAGATCGCTACTGATTTATACAATCTGTTAAAGAAAAAAGAAGATACGATCAATGCACAAAACGAACTACTTCAAAAAGGATTATCTATTGATCACATGAATCATTATTCTAAATATCTTGAAACTTTAGAAAAAAGAAATGAACTATTGCAAAAAGAAGTTAATCAAGCTAGGGCTAAAATGAATTGGTTTGAAGAAAAACTTTTAGAAAGAACTTTAGAAGTTCGGAAATTTGAAAAAATGAAGGAAAGAGACTATGAGTTCTTTAAAGAAGAACAGAATAGAATCGAAACAATCCAGTTAGATGAAATTTCGGCATTGAAGTTTCAAAACAAAGAGATTAGGTGAGCAAAAGTATGGCTAAACGAAACAAATCGACTATGGAATTTGATGAAGTTAACGGAGAGTCAAAAAAAAGTGGTAAAATTAAAGTATTTCTTTACTTATTTATCATTCCTTTCTTATTTGCTTTAGCACTGCTTTTAATCGTTACTCAGATTGCTGATATTAATGTGTTTGAAAAAGCGAAAGAATTAACCCAGTTCAATCAAGAAGAGACCTTAAAAGAGGAAGATAAAAATACTAAACTAGAAGAAAAAGTAGTTAATTTACAAGCAGCAATTCAAGAAAAAGAAGCTGAAATAGATCAATTGCAAACAGAAATAGATGAATCTGCTAATACGAGTGAAGCCTTGTTAATCGAACAAGAACGATTACTTGATGAAATAGACACTCTTCAGAGAGAACAAATAAGTAATAAACGAGAGTATGCTGAAATTGTATCGACATTTGAAAAAATGTCTGCAAAAACTTCAGCTCCTGTAATTGTAAAAATGAGTGATGCAGAAGCTTTACGAATTCTTACAAGTTTGAAGCCAGAAACTGTTGCGAAGATTTTCGAAAAAATGCTACCAGAAGAGGCTGCAAAATACACAGAATTAATGTCAAAACAGTGATGTTTTGTAAATTTGAAGGGAGGTGAAAGAGTGAATACCGCAACAATCACAAATACGGGAAATATTGCGATTCAACCAAAAGGTCAACAACAAACACCCATGCAAAGTAAACAAATATTTGGACATGTTTTTGGTCAAATATTATCTAACCAGCAAGTGCAAAAACCAGTTGTACAAATACCAGATGAATCTCAACAAAATATTATACAAGAACTACTTTCTATTTTAGGTGCAGAATCACTGGAACAAGTCGAAAATATATTAGGATCAAAAGAATTGTCAGTTAATACAAAAGAACTAAAAGGCCTATTAAATAAGCTTTTAGATGAAGAAACGGATATAAATGACGAACTTACAGAATCCAATGTGTGGGATTTATTAGCTGGGATCAATGAACAAGCTAGTCAATTGAGTAATATAATCGTCCAATCTTTATATGGACAAGGTCCTGCCACTCCAGTAGAAGCAAAGCAAGCAGTGCAATTACTGAAAGTTGTGCAACTTATTGGAAAGAAATCTGATTTGACGCTAAAACAAGAATCTACACTATTTGATATAAGTCGACTTGTAGATGATTTGAAAAAAATGATTTCTAAAGAAGTAAACACTGTAATATCAACTAAAGGTAAGCAAAAGTTACTATTTGAAACGACTTCTCAAATTAGTGGTGTAAGTGAAAATTTCTCGAAACCTGCTACAAACCACCTTACCTTGGATCAATCAATGAAACAAGTTGTTATTAAACAAGTAACTTCACCAACCGAAACAGTTGTAGAGGTAAAAGAAGTGACTTCAAATATACAAGGTCAATCATCAACGATTGTACAAACAAAAGTTGAAGCTGTTTCTGTTACTTTACTAACGGGAAAACCCGCTCAAACGGAAGAACTTGTAAAAGAGTTACAAAAAGCGATGAATCGAGCTCAATTTGGGCAAGCAGGAGGAGCAAATAGATTAGTTATTAAGCTTTATCCAGAACATCTTGGAACGATTCGGATTGAATTAATTCAAAAAGATGGAATGTTAACGGCGAGAATGCTTGCATCCACAGCTTTAGGTAAAGAAATGCTTGATTCACAGTCCGGTCAATTAAAACAAGGATTAATGAATCAAAATATTCAAGTGGAAAGACTTGAAATTACACAAGCATTGCAAGATACATCGAGACAAGACAGAAACCAAGCATTTAATGAGTCTTTTAAACAACAGCAACAACAACAGCAAAAAGAATCAAAGCAAGATGAGAAGGAAGACCTTTCTACTTTTGAAGACTTTTTAAAAGAAATGGAGGATTAACAGATGGCAGAAATGACTGCAATAACAGATAGTATGTATTTGTCTTCAAAAAAAGCTCCAACAAAAACTACTGGAAATAGTAATCTTGGTAAAGACGCATTCTTGAAAATTTTAATGACACAACTTCAAAATCAAGATCCGACCAAACCAATGGATGACTCACAATTCATTGCACAAATGGCGCAATTCTCTTCTCTGGAGCAAATGACAAATTTAACAACAGCATTTGAAAAATTTGCAGAAGCTCAAGAACAAACGCAAATGATTGAGTATAGTAATTTTGTTGGTAAAGATGTAAAGTGGCATGAACTGACGGAAGAGCTAGATGCAGATGGTAAACCACTTACAAATGAGGGTACTGGAGCAATAACTGGAGTTAAGTTTCTAGAAGGAAATATAGAATTTACTTTAGATGGTGGGAAAGTCATTACACCAGGTAATATATCAGAAGTATTGTCTAGTAGTACAAGCTCAAATAGTCTAGTAGAAGCAAGTATGATGATTGGAAAAACAGTAAGTTACTCAAGTGACAACGGTGAAGTGTCTGGACAAGTTGAATCGGTATCTAAAAAAGACGGTAATATCGTGTTCAATCTTAGTGAGTTGAGTATTTCTGCTGATCAAATTAATTCAATAAAGTAAATTAGAACGGAGATATGCAATGGACAAAATTTCTTTAAATCGCGTTCCACTGCAAACAACTATTCGTCAATCGCTAACTACTAAACAAGTTACTTCGCCAAAACAATCGTTTTCACAGCATTTGCAAGAAGCAACTGTAAAAACTGAGTTGAAGGTAAGTAAACATGCTAATCAGCGTTTAGCTGAACGAAATATTCACATATCAGAAGCCGAATGGCAGCTTGTGAGTGAAAAAGTATCAGAAGCTCGCTCAAAAGGTGTGAATGACTCATTAGTATTGATGGATCAAGCAGCATTAATCGTAAGTGCAAAAAATGCAACAGTGATTACTGCGATGGATCGCACGGAAGCGAAAAATCAATTATTTACAAATATAGACGGCACTATTGTGCTGAACTAATAGATAGCAGGACCTGAAAAAGGGTGCTATGTGCAGTGGACTGATTGAAGCTAGCACGCAAATTGAAGGGAGAAACAATAAATGATTCGTTCCATGTACTCAGGTATTTCAGGTTTAAAAAACTTTCAAACAAAACTTGATGTAATAGGTAACAACATCGCTAACGTAAACACATACGGATTCAAAAAAGGTCGTACAGTTTTCAAAGATTTAATTTCACAAACGACTGCAGGTGCCACAGCTCCTACAGAAACTCGAGCTGGAGTTAATGCTAAACAAATTGGTTTAGGATCTCAACTTGCAGCAATTGACACAATTCACTCTGGTGGTTCACTTCAAACAACGGGTAATACCTTGGATCTAGCAATTTCTGGAGATGGATTCTTTCAAGTAGCTGATGGCAATGATGGTAGTTTAGAAGATGATAGATTATATACAAGAGCAGGGAACTTCTATATGGATAGTGAAGGATATTTAGTTAACTCAGATGGTAAGTACTTAGTGGGCGAGGATGGATCTATTCAAATTCCTGTAGAATCACAAAGTATGACGATTGGTCAAGATGGTACAGTTACTTATGTTGACGAAGCTGGAGAACTTATAGATGCAGGTCAAATACAGTTAGCGAAATTTCCGAATAATGGTGGACTTACTAAGGAAGGTTCAAATTACTATAGACAATCTCCTTCTTCAGGTGAACCATCTCCTGGTATAGCATTAACAGAAGGACTTGGAACTATCAACTCTGGTTTCCTAGAAATGTCGAACGTCGATCTATCTGAAGAATTCACGGACATGATCGTTGCACAACGTGGGTTCCAAGCAAACACTCGTATTATCACAACATCTGACTCCATTTTAGAAGAGCTAATTAACTTAAAACGATAATTTAACAGAATCATAAATTTATGGTAAGGGAGGGTTGGGCCGTTCCTATTATGGCCCGGCCCTTTATATTGATAAATTTAACTCGTTTAAATGGTAAAGGATTTTCACTCAATGCATTATACATAGAGAAAGTAGAATCTTTTCCGGATACAACAATAACACTGACGAATAGTAACAAATACGTTGTGTTAGAAACTCGAGAAGAGGTATCCAGAAAAACTGCACAATTTTACAATCAGATACATATTTTATCGAATCCCCACTTAAGAGGTGATGGACATGAAGAATAAAAATAAACTATTAACAATTATGCTAATTATTTTAGTGTGTATTACTTTAATTGGTGTAATTGCTTTGCTTATCGTATCTCAACTAAACAAAGGTGATGAGGAAGAAAAACCATCAATTGATGAAATTGTAGAATCTTCCGTAGATATCGCTGAAATTACAACGAATTTAGCCGGAGAAAACTTCATTCGAATTTCTTTGAAAGTACAAACGGATAGTTTAGAAGCTGGGGAAGAACTGACAAAAAGAGATTTTCAAGTAAAAAATATAGTGATTACAGAACTTTCTGAAATGACTCCAGAACAACTGGATGGAAAAGAAGGAAAAGTGGCATTTGAATCTTCACTAAAGACTAAAATTAATGAATTAATGGATTCTGGTGAAGTACAGCAAGTGTATATTACTTCTTATATTATTCAGTAAAGTAAATTTTTTTGAACGGAGGTGGCAGATTGGCTGGAGATATATTATCTCAATCAGAAATAGATGCGTTGTTAAGTGCACTCTCAACTGGGGAAATGACTGCAGATGAGTTGAAAAGTGAACAAGAATCGAGAAAAGTAAGGGTATATGACTTTAAACGTGCGTTAAGATTTTCTAAAGACCAAATACGTAGTTTAACTCGTATACATGAAAACTTTGCTCGTTTATTAACCACATTTTTTTCTGCCCAATTAAGATCTTATGTACAAATATCCGTAGTATCAGTGGATCAAATTCCTTTCGAAGAATTTATCCGTTCGATTCCACATATGACACTCATCAATGTTTTTGAAGTTCCCCCATTAGAAGGAAATATTTTAATGGAAGTTAATCCGAATATTGCTTATTCCATGTTGGATATGATGATGGGAGGAAAAGGTGGAGCATATACGAAAGTTGATAGTTTAACAGAAATTGAAATGAAGATAATGACAAATCTATTTGAACGCTCATTTGCTAATTTACGAGAAGCTTGGGCTAATATTGCGGACATAGATCCAATATTAACGGAATTAGAAGTAAATCCTCAATTTTTACAAATGATTTCACCGAACGAAACAGTTGTTGTTATTTCTTTTAATACTATTGTTGGTGAAACTAGTGGAATGATTAATATCTGTATTCCACATGTAGTTCTTGAACCGATTGTTCCTAATCTGTCCGTAAGATATTGGATGCAGTCAAACAAAAAAGAAGTTTCGCCAGAACAACTTAAAGTATTAGAAAAACGTGTAAAATCTGCAGAAATTTCAATAGTTGCTGAGTTAGGTGAAACGGATATTTCAATTGAAGACTTGTTGTATTTACAATTAGGAGATGTTATTCAATTGAATACAAAGATTGTAGATCCACTGCTTATAAAAGTAGGGGGCATACCAAAATTTACAGCACAACCAGGTAAACTAAAAAATAGAATGGCTGTACAAGTCATTGAAACGGTGAAAGGAGGAGAGGATGATGAGTGATGATATGCTCTCCCAAGAAGAGATTGAAGCTCTCCTTAGAGGAACTCTAATTGAAGACAATGAAGTTAATACAGAGTCAGAAAAAATTAATGTAGATGATTACTTAGACTCTTTTACGCAAGGTACTCTTGGAGAAATAGGAAATATCTCATTTGGAAGTTCTGCTACTGCATTATCCACTCTTTTAGGTCAAAAAGTAGATATTACAACGCCTAATATTGACATGATTAATAGTAATAAGTTAATAGAAGAATTTCCTCACCCTTATGTTGCAGTTCAAGTTAAGTACACTGCGGGATTAACAGGGATGAACTTACTCGTTATTAAACAATCAGATGCGGCCATTATTGCTGACTTAATGTTAGGTGGGGATGGGATAGACCCAAGACCAGAACTCAGTGAAATTCAGTTAAGCGCTGTTCAAGAAGCGATGAACCAAATGATGGGGTCAGCTGCTACATCCATGTCAACTTTATTCAATAAAAAAGTCGACATTTCACCCCCATCCATCGATTTAATGAATTTACCAAATAACGAAGGAACAGAAGCCATTCCAAATGATTTACTCATAAAAATATCTTTCCGATTGAAAATTGGGAATTTAATTGATTCAAATATTATGCAATTACTTCCGTTAGAATTTGGGTTAGGTTTAGTGAAATCATTAATCGGTGAAGAAGAACCAGAAGTTGCAGCAACCATTGTAGAGGAAAAAGTACAAATTTCCCCTCCACCTGTTGAAACTCAATCAACAATTCAAAATAATACCCAACAAATGCAATTTTCACAGCCTAAACCTCAAGTTCAGCAAGTAGAAGTGCAACAAGCTCAGTTTGCTAGTTTTGAACCGTCAAATCTAACACAAAATGAATCTAGAAATTTAAATTTACTACTTGATATTCCACTTCAAGTAACAGTAGAATTAGGTCGTACTAAGAGAACTGTAAAAGATATACTAGAGCTTACAAGTGGCTCTATTATTGAGTTAGATAAGCTAGCTGGAGAACCAGTAGATATTCTAGTTAATAATAGACATATCGCTAAAGGAGAAGTAGTTGTTATTGATGAAAACTTCGGTGTTCGAATAACAGATATCCTAAGTCAAGCACAACGGATTCATAATTTAAGATAAGCAATGGAGGAGACGTAACATGTCGAAAAGAATATTAATAGTTGATGATGCAGCATTTATGAGAATGATGATTAAAGATATACTAACGAAAAATGGATTTGAGGTAGTTGGAGAAGCAGCAGATGGTATTCAAGCTGTTGAAAAGTATGCAGAATTAAAACCAGATTTAGTAACAATGGATATTACTATGCCAGAAATGGATGGCATTACTGCACTAAAAGAAATTAAAGTAAATAATCCGAACGCTGTAATTATTATGTGTTCCGCTATGGGTCAACAAGCAATGGTAATCGATGCAATTCAAGCAGGAGCAAAAGATTTCATCGTTAAACCATTCCAAGCAGAACGTGTAATTGAAGCAATTTCTAAAGCACTCGGGTAAGCAGAAGATGAGGAAATTTCCCATCTTTTTTGCAAGTCTCTTATTCTTTCTAATTCTGCCATTAGACTTAGAAGTAAATGCTGAAAGTGATCCCAATGTAACTGTAGAAGAAAACCTTAAAAAACCACAAAATCAAATAGAAACAGAAGAAAGTCCACTCTCAGAGATAAATGATTCTGAAATGACAGATAATGTATCCATCACTATTTGGGATTATGTAAAAATGATTTTGGCATTAGGATTCGTCATTCTACTTTTATATGGGTTACTCCGATTTGTTAATAGTAGAAATAAAACATTCCAACAAAATCAACTTATTCAAAATTTAGGTGGGGTTGGACTAAGTCAAGGAAAGTCAGCACAACTGCTTCAAGTGGGGAACTCTTTAATATTAGTAGGTATTGGAGAAGACATTACTGTACTAAAAGAAATTACAGATCCAGCTGAAATTGAAATACTTACAAAAATTTATGAAGACAAACAAGATATAGGAAAAGCAGTCCCATATATCGCTGAAATTATTAGTCGTTTGAAGAGGGAAATGACCTCTCAAACGAAAAATAATGACAAGAAGAAACCCACTTTTGATCAAGTTTTTCAAACAAGATTACAAGAAGTAAAAAAAGACCGAAGTGAAGTATTAAAGGATTGGAAGACAAAGGAGCGCGAAAAAAATGAATGATTTTGTCCAGTTTTTCTCGGACAGTGATCCATCTAATGTTTCTACGTCTATCAAATTAATGCTTTTACTTACGGTTTTATCATTGGCACCTAGTATTTTAATATTAATGACTTCATTTGCACGAATCATTATTATATTATCATTTGTTCGAACAGCATTAGCCACGGGACAAATGCCACCGAACCAAGTGCTGGTTGGTCTGGCTCTGTTCTTAACGTTTTTTATTATGGCTCCAACGTTACAAGAAGTAAATAAAGAAGCATTAACACCTTTATTTAACGAAGAAATTACATTAGATGAGGCATATGAGAAAGCCTCTGCTCCATTTAAAGAGTTTATGAGTAAACACACTAGACAAAAAGATTTGGAACTGTTTTTGCGATATTCAGAAGCAGAGAGACCAGAAACATTGGAAGATATCCCATTAACCATAATGGTTCCTGCATTTGCAATTAGTGAGATAAAAACAGCATTTCAAATAGGATTTATGATTTTTATTCCTTTTTTAGTTATTGATATGATTGTTGCCAGTGTTTTAATGTCCATGGGTATGATGATGTTGCCACCAGTTATGATCTCTTTACCATTTAAAATATTGTTATTCGTATTAGTAGATGGTTGGTATTTAGTAATGAAATCTATTTTACAAAGTTTTTAGGAGCTGATCGAAATGAGTAATGAAATGGTAATTTCGATTGCAGAACGAGCTATCTGGGTCATTCTTCTTGCATCAGGTCCTCTTCTATTAATAGCATTAATAACTGGTTTAGCAGTAAGTATTTTTCAAGCTACAACACAGATTCAAGAACAAACGCTAGCTTTTGTTCCGAAAATAATTGCAGTATTATTAGGACTCGTTTTTTTTGGACCGTGGATGCTTTCACAAATAACTTCATATGCAGCTGATATTTTTGAAAATCTGACAAGATACATTGGTTGAGTCAATGGAAGAAATACTACCAAATTTAACTGTTCTGTTACTTATTATTGCACGTGTATCTGCATTTTTTGTTGTTTTACCACTATTTTCACATAGATCAATACCTGGTACACATCGTATTGCATTCGCAGTAGTGATATCTTGGATGATGTATTATACGTTAGATGTTGCACCTTTTGAAGTGAATGGTGATTACATATTATTAATTATGAAGGAAGTTATTATCGGCTTGTTTATTGGGCTACTTGCTTTTATTATTATGTCAGCTATCCAGATCGCTGGTGGATTTATTGATTTTCAAATGGGGTTTGCCATAGCAAATGTTATTGATCCACAGACAGGTGCTCAAAGTCCACTTATTGGGCAATTTTTAAATACAATTGCTTTATTATTACTTCTTGCGTTGAATGGACATCATTTATTATTAGATGGTATTTTTTATAGTTATCAATTTGTCCCAATGGAGCTCTCATTTCCACCTTTTGGACAAGAAAATTTTATTGAATTTATCATGAAAACATTTGCTGGCGTTTTCGCTGTTGCATTTCAAATGTCTATACCAATTGTCGCGACCCTCTTTTTAGTGGATATTGCATTAGGTATAACCGCAAGAACTGTACCCCAACTTAATATTTTCGTTGTAGGTTTCCCATTAAAGATTGGTGTTAGTTTTCTAGTGTTAGTTATTATGATGGGGGTATTAGTAGCGGTAATGCAAAAAATGTTTGAAATTATGATAATTGCAATGCGAGATTTAATGATTATATTAGGTGGTGGCTAAATTGTTTAAGCTCCGATTAGACTTACAGTACTTTGCTGGAGAAAAGACAGAAAAAGCTACACCTAAGAAAAGGCAAGATTCACGAAAAAAAGGGCAAGTATTAAAAAGTCCAGATGTGACTAGTGCGGTTGTACTATTATCTATTTTTCTTTTCTTATTCTTTTTTGCAGGATTTTTAAGATCGGAAATATATTCTTTTTTTAGTGTGGCTTTTACAAAATATATGTTAGTTGAAACGTTAACAATTGAATCGGTAATTCTGATTTTTACAGATATTCTTATTGAAGTGGCAATTATCGTATTGCCAATTATGTTAGTTGCTGTAGTTGCGGCGATAGTAGGTAATTTATTTCAATTTGGTCTATTATTTACAACTGAACCATTAAAGTTTGATTTGAAAAAAATAGATCCAATAAAAGGGTTAAAACGAATTTTTTCGATAAAAGCGATTGTCGAATTATTAAAATCAATTATGAAAATAGGGTTTATTGGTTCTGTAACAACGTTGATACTATGGATGAATATCGAGCAAGTACTTTCTTTATCATTTAAATCAGCTTGGGATACACTTTCTACTATAGGATGGCTAACTGGAATGATGGGAATAGCTGCTTCGTTCGTATTATTATTTATTTCTGTCTTAGACTTTTTTTATCAACGTTTTGATTATGAAAAAAATCTTAAAATGTCGAAACAAGACATAAAAGATGAACATAAAAATTCAGATGGGGATCCTATTATAAAATCACGTATCCGCCAAAGACAAAGAGAGATGGCTATGCGTCGTATGATGCAAGAAGTTCCTACAGCAGATGTAGTCATTACAAATCCAACTCATTTTGCCATTGCGTTAAAATACGATGATGCATCAATGGATGCCCCAACTGTAGTAGCGAAAGGAGCGGACTTTGTCGCTCAAAAAATTAAATTAATTGCAAAAGAAAATGATGTAGTAATGGTAGAAAATCGAGAATTAGCTCGTGCAATGTATGATCAAGTTGAAATCGGTCAGAAAATTCCAGATGAATTTTTTAAAGCGATTGCAGAAGTGCTTGCTTATGTATACCGTATAAAGCAAAAAATTTAAATGTAAAGATTGAGGTGGGAGTATATGCAAGTCCGCGATATAACCGTATTAGCAGCTGTAATATCGATTGTTGCAATGCTAATAATACCTCTACCTCACTGGTTAATCAGTTTTTTAATTATTATCAATATTGCCATAGCGTTACTTATTTTAATGACTGCTATGAATATGCAAGAGGCATTACAGTTTTCCGTTTTTCCAACTCTTTTATTACTAGTAACATTATTTAGGCTAGCACTTAATGTTTCCACTACAAGAGCAATTTTAGCCGATGGAGATGCTGGTACTGTAGTAGAAACTTTTGGTACGTTTGTGACAGGTGGAAATATGTTAGTTGGTTTAGTAGTATTTGCAATTTTAGTAATCATAAATTTCATTGTTATTACTAAAGGGGCAGAGCGTGTATCTGAAGTAGCTGCACGTTTTACACTTGATGCGATGCCTGGTAAACAAATGAGTATTGATGCAGATTTAAATGCTGGGATGATTTCTGAAAAAGAAGCAAGAGAACGACGTGAAAAAGTTAGTGGAGAAGCTGACTTTTACGGTGCGATGGATGGTGCAACAAAATTCGTAAAAGGGGATGCCATTGCAGGAATCATTATTGTTCTTATTAACCTTGTATTTGGTATTATCATTGGTGTTGTACAATTTGGACTTCCTTTCGGAGAAGCTGCAGTCCTTTTTTCTACAATGACTGTAGGGGACGGGCTTGTATCACAAATTCCTGCACTTCTTATTTCAACGGCAACTGGTATTGTTGTAACAAGAGCAGCATCTAAAGGTAATCTTGGTGAAGACATCACCAGTCAATTATTTAATCAGCCTAAACTTCTTTATGTTGCTGCCGCTACAATTGCTCTTCTAGGAGTTGTTACTCCCATTGGAATACTGTTAACATTTCCAGTTTCAATTGCACTTATAGCTGGGGCATATATGATGAATAGGGCGAGTAAAGAGGATCCTGCCGACTTAGAAGATTTTGAAGAAGAAATAGAAACGGATAATATGAAAAGTCCTGAAAATGTTATTAATCTACTCAATGTAGATCCAATTGAATTTGAATTTGGCTATGGACTTATTCCACTGGTAGATGCATCACAGGGCGGTGATTTGCTTGACCGAGTTGTGATGATACGTAGGCAACTAGCTTTAGAGTTAGGTCTTGTTATTCCGGTAGTTCGAATACGGGATAATATTCAATTGCAACCGAATGAGTATCGTCTCAAAATAAAGGGAAATGAAATGGCTAGAGGAGAACTATTATTAGATCATTATCTAGCAATGAGTCCTGGTGATGATGATTCAATCGAAGGTATCGATACAATTGAACCATCTTTTGGATTGCCTGCAAAATGGATTACAGAGACTGTAAAAGAAGAAGCTGAAATTCTCGGTTATACAGTTGTAGATCCACCTAGTGTCGTTTCTACTCATCTGACTGAAATTATTCGCAATAATGCTCATGATCTACTAGGCCGTCAAGAAACGAAACAATTGATTGATCACATAAGAGAGACTTATCCAATACTTGTTGATGAGTTGACACCTACTCCACTCACTGTTGGAGAAATACAGAAAGTTCTTAGTAATTTACTAAAAGAACGTGTATCAATAAGGAATTTACCAGTTATTTTTGAAACACTTGCCGATTATTCCAAAATGACTTCAGATATTGATGTATTAACTGAATATACAAGACAGTCATTGGCAAAACAAATAACTACTCAATTTGTAGGAAATAGTCACGTATTAAAAGTAGTAACTGTATCAGGAAAAGTAGAAAAAATGATCGCTGATAATATTCAACAAACAGATACTGGGAATTATTTATCTATTGACCCAAATGATTCACAAACTATTTTAGAGTCTATGGCTAAAGAAATTGAACGAGCATCGTTAATGGAACAAACACCAATTATTTTGTGTTCTCCAACAGTTCGCATGTATTTGCGCCAAATGACAGAAAGATATTTCCCTCAAGTTCCAATTCTTTCTTATAATGAATTAGAATCTTCCATTGAGGTACAAAGCGTTGGGGTGGTGAATATATAATGAAAACGAAAAAATATTCTGCAAGTACAATGCCAGAAGTGATGAAACTTATTCGAAAAGATTTAGGGGAAGACGCCGTTATATTAAACTCTAAAGTCTTATATTCAAAAGGTTTCTTAGGATTATTTAAAAAGAAAACGATAGAAGTATTAGCTGGGATGGATTCAGTTGAAGCACCAGTTACCCCAAGGACACCTAGCACACAAATAGTAAAAAATGATTCAATTTCCACTGAAATAAAAAAAGAATTGGAAGACTTAAAAAAAATGGTGAAGTCTATCAAACATTCTCAAGTGGGAACAGAATTCCCTGAAGAATTCAACATTATTTTAAACTATTTAGCAGACCAAGAACTTGAAGAGGAGCTTATCACAACAATTAGTGATGAGCTTTTCGTACATCTAAATAATAGTAAAACACGGATACCAATAGAAGTCCAAAAAGAAATTGTACAAAATTTACTCATTGCAAAATTACAAGAGGTTCCTTTTGGTGGAATATCCTATTCTAAAAAATTTATTAATGTTTTAGGACCAACAGGTGTAGGTAAGACAACAACGATTGCTAAAATGGCTGCTAGAGCAGTTTTGGAAAAAAAGAAAAAAGTAGGATTTATTACCACGGATACTTACCGAATTGCAGCAATAGAACAACTAAAAACATATGCAGGGTTACTACAAGCACCGATGGAAATTATATACAATGAACATGATTTACAAGAAGTAATGAGGAAATTTGAAAATCTGGATGTTGTATTTATCGATACTGCAGGTAGAAATTATAAAGAAATTAAATTTGTTCAAGATTTACAGAAGTTAATTAATTTTGAGGAAAATACAGAGACATTTCTTGTCCTTTCAACAACGTCCAAGCAAATCGATATGGAAGTAATAATTGAACAATTCCAAGGTTTTCCAATTGAGAAGTTTATTTTTACAAAAATAGACGAGACTAATTCTATTGGAGCTATCATTAATTTAATGATTAAATATAAGAAAGGACTTGCTTATTACACGGATGGCCAAGAAGTCCCGGAAGATATAGTAGAAGCTAGTTTAATTGACTTGCTCAATTTATTCTTAAAGGGGATTCCTCATGAGAGATCAAGCTGAAGAACTAAGAATGCTAATGCTTCGAAGTCAAAACAAATTAGGTAAATCTATTGCTGTAGTTAGTGGAAAAGGAGGAGTGGGAAAAAGTAATTTTTCGATGAACTTTACAACAATCTTAAGTGGCATAGGAAAAAAGGTCATTTTAATTGATATGGATATAGGTATGGGGAATATTCATATCTTATTAGGTGAATCCATTTCTTATAGTTTTAAAGATTATTTAGTAGGTGATAAGTCAATAGAGGAAGTCATGTTCGACGGACCTAATAACCTAAAATATATTTCAGGTGGTTCAGGACTTTCAAATATATTAGAATGGACAGAACCTGTATTTAACCGTTTAATTGCGGCATTCGAATATTTACAAAAGAGCTATGATTATATTGTATTTGATATGGGAGCAGGAGCTACGAGTCAATCATTGGAATTATTAGTATCAATTGATGAAATAATCGTTATAACTACTGCTGAACCTACTTCTATTACGGATGCATATTCAATGATGAAATATATTTATTTTAAAGATCCAGATAAAAAAATGAATGTGGTTTGTAATCGAGTTTTTAGTGAAGAAGAAGGTCTAGAAACGTCAAAGCGTTTAAAGTTAGCGATGTCTAAATTTTTATCAAAAGAAATTTCTATACTTGGGTTTTTACCTGAAGATACAGTAGTAAGGCTTGCTGTCAAACAACAAATTCCCTTTTCGATATTATTTCCAGAATCAGAAGTTACCAAAAAGCTGCAACGAATAGTTTATAATTTTACTGATACTGAAATGGTACAAGAAAAGCTTCCTCAAAAAAGTAATTTTATAGCCAAATTGAAAAATATATTTTCTGGAAGGGTGTAAAAGATTGAATATCTCACAAAAAAAGAAGTTGTTGATTGTAGATGATTCTGCTTTTATGCGAAAATTAATAGGAGATTTTTTTATAGATAACGAAAAAATTGAAGTAGTTGGTATCGCTAGAAATGGACGAGATGCTATTGAAAAGATTAAATTGCTTCAACCAAATGTAGTGATTATGGATATTGAAATGCCAATAATGAATGGGTTAGATGCACTAAAGCAAATAATGAAAGAGACGCCAGTTGCAGTTGTGATGCTCTCTAGCATGACAAAAAAAAGTTCCGAAAGTACGTTACTTGCTATGGAATATGGAGCAGTAGATTTTATCGCAAAACCAAGTGGTGCCATATCTTTAGATTTACATAAAATAAAAAGTGAACTTGTTGAAAAAGTAGAAAATGCTGCAACTATAAAAATTTCAATGATGGAGAGACCAGTTGTAGAAAGTCTTACTAATTTTGTTGGTTCAGTAGTTATCAATAGCAAGACGGAGACAGTAACTAGAGTAATGCCTAAAGTAGCTAGTTGGAATAAGTTTAAGAAGAAAATGATTCTCATAGGTACTTCAACTGGAGGTCCGAGAGCATTACAAGAAGTAATTACAAAACTGCCTAAGGACATCAAAGCACCAATATTAATCGTTCAGCATATGCCAGCTGGCTTCACGAAATCTTTAGCGCAACGACTAGATCAATTATCTGAAATATCTGTTAAAGAAGCAGAGACTGGTGATATACTTCGAGATGGACAAGCTTATATAGCTCCAGGAGGATATCATATGCGTTTAACAAAAACTGGTAGTATATACTCCATTCTGTTAGATGATGTCGAACCTCCAAGAGCAGGGCATCGACCAGCTGTTGATGTGTTATTTGAGGATAATAGTCAGTACAATGACTTTGATAAAATTGTTGTTATTATGACAGGGATGGGTTCAGATGGTGCTATTGGTCTTCACAAACTAAAAGCAAAAGGGAATGTCGTCGCCATTGCCGAATCTGCGAAAACATGCATTGTTTATGGAATGCCGAAAGCTGCTGTTGAAACTAATTTAGTGAATAATATCGTAGATGTAGACCAAATTGGAAAAATGATTATACAATACTTACCTTAAAGGGGAGTTACTAATGGATACTACTCAATATTTAGAGATGTTTATAGAGGAAAGCAGGGAACATCTTCAAGCCTGTAACGAGCATTTATTAATACTCGAAAAAAATCCAAGTGATATTGCAATTGTCAACGAAGTGTTTCGGTCAGCGCATACTTTAAAAGGGATGTCAGCTACTATGGGTTATGAAGATATTGCAAATTTAACTCATAAAATGGAAAATGTATTAGATGAAATTAGAAACAATAAGCTACATGTAACGCCTGAATTATTAGATGTTGTGTTTATTGCAGTAGATCAATTAGAAGAAATGGTACTAGATATAGCATCAGGAGGAAAGGGTAAGTTAGACGTTACCTCAACAGTTCAAAAGCTTCATGCAATCGAAACTGGAATGGAAATACCACTTGCAGCAACAATTGTTGCACCAATTGAAACTATTGAATCAGCCGAAAATAGCAAAACTAACTTGTTATCTTATGATGATTATGAACTTACAATAATTCAACAATCATTTGAACAAAACTATTCAACATTCGAGATTTCTGTATCTTTAAGAGATGATTGCTTGTTAAAAGCGGCACGAGTGTATATGGTTTTTGAGTTATTAGAAAAAATGGGTGATGTTATAAAATCTTCTCCTACTGTAGAAAGACTGGAAAATGAAGATTTTGATCAATCATTTACAGTTGCTTTAGTAACAGTGGAAGAAAAAGAGGTTGTTCAAAAGAAACTGATGAAAGTTTCTGAAGTAACGGAAATAATTGTAAATGAATTTTCAATTGAAAAATTGAAAACTCGTCAAAAGGATAAGTCTCAAAATAACGAGCAAAATCAACTTATTCAAGGAAATGTAAAAGAGGATTTGCAGGAAGATTTTGTTAATGAGGAAGAACAGGGAAAAGTGTCAACTAGTAAGACAACAGTTGCTATAGGTAACAAAACAATTCGAGTCAATATTGAGCGATTAGATATTTTAATGAACTTATTTGAGGAACTAATTATTGATCGTGGAAGGCTTGAATCGATATCAAAAGAAATTAATAATAATGAATTAGATGAAACGGTTGAAAAAATGTCACGAATTACTGGAGATTTGCAAAATATCATTTTAAATATGCGTATGGTACCAGTGGAGACCGTATTCAATCGTTTCCCAAGAATGGTTAGACAGTTAACGAGAGATTTAAACAAAAAGATAAATTTAGAAATTATAGGGGCTGAAACAGAATTAGATCGAACAGTTATTGATGAGATAGGAGATCCGTTAGTACATCTAATTCGTAATTCATTAGATCATGGAATAGAGAGTCCAGAAATTCGTAAAGCGAATGGTAAACCAGAAGAAGGAACTGTTGTTCTTCGAGCATACCATAGTGGTAATCATGTATACATAGAAATAGAAGATGATGGTGCAGGTATTAATCGACAAAGAGTACTCAAAAAAGCGATATCAAAAGGAGTTGTAAGTGAAAGTGATGCCGCTAGTCTAACAGATCAGCAAGTCGCAAAGTTAATATTATCTTCTGGTTTTTCTACTGTGGAGGTTCTGTCGGATATTTCAGGACGCGGGGTAGGATTAGATGTTGTGAAAACAACAATTGAGTCACTTGGAGGTACAATTGAGATTTCTTCTACAGAAGGTAAAGGATCTCTATTCTCTATTCAATTACCATTAACTTTATCTATTATTTCTGTAATGCTAGTAGAGTTGGAAAAAGAGATTTATGCAGTACCTCTTTCTTCTATTATCGAGACAGCAATTATTAAGCCTTCAGATATATTAAATGCACATAATCAAAAAGTTATTGATTTCAGAGGGAAAGTAGTGCCACTTGTCTTTTTAGAAGATGTTTTTGAGGTACCAAAATATTCTAATGAAGAAAAATATTTTTCAGTTGTAATTGTTCGTAAAGGTGAAAAAATGGCGGGGCTTGTAGTAGATACATTTATCGGACAACAAGAAGTGGTATTAAAATCTCTTGGTACCTATCTCTCTAGTGTATTTGCTATTTCAGGAGCAACGATTTTAGGGAATGGTAAAGTAGCACTTATTATAGATTGTAATGCACTTATTAAATAAAATAAATTCTCTCAGAAAGGAAGTATAGTTTATATGACTGAAGTAGTAGATGGATCATTTGTAAAGGTTGTAGTTTTTCAGTTAGCGGATAAAGAATATGTTATTCCCGTTAGTCAGGTTCAAGGAATTGAAAAACTAATTCATATTACACGAGTACCTAAAACCCCTTCATTTGTAAAAGGTGTCATTAATTTAAGGGGAGTAGTTACTCCGATTATCGATTTGAAAAATCGTTTTGGGCTAGGAGAAAGCTCGCTTGATGATTCTTCACGAATTATTATTATTACGCAAAATGAAATGGAAGTAGGAATTGTCGTTGATTCTGCAAATGATGTACTAGATATTCCAACTGACCTTATTGAACCTCAACCCGAAGTAGTAGGTGGATTAGAGTCTGATTTCATTGCAGGAGTTGCAAAAATAGAACGCCGTTTACTGATTTTATTGGACCTAGATTTAGTGCTAAATCCTATTAAGGTAGGTGTATAAATATGTATGATAAAAATATTACATCCATGCATTTAGATGTACTTAAAGAAATAGGTAATATTGGTGCGGCACATGCCGCAACCTCTTTATCTACTCTTTTAAATAAAAAAATTGATATGAAAGTTCCAAAGGTTGAAATGGTTTCATTCGATGACATGATGGATTTAGCTGGAGGCCCAGAAAGTGTGGTAGCAGGTATTTATCTACGTCTCGCGGGAGATATTTCAGGTAGCATGTTTTTTATCCTACCAGTAGAGCAAGCTAATCGGTTTATTCGTAAATTAATCCAAGATGAAAATTTTGATTTTCAAACGGAAGGGTTTTCCGAAATCGGCGCTTCTGCTATGCAGGAGTTAGGGAACATTCTATCGGGTTCTTATCTATCTGCTCTTTCTGACTTTACAAAGCTTAAGATTTATCCAACTGTTCCTTCATTGTCTATTGATATGGTGGGGGCTATTATTAGCTTTGGTTTAGTTGAAGTTTCTCATTATAGCGATTATGTCATTGTTATTGATACATCGATAAATGAGGAAGAAGTGATAAATGAAGAAAGTGTGAAAGGGCATTTCTTTTTGTTGCCAGATCCGGATTCCTTTGAAATAATATTTCAAGCATTAGGAGTTAGTTACGATGATTAATCAAGGTCAGGTAGTAAAAGTCGGTATTGCCGATATGAACATTGTAAAAGCACCAAATACAATTCGTACTTCAGGTCTTGGTTCTTGTGTAGGTGTAGTTCTTTATGATGAAAAATCTAAAATAGCTGGTCTAATTCACGTTATGCTTCCTGATTCTAATCTAGGAAGAATAGAAAATATGAATATCGCGAAATTTGCGGATACGAGTATTCCAGTTATGATTGATCAACTTAAACTAGAAGGGGTTCAACCATATAAGTTGCGTGCAAAAATTGCGGGTGGTGCCCAGATGTTTCAATTTTCATCGAATAAAGATTCTATGCGAATAGGACCTAGAAATGTGGAAGCAGTAAAAGCGTATTTAAAAAAGTATTCCATACCGATTATTTCGGAAGATACAGGTGGAAATAGTGGGAGAACAATCGAGTTTGATCCTATTACTTCTTTATTGAATATAAGAACGGTAAACCAAGGAAATAGAGATATTTGATGGCGGGGACGATTCTTTCTAATTTTTGGGCTGCACTTATAGCCTTTAGCTTTTATTTTTTTGTTTCTTTCCCTTTTACCAATGCATTTCCTATTCTTACACATGCCAGTATATTAGCGATTGCTATGTTTGTTTTTACATTTATTGTTCGTGCTATAATTGCATATGTTAGAAAAGGACCTGTGATGGATGAAGAGGATAATGTTGATTTTTAAAAGAGGAATATCCTCCTAAAGATTCTTCTGAGGACATTGCTAACATTGTAAAGTCGCTTATAAATAAAGATTAGTATTGAGGGAAAGTCAAATCTATGCTCCTTTTTTTTTGTCGATTTTTGCTATAATGAATAGAATCATCAGATATAGAGAGGGGGGTAATTGTGTCAAAATATAATTCGGCAGATGAACTAGTTTTATGGAAACAATGGGCGGATAGTAAAGATCCAGAGGCAGGAAATTTACTTATACATATATACACACCACTTGTTACCTATCATGTCCAACGTATTGGTGCAAACATCCCTAAAAATATATCGAGAGATGAGCTAAAAAGCTTGGGCATGATGGGATTATTTGATGCACTCAATAAATTCGATTATTCTAGAGAATTAAAATTCGATACATATGCGTCATTCCGAGTTAGAGGAGCAATAATTGATGGATTAAGAAAGGAAGATTGGCTACCGAGATCTTCTAGAGAGAAATCAAAAAAACTCGAACTCAGAATTGAAGAGCTTGAACATCAGCTTATGAGACACGCCACTCCTGAAGAAATTGCGGATTTTGTTGAATTGCCAGTGGAGGAAGTATACCAAACTGTTCAAGAGCATTTTTTCGCAAATGTTTTGTCTATAGATGAACAACTTTATAACAATGATGAGGTTGAAAATAAATCCTTTATAATAAGAGATGATTTAAAGAAAACGCCAGAGCAGCAAATGGTGAAACAAGAATTAATAAAGGATCTTGTGACACAGATTGAACATTTAAACGAAAATGAACAATTAGTTTTAAATCTTTTTTATACAGAAGAATTAACTTTAACTGTAATCGGTGAGATGCTTGGGTTGTCCACATCAAGAATTTCTCAGATACATTCTAAAGCTTTATTTAAGCTCCGAAAACTTTTAGTAAACGAAATGAAAAACGTTTAATCATCGAACATACGCAATAAAAAGCTATTGAACACTAAATTGAAATTCCTAAATTTTAATGGATTGGAGCAACTATGACATCTATTATTTTAGTCGTATTATTTTTATTTCTACTACTAAGTTTCTATTTGATTACGCTATTATTTTCCAAAGTGAATATAGTAAAAGAAATAGAAAAAAAGCAAGAACAACTATTAGTGGATATGGAAATTTCCTTTGGTGCTTATATAGCAGAAATGAAAGATGAAAATAATCGACTCTTACAAGAATTAATAAAAACAGAAATGAATGCTGCTAATCAATCTGAGATAGTAGAGCAAGATAAAATAACATTAGATGATGTCCCCACATTTGAAATGCCGAAAATTTTTGTATCTAAACAAGTAGCTGCAAGTAGTTATTTAAAAACAGCTAAGATAAATGAGGAAAAGGTACCTATTACAATCAAAGAAAAGCTTCTCTATTACAATGAAGAAGGAAAAACAGTAAATGAAATAGCTAAACTTTTGCAAATTGGAATAACTGAAGTAGAACTTTTTTTGAAATTTAATGATTAATTAGTTGAATGTGTTGAACATGTATGATATATTAGAAAACGGTATGAATAAACACGCAGTTCGGATGGACTTAGCAGGTGCTCTATTTATAGAGTAGCTAATGAAAGATGATGAATGCGGAAGACTAAACCAAATCAGGAGGAAATAAAATGTCAGTTATATCAATGAAACAATTACTAGAGGCTGGTGTGCACTTCGGTCACCAAACTCGCCGTTGGAATCCAAAAATGAAAAAATACATTTTTGTTGAACGTAACGGTATCTACATTATCGATCTTCAAAAAACGGTTAAAAAGCTAGAAGAAGCTTATGAGTTCATGCGTCAAGTTGGACAAGACGGTGGGAAAGTTCTATTCGTTGGTACTAAAAAACAAGCGCAAGAAGCTATTAAAGATGAAGCGGAACGTTCTGGTAACTACTACATCAACCAACGTTGGTTAGGTGGTACTTTAACTAACTTCGGTACTATTCAAAAACGTGTTGCACGTCTAAAAGCTATCGAAAAAATGGAAGAAGACGGTACATTTGAAGTTCTTCCTAAAAAAGAAGTAGTTCAACTTAAAAAACAACATGAGCGTCTTGTTAAATTCTTAGGCGGTATTCGTGATATGAAAGCTATTCCAGATGTAATGTTCGTAGTTGATCCACGTAAAGAACGTATTGCAGTGGCAGAAGCTATTAAATTGAACATCCCATTAGTAGGAATCGTTGATACAAACTGTGACCCAGATGAAATCGACTATGTAATTCCTGCAAATGATGATGCAATTCGTGCAGTTAAATTATTAACTGGTAAAATGGCGGATGCATTACTTGAAGCAAGACAAGGTGAAGACGAAGTAGTAGAAGCTGCTGAGTAAGACACATTTACTAAAAGGTGATAAGCGGCCAAACCACTTATCACCTTTTTTTGAGAAAAAGAATTTAGAATTTTTCTAGGAGGAATTATAAATGGCAGTTACAGCACAAATGGTTAAAGAATTGCGTGAAAAAACAGGCGCAGGTATGATGGATTGTAAAAAAGCTTTAGTACAAACAGATGGTGACTTAGAAGCGGCAATCGACTTTTTACGTGAAAAAGGTCTTTCTTCTGCAGCTAAAAAAGCGGATCGTATAGCTGCTGAAGGTACTACTTTTATTCAAGTCGAAGGAAATAAAGCTGTATTATTAGAAATAAATGCAGAAACAGATTTCGTTTCTAAAAACGAAGCTTTCCAACAATTAGTAAAACAAGTATCTGCTCATTTATTAGCAACTGAACCAGCTTCAGTAGAAGAAGCATTAACTTCAATTATTGAAGAAGGTCTTACAGTAGAAAACGTTATTTCTAATGCTGTTGCTAAAATTGGGGAAAAAATTACACTTCGTCGTTTTGTTATTGAAACAAAAACAGATGCAGATGCATTTGGTCCATATTTACATATGGGTGGACGTATTGGAGTTCTTACAGTTCTTGAAGGGTCTACAGAAGCTCAAGCAGCAAAAGACGTTGCAATGCATATCGCTGCATTAAACCCTGCTTACATCTCGCGCGATGAAGTATCTGCTGATGAAGTAGAACATGAACGCAAAGTATTAACAGAACAAGCTCTTAACGAAGGTAAACCAGAAAATATCGTTGCTAAAATGGTAGAAGGTCGCCTTGGGAAATATTTCGAAGAAGTTTGTTTATTAGATCAATCATTCGTTAAAAACCCAGATCAAAAAGTTCGCGTATTTGTTGAATCAACTGGTGGTAACTTAAAATCATTTACTCGTTATGCTGTTGGTGAAGGTATTGAAAAACGTGAAGATAACTTTGCTGAAGAAGTAATGAGCCAAGTAAAAGGTAACTAATCACATAAAGTGAAAAATAATTAATTTATTTTTCATGGAATAGACAAAACAACTAGGGAACACGTAATTTGTGTTCCCTATTTTTCAAGAAAAGAGATGGAGGATACCTATGAGTACACCGCAATACAAAAGAATCGTTTTAAAACTAAGTGGCGAAGCATTAGCTGGAGAACAAGGTTTTGGACTTTCACCTGAGATTATTAAATCGGTTGCTGAACAAGTAAAAGAAGTAGTAGAACTTGGTGTTGAAGTTGCAGTCGTAGTAGGTGGAGGGAACATTTGGCGAGGTAAAGTAGGTAGTGAAATGGGAATGGACCGTGCAACAGCTGACTATATGGGAATGCTTGCTACTGTTATGAATTCACTTGCATTGCAAGATTCGCTTGAAAAAGCAGGGATTCAAACTCGTGTTCAAACTTCTATTGAAATGCGTCAAGTGGCAGAACCTTACATACGTAGAAAAGCAATTCGTCACTTGGAAAAGAAACGAGTAGTTATTTTTGCAGCTGGAACTGGAAATCCATACTTCTCAACAGATACAACTGCAGCACTTAGAGCAGCTGAAATAGAAGCAGATGTTATACTAATGGCTAAAAATAATGTGGATGGTGTATATTCTGCTGATCCTAAAATAGATAAAAATGCTGTAAAATACGATGAATTATCATTCTTCGAGGTAATTCAACAAGGTTTACAAGTAATGGATTCAACCGCTTCTACTTTATGTATGGACAATGACATCTCACTTATTGTATTCTCAATAATGGAAAAAGGAAATATTAAAAAGGCTGTTCTGGGAGAAACTATTGGTACAGTCGTTAGGAGGAATTCATAATGCCGAAACAAGTTGTAGAACAAACAAAAGATAAAATGAATAAATCGATTTCTGCGTATAGTAGAGAATTATCAACTATTCGTGCTGGTCGTGCTAGTGCTTCTTTACTTGATAAAATCTCTATCGATTATTATGGTGCACCAACTCCAATCAATCAAATGGCAGGAATAGCAACTCCAGAAGCACGTTTAATCACAATCCAACCATATGATAAAACAATTTTAGCGGATATCGAAAAAGCGATTATGAAGTCTGATTTAGGAATTAACCCTACAAATGATGGTACACTTATTCGTATGGTCATTCCTGCTTTAACAGAAGAGCGTCGTAAAGATCTTGTGAAACAAGTGAAAAAAGAGGCAGAAGAGGCGAAGATTAACATTCGTAATGTTCGTCGTGATGGCAATGATGATTTGAAAAAATTAGAAAAATCTGGTGCTATTACAGAAGATGATTTAAGAAGCTATTCGGAAGAAATTCAAAAACTTACCGATTCAAACATTGAAAAAATAGACACGATAACAAAAGATAAAGAAAAAGAGATTATGGAAGTTTAATCATTGAACTTTATGCTAAGATAAAGCGTCCTTTATTTGGGGCGCTTTTTTTAATTCTATGAAGTAAAATAGGAAGACTTTTGATATGATAGAATATATATGATTCGAGAAGGTGTAAAGTGGAGGACTAAGTATGCTAAATAAGTTTTTTCGTAAAAAGAAAAAAATGATAAGTAATGATTTGATGGAAAGAAAACAAGTGGCGCAATCCCAACAATTGCCTTCTCATATTGCTATTATTATGGATGGAAATGGCAGATGGGCAAAAAAAAGAACCTTACCGCGAGTTGCGGGTCATCATGAAGGTATGAAGACAGTTAAAAAAATAACAAAATTTGCAAATGAAGTTGGGATTAATACTCTGACTCTTTATGCATTTTCAACGGAGAACTGGAAAAGGCCAAAGTTAGAGGTAGAGTTTTTAATGCGTTTACCAGAAGAGTTTTTGGGAACATACTTACCAGAGTTAATGGAGCAAAATGTTCAAGTGAAAATGATGGGCAATATTGATTCACTCCCTGAATATACCAAGAGTTCTATTAATAAAGCTGTTGAGCAAACTGCAAATAATGATGGATTAATATTAAATTTTGCTATGAATTATGGTTCTAGAGATGAAATTGTGCAGGCAGTTCAAAAAATTGTATATGATGTACAAGAAGGTAAGGTCTCTTCAAATGATATAACGGAAGAATTAGTCAGCAGTCATTTGATGACAAAAGATTTAAAAGAACCGGATCTACTGATTAGAACTAGCGGAGAAGTTCGATTAAGTAACTTTATGCTTTGGCAATTAGCTTATACTGAGTTTTGGTTCACAGAAACATTGTGGCCTGATTTTGATGAAGAATGTTTAATGGATGCTATTGAAATATATCAAAAACGAAATAGAAGGTATGGTGGCCTTAAGGGGGAAGAAGTTAATTGAAACAACGAATTATAACCGGTGCATTAGCTTTGGCATTCTTTGTTCCCATTGTTATATTTGGAGGACCTGTATTTACTATATTAATTTATCTGATTGCAACAATTGGGGTATATGAAATCTTGCGTATGAAAGGAATTAAGCTATTTTCTTTTGCGGGTATTGTTTCCATGCTTTTATTGTTTATATTATTGTTGCCTTCAACCATTGCAACTGATGTATTAGACGTGACGGGTCACACGAAAATAGAATGGCTTTTTGTAGCTATTTTCTTGCTACTTATTTATACAGTTTTGGTGAAAAATCATTTTACATTTGATGATGCCGCGTTTGTACTTTTAGGAACTTTATACGTAGGAATTGGATTTTATTATTTTATTGAAACGAGAAGTATTGGATTATCCTATTTGATATATGCTTTATTGATCGTTTGGACAACAGATTCTGGTGCTTATTTTACAGGACGGAAATTAGGTAAACGAAAACTTTGGCCAGAAATTTCACCAAATAAAACGGTTGAAGGATTTGTAGGTGGTATTGTTTGGGCACTAATAACAGCTTTTATTATTCAATGGATTAGTCCTTTAACTTCGTCGTATATAGCATTGATAGGTATTACTATTGCGGCTTCTATATTTGGTCAGCTGGGGGATTTAGTAGAGTCTGCTATTAAGAGACATTATCATGTGAAGGATTCAGGTAAAATATTACCTGGGCATGGAGGGATTTTAGACCGTTTTGACAGTCTACTATTTGTACTTCCACTATTGCACTTTTTACATTTTATTTAAGGAGACGACATTATTTTATGAAGAAAAGAATAAGTTTATTAGGTGCAACTGGTTCTATTGGTATTCAAACATTGGATATAATAAAAGACCATCCGGAAGAATTTCAATTAGTTGCTTTTTCAGTTGGTAAAAATATGGAAGAGACAAGAAAGATTTTGAAACAATTTCCAGTAGAAGCAATTTCCGTTTTACATGAAGAGGATGCAAGACTATTACATAAAGAGTTTCCTAAGGTGCAAGTGTCATTTGGAGATGAAGGTCTTGTTCAAATTGCAGCACATACCAATGCAGATATTTTAGTAAATGCCGTCCTAGGTAGCGTAGGTTTAAATCCTACACTGGAAGCGATTAAAAAAGGTATAACGATTGCTATTGCGAATAAAGAGACACTCGTCACTGCTGGTCACTTAGTGATGCAAGCTGCTAAAGTACACAATGTTCCAATCCTTCCAGTTGATAGCGAGCATTCAGCTTTATTCCAAGCGTTAAATGGTGAAAAAAAATCAGATGTTTCTAAGTTAGTCATTACAGCTTCTGGTGGTAGCTTCCGAGATCGAACGAGAGAACAATTAAAACATGTAACGGTTAAGGAAGCGCTAAATCACCCGAACTGGTCAATGGGTTCTAAAATCACTATAGATTCAGCAACTATGATGAATAAAGGCTTAGAAGTAATTGAAGCCCATGTTCTATTCGATATTTCATACGACGATATCGAAGTGTTGTTGCATCGGGAAAGTATTATTCACTCGATGATTGAATTTCAAGACACAAGTGTTATAGCTCAACTAGGAACTCCAGACATGAGAGTGCCTATTCAGTATGCACTCTCTTATCCAAACCGCTTGCATCGCCCACATGCCAAACGATTGAATTTAGTAGAAATTGGGAAACTTCATTTTGAAGAAATGAATTACACAAGATACCATGCTTTAAAACTTGCAATAGATGCAGGTAAAATAGGTGGTACAATGACAACTGTCTTAAATGCTGCAAACGAAGCTGCAGTTGCGTTATTCTTGCAAGAAAAGATTAGTTTTTTAGAAATTGATGAATTCATAGAACGAGCAATGTTTAAACATGTGAAAATTTCAAGTCCTGATTTAGAAACAATTCTACATGTGGATGCTGAAACAAGAAAAACAGTTCAAAACATGCTAAAATGATGAAATAATGTAAGACAAGCTGTTTTACAATGAAGGTGGGATATGATGGAAACGGCTATTGCGTTTATTATTATTTTTGGGGCTATCGTCTTTTTTCATGAATTAGGACATTTCCTTTTCGCGAAAAAAGCAGGGATCATGGTAAGAGAGTTTGCTATTGGTATGGGTCCGAAAATTTTTGCTATGACAAAAGGAGAAACACTTTATACAATTCGACTACTGCCTATTGGTGGATATGTTCGAATGGCTGGAGAAGATTTGGATTCAATCGAACTTCAGCCAGGATTTCGTTTAGGTATTCGGCTAAATGATGCAAATGAAATTGAGCAAATTGTATTAAATCAAAATAAACAATTTCCTGATATGCTTTTTTTAGAAGTTGAGAAATCTGATTTGATGAAAGAAATGTACATCGAGGGATACAATGAAGAAGAGCGACTTGTGCGTTACAAAGTTGCAAGAAATGCCGTAATTAATGAAAATGGTAAAGAGACATTTATTGCACCTTATGATCGACAATTTGGCTCTAAAACCGTTGGGCAGCGATCTTTGGCAATTTTTGCTGGACCACTATTTAATTTTATTTTATCCTTTTTTATCTTTGTAGCACTTGGTCTACTGCAAGGTATTCCAACCTATGAACCTGTCATTACGACAGTTGTTCCAGAAAGTCCTGCTGAACAAGCAGGAATGCAAGATGGAGATTTGGTTACAATGATTAACGGAGTTACTATTACCTCTTGGAAAGAGCTTTCTGAAGAAGTGAAAGTAAGTCCAAATGAAGCAATGGATTTTACAGTTGAACGAAATGGTGAATCTTTAGACTTAAACATGACTCCAAATGAAGTTGTTGCCGGAAAAGAAAAAGTTGGACAAATTGGTGTTACATATAGTAGTCCAATGGAAAAAAATCCGGTTAAAGCAGTAGTATATGGAGCAGAGCAAACTTACAATACAACGCTATTAATATTTACAGCCCTTGGAAACCTTGTAAATGGCCAATTTTCAATAGATGATTTATCAGGACCAGTTGGTATATATAAAGTTACTGAAGATGTTGCGGAATCTGGTGTATATAATTTGATATACTGGGCTGCTCTTTTGAGTATAAATTTAGGAATCATGAATTTATTGCCATTACCTGCACTAGATGGTGGTCGACTGTTATTTTTCTTATTTGAAGCAATTCGAGGAAAGCCAGTTGATAAGCAAAAAGAAGGAATGATTCATTTTGTTGGGATCATGCTTTTAATGGTATTGATGGTAGTCGTTACATGGAATGATATTCAACGTTTTTTCTTTTAACAAATAATTAAAAAGAAAGGAAAGTTCGATAGGATGAACTTTCCTTTCTTTTTCTGTTGATAATAAAGGGGGAGTTCTTCATGATGCAAGATGGTAAGTCAAGAATGCACATATTGTTACAACAACTTGATCTAACAGATGATCAAATCGTTAAGCATTTCGAAGGTGCCTCCATTACAAGATTTACGGTACATAAGAAAATTAGACAATGGCATTTTCAAATAAATTGCGCTACTATTCTTCCTTATGATGTTTATCAGTTGTTCAGAAAAAGAATAGAGGGAAAATTTATAGGTATTGCGAATGTGTATATTACGATAGATTGCATAAATTCGGATGTTACAGATTCACTTATAAAAGATTACTGGAAAGCTGTTATTAATGAGTTAAGTGATATGGCACCTCCACTTAGAGATCGTTTAGTGCAACAACAACCAGAATTTAATGGACAAATGATTCAGTTAACATGCGCTCAAGAAATTGAATATCGCTCATTTAAAAATAAATATACAGAACAACTAGCTACCACATATGAAACTTTTGGATTTCCTAGACTTCCCTTTGATTTTAAATTAGTTGAAGATACGGAAGCGTTAGCGGCTGCTCAAGTTGCTTTTTTAGAACAACGTAAGATAGAAGAAGAAGAGATAGGTAAAAAAGCGCTAAATGATCTTCAAAAACGTGAGCAAGAAAGAGGGGACGGAGGGGATGATGCAATAGACGGTCCTTTCCAACTGGGTACTCCACTTAAAAAAGAAGAATCTACCATGGAAATCGGTAAGATTCAAGATGAAGAAAGACGAGTTACAATTGAAGGTTTTGTATTTGATGTTGAAGTAAAAGAACTTCGAAGTGGCCGATCATTGCTTACTGCAAAAGTAACGGACTATACAGATTCAATACTTGTTAAAATGTTTTCTCGTGATAAAGAAGATGCACAAATGATGGCGCGTCTGAAAAAGGGTATGTGGATTAAAGTAAGAGGCTCTGTCCAAAATGATACGTTTGTCCGTGATTTAATCATCATGGCTCAGGATATGTGTGAGATTAATCCAGTACTCCGTTTTGATACGGCCAAAGAGAAGCGAGTTGAGTTGCATTTACATTCACCAATGAGTGTAATGGATGCAGTATCTTCCGTATCTTCATTGGTTGAACAAGCGGCAAAATGGGGACACAAAGCAATTGCCATTACGGATCATGCTAATGTTCAGTCTTTTCCGGAAGCCTACGCTGCTGGGAAAAAGAATGGCATTAAAATACTTTATGGGCTGGAAGCAAATCTAGTTCATGATGGTGTACCTATCGCCTTTGAAGAGCAACATACTTTGCTTGAAGATGCAACATATATTGTATTTGATGTTGAGACAACAGGTTTATCTGCAACCTATGACAAAATAATTGAGCTTGCGGCAGTTAAAATGTATAAGGGCAACGTTATTGATAAATTTGAACGCTTTGTTAATCCGCACCATGCTCTATCAGCAACTACAATAGAACTTACTGGAATTACTGATGATATGGTGCGTAATGCTCCAGAAATTGAGCAAGTTATTCAAGATTTTTATGAATTCATTGGAGAAGGGATAATTGTTGCCCACAATGCAACTTTCGATATGGGATTCTTATATGAAGGATACCGTAGAAGTGGAATCGATTACTTTACCCATCCAGTAATTGATACATTAGAGCTAGCCAGATTTTTACACCCAGAATTTAAAACTCACAGATTAGGTTCACTTACGAAAAAATTTAACATAGAGTTAACGCAAGCCCACAGAGCAATATTCGACTGTGAAGCAACAGCCTATTTACTTCTTCATTTGTTGAAAGAAGCGGAAGAAAAGGAAATAAAGTATCATGATGATTTTAATAAACATGTGGGCCAAGGGGATTCCTATAAACAAGCAAGACCGACCCACTGTACTATTTTCGCTGTAAATGATGAAGGATTAAAAAACTTATTCAAATTAGTTTCTTATTCTCATATTTCAACATTTCACAGGGGAGCAAGAATAACAAAATCTACACTCCAAAAACATAGAGCAGGATTAATCGTTGGTTCTGGATGTGACAAAGGTGAAGTATTCTCTGGTCTCATGCAAAAACCACTTGAACAGGTGGAAGAAATTGCGAAGTTCTATGATTTCTTAGAAATTCATCCGAAAGAAGTCTATTCTCATCTATTAGAACTTGAACTTGTGCGGGATGAATGGAACTTAGAAGACATTATTCGTAAAATGATAAAACTTGGAAAAAAACTTAATCTTCCAGTAGTTGCTACAGGAAATGTCCATTATTTACATGAAAATGATGCGATTTTTAGAAAGATTTTAGTGAACTCTCAGGGAGGTGCAAATCCTCTAAATCGTGCCGAACTTCCTAAAGTACATTTCCGTACAACAAATGAAATGTTAGATGCATTTTCGTTCTTAGGAGAAGAGTTAGCAAAAGAGATTGTAGTGACAAATCCACAAAAAATTGCAGATTCAATAGAAGATATAAAACCGATTAAAGATGATTTATATACACCAAAAATCGAAGGTGCTGATGAAGAAGTTAGATCATTGACTTATTCGAAAGCTAAAGAGATTTACGGTGAAGAACTGCCTGAAATTGTTGAAGCTCGAATAGAAAAAGAATTAACGTCTATTATCGGTCATGGATTCGCTGTTATTTATTTAATTTCTCATAAATTAGTGAAAAAATCATTAGATGATGGTTACTTAGTTGGTTCACGTGGATCTGTAGGGTCTTCGTTAGTAGCAACGTTAACAGAAATTACAGAAGTAAATCCCCTGCCACCGCATTATGTATGTCCAAATTGTAAAAAATCGGAATTTTTCTTAGATGGTTCTGTTGGTTCTGGATTTGATTTGCCAAACAAAAGCTGTGATACATGTGATATTCCTTATGTGAAAGAGGGCCAAGATATTCCATTCGAAACTTTCTTAGGTTTTAAAGGGGATAAAGTTCCCGATATAGATTTGAACTTTAGTGGAGAATATCAGCCTATAGCCCATAATTATACGAAAGAACTTTTTGGGGAAGATAATGTATTTAGAGCTGGAACAATAGGTACAGTTGCTGAAAAAACTGCATATGGCTATGTACGTGGTTATTCAAATGACAATAACTTAACAATGCGCGGAGCAGAAATTGATCGACTAGTACAAGGATGTACAGGAGTTAAGCGAACAACTGGGCAACATCCAGGTGGAATTATTGTAGTGCCAGATTATATGGATATTTTCGATTTTACGCCCATACAATTCCCTGCAGATGCACAGGATTCTGAATGGAAAACGACGCATTTTGATTTCCATTCAATTCATGATAATTTACTTAAATTAGATATACTAGGGCACGATGATCCAACTGTCATTCGTATGTTGCAAGATTTGTCTGGAATTGATCCTAAAACGATTCCAACAGATGATCCAGAAGTGATGAAAATTTTCAGTGGCCCTGAATCACTTGGAGTAACAGTAGATCAGATTGATTGTAAAACCGGAACTTTAGGTATTCCGGAATTTGGAACTCGTTTTGTTCGTCAAATGCTTGAAGAGACTAAACCAACTACATTTTCTGAGCTAGTTCAAATTTCTGGATTATCTCACGGTACGGATGTATGGCTTGGAAATGCACAAGAACTTATTCAAGATGGAACTTGTCAATTGTCAGATGTTATAGGTTGTCGTGATGATATTATGGTTTATTTAATCTACCAAGGGCTTGACCCTTCACTTGCGTTTAAAATTATGGAATCTGTTCGTAAAGGGAAAGGGTTAACTCCAGAATTTGAAGCTGAAATGAAATCTAAAGGAGTGGCCAATTGGTATATTGAATCATGTAAAAAGATTAAATACATGTTCCCGAAAGCCCATGCGGCAGCCTATATATTAATGGCAGTAAGAGTGGCATATTTTAAAGTGCATTTTCCAATACTATACTATGCAGCTTATTTTACTGTTCGTGCATCAGATTTTGATTTAATCGCCATGATAAACGGTTCTCAAACAATCCGTTCTAAGCTAGATGAAATAAACGCAAAAGGTTTGGAAGCATCACCGAAAGAAAAAAACTTAATGACAGTTTTAGAAATTGCACTTGAAATGTCAGAGCGTGGAATTAAATTGCAGAAAGTTGATTTATATAAATCAAAAGCGGATGAATTTATAATTGAGGGTAACACACTGATCCCACCATTTGATGCAATTCCAGGTTTAGGTACTAACGTAGCAATTCAAATTGTAAAGGCTCGTATTGATGGGGAGTTTTTATCTAAAGAGGATTTGCAACAAAGAGGGAAAGTTTCTAAAACTATTATTGAATACATGGATGCTATGGGATGTTTGGAAGGCCTACCAGACGCCAATCAGTTGTCCTTATTCTAGAACCTCATTTGCAAGGGTAAAAGAAGTATGATACTATAAAAGTACCAATGTTTCATAGTTCTGTGACGAAAGAGTGGGATTTCCCGCTCTTTTCTGTTGTTTTATAGAAAATCATTGATGTTTGGGAGGCATGTATGAGTAATATTACTAGCAAAATTGAAGAGCTTGTTACACCGATTTTACAAGAATTAACTTTAGAACTTGTTGAAATCGAGTACCTAAAAGAAGGTCAAGATTGGTTTTTGCGTGTATATATCGATACACCATCTGGCCGTATTGATATTGAACAGTGTGCACAAGTTAGTGAAAAACTAAGTGAAATATTAGATGAAGTAGATCCAATAAATGAAAACTACTTTTTAGAAGTTTCTTCTCCTGGTGCAGAACGACCATTGAAGAAAGAGAAAGATTTTGAACAAGCAGTAGGTAAACATGTGTATATTAAAACGTATGAACCAGTAAATGGAGCTAAAGAGTTCGAAGGTACATTAGTTTCCTATTCTGCAGAAGACGGCATTTTAATAGAAGTACGCGTGAAAACTAGAAGAATCAAAATCAAAATCGAGAAAGAGAAAATTGCGCTTGCTCGTTTAGCGATTGATTTCTCTGCATAATGTATATTGAGGAGTGATGGCAATGAGTAGCGAATTATTAGATGCGCTAAACGAATTAGAAACACAAAAAGGTATTTCAAGAGATGTATTATTAGATGCAATTGAAGCTGCATTAGTAACTGCATATAAAAGAAACTTTAACCAAGCACAAAATGTTCGAGTGGACTTAAATCTAGGTTCTGGTACAATTCTTGTTTATTCTAGAAAAGATGTAGTTGAAGAAGTAACTGATGAAAGATTACAAATTTCCCTAGAAGATTCAAAAGTAATTAATCCCCACTATGAGTTAGGGGACATTGTAGAAGAAGAAGTTACTCCACGTAACTTTGGTCGTATCGCAGCACAAACCGCAAAACAAGTTGTAACGCAACGCGTACGTGAAGCAGAACGTGGACTTATCTATGAAGAATATGTGGATCGCGAAGACGATATTGTAAACGGTATAGTGGAACGTTTAGATGCTCGTAATATCTATGTAGGTCTAGGTAAAGTGGAAGCAGTTTTACCTTTAAATGAACAAATTCAAACTGAAACATACAAACCACATGACCGTATTAAAGTGTATATTACAAAAGTAGAACGGACTACTCGTGGACCACAAGTATTTGTTTCAAGAACTCATCCTGGGTTATTACGTAGACTATTTGAAATGGAAGTACCAGAAATTTTCGAAGGAATCGTAGAGATTAAATCGATTGCACGTGAAGCAGGAGATCGTTCGAAGATTTCTGTATTTGCACATAACGATGAAATTGATCCTGTAGGTTCTTGTGTAGGTGCAAAAGGTGCACGTGTGCAAACGATTGTAAATGAACTTAGTGGTGAAAAGATTGATATCGTAGAATGGTCTGAAGATCCAGTTATTTTTGTTGCAAATGCACTTAGCCCATCTAAAGTATTAGATGTTCAAGTACATGAATTAGAAAAATCGACAACAGTAGTTGTGCCAGATTATCAACTTTCCCTTGCAATTGGTAAAAGAGGTCAAAATGCTAGACTTGCTGCTAAGCTAACTGGTTGGAAAATTGATATTAAGAGTGAAACAGATGCGAGAGAATTAGGGATATATCCTAATGAAAACTCACCTCAAGTAATAGTTGAAAGCTTAAACTCAGAAGAAATGGATGACTTCGACTTTTATAAAGACGATAAATAAGCAAGGATGGTGAGCTTGTATGGTGGTCCAAAAGAAAATTCCATTACGTAAATGTGTTGCAACTGGAGAAATGATTCCCAAAAAAGAAATGATTCGTATTGTCCGTTCGAAAGAAGGAGAAGTGTCAGTAGACTTAACTGGAAAAAAATCCGGTCGAGGTGCTTATGTTTCTAAAACAATCGAAGCAATTAACAAGGCAAAAAAGAAAAATTCTTTAGGTAATCATTTAGAAGTTACAATACCAACTGAAATATATGACGAGTTAATTGTCATCATTGAAAGAGAAAAATTAAAATGAAAATAGAACAACAAATTTTAAATTTACTTGGACTTGCAACGCGGGCTAGAAAGACAACTTCTGGTGAAGAATTAGTAGTAAAAGAAATTAGAAGCCAAAAAGCGAAGTTAGTTATTTTATCAGGCGACGCTTCTAAAAATACTGCGAAAAAAATTAATGATAAATGTGCATCTTTTAACGTTGAGCTGCATGTCTTTGGAGACCGGCACGATCTCGGACATGCAACGGGAAAAGAGGCCAGGGTGACAATTGCCATTATGGATGATGGTTTTGCAAAAAAATTGTCCGGCCTTCTCAACGAATTTAACCGGGGGTGAGCTAATGACTAAAATCAGAGTTCATGAATACGCTAAACAAATTGATAAATCAAGTAAAGAAGTTATTGAGCAATTAACGAAACTAAATGTTGAAGTAACTAACCATATGTCTACGCTAGAAGGAGACGCTGTTCAAAAATTAGACGGCATCTATAAAAAAACAGCAGGCCAACCAAATAAGGTTGTCCAAGCTAAACCTCAAGCACAAACTACATCAAATCAATCAAAACCATCTGGACAGAGTCAATCTAGACCAGCAAGTCAATCGCAATCGCGTCCAACTGGACAAAGTCAATCTAGACCAGCGAGTCAATCGCAATCGCGTCCAACTGGACAAAGTCAATCTAGACCAGCGAGTCAATCGCAATCGCGTCCAACTGGACAAAGTCAATCTAGACCAGCAAGTCAAACACAATCACGTCCTACTACAGGTCAAAGTCAATCTAGACCAAGTGGCCAAAACCAAGGACAATCAAAACCAGCTACACCAAGTACTGCAACACAGGGTACAAACAGTCAACCAAAAGAAAAAAAAGTTTTTACTAATAATGCACGTCCAGGTGGAAACAGTCGTCCAGGCGGTCAAAATAGACCAGGCCAAAGGTTCCAAAAAAGAAGAAAAGGCCCAACTACACCTGTTCAACCACCAGTGCCAAGAAAAGAAAGAGAATTACCTGCGAAAATTACATTTACTGAGTCTTTGACAGTTATAGAGTTATCAAAAAAAATAGGTCGTGAACCGGCTGAAATTATTAAGAAATTATTCTTACTTGGTGTAATGTCTACAATTAACCAAGTATTGGATAAGGATGCTATTGAATTAATTTGTGCAGACTATGGTGTAGAAGTAGAAGAAGAAATTAAAATCGACATTACTGATTTAGATGTATTCTTCGAATCTGCTGAAGGAAATCCAGAGGATTCAGAAGAACGTCCACCAGTTGTAACAATTATGGGACACGTTGACCATGGTAAAACAACTTTACTTGACTCTATTCGTAATACGAAAGTTACTGCTGGAGAAGCCGGCGGGATTACGCAGCATATTGGTGCATACCAAGTTGTTGTTGAAAATGGGAAAAAAATAACGTTCTTAGATACACCTGGACATGCTGCATTTACAACAATGCGTGCTCGTGGTGCAAAAGTTACGGATGTTACTATTCTTGTAGTTGCTGCGGATGATGGAGTAATGCCACAAACTGTTGAGGCAATTAATCATGCTAAAGCTGCTGAAGTTCCAATTATTGTTGCGGTAAACAAAATGGATAAACCATCTGCTAATCCTGATAAAGTTATGCAAGAACTTACTGAACACGGTTTAGTATCTGAAGCTTGGGGTGGAGAAACGATCTTCGTTCCTATTTCAGCTTTAACAGGTGATGGAATTGATAACCTATTAGAAATGGTTTTACTTGTTTCTGAGGTTGCTGAACTAAAAGCAAATCCTAAACGTCTTGCAATTGGTTCTGTTATCGAAGCTCAACTTGATAAAGGAAAAGGCTCAGTTGCCACTTTACTTGTACAAGATGGAACTTTACGCGTTGGAGATCCGATCGTTGTAGGGCACTCATTCGGACGAGTGCGTGCAATGATAAATGATCTTGGTCGTCGCGTGAAAGAAGCTGGTCCTTCTACGCCTGTAGAAATTACTGGATTAAACGAAGTACCTAAAGCTGGAGATCGTTTCGTAGTATTTGAAGATGAGAAAACTGCTCGTCAAGTTGGAGAATCTCGTGCATCAGAAGCACAAGTTAATCAACGCTCTGAAAAAACTCGTGTAACACTTGATAATTTATTTGATCAAATGAAACAAGGAGAAATGAAAGAGCTTAACATTATCGTAAAAGCAGATGTTCAAGGTACAGTTGAAGCTATGGCATCATCACTTATGAAAATTGAAGTAGAAGGTGTAAATGTTCGTATTATTCATACTGGAGCTGGAGCAATTACAGAATCAGATATTTCTTTAGCAGCTGCTTCAAACGCAATTGTTATCGGTTTCAACGTTCGACCTGATCTAAATGCAAAACGTGCAGCTGAAGAAGATGGTGTAGATATTCGTTTACACAAAATAATCTACAAAGTAATCGAAGAAATCGAATTTGCGATGAAAGGTTTACTTGATCCTGAATACCAAGAAAAAATTATTGGTCAAGCCGAGGTTCGTGAAACATTCAAAGTATCTAAAGTTGGTACAATTGCTGGTTCATACGTAACTGAAGGTAAACTTGCAAGAGATAGCGGAGTACGTGTAATTCGTGACAGTATCGTTATATTTGAGGGCGAATTAGATACACTAAAACGTTTTAAAGATGACGCTAAAGAAGTAGCTAAAGGGTATGAATGTGGATTAACAATCAAAAACTTTAATGAAATTAAAGAAGGCGATATTGTGGAAGCATTTATTATGGAAGAAATAAAACGTAAATGATTGTATATGCAGAGTGTGAATTTTTGATTCCAACTGCACATTCATTGAAAGAAAAAAGAGCAGTACTGCAAAGTATGCTTACTCGAGCAAAACAAAAATACAATGTTTCTATTGTGGAATTAGACCACCAGGATGTCTGGCAACGAACGCTTATCGGGATGGTTATTATATCTTCAGATAAAGTAGCAGCTGAACGAGAGCTTTCATATGCCATTACATTCCTCGAGTCTAATCCTGAATGGGAATGTATCGATATAAGAAAAGAATATTTATAGACAGAAATTGAGGTGTAACCTTCATGTCGATGCGCGCAAATCGAGTTGCTGAACAAATGAAAAAAGAGTTAGGCGAAATCATCAGTAGAAAACTTAAAGATCCTCGTATTGGATTTGTTACTGTAACAGATGTAGCAGTAACAGGTGACCTACAACAGGCGACTATCTATATTACTGTCTTAAACGGCGATAATAAAGATACTATAAGAGCTTTAGACAAAGCGAAAGGCTTTATTCGTTCAGAAATTGGACAACGTATTAGACTTCGCATTACGCCTGAACTTTTATTTGAAATTGATGAATCAGCATTATACGGCAATAAAATTGATAATTTATTACGTGAAATTAATAAAACATCAGAGCAATCAGAGCAATAAGAATAAAATGAGAAGTCTGCTTATTACAACAAGCAGACTTCTTTGTTGTATATTTTAAAAAAGAGGTGAACAAACATGTATGAAGGGATTCTTCCATTGTGGAAAGAAAAAGGTATGACTTCTCACGATTGCATATTCAAACTTCGTAAAATACTTCATATGAAGCGAATTGGGCATACCGGCACACTAGATCCAAGCGTAGAAGGAGTATTGCCAATTTGTTTGGGGCAAGCAACGAAAGTGGCAGAGTATATAATGAACCAGGGTAAAACATATGTGGCAACCGTTTCTATTGGAACCTCTACTACTACCGAAGATGCAGACGGGGAAATTGTAGAACAAAATTTATCTACAAAACATTTTTCAAAAGAACAAATAATCTCAGCTTTACAAAGATTAACAGGAGAAATTACACAAACACCACCCATGTATTCTGCTGTTAAAGTAAATGGTAAAAGACTTTACGAGTATGCGCGCGAGGGTAAAGTAATAGAGCGTCCCAGTAGAAAAGTTACTATTCATCGATTAGAATTATTAGATACTGCTACCGAATTTAATGGAGAAACGATATCTTTTTCTATTGAAATAGACTGTAGCAAGGGCACATATATCCGAACATTAGCGGTGCAAATAGGAGAATTATTAGGGTATCCAGCTCATATGTCATCCCTTATCCGAACAGCTTCTGGGAGTTTTACTAAGGACCAATGCCTTACTTTATCTGAAGTAAATAATGCTAACTTAAATGCTACTTTAGAAACTTCTATATTCCCTATTCAATATGCACTAGATGATTGGCCAATGATAGAAGTAACTGGTGAAATAGAAAAAAGTATTACCAATGGCCAAGTTATACCAGTAAATCCAATGCTCGAAACAAATGAAAAAATTGTTTTTATTAAAAATGCAAAACCACTAGCAGTGTATATCAAACATCCAACAAAAGATGGTATGATGAAACCAGAAAAAATGTTTGCAACTGAAAAAGGAGTTTAATATGAACGTACATTATTTATCTTACCCAAATCATTTATTTATGAATGAAGAGAATAAAGCATATTCGTTGGCAATCGGTTTTTTTGATGGTGTACACAGGGGACATCAAGCAGTTATAGGAAAAGCTTTTGAAAAAAGCATAGAATATGGTTTGAAAACGGCGGTAATGACTTTTGATCCTCACCCCTCTCTAGTTCTTGGTAGAAGTAAAGAAGAAGTATTTTATATAACACCACTTGAACAAAAAATAGAAATATTAAAAGAGTTAAAAGTAGACACTGTTTTCGTTGTGAGATTTACCTCTGACTTTGCGAAACTAACGCCACTCCAATTTATAGACTCCTTTATAAAAAAAGCAAATGTGAAACATGTTACGGCTGGTTTTGATTTTACGTTTGGAGCTTTTGGAAAAGGGACGATGGAAGAAATGGAACAACTTTCTAGTGGAGAATATACTGTTTCGGTCGTTTCTAAACAAGCGTATGAAGGTGATAAAATAAGTTCGACTAGAATTAGAGAAGCACTAAAAATGGGGGACCTAGAAGATGTAATGTTCCTTTTGGGTAGACCATTTATGTTATCTGGAGTTGTTGTTCATGGAGATAAAAGGGGAAGAACAATCAATTTCCCAACCGCAAATGTTAAGCCTACAGAAGGTCAATTTACTCCTTCCACAGGAGTATACGCTGTGAAAATCCAAGTGCAAGAAAAATGGCATGAAGGTGTTTGCAATGTAGGTTATAAACCAACATTTAATAATCCAGATGAAAAGAACCTGAGTATTGAAGTTCATGTGATAGATTTTGATCAATCTATTTACGGAGAAGAAGTCGTGGTCCACTGGTATAAAAGAATTCGATCGGAACAAAAATTTAGTGGAATTGAAGCTCTGAAAGAACAAATCGGGAAAGATAAAGAAGTTGCCATTGATTATTTTAAAGAACAGTAAATAAGTTGCTTCTCAAATGGCAATATGGTATATTTTTATAGTGCAAAATGTACTTAACCATTCCTTGGCTTTTTCGATTCTCCAACGATTGCTCAGGAATAGGGGATATTTTCAAATATAGGAGGAAAACAAAAATGGCAATTACAAATGAACGTAAAAATGAACTAATCGCTGAATTCAGAATACACGAAAGTGATACTGGTTCTGCAGATATTCAAATCGCAGTACTTACGGAAGAAATTAATTCTTTAAACGAACATTTACGTACTCACAAGAAAGATCATCACTCACGTCGTGGTCTATTCAAAATGGTTGGACGTCGTCGTAACTTATTAAAATACTTACGTGATAACGAAGTAGAACGTTACCGCGCATTAATCGCGAAACTTGGTTTACGTCGATAAGATAGCAATTAGGAAAGCGGGATTCGTCCCGCTTTTTCTTTTGTTTAAATATATATTTCGCATAGTTTAGATATTTTTGATACACTACTTATGATACATATAACTTTTAACTCTATTCTGCTTAATTCGTGCACTTTTTTATGATTGACGAATAAGGATGAAAATTGTTATTCATTGGTGTGCATAAATGAATGCTGAATAGAATTAAAGCTTGGTCCAAAATAAGCCAAGACAAATTTTATATAAAAAATAAAGGGTTTTTAAAGTTGAGAGGAGTCCAGATTAAATGACTGAAAAAAAAGTATTCACTTATGAATGGGCAGGTCGTCCATTGCAAGTAGAAATTGGACAACTTGCAAAGCAAGCAAATGGGGCGGTATTAGTACGATACGGTGATACAACTGTATTATCAGTAGCGACGGCTTCAAAAAATCCGAAAAACTTAGATTTTTTCCCGCTAACAGTTAACTATGAAGAAAAATTATATGCTGTTGGTAAAATTCCAGGAGGATTTATTAAACGTGAAGGTAGACCGTCTGAAAGAGCGATTTTGACAAGTCGATTAATTGATCGACCAATTCGCCCGTTATTTCCAGATGGCTTCCGCAATGAAGTACAAGTTATTTCAATTGTCATGTCAGTAGATCAAAACTGTTCTTCGGAAATGGCTGCTATGCTAGGATCTTCACTTGCACTTAGTGTATCTGATATTCCATTTGACGGACCAATTGCAGGAGTTCAAGTTGGTTTAATTGATGGCGAGTTCATTATTAATCCAACGGTTGAGCAAATGGAATTGAGTACTTTAGATCTAGTAGTTGCTGGAACAAAAGAAGCGATTAACATGGTCGAAGCAGGAGCAAACGAAGTTACTGAAGATGTTGTATTAGAAGCAATTATGTACGGACACAGTGAAATCGTAAAATTAATTGAATTCCAAGAAAAAATTGTTGCTGAAATTGGTAAAGTTAAAAAAGAAATTGCTTTGTTCCAATTAGACCAAGAACTTTTTGAAGAAGTAAAAGGAATTTGTGAAACAAAACTTGTACAAGCTATTCAAGTACAAGAAAAACACGCTCGTGAAGATGCCATTACTGAAGTGAAAACGGAAGTATTAGAACAATATAAAGAAAAAGAGTCAACAGATGAAACATTAAAACAAATTCGTGAAATTCTAGAAGCAATGGTAAAAGATGAAGTTCGTCGTCTAATTACAGAAGAAAAAATCCGTCCAGATGGCCGTGGAGTTGCTGAAATCCGTCCATTATCATCTGAAGTAGGGGTACTTCCTAGAACACATGGTTCTGGATTATTTACTCGTGGTCAAACGCAAGCATTGAGTATTTGTACATTAGGGCCATTAGGTGATGTTCAAATTATTGATGGTATTGGTCTAGAAGAAACGAAGCGTTTCATGCATCATTATAATTTCCCGCAATTCAGTGTTGGAGAAACAGGACCACTTCGCTCACCAGGTCGTCGCGAAATTGGCCATGGTGCACTTGGAGAACGTGCTTTACTAGCTGTTATTCCAGATGAAAATGATTTCCCTTATACACTACGTTTAGTAGCAGAAGTTTTAGAATCGAATGGATCTACTTCTCAAGCTAGTATTTGTGCTTCAACGCTTGCGATGATGGATGCTGGTGTACCTTTGAAAGCTCCAGTTGCTGGTATTGCAATGGGACTTGTTAAAAAAGGCGAAAACTATACTATTTTAACGGATATTCAAGGAATGGAAGATCATTTAGGAGATATGGACTTTAAAGTAGCTGGTACTTCTAAAGGAATTACAGCACTTCAAATGGACATAAAAATTGATGGTTTATCTAGAACAATTTTAGAAGAAGCGTTAGCACAAGCTAAAATTGGACGTATGCAAATTTTAGAAAGCATGCTTGCAACAATTTCTGAACCACGTGAGAAATTGTCTACTTATGCACCTAAAATTGTTGTAATCAAAATTAATCCTGATAAAATCCGTGATGTAATCGGGCCAGGTGGGAAACAAATTAATAAAATAATTGATGAAACTGGCGTGAAAATTGATACAGAGCAAGATGGGACGATTTATATTGCGTCGCCTAATGAAGAAATGATTGCTCGTGCAAAAGCAATTATTGAAAATATTGTTCGCGTTGCAAAAGTTGGAGAATATTATCTAGGAAAAGTTAAACGAATTGAAAAATTCGGTGCTTTTGTAGAATTATTCACTGGAAAAGATGGTTTATTACACATTTCGGAAATTCAAGAAGAACGTACGAAAGATGTAGAAGACGTGTTAAAACTTGGGGACGAGCTATTAGTAAAAGTTATTGAAATAGATAACCAAGGACGCGTAAATATTTCTAGAAAAATTGTATTAAAAGAAGAAAAAGAACGCGCTGAACAAAAAGAACAATAAAAATAAAAATACAAATTCTTTCATTATTACTCAAGGTTGACCGTAGAATAATTCTACGGCAGCCTTTTTCAATTTAATACGGATTTAGTTAAGATAAATATAGATAGAGGTGCGAGTTTGATAAAAAAAATTACGTGTAAAAATGGACTACGAATTGTTTCAGAACATATCCCTCACGTTCGTTCAGTAGCAGTTGGTATTTGGGTACAGGCTGGGTCAAGATATGAAAAGCTTGAAGAAAATGGATTAACTCATTTTATTGAACATATGCTATTTAAAGGAACAAAAACAAGGTCTGCGAGAAAGATTGCTGAAGAGTTTGATCGTATTGGTGGAAATATTAATGCATTCACTTCAAAAGAGAATACTTGTTATTATGCTAAAGTCTTAGATCATCATGCTATATTTGCAGTTGAAGTTCTTGCAGATATGTTTTTTAATTCTTTATTCGACTCTATTGAATTGGAGAAAGAGAGACAGGTTATATTAGAAGAAATTAATATGGTGGAAGATACGCCTGATGATATTGTTCATGAATACTTATGGAAACTGATGTTTGGAGACGATCCATTAGGTTCTCCGATATTAGGAACAAAAGAAATATTAAATACGTTTACTAGAGCTTCTATTTTATCTTATATGGAACAGCATTATACCCCAAAAAATATTGTTGTCTCTGTAGCAGGAAACATAGAAGATGAGTTATTAGAACGCATAGAGAGCCTTTTCGGCCAATTTGAAGTAGCTGTTAGTGAAACAATGGAACCATCTATCCCTGAGATTAAAAGTGGTTACACGGAGAAATTGAAAGAAACAGAGCAAGGGCATATCTGTTTTGGATATCCTGGTCTAAGTGCCAATGCAGAAAATATATATAGCTTAGTCGTTTTGAATAATATTCTCGGTGGAAGTATGTCATCAAGACTTTTCCAAGAGATTAGAGAAGACAAAGGATTGGCATATTCGATTTATTCTTATCACTCTTCTTATGAAGATACAGGAGTTCTGGCTATTTACGGAGGGACATCTAGTAGCCAAATGGAAGAATTAAAAACTTCTATTCTTGATACGATTACTTCTATCGTAAAAAACGGGTTTACAGAAGTTGAAGTGGAAAATGCTAAGGAACAACTAAAAGGTAATTTAATGCTAGGTTTAGAAAGTACTAACGCAAGAATGAGTAGAAATGGGAAAAATGAGTTATTATATGGAACACATCGTACGCTTGACGAAGTAGTTGAATCAATTGATCAAGTAACACTTGTATCCGTAATGCAACTTATAAATAAAATATTCTCACATGAGCCAGCAATTTCTGTCATCATGCCAAAGTAAAAGTCGATCATTTATGATCGGCTTTTTTTCACTTTCTTTACGGAAGGGGCATATACATAAGTAGAAATAGTTAGAGGAGGGAAAAGATTGTTACTTTCGGAACTTGCTGAGAAGGAATTAATACAAGTAAAAGATGGCTCGAGGTATGGAAAATTAGCAAACACAGAGCTTCTATTTGATCCAATCACTGGGAAAATCGAGGGATTTGAAGTATACAATAAATCGACATCTTTCTTTCAATCCAAACAAGCTACTAAGAAAAAAGAATTTATTTCTTGGGGAGAAATTATTCTTATAGGAGAAGATAGAATCTTATTTAATGAATCGGGTGAATATTCTTGAAAAATATATGTGTAGTTATAGGGATGGATGCAAGATTTCACTATTTAAAGCAAGCGTTATCGAGTGAGTGGGATGTAAAAATGTTTTCATCAACTGTTTGGGATGAAAAGTTAAAAAATAAAATCAATCATTTGCAACCAAAAGTTATTTTTTTACCAATTCAAGCACTAGCGGTTGAAACCTTATTTGAATTACCTAAGTCATGTGAAGTGTTATTTATAGGGAAAAATAATGACGCGATAGAGCAAGAAATTAAAAAAATGGATATTCATACTTTTTACTATTTAGAAGATGAACAATGGATATGGGACAACGCAAATTTGACAGCAGAAGGGCTCATTAATTATTTTTATACACATGAAAAACAGGCTATTTACAATAAAAAATTTATTATTACGGGTTATGGAAGAGTAGGGAAAAGGCTGGCATATGCACTTCATCATCTAGGGGCAAGTGTTATTATCGCTGTACGTTCTGAGCATCAATTATATGAAGCAAAAAGTTATGGATTTCAAATTGAGGCACTAGAAAACTTACTAACCAATCAAAAAGATAACTCAGCCTATTTAATTAATACCATTCCATTTAAGTGGTTACCAAAATCAGGGGCATTAAATTTCAACAAAGTATATGATCTTGCTTCAGATCCTGGATGTTTACTCGAATCGGATGAACAAATTCCAACTAATTATGCGCATGCACTTAGTTTACCAGGAATGTATTTTCCAAGAGATGCAGGTTATTTAATCGCACAGGCAGTTCAAACTTTTTTAACAAAGGTAGAGGGGGAATAAAGGTGTTAAAAGATTTGCGAATCGGACTCGGAATTACTGCATCTCATTGTACCTATGAAGAAGTAATTCCAATGATTAAAGGATTTATGGATATCGGAGCAACAGTAGTTCCGATTATTACGTATTCCGTATTAACTGCAGCAACAAGATTTGGAACAGGGGAAGAATGGATTGAAAAAATAGAACAAGCAAGTGGCTCTAAAGTAATTTCTAAAATTGTAGAAGCAGAACCATTTGGTCCAACAAATCCACTAGACTGTATGGTTATAGCTCCAATGACTGGAAATTCAATTAGTAAATTAGCCAATGCTCAAACAGATTCTCCTGTACTAATGGCTGCTAAAGCGACTTTAAGAAATGGGAATCCTGTTGTACTCGGTATATCTACGAATGATGCGCTTGGACTTAATGGAATGAATATCATGAAACTACTCTCAACTAAAAATATATTCTTCATACCTTTTGGTCAAGACAATCCTCATACAAAGCCAAACTCTCTAATAGCTGATTTCACCAAGCTCGTACCTACTGTAGAACATGCGATTCAAAGGAAACAACTCCAACCCCTACTCATAAATCTTTCTTAAAAATAATTGATGATGTATTTTCATGTATTATCATGTATAATATGTTACAATATCGGCAATATGTTTTGATTTTGAGAGGAGAGTTTTAAATGTCACAGGGGTATTCAGTAGCAGTAGTTGGAGCAACAGGTGCTGTTGGTCAAAAAATTATCGAAAAATTAGTAGAGAGAAAATTCCCATATTCAAATCTTTTGCTATTAGCATCTAAAAATTCTGCAGGTAAATCAGTTGATATAAATGGCTCAACATATACGATTGAAGAAGCGACACCTGAATCATTTGAAGGAGTAGACGTTGCATTTTTCTCTGCAGGCGGTTCTATTTCAAAAGCTTTAGCTAAAGAAGCGAGTAACAGAGGTGCAATTGTCATTGATAATACAAGTGCTTTCCGTATGGATAAAGACACACCACTTGTAGTACCAGAAGTGAATAAGCATGCATTACATGAACAAACAGGGATCATTGCTAATCCAAATTGTTCTACTATTCAAATGGTTTGTGCACTTGAACCAATTAGACAACAATACGGTTTATCTAAAGTAATTGTTTCGACATATCAAGCAGTATCAGGTGCTGGGGCAGCTGCAATCAGCGAACTTACAACACAAAGTGAAGCAATCAGTAAAAAAAATCCAAATCCAGAAATTTTACCTGTCAAAAGTGCAGAAAAACATTTTCCAATTGCAGGAAACGTGATTCCACAAATTGATGTTTTCGAAGTAGATGGATATACATTTGAAGAACATAAAATGATGAATGAAACAAAAAAAATTATGTCACTACCCGATTTGGCCATTGCAGCTACATGCGTTCGTGTTCCAGTGGTAACTGGTCATTCAGAGTCAGTTTATATTGAAATAGAGAAAGAAAATGTCTCTGTTGCCGAATTGAAACAATTATTATCAGAGACAGAGGGAATTACATTGCAAGATGCACCAGAAAAGCAAGAATACCCTATGCCATTTTTTGCGGAAGACCAGGATGATGTATTCGTTGGACGGATCAGAAAAGATCCAGGAAATGATAAAGGGTTCCATATGTGGATTGTTTCTGACAATCTATTAAAAGGTGCAGCTCTGAACTCAATTCAAATTGCAGAGGCATTGATTGAAGAAGGTATCTTAAAAGAGGTGTAATAAAATGAATATTGGAAATATTTCTACCGCAATGGTAACACCATTTCAACAAGATGGAACCATTGATTATCTTGCAACAGAAAAATTAATTGAGCATTTATTATCAACGGGAACTGAGTCATTAGTAGTATGTGGAACAACAGGTGAATCACCGACATTATCAACTGATGAGAAATTAGCCCTTATCAAATTTGTAGTAGAAAAAGTAAATAAACGTGTCCCAGTGATTGCTGGAACTGGAAGTAATAACACAGCTGCATCTATAGAGCTTTCTAAAAAAGCAGAAGCGCTTAGAGTAGATGCTATTATGATTGTGACTCCTTACTACAACAAGCCAAACCAAAAGGGTATGCTTGCACATTTTGAGGCAATTGCAAAGGAAATAGCGCTACCTGTAGTTGTATATAATATTCCTAGTCGTTCAGTTGTAAATTTAGAACCTGAAACAGTTATTGCTTTAAGCAAAATACCAAATATTCAAATTGTCAAAGAAGCAAGTGGAAGTCTAGATCAAATGACTAAAATTTTATCAGAAACTGATAATGATTTTCGAGTGTACAGCGGAGACGATTCTTTAACACTTCCTTTACTAGCAATTGGAGGTTCAGGAGTTATTTCTGTGGCATCTCATATTGTTGGTTCTGATATGAAAGATATGGTTCAAGCATTCCACGCTGGAGATCATGCAAAAGCTTCCAAAATTCATCAATTAATATTACCTGTTATTAAAGGATTATTTGTTCATCCGAATCCAGTTACGGTAAAATATGCGCTTTCTAAAATCGGTATTAACGTTGGAACTTTAAGATTGCCCTTAGTGGAAATGGGTGAACGGGAAAAAATAGAATTTGACAATATTTGGAACGATTACATGGAAAATAAATGATTTTCTTAAAAAAAGTCTGAAGATTTTATACTTCAGCCTTTTTTTTATTTGTGTGAATCGACGACGTTCGATATAATGAAAATTAGTGGATGTTGATCGGGTTAATTATAGGAGGAAAAGAATTGGTAAAAGTAAAAAATGAACTTATTCGAGTTATCCCACTCGGTGGAGTCGGGGAAATCGGAAAAGCAATGTATGTTGTAGAAATTGATGAAGAAATATTCGTTGTAGACAGTGGACTTATGTTCCCTGAAAATGAAATGCTAGGAATTGATATTGTCATTCCAGATTTAACTTACTTAGAAGAAAACAAGGATCGTGTAAAAGGAATCTTTTTAACACACGGTCATGAAGATGCGATTGGATCGATTTCGTACTTAATGCAAAAGATTCAGGCGCCAGTATATGCCTCAAAACTAACGATTGCTTTGGCAAAAACACATTTAAAAGCATTGCCGACTAAACAAGCCGTTAAGTTTTTTGAAGTAACAAATAAGAGCCGTATGAATTTCCAAAGTACTCATGTGACATTCTTCCACACAACACATAGTATCCCAGATTCATTAGGTATTGTTTTCCATACTTCAGAAGGTGCTATTGTGCATACTGGAGAATTTAAATTCGACCAGTCTGCAAAAGGTAAATACCGTCCAGATATCGCTAAAATAGCTGGTCTTGGAGAAGAGGGAGTATTCATTCTTCTATCTGATTCCACAGAAGCAGAAAAACCAGGTTATACGACTTCAGAAGCAGTAATTGCAAATAAATTATCTGAAACATTCCACAGTGCAAAAGGTCGTCTTTTGGTTGCTCTATACGCTTCAAACTTTATTAGAATTCAACAAGTTTTTGAAAAAGCTGCTGAATCAGGAAAAAAAGTTGCTATTGCAGGTAAAAGTTTAGAAAATATTGTTGAAATAGGTTTAGACTTGGGTTATTTCACCGTTCAGGAAGACCTAATCATTCCTATTAAAGAAATAGCGAAATATGCAGATGATGAACTTGTTGTTATTATCTCAGGTAACCAAGGAGAGCCACTAGACGCTCTCGAGAAGATGGTTCGTAAACATCATAAAGATATTAGAATTAAAGATACTGATACAGTGCTAATCACATTTACACCTTCTCCGTCAATGGAAGTAAGTATGTATAACACGATGAATTTACTTGCTAAAGCTGGAGCTAAAGTTCTTACTTCCAGTAAACATGTCCATGTTTCAGGACATGGTAGTCAAGAAGATTTAAAAATGATGTTAAATTTAACAAAGCCAAAATACTTTATCCCAATTCAAGGGGAGTATCGTATGCTAATAGCTCACTCAAAATTAGCGCAAGAAATTGGTATGACAAAATCTCAAATCTTTATCGCGGATAAAGGAGATATCGTTGAATATAAAAATGGCAAAATGAGAATGAGTGGAAGAGTACAAGCAGGTAATATCCTAATTGATGGTATTGGAGTAGGCGATGTAGGGAACATTGTTCTTAGAGATCGCAAACTTTTATCGCAAGATGGTATATTTATAGTAGTGATCACTCTAAATCGTGCGCAAAAGAAAATTGCATCTGGTCCAGAAATTCTTTCAAGAGGATTTGTTTATGTTAGAGAATCTGAAGAATTAATGGAAGAGTCTGCAAGGCTAGTTAGAACAGTTGTTGAAAAATATGTGAATAAAGAAACGTTTGAATGGACAAACATTAAACAAGAAATCCGTGATACGCTAAATTCATATTTATTCCAACAAACAAAACGACGTCCAATGATCATCCCGATTATTATGGAATATTAATATGAGTAAAAGGATTTCCTTCCGCTTGCGGAAAGGGAATCCTTTTTATCTTCAAGAGAAGTAGGTGAGGACACATTGGCAGTGAGAAAGAAAACAACAACAACGAAGAAAAGTAAAAAAAAAGTGTTGCATCCATTAATGTATGAGATTACCGGAATAATCATTATAGGAATCGCTATTATTTCATTTTTTGAATATGGCTTGGTTGGGCGTGGTCTAGCATATCTAGGGTACTTTCTATTTGGAAATTGGCATATTGCAATTCCGTTTTTCTTCATTATTTTTGCACTTATTATTATGATAAAACAATCAGTTCCTTCTTGGAATCATCGATTGCTATTGGGATCTGGTTTTGTATTAAGCAGTCTCCTTCTTTTTAGTCATATTATATTGTTTGAACAATTGTTTGAAGGTAGAGCACTAGTGACGAATTCTGTTTTAAGAGAAAGCTACCGTGTATTAGTAGACAGTGGTGGAATCGTGGATAGAAGTAGCTCACTTGGCGGTGGGATTATTGGTGCTGTGTTATTTGCAGCTTTTCATGTACTATTTGATGCGGCTGGAGCAAAAATAGCTGGATGGTTACTATTAATAATCGGAATAGTTTTATTGACAGGTAAAGCGCTAGTCCCATTTTTGGTGGAAGCATCTCCAAAAATGAAAGTGAAATTTAAAAATAGACAAAAACAAAAGAAACCGATTGTAACAGAAAGAAAAGCGAGAAGAGCAAGAAAAGAACTACCGAAAGAAGAGGTAGTAACATCTCATGATGATGTAGACGTAAATGTAAAAATGGAAGAGATAGAAATAGTTCAACAAGAAAGTTCTCCCATTATCTCTGCATTTACAGAGCGTATTTCCAAAAAAGAAGAACCGATAGAACCTGTAGCTACTGAAGTTGCAGATGTAATCGATATAAATGTAAGTGCTGAGGTCATGGAAAATGAGGATTATCAGACACCATCTCTTAGTTTGTTAGATACACCAAAGCATAGTGATCAAAGTGGCGAGTTAAGTGCTATACAAGCAAATGCAAAAAAATTAGAGCAAACCTTCTTAAGTTTCGGTGTAAAGGCTAAGGTAACGCAAGTCCATTTAGGACCCGCTGTCACTAAATATGAAGTACTTCCTGATGTTGGAGTTAAGGTAAGTCGAATTGTCAGTTTACATGATGACTTAGCGTTAGCTTTAGCTGCGAGAGATATACGAATCGAAGCACCTATTCCGGGTAAATCAGCTATAGGAATAGAAGTTCCAAATAAGGAAGTAGCAATTGTAAGTTTGCGAGAAGTATTGGAATCAAAAGAAAATAATATGCCAAATAAAAAGTTATTAATTGCTTTTGGACGTGATGTGACAGGTCAGGCAGTACTTGCCGAGTTAAATAAAATGCCTCATTTACTTGTAGCTGGGTCGACGGGTAGTGGTAAAAGTGTTTGTATTAATGGAATCATAATTAGTATTATGATGCGTGCGAAACCTCATGAAGTGAAGATGATGATGATTGATCCTAAAATGGTAGAGTTGAATGTCTATAATGGAATTCCTCATTTATTGGCACCAGTTGTGACTGATCCGAGAAAAGCATCTCAAGCGTTGAAGAAAATTGTTTCTGAAATGGAACGTAGATATGAACTCTTTTCCCACACAGGTACGCGGAATATGGAAGGCTATAATGGCCATATTGATAAATGGAACATCGAAAATGAAGAGAAACATCCTAAATTACCCTATATCGTAGTAATTGTAGATGAGTTAGCTGACCTAATGATGGTTGCTTCTAGTGATGTTGAAGACTCTATTACTCGCCTTGCACAAATGGCTCGTGCAGCTGGTATCCATTTAATCATTGCAACGCAGCGACCTAGTGTAGATGTGATTACAGGTATTATTAAAGCGAATATTCCTTCTAGAATTTCCTTTGCAGTGTCGTCATCGATTGACTCACGTACAATACTGGATATGGGTGGTGCTGAGAAATTATTGGGACGTGGAGACATGTTGTTTTTACCAGCAGGAACTTCTAAACCAGTTCGTGTGCAAGGTGCCTATTTATCGGATGCAGAAGTGGAAAGAATTGTTGACTTTGTAATTGAGCAACAAAAAGCAAATTATCAAGATGAAATGATACCAGAAGATATAGTAGAAAAGGATCCACAAATGGAACATGATGATTTGTATGATGATGCCGTGCAACTTGTAACGGATATGCAAACTGCATCAGTCTCACTGTTACAAAGACGCTTTAGAATTGGGTATTCTAGGGCAGCGAGAATCATTGATCAACTGGAGTTTAGTGGTATTGTTGGTCCGTATGAAGGTAGTAAACCACGCCATGTGTTAGTCTCTAAAAATGATTTAGATCAAGAACCAATATGACAAAATGATTACAATTAGATGACTGATTTGTTAATTTTTCTTTTTGAAAGATGATTAAACTATTTATTTCAATCAGTAATTCTGGTATAGTATGACTGATTAGTAGGAATGTTTTACATCGGAGGTCTGATCTCTACAAATGGTGGTGTTTATATGACAATAAGAACAGACAGTCGACATTTATATCTTCAAGTGATTGATCGTCTAAAAGAGGACATTGAAAAGGGCGTTTTCAAAGAGAAGGAAAAATTACCTTCTGAATTTGAATTAGCTAAAACGCTTGGAGTAAGTCGTGCAACGTTAAGAGAAGCTCTTCGTTTATTAGAAGAAGAAAATGTCATCGTAAGAAGACATGGTGTAGGTACTTTTGTGAATTCAAAACCTGTATTTACATCAGGGATTGAACAGTTAACTAGTATTTCTGATATGATTCGCAGTGTAGGAATGGAACCAGGTACTAATTATTTAAGCTCAATTATCAAGCCTCCATCTGAAGATGATATAAAACAATTTCTATGTGAGGAAGATCAAGCTATTATTACTATAGAACGTGTACGTACTGCAAATGGTGAACCAGTTGTCTATTGTATAGATAAGGTTCCGGAAAACTATTTACCAAATAACTTCCTTACTCGAGAGGAAGGGTCAATTTTTTCAGCTTTAGAGGAATCGAGAGAAATTCGAGTAGCGCATGCGGTCACATTTATTGATCCAGTAGGATATCATGAGATTGCATCGCCAATATTAAATAGTGAACCAGGGACTTCACTTCTTTTGTTAATACAACTACACTACGATGATAATGATCGAGTGGTTTTGTATTCGAAAAATTATTTTCGGGCAGATAAGTTTAGTTTTCATGTTGTTCGCAAAAGAGTGTAAAACAAAGCAAATTCCTGCTAATAAGAAAAAATAATGGAGGTTTTCAATTTGACAAAACGTAAATTTGGATTAGGACTATCTCTTGTACTAGCTGCAGGTACAATTCTTGGAGCATGTGGTGCAAGCGATGAAGAAGCTTCAAAAACTGTTGATGAAGGAGCTAAAAAAGAAGCAACAGATTTTTCAATTGCAATGGTTACTGACACTGGTGGAGTAGATGATAAATCATTTAACCAATCAGCTTGGGAGGGTATCGAAGCATTTGGTAAAGAAAATGGCCTTGAAAAAGGTACCGGTGGATATGATTACCTTATATCTACTTCTGATGCTGACTATGTTACAAACTTAAATAGCTTAGCACGTCGTGACTTCGATGTAGTTTACGGAGTTGGGTACTTATTGGAAGAACCAATAGGTACAATCGCAGACCAAAAACCGGATGCTCAATTTGCTATTATTGACGCCATTGTGGACAAACCAAATGTTGCTTCTGCTATGTTTAAAGAGCAAGAAGGTTCTTATCTAGCAGGTGTTGCTGCTGCTCTAATGTCCGATTCTAAAAAAATTGGTTTTGTTGGTGGTATGGAAAGTGAAGTTATTGGACGTTTTGAAGCTGGATTCATAGAAGGTGTTAAAGCTATAGATCCAAATATTGAAGTTGATGTACAATATTTAGCATCATTCAGTGATGCTTCTTTAGGGAAAACTACCGCTAACCGTATGTATTCTTCAGGCGTAGATATTATTTTCCCTGCAGCTGGTGCTGCGGGTAATGGTGTATTTGCTGAAGCAAAAGAACGTAAAACAAAAGACGCTAATGCAAACGTTTGGGTAATCGGAGTTGACTCTGACCAATACGAAGAAGGCGCTGTTGGTGATACTAACATTACACTTACTTCCATGGTAAAACGTGTTGATCTTGCAGTTCAAAATATTGCTAACGAAGCAATGGCTGGGAATTTCCCAGGTGGGAAAACAGTTACTTATGGTGTAGCGGAAGAAGGAGTAGTCCTTGCTGATTCACGCGGAGCTATTCCACAAGAAGTTTTAGACCAAATTCAAGAATACTCAGATAAAATTGCTTCTGGTGAAATCGTTGTTCCAGAAACAGTAGAATAAATAATTAATTAAGTAAAGCATCATAAAGATCGGTTTTTTCGGTCTTTATGATATTTTTAGTTAATAGAAGAAAGGCTTTGAAAATCCTAATGTTTATTTTAGATTGAAATCAAAATTTAAGTTAAAAGATGGATTAATCAGATTTTCTTGAAAACGCTTGCGAATATTGTATAATAATAGTGTTTTTGAAAGGGAAATCTGATTAAAAATTTAAATTCTTTCCTGTATTAATTTTGTCCGAGTATGATAGTAGGGAGTGAAATCATTGGATTATGTAATAGAAATGCTAGGCATTCGAAAAGAATTTGGATCATTTGTAGCAAATGACAACATTACCCTTCAATTAAAAAAAGGAGAAATTCATGCTCTTTTAGGGGAAAATGGGGCTGGTAAGTCTACCCTTATGAATGTTCTTTTTGGTTTGTATCAACCAGAAGCTGGTGAGATTAAAGTAAATGGTAAGTCAGTTAAAGTGACGGATCCTAACGTAGCGAATGATTTAGGAATTGGAATGGTACATCAGCATTTTATGTTAGTTGAAAATTTTACTGTGACAGAAAATATTATTTTAGGGAATGAGTTAACAAAAAGCGGAGTTATTAGTATTAAAGCAGCCTCAAAGAAAATTAAAGAGCTTTCTGACACATATGGTTTAGATGTGGATCCAACTGCTAAAATTGAAGATATTTCAGTGGGAATGCAGCAACGTGTGGAGATTTTAAAAACATTATATCGTAATGCAGATATTCTCATTTTTGATGAACCAACTGCTTCATTAACACCACAAGAAATTAAAGAACTAATCCAAATTATGAAAAGACTCATTGAAGAAGGTAAATCAATTATTTTAATCACGCATAAATTACAAGAAATCATGGATGTTTCGGATCGTGTAACTGTTATTCGTAAAGGTAAGGGAATTGGAACAGTCATTACTGCAGAGACTAATCCTAATGAACTTGCTGCTCTAATGGTAGGAAGACAAGTTGAGTTTAAAACAGTTAAAGGAGAAGCCTACCCTAAGGAAGAAGCGCTAATTATAAAAGATTTAATAGTAACTGATTACCGGGGGATTGAAAAAGTTAAAGGCTTAAATTTGACTGTTCGTAAAGGTGAAATACTAGGTATTGCTGGAATAGATGGAAATGGTCAATCAGAATTGCTTGAAGCAATAACAGGGCTGCGAAAATCGAAAAGTGGAAAAGTAACGATCAATGGAAAAGATGTAACAAATCTAAAACCGCGTAAAGTAACGGAAGCTGGAGTTGGACATATCCCGCAGGATCGTCATAAACATGGTTTAGTACTAGACTTTTCAATTGGACATAATATCGCTTTACAAACTTATTATCAAAAACCAATTTCCGTGAATGGAATTATGAATTACGATGAAGTGTCAAAATTAGCTCAAAAGATAATAACAGAATTTGATGTTCGTACACAAGGCGAAGATTCCCTTGCGCGTTCACTTTCTGGTGGAAATCAGCAAAAAGCTATTATTGGACGAGAAGTTACCCGTAATCCAGAATTACTAATAGCTGCACTTCCTACGCGTGGCCTTGATGTTGGAGCAATAGAATTTATTCATCAACGCTTGATAGAGCAAAGAGATAATGGCAAAGCAGTTCTTCTTCTCTCATTCGAATTAGATGAAGTTATGAATGTTTCAGATAGAATTGCGGTTATTTATGATGGACAAATTGTTGATACACTGCTTCCAGGAGAAACTAGTGAGCAAGAATTAGGATTATTAATGGCTGGTCAAAGAAAAAATAATAAAGCGAATAAACAAGGGGAGTCTAAGCATGTCGAATAGAGTAATAAATATACTTGTCCCTGTTATCTCTGTCATATTAGGTTTACTTGTTGGCGCAGTCATAATGTTAGTAAGTGGATACGATCCTGTTAAAGGATATATAGCACTTTGGAATGGTATTTTTGGTGATGCTTATAATATGGGGGAAACAGTCCGTCAAATTACACCATATTTACTCTCCGGACTAGCTGTTGCTTTTGCGTTCCGTACAGGGCTATTTAATATTGGGGTTGAAGGACAACTAATTGTAGGTTGGTTTGCAGCAGCATATGTAGGAGTTGCATTTGATTTTCCAATGTATATCCATTTACCATTAGCGATACTTGCAGCAGCAGTTGCTGGTGGGCTTTGGGCGTTTATACCGGGTCTATTAAAAGCAAAATTACAAGTGCATGAAGTTATTGTGACGATAATGATGAACTATATCGCACTTCATACGACAAATGCATTGATAAAAGTCATGTCAGATGGTGGAGATAATACAGGTACCATTCATGCGTCTGCGTCGTTAAAATCTGCTTTTTTTGAAAGTATGACAGATTTTTCAAGACTTCATTATGGTATTTTTATCGCTATAGCGATGGTAGTTGTTATGTGGTTTATTCTAGAAAAAACAACTACTGGTTTCGAGTTGAAATCAGTTGGATTTAACCAACATGCTTCACAGTATGCTGGGATGAATGTTCAAAAAAATATTATTCTATCAATGGTTATTTCAGGGGTTTTTGCTGGACTAGCTGGTGCAATGGAAGCTCTCGGTACATTCCAATATGCTAGTATAAAAAGTGGATTTACTGGTATTGGTTTTGACGGGATCGCCGTTGCATTATTAGGGGCAAATACGCCACTAGGAATAATATTTGGAGCGACGTTATTTGGAGCATTAAAATACGGAGCGTTAAATATGCCAAATGAAGCTGGTATTCCAGTTGAAATTGTGTCAATTGTTATTGCGATTATTATTTTCTTTGTAGCTTGTGGCTATGTTATTCGTTACTTCCTTGAAAAAACAAACAAGAAAAAGGAGGCGAAATAATATGAGCTTTTTAGAAGTTCTTTATTTCATCATTCCCTCAGCAATATTCTATGCAGCACCATTAATTTTCACTGCAATCGGGGGAGTATTCTCTGAGCGTTCCGGCGTTGTTAACATTGGACTTGAGGGTTTAATGGTAATGGGTGCATTTATTGGAATTCTTTTTAACTTAATGTTTGTAGATACTTTTGGCTCCATGACACCTTGGTATGCTCTAATTGCTGCTATGCTTGCATCTGGATTATTCGCAGTTATGCATGCAGTTGCAACGATATCATTCCGAGCGGACCAAACAATTTCAGGGGTAGCGATTAATATGTTAGGTGTTGCAATCGCATTATTCTCAGTAAAAATGATTTATGGCAAAGGTCAAACAGATTATATTCAAGAACGTTTTATTCGAGATGATATACCTTACTTAAGTGAGATTCCAATTCTTGGACCTATGTTTTTTAAAGATGTATACGGAACATCCATCTTAGCGTTAATAGTCGCTTTACTCGCTTGGTTTGTCATTTACAAGACGCCGTTTGGACTTCGTTTACGTGCAGTAGGTGAACATCCAATGGCAGCCGATACTATGGGTGTGAATGTAACTAAAATGCGTTATATCGCAGTTATATTATCCGGAGCATTAGCTGGTATTGGTGGAGCGGTGTATTCTCAATCTATTTCTGGTGAATTTAGTCACTCGACTATTAATGGCCAAGGGTTTATGGCACTGGCGGCAATGATTTTTGGTAAGTGGCATCCACTTGGTGCACTCGGAGCGGCATTATTCTTTGGTTTTGCTCAAGCACTAAGTATTGTAGGTGGAGAAATCCCTTATATAGATAAAGTACCAAGTTATTTCTTGCATATCTTGCCGTATGTATTGACGATTCTAGCAATCGCTGGATTTATCGGAAAAGCAAATGCACCAAAAGCAAGTGGAGTACCATATATTAAAGGGAAACGATAACATGAATTGCGAAAGCGCCTATGTCTGCCACGACAGGCAAGGTTGCTTACGCTAAACAGATATTAAGTGGAAATTCTTATCCTATACTTTAAGGGACCAATTAAATTTGGTCCCTTTTCAATTGTAGTGTTATGATTAGTACATGTATATTGAATAGATGAAAGAGAAAGACTAAAGAGAAAAAGGGGGAAACTTAATGTTTCAACAGTTTACGTTAGCACATGGAGTAAAACTTTTCGTGCGACCAACAGAACAATTTAAAACCATTAATATTTCATTCAAGTGGAAAGAGGAATTGACTGAACAAAGTGCAGCGATCCGTTCCGTACTTGCAAACATACTTCAATATAGCAATGAGGAATATCCAACTAATTCGGCTTTTCGTAAAAAGCTAGATGATTTATATGGTTCAGTATTATATGTAGATAGTTCAAAAAAAGGAAATAAACATATTTTATCTTTGAATGCGGAAACGGTGAACGATGCTTTTTTATCCAATGAAAAAGTAGTAGATGAAATTTTTTCTATTTTACAAACCGTCATTTTCAAACCACTCTTACAAGAGGGGCAATTTGTTGAATCTATTGTGAAACGTGAGAAAGAACAAGTGATTGAACGAATTCAATCTATGTATGATGATAAAACAAGATATGCGCAGCAGCGTTTACTTGAAAATATTCGACCTAATCATCCTGCTTCTATTTCTGCCAATGGCACAGTTCCTACTGTACAGGCAATTACAAACGATCAATTAGTTAAGATGTATAAACAGCTACTACATGAAGACGAATTATCTATTTATGTAGTAGGTGATGTAGATGTAAACGAAATGAAACAAAAATTCGAGAAACATTTCCAATTTACTGATCGACAAATAATTCCTACTTCTGAAGTGAGCGTTCCACTAGCAGCTAATGACAAAGAGTTTCTACATGAGATTCAGGATATGAAGCAGGGGAAACTACATATTGCCTATCGTACACCTGTTACATTTTTCTCGGAAGAATTCCCAGTTATGCAAATGACGAACGGTATACTTGGAGGATTCGCACATTCCAAGCTATTTATGAATGTTCGCGAAAAAGAAAGTATGGCTTATTATGCTTCCAGTAGTTTTGCATCTCTTTATGGTCTAATTTTTGTATTAGCAGGAATCGATGCTAATCTGAAAGATAAAGCAGTTAAATTAATTGATGAGCAATTAAAAGCAATGCAAGATGGGGAAATTACAGATTTAGAAATCAATCAAACAAAATCCATGTTAACAAATCAATTGAAAGAAGCAATGGATTCTGCAAGAGCACAAATAGAAATCTACGATCAATATAAAGAATTAAACGAAGACTTCACTGTGGAAGATTGGATTGGCAAATGGTCTGACATTTCGAAAGAACAAATTGGGCAAATGGCTTCTAAAATAGAGAAAGAATTCGTCTATTTCTTATCTGGTAAGGAGAGTGAAGAAAATGAATGAAACATACTTTAAACAATTAGAAGAAACACTTTACCATGAACAACTTGCAAATGGATTAAAAGTATATATTTTACCGAAAAAAGGATTCTCTAAAACATTCGTGACTTTCACGACTAAATATGGTTCGATTGATAGTAAATTTATTCCGCTTGGTAAGGACGAAGCTGTAACTGTACCAGATGGTATTGCACACTTTTTAGAACATAAGATGTTTGAAAAAGAAGATGGCGACGTTTTTCAAAAGTTTAGTGAGAAGGGTGCTTCAGCAAATGCCTTCACTTCATTTACAAGAACGGCTTATTTATTCTCTTCTACCAATCATGTTTTAGAAAACACAAAAACATTGCTTGATTTTGTTCAGCAACCTTATTTTACGGAGCAAACAGTAGAGAAAGAAAAAGGGATTATTGCCCAGGAAATTACGATGTATGATGATCAACCAGATTGGCGTTTATATTTCGGTACTATTGAGAATATGTATAAAGAACATCCTGTGAAAATAGATATCGCTGGCACTGTAGAATCGATTAATAAGATTACTGCAGAACATTTATATGAATGCTACAATACTTTCTATCATCCATCTAACATGGTGTTATTTGTTGTTGGAGCAGTTAATCCACAGGAAATGATGGCATTCATTAAAGAAGATCAAGCATCTAAAACGTTTGAAGAACCGCAAGAGATTAAGCGCTTCTTCCCAACAGAACAGCAAGCAGTTCATATTTCAGAGCGTGTTTTACAAATGGATGTACAAAAACCAAAAGTTATTTTTGGTGTGAAATCCCCTAACGCCACAATTTCAGGGAATGAAATGTTGCAATTTGAGCTTGCTATGCAAGTGGCTATTGAACTTGTTTTTGGACGCACATCTGCTTTCTATCAAGATGTATATGAAACAGGGTTAATTGATGAATCTTACTCAGCGGATTTTTCAATGGAACAAGGCTATGGATTTACAATGATTGGCTCGGATTCTTCCAATCCTGAAAAGTTAGTTGAATCCATTAAAGGGGCAATTCTAAATCACTCAAAAGAGTGGAGCTTTACAGAGGAAGATTTAAAACGGGTAACTCGTAAAAAAATAGGGTTTTTCTTGAGAGCATTAAATTCTATCGAATATATTGCAAATCAATTTACTCGTTATTCTTTTAATGAGATGAACTTATTTGACGTAGTCCCAGCGCTTGAAAAATTATCGATGGATCAAGTCAAAGAAGCATTTGAAACATTAAAGAATGAAGAAGCTCATACTTCCTTTACAATCATTCCTCCTGAGAAGAACAATGGCTAAAAATTTCGCTTTAATTGTAGGTGCTTCAGGTGAGATTGGTCAAACTATTAGCAGAAAACTTGCTGAAGCAGGTTGGTCATTATATTTACATTATGCAAGTAATGAACGATTTGTAAAATTGCTTTTAGACGATTTAACATTAGCTTATCCTGCGCAAGAGTTTATTCTTGTGCAAGCAAACTTGCTAGAAGTAGAAGCAGTAGAACACATGGCTGCTTCTATTTTTTCTCTAAAAGCAGTTGTTTTTTCTCAAGGGCATAGTCTTTTTAAGGGGTTAGAAGATACTTCTGCACAGGACATTCGTCAGTTATTCCAAGTACATATTGAACATCCAATGCTTTTATTAGCCCAACTAGCGTCTAAACTACGAGTGCATGATAGTGCTTCTATCGTTTTTATAGGTTCTATTTGGGGAGAAACAGGAGCGTCGTATGAGTCTGCATATTCTGCAGCAAAAGGAGCACAACATGCGTTTGTTAAAGCTTATGCAAAGGAAGTCGCACTTCAACATATTAATGTAAATGCTGTAGCACCAGGATTTATAGATACGAATATGAATGCACATGTCAAAGGTGATGAACGCCAAATGTTATTAGACGAAATTCCTATGGGCGTATTTGGTTTAACGGCAGATGTTGCTAATACAGTGGCCTTTTTAGTTAGTAATCAAGCAAGATATATTACTGGTCAAATTATTCGAGTAAATGGCGGATGGTATATTTGACCCTTTGAAAAGCGGAAGCGCCTGTCACTGTTTTTCTGCGACTAGTAATAGGTGCTTGCGGTTTGATTATTAGTAGATAGTTTACTGCTCATTTGTATTTTTCTTTTATTACACTAAGAAATCATATATGATAGAACTTATAGTAAACTCTTACGTCATCTAATAGGAGAGGACAGATAGATTATGGCAAGTGAATGGTTTTTTGAATATGAAATTCAAGTGAATCGGCCCGGACTTTTAGGTGACATTGCTTCTTTACTTGGTATGTTAAGAGTCAATATCGTAACGATTAACGGAGTTGATGAAGGAAGACGAGGAATGTTGATCAAAGCGGAGAAAAAAGTAAATATTGAGCGCTTTGAACATATTGCATCTACAATGGAAACGATTCATCTAACGAAATTTAGGGAGCCGAAACTAAGAGACCGTTTAGCAGTGCGTCATGGAAGGTATATACAACGTGATGCAGATGATAAAAAAACGTTTCGCTTTGTACGGGATGAACTAGGAATACTTGTTGACTTTTTGGCTGAAATCTTTAAAGAAGATGGACATAAGTTAATAGGTGTTAGAGGAATGCCTCGTGTAGGTAAGACAGAATCAGTAGTTGCTGCAAGTGTTTGTGCCAATAAGAAATGGATTTTCCTTTCTTCTACAATGATAAAACAAACAATTAGAAGTCAGCTTGCTGGAGATGAGTTTAGCGAGCGAAATATTTTTATCTTGGACGGAATTGTGACAAGAAAGTCAAATGATGAAAAACATCTGCAATTAGTAAGAGAAATGATGCAAATGCCAACAATTAAAGTAGTAGAACATCCGGATATGTTCATTCGCCATTCCGAGTATTCGATTGATGATTTTGATTACATTATTGAACTTCGTCATAATCCAGATGAGAAAATTACGTATGAAATGATGGAAAAAAACCACGGGATGTCCGACGATGGTATGGGTGGATTTGGCGGATTTGGTGGATTTAATTTTTAACGGGTAGGTGTTTTAGTTGACAGAACTTGGGGCTCGTTTAAAAGAAGCGAGAACAGAAAAAGGATATAGTATCGATGATTTGCAAGAAATCACTAAAATTCAGAAAAGATATTTAGCAGGTATAGAAGAGGGTAATTACGCATCAATGCCTGGTGCTTTCTATGTTCGTGCTTTTATAAAGCAATATGCTGAAGCGGTTGGTTTAAATGGTGATGAACTATTAGAAACGTATAAAAAGGAGATTCCTTCTCCAGCAAATGAAGATGTATCTCAAAATATACCCTCTACACCGACAAGAAGGTCTCTAGGCGGCCGTTCTTCTAACAAATTTTTGGAAATCTTCCCAATGCTAGTTGTTGCCCTTATTATCATTGCAATTATTATCATCGCTTGGACTTTATTTCAAAATTTACCTAAGAACTCAACAGATCCAGAGGTTACGACTGAGAAAGTGGTAACAGTTGAAGAGCAGCCAAACGCTGAGAAAAATAATAATATCCAAATCGATGAACCTAAAGAAGAGAAAGTAGTAAAAGAAGTAGTAGAACCTATTGTGGAGCAAAAATTAACTTTTGTTGAAACAGAAGGTCAAACATCTACCTATCATTTAACTGGAGCAGAAAACTTTATGCTGAAAATCGTAGCAACTAATAATACTTGGCTCAATATTAAAGATGAAAATAATCAAATATTAACAGATAAAGCGGTCAATGCTGGAGAGACATTTGAATTAGATACAAGTGACTCAACACGAATTCGAGTTCGTCTAGGTTCTACTCCTGGTAATCAGGTATTTATGAATGATCAATTAGTAGAATATCCTACTGATATGGTCACTCAAAATTTAGTAATACAGTTCAACAAGTAGTCATCTAAATCAGATGGCTATTTTGTTTGAAGCGATGAAAGGAGAAACACTTCATGAATATTCCAAATCAGATTTCACTTTTCCGTATTTTTTTAATTCCAATATTTATGTTTTTTATGCTAATTGATTTTAACTGGGGAGATGTAAGTTTTCTTGGAGCTACTATTCCAGTGGGACATTTAATAGGTGCAATTATATTCATCATTGCATCTATTACAGATTTCATCGATGGATATTATGCGAGAAAATATAACTTAGTGACAAATATGGGTAAATTTTTAGATCCACTAGCAGATAAGTTACTCGTTTCTGCAGCACTTATTATTTTAGTAGAAAAAGGAATGGCTCCTTCTTGGATTGTTATTTTAATTATTAGCAGAGAGTTTGCGGTCACTGGACTTCGTATGATTCTTGCAAATGAAGGGGAAGTTGTAGCTGCAAACCAATTGGGTAAAATCAAAATGTGGACCCAAATTATCGCTATTTCTTCTTTATTGTTAGGAAATGTATTTTTTGAAATGTTCTCAATTCCCTTCGATACAATTATGTTATATGTTTGTTTGTTCTTTACAATGTGGTCAGGATTTGATTATTTCTATTTAAATCGTAAAGTATTACTCGATTCCAAATAAGAAAGGATGAAATAGATGAAAGCAGAGATTATCGCGGTAGGTTCTGAGTTATTATTAGGTCAAATTTCAAATACAAACGCGAGGTTTATTTCTTCGCAGCTTGCTGAACTGGGTATAGATGTTTACTATCAGACAGTTGTAGGTGATAATGCTAATCGATTAGTAGATTCCATCAAAATCGCAGAAGATAGAGCAGACCTAATCATTTTTACTGGTGGACTAGGACCAACCAAGGATGATTTAACGAAAGAAACAATTGCACGTCATTTAGGTGAAAAGTTAGTAATGGATGCTCATGCCTTGAACTATATTGAAAAATTTTTCAAACGAATGAATCGTGTAATGACAGAAAACAACAAAAAACAAGCGTTTGTAATAGAAGGTTGCACAGTACTGGAAAATAAGCAAGGTATGGCACCGGGAATGCTATTAACTAATGAAAAACACTCCTACATACTTTTACCAGGACCTCCGAAAGAAATGGAGCCAATGTTCCAATTAGAAGCAAAACCTTTGCTAGCAAAGCTATTGCATAAAGAGACAGTCATAATATCTCAAGTAATTCGTTTTTACGGAATTGGTGAGGCTGAACTGGAAACAAAAGTACAGGATTTATTAGAAAACCAAACAAATCCAACGCTAGCTCCACTCGCTGCAGATGGTGAAGTGACACTACGGCTTACAGCAAAAACTGAAAGTGAAACGGAAGCATGGATTAAAATTGACGAGCTCCAAACAGAAATATTAAACCGTGTTGGAAAATTTGTGTACGGATTTAATAATGATTCGTTAGCTTCTAAACTACATGAAATACTAATCGATAACAATTTAACCATTTCTGCAGCTGAAAGTATGACAGCCGGACTATTCCAATCAGAGCTTGCTGCTATTCCTGGAATGAGTGAAGCGTTAGTTGGTGGAATGATTACTTATACGGAAGATATTAAAGTACAACAACTGGGAGTCAGACAGGAAGTTATTTCAGAATTTGGTGTTGTTTCGAAAGAATGTGCAGAAGAAATGGCTTTTCGTATTAAAGAAAAGTTTGGAACGAATATCGGAGTTGGAATTACTGGAGTAGCTGGACCGGATCAACATGGTGGACAGCCGACAGGTACTGTTTGGATCGGTATCGCATTTGGTCAATTAGCACCTATTTCATATAAATTAAGTCTTTCAGGAATGAGAAATACGAATCGATTAAGAGCAGTTAAGTTTACTATTCACTATTTGATTCGATTATTACGTGAACAAGGGTATGTGAAAATTTAACTTTTTTTTAAAAACTAGAACGTAATTAGACTAAGTAGAAAAAATATTTTTTTATAAAAAACGGCCCAAAATTCAATTTTGGGCCGTTTTCGGCTCTCAAAATGAAATTTTCACGAAATATAAACGAATGAACGTTCGCGTTTTTCTTGTAAATTTCTCAATAAGCTAGTATAGTAAGGATAGAAATAAAAAGTGAGAATTTCATATAAGGAGGAAATACAATTGGCTAACGATCGTAAAGCAGCTTTAGAAGTAGCTCTGAAACAAATAGAGAAACAATTTGGTAAAGGTTCAATTATGAGACTAGGTGAAAAAACAGATAGAGAAATTTCTACATCTTCTAGTGGGTCATTGGCATTAGATTCGGCTTTAGGAATAGGTGGTTATCCACGTGGCCGTGTTATTGAAATATACGGACCAGAAAGCTCGGGTAAAACAACTGTAGCACTTCATGCAATTGCTGAAATACAAAAAAATGGAGGGCAAGCAGCTTTTATAGATGCAGAGCATGCTTTAGATCCCGCTTACGCACAGAAACTTGGAGTTGATATAGATCAATTACTTCTATCTCAACCTGATACAGGAGAGCAAGCTTTAGAAATCGCAGAAGCATTAGTACGTAGTGGAGCCGTTGAAATTATAGTAATTGACTCTGTAGCAGCTTTAGTACCAAAAGCAGAAATTGAAGGAGAAATGGGAGATTCCCATATTGGTCTTCAAGCTCGTTTAATGTCACAAGCATTGCGTAAACTTTCAGGTGCTATTAATAAATCTAATACACTAGCAATCTTTATTAACCAAATTCGTGAAAAAGTTGGAGTTATGTTCGGAAACCCTGAAATCACTCCTGGTGGCCGTGCACTTAAATTCTACAGTTCAGTACGTTTAGAAGTACGTCGTTCAGAAGCTATTAAACAAGGGACCGATATTATCGGAAACAAAACGAAGATTAAAGTAGTGAAAAACAAAGTTGCCCCACCATTTAAAACGGCTGAAGTTGACATTATGTACGGACAAGGTATTTCACAAGAAGGTGAAATTGTTGACCTTGGTTCTGATTTGGAGATCATACAAAAAAGTGGTTCTTGGTACGCATATAACGAAGAGCGTATTGGTCAAGGACGTGAAAGTGCAAAACAATTCTTAAGAGAAAATCCAAGTACTAAAAATGAAATTGCAACGAGGATTCGTGAGTCATTAGGAATGGGTCCAAGTTCATATTCAACTCCAGTAAACAAGCGAGAAGAAGAAGATGATGAAGAGTTTGAACTATTAGTGGAAAAAAAGTAAGATAGATGATTTGGGTCTCTCAGTGAATGGGAGACCTTTTTGTCTTACACGGAGGATTTCAGGATGGATTTTGAAGGAAAAGAAGGATAAAATCAGAGTTTCTGCATTTCTTTTGTCAACTATTCATCTGGTTACCTTGACAGAGTATTTCTACATCTATACAATTAAAACTGTATAATTTCTTTATTAAATGGTGAAAAGGCAATGCATATATGCAGTAACATATATGTGCCGATAAAACTTTAAAAGTATAGCAATAGGGGGGTGTTCAAATGATCGAAATTATCATCTCCGCCTTGCTTGGTCTGATTTTAGGTGCCTTTGTTGGCTATAATTATCTGAAAAAAGTGAACGATTCAAAAGTGACTGGTGCAAAACAATCTTCTGCACTCATCTTGGAAGAAGCAAAGCGAGAAGCAGAATCATTGAAGAAAGAAGCACTATTAGAAGCCAAAGATGAAACTCACCAATTACGAACTACAGCAGAATCTGACATTCGTGAACGCCGTATGGACCTGCAAAAACAGGAAAATCGGTTAGTACAAAGAGAAGAGAATCTCGATCGTAAGGATGATGCTCTTAACAAAAGAGAAGTAGGATTTGAGCGAAAAGAGGATGCTCTAGCCTTAAGACAACAGCATATTGAACAGATGGAAAGTAAAGTGGACGAGTTAGTTAACAAACAACAAAGTGAGCTTGAAAGAATTTCAAACTTAACTCGAGAAGAAGCAAAAGCTATTATTCTTAAGGATGTAGAAAATGAGCTTGCAACTGATATCGCGGTAATGACGAAAGAAGCGGAAACGAGAGCGAAAGAAGAGTCAGATAAAAAATCTCGAGAAATCCTTTCACTTGCCCTTCAACGTTTTGCAGCGGATCATGTAGCGGAAACGACTGTTTCTGTTGTCAACTTACCAAATGACGAGATGAAAGGTAGAATTATTGGTCGTGAAGGCCGAAATATTCGTACGCTTGAAACTTTAACTGGTATTGACTTAATAATCGATGATACACCAGAAGCAGTAATTTTATCTGGATTTGATCCAATTAGAAGAGAGACGGCTCGTTTAGCTCTTGAAAAATTAGTATCAGATGGTCGTATTCATCCAGCACGTATCGAAGAGATGGTGGAAAAATCAAGACGAGAAGTAGATGAGCAAATTCGAGAAATCGGAGAACAAACTACTTTTGATGTGGGTGTTCATAATTTACATCCAGATCTAATGAAAATTCTTGGTCGATTACGCTATCGTACAAGTTATGGTCAAAATGTTTTAAAACACTCGACAGAAGTGGCATTCTTGGCTGGACTTCTAGCTGCTGAGCTAGGGGAAGACGTCACACTTGCAAGAAGAGCAGGACTACTACACGATATTGGGAAAGCAATTGACCATGAAGTGGAAGGTAGCCATGTAGAAATCGGAGTCGAGTTAGCGACTAAGTATAAAGAGCATCCTGTTGTTGTTAACAGTATCGCTTCCCATCATGGAGATACAGAAGCTACATCAGTTATTGCAGTATTAGTAGCTGCAGCAGATGCGTTATCCGCGGCTCGTCCAGGGGCGAGAAGTGAAACGTTAGAAAATTATATCCGTCGACTTGAGAGACTGGAAGAAATTTCAGAATCATACGAAGGTGTAGAAAAATCGTTTGCTATTCAAGCAGGTCGGGAAATTCGGATTATCGTACGTCCAGATCAAATTGATGATTTAACTGCTCATCGATTGGCTAGAGATATTCGTAAACGAATTGAAGAAGAACTTGATTATCCAGGTCATATAAAAGTAACTGTAATTAGAGAAACAAGAGCTGTAGAATATGCAAAATAAAAAAAGGCTTCGTTTCGAGGCCTTTTTTTTATGAAGGGAAGTTAGTGTAAAGTGAAAATTTTATTTATAGGTGATATTGTAGGTTCGATGGGCAGAGATGCGTTAGAAAGTTACTTACCACGATTAAAAAGAAAATATAGTCCAGATGTAGTTATTGCAAATGGAGAAAATGCAGCAGCAGGACGAGGTATTACAAAAAGTATATTTCAATCATTATTGCATATGGGTGTTGACGTTGTAACAATGGGTAACCATACATGGGACCAGAAAGAAATTATGGATTTTATTGATGACACCGATTATTTAATACGTCCTGCAAACTTCTCTGAAGATGCTCCAGGCAAAGGGATGACGTCGATTACTAAAAATGGAGTGACAGTATCTGTCATTAATCTACACGGTCGAACTTTTTTACCTCCACATGACGATCCATTTAAAAAAGCGACTGAGTTAGTAGAAGAAGCAAAAAAAGTATCTCCAATTATTTTTGTAGATTTTCATGCCGAAGCGACAAGTGAAAAAATCGCATTCGGATGGCATTTGGATGGAAAAGCGTCCGTTGTTGTTGGAACACATACGCATGTACAAACTGCAGATTCACGTATATTACCAGGGGGTACTGCATATATAACGGATGTAGGAATGACTGGTCCTTACGATGAAGTATTAGGAATGACTAAAGAAAACGTTCTTTATCGTTTTCAAACAAATATGCCAACACGTTTTGAAGTTCCGAAAAGTGGTCGCACTGTCATAAGTGGATTTTTTGTAGAAGTAGATGATTTGACAGGCAAGGCAGTACATCAAGAGCGCGTGTATATAAATGAGGACTACCCTTTTCAAGCATAAGAGTCTAAATTATTTCCCTCAAGCATAAAGTAGGTTATGAACGACAATGAAGTTCATAATCTAGCTATAAAAGGAGAAATGATAGTGGATGCATTAAAAGTATCTTCCCGCTCAAACCCTAATTCAGTTGCTGGGGCATTGGTTGCGGTAATTAGAGAACAAGGGTATGCAGAGATGCAAGCAGTAGGAGCAGGGGCATTGAATCAGGCTGTTAAAGCGATCGCGATAGCAAGGGGATTTGTTGCACCTAGTGGAACAGATCTAACTTGTTCGCCGGCTTTCACAGATATTGTCATTTCAGGTGAAGACCGAACGGCTTTGAAGTTATTGGTAGAAAAAAGAGCAAAATAATGATTAAGCCACTACGATTTCTGTAGTGGCTTAATTTTATTTAAATAGATAAGGAAGTATAAGAATTTCATCGACATGGGACACAAAAAAAGACAGCCTAGCTTTGTTGTTTTAGAATCGAACGCTCTGAGAGTTTGTGGCTAAAACAAGAAAGCGCTCCTCAAATAAACCTATCAATAAAAATCTTCAAAACCTCAAAAATGCCCAAAACTGACATACGACATAATTTAAAATAAGTGCAAAAACAGGAGGAAAGTCTCTTTTGGCACTTATTTTTGGATAAGTCGTATAGTCATTTTTCTATATTTTATAAATCATGATTAATAAAATATAGAAAATATTAAACGTGTAGAAATAAGAGGTCAATCTAATCGCGGTGCTTGGGTTGGTTTCTAGTAGCTCATCGATTTCTTTCTCGTTTAACCAGTTACCATAAGTTTCGTCCAAAGCGAGCCGTTAAAGTCCACATAGAAAAAGGGCGCTTTCGCTTTTCTTAAATTTTTGTGACAATGCTTTTCCGTCAAAGGTCTGAATTTAAGTTGAAAATCTTTGAATACATAGTGATTAAGAGTACTTCATGATAAACTAATGAAAGAAAAATGTATTTAACCAGATAGTAAGGAGATGTTAATATGTTGCAACAGCTTTCTTGGAAAGTAGGAGGACAGCAAGGGGAAGGTATCGAAAGTACGGGGGAAATTTTCTCTACGGCTATGAATCGCCTTGGATACTTCTTGTATGGATACCGTCACTTTTCTTCTCGTATAAAAGGTGGACATACAAATAATAAAATCTGTGTGCGACCTACACAGGTTCGTACAATACCTGATGATTTAGATATACTAGTAGCTTTCGATCAGGAAACAATAGAAGTAAATTATAAAGAGTTAACAAGTAAAAGTATTATTTTAGCAGACAGTAAATTTTCACCGATTGTACCAGAGGGTTGTTTAGCTCCAATGTATATCGTTCCATTTACAGAAATAGCGGCAGAACTTGGTACATCTCTTATGAAAAACATGGTAGCAATTGGAGCAACCTCTGCATTACTGAACTTGGATCAAGCAGTATTCCAAGGAGTAGTAGATGAGATTTTTGGTAAAAAAGGACGAGAAGTTGTCGAAAAAAATATGCAAGCAATTCAACAAGGCTTCAATCAAATGGCGGAGCAGTTAGGAGACCGTTTAGGTGAATGGGAACTAGTACCTGCAGATGGTAAGCATCGTTTATTTATGATTGGTAATGATGCAATTGCAATGGGTGCACTTTCAGCAGGTGTTCGTTTTATGGCTGCATACCCAATTACTCCAGCTTCTGAAATTATGGAATATATGATTAAAAAGCTACCTTTGTTTGGAGGAGCAGTTATTCAAACAGAAGACGAAATTGCAGCAGCAACTATGGCGATAGGGTCGAACTACGGTGGTGTGCGTGCATTCACAGCTTCAGCAGGTCCGGGACTATCACTAATGATGGAAGCGATCGGTTTATCTGGTATGACAGAGCAACCACTAGTAATAGTGGATACACAGCGTGGGGGACCTTCAACTGGCTTACCGACGAAACAAGAACAATCTGATTTAATGCAGATGATTTATGGTACGCATGGTGAAATTCCGAAAGTAGTAATTGCACCAAGTACAGGTGAAGAAGCATTTTTCGATACAATCCAAGCTTTTAATATTGCAGAAGAATTACAATGTCCAGTTATTATCTTATCGGATTTACAATTATCACTTGGAAAACAAACAGTTGAACCATTCGACTATTCGAAAATCGAAATTCGTCGTGGTAAATTAGTTCAAAATGAAGAAATTCCTGTAGCTGAAGATAAATCATATTTCAAACGATTTGAAGTGACAGAAGACGGTATTTCACCACGTGTATTACCAGGAACTGAACACGCAATTCATCACGTAACTGGTGTAGAACATGATGAAACAGGTAAACCATCTGAATCCGCAACAAACCGTATAGCACAAATGGATAAACGTTTAGGTAAGCTGAAACATATTAACTTTAATGAACCTGTATATGTAAATGCTCCTTATGAAGAAGCGGATATTTTATTTGTTGGATTTAACTCGACAAGAGGAGTTTTAGAAGAATTGCAACAAACACTTATTGATCAAGGTATGAAAGTGAACCATGCGCATATTCGGTTAATTCATCCATTCCCAGTAGAACAAGTTCTACCGCTTGTTGCAGGGGCAAAAAAAGTAATGGTCGTTGAAAATAATGCAACGGGCCAATTAGCGAATATATTAAAAATGAATGTTGGCGGACATGGTAAAGTAATCAATGTTACAAAATATGATGGTACACCATTCTTACCGTTACAACTTGAAAAACAAGTAAAGGAGTTGCTTAACTGATGGTAACATTTAAAGACTTCCGTAATAATGTAAAGCCTAACTGGTGCCCAGGTTGTGGTGACTTTTCTGTTCAAGCTGCTATACAACGTGCAGCAGCAAATGTTGGAATCCAACCACATGATTTAGCAGTGATTTCAGGGATTGGTTGTTCAGGTCGTATTTCAGGTTATATTCACTCATATGGATTCCATGGTATTCATGGGCGTGCTTTACCAATTGCCCAAGGATTAAAAATGGCGAACAAAGATTTAAAAGTTATTGCTTCTGGTGGAGATGGAGATGGTTTTGCGATCGGACTTGGTCATACCATTCATTCGATTCGTCGCAATATCGATATAACATATGTAGTCATGGATAATCAAATTTACGGACTTACAAAAGGTCAAACTTCTCCGCGTTCTGCAGAAGGATTTAAAACAAAATCAACTCCAGGTGGGGCAATTGAACCTTCCCTTAACCCATTAGAACTAGCACTTACTTCTGGAGCCACTTTTGTAGCTCAAGGTTTCTCATCTGATATTAAAGAGTTAACTGCGATTATTGAAGCAGGAATAAACCACAAAGGGTTCTCGTTTATCAATGTTTTCAGCCCATGTGTTACGTATAATAAAGTAAATACGTATGACTGGTTTAAAGAAAACTTAACGAAACTCTCTGCAATCGAAGGATATGATTCTTCAAGTCGTGAAGAAGCTATCAAAGTAGTAATGGAAAGAGAAGGGCTAGTTACAGGAATTATTTATCAAAATGAAAATGCTCCTTCTTACCAAGACCAAGTAATTGGATATGCAGAAAATCCGCTTGTAGATCAAAACTTAAAGATGAGCGAAGAAGAATTTAATGTATTATTACAAGACTTCATGTAAATTTAAAGACTGCCGATTAAAATTGGCAGTCTTTATTTGTCTAATTACCAACTTTTAAGTTGAAAGCCTTGTAGCTTCTCTCTTTTATTCAGTATAATATTAGAATGGGAAACTATTATTTACGAGTGAAAGAAAGGAGCATGCTGATGAACGAAGAATCACGTCTAGAAAGTACTCAAATAAAAGAGCCTATTTTTCCAGAAAAAAATTCTGAGAAAGATTATAGTACGTATTTTCAAGCTATTTACACTCCACCATCCTTAAAAAATGCAAAAAAACGGGGCAAAGAAGAAATTTCTTACCAACATGATTTTGCTATTGCAGAACAATTTAAAGAGATGGGTAAAAATCGTAAATTTTATATCCGTACGTATGGTTGCCAAATGAATGAACATGATACAGAAGTAATGGCAGGTATTTTCATGCAGTTAGGGTATGAGCCAACTGATTCAGTGGAAGATGCAAACGTTGTATTGTTAAATACATGTGCTATTCGTGAAAATGCAGAAAATAAAGTATTTGGTGAGCTAGGCCATTTTAAGCAATTAAAAAGAAATAATCCAGATGTATTAATTGGTGTTTGTGGCTGTATGTCCCAAGAAGAATCAGTTGTAAATAAAATATTAAAAACGTATGATCAAGTAGATATGATTTTTGGAACACATAATATTCATCGTCTTCCAAATATATTAAACGAAGCGTATCTTTCAAAAGAAATGGTAATAGAAGTTTGGTCAAAAGAAGGCGATGTAATCGAAAACCTTCCAAGAGTACGAAAAGGATCTATTAAAGCATGGGTAAATATTATGTATGGCTGTGATAAGTTCTGTACATATTGTATTGTCCCTTATACACGTGGGAAAGAGCGAAGTCGTCAACCAAAGGAAATCATTCAAGAAATTAGGCATCTTGCTGCGCAAGGATATCAAGAGGTCACATTACTAGGTCAAAACGTAAACGCTTACGGAAAAGACTTTGAAGATTCGGACTACCGGTTCGGTAATTTAATGGATGATCTTCGAAAAATTGATGTTGCACGTATTCGCTTTATGACTAGCCACCCAAGAGATTTCGATGATCCGTTAATCGAAGTACTTGCAAAAGGTGGAAACCTAGTGGAACATATTCATTTACCAGTCCAATCAGGTTCAACTGACATTCTGAAAATAATGGCACGTAAATATTCAAGAGAACATTATTTAGAACTTGTTCGTAAGCTTAAATTAGCTATTCCAAATGTTTCTTTAACCACAGATATTATTGTTGGATTCCCAAATGAAACAGAGGAACAATTTGAAGAAACAATGTCTCTATATAAAGAAGTTGGATATGAAATGGCTTATACGTATATTTATTCACCACGAGAAGGTACACCAGCTGCCAAGATGATAGATAACGTACCGATGGAAGTTAAAAAAGATCGTTTACAACGTTTGAACAAGTTAGTAAATCACATGTCTGCGGAAGCTATGAAAAAACATCAAGGTCAAATTGTAGAAGTGTTAGTAGAAGGAGAAAGTAAAAATAACCCGGATGTTCTAGCAGGGTATACAAGAAAAAGTAAGTTAGTGAATTTCGTAGGACCGAAAGAAATTATTGGTCAGTTAGTAAAAGTAAAAATTATAGAAGCAAAAACATGGTCACTTACTGGAGAACTGGTAAAAGTACCAAATGGACAAAAGGTGGAAATAGGATGACTACAAAATATACTAGAGACGATATTATCGAAAAAGCAAAAGAAATTGCAACAATGATTGCAAACACTGAAGAAGTAGAGTTTTTTAAGCGTGCAGAAGAACAAATAAATGAAAATCAAAAAGTACGTGAAAAAATTGCAAGTCTTAAAAGCCTACAAAAACAAGCTGTTAATTTTCAACATTTAGGTAAAGAAAAAGCATTAAAGATGATAGAGGGAAAAATTGAAGCAATTGAAGCTGAAATAGATGAACTGCCAATCGTGCAAGAGTTTAAACAATCTCAAGGAGATGTTAATAGTCTGTTACAATTAGTAGCAAACTCTATTTCTAATAATGTAACAAACCAAATTATAGAAGCAACTGAAGGCGATCTTCTTAGAGGAGAAACTGGCTCTAAGGTGAAAAATACAACTTATGATAGTTGTTCTTAATTGAATATTATTAAATGGCTACTATGTTGAGAATTCAACATAGTAGCCATTTTTCTATAATAATATATTATCTAACAATACGGAATATACTAAAGATATTGACAATTATAAGGTCTGTTATGTTAATATTATTATGTACAAGAGGGAAATAGATAAAGTGGGGGGAATTGGATTGAAGAGAAAACAATTAAAATGGGTGGCTATTTTTAGTTTATTTATACTAATCATCCTATCGGCATGTAGTTCAGAAGAGGATGCAACTACTTCAACTGTGGATGAAACAGAAGGAGAAACAAGTGAAGAAGTTGTTGATGATACTACAAAGGATATGGGAGACTATGACTTTTTAAGTATTTTAACAGGTGGGACACAAGGAACTTATTATGCACTTGGAGGAACATTTGCAGATTTAATATCAACTGGTACTGAGGTTAAAACAACAGCTGAAGTTTCTCAAGCATCAGCTGCGAACATGACAGCTTTACAAAATGGTGAAGGTGAAATTGCTTTCGTACAAACGGATATTGCATATTATGCTACGGAAGGACTTCTAATGTTTGAAGGTCAAAAAATTGACTCGATATCAGCTTTAGGAGCACTTTACCCAGAAACTGTTCAATTAGTAACTCTTGCAGATTCAGGTATTACTTCATTTGAAAATTTAAAAGGAAAAAAAGTTTCGGTTGGTGCACCAGGTTCTGGTACTTATGCGAACGCGGAACAATTACTTGAAATTCACGGTTTAACGATGGATGACATCGAAGCCCAAAACTTAGATTTCGGTGAATCGACAGAAGGAATTCAATCTGGACAAATCGATGCTGCATTCATAACAGCTGGTTATCCAACAGGTGCTGTTGAAGCGTTAAACGCAACGAATAAGGTTTCTATCATTCCAGTAAGCGATGAAAAAGCTGATGCATTAATTAAAAAATATCCATATTATTCAAAGGATCTTATTCCTGCAGGGACTTACGGTTTAGAAGCTGAAGTACCAACAGTATCGGTACTTGCGATGATAGCTGTTAAAAAGGAGCTTCCAGAAGATCTTGTTTATGAAATTACAAAATCTATTTATGATAATACAGAAAAAATTAGCCATGCAAAAGGTGCATTCATAAAAGCAGAAACTGGATTAAGTGGAATCAATATTGAAGTTCACCCAGGAGCACAAAAATATTTCGATGAAGTAAACAAATAATCAAACAGAAAAAGAGGAGCTCTGTTGCGAATAGCTTCAGGCTCCTTTTCTTATAAAGTAGGACACTACATGAAAAAAAAACTTTTGGTACTTTTCATCTTTATTTGTATTAGCTTTTATTTTACTCCGCTTTGGTCGGTTTTTACTTTTACAGAGACTCGTAGTGAAAAGCCAAGCATCCACTATATATCGATGAATGCCGAAAAAGAGTTTCAATTTATTTTTACACATACTATTCATCTGACAGATGTCATTGAAAGTTATAAAGTGCTAGATTCGGAAGAAATTCTATTAATATCGATGCAATATACAGATGTAGCCATCGGTATGCCAGGGTACGCTGAAGAAGGTCAAACTCTGGAATATGAGAATGGAGTTTATACATTACGATACGACGAGTCTATTTTACCTAATTTCACACTACATATCGGTGATGTCAACTATGGCTTGAGTTTAAAGTATGGGGAAAAGAATTTTAATTTGAAAAAGGAACTTGTAAGAGGTAAGTCATACTTATTTGAAGTGAAGAAACTTTCTTTATATCAAAAAATGAAAGGAGTCAAATTAAATGGACGTTAAGAAAACCCCGAAACTGCAAGATAATCAGTATGAGGAATTATCTGCAGAAGAACAACAGGCCATTTTAGAAAAGTACGATATTGAATCGAATACACGTACTTTAGGTGGAGCTATGAAACATATTATTTACTTTGGATTAATGGCCTTTTCTTTATTTCAACTGTACACCGCTATTTTTGGTCAATTCCCAGCGCAAATCCAACGAACTGTTCATTTAGGATTCGGATTGGTATTTGTTTTCTTACTATTTCCAGCATCGAGGAAATTTTCAAAGAAAAAAATACCGTTTTATGATTATATTTTAGTTGCTGGTGCAATATTAGTCGGAAGTTATTGGACGGTAAACTATAATCGTTTAGTACAAAGCTTAGGGCAGTTAGAGCGAATGGATTTTATTGTAGGCCTAATTGCAGTAGTACTTGTATTAGAAGCATCAAGACGTGCAGTAGGTTTACCTATTATGATTATTGCATCATTATTTTTAATATATGCATATTGGGGACGTTATTTCCCAGACTTTATGGCGCATCGTGGACAAAGTATTGATAATATCGTCAATTTAATGTTCTTTACTACAGATGGGATATTAGGAACGCCACTTGCTGTTTCGTCGACATACATTTTCGCATTCTTATTATTCGGCGCATTTTTAGTAAAAACGGGTGTTGGTGAATATTTTAATGATCTATCCGTTGCGGTTGCCGGAAAGCTAATTGGTGGTCCTGCGAAAGTAGCGATATTCTCATCTGCTTTGCAAGGGACAATTTCAGGAAGTTCTGTAGCAAATGTCGTAACATCTGGTGCATATACAATTCCAATGATGAAGTCGCTCGGCTATAAGAAGGAATTTGCAGGTGCGGTAGAAGCAGCATCATCTACTGGTGGTCAGTTAATGCCTCCAATTATGGGAGCAGCTGCATTTTTAATGGTTGAATTTATCGGACGTGGAGTAACGTATTGGGACATTGCTAAAGCAGCAGCAATTCCTGCCTTACTTTATTTTGCAGGAATTTGGATTATGACTCACTTTGAAGCAAAACGTTTAGGACTTCGCGGGTTAACTGATGAGCAAATGCCAGATCGTAAAGAAATATTTAAAAAACTATATTTAATTTTACCGATTTTCTTAATTATCGTGTTAATGTTGGTTGGGGTTCCAGTCATTCACTCTGCATTATACGGTATAGTAGCATGTATAATAGTTGGGATGATTAATAAAGATACGAGAATAGGTTTTATTGATATTTTAGATGCATTAGTAGATGGGGCACGTACAGCATTAGCCGTAGTAATTGCTACAGCATGTGCTGGGATAATAGTAGGAGTTGTTGTAAAGACTGGACTAGGATTAAGTTTAGCAACTAACTTAGTTAAACTTGCCGGTGGAAGTATATTACTCACTTTGTTCTTTGTAATGATCGCATCACTTATTTTAGGGATGGGTGCTCCTACAACGGCGAACTATGTTATTACTTCGACGATTGCAGCACCAGCTATTATTACATTACTAGCTCCTGACATAGCTCAAGCCGCTATACCTATTACAGTGTTATTATCAGCGCATTTCTTCGTGTTCTATTTCGGAATTATCGCGGATATAACCCCACCGGTAGCACTAGCCGCCTTTGCGGCATCTGGAATTTCAGGTGGAGATCCAATTAAAACAGGTGTGGAAGCTTCGAAATTAGCGATAGCAGCTTTCATTATTCCTTATATGATTGTATTCTCTCCATCATTACTAATGATAGATACGACCGTACCTGAGATAATTTGGGTTACATTTACTGCCATGATCGGTATGATTTCGATTGGAGCAGGAATAGTTGGATATTGGTATCGTAAAGTAACATGGATTGAACGATTATTTGCAATTGGAGCAGGATTATTACTGATCTATCCAGAAAGCCTGTCAGATATTGTTGGATTAGTCATCTTTGTAATTTTGTTTGTGATTCAGTTATTAACACGTGAAAAGAATGATAAAAATAAAGAAGTTATCATTACAGGATAAGCTTACGAACGGGTCATTATTGGCTCGTTCTTTTTGTGAAGTGGAAATGGATATTCCGGACATAAATCTATCACAATTATTAGCCTTATTAATCTGTTTGAGAGCTACTTGTTGCTTTATGATAAAGATAGTGAAAAAAGATGACAAGGAAGGATAGGACCGATGTTAAAAAAAGCAGAGGAATTTATTCGCACATTTTACTGGGAAACTGAAAAAAGTGAACAACAATTTCAACAGCGTATGGATCAAATAGCAATGGAAATACATACAACAGGAACGTATATACATACAACCGATGAGCTAACGTATGGAGCAAAACTAGCTTGGCGTAATAGCAATAAATGCATTGGTCGATTATTTTGGCAAACTCTACATGTAATTGACAAAAGAGATAAGCATACTGAGCAAGAAATTTATGAAGCTTTACTGGAACATATTCAGTTCGCTACAAATGAAGGAAGAATAAAGCCGACTATTACTGTTTTTGACCCTAAATCTGTTCGGATTTGGAATCATCAATTGACTCGTTATGCTGGTTATATAACAGAAAATGGGGTAATTGGGGATTCAAGTTCTATCGACTTTACAAATCAATGTATTAGCCTAGGGTGGAAAGCAAAATGGGGAAGATTTGATATGCTACCACTGGTAATCCAAGTGGATAATAATCCGCCGATGTTATTTGAAATCCCAGAAGAATATTTAGTACAAGTTTCGATTCGTCATCCGGAGTTTGAATGGTTTAAGAATTTACAATTGAAGTGGTATGCAGTTCCGATGATTTCAGATATGAAATTAGATGTAGGGGGCATTTCATATATGGCTTCCCCATTTAATGGCTGGTATATGGGAACAGAAATTGGTGCAAGAAATTTGGCTGATGTTGAACGGTACAATATGCTTCCTAAAATAGCTGAGAAGATGGAGTTAAATACAAAATCGAATGCTTCTTTATGGAAAGATCGTGCGTTAGTTGAACTAAATGTTGCGGTATTACATTCTTTTAAAGAAGATGGCGTTAGCATTGTAGATCATCATACTGCGGCGCAACAATTTAAACGATTTGAAATAAATGAAGAAGAGGCAGGTCGTGATGTAACTGGGAACTGGACTTGGCTCATTCCACCGTTATCACCTGCAACCACGCATGTTTTTCACAAACCTTATAATAATGAAAAGAAAGATCCTAATTTTTCGTATCAAAAATGCCCGTTTACATAAAAAGAGGAATCAGCTTATTAATAAGCTGATTCCTTTTTCTATTAGATAAGAAAGTATAAGAGTTTCCTCGACTTCGAAAACAGGTTGTACGATTTTTGCTAGATCGCTCTGGACAGTACGAAAGACTTACACTTTAACTTAAAAGAAAAACAGGAGCTGAAGAAAATGACTGCGTCACTTTCTTCAGCTCCTCCTCATTTTAGTAATCATGTAGCTTACGACCGTCCGCCGCTCTCCAAAAATAATCGGAATCATTGTGTGAAAGCTTTGGTTAAGAAGAGAGGAACCGCATGCTTACCTAAAGAGGACGCCAAAGATGCAATTTTGGCTGTCATGTCACGTCTTACTTGGATGAATGCTTCTTCCTTTTTTAGAGACACTTCTAAATAGAATCTTATTTTCTTTTAGTAACTTATGTAGACAAGGAACTCTTCTATAAAAATAAGGAAGTATTATTTTATAGAAAAGCGGATGGCGCCTGAAATTGCATTTTCAGGCGCACTTTACTATGTAGAAAAGTATCTCTTCTTTTATTACCCAAAGCATTTGCTCTTTTCCCTTCAATGTTTTAGGGGAGCGACGGACAAACAATTGTAATAGGGTGACCGAAAAGATCGGGGGCTACGTGACACAGTCACGTAGCCCCCGATCTTTTTCTCGTTTATTCTAATACAAAAAGTTTCGTCCAAAGCGAACCGACAACGTTCATTTAGAAAAAGGGCGCTTGCGCTTTTCTAATTTGATAATGGAAATACATATCGATCTCTACCTGCGTGCATTCCTGACAAGAATAACAGGATTGCTGTTACGATAAACAGAATGATTGGGGAAAACCAGCTTCCAGTCTCCTCATGAAGTAGTCCGAAGAAAACTGGACCTACTGCAGCTAGTAAATAACCGATTGATTGAGCTGTTCCAGAAAGTTCGGCAGCTTGCATAGAAGTGCGTGAACGGAGAGAGAAAAACATCATAACTAATCCAAATGATGCACCTCCAGCTAAACCGATAGAAATCATCCAAACGATTGAAAGAGTTGCAGGTCCAACAAGTAATCCAGTGAATCCTATTAAATATAGAACAGTATAAATGACAACAAGTAGACGTTGATCTTTCAAACGGCCTGCGATTATTGGAACGATAAATGTCATTGGCAATTGTGAAAATTGCATAATGGATAACATCCAGCCAGATTTATCTGCGTCCATTCCTTGAGATTGCAAAATAGCAGGTATCCACGCAGCTGTTGTATAAAAAATAAGTGATTGTAATCCCATACATAATGTAATTGACCAAGTTAATGGGGATAATAGAATGGATTTTTGATTTTCTAATAATGGAACTTTTTGCGTTTCCGAAATTTGTTCCCGATTCTTTAATTGAGGAATCCAAACAATTATTGCAACGATGGCTAAAATTGCCCAAAATCCAAGAGCACCTTGCCAACCAAAAGAAGTACCATTAGCTATAGGGTAACTTAATCCAGCCCCAATTCCTCCACTTAAATTCATCGAAACAGTGAAAATAGCTGTCATTAAACCAACTTGTAATGGAAATTTCAATTTTATTAAACCGGGCAATAGTACATTTCCAAAAGAGATGGCTATACCGATTAAAGCTGTTCCTACAAGTAAGAAAGAAGTGGTACCTAAGGAACGCACAATAATTCCTAAAGCTAATAATATAATCGATAAAAACAAAGTCAATTCCATTCCAAAACGTCGTGAAATTTTTGGCGCGAAAGGTGAAATAATAGCAAATGCAAGCAGTGGTATAGTAGTGATAAATCCTGCCAAAACATTAGAAATAGCTAGTCCATCTCGAATAGAAGAAATAATAGGTCCTACTGCAGTAAGTGGCGATCTAAGTGTAATTGAGATAAAGACAATTCCGGCAACCAGTAAAATAATGCTCCATTTATTTTTCGCTTGTTCCTTTGGCAATCAAATTCTCTCCTATCAAATCTAAGTTTGAATATTATAGTCCTATGCATTCCTTCATTGTAAAAGCTTTCCAGAGGAAGGTCAATCGAACAAAGTCGAATGATGAACCGATTGGGCATATAGCGCATATGATGTTATGACTTGATTACAAGGAGGAAAAAAATGAAAAACTTACGACAAATTGTGACGAAAGCTGTAATTGCAAAAGGAAAGAAAAGAACGGAATCATGTGAAACGCTTCGACCACCAAATACACCATCTAGTATTTTAGGGTGCTGGGTTATCAATCATACGCACCAAGCGAAGAAAAATGGAAAGTATGTTGAAGTCACTGGAAAGTTCGATATAAATATTTGGTATGCTCATCATGATCATTCCAAAACTTCTGTATTTACGGAAGCAGTTAGCTATAAAGATAAAATTAAGTTAAACTACCGCGATCGTGAGTCTTCAGGAGAAGAAGTCTATGTGCGTGTCATTCAACAACCAAATTGTACGGAAGCAATTATTGTAGATGGATCTCAATTCCAAGTAACAGTAGAGAGAGAGCTTCTTGCAGAAATAGTAGGGGAAACAAAAGTATTTATTCAAGTAGAGGATCAAGAAATCGAAGAAGAATGGTCATTTAAAAACGAAAGTTCTTCCAGTTCATCTAGTTCTTCTCATGAACAGCACCCGTCATCCTCACTTTAAGTAGCCGGAGAGTACTTCCGGCTTTTTTTTCTGTGAATTTTGTTATAATAAAGAAAAGCGCAAGCACCTATCGGGGCAAGGTGCTGGAGTCTAGACAATAAGAAGAGAAGTATAGAAGAGAGAAGGACAACTTATGACAACACATACACCTATGATGCAACAATATTTAAAAATAAAAAGCGAATACATAGATGCATTTCTGTTTTTCCGTTTAGGAGATTTTTACGAATTGTTTAATGAAGATGCGATCAAAGCATCCGCTATTTTAGAAATCACTCTTACAAGTAGAAAAGATAATGTTCCCATGTGTGGAGTGCCACATCATGCTGCACAAGGCTATATTGAGAATCTGGTCAGTAAAGGATATAAAGTCGCTATTTGTGAACAAGTGGAAGATCCGCGAGAAGCAAAAGGTGTCGTGAAAAGGGAAGTAGTGCGCCTGGTGACGCCTGGGACTATGATGGAAGGAAAAGGGATGCACAATAAAACGAATTACTATATTGCATCTGCAGATCTTATATCCACAAATGAAGTTGCTTTTTCCTATTTAGATGTATCAACAGGAGATGGTTTCACAACGATCCTACATGGTGATGAGAAGGAAGTCGTACAAGAGTTACTATCCATCCAAGCTAAAGAGTTAATTGTCAGTGAGCAATTATTTGTATTGATTAATGATTTATCTGCCATTCATGACTTTACTTTATCGATTGAACACGAAGAGATCAGTGATTTAGAAGGAGAAAAGTATCTATTAAATCATCCTATAGAGGTACATCGAACAGTCAAACGCTTATTGCAATACATTCAAAAAACGCAAAAACGATCGCTCCTACATATACAAGCCTTTACTTTTCAAACGAGAGATTCTTTTTTGGTAATGGATTATCACTCCAAGCGAAATCTAGAGCTAATTTCATCAATTAGAAATGCAGATCAAAAAGGGACGCTTCTTTGGTTATTAGATGAAACGATTACGGCAATGGGAGGAAGAAAACTAAAACAATGGATTCACCAACCCCTAGCCAATAAAAAAGCGATAGAAGCACGCTTGGAGATAGTAACCAGTTTCTTAGACGACTTTATGTTGCGAGAAGAAACAAAAGAGTCATTTAAACAGGTGTATGATTTAGAGCGTTTAGTAGGAAGAATAGGTTTTGGTAATGCTGGAGGTAGAGACCTTGCACAGCTAAGACAATCACTTTCAATAATCCCGCTCATTAAAGGGCTATTAATGGATTCAACTGATAGTACATTACAAAAATTAGGGGATGCATTAGAAGACTGTCAGGATATTTGGAAGATTCTTGAAAAATCTATTAGTGAACATCCACCGATTGCTATAAAAGACGGTGGAGTCATTAATAATGGATATAACGAACGTTTAGATCAACTTAGAGATGCATCCGTTAACGGGAAAAAATGGATAGCGGAATTAGAAAAAAGAGAACGTGAAATTACAGGAGCAAAAAACTTAAAAATAGGGTATAACAGAATATTCGGCTATTATATAGAACTTACTAAATCTAATATTCATTTAGCGGATGAAGAAAGATATACGCGTAAACAAACATTAGCTAATGCCGAACGTTATATTACGGACGAGTTGAAAGAAAAAGAATCACTTATTCTTTCTGCAGAAGACGAAAGCCTACTTTTAGAATATGAACTATTTACACAATTAAGAGAAGAAATTAAAGAATATATCGCAAGGGTTCAAAAGCTTGCTAAACAAATTAGTGAACTAGATGTCTATATTTCATTTGCTCAAGTGGCTGAAAAATATCGTTTAACAAAACCCACCTTCCACGAGTCAAATGAGATGAATATAAAAGAAGGAAGGCATCCAGTTGTTGAGAAAATGATGAATAATCAGCTCTATGTACCGAATGATTGTATTTTAACGGAACAAGAAAATATGTTATTAATTACTGGACCCAATATGTCAGGTAAAAGTACATTTATGAGGCAAATAGCTATTACAGTAATCATGGCACAGATTGGCTGCTACGTACCCGCAGAGTCTGCTCAATTACCAATTGTAGATAAAATTTTCACCCGAATTGGAGCAGCGGATGATTTAGCAGGTGGGCAAAGTACATTTATGATTGAAATGATCGAATCTCAACATGCTATTATGAATGCCACTGAAAAAAGTTTGCTTTTATTCGATGAAATTGGTCGTGGAACTTCCACATATGACGGGATGAGTTTGGCACAAGCAATGATGGAGCATATTCATAATCATATTGGTGCAAATACTTTATTTTCAACCCATTATCATGAATTGACAGACCTAGAACAAACACTATCAAAATTACGTAATGTGCATGTATCTGCTACTGAAAAAGACGGGAAAGTTGTCTTTTTACATAAACTTAAAAGTGGCCCGGCAGATAAGAGTTATGGAATTCATGTGGCACAACTTGCTCAATTACCAGAAGAACTCATAAAAAGAGCGCGTGAAATACTCGAAACGTTTGAGGAAAAAGACAAAAAGGTTTCAGAGGTTTCTCAAGTAAAAGAAGCACAATTGTCATTTTTTGATGAACAGATGGAACATCCGACTAAAAAAACTAGTCAAGAAAATAGTGCATCTGAAAAGATTGTGAAGAAACTCAAGAAAATAAATATTTCAGGAACAACACCTCTTGAAGCATTACAGTTATTATTTGAACTTCAAAATGAAATAGAATAAAGCATATTAATTCCTGAAGGTGGTGAAGGATAGACATGGGAAATATTATTGTTATGGATGAATTACTTTCCAATAAAATTGCAGCTGGTGAAGTAGTAGAACGGCCAGCCTCGGTAGTAAAAGAACTTGTAGAAAATGCAATCGATGCAGGCAGCACATCTATTGAAATTTCATTGGATGAAGCAGGGCTAACGAAGATTCAAGTAACTGACAATGGAAAAGGCATGGACACGGATGACGCCATGCAAGCATTTTCTAGACATGCTACCTCCAAGATTAAAACAGAGCATGATTTGTTTCGTATACGATCACTAGGTTTTCGAGGAGAAGCTCTTGCGAGTATAGCTTCTGTGTCAAAGATTAGCTTATGGACTTCAGATGGAGAAAATGTGGGGACAAAAGTCGAATTAGAAGGTGGACGAATTTTATCCAGTTCACCTGCTTCGATTAGAAGAGGTACAGACATAACAGTCAATCAACTTTTTTATAATACACCTGCACGTTTGAAGTATTTAAAAACCATTCAAACAGAACTTGGCCATTCTATTGACTTGATCAACAGATTAGCGATTAGCTTTCCTAACATTGCATTCAAATTATCGAATAACAATCAATTAATTCTTCAAACAAGTGGTCGTGGAGATTTAAGACAAGTGCTAGCATCTATTTACGGTGTATCGAACGTAAAGAAAATGGTTCCTTTTGAAAGTGAATCAGCAGATTTTCATATTTCTGGATTTGCAACATTACCAGAAATTACACGTGCCTCAAAAAACTATATAACTATTCTTGTAAATGGACGTTGGGTAAAACATTACGGCTTAAATAATGCAATCGTGGATGCCTATCATACATTGTTACCGATAGGAAGATTTCCAATTGTTGTATTAAATATTGAAACGGATCCAATGTTAACCGATGTCAATGTACATCCTGCTAAACATCAAGTCCGATTAAGTAAAGAACAAGAATTGATGGAGCTGGTAAGAAAAACCGTTCGTACGGTTATTCATCGAATACAACAGCCACCTGAAATAAAAGAAAAGCTTGAAGTGAAGAAGCAGCCATCGCAGCAATTTGATTTCTTTAAACAAACATATAAAGCACCTGAACAAGCAGAACAAGAGGTTTCGGTAGAAAAAAGACAGCCTACTTTAATATTTGAAGAAATGGAACCTTTAGAAGAAATGTTAATAGAGGAATTTATTGAAACTAAACAGCCGTTTCCAGATTTACATGTTGTAGGGCAAATTCATGGTACATATATCGTTGCCCAAAGTGATGATGGCTTTTATTTAATTGATCAACATGCTGCACAAGAGCGTGTTAAATATGAGTTTTACAAAGAAAAAGTAGGAGTAGTTGACGAAAGTGAAAGACAGGCATTACTACTTCCACTCACTTTTCATTATTCACTTGATGAAGCCTACCGAATTAAAGAATCTTTACAAGAATTAAACGCGGTTGGAATTTTCTTAGAAGAATTTGGTTCTTCCAGTTTTGTTGTTAGAGAATATCCAACTTGGTTTCCAAAGGGACAGGAAACCAAAGTTATCGAGAATTTAATCGAACAAATTTTAGCAAATAAAAAGGCAGACATAAAAAAATTAAGAGAAGAAGCGGCAATTATGATGAGCTGTAAACTTTCAATAAAAGCCAATCATTATTTAACTACAAATGATATGGAGAAGTTACTCGAAAGTTTAAAAAATTGTCAGCATCCATTAACATGTCCGCACGGTAGACCTGTTATTGTGCATTTTTCTACGTATGAAATTGAAAAGATGTTCAAAAGAGTCATGTAGGAGGGATTGTATGGGGAAATATATTTTATCAATCGACCAAGGAACTACTAGCTCGAGAGCAATACTATTTAATAAACAAGGAAATATTGTACACGCTGCTCAAAAGGAATTTAAACAGTACTTTCCTAAATCTGGGTGGGTAGAGCATGATGCTAGAGAAATATGGGGTTCCGTATTAGCTGTATTAGCTGCAGTTTTAACAGAAAGTGGCAATCAACCCGAAGATATACATGCAATAGGCATAACAAATCAACGAGAAACAACCGTCATCTGGAATAAAAAAACAGGAAAGCCTGTGTACAATGCGATCGTTTGGCAATCACGTCAAACGCAGGGCATCATAGATGAATTAAAAAACCAAAATTTAGATGCATTTTTTAAAGAGAAGACAGGTCTTATGCTAGATCCTTATTTCTCTGCAACAAAAGTAAAATGGATTTTAGATAATGTAGAGGGCGCAAGAGAACAAGCCGAAGCTGGTGAATTATTATTTGGAACTATTGACACGTGGTTGATTTGGAAATTATCAAATGGGAAAGTGCATGTGACTGATTATTCTAATGCTTCGAGAACTATGCTTTACAATATTTACGAGCAACAGTGGGATCAAGAGATTTGTGAAAAACTAAATATTCCTATGAGTCTGTTACCTAAAGTAGCATCTTCCTCGGAAGTTTATGCACAAACGGATCCATCCGTATTTTTTGGAAAACAAATAGATATCGCAGGTGCTGCGGGGGATCAGCAAGCAGCTCTCTTTGGGCAATGTTGCTTTGAAAAAGGGATGGCTAAGAATACGTATGGAACTGGCTGCTTTATGCTTTTAAATACTGGTGAAGAAGCAATTGCATCTCCATCGGGTTTATTAACCACAATAGCATGGGGGTTAAATGGAAAAGTAACCTATGCTTTGGAAGGTAGTGTATTTGTTGCGGGCTCTGCTATTCAGTGGTTACGTGATGGACTTCGAATGGTGAAAAAAGCTTCTGACTCGGAGAATTATGCTAAACGTGTAGATTCGACAGAAGGTGTATATGTTGTGCCTGCATTTGTAGGTCTAGGAACTCCTTATTGGGATTCAGACGCTAGAGGTGCAATCTTTGGATTAACTAGAGGAACAACGAAAGAGCATTTTATCCGTGCTACGCTCGAATCGCTTGCATATCAAACAAAAGATGTACTAGCTACGATGGAAAAGGATTCAGGTGTAAATGTGGAAATCCTTCGAGTAGATGGTGGTGCTGTTGGAAACGAATTCCTCATGCAGTTCCAAAGTGATATGCTCGATTTGCCAGTTGAATTAGCGAAACTAAACGAAACAACTGCACTAGGAGCTGCTTTTTTAGCAGGTCTCGCAACAGGATTTTGGAAAGATGAACATGAACTTATAAAAATGCGTGAAAGTCAAAAATTATATGAACCAAAAATGGATGACAAGAATCGCAATCATTTATATTCCGGGTGGAAAAAAGCGGTGGAAGCTACACGGGTATTTAAAGTTTCAGATGAAGGGGTGGAATAAATGCAGTCTTCAGTGGAACGAAAACAAATAGTAAATACATTAAATTTTTATGAATTTGATGTATTAGTAATTGGTGGAGGCATAACTGGAGCTGGAATAGCTCTCGATGCAGTTACAAGAGGGATGTCTGTTGCTCTTGTGGAAATGCAAGATTTTGCAGCCGGAACTTCAAGTAGATCTACTAAACTTGTACACGGTGGTCTTCGCTATTTAAAACAGTTTGAAGTAAAAACAGTTGCGGAAATTGGGAAAGAACGAGAAATTGTTTATGAAAATGCGGTACATGTAACAGAGCCTGAATGGATGTTATTACCATTCCATAAGAAAGGCACTTTTGGCCCTTTTACTACATCTGCTGGACTTAAGATGTATGACTTTTTAGCAGGAGTAAAAAAAGAAGAGCGTAGACAAATGCTGAGTGCAGAAGAAACATTACGAAAAGAACCATTAGTAAAAAGCAAGGACCTTATAGGGGCTGGGTATTATGTAGAATATCGAACAGATGACGCTCGTTTAACAATTGAAGTTATTAAAAAAGCGATTGAAAAAGGTGCAGTTTGTTTAAATTATACAAAAGTAAAATCCTTTATATACAACGATGAAAATAAAATAATCGGCGCCGAAGTTTTAGATTTGGTGACGAATAAAAGAATTGTAATTCATGCTAAAAAAATCGTTAATGCGACTGGACCTTGGGTAGACTCAGTTAGAGCACTAGATTCTATTGAAAACAATAAAAGATTAAAATTAACAAAAGGTATTCATATTGTTATTGATCAAAAGCATTTCCCGTTGAGGCAAGCCATTTACTTTGATACACCAGATAAACGAATGGTATTTGCTATTCCAAGAGATGGAAAAACGTATATTGGGACAACAGACACCTTCTTTGAAGAGGATATACAAAATCCTATCGCAAACCAAGAGGATGTGGATTACTTAATAGGTGCCATTCATTATATGTTTCCAAATGTGACGATCTCATCAGAGGATGTGGAATCGACATGGGCAGGAGTTCGGCCACTTATTTATGAGGATGGTAAAAATCCATCTGAAATTTCTCGAAAAGATGAAGTTTGGCAATCACTTGCAGGGTTATTTACGATTGCTGGCGGAAAACTGACAGGGTATCGTAAAATGGCAGAGTCCATTGTAAATGCTATCGCCAAACAATTGGGTGAAGAACAATATGGTCCTTGTGTAACGAAACATTTACTACTTTCAGGTGGTGATGTTGGGGGTTCTACTCAATTTGAGTCTTTTATTGCTAAAAAGCAAGAACTTGCAGAGTCTTATGGGCTTTCAAGAGGAGAAGGTAGAGAGCTTGCAAAGTTATATGGATCAAATGTGGATAGAGTATTTCAATATGCACACATTTTACAATCCGTTAAAACATCATCTTTGCCATTAAGTCTATTAGCACAAATTTACTATGCAATCCATTATGAAATGGCCTATTCTCCAGCAGACTTTTTAGTGCGTAGAACCAGCATGCTGTATTTTAAGGTAGATCTTTATGCAACTTATAAAGACGAAGTATTGAAAGTGATGGAAGACCTATTACATTATTCGGAACAAGAAACAAAGAATTTTCAAAAACAATTGGACAAATTGTATGAACAAGCAACTTTAAAAGAGGGTAGGGGTGCTCATTGAAATCGATTCTTGAAGTAGAAATGTCTGATCACCATCATATTCATGTTGTAAAATATGTACCCGACCAAGCTCCAATCGGACATATACATCTCTTGCATGGAATGGCAGAACATATAGAAAGATATGATGAATTCGCACAATTCTTAGTTGGAAAAGGCTTTTTAGTTAGTGGTCATGATCACCGAGGCCATGGGAAAACAGCAGAAAAAAATGGTGAATTAGGATATTTTGCTGAATCGAATGGATTTGAAAGAGTAACAGAAGATGTAAGAGAAGTATTGCTTAAAGTTCGGGAAGAATTAGCTGAAGTACCGCTAATATTAATAGGACATAGCATGGGTTCTTTTATCACACGGAGATATATGCAAAAATACAGTGACTCCTTAAGTAAAGTAATTCTTTGTGGAACTGCTTTTAGTCCTAATATTCAAAGAGAATTGGGATTAGTAGTTGGCAAAATTGCATCTTTGGTTGAAACTCCAAAAACGGATAGTGAAATATTGAACAAGCTTGTATTTGGTGACTTTAATAAGCAAATAAAAGAACCTCAAACACCTTTTGATTGGTTAAATAAAAATGCGGATGAAGTGAAAAAATACATGGATGATCCTTTATGTGGATTTATCTCATCCAATCAATTTTATATAGATCTCTTTAGTGGACTAAAAGCTATTCATAAAAAAAGCGAAATTGATAAAATAAAGAAAGATTTACCTGTTTTGATAATAGGTGGTGCACAAGATCCGGTCGGAAATAATGGAAAAGACTTATTTAAAGTAGCGAAAGGTTTGACAGACGCAGGTATGAAAAATGTAACCGTACAATTAGTGGAAGAAAGTAGACATGAAATTTTATTAGAGTTAAATAAATTAGAAACGTTTCGTGTATGTTATAAATGGTTGATCAACAATGAATAAAACACCCTTTGTAATTGCAATAGTAGGTCCGACTGCTGTCGGAAAAACTGCTCTCAGCATTGAACTCGCGAAAGCGTTTAATGGAGAGATTATTAACGGAGATTCCATGCAAATTTATCGTGGGCTCTCCATCGGGACTGCTAAAATTTTAGAAAAAGAAATGGAAGGAATTCCGCATCACTTATTGGATATAAAAGATCCTACGGAAAGCTTTTCAGTAGCTGAATACCAACGACTAGTTAGAACTCAAATTGATGAAATTGCTTCACGAGGAAAATTGCCTATAATTGTTGGTGGTACGGGATTATATATACAATCTGTTTTATATGATTTTCGCTTTACGGAAGAGAAAAAGACAGATACTAAGTTAGTGGAAAAATTAGAACGGCTATCTTCAGAAGAACTGTATAACCGGTTAATTGAACTTGATCCAGTAGCAGCACATGAAATTCATCCAAATAATATTCAACGGGTAATACGTGCTATAGAGCGAGTTGAGTTAAGTGGAAAACAAAAAAGTGATATTGACCAAAATCAAGGAAACGAGCCACTCTATCCTCACTATATTATCGGTCTGACGATTGATAGAGAAATTCTTTATGAACGGATCAATAAGCGGGTAGATATGATGATGGAAAAAGGGTTATTAAATGAAGTGCAAGGCCTTTATGAACAAAACATTCGTGATGTACAGTCGATTCAAGCAATTGGCTATAAAGAGCTATATGCTTATTTGGATGGAAAAAGTTCATTAGAAGATGCCTTAGTCGACTTAAAACAAAACTCCCGTAGATATGCAAAACGGCAATTAACCTATTTTAGGAACAAAATGGACATTCATTGGTATGATCCTTTTACTGATTCCCAAAAGATTAAAGAAGAAACTAGTGAAATTTTAAAGGAGTTTTATTAATTAAGGCGAATAGTATATTTATGTGCGTTTAAAAATTTTAGATTGAACAATTGGAGGATGTAGTATGAAGCCTATGAATATTCAAGACATCTATTTAAATCAGCTAAGAAAGAATGAAATTTTTGTAACGGTATTTTTATTAAATGGCTTCCAACTAAAAGGATTAGTAAAGTCATATGATAATTTTACTGTTCTATTTGAATCCGATGGAAAGCAACAGTTAATTTATAAGCATGCAATTTCTACATTTGCGCCCTCTAAAACAGTGAATATTAGCGCCGAATAGTTTGGATTAATTGACTTTTGGGTGGAGTCCAATTATTATTTGTAGGAATATAAATGGAAAGTGGCGATTAAAGTATGAATCTTATTACAACAGAAGAACTTCTTCAAAAATTAGATGCAGGTGAAAAACTAAGTATCATTGATGTGCGTGAAAGTGATGAAGTAGCTACTGGAATTATTCCAGGTGCAAAACATATTCCACTTGGTCAAGTAGAAACAAGCATGGATGAAATTGACTCATCAGTTCCACAGTATATTATTTGTAAAGCTGGAGGACGTAGTGCAATGGCGTGCGAAATTCTAGAAGCAAATGGATTTGAGGTTACCAATATAGTAGGTGGTATGCTAGATTGGGAAGGCGAAAAGCGATTTTAACTTAAAGTAACACACGTTTGTCTTTTAGACAGACGGAAAGGCTAATTTCATTCAACTGAGATTAGTCTTTTCTAATTGTGTAAAAAATATTAGTACTGGAGAGATTCACATGACTTTTACAACAACTTTATCAAGTGAGGTTTTAGAATTAGCCAAGCGTGCGGAAGAAAAGATTGCAGCGTTTCATAAAAATGTGGAGGAAACAGCATTTTTAAATCAACAAAAAGTAATACACGCATTTAAAACGCACCAAGTGAGTGATCACCACTTTCATCCTTCCAATGGTTATGGATACGATGATGAGGGAAGAGATACTTTAGAAAAAGTGTATGCAACAACTTTTGGTGCAGAAGCTGCGCTAGTACGTCCACAAATTATTTCAGGAACGCACGCAATTTCTATTAGTTTATTTGGTGTATTACGTCCAAATGATGAATTACTATACATAACAGGTAAACCATATGACACACTTCAGTCAATTGTAAGTGGTGGTGAAGAGGATACAGGTTCACTAGCTGACTTTGGAATTAGCTATCAGCATGTAGATTTATTGCCGTCTGGTGCAGTGAATTGGGAAGTTGTAGAGCAATCGGTTAATAGCAAGACAAAAGTAATCGCGATCCAGCGTTCAAAAGGATATGCTAATCGACCATCGTTTAGAGTAGATCAAATAAAAGAAATGGTTATAAAGATTCGAACAATCAAAGAAGATGCGATTATTTTTGTGGATAATTGTTATGGAGAATTTGTTGAAGAACTTGAACCTACCAATGTAGGAGTGGATTTAATGGCAGGTTCACTAATAAAAAATCCAGGTGGCGGACTTGCGAAAACAGGTGGATATATTGCGGGTAAAAGTGAATTTGTTACGAAGTGTGCATATCGAATGACTTCACCAGGAATTGGAGCAGAAGCAGGTGCTTCCCTGAATACTTTGTTGGATATGTACCAAGGATTTTTCTTGGCCCCACATGTAGTATCACAAGCTGTAAAAGGCGCCATTTTTACGTCGGCAGTCTTAGCGGAAGTTGGTATGAATACTGAGCCGCATTATTCACACAAAAGAACGGATTTAATTCAATCGGTTTCGTTCCAAACCGCGGCTCAAATGATTCAATTTTGCAGAGCAATTCAGTTACACTCCCCTGTAAATGCTCAATTTGCGCCCGAACCAGCATATATGCCAGGCTATGAAGACGATGTCATTATGGCGGCAGGCACATTCATCCAAGGTTCGAGTATGGAGTTAACGGCTGATGGTCCAATCAGACCTCCTTTTACTGCATATATACAAGGTGGTTTAACATATGAACATGTGAAATATGCCATTTTAGGTGCAGTTCAAACACTTAACATATAAGGATTTAGAACACACATTATAAGTAAAATTAAATTCATGTAAGTTTTTCTGACATATTGTTGACAGCAAAGCTAACAATGCTTTATAATAAGTATATCCTATAGGGGGGTAGCAGCGATGGAAAAACAATGGAGACGTTCAATGCCACTATTATCCATGAATATCGTTATGCAGCTAACTGGTTTAACAGCTAGGCAAATTAGATACTACGAAGAACAAGAACTAATTGAGCCTGCGCGTACTGAAGGAAAGCAACGAATGTTTTCTTTAGATGACATCGATGTTCTATTAGAAATTAAAGATTTATTGAAAACTGGAGTAAATATAGCTGGGATCAAACAAATATTTGAAATGAAAAACAGTTCTGCTGCAAGTAAAGCGGTAAAACGGGTAATTACAGATACGGAACTGCGAGCGATTGTGAAAGAAGAAATGCAACTCGCACACCGTCAACAACGAGCATCACTTAGACAAGGGGACCTATCTCGCTTCTATCGTTAAGTGAGGTTCACATAAAACTAAATATTAGGAGAGTGAAATAATGAGCAAGTTTACAAAAGAAGATATCAAAAAGTTAGTTCTAGAACACAAGGTGAATTATATTCGTCTTCAATTTACAGACATTTTAGGTACTATTAAAAATGTTGAAATTCCAGTGAGTCAGCTCGATAAAGCTCTTGATAATAAAATGATGTTTGACGGCTCTTCGATTGAAGGATTTGTTAGAATTGAAGAATCAGATATGTACTTATTCCCAGATTTAGATACGTGGGTTGTCTTCCCATGGATTACTGGAACAGGTAAAGTTGCTCGTTTAATTTGTGATGTATACAAAGCTGATGGAACTCCATTCGCTGGGGATCCACGTAACAATTTAAAACGCGTTTTGAAAGAGATGGAAGAATTAGGATTTACACATTTCAATCTAGGTCCTGAACCAGAATTTTTCTTGTTCAAACTAGATGAAAAAGGGGAACCTACATTAGAACTTAATGATAGCGGTGGATATTTTGACTTAGCACCGGTAGATCTTGGAGAAAATTGTCGTCGTGATATCGTGCTAGAACTAGAAGAGATGGGCTTTGAAGTTGAAGCATCTCATCATGAAGTAGCTCCTGGACAACACGAGATTGACTTTAAATATGCGGATGCAGTTACAGCATGTGATAATATTCAAACATTTAAATTGGTTGTAAAAACAATTGCTCGCAAACATGGTTTACATGCTACTTTCATGCCGAAACCACTATTTGGTGTTAGTGGTTCAGGAATGCACTGTAATGTTTCATTGTTTAACGGAAATGTAAATGCCTTTTTTGATGATACAACAGAACTTAAATTAAGTGAAACAGCAATGCAATTCATGGCGGGTGTCTTAAAACATGTTCAAGCATTCACAGCGGTTACTAATCCTACTGTTAACTCATATAAACGTTTGGTACCTGGATATGAAGCGCCTTGTTATGTTGCTTGGTCAGGGCAAAATAGAAGTCCGTTAATCCGTATCCCAGCTTCAAGAGGGTTAAGTACTCGTGTAGAAGTACGTTCAGTAGACCCTGCAGCTAATCCTTACCTTGCAATAGCAGTTATTTTACAAGCAGGTCTTGATGGTATTAAAAATAAATTAACACCACCAGCATCAGTAGATCGTAATATTTATACAATGACAGAAGAAGAGAGAATTGAAGTAGGTATTTATAACTTACCAACAAATCTTCATGCTGCTGTTGTTGAATTAAGTAAATCTGAAGTAATTCGCGGAGCTTTAGGAGAACATATTTATGCTAACTTCATAGAAGCTAAAGAAATTGAATGGGATATGTTCCGTACAGCTGTACACCCATGGGAACGTGAGCAATACCTAAAAATGTATTAATAGTAAAGCGTTGGAGCTCTAAGCTTCCAACGCTTTTTTGTTTTATAATGTGGTTCTTACTAAGATTTTTATTACTACCATATTTCTGCAACAAAATCTATAAATCTCTGTAACCAAATATAGTACTTTTAAAGCATTGGAGCCCTGAGCTTCCAATGCTTTTTGATTTCAAGGTTTATCCTCTAAATAGTAAAATTGAATGATATTACACACTAAACTGGGGATACTTCAAATATCAACAATTCAAATCAGTGGAATGGTGTATAAAAACAACTATTTATTTGAGTAAAAATGGTTGACTAATATATAGTAATCTTATAGGATTTAACTGACTGATGAATCAGTTAGGGGAGAAATTAAATAGTGGATAACAAAAACACTCGAAAAACAGAACGGCAAAAACAACTATTAGACATTGCGCTTGAATTATTCGCAACGCATGGATACGATCAAACGAAAATTTCTGATATTGTCAACAAAGCAAATGTATCTCAAGGAACTTTCTATTGGTATTTTAAAAGTAAAGAAATGATAGCTACTGAAATGTTTACACAGGGTCGTGTGGCCATATTGGAGACGATTTCAACTGGATACCGTATTGAGAAAGGTTCTATAAGTGAATCATTCGATTCTTCAAAACAATTATTTTATAAGCTTTTCCAATTTGCAAAAAAAAATCATTTTTTGATGAAAATACTTTTAAAGGGCATTCATTCTCAACCTGTTTTACAAGTTCAGGTAGATACGATAAAAAATGATATGAAGAAAGCTTTTGCAAAAAATATTCGAAGAGCATCTGAGTTTGAAATGATACCTCGATCTGTAGATCCTGAGCTACAAGCGGTTTTTGTAATGGCTTTAATTGAAGGAACTTTATCGAGCTGGTTATTCCAGTCTGAGGATGAAGATTGGCAACAAATAGAAATAGAAGAACTTGTTGAAAAAACTGTTCAGTTTGAATTTTTTGGGTTGTTTGGGGTTTGATTTTTAACTAAAGGAGGAAAATAAAATGAAAAAAAGTACATTATTAATCGTTCTACTAACAACAGTTGCTTTAATATTGGGAGCATGTGGGAAAGATTCAACCGAAGAAATTGATAAGAATTCTTTACAAGCTATCCAAGATAAAGGGGAGCTTACAGTTGGGATTATGGGGACATATGCTCCTTATAATTTTATGAATGCGGACAAAGAATACGATGGTTTTGACGTGGAAATTGCAAAGGAATTAGCTAATAGACTAGGAATAGAAGCGAAATTTGTTGCACAGGATTTTTCTGGATTAATACCCGGTTTACAAAAAGGTAAGTTCGACATGCTAGTTAGCCAAGTAACGATAACAGATGATCGAAAAAAACAAATAGATTTCACGGAACCTTATATTACGAACCATGTAAAAGTAATTGTCAATGAAGATAATACAACGATTACATCAGTAGAAGATTTCAAAGGTAAAAAAATTGGAGTCGGCTTGGGAACAAATGATGAAACCTATTTACGTAATGAGTTATTACCAAAAGTAGGAGAGTTTCAAATTAATACCTATGATGATGTAATTACAACTTTAAAAGATTTAGATGCAGGACGTATAGATGCAACAATTAATAATTCGTATGCTTTAAAACCAGTTATCGAAGCAAGTGGATTTAAAATTAAGGCTGTTGGTGAACCAATTAAGTCTGACAAAGCTGCAGTAGCAGTTAAAAAAGGTAATACAGAATTAGTTGAAGCATTAAATACAGCACTTGTAGAAATGAAAGAAGACGGTAAGTATCAAGAAATTTTTGTTAAATGGTTTGACGAAGAACCACAAGCTGATTAAAGAAAGAAGGTAGTTTACATGGATTTAGTAATTGATAATTTGCCCTTTTTATTTAAAGGCGCATATTACACTTTATTAATTACAGTGGTATCTATGTTTTTCGGCTTGATTATCGGTTTGATTACAGCGATTGCTCGTTTAAAGGGCAATCGTTTCTTTCGTACAATAGCGAGAGTGTATGTATCGATTATTCGGGGAACACCGCCACTTGTTCAACTCGTCATCGTCTATTATGGACTGGTTGACTACGGAATTGAATTAGGTGCTCTTACAGCGGCCTATATTGCTCTAAGTATTAATATTGGAGCATATGTATCTGAGGCTTTTAGGGGTGCAATTCAAGCAGTTCCGGCAGGGCAAACAGAAGCTGCACTAGCAACTGGAATGACGGAGGGTCAGGCAATTCGCCGTATTGTCATCCCACAAGCAATACGCATTTCTATTCCTCCACTTGGTAATACATTTGTAGGTATGTTAAAAGAAACGTCATTAGTATCCGTTATTGCGGTTACGGAATTACTACGGTCTGCGCAACTATTAATAGCACAGTATTACGTATATATGCCGTTCTATCTATCGATCGCTGTAATGTACTGGATTCTGAGTACGGCATTTACATTTATTTTGAATGAAATTGAGAAAAGATTATCTGTTTATTAAGGGAGAGAACGGTATGATACAAGCAAATGATTTATCTAAAAGCTATGATCAACATGAAGTATTAAAGCATATTTCATTGACTATTCCTGCCCATCAAGTTGTCGCTGTAATTGGACCGAGTGGTTCAGGTAAGAGTACGTTTTTACGCTGTTTAAATGGACTTGAAACAATAACGGGTGGTTCTGTTTCTATCAATAATCATCTGTTAAAAGCAACAGATAAGAAAAAGACTCGTCTTAAAACGATTCATGAAATTCGGCAAGATACAGGTATGGTTTTTCAACAATTTAATCTCTACCCACATAAAACAGTTATTGAAAATGTAATGGAAGCATTAATAATTGTAAAAAAACAATCGAAAAGTACAGCGAAAACAGTGGCTGCTCAATTATTGAAGCGTGTCGGTTTACAAGAAAAAGAAGATGTGTATCCTTCTAAATTATCTGGTGGTCAACAACAACGTGTTGCAATTGCACGTGCTCTTGCAATGGAACCTAAAATTATGTTGTTTGATGAACCAACTTCAGCATTGGATCCTGAGTTAGTAGGAGAAGTATTAAAAGTGATGAAAGAATTAGCAGATGAAGGTATGACAATGGTTATTGTTACACATGAAATGAGGTTTGCTGAAAGTGCTGCTGATCGTATTTTATTTATGGCAGATGGACAAATTGTAGAAGACTCGGAACCAAAAGCTTTCTTTGCTCAGCCAGCAACAGAACGAGCTCAGAAATTTTTAGCGAAAGTGAATGAATTCTAATAAAAGAAAGGTTGATAAAAATGGAAGTTAAAGCAATTTGGCAAGGAGGACGTGCTTTTGAAGCAAAAGGTCCTTCAGGTTACCCAATGTTAATGGATGCAACTCCAAATTATGGAGGAGAGGGACAAGCTCCAACACCAACTGAAATGTTACTAAGTTCTTTAGCCGGATGTATTGGAATTGATGTAACGATGATTTTAAAACCACATTTAGAAAAAATAAAATCTATTGAAATTACAGTGGATGGTGCTCGACGTGAAGAACTGCCTACAGCATTTACAGCTGCAGTACTATTGTTTGATGTAAAAGGGGATATTGATGCTAAAAAAGTAGTTCGCGCCATTAGACTCGGTGAAGAAAAATATTGTGCTGTTTCAGCTTCACTAAACGCAGAAATTTCTTATCGATTAACATTAAATGGAGAAGAAATAATTATTGAAGTTGAAGGATAATAGGTAAACTAAAATTATAATTGAACAAAAATAAAACCCCTCAACCATAAATGGTAAAGGGGTTTTTTCGATAATCCAAACGAAAATGTCCACTTTTCGTTTGGATATGATATCGGCTCTTAGTAATCATACGTTTTGATGTACTAATTGTCAAGTTAACAGAATACTATTGAATATGGCGATAAACTCCAACGACTTTTCCTAAGATAGAAACTTTGTCAACGATGATAGGTTCCATAGAAGAGTTTTCAGGTTGTAATCGGAAATATGAACTTTCTTTAAAGAAACGCTTAACAGTGGCTTCATCGTCTTCTGTCATAGCGACAACTATTTCTCCATTATTAGCTGATTGTTGTTGTTTAACAACTACGTAATCTCCATTTAGTATTCCGGCTTCAATCATACTTTCTCCCATGATCTCTAGCATGAATAAGTTATCTTCAGTAGTTCCGAATGTTGCAGGAAGAGGGAAAAACTCCTCAATGTTTTCAATTGCTGTAATTGGTATTCCTGCAGTGACTTTACCTATTAGAGGAACATGAATTACACTTTGTTTTTCAATTGTAGGATTTAAATTGTCCAAAATTTCAATCGCACGTGGTTTAGTTGGATCTCGTCGTATTAGACCTTTATTTTCAAGCCTAGCTAAGTGTCCGTGTACAGTTGAGCTTGAAGCTAAGCCTACTGCCTCACCTATCTCTCTGACTGATGGCGGATAACCTTTTTTTCGAACTTCTTCCTTAATAAAAGCTAAAATATCCTCTTGGCGTTTAGATGCTTTTTTCAATATATTCACCTCTATTAATTATTTTTTAGTTTGTATATTATTTCTTATACACAGTATATCAGTCTATGAAATAATATGCAAACATAGGTTCTAAAATCGTTGACAAAAACAAATGTTCGTATTATTGTTAGAACATACATTCGGAACAAACATTCTATTAGGGGGAGTAATGATGAAGGTATTAAAAGAAAATTATTTTATTAGTTTATTTGTAGGTTTAAGCATTTTATTTATCTTAAGTTTTATTATTACTACTATTAATTCGACAGAGGAAGATTATCAAATTAAAATAGAACATGGTGATTCTTTATGGTCGCTTGCTGATAAATTTGGACAAGTTAAACATAAAGATGCCTGGATTAACGAAGTCATGGCCATGAATAATATGAAAACAGCGCATATTAAAGTAGGAGAGGTACTAATAGTTCCAGAAGTGAAAGAAACATTTCATATAAAAAACGGCACTGAGTTAGCTGGAACTGGTAGATAAGGGTGAAATAAATGAAATCAGCAGTATACTGTAGAGTGAGTACAGATAAAGAAACACAAGAAACCTCATTAATAAGACAAGAAGAAGAACTTATTCAATTTGCAGAGATGCAGGGCTATGAAGTAGCGCAAGTTTTTACAGATCAACATAGTGGATTTGATATTGAAAGAGACGGACTATTAGACTTGCTAACATTTGTTAAAGAAAACGAGATTACAGCGATTTTTGTACAAGATGAAACACGAATAGGTCGAGGGAATGGTAGAATGGCGGTATTACATCTTCTCAAAAAAACAAACACATCTGTATTTACATTACAGGACAAGGGTGTTTTGAACTTAAATGAGATGGATTCAATGTTGTTAGAGATCTTAGCGCTTGTAGAAGAATATCAGAGGAAATTACATAATGCTAAAATTAAAAGAGGTATGAAACGCGCAGTGTCTAATGGGTATCGACCTGAGAAGAACTTAAAGTCTCGTGGCAATCCAGAAGGTAGAGAACGAATCGTAGTTCCTGTAGATGAGATCGTACGCTTACGCAATGCTGGATTGACATACGAAGAGATCGCTTCAACACTTCAAGGGTTAGGACTCCAGATAAGTAAAGCAACCATACATCGGAGGTATATTGAGTATATTGAAACGCATGGAGGGTAAATATTTGCACTCTGGGCGTTTTTTTTATACCTTTACATAAGAAACTAATAAAAGGGTGAAGAAAATGTTGAGTAAAGAAAAATTAGAGCGAATTAATGAACTTTCTAAAAAATCTAAAACAATTGGATTATCTATTGAGGAAGCAAAACAGCAAAGTGCTTTACGTAAAGAATATTTAGAAACGTTTCGTTCTACCATGAGAGATACGATTGAAAGCGTCAAAGTTATCGATCCATCTGGGAATGATGTTACACCATTAAAAGTGCAACAGGCTAAAAAAGATAAGTTTCTGAATTAATTTTCATTTCAGAAACCATTGATAATGACCGCAATGTTGTCTAAACTAAAGATATAGAAAAATTTTGTTCGAGAGGATGTCATTCATGTCATTACAAGCAGATTTACTAGCAATAAATACAATACGTACTTTATCGATTGATGCAATCGATAAAGTAAACTCAGGTCATCCAGGTCTTCCTATGGGAGCAGCACCAATGGCTTATACTTTATGGACAAAACATTTACGTCATAACCCAAATAATCCAAATTGGTTTAACCGTGATCGTTTCGTTTTATCTGCAGGTCATGGGTCAATGCTTCTTTATAGTTTGCTTCACCTTGGAGGATATGGTCTTCCAATGGAGGAAATAAAAAACTTTAGACAATGGGATTCAAAAACTCCTGGGCATCCAGAGTTTGGTCATACTGTTGGTGTGGAAGCAACAACAGGACCTCTAGGACAAGGTATTGGTATGGCTGTTGGTATGGCTATGGCAGAAGCTCACTTAGCTGCTACTTACAATAAAGAAAATCATTCGATCGTGGATCACAATACATTTGCGCTTTGTGGTGATGGTGATTTAATGGAAGGCGTTGCTGCAGAGGCTATTTCACTTGCTGGACATTTACAATTAGATAAATTAATTGTTTTATATGATAGTAATGATATTTCTTTAGATGGAGATTTAAATAGATCATTCTCTGAAAAAATTGAAAAACGATTTGAATCTTATAACTGGAATTATATTTTAGTAAAAGACGGAAACGACATTGCTGAAATTTCCAATGCTATTGAAAAAGCAAAAGCTCAAAATGATAAACCGACTATTATTGAAGTGAAGACAGTTATTGGCTTTGGGTCTCCTAATAGAGCTGGTAAATCAGATGCGCATGGAATGCCACTTGGTAAAGATGAATCACTTTTAGCAAAAGCTGCATATGAGTGGACTTTTGAAGAAGATTTCTATGTGCCAGAAGAAGTGTATGATACATTTAAACAAGCTTCTGAACGTCTTGGTGTTCAAGAAGAATCAGTTTGGAATGATAAATTCAATACGTATGAATCAGAATTCCCAGAACTTGCTTCCACTTTTAAACAAGCGATTAGTGGGGAACTACCTAAAGATTTCGCAGCTGCAGTGAAATCATATGAAGAGGGAACTTCACACGCTACTCGTTCTGCTTCAGGTGAAGCTATTAATGCTATTGCGCAAAATCTACCTTCTTTCTTCGGTGGAAGTGCTGACTTAGCAGGATCAAACAAAACAACGATGAAAAATGCCGGTGACTTCTCAGCTGAGGATTATGCAGGTAAAAATATTTGGTTTGGTGTTCGTGAGTTTGCAATGGGAGCTGCATTGAATGGTATGGCACTTCATGGTGGGTTAAATGTGTTTGGTGGTACATTCTTCGTATTTAGTGATTATGTACGTCCAGCGATTCGTTTATCAGCTCTAATGGGATTACCTGTCACATATGTGTTCACACATGACAGTATTGCTGTAGGAGAAGATGGCCCAACCCATGAGCCAGTTGAACATTTAGCTTCATTACGTGCAATGCCAGGACTTTCTATTATTCGTCCAGCTGATGCAAATGAAACAGCTGAAGCGTGGAAATTAGCCGTGTCTGCTAAAAATAATCCAACCGTTTTAGTTCTTTCAAGACAAAATCTGCCAACATTAAAAGGGTCAGTAGAACAAGCAAAAGACGGCGTAGCGAAAGGTGCATACGTAGTTTCTCCAAATGAAAATGCGGAAGCAATGTTACTTGCAACTGGATCTGAAGTAAGTCTTGCGATTGAAGCGCAACAAGCATTAGCTACAGAAGGTATTCAAGTATCTGTTGTATCTATGCCATCTTGGGATTTGTTTGAAAAACAAGACGATGCATACAAGAAATCAGTATTACCATCTCATTTAACAAAACGACTTGCTATTGAAATGGGATCCTCCCTTGGATGGCACCGTTATGTAGGATTTGAAGGTGACGTTATTGCAATTGATAAGTTCGGGGCTAGTGCACCAGGTGAAATTGTTATGAAGGAATACGGTTTCTCAGTAGAAAATGTAGTTTCTAAAATGAAAAACTTACTTCAAAAATGAGTAATACCTAAAAAAAATAGCCTTTTTACTTTATTTTTAAGTCACTTAATGCAGTTATCACATTATTACTGTGTAAACTTGACGCAAGGATTTGTCCCATTAGTCACTTTTGGGACAAATCCTTGTTATTTTATTTGAAATAATATAGAATGCTTTACAAATCTATAGTATAATTTTCTGTGGTGTCTTGTACACGTACATAAGAACGTAAAGGAGGAGAAAATATGGATACATGGATCTGGATTGTACTTATAGTCGTTGCGTTAATCGCTGGTGCAGCTATTGGTTTTTATGCAGCACGTCAATATATGATGAAATACTTGAAAGAAAACCCACCGATCAATGAACAAATGCTTCGAATGATGATGGCGCAAATGGGTAGAAAGCCTTCTGAAAAACAAGTAAAACAAATGATGAATCAAATGAATAAAATGCAAAAATAAAAGCACTCACTTTCGAGTGCTTTTATTTATTCAGTAAATTATTTTGTTGAAGGAAATCGGCTACTACTTGTTCATACTCTTCGCTGTTTTCATTGAAAGATTTAGCGTGTGCACCGATTTCAAATAATTTTAATGTTTTTGGTTCTTTTTTCTTCTCATATAGTTCCTCAGTCATTTTTGGTAATATGAAATCATCTTGCAAGCTGTGTATAAATAGAACGGGTTTTTCGATATGGTCGACAACGTCAATTGGTGAAACGAGATTAAAAGTATAGCCATCACGCATTTTTAGAAATAAATTTGCAAATCGAATAGCTAAACTAGAGCGAAGTGGAGTTGTTTGTCGCATGATATTGTATACTTGCTCTTCAAAATTAGAGAAAGAGCAATCGGAAATGTAAAAGTCCGCATCATCTTGAATGGATCCGGCATAGAGAATAGTCGTTGCAGCTCCCATAGATTCACCATGAATACCAATTATTGCATTTTCTCCTGCACGTTTTCTTACTGCTTCGACAATTGCTTGTAGGTCTATTTTTTCATAGAAACCGAAACTAGTTGTTTTCCCACCAGAATCACCATGTCTTCTGTGATCATAGACAACGCTATTAAAGCCAAGTTTTTCGAACATACGTACAAATCGTAGTGAGTTTATTTTGTTTTCTGTCACGCCATGACAAATAATGACATAATTCTTCGTCTTCAGTGGCTCCACAAATACAGCTTTTAGAGAATATCCATTTTTGGATTCAATCCATTTTTCTGTTTTATTTACTCCTCCATACCAGACTTCATCTAACCTTTTCGAAGTTATTTCTCGATTTAAGATAAAATCGTCTTCTTTTTTCTTCATATACATAAGTCTATTTGTAAGTACGAAGCCAAAAATAGTTGCAGCGGCTGTTAGAACACTCGTGAAAATACTTGTCCATATAATAATTCTTTTTTTCACTGCACCAGCCCCTATTTATTTTTGTATAGTTTATACATGCCTGTTTCTATTGGTCTAGAAGTAAATGGTGCTATTGTATCAATTGCTTCTAGCAATAGATCGAGATTAATATTTGTAGTAATATCCATTTGATGTAGCATATTCACAACATCCTCGGTTGCTACATTACCAGTTGCACCAGGTGCGAAAGGACAACCGCCAAGCCCTCCAGCAGAGCTATCAAAACGATCTACTCCTGCTTGTAAAGCGGCGAAAATATTAGCTAGAGCCATTTTCCTTGTATCATGGAAATGAGCTGTTATGAGTGTTTGTGGAAATTCTTTTTTTAGTGATTTAAATAAGTCGTAACTTTCAACTGGATTTGCCATTCCTATAGTATCAGCGACGCTTAATTCATTTACTCCCCATGATATAAACTTTTTACATAAATTAATTGTTTGAAGTGGATCTATTTTCCCTTCATAAGGACAATAGAAGGCAGTTGAAATACATGCTCTAACAAAATGTCCTTCTTCCAATAATTTTTCAATGATGGGTTTAAGTTCCTGCATACTTTCATCTGTCGTCTTATTAATATTTTTCTTATTAAAGCTATTTGAAACCCCTACAAATACTGCAAAGCTAGTAGCCCCAGATTCTTGAGCAAGTTCTACACCTTTTTTATTAGGTGTTAAAACAAATTGCCTCCCCTTTTTTTTAACATTTGCAACAATTTCTTTAGAATCTTTCATTTGTGGAACCCACTTTGGTGAAACAAAGGAAGTAATTTCCATTTCATCAATGCCAGATTTTTGTAATTTATCAATAAGATCAAGCTTTACGGCAGTTGGCACTTCATTTTTTTCATTTTGTAAACCATCTCTAGGTCCGACCTCGACAATTTTCACTATATTTGGTAAACTATACATATCATCCCTCCATACTTATATTGTAAGGAATGGATGGTAAAATAAGCAATCATTTTATTGGGGTAAATGAAAATTTAGGAGGAAATCACGTGACAATTGAAGTAGTTATCGTAAGCGCAGTAAGAACAGCAATCGGTTCATTCAGAGGGGCATTAAAAGATGTACCAGCAACAAAACTAGGGGCAATCGTTATTGAAAGTGCACTAGAAAAAGCAGGCGTATCTAAAGATTTAGTAGATGAAGTTATTATGGGGAATGTACTTCAAGCAGGTTTGGGGCAAAACCCTGCAAGACAAGCTTCTATTCAAGCTGGATTGCCAGTAAGCGTATCGGCACTTACAATTAATAAAGTTTGCGGGTCTGGTTTAAAAGCGATTCACCTGGCAACACAAGCAATTATTGCAGGTGATGCTGATATTATCGTAGCTGGCGGAATGGAAAATATGAGCCAAGCGCCTTACTTATTGCCAACTGCAAGAGAAGGCTTCCGTATGGGAGACCAAAAAGTGGTCGATAGTATGATTTCAGACGGATTATGGTGTGCATTTAATGACTATCACATGGGTATTACAGCAGAGAATCTATGTGATCAATATAATATTACTAGAGAAGAACAAGATGCGTTTTCAGCGCGTTCTCAAGCAAGAGCTGCAAATGCAATGGCAGAAGGTAAGTTTGCTGAAGAGATCGTCTCTGTAGAAATTCCACAGAGAAAAGGAGAGCCAATCGTATTTAATACGGATGAATATCCGAAAAAAGGTTCAACTCAAGAAAAACTAGCAGCACTTCGTCCAGCATTTAAAAAAGATGGATCTGTAACTGCAGGAAATGCTTCAGGTCTTAATGATGGAGCGGCGGCAGTTGTTGTGATGTCTAAAGCTAAAGCGGATGAATTAGGTCTAAAACCACTTGCTACAATCGTTGCAAATGCATCTGCGGGAGTAGACCCAAGTGTTATGGGAATTGGTCCAGTAGAAGCAGTGAAAAAAGCATTGAACAAATCAAAACTATCACTTGCTGACATTGATTTAATCGAAGCAAATGAAGCGTTTGCTGCACAATCAATTGCAGTAGATAGAGAGCTTTCATTTGATCAAGATAAATTAAACGTTAATGGTGGAGCTATTGCACTAGGTCACCCAATTGGTGCAAGTGGAGCGCGTATTTTTGTTTCTTTACTTCATGAAATGGAGAAACAGGATGCAAAAACAGGATTAGCAACACTTTGTATCGGTGGAGGACAAGGGGTAGCTACAATCGTAAAACGATAGAATAATAGAATAACGTCCAATTATCACCTTCTGCAAAGAATAGTAGACTGGACATTTGTTAATAAAGCAAGTTATACTTTCCTTATATAGTTACTTAAGAAGGTGAGCAAATTGGCAAAGAAAAAACAAAAAAAACAGGTGAAACCTACTGTTCAAAAAGAAGAAACCAATACTCTTTCGGACCAGCTTTCCTCTGATCTACTTGCTAAACTAAAAGAAACAAAGCAACAATTAGTTGCAGTTGAGCAAGAAAAAGAAGAAGAAAGACAAGCACAACTGGTATTTGAAAGAAAACAAAAAGAAAAAAACAAATCATTTGAAGAACTTCTAGACGAATATGGGTTTGGTGGTTCGAAGTTTTAACAAAAGAGCACAGAGTATATCATTATACTCTGTGCTCTTTATATATTTCTTTTTTAGTTATTTCTTCAGCTTTTAAAAGTATATCTCTAGGAACTTTTATTGAGTAAGCGTGAATAGATTCCAATAGTTGCTCTGTACTACTTGCTCCAAGAATCAAAGAACCTGTAACGCTTCTTTTTAAAACATACTGAAGTGCAACAGAAGTTATTGGTGCATCCAATTTTTGTAGTTGTTCAAGCGTCGCTAATAACTCTATCTGGGAATATGATAAATATTCGTTCGTTTTATTTACCCTGTTTCGTCCATTCTCAGTTAATAATCCTTTTGCGAGCGTACCTCGACTTAACAATGAAACATTATGTTTCTCTAAAATGGAAAACCATTCTTCTGGTCTTCTGTCTAGTAGACTATATTGCATCATGACAGAAACGGCATTACTATTTTGTAAAAAATAATCAATGACAGTTGGTCTAATTGATGAGATACCATATTCTCTAATGAGCCCATCTTTCTTTAATGACTCCATCGTGTCAATTACTTCATCTAAATCATCTTCCACTGTCCCACCATGCAATTGATAAACATCAATATAATCTGTTTGTAGACGTTTTAATGATTTATGTATTGCGGAAGTAATCCATTTTTTCGAAGGATCCCAAAACCAACCTTCCCCAGATTCATTCATTCGATTCCCAACTTTGGTAGCTAAAATAACTTCTTGTCTCTTATCTTTTAAAGCGTTGCCGATCATTTGTTCATTCTCACCATTATTATATAGATCTGCTGTATCAAAATAGGTTATACCATTATCGAGTGCTGCTTTAATAATTTTGTTTGCTTCCAAATGGTCGGTTGGGAGAGACATACAACCTAAGCCAATTTCGGAAACATATAAATCACTTATACCTAGCCGTCTTTTTTCCAAAATTATCACGTCCTTTCTTTCATGTTACAATGAGTACCAAATAGATTCAAATGAAAGGGAGTTTTCAAATGAAAAAATTCGAGGAAAAAACAATACAATCAAAAGTGTTATATAAAGGCAAAGTCATAACGCTACAAGTGGATGAAGTATTATTGCCAGACGGTAATAAAAGCAGTAGAGAAATTGTAAAACATCCAGGAGCAGTAGCGATTATGGCTATTACGGAAGACAAAAAGATTATTTTAGTAGAGCAATATAGAAAAGCGTTAGAGCGATCAATTATTGAAATACCTGCAGGGAAAATTGAACCCGGTGAACCTCAAGAAGAAACTGCACGTCGAGAATTAGAAGAAGAAACAGGGTATACAACTAGCAGCTTACAATATGTTCAATCTTTTGCCACATCTCCAGGATTCGCAGATGAAGTGATTCACTTATATTTCGCTGAAAACATTGAGAAAATGTCTATAAAAGCAACGCTAGATGAGGATGAGTTTGTGGAAGTACTATATGTAACAATAGAAGAAATGGAATCTCTCGTAACAAATAATAAAATATATGATGCAAAAACAGCATTTGCATGTCTATGGTTAAAAGATTACATGAAGAAAATGTAATTAAACTTTATATATCATTATTCATATGAAGACAAGTAAAGTCATATTTGATCTTTGTACAAGCATATGATGGGAATAGATAGGGAGGTGTTCAAATCTGAACCAGACTTATACTATTTTCATATCTCTATGCGTCCTTGTGTTTAGTTTTATTGGTGGTTTAATTTTATTTGAAAAAAGCACGGTAGAACAGCAACAATGGGTTATTCAGCTTATTGATAAACGTGTTCTATTATTAGAACAACCTACCTTGTTAGAAACAATTATGCCACACTTGATGATTGCAGTCGTATTTTTTTTGTTTTATCAGCACCCTGTTTTACGAAAGTTAATCTTAATAATTTGTGCATTTAAGATAACTTTTTACGGCTTTTGTTCAAGTTATTTATTACAGTCTCAAGAGTCAACATATCCTTACGTTTTTTGGTGGTTTCCATTTCAATTAATCTATTGTATTTTATTACTTGCGCTAGCAAATAGGATTAATCCTTTCACGTTATCCTTATATATAATTGTTCTAATTATAGAATTCTTTATAATACCATATGTTTTATTTAATAATTAATATTAAATAATAGTTATTGTTGATTGAATCTCTTGTAATGAGAATTCACTCTTTGGTATAATGAAAGAAGGTAAGGAGGCGTCATATGGAAAGCCGTATTGATCGTATAAAAAAACAATTATCTGGTGCGAGCTATAAACTGACGCCACAACGTGAAGCGACAGTGCGAGTATTACTTGAAAATGAAGAGGACCACTTAAGTGCTGAGGATGTCTTTTTATTAGTTAGGGAGATTTCCCCTGATATAGGACTGGCTACAGTTTATCGAACACTAGAGTTGTTAAATGAGTTAAATGTTGTGGACAAAATTCAGTTTGGTGACGGCGTATCGCGCTATGATTTAAGGCAAGAAGGAGCTGCACATTTTCATCACCATTTAGTTTGTATTGAATGTGGAGCTGTTGATGAAATTCAAGAAGATCTATTAGAAGATGTAGAAGCAATTGTTGAAACGAAATGGAACTTTATTATTAAAGATCATCGATTAACATTTCATGGGATTTGCTATCGTTGTCAAGAGAAATAAACAGATGGACTTAAAAAGGATAGCAAATTGCTATCCTTTTTTTAATATTTACTAGCGTAAGCCGCTTCCGCTTTTCATAGAATAGGAGGAGATTTAATTGGAAAATGGGTTACTTCAATTAAAAGATTACTTGCATTTTTTGCAAATTGAACGTCAATTATCGCAAAATACATTAGTTTCATATAGAAAGGACCTCACAGATTACTTGAATCATTTATTTGAAATTCAACAAATACATAGTTTGGATAACGTAGAACGACTGCATATTATAAATCATTTAAGACAGTTAAAATTAGAGGGGAAATCTCCAAGAACAATTTCGCGCCATATTTCTTCTATCCGTTCTTTCCATCAGTTTTTGTTACGTGAAAAATTTACAATGAAAGATCCAACAATTCACCTTGAGTTACCTCAATTAGACCAAAAATTACCGAATTATTTATCGATAGAAGAAGTAAATGCTTTACTGGATAATATTGATCTATCTAAACCACAAGGGGTACGAGATTTAGCAATTTTTGATTTAATGTATGCGACAGGTATGCGTATTAGTGAATGTATTGATTTAAATTTAGAAGATATTCACTTAACGATGGGATTTGTTCGCGTGTTTGGTAAAGGTGGCAAGGAGCGGATTATCCCTCTTGGGGGTTCGGCTATTAGGACATGTGCGAAATATATAGAAGAAGCAAGACCAAAAATGCTAAATGCTATTGGAGATACAGATGCCTTATTTATCAATCAACGTGGAAAGAGATTAACTAGACAAGGTATAGGTAAACTATTAAAAACACATGCATTAAAAGCAAGCATAAAAAAAGAAATTACACCGCATATTCTAAGACATACTTTTGCAACTCATTTAATCGAAAATGGAGCAGATTTACGTTCAGTACAAGAAATGCTTGGACATGCTGATATTTCAACAACGCAAATCTATACGCATGTTAGTAAAAAAAGATTGAAAGAAATATACAAACAATTTCATCCAAGAGCGTAAGTTTGTCTGAGGTCTGACCTGTACAAAATGAAATAATTTGGTAAACTAAAAGAAAATGAGGAGGCAAATAATGAATAAATTTAAAAGAATTCATGTGATTGTAATGGACTCAGTTGGAATTGGAGAAGCGCCAGATGCTGCTGCATTTGGAGATATAGGATCTCATACACTTGGTCATATCGCAGAACAAATGAATGGGTTGAATATGCCTAATATGAAGAAATTAGGATTAGGTAATATAGACAATATTCAAGGTATTGAACAAATAGAAAATTCAATTGCTTATTTTGGTAAAATGCAAGAAGCATCCGTGGGGAAAGATACAATGACTGGACATTGGGAGATTATGGGTTTAAATATTAGTACTCCCTTTAAAGTATATCCAAATGGTTTTTCGGAAAATCTAATCTCAGCTTTAGAAGAAAAAACTGGTCGTAAAGTAATCGGAAACAAACCAGCAAGTGGTACGGAAATTTTAGATGAACTTGGAGAAGAGCATATGAAGACTGGGGCAATTATTGTATATACTTCCGCAGATCCTGTATTACAAATTGCTGCTCATGAAGAAATTGTTCCTTTAGAAGAATTATACAAAATTTGTGAAATCGCTAGAGAACTTACTTTGTCAGATGAATTTTTAGTAGGTAGAATTATTGCTCGTCCGTTTATCGGTGAACCTGGCAAATTTGTGCGCACATCGAATAGACATGATTATGCGTTGAAACCATTCGGTCGTACTGCGATGAATGAATTACAAGATGCAGGATTTGATGTCATCGCTCTTGGTAAAATCCATGATATTTATAATGGAGAAGGAATTACTGTATCAGAACGAACGAAAGATAATATGGATGGTATGGATAAGTTCATCGCTACATTAGATAAAGACTTTACTGGCATTAGTTTTATAAATTTAGTTGACTTTGATGCTTTATTTGGACATCGCCGCGATCCAATTGGATACGGGAAAGCACTTGAAGAATTTGATGTAAGGATTTCAGAAGTTCTCCCTAAGTTAACAGAAGAAGATTTACTAATCATTACTGCAGATCACGGAAATGATCCGACAATGCCTGGCACTGATCATACACGTGAATATGTTCCGTTAATCATTTATTCACCAAAATTAAAAGAAGCGAAAGAATTACCACTATGTCATACTTTTGCCGATATAGGAGCAACAATTGCAGAAAACTTTGGAGTCGCAAAAACAGAATTCGGTGAAAGTTTCTTAGCGTTATTAAAATAATAAAAGTAAAGATATAAAAAATTTATAGAGGTGGGTAATGTCATGAACATGCTTGAATTAATAGACAAGAAAAAGAGAAATAACGCACTAACAGAAGAAGAAATACACTTTATGATAACAAAGTATACGAAGGATGAAATTCCAGACTATCAAATGAGTTCTATGTTGATGGCAATTTTAATAAATGGAATGAATGATCACGAAACATCTTGGTTAACAAAAGCAATGGTAGATTCAGGTGATGTCATTGATTTATCATCTATTGAAGGATTTAAAGTGGACAAACATTCAACGGGAGGGATTGGAGATAAAGTTTCACTGCTTGTGGCTCCAATTCTAGCTTCATTAAATATTCCTGTAGCCAAAATGAGTGGAAGAGGCCTTGGCATTACTGGAGGTACTGTAGACAAACTAGAATCGATCAATGGATTTCATGTAGAGTTAACAACGAATGAGTTTATCCAACAAGTAAACGAGCACAAAATAGCAATAGTTGGTCAATCCGGCAATTTAACACCTGCCGATAAAAAATTGTATGCTCTAAGAGATGTCACAGGTACTGTGGATTCTATTCCGCTCATTGCTTCATCCATTATGAGCAAGAAAATTGCTAGTGGGGCAAATGGTATTGTATTAGATGTTAAATGCGGTAAAGGTGCATTTATGAAAGATTTAGAGCATGCAACGGAACTAGCTACTACAATGATTAGTATTGGTGAAAATTTAGGAAGAAAAGTAGCTGTAGTTATTACTGATATGAATCAACCATTAGGACATAACATCGGCAATAAACTAGAGGTTGCAGAAGCGCAGGAATTTTTGAGCAACTATAAAGATAGCGAAAGAGGTCTTTTTGAAGTAACTGTAGCTATATCTTCCAAAATGTATCAATTAGCAACGGGAGTAAGCGATGAAGTAGCAGAACAAAAAATTATGGAAACACTTTCAACTGGTGCTGCACTTGATAAATTTAAAGAATTCATTACAGCACAGGGTGGTGATGCAACTGATATTTATCAACAAAATACGAAGCATGAGATAGTGGTAAAAGCCTTAAATGATGGCTATATCAATTCAATTGATGCTGAAATGATCGGAAAGGCTTCTTTACTTATTGGGGCTGGAAGACTAACAAAAACTGATGTCTTGGATTTTAATGCTGGAGTAAAGTTAATAAAATTAACGGGTCAATCTGTTAAAAAAGGTGAAACAATAGCTATCCTATATTCAAACAAAGACGAAGTAGAAGCATCTATTCAATTAATAGAAGATGCTTATATATATACAGTGAAAGAGCCAGTGAAAAATAATTCAATTTTAAAAGTTATATAAATAGTAGAAAATAAGTGGATATTAATAGGCATCTCGTAAAAGTTTTAAAAAACTTTTACGAGATGCCTATTTTTTGTTTAAAAAAAAAGGAATAACCCCATACTTTTAAGGAGAAAACCTTTGTCGAAAATCGACTAATAAGCAATATTTTCTTCTACTTTTGTCAAGCGCAAGGAATTGAAGGTGTTCTTGTGGAATAGCGCTATCATGAGGGGGCGATTATATGCATCACGAAGTAGAAAAAGTAGGAGACGAAATAATTATTATTAGATTAAAAGGTGAATTAGATCATCATAGTACACAAGAAATTAGAGATGAGATAGTGCCAATGATCAAAAATGGAACAATTAAAGTACTTGTATGGAATTTAAAAGACTTAAACTTTATGGACAGTTCAGGCATAGGCCTTATTTTAGGTAGAATGCGAGAACTAGCTCCAATTGACGGACAAACAATTATTGTAAATCCATCTGAAACTATGCGGAAAATTTTCCAATTTGCAGGTTTAAGTCCATATATTTGTAGTGATTCAGAAATTGATATTATGTCAAAGTTAGGGGGAATAGTTTATGGACAATGAGATAACTTTGTCTTTTATTGCCAAAAGTGAGAATGAAGCACTAGCTAGAATGGTGATGTCAAGTTTTATAGCAGCTATTGATCCAACTATTGAAGAGTTATCGGAATTTAAAACCGTTATTTCCGAAGCAGTTACGAATGCAATTGTTCATGGTTATGAAGAAGACGGTACTGGAAAAATAGAAATCCATGCTAGAAGAGAAGATAGAGAAATAGTTGTGTCAATAGTTGATTATGGAAGAGGAATCCGTGATGTAAATCAAGCGCGTGAACCATTATTTACTACAAAACCAGACGAAGAACGTTCTGGAATGGGCTTTACCATTATGGAAAGCTTTAGTGATGATGTGGAAATTTATTCAATTCCTAATAGGGGGACAACTGTAACTATAACGAAAAGATTTGTGCCAATTCAAGAAACTAGCAGGATTGTTTAATGATGAATAAAAAACCGTCTACGTTATTAACTCAGGAGAAAATGAGAGAATTAATCGCTGCGTCACAAGCTGGGGATAAACTAGCAAGGCAACAAATGATCGAAGGAAACACAAGACTTGTCTGGTCTATTGTGCAAAGGTTTTCATCGAGAGGAGCAGATTTGGAGGATTTGTTTCAAATTGGATGTATCGGTTTGATGAAATCAGTAGACAAGTTTGACCTAAGTTATGAAGTGAAATTTTCGACATATGCAGTTCCAATGATTATTGGAGAGATTCAACGTTTTTTACGAGATGACGGAATGGTGAAAATCAGTCGATCCATTCGTGAACTAAATTTTAAAATTCGTCATGCGACAGATGATTTTTTGAAAAACAATGAAAGACATCCAACTATTATGGAACTAGCAAAAATTTTAGAAGTTTCAAGAGAAGAAATAGTAATGGCTACAGATGCTTTAAGAGATCCTGCATCACTTCAGGAACAACTTTATGAGAACGAAAGCGGAGATGCTCTCACACTCATGGATCAGATGAGAGATGAACGTTCAGAAAAGTCATTCGATCATATTCCTCTAAGAGAGCTAGTAGAAAAGCTAGAAAAACGAGAACAAATGATTATTTATTTGCGTTATTACCTAGACTGTACGCAAAGTGATATTGCGGAACGTTTAGGAATTTCACAAGTTCAAGTATCCAGATTGGAGAAGAAAATACTAACGCAGTTGAAGACATGGTTAGTACCAGTTGGGCACAATAAAAAAACAAAAGATGGGTGATTGAAACGAAGGCATTATTTCCAAGTATGTCAGTTGCAGAAGATTTCCTGAAAGAAAAGTTTGGCGTAAATGAATCATTTGATGTTGGAATCATGCATACACATCTATATGAATTTCCTGTATTACTTGTGTATATAAATGGGTTAGTGGATGGAACAGTGCTTACTCAATTACTGACAAATATGCAGCAAAATAAGTGGCATGATGAATTAGATGAAAATTTGGTAATGGAACACTATTTCCCTTATCATTCGATTACTCAGTATGATTCCACAGAAAAATGGTTAGTTGCATTATTGAGTGGGCAAGTAACATTCATATTAACAAATGGCTCCGTGTATACGATTGATGTTCGTTCATATGCTGGCAGATCTCCTGAAGAACCTGATAATGAAAAGGTAGTGAGAGGATCAAGAGATGGTTTTACTGAAAATATTATTCAGAATACATCACTGATCAGAAGAAGAATTCGGGATACAGACTTGCGATTTGAGCTTCATCAAGTTACAACTCTAAGTCAAACGGATATGGCAATTACCTATATAAAAGGAATTGCAAATGAGGATAACCTAGCACAAATTCGCGAGCGATTGAAGCAAATTAAACATGATGGATTTACAATGACGGATAAAGCTCTAGAGGAATGGATATTCAAACAAGGGTTTCATCCTCTGCCCTTTGTCCGTTTTACAGAAAGACCAGACATAGCAGCAGCTCATTTACTAGAGGGTCATATTTTGATGATTGTGGACACATCACCTTCCGTTATTATTGTTCCTACGACCTTATTTCATCATTTACAGCATGCAGAAGAATATAGGGAAGCACCCATCATTGGAACCTTAGTTAGATGGATGCGTTACGGTGGGGTATTCTTAAGTTTATTATTATTACCTTTTTGGTACTTAATGTCTAAGCACCCGGAATTATTACCAAAGACGTTAGACTTTTTTGGACCTAAAGAGTTCGGTGAAATTCCACTTTTATTACAAATTATTATTGCGGATGTAGGGATAGAGTTTATGCGATTAGCTGCCATTCATACACCTACCCCTTTATCTACAGCAATGGGAATCGTTGCTGCATTAGTTATTGGTCAAATGGCGGTGGACGTTGGATTATTCATTCCTGAAGTTGTTCTGTATACTGCAATAACCGCTATCTTTACCTTCGCTATTCCATCCTATGAACTAAGCATCGCTACTAAGATTTTTAGAACGTTTATTATACTATCCACTGCGCTCTTGGGAGTAAATGGATTCTTTATAGCGTTAGTATGCCTAGTTTGGTATGTTTGTTCATTAAAACCATTGAATGTCCCATATTTATGGCCTTTAGTTCCGTTCTTTCCAAAAGCATTTCTTCGTATTTTAATTAGATATCCTATGCCAGTTGATTCGAAGAGACCATTCATTACACGAGCGCTTGTTCGCAAAAGGTCATGAATAGTATTGCATTTTGTTCTTTTTTTATGGTAAGGTTCATATAGAAAAAGAGGAAATGAGGGAACTCCATGGTTATGGTAGCAAAACAAGCAGTGAACGAAAAAGGCCACTTGCTGATTGGTGGAATTGATAGTGTAGAACTTGCAAAAACCTATGGTACACCATTATTTGTATATGATTTATCGCTAATAAGAGAGCGGGCTCGTGGGTTTATCAATACATTTAAAGAATTGAATGTACAAGCTCAAGTCGCTTATGCAAGTAAAGCATTTTCTAGCGTTGCAATGTATCAAGTGATGAAACAAGAAAATTTATCGTTAGATGTAGTATCCGCTGGAGAATTATATACTGCTATTAAAGCGGGCTATCCTGTTGATCGAATTCATTTTCATGGAAACAATAAGAGCAAAGAGGAATTATTATTAGCAATAGAGCATAATATTGGTTGTATTGTCGTTGATAATTTTTACGAAATTGAATTATTAAAGAATTTAGCGGCTGAACACGATAAACAAGTCAATATTTTATTACGTGTTACCCCAGGTGTAGAAGCACATACGCATGACTATATTACGACAGGTCAGCAAGATTCTAAATTTGGTTTTGATTTACTAAATGGACAAGCGGACCGTGCTTTTCAAGACGTTTATAAAGATAAGCGCATACATCTGCTTGGATTACATTGTCATATTGGTTCGCAAATTTTTGAGACAATTGGATTTAAAGTAGCTGCTGAAAAACTTATTAAAAAAATGATTGCCTGGCATAATGATTTTAATTTCCAATGTACTGTGTTGAATTTAGGTGGGGGCTTTGGTATTAAATATACGGAAGAAGATACTCCACTGGAACCATCTGTATATGTGAAGGAAATGGTCATTGTTGTGAAAGATCTTGTCGCAGAAACGAATTTTGCAATGCCTGAAATTTGGATTGAGCCTGGTCGTTCATTAGTAGGTGATGCTGGAACTTCTTTATATACGATTGGTTCTGAAAAAGAAGTGCCGGATGTACGGAAATACCTTGCTGTTGACGGTGGTATGTCTGATAATATTCGACCAGCCTTGTACGGTGCATTATACGATGCCGTTATTGCTAATAAAATGAATAAAGAGTCGAAAGAAGAATATACAATTGCAGGTAAATGTTGTGAATCCGGAGATAAATTAATCGAACATATAACTTTACCAAAAGCTGATCCTGGTGATATTTTAGCTATGTTCTGCACTGGTGCATATGGGTATTCAATGGCAAGTAATTATAATCGCTTAGCTAGACCTGCTGTTGTTTTTGTTGAAAAAGGTAACCAACAATTAGCAATAAGAAGAGAAACTTTGGAAGACCTCGTACATCTTGACCTTCCTTTAACATTAGAGAAGGAGTGATTACGAAATGAAAAGACCTAATATCATTCTTTATATCTTTTTACTTGTTACAGGAATTCTGTGGGGAGTAATTTATTGGTACTTTGTTGCACCGAATGCTAATTTGTAATTCTAAGAGAAATATTGTAAGATAATTAAATAAGCTATGGTATTTTGTATGGGAATTATAAAATATTTGTTGATGAAATAAAAAGAGGGTCTAAAAATATGTTACTTCGCTATAAAAAAGCATTTGAAAAAATAGCAATGGGGCTTCTTTCTTTTATGCCTCAAGAAAAAGACGTGAAAAAGTTAATTGAAACAATCCGTCAATACGAAAAAGATTCTAATTGGCAGCTTTATCTTTGGAAAAAAGAGGAAGATTTAGTTGGGATTATTGGTGTGCAGATATTTGGTGAAGAGGCTTTCATCCATCATATTTCAGTTAGTCCTTCCCATCGTGGAGAAGGAATAGGTACTGAGATGGTTCAAAAGCTATCAATGTCGCTAGGCACTATTTCCTTGAAACCAACTGCAGATATAAAACTTTTTTTCGAAAAATGTAAAATCGAAAAAGAAGAGGAATGACTAAACTAAGTCATCTCTTCTTTTTTTCTGTTTTTCTCTCTCTTCTAGTATATCTGTTCGATCTCTGAGCATATGTTTATGAGTAAGGAAATGCAAATTTTCCATTTCAGGTAGTTGTAATTCGTTCACTTGATCGAGTAGATCTGCACTAATGATATCGATGGAAAAGGACTGGAATTCTTCTAACTGCTGCATAAGTTCGAAAGAAATTCGCATATTTAGTTTTAGTTTTTCTATGTTTATCTTGTCAAAAATAATGGAATTACTTGTTTCGTTAAGTCTATTAATACTTGTCTTCATTGTTTTAATAGCTCCAACTAAATTCCTTCTTCTCCAGTGATACATAGCTGTGGATAGAAGTATTAATGCAGTAAGTGCATGTTGTTTTTGCCTTGGTGCAACTTCTTTCCAGTAGTCCTCTAGCAGTTCGTGACATTCGAAATAATCGTGAGATACATTAAATTCTTTTAAAAATTGGACAAAACTAGGATGGAATGCAGGGTGCAATACAATCACCTTTCCTCTATAATGATGTTAAAAACCGATAATAGGTGGCGTGGCGTGTTATGTCGTATGAAGTAAAAACGGAGGCTTTCGAAGGCCCACTAGATTTATTATTACATTTAATAAATCGTTTGGAAATAGATATTTATGATATTAAAATGGCAGAAATCACTTCCCAATATATGGAGCATATACATGCGATGCGAGTATTAGAATTAAATGAAGCAAGCGAATATTTGGTAATGGCAGCGACATTGCTCTCCATTAAAAGTAAAATGCTACTTCCAATTCATCAGGATGAAGAAATGGAGGATGACTTTGATGTTCAGGTAAATGACCCTCGAGACGAATTGGTGTCTAGATTAATAGAGTATAGAAAGTTTAAAGAAGCTGCTCATCACTTAAATGAGATGGAGGAGTCGAGACATTTATATTATACTCGACCACCTGCTGATTTGAGTGGTTTTCAAAGTAATCAACAACTAGCTTTATTCGAATTAGATGTGAATGTGTATGATATGTTAGGTGCATTTCAGAAAATGCTAAGAAGAAAACAGTTGAATGCACCATTACATACAAGGGTTAGTAAACAAGATATATCGATAAAAACTCAAATGAGAAATGTAATCTCAACACTAAAAAAAAGCGGCGGGAAACTATCTTTTTATGAGTTATTTCCTTCAATGGATAAAATGACAATTGTCATTACCTTTTTGTCTCTTTTAGAATTAATAAAACGGCAGTTTGTACAGGTAGAACAAAAAAGTAATTTCGATGAATTATTTGTTCTATTGCGAAAGGAAGATATAGATAGTGAATTTGACTATGAAATTGATGAGTAAAGTGGAGAGCTTACTTTTTGTAAGTGGAGATGACGGTCTGACTAATAAACAACTTGCCTTTTTAACGGATACAACCGAAGAAGAAATCGATGGAATTCTGCGTAAAATGATCCAGACGTATAAAGAGAGGGAAGATAGAGGACTGGAGATTAAACAACTTGCAGGTACTTTTCAATTTGTAACAAAAGAAGAAAACGTATTATGTATTCAAAAACTTGTAGAAAATCCAACAACTCAATCTTTATCACAGGCGTCTCTAGAGGTATTAGCAATTATTGCGTATAAACAACCGATTACACGCGTAGAAATAGAAGATATACGGGGAGTAAAATCTGAAAGACCGATATCCACTCTTTCAGCAAAAGGACTTGTTCGAGAAGTGGGACGTGCAGAGGGAACAGGGAGAGCAATTCTTTATGGGACTACAAATGAGTTTTTGCAATACTTTGGTTTACAAGATCTTAGTACACTTCCTCCACTTCCAGAAGATGTATCAACGGATGAAATGGAAGATACAGATTTATTTATGACGAAGTTCCAAGAAGCTTTTGATCCAAACGAATAAGTAAAAGAGGAGCATTTCAAATAGTAAAAAAAACTTTATTAATTATGTTGATTTCTTTATTTTGGAACACAGCAGGTGTGGAAGCATCATCTTCTTATTCGGTCATAGATGCGGAGTCTGGAAGATTACTAGAAGGTAGTAACGAGCAAACGGAGTTACCAATTGCTAGTTTAACTAAAGTTTGGACAGCGTTAACGGTTCTTGATTATATTTCACTGGATGAGGAAATCACTATATCTGAAGAAGCAGCTTCGCAGGAAGGATCCTCCCTTTATTTAAAGCCGGGTGAAAAGTGGACTGTGAATTCCCTTTTGCATGGCTTATTATTGCAATCAGGAAATGATGCAGCATATGCGCTTGCAGAACATACTGGCGGATCTATGGAAGGATTCGTTCAGCTGATGAATGAAAAAATTCAACTAGCAGGTATGGAGCATGCTCACTTTACTAATCCATCAGGACTTCATTCCGATGAGCATTACGCATCTGCTTACGATATGGCTAATATGCTTCGTTTAGCTCTTCAAGATGCCGAGTTTAAAAAAATCGCTTCAGCTAAGTCTTTTACTCCAAAAGAACGTAATGTACAGTGGAGGAATAAACATAAATTAATGCATTTTGAAGATAATGCTGTCGCTGGAAAAACTGGTTATACAAAAAGAGCAGGGCGAACATTAATAACTTATTTTGAAAAAGATAAAAAAGAAATAATTATTGTTACTTTAAATAATTCAAATGACTGGAAGTTTCATGTGGATGTAGCGAACAAAGTATTTGCAACGTATGATTCTGTAAAAGTCGTCGAAAAAGGAAAGTATCATTTATTTCATAAAGAGGTAATAGAAGTAGAAAAAGATCATTATTTACTATTGAATGCAGATGAACAAAAAGATCTGCTAAATGTCTTACATATCCCAAGGAATTCAGATGCAGATCGTTCATATTTGTGGAATGTATATATTAAAAGTGATATTGCTTTACGTTTTCCAGTAAAAAAAATAAAATGAATAAAAGGATCGACAGTTTTTATAAAAGACTGTCTTCTTTTAATTTTACTAAAAGTGTGACATAATTCAGTAATGTAAGTGGACAGAATGGACGAGGTGAACTAAGTTGGAGAGATTGCAAAAAGTACTTGCTCACGCAGGTGTAGCATCAAGAAGAAAAGCAGAAGAAATGATTTTAGAAGGTAAAGTAATGGTTAACGGTAAAGTTGTAAAAGAACTCGGAACAAAAGTTTCTGATTCAGATACAGTGGAAGTTGCTGGAGTTAAGCTAGAAAAGGAACAAAAAGTTTATTACCTACTGTATAAACCAAGAGGAGTTATCTCAGCTGTTTCAGATGATAAAGGTAGAAAAACAGTAACTGATTTATTACCAAATGTGAAAGAACGTTTATATCCCGTAGGTAGACTAGATTATGAAACATCTGGGTTATTATTACTTACAAATGATGGAGACTTTTCTTATGCTTTAACGCATCCAAAATATAAAGTTGATAAAACATATGTTGCGAGGGTCAAAGGAATTCCATTAAAAGAGCAACTACGCCCATTAGAACGAGGAGTAGTTTTGGAAGATGGTAAAACAGCACCAGCAAAAGTTAAAATGTTGTCTTCTGAACGAAAAGCAGACAAGGCAATTATTGAAATTGTCATCCATGAAGGAAAAAATAGACAAGTTCGTCGTATGTTCGATGCGATTGGATTTCCTGTACAAAAACTTAAGCGTGAGCGTTTTGGTTTCTTAAACTTGCACGGTTTAAATGCAGGAGAGTGGAGAGAGCTAACAAACCATGAAGTGAAACAAATGCGAGTTCTTGCAGAAACAGGAAAAATCGGAAAGTAGGAAATATGAAAGTTCACATTTCTTTCATACTTTTCTGCTTATTTATTTTATCTATTTTGATATAATAGATATTGGTATGTTTTGGATAGAGGAACTTAGGTGGCCCACTCTAAAAAACAATGATTTTATATTAGATCAATAATACTGGCCTTTTTAACGATTGCTATAATCAAATATCGCGATAAAAAGAAATCCCTTACATCAAATAAGAGATAAAGCACCAAAAGATGCTTTATCATTTCATCGTGCAATGGATAGAATATAAAAGATGAAATCACAGAGCGAGATACTTCGAATTTTATGGATCAAATTAAACCTTCGTAAAGGAGTTCTTTTAGATGGATAAAATAGTTTGTACATGTGGGAATATCAATCCCGCTGGTACAGAATTATGTGAGAGTTGTGGTCGTCCCTTAAACCAAAACATTTCAGATAAACAGGTAGTAGATATGCGTTATGAAGGTTCTGCAAGACGATCACAAACGTATAAAACAACGATAATTGATAAAATTTGGAATTTCTTTTCTAGCGTAAAAGTAGGTATGTGGATTATTGGAATTATTCTAATTGCAGCTGCGATTGGGACAATACTTCCACAAGTTTTTTATGTTCCGGCAACAAATGAGGCAGATATTGCTGCTTATTACGAAAGAATATACGGGAATTTTGGAATAATTTACTATGAGTTAGGGTTATCCGATTTGTATAGTTCATGGTGGTTCCAAGGATTAGTTGGAATGTTAGGGATTTCACTTGTTATTGCAAGTCTTGACCGAGTTATTCCATTGTATAAATCATTAAAAAAACAAAAAACAAAACGTCATATTAGTTTTCTTATGCGTCAGCGCGTATACGGAACTGGTGAAGTAGAAGAACCAATCGCAAACATTGATCAAGCAGAAGAAAAGCTAAAAACAATGCGATATAAAGTAAAACGAGAAGGAAATGCGATTCTAGCAGAAAAAGGGCGCTTTTCTCGTTGGGGTCCTTATGTAAATCATCTTGGACTAATTCTTTTCTTATTTGGTGTAATGCTTCGAGCGTTACCTGGTTTTTACGTAGATGAAACCTTGTGGCTACGAGAAGGTGAAAGATTATACATACCAGAAACAGATGGATATTTTTTAGAAAGCAAACAATTTATATATGAAACTTATTCGAAGGAAGAATCAGAGGAAGTATTTGGAGATGCAATTGAACGAGTTGGTTCAATCGCTAAAAACTATCAATCTGATGTAGCTTTATATAAAGGTCCGGAAGACGCTGTCGCTGGAAACACGGAAGAACTTTCTTTTGTAAAAGAAGCTTCTATTCAAGTGAATAAACCACTTAAGTTTGATAATTTTTCAGTATTTCAAATGGATTTCCGTTTAGATGAACTTGCTAAGATGACATTCCAGTTACAAGACAAAGAAACGCAGGAATCATTTGGCGAGTTTACAATTGATTTAGCGGATCCTCAAAGTGAATATCCATTAGTAAATGGATATAAAGTAGAGATTCTCGAGTATTATGCTAGTTTTACGGAGTTTGTAGATGGGATTCCTCAATCAGAATCTCCAATTCCAAATAATCCGGCATTCTTGATTAAAATGTATAGTCCAGAATATCCTAATGGAGAAACTAGTTTTGTTATGATCAAAAATACAATTGAGCCATTAGGAGAAAATCAACATAAATTAGCATTTCAAAGTGTAGAAACAAGAGATGTATCAGGTCTTACAGTACGTAAAGACTTAACACTTCCCCTTCTTGGAATTGGTGGAATAATCTTTATGATTGGGGTAGCACAAGGTTCTTATTGGAATCATCGTCGTATTTGGATTCAACTTTTAGAAGATGGGCAGGTTGTAATTGCTGCACATACGAACAAAAACTGGTTAAGTGTCAAGAAGGATATCGATGAGGTTTCAAAAGTAGCACATCTTCCACAATATGAAGACCAACAAGATAAAGAAGCGAAAAAGGAAAAAGAGGAAGGGGTATAACAACATGGATTTGGTATCTTTAAGTAGTACATTATTATTTATCGCGTTCATTGCTTATTTACTTGCTACAATATTATTTGGAGGAGCAGTTAAGTCTTCTAGTTCAACAAATGACAATTCTAAATCATACGATCGTTGGGGTAAAGCAGCGATTACTGTAACAATAATAGGTTTTATTTCTAATCTTAGTTATTTTATTACGAGATGGATTGCAGCAGGCCATGCTCCTGTCAGTAACCTATACGAGTTTACAACTGCATTCGGAATGATGGTTGTAGCAGCGTTTATTCTTATTTACTTTATCTACAAAACACCAGCACTTGGGCTTTTTGCTTTACCAATCGCTGTTTTAATCATTTCTTATGCCAGCATGTTTCCGAGAGAGATTTCACCATTAATACCTGCTTTGAAAAGTTACTGGTTAACGGTACATGTAATTACTGCAGCATTAGGTGAGTCTATTTTAGCGATTAGTGCGGTTGCAGGATTTATTTATCTCTTAAAAAATATTGATCAAACAAAAAAAACAAAAGAACGTTTTTGGATTGAAGCTGTAATGTACACGATCTTACTTGTTGTTGGATTTGTTGTGTCTACAACGACATTTACAATTGCAGATTACAAAGCAGAGTATACGTATGTAGGGAAAGAAGAGATCGAAGAAACAATGGTTTATACGATGCCAGCATTATTTGGTATGAATGAATCAGTTGCTGTTGCGGAGAATACATTTGAACCATTAGTAGAAATGCCTCCAATTGTTAATGCGAAAAAATTAACAACGGTAGTATGGTCGATTATATTTGGTACAGCTATTTATATATTACTTCGATTAATATTGAGAAAACGACTTTCTTTAGTTTTACAACCTTTAGTGAAAAAATCAAATTCACAGTTAATGGATGAAATTGGTTATCGTGCTGTTTTAATAGGTTTCCCGGTATTTACACTTGGAGCACTCATATTTGCTATGATCTGGGCACATGAAGCGTGGTCGCGGTTCTGGGGTTGGGATCCAAAGGAAGTATGGGCACTTATTACGTTTTTATTCTATGCAGTATTCTTACATCTACGTTTAACAAAAGGATGGGAAGGCAAAAAGTCAGCATGGTTTGCTTTACTTGGTTTCATCATAATTATGTTTAACCTTATTGCTGTAAACCTAATTATTGCTGGTCTACATTCGTACGCTTAAGGCACAATATAATAGATTTAGAAAAGCTCTTGCCTCTTTTTAATTAAGAGACGAGAGCTTTTCTTTCATTTTAAGTTTACAACTTGTACAATAAAGAATAGATGTTGAAAGAAGGGTATGATAATATGTCTGAAAAAATTAAGTTATTAGTTGTAGATGATGAAGACCGTATTCGTCGTTTGTTGAAAATGTATTTAGAAAGAGAAGGTTATGATGTTGATGAAGCTGAAAATGGAGAAGTTGCTTTACAGCTTGCATTAGAAAATGAATATAATTGTATTCTTTTGGATATCATGATGCCTGAGAAGGATGGTATAGAAACAATTACAGAAATAAGAGAGCATAAAGAAACGCCGATAATTTTGTTAACAGCAAAAGGGGAAGAGGTAAATCGAGTAGAAGGATTTGAGCTTGGGGCAGATGATTATATCGTAAAACCTTTTAGTCCAAGAGAAGTTGTTTTGAGAATAAAAGCAATTTTAAAACGTTCTTCTGCATTTTCTCCTACTCATGGTGCTTCTCTATCAAAAGATATTGTCGTATTTCCACATTTGACTATCGATCATGATGCTCACCGCGTTACTGCCGATGGAGTGGAAGTTAGTTTGACACCTAAGGAATATGAATTGCTATACTTTTTAGCGAAGGCTCCAGATAAAGTATTTGATCGCGAACAATTGTTAAAAGAAGTTTGGCATTATGACTTCTTCGGTGATTTAAGAACCGTAGATACACATGTTAAACGTTTAAGAGAAAAACTTAATAGAGTTTCTGAAAAATCTGCGAAAATGATTGTTACGGTTTGGGGTGTAGGCTACAAATTTGAGATTATCAATGAATAGAATTTGGAATAGTGTTGTCGGGAAGCTATGGGGAACCATATTGCTTCTCGTCTTATTTGTGTTGTTTATTGTCACGGTTTTAATGCTAGAATTCCTAGAAGATTTTCACAGTCAACAAGCAGAAGAGTCGTTAAGACAAGAAGCGAGGACGATTGGGAAAATAGTAGAACAATATTCGAATGTAGAAGATTCTTTTAAAATCATTCAAGATATCCTTGGAGATGAAACAAATGCACTTATAGTGAAAAATTCAGACTCTATTTATTTGTCCGTTCAAGATGGATTAAATGGTGATGTAATTGAGGAACAAATATTAAACGATAGCGAGCTTACAAAAGTATATCAATCAAATGATCCGATCATAAAAAAAATGCTCATGCCATCAATGAAAAATGAAAATCAAATGGAATCCTATATTATACTTGCTTCTCCTTTAGAATCAGATAAGGAAGTCCATGGGGCAGTTTATATTTATCAAAGCTTAGAGGTAATTAGTAATACAACTAATCAAACAACAAAAATTGTCTACTTATCAGGAATAATTGCATTATTACTTACAACCATGTTTACATTTTTCTTAACTTCGCGAATTACTTCTCCACTACGATCAATGAGAGAAGCTGCACTGGAAATTGCAAAAGGAAATTTTGATACTAAGGTACCATATACGCAAAGGGATGAAATCGGTGAGTTAGGTTCTGCATTTAATCGTATGGGAAGACAACTTAAACATCATGTCGAAGTAATTAACCAAGAAAAAGAACAACTGTCCAATATATTAACGTCTATGACGGATGTGGTAATCACTTTTAATAAAGATTTCACTGTATTAGTTAGTAATCCACAAGCGGATAAGTTATTTCAAAAATGGTATGCAAATAATGTCGACAAAAATTCTAAGCATTTACCGCCGGAGTTATATCAAATGCTTGAGCATGTATTCGATGAAGAAGAGGAATTAAAAGTAGAATTAGATATCCAAGGTATGTATGTTTCTGTTTCTATTACACTTTTATATAGTAAAAATTCGGTCAGAGGAGCAGTCGTTGTGCTTCGAGATATGACAGAACAACATCGTTTAGATAAAATGCGTTCAGATTTCATTGCAAATGTATCGCATGAACTGAGAACGCCAATTTCTATGCTCCAAGGTTATAGTGAAGCGATCATAGATGATGTAGTAACAACGGAAGAAGATAGAATTGAAATGATCCGCATCATTTATGATGAATCAAAACGTATGGGAAGATTAGTAACTGAACTTTTAGACTTAGCAAGACTTGAGTCAGGTTATTTAAGCATTCATAAAGGGGAAGTTGCTGTAATTCCAACATTTGAACGGATTACACTAAAGTTTGATCAAATTGCAAAAGAAAAAAATATTAACTTGCACTTCGAACATACGCTTCAAGAACCATTTAATCTTGAGCTAGATGAAGATCGAATAGAGCAAGTGCTTACTAACTTAATAGATAATGCTTTAAGGCATACTTTAGAAGAAGGAACTGTATTAGTTCGACTTACAAAAAGCATCCAAGAGTTAATTGTAGAGGTGTCTGACACAGGTCATGGAATTCCTAAAGAGGATTTACAATATGTATTCGAACGTTTTTACAAAGCAGATAAAGCAAGAACTAGAGGGAAAAGTGGAACAGGATTAGGGCTCGCGATTGCTAAAAATATTGTCGAAAGACATGATGGAAAGATTGTAGTAGATAGTGAAGTGGGAGTAGGTACCACGTTTACTATTCATTTACCAATGAATAAGTGAAACAAAAACTGTTTATGAACGACTAATCTAAAGAACGGGGGGAGCATATGAATGACTCCGTTTTCCACCGCTTGTATGATAGTTATCATCAAGATGTTTTTCAATTTCTGATCTATTTAGTTAGAAATAGGCAAACTGCGGAAGACTTGGTCCAAGAAGTGTATGTTCGTGTTATTAGAGCTTACAGCAAGTTTGAAGGGAAGAGCTCAGAAAAAACATGGTTGTTCTCGATTGCAAAAAATGTTGCAATTGATCACTTCCGTAAACAAACAGTACGAAAAAAAAGATTATTTGAATCCTTTGATTGGGAAACAATGCAATTAGCCACTTCTGATATGCTTCCTGAAGATATTATCCTGTTAAATGATGAAATGAAAGCTTTATTAGTGGAATTAGATCATTGCACCGGAGATCAAAAAGTGGTTATTATTATGCGTTATTTTCAAGAATTTTCTATTGCAGAAACTGCAGAGGTATTAAAGTGGACAGAAGGAAAAGTGAAAACAACACAACATCGTGCGATAAAAGCACTTCGGCAGCGACTATCTGCGAAAGAGAAGGAGGGTAAAGTTCATCATGAGTGAAAGAAATAACGATGACTACGAAATAGAAGAGCTTCTAACTCGTATGCCCAAATTTACAGATGATCGACCGAAAGAAGAAGTGTACAATAGTGTGAAAATGAAAATTGACTCTCGACACACATCAGATAAAAGAAAATTATTTGGTTCCCCTTTGTCGAAATGGACACCATATTTCGTGTCGATTGCATCTATACTACTGCTTATATTTCTTGTGACATCTATGGAAAGTGATAGTAATAATACAGGATCTGTTAGTGAAGAAAGTAATTTGATGAAAATGGTGGAAGAGGAAAGTAGTGAAGCACAAGAATCTACAAATTCGAATAATATGTCAGAAACTATAAGTGTAGCTGAGCCAATTATTGAATTATTACCTTTAAATAAAATTACCTCTGTTTATGAGGAAAATATCGACGGAGGTGCAGTATTTTATTTTTCTTTTTTAGAAAATGCACTTTCGGTTCCAGTTACTATTATTATACCGATTGCTCAGCTAGAAGCTGACTTTCCGAATGGAACACCGAATAGTCTAGAAATGTATGAGAAATATGCAGCACGTATTGATGAGGAAGGTTTAGGGTTTACTGAATATCATCCCTATAAGGGATACTTTACTGCAGATGAGGAGACATTAACTCATTATTTATCAATGGGGCATGGATATGATACAGCTTCAGGTACTTCAGCACCCTATTTCGGATCTATCAATGAAATTTTTATTGATTTTGATTCATTAACTATTGTAAATGAGGATGGATCAGCAATCGATTGGGATCAAGTGGGACCTTTAAATGATCAAATCGTCTTAGATAAAAATCAAGGTCAGTTTAATTACTATAATTACCTTGCTTTCAATGGGGAAACTTATCTAACACCTAATTTTCGAGAAAAGTATAATTCGCTTTCAGAAGCGTTAGTAGCTATGAAACAGGTAGAAAATGATATTTATACCTCAGTTATTCCGGAAGAAGTGACATACACTTATAAAATAGAAGAAGGTATTAATGTAGTTGAATTTGACGAACCTCTTGATTTAGAATCACTAGATCCGTTTGAAGCAACACGATTAATTGAAGCATTTTCTCTCACTGCAGCAAACTTTGGTGCAGAAATTAAATTACAAAACATTGTGCAATCTGAATGGGATATATTTGATTTTGCAAAAGTGTTACCAGTTCCGCTTGGACCAAATGGATTTATCATGACTATAAATGAATAGTTGCAATGAACGTTATCTAGGAGTGAATAAGCAACAATAGTAACAGAAACACAAAAAAAGCGAGGGGATAAGTGATGCATTCACTTATCCCCTCGCTTTTTTTGTAGCGTTTGTTTCGTCCAAGGTGAACTGATCCTGTCCAAGAGAATACTAGTGCAATTTTACTTCTCTAATTTTTAATACAGAAGTATTGCAATTCTATTTCTTTTTTGTTAGTATAATATAAATCCTAGTTAACTTACTAGGATTAACAAAATATTGATTCATCTTCGGGGCAGGGTGTAATTCCCGACCGGCGGTAGTAGAATTTATTCTTAAGCCCGCGAGCCGTAAAGGTTGATTTGGTTAAATTCCAAAGCCGACAGTAAAGTCTGGATGGGAGAAGGTGAAGGTACAGTCGTTTTTCGTATACTCATGGAACGATACGCCTATTTAGTGTACCTTTTTCTCCTTTAAGCTAATAATCGCTTAAGGGATATTTGAGTTACAAAACGTTCTGAACTTTTCTTCTTGTGGAGTGAATCGCAAAAGGAGAGAGGAATATGTTAAATCGTAAAACGCGTGTGCTTATTGCTATCGCAATGTTAAGTAGTTTGTCATTTATATTAATGTTACTAGCTTTTCCGTTACCAGTATTACCAGCTTATTTGAAAGTGGATTTTAGTGATATACCAGCACTTATTGCTGCAATCACAATGGGACCAGTTGCAGGTATTCTTGTTGCTTTCCTAAAAAATGTATTAGATTGGTTCTTCGCAGGAAGTCCAACTGGTGTTCCTGTCGGGCATATGGCAAATTTTGTTACCAGTATTTTATTCATGACTCCAGTATATATTATTTATAAAAAAGTTTCGTCATCTAAAGGGATGGCATTTGGTTTAGGAGTAGGTACAATTTCAATGGCAATTGGAATGAGTATATTAAACTATTATGTATTTTTACCAATGTACGCATACTTCTTAAATTTCCCAATGGAGACGGGAACTGCATTAGTAAATACAATTATTTATGGTATATTACCATTTAATGTAATAAAAGGAGTTTTAGTTACTGTCGTAATGATCGTTTTATTCAAACGAATGAAACCGTTCCTTGATAAAGTAACTGCTACTTTTAGAATTCCAAAATTAAACTAAATCGTTTCTATACAATATACCAAGCCGAGAAAAATGAACTTTTTTCTTGGCTTGTTTTTTTATAAAATAATTTTGTTCACAATTTAGAAAGCGCTTTCGTAAATATTAATTTACGTATTGAAATTAAATGTGTTGTACTATATATTAATAGTATGACACATTAAAGTGTATGAAAATATTACCAAATGCACGATAAGATTGGATGTGATTTTAATTATTGAGAAAAGAGAAACTGTTTATGTCGTCTCTGATTCTGTAGGAGAAACAGCTGCACTTGTAGTGAAAGCGGTTGCAACTCAATTTAATGGGGATATTTTAACGATTGAGCACCAATCTTATGTAGAAGACTTTAATGATATTGAGGAAGTGTTGCAGTTAGCAGCAAAGCATCCAACTATTATTGCGTATACGATCGTAGTGCCGTTACTAAAGGAATACCTGGACAGACGCGCAAAGGAAGAAGGAATTGTTGCGGTAGATTTACTAAATCCTCTCATGGATGCATTTATGAAAACATTTAATAAGGAACCAAATCATCAACCAAAACTGATGAGACAATTAGATAAAGAATATTTCCGAAAAATAGAAGCTGTTGAATTTGCTGTAAAGTATGATGATGGTCGTGATCCAAATGGAATCTTACGTGCTGACATTGTATTAGTTGGTATTTCAAGAACATCAAAGACTCCCCTTTCCATGTATTTAGCTCATAAAGGATTTAAGGTAGCGAATGTTCCATTAGTGCCTGAAGTCCCATTACCTGAGGAAGTATATAAAATACCAAGAAATAATTGTGTTGGTCTAATTATTTCTCCAGAAAAATTAAATAAAATACGGCAAGAACGATTAAAAAGTTTGGGGTTAACCTCTGATGCAAATTACGCAAGTTTTGAGAGAATTCTCAATGAGCTTTCTTACGCAGAGAAAATTATGAAACGAATCGGTTGTCCAATTATTAATGTTTCTGATAAAGCAATAGAAGAAACTGCGGATCAAATATTAGAAGTATTAAAAAAAGAGAGGAGTTCATTATGAAAAAATTCGTTTATTTGTTTGATGAAGGAAATAGTAGCATGAAAAATTTACTTGGAGGTAAAGGCGCAAACTTAGCTGAGATGAAAAAAATCGGGCTGCCAGTACCTTTTGGTTTTACTATTTCGACGGAAGCGTGTAATACATATTATGATGATAATAAAGTAATTTCCGATAAAATACGGGACCAAATTTCTAGTGCTTTGGTAAAGCTTGAAGAAGAGACTGGAAAGCGTCTCGGAGATGCTAGTAATCCACTTTTAGTTTCTGTGCGTTCAGGGGCTGTATTTTCAATGCCTGGAATGATGGATACTGTATTGAACTTAGGTATGAATGACGAAACTGTAGCAGGAATGGCTTCTTTAACAAATAATGCACGTTTTGCATACGATTCTTATCGTCGATTTATCCAAATGTTCTCCAATGTGGTTTTAGATGTTGATGTATTTTACTTTGAACAATTATTAGAAGAATATAGAGAGAATAAGGGGTATTTAACGGATCCCGAACTATCTGCTAGAGATTGGCAGGAAGTAATTATAGGCTACAAAGAAATCGTAAAAAAACGAACAAAAAATGATTTCCCTCAAGATCCAAAACAACAATTGTTTCTTTCTATTCAATCAGTTTTTGAGTCTTGGAATAATCAGCGTGCCATTGTTTATCGCCGAATCAATAAAATACCAGATCATCTCGGAACTGCTGTTAATATACAAAGTATGGTATTTGGTAATATGGGAGATGACTCAGGTACTGGAGTTGCATTCACGCGTAACCCATCTACTGGTGAACATTTACTTTACGGAGAATATTTAATAAATGCACAAGGAGAAGATGTGGTTGCGGGGATTAGAACTCCTCAACCAATTCAATCGCTACAAAACGAAATGCCAGATGTTTACAAAGAGTTCACGAAAATCTGTCAGCAACTGGAACAACATTATCAAGACATGCAGGATATTGAATTTACGGTTGAACGTGGCAAGCTTTATATTCTGCAAACTCGTAATGGTAAAAGAACGGCACAAGCAGCTATTCGAGTAGCTGTTGAAATGGTAAAAGAAGGAATTATCGACAAAAAAGAAGCGCTACTTCGCGTGGATCCAGATCAACTTGATCAATTACTTCACCGTAGAATTGATGAGAAATTTGCGAGAAAACAAGTGGCAAAAGGACTACCTGCATCACCTGGAGCAGCAACAGGGCAAGTCGTGTTTGATGCAGATGAAGCAGAGCTTTTAGGCAGTGAGGGGAAAAAAGTAATTCTTGTTCGAACAGAAACGACACCTGATGATATCCATGGAATGGTAGGTGCACAAGCGATAGTCACAAGCCGTGGTGGAATGACTAGTCATGCAGCTGTTGTGGCAAGAGGAATGGGTAAACCGTGTATTTGTGGATGTGAAGCGTTAAAAATTGATTTGGTTGCTATGCAATTTAGTGTAGGAGATACGATTGTCAAACATGGCGACATTATTACGGTGGATGGTGCTACTGGAGAAATAATGCTTGGTGAAATTCCGATGATAGATCCTGAACTTTCAGATGAGTTTCAATTGTTATTAAACTGGGCTGATGAGGAAAGAGCACTTGGAGTCCGTACAAATGCTGATACACCAGAAGATGCCAAAAAAGCATTTGAATTTGGTGCAGACGGAGTAGGTTTATGTCGTACAGAACATATGTTTATGGATCCTGCTAGACTTCCAATCGTTCAAGAAATGATTTTATCTGAAACATTTGATGAACGTAAAAATGCTTTAGATCGTTTATTACCAATTCAACAAAAAGATTTTGAAGGGATTTTTGAAGCTATGCAAGGAAAGCCAGTTACTATTCGGTTATTAGATCCTCCTTTGCATGAGTTTTTACCTAATAAAGAAGAGCTACTTATTGATGTAACAAAGCTTCAAATAAGCAATTCTGATTCACAAGAATTAAAAGATAAAGAAAAGATTTTAAAGAAAGTACGTCAGTTGGAAGAAATCAATCCAATGCTAGGGCTTCGTGGATGCCGTTTAGGAATTATGTTCCCAGAAATCTATGAAATGCAGGCGAAAGCTATATTTTATGCGATAGCTGACTTAGCGAAAAAGGGTATTCAAACAACTTCTGAAATTATGATTCCACTTGTCGGTCATGTGAACGAGTTAAAGGTAATGCGTCAACTTGTTATCGACGCAGGTGTTCAAGTTCAAAATGAAACGGGATTAACATTTGAATATTTAATTGGAACAATGATTGAAATTCCGCGTGCAGCCTTAACTGCTGATAAAATTGCACAAGAAGCAGATTTCTTCTCATTCGGAACAAACGATTTAACGCAGACGACTTTTGGATATAGTCGTGATGATGCAGAAGGAAAGTTTTTACAATCTTATATTGATAAAAAAGTACTTACTGAAAACCCTTTCGCCGTATTGGATCAAGAAGGTGTTGGAAAGTTAATTGAAACTGGTGTAAAACTTGGTCGCCAAACAAAACCACAGCTTAAAACAGGTATTTGTGGCGAGCATGGTGGAGAAAAGAGTTCAATCGAGTTCTGTTACAATGCTGGTCTAGACTATGTCAGCTGTTCACCTTACCGTGTACCGTTAGCACGTTTAGCCGCTGCGCAAGCAACTATTCGAAAAGAACAGGGAATAACTGAATAAATAAAAAAGAGTTACCTTCTAAGTCAAGAAATATCGACTTAGAAAGGTAACCCTTTTTTCTAACTGCTATAAAAAACTACATCTTAAAAAATGTCAGAAAAGTTATGTACAATTTAAGATGCGTAATAGTGATTCTACTCGTATTTCAGAGCGTCACCATCAAAAGATTCTTCCGCTACTTTAATAGAATCAGTAGGACAACCTTCAAAAGCATCTTCCATATCTTCTAGAATTTCTTCTGGAACTTCAGTAGTACCCGTGTTATTATCTAGAATAACAAATGCAATTCCTTCATCGTCATAATCGTAAATGTCTGGTGCCGCTGCGCCACATGCCCCACAAGCGATACATGTATCTTGATCAACAATCGTAAATTTAGCCATTATATGTTCTCTCCTTTATATCTACTTAATCAAATAAGCTCTCTTAATCATTCTAATGATGTTTTGACGACATTTCAACAAAAATACTTTTTCATTGTGAGGTCTCTCAATTGTATTTTCATCAAATATTACTATTTATTATACATAAGTTTAATGGAGAAAGGTCGCAAACCGCATCTTATTATTTGTTGAAAGGGAAAAAGTCAGGTCAAACAATACAAGATGTAACCTACTTTCAGTTACATTCTTTTTTTTCACTATTTCCTAAATTATCAAAAGAATCATACGATGAAGCGATAAAAATATTACGACAAAATGAATATGTACAAATTGAGAACGCTTATATTAGCTTGACTGAAAAAGGTTTTCAGCAAGTAAAAAACATGGAAAAACCTGGATTTAACGGTTGGTTATATAGAGGAAATGAACAAATATTTTGGAAAAGGGTTGAATTGATCGTTCAAACATTATCGCAATTTAAATTCCAACAAAAAAAATTCATTCCCAATCAAAAAGATATAGAAATTCAGCACTTTGTAAAAAAATATTTTCAAAAGCGAGATTTTCAGTCATTACAATTTTATACATCGTTTAAACTACAACTGTTTCAGTTACTTGAGAGTGCTAATTTAGAAAAATTTCAAAAAGAACTATTTGTGTATAGATTAAGTGGCTATAAAAAAAGCGGGTTGACTTGGGATCAGTTAACTAATTATTATTCAAAGACTGAATTAGATTTGAAATTTGCTTTCATAGAATGTTTACATATATTAATAGATGCAATTTCAAAAGAACAACACCCAGATCTGTTTGATGTATTGGATGGAATAGAGGTTGAGGTACCGTTAACTGAATCTGCAGTTAAAACAAATAATTTATTCTCTAAAGGGTATTCTATCGAAGAGGTTGCGGAAATGCGTTTTCTAAAAAAGAATACAATTGAGGACCATGTCATTGAAATCGTATCTGCAGATCCAGATTTTCCAGTAGAACCATTTATCTCAAACGAGCAAATAGAAAAAGTTCTTGAAATTGCAGATAAATATAAAAGTAAAAAGTTAAAATTGATTCGAGAATATGTGCCTGACCTTAGTTACTTTCAGATTCGTCTTGCATTAACGAAAGGAGAAGAAGTGAATGGATAAACTTACAGAAGTACTTCAATCTAAGTTTGGATACACATCTTTTCGTGAAGGCCAAAAAGAAATAGTAGAACAAATATTAGCTGGTAGAGATGTAGTTGCAGTATTACCAACTGGTATGGGTAAATCTTTGCTTTTTCAATTGCCCGCGTATTTATTAACGGGATCTGTGCTTATTGTATCCCCTCTCTTATCACTCATGCAGGATCAGGTAGAGCAACTTAAAATGATTGGTGAGAAACGTGTAGTAGCGGTCAATTCTTTTTTGACTTTTGCACAAAAAGAAAATGTTTTCCAAAACTTAGGGGCATATAAGTTTATTTTCACTTCACCTGAGATGCTTCAAAATAATCGTTTTAATAAAATCCTCGCAAGCATAGATATAGCTTATATTGTGGCTGATGAAGCCCATTGTATTTCGCAATGGGGATTCGATTTTAGACCAGACTATTTAAGGATTTCCAAATGGTTACAATCAAATCCGCATTCAAATGTCGTGGCTCTCACAGCTACTGCAACAAAAAAAGTAGTGGAAGATATAGAGAAAACTTTATGTATGCAAAAACCGTTCTCGTATATTCACTCAGTCGATAGACCGGTAATTGCATATGAGGTGAAAGAAGTAGAAACACAACAAGAAAAAAAGGATTGGGTTATTCAAAGAATTATTTCAACTAGTGGTCCAGGCATCTTGTATACACAATCTAGAAAGAAAAGTGAAATGTATGCGGAAGAGCTTAAAAAAAGAGGAGTGAAGGTTTCTTATTATCACGCCAAAATGGACCAAGAAGATCGAATTTTAGTGCAACAACAGTTTCAACAAGGTCACTTAGAATGGATATGTGCAACGAATGCATTTGGAATGGGTATACATAAGGATAATATAAAGCAGATTATACATGATCACATTCCTACTTCCATCGCTAGTTATATGCAAGAAGTTGGAAGAGCAGGTAGAAACGGTGAACAATCCATCGCATCCTTAATTTATTGTGCAAGAGATGTTGAGCAAGCTTTTTTTATTTCAATAAAAGATTTCCCAGAAGAAATCGATATAAAATATTATTTCCAAAATGATGAGAAGATAATTCAACTTCCTGAAACAACTACTCGAACTTTAAAGTATTGGAAAGAAGAATTATCAGAGAAAGAAACAATTGAATTATTTTCTTCAATCAAACAAGCTAAATGGCTCGAGATTCAAAAGTTATATGATCTTTTTCAGAATGATCAATGTGTCAGAAAGCAATTACTTCATTATTTTGGAGAAGAGTTGATTACTCGACCCAATAACTGTTGTACAGTATGTTCTTTAAATCCAACAGAAATTCTTTATTCACGCGAACCGACTGTATTTAAAAAGGATATATTGAATTGGAATGATAGACTAAATGAACTGCTTCCGTTGTAACTCTTTAAGAAGTTTACTTTTCCAACAAAATTCGGCATAATAGAAATAGAAATGATGGAATGATTGGAGTTTGAACAATATGAATCAAGATGAGTATCAAAAAAAGTTTGACGAACATCGACAATCAATTGGAGCAGAAGAAGATTCTTTAGGGCTAAGAAGTAGTAGAAGAGCAAAGTCAACTAAACCACAGAAGAAAAAACGTAAAAATGTGTTAGCACCGACTTTATTTTTTGTTTTTATATTGATTCCAGTATGTATTTTAATATATGTTCAATTCTTTTCTTCTCCTGGAGTAGAAGAAGCAGAGCAAGTTGATCAAGAAATTATTCAAGTGGAGACAAAGCCGATATCAAATTCGAATGATGAAGAAAAAGAAATTCCTAAAGTGGCAGAGGAAGAACCAGCTAAAAGCGAAGTAGAAGAAATAACAGAAAAAGAACCAGCAGTGGTGAAACCGGAAGAAAAAGTTGCTGAAGTACCCAAAGTAGAACCCAAAGTAGAGCCCAAAGTAGAACCCAAAGTAGTACCAAAACCAGCACCAGCACCAAAACCAGAAGTTGTTCAAAAGAAAACGCATAAAGTAAAATCTGGAGAAAATTTGTATCGAATTGCAATAAACTACTATAATGACCCAGCAGCTGTAGACAAAATAAGAGCAGCAAATGGATTATCATCGAATGAAATATCTGTTGGGCAAACACTGACGCTTCCATAATAAACAAGGTCTTTTGTTGCCAATTACAAATAAATTCGTATAACATTATAGAAGTTGAGGTACTGGACAGGTGGAATTTATTTCCCTGTCCTTTTGTCTGTTTTAACTTCATTCAGCCAGTTTTTTTTCGATGAGCTTGAGCAAATACGCCAAGCCATTTTTGATAAGGAGGCATTATTATTGAAATTAACAATAGCTAGCTTATTTATGTTCTTTTTTAGTCTTGCTTGTTATATGCTGCATTTAGCATTTCAAGTAAATATAAAAAATCATTCGCTTCAAATAAAAGAAATGCAAAATGGTGAAAAACTGCGTGTGTTTTTTATTTCTGATATTCATAGAAGAAAGATACCTGATACATTAATAAAAGCACTGATTGGAAAAGTAGACATCGTTATAATTGGTGGTGATTTAACCGAGAAAGGTGTGCCACTTAAACGAACTAAGCATAATATTTTGCTTTTAAATAAACTTGGAACAGTATTTTTTGTGTATGGCAACAATGATCGTGAAGTAGATGTACAGAAGTTCGATTCAATTCTTTTAGAAACGGGTGTTACTATACTTAAAAATGATTCTGCGAGGATTCAAACAGGAAATTCCATAATACGACTTATTGGAATAGACGATGGTTTTAGTGGTAGGGTTAAAATAGAAGAAGCATTCCAAAAAGTAAAGGATCATGATATTATTATTTTTGTTTCACATGCTCCAGCTTTTTTTAAGCATGCAAAAAAAATTGCTATTCCTCATTTATTATTAGCTGGGCATCTTCATGGTGGTCAAATAAGGCTTGGTCCATTTGGTTTATATGAAAATGGGGAATTTATTGAAAAAGTAAACAGTGCAGAATTGGTTAGTAATGGATTTGGAACGACAGGAGTTCCTCTCCGTTTAGGTGCAAAATCTGAATGTCATATAATTACTCTACATGGTTAATAAGGATACAGAAAGGAAGTCTTACAGTTGGAGAAGGTAGATGTTATTATTGTTGGCGGCGGCCCATGTGGGTTAGCTGCTGCAATAGCTATAAAAGAAATAGGATTATCTAGTTTGGTCATCGAAAAAGGTAATATTACAGAAGCAATTTATAACTACCCTACACATCAAAATTTTTTCAGTACAAGTGAAAAGTTGGGGATAGGAGACGTGCCTTTTATCGTAGAAGAAAGAAAGCCTAAAAGAAATCAAGCGCTGGTATACTACCGAGAAGTAGTTAAATTAAAAGAAATACGAGTCAATACATATGAACGAGTAACTAATATTAAAAAAGTAGAAACTGGTTTTCTAGTGAACACGTCAAAAGAAATCTATGAAGCAAGTTACGTTATTATTGCTACTGGTTATTACGACAACCCAAATTATATGGGTATTCCTGGTGAAAATTTAGTAAAAGTCCAACATTATTTTAAAGAAGGTCACCCCCTTTTCGCTCAAAATGTTGTCGTGATTGGAGGGAAAAATTCAGCAATTGATGCTGCGTTAGAGTTACATAAAGCAAGTGCGAACGTCACAGTTGTGTATAGAGGTAGCAGCTATTCCCCTAGTATCAAACCATGGGTATTACCTGAATTCGAAGGTCTAGTTCGAAATGGAAAAATTGATATGCACTTCAATACGGAAGTTCTATCGATTACTGAGGATTTTGTATATTTGAAAGGACCAGATGGAGAATTTTCAGTTGAAAATGATTTTGTTTTTGCAATGACTGGCTACCATCCAGATCGTCAATTCTTAATAAATATGGGTGTACATATGGATTCTGAGACAGGAAGACCATCGCATAATATCGAAACAATGGAAACAAATGTGGATGGTATTTTCATTGCCGGGGTAATTGCTGCTGGAAATAATGCAAATGAGATATTTATCGAAAATGGCCGTTTTCATGGCAATCAAATAGCTCAAGAAATAAAAAGAAAACAAGAATCTTGAACATGTTATGTACGATTTTTTCTGTATTACTTTGAAAGTATGTAAGCCTGAAATTTTAGCTTAAAAGAAAAAGAGTGGCGAAGAAAGTATAAGGTTTTCATCGACATGGGTCACCAAAAAATACACCCAAACCTAAAAATGCCCAAAACTCACATACGACATAATTTAAAATAAGTGCAAAAACAGGAGAAAAGCCTCGTTTGGCACTTATTTTCGGATAAGTCGTATAGCCATTTTGCTATATTTTAAAAATCATGATTAATAAAATATAGAAAATATTAAATGTGTAGAAATGAGAAGTGTCAATCTAATCACAGTACCTCGATTTCTTTCGGTTCTTTATCAAATGACGTTGGTGAAGAATTTTAGTCATCTTAAATTGATTTATTTATTTGTAACGGGACTGTCCAGAAAATCAGTACAATTGATTTTTTTAAAAGAAAGTATAAGAATTTTCTCGACTTCGAAAACAATTTGTACGATTTTTGCTAGATCGCTCTGGACAGAACTGAAGCTTACACTTTCACTTAAAAGAAAAACAGGAGCTTAAATTAGTAACGAATTCCAAACAAAGTTGATTTCCGCTCCAGGCGGACGCTTTCCGCGGGCCCGGCTTCAATCTCCTCGTCACTGCGTTCCTGCGGGGCTTTCAGCTCGTGCTGTTCCCGCTGGAGTCGCGGCCTTGCGCTCCAATCAACGAAATCCACTTTAAATAAACGGATAGTGAAATATGACAGCGTCACTTTCTAAAGCTCCTCCACTTTTAGTCATCGTGTAGAAGCTTTGGTTAAGAAGAGAGGAGCCGCATGCTTACCAAAAGAGGACGCCGAAGATGATATTTCGGCTTTCATGTCACGCCTTACTTGGATGAATGCTTCTCCATTTTTTTGAATCACTTCTAAACAGAATCTTATTTTCTTTTAGTAACTTATGTAGATAAGGAATTCTTCTATAAAAATAAGGAAGTATTATTTTATAGAAAAGCGGATGGCGCCTGAAATTGCATCTTCAGGCGCATTTTACTATGTAGAAAAGGATCTCTTCTCTTATTTCCAAAAGCATTTGCCCTTTTCTCTTAGATGTTTTAGGAGAGCGACGGACAAACAAACGTAATAGGATGACCGAAAAGGTCGGGGGCTACGTGACATAGTCACGTAGCCCCCGATCTTTTTCTCGTTTATTCTAATACAAAAAGTTTCGTCCAAAGCGAACCGACAACGTCCATGTGAAAATGGGCGCTTTAGCAGTTTTCCTAAATCTTGAATATTTCGTTCATTGCAGTAGTAGGGTTAGTAGAGTTAAGCGCTATTAGTAATGCCAGTCTTGCTTTCTGACCATTTAAACCATGAGCGAAAGTAACACCAAGTTCCTTCAAGTCTTTTCCTCCACCGACATATCCATAAACATCTTGAACTATTCCATTCAAACATCTCGACACAAGTACAATTGGAATTTCTAGTTTTAGAATTTTTTCAATTTCAGGTACAAGATTTGGTGGAACATTTCCTTGACCAAATCCTTCTAGAATGATGCCGTCATATCCAAGACTTACGGACGCTGCCAAAAGATCAGGTTCCATACCAGCATATACTTTAAATAATGCGACTCTTTTTTGGATAAGTTGAATTGGAAATACAGCTCGGTAATTAGGTGAATGATTAAAATGAACAATGGATTTAGAAATAAATCCTATAGGCCCGTGTGACGGACTCTGGAAGGTGCTAATACTACTAGTATGCGTCTTAGTAACACTTTTTGCTGTATGAATTTCATCATTAAGAACTACTAAAACTCCTTTACCTACTGCATTATCTGACACAGCTACTTTCACTGCACTTAGTAAATTATAAAGTCCATCTGATCCAATTTCGTTGGACGACCTCATCGCCCCCGTAATTACAATTGGTATAGTTATATCCATTGTTAAGTCTAGAAAATATGCCGTTTCTTCTAGTGTATCTGTTCCATGTGTAATGACAACACCATCTATTTTCTGGTGTTCCATTGTGTCAATAATTATCTCTTTCAGATTCAACATTTCTTTGGGAGTGATATGAGGAGATGGTAAATTGAATGCCTCTTTTTCAATAATCGTTGCGTATTTTTTTAATTTTTCCCCTTCATTAACTAATGGATTATTTTCATTTGGAACAACCGTACTTGATTCGGCTTGTATCTGCATGGATATCGTTCCACCGGTATGAATAAGTAATATTGTCTTCAAATAAATCCCTCCTTTTTTTACAAATAGTTGAAATAATACTGTATACTTTATATATCTAATTGGAAGGAGTACAGTGATGTTAATACTACTTTCCGTTGCAATTGCACCTGCTCTTGCTTTATTAAGTTATTTTTATTTACGGCAAGATATCTCTGAAGAGCCTTCTAGATTATTGTTACATACATTTATATATGGTGCTATATTAACTTTCCCTATTTTATTTATCCAACATGTACTTGAGGAAGAACAAGTCTTTTCGTCTATTTTTATTCATCAAGCTTTAGTTACGAGTACTTTGGAAGAGTTTTTCAAGTGGCTTGTATTAATAGTAGCCATTTATAAGCATGTTGATTTTGATGATCCTTATGATGGAATCCTATTCGGAGCTAGTGTCTCACTTGGTTTTGCGACTGTTGAAAATATTTTGTATCTATTAACTTTTGGCGTGAATGAGGCATTTTTACGTGCTTTACTTCCTGTCTCGAGTCATGCATTGTTTGGAGTCGTAATGGGGTATTATCTAGGTAGGGCCAAATTTTTGCCGATGAAAAAAGCAAGAGTTGAAATGTTTTATGCTCTATTGGCTCCTATGTTGTTGCATATAATTTATAATAGTATTTTAATTACGACTGGTTTTAAGTTGATTTTCATTGTGTTATTTATGCTTTTCTTATGGGTATTTGGGCTTTCTAAAGTGAAAAAAGCACATCTCTTATCTCGTAAAAAAAGATTAGAATATCATGAATATTATATGAAAGAAGAAATCTAGCCTAGTGCTAGATTTTTTTTGTATATTTTAGAACATCTTACTCAAGCTATAAAAAAGGAGAGATGTCATTTGAAACAGATAAAATACATCCTTATTAGCTTGGTTTTATGTATAGTCAGTTATTCATTATTAACAAAAGTAGAACCTTCGCAAGCTTTCTCAACACAAGTATTGGAGCGGGGAGGGTATGGAGATGATGTAATTGAGCTTCAAGCTAGATTACAGTATATTAGTTTTTACACAAGTGAAATTGATGGGAAATTTGGTTATTCTACGTACTGGGCTTTAAGGAATTTCCAAGAAAAGTATGGCTTGCCCATTGACGGTATGTTAGGTGAAAAAACAAAGAAAAAACTTGTTGAAGTTTCTAAATTTCACAAAGATTTCGTTCATGAGCAAATAAATAAAGGAAATAGTTTCACGCATTATGGTGGAATAGCATTAGAAAAACAAGTGAAAAACAAAAAACCAGCAACTTCTAATATGCAATTACCACCTGAATATACTGAAAAAGATTTAGATTTGATTGCAAATGCTGTTTATGGGGAAGCGAGAGGGGAGCCTTATGAGGGGCAAGTTGCAGTAGCCGCTGTTATCTTGAACCGAGTAGAACATTCTGATTTTCCTAATACTGTTGGAGAAGTAATATTTCAACCTAGAGCATTTACAGCAGTTGCTGATGGCCAAATTTGGTTAACACCAAATGAAAGAGCAAAAGAAGCAGTACTTGACGCATTAAATGGTTGGGATCCAACTGAAAATGCTATCTATTATTTTAACCCAGATACAGCAACGAGTGATTGGATTTGGTCAAGACCGCAAATCAAAAAAATCGGACAACATATTTTTTGTTCTTAAGGAGATAATATGAAAAAATTTGCATGGATAATTACTGCTGTTGCCGTCATATTTATTGTGTACCATTTTTCCGTTCAAGAAAAAAATACCCGCTTAGAAAATGCCCTAGCTGTTCAATATTCTAACCAATTAACTTCTTCATCAGAAAAATTAGTAAAGTTAAGTGAAGCTATTGACCAAACTTTAATCTTCACGGATAAAACAGCTTTAGAACAACCGTTAGATGATGTCTGGAGATTATCTTCCGATATACGAGCTTCTATTTCTGCTTTGCCATTAGAAGAAGGAACTTCAACGCAATGGATGAATTATTTAAATCGAATTGGTAATGGGGCTTCGCAAGTTAGGAATGGGAAAGTACCATTAGAAGATTGGCAAAAAAGTATGACGACCGCTCGGAGTAATTTAATAACTTTATCTAATGAGTGGGCGTTTAATACAAAAGATCAAGGGAAAAAAGACTATTTAGTGCGTACTTTTGTAAATAGAAAAGTAAACGACAAAAACGACAAAAGCTGGAAAACATTGGGAGATTCAGTGAAAGCATATACAGAAAGCGACTTTCCAATGACTGCAAGTGAGACGGATCAGCAGAAAAAGAAGGACCTAGAGCATATAAGAGATTCTGAAGTCAGTGAAAATCAAATAAAAGAAAGATTCATCAAATTCTTTCCGGCATTAAAAGATGCAACTTTGCATATTACAGAAAGCTCGAAGGATGCACCTTATCCCTTTTATCATGTGGAATTTCATAAAGGTATACGAATTGGCTATGCTGATTTCACGAAAAGAGGAGGACATCTATTATCCTATTTATTAGAAAGACCTTTTGAAGAAACGACAATAAGTGTTGAAAGAATGAAAGAAAAAGCAAAAGGCTATTTGAAAGCATTTAATTATGCAGATACTACAATTGTCGATTATAGGGAGAACAATATTGCCTGGCACATCGCAAATGCACGTGTAGATAATGAAAATGATGCATTAGTATATGCAGATGGGATACAGTTGAAAATCGCAAAAGATAATGGGGAACTATTAGGATTAAATGCGATGGAATATATTCAAGAAGAAAATATTCCCACTCAAGCAGTAGTGCCGGTAGATTATCATGAATTATTTACTAGCGATTTTGTAGTAGAAGAAGAAAAATTAGCTTACGTAGAAAATGATCAATTACAACAACGATTAGCTTTTGAGGTACTAACAAGAAATGATTCTATTGGCACATATAAAATCTATATTGATACTGAAACCCATGAGATATTACAGTCAGAAAAATTACCTTAAATAATTTCTCTTATAGAAAAGTGATGCTTTAAGTGTCATAATGTTTATATTGTGACAATTGAAGAGGTATTGAATATGACTATTAAACCTGGAACTACTTTAACGCTTGAACCAACTTTTAATGAAAAAAAAGAAAAATATCGTTGTAAAGTAGTCGATATAGACAATCATACAGTGTATATTGATTATCCATTGGATTCAAAAACGAATAAAACATTATTTTTAATCGATGGTACTCAGCTTCGTGTAACTTATGCCGAGGAGTCAAAAGCTATATTTGCATTTAATACAGAAGTACTGGGTAGAAAAAAAGGTCAAATTCCGATGATTAAGTTGTTATATCCTGGAGACTCGGAGCTTATTAAGATTCAAAGAAGAGACTTTGTTCGTGTAAACTACGCTGTGGATATATCAGTTGAGTTTGAGGATGAAAGGTTTCAATTTGTTACAGATGATATTAGTGCAGGTGGTTCAGCGATTATAATTAAAGGACCTATTAAATTTAATCAAGGGGATGAAGTTTCAGTCCTTCTTCCACTTTGCTTTAATAATGGAGACATTAAATATGTATCGACAATTGCAGAAATTGTACGGATCTGGACTCGAGGAGCTCAGACGCTAGCATCCTTAAAATTTACTGATACAGATGATTTCGATAAACAACAAATTGTCCGTTATTGTTTTGAGCGTCAATTATATTTAAGAAATAAAGGATTATAAATAATTAAAAGTCTGTTTATACAGGCTTTTTTTTTGTGGTTGTTTCTATGGTAAAATATAATTGAATAGAGTGGAGGCAATTACATGACAAAACAAATACAAATTGCAATTGACGGTCCTGCAGCAGCTGGTAAGAGTACAATTGCCAAGAAAACAGCAGAATTATTAGGCTATACTTATGTAGATACTGGAGCAATGTATCGTGCAATTACGTATAAAGCCATTCAGTTGAACATAGATTTGCAAGACGGAGAAAAATTAACAAGTCTACTTAAAGAAACTACAATTGAGTTAAAGCCTTCTCCAAAAGGACAATTAGTTTTTCTTGACAATCAAGAAGTGACAGATGAAATTCGTTCTTTAAAAGTAACTGCATCTGTATCGCAAGTTGCTGCACATGCACACTTACGTGAAGAAATGGTACTTAGACAGCTCGAGATGGGTAAAGACGGCAAAATCGTGATGGATGGCCGTGATATTGGTACCCATGTATTAACAAATGCAGAGCTTAAAATTTTTATGTCTGCTAGTGTAGAAGAAAGAGCGAAGAGAAGATATTTAGAAAACCAAAAACGAGGTATTGATTCTGTTTTAAAAGAATTAGCGGAAGAAATTGCTCTTCGTGACAAGATGGATAGTGAACGAGATGCTTCTCCATTAATCCAAGCTGAAGATGCAGTATTTATCGATACTACAGAACTAACTATTGAACAAGTATCTGAGAAAATTATGCAGCTTGCAAAAGAAAGGATGCAGATAATATGAATCTTTATTCATTTGCAAAATCAACAGTGTACTCTATATTAAAACCAATTTATCGTTTTGAAGTAATTGGAGCAGAAAAGTTTCCAAAAGAAGGCGGAATCCTATTATGTTCCAATCACATTGATGCATTAGATCCCCCGGTTGTGGGAATAAACACTCCTAGACCTGTAAACTTTATGGCAAAAGAAGAACTTTTTAAAATACCTATTTTAAAAAGTTTACTTCCAGGAGTTAATGCATTTCCAGTGAAACGAGGACTCAGTGATCGTGATGCACTTCGTAAAGCATTAAAGTTATTAAAAGACGGAGAAGTAGTTGGCCTTTTTCCAGAGGGCACAAGAAGTAAAGATGGTACATTAGGGAAAGGATTTAGTGGTGCTGGTTTCTTTGCACTAAGAGGAGAAGCGAATGTCGTTCCTTGTGCTATTATTGGTCCCTATAAACCTTTTAGAAAGTTACAAATAGTTTTTGGAGATATGATTGATATAGCGCCATATCGAGAAAGAAAAGCTTCTGCAGATGAAGTAACAGAGGTTATTATGGAACGTATTGGGCAATTACTAGAACAACATAAAAAAACGAAATAATCTATTATTTTCCACTTTAGAAGGGCTTCCTTTTGTATTTCTTAGATTGTTCGCATAAAATAGAATAGAGACGTTGTGAAGGAGGAATATCATATGTCAGAAGAAATGAACTTAAAAGACACACATGAGTTTAAAGAGGGCGATATTGTAAAAGCTACGATTGCACAAGTGGATGAAAAATCAACAATCGTAACAATTGAAGGTGCACCTTTTGATGGCATAGTTCCAATTAGTGAACTATCTAGCCTGCATATTGAAAAAGCATCCGACGCCGTTTCCATCGGTGATGAACTAGAACTTATGATTACAAAAGTAGAAGAAGCAAATTATGTACTTTCTAAACGAAGAGTAGATGCTGAAAAGGCTTGGGAAATACTTGAAGGTCAATTCAAAAGCGGTGAAATAATTGAAACAGAAGTAAAAGAAGTTGTAAAAGGCGGATTAGTTGTTGATCTTGGTGTTCGTGGTTTTATTCCTGCTTCTTTAATTGAAGATTATTTTGTGGAGTCTTTTGAGGAATATAAAGGGAAAGTATTATCTTTTAAAATTGTTGAACTTGAAAAGGAAAAGAATCGATTAATTCTTTCTCACAAAGCAGTTATTGAAGGTGAGAAGGCTGTTAGTAAACAAAAAACATTAGAAAATATTCATAGTGGAGATATTTTGACAGGAACTGTTCAGCGTATAGCTTCGTTCGGAGCATTTGTAGACATCGGCGGAGTAGATGGGCTAGTTCATATTTCTCAAATCTCTCATGATCACTTAGATAATGTAGCGGATGCAATTTCAGAAGGACAAGAAGTAAAGGTAAAAGTATTGTCTGTTGACCGGGATTCAGAAAGAATTTCACTTTCGATTAAAGATACTTTACCAGGGCCGTGGGTAGATTTAGGCGAGAGAGTTTCCAAAGGATCGGTATTAACAGGAACTGTAAAACGAATTGTTTCCTTTGGAGCTTTCGTAGAAGTTTTCCCAGGTGTTGAAGGGCTTGTTCATATTTCTCAAATAGAACATAAACATATCACCACACCACATGAAGCGCTGAAGGAAGGCGAAGAAGTGAAGGTGAAAGTACTGGATGTTAATAGTGCTGATAAACGTTTATCCTTAAGCATAAAAGATTTAATTGAAAATGAAGATGCGTACTTGGACAATTACGAATTACCAGAGGAATCAAAAGGATTTTCGATTAGTGATGTACTCGGGGACAAATTAAAAGACTTTTCCAAATAAATATAGTAATAAAGAATCACAAGCGGGTGACTTCAATAAAGTCGCCTGCTTGTGTTATTTTGTTGTATAATACAAAATAGACGAAGTTGGAAGGATGAACAATTATGACAAAACCAGTAGTAGCAATCGTTGGTCGACCGAATGTCGGTAAATCAACAATCTTTAATCGAATCGTAGGAGAACGTGTATCTATAGTAGAGGATATCCCTGGGATTACACGTGATCGTATATATAGCGCCGCAGATTGGTTAACACATGAATTTAATATCATTGACACAGGTGGTATTGAATTAAGTGATGAACCATTCTTAGAGGAGATTAAACAGCAAGCAGAAATCGCAATGGACGAAGCAGATGTCATTATTTTCTTAGTAAATGGCCGAGAAGGTATTACCGCAGCTGACGAACATGTTGCAAAAATTTTATATAGAACGAAAAAACCAGTTGTATTAGCAGTAAATAAGATTGATAACCCAGATATGAGAGGTTTACTTTATGACTTTTATTCACTTGGGATGGGCGAACCGTTTCCAATTTCCGGGTCTCATGGTTTAGGTCTCGGGGACTTACTAGATGAAGTAGCGAAAAGCTTTAAAGATATTGAAGATATTGAATATGGAGAAGAAGTAATTAAATTCTCCTTAATTGGTAGACCGAATGTTGGGAAATCTTCACTTATTAATGCATTTTTGGGTCAAGAACGTGTAATCGTTAGTGAAATTGCAGGAACTACAAGAGATGCAATAGATACGGAATATTCGTTTGATGGACAAGAATATGTCATGATCGATACAGCGGGAATGCGCAAAAAAGGAAAAGTATATGAATCAACAGAAAAATATAGTGTTCTACGCGCATTAAAGGCAATTGAACGATCAGATGTTGTTTTAGTTGTTTTAAATGCGGAAGAAGGCATTCAAGAGCAAGATAAGAAAATTGCTGGATATGCACATGAAGCAGGAAAAGGTGTCATTATTGTCGTGAACAAATGGGATGCTATTGAAAAAGATGAGAAAACAATGAATGTAATGACGAGAAAAATTCGCGAGCATTTTCTGTTCCTAGATTACGCACCAATCGTTTTCGTATCAGCTAAAACGAAACAGCGAGTACATTCCCTTTTACCAGTAGTCAATCAGGTAAGTGAGAACCATGCATTGCGTGTTCAATCATCTATATTAAACGAAATTATTGAAGATTCAATTGCACGTCACCCAGCACCAACAGACAAAGGTAAAAAACTGCGCATTTATTATACAACTCAAGTTGCTATCAAGCCACCAACATTTGTTGTTTTCGTAAATGAACCAGATATGATGCATTTCTCTTATGAACGATTCTTAGAAAATAGAATTCGTGAAGCCTTCGATTTTGAAGGAACTCCTATTCGAATTATTACTCGCGCAAGAACTTAATGACAAGCGTTTGTAAAGGAGCTTAAATAGTATGCAAAAAGTAGCTATATTAGGAGCTGGAAGCTGGGGGACGGCACTCGCTATGGTCCTTGCGGGAAACAATCATGACTGCCTCCTTTGGTCACACAGAAATGATCAATCAAACGAAATAAATGAACATCATACGAATAAAAAATATTTACCTAATACTATGTTACCTAGTAATTTAAAGGCAACGAGTGATTTTGAAGAAGCTATTAAATACGCTTCTATTATCATCATTGCGGTACCAACAAAAGCGATTCGTGAAGTTTGTCAGAATATGACTGCCCATTTAACAGAGAAAAAACTGTTTGTACACGTATCTAAAGGAATTGAACCTGACTCTTTAAAACGTATTTCAGAAATGATTTCTGATGAAGTACCAGCGGAAAAAGTTGATGCAGTTGTTGTGTTATCTGGTCCAAGTCATGCGGAAGAAGTAGTATTAAAGCATCCAACAACTATTACTGTAGCAAGTGAGAATATGATTGCTGCTGAAAAAGTGCAAGATTTGTTTATGAATAATTACTTCAGAGTATATACAAACGATGACGTAATTGGTGTAGAGATTGGGGCAGCTCTTAAAAATGTTATTGCATTAGCAGCAGGTATTGTGGATGGCTTAGGCTATGGTGACAATGCTAAAGCAGCGCTAATTACAAGAGGTCTTGCAGAAATTTCAAGACTAGGGATAAGTTTGGGTGCAAAACCTTATACTTTTTCAGGACTAACAGGTATGGGAGATTTAATCGTTACATGTACGAGTGTGCACTCAAGAAATTGGCGTGCCGGGAATATGTTGGGAAAAGGGTTAACTTTGGAAAAAGTATTGGATGAGATGGGTATGGTTGTTGAAGGTGTTCGTACAACAAAAGCAGCTTACCAATTAGCGAAAAAACAACAAGTTGATATGCCGATTACCGAAGCTTTGTACTCTGTGTTATTTGAAAATATAAAACCAAAAGAAGCGGTTGATATTTTAATGCATCGTACAAAGAAACACGAACTGGAAGATTATAAAACGTTTTAATATTTATCAATAAAAAGAGTTGTATGAAAAAACAACTCTTTTTAATGTTATTTACTTCGTAATTGGAGAAGGGTGGCGCATCTTTTGTTATTAATTTCATCAATGGATAAAATGTGGATATCGTTTGTGTCAATGGGTTGTATGTTTTTGGCCATGGTGTTTATGTTTTTTGTGAAAACTAAATTTTCAAACAAATTATGGAAGTTAATATTTGGGATCATTGCATACATATTGTTATTTGTAGGGTTTATTTCGATGTTATACATTATCTTTAATCCAACAAAGGCATAGTTAGGAGATTAAGATGAAAAAGATTAGACTAGTAGGTTTATTTACACTAATAACCTTTATTTTAGCTGGATGTGGTTATAAGAGTGGTCAACAGCCTGAAAATTTATTGCCGTATGAAGATCAGTTAATGGCGGTTCAAACGGCTGTGAACAGTTTTAGGGAGAATTCTAGTGGTTTATTGCCTATAAAGACACGTGATTTGGAAACAGACCAGTATATTAAATATCCAGTGGATTTTAAAAAAATCGTTCCAACTTATATGGGTGAAGTACCAGCAAACTCATATGAAGCGGGTGGTATCTATCAATATGTACTTATGGATGTGGAAGAAAATCCGACTGTAAAACTAGTAGATTTACGTCTGGCGGATACTATTCGCGATATTAATTATCGAAAAGGTATTAATGGATTTGGACCCGTATCCGAAACGATCGCTGAAGGTGTATATAAGCTTGATTATGAAAAGATGGGGTATAATAGTGATTTATCCGTTCAAAGCCCTTATTCTGATATTCAACTACCTCTAGTAGCTACTGGGGACGGAGAAGTGTATGTGGACTACTCAATAGAGCTAAATCGTATGCTTCAGGACCATGATGAAGTGATCGAACCAGGAGATGATATTCGTTTTCTTTTAACGGACAACTTTGCAATAGTTCCTGCATATTCCTTACCTTATACAGTTGATGAAAATAATGAACCAGTTTTTATGTTAACTAAATGATCTATTTAAACTCGAATTTGCGGTGTTAAGACCGCTTTTAAAAAGTGAAACGTTTCGTGCTATATGCATGAAACGTTTTTTGTGTGCATAGAATAAGTTGCGAAGAAAGGAGGGTTTCCATGCCCAATAAATTATATGAACAAATTGCAGAAAGAACGAATGGAGACGTATATATTGGAGTAGTAGGCCCCGTTCGAGTTGGTAAGTCAACTTTTGTAAAAAGAGTAATGGAACTTGTTGTGATCCCAAACATTAAAGATGATGCCGAAAGACTTCGTACACAAGATGAACTTCCGCAAAGTTCACCTGGAAATGTCATCATGACAGCAGAACCAAAGTTTGTACCAGCACAAGGAACAAATATTTATCTAGGTGAAGAACAATTACGTTTACAAATTCGCTTAGTAGATTGTGTAGGTTATATGATTGATGGAATAAATACTAATTCAGGTGAAGATGGCCAAAAATTAGTGCATACGCCTTGGCATAGCGAACCTATTCCGTTTGAAGAGGCGGCTAGGATAGGTACTGATAAAGTAATAAGGGATCATTCTACTATTGGTATTGTCGTAACAACGGATGGCACAGTGAATAATATTCCAAGAGAGTCAGTAGTCAAAGCAGAGGATCAAATAATTGAACAATTAAAAGAGATTGGTAAGCCTTTTGTAATTGTGTTGAATAGCAAGACCCCAACAAGCTCTAGTACACTTCAATTACGAGAATCATTAGAACAACAACATGAAGTGCCGGTAATAGCGGTAGCAATAGATCGAATGTCTGCGGAGGAAATTCAATACATACTCCAACAAGCGCTGTATGAATTTCCGATTACAGACATTGAGATAGTTAAACCGGATTGGACAGACGTTTTAGAAGCAGATCACTTTGTCAATAATGCTATTTCATCTTCCTTACAAGAATGGTTAGAAATAGTTTCCAAAATGAAAGATGTGAAGGAACTTGCTTCAAGGTTTAAAGAAGTACCTTTTATCGAATCTGCTGATGTTGTAGAAGCAAATCCTGGTAGGGGTTCAGCGTGTATTAAAATTGGACTAAAACCAGAAGTTTTCCAAGAAGTTTGCGATGAATGGTTAGATGAGCCAATCCAATCTAAAAAAGACTGGCTTTTATTTGTGAAAGAAGCCTCGACTGCAAAGAAAGCTTATCATAAATTTTCTGATGCTTTAGAAGCTGCTAAAAATACTGGATATGGTGTATCCTTACCGACGATCCAAGATTTTCAACCATCGGCCCCAGAAATAATTAAACAGAATAACTTTTATGGGGTAAGTTTGAAAGCAAAAGCCGCTTCTTTGCATATTATTCGAGTAGATATGGAGGCGGAATTTGCCCCGTTAATTGGATCAGAGTTTCATAGTCAACAATTATTAAAAGATTTAAAGCATGGTTTTTTACATGATCGGGACGCTCTTTGGCAAACACAAGTTTTTGGTACTTCGTTAGTCGAGGTATTGAAAGAAAGTTTACGTTATAAAACAGAAAGTGTATCAGGTTTATCGAAAAAAAGAATGCGTGAAACGATTGAACGGATGGTCAATGAAGGTGACCGAGGAATGGTCACTTTTATCTTATAAAAGTGCAAAAATAAAGGGAAATTGGTACTTTTATTAAAATGCGTAATATTTTAATTTATGTATATTTTTAACAAAAAGGACTTTTCACAACCATGTGAAAAGTCCTGTTATTTCATGTTATTGCGTTTTTTTTGCATAAACTTCCCAAAAGACGCTTAAATAGTGTTGCGCAGGGATTTTTGTTGTGATACTCTTTTTAAAGGATTAAAGCTATCTTCCTTTGAGAGGAGGTGAATGATGTGAATAAAACAGAATTAGTGAACTCCGTTGCAGAAGCTACAGAACTTTCTAAAAAAGATGCTTCTAAAGCTGTTGATGCTGTATTTGAAACAATTCAATCTGCCCTTGCAGAGGGTGATAAAGTTCAAATAATTGGTTTTGGTAACTTTGAGGTTCGTGAACGCGCTGCTCGTAAAGGACGTAATCCACAAACTGGAGCAGAAATCGATATCGCTGCAAGCAAAGTACCTGCTTTTAAACCAGGTAAAGCGCTTAAAGACGCGGTTAAAGGTTAAATAACTGATGTTGTAGTAGTACATAGAACGGCTGCAATGAAGCCTAGCTTCATAGTAGCCGTTCTTTTCCATTAAGAAAAACTAACAATATATGCATATCGGAAATTTATTACTAAAATGCATTGCATATGCTAAGATGCTTATGTGTTATATAAAGAAGTTTTGGTTTTGGGGGGCAATACTAGTGACGAATGTTGATTTGAAAAAAATAGAAGAAGCTGTAAAAATGATTTTAGAAGCTGTAGGTGAAGATCCTACGAGAGAAGGTCTACTAGATACGCCGAAAAGAGTATCGAAAATGTACGCGGAAATGTTCGAAGGTCTTCATCTAGATCCAAAAGAATACTTTAAAACGGTTTTTAACGAAGACCATGAAGAATTAGTACTAGTAAAAGATATTCCATTTTACTCCATGTGTGAGCATCATCTTGTTCCTTTTTATGGTAAGGCACATGTGGCCTATATTCCACGCGATGGAGTAGTGACGGGTTTAAGTAAATTAGCTCGAGCGGTGGAAACAACTGCTAGAAGACCACAACTACAAGAACGAATTACCTCAACAATTGCTGATGACATAATGGAAATGCTAAATCCGCACGGAGTATATGTCGTGATTGAAGCAGAACACATGTGCATGACAATGAGAGGAATTAAAAAGCCTGGAGCAAAAACAATTACTGCTGTAGCTAGAGGGATTCTAGAAACAGATCAAATAAAAAGAGCAGAAATTTTATCTTTTATCCAGATGAAGTAAGACTTTTGGATGAACGTAAAAGAATATGGTATGATAGAAAAAGACTTTTAAAAAAGGAGACTTTATAATGTCCAATTCAGATTTTATCGTGATAAAAGCAGAAGAAGATGGAGTTCATGTAATTGGATTAACTCGTGGTACAGATACAAAGTTTCATCATTCAGAAAAACTAGATGCAGGTGAAGTTATGATTGCGCAATTTACAGAACATACTTCTGCCATGAAAATAAGAGGTCTAGCATCTATTCACACGACAAATGGTACTGTTCAAAGTGATTCAAAAAAACAATAATATGCCCTAATATATATGATTAACGGCGATTGAGAAATGGAGTAAAGTGTATGAACGAGACATTTATCACACAACAAGTTGAACAGTATAAAAAAAATATTTCGATGCAATCGCATAATAAAACTTTGCTGAGATATACAGGACTACCTGTTGTAAAAGAAGAACGTTTGTTTTTTACACTTTTACCACTACTCAATGGTGAGGATTGGAATGAGTCTATGTATGTCTCATCAATCGCAGTATCCCTAATTTTTTCTTCGCTGGCTGCTCATGATTTAGTAAAAGAAGATAATGCGACTTCTAAAGAGCAGCAGTTACAAGTACTAGCTGGAGATTATTATAGTGGAAGATACTACCAAGTACTAGCGAATGCTGGAGAAATTGAACTTATTCAACAATTATCGACAGGAGTCGCAACTATTTCAGAACTTAAAACTAGGTTTTATGATGATGAAGAGTATACTTTCGACGAGTTAATCCAGTCTATTCAAATAATTGAAAGTAAGCCTATCGAACAATTTTTTGAGTATTATGGTTTTCATGAGTATGTTTTTCTTATGAAAGAGGCCTTATTACTTGCAGCGCTGAAAAAAGAATACAATAAATTCGAATTAAATGAACCGGCTTTTTATATAAATAAATCGATTATATTTCAAACAAATATGACTGATTTTAAAGTAGAGCTTGATAATATGGAACAAGCATTTATTCACGATGTCAGTTCTTCTAAATTATTAATCGCGCCTATAAAAATGGCAATCTTAGAACGAATGAAAATCCATTCGCTTCAAAAGTAGTTGAGAGAGGGTAAAGTCATGGCAAAATCTAAAGAACAACATGTACATGAGGTTTTTGAAAAAATTTCAGATAATTATGATTCCATGAATTCAGTAATTAGTTTTCAACAACATATAAAATGGCGCAACGATACAATGAAAGAAATGCAAGTAAAATCAGGAAGTAAAGCATTAGACGTATGCTGTGGTACTGCAGATTGGACTATTGCACTTGCTAAAGCAACTGGAGCAACAGGTAGTGTTACGGGGCTGGATTTCAGTCAAAACATGCTAAACGTTGGGATGGAAAAAGTAAAAGACTTTCCTCAAATTACACTGATCCAAGGAAATGCAATGGAACTACCGTTTGAAGATAATTCTTTTGATTATGTAACAATTGGATTTGGGCTACGGAATGTACCTGATTATAAACAAGTTTTAAAAGAAATGAATCGTGTAGCTAAACCAGGTGGAATGGTTGTCTGTCTAGAAACATCACAGCCAGATTCAAAATTATTCAATCGTGGTTTTCGTTTATATTTTCGCTATATTATGCCTTTGTTCGGGAAACTATTTGCTAAAAGTTACAAAGAATATTCATGGTTACAAGAATCAGCAAAAAATTTTCCAAATAGAGCAGAATTAACGAAACTATTTGAAGAAGTAGGTTTGCTGAATGTAGCGAACAAGCCGTATAGTGGCGGAGCAGCAGCAAGGCATATAGGATTCAAAAAAGATAAATAAGTGGGAGAAGGTTTGTATCTGTGGATAAGATGAAGTTAAAATTACTTTATTCCGATTTGAAATCGGATTTAGATATCATCGAAAAAGAACTAGCGGCAGCGGTGAATTCTTCATCTCACTTATTGAATGAAGCTTCTCTTCACTTACTACTCGCTGGAGGTAAAAGAATTCGTCCTGTTTTTGTTTTACTTTCAGCAAGGTTCGGTACTTATTCGATGGAAACGATCAAGAATGTAGCTGTTCCAGTCGAGCTTATACATATGGCTTCTCTTGTCCATGATGATGTAATAGATGATGCGGATACAAGAAGAGGCAGAAAAACAGTGAAAGCTCAAGTGAATAATCGAGTAGCCATGCACACGGGAGATTTTCTTTTTGCAAGAGCGATTGAATATATAACCGGATTAAAAAATACATACGCTCATCAAGTTTTATCTCACACAATGGTAGAACTTTGTATTGGCGAAATCATTCAAATTGAAGATAAACATGAACTAGATCAAACAGTTCGAGATTATTTAAGAAGAATTAAACGAAAGACAGCCATTTTAATATCAGCTAGCTGTGAACTTGGTGCAATTGCTTCTGGTGCGGATGCCAAAACAGTGAAACATTTAAAGCGGTTTGGCTATTATATCGGAATGTCATTTCAAATAATAGATGATATATTAGACATCGTTTCTACGGATGAGCAACTCGGTAAACCTTCTGGAAGCGATTTGTTACAAGGGAATATCACTTTGCCGGTTTTATATGTAAAAGATTATCCTACTATTGCACCGTTATTGAAAGAAATGCTTGAAGGTAATATATCAGAAGAGCATAAAAATAAATTATTAATTGAAATAAGAAACTCAGATGGTATTAAAAAAGCGAAACAAATAAGCAATTTGTATTTACAGAAAGCATTAAACGAAGTAAAACAATTACCTCCAAATTCTGCTAAGAAATCCTTACAAAATATAGCGTTATTTATGAGTAAGCGTAAGTTTTAAATGTATTAGTTATTAGCTTAAATTAAAAGTAAATAGGATATGCCAAATATAATTTGAAAATATTACTTCATAGTGCTATTATTTGTAACGGTGGAGAAATTAAGCCCATTATATATTTTGAGGAGTGTTAATCATGGAACAAACATTTTTAATGGTAAAACCTGATGGAGTACAACGTAACTTAATCGGTGAAATCGTAGGTCGTCTTGAAAACAAAGGATACCAATTAGTTGGAGCAAAATTAATGACTATTCCAACTGAATTAGCTGAACAACATTACGGAGAGCACAAAGAACGTCCTTTCTTCGGAGAATTAGTTGAATTTATTACTTCTGGACCAGTTTTCGCAATGGTTTGGGAAGGTGAAAACGTAATTTCAACTTCTCGTCTTATGATGGGTGCTACAAACCCTAAAGAATCAGCTCCAGGAACGGTTCGTGGAGATTTCGCTGTAACTGTTGGGAAAAATATTATTCACGGTTCTGATTCACTTGAAAGTGCGGAACGCGAAATCGCTTTATTCTTTAACAAAGAAGAACTAGTTGCATATGCAAAAGACGCTAACAACTGGATCAACTAATCTCTACTAGGGCAAGTAAGTAGGGAAGTCTCTTTTCCAAAAACTTTTTGGAAAAGAAGAATAAAGCAAAACTTCACTCGTTAAGAGGCTAAAAGCTAGACAATAGTTTGGCAATTATATTTTTTAAAAAAGACAGACAAATGTTTCTTATTTGTCTGTCTTTTTCTATGTCCATAATGTTCTGAATACGATATACTTAATATAGGAATTTTGAAAGGAACGATGTATATTGTCAGACTATCTAAAATTTGTAGAGTCTGTAAAAAGAAAAACAGGAATAGACCTTGCAGCATACAAAGAAGCGCAGATGAAACGTCGTCTTACTTCCTTATATGAAAAAAAGGGATATAAAAATTTTGTCGATTTTTTTGCAGCTTTAGAGAAAGATCAACAATTAATGAATGAGTTTTTAGACAGAATGACGATTAATGTGTCTGAGTTTTATCGGAATTCCAAACGTTGGGAAGTTTTAGAGAAAAAAATATTTCCAAAACTATTAGCAACTAATCGACGTTTGAAAATATGGAGTGCTGCTTGTTCGACAGGGGAAGAGCCATATACAACGACAATTGTATTATCCAATCTTATCCCAGTTTCCCAAATTTCGATTTTTGCTACAGATTTAGATGAAAATGCGATTCAAAGAGCAAAAATGGGCATTTATCCAGAACGTTCTTTAGCTGAAGTGCCAAATAACGTGAAATTGAAATATTTTAACAAGCAAGGCCAGTTATATCAAGTAGATGATTCTATTAAAAACACGGTTACATTTAAAAAGCATAATTTATTAAAGGATACATATGAAAAAAATTTTGACTTGATTATTTGTCGGAATGTTATGATTTACTTTACAGAAGAAGCAAAAGATCAAATATATAAAAACTTTAGTGATTCACTTCAATCTGGTGGGATTTTATTTGTAGGAAGTACAGAACAAATATTTGATCCTGGGAAATACGGTTTTGAAACGGAAGATACGTTCTTTTATCGGAAGAAATAAGGATAAAATTGTCCGTGGAAATTAGTATAGTTTAGTTTAATATCTATACTTTCAAGATTAAATTATGATATAGTGGAAAACAAATACTTTAGCGAGTTGAAGGAGGAAAGTGTTATGCGTTATTTAACAGCAGGTGAGTCCCATGGACCACAACTTACAGCGATTATTGAGGGGTTACCAGCACAATTAGAGGTTACGAGTGAACAGATAAATAAGGAACTTAAACGTAGACAAGGTGGACATGGCAGAGGAAGACGCATGCAAATAGAGAAAGATACTGTTGCAATTACTGCAGGGGTTCGTCATGGTAAATCACTTGGGTCACCTGTATGCCTAGTAGTAAACAATGATGATTGGAAGCATTGGACAGGAATTATGGGTATTGATCCACTTGGAGAAGATATTGATCCAGAGGATATTAAAAGACAAATTACTAGACCACGTCCAGGTCATGCCGATTTAGTAGGTGGAATGAAATATGGTCATCGTGATTTACGAAACGTATTAGAACGTTCGTCAGCACGTGAAACAACAGTACGAGTAGCGGTTGGAGCAGTAGCGAAGCAATTATTAAGTGAATTGGGTATTTCTATTGTAGCTCATGTAACAAAAATAGGTGGAATTGAAGCTGATTTATCACTTGCTACTACTAAAACAGTGGAAGAAATTCGTGAAATTGTTGAAGCGGATCCAGTTTATTGTTTAGATTCTGAAGCTTCTGCGAAAATGGTAGAAGCAATTGATCAAGCGAAAAAAGCGGGAGATACTATTGGTGGAGTTGTAGAGGTTATCGTGGAAGGTATGCCAGCAGGAGTTGGTAGTTATGTTCATTACGATCGTAAACTAGATGCGAAACTTGCAATGGCTATGATGAGTATTAATGCATTTAAAGGTGTAGAAGTTGGTATAGGGTTTGAGATGGCAAATTTATTTGGTAGTCAAGTACATGACCAAATCTCTTGGAATGAAGAAGAAGGTTATACGCGTGATACGAATAGACTTGGTGGATTAGAAGGCGGTATGTCCACTGGAATGCCAATCGTTGTAAGAGGTGTGATGAAACCAATTCCAACATTGTACAAGCCATTACAGAGCGTAGATATCGAAACAAAAGAACCATTCAAAGCAAGTATAGAACGTTCTGATAGTTGCGCTGTACCTGCCGCGTCTGTTGTAGCAGAAGCTGTTATTGCTTGGGAAGTTGCAGCAGCTGTACTAGAAACTTTTAACGCTGACAAAATGGATACACTTAAAGCAGAAATTGAGAGACACAGAGCATATACAAAGGGGTTTTAACTGATGATTATCCCTGTTAATACAAATACATCATCTTATGAAGTTCATCTTGGTGAAAATATCTTAAGAGATTTTAATGAGAGAAACGCTGAAGTATTAAAAAAGGCAGATCAACTGGTTGTAATTTCAGATCGGCACGTATGGAGTTTACATGAAAGTTATTTTCGAGAGCATTTTACATTACCTTTTAAGGTTTATCTGGTGCCTAACGGAGAGGCTTGTAAAACGTTCGAATCTTATTTTGATGTTCAGTCGTTTTTATTAAAAGAAAATTGTTCTCGTTCTTCTGCTCTGTTTGCTTTAGGTGGAGGAGCGGTAGGAGATTTAACTGGATTTGTTGCATCTACATTTATGCGAGGAATCCCATTTTATCAGATTCCAACCACGATACTAGCTCATGATAGTGCGGTTGGTGGTAAGACTGCTATCAATCATCCAAATGGGAAAAATATGATTGGAGCATTTTATCAACCAAAAGAAGTGTTATATGATTTCCACTTTTTAGAAACATTACCTGTGTTGGAAGTCCGTTCAGGTTTAGCTGAAGTGATAAAACATGCGCTGATTAGTAATGAGAATTGGATGAACGAATTTTTCTCTCTAGAAACGATAGAATCGATTGAAAAGACACATCTACTTCAATGGTTAGAAAAAGGGATTCGCGTAAAGGCACATATTGTCGAATTAGATGAAACAGAACAATCTTATCGTAAGTACTTAAACTTTGGTCATACATATGGACATGCAGTTGAAGCTTCTGTTGGTTATGGCAAGATTACACACGGAGAAGCCGTAATGATTGGAATGATTCCTGCTTTGATGCTAAGTGAATTACACGGTAAAGTAAGAGCTGGGTATGCAAGAAAAGTCTATGAGCTTGCGCAAAGGCTCGGATATGACTTTAATGCAGTATTAGGTTGTTCCTTTGATCAATTAGCTAGATTTATGTTAAAAGATAAAAAAACAACTAATGGAGAATTAAATTTCGCTTTACTTCAGTCTATTGGAGAACCATTTGTTAAAATTATATCCATGGATGAAGTTCAAAACTGTGATATACAGTTAAGGAAATGGATCGAGGAGGGGCAGTAATTGATTAGAGGCATAAGAGGTGCAATAACGGTAGTAGAAGATTCTAATGAGCAAGTACTTAAAGAAACAGCAAGACTTTTACAAGAATTGATCCATTCGAATGATATCGATCCAGATGCAGTAGCTTCTGTTATTATATCTACTACAACAGATATTACTTCTGCTTTTCCTGCCAGAGCTGTACGTGGTTTAGAAGGATGGAATTATGTACCTGTTATGTGCACACACGAGATGAATGTACCTGGTGCATTAGAAAAATGTATTCGATTGTTAGTACATGTTAATACGGACAAATCACAACAAGCTATACAACATATCTATTTAAATAACGCGGTTCAATTAAGACCAGACTTAATTCAAAAATAATTAGAATCGAGGAATTGTCAAATGAAATTCAAAAAACAAATCGCTAGTTTAAAAGCATATCAACCTGGTAAAACATCTGATGAAGTTCAAAAAATGTATAATTTGGACAAAGTGACGAAACTTGCTTCCAACGAAAACCCATATGGGGCTTCACCAAAAGTAAAAGAGTACTTAAATAATATAGATATAGATTTTGCTATTTATCCAGATGGACATGCATCGAAACTACGCACAGCAGTTGCGAAACATTTAAACGTTTCGGAAAACCAATTATTATTTGGTAATGGATCGGACGAAAACATCTTAATCGTTTCAAGAGCAATTCTTGAACCTGGTTTAAATACAGTGGTTGCCGATTTAACTTTTGGTCAATACAAACATAATGCAGTTGTGGAGGGTGCAGAAGTTCGCGTTGTACCACTTTTAGAAAATGGGGCACATGATTTAGACAAAATGGCCGAAGTAGTTGATGAAAACACTGCTATTGTTTGGGTTTGTAATCCAAACAATCCTACTGGAACTTTAATTCCGAGTGATGAAATAAAAGATTTCGTCGAAAAAGTGCCGTCTGATGTATTGATTGTACTAGACGAAGCGTATACAGAATACATAACAGATGATACATACGAAGATTCTCTTGGATTATTAAAAAAACATCCAAACGTATTGATCATGCGCACCTTTTCAAAAGCTTATGGCTTAGCTAGTTTCCGAGTAGGCTATGCAATTGGTTCAGAAGAAGTAATTGGCCAGTTAGAACCAACTCGTGAACCTTTTAACAACACTGTGTTGAGTCAAGAAGTAGCAATTATTGGCTTAGCGGATCAAGCGTTCATCGCTGAATGTAAAGTGAAAAATAATGCAGGAAAACAACAGTTTGAAACATATTGTAAGGAACGTAATTTAAATTTCTTCCCTTCTCACACTAATTTCATCTTAATGGAAGTAAAAGCGGATAGTGATGTAGTATTCCAAGGGTTAATGGAACGTGGATTTATCGTTCGCAGTGGAAATGCATTAGGTTCTCCTGGATATCTTCGTATAACAATTGGAACGGAACAACAAAATACAGAATTACTACAAAAACTTGACGAAGTTTTACGTGAGGAAGGCGTAATCTAATGAAACAAACGATCTTGATTATCGGGCTTGGATTAATAGGAGGTTCTTTGGCGCTTGGATTAAAGCGAAACAAAGATGTCTCTATCATAGGATATGACGCGGATAGTCACACACTTCGCACGGCAAAAAGAATTGCTGTAATTGACGAAATGGCTATGCAAATAAAGGATGCTACAGAATTTGCAGATATCATTATTTTTGCTACACCCGTAAATGAAACAATTCGTTTGATGAGTGAAATGTCAAATTGGCAGTTAAAAGACCAAGTGATTGTAACGGATACAGGTAGTACTAAAAATGAAATCATGAATGCAGCAATCCAGTTAAAAGAAGCGGGTATTACATTCGTTGGTGGTCATCCAATGGCTGGTTCTCATAAAAGTGGGGTCGAAGCTGCAAGAGCTCATTTATTTGAAAATGCTTATTATATGCTCACACCATTTGAGGATGAAAATGAGGAGAAAGTAAAAGTACTCTCTGATTTATTGCAAGTGACAAAAGCAAAAATTGTACAAGTAAATGCAAAAGAGCATGATCATATGACAGCAGTTGTTAGTCATTTCCCACATCTAATTGCTGCTTCACTAGTACATCAGCTGGCAGGAGAGAATAAGGCATTCCCTTTTACGAAGCAACTAGCAGCAGGTGGATTCCGTGACTTAACTAGAATTGCATCTTCCAATCCTATTATGTGGCGAGATATTACCGTGCAAAATCGTAACGAGTTAAGTAATCAATTAAATATGTGGACAAATGAAATGATTCGACTTCAAAATCTATTGTTACATGCAGATGCAGAAGATATAGAGGCTTATTTCTCTACCGCTAAACAAGTTCGAGATGAGCTTCCAATTACTACACAAGGTGCTATGTTCGCCGTTTATGATCTATATGTCGATGTTCCTGATTATTCAGGGGTAATATCTGAAGTAATTGGCTATTTAGCAAAAGATAATATTAATATTACAAATTTACGAATTGTCGAAACACGCGAAGATATTTTTGGGATTTTAGTTATTAGTTTTCAAACAATGGATGATCGTGCAAAAGCAGTTACATGCATTGCGCAAAATACGACATTTGAAACTTATATTTCTTAGGGGAGGTCATGACCATTAGTAAGGTATTAGATTATGCAAAGCCCTCCTTGAAAGGTACGCTTCGAATTCCAGGAGATAAATCTGTATCCCACCGTTCAATTATGTTCGGTGCCATTGCAAAAGGTACGACGACAGTAGAAGGTTTTTTACAAAGTGATGATTGTTTAAGTACAATTGATTGCTTTTCAAAACTTGGAGTTGCTATATCTGTTGATGGTGAAAAAGTAGAGATAAAAAGTGAAGGTTTAGCAGCGTGGAAAGAACCGAACGAACTGTTATACACTGGTAATTCTGGTACAACAACTCGTTTACTGTTAGGTCTTTTAGCAGGATCCCACATTTCTTCTGTTTTAATAGGCGATGAATCGATACAGAAGCGTCCTATGAGACGTGTTACCGATCCTCTTAAGCAAATGGGTGCCAAATACATTGGGCGTGAAAACGGTCAATATACACCGATTGCAGTGGAAGGAACAAAACTACGTGCGATAAACTACGAAATGCCAGTAGCAAGTGCTCAAGTAAAATCTGCGATCCTGTTAGCAGCATTGAATGCAGAAGGGGAAACAGTTATAAAAGAGTTAGAAACTTCTCGTGACCATACAGAAAAAATGCTACAACATTTTGGAGCAACTATTTCAGTAGATGATCAAACAATTCGTTTACAAGGCGGACAAACGCTGACTAGTACGCATGTTGTGGTACCAGGAGATATTTCATCTGCAGCATTCTTCCTAGTTGCTGGTGCAATCGTACCTAATAGTAACCTTACACTTCAAAATGTCGGTTTAAACCCTACAAGAACGGGAATTATTGACGCTCTAAATGAGATGGGCACAAGCATGACGATTGAATTAGACGAATTAAAGAGTCATGAGGAAATGGGTACTATTGTTGTAGAAACTTCATCGTTAAAAGGCGCAGTAATTGGTGGAGACTTAATCCCAAGATTAATAGATGAAATTCCTATTATTGCTCTTTTAGCTACGCAAGCACATGGTAAAACAGTGATTAAAGATGCGGAAGAGTTAAAAGTAAAAGAGACAAATCGTATTGATGCAGTTGTGAATGAACTAAAAAAACTAGGTGCAAATATTACGGCAACAGACGATGGCATGATTATTGAAGGGCCAACTCCTCTTCATGGGGCGGATTTACAAACGTATGGCGATCATCGAATTGGTATGATGGCTGCGATTGCATCTCTTATTACCTCTAGTCCTGTTACGATTGACAACGCTGAATGTATTTCTGTCTCTTATCCAAACTTTTTTGAACAGCTTACAAGTGTGTTAAATGAATAAACTCTCCTTTTTAGGAGGGTTTTTTTCTTGTTCATATCCAAATGTTCTTGTACGATAAAGAAATAAATAAAGGAATGGTGATGACATGGACAAATTTATGCCTTTTATCCAAGTAATGGAAGAAGGGAATGTAGAGAAGCTAAAATCATTAGTTGATACATATCTTTTAGAAGGGGATCCAGATGAACAATATGAACTTGCAGATGTATTGACGCAGTATGGATTTCTACAAGAAGCACTAAAAGTATTAGAGCATTTAAATTATTTATTTCCAGAAGAAAATCAGCTGAAAATCGATCAAGCTCAACTTTTGTTGGAAATGGATCGCGAAGATGATGCGCTTAATTTTCTAACGAGTGTGGAGAAGTCAAGTGATGCATATCCTCAAGCATTACTAACACTTGCAGATTATTATCAAATGATTGGGCTATATGAAGTTGCAGAGCAAAAGATTAGCGATGCACTTGCTCTAATGCCAACAGAACCTCTATTATTGTATGCAAAAGGGGAACTATTGTTTGAAACGGGAAGGTATTTAGAAGCAGCTAGAATTATTGAAGACTTACTTCCTCATAAGGATGCAATCCAAGCGGTTGATTTGACACTGAAGTTAGCGGAAATTTATAGTGCAGGAGCAGCTTACGAAGAAGCGATTCCATATTATGAAGAAGCCTTACAAAAAGAAGTAGCTCCTGATGTGCTATTTCACGCGGCCTATGCAACATTTCAAGTCCATCATTACGAAACTGCCATTAAGCATTTAGAAGATTTACTTGAAATAGATCCTGATTATTTTTCTGGCTACATGCTACTAGCAGAAGCCAATGCAATGCTCGAAAACAATGAAGAAGCATTAAAAGCAATTGTAAGTGGTATTGCAAGAGATGAATTTGAAAAAGAATATTTTTTATTTGCGGGTAAAATTTCTCTCAAATTGGGCAGAGTGAAAGAAGCGGAGACTTTTTTACATCAAGCTATTGCTCTTGACCCAGAATATATGGAAGCCATCTTTACATTAACTTCTTTATACGCAATGGAAGAGCGAGACGATGATCTGGTTGAATTGTATGAAACATTGAAGAAAGAAGACTTTGAGTGGTCTTCTATGTACCCGTTTCTAGCAGCTGCATATGAACGATTAGAAATTTTCGAAAAAGCATACGCATTTTATAAGTTAGCATATACTGAACTTAAGGATGATGCACAGTTTTTGGAGAAATATGTATATTTCCTGCTAGAAGAAGGGAAAAGAGATGAAGCTCTAGAAGTTGTAGTATTATTACAGAAACTAGAACCTGAAAACAGTACATGGTTTGAGATGGTGGAATAACAAAAGGAAGGGGAGGTTACGTGACTGCTTCTGTTTCAGTTGACGAAAAAAAGGAATTTGTCCGTTGGTTCTTAAAAAAATATCAAATGAAAAGAAGAGAATGCGTTTGGATATTAAATTATTTAATCAGTCATGAAACACTGTTAAGTAATGTACATTTCGTGGAAGAAGCACATTATTGTCCAAGAGCCATGGTAATGTCTGTGAATACTTCATCGGGAATACCTTTTAGGTTTTATAAAGGAAGTATTATGACTGCTGACGCAGAAAAATCTTTTCATGATTTGCGATTACATCCAGATGAAGAAATGTATATTCAACTAAATTTCCAAACATTACCACCTAGTCCAGAATACTTAGCTGTATTAGAAGAGAATCCATACATGCCGAAATATTTGCACATAAGTGAAAAAGATCAACAAATTGCGGAAAACATGTTGTCGGATAGTATACAGTTATTTCAAGAAGAGCAGCTAAGAAAACAAATTGACGAAGCGTTGGATCAAGGGAATAAAGAAAGATTTTATGAACTTTCCGAATTGTGGAAAGAATTACAAGGCAGAGAGAATTAGGAGCGATACACATGCACTGGAACGCGAAGGATAGCGCAATTTTTCAAGCACAAAAAGAATATATTGATACAGCAATAATACCTCTAACATTGATAGATGGTTCGTCTCAGGGCTTTTTATCTGCTGCTTCGGCAGCAGAATTTACACTTTCTTTAAGTAATATGATTGAAAATCAATTTAAAGGAAGGATCGTTTTATTTCCTTCTTTTTCTTACACGAAAAAACAGGACAAGCAAACCTTATTAAATGATTGGTCAGAAGAAATAAAAAATGCCGGATTTAAACATATTTTTTTCATTACTTCTGATAGGGAATGGAGTACAATGGAAGAAGAAAAAAGTGTTATATGGATCCCTTCAATCCCACTAGAGTCAATGGATCAAAAAATGAAAAATTCCATTTTAGAAGACCAACTTCGTCAACTTATTCCGATTTTTGCAAAAAGATGGGCAATTTAGTGACAGTTTTTAACACTAAATGTTCACAAAGTTCATAATTCGTGAAAAAGGAATATTGACCTTCCTTTTTTATTAAGCTATCATTGATATGTCCTAGTATTATTAATTAAAGCAAGTATGTCCATTGGACTGACCTTTAAGTATAAGGGGGGAAAAGGATGAGTAACAATAAAGTATCAAGACGTCAATTTCTTAGCTACACTTTAACAGGTGTTGGTGGATTTATGGCTGCAGGTATGCTTATGCCAATGGTACGTTTTGCAATCGATCCAGTATTGCAAAAATCAGAAGGTGGAGATTTTGTACTGACTGAGAAGAAAATTGCAGATATTACAGAGGTTCCCGTGCGTGTAGATTTCACATTTGAACAAGTGGATGCATGGTACAAGTCTGATGTAACAAATGCAGCATGGGTTTACAAAGAGGGAGACGAGATAATAGCTCTATCTCCAGTATGTAAGCATTTAGGATGTACGGTTAACTGGGAAGGTGACCCAGCGCACAAGAATCAATTCTTCTGTCCTTGTCACGCAGGCCGCTATGAGAAAAACGGTGCAAATGTTCCAAAAACACCACCTCTTGGTCCATTAGATCAATTTGAAGTGCGTGAAAATGAAGGTTTCTTAGAAATTGGAAAAGCTATACCTAACACACTAGTTTAAAAGTAAGGGGGTACGAGATCAGTGCTTAATAAAATCTATGATTGGGTGGATGAACGTCTAGATATTACACCTATATGGCGTGATATTGCAGACCACGAAGTTCCAGAACACGTAAACCCTGCACACCATTTCTCAGCATTTGTTTATTGTTTCGGGGGATTAACATTCTTTATTACAGTAATTCAAATTTTATCAGGTATGTTTTTAACAATGTATTATGTACCGGATATCGAAAATGCATGGGAATCTGTTTACTACCTTCAAAATGAAGTAGCATTCGGTGAAATCGTGCGTGGGATGCATCACTGGGGAGCATCACTTGTAATTGTTATGATGTTCTTACATACTTTACGTGTATTCTTTACTGGTTCTTATAAAAAACCTCGTGAACTAAACTGGATGGTCGGAGTATTAATCTTCGCTGTTATGTTAGGTTTAGGATTTACGGGTTACTTACTTCCTTGGGACATGAAAGCTTTGTTCGCAACGAAAGTAGGTATTGAAATTGCAGCATCAGTACCAGTTATTGGTGGAATGATTAAAACGCTTTTAGCTGGTGATGAAACAATCATCGGTGCACAAACATTAACAAGATTCTTTGCGATTCATGTGTTCTTCTTACCAGCTGCACTATTTGGATTACTTGCAGCTCACTTTATCATGATTCGTCGACAAGGTATTTCTGGACCACTTTAATGGGTAAGTGGAACAGATAATTCTTAAAAGGAGGGGACATTATGCATCGCGGTAAAGGTATGAAATTTGTTGGTGATTCTCGTATTACAGATCCTTCTAGCCGAACAAAGAAAAATATTCCAAAAGACTATTCTGAATATCCAGGTAAAACAGAAGCATTCTGGCCTGATTTCTTATTAAAAGAATGGTTAGTTGGAGCAGTTTTCTTAGTAGGTTATTTAGTACTGACTGTAGCACATCCATCACCACTTGAACGTCCAGCTGATCCATCTGACACAGGCTATATTCCAGTACCAGACTGGTATTTCTTATTTTTATACCAGCTTTTAAAATATGAATTTGCTTCGGGTCCTTATAATGTAATTGGAGCTATGGTAATGCCAGGTTTAGCGTTTGGTGCACTTTTATTAATTCCATTCCTAGATACGAGTAAAGAAAGACGCCCATCAAAACGTCCTTTACCAACTGGTTTTATGCTTCTAGCACTTGCTGCAATTATTTTCTTAACTTGGGAATCAGTTGCTAACCATGACTGGGAAAAAGCTAAAGCTTATGGCGAAATAAAAGAAGAAGTTGCTGTTGAAATAGACGAAACTTCTGAAGGTTATCAGTTGTATCAGGCATCGTCCTGTATCGGATGTCATGGTAATGCATTTGAAGGTGGTTTAGGTCTACCTCTAGTAGGTTTAGAGTTGACTGCTGATGAAATTGTAACTATTGCACATGAAGGTCGTGGCGGTATGCCAGGTGGTTCTTATACTGGAACTGATGAAGAGCTTCAAAAACTTGCAGAGTATATAACAACTCTACAACCAACAGAATAATCTTATAAGTGAAGAGGGTCAGGAAACTGGCTCTCTTTTTTACCTACCAAAAAAGGAGCTGTCAGATGAGAGATTTAATAATGTTAGGCAAAGTAATACTGTATAATAAATCATTTATGTGGTTATTATTCTTTGTGAATTTATTGGGTTCTATTTATGGCTACATTTGGTATGAAAGTCAATTGTCTACAACAGAGCCTAAGTTTCTCCTGTTTGTACCTGATAGTCCAACAGCAAGTTTATTCTTTACTTTAGCTCTATTTGCATGGCTTCTAAAAATGAACTGGAAGCTTATAGAAGCATTAGCTCTTATTACATTAGTCAAATATGGTCTATGGGCAGTTGTGATGAATGTTTGGACTTATTTTGAAACAGGTTCAATAGGATGGATGGGATGGATGTTAGTTGCGTCACATTTTGCGATGGCACTTCAAGCAATTTTATATATTCCATTTTATCGATTCACTTGGGTACATATTTTAATTGCGGCGATATGGACATTACATAATGATGTTATAGACTATGTATTCGATCAAATGCCGATTTATAGAAGTTTAAACGAATATGCAAATGTAATTGGCTATTTTACATTTTGGTTATCTATTGGGTGTATTAGCTTAGCTATGATTGTTTATCAAAAAAGGTCAAAGCTAATTAATTGATTGCTTCTAATATTTCCTTTAAAATAAGAATATAGTGTGAGAGGGGGAAATTAGTTGATTTCTTATATCGTGTATTTTGCGATTATTTTGTTATTACCGATTTATGCTCAAATGAAAGTGAAAAGAACATATAAAAAATATTCTAAAGTTCGCTCTACATCTGGAATGACGGGTGCTCAAGTAGCGAGAACAATATTAGATGCAAATGGTTTACAAGAGGTAAGAATAGTAGAAAGTAGTGGGTATTTGAGCGATCATTATAACCCTATGACAAAAATTATTGCATTGTCTTCTCATAATTATCATGAAGCTTCTGTTGCAGGTTCTGCAATTGCTGCCCATGAAGTAGGGCATGCCATTCAACATAAAGAATCCTATTCTTTCTTAACGTTAAGACATAAGTTAGTTCCAGTAGCTAATATTTCATCCAATGCATCATGGGTTTTTATCATGATCGGAATGTTAGCAAGCTTTTCTAATTTGTTATTAATAGGAATTGTCTTACTTGCGGCTGGAGTTGTATTCCAAATTGTTACTTTACCAGTAGAATTTAATGCATCTAACAGAGCGATGAATCAAATGGTTTCTTTAGGTGTTATTCGTAACGAAGAAGAGCGTCATGCGAAGAAAGTATTAAATGCAGCAGCATTAACGTATGTAGCAGCCGCCGCGGTAGCAGTTCTTGAATTAGTACGTTTAGTATTAATATATTCTGGAATGACAAGCAGAGACTAATAGCAAAAAATGCAAAAGGATTATCCATAGTCAGTAAAGACTTTAGATAATCCTTTTTTTATATTTCTATCGGTTTTTTTTCATCGTCTAAGGTAAAGCCTTCTCCCATTACATCATGAACTTCCATTAAAGAAACAAATGCATGCGGATCAACACTAGAAATAATCGATTTTAAAGCAGTAATTTCGTTTTTTCCAATTACGCAATAAAGAACTTCCCGTTCGTTTTTGGTAAAATGGCCATGTCCACGTAAAATCGTTACTCCACGGGACATATCTTCCGTTATACGATCGGCAATCTCATTTTGTTTTTCAGAAATGATAAATGCACCCCTAGCAGAATAGGCACCTTCTTGTACAAAATCAATCACCCTGGCACCGACAAAGACTGCAACTAGTGTATACATCATCGATCTTTCATCTAAGAAAGTTAACCAAGAAAGTAAAATAACGAACGCGTCAAATATGAACATCGTCTTACCCATACTCCAACCCTTGTATTTGAAAACAAGTCGAGCGATAATATCTACGCCACCAGTTGTGCCACCATATCTGAAAATAATACCTAAGCCAATACCAACAAATACACCGGCAAAAAGGGAAACAAGAAATAAATCATCTTTCAACCCTAATTGTATTTCAAACACTTGAAATACTTTTAAAAAGACAGAAACTGATAGTGTGCCTAGTAAAGAATAATAAAAGGCCTTCCGTCCAAGTAACTTCCAACCTATAATAAACATAGGAATGTTTAGTATTATGTTCATTATTGCAACATCCCAGTTAAATACAAAGTAAAGTACTAGCGTAATCCCTGAAAATCCACCTTCCCCTAATTGATTTTGCATATTAAAATGTACAAAACCAAAACTAAAAATGGCAGATCCAAGTATGATGAAGAAAATATTTTTAAATTTCAGACCAAGCCCCATGAAACCACCTCTTCTATTTTGATTTCCATTTAATATTATCATTCAATTATTAGTTTTTGACAACTAGTGTATGTTTTTATTAGGATGAGTATAGGAAGGTGAAAATATGAGTGAAAATAAAACATTAGCAGATCTACAAAAAGAAGTGGACGGATACATAAATCAGTTTGAAGAAGGATATTTTCCACCGATGGAACTATTAGCGAGACTAACAGAAGAGTTAGGGGAACTATCCCGAGAAGTTCAACATAAACATGGGATGAAGAAAAAGAAAGATAGCGAAATGGAAAAAAAGCTGTCCGATGAAATGGGCGATTTCTTTTTTGTACTAATATGTATGGCTAATGCAGAAGGAATTGATTTACAGCAATCTTTACAAGATGTAATACATAAATATAACACGCGTGACAAAGATCGATGGACTAAAAAGGAGGAAATATAATGGTTATTAAAGTAGCGATTGCAGGGCCAAGAGGTAGAATGGGAAGAGAAGCGGTCACAACAATTATTAATAATACGGAATTTTTACTAGTAGCAGTGTTAGATTCAAAAAAAGAAGAAGCTTTTTTAGGTGATCATATTCCAATCTTTACTTCTTTAAACGATCTAATTTATGAAACAGAACCAGATGTATTAGTCGATTTAACTGTTCCATCTGCAGTTTATGAGCATACAATGATAGCTCTTGATAATGGAGTAAGACCAGTTATTGGTACTACAGGGTTTACTGATTTACAATTAGAAGACATCAGAAATAAAGTAGCAGAAAAGAATGTAGGATGTATCATTGCACCAAACTTTTCGGTTGGCGCTGTACTGATGATGAAGTTTGCTCAAATGGCAGCAAAATATTTACCACAAATAGAAATAATAGAAATGCATCATGATCAAAAAGTAGATGCACCTTCTGGAACAGCAATTAAAACTGCACAGATGATTAATGAAGTGAGATCTCCCGCTAAACAAGGTCATCCAAGTGAAGAGGAGACAATTGCTGGTGCTCGTGGTGCGGACATTTCTGGCATGCATATTCATAGTGTTCGATTGCCTGGATTGGTAGCTCATCAGCAAGTGCTTTTAGGAGGAGAAGGACAATTACTTACACTTCGACATGATTCATTTAATAGAGGATCATTCATGTCTGGAATTGAACTATCTGTTAAGGAAATAATGAAACGTGATACACTTATTTACGGTCTAGAAGATATTATTTTATAGAGGTGACAGGATGAGAATCGCTTTAGTAGCGCATGACAAGAAGAAAGAAGATTTAATACAATTTGTTACAGCATATAAATCAATTTTAGAAGATCATGAGTTGTTTGCGACAGGTACTACAGGTTCAAGAATAATTGATGAAGTTGGTTTATCCGTTTATAGATATAAATCAGGTCCATTAGGTGGAGATCAGCAAATAGGCTCAGCCATTGCAAATAATGAGATGGATATGGTTATTTTTTTCCGTGATCCTTTAACTGCTCAGCCACATGAGCCTGATGTAACTGCACTGATACGTTTATGCGATGTATATCAGATTCCGCTTGCCACTAATATGGGAACAGCAGAAATTTTATTAAAAGGTATGGAAGAAGGATTTTTAGATTGGCGGTTACTGGAAGAAAGACGTGCTCTTTAAGGAAGTGATACGATGAAGAAACTTAAAATAGGTATAACCTGTTACCCTACTGTTGGAGGTTCAGGTGTAATTGCGACAGAACTTGGAAAAATGCTTGCGGACCGAGGACATGAAATTCACTTTATCACGTCGAGTATGCCTTTTCGTTTAAACAAAATATATCCAACTATTACGTATCATCAAGTAGAAGTGAACAGCTATTCTGTTTTTCAATATGCACCTTACGATATTGCCCTCGCCAATAAAATGGCGGAGGTTATCGTAGATGAAGGACTAGATGTACTCCATGTGCATTATGCAATTCCTCACGCTGTTTGTGCAATTCTTGCAAAAGATATGGCAAATTCAGATATCGGAATCGTTACAACACTGCACGGGACTGATATTACTGTTCTTGGATACGATTCGTCCTTATCAGGTGCAATTCGCTATGGAATTGAAAAATCGGACATCGTAACTGCCGTTTCAAACTCTTTAGCAAGTCAGACGATGGAACTGATCGCTCCCAAAAAAGAAATAGAAACGGTGTATAATTTTGTAGATGAAGCCGAGTATTATAAAAAAGATGCTGGAAATCTGAAAGAACTATTTGGAATAGCGCCACATGAAAAAGTGATAATCCATGTTTCTAATTTTAGAAAAGTTAAAAATGTTCCCGATGTTATTAATAGTTTTAAACTTATTCGGAAGGAATTCCCAGCAAAATTATTATTAGTCGGAGATGGTCCAGAAAAGTATCCGGTTATGGAAATGGTGAAAGGATCTTCCATAGAGAAGGATGTTTTGTTTTTAGGAAAACAAGAAAATGTATCTGAGTTATACTCTATTTCAGATTTAATGCTCCTTCTATCAGAAAAAGAATCATTTGGATTGGTTTTACTAGAAGCAATGGCTTGTCAAGTGCCGGGCATCGGTACTAATGTAGGCGGTATTCCAGAAGTAATCACACATGGTGAAAATGGATATTTAGTTGAAATAGGTGATGTAGAGAAGGTTGCTGAATATGCTATTTCGATATTAAAGGACCCTCAAATTCTCGAGAAATTTAGAGAATCTGCATTTGACATAGTAAACAGACAGTTCAAATCGTCTGAAATTGTAGATCAATACGAAGCAATGTATGAAAGAGTGGCGAAAAAGTAAGATGATGAAAAATAGGTGGCCTACTGCATATCAAGTAATTGAAACTCTTGAACATGCTGGGTTTGAAGCGTATGTTGTGGGTGGAGCTGTGCGTGATTTTATAAGAAGTGTAGATGCTAATGACGTAGACATTACAACTAATGCGACACCTATGGATGTTAAACGATTGTTTTCACGTACGTTTGATGTTGGAATTGAGCATGGTACGGTAATAGTTGTTCTTCAAGATACCATTGAAGTAACGACGTTTCGGTCAGAAGCCACTTATTCAGATTTCCGCAGACCAGATCAAGTTACATTTGTAAGCTCTCTAAGAGAGGATTTAGAGCGCAGAGATTTTACGATGAATGCGATGGCTCTGACAAAAGAGGATGAGTTAATCGATTATTTTGATGGGAAAAGTGATATTGCGAACTATTTAATACGAGCAGTTGGTGAGCCGAACGAACGTTTCGGTGAGGATGCACTTAGAATGCTTCGTGCAGTTCGTTTCTCCGCTCAATTAGGATATACATTACACCAAGAAACAATGGAAGCGATTCAAGCCTTGCATCATTTAATCGGACATGTATCCATCGAACGGGTGAAAGTAGAAATAGAGAAGATTTGGGCAAGTAAGCATGTAGCAAAAGGGCTAGAATTATTTGTTTCCAGTAAATTAGCGGATAACTTTTCCGGTGATTGGAGTAGGTCCATTAGTAAGTGGAAAGAATTTACGAACTTTGGGTTGACTGCAAATGGATGGGCATTTTTTGCTCTTATCCAGCAACCTCCAAATATAAATACATTATTAAACCACTATAAATGCTCTAATGCCGAGAAAAATCATGTGAAACAAATTATGTTAGCTGTCGAGAAGTTAGAGAAAGGCTATTGGTCGAATGATGATTTTTATCAATTTAGCGAGGAAGTATTAATTACAGCTTCTTGCTATTCGGCGATTATCAACGAAGTTTCTTCTTATTCAGCTGAGAAAATAATTCAACTTAAAAAGGCTATTCCCATCTCATCTTCAAGACAAATAGTCGTAAATGGTAATGATTTAATGGAATGGTCAGGTCAAAAAAGAGGACCCTGGCTAAAAGAATTAATACATAAGTTGACTTCTGCTATTGTGAATAGAGAAATTCAAAATGACCGACTACAAATAAAGGAGTGGTTTCTACGTGAATATAAACACTAAAGAGAAAATAATTGCTAAACTCCTTTCTTCACAAGGTGAACCCTTATCAGGTCAAAAATTAGCAGAGGAATTTAATATTTCGAGAACGATGATTTGGAAACACTTAAAAAGCATTGAGGAAGACGGCTACGTAATAGAAGCGATCAAGAAAAAAGGGTATATACTTCAGTCTATTCCCGAGTTAGTTTCTCCTGAACAAATAACGCCTTTTTTAGAGACAAAAAGTATCGGCAGGAATATTCTCTATTTCCCAGTTTGTGAGTCTACACAAACTATCGCCAGTGAAGAGGCTAGAAATGGTGCACCTCATGGGACAATCGTAATTGCAGAAGAACAAACTGCAGGAAGAGGTAGACTAGAGCGGGCTTGGGATTCTTCCGCAAACAAAGGGATTTGGATGAGTGTTATTATTCGCCCTAAAATTAGCCCTCAGTATGCACCACAGTTTACTTTGGTGGCTGCTGTTGCAATTACCAAAGCAATTGAAGATTTGTCCAATTGCACGCCAGAAATAAAATGGCCAAATGACTTATTAATCTCTGGCAAAAAAGTTACTGGTATATTAACCGAACTTCAGGCTGATATGGATCAAGTTCATTCAATTATTATTGGTATTGGTGTTAATGTAAACCAAAGTATAAAATCATTTGACGAAACTGTTCAATCTATTGCGACGTCATTGAAAATGGAAACAGGAAACGATTTTAACCGAGCTGAGTTAGTTGCAAAAATAGCATATTATATTGAGAAATATACGGATATGTATGTAGAAAATGGTTTTGCACCGATTAAGTTACTTTGGGAAAGTTACAGCGGCACGATAGGGAAACGCATTAAAGCTACAATGCTTACGGAAACATTGGAAGGTGTAGCGGTGAGCATTACCAATGACGGGGTATTGCAATTGAAATTAGATAATGGTGAAATAAAAGGAATTTATTCCGCAGATATAGACATTATGTGAACGAAATTTTTTGGACTTATAAATTTTTTTCTGTTATTCTGTAAGTGGGCAGTATCAATAGAACTGCACCTCTTGTAAGCGTATCATTAATTAAATAGTCTGCCTTGATCAACTAATGACAGGGACGGAGAAAACCTATTACTTAAAATTTTCTGTCCTTCCGTCCAAAATAGGGTGGAAGGGCATTTTTGCGGTTTTCTCTTCTAAAAAAAGAGGAGTGATAATGTTGAAAACGACAAGTGATTTTCTAGGAATGAAAAGAAACGGTGAAAAGATTACGATGTTAACAGCTTACGATTATCCAACAGCTAAATTTGCAGAAGAAGCAGGAATTGACATGGTTTTAGTTGGAGATTCAGTAGGTATGGTTGTCCTTGGATATGATTCTACTGTACTAGTGACGATGGATGATATGATCCATCACGGGAAGGCAGCCAGAAAAGGCTCTCCCAATACGTTTTTAGTCGTAGATATGCCATTTGGTACGTATCATGGTTCATTAGATCAATCACTAACAAATGCTGTAAAAATTATGCAACAAACAAATGCGCAGGCAGTAAAAGTAGAAGGAGCAGATGATGTTCTTCCAGTGATTCAAAAATTAACTTCTGCTGGAATTCCTGTAATTGCACACCTTGGATTAACTCCGCAATCAGCTGGAGTCCTAGGTGGCTACAAAGTACAAGGAAAGACAGTAGAAGCAGCTGAAAAGCTTATAGAAGATGCAAAAAAATGCGAGTTGGCAGGAGCTTGTTCCGTTGTTTTAGAATGTATTCCTTTTCAACTTACTGAAAAAGTGTCAGCTAGCTTAACGATTCCTACAATAGGTATTGGTGCTGGTGTGAGTGCTGATGGTCAAGTATTAGTTTTTCATGACATGGTGAAGTATGGTACGCATCATGTGCCTAAATTTGTACATGAATTTGCAAATGTTGGTGTTTCAATTGTGGAAGGGATTTCTCAATATGTGCAAGATGTAAAAAATGAAACCTTCCCTGCCGAAAAGCATTCCTTTACGATGAAGGAAGACCAACTACAACAACTGTACGGAGGCAAACATGAAAACAGTACAAACAATTAAAGAATTAATAAGTATTATGGACAATTATCAAGACAAATTAATAGGTTTTGTTCCGACAATGGGATATTTACATGAAGGACATCAGTCATTATTAATTAAAGCAAGACAAGATAACGATGTAGTGGTGGCTAGTATTTTCGTTAACCCTGCACAATTTGGACCAAATGAAGATTTAGATCGATATCCTCGTGATCTTGCACATGACACAGCACTTGCAAAAGAAGCAGGAGTGGATATTCTATTTGTTCCAACAGCAGAAGAGATGTATCCATTTGAAAGTGGTATCACATTGCATGCTGGAGAACTTTCGACGAAGTTATGTGGCGCAACCCGTCCTGGACATTTTGATGGAGTATTAAAAGTTATTACAAAACTCTTTCACTTAGTGAAACCAACGAGCGCCTATTTTGGTCAAAAAGATGCGCAACAATTAGCGATTATCGAAACATTTGTAAATGCATATAACTTCCCAGTTAAAATTGTTCGAATTCCTACCATTCGTGAAATAGATGGACTTGCGAAAAGTTCACGCAATGTATTTTTAAGTGAAAAAGAAAGAGCGGAAGCAGTTCATTTATTCAAAGCTCTTACACTCGCAACTGATATATGGAAAGATACAAAGAATATAGAAGAGGCACTAATAAAAGGAAAAGCGCATATTGAAAAAAACACTACAGGTAAAATTGATTATTTTGAAGCGTTGTCATATCCTAATTTGCAAGCTGTCTCAAATCAAGTAGATCATGTTTTATTTGCCACTGCAGTATTTTTTGAAAAAGCAAGATTAATAGATAATATTATTGTCGATGTAAAGGAAGTGTGACCCATGTTAAGAATGATGTTAAATGGAAAAATTCACCGTGCAATAGTAACGGAAGCAGATTTAAATTATGTTGGTAGTATAACGATTGATCAAAATATTTTGGATTCAGTAGGAATGCTGCCAAATGAAAAAGTGCATATCGTGAACAATAATAACGGTGCACGTTTTGAAACATATATTATTTCTGGAAAAAGAGGTAGTGGAGTCATTTGTGTGAACGGAGCAGCAGCAAGACTTGTTCAAAGAGGTGATGTTGTCATTATTCTTTCTTATGCATATGTCATGAACGAAGAAGCACAGCGACATCAACCAACTGTTGCGATTATGAACGAAGATAATACGATTAAACAAATTATCCATTATGAGCCTGAAGCAACAATCATGTAATTTTAGAAAGTTGGACTAATTATTAGTCCAACTTTTTTATATGAAGTAATAGTGTGAAAATTTTCGTTTAAATGTCAGGAATGTGGTACAATTTTTTATAAGTTAAGAAAGTAAAGGTTTCTATAAAGTACTGTCTAGCTTCAGCGCCTTACTCCTCGGGGTCAAATGGGAAATAGCTGTGGTGGCTGAGGAGCTGCCTCGGGCCAGCACGAAGCGGGTCATGTCTGCATTGCCACAGGATGTGGCGAACTTTGCAGACCAGCTTATATTACCCATTTGCCTGCCTTCCGTAGACATAGGCGCTTACGCTTTTCTAATTATGAAGACTGTGAGTTGAGGAATGATGGAAAATCATAAATATGCAGTTGTAGATATAGAGACAACAGGCCATTCATCTTCAAATGGTGACCGGATTATTCAACTTGCGATTGTATTTGTTGAAAACAAGCAAATTATGAATACTTATTCTACTTTTGTAAACCCAGAAAAACCAATCCCTTCTTTTATTCAAGATTTAACTAAAATCAAGGAGAAAGATGTAGTGGATGCTCCTTTATTTGAACAAGTGGCAGCAACGATTCATGATTTATTACAAGATCATATTTTTGTGGCACATAATATTCATTTTGATCTCTCTTTTCTGCAAGCAGAGTTAAAAAGAGTAGGTTTGCCGAAGCTTGTTTGTAAAACAGTGGATACTGTAGAGTTTGCAAAACTAATGTTTCCAAATGTGTATAGTTTTAAATTGCAAGATTTAGCGGAAGAACTTCATATTGACTTACATACGGCGCATCGAGCAGATGATGACGCACTTGCAACCGCCCATTTATTAAATAAATGTATGGAGCAATTATCAACATTACCAATAAGAACGATTGAATTATTACATAAACGCTCTTTTCAATTAAAATCAAACCTGTCCCTTATTTTCTTTCAAGTTCTAACTAAAAAACGCAAAGAATATGAGTCAAGAGAATTTCTTTTTTATCGAAATATCCCACTCATGCAAGAAAAAGAGATGAACTCTAATCAAAATAGAGCTATTAAATTTCCTAATCAAAAATCTGAAAAGTTAGCATTATTCCGGGCTAATCTATTGAACTTTGAAGAGAGACAAGGACAATTTAAATTATTGGATAAGATTTATCAATCGCTACAAGAGCAAACTGAAATTGTGTGTGAAGCAGAAACTGGGATTGGCAAAACATTAGGTTATTTATTGCCAGCAACAATTTATGCAATTGAAAAACAAAAACCAGTAATCATCAGTACTTATACGACACATTTAATCGATCAATTGGAGTTAGAAGAAATTCCTAAACTTGAAAAACTGTTAGGCTATGATATTCGTGTTGCAAAATTAAAAGGAATGCAGCATTACATTGATTTACAACGATTTTGGCAGCATTTACAGCATGAGGATGAATCGTATGATGAAACCTTTACAATTATGCAAGTTTTAGTTTGGTTAACAATAACGAATGCCGGGGATTTGACAGAACTAAATGTTTCTGGTGGAGGCCAATTGTTCTTAGAAAAAATTAGAAGAACGGATCGTAATGTTTCTGTGGACCTAGCGTCAATTGATTATTATGAAAGAGCCTTACGGAAAAGTAAAGAATGCGATGTACTGGTAACGAATCACGCCATGATTTTAGCAGATCAGGATAGAGAATTTCAATTATTAGCGGATGGATGCGCAACGATTATCGATGAAGCACATCAGTTTATTCACGCGGCAGTATCAAAAAAAGAGCGTGTCTTTTCTTATACGAATTGGAAATATGTCTTGGGTCAATTTGGCACGTTAGATACTGATCAACTACTAGGAAGACTTACAAAGATGAGTATTCCTAATCCATTAAAAATGCGTTTAGAGAAACTCTACGTAGCAATTGTTGAAACTTTTGATCTAGCAGTGGTCTATATTATTAATGCCATTCAACAAAGCTCAATTCGTTCTAAATATACAAAAAGATCAATTGGAATTGACGAATTGGATTTAAACGATACTATATTACGAAATGTGTCAAATGCAATACAAGCGTTTGTATTATCCGCAAAATCAATTGTTCATAGTAGCTATGTGTCTAATTTAGATGAATTTCAAGAATCAACTCTTTTAAACGAATGGGATTATTGGTTAAGTGAACTTGAAATTAAGGTAAATGAATGGGATGATATTTTTTTACTGGATGAAGAAATAGAAGCTAAATGGATTGAATTTGATACTAGAAGCATCCCAGGTAGTTTAACGGTGATCAAGAGACCACTTCATATACATGATGAAATAAACAAAGCAATCAACCCAATGCGCGAAGCAGGAGGGATAGTTTGGACTTCCGGAACTATAACAGTTCCAAATAATCGTTATTTTATAACATCCCAATTAGGTCTGTCTCCTTCTATTCCGATATACCAATTTAAGGCTGCGAAGGACTATTATAAGGGTGCAGAACTTCTCATAGTGGAGGACATGCCAGATATTAAACAAGTTTCTCAAAGTGAATATATTGAAGCTGTTGCCGAAGCGATTGTTCAAACAGTGTTAGTAACTGGAGGCAGATGTTTTGTCTTATTTACATCGCAAGACATGCTTCGTAAAACCGTAGAATTAATACAGGATACCAATTTACTGGAAGACTACATGTTATTTGCTCAAGGAATGACTTCTGGTAGTCGAATGAGGTTGCTAAAATCTTTCCAGCGTTTCTCAAAATCTGTTTTATTTGGTACAAATAGTTTTTGGGAGGGCGTGGATGTACCTGGGGATGCCCTATCAGTCATCATTATGGTTAGGTTACCATTTTCATCTCCTGATGATCCACTATTTAAAAAAAGGGCGGAACTGCTAACTAAAAGTGGTCAAAACCCATTTTCTGCGTATTCTTTACCTGAAGCTGTATTACGTTTCCGACAAGGCTTTGGTCGATTAATAAGAGCCTCATCTGATAAAGGAACGTTTATTGTATTAGATCGAAGAATTGAAATAAAGTCCTATGGACAAGACTTTTTACAGTCTATTCCCAATATTCCCATTAAGAAAGTATCGCTTGAAAATATGGTTTTAGAACTTGAAAATTGGTATACTAAATAGGTATAAGTTTGGAAAGCAGGTTAGAAATATGAAACATAAAATGATTGATACGCTTAATTATAGGATGTAACAAATGACACTAAAAAAATGGCTACTATTTATTATTATTTTTGCAATTAGTTTAACGAGTATTTTAAGCTTACTTATCTATTTTCAAGCCAAGGCACCTTTTAATAATGCAAATGAGACTGCAGAATCGTATGTATTAAAAAATAATTTATTATCAGAAATAGACAACTCATATATGTATAATAGTGTAAATACTTTTCATACCGTAATTGGTACTACGTCTAAAGGGGAGCAAAAAGCATTTTTTGTTCCAGAAGAAAAGTCAGAAAAAGTAATTCAGGAAATAAATTTAAAAGATGGAATTTCTAAGTCGGAAGCAATTAAAGTTGCATTAAAGGATGAGCAGGAATCTGATTTACTGCATGCAAAGTTGGGTGTCGAGGAAGTTGGTCCTGTTTGGGAAATTACATATATCAATAAAGATAATAAACTTAATTATGTATACATCCTTTTTAACAATGGAGATTGGTGGAAAAAAATATCCAATTTATAAATAGGTAACATATTTATATAAAAAAGGGGAGTACGAGTATGCAAAAGCGAGATCGACTCCATATTTGGACTGAGCAGGGAAATGTAACTATTTCCCAGCTTTTTTTTAGTCATTATAAAGCGATTAATGTTAAAGATGAAGAAGCAATTTTACTATTGCATTTAATCGCATTTGGAGAAGCAGGAAATAGGTTCCCTACTCCACAAAACTTGGTAGAACGCACGCATTTTAATGAAAACAAAGTAGTAAATATACTTCAGCGACTAGTTCAAAAAGGACTAGTTCAAATTGAGCAACATATAGATTCAAACGGTGTTCGATTTGAATATTATGCTTTTCAAAATTTATGGAATTTGCTTTTAAATTGTGTGGAAGAAGAAGAAAATAGTGTCGAAGAGGAGCATTCAAAAACAGAAGAGGGGGAAATATATAAACTCTTTGAACAAGAATTTGGCAGACTCTTATCACCAATGGAATATGAAACGATTGGTATGTGGTTCGATCAAGATAAGCATACCTCTGCACTTATTCGTTTGGCGTTAAAGGAAGCGGTATTATCGCAAAAACTTAGTTTACGATATATAGACCGAATTTTATTTGAATGGAAGAAAAAAAATATAAAAACGGTGGAAGCTGCTGAGAAACAATCTTCTAATTTTAGACAACAGATTCCAGTTCAAACACAAGCAGAACCAACAACTAGTACAAATAAAGTAGCCTTTTATAATTGGTTGGAGGAAAGAGAGTAGGAGGGGAATAACTTTGCTGACAAAAGCACAATGGCATTATTGCCTAAATGAGATGGAAAAGATGTTTCCTGACGCACATTGTGAGCTAGTACATAAAAATCCTTTTGAACTGCTAGTAGCAACTTTATTATCTGCTCAATGCACGGATGTGTTGGTAAATAAAGTAACAAAAGATTTATTTCAAAAATATACGAAACCTGAAGAATATTTAGCTGTGCCTATTGAAGAACTACAAAATGATATACGTTCAATTGGACTATTTAGAAATAAAGCGAAAAATATTCAAGCATTAAGTAAACAATTAATCGAATTATATGATGGGCAAGTACCAGCGAATCGTGATTTATTAACTACATTTCCTGGCGTTGGTCGTAAAACGGCTAACGTTGTCGTTTCCGTAGCTTTTGATATTCCTGCTATAGCAGTTGATACACATGTAGATAGGGTGTCTAAAAGATTAGGTTTATGCAGATGGAAGGACTCTGTTTTACAGGTAGAAGAAACGTTGATGAAAAAAACACCTATCGAGTTATGGTCTAAAGCACATCACCAATTAATCTTCTTCGGACGCTATCATTGTAAAGCGCAAAATCCAAATTGTCCTGAATGTCCATTATTGTCCGTTTGCCGTGAAGGAAAGAAAAGGATGAACAAACTTAATCATGCACCCAAAAAATGATTTTAGTAGTGAGTTTGCTGAGTGGGATATTCTCCAGGGACAATTGATCAAACTTTTTAAAGAGAATAATAATGGTAGAACGGACTTAATGGAAAGAGGAATTATTTTATTAGAGCAAATTGTTGTTAATGTCAATCAAGCTAAACCAATCAATTTTTCGGAAAGATTTGATTTTATCATAAAAAATAAAAATAATTATGCTGCATTCAGGCAATTAGATGAATTATTTAAAGAAACCAAAAAGAAACTTGCCAGACTTCGTGTGCAATTAAAAGACAAATAAGAAAAGATCGAGGAGCTACGTGACTGCAACACGTAGCTCCTCGATCTTTTTCTCGTTTATTCTATTACCATAAGTTTCGTCCAAAGCGAACCATAAAAGCCCATAATTAATTGTGTAACAATATTACAATTATGGTGTTAATGATTCATCTGTAGGTGGTGCTATTGGTACCTCAGGTTCGGTAGATTCTTTAGGTGGCACAATTTCATTAGGAAGTTCTTCAGGTATTAATTCTTCCTCTTTTTTACCGTTACCGTTATTATCTTTCTCTTTCTCTTTCTCTTTCTCTTTCTCTTTATCTTTGTTGCCGTTCTCGGAATTCTCATTTTCAATTGGATTTTCAGGAGGAATAATCTCCGGAACTTCTTCTACATCCTTTTCAATTGGATCTTCAGGAAGAATAATCTCTGGATCTTCAGGAAGAATAATCTCTGGTTCTTCAACACCTGCACCAAGTGTTAATGAAACGGAAGCGGAATCACTTCTGATACCTTCTGAAACAGCTCTAACAGAAAACACATACGTACTACCAGGGATTATATTTTGCATAACAAATCCAGTTTCATTTGTTGTCTGTCGATTTTGACTTGGTCCATTATTTATTGAGACAGATACCTCAAATTGAACTGAGCCATCTAATCTTTTAGGTTTTTTGAATTTCCAATCAAGTTTAGCGCTTGAAGAACCCTCATCATAATCAACAGTTAAATTAGTTGGTGCATTTAACTCAAGTTGTTCATAATAATTAGAGACTGCGGTTGGTTCAGTACCAGCTACGAATAATTCAGTCGCTCTTAAATTATTTGGTGTATACTTACTTGCTAATTTAAGTGGATTCGAACCTTTTTCAATCGTTACCTCAACGACGGAACTAGGTTTTTTGAACCTTTTCGTAGAACTTTCATTTGAAATGTTTCCCATTACCTCTTTAAATATCTCCTGTGAGAGATAACGTTCTGCATCTGTAGTCATTGGATCTTTTAATTCAGGATATCCGGACCACACAGCAATAGAATAATTTGTAGTATATCCTGTAAACCAAACGTCTGGGAATGCACTATCAGGTAAGTCCCATTTAGCTATTTCGTCAGCACCGTAGTTAGAAGTCCCGCTTTTACCGGCAATGTCTAAGCCACTAACCGCGGCTGTTTTACCAGTACCAATCGTTAATACATCACGAAGTACATCAGTTATCATAAATGCAGTGGAATCTTTCATCACTACTTTTGGTTCGTTTTTATAAACTTTTTCCGTTTTTCCATCACGATAAACAATTTTGGTAATCGTATAAGGCTTTGTATGAACGCCTTCATTACCAAATGCAGCATACGCACTGGCCATTTGAATTGGTGAAATCTGTTTATCGGTACCACCTAGAGCGCTAGCTTCATGAACATCTCCAATATCGATTCCAAAACGATTCATAAATTCTTTGGCATTGTCAGGTCCGACCTCTTGCAATGTTTTAACAGCTGGAACGTTTCTAGAACGATACAACGCTTCCCGCATTGTCATCGATCCAACATATCGTCCATCAAAGTTCCGAATTACTTGATCTGTTCCCGTATACGTAATTTTTTCATCTACAATTGTCTGCGCAGTGGACCAATCTAAAAACTCTATTGCTGGACCATAATCCAGTAATGGTTTAATCACTGATCCTGGAGACCTTGTAATCATATCTTGTGCATAGTTAAACCCTCTATCAGCACCGTAATTACGGCCACCACCAACAGCTGCAATTGCACCTGTTTTTGTATCGATTACTGCAACAGCCGATTGAATATTTTCTGTTGGAAACATGTCAGAATTCAAAGTAGCTTCTACTTGTTGCTGCGCCTTAGGTTGTAAAGTAGTATAGACAGTTATACCTTCTGAGATTGCATCTCCGTCGCCATTTTCTTCTAATTCATTCAATACGATATCAAGAAATGCATCGTATTTCGAATTTATATTTGCAACTCGTTGCTCTTCGGGTAATAGAGAGTCACCAATTGGAATAGCCTGAGCAGTTCTCATTTCAACATCTGTAATCTTTCCGTGAAGGTTCATCAAATGTAATACTGTATTTCTTCTTTTTTCAGCAAGGTCAGGATTTTTAAACGGATTATAGTTATTTGGACTTTGGGGCATTCCTGCCAGTGTAGCGATTTGGTCTAATTCTAAATCTTTTAATTCTTTTCCGTAAAAGTATTCAGATGCAGTTCCAAATCCATAAGTCCTTCCAGACATTAGTATTTTGTTAAAATACATTTCAAAAATTTCTTCTTTTTCATATTTCCGTTCCAATTGTACAGATAGATATGCTTCTTGTGCTTTACGTTTTAACGTTTTTTCATTTGTTAAAAATGAGTTTTTAATAACTTGCTGAGTAAGTGTACTAGCTCCTTGAGATCCAAATCCACTAGAGATATTGGCTAGAACAGCTTTACCTAGGCGTAAAAAATCGACTCCCATATGATCATAAAAACGTACATCTTCAGTTGCTAAAATTGCATCTTCCATTAATTGTGGGATGTCTTCATAAGCAACGTATTCTCTACTCTCAGCTCCAACAGTGGCAAATATATCACCATTTCCATCTAAAAATTCTGGGCTAATAGGATCTTTTAATGATTCTTCATCAAGTTTCGGTGCACTACTTGCATAATAAGCGAATAAAGAACCACCACCTATAAGTCCTAGTACACCTAATATTAATACGCTTATGAAAATTCTTTTTATCCATAATTTTATTGGTTGTTTAGGCTGTTTCTTTTTTTGTTGCTCTTTTCTTCGTTGTTCACGAGTTGCTTTTTGCTCGCTCATAAATTATTCCTCGCTTTCATCTAATCCTTTAAGTAATCAACTATTTTTAAATAATCGATTCTCGGAGAATATCTAGTGGCAATTTCAATTGCATGTTCTTCAAACTCTATTAATGCAATAGATTTTCTACCCCCTGTTAGCATTCTATTCCAAAAGAAATGTAATTTTTCGAAAGGTAAATAGAAATATCTATCTAATGCTGAAAAACGTACGAGTAAGAAGCAAATGCCATCTTGGTGAGATACTTTTTGCATATGTTCTACTTGATGTAAATGAACGTTTTTTAAAGGAAAGGCTGTTTTATTTTCCGTTTCTTTCGCCTCAAAGTCAATATATTTACCTTTAAAAACTCCATTAAAGTCCGTTGTAGAGGGTGTACGGTAGTATGCCTCCTTAATCACGGCACCACTTCTAGAAGGATAGTCAACCTTTACAACTTGAATTGGGATAGGTTTTTTATAAATGACTGCAATCTCATGGAGAAGATAATATTCGTTTGCATCATTTAGTTCATCCTCCAAGGTTTTACCCCTATTACTAAAAGTATAATCCTTTTTGATAGTTTTTAATGAATTTTTGTTAGGAGTGTATATTTTTCCATTTGGATATTGAATAGCCAAGTAGATCACCTCTTTATGCTACTAGTTTATCACAGTTTGTTTAGACGAAAAGGAATCATAGATAGTTTCACTTTACTTAAATCTACATCTTTGTCGACCCACTACTTGTTTTGTCTGAACAATAGATGCTTTGTCGAGGTGGAAGGGATATTAGAAATATTTACAGAAAGTACATATTAAAAGGAGGAATTACTAATGAATAAAATTGTTAAACTTATTGATCAACTGGAGTTATTAGAATACTTATTGGAAAGTAAAATGAATGATGAGGAAGAAAAGTTTCAAGAAAACTTTAGTAAGACATCTTTCCGTCTAATGGCTAAGTTAGAAAAAATCGAAAATAAATTATAATATCAGGAATGTACGTTCGTTTAAAACTAGTAATACAAAGGGAAATTTGCTAAACTGTTACTAGATTGTGGGGGATTATATTGTCATTATTAACACTTAGTAAACAATTATTAAAAGAATGTGATGAGTGCATAATTCGTTTTGAAACATATAGAGCTGAAGACCGAGATCCTGATTTTTTTCAAGATGTTAAACCACATGCTTATGCATTAGATGAAATGCTATTAGAATGGGAAAAGATAGTCCGAACATGGATTCAAGTGAAGAGACCCAAGTATGTACATCCTAGTCAAATAGAATCTCTTCTAGAATCTATGAAACAGTTTATTGTGCAGTCTTATTATAAAGCGACAAGTAAAAAGCGATTTCTAAAATCGGTCCATTCTTCGAAATATACATTAGAAACAATTATTCAAGCGATTAAGGAAGTAGGGGATGAGTTTGCTTAAACAACAAAACATCCAAGAACTATTAGATAATTGGAAACTAGACAAAAATAGAAATCCAAATATCGTTCATACTCATACTACAGTGGAAAAACCCGCGAAATACGCAAAATTCCCACTAAATATGCATCCATCGTTAAGGCAGGCGTTAATTAGTCGTGGGATAGAACGATTATATATCCATCAGCGCCTTGCCTTTGACCATGCAATGCTAGGGAAATCTTATACAACTATTACTCCTACAGCCTCTGGAAAATCATTATGTTATCATCTGCCTGTTCTCCAGTCTATTTTAGAAGACCCAACTTCAAGAGCAATTTATTTATTTCCTACCAAAGCATTAGCACAAGATCAAAAAAGTGATTTACAGGACTTAATTCTTGCTAGCGGTGAAGATATATTAAGTTATACGTATGACGGTGATACAGAGCCTGGAATACGAACGAAAATTCGTAAATCTGGTCATATTGTATTGACTAATCCAGATATGCTGCATTCGGGTATTCTTCCACATCATACAAAATGGGTATCTCTTTTTGAAAACTTAAAATACATTATTATAGATGAAATTCATACATATAAAGGTGTTTTTGGCAGTCATGTAGCACATGTTTTAAGACGTTTAAAACGAATATGTGCATTTTATGGTAGCGATCCAAAGTTCATTTGTACATCTGCGACAATCAAAAACCCGAAAGAATTAGCCGAGTCTTTAACAAATACATCACACGAGTTGATAAACGAAAATGGTGCACCAGCTGGAAAAAAGCATTTTGTATTTTATAATCCTCCTATCGTCCATCCTGTGTTTAATGTGCGAAGAAGTGCACTATTAGAAGTGCGAGATTTAGCGCAAGAACTATATGTAAACGGAATTCAAACGATTGTATTTGCTAAAAGTAGAGTACGAGTAGAAATGCTCGTAACGTATTTAAAAGCATTAGTAAGTAAGAAAATTGATGATCAATCTATTAGAGGGTACCGAGGTGGATATCTGCCTTCTGAAAGAAGAAAAATTGAAAAAGGTTTAAGAGACGGGACTATTCGAACAGTTGTCAGTACGAATGCTTTAGAACTTGGCGTGGATATTGGTCAACTTCAAGCATGTATTATGACTGGATACCCAGGCAATATTGCAAGTGCTTGGCAACAAGCTGGAAGAGCAGGAAGACGACAAGAAGAGGCTTTAATCATCTATGTTGCGCAGTCCACAGCGCTAGATCAGTATGTAGTGAATCATCCATCTTACTTTTTAGGTCAATCTCCTGAAGAAGTAAGGATTCATCCGGATAACATGATCATATTAATGGATCATTTAAAATGCGCATCTTTTGAGTTGCCTTTTTCTACATCAGAATCTTATGCAGAGTTTTCTATACAAGAACTGCTAGCTTTTTTAGAAAGTGAAGGAGTTCTCTTGAAAACGACGGAGAAATGGCATTGGATGTCTGATAGTTTTCCTGCGAGTAATATTAGTTTGCGTTCTGCTTCACAAGAAAATGTCATCATTATTGATATGTCCATACCTACGCAAACAAGAGTGATTGGAGAAATGGATCAGTATAGTGCAATGACATTACTTCATGAAGAAGCAATTTACCTCCATCAAGGCACACAATTTCAAGTAGAGAAGTTAGACTGGAACGAGAAAAAAGCTTTTGTACGAGAAGTAGATGTCGACTATTTTACGGATGCTAATATTGCAATTGAACTGAAAGTATTAAGTGAAGACAAAGAAAATAAAGCGAATATAGGCACACTGCATTTTGGAGATATTATTGTATTAGCGCAACCGACTATCTTTAAGAAAATAAAATTTGATACACATGATAATATTGGATCAGGTAAAATACATTTACCACCTATTGAATTACATACGTCATCAACTTGGTTTAGTTTTGAAAAACCAACTAACTGGACGGACAATTTATTATCGGATGCTATGACCGGAGTTGCTTATGCACTGCATGCATTTATTCCATTATGTATACATTGCGATGCGAAAGATATCCATGTAGTTCCACAAGTGAAATCAATATTTGGTGAAAAACCGACTTTCTATATTTATGATTCATATCCAGGTGGTATTGGTTTAGCAGAAAGAATGTTTGATCTGTGGAATGAGTTAGTTCCGAGAATCACGGACCAAGTAGAAGCGTGTCCTTGTTCAAATGGTTGTCCAGCTTGCATAGGAGCGCAAGATGCAGCCTTAAATTTGAAAGAAGAGGTAATAAAGTTACTTTACTTTTTGCAGGTAAAAAAAGATGTCTTATGAGAAAAAGTTATTGCAAATGAAAGCTTTAGTTAAAAAAAATGTTCCGAAAGAAGAACCAAAGAAGAAAGATTCTGAGGTCACCCTACCTTTTTATACCGAGAGTTGGGAACAAGCTGGATTAAAACTGATTAAAAATGATTTTGGATATTTATTTATGAAAGAAACTTTCTACTCCAAGGAGCATATACATGGAAATGTTGCATTAAATAAATTAGAGGATGCAATTACTTTTATGCAAAGGAGTTATCCAAATCACCCATTAACTATTGCAGAGAATCATCCTTTTTGTTTCTATGACACAGAAACAACAGGGTTAAAAGGGACAGGTGTCCTTATTTTTCTAAACGGTTTGTTAAAAGAAGTTTCTAATGGTTTGTTATTAACGCAACATGTCCTAGCAGATCCAGGTCAAGAAGCCGCATTTTTATTTGCATCTGATTTTTGGAAGACTTCACAAACATTAATTACTTACAATGGGAAAAGCTTTGACTATCCTCAACTTGAATCTAGATGGGTTATGAATCGAAATGTGATCCCAAAACTAAAATCACATGAACAAATAGATTTACTTCATTCATCTAAGAGAGTTTGGAAAGGCGAGCTCGAACGATTTAAACTGATTCAAGTGGAAGAGTATAAACTAGATTTCATACGAAAAGATGATATTCCTGGTCATTTAGCTCCAATCATTTATTTTGACTCAGTAAAACATGGTAATCCTAATAATTTGATGAAAGTGTTGAAACATAATGAATGGGACATTCTATCGTTAGTTGCATTGTATATTAAAACAGTAGATTTATTGAAAGAAAAGGAAATAACAGAATCTGCCGTGACTTATACGAATATTGGGAAATGGTTTCAAGACTTGAAAACGACTGATACTAGCTTCGAATGGTTTCAATTTATCACTGGACATTTTCCAAGTGAAAATGTTAGTATGGCCTATTATTATTTGGGCTTACATCTCAAAAGAAGAAGGTTTATGGAAGAAAGTATAGACGCATTCCAACAATCATTAGTAGAAATAAGTGGGAAATATAAAATGGACGTGTATGTAGAACTCGCAAAATTGTATGAACATCAGAAAAAAGATTATGATTTAGCGTTAGAAATGACGCAACAAAGCTTGCTATATCTAGAAGAACTGGGTGAAATATTAAAACCATCTAAAATAATTCAGCTGAGGCAAGAACTTCAAAGAAGGAATGAGCGAATAATTCGCAAGCGAAATATTTCCCGGGAAAGCGCAGAATTGAACAAAAAACGCGTTGGAAAGCCTCAAATTGCTCCAATATCCGACACCAATATGCTATAATACGAGTAGCTAATGTAGACGGAAGGAAGATTATTTATGGAATTAAAACTAAAGGGTTCAGATATTCTAGAAAAAGAATTTAAAACGGGCTTAAGAGGCTATAATCAAGAAGAAGTAGATACTTTTTTGGATGATATTATTCAAGATTATGAAGCATTTGTAAAGAAAATTGCGCAACTTGAACATGAAAATAAACAACTTAAAGATGAGTTAACAGAAGTGCCAAAGCGTGTTCAAACAGTGCCACAACCAGGTGCCACAAACTTTGATATATTAAAAAGGATTTCTAATTTAGAAAAACATGTCTTCGGAAGTAAATTGTACGAATAATTATATTTAATGATAAAGATTGTAACTCAGGATGACTTCGTATATAATAAGTAATGCCACTTATATATTCGGGCAATCGCTGCAATGCTAGACATTGTAGAGGAAAGTCCATGCTCACACAATTCTGAGATGAATGTAGTGTTCGTGCTTAGTGAAAAAATAAACTAAGGCAACTATTTATAGTTGATGGCGGGATGAAGGCCTAAGTCTTAGGATATGGCTGACAATCTCTGAAAGTGCCACAGTGACGATGCTGTATCGGAAACTTTACAGGTGGAACGAGGTAAACCCCACGAGTGAGAAACCCAAATTATGGTAGGGGCATCTTCTTGAAGGAAATGAACGGATAGAAGAACGGAAGTAATTCCGTAGATAGATGATTGCTATCCACAAGGTACGAGGTATTAAACCGTTTGAGTACTGTGGAAACAAAACATGGCTTATTGAGTGTATGAGTGGCTATAATTTAAATCTAAAAGCTCTCCTTCACGGAGAGCTTTTCTATTATTTATACATAAATCTGTAAAGGTTGGGATAGACTGTGAAAAATAAGCCTAAAGCAAATGCTCTTTATTTGTATCCCAATAACGTAATTGATGAGGTATTTCATACAACATCTGAAGGTATCATGATTACAGATGAAAATATGCAAATTATATTAGTAAATTCTGCTTTTGAAAAACTTACTGGTTATACAATGGAAGAAGTGCAAGGTAAAAATCCGAGATTCTTGCAATCTGGAAAGCAAGATGCATTATTTTACAATCAAATGTGGCAGGATTTAAATAATGCTGGATTTTGGAGAAGTGAAATTTGGAATAAACGTAAATCTGGCGAAATCTATCCAGAAATATTAACTATTAAGAGTATTAAAGAGTCGCAAGGGATGATTTTAAATTACATAGGTGTATTTTCTGATATTTCTAGAAAAAAAACAGTAGAAAAAGAATTAGAAGAACTTACTCTCTTAGATACTTTGACAAATATAACGAATAGAAATTCATTTAGCGAACAATTTAATGAAATTTTAAGTAATTCCAAACATAATGATGATATGCATGCACTTTTATTTATAGACTTAGATCGTTTTAAACAGATAAATGAGACATTTGGAAACGACATTGGTGATCAGCTATTGATAGAGGTTACTAACAGAATAAATTCCTTAGTTAAACCGACCGATTTATTTGCTAGGTATGGTGGAGACGAATTTTTATTTGCATTAACGAATATACCGCATCAGAAGGAAGCTGTCCAAAGTTCAAAAGATATTATTAAAGTATTAAATAAACCTTATATGGTAGATGGAAGTGAGATATATATCACTTCGAGTATAGGAATTAGTATTTATCCTCAAGATGGATTAGATACAGAGAATTTGATTCATAAGGCAGATAAAGCCATGTATTTCGCTAAACAAAATGGACGAAATAATTATGCATTTTATTTTGATGATTTGAAGAAAGATTCGGCCCGTTTACTATTGTTAGAATCTGAACTTAGAAAAGCTTTGCAAAATAAAGATTTCACCATGCATTACCAGCCTAAAGTATCCATTCATACGGAACAAATCATTGGTGTAGAAGCACTTGTGAGATGGACGAGTGATAGGCTAGGCATCGTATCACCCGGTGAGTTCATTCCAGTAGCAGAAGACTCAGGATTAATCATTCCACTTAGTGAAATAATTATTGAAAAAGTTTGTCAAGATATTAATAGTTGGAGAAATAAAGGGATTGATCAATTACTTGTGTCTGTAAACATTGCAGGTTTACATTTTCAACAAGAAGATTTTATTGAACGTATAAGTAATATACTTAAGAAATATAATTGTAGTCCAGAGGTGTTTGAAATGGAGTTAACTGAGCGAACGCTGATGAAGGATTCGAGTGAAATAGTCAATAAATTAGTTCGGTTAAAGAATATGGGATTTAAAATTTCTATTGATGATTTTGGAACTGGTTATTCTTCCCTAAGTTATTTAAATAGATTTCCACTTAATTATTTAAAGATTGACGGTAGTTTTATTCAACAAATGACTTCTCTACAGGAAAAACAAGCAGTAGTAGATTGTATTATTATGATGGCACACAGACTGCACATTAAAGTAGTTGCAGAAGGGGTAGAGTCAAAAGAACAAGTAGAACTTTTAAAGAGTATGGATTGTGATTTCATTCAAGGATATTATTTTAGTAAACCACTACCAAGTGAAGAGCTTGTGTATTTCCTCGAACTTTGGGAAATTCATAAGCAAGAAAGGAATGTCTAATGACAAAATTTAATTTAGTAGCGACTTCCGCAATGGGGTTAGAATCTATCGTAGCAGATGAAGTGAAAGCACTAGGGTACGAAACAACAACTGAAAATGGTAAGATTTATTTTGAGGGGGATGAAAGAGCTATTGCCCGTGCGAATCTTTGGTTGCGTGTAGGAGATAGAGTGAAGATTGTGGCAGCGCAATTCCCTGCTCGAACATTTGATGAATTATTTGAGCGAACAAAAGCAGTGCAATGGGAAAAGTTTTTACCTGTAGATGCAGCGTTTCCAGTACAAGGTAAGTCAGTCAAGTCTACATTATTTAGTGTACCTGACTGCCAAGCAATCGTAAAAAAAGCTATTGCAGAGCGTTTAAAACTTGCCTATCAACGAATCGGATTTCTGGATGAATCTGGCGCTACGTATAAACTTGAAATTAGCATTTTAAAAGATATAGCTACTATTACACTTGATACAAGTGGCGCAGGCCTTCATAAACGTGGTTATCGTCATGGCCAAGGGGAAGCACCTCTAAAAGAAACGCTTGCAGCAGCACTTGTTAAAATATCTAAATGGAATCCAGATCGTCCATTTGTAGATCCATTTTGTGGTTCTGGTACCATTCCGATCGAAGCAGCAATGATTGGTCAAAATCTGGCGCCTGGTTATAACAGAGACTTCCATAGTGAAGCTTGGTCATGGATGCCTAAAACGATATGGGATGATGTTAGAACTGAAGCAGAAGATCTTGCTAATTATGATCAAGAACTTCAAATTATTGGATCTGATATCGATCAAAAAATGATTCAAATTGCAGAACAGAATGCATTTGAAGCAGGATTTGCTGATTTGATCTCCTTTAAACAAATGCAATCGAGCGACTTTTCAACTACATTAACGGATGGGGTAATGATCGGAAATCCTCCATACGGTGAACGTATTGGTGAAATTGAAGAAATAGAAAAAGCTATTAGTGATTTAGGACATTTGATGGCAGAATATCCTTCATGGTCTGTTTATATGCTTTCTTCGATGGAAAATTTCGAAGAGGTTTATGGAAAAAGAGCAACGAAAAAACGGAAATTATTTAATGGATTTATTCGAACAGATTACTATCAATATTGGGGTAAACGTTCTTAATAACTAACGGAAGGGAGTTTCTCCTTTCCGTTCTTCTATTATTATATAAAGGAGTTTTATGATGAAACATGCTTTACCATTTCAATTATCAAAAGAGAAATCATTCTTTGAATCACTAGGAGATTGGATGGGAGACGTCCTATATGATGAGCTTCCTGAAAAGGGGTTTGAGTGTCGTGATGAACAAATTTTCATGGCATATCAAATTGAAAAAGTATTAAAAGAAAAGAATGTTTTATTTGCTGAAGCAGGAGTAGGAACAGGCAAAACAATTGCCTACTTATTGCCAGCTATTTCATACGCAAGATACACGGGAAAACCAGCGCTAATAGCTTGTGCTGATGAAACGTTAATTGAACAGTTAGTGAAAGAAGCAGGGGATATTTTTAAGCTGCAGAGTTATTTAGATATTAAAATAGATGTACGTTTAGCTAAATCTAGAAATCAATATCTTTGTTTAAAAAGATTGGAAGATGCACAAAAAAGTGAAGAAAATGATGACTTTTTAGAGGAAATTGAAGATCAAATTCCTGAATTTGTTTATGGCCATTCTTCTCTTCAAAAGATTTATCCTTATGGTGAACGTAGTCAGTATCCAGGAGTAAGTGATGAGGATTGGCAAAAGGTAAATTTCCATCCCACACAACAATGTATGGTTTGTGATGTACGTAATCGCTGTGGGCAAACAATTCATCGCCAAAACTATCGTGAATCAACTGACTTAATCATTTGTTCACATGAATTCTTAATGGAGCATATTTGGACGAAGGACTCAAGAGTTCGTGAAGGACAGCTTCCTTTACTTCCGGAAGTTTCTATGATGGTTCTAGATGAAGGTCATTTACTGGAATTCGCTGCACAAAAAGCATTAACATATGAAGTTCAAAGTGAAACACTCATTCGTTTATTAGAAAGAGTTATGTCAAATGGAGTTCGTGAAAAAACATTAAATTTAATCGAATACTTGCAAGAAACACACGATAAAATATTTGGTTTAATCAGAGTGGGAATTACTGCAAAAGATAGTGAAAGAATGGCTATCGATAAAACAGAGGAACTTATACTCTTATGTAAAAAAGCGATTAAATTGACTGATGATCTATTAGAAGAATTCGTATTTGAATCTGAATTATTTACGATTCCAGAATATGAATTACGTATGGTAGAAGAATTTTTAGAGCAATACACATTCTCTTTACGATTATTTACCGAAAAAGGAGACGGAGTAGAGTGGCTTGAAATTATTGATGGGTTTGAGACACTAATCATTATGCCTCGTCTTGTAACAGACATTTTAAATGAAAAATTGTTCTCTTCTAAATTACCGATTGTATTCTCATCAGCTACACTGTCTATCCAAAAAGATTTTACGTATATTGCTGATTCATTAGGAATTGAAAATTTCCAATCATTTTCAGTAGCATCACCATTTGACTATGATGAAGTGATGAAAATACATGGACAAAATGTAGAACAAGATGAAAAAGTAAATTTAGTTGAGCAACTATTAGAGGACAAAAAACAGACTTTAATATTATTCAAATCCAAAGCAGCAATGGAGGAATACCAAGCGATAGCAAAACCTTCTAGTGAAGTTATTTATGAAGGTGAGCGGGAACTTTCAACTATTGTAAAGGATTTTCAAAATGGCAATTTTGCTACACTTTGTTCTTATCACTTATGGGAAGGTTTGGACTTACCCGAAGAAGCATTAAAAAGAGTAATTATTTATGATTTACCTTTCCCTCCATCGGACCCATTATTTGATGCGAAACGTGCATTTTCAAATAATCCGTTTGAAGAAGTTGAATTACCATTTATGTTACTAAGACTTCAACAAGGGATCGGCAGACTTATTCGTACTTCGAAGGATAATGGAGAAATTCATCTTTTACTGAATCCCGAAGAAGCAAAATTAGAAAATAGATTTGTAAATATTTTACCTACTCATCTTCAAAAATAAGAAAGTATAAGAATTTCCTCGACTTCGAAAATAGTTTGTACGATTTTTGCTAGATCGCTCTGGACAGTGCGCAAGACTTACATTTTAACTAAAAGAAAAACAGGAGCTGAAGAAAATGACTGCGTCACTTTCTTCAGCTCCTCCTCTTTTTAGTAATCATGGAGCTTACGATCGTCCGCCGCTCTCCAAAAATAATCGTATTCATTGTGTGAAAGTCTTTGTTAAGAAGAGAGGAGCCACATGCTTACCTAAAGTGGACGCCGAAGATGATATTTCGACTTTCATGTCCTCTCTTACTTGGATGAATGCTGCTCCATTCTTTTGAGACACTCCTAGACAGAGTCTTATTTACTTCTAGTAACTTTTGTAGAAAAGGTTATCTTCTTTAAAAATAAGCAAGAATTATAGTGTAGAAAAGAGGATGGCGCCTGAAATTGTATCTTCAGGCGCATTTTACTAAATAGAAAAGTATCTTCTCTCTTATTTCCAAAAGCATTTGCCCTTTTCTCTTAGATGTTTTAGGGGAGCGACGGACAAACAAGTGTAATAGGATGACCGAAAAGATCGAGGGGCTACGTGACATAGTCACGTAGCCCCTCGATCTTTTTCTCGTTTATTCTAATACAAAAAGTTTCGTCCAAAGCGAACCCGGGCGACGTCCATATAGAAAAAGGGCGCTTGCGCTTTTCTCAGTTATTTCTTAATTACCAAAGTTTATATCCTTTTGAACCTGGAGGCGCATTTTGAATCATATCTATTACAGGAATTGTATAAGCAAATAAAATTAATAAAATACAAATTGTTAGCCAAATTTTCCAGTTTTCTAAAACCATCGGAGTTTTTTCGGCATGTTCAGATACTTCTCCGATTGGAAATTCAGTTTTACCTTTTGGTGCAAACCATAATAAATGAGCAACTATATAGAGAACTAAAATGATACCGATGAATAAAATTGTCCCACCAACAGCTTGCGCGATTTGATAAGGAATCCAATCTGCCGCTTGTTCAGAACCACCATAAGTAGAGAAGTCAGATCGACGAGGTGCTCCAAATAATCCTACTATATGCATTGCACCAGACATTATAGACATTCCAACTGTCCAAACAATCGCTTGAATAATTGCTAAGTGGTTCATTTGTTTCGTCAATATTCGTCCAGTAAGGTGAGGAATTAACCAATATGCAGCACCAAAGAATGTTAATACTACAGTTGTTGCAAGAGTTAAATGGAAATGTCCAGTAACCCAAATGGTATTATGAATTATTTGGTTCATTTGGTGAGAAGCATTAATAATTCCTCCAGCACCAGCAGGAATGAAAGCAGCCATACCGATAAATGGAACAACAAATCTTGCATCTTTCCAAGGTAATTTTTTAAACCAACCAAATACACCTTTTGCACCAAGTTCTCTGCCTCGAATTTCAAAAGAAGCAAACAATGAAAATGCAGTTAAGAGGGAAGGGATGACAACCATCATTGTTAATACAACTTGTAAGTATTTCCAAAATGAATCAATACCTGGCTCTGTTAATTGATGATGAAATCCAACTGGAATCGAGAATATTAAGAACAGCATAAATGATAATCTTGCAAGAGCATCAGAGAAAATTTTCCCTCCAATAATTTTGGGAATCACAACATACCAAACCATATAAGCTGGTAACAGCCAGAAGTACACTAGTGGATGTCCAAAGTACCAGAAAAGTGTACGAGAAAGCAGAACATCTATTTTATCAACCCAACCTAATGACCACGGTATAAGTTGGAATACAACTTCCACTGCAACACCTAAAGAACAAATAATCCACATAGCTAGGTTTACTACCACCATGAAAGTGATGAGCGGACTAGGTTGCCCAGGATTAGCTTTACGCCATTCAACGTATTTCATAATTTGAGCTATTCCGCCAATCCAAGATCCAACAACTACTAAAGCCATACCAACATAGAAAATCCAATGTGCTTGTAATGGAGCATAAAATGTATACAATACAGAAGCTTCGTTTAACAAAACCATTATAGAAGCAGCAACTGTACCCGCTGTCATTGTCCAAAAACCAATCCAACCTATTGAACGTTGTTTATCAGTAAGTGTACCAGCTGTACGACTTACTGCAGCGATTTGAAATCCAAAAATAAAATAAGTAGTTAAAATGAGACCTAATAATACCCCATGTACAGTTAAAATTTGATAATAAGTAATTCCCCAAGGGAGTGTAAATTGACCTGAGCGTACCAATACTTGAAGTAATCCGCAAAGACCACCTATAAAAAGTGCGATAAATGCTACATAAATATGTGCAAGAGCAAGCTTTGCATCTCTTTTATCTACTTGAATAAAACCTTTTGCCTTTTCTGTCACTGTCGTCATGTTACTCCACCACCTTTAACATGGATGTCATAGTAGAATGACCTACTCCACAATACTCATTGCATAAAATTAAAAATTCTCCAGCTTTGTCAACGGTTGTTACATATTCAGAAACATAACCTGGTTCAAGCATCATGTTGATATTTGTTCCTGCAACTTGGAAACCGTGTACTACATCTTTTGTTGTTGCAATAAACTTAACTGTTGATCCAAATGGAACTTCAATTTCAGGTGGATTGTAATAGAATGCGGAAGCAACAAAAACAACTTCATAGTCCCAATCCTTACCTTCTACTTTGTGAACGCCAGGGTTATTGAAAGGTGCGATTTCATCTACTCTCTCCGGATCAATATATACTTTTGCACTCGGGGGATGTGAACCATAGTGAAATGCACTAATACCAACAATGATTAAAAATACTACCAGTGAGGTAGCTCCTAAAGTAAGCCACCATTTTTCATACTTATGAATATGCATATCTTCTAACCTCCATTTTGTTAAAATCGATCAATAAACAAGTAAAACGCCATAAACCAAGTTACTAAAATAAATGTACCTATAAACAAAACTGAATATAAAGTCCCCTTTAATTCTGGCTCTTTTTCCTGTTTTTTCGACATATTTTTACACCTCCTATTATAGAAGTTTTGTATACTTTTAATAATAAGTATAAATGCTAGATTAAGATGTGATAAATATCACACTACGATGCTTATAATGTGAAATAACTCGAAATAAGTATATTAATAAAAAAAGCATAAAAAAAGAGCATCCAATACATCGGGAGCTCTAATTATTGTTTATTCATCTATCATTAATATAACAGTAAGTTCCCCTATTTCTAAAATTTCGACAGGAAGCTTAAAAGCCCTGCGAAAACCATATAATTTAGATGTACCTACTATTACCGTAGATGGAGTAATGTCAATTTCTAAATTATTTGCACCAACTAAAGTACATAAATTACCAGCAATCATATTGCCTAATTCCCCTGTAAAAGATTCAAGCATTTCCCCGGTTAGTGGCAGACCAAACATATTCGACCCGATTGAAGCAAAACAATCCGAACTAGCTTCCAGTATTATTCGGCCTTTTATATCTCCAATAATACTTATTAAAACGCTCAGTTCCTTTTGTTCAAAAGATTGAGGCAATATGGAAGGAGATAAAATATTCATTTCTATAGGAATTACTGATTTAAGTGATTGAATTGTGCTATTTAATATGGATTTAGTATGTATAGAAGTCCCCATAACCGAACCTTCTTTCTATAGTCAATTAGAAACAATTTTACCATGAATTATACAAGAATGAATAGTTAATGTAGCAATTGTTAAAATAATGTGCTATCATTTACTTGAGAATGAATTTCAACTTCAATTGAGAGGGAGATTTAAATGATTACTTTACTTATAGGCTCAACAATTTTACTATACAGTGGGGTTACTTTTTATGTATTGCGTTCTACATTGCCTCATGCTAAATAATACTACTTACTATAGATGACTCTATTTGATTCTGAATTTTAGAACAAATGGGGTCTTCTTTTTTGTCGTTTTCTGCTATGATAGAGTTACATTGCTAAACATAAAGGAGCTTATATTTTTAATGAAGAATAAAGAAAAAATACAACAGATAAAAGAACAAAATGCTTTACTTGCAACATTATTTAAAAAAAATCAAGATGAAGAACGTTTTGCTAAGGCAAAATTATTTGCAGAAAAATTAGAAAAAGAAGCATTTACGATAGCGTTTGCAGGTCATTTTTCTGCAGGGAAATCTAGTATGATCAATGCATTAGTAGATGAACCAATCCTTCCTACTAGTCCAATACCAACTTCTGCAAATATCGTTACAGTGAAAAAAACAAACGACAATTATGCACTTGTTCACTTTGTAGATCGAGCTCCGGTCAAATTTTCTGGGGAATATGATATACGATTAGTAAAAAAATATTCCAAAGATGGAAGTAAAGTTTCGCAAATTGAAATAGGTCATCAAATGTCTAAATTACCTGAAGGAATTACAGTTATGGATACACCAGGTGTAGACTCAACGGATGATGCACACCGTGTTTCCACAGAATCTGCACTACATCTAGCTGATATTGTTTTTTATGTAATGGATTATAATCATGTTCAATCAGAACTTAATTTTCAATTTACAAAGCAATTACTTCATTATAATGAAAATATCTATTTAATAGTTAACCAAGTAGATAAACATCGTGAAGAAGAGTTATCGTTTGAAACATTTAAGCAATCCGTAACAGATGCATTCAATGCTTGGTCAGTTTATCCTAAAGACATATTTTTCACTTCATTAAAAGACCCAAGTATAAAGCATAATGATTTTCCAAAAGTCCAACAACTGGTGTTGGATTCAATTGTAAACAAAGAAGAATATTTCATCACATCTTCTACTGCTACACTGGAGAAGCTTTCAGATGAACATGAACAATTTTTAATAGATGAGAAGGCAATGTGTTTAGAAACTTTTGAAGAGCAGTTGACTAGCGAAGAATTTGACAACAAAGAAGAGATAAAAGAGCAATTAGAAATTTCGACAAAACAAACAGAATTACAAGATATTTCATTATGGAAAAAATCATTTGAAGAAAATAGAAAATCTATTTTAGAAAATGCATCCATTATGCCATTTGAATTGAGAGAAGCTCTTAAATTATTTGCGGAAAGTAAGCAAAATACATTTAAAATAGGATTCATTGGAAGCAAAAAGAAAACAGAAGAAGAGCGACAAAAAAGAATGGAAGAAGTAAATCAACTTCTTCAAAAAGTTGTATCCACTAACATTATTGTTCACCTAAATAAATTGATGAAAACTATGTTAAAAGATGTGTCTTTATTATCAGAAGAAAAGGCTATTGAAATTGATTCGTTTGTTTATACGATGCCATCATCCCTATTCACAGAAACTCTTCATGAAGGTGCCAATGTGACGGGTGATGCCCTGCTCCATTATGCAAATCGAGTTCGTGACGCGGTAAATCGATTCTTCATAAAAGAGTCGGATCAATGGAAAGATGACATGATTCAATTCTTACATGAAAATCCATTAGAAGTAACAGAACAGGCGGAACAAAAAGTACAATTATTAAATCAAAAAATATTAGCAATACAGGCACTAGAAGAAATCGAAGGAAAGATTAGTGCATTCGAAAAATCTGTCAAAACACCATCACTTACAGTTCGTAAAGAAAGAGATGAGCTTACAAACAGGTGGGCAGAAGAAAGTAGCACTTTTGAAAGTTCAATTACTGAATATAATCCAGAAGAAGTAGAAAAAGAAGAAGAGGCCAAAGAGATACTATTAGAGGAAAAGGAACAACAAGAGGACACATATATTTCTCCAACTGCTGTATTACAACGTGCAAACAAACTTTCAGAACTGTTAACAGTATTACCTGAGTTTAAGGAAGCTGCGAGTATGATTAAAAGAAAGGCACTACGAGTGGAAAAACAGCAATTTACTATTGCTCTTTTTGGAGCTTTTAGTGCAGGGAAATCTAGCTTTTCAAATGCCTTAATGGGTGCAAATGTTCTACCGGTTTCACCAAATCCAACAACTGCTGCTATTAATAAAATTCATCCTGTTTCTGAGAATCATCCCCATAATACAGCGGATGTGAAATTAAAGACAAAAGAACAATTATTAGAAGACGTAACTTATGCGTATAGTCAGCTTGGTATCTCTATTAGCTCTTTAGAAGAAGCTTATGATCAAGCAAGTCATGTGTTAAAGCAAGCGGTATCAGAAGAAGTGCATAAATCGTTTATTGTCGCGTTTTATAAAGGATATCCAACTTTCCAAAATCAATTAGGAGAAGTTCTTCGTGTAAGTGGAGAAGAATTTGGTCAATATGTAGCGGAAGAATCAAGAAGTTGTTTCGTTGATTTCATTGATTTTTATTACGATTGTGAATTGACTAGATTAGGAGTCACTCTTGTTGATACACCAGGAGCAGATTCTATTAATGCTAGACATACTGGAGTCGCATTTGACTATATTCGAAACGCAGATGCTGTTCTATTTGTCACTTACTTTAATCATGCTTTTGCAAAAGCAGACCGTGAATTTTTAATCCAACTTGGTCGTGTAAAAGATGCGTTTGAATTAGATAAGATGTTTTTCGTAGTGAATGCAATTGACCTAGCTGAGAATGACGAAGAAGCTACCTTAGTAAAAGAATATGTTCAAGGAGAATTGCAACGATTCGGCATTAGATTCCCAAGAGTATATGGTGTCTCTAGTTTACAAGGGTTAAAAGAAAAAGAACAAAATGTTCCACTACACGAGGGTATGAGTGAATTTGAAGTTGACTTCCATCAATTTTTAGAAAAAGATTTAAAACAAATTGCAGTGACTTCTCTTGATGAAGAAGTAAGTCGTCAACAAAACAGTTTACACACATTAATCGTGCAAACGGAAACAAATTTAACGAGAAAAGAAGACAGACTGCAGGAACTACGTGTCCAAGAACAAAATATTCGTAAAAGATATGCACATTCAAAATCTGCGACAATTGCGCAAGAATCTAAACAAGAAGTAGACACATTAATATATTATTTACTACAAAGAGTCTACTACCGTTTCAATGAGTTTTTTAAAGAAGCATATAATCCTTCTTTGTTCGCTAATAATGCGTCTAATGTTGCTTTATCGTTTGCGTTGCAAGATGTATTAAAAATGCTGCGTTTCGATTTAGAACAAGAATTGAGAGTAACAAACTTCCGCGTGTTTCAATTTATTCAAAAACAATTGAAACAATTAGAGAAAGAAGAATTACGTGTATTGAAAGATTGGAATGATAGTTTTACATTTACTCCTCATGAAAGTGAAAATCGAGATATGTTAGAATTCGTAGGACCTTTTGAAAACGTCACACCATATGAGAATGTAAAATCATATTATAAAAATAATAAATCATTCTTTGAAAAAAATGAAAAAGAGAAATTAAGAGATGCACTTTCTGAACAAACAAAAGTGGAAGCAGATGCCTATTTACAAGCAGAAAGAGAGCGTTTATTTGTATGGACTGAACAGTATGTAGATTTAGAAGCAGAAACAGTTCGTTTAAAATGGTTAAGTGAATCAATCGCTCAAATTGATGCGGAAAGAAAATTACTTGAACAAGAAGAGACGTTAATGAAGTGGAAAGAAATTTACGCATTGATTTCTAAAGAAGGATGAGCTCAAATTTGGTTGTTGACTGGATTCGTGAGAACGAGGTAGAAACAAATTAATATCTTTTCATTTTAAAGTTGTGTATAATTAGTTGTCATGTGTAGGAAACTATAGTATAATAGGCAAATTGTATACGCAAGAAATGAGGAGTATTAATGAAAAAATCCATATATGGTCTAACTAGAGACCAATTAATAGAGTGGCTAGAAGGTCAAGGTCAAAAAAAATTCAGAGCTGAACAGGTTTGGGATTGGTTATACCAAAAAAGAGTGAAAAGTTTTGATGAAATGAAGAATGTGAACAAAGATTGTCTTACACTATTAAATGAAAACTTTGTAATTCAGACATTAGAAGAATCGGTTATGCAAGAATCTGCGGATGGGACGATTAAATTTTTGTTTAAAATGCAAGATGGCAATTTAATCGAAACTGTTTTAATGCGTTTCCATTATGGTCTATCTGTTTGTGTAACGACACAAGTGGGATGTAATATTGGCTGTAGTTTTTGTGCGAGTGGATTATTGAAGAAAAGTCGTGACCTAGATGCTGGTGAAATTGTTGGCCAAATTATGAAAGTACAAGAATATTTAGATGCAGCTAATGTAGGAGAACGTGTAAGTCATATAGTCGTGATGGGTATCGGAGAACCATTTGATAACTATAAGAACTTGATGAACTTCTTACATGTTGTAAATGATCAAAAAGGTCTTTCTATTGGTGCACGACACATTACAGTATCAACAAGTGGACTAGCTAAGAAAATTATGGATTTTGCTGATGAAAATATTCAAGTCAATTTAGCGGTTTCACTTCATGCGCCAAACGATGAAATTCGTACGAAAATTATGGTAATTAATAAAGCATTCCCGGTTGAAAAAGTGATGGCGGCAGTTGATTACTATTTAGAGAAAACAAATCGTCGTATTACATTTGAGTACATTTTGTTACGAGATGTCAACGATCATTTAGAAGAAGCAATTGAGTTAGCGAAACTACTTGAAAACAAACGTCACTTGTCTTATGTGAATTTAATACCATACAACCCAGTGGACGAACACGGTCAGTATCAACGTAGTACTCCAGAAGCAATCGATGCATTCTTCCAAATGTTGAAGAAAAAAGGTATCAACTGTGGAGTTCGTACAGAACAAGGTACTGATATTGATGCAGCGTGTGGTCAATTACGAAGCAAACAAATCAAAAAAGAAAAAACGACTGTATAAAGAAAAGCGGAAGCGCCTATCTCTGCCCCGACAGGCAAATGGGGAATCGCGAGGAGGCAGCTCCTCAGCCACCACAGCGATTTCACATTTGACCCCGAGGGGCAAGGCGCTGGAGCTAGACAGATACTAATTTTATACTTTCTTACGGTATAAAGAAAAACGCATCGCCATATGCTATGGCTGATGCGTTTTTTTCTTTTCATCCAGATCAATTTGTTGGTTAGGGATTTCGTCAATTGTATGCTTATAAGAATAGCCTCTTTTGATTGTAAAAAATACAAGGCCTAATACAAGTAGAAAAATAAATCCAGAAGCAATAAATACGCCAATCATAAAAAAATTCCCTCCAAATATCTATCCTGTATGGATATCATAGCACATTTTAGCAGAAACAAGGGGAAGCAATTGGGTAATTACTGCCTTCTAATTGTGTATAATTTCTTAGCAATATTGTTTACATGGAGCTAATTTTATTATCATGATAAAATCAGCTCCGTCAATAGGCAACGAATTCTGTTTCAGTCGCTTGCTTTCTTAATACATCTGCTAATTTCACTATGACTTTATCACCATTTTCAAAACCGTAAACATCGTTGTATGGTTTGAAATTATCTATATCGAAGTATAAAATAGTTAATTCCTCATCAGATTCAATATTTTTTTGAAGTTACTGTTCAATACTGATATTACCTGGTAGTTCGGGTAGTGGGTTTAAATGTTTTGCATCTACTTTCATATAATTTCTACTCATTATTGCGGAAATCGGCTTTTTGCTATATAGACTATACCTATAGGGGCCACTAAATTTTAAGTACATCTTAGTTTTCTTTAAATTCTGATATAATATTTGATAGAAGTTCCTAATGTTATTGACTGTTAGTTCAATGCAGTGTAATATAGCTTTAAATTCTCACTTTCTCGAGTTGATTCGCTAGTGAGTATGGTATTTTTATAGGGGGAAAAAAGATGAAGAATATTTATAAGAGTTGGTCATTATTATTTTTAGGAATTGTATTATTTTTAGCAGCATGTGGGGATAGTTCTAGTTCAACTTCTGAGACAAAAGAAAAAGAAGGAACTAGTACAGAAAAAGTTGAAAAAGTAACAATTGGAGTAACTCAAATTGTAGAGCATCCTTCGTTAAATGCAGCATTTGAAGGGTTCCAAAAAGCAATTGAGGATGCAGGTATTCAAGCAGACTATAAAATTGAAAATGCGCAAAATGATAATAGTGCTAATACAACCATCGCAAATAATTTAGTAAGTTCAGGAGTAGATTTAATATTTGCTAACTCGACTCCTAGTGCTCAAGCTGTTGCAGGTTTAACAAAAGACATTCCGATTGTATTTACATCAGTTACGGATGCAGTAAGTGCGGAATTAGTTCAATCTATGGAAAGTCCAGGGGCGAATGTAACTGGAACTGTGGATACACAACCAGATGCAATTCCTAGTACAATAGCATTTTTAAAAGATGAATTAGGTGCTAAAAATGTAGGAATGGTATTCAATGCTGGAGAGCAAAATTCTCGTGCACAAGTAGATGCTGTGAAAGAACAAATGACTGCAGTCGGATTAAATGTAGTCGAAGCTTCTGTTTCTACTTCTGCTGAAGTAAAACAAGCAACAGAATCATTAATCGGTAAAGTAGACTCTCTATACATCATTACAGATAACACGGTTGTATCGGCTCTTGAATCAGTTATTGCTGTTGCAAATGATAACAAATTACCAATGATGGTTGGTGAGTTTGATTCAGTTAAACGTGGTGGACTTGGTGCTTATGGATTTGAATATTTTGATATCGGTTATGAAGCAGGAGAAATGGCAGTTAAAATTTTAAATGGCGAAAGTACACCAGCTGAATTACCAGTTCAATACCCACAAAATTTACGTTTTGTACTTAATCAATCTACAGTAGATGCTTTAGGTATTGAAGTAAAAGAAGAGTGGAATTCGGAATTTATTGAATAGATTTGTAGAATAGATAGGAGAATGGTTTTTTATGTTTACTGCTATATTTGGTTCTGTTGAGCAAGGGATTATCTATGCAATTATGGCACTCGGAGTGTATCTTACATTCCGAGTGTTGGATTTTCCTGATTTAACTGTAGATGGTAGTTTCGTTACAGGTGCTGCAACTGCCGCTACAATGATTATTTTAGGTTACCATCCAGCAATAGCGACAATTGTTGCTATCTTGGCTGGTTTTATAGCAGGGTGTATTACAGGGATTTTACATACCAAAGGAAAGATTAATCCTTTACTTGCTGGAATATTAATGATGATTGCTTTATATTCTATAAATCTTCGTATTATGGGTCTAACAGTTGAGAATTCTATAGGTAGACCTAATATTCCTTTATTAAATGCAGAAACGCTATTTAGCCAATTTTATAGTTGGTGGGAAACTTTAGGTATAGATGAAGCAATTAATAATTTCTTGTCGGGTCTTGGAGTTACGTATCTACCAGCAACATGGGGAACAATAGTAATTATAGCTATTTTAGTTCTCATCCTAAAACTAATAGTAGATTGGTTCTTGAAAACAGAAGTAGGCCTAGCCATTCGTGCAACAGGAGATAATAAGAAAATGATCAGAAGCTTCTCAGCAAATACTGATAACTACGTCATAATGGGACTTGGAATTTCAAATGCATTAGTCGCTTTTTCAGGTGCTTTAATTGCGCAATATTCCAAGTTTGCAGATATTGGAATGGGAATTGGGATGATTGTAATCGGTCTTGCTTCAGTCATCATCGGAGAAGCGATATTTGGGACAAAAACAATTGTTCGTACTACTCTTGCAGTAATTGCAGGTGCGATTATTTATCGTATAGTGTTAGCTTTAGCACTTCGAATTGAATTGCTAGATACAGGCGATATGAAATTAATTACAGCTATCATTGTAATTATCGCTTTAGTATTACCTCAATATTTCGATAAGCGAAGAGAGAGAAATAGAAAAGCAAAGCGCATTGCTGATCGACTTGCAACTAAAGAGGAGGCGAGCGACCATGCTTAAACTACAATCAATCAATAAAATTTTTAATGAAGCAACTGCAGATGAGAAAATAGCGTTAGATCACATTAACTTGGAATTAAAAGCGGGAGACTTTGTTACCGTGATCGGCAGTAATGGAGCAGGGAAGTCAACAATGTTAAACATGATTTCCGGTGCACTTACACCTGATTCAGGGGATATTGTCGTTGATGGAAAAAAGGTGACAAAGCTTCCAGAATTTAAACGATCGGAATTAATAGGACGTGTTTTCCAGGATCCGATGTCGGGTACTGCACCCACGATGACGATTGAAGAAAACCTTGCACTAGCTTATTCTCGCAATAAGAAACGCGGGCTAAAAATTGGCGTTGATAAAAAGAGAAGAGAGTATTTCAAACAATCATTAGAGATTTTGCATTTAAATTTAGAAAATCGTCTAAATGCAAAAGTAGGAATGTTATCTGGTGGAGAGAGACAAGCGCTGTCACTTTTAATGGCAACGTTCACAAAACCATCTATTTTACTTCTAGATGAGCATACTGCCGCTTTAGATCCATCAAGAGCTGAATTAATAACTAATATAACAAAGCAGCTAGTAGAGAAAGATCAGTTAACGACTTTAATGGTTACGCATAATATGCAACAAGCATTGGACCTAGGAAATCGTTTAATCATGATGGATAAGGGACAGATAATTTTAGAAGTCAAAGAAGCAGATAAACAAGACTTGACCATTGCTAAATTAATGGATGAATTCCAACGTATTCGTGGAGAAAAACTGACAAGTGATCGTACGTTGTTATCTGTATAAGAAAAGAAGAGGAGCTATGTGACTTTGTCGCATAGCTCTTCTTCAGTTTTTGATTATTTTATAAAGTGGTGGACCAGTCATGTTTTTTCTAGATCTCTCTGGAGAGAAAATAAAAAAATCCAGCCAAGCTCTCTTATTTTAGAATCGAATGCCCCGATAGTCGGTGGCTAAAACAAGAAAGCGCTCCTTAATCGAACCTGCCAATAAAATAATCACCAAAATCATAAATGGGCAAAACTCACATACGACATATTTTAAAATAAGTGCAAAAATAGGAGGGAAGTCTCTTTTGGCACTTATTTTGGGATAAGTCGTATAGCCATTTTTGCTATTTTTTATAAAGCATGATTTATAAATTAAATCGAAATATTAAAACAGAAAAAGGACAGCAATTTGCTGTCCTTTTTACTATTAAACTATTAAGCCATAGCAGCTTCGACATTGCCCCATGGAATATTCATTGCTTCTGCAATACCTTTTCCGTAAGCAGGGTCAGCTTTGTAGCAGTTAATAATGTGACGAACTTTGATAAATTCTTCTACGCCATCCATATTACGAGCAGTATTTTCAAACAATACTTGTTGTTTTTCAGGAGTCATTAGATTGAATAGTTTACCTGGTTGTTCATAGTAGTTATCATCATCTTCACGGTAATCCCATTGAGTTGCTCCGCCATTGATAGGTAGTACAGGCTCTTTGTATTTCGGTTGTTCTTTCCATTGACCATAACTATTTGGTTCATAAGGTATTGTACCGCCTAAGTTACCATCTACACGCATTGCACCATCTCTATGGAAAGAATGTACAGGACATTTAGGTTGGTTAACTGGAATTTGCTGATGGTTAACACCTAAACGATAACGTTGAGCATCCGAGTATGAGAATAAACGAGCTTGTAACATTCTATCAGGTGAGTGGCTTATACCAGGAACAATGCTACCTGGTGAGAAAGCAACTTGTTCTACTTCTGCAAAATAGTTTTCAGGATTACGGTTTAATTCCCATTCTCCAACTTCGATAAGAGGGAAATCTTTTTTATACCAAACTTTTGTTAAGTCAAATGGATTGTAAGGCATGTTATTTGCTTGTTCTTCCGTCATTACTTGGATGAACATTTTCCATTTAGGGAAGTTACCTTGTTCGATATTTTCATAAAGATCACGTTGGCTACTTTCACGGTCTTTACCAACTAATTCTTCTGCTTCTTGATCTGTTAAATTTTCGATACCTTGTTGTGAGCGCATATGGAATTTAACCCAAACACGTTCATTGTTTGCGTTGATCATACTAAATGTATGACTACCAAACCCGTGCATATTACGGTATGAATTTGGTAATCCTCGATCACTCATTACGATCGTAACTTGGTGAAGTGCTTCCGGTAAAGAAGTCCAGAAATCCCAGTTACTATTAGCGCTACGCATACCCGTACGTGGGTCACGTTTAATAGCGTGGTTTAAGTCAGGGAATTGAAGTGGATCACGGAAGAAGAATACTGGTGTGTTGTTACCAACTAAATCCCAGTTACCTTGTTCTGTGTAAAAGCGCATAGCGAATCCACGAATATCACGTTCTGCATCAGCAGCTCCACGCTCACCAGCTACAGTTGAGAAACGAACGAACATGTCAGTTTCTTTTCCGATTTCTGAGAAAATTGCAGCTGACGTATATTGTGAAATATCATGTGTAACAGTAAATTTACCATATGCTCCAGAACCTTTAGCGTGCATACGACGTTCTGGAATTACTTCTCTGTTGAAGTTTGCTAATTTTTCAAGTAACCATACATCTTGTACCAATAGCGGGCCTCTTGGACCAGCAGATTGAGAATTTTGGTTGTCTACAACTGGGGCTCCAGCAGCAGTCGTCAATAGATTTTTTTCTTGGCTGTTTAGGTTTTCTGTCATTAACAATTCCCCCTAGATTAGAATACTTATTATTCAATAATAATTATAACAAAGCGGCGGAAAATTTGTCAATATTAATAGTTTTCTTTTTATTAAGTTTGTAATTTATTAAGTTAGTTAATAAATTACAAACTTGAAGCATTGATACTTCAGTGTTTTGAGGTTAGTATGATTAAATTAATAAATCAAATAATGTACTATCTTTATTTACTTCTTTATAAGAAAAGTTATTCTCATTCATTCGAGAAATAAGGCCATCATAGTCTTTGCTATTTTTTAGCTCAATACCGACAAGTGCAGGACCACTTTCTTTATTGTTTTTCTTTGTGTATTCAAAAGTAGTGATATCATCGTCGGGTCCAAGTACTTTATCTAAGAATTGGCGAAGGGCACCAGCTCTTTGTGGAAAATTAACAATGAAATAATAAAGTAATCCTTCATATATAGAAGACTTTTCTTTTATTTCTTGCATTCTACCAATATCATTATTTCCTCCACTAATTACACAAACTACGGATTTTCCTTTAATCTGATCTTTGTAAAAATCAAGTGCCGCGATAGAAAGTGCACCAGCGGGTTCTGCAATGATTGCGTGTTTATTATATAAATCTAAAATCGTCGTACATACTTTCCCTTCAGGTACTAATAGGATATCATCGACATATTTTTTACTCACTTCATATGGTAATTTACCTACACGTTGAACTGCTGCACCATCCACGAATTTATCAATTTTTTGTAATGTAATAGGACCATTATTTTCGAATGCAGCTTTCATACTTCCTGCACCCGCTGGTTCTACACCAATCATTTTCGTTTGTGGGGATAAGTTCTTTATGTAAGCGGATAATCCAGATATTAGACCACCTCCACCAATACTAGCGAAAACGAAGTCAATAGGTTCTTCCATATCATTCATAATCTCTACTGCTACAGTTCCTTGACCTGCAATAATTTCTGGGTCATCAAAAGGATGGATGAAAATTCGATCTTCATCGTTTGCGTAGATTATTGCACTAGCAGCCGTGTCATCAAAAGTATCTCCTTCAAGAATTATTTCGACAAATTCACGACCAAACATTCTTACCTGATCAATTTTTTGTTTTGGAGTCGTAAGGGGCATGAAAATTTTAGCAATGATTTTCAATTGCGAACAGGCATAAGCAACACCTTGTGCATGATTTCCTGCACTAGCACAAACTACTCCTTTTTCACGAGCTGCAGTTTCTATTGTTTTAATTTTATAGTAGGCACCTCGTAATTTGAACGAGCGAACATGCTGTAAATCTTCTCTTTTAATATAGATTGTAGCACCATATTTTTCAGATAAAGCTTCATTTTTTTGTAAAGGTGTATGTACAACCACATCTTTTAAAAAGTGATGGGCAATTAAAACGTTTTCTACTTGAACGGAATTCGTGTTTTTAACTTGCATAATGGTATTGACAACCTCCAATTTAATTAAACATTACTATATTTTATCACACTATTACTTTAACTTGCTATAATATAACTTGAGAATTCTAAATTATGTAACAGTTTGTGAATGAAATTAGAATTTATTATTAGGTGAGCAAAATACAGGTATACCATTTATAGCTCGTGATATACTAATAACCATATTAATCAGTTAAATATCTCAATAGAAAGAAGAGAATTGTAAATGGCTATCAAAGTTACTGCAATAATTGGAAGTAATAGAAAAGAATCATATAACTTAAAATTAGTGAATTATATGAAGAATCGTTATGCAGGGAAATTAGACATTGAAATTGCATCAATTAATGATGTAGAAATGTTCAGTGCAGATATTGAAGAAAACCCGCCTAAAGGGGCCATGGATTTTAAATTGAAAGTTCGTAATGCAGAAGCTGTATTATTTGCAGTTCCGGAATACAACTTCTCTATTCCTGGTGCTTTAAAAAATGCAATTGATTGGATGAGTCGCAGTGGATTAGATCTATTAGGTAAACCTTCATTTATCATAGGTTCTTCTATGGGTGTGTTAGGAAGCGTGCGTGCACAAATGCACTTGCGTGAAATTATTTCAAACCCTAAATTACAACCAAAACTACTTCCAGGAAATGAAGTATATATTGGAGCTATTCACACAAAAATGAACGAACAGAATGACCTTACTGATGAAGCAACAGTTGCGTTCTTAGATTCAGTAGTAGAAAACTTTATTAAATATTATAATGAAGTAAAATAACAGGAACCATAAAAAAACATGAACACTGTGAGTCCTCAGTGTTCATGTTTTTTTATGTTCACAATTATTTAAAAAGTGTATAGTAGATTTATATATTTGGATTGTTTAGTTTTGAAGGGAAGTTGAAAGAGTGAGTAAATTATTTACAAAAACGACAATTGCACTTATATTTCTGGTTGTTGTTTGGGGTGCAAGTTGGCCAATTTATAAGTTAGCTTTACAATATACCCCACCTTTATTATTTTCAGGACTTCGAGCAACAATTGGTGGAATTTTATTAGGCGTTTTATTGTTTAAGAGACGAGATAAGATTAATTGGAATAAAAACTGGAAATTATATGTGATTTCCGCTTTATTTAATACTTTTCTATTTTTTGGAATACAAACTGTTGGCCTTAATTATTTACCTGGTGGCTTATTTTCTATTCTTGTCTATTTTCAACCAGTTTTACTTGGGTTATTTGCTTGGATATGGTTGGGTGAATTTATGACGCCATTGAAAATTGTAGGATTATTAATAGGGTTCATTGGGATTGTCATCGTTAGTTTAGATGGATTAACTTTTCATGTTTCTGTCATTGGTGTCTCTTTAGGGTTAATATCTGCAGTATGTTGGGCATTGGGAGTTATTTTTGTCAAGAAAGTTAGCGATACAGTCGATCCGTATTGGATGGTTTCATTACAAAGTATAATCGGGGGTATAGCTCTTTTAGGTACAGGAACACTTTTTGAAAAATGGTCGGATATAATTTGGAATAGTCGTTATATGGTTGGATTAAGTTATGGTGCCATTTTTGGTATTTCATTGACGTTTCTTATTTATTACAAACTGATAAATGAAGGGGAAGCTAGTAAAGTTGGTTCGTTTACATTTTTAGTACCAATTATCGCAGTTATTTTAGGGGCAGTTTTCTTAGATGAACCCGTAACATATCTATTAATTGTTGGATTAATATTAGTTGGGTTAAGTATTCTTATTGTTAATTATAAAAGTAAGGAAAAGCTTGAGAATACATTTAAGAATAATGTTCACCAGATTAAGGAGGGCTTATGAAAAATAAAACAGTTGTTCGTTCTATGGATATATTAAACCTATTTATTGATCATGCGGCTTTAACGTTTCAAGAAATTATAGAACTGTCAAATATCCCTAAAACTTCAGTATATCGAATGCTAATCTCTTTAGAGGAAATGGGTTTTGTTGTAAAAGGTAATGATACAAAATATCGTTTAGGTCTCTTATTTCTTACATTTGGAAACCTTGTTTCTTCGAGACTAGATATTAGACAGCTTGCATTTCCGATTATGCAAGATTTGCATAAAGAATTAAAAGAGGCTATTAATTTAATAGTCAGAGAAGGCGATGAAGCAATTTACATTGAGAAAGTGGATAATTATCAAAAAGTTTGATTATACACTGCAATCGGAAGAAGGAGCCCATTTTATGCAGGAGCTTGTTCACGCGTGCTATTATCTTTTTTACCAGATAATGAAATTGCCACTTATTTAGAAAGCGTGGAATTAAGGACTATTGCAATGGGGACAATTACAGATAAAGAAAAACTAGTAGAAAGTATTCAAAATGCAAGAGAAAATGGATACACGATAAGTCATTCGGAATTAGAAAATCATACATCGGCAATTGCAGCACCTATTTTCAATCATAAAGGGGAAGTAATCGCAGGAATCAGTATCGCAGGAATTGAAGCTAATTATCAAAATGAAAATGAACCTATTTTTGCTAAAAAAGCAATGGATGCTGCTAATGAAATTTCTAAAAGATTAGGGTATCTCAAATAAGTGGAAATCCCTCTATTCTAGTTTCGAATAGAGGGATTTTATTTTTATTCATTAAAAACTTTATTGTGTATTGCTTTTTTTATGTTATGAATAAACTTCTCTTTTTTGATTAACAAGTTCTCTGCTTCCAGTATCGTAACTTCTTTGAAACGAATGGTTGCTGTTGGTTGAAGTTGTGCGAGACTTGGTAAATCTGCAGTAATAACTTGTCCTATTTTAGGATAACCCCCAGTAGTCTGTCTATCTGCCATAAGAATGATTGGTTGTCCACTTGTCGGAATTTGTATTGTTCCAAAAGTAACGCCTTCGGACAACAACTCAAAACTTTCTGAAAGTGAGAGGGGAGGGCCTTCTAAACGATAGCCCATGCGATCGGACTGTAAGGTAACGATATAAGGTTTCTCAAATAAAGTATGTTGGCTTTCTTTATCAAAGAGCTGGAATTCAGTTCCTTTTAGGATTTGAATGACTTGATTTTGGTTAAGGTTAATAATTTCATTAAAATTAATTGACCAATTAATTGACTTTTTATCTAATCGCTGAAACAATTCCTGGCTATAATCAGTCGGCTCTCCAAATGAAAGAATGTCTCCTTTTTGAATCGCTCTACCTTCTAACCCACCAATCTTTGCTCTAAGGTATGTACTTTTACTTTCCATAATAATTGGTGTACTGATTCCTCCAGCAAAAGCAATATATGCTCTACTTCCTTGGATTGCAGATTTAAATTTTAAAATTGAATTTTTTTTAATAAGTACAGGACGCCATAAAGGCGCATTTACTCCGTCAATTGTAGTTTGGAAATCTCCCCCAGTTATTGCGATTAACGTATCATCTTCAAAATGAAGAGTTGTACCGTATAAAGTAATTTCAAGACAAGCTTCATCTTCCATATTGCCTACTAGTATATTTGCAATTCTTAAAGAATAACTATCCATTGCTCCGCTAACAATAACTCCATACTTTTGCGAACCATATCTCCCGATATCTTGAATTGTTGTCAATAAACCAGCGTTAAGTACTTTTACTGTCATTATTTCATCTCCTTATAGTCTGTGTATTCACTTGGAGATATAGGAACAAATCGAATTCTGTCCCCCGCTTGTAATAAAGTCGGAGGAGACATATGTGGAAGAAACAAATCAAGTGGAGTACGTCCGATAATTTGCCATCCTCCAGGGGTTTCCAAAGAATATATACCGGTTTGTTTGCCAGCAATTCCTACTGATCCTGGTTGAATGGATAATCTCGGCGTGGCTTTTCGTGGAGTTGCTATTCGTGTATCCATCCCACCCATAAAAGGAAAACCGGGCGCAAAACCAAGCATATAAACTAAACATTCACTTTCGGAATGAATTTGAATGACATTTTCTGTCGTCATATTATGAAAATTGGCTACATGCTCTAAATCAGGACCGAATTCTCCTCCGTAACATACTGGGATAGTGACAATCTTAAAATCTTCCTTTTTATTCACTTTCATCTGTTGAACTAAGTCATTCATATAGGAACTGACTATTTCAAAAGCGGTTAAACTGCTCTTTTGTGAAATATGTATAACATATGGATTGTAGTAAACGGTAATATTATTATAGGCAGGTACATACTCAATAAATCCTTTAAAAGGCTGACTAGTTAAAAGTTCAGAAAGGTTTTTAACTGTCTCATGTATAGCGGGGTCTATACCATCTCCAAGCTGTACTATAAGTGCAGAATCTCCCAATGATTTTATGTTGACTTCTATGTGATGTTTGGGCATATTCATCGCTCCTTTAGTTTCGAATTTCGGTATTAATGTTCTTAATAATGGATCATAACAATTATTATAATTCTCCAAAATTAAATTACAAGTCTAAATAGCCCTTTAACTATAAAAGATAAAGTTCTAAAAAAAAATCTATTCAGAAAAATCTAATTGTGATAAACTTGGTTTACGTTTCAAAACCGAAGTTCCGTTTTTCGGAACTTATCGATATTTTAGAATGGGGGATGAATATGTTTCGAGTAGATATTAATTGTGACCTTGGAGAAAGCTTTGGAAGATATAGGCTAGGGGAACAAAAGGAAATTTTAAAATATGTTACATCTGCAAATATTGCTTGTGGTTTTCATGCTGGAGATCCAAGTGTAATGCGCGAAACAGTTAAATTAGCAATAGAGAATGGTGTGAAAATCGGTGCACATCCTGGTTTACCAGATTTGAGTGGCTTTGGTCGTAGAGAGATGAAAATTACACCTCAAGAGGGATACGACATGGTCGTATATCAGATCGGTGCGCTAAATGGTTTCTTAACGACTTTTGGGGAACAAATGCAACATGTTAAGCCTCATGGAGCTTTATATAATATGGCTGCTAAAGATGCAAAACTTGCAGAGGCAATAGCTCAAGCAGTTTATGACATTTCACCTTCATTAGTTTTGTTCGGATTAGCTAATAGTGAACTTACGACTGCGGGAGAAAAAATAGGTTTACGTACAGCACATGAGGTTTTTGCTGATCGTACATATCAATCGGATGGTTCATTAACATCACGACAACAAAGTGATGCGCTTATTACGGATACGGACAAGTCCGTTGCACAAGTGGTGAAAATGGTGATTGAAGGAAAAGTAATTTCTCAACAAAATACAGAAGTTTTGATAAATGCTGATACAATATGCATCCATGGGGATAGTGAACACGCTGTATCTTTCGCAAAATATATAAAAGAAACTTTTGATAGTAACGGGATTTTAATTTCTGCAATTAATAATTAAGGGGGATTTTTTATGGAAGAAGTAAAAATAGAAAAAAATGGACCTAAAAAGAAAGTTGGAAAAAGTGTCTTATTTGGTGCAGCATTTTTAATGGCCACATCAGCAATTGGACCAGGGTTTTTGACACAAACAACTGTATTTACGCAACAGCTTGCAGCAAGTTTCGGGTTTGTCATATTAATTTCTCTGCTACTGGATGTTGTTGTTCAAGTTAATATTTGGAGGATTATTGTTGTCTCCGGTCTACGTGGACAAGAGATTGCAAACAAAGTATTACCTGGTCTTGGAGTTTTGTTAGCAATTCTCATTGTAATGGGTGGACTAGCATTTAATATAGGGAATGTTGCTGGAGCTGGACTAGGCTTAAATGCAATGCTTGGACTTGATCCAATCAAAGGTGCAGTTATTAGTGCAATGTTTGCAATTTTTATTTTTGTTGTAAAAGAAGCAGGGAAAGCAATGGACAAAGTTGCTCAAATTGCTGGTGGTGTAATGATCTTATTAATGGTTTATGTTGCTTTTTCCACATCGCCACCAGTTGGAGAGGCGATTGTAAGAACATTTGTACCATCTGAAATTAGTATCTTTGCTATTGTTACGCTAGTGGGTGGATCAGTTGGTGGTTATATCACTTTTGCTGGGGGGCATCGACTTTTAGATGCTGGAGTTAAAGGAGTGGAGTCATTACCTGATGTTACAAAAAGTTCAGTTATTGGAATTGTTGTAACTGGTATCATGCGTGTTGCCCTATTTTTAGCAGTACTTGGTGTAGTTTCTCAAGGATTAGCAATTGATTCAGAAAATCCACCGGCTTCCGTCTTTAAACTTGCTGCAGGTGAGATTGGTTATAGAATGTTTGGTGTAATTATGTGGGCTGCAGCAATTACTTCTGTAGTAGGAGCAGCTTATACTTCAGTTTCATTTATTCGTTCGTTCCATCCGATGATTGAAAAATATCATAACTGGGTTATCATTACTTTTATTTTAGTATCAACTATAACATTTGCCTTCATAGGTCAACCTGTAAATGTTTTAATTTTAGTAGGTGCGTTAAATGCACTAATCCTACCGTTAGCACTTGGAATTTTATTAGTAGGTGCATATAAGAAAGATGTTGTTGGGAAATATTACAAGCATCCACTTTGGTTAACGATAACTGGTGTTATTGTGGTAATTATAATGGGAATATTAGGTATCATGACGCTTATCGAACGAATTCCAATGCTTTTTGCATAGTAAGGAGTGAATAATCAATGAATATTTATGAAACAATGGCTCCAACTGATTTACGTAAACTAATCAGTTCAGGTCAAATTAGTGGACCTACAGCAGGTATGGCAAAAGGGTATACACAAGCAAATTTGGCTATATTGAAGAGAGAATACGCATTTGACTTTTTGTTATTTTGCCAACGGAACCCAAAGTCTTGTCCTTTGGTAGATGTATCAGAAGTAGGTTCATATATTCCGACTACCATTGCAAAAGATGCTGATATTCGAACGGATATTCCAAAATATCGTATATATAGAGATGGTGTATTTACAGAAGAAGTGACAGATATTACGGAGTATTGGGAAGAAGATATGGTAGCATTTCTAATTGGTTGTAGCTTCACATTTGAAACGCCGTTACTTGAGGCTGGTATTCCTATCAGACATATAGAAGAAAATTGTAATGTGCCCATGTATAAAACTAATATCCCTTGTGTAAAAGCTGGTGTTTTTGAAGGACCAACTGTAGTTAGCATGCGTCCAATGTCATCTAAAGATGCGATACGGGCAACTCAAATTACATCACGCTTTCCTGGAGTGCATGGTGCACCGATTCATTTCGGTGATCCAAGTCTAATTGGAATCCAAGATATTGCTAAACCAGATTTTGGAGATGCAGTAACGATTAAAGAAGGTGAAATCCCTGTATTTTGGGCATGCGGGGTAACTCCACAAGCCGTTGCAATGCAAAGCAAACCTTCGATAATGATTACGCACGCTCCGGGATGTATGTTTATTAGTGATTTGAAGGATGAAAAATTGAGTGTATTATAAGTATGTTTATAAATTATTAAAAAACAAGAAAATCGTTCTTAATACGATTTTCTTGTTTTTTTATTGGTATTTCCCTAAAACAGTGAAAAATTTAATGGCAAATTGTTTAAAGACATTTTCAGAAGGGGAAAGTTCTCTGTTCAATGGACTGATAATTCCGACAGTTCTTCGTATTTCTGGTGATTCTATCGGTATTTTAACGGTAAGCCTTGGTGTGGAGTCGTAAAACGTACTTTCGGGCAATAGACTAACCCCAATTCCTGCGGCTACTAATCCTTTAATAGCATCCATATCTTCTCCTTCAGAAGTAACGTTTGGTGAAAAACCAACTGAATTACAAGCATCTACTGCGATTTTCTTCAGCACATATCCTTCTGGGAACAAGACAAAATCATCATCTCGTAAATCAATTAAAGAAATCTTTTTTCGTTTGGCAAATGGATGACTAATTGGCAATAGCACATAAAATTTTTCTGAAAATAAAATAGTTGTATCAATGAATCCATCTTTTGCAGGTAGCGGACCTAAAAAAGCAAGGTTTAATTCTCTATTTTTTACAGCTTCTATTAGAAAATGATAGGATCCTTGGCGTAGATGGAATGCTACATTTGGATATTCCTTTCTGAATGCGGATATGACAGTTGGTAACAGATGACTAGCTAAACTTGTAGGGAAACCTATGCTTATTGACCCTTTTTCTGGATTCAAGTATTCACCAATTTGTTTTTTTGCATATTCAATTGCTTGTAAGGCAGAAATACTATGTTCCAAAAAAATCTTACCAATTGGTGTTAACTTTACATTTCTACCTACTCGTTCGAATAGCTCAACCCCAAGTTCGTCTTCTAAATTGGCGATTTGTCTACTTACAGCTGACTGTGCAACATGCAAATGTATGGCAGCATCTGAGATATGTTCCCGATGTGCAACCTCGATGAAATAGCGCAGTTGTCGTATTTCCATAGGACTCTCCTTCGATCTATCTAATATATAGATGGTTTATATCCAAATTATATATTGTTTATATCAATTTGAAAACATACAATATTCATAAGAGACTATTTATTTAAATTGGAGGGGTACACATGACATTTCATAAAATACCAGAAGCGCAGGGGATGTATAATCCAGAATTTGAACATGACGCGTGTGGGATAGGTTTATATGCGCATATAAAAGGCAATGCAACACATGATATTGTAAAAAAAGGATTAGAGATGTTATGTCGCTTAGATCATCGTGCAGGACGAGGTGGAGATGGTCAAACTGGAGATGGTGCTGGTTTAATGGTTCAAATCCCAGATACCTATTTCCGTGTTGTATGCAACGAGTGGACAATACCGGAAAAAGGAAAATACGGCGTTGGAATGATGTTTTTTACAAATAATGAAGAAGAGCGTTTAGCTATTGAACAAAAATTCAATGATACTATAACCGCGGAAGGTCAAGAGTTAATCGGATGGAGAACAGTTCCGATAAATGGATCTATGTTAAGTATTAAAGCACAAGAGACAGCTCCTGTTGTTCGACAAGTATTTATCAAATCAGCTAGTAATCAAGATGGATTAGCATTTGAGCGGAAATTGTATTTGATACGTAAACAAGTGGAACATTGGGCTTCTAAAAATGATAGTAAATTCTATTGTGCAAGCTTTTCTAGTCAAACAATTGTTTATAAAGGATTACTCACTCCTGAAGAAGTTGATATGTTTTATGTAGATCTTCAAGATGAACTATTTACATCTGCTTTCTCCTTAGTACATTCACGTTATAGTACGAATACTTTTCCAAGTTGGGAAAGAGCGCATCCAAACAGATACATTGTTCATAATGGGGAAATTAATACATTAAGAGGAAATATCAACTGGATGAAAGCTCGCGAACAACAATTTGTTTCAGAAGCTTTTGGTGATGACCTTCAGAAGCTACTACCAATTATTGATACAAATGGTAGTGATTCTTCCATGCTCGATAATGCATTTGAATTTTTTGTACTTGCAGGTAGATCACCAGCTCATACGGCAATGATGTTAATACCAGAACCATGGTCTGAAAATCCACATATAAGTGATGAAAAGAAAGCATTCTATTCTTATCATAGTAGTTTAATGGAGCCATGGGATGGACCAACAGCTATTTCATTTACAAATGGTAAACAAATCGGTGCGATATTAGATCGTAACGGATTACGTCCAGCACGCTATTATGTAACAAAAGATGACTATATTATTTTTTCTTCCGAGGTCGGAGTAGTAGACGTAGAAGAGGAAAATATTCTTTATAAAGAACGTCTAAGTCCAGGTAGAATGTTATTAGTAGATTTAGAACAAGGGCGTATTATTTCAGATGAAGAAATTAAATCTGATATGGCAAGTGCACTACCATATCAACAATGGTTAGATGAAAATCTAGTAGCGATTCAGCCAGTTGATGAAATAGTAGAACAAATAGATGATCTAGTATTCCGTCAAAAAGCATTTGGATATACGTATGAAGATATTCAAAAGTACATTGTTCCTATCGCACTTGATGGAAAAGATCCGATAGGTTCTATGGGGAATGACACTCCACTTGCAGTATTGTCCGATCGTCCGCAATCGTTATTCAATTACTTTAAACAATTATTTGCTCAAGTGACGAATCCACCGATTGATTCAATTCGGGAACATATCGTTACTTCTACGATGACATTACTTGGAGCAGAAGGGGATTTACTGAAACCAAGTTCGTCCAATGCGAAAAGAATCTATTTAGAAACACCGGTGCTTACAAATAGTCAACTAAATCAATTGAAAGAAAATAGTTTAGAAGGCTTTAAATCAGCTGTTATTGAACTTGAAATGTCGGGATATTTGGAAAGTGATTTACAAGACATCAATGTATTAGTGGAAGACTTAATAAAAGCTGGAAAAACATTAATCGTTCTTTCAGACCGTAATATTAGTAAAGAGATCGTTACTACTCCAGTACTATTAGCAGCAAGTAGTCTTCACCAACATTTACTTCGCACTGGTAATCGTACGAAAGTAAGTATTATTGTTGAGTCGGGAGAAGTTCGTGAAGTTCATCAGTTTGCTGCTCTTATCGGTTTTGGTGTAGACGCGATTAATCCGTACCTAGCCTATGCTTCCATTGCAAAAGCAATTGAAGAAGGACATATTTCTAGTAGCTATCCAGTAGCAGTTGCTAAATATAGCAAAGGTATCGCTGATGGAGTAGTAAAAGTAATGTCTAAAATGGGGATTTCTACCGTACAAAGTTATAGAGGTGCCCAAGTCTTTGAAGCAGTTGGTATTAGTAAAGATGTCATCGAACACTACTTTACAGGTACAGTTTCACAATTAGGTGGAATTGATTTAAATACAATTGCCGAAGAGACGAATAGAAGATATCTAAAAGCAATTGAATCAACACTAGATTCTCTTGAATCAGGCAGTGACTTCCAGTGGAGAAGTACTGGTGAACATCATGCATTTAACCCGAAAACAATTCATACACTTCAGTGGGCTACTCGTAAAGGAGATTATGGCCTTTACAGACTATATGCCGAAATGGCAAACGAAGAGCGAATCGGATTTTTACGTAACTTGATGACATTCAAAAAAGATGTGAAAAAAATTTCGCTTGAAGAAGTGGAGTCTGTGGATTCGATCGTTAAACGATTTAAAACTGGGGCAATGTCTTACGGTTCATTAAGTCAAGAAGCACATGAAACACTTGCTATTGCAATGAATCGTTTAGGCGGAAAAAGTAACAGTGGTGAGGGCGGCGAGCATCCTAGTAGATACGAACTAGATGCGAACGGAGATAATCGTCGTAGTGCAATTAAACAAGTCGCTTCTGGACGATTCGGTGTAAAAAGTCATTATCTTGTTCAAGCAGATGAACTACAAATAAAAATGGCACAAGGTGCAAAACCTGGTGAAGGTGGTCAGTTACCAGGGAATAAAGTTTATCCATGGGTAGCAGATGTTCGTGGTTCAACAACAGGTGTTGGGTTAATTTCTCCACCACCACATCATGATATTTACTCGATTGAAGATATGTCACAGTTAATCCATGACTTGAAAAATGCAAATAGAACTGCACGAATAAGCGTTAAACTTGTTTCTAAGTCTGGTGTAGGTACTATAGCAGCTGGTGTAGCAAAAGGAGCAGCAGATGTTATTGTAATTAGCGGTTATGACGGTGGTACAGGTGCATCACCAAAAACAAGTATTAAACACACAGGTCTACCATGGGAACTTGGATTAGCTGAAGCTCATCAAACTTTAATGTTAAATGGGCTACGTGAACGAGTAGTATTAGAAACAGACGGTAAGTTAATGACAGGTAAAGATGTTGTTATGGCATCACTTCTTGGTGCAGAGGAATTTGGATTTGCAACTGCACCGTTAATCGTTCTTGGTTGCATAATGATGCGTGCATGTCACTTAGATACATGCCCAGTTGGGATTGCGACTCAAAATCCTGATTTACGTGATAAATTCACAGGAAGCGCAGATTATGTAGTGAACTTCATGAAATTTGTTGCAGAAGAAGTTCGTGAGTATATGGCTTTACTAGGTTTTAGAACAGTAGAAGAAATGGTAGGTCGTACGGACGTTTTAGAAGTTAGTGAACGTGCAAAAGAACATTGGAAAGCAAAACAACTAAATTTAAGTGCTTTATTATATCAACCAGAAGGAGTTCGGACATTTAAAACACCTCAAAATCATAAAATCGATGAATCGTTCGATTTACGAGAATTGCTACCGAAAGTTGCGCAAGCGATAGTAAATGAATCGAAAGTGGAATTGCATTATCCGATTGCAAATACAGATCGGGTGGTAGGTACTATTATTGGTAGTGAAATTTCGAAACAATATGGAGCAAGAGGGTTAGTTGACGATTCTATCGTTCTTCGATTTACTGGTTCGGCTGGTCAGAGTTTTGGCGCATTTGTTCCAAATGGAATGTCAATGTATGTTACGGGAGATGTAAATGATTACTTTGGTAAAGGTTTATCTGGAGGGAAACTAATTGTTTCTGCACCTGTTAAGGGAGCTGCAGAAACAAATGTTATCGCTGGAAACGTCGCGCTATACGGAGCAACTAGTGGAACTGCATTCATCAATGGTCGTGCAGGAGAGCGTTTTGCAGTTCGTAATAGTGGAGTAGATGTTGTAGTAGAAGGAATTGGGGATCACGGATGTGAATATATGACAGGCGGTCGTGCTGTCATTTTAGGGGATGTTGGAAAGAATTTTGGGGCAGGAATGTCTGGTGGAATTGCGTATGTACTTGTTGATGATGTGGACGGATTTAAAGAAAAATGTAATACAGAAATGATTAGTTTTGAAGGAATAGAACATTCTGATGAAAAACATTCAATTCGACAATTGATCATGGATCACTATTATTATACAAAGAGTTCAAAAGCGATGAGTATCCTAGACAAATGGGATACAACTATAGAGAAATTTGTAAAAGTAGTACCAAGCGATTATAAGAAAATGTTGGATAAAATTAGTGCACATAAAGAAAAAGGCCTTTCAGACGATTTGGCTGAAATGCAAGCATTTTTGGATACATCTTCGAATAATGACAAAAAAGAATTAGCATTTGTAAAAAAATAACGGGAGGAGGAATAGCAGATGGGAAAACCAACTGGATTCATGGAATACAAAAGAGAAAAGGGTAAAGAACAATCCCCGATTAATAGGATAAAAAATTGGAATGAATATTCTTCCAAACTAACAGATGAAGCTCTTCGGAAACAAGGTGCAAGATGTATGGACTGTGGAACTCCATTTTGTCATATGGGAATTGAAATTAGAAATACAACTGCTGGTTGTCCTATAAATAATCTAATACCCGAATGGAATGATTTAGTTTACAAAGGGAAATGGCAAGAAGCTCTTGAAAGGTTGCAAATGACAAATAACTTCCCAGAATTTACTGGGAGGGTTTGTCCTGCACCTTGTGAAGGATCTTGTACATTAGCTATTTCAGACCCTGCCGTATCAATAAAAAGTATTGAACGCACGATTATTGATAAAGCATTTGAAAATGGATGGGTTACACCGAGAATTCCAAACAGTAGAACTGGTAAAAAGATTGCCATTATTGGATCTGGTCCAGCTGGACTTGCAAGTGCAGACGACTTAAACCAAGCGGGACACTCTGTAACTGTATATGAGCGTGCAGATCGTGCTGGCGGATTGTTGATGTATGGAATTCCGAATATGAAATTAGAAAAAGACATTGTAGAACGCAGAGTTCATTTACTTCAACAAGAAGGAATTGACTTTATTCTTAATACCGAAGTTGGAAAAGATATTACAGCTGAAGAGTTAAAATCTTCCTATGACGCGGTTATCCTTTGTATTGGAGCACAAAAACAGCGTGAACTTCATATGGATGGAAGTAAGTCGAATGGTGTTCATCTAGCAATGGATTATTTGTCTTCTACAACGAAAAGTTTATTAGATTCTAATTTCGCAGATGGTCAGTTCATTAATACAAAAGGCAAGGACGTCATCGTTATTGGAGGTGGAGATACAGGAGCGGACTGTGTAGCAACTGCTATTCGCCAAAAATGCCGTAGTGTAGTTCAGTTTGGTAAACATCCACAACTTCCGAATACACGTGCTGAAGATAACTTATGGCCAACTGATCCTGCTGTTTTTAAATTAGAATACGCATATGAAGAGGCTTCTGAACAGTTTGGAAAAGATCCACGTGAGTATTTAATCCAAACAACAAAAATTATTTCTGATCTAGAAGGTAATTTGAAAGAGCTTCATACAGTTCAAATGGAGAAAATCTTAGGTGAAGATGGATTCCATTATTTTAAAGAGATTATTGGTACTGAAAAAGTATGGTCTGCTCAATATTTATTTGTCGCAATTGGTTTTGAAGGTCCTGAACAAACGTTAGCTGATCAATTTGGTGTGAAAATTGTGAACAAAAAGATTGCTGCTTCTACAAAAGATTACGCAACAAATGTAGATGGTGTATTCACAGCTGGAGATGCTAGAAAAGGGCAAAGTTTAATCGTTTGGGCAATTAAAGAAGGGCAAGATGTTGCCAAAAAAGTAGATGAATATGTAATGAAACAACCAGTCGTTTTATAACGACTGGTTTTACTCTGCTAGTGTACTAAAGTTTTTGTTTTTTTTTTTGCTCTGAAATGGCATAATAAAAGAATACTAAAAAGTGGAGGCAAGAGCATGATTGGCATTATTGATTATGGAGCAGGAAATTTACATAGTGTTTTAAAAGCAATTGCACGTTTAGGTTATGAAACGAAATTAATTACTAAAGCTGAGGATCATGATGATTCGGTTACAAAGCTAATATTACCTGGAGTAGGTAATGCAAAAGTCGCTATGGATGTGTTAAACGAATCTGGTTTAAGTGACTATTTAAAAGAACAGGTATCAAAAGGTACACCCCTGTTAGGAATTTGCTTAGGGATGCAACTTTTGCTGGAAACAAGTGAAGAAGGAAACGTTGAATGTTTAGGTTTTCTAAAAGGAAGCGTACCTGAGTTTAAAATAGAAACAGAAAAAATTCCACATATGGGCTGGAATCAAGTAAAAGACGCTCAAGGACATTTTTTGTTTACAGATATTCCAAACAATACTGATTTCTATTTTGTACATTCTTATTTTGCTCAACCAATCAATGAAAAAGATGTGCTTGGTGAAACAGATTACGGACAAAATTTTGCTAGTGTAATTGGTAATGAACAAGTAATGGGAGTTCAATTTCACCCAGAAAAAAGCGGGAAATTCGGCATTCAGCTGTTAGATAATTTTTGCAAATATTCGTTGATAAAGGAGTAAACTAATATGCTTAGAAAAAGAATTGTACCAGCGATTGATGTATTAAATGATCAAGCAGTAAAATATGTTCAATTTAGAAATCCAACAATAATTGGAGACCCTGCAGAACTTGGTAAGAAGTACACAGAAGATGGAGCGGATGAATTAATCTATTTGGACACAACTGCTTCTTTAAAAAATCAAGATCTAAAAATTGAATGGATTCGTAAAGTTGCGGAACAAGTATACATTCCTTTTTCAGTAATTGGTGGAGTAAGAACGGTAGAAGATTTTAAACGACTATTAAGGGCCGGTGCTGATAAAGTTGGAGTAAACTCTGCAGCAGTTCAACGACCAGAACTTTTACGTGAAGCAGCAGAAATATACGGTAAACAATGTGTTGTTTTAGGATTGGATGCTATGCCTATTTATAATGATGATCAAGAAATCATTCGTTGGGAAGTTTATACGCACTCTGGACATGAGAAAACAGGTATGGACGTAGTAGAGTGGGCACAGCAAGCTACGGAACTTGGAGCTGGAGAGATTATTTGTACAAGTATCCATAAAGATGGTATGAAAAATGGATATGATGTGGAATTGATTAAATTATTGTCGGAAAAAGTAAATGTGCCAATCATCGCTTCTGGTGGAGCGGGAAAACTAGAACATATCGAAGAAGTTTTTACTGAAGGAAAAGCAGATGCTGCACTTGTAGCGTCGATGATTCACTACGGAGATTATACGATTGGCGAGATTAAATCATATTTGCACAATAAGGATATCAATGTTCGAATGTAATCAAAATGGGGCAATCCTTTATGGAGAGCCCTATTTTTTAGTTGTACAATATATGATATTGGTGAAATAAGAAAATCGGAAGCGCTCTTTTTCTATGTGGACTTTAACGGTTCGCTTTGGACGAAACTTACGATAATAGGATAATAGGATAAACGAGAAAGAGAAAGGCAGAGATGAGCTACGTGACGCAGTCACGTAGCTCATCTCTGTTTTCGTTCATCCTATTACGATTGTTTGTCCGTCGCTCCCCTAAAACATCGAAGGGAAAAGGGCAAATGCTTTGGGTAATAAAAGAGGAGATCCTTTTCTACTTAGTAAAATGCGCCTGAAGATACAATTTCAGGCGCCAACCTCTTTTCTACACTATAATTCTTGCTTATTTTTAAGGAAGATAAGCTTTTCTACATAAGATACTAGAAAGAAATATGACTCTGTTTAGAAGTGTCTCTAAAAAGGAAGAAGCATTCATCCAAGTAAGAGGAGAAATGACAGCCGAAATATCATCTTCGGCGTCCTCTTTAGGTAAGTATGTGGTTCCTCTCTTCTTAAGCCATTGTTTTTCTTTTAAGTAAAAGTGTAAGCAATAATACTGTCCAAAGCGACTAGAAGTAATTGTACAAAACGTGATCCAAGTATGTGAAATTCTTATACTTTAAGAAAAATACAAGCGCCTAGAAGCAAACCAATAAACTTTGTCTTACATGGCTGTGAATCCTCAAAAATAAATTAGACATCTAACATTGCTACATGTTTAACTTTTCTATTTAAATTTTTAATGCTGATTTGTGAAATATAGCAAAATGACTATACGACTTATCTAAAAATAAGTGCCAAAAGGGACTTTTCTCCCGTTATGGCACTTATTTTAAAATATGTCGTATGTGGGTTTTGACCATTTATGATGTTTGGGATTATTTTTTTGGCAGGTTCGTTTGAGGTACGCTTTTTTGTCAATGAAATTCTATATACTTTCTTGTTCGCCAAATAGAGCCTAAATTATATTAGATGGTTGTACAACATATGACGATGGCGATAATCCACAAAGGTATTAAAGTAAACATAAGTTCAAAAAGGTTTAGAAAACAAGTTAGATTCAGCCTCTCTTAGGAGAGAAGTCGACCAAAACATTACTTATGAAGAAAACTACATAAGAAAAGACTACCGCAAAAAAATTAGGTTTACTAACTTTCTGGACAGTCTGTGACAAATAAAAAAATTATAGTCAACTAAAATTCTTCACGAATGTCATTTAACAAAGAAACCATTTTTTTATATAATTTCCCAACCACGTTCTGTAGCAACACTTCGTAGTTTTTCTTCTGGTTTTACAGCTACTGGATGTCCAACGAGTTCAAGTACAGGTAAATCAGAAAAACTGTCCCCATACGCATAGCTATTTTCCCAATCTACATCTATGTCCTTCAGTATATTTAAAATATGCTCCGTTTTTCTCGTTCCATTAATATGAAGTATTGGTGTATTGATATCTATTTTGTCGTTTTTAAATGTAATATTGCTTCCAATAATATGATCGAAAGAGATTCCATCTGTTACTCTGTGTAGAAATTGCGTATACGCTCCGGACACAAGTAGTATATGTATGTTTTCTTTTTGATGTTGATATAGTCTTTTTATTACCTCTTGATTGATACCACTTTTAATCTTTTCTTTAAACTCTTCAAAATAGGCGTCCATCTGGGCGGTTGAAAATCCCTCGAAAGCATTTAGATACAGTTGCATAGATTTCTCTTTCATTTTTGATTGTGGATAAAGTTTTATTTTATAGGCAATGTACAAGGGAGTAATTGCTCTGTAAAAACGGTTGTACTTTGTGTGATAAATTGGATGCTCCTTTAAATGATTCATGAGTAATTTAAATGTTTCCTCTGCATATAAAGTACCATCAAAGTCGAAAATTGCTACTTTCATTAGATCACCTTTTCTTCTAATAATAATCTCTTTATATAAATTATACGTCAAATTAGAAGAAAAAATGGAATTACCAAAAATAAAAACTCGCCCTTTAAGAAAAGGGCGAGAAGTTTACTATTGAATATTATTCATCGATTGTCCTTGAACTGGTGCATATGAATTTAATATTGCTTGCATGTCTTGTTGATCGAGTTGAGGTACTTGGTAATAATGGTGTTTATTTTGATATATAGCTAGCTCATAAGCCATTTCGATACAGTTTGGAATGGAGTCTGCAAGTACTCTTCGTAAAACAGGATTTGTTGTCTCTAACGCAGCTGCCGTTTTTGCGGATGCTGATGTCTTTGCGGCACCAAGTAAATATCCTGAGATTAATTCGTCTGAAATTTCATTGGCATTTTGTATTGGTTTTTTTGGTTGAGAAGGTTTCATGCCATACACAAAGTCATTTCCTTGTTGCATTTTATAAGATGACGTTGGGTGAGAAGGATCTTTTCCAGTTTGAAAACATTCCACTGTAATATTATATTCATCTAGGGCAAATGTGTATTGACGATCTAACATGCTTAGTAGTTCTTGATCTTTCACATGTGGACGAAGGATAGTTTTTAAATTAAGACCTGATAATGAAGTAGATAATACTTCATGAACATCGAACAATTCATGACCGCCATGGTTCATTTGTTGAGGGACACTACCTGTTTGCATATTTTGATGCGTTTGACCGTTCGGATTTTGATTCATTCATACTTCCTCCTTTAAAAAATGTGATGAAACATCTTCGTTAGTGTAGACATCTTAAAGGAAAATATACATCTCTTTTGGTAAATAAAAAAAGCCTTGCGTAAAATAAAATGCAAGGCTTACCGTATTAATTTTCTACTGATTCCATTAATGCAAAAATAAACGTGTACAAAAAGTGATACGTTTCTTCAATCGAAAAGTTTTCATCAAATTGTTTCAGATAATTCAAAGGCAAATTAACTTCCCAAAGACCGTCTCCTGCAGAGAACATCATACTATAATTCATCGTATCGGAATGGAAATTTTCATCTAAGAAATCTTTCATATTTGGAGCGTATTTTTTCTGTATGGATAGACCAAACATAGCTGTGTAAACTTCAAACACTTCATCATATTCTATTGCAAAAGCATCTACACTAATAACATCAAAACTAGTAGATTCTAGATAAAGAAATTCATTTTTCTTTTCTTTAAAATGTGTTAATGGTGTTTTTAAAAATTCAGCGGTGTCTTTCGAAACAGATTCTTCCGTCTCTTTTTCAAAACGCTCAATTATTGCGTCGTTAAATTGATCTTTTTTAGCGATTTCAATAACTTGTAAATCATCTCTCAGTAATTCATGTTTCTCTGCATATCTAATCTCTTCTGGTAATAATTCAATTGTATTGTTTGTTGCATCCGTTATTTTTTGTGCTAATTTTTTATTAATCATATAAATTATTCCTCTCTTCTTCTGCATGTTCTTCTGCCATTACTTGCAAATCATAAGCGTTAATCACAAATAATTCATACTCATTTTTCTCTGCGTACTGTTCTGCAAGTTTTTTTATAAATTTGGGTGATCCTTCGTTTTCTTCATCATAGACAAGTAACATTCCATCTGAGTTTCGAAGGATAAATTTGTTTCTTTCGATAAATTGCCAAGGAGCTTCATAAGGTTTCTTCGTGACACTTGTTTGGAAGTCGGCTTGATGCAATAAAGTGCGGTACTTTTCTTGTTTTAGTTCATTCCAATTTTTCTCTTGGTCAAGAAAAGGAGTAATAATTGCAAACTTTAAATCCGGATATTCCTCTTTCATTTCTAAAATAAGTTCAGCAGTCCAAGTTTCTACACCTAGTTGTCCACCTAGTATAACCCATTCTAAACCTGCATCTATTAAAGCGATAAATTGATTTTGAATGGCTTTTTTAATAATTGGAATTCCAGGATGCTTATCATCAAAAATACCCAATTCATGCTGCTTATAGCCAGTTACTACTAATCGTTTCACCATATATTCTACCTACTTTTTTGTAGCATCTACCTCTTATCATATCACTTATTGGGAACCAAATAAATAAACATCTCATACACTAAAGTGATTGTTAAGAAGGGATGGGTTAAGTTGAATGGACAGACACAACCGAGTGTAGAGTATGTAAGTAATTTTGAAGGGTATTTTTATCAAGTAGCGGCTACTTTAGTTGGCAAACAAATTGCAGTTCAAACAACTAGAAGTACTATTCAAGGTACTTTATCAAATGTAACACCCGACCATATTGTGGTACTTGTTAGTAAAGTTCCTTTTTATATCCGAAATCAAGAAATTGTATGGGTTACTCAATCAATCAAATAACTAGAATAGGAGTGAAGAATTGTTCAATCGTGTAAATAAGTTATTAATAGATCTGCCGAATCCAGAATATGGAGATGCAAATGCAGCATCGGCCGTACAGGAACTTTTGGGTGGGAAATTTGGTGAGATGTCTACATTAAATAATTATATGTATCAATCCTTCAATTTCCGTGGAAAAACTAAGTTAAAGCCTTTCTATGATCTTGTCGCAAGTATCACGGCAGAAGAATTTGGCCATGTAGAACTTGTATCCAATACGATTAACCTCCTTCATAAAGGAACCTCATTTACAGGAGACCCTGATATTACTCCACTTCAGGGTGCAATAGACAAAAGAAATACGTATGCTTTTATAGCGAATGCACAAACTTCTTTAGCGGGAGACTCCATGGGAAATCCTTGGAGAGGAGATTATGTATTTTCCAGTGGTAATTTAGTACTAGATTTATTGCATAACTTTTTCTTAGAATGCGGTGCTAGAACTCATAAAATGCGTGTTTATGAAATGACAGACCACCCAACAGCAAGGGAAATGATTGGATACTTATTAGTCCGAGGTGGTACGCATGTCTTGGCTTATGCAAAAGCAATTGAAATAGCAACTGGAGTAGATGTAACTAAAATGCTTCCTATACCAAACTTAGACAATCGTGCTTTTGATCAAGCTAAAAAATATGAAGACCTTGGATATGGAAATGTCCTTTTTACATGGAATAACGTAGGTGATTACAAAGACATCAACCAAATTTGGAAAGGCACTAATCCAGCGAGTGGGCAACAACTTTTGGTGAGAGAGGGCAGTCCTAAAGGTTTTGATATCCCAGACTTATCCACACTTCCTGAAGAGTTTGCACCTGGAATTGGTCCAGAGGAATATGAAGCAATTGCGAAAAGGTTAATGGCGAAAATGTAAGGAATTATAATGGAGATTAACAGTATTTTATTGTTAGCCTCCATTTTATCTATATTAAAATAAATTCAATTTCTCAATACGAGCAATTGCTTCCTTCAAACGGTCTTCATCAACTAGTAATCCTACACGTACATAGCCTTCACCGAATGAACCGAATCCAATCCCTGCCGCTACAACAACATCAGCTTTTTCTAATAATAAGTCAGCAAACGTTTCGCTTGTATAGCCTTTAGCGACTGGTAACCAAGCAAAGAAAGAACCTTTTGGTGCCTGTATATCCCAACCAATTTTTGCACAAGCATCTACAAGTGTATTTCTTCTTCCTTCATATAAAGATACTAGTTCATGCACACACGCTTGGCTTTCATTTAGTGCCACTGCGGCTGCATGTTGAACTGCAGGGAAGAGACTAACGAATAGATGATCTTGGATAAGATTGATTGCTTCAATTATTTGCTTATTTCCAACAGCAAAGCCAACACGCCAACCAGCCATATTGTAGGTTTTAGATAGAGTATACATTTCAACACCAACATCTTTGGCACCATCAGCCTGTAAAAAACTAACTGGTTTTATCCCATCATAGCCAATAGCCCCGTAAGCAAAGTCATGCACGATTGTAATATTAGATTCTTTGGCAAGCTGAACAGTTTCTTCAAAAAACTCTTTCGTAGCAGTTGCGCCGGTTGGGTTATTTGGATAATTTAAATACATTAATTTCGCTAATTGTTTTTGTTCTTCTGATAACATCTTATAATCCGGTAAAAACCCATTCTTTTCTAAAAGGGGCATAGTTTCATACTGAACACTTGCAAGCCCAACTCCAGATAAATAGTCAGGGTATCCTGGGTCTGGCAATAGCATTAAATCATTTTCATTCATTAGTGCTAATGGTAATTCGACTAATCCAATTTTTGTTCCGAACATAATGGCTACTTCTGTATTAGGATCTACATCTACATTGAATTCTCTTTTATAGTAATTAGAGGCAGCTTGTTTTAATTCAGCAATACCCCTAAAAGGAGAATATTTATGATTTTGGGGATTGGCAGAAGCACTTTGAAGGGCTTTTACTATATGTTCAGGAGTAGGTTGATCCGGATTTCCTTGGCCTAAATTAATCACATCTCGTCCTTCTTCTAATGCTGCAGAGACTTTTTGTACAAGAGTTGCAAAAAATTGAGGGGGCAGACTTTTTAAACGATTTGAAAATTCCATGGGTGGGACCTCTTTTTCTATATAATTTGATGATGTTGAAATAAAAATAAGACCTTTACATGAATATTTGGGTTACTATACAAATTTCAAGAAGATGTCTATCTTATGGATTAGTTTACTATAAATTTCGTATACACTCTAGTGAAAAATAGAATATTCAAGCGTGTGAGATATTTCTTATGCAATCAGAAAACAACCCATTGAATAGGTAGTGTATGGCATAATGAATCTATTTTTAGAATAATTACATTTATTAGTCAAATTTTAGAAACTTTCAAGTATAATGTTTGTAGGTGGTGATGTATTGAAAGTGGCATGTGTTCAATTAGATATAGATTTTGGGAATCCACAAGCAAATTTTAGTAAAGTAGAGAAAAAAATTCGAGAAGCAGCTTTACTTGGAGCCAAAATTGTAGTGTTACCTGAAATGTGGAATACTGCGTATGATTTAACTCGCTTAAATGAAATTGCTGATGTAGAAGGAGAACAAACTAAATCACTCTTCAAGAAGTTATCCAAGGAATATCAAATTTCTATTGTAGGTGGTTCTGTTTCCACGAAAAAGAGTGGCGAATTTTATAACACGATGTATGTAACAAATGAAGCTGGAGAAATAGTTGCTGAATATGATAAAGCGCATTTATTTAAATTAATGGACGAGCATCATTATTTAGAAGCTGGAAATTCCAAAAATTTATTCGATTTAGCCGGTATTCAAATGGCTGGAATAATATGTTACGATTTACGTTTTCCTGAATGGATTCGCGTGCATACTTTGAATGGAGCCAAAATTGTATTTGTTCCTGCACAATGGCCAGATAAACGAATTGATCATTGGAAAATACTATTGCAAGCAAGAGCAATTGAAAATCAATGCTTTATCGTTGCTGTCAATAGAGTTGGAAGTGATCCGAATAATTCATTTAATGGAAATTCTATGATTATAGCCCCTTGGGGTGAGGTGCTATGGGTAGGAGGAAATGAAGAAATGATCCAAATAGTAGATGTACAAATAGAGCAGATTGAAGAAGTTCGAACTCGTATACCGGTATTTAGTGATAGAAGAGAAGAATTATATAAATAAAACAAACAAAGGGGAGTATGAGAAATGAGCCAAAATGTGGGGGCAATCCAAGATGACTATCCGGAAGATTTTGCATGGTGCTACGGTTGTGGAAGATTAAATAAGGATGGATATCATTTTAGAACGTACTGGAGCGGGGACGAAACAGAAACTGTTTATAATCCGAGGGAAGAACATATTGCCATACCAGGGTTTGTTTATGGGGGGCTAATTGGAGCGATTGTAGATTGCCATGGAACTGGTTCTGCTTCACTTGCGTTACATCGGAAAAATGGTTTTGAACCTGGTAGTGGGGAAGCACCACCTCGTTTTGTGACAGGTTCACTGCATGTCGATTTCTTGAAACCAACTCCGCAAAATGTAGAGTTAAAAGTAATAGGCAAAGTAGAAGAGATTCATCCGAAGAAATGGAAAGTCGTTTCAGAGGTTTATGCAGGAGATGTACTTTGTGCAAAAGGGGAAGTAATTGCCGTAGTGATGCCTTCCACTTTCGCTTCCAAATAATAAAAGACATGCATGAAAGAGTAATTCTTTCATGCATGTCTTTTAATTTGTTATTCTGTTCATTGTAGACGTCTCTTTTGGTTCTGGTACTCTTGATAAAATAATTAGTCCAATGATAAACAAGACGACAAGACTAAATACACCGTAATTCGATTTCCCAGTAAGTTGTGAAGTAAAAGCTACTATTAGTGGACCCATGATGGCTGCGAATTTACCAAAGATATTATAGAATCCGAAAAATTCATTTGCATTTTCTTTAGGAACAAGTTTGCCAAAGTAAGATCTACTCAATGCTTGAATTCCACCTTGAGATGTTGCAACAAGCATTGCGAGTATCCAGAAATCTACAATAGTTTCTAGGAAGAATGCGTAAATACAAACGATAATATATACACTTATTCCTACATAGAGCATCTTTTTTTCGGAGAACTTCCCTGCAAGTTTTCCGTATAAAATTGCAAAGGGAGCAGCGACTATTTGTGTTACAAATAATACGATTAGTAAACTAGTAGCACTCAATCCTAAATCTGTTCCATATGCAGTAGACATGGAAATAATAGTTCCAACACCGTCAATATAGAAGAAATAAGCAATTAGAAAAAGGAATAGTGTTCTGTATTTCCGAATTTCTTTAAATGTATTTCCTAAACGTTTGAAGCCCTGAATGACTGGATTACCATCACGTTCTATAAAGTGAATTTGAGGAACATTTTTAAAAATGGGGATTGAAAATAATAACCACCAAATTGCTGTAATAAGAAAAGCTATTCGACTCGCATTTGTTGAAGATAATGCAATAGTGCCATTTGAAGATAACAAAATGATGATGATGCTTATTAGAAATGGGATCGTACTCCCAATGTACCCAAGACCAAAACCTCGTGAAGAAACAAGATGCATTCGTTCATTAGAAGTCACATCTACAATAAAACCATCATAAAAAACATTTGCTCCAGTTGCTCCTAATGCCGCTACTGTATAACAAACTAATAATAATAACCAATTATCAAAAGGTATAAAAGCTAGTAAAGCGGTAAATGTTACTCCTAAGGTAAAGAAAAATAGAAAGAATTTTTTCTTCATTCCTCTATAATCTGCAATTGTTCCAAGTATTGGACCTAACACCGCTAATATAAAGGTGAAAATCGCAATCGTATAGCCTAGGTAGGCTGTAGAATCGGATGCACTAACCCCTGCGTTAGTTGCTGATGATTTATAAAATAATGGGAAAACTGCAGTTGTGATAGTAAGAGAATAGGCTGAAGATGCCCAGTCGTAGAGAGCCCAACTGTTCTCTTTTTTAGTGAATTTTTTCATGTCAGTTATCACCTCCTCTAATCTCCTCAATATTGTACATGAATTATTTTATAAAAGGTAAAAAATTCTGAAAAAATACTTAAATCCGCTTAAAACATTCATGTATAATATAAGCCTGGAATAAAAATTTTATGTTTCCAATACTAAATTTACAAATACTTTACAATTTAGACGGCTAAATAGTTTTAAAATAGAGGAGTAGAGGAATAATAATGACAATAAAAACCGATAAAAAAGCAATTATAGATATAGGTTCAAACACTATCCGACTTGTCGTTTATAGTTATAGTCCTTCAAATGGATTAGTAGAACACCATAACTTCAAAATGGTTGCAAGACTCAGTATGTATATTCAACAAAATGGAGAATTAAGTGAAGATGGAATTATTGTTTTGATCGAAACATTAAAGAAATTTAAAGAGATTCTTTTAGCTATTCAAGTAGATGATGTTTTTGCAGCAGCTACAGCAGCTATTAGACAAGCAAGTAACCGAGAAGAGATTGTTGCACTTGTAGAAAAAGAAATTGGCTTTCAACTTATGGTTTTATCGACAGACCAAGAGGCCTATTTTGGATACTTGGCAGTAACTCACACGACCAATATACATACGGCGGTAACGATTGACATGGGTGGAGGAAGTACCGAGGTAACTTATTTTGAAAATAAGAAACTAATTTATTCTCATAGTTTTCCTTTCGGTGCAGTTTCGCTAAAAAGTAAATTTATAAAGGGCTCCATGATAACATCTCAAGAAATTAAAAATCTTAGAAAATTTATCCAAGACCAATTTGAATCATTAGAATGGTTGAAAGATTTACAGGTCCCAATAATAGCAATTGGGGGTAGCGCACGAAATATTGTCCAAGTAGATCAGCAACGAAAAAATTTCGGGCTTAATGGAACACATCAATATGAATTAAAACGAAAGGATTTAGCTGAAATAAGTGAGGGATTTGCTGCATGTTCGCTAGAGGACTTAAAAAAAATTGATGGTCTATCAAGTGATCGTGCTGATATTATCTTACCTGCACTAGAAACTTTTCGTGTTTTTATGGATGTAATTGATTCCACTACATTTTCATACAGTAAAAAGGGACTAAGGGAAGGTATTATCATTACCCAACTCATGGAATTATTCCCTACAAACTTTAATGTGTCTGAAGTAACTTCGAAAGCCATTAGGCAAGTGCTAGGTAAATTTGGTGTAATGGAAGAAAGCGCACTTCATTTGTACGACATCTTTTATCCAATCTACACCCAATTTTGTGAATGGGGTTATATTGAACCATTAGAAAATGAAGCATTTTTACAATATGCATATCAACTATTCCACATTGGAGAACATATCGACCGAGATGGTAGTAGTCAACATACATTTTATTTGTTAACGAATATAACAATAGACGGGCTTTCTAATAAGGAACGTTTAAGATTAGCATTACTAGCTTCCTTTAAAAATAGAAATACATTTAAAAAGTATGTTGATACCTACCCGAATATAATTCCGGAAGAAGAGTATCATCAACTAAGAGATATTGGTGCACTTATTAAGTTTGTACATGGAATTGACGTTCTAGGTAAATCTAATATTCGCACCGTTACATTAAAAAGATGCGAGGAAACAATAAATATTACTTTTCATGTTTTTGAAAATTATTTGCTCGAAAAATATCATGCAGAAAAATTTAAAAAACATGTGGAGAAAATCTCTACGAGTGAAGTAATAATTGAATTTGATATGGAGGAGACTATAAATGAATGAAGTTAAAGAGGTGGACCATCAGTTTGATGATTATGCATATTATAATAATCGAGAAATAAGTTGGTTAGCATTTAATAAACGAGTTTTAGAAGAGGCAGAAGATCCATCCAATCCAATGCTTGAAAGACTAAAGTTTCTAGCAATATTCAGTTCCAATTTAGATGAATTTTTTATGGTACGTGTCGCTGGACTTCAAGACCAAGTGCGAGCTGGTTTTAATAAGCCTGAAAACAAAGCTGGAATGACACCAAAAGAACAGCTAAAGCAAATATCTATTATGACAAAAGAACTTGTTGCGAGACAAATGAACATTTACAAAGAATTAATCGATGTACAGTTACCTAAAGAGGGTATTTCTTTACTACGATACAATCAATTAACGAATGAGCAAAAACAAGAATTAGATACTAAATTTGAAGAAGAAATTTTCCCGGTACTTACGCCAATAGCAGTAGATGCTTATCGTCCATTTCCAATTTTGTTAAGCAAAACAATGAATTTATTAGTTATGGTAGAGGATAGGAAGAATAATGATATGGAGCAGACGAAAATTGCTATAGTTCAAGTTCCATCCGTAATAAAAAGGTTTATAGAGATTTCTACAACTGATGGCTCTTTTGCTGGCGTTTTATTAGAAGATGTCATTGTGGAAAATATCCATAAACTTTTCCATGGATATCATGTGAAATATGCAAACCCTTTCCGAATTACTCGAAATGCAGATTTAACGATTCACGAAGAAGGTGCTCGTGACTTACTTATTGAAATTGAAAAAGAGTTGAAAAAACGTAAGTGGGGAGCGGTTAGTAGATTAGAAGTAAAAGCGGCAGAAATTAAACCCAAAATATTAAATTACTTATTAGATGAATTAGAAATACACCGTAATGATGTATTTAAAGTTGAAGGTCCACTAGATACTACATTCTTATTTTCTTTTATTAAGGCATTTGAAGGAAAGTATGATCATTTATTTTACACGCCATTTATACCACAACCACCGGCAGATTTAGCAGATGATGAGGATATCTATGCTAAAGCTTTAAAACAAGATTTGTTTTTCCATCATCCATATGAATCTTTCCAACCTATTATTGACTTTGTTGAAAAAGCTGCGGATGATCCAAGTGTTCTTGCAATCAAGCAAACTTTATATAGAGTTAGCGGTAACTCGCCTATTATACTTGCGCTAAAAAGGGCAGCGGAAAATGGAAAACAAGTAACCGTTTTAGTGGAGTTAAAAGCCCGTTTTGATGAAGAAAAAAATGTTCATTGGGCAAAAGAATTAGAAAAAGCAGGGTGCCTAGTAATTTATGGTATGCATAATTTAAAAACGCATTCTAAAATAACATTAGTAGTGCGGAGAAAAAATAACCGTATCGAGCAGTTCGTCCATTTAGGCACTGGAAACTACAATGACCAAACTGCACGAATTTATACAGATATGGGAATTATTACGACAAACAAAAAGATTGGTTCAGATGCGACTCAGTTCTTTAACTACTTAAGTGGGTATACAGAAAAACCCGATTACCAAAAGTTATTCGTTTCTCCATTTGATATCAGAGATAAATTTTTATATTTGATAGATGAAGAAATAGAATATCATAAAATATACGGTAATGGACATATAAAGTTAAAGATGAATTCGTTAACAGATAAAGACTTAATATCTAAATTGTATGAAGCATCTTCAGCTGGTGTAAAAATTGAGTTATTAGTACGAGGAATTTGTTGCTTAAGACCACAAATTCCAGGAGTAAGTGAAAATATTACAGTATTAAGTATCGTAGGTAAGTTACTTGAGCATACACGTATATATTGGTTCAATCGTAACGGGTCATCTAGACTTTATCTTTCCTCAGCGGATATGATGACCAGGAATATGATCAAGCGAGTGGAAATTTTGTTTCCTATCTTATCTCCTTCTATTAAGATGCGTATTATGGAGATATTAGATTTACAATTAAAAGATACGGCAAAAGGTAGAATGCAAGATGCCACAGGAAACTATTATTACAAAGAAACGGAAGGCGCCCGTATCAATAGCCAGGAATTATTACTGGAATCTTCCTTAATGCATATAGAAGAAGAGTAATTATTTCAAAAAAGAAATCACTTGTCCTCTGACAGGTGATTTCTTTTATTTTATTTGAGTAGCTTTCTCAGATACAATAAACGCTAAATCATCATTACCAAATAATTGTAATACATGTAGTACTGTTTCTGTATCTACTTCTAGACTACCTTTTTCCGAATCTTCCATGGCCTGGAGAAGGGCTTCATTTTTCATTTGTCCCGGGTAAGCTAAATCATATAATTCAGTTGGATTTAGATCATGATTCATACACCACTGAACAAAAAGCTGAATCATTATATATTCATCCTCTTTATACTGTTGAATAATTCGATCGTCCATGGGAATTTCCTCCGATTTAATAAGTTTCATCAATTAGTTTCCAAACATTAGCAGTGACTTCTGTTAATTGTTTATGGTAAGAAGTTTTTTTAAACGTATCTGAAAATGAATGTATAACTGCCTCCAATATATACTTTCGAGGTTTCTTTAAGGAAAGCTCTTCTAATATAAACTCGATATGTTGGAGTTCGTTTTCTTTTAGTTCATCCAAGTACTGTTGTTTAAAAGATTTAAGTTGATCCAGTACATGTTTCTTTGTAATTTCAACGTCTTCATAGAAATTTTCAAATCGGTGTGGGTCAATTAGTGAGTCATTCGTATCAATCATACTATCAATCATGGATTCCACTCGTCTCATTATAAATCCAACTAATTCTTCCATACTTATTTGCTTCGATTTTAACGTCCACGGGTGCTGTATTTGTTGTATCATACCAAGCATTAATACTGCACAGTCCAAGGAAACCTTTTTCGTTTGTTTACCAAACACATCCACTAAACGCTCTGCAAGCCATTTTATTTCTTCATAGTGATTTTTTTTTATAAATTCACTCAAACCGGAATCCTGTGCTTGAAAAATAGCGACAAATATGGGCATTAGATTACGATCGCGATATATTTTCATTCGTATGGAAATTTGCTCAATTAAAATTCGTTGATCTGAAATATCTTGGTACACTAATAATTCTCTTCTTTTCAAGGCAGTTTCTTCTCTTGCATTTTCAAGTATTTCGATGACACATTCGTTTTTAGAAGAAAAATAGTTATAAAAAGTTCCTTTTGAGATCTTTGCTTCATCAATAATGTCTTGTACTGATGTGTCAGTGAAACCTTTTTCAATAAACAGATGTTGTGCAGCTATTAGTACTTTGCGTTTTTTGTTAAGCATTAAATTCATCACCTTTTAGACCATTAGTATAATTTCATATTACCCTCTATATATAACAAAATCAAGTATCTTTCGATGTAAGCGGTTTACAAGTTTGCATTTTTTGTACTATGCGTATAAAATAGTCAAAGTAGTAAACTAGTTGTGTAAATAATATATAGATAATGATATATACAGGAGGAAATAATTAAATGAACGAATTGCAAAAAAAACCACCTTACGCGATGATTGCAATCTTATTTGTAGGAGCATTCATTGCATTTTTAAACAATACGTTATTAAACGTAGCATTACCTACAATTATGGTTGAATTTGATGTACCAGCATCAACGGTACAGTGGTTAACCACTGGGTATATGTTAGTGAATGGTATTTTAATACCAGCAAGTGCTTTTTTTGTACAACGATTTACAAATAGAAAATTATTTATAACAGCAATGATTTTATTCTCATTAGGTACTTTTTTAGCTATAATTGCACCAGAATTTTGGGTTTTAATCCTAGCGCGAATGATTCAAGCAGCAGGTTCGGCTATGATGATGCCGCTACTTATGAATGTTATGTTAACTGCTTTCCCAATTGAACGTCGCGGAGCAGCAATGGGGATGTTCGGACTCGTAATGATCTCAGCTCCAGCAATTGGACCAACTTTGTCAGGATTCATCATAGAACATTATGATTGGAGAGCGTTATTTGAAATTATTCTTCCATTGGCAATCATCGTTTTACTATTAGCTATATTTAAATTCCGTAATATAACACCAAATAGTAAAGCGAAATTAGATGTATTTTCACTTGTATTATCAAGTATTGGTTTTGGCGGTCTTCTATACGGATTTAGTTCGGCAGGGGCCAAAGGATGGGATGCTCCAATCGTTTATGGGACAATTATTATTGGTGTTCTTTCGTTAATCTGGTTTGTCTTAAGACAATTAAAATTAGAAGAGCCAATGTTGGATATGCGTATTTATAAATATCCCATGTTCGCATTATCTTCGGTTATTTCAATCGTAGTTTCAGCAGCAATGTTTTCTGGAATGATATTAACACCATTATATGTACAATCAATTAGAGGGATTTCTCCTATGGATTCTGGGTTATTAATGTTACCAGGGGCTTTAGCGATGGGAATTATGTCACCAATCACAGGGAAACTATTCGATAAATACGGGGCTCGAATATTAGCAATGACTGGTCTGGTTATTATGACAATTGGAACATATATGATGAGTAATTTGGGTATGGAATCAGACTATTTCTATATTATGGCAATATATACAGTTAGAATGTTCGGTATGTCAATGGTCATGATGCCTATTATGACAAATGGGTTAAATCAGTTGCCGATGAATTTAAATCCTCATGGTACTGCGATGAATAATACATTACAACAAGTTTCGGGAGCAATTGGTACTGCAATTTTCTTGACAATTATGAATGCAAGAATGGATAATGTTGCGGAAAAATTATTTACAGAGGCTACAAAAGCGGGAGTTGTTCCTACAACAGTAGATGCACTTGCACAATTCAAAGCGCAACTAGGTATACAAGCTATGCTAGAAGGAATTAACTACACATTCTTGATCGCAACAATTGTAACTGTCGTAGCTTTAGTATTGGCATTTTTTGTAAAACGACCAATAGCAACAAAACAAAGCTAATCTGAATAATAGAAAAGAGTAGGCACATGAAATTCATGTGCCTACTCTTTTTAGTCTAAGCCCCTTGCGATTCCCCATTTGCTGCCTTGCGCAGTAATAGGGGGTTCCGCTTTTCTTAGTTTTGATTTATTTCATCTGTAAGTGCAATTAATTCATCGATTAATGAACCAATATAGGAAATTGTATCTCGTAAAGGTTCTTCAGTTGTAATATCGACACCAGCCATTTGAGCAAGTTCTGCGGGAGATTTGGTCCCACCAGCTTTTAATACGTCAATCCATTCATCTACAGCTGTTTGGCCTTCAGAAAGTATTCGTCTCGAAACTTGCGTAGATATCGTTAAACCTGCACTGTACGTATAAGGGTATAATCCCATGTAATAATGCGGTTGGCGCATCCAAGTCAATTCTGCACCTTCATTAATTTCAACAGAATCTCCCCAGAAATCTTCCAAAACCTCTCTTTTATATTCATTTAAAATGTCTGCATTTACAGTTAAACCTTGATCAATTCGTTCATATACTTTTCGTTGATAAGCAGCTTCGAGTAAATGTGTAACAAAATTATGATAATACGTTCTTGCTACAATAGAAGAAATTACCCAACGTTTAAATTTTGGATCATTTGAGTTTTTCAATAAATGATTTGCGACAAGCATTTCATTCATAGTGGACGGAGCCTCGATAAAGTAAAGGGATGGTCGAGCATTAAAGATATTCTGTTCTTTATTTGAATGGTAGAAGTGACCGGCATGACCGAGTTCGTGTGCAAGAACGAAAACTTCATTCATTTTGCTTGACCATGAAATAAGGATATACGGATGATGTCCATATGGGCTTGAGCAAAATGCGCCAGTAGATTTCCCTTTATTTTGTGCAAAGTCAATCCAGCGTTCATCATAAGCTCGGTCAACCATTCCTAAGTATTCCTCGCCCATAACACCTAGTGCATCTTTAATATATTTCTTCGATTCCTCGACAGTTATTTTTGGCTCGTAGGTTGGATCCAGTGAAATTTTTAAATCAGCGAACGTCATTTTGTCTAGTCCATGTTCTTTTTGAAGGAGTTTTGCATACTTTCGCATATGTGGTGCGAGCTCCTTCGTGATTAAATCAATCTGACGGTTGTATAAGGAGCGATCTACTTCTTGATCAAGTAGTAAATAATCAAAAATAGAATCATACCCTCGCAAATCAGCATTCGTTTTTTCTATTTGCAGATGCATGTCATATGTTACTGCAGTAGTATGCTGATATTCTTTTAATTTAGAAGAAAAGGCATGAAAAGCAGTTCTGCGAATAGCGGTATCTGTTTCACCTTCCCAATCATTTTCAAAAGATACATAACTTAATGGATACGACTTGCCATCTACTTCAAAATTGTCGAACGATAGATCAACCATTTTAGTCGTACCGTAAAGTTTGTAAGGGGCATTAAAAGTAGTGGAGAAAGCAGCAAGTGTTTTTTCTACTTCTGGATGGAGTTGATATTGCTTTTTGATAAGTAATTTAGTTAAATAATGTTCGTATTCAGGAGATAGTTGGATTGCTTCTTGAATAACTTCGCTAGAAAGAGTAACCAGTTCACTATTGATAAAAGATAATTGACTGCTTATTTTTGCGGATAAAGATCCAAATTTGCTAGCTCTCATTTGAGCTTCCGTATTTGTTTGATCAGTACTTAATGACAAACTAGCATAGGTTCCAACAGGTACAATTTTCTCATAAATAGATGCATAAGTTTTTAACGCATCATTAATAGTAGAAGCGCTGTCTATTTTGCCTTTGTGATTGTCCACAAAAGAAGTTACTTCATTCTTAATGCCTTCTAAAGCGGCATCGAAATCTTTTTCTATTGCAAACAAATCTGTCAAACTCCAAGTTTCTTCAATTGGAACTTCTGAACGATTGGGTAAGTTTTTAACCATTTCTATCTCTCCCTTTTATTACGGATATCGAACTGATTTAAAGTATATAGAACTATCAAGAAAAAGTAAAAAAGAGTAGTTGGATAATACCCAGATAACTGTATATACAGTCATATACAGTAAAATTTTCTCGCTGCTTTTCCTACATACCGTAAAAAACTGTTACTATTATATGTTTTTTGAAATTTTTTTTATATTTAAATAAACTTAGAATCGTTGATATAAGTAGATTTTCAACCGGAAATATTATGTTATCCTGAATTAATGTTAGAACATTTTGAATTAAGGGAATTATTGGTATAGACTGAATTTGAAGTTTGTTTTACAATAAAGGAGTCATATAACAAATTGATAGTTTTGATAGTTTACTCTCTATAAAATAGAAAAAAGAGTAGTATAACTCATGAAGTCAGAATTTTCAATTAAAATTAGGGGGATTATTTATGAAGACAAAGAAATTTGCATCACTTTTTCTTGCAACAACATTATTAACAGGTATTCTAGCAGGTTGTTCTGGTGGGGATGATGAAAGCACGAGTAGTGAAGGTGGAGATACAATCAAAATTGGTCTTAACCTTGAACTATCAGGTCCAGTGGCATCATATGGTTCTTCAGAAGCAGATGGAATTGATTTAGCTATTGAAGAGATTAATGCTGCAGGTGGTATTGATGGAAAAGAAATCGTACCAGTAAAAGTAGACAATAAATCAGATGCATCTGAAGCAACAAATGCTGCAATCAAGCTAACAAGCCAAGATAATGTATCGGCAATTATTGGAGCTGCAACAAGTGGAAACACAGTAGCACAAGTCCAAATTGCTTTAGACAGCAAAACACCTATAATCACACCTTCAGGTACAAGTCCAACAGTTACAGTTGCTGAAGATGGTTCTGTAAATGAATTTACATTCCGTACATCATTTATTGATCCTTTCCAAGGAACAGTAGCAGCAAACTTTGCAACTCAAGAACTAAAAGTAAAAACAGCAGCAGTATATGCTGATAATGCAAGTGATTATGCAAAAGGTCTTGCGGAATCATTCATTGCAGATTTTGAAGCAGCGGGTGGGAAAATTGTTTCAGAAGAGTCTTATGTTGCAAAAGATAATGACTTCCGTTCAACATTAACTCGTATTAAATCTGCTAATCCTGATTTCGTATTTATCCCAGGATATTATGAAGAAGTGGGATTAATCGTAAAACAAGCAAGAGAATTAGGAATCACTGTACCATTAATGGGCGCAGATGGTTGGGATTCTCCAACAATTGTTGAGCTAGCTGGTGCGGAAGCATTAAATAATACGTATATCATTAATCATTACTCTGCAGAAGATCCAGATGGTAAAGCAAAAGAATTTGCAGATAAATACGAAGCAAAATATGGCGAAGCGCCAAATTCATTTAATGCACTTGGGTACGATACAGTTTACCTGTTAAAAGATGCGATTGAACGTGCTGGTTCGACTGATGGAGCTAAAATTCAAGAAGCTTTAGCAGCTACAAAAGATCTTGAACTAGTAACTGGTTTATACACAGTTGACGAAAATCATCATCCGATTAAATCTGCGACAATTCTTGAATTCATAGATGGTAAACAAGTGTTTAATACGAAAGTAAATCCTTAAGGCTAAACTAAAACGGGGGGAATGATATCCTCCCTTTTCTTCATTTCTTAGGGAACTATAAATGCTTTACTAATTGATAATTTATTCAAGAGTATATGAAAGAAAGTATAAGGGGTGAAACTTTATGGAATGGATCCAACAATTAATTAACGGTATTTCACTCGGAAGTATATATGCACTTATTGCCCTCGGTTATACGATGGTATATGGGATTATTAAATTGATCAATTTTGCACATGGTGATGTATTCATGGTAGGCTCATTTATTGGTTTTTACTCGATTACTGTATTTGGCTTAGGATTTTTTCCCGCACTTATCATTTCAATGACAGCCTGTGCATTATTTGGGGTAATCATTGAGCGTATCGCCTACAAGCGACTTCGTAATGCAACAAGAATTGCCGCGCTTATTACAGCAATTGGTGTTTCGCTATTAATCGAATACGGAGTTATTTATATTAGAGGTGCTCAGCCTGAAGCTTATCCAGATGTGTTTTCAAACAAATCATTTGAATTTTTGGGGGCGCAAATTAGTATTCAATCTATTCTAATTCTATCTGTTTCTGTTGTATTAATGATTCTTCTTCAATTTATTGTACATAAAACGAAAACCGGGAAAGCAATGCGTGCTGTTTCGCATGATACAGAAGCTGCAAAACTAATGGGGATTAACGTGGATAATACTATTTCAGCAACATTCGCTATTGGATCAGCATTAGCTGGAGCTGCAGGTGTTGTTTTCGGTGTATATTATACAAAGATAGACCCTCTAATGGGTGTTATTCCAGGTGTGAAAGCATTTATCGCAGCTGTATTAGGTGGGATAGGGATTATTCCCGGGGCGATGGTAGGTGGGCTATTACTTGGAGTTGTTGAGACAATTGTAAGTGCACTAGGATTCTCTTTGTGGAGAGATGCTGTCGCATTTGTAATCTTAATTTTAATCCTAATCTTTAGACCATCTGGTATCTTTGGTAAAAATACACGAGAGAAAGTGTAGGTGGTATATAGTTATGAAAAAGTCTAAACAATTTTGGCCTTTTGTAGTGGGTGCCTTGTTAATATATATTGTTGTTCAAGTACTCATTACTAATGGAATGTTGAATCAATTTTATTCAAATACACTCATATTTATTGCCATTAACATTATTTTAGCTGTAAGCCTACATTTAGTTATTGGGATTACTGGACAATTTTCTATTGGTCATGCAGGATTTTTAGCAGTAGGTGCCTATATATCTGCAATCATCACAATGAAACTAGATCTTCCGTTCATTGTAGCGATCATTGTAGGTGGTTTAGTAGCTGCTGTAGCTGGATTGATAGTTGGTATTCCGAGTTTGCGTTTAAAAGGGGATTACCTAGCAATTGCAACACTTGGTTTTGCTGAAATTATTCGTATAGTATTTTTAAATATTGATTATGTTGGCGGAGCAGCTGGTATGCAGGTTTCTAAATTGACTACGTGGACATACGCATTTGTTTGTTTATTTATCACAATTTTAGTAATCGTTAATTTCACCAATTCACGTCATGGTATTGCAGCGATTTCTGTCCGTGAGAACGAAATAGCATCTGATGCAATGGGTATCAACACAACCTATTACAAGGTTGTTGCTTTTGCAATCGGTTCGTTCTTTGCTGGTGTGGCAGGAGCACTTTTTTCACATAATTTCTATATTATCCAACCAGGTCAATTTGGGTTCTTAAAGTCTTTTGATATATTAATATTCGTCGTACTTGGCGGTTTGGGAAGTTTATCAGGGGCAGTACTTTCGGCAATATTACTAACGGTTGTCTCTACATATTTACAAGGGTATCCTGAGACTCGTATGATTATTTATAGTCTTGTTTTAATCATCGTCATGTTGTATCGTCCAAAAGGATTAATGGGTACAATGGAAATTACGGATTATTTCAAGCTTTGGAGAACGCCAAAAGGAGGCGGTCAAAATGGAAAATAAGCCTTTGTTAGAAGTTAAAAATGCTGGAATACAATTTGGTGGTTTAAAGGCTGTCCAAAATTTAAATATAGTTCTAAATCAAGGTGAACTTGTTGGATTAATTGGGCCGAATGGTGCCGGCAAAACAACGAGCTTTAATTTACTTACAGGTGTTTATGTACCTACTGAAGGAGATATCCTTTTTGAAGGAAAACGGATCAATGGGTTAGCACCATATAAAGTTACTAGAAAAGGAATTAGTCGTACTTTCCAAAATATTCGTTTATTCAACGAATTGTCTGTTTTAGATAATGTAAAAGTTGCCTATCATTCACTTGCAACTCATTCTATCTTAAGTTCTGTTTTGCGTCTCCCTTCTCATTTTAAAGGTGAACTAGAAATGGAAGAAAAGTCAATTGAGTTTCTAAAGATTTTCAGTTTAGATAAGTACAAGGATGAGTTGGCCAAAAATTTACCTTATGGGCAACAACGAAGATTAGAAATTGCCCGAGCGCTTGCTGCTGGACCTAAACTATTGTTATTGGATGAACCAGCAGCCGGTATGAATCCCCAAGAAACGAAAGATTTGATGGATTTAATTGGTTTTATTCGTGAAAAATTCGACTTGACTATATTGTTAATCGAACATGATATGAATTTAGTTATGGGTGTTTGTGAAAGGATTTATGTACTAGATCATGGTCAGCTTCTTGCAGAAGGATCACCAGAAGAGATCCGAAACAATCCTAAGGTTATTGAGGCTTATTTAGGGGAGGAAGTTCACGATGACAATGCTTAAAGTAGAAAATATAGATGTATTTTACGGTAATATTCAAGCGTTAAGAGATGTATCCATAGAAGTTAATGAAGGTGAAATTGTTACCTTAATCGGAGCGAATGGGGCAGGAAAAAGTACATTATTAAAAACTCTATCCGGTCTATTAAAACCTAAAAAAGGGAAAATAGAATTCATGGATAAATCAATTGCTGGTAAACAGGCACAAGCAATTGTTAAAGCTGGAATTTCTCATGTACCAGAAGGAAGACGAGTTTTTGCTAATTTAACAGTAGAAGAAAATCTTGAATTAGGTGCATTTTTACGTAAAGATAAGGCTGGAATTCATGCAGATATGCAAAAGGTGTATGATATTTTCCCGAGATTATTAGAACGTAAAAAACAGCATTCTGGAACTTTATCTGGTGGAGAACAGCAAATGTTAGCTATGGGTCGAGCGATTATGGCGAAGCCGAAGCTTGTTCTACTAGATGAGCCATCGATGGGGCTTGCTCCATTAATGGTAAAAACAATTTTCCAAGTAATTGAGGATATTAATCGTGATGGTACAACAGTTCTGTTAGTGGAACAAAATGCAAATATGGCTTTGTCAGTCGCAAGTCGGGGCTATGTTATCGAAACTGGAAAAGTGGTTCTTTCTGGTTCAGCTCATGATTTACAAACGAGTGAAGAAGTGAGAAAAGCCTATTTAGGTGGTCATTAATACATAAAGCTTTCATTTAGATATTATTCTAAGTGGAAGTTTTTTTCTATGTGGAAATTATAGTATAATTAGTAAATCATACATACTAGTTGGAGGTAACATGAAAAAACCACTTAGATTTTGGATTCTATCGCTCATAACATTTACGATGTTAGGCATTCTAGGAAGTACCCTTTTGTCTAGTTATTTAGTGACAAAAGATAGATTAATTGAAAATTCTTTAGAAAATAACAAAGTATATGCGCAAAAACTTGCGCAATTATCAAGTGAAGCTTTTTCCTCTATGCAAACTAACCTTGACGCGAGAAAAACAGATGTGATGAACAATTTTCAATACACTTCTTCATTAACAACTATTTTAGATCAAATACTAATTAGTGGTAAATATTTTAATTCTGTTTCCGTAATTGATAGCACCGGACTTGTGCTTGCTACTTCACCAAATGTTGGGATCGCTGGAAACATAATTGAATCATATGGTGTCAGAGAAGCGTTAAGTAAAAAAGAAAGTCTGATAACTAGCCCCTATTACGCAGCTACTGGGAGGTTACTGATTCTTGTCTCTACACCTTTATTTAATGACGAAAATGAGTACATGGGTATGCTAAATGGAACCATATATTTGCATGAAGAAAACTTCATTCACAATGTATTGTCTAAGCATTATGCAGAAGATGGTTCATATGTTTTCGTGGTTGATAAAAAAGGTATATTAATTTATCATCCGGATTCAAGTCGCATCGGAGAAATTGTAACAGAAAATCCTGTTGTTCAAAAATTATTAAACAAAGAAGATGGATCATTAGAAGTAGTAAATACCAAAGGGAAACATATGTTAGCGGGTTATAATTACATAGAATCTAGTGGATGGGGTATAGTATCCCAAACTCCATTTGAAAGTAGTTTAACGTCACTAAATGCAATTATGCTGAAGATGTTTTTGAATGCATTACCCTTAGGAGCATTCTTTTTTATCCTTGCGTTTGTTCTTTCTGGAAAACTAGCTTCACCATTGAAAAAATTAGCAATGGATACGTTGCATTCAACCGATGATAAAGAGAGAATGGAAGAACTAATAATCCCTCCATTATACTTTGAAGCTAAACAGTTAACAGAAACAATTGAAAACTATCGCAAAAAGCAACAAGCAAGAGTAGATATCTTTAAAGAGCTTTCCTTAACAGATCCTCTTACTGGATTGAGGAACAGAAGGTATAGTGAATTATTATTTGAGGATTTATTAAATCAGCATGAATCATTTTCCATTATTTTAATTGATATTGACCACTTTAAATCGGTTAATGATGAATTTGGACATTCTGCTGGGGATAATGTATTAATTTTTCTAACTGAGAAAATGTTAGAGGTTATGAGAGATAAGGATGTATGTATACGTTTGGGAGGTGAAGAATTCGCTATTATTCTTCCTAAGACAGACCTTGAGGCTGCTTACAAGCTAGCAGAGATTTTAAGAGGAAACGTCGAATCTTCTATTCCTCCGACAAACAAATTAATAACAATCTCTACAGGTGTTGGTGAGCATAATTCTGAACAAGAATCTTTAACAGATTTTATCCAGCGAGTTGATCTAGCTTTGTATAAAGCGAAATCTAGTGGCCGAAACAAATCTATTATTTCTATTCATCAATAAATGAAAGAGGATTTTAGCTCGATTGCTAAAATCCTCTTTCTTGCTATTTTTTCTTCTTTACTAAATAGATAATAGCTTCTACAATTACACCGATAACTAACCCAAAAGATGTGAAGATAAACAAGGAAAGTATACCAGCTAAATCACCAAAGCCACCTGTATTAACGATAAAAGATCTAAATAAATCGAAGAATCCAATAGCTAGTCCAACGGAGAAAAGATAAAATGCTATTTTTAGTTTATAAAAGAGCATTGCACCTGAGATCGAGCCTACAGCTAAGGAGAATGCTAAAAAGGCAAGTAGATTCATTAATTCTAACTCTTGACCTAGCACGTAACGGACGCCCAGGATTAGTAAAAATAGTGAAAGGAACATCGTTATTACTCCATTTTTTACGTAATTATTTGACAACTTAATCCCTACTTTCTCATTTACTATCATACTGGAAATTAATATATATTCCAAATATCAAATACAAATAATAAGGAGTATTAGATGACACAACATCATTTTCATTTAACAGCAAACTGGCCAGGAAAACGGAACGATATTGGTGAAATTCAATCTGGAAATTTATCTACACAGGTTTCCATACCTAAAGAAATGGATGGGCCTGGTATAGGAACAAATCCAGATGAAATGTTATTAGGTGCTGCAGCTACATGTTATATAATTACACTTGCTGCTATGTTAGAAAGAAGTGGTATTTCCCACGAGGGACTAGAATTGGAATCGACAGCAATAGTGGATGTCACAAATGGCATTTTTACGTATGAAAAAATTATTCATCGCCCAACTATCGTATTAATAGATGAAAAAGATATGATAAAAACAAAAAGACTTGTTATAAAAGCAGAGGAAACTTGCATGATTAGTAAAGCGCTACGTGGAAATGTAGTAATTGAATTAGAAGCCGATATTTCGATTATAAAATAAGAAAAACCGCCTATAAAATCGGCGGTTTTTCTATTATAAAACGTATATAAATACACATATGAAATGACAAAGAGTACCGAGTAGAATAAAGATGTGGAAAACTTCATGGAATCCTAATTTTTTTATAAAGGAAATTTCTGGTTTTAATCCATAAATTACTCCGCCAATCGTATAGAATACACCTCCGGCAATTAGATAAGTGAGTCCTCTTGCACCAAGAATTTCAGCTAGTGGTGAAGCCAAAAATACAATGATCCATCCCATTCCAATATAAAGTGCTGTCGAAACCCATCTTGGGCAGTTAAACCAAACCATTTTAAAGAAAATTCCACTAATAGCTATAAGTGAGATAATGCTAAATAACATGTATCCGGTTGACCCTTGTAATGCGATTAAACAAAAAGGTGCATATGTTCCTGCGATTAATAAGTAAATCATCGAATGATCTAAACGTCTTAAAAATTGAATTATTCTATCCTTTCCAATCACGGTATGATAGATTGCTGAGGAAGTGTAGAGTAAAATCATGCTAACTCCAAAAATAGTGATAGCAGTAAAAGAAAGTGTATCCCCATCAGTAGAAGCCACTTTTATTAACATGGCGATTAAACCAAAAATGGATAGAATTGCACCTACAAGATGTGATAATGCATTAAATGGTTCTCTAATATATTGATTCAATTAAATACCCCCATACCAATAAGTAGTTTATATAACTACTTATTACAATATACTCATCTCAACTAGTAGTCAAGGTTTACTGAATTCTTTTTTTAGGATAAGATACTAGTAACAATTAATCCGGAGGAATTCAAATGAAAACATCACAAGAAATAATAGAAAAATTATCACTCGGGGCAACGATTCATCAGGAAGAAATTCCATTGATCGATTTGTATATGGATCAAGTAATCCAATTATTTGATGCAAAATACGGTCAGTCTTTACGGAATGAAGACGAAAAAGTATTAACGAAAACAATGATAAACAATTATGCAAAAGGGAAGTTATTTATTCCTATCAAAAATAAGAAATATTCCAAACAGCATATTATGTTAATTAGTCTGATTTACCAATTAAAAGGAGCTTTGTCCATTAGTGATATAAAGGCAACGTTAGATCCTGTTAATGAAAAGATAGAAGACGAAAGCTTTCAACTGGAGGACTTCTATTCTTCTTGGGTCAGATTACAACAAAACAATGCCACTAATTTTTTTGTTGAGTTAAGTGCGCACGAAAGTGAAATAGAAAGTGAAATAGAAAGTGAAGAAATAGATGAGGAATTAAAGCAAATATTATTAATTGCAACTCTTTCAAATATGAGCAATTCTTATAGAAAGGCTGCAGAACTATTAGTCGATGATTTACTAGTTAAGAAAGAGGAGAAGAAAAAATAAGGTTTCTTCATTCATGACTCGTTTTTATTAAAAAAAACGGAAAAATAATTGTAGTAGAACAGGCAGTATACAAGAATAGTATGGATGGGAGATATGAAACCAAAAACAACCTAATCCGTATATTAAGTATTAACATAGTGAAGGAGGTTAAATAAAGATGGAAAATTCAGGACTAAAAATTTTACTTCACGCTAGCACATGGTTCGCGCCTTTTTTAGTTCCATTTGTTTTATATTTAGTTATTGATGATCAAGAAATAAAGAAGCTCTCGATACAAGCTATACTTTTCCAACTAGTAATGACGGTGTTAATTACTATTTCTATATTTTTAATAATTTTCTTAATTGGTATACCTATGCTTGTAATATTTGGTATAATGACATTTGTTGTTCCAATTATCGGAATAGTTAAAGCAATCAATGGAAATACGTTTAACTACCCAATCGTTGGGTCGTGGATTAAATAAACTGAATAGCTAAAAGGGGAATGGTTATGACTACTAGAATTGGTATTGATGCAGGTGGTACGCTAACGAAAATAGCATATTGGAATGATGAAAAGAAATTAAAATTAAAGAAATTTCTATCATCTGACTTCCATGCAGTAAGGGATTGGATTGATTCTAATCATTCGTTAGCCTCCATCTGCCTTACTGGTGGTCGTGCTGAGCAACTGAAAGATTGTTTGTTTTCAAAAAATGAAATCCCTTATATTGTTGAATTTGATGCTACGATGAATGGTGTCATGTACCAGTTGAAACAGGAAAAAGTTTCATGTAGTTCAGCGGTTATTGCAAATATTGGGACAGGCACTTCTATTCATATTATGAATGGGCAAGTACATAGTCGTATTGGCGGAACTGGTATTGGTGGAGGCACACTTACTGGCCTTGGAATGGCTTTAACAGGCATTACAAATTATCTAGATATAATTGAAACTTCAAAACAAGGCAATCGTACTTTTATAGATGTTCTTGTTAGTGACATATACGAAAAGAATAAGTTGCCTATTAAAGGGTCTTTAACAGCTAGTAATTTTGGTGGAATAGCGATAAAAACACAAAATGAAAAAAGTGAACCAGATTTATTAGCTGGAGTACAGGGGTTAATAGGAGAAGTAGTTTCATCTTTATGTATTCAAGCTGCAGATGCTCATGGTTTTGAGGATATTATTTTTATTGGATCTACATTAGAAAATAATGAATTATTACAGCAAGTTATTGAGTCATATACACTACTTAAACAGAAGAATCCTATCTTTCTAAAGAAACATGGATATAGCGGAGCGATTGGTGCACTTTTGGAAAACGTATAAATTATTTTAAGTAAAACAGTTGCAAAAATGGAAAACGCATGGTATATTTAAAGAGGATTATTTTTGTTCGGTTAGTTAGTAGGTGGCAACACTTTTACTTAACAGTGTTGAGCAAGGATAGTAACACAATGTATGCATTATTGCATACGAGGAGGATATACACATATGGAACAAGGTAAAGTGAAATGGTTTAACTCAGAAAAAGGATTTGGATTTATTGAAAGAGACGGCGGAGACGACGTATTCGTACATTTCTCAGCTATCCAAAGCGAAGGTTTCAAATCTCTTGACGAAGGTCAAGAAGTTACTTTTGAAATCGAGCAAGGCCAACGCGGTCTTCAAGCTACTAACGTAGTTAAAGCTTAATTTTAAACCTAAACTTTAACAGACTCTCTTTTGAGGGTCTGTTTTTTTGTTCTTTGTCAAATGACGTTGGTGAAGGATTTTAGCCGACTTTAATTAATTAATTCGTCGCGGGACTGTCCAGAAAGTCAGTAAACCTGATTTTTTGCGGCAGTCTTTTCTTATGTAGTTTTTCAAGTCTTGTTTTCTATAACTAGTTTTAAACTCTATATAATGTATCCAAAAGAATTGTTCTGTTATGATAGGATATATTATTCTGGGAATGCGCGATTATAAATAGAGGAGCTGTAAACATGAAAAAATGGAAAAAAGAAATTATGATTCAAGCACCAATTGAATTTGCGTGGAACTTTTTTTACGGGGATTTAGAAAAAAAGAAAATGATATTTCCAAAAGTAATGGATGAGGAAATTATAAAACAAACGGAAAACCGAACTGGTTCAATCATAAAGCAAACCTATCAAAATGGAAATTCTACAGAACAATATGATTTGACTATAAAAAAGTACATAAATGAAGTGAACAGCAAAGTGCTTGCTGAAAGCTTTATACTAAATAATCGATTTAAAATGACAACCGAATACGAATTAGTGAGTTTAACGGATAATAGTACAAAGTTCATCTATACTTCGATCAATAAACCGAAGAACCCATTACTTGGTATTTTCCAACTGTTCGGTAGTGATGAAGTAATACTGAATTTTATGGAAAGAACAAAAGAAGCTATTGAAAGTGAATATGAAAAAGAGGTCAAGTAGATGAAATACGCACTAATCGGAGATATTCATTCCTCAGTTGATGATTTGAAAGCTGTACTAAGTCATATCCAAAACGTAGATCCTAGTTTAGTGATAGTTGGAACTGGGGATATATATGAATGTATTATTGGTAAAAAAAGAGCAAAGAAAGAAAAGTTTAACAAGTTAACTGAAGTAACGATAGAACCGGAAAAGTTAGATCCATATTTAACTTTTCCGACAGTATATGGTAATCAGGAAGAGAGAATAGTAGCAATATACACTGGAAATCACTCTATTATCGATCAAATAAAAACATTACCCTCAAAAATAATAATTCAAAATGCCACTATTACACATGGACATGAATGGCAGTGGGATGGAGATCCCTTTACTCCAAAATTTCCCATAGAAGAAGGGAAACTAGTATTCTTTGGTCACAGCCATACATCAAAATTTTATAGGAATGGAGTTTGTATACCATTTGAATTTAATCAAAAAATCCATATTAATTCAGAGCATACAGCTGTAAATATTGGTTCTGTTATTGACCATAGAGAATGGGTATTATATGATTCAGAAGATAAAACAATTGAATTTAAAAAACCTGCCTTATAAACTAAGTTAGGTTTTTAGCTACAGCTTCTCTTGCTAATGCATGGGCAGCTTTGTTTTGATCATCCGGAATCCATTTGATAAAAAACAAATCAAGTGAGTCAATAATGTCTAAAATTTTTTCAAGTATAGCAGCAAATTCTGCATTTTTAGCATATCTTTTTTCTACAGCTGCACATACTATTTGAGAATCAGATCGAACTGATACTATGGAAGGAGCCAGTTTTTTTGCTTCTTCTAGACCTCTAAGTAGGGCTATAAATTCGGTCGTGTGATTTGTATACGACCCAATGAATTCACTTTTTTTAATATGATGACCTTCTCCTTTGATAAATATTCCGATGCCACTAGGTCCTGGATTGCCAGTTGTCGAACCATCGATATACACTTCAAGCATAGGACATCCTCCTCTTTAAATATGATAAATAATTAACTGTTGAAATAGTTATTTATAGCTTTACACATTCTAATTATACTTGCAAACATATGTAGCAAAATAGAAAAATTTTATAAAGATGGTGAGGAGAAGAAACATGAAAAATATGGAAGTAATAAATGAAATCGACATTTTATTAAATAAATATTGTGAAGACTGCTTTGTTCGAAGCCATTTGAGAAAAGAAAAAGGGAAAACAGTTGCACATGATTTTTGTATTCATGTATGCACAGTTGGTGAACAAATTAAAGAAACGGGGAAGAAATTAATTACAAAATAAAAAAGTCCCACGACCAATTGTCGCGGGAAGAACCGTTTCTACCTATTTATTATCACGTTTGCAGCCTGAGGTCCTCGGTTTCCTTCAACAATTTCGAACGTAACTTCTTGCCCTTCATCTAACGCTCGAAAACCGTCTCCTTGAATTCCAGTAAAATGGACAAAAACATCTTCTCCATCATTGTACTCGATAAAGCCATAGCCTTTTTCGTTATTAAACCATTTTACCTTCCCATGATGCATAAACGTCCCTCCCTTTATCCACTAAATATTCTGTTAATGGATAGATAAACTATACATGATGTAAAAGTCATCGTCAATAATATGTCGAATCATCTGCTTTTTTAATCGGTGTTTAACTAGTATAATAAAAGAAAAAAGGATGGGGTAATATGAACGTAGAAGTAAATCTACTTTCTGATTTAACTATTGCAAAACAAGCAGTTATGCAACCAATTCAACAAATTGCAAATAGCATTGGTATTTCTGAAGATGCATTAGAGTTATATGGAAAATATAAAGCAAAAATAGATCCAGGCAAAATATCTAAGAAAAAAAATCCAGGAAAGATAGTACTTGTTACAGCTATTAGTCCAACTGCAGCCGGTGAAGGTAAATCCACTGTAACTGTTGGACTTGCAGATGCTATGAAACAAATCGGTCAATCTGTTGTTGTAGCTCTTAGAGAACCTTCTTTAGGACCAGTTATGGGAGTTAAGGGTGGAGCAACTGGTGGTGGCTATGCACAAGTGCTTCCAATGGAAGAAATTAATCTACATTTTAATGGAGACATTCACGCGATTACAACTGCAAATAACGCTTTAGCAGCTTTTATTGATAATCATCTCCATCAAGGAAATGATTTGAATATTGATCCAAGGAGAATTAGTTGGAAACGTGTGCTTGATATGAATGACCGTGCACTCAGACATATTACCATTGGTCTCGGCGGTCCAGGACAAGGAATTCCGCGAGAAGATGGTTTTGATATTACAGTAGCTTCTGAAATCATGGCAATACTATGTTTAGCTGAAAATCTTGTGGACTTAAAGGAGCGACTTGCACGAATAGTCATTGGGTATACATATGCTAAAGAACCTGTAACTGTTCGAGATTTAGGTGTAGAAGGTGCATTAACTTTATTGTTGAAAGAAGCGATTAAACCAAATCTTGTTCAAACAATCGAAGGTACACCAGCACTTATTCACGGTGGACCTTTTGCGAATATTGCACATGGATGTAACTCGATTATTGCAACTAGAACGGCAACTCACTTAGCGGGTGTTGTTGTTACGGAAGCTGGATTTGGTGCAGATTTGGGTGCAGAAAAATTTATGCACATTAAATCGAGACAAGCAGGGTTTGCTCCTGATGCAGTTGTCATTGTAGCGACTATCCGAGCGCTCAAAATGCAAGGCGGAAAAGCAAAAGACCAGTTAAAAGAAGAGGATGTTGACGCACTTCTAGTTGGCACAAGTAATCTTTCTAAACATGTGGAAACAATACGTGCTTTTGGAATAGAACCAGTAATCGCTTTGAATAAGTTTATCGCAGATACAGAGGAAGAAACAAAAGCTCTTTTGTCATGGTGTCAGGAACAAAATATTGCGATCGCTCTAACAGAAGTTTGGGAAAAGGGTGGAGCTGGAGGAGTAGAGCTAGCAAAACTAGTATTAAATGAATTAGATAAACCTTCGAATTTTGCACCTTTATACGACTTGGAAGATTCTATTGAGAACAAAGTTCGGACAATTGTGCAACAGGTATATGGTGGAAAAGATGTTGTCTTTACAGATGCTGCTAAAAAACAGATAGATCAATTAGTTTCGTATGGATGGGATGCATTGCCTATTTGTATGGCCAAAACGCAATATTCCTTATCAGATCGACCTAAGTTATTAGGGAGACCAACTGATTTTACGATTACTGTTCGAGAAGTAAAACCAAAACTTGGAGCTGGGTTCTTGGTTTGTTTAACGGGAGATATTATGACGATGCCAGGTTTACCTAAAAAACCGGCAGCTCTAAATATGGATGTAGCAGAGGATGGACAAGCGTTAGGCTTGTTTTAAAGAGAGGAAATAAGAATGAGCCAAGGGAAGCGACAATGTCACTCCTCTCGGCTCATACTATTATTTACTATAAATCCTTTTTAGTGGAGTTGGGTTGATCCACAAATGCGTCTACTTGTTTGGTCAGATCTTCCACCAATTCTTTCAGTGCTTGTTTTTGCTCATCGGATAGCTTTCCTTTGACGTTCTCTAGATTGATGCCGTTTCTTCGAAGGGTATCACTCACTAGTAAATCAATGACCTTGTTGGGAATTTCCTTTGGTTTTCCAGGTAAATCGCTCACACACATCACTCCTTTACATGAAATCAATTCATATCAGCATATGCAAATACCAGTCAATAGGAAACTAGCAATATTAATAGAGATATTTACATTACTTAAGCTCCCTGAAAGAAATTCAACACAACACCGTTTTCTCTATTTTGCTGATAAGGTCTATAAATTATAGAATATCTAATTTTGCTACAATTGCTACAAGGATTTGAAGCATAGCTTGGATATTCACAGCTAAGTCCGTATCAGTTGTTGTCACCGAAATATTTTTTGATCCTTCAATAATTGTTTTTTGTACATTTCTTTGTTTGGTTTTGATAAATTGTTTGATATCTTGAGCCACTGCTTTACCTTGGTCTGAATCACCAATAGTAACGCTAATGACGGCAGCGATTGCTGCTTGTATTCCTAGTTGTAAAGATATCGCAGCTTGTGTATCCGTAGTCTGTATTTCTACACCTTCAGAATCCTTTACGATGATCCATTCATAGGATTGTTGCTTACTTGATACAACTTGATTCCCATCTTGTAGAACATCTCTGTCATTGCTATTGTTATCATCGCAATGATCTAATGCTCTCCATTTTTTTTTCTCCATTATATTCACCTCTTTTTATTTTTTAAAGAACATCTAGTTTGACAACTAATGCAACTAAAATTTGAAGCATAGCCTCAATATTTACTGCCAAGTCCGTATCAGTAGTTACAATATTTACGTCTTTTGAGTTATCAACATAAATTTTCTGCTTGTTCGTTTGCTCATCATTAAATTGTTGAAAGATTTCTTGAGCCACTGCTTGGCCTTGGATTGTATCGCCAATGGCAATGCTGATAATTAAAGCAATAGCAAGCTGCAAGCCCACTTGTAGAGACACAGCCGCTTGAGTATCTGTTGATTGAACCGTGACATTACAAGAATCTTTAATCCAGATTAATTCGTCAGATTCTTGATCAACGGATGAAAACTGACCGCCATCTTGTAGAATAGTTGCATCATCATGACTGCTGAAATTCCAATGATTATTTTCCAGATTACTCTCCTCCTGTTCCCACCGATTATAATTGCATCGTTTGCAATTTTTATAAGGATTTTCACTTTCATATTTACAATGTACACATTTCCAATTACTCATATAATAATCTCCTTTCCTATTTGATGATCAGGTTGAAATATTATTTACAACCGGATTTCTATAACATATGAACTTGTAAGTGAATGATATAGTTTATTTGACTAGATTTTAAAACTATTCTAACTAAAAGAGAGAATGCCTATTTTCATGTTAGTACGGACACAAAGGAACATAAACTAATTAAAATAAATACAATTCCTACAGAAGAACGGCTTTATTGTATATAATAGAGTAGGTGAGCCTAACCTGAGGAGAAAGATTATATGAATCCTATTGAGCAATGTGAGCAATTAGTCAAGGAAGTGTACATGCACTTTGATGCAAGTCACGACTTTCAACATATAGAAAGAGTTCGGAAAAATGCTTTTGAAATCGCAGCAATAGAGCCTACAGCGAATCGTGAAATAATCGAATTAGCCGTTCTTTTACATGATGTAAGCGATCCTAAGTATGCACAGGATAAGGATAAACAGGAAGAAGATAGAATCATCGAAGCATTAAATCTCCCGGACGAAAAAATCACGCAGATTAAAGAAATCATCCAATCTATTTCTTTCAATGGTGGAAATGAATTCGAGGCAAAGACAATCGAAGCTAAAATTGCAAGAGATGCTGATCGACTTGATGCTATTGGAGCAGTAGGTATTGCTCGTACGTTTTCATACGGAGGAGCAAAGGGGAGAAAGTTGTATGACGCAGCGGAAACACCCCGCGCAAATATGTCAATCGAAGAATATAGACAAAAAGAAACTGCCTCTGTTACTCATTTTTATGAGAAACTATTACTTTTAGCAGATAGTATGGTTACGGAAAAAGGAAAGCAATTAGCAAAAGAGAGACATACATTTATGGAACTCTTTTTACACCAACTAAGAAAAGAAACAGGGGAATTACTATGAGCCATTTAATTATTTCAAATTTAACAAAAACAGTGGGCGAAAAAACGCTGTTTGAAAAAATTTCATTTACGATCAACAATCAAAATCGTGCAGGATTAATAGGGATCAATGGGACAGGTAAATCTACATTTCTGTCGATCATTGCAAATGAATTAGAAGCAGATTCCATTGACCGAGACCATCCTAAAAATTATAGAATTGCATATTTGGAGCAGCAACCAGTTTTTGAAAAAGAGGAGACTGTTCTCCAAGCAGTATTTAGTGGAGATTCTCCAATCTTACAAATAAATAGAGAATATGAAGAAGCTTTGATTGAGATGATGGCGGATTCTAGTTCAACTGTCTTACAAGATAAATTAATGGACTTACAACAAAAGATGGATGATTATCAAGCGTGGGATGTTAATGCTCTAGCAAAAACAGCTTTAACGAAACTTGGTCTTACCCAGTTTGAAGAATCTGTTTTGCATTTATCTGGTGGTCAACAAAAAAGAGTCGCACTTGCAAAAGTACTAATCGAACCTTCTGATTTACTTTTACTAGATGAACCTACGAACCATTTAGACAAAGAATCTACAGACTGGCTACAAGAAATGCTCCAACGTGTTGAAGGAGCGATTATATTCGTAACCCATGACCGTTACTTCCTAGATGCTGTCGCTACGCATATTTATGAACTTGCAGATAAAACCTTATATACGCACTCTGGTACTTACGGAGATTACTTAGAATCTAAGGCTATTCGCGAAGAAATGAATGCCTCTTCTCAGCATAAATTACACAACCTATATCTAAACGAATTGAAATGGATTCGAAGAGGGGCTAAAGCGAGATCGACAAAACAAAAAGCTCGTAAAGATCGCTTTGAAGAAATTGATTCAAAAGTAGAACGTAATAATTCCAATCAAAACTTGGAAATGGAACTTGTTACAACTAGATTAGGTAAAAAAGTGCTTGAAGGAGTATCCGTAGCGAAACGATTTAAATCTAAAAATATTGTGGATGATTTCTCTTTCTTATTACAAGCAGGGGACAGAATTGGTATTGTTGGGCCAAACGGGGTAGGGAAAAGTACAGTACTTAAAATGCTTGCTGGAGAAATCCCAATAGATTCAGGAGAAATTCTGGTAGGTTCTACTGTAAAGCTGATGCATTTTAAGCAACAATTACCAGAGATGAATCCACAAATGAGAATGATTGAATATGTTCGGGAATCTTCCAATTTAATTGAAACAGGTTCTGGAGAGAAGTTTTCTGCTGCTCAGATGTTAGAACGATTCCTATTTCCGTTAAATACACATGGTACACAAATAGGTAAGCTCTCAGGTGGAGAGAAAAAACGACTTGTGTTATTAAAAATGCTTATGGAGCAACCAAATGTTTTGTTAATGGATGAGCCTACAAACGATTTAGACATCCAAACTTTATCTGTACTGGAAGACTTTATGGAAACATTCCCTGGAGTTATTATTACGATTTCCCATGATCGATTCTTCTTGGACCGTATTGCGAAGAAACTTTGGGTATTAAATGGGGATGGCACAGTCAGAGAGTGGCTTGGTGTTTATTCGGATTATTTAGAGGAAGAAAAACTCAATCCAACCCAACTTGTGGAACCAAAGTTTGTTGAACCTGAAGTAAAAGAAATGAAAGAAAAGAAAAAACTCACATATAAAGAACAACGTGAGTGGGAATCTATCGGAAAAGAAATAGAAATTACGGAACTGTTGATTGCTGATTTAGAACAAAAAGTGCTAAAAGCAGGATCTGATTTTACATTACTTCAAGAAACAACTGCTCAGTTAGAACAAGCGAACAAACAATATGAACAATTAATCGAACGATGGTCGTATCTGGAAGAGATTACTTCATAAGTCTTTATTTTGGAGGTTACTAAAATGAAAATAACTACAATTGAACCAACACCAAGTCCTAATACGATGAAGGTAATCATCGATACAGAGCTTCCTTTTGGTAAAAGTCATAATTATAAAAAAGACAATATGGAAGGCGCTCCTCAAGAGATTCAAGAGCTTTTTGAGATTGAAGGAGTCAAAGGTGTCTACCATGTTGCTGATTTCTTGGCTATCGAACGTATTGCTAAGTTCAGTTGGGAATCTATTTTAGCTTCCGTTGAGAATGTATTTGGAGCAGATAATGCACAAGAATCATCTGAAAAGTCACTTGACCATTATGGCGAAGTATACGTGCATGTGCAACAATATAAAGGAATTCCTTTACAAGTAAAAGTCTACGATAGTGAATCTGAATCTAGATATGGATTATCAGCGAGATTTATAAAAGCACTAGACATCGCGATGGAAGGCGACAAAGAAAATTATCTTTTGCTCCGTAAATGGGTTGATTTTGGCGTACGTTATGGAGATCAAAAAGAAATTGGCGAACAATTAGTCAAAGAGCTTGAAGCCGCATTCCCAGAAAGCAAATTACAACAATTAATCGATGAAAAAGATACGTCTGCTGCAGAGAAATCTCCTGTTCGTGTACCATTTACACTGGAACAATTTGAAGTAAGTGAATGGGAACAACGCTTTCAACTGCTAAATAATCTTATTAATCCTGAGCTAGAAGATTTGCCGATACTTGCAAAAGCGGTTTTGGATGAACAAGTTTCTATTCGCAGACTTGCAACTGTTTATTTAGGATTGATCGAAGACGAGGCAGTGATTCCTTATTTAGAAATTGCTTTGAAGGATAAGGGTTCTGCTGTAAGAAGAACAGCAGGAGATGCGATGAGCGATCTTGGATTTGAGCATTTTGGAGAAGCGATGAAAGTAGCGCTATTCGATAAAAACAAATTAGTTCGATGGAGAGCAGCAATGTACTTTTACGAAGTGGGTACTGCAGATTCACTACCAGCGTTGAAAGAAGCAATGGATGATAAAGAGTATGAAGTAAAACTTCAAATTCGAATGGCCATTGCCCGTATTGAAGGCGGAGAAGAAGCTAAAGGATCCGTATGGAAACAGATGAACGAAGCTAGAAAATAACATATAACACAAAAGTCGGACAACTAAATGTCCGGCTTTTGTGTTATATATGACGTTGGTGAAATTAATAAATTCTGATCCACGCTGATTTTCGTTACGAGCGGTGAGCCTCCTCGCCCGCGAAAACCGCGCTCCTCAAACAAACCTGCCCAAAAAAAGTCACCAACCTCATAAATGTGCAAAAATCGCATACGACATATTTTAAAATAAGTACAAAAACAGGAGAAAAGTCTCTTTTGCGCTTATTTTCGGATAAGTCGTATAGTGATTTTGCTATATTTTATAAATCATGATTAATAATTTAAACGTGGAATTGCTGCCTTACACAGAGATAGACTCTCCCGCTTTTCTTATTACTTTTTCAAAAAATGATCAAGGATAAATTGTTGGAATTGCTTCGCTGCAGGAGGTAAATAACGGTTCGCAACAACTGCCATTCCAATTGCACGCTCACATGTCATGTCTTCGATACGTAATTTTGCGATTTTATTTGGATTTATTTCTTCTCCATCAGGCAATATAGAAACTCCTAAACCTTCTGCAACAAATCCTGCAACAGTTGCAACTTCATCACCTTCAAATAATATGTTGGGAACAATATTTACTTCGGCAAATATGTCGTCCGTTGTATTCCTTAGTCTATAGCCTTTTTTCATTGAAATAAACGATTCATGTGCAATTTCTTTAAGGAAAACACTTTTTCTATTTCCAAGTGGGTGACATTTTTGTACGACGATAAATAGTTCATCACGCCATAATTCTGTCCACTCAATTGGTTGCTCATTTTCCATGTTCGCAAGTAAACAAAGATCTAATTCACCTGATTTAAGTTGCTTTAACTGTGTATGTGTATGATTTTGTTTAAATTGAAACGTAATATGGGGAAATTCTTCGTGAAAAGCTCGAATAATGTTTGGAACCGTACTTGTACCAAGAGTATGTAAAAAACCAAGTGATACTTCTCCTCGTTCCGGGTCAATCAACTGCTGAATATCGTTTAATCCATCATTCATTTCTTTCAAAATACGATTAACACGCTCAAGAAACATTATTCCATAGCGGTTCAATATAATGGAGCGCCCTTGTCTATCGAATAAGGGAATACCAATATCTCGTTCTAAACCAGCAATGGAGCGGCTTAATGCAGGTTGTGAAATAGATAACATTTCTGCTGCTCGTGTCATATGTTGAACTCTTGCTAATGTTTGAAAATATTCGAGCCTTTGCCATTCCATGTCCAAATCAAATCCTTTCGTTCGATTGATACCTTTTATGCATGATGATGATGTAAATAATAAATTATACTTTATCAATTGTCAATGATAGTATAAGGACAGATAAAGCATTGCATATAAATAAAGGGGATATTTAAAATGAAAGTTGTTGCACCTAAATCATTTACATTTGAAGGCGGCAAGAGAGCCGTACTATTACTTCATGGATTCACTGGAAGTACAAAAGAAGTGAAGAAATTAGGAGAGTTTTTACAAAAAAAAGGTTATACTTGTCACGCACCAATGTATAGAGGTCATGGAGCTACACCAGAAGAATTGTTAGAAACTGGTCCAGCTGACTGGTGGGAATCTGTTGTAGAAGGATATCACCATTTAAAAGATAGAGGTCATCAAGAAATTGCGGTTGCTGGTATTTCTTTAGGCGGAGTATTTTCACTAAAGGTTGCAGAAAATTTCCCTGTTAAAGCGGTTATTTCCATGTGCGCTCCTATTAAAAGAGACAGTACAGACGGTTTATTTGACCGATTATATAACTACGCGAAAATTTATAAATCTTTTGAAGGAAAATCAAGAGAAATTATTATAGAAGAACTTGAAAAGTTAAAACATATTCCACAAGATGCACTACATGGTGTGCATGCATTTACAGAAAACACACGCAAAGGGTTACGTTCTATCAAGTCGCCTACGCTTGTTTTACAAGGTACTTTAGACGATGCAATTTACCAAGAAAGTGCATCATTTATCCATGATGAAGTAGAATCAATTGAAAAAGAAATCATCTGGTATGAACAATCAGGACATATCATCACGACTGGTAAAGAAAAAGAAAAAGTATGTGAAGATGTCCATGGTTTCTTAGAACAAGTGGAATGGGCTGAACCGGCACTTGCACTTGTATAATATATATCGTTTTACACCTTTGATAATAAAGCACTTTTACTAGTGTTTATATCAAAGGTGTTTTTCATTTGAAAGCTAATGATCACTTTCTAAACAGGAAAAGATATAAAATAGATAGAATGCAAAGCGGTGTTATTCAATTTCAGTGCATGATATACTCTTGATAACAATCGACGATCAGATGGAAAGCACTTTAACGGAAGAAGAAATGTTAGCTTTGAAGGCCTTGGCTTATAAGGAATTTTCGAAGTAATTTACTTTAATTAAAAGGAATATTACGGAAGGCAGGATTAAAGTAGGAATTAAGGGCCTATTGAAGAAAGGTTGCTTGCGTCTGCGCGAAGAAGTTCTTGTAGAAAGTTATCCACTTCTCTTAAATTTCATAAACTTCTAAGAAATTAAAAGCACAAGCGGTTATTTAGCTTGTGCTTTTAATAGTAGGTAATATTTACTAAAATTTCAAAAGACAAGATATTTCGTCTTGAAAATAAAGGGAATTACATATAGTTGTCGAAGTAAACTGATATTGACTAATTGTTCGATAATTGCGGTTACAAGTCACTTTTATATTATAAAGAAGGTGGTATATATATGGAATTAAAAGAAGCAGTTTGGCAAATAAAGGATTTCACAGAAGAGGCCCAAAAAAGATACGAAGAAGAAACAAGTGTTAAAGAGTCTGTTCATCACAGTACCGTGGATAAATGGTTTAAAGACCTCGAAAGCAAAGGGATTCACCATATTAATAGAGCTACGGTTAACAATAAAAAGATATACGATGAATTGGATGTAACTATAGCAATATTTATCATGAAAAAGAGAGCACAGAAATGGAGCCTAGATGCTATTTACAATGTTCTTGCAGCAAACTTTGAGGTAAGGTCATTTCCTGATTTAAAGCAAGGTGAAGCACTGAAACCAAATAACGATCTAGTGATGGTAGAAATGAGCCATATATTCGAAAAAATGCAGAAAGAGTTTGAAGAAAGAATGATTCAAGAACTGGATATTAAGAAAAAAGAATTAGAACAACAATTAATGAATAGATTACCAAGCCCAAAAACAGTACTTGATGTAAGAGCTGAAAAAATAGACAATATGATTTCATCGGTCCGTAAGCGCTATGAAATTGAAGGACTAGCAATTGCAGAATGGAATATGCTCCCATTAGAGAGAAGGATAAAAAAAGTTGGTTTTTTCCGAAAGGAAGAAGACATGCTGAAAAGAGATAATTTTATAAGAGAATTTGTTAAAAGCTACTTTGAAACTGAAGACAGTTAGTATTATTTGCTAACTAAAATCGAGTTTATCTCTCGAACTCATACTAATACTTAAGTAAAATATTTATTCAAAAGTAGATCTAGCTCTTGACTACAATTTACAACTTGTGGATTTGTGAATCCTAAATTCTTTGCTTTGTTATACATGTCTTTTCTTTTAATTTCAATTACAAACTTCAAACTTTTTTTGCATAATAAACTTTTAATAATGCTCCCCCCATTCAAATTTTCACTCAATTTATCGTATCTCTTTTCCAATTTAAAGTTATTTATTCTACACCACAATTTATAGTAATTAAACATATTTTTGTACAAAATAACTAAAAATGCATTATTTAATTTTAAATTCCCCAAAAGTCCAGCAATGAAAAGTGAAAATAGATGAAAAATCATAAACTTATGAGTAGAATAGAAAAGAGAAATCCCATATTTAAAGGGATAAGGAATACAACTGAAAGTAGGAGAATAGATGAACGCTTACGATGAATATATGCCATCATCTATTCTGAAATCCTTGCTATGTAAACATTTATTCTTATTTTCTCCCAAAAACATATTTTTTAGATTTCATCAGTTAGTAATTGCGTAAATTTCTCATGCATTTTTGAGAAGCATTTTCTCGCATACCACTTGGAATACGTAAAAAAAATTGTGTATTGGTTAATGAATTTTTATGCCAACACGATTCATGAAAAATTTAAATCCACTCCAGCCTCAGTGAGCAAGCTAAAAAAGTCCCTGTGTCCAAAACAATCACGTTAAATCAAAAAAACTGAATGTTTAGATTTTCATGTTCGTTTCTAATACAGGGGCAAAATTAAAAAAGAGACATAGAAAACTATATCTCATATTACTTATTCTAAATATTATCTTTCACAAGCAATCCCATCTTTGTCGCGATCTTTAGATGAATTAAGTTTATAAACTTCTGCAGAAAGGGTTGGCTTATATTTGGTTTTTCCGCCTTTATTTGTAACTTTTCCGTCTTTGGCCACGCCGCCTTTGTATACTTTGTTTAATTCAGTGCAGTTACTAAAATTTTTCGCAGCTGCATCTGTTGTTAGTGGAGATACTACTGTTAGTCCAAATAATAATGAAGCAGAAAGTAAAACTGTTGATAATTTTTTCATTTGTAACCCTCCTAATAAAATGATAGATTCCATAGATGTCTAATTCTTAAAGTTTATATTTAAAAAAGTAGAGCATATCACTATGGCTATTGCTTTCTGTAATTTAACTAAATGAAGCAACTATCTCTAATTGTATCCTGCATCTAGATAGCCATAAAGAGGGCGGTTTAAATAATCATTTTTTACCAGCTGACCATTTCATTCCCCACTTATATGAATTATCCATATCTTGATGACCTCTAAAATACTCTATGAGTCGCTGAATTTTAAACGTTTCGTCATTTTCGTTTTCGATCATTGCAATTGCACACATATTTTGACCATTTTTATGTTCATTTAGCTTTACTTCAATATCAGAACCATCTTTATATTTTAACGTAACAACTCCGTCTGCTTCAGACCAATTCGAAACACCATTATAGATGAATGAATATACAAGAATTCGTTTAATTTCAGATAGACGATTTCCGTTAATTCGAAGATTTTCTCCTGTAGTAGAAGAGCCAGTGCGATCATCACCGTCTAATTGAATATACGGTGGGGAAGAAAGTGAACCAAACGCCTTTCCTAATGCTTGAACACATCCTTTTTGACCGTTTTTCAGCTCATATAAGCAACCTAAATCTAGATCAATGCTAGTACCCTTTGGTTTTTTCCCCAACAATGACGACATGAAACCAGTCGATTTTACAGAACTACTTTTTGGGTTCCATTGTAGATTTACCAATATCTCTCCTATTGAATTGCTGCTTTTTGTAAGATTAATAGCCTGTCCTTTTTTCGTCAATTCAATTTTGTTTAAGTTAACCATCAAATCATCCCCTTCTTAATAATAATTGGTATCTCTGTTTTCAGAATATACACCTTTCTAAATAAAAACCAGACGAACAAGTGTCCTAAATGTAAAAAGTAAATATGAAAAAAAGAGGCCTTGCAGAGCCAATAGTATTCCTATTAACTAAAGTTCCATAGATTTTTCGAATTCCTCTACTTCGGGTGTAAGAAATTCAATGTCAGATGCAGCTAAAACTAGCTATGCCATAGGAATAGTATCGTTAGGTTGAAAGTCATTTACACGAACTTGAAATTGAAAAAATTTTATTTCATTTACTCTAACGAAGAGGGTAATTGTATCTGCACCTTGAAATCCTGTTGCTGTATAAAATCAAATGCTTGTATAAGGATGTTTAAAGTGCCTTGTCAAGATCAGCGCTATTGGCTAAGACTATTTGCTAAGGTGCCGCATGCCAGGACAAAGAACTTATCTTTTTCATTGATGCAGAAGGGTATTCGATGGCTCGACCATGTGAATGCAGAGAAACATTCTGCATTAATTGAAAGTGAAGTTCGACTATTTTTAGATATTTATAGACCAATTCCTAAGTCTATAAGCAAAAATAAACGTGAAGATGTAATATCAGGTGTATTAAGACCAACAAAGAAACCAGACTTGGACAATCTAGTAAAAGGTATTAAAGACGGTCTCAGTAAAGTGATTTGGCACGATGATGCACAGATAGTGGAAATGAACGTTCGGAAATTCTATTCAGAGAATCCTAGAGCTGTAGTAAAAGTGGAATGGTGAAGACAGTTTAAAAAAGACAGGTAATTAAAACCCTATCTCTGATGTACTATAATTTTTAAAAACCGGAAGTCAGTAACCGTAACCGCCGCAGTTATCACCGTAGCCGTCTGAGTTGAAAATGGCCGCGCCAATAATAATCAAAAGAATAAACAGAACAATGATTAAAGCAAATCCTGATCCGTTTCCGTATTCACTAACTGTTTCGCTCATAATATACACCTCCTAATTAACTGGAGGCACAGACAAGGAGGAAGGAATTGCACCTCCAGTTATAAAAATAGCATATTCATATTTTTAAAAAGGATAGGGGCATACAACTTGGTAACAGTTAATTTGAAAAAGTTCGTATGTGAGATGGCACTGTAGAACCAAACTGTGACATAAAAAGATACATGAGAAGTTACCCATGTCATAGCGATGCTCTATCAAATTTAATAATTCTGGTGATGGTAATAGGGACGGTAATAGGGATTAAGTTCTTGCATTGTATACCCATGGCTGTCGTGATGATTTATGAAATTTGGATTATGTTGTGCATTGCTTTCAGTGGTTTTGTTGCAGCTCGCAGGTGGACCGATAAATGTGGAGGGAATTACTGGTGCGATGGCTTTTTTCCATTGAGTTTTATCCAAACAATAGGTGTGCGCCATAATACTCGCAGGTGTCAACTTCAAGATATCGGACCCAAGAATTACTTCAGGTGTCGGTGCATTAAAAATGGCAAGTAGATGTGTATGATCCTCTGTAGCCACTTCATAATGCCACCATCCTTGTGGGACGTTTGCTACTTGGCCGGGTGTAATTGGATAATGTTGCATTTGCTTGGTAAATGGATTCATTAATGAAACAGTTAATGCACCAGAAATGCAATAAACCAGTTCAGCGGCATTTTGGTGGTAATGGGGCTCGATAACATTGTTTGCACTAAGATAAATATCAAGTAAGGATACATTGTTTAGGGTGTTTAACTGCTGAATCCCTAAAACATTAATAAAGTTCTGACTATCTTTTTTGACAAAGGTACTTTTATTCACATCAAAAGTGAATTGTGTTGATGGTGAGGTGTAATCAATCGAGGAACCCATAGGTCAATCCTCCTTTCAATCATTGTCACGTGTTTTATAACACACTCTTAGCATGATATGTACGAATTCAATTTGTTGTGTAGTGCAGTACGACCATATAGTGAGGGAGTGAATTTATGTTTTGGATCACTGTAGCCATTATTCAATTGCCATTTACTCTAATTGGATTGTCAATTTATTTATGAAGCATTACAAAACAATTCGTAAATGAGTGATTGCATGTCAAAACTTTTCACGAAAGAAGAAATTTATACGCAAGAAAATTGAAGAATTGATGGGTACTAATCGTCCAACTTATATACGTGTTGGTGGATCTGTAAGAAATAAACGATGGGGGGACAAAAGATGAGTAAACAAGTAGAGTCATAGGGATAAAGCATTTGAGATATGGAAAGAACATAATAGAGAGGTTCAATTAAAAGATATAGCAGTACAGGTGGTGGATAAAAGTGATTCCCAAATACGCAAGTGGAAAAATATTTTAGCGATTGCTGCAGGTATTACAGATGGAACATACCCACTACGACTAGCTACGCGTGAAGAAGTTGCTGTTATGGTATATAGAGGTTCAAAGAAATAAGAAACATGAAAGCGACCTTCTCATGATTGAGAGGTTCGCTTTGTTATTTATCTAAAATAGAATAATTTTCTTGTAATAAAATAAAGCGTACGTTCGTATATGGATAAGGGGTAGGGAACTTATGTGCGTATAAATATTTTGAAAGCTATGCAGTATAACCAGATTGTTGAAGTAATTTGCATGAAAGAGAATAGAGACTAAAAAAATACATCGTCCAGGTTTAGATAAATGGAGCCTGAATGCGATACAAGAGAACATCGAAATAGCCATGAAACGAAATGTAGATGTCGAGAACAAAACTTGGGAAGATGGGCATTTTATTTTTCATAACGGAAAAATTACCTGGGTGGATTTGAGTAGAAGAACTATTGAAATGGAAGATGTGTTCAAGTCTTTTGTGTTGAAGCTAGATGGAATAGTAGATGTAACAGCTTTGGAATAAAGGAAACCACCAACCGTTAATTTGGAAGGTGGTTTTTCATGTCTAGCCAATTCGTTGTTAACCGTGTTTAACAACACCAATTTTGGTTTAACAAGAAAATCACAAAAAAGAGTGAAATTATACGAAAACAGTATAATGGCTAATGTAATAGAAATGTTGTTATAATAGGAATTGTGAAACTAAATGAAAGAGGGCGAAATCATGAACGCTTACGATGAATATATGCAAGGAATAGTTAAACCAATGAGAAGTGAGTTAACAAATGCAGGTTTTACTGAATTAACAACGCCTGAAGATGTGCAAGAACATATGGCAAGTGCAGAAGGAGTCTCACTAATCGTTATAAACTCAGTTTGTGGATGTGCAGCAGGACTTGCTAGACCAGCTGTAGTAACTGCTTTAAATGAAGTAGAAGTGAAACCTGAAAACCTAGTAACTGTTTTTGCAGGACAAGATCAAGAAGCTACTGCAGCAATGAGAGGATATTTTGCAGATGTACCACCAAGCTCTCCTTCAATTGCAATTTGGAAAGATGGACAATTAGCGTATTTTATTCCTCGTGAACAAATTGAAAGTAATTCAATGGAAGCGATAAAAGAACATTTATCTGGAGTTCTTACTCAAATTGTTTCTGCATGAAATCAATTGTAACAACTGGAGGACGGACAAATGACGTATTTGTTAAAAGAGCAAAAGAAATAGCGATTGAGCTTTCTTTACCTTATGTAAATCGTCAAAAAAAGTCTGTTCAAAAACTTCAAACTGAGTTTCAAGCAAATATAGTAGTTGTGAGTAAAGAGAGATTAGAGCTGTATAGTTATGGCTCTAATGCTCCTTTTTTCTTTCATCCCAATTCGGCTGCTTTTCGTATGAAGCGATTGCTAAATGGAGAACAGGATCTTTTTTTACAAGCTACAGGCTTACAAAACGGGGATCGATTTTTAGATACAACTGCTGGACTATGCTCGGATAGTATAATAGCTGCGTATGCGGTTGGGGAAAGTGGATTAGTACATGCATGTGAGAAAGACGATTTAGTTTCTTATATTGTACGTCAAGGACTTAATTCCTATGAAACCGATGCGACTGAATTGTTGAATAGTATGAGAAGAGTTAAACTAGTTCATCAAGATGCAATGGAATGTTTAAAAAATACAGAAACTGACTCATATGATGTTGTATATATGGATCCAATGTTTGAAGAAGTAATAGAAGAATCTACTAATTTTCAAGCGCTGAGAGAAGTGGGTGTGCATCAAGGGTTAACGGACGAGTGGGTAAAGGAAGCAAAACGAGTTGCGAAAAGAAGAGTTGTATTAAAAGCACATTTCCGCTCACCGTTATTCGAGCAATATCATTTTAAACAATTAACTAGATTAACTTCTAAGTTTCACTATGGAATATTGGAATAAGAAAAGCTACAGTGCCTATCTCTGCCCCGACAGGCAAGGCGCTATAGCTAGACATATTATGCAGAATTCTATATGCTTTCTTATCTTTAAATAAAAAAGCTGCCAATTGTGACAGCTTCTTTAACATTAATCTGTAAAGTTAAGTGTTGTTAAATATCCTAATAAAAATAAAAATCCGATTCCAATGATTAAACTTGTATCCATTATAAATTCTCCTCCCATATTAAAAAACGGCTGATTGTTTACATTGTTTATTGTACAATGAATAGATAGAAGATGAAACCTTTTGTTCAGAAAAACGTATATCATTATATAAACATAGACAAATTAATCGGAATTGAGGGGGGTTAAAAGATGAAAAAATGGATTCAAAAGTCTCTAATTATTACAGTTGCATTGTTAACATTCGGTATCATCCCACCTGATCATCTTATCTGGGAACATTTATTAGAAAATAAAAGTCCTCTAAAATCCATTCAATCTAATGAAAATACAATTGATTTTGAGCAGGTTACACTAAAGGATTCGACTAATTTAGTCGATGAACCGAATCTAATTGACTATATAGCGAATAATGCAAAAGAACAATCATACATAAAGTTTGGAAATAGAATTGGTCCGGTAATTCAAGATGAATTTGACGATGTTATATTTCCTAAAATTCAAGAAGTAATTGATACGACAATTTCGAAAGTTGATCCTGATAAAGCAAGGAATTTGGTAATTTCAGAACAGCCATCCGGAGAATACCATGAAAAGATTTTTCACATTTATAATAATGACTCTAAAAAAGATGTTATTCGATTTCATGTAAGAACAGACAAAAAACCATTGGATGGCTTTTTCTTTAATTTTCATTATCACCTGGAAGAAGATAATTATTCTAAACACTATGCTTTAGGCGAAATCTATTGGTCTAAAAATACGCCACCTAAATGGTTGTCATAAAATTTTCACGCCCTCAGATGTTTGTTGTTGAGGGCGTTTTTTGGTTATAATGAAATTTAGAATATAAAGTGTAAATGGGGAATTTTAATGGAACAGTATTTAACATTATGTAAACATATACAAGAAACTGGCGTTATGAAAGGTGACCGAACGGGAACTGGTACGAAAAGTGTGTTTGGTTATCAAATGCGATTCGATTTATCCAAAGGGTTTCCTTTATTGACAACGAAAAAAACTGCATTTCGTTTAGTAGTAAGTGAGTTATTATGGTTTTTAAAAGGTGATACGAATGTAAAAACATTAATCGAAAATAATAATCATATATGGGATGAATGGGCTTTTGAAAAATGGGTGAAGAGTGAAAGCTACCAGGGTCCAGATATGACTAATTTTGGAGTTCGAGCTGCTAAAGATTTAGCTTTTAAAGCTATTGTAGATGAACAGATGGAGATATTCTGCTCCAAGATTCTTGCGGATGAACAGTTTGCTTCTGACTTTGGCGATCTTGGCCCAGTTTACGGTAGACAGTGGAGATCATGGCCAGCTAAAGATGGAGCTACTATTGACCAACTACAAAATCTGATCGAGCAGATTAAAGTGAATCCTAATTCTAGAAGACATATTATTACCGCGTGGAATCCTGCTGAAGTCGATGAAATGGCTTTGCCGCCATGTCATACGTTTATGCAATTTTATGTTGCGGAAGGCAAACTTTCTTGCCAATTGTATCAACGCAGTGCGGATGTATTTTTAGGTGTTCCTTTTAATATTGCTTCATATGCATTACTTACGCATTTAATAGCGAAAGAGTGTCATTTAGAAGTCGGGGAATTTGTACATACGCTTGGTGATGCGCATCTCTATGTTAACCATATGGACCAAGTAGAAACGCAACTAAAACGTACACCGAGAGAATTACCTACATTAATTTTATCGGCTGAAAAAGAATCTATTTTTGACTATGAACTGGAAGATATAGCAATCGAAGGATATGATCCACACCCTAGAATAAAGGCACCAATTGCTGTTTAACTTTATTCACGTACATACTTTTATGCGACTAGCTAGCGCGGAATCAAATACGCCTTGCGTGTATTTGATTTCAAGAGGAGGACTATAAATGATTTCATTAATCGTTGCACATGACCCTAACCGTGTAATTGGACAAGACAATAAAATGCCATGGCATATTCCCGGAGACCTTGCTTATTTTAAAGAAAAAACGATGAACAAAGCAATGGTTATGGGAAGAAAAACGTTTGAATCTATCGGTAGGATATTACCAGGAAGAAAAAACATTATTGTTTCACGCAATCCTGACTACAAAGTAGAGGGAGCAGATGTCGTTACGAGTATGGAAGAGGCGCTGCAACTTGCAGGTGCTTTTCATGAAGAAATAATGGTTATTGGAGGAGAACAAATTTTTAGAGCTGTTTTACCAATAGCTGACCGATTGTACATTACGTTAATTCAAAACGACTTTAAAGGGGATACATTTTTCCCCCCATATAGCCTGAATGAATGGAACCTAGTGGAAAAAACAGATGATATGCAAACTCGGGATGGTACAACATATGCTTATTTGATATATGAAAGAAACGTTAGTGAATAAGTTGTTTTGTTTTGAATTAATTTGAATCACTTTATACGAATAATAGAAAAATAATGATAAAATTCGTTCAGGAAAGTTCAGCTACCTATTTTGCCTACATATAGTATAGAAAGTATTCAAGAACCATTCCCCAATGAACTGCATGATCAATTTCAAAATAAGTGGGAAGAAATGCAAACTACGTACTTTTAGTTTACAGAGCGCTATACTTCTTCTTATAATAGATGTATAGAGGAAGGAAGGGATAATACATGCCTAACATTCACATTGTGACAGATTCGACAGCAGATTTTACAAAAGAATTGATTAAAAAATATAACATACACGTTGTACCATTAACGATTCAGATTGACGGAGAACAGTATATCGATGGTGTAAATATTCAGCCACCTGAATTTTTAGAGAAAATGGCAGTTTCAAAAGAATTGCCAAAATCATCTCAACCAGCTGTGGGTGTTTTTAAAGAGTTATATGATCAGTTAGGTCAAAATGGAGATCAAGTAATTTCCATTCATATGACTGGTGGAATGAGTGGAACATTAAAATCTGCACAAGCTGCAGCTGAAATAACAGATTCTGATGTGACAGTTATTGATTCAATGTTTATTACTTTCGCTTTATCGTTCCAAGTAGAAGCAGCGGCAATCATGGCTGCGAATGGGGAATCAAAAGAAGCGATTTTAAAGAAAATTGAAGAGATTCGTATCAATTCAAATCTCTTTGTTGTTCTTGATACGTTAGATAACATGGTTAAGGGTGGACGCATTGGAAAAGGAAAAGCAATGATTGGTTCTTTGCTTTCAATTAAACCAATTGCTAGTTTAGAAGGTGGAGTTTACAATCCTGTTGCAAAAGTAAGAAGTTATAAACAAGTCGTGAGTTATTTGTTCGATCGGTATATAGAAGATACAAAAGGGAAAGTTGTAAAAGCAGTTGGCATTTCTCATGCAAATGCTCTAAATATGGCAAATCCATTAATAAAGTTAATTGAGCAAACAGGTTTTAAAGACATCAAAGTATCCATTACATCACCTGTTATAAGTACACATACAGGCCCTGGTGCGATTGGATTTATGTATATGACTGAATAATAACTAAAGCTCCTGTCTGTGCTTCTAAACGCTAAGACAGGTACTTACGTCTAGAAGTAACAACAAAGCAGGGATGATTCCCTGCTTTTCTTTTATAAAGGGGTTTAGAATGAAAAATATTATAATGTTTATTTGTATTGTCTTGTTGAGTGGATGCGCTTCTCAAGAAATGATTCCTGTCTCTTTTACGGAAAAAGAAGAATTAACATTTGAGAAGTATGTCATACCATATTCTTTTTTCCCGCGGACGATAGAGTTAGTAGGACTTGGTGATTCACTTACGCAAGGGGTGGGGGATGAACTAAAAAGAGAAGGCTACATTGGAAGATTTGAGAAAGAAGTATTACAATTCAATGGAATAGAAGATGTCGTTCTTACCAATACTGCAAAAAGAGGTAGAAGAAGTGATCAGCTTCTAAAAATTCTAAAAAGTGGGGATATGGATCATCAATTACGAAATGCAGATATCATCACATTAACAATAGGTGGAAATGATATGATGAAGATTGTAAAAAAGAATTTATTTAATCTTAAAGTGGAATCCTTTGAAAAGGAATTGATTTCATTTGAAAAAAATTACAAGAACATTATAAAGGGAATTCAAGAGATTAATAGTGATGCAATTATTGTATTGATAGGTATATATAATCCTTTTTCGATTGTAACAGACGGAAAAAATGAATTCGATACTATTGTTTTAGATTGGAATAATACAATAGAAAAGATTGCAGATGAGAATAAGCAAGCTTGCTTTATTGGGGTAGATCAATTATTTGATTCAAATGAAAATTTAGTGTACCATACAGACTTTTTTCACCCCAATAGTAAAGGATATCAATTGATTACAGGGTCCATTATGAACTCCTTACAAGATTGTGGTTTAATAGATCAACAAAAGAGGGAATTGCTGTTTTAGGGAGTTGATGAAATGAATAAATGGAAGATTGCTTTTTTTCTACTAGTAATAGCAATTTTAGGAAGTATAGGTATGTTATTTTATTGGATCTCATCACCTACTGATCAGCTTGAAGAAGAAATAGGGACAAAAACTCCTGCAGGAAATATATTAACTTTAAATTCAACCAAGGACGATTTTGAAGGGATTGCCAATACTTTTATGGAAAAAGCAATGGAAGGTAAACCTTTACCGCTTCAACTAACGTTAGAAGATCAAGTTGTATTGTCATCAGAGCTTACAATCTTTTCATTGAATTTGCCTGTAAAGATGTATTTTGAGCCATTTGTTGAGGATAATGGGAATATTCGTTTAGAGCAATCTTCTTTGGAAGTAGGTGATTTACAACTTCCTCCCGAAACCGTGTTAAAGTTATTAAGAGATTCAATCGAATTACCTAAATGGATGATTGTAAAACCTAAGGATAAAGAAGTACTTATACAATTAGCGAGTATTCCAATGGCTTCTGGAGTTCACGTGCGAGCAAAAGAGTTGAATTTAGTGGAAGATATCATTACGCTAGAGATTGTTATTCCAAATGAATAGGGGGAGAGAATGATGGAAAAAGCAACATTTGCTGGTGGTTGTTTTTGGTGCATGGTAAAGCCTTTCGATACCTATGAGGGAATTGAAAAGGTAATATCGGGTTATACAGGTGGGCATGTTCCTAATCCTACGTATGAGCAGGTTTGTACTGAAACGACTGGTCATTATGAGGCAATACAGATTACTTTCAACTCTGAACTTTTTTCTTATCAACAATTATTAGATATTTTTTGGCTTAATATTGATCCAACAGATGACTTTGGACAATTTTTTGATCGCGGTACTTCCTATCAAACAGCAATATTTTACCATACAGAAGAACAACGTGAACAAGCAGAAAAGTCTAAAGAGATCTTAGATGCTTCTGGTAAATTTAATAAAAAAATAGCGACAAAAATTCTACCTGCATCTGTGTTTTATGAAGCAGAAGATTATCATCAAGATTATTACAAGAAAAATCCAGCACATTATAATAGATACTTTGAAGGTTCTGGAAGAGCCGCATTTGTAGAAAAGTCGAAGGAGGTTTCAAAATGAAAGAAAAACTAACGGAAATGCAATATTTTGTTACGCAACAGAATGGAACAGAGCCACCATTTCAAGGGGAATATGACAAACATTATGAAGAAGGAATTTATGTTGACGTCGTATCTGGTAAAGCCTTATTCCATTCGAAAGATAAATATGATGCTGGGTGCGGGTGGCCAAGCTTTACTAGACCAATAGAAGATCAAGAAGTAGTGGAGAACGTTGATACAACCCATGGTATGAGACGTGTAGAAGTAAGAAGCAAAACAGCGAATTCTCATCTAGGTCATGTTTTTCCAGATGGACCAAAAGAAGAAACAGGACTACGCTATTGTATTAACTCAGCTTCTATGCGTTTTGTTCCAAAAGAAAAAATGGTTGAAGAAGGCTACGAAGAGTACATGAAGCTTTTTTAATGATCAATTGTAAAAGGCTCGGAGAAATAAATCTCCGTGCCTTTTATTATTAAAGGATTTGGGTTAAAAGAATTAATCGAGGTGAAGTATGAAGCAATCGTTTTATTTATATGCATTAAAATACCGTGGAGGACAAATGAAGGATAACAAATCCCAATTTGCTGATACAATGTTCCATCTACATGATTTCCCTAAATATGACTCTACTTTCGATTCATTATCCAACTATATTGAAGAACTAGCTCACCCAGAAATGCCTGCAGTTGTTTTTGATGAGCTCTGGGACTTATATATAGAGGAAAATAGCTAGCGATTTCATTGCATTTAATAATAAAAAAATGTATCATTAATCCGATAAGTATTAGAAAAGAGGTAATGAAATGAGTATTCACATTAGCGCAAAAAAAGGTGAAATTGCAGATACAATTTTACTTCCTGGAGATCCACTACGAGCAAAATATATTGCAGAAAACTTCTTGGAAGATGTTGTCCAATATAATGAAGTTCGTAATATGTTTGGATATACAGGAACTTATAAAGGGAAAAGAATTTCTGTCCAAGGTACAGGTATGGGAGTTCCATCCATCTCCATTTATATTCACGAATTAATGAACGACTACGACGTACAAAAACTAATCCGTGTTGGAACTTGTGGAGCAATCCAAAAAGATGTAAAAGTTCGTGACGTAATTTTAGCTCAAAGTGCATCAACAGATTCTACATTAAATAAAGTGCTTTTAGATGATATTAGCTTTGCGCCAACAGCTGACTTTGATTTACTTTATAAAGCCTATAATGCAGGTAAAGAAGCAGGGCTTAACTTAAAAGTTGGTAACGTATTTACAGCTGATTTATTCTATAATGACAATGCTCAAAATGAAAAATGGGCATCTTATGGTGTACTAGCTGTTGAAATGGAATCTGCCGCACTTTATACACTTGCAGCTAAATTTGGACGTCAAGCACTTTCTGTTTTAACAGTAAGTGATCATATCATTACTGGAGAAGCAACAACTTCTGAAGAAAGACAAACTTCATTCAACGATATGATTATTGTAGCTTTAGAAGCCGCAATTCAAGACTAACAAAGGTATAATGAAATAGACTGTCATCAAAATGGCAGTCTATTTTAGAATATTGATTTAATCTTCTGAGTTTTTTTATGAAAAGGGTGGAAAATTTGGACGAAAACCAAACGAATGAAAAAGTAGAATCAACCGAAGTAAAACCTGCATCACGCTACATTAAATTAAAACCATTCGCATTTTTAATTATTATTTTTACCTTAGTGGTAGCTACAGCTGGAGTAACCATGTTTTCATTAACATTTGGCGAAGAAAAAGCAGTAGAAGTTGTAAAACCTGAAAGAACAGAGTTTTCTAAGTTATATTTAGCATATGATAAATTAGAAAAAGAATATTATGCAGAAATTGATGAGGACGCTATTATTAATGGTGCTATTAACGGAATGATTGAAGCGCTTGGTGATCCTTATTCAGATTATATGAATCAAGATGAAGCTTTTCAATTTAATGAAAGTATTTCATCAAGTTTCCAAGGTATCGGTGCTGAAATTCAAGAACGAGATGGAGTAATTACTGTCATATCTCCTATAAAAAATTCTCCAGCAGAAAAAGCAGGGATATTATCAAATGATAAAATTCTTGCAGTAGATGGAGAAGATATTCAAGGATTTAGTGCTTCAGAAGCGGTCCTTTTAATTCGTGGTGAAAAAGGTACTGAAGTTATTCTAACGATTAAACGCGGGGACAGTAAAAACCTAGATATCAAGATTGTTCGAGATGAAATTCCTATTGAAACTGTTTATGCTGAAATGTTAGAAGATAATATTGCGCATATAAACATTTCAAGTTTTTCAACAAATACGTATGATGAGTTACTCGCTGCAATTAAAGAAATGGAAGAACTTGGAATGAAAGGCCTGGTATTGGATGTTCGTCAAAATCCAGGTGGCTTGTTAGAATCCGCGATCGACATTTCAAATCTATTTGTTGAAGATGGAAAGCCACTTCTACAGATTGAAGTTGATGGAGCAAAAGATGTAACTACAGCTTCGCCTGGTACACGTGTGAAAGTACCAGTTTCATTAATAATTGATGAAGGTAGTGCATCAGCATCGGAAATTTTAGCTGGAGCACTTAGTGAATCAGCGAATGTCCCACTTGTTGGATTAAAATCGTTTGGTAAAGGTACTGTTCAAACAGTAAATGATTTACCAGATGGTTCGAACATTAAAATTACAACTGCAAAATGGTTAACACCAGAAGGTAATTGGATACATGACAAAGGGATTGTTCCAGATTATAAAGTTGATTATCCAGCATATGCATCACTTGCTCCATTAGATCCGACAATAGTATTGTCAGAAAATCAAGTATCGGATGTAGTAAAAAATGCTGAGGAAATGCTTGCCGCTGTTGGTTATGAAGTAGGAGAAATTGATGGCAAATTCGATGCTGCTATGACAACTGCAGTTGAAAAATTCCAAACGGATAATAAATTAGCTGTAACTGGTGAACTAACAGGGGAAACTACTTATTCCCTAATGACTAAACTTACTGAAAAAGTGTTAAAAGATGATCCACAATTACAAAAAGCGAAAGAAGTCGTAAAAGAACTTCTTGCAAAATAGAAAAGCGCAAGCTCCTATCTTTGCTCTAATTAAGACAAGGAGCTCGAGCTAAAAATAAGTAATGAAAAGCTGGCCTAGACGGTCAGCTTTTTCAACATTAAAAGGAGTTAATAGTGTATGAAGGATGTTTATTTATTAAGTGGTTTTTTAGGAAGTGGGAAAACGTCGTTACTATCACATTTAATTGAACAATTTAAAGCGGCAGGATTAAAGCCAGCAGTTATTATGAACGAGCTTGGAAAACTCAATTTTGATAGCAGGTCCGTGGATGGTGATGTTCCATTAAAAGAAATGTTAGAAGGTTGTATTTGTTGTACAGGCTCTGAAAAAATGGAAGCTCAACTTCAGATGCTATTAGAAGGGGAGAATTTCGATGTTTTATTAATAGAAACAACGGGGGCTGCTCACCCAGTAGAAGCGCTAGATGCTGTTTTTTCTCCTTTATTTGCGGATAGATTAAATATGAAGGGAATTATCACAGTTGCTGACTGTAAACGTTGGTTAGACCGTGACAAATTAACTCCCCAAACGAAGATGTTATTTTTAGAACAAATACGTCATGCACATTTAATTGTTGCAAATAAAATAGATTTGTTAACAGAAGTAGAAGCTTCCGATGTAACAATGCAAATTCAAGCATTAAATTCAACTGCTCCAATTATTCAAACAACTAATAGTAAAATACCTTTAAATTTAATAACAAAATTAGAGGCTACATTTCATGAAAAAGAAATTAACCAAACCGCCATTGGCAAACAATTAACTTTATCTTCCCGATTACATACATTCAAAGAAGCGGTTAAACAAGAAGAATTTGAAGAGTGGGTAAGAAATCTTCCAGATACGATTTATCGAATGAAAGGGTATGTACCATTAGTAGGGCACAAAAATCCTTATTTATTTCAATATGCATATGGAATGGTTCAATGGCTTCCGGAATACATGAAAATGTCACCGCAAATCGTAATTATAGGAGATCAAGTGAATCAAATTGACATAATAGGCAGCTCCCATGATTAGACCTGTATAGCTTTTAAAAAGACTTATACAAAACTGTCAACAGAAAATGGTATGTAAAATTTAAGTTATGTGGTGAAGATATCCAATTATTTCAGTTAGGATTCTCTTAAACTATAAGAAATTCTCCTAAATGGTTCAACTGGTATATTTTATAATAATTTTCTCGCTGATTTTGTGGTTACAATGGGTGTACACAAAAGAAGGAGGAATTGAAATTGAATAAAAAATATTCTATTATGGCTGGCATACTTGCCACTAGCTTACTATTTTCTACAAACACAGCGGATGCATCGATGACAACTGGAGATTCAAACATCACTTCCCAAGTTAAAACATCGACCACATATAAATGGGTTTCTCTAAATAATCTAACAGAAAAGTATAATTGGAGATTTGAAACTAATCTTACAGGTTTAGAAGAAGCGAAAAAATTAGCTGAGAAGATTATTGCAGAGAAGAAGAGTCAAGTAGTAAATACACCAACTAAACAAGAACCAGAAGTTAAAGCACCTGTTATACCAGAAAAAGCACCAGTCGTTGAAACACCTGTTATACCAGAAAAAGCACCAGTCGTAGAAACGCCTGCACCAACAAAAACGCCTGTTGAAGAAAAAGAAGTCCCGGTAGTACCAGTTAAAGAAGTACCAGAAGTTGTAGCACCAGCTCCAGTTGAAACAGAGAAAGCACCTGTAGTAAATGAGCAAGTTACAGAAGAAAAAGAAGAAGTACAAGTATCGTCTGAAATGCAAGCAGTTGTGAACTTAACTAATAATGAACGTGCAAAAGCAGGTCTTAAAGCATTACAAATTGATACAAAGTTAACACAGTCAGCTCAAGCAAAATCTCAAGATATGAAAGACAAAAACTATTTTTCTCATACGAGTCCAACATATGGATCACCTTTTGATCAAATGAAATCATTTGGAGTTTCATACAAGTCAGCTGCAGAAAATATTGCAATGGGACAACGTACTGCTGCAGAAGTAGTAGATGGATGGATGAATTCAGCAGGCCATAAAGCAAATATTATGAATGCGTCTTATACACATATCGGAGTAGGATTATCTGATAGTGGATATTACTGGACTCAACAATTTATAAGTAAATAATTATCAAAAAAACCAATCTAGTTTTAAACTAGATTGGTTTTTTTGATAATTTCTTTTGTAAAAATATGAGTCGTGAAACGAGTGTAATGGCCCCTAAAGATAATCCTACGATAAGGCCGATCCAATAACCAAATCGTTCGAATGATGTAAAGTTAGCTAAGATATACCCTGTAGGGAGTCCGATGATCCAATACGAAATGATCGCCATAATAAATGTAACAGTAACATCTCTGTATCCTCTTAGCGCTCCTTGTACTGGAGCTTGGACGGCATCTGAAAGTTGAAATAAGGCTGCAAAGAAGAAGAACTGAACTGTTAATGTGATCACATATTCGTCATCTGTATAGATCGATGCAATTGGTTCTCTGAAAATCAGCAAAATGGAAGAAGAGATAAAGCTAAACATAACTGCTGTTGCTACACCTAACCAACTATATGTTTTTGCATCTTTGTAACGTTTAGCTCCAACCTCATGTCCAACTAAAATGGTAGCCCCCATAGCGATACTTAATGGGATCATATAAAGAAGAGAGGTGAAGTTCATTGCAATTTGATGAGCTGAAATAACTGCTGTGGAATAAGCACTCATGAGTATGGTTACAGCAGAGAAAATTGTAGTTTCTGCAAAAAGAGATAGTCCTATAGGAATGCCGATTTTCGACAAAGTGCCAATTTTTGCAAAGGATGGTTTACTCCAATTTTTAAAAATTGCTATTTCAGTAAATGGTTTATTTCGATAAACAATCATAATCGCTATGATTAGAACGAGCCAATATGTGAGTGCTGAAGCAAGTCCGGCACCAGCACCTCCTAATGCAGGGAACCCAAATTTCCCGAAAATAAAGATATAGTTCAATACAATATTAATCGGTGCTGAAAGCAAAGTAATAAACATGGATACGCGTGTTCGCCCTAAAGCATCGATAAAAGATCGAAGAACACTAAATAAAAATAATGGGATCAAACCAATACTCATCATATACAAATATTTCTTCGCTACAATGCGTACACTATCTTCAAGAGGAATAAGCTGAAGAATTGGGTCAATTAATAGAATAATCGCGGCAAAAACTAGGAAAGCCAATACAATAGCTATATAAAATCCTTGTTGAACAAAGGTACGTACATCTTCCTTCTTTTTTGCACCCATTAATTGTGCTACAATTGGAGTAATTCCTATTAAAATACCAGTTAGACCAGTGTAGATAGGAACCCAAATAGATGATCCGATGGAAACACCAGCTAAATGATAGATACTATATTTACTTGTCATTAAAATATCGAAAAAGGTCATTAAATAGAGTGCGACTTGTGTGACTAATATTGGGACTACAATTTTAATCATATGAAAGCTTTTATCGGTTAGTGTTTTCGTTTTGTGCAATTTGCATACATCCTTTTAAGTTTTAAATAGTTAGGAGATTATTAATGAATAATAACACAATTTTATTAACAGGTGGAGGTACTGCAGGACACGTATCGTTAAATCAAGCGATTATTCCTGAATTAATAAACAAAGGATATGATATACACTATATAGGCTCATATGATGGTATTGAAAAGTCGTTGATAAACGATAACTTTCCTTCCCTTCCATATCATGCAATTTCAAATGGAAAACTAAGAAGATACTTCTCTTTTAAAAATTTCTCAGATCCATTTAAAGTGTTATATGGGACGATGCAGGCACTTAATGTATTAAGAAAAGTTAAACCTTCTCTTGTTTTTTCAAAAGGTGGATTTGTATCTGTTCCAGTAGTGTTGGCTGCTAAACTATCACATATTCCAGTAGTCATTCACGAATCTGATTTAACGCCGGGTCTTGCAAACAAGATAGCTGGCTCATTTGCAGAGCATATTTTTACTGTGTTTGAAGAAACGGTAAACTATTTACCGATGGAAAAAGCGTCTGCTATTGGAGCGATTATTCGACCGGATCTATTTAACGGGAGTGAAAAGGTAGCAGAACAGCTAACTGGTTTTGATGCAAATAAGGAAACCATTATTGTCATGGGTGGTAGTCAAGGAGCAACGAAAATTAACAATGCTATTAAAGAAAATCTGGAAGCCTTAACAAAGGATTATCAAGTGATTCACTTATGTGGAAAAGGGAATCTAGATCTAACATTACAAGGGACATCAAATTATATTGCTTTTGAATATGTTACAGATGAGTTACCTCATTTGTTGAAAATAGCAAACTATGTAATTAGTAGAGCAGGTTCAAATTCTATTTTTGAATTTTTAGAATTGAAAAAACCGATGTTGCTTATTCCATTATCTATTCATGCAAGCAGGGGAGATCAAGTATTAAATGCAAACTTTTTCAAAAAAATGGGTTATGCAATTGTATTAGAAGAAGAAAATTTAACGGCAAATACATTTATCCAATCTGTTACGGAGCTTGTTCAAAATAAAGAAGAGATAATGGATAAACAATTTACTGCAAAATCATCTAAAACTCCGATGCAATTTACAGAATTACTGCTTACTTATAAAAAATAAAGAAAAAGCAAACGTTTAAAAGAAATCCTTTTAGACGTTTGCTTTTGTTCTAAGATAAGAAAACATATAAAAATCCTGCATAATATGTCTAGCTACAGCGCCTTGCCCCGACAGGAGCTTCCGCATTTCTTATATCGCTTGTTCTTCTTCGTTATTTTGTTGCAACATTACGAAGTGGAACAGATCTTTTGGAATATAGAATAATTCGTAAACATCCCCATTTTTGTTGATTTCTTGATAGATAGCAGGATGTGTTTCATTTGCACTCATTGCGTATTTTAGCTTTTCTGTTGCACGAATACTTTTTGGATTGTTTTTTCTAATACGAAGAAAAACTGTGTGTATACCTAACTCATAAAACAGTTCTTCAAGGAATTGTTGTTTTGCTTTTTTATTGTAACCAAGTCCTTGAAATGGCGTTCCCAACCATGTACCTAAAAAGCCAGCACCATTTTCTACATCAAAAAGATTAATAGTGCCAATAGGCTGACCAAAATCACTAATAATTGTTCGGGTGATTGTTATCCCTTTTTCTTCTTCTTCCATTAACTGTTTAGTAGCAAACCAATATTCATCAGGTGAAAAAGCCTTATGACGAACATAGGTCATGACCGTTGGATCCGACATTAATTCATAAAGAGAAGTACATTCGTGCAAATCTCGTTTTTTAATCAAAAAAAGCGCCCCCTAAATAGAACCGTAAATGAGCTGTGTCATCCTAGTCCCAGAAATTTTTCACTTCAAAGTGCATAAAAAATTTCGGGGTAGGAATCGAACCTACTAGGACCAGCTCAAAAACTGGTGGCGCACCATTTGCCTTCCCTCGACAAATTAAAATTTGTCTTATAAAATTATTTGCTTTAATAATATACTAAGTTTTTCCCCGTTTGCATAGTGTTTAAACATGTTTTTTTTGTTAATTTTTAATGTAAAATTATTTTGAAAATTGCATCAAAATAACTTGTTTCTTCTAACTGAAATACATATAATTAATGCAGACGCTATAAGGGGTTAACGCATAAAATGGTTCAATCATTTTCAAGACATTTACTGTAATTTATTATATGATTTTGATGATGATTTTGCTTCCCTTTTAGAGTAGAAAAGTTGAAAGAAAATATTGGTAACTGCTATCTTAATATATGATGAATAAGCTTAATATATTTACTACTAGATGAAGCCGTTCATGTATTATGAAACGGTTTTTAACAGATAAGAACATATATAAAATTTGTGCATAATATGTCTAGCGTAAGCCGCCTGTGCTCCTGCGCGAAGCAGGTCATGTCTGTTATGCCACAGGATGTGGCGTTAATAACAGACCTTCCTCATCCCCATTTGCCTGCCTTACGCAGTGATAGGCGCTTGCGCTTTTCTTATTAGAAAGGGGAAATACATGACTAGACATATCCTTTTAATAGAAGATGAAGTAAATATAGCGAATTTTGTTGAACTTGAATTAAAGCATGAAAATTTCCAAGTAACTATTGCTCATGATGGAAGAGTAGGTGCTGATCTAGCGTTAGAGAATAATTACGATTTGCTATTAGTAGACGTGATGCTCCCTAGCTTAAATGGATTGGAAATATGTAGAAGGGTTCGTAAGCAAAAAAATACTCCCATTATATTAATAACTGCAAGAGATGCTATTATAGACCGGGTCTCTGGATTAGAGGCGGGAGCAGATGACTATGTTGTGAAACCATTTGCAATTGAAGAATTATTAGCAAGAATTCGTGCAGTTTTAAGAAGAGTGGAAGTAACAACCGAATCGAATTCGAATTTGTCTGTTAAAGGACTTACGGTTAATCAGAATGCGCATCAAGTAGTTTATGATGGTGTTGAAATTGAATTGACTAAAAGGGAGTATGATATGTTAGTTTTCTTGATGGAAAATGCGTATAATGTATTAACGAGAGATGCTATATTAGAAAAAGTTTGGGGTTATGATACAGAAGTTGAAACAAATGTAGTTGACGTGTATATTCGTCATTTAAGAAAGAAACTTCCACTGGAGGTCTCATCGATTATCGAAACTGTTAGAGGCGTAGGGTATGTGATGAGAGAATGAACAATTGGACTTTACAAAAAAAATGGACATACAGTGCAGCTATATCTATTTTCATAAGTTTTTTAGCCATGTGCATTATTTTATATTTTTCTATATTTAATTGGATGTTAATTTCTGAAAAGAAGATTGCTCAAAATACATTGAATGAAGTTGTTGGTTTTTTTGAATCTAGAGGTCCGATTATTTCTATACAAGACATTCAACGTAATAAAACTTTATTAAATCAATTGGTGAATCAAGAGCAATCAGTACGGATACTGAACTCAGATGGAATCGAAATTCTTCGGATTAATGATGCAAGTGATTTTCCGAACTTCTCATCCGAAGTAGCTTTTGAATTTGAATTACAAAATATTAATAATAAATTGCTCTATCATAATACAGCTGAGATCGATTTTGGATCCTTTGTTGGTTATTTAGAAATATCTCACAGTCTACAAAATTTTTCGCAATTAATGAACTATATATTAATAGCTATGATTATTTTCGCGTTAATCGCATTAGTCCTTTCAGCTTTTATTGGGTATTCATTGTCAACTATATTGTTAAAACCTTTAAAAGAACTTCGTGATGAAATGCAAGAAGCAAATCAATACAAGTTTTCAAAAGAGATTACTTTCCAATATACAAATAATGACGAAATTGGAGAGCTCTTAACTATTTACAAACAACTTATGAATGAAGTTTCTGAAACTATAACGAAGCAAGATGAATTTATTCATAATGTTTCACATGAATTGAGAACACCTATCCAAGTAGTAGAAGGTCATTTATCTCTTTTAAATAGATGGGGGAAAAATGATAAAATAGTATTAGAAGAATCATTAGAAATATCCCTATCTGAAATACAAAAAATGAAAAAAATGATTGAAGAAATGTTGAAACTTGCAAAAAGAGAGAATTCAAATGAAGTTCTAGAGACTGATGTATCCAAAGTATTATTAGGTCTCCAAAAGAAATATAAATCTTTAAAACCTGAAGTAACGATTATAATTGCATCAGATTTAGATGAAGTCTTGCCTGTTCCTCAAACTGCTCTAGAACAGATTATTCAAAATCTAATAGATAATGCCATAAAGTACAATGAAAATAAACCAGAAATTAACATAGAAGTTACCAAAAGTAATCTATATTATGTGATTTCGATTGAAGATAATGGTGTAGGAATCTCTCAAAAACATTTACCTAAAATATTTGAAAGATTTTATAAAGTTGATGCATCAAGAACAAAAATAAAAGGTGGATCTGGGCTCGGGTTAAGTATTGTACATGCACTCGTAAAAGAATATAACGGAATTATTAAAGTAGAAAGTAAGGAACATTATGGAACAAAATTTAACATTTTATTCCCTAAAATGACAAATGAATAAAAAAAACAGTGGAAATTGAATAAAATAGTTTAAATTCTCATTTAAATTACTAAAAAGCATTGTTTTTTCCCCCCATAGTAGTAAGATAGATATGGAAAAATTGTTCTTTTTCGAGGAAGCTTTCAGTCCTTTCAAAACAGTGGTAAACTATAAATATGTACAAATTATGAATGGGAAAAAGTGTATAAAAAATATTTTAACTTTATTTTCATGCTGAATTTATCAATGCCTAGATGGCAAAATATGTTGGAGGTTTTTCTAAATGTCGAACAATCAATCACCTTGGTCAGCTTTTTCTGGACCGAACCTTGGTTATGTAATGGAGCAGTATGATTTATTCTTACAATCTCCGGAAGAAGTGGATGCTGAATTAGCAAGCTTATTTAAGCAGTATGGTGCGCCAGTATTACCTACTTCAACAAATAGCTCAACTTCTTCTTCAGATTTAGCACCGAACAATTTCGGTAAAGTTTTAAATGCGATTAAGTTAGCAGATGCTATTCGAACTCATGGACATTTAACAGCTAATATCTATCCATTGAATGATGGTCCAAAAGTGAATCCAAAAATTGATGCAAGTACGTATGGATTAACAGATCAAGATTTAAGAGAAGTACCAGTTTCATTACTAATTTCTAAAGCAGCAAGTAATATTACGAACGGTTTAGAAGCTATTGAACATTTAAAATCTATTTATACAAACAAAATTGCTTATGAAATCGCACATATAGTTAATGCGGAAGAGCATGCATGGTTACAGGATAAAATTGAAAGTAGCGCTATTCAAAATAAACTGTCTCCTGAAGACAAAAAACAATTACTTAAACGTTTAACAGAAATAGAAGGTTTTGAAAAATTCATTCATCGTACATTTGTTGGGGCAAAGCGTTTCTCTATTGAAGGTTTAGATTCATTGGTTGTATTAATGGACGAATTAGTACGTCAATCCGATACAACAAATACAAAACAAGTGAACATTGGGATGGCCCATCGTGGTCGTTTAAATGTATTAACTCATGTATTACAAAAGCCTTATGAAATGATGTTCGCTGAATTTGCGCATGTACCGAATGAATCATTTTTACCAAAGGATGGCTCATTAGAAATATCAGAAGGCTGGTATGGTGATGCAAAATACCATAAAGGTGCTACATTCCACTCACAATCAGGATTAACGTTAAAATTAGCTTATAATCCATCACATTTAGAAGTTGTGAGCCCAGTAGTTACGGGGCAAACTCGTGCTGCTCAAGAAACAACAAATGTAGCAGGTTATCCGGTCCAAGATAAAAATGCAGCTTTTGCTATTTTAGTACATGGGGATGCCGCATTCCCTGGACAAGGTGTAGTAACAGAGGTATTAAACTATAGTCGTGTTCGCGGTTTCCAAACTGGCGGTTCTATCCATATTATTGCCAACAATATGATTGGATTCACAACTGAACATTTTGACTCTCGTTCAACTCACTATTCTTCAGATCCAGCAAAAGGATATGAAGTGCCAGTTATTCATGTAAATGCAGATGATCCAGAATCAGTTATTGGTGTAGCTAAATTTGCTTACGAATATCGTCAAAGATTTGGGAAAGATATTGTTATTGATCTTCTTGGATACCGTCGATATGGCCATAATGAAATGGATGAGCCTTTAGTTACAAACCCAGTAATGTACCATGCAGTTCATAAACATCCAACGGTTCGTGAAATTTATGGTCAACAATTAGTGGATGAAAAAATGATTGAATCGAATGAAATAGAAACATTAGATGAATCAGTATTTAACGATATGCAAAAAGCTTATGACCGTGTTAAAGAGCTTCCGCAATCAACAGTTCATGAAATTGTTATTCCGGCCGCTGTATTAAATGGTATGCCAGATGTACAAACAGGTGTAGAAGAAAGTAAGCTTGCGAAGATTAATGAAGAATTATTAACTTGGCCAAATGAATTTACACCATTTAAAAAGCTTGAAAAAATCTTGAAACGTCGTGAAGAGCCGTTTAACGGAAAAGGTAAAGTGGATTGGGGACATGCAGAAACACTTGCATTTGCAACTATTTTACAAGATGGTAATTCCATTCGTTTAACTGGTCAAGATGCTCAACGAGGAACTTTCTCTCATAGACATTTAGTTTTACATGACGCAGTAACAGGTGATGAACTGACACCAATTCATCATATTAGTGAGTCAAATTCATCTTTCGTAGTTCATAATAGTCCTTTAACCGAATCAGCAATTCTAGGATATGAATTCGGATACAATTTAGAAGATAATAATTCATTATCTATTTGGGAAGCTCAGTACGGCGATTTTGCGAACATGGCGCAAGTGATGTTTGATAACTTCATCAGTTCAGCGCGTGCTAAATGGGGCTTAAAATCAGGACTTGTTATGTTGTTACCACATGCTGCAGAAGGTCAAGGAGCAGAGCATTCAAGTGCCCGTTTAGAGCGTTATTTAGAACTTGCAGCTGAGAATAACTGGACAGTTGCGAATCTATCAAGTGCAGCAAACTATTTCCATGTTTTGCGTAGACAAGCTATAAAATTAAAAGATGAATCAATTCGTCCGTTATTAATTGTTTCACCAAAATCATTGCTACGCCATCCATTAGTTGGAGCGAGCGTTGCAGAATTAACAACAGGGAAATTTGAACCTTTAATCGAGCAACCAGGTTTAGGGAAACAAGTTGATAAAGTTGAAAAAATCGTATTTGCTAGTGGTAAATTAGCAATTGACTTAGCGGATAAAGTAAAAGATGGTTCTAGTTTTGACCATTTACACATAATTCGTGTAGAACAATTGTACCCATTCCCGGCTAAGAAAATAGAAGAAATTTTAGAGCGTTATCCAAATGTAAAACAACTTACATGGGCTCAAGAAGAACCTGAAAATATGGGTTCTTGGAACTATGCACTTCCAAGATTATTAGATTTAGCAAATGATAAAAAAGTAACTTATGTAGGCCGTATTCATCGTTCAAGCCCAGCTGAAGGTGATATGGATACGTATAAAGTAGAACAAACACGTATTATTGAAGAAGCATTAAATAGTATTTAACTTCATTTAGCAAATACGCTAAGCGAAATTGATGTAGAGATAAATTAGAGGAGGAAATTTAAGTGGCAGAAATCATAGTTCCAGAATTAGCAGAATCAATTACAGAAGGTACAATCGCACAATGGTTAAAACAACCAGGTGATACAGTTGAAAAAGGTGAATTTATCGTTGAACTTGAAACAGATAAAGTAAACGTAGAAGTTATTTCTGAAGAAGCTGGAGTTGTAAGTGAATTACTATTTGCTGAAGGTGACACAGTTCAAGTAGGAGAAGTAATTGCAATAGTAGGAGCTGGGTCATCGGCATCAACACCAGCATCAACACCAACACCAACGCCAGTAGAAAAAGCGCCAGAAGCACCTAAAGCTGCTGCACCAGTTGCAGTAGAAGCTACTACTGAACAAGATCGTACAATTGCAAGCCCGGCAGCTCGTAAATTAGCTCGTGAAAAAGGCATCAACTTAAGTGAAATTTCACCAGTTGATCCAATGGGTCGCGTTCGTGTACAAGACGTTTCAGCACATAATTCAACACCGACACCAACTGTGAAACCACAAGCACCAGTTGCTGCAGCAGCAAAAGAAGATGATGGACGTACAACTCGTGAGAAAATGTCTCGCCGTCGTCAAACAATTGCAGCTCGTTTATTAGAAGTTAGACAAAGTACTGCAATGCTTACAACATTTAACGAAATTGATATGACAAACGTGATGGCATTACGTTCTCGTAAAAAAGATAAATTCTTCGATGATCATGATGTTCGTCTTGGATTCATGTCATTCTTTACGAAAGCAGTAGTTTCTGCACTTAAAAAATATCCATACGTAAATTCTCAAATTGATGGAAATGAAATTGTGAAAAACAATTTCTACGATATCGGTATTGCTGTTTCAACTGATGGTGGATTAGTTGTGCCAATCGTTCGTGATGCAGATCGTAAAAACTTTGCTGAAATCGAAGGGAATATTGGAGAACTTGCTAAAAAAGCTCGTGATAACAAATTAGCACTTTCTGATATGTCAGGCGGATCATTTACTATTACAAATGGTGGCGTATTCGGTTCATTGCTTTCTACACCAATTCTTAACGGTACGCAAGTTGGGATCTTAGGAATGCATACAATTCAAAAACGTCCAATCGCTGTTGGTAACGAAGTTGAAATTCGTCCAATGATGTACGTTGCTTTATCTTATGACCACCGTGTAATCGATGGGAAAGATTCTGTTGGATTCTTAAAAACAGTGAAAGAGCTTCTTGAAAATCCTGAAGATTTATTACTAGAATCTTAATACACTTTATAGATACAGACGCTCATAAATTGAGTGTCTGTATTTTTTTTCTTGATTGAAAATTTTTGAATACTTCCGTATACTAATAAGAAAAGGAAGTGTTTAGATGATACATACGAATTGGATAACTACACCAACACTTAAAACAGTTACATGTACACAAACAGAGGCTAAAAAGTTCTTAGTAAGCAATGTTTTAACAGTTGGGAAATCATATGAAGTAAAAAATGAAACAGAAGAGTTTCTATTTGTCGTTGACAATACAGGTAAAGTTGGCGGATTTTACAAAGAATATTTTCAGTAAAAAGTCGATGAATTTCATCGGCTTTTTCTTTTAAGGAGAAAACAATATGATAGATTTAGTTGGAAAAGAACAACAGATTCGATTGGATAGAATCCATAATGACGAAGATCAGCGATTAATCGGTGCTGGAGGTTATCTGTCTCCTAATGAGTATTTATTGGAAGATGTACAAATTGCAGTTTCACTAAAAAAACCTGTGCTATTAAAAGGTCCAACTGGTGCCGGGAAAACAAAGCTAGCAGAAACAATTTCAGCTTTTTTCAAGCAACCTATTCAAAGTATAAATTGCTCTGTAGATCTAGATGCAGAAGCATTACTGGGCTTTAAGACAATTGTGTTGAAAGATGGACTTAACTCTATTGAGTTTGTAGAGGGACCCGTTATTGAAGCAATGAAAAAAGGGCATATTTTGTATATAGATGAAATTAATATGGCGAAATCAGAGACTTTACCTATTTTACATAGCGTCCTCGATTATAGGAGAATGCTAACAAATCCATTCACTGGTGAAGTTATATATGCGCACCCTGATTTTTCTGTTATTTCTGCTATTAATGAAGGGTATATTGGGACGACTCCGATGAATGAAGCATTAAAAAACCGCTTTGTTTCTTTTTCTATCCCTTATATTACTGGCGATTTACTAAAAAGTTTATGGAGTGATTTATTCCCAAATGCACCGAGCGAATTACATTTCCTCATGTTAAACTTAGCAGAAGATCTAATGGATCAGGTGAAGCAAGGGTTGCTCTCTGAAGAAGCTGCTTCTATCCGAAGTTTACTTTATGCAACAGAACTTGCACAGTACATGGAACCAATGCGAGCAATTACATATGCGATTGCCGAAAAACTAGAAGATGAACAAGAGAAAAAATTAGTATTGGAATTAGCTTCATCTTGGGTAAAGTGAGGGATATAGATGACCTCTGTTAATAGATTTATACAATTTAACAATGAAACGATTGATGCAAGACAATTAATGCATTATGAAAATCTTGCAAGGGCACTTTCCAAACACAACCATGTAATAATTAATGAACGAAAGCTAATGGAGTTTCAACCGGTAGAACAAACGATTGCCATTAGTGTTTTTTGGAGACATCGCGAAATAGATATTATGCATGCAGGTAGGCTTTCTGATATATACCTATTAATGGAAGGCTTTTGGAAGCATTTTGATATTCATGCTTGGGAAGATTTCCAATCAACAAGATCACCGATACTTTCTAAGCTACTGGATCAGCTTGTTTTACTAATGGAAGAGTTTCGGTTAATGGAACTGATTCAGAAAAAGAGAATTGGGACTGTTAAGCTTTTTAAAGTGAGAGTTCAAACGTATTTGGCTTTTCACAAACAGCAGCTACGTATAAATAGTCAAAAAGGATTCCTCGCTGATGCATTTTTGAATTATGTCTTTATTGGAATGTATGAAGGGACTATGCATACTACTGGACCAAGGGATTTTGATAAGGCTGACATTTTAATACAGAAAGTATATGAGTGTAAGAGCACAGAATCTGTTACAGAGCTTGTGTATCAACTGTACGATTTAATGCAGGATATTCTATTGCACGATACGAAATTACAATATTATGCTATTTTATCGGCTTCCTCTATATCAAACACTGATTTTCATTATCATCAAGGGATGAAGGAAAGTGAACTTGGGGAAGAAGAGAAGAAAGATACTATAGAAGAAGTGTTTCGAAGTTGGCATAGAGAAAATAAGCAAGAAACTGGAGTTCATTTGCAATATGAGCTTGAACATGGTCGAGATGGCAAAGCGGATTTAGATGGGGCAGCTGAAGAAGGAAGAGAAGGTCATGAGATTACAGAAATTGGACAGGGACAATCTACCGGAGATTCGAGAGAAATAAATCAGACCGAAGTTTCAAACAAAAAATCAGATTCTATGAAAAAAGCTGGAAAAGAATTTGGTAAGGAACATGTAAATGTTGTTTACGAAGAAAAACGTATGGAAGTATTAGCTAATAGTCAAAGCAAGCAATTGCTTCAACGATATAGACAAGAACAAGCACCCTTTGTTAAATCCTTTGTTCAAGAAATGAAAAAAAGAATGGAACAAAAAAAGGTTGATAAACGAATCAATTTAACGAAGGGGAGATTATCCTCTAAGCAAACAGTTCTTTGGACTGATGAAAGGCCAAAGCCTTTTTATAAAAAAAATGCACCAAGTCAGCAACTAAATGCCGTATTTGGGCTTTTAGTAGATGGATCTGCTTCCATGCAAGATAAATTAGTGGAAACAAGGAAAGCAGTTTTGTTATTTCACGATGTGTTAAGAGAGTTAAAAATTGCACATGAAATTGCTCTACATTATGAAGATGCTTTCGAAGCGTCCGAAGAAACACAACCGAATACATTCGAATGGATTCATAAATTAGAAGATGGGCCAAGTGATAATGGTCAAGAGATTTTATCAATTGAATCACATGAAGATAACCGCGATGGATTTTCATTAAGATGGATGGGGAAACGGTTAGTTAACAGGCCGGAAGCACATAAATTTATATTAATGTTTTCAGACGGAGAACCTTCTGCGTTTGGATATGCTCAAAATGGAATAATGGATACTGCTGAAGCAGTAGTAGAGCTCGAGCAAAAAAAGATTTCCGTGTTACACTTATTCTTAAATGACACTGAGGCCAGCGAAGAACAATTAAAGCTTTTTCATTTAATATTTGGAAAAAGGACAGCAACTGCTTCTTCGTTAGAAAAATTTTCAGATGAGACATTGCGCATGTTGAAAAAAATATTACAATATGTCGTGAAAAGTACTTAAGAAAACCGCTCTTCGATTAAGAAGGGCGGTTTTGTGATTGATCAGCAATAAGGAGTAGTCTTTGTTTAAGTTCTTCTTCCATACGACCAATTTCAATTTCGGCAGCTTTTCGTTTAACTCGTCCATCTGCTTGAATACGCATGGTTTCTTCAATTGTTTGTAGGAGATTTTCTTGTGTTTTCTTAAGTGTATCTATTTCTACGATACCACGTTCATTTTCTTTTGCTGTTTCAATGCTATTAACTTTTAACATTTCAGAGTTTTTTAGCAATAAATCATTGGTGGTTCTTGTCACTTGTTTTTGTGCTTCCACTGCTTTTTGCTGACGATTAAGTGTAAGTGCAATTGCTATTTGGTTTTTCCATAGTGGAATGGAAGTCATAATAGACGATTGTATTTTCTCTGCTAGTGTTTGGTTTGTTTGTTGAATCATTCTAATTTGCGGAGCACTTTGAATCGTAATTTGTCGGGATAGCTGTAAATCATACATACGTTTTTCTAGACGGTCGACAAACTGAGCCATATCATTTACTTCTTGGTATGCCATTTGGTCATTTGAGGCTTCTGCTTTGCGACGAAGTTCAGGAATTGTTCCACTGATTATTTCATCTTTTTTTACTTCCGCAGCTGCAATATAAATGTTAAGTGCTTGAAAATATGCTTTGTTTTGATCATATAATTTATCTAACATTTGGACATCTTCTACTAGGCCTCGTTTAGAATGTTCTAATTGAATCCCGATTCGATCCACTTGTGTACTTAATTTTTGGTATTTCGTCATCAGTTCTTGAACGGAACGGTTCACTCGACTAAAGAGTTTTTTAATACCAGTTTTTTTCTCCATGGATAGCTCTTCCGGATTAATTTCGGAAAGCTTTTTCATCAAGTCACCTAAAATATCCCCAACAGGACCAATATCTTTTTTCTGCACATGGTCTAACATTTGATGTGAGAATCGGGAAAGTTCTGTCTGTGCATTAGCTCCATATGTTAAAATGGCTTCGTAATTTCCAACAGGAATTTGGTCAGCCAATTGGTGTGCTTTTTGTTGTTCTGATTCGGACAAGCGATCAATCAGCTTAGTTGGTAAAGGTTCGCTAGTTGTAGGAGCGATAGTATTAGTTGCAACCTTATTAAGATCAAATGGATTGGCTAATAATTCATCCATTAGTAAATCATCATTTGTATTCGATAACTTTTCGCTCATCTTCGGATTCTCCTTTTAGATATAAAGGTTGTTCTTTCTTATGTGTAGATAGTTTTACAAAGTCTAGCTCCATTTTAAGTTGTTCAATGTCTGATGCTAGTAACCCTTCTAAATCTTGTTCCATAATAGAATTAATAGATTGTAAAGTTTCTCGTGTATCTTGCAGGGCGATCTTGATGTCAGTACTTTTAACTGGTTGTGATACTAGTAATGTATATTTGGATGTCAGTTCAACTGCAGAGTCTAAATGCGCATAGAAAAATTTCTCTGCTTGATAAAACTTACGTGGATTCGATTTCACTAACGAAACGATTCTTTTAGCAAGTCTATTCATCTCAAAAAGTTGTTTAAATGAATTGAAGGACCTAACTTTTGTATAGTGCTTGTTTAGAATGGATATTTTGGTATTAGCTTCCTTTAGTTGTTTTCGAATATGAAAGTATTCAGATGGAGTTAACTGATGTTTTTTCATGATACGTCGGTGTTGTATTTTTTTGATAGTAAAATTGGATATAATATATATCCCTATTGCTAAGCCTGAACTTATCCAAAATCCTGTATTTACCATAAAATAGAGGATAGACCAAGATGTAATCATTACTGGAATATTGATAATGTGTCGAATGAATGTTTGAATTATACCACTCATTATTAGTTACCTCCTTATGCTGCTACATTACATTATACGAATAAAAGGGAAGAAGGTTTCACTTTAGAACAGAGTATAAGTTATACAACATCGGATTCCATGAAAGTGTATCCTTTCCACTCTTCAAAAATTTCAATTTCGAAAGCATTATTTAACGTAAATGGAGAGACTCCTTTTTGAATATAGATTAGAAATTCATCCAAGCTATTTTCATTTCCTTCAATATCTATAAAAACCCCATTATTCTCGATAACCTTGCAGACACCTTTTAAACTTAGTTATTGTGCTTTCTGTTTGACGGGAAAACGGAAGTCGACGCCATGAATATCTCCATGCATTTGAATGTGCGCTCTTTTTTTCAAGTAACTCGACTCCTCTCTCGAAAACTATATACCTTTATTATAGCTTAACTATATATTGAAGGACATTCATTTGATTTTGGAAAACAAAGCAGATAATTAGACTTTTTATGTTTTAAATGTAAAATATGAAGTAATAATAAAGGTAAGAGGCGATTAATATGTTTGAGATTATTTATATGAAAGCGGATTTTGAACCTTGGTGGGCTTTTGAAGGTTGGGAAGAACACATCATAAAAAAATCTACATTTGATAATCAACAAGAGGCCCTAGTCTATTTAAATGAATTGCTTACTGAATTTCGAGAAAAGTTCCCTAAAGAGAAAGGGAAAGATGAAAAGTATTGGGCATTTTGGTCTGAAAAAGAACAGTGTTTTTGCGAGTCATGTGACGAAGATTTACAGTTATATCACGGAATCATATGGAATGAATTAGAGTAAATGATTTAGAATAATCAAATTATTTATTGACAATATTTAGCCAAATGATATAATTATACTAACAATTACAAGAGAAAACAGTATTAGTTATTCACATATCCTATGTAGTGATCGATGTGATATCGGTACTTCATGGAATATGTGAATATTTTTGTTTTCACGTATTGATTAAATTTTTGGAGGTAATAGAATGGAACAAGGTACTGTAAAATGGTTTAACGCGGAAAAAGGATTTGGATTTATCGAAGTAGAAGGTGGAAATGATGTATTCGTACATTTTTCTGCAATTCTAGGAGAAGGCTTCAAATCACTTGAAGAAGGACAAAGAGTAGAATTTGAAGTAACAGAAGGAAACCGTGGGCCACAAGCTGAAAATGTAACGAAACTATAATAATCGAAAAGAAGCTGTCTCAAAGTATCACACTGAGACGGCTTCTTTTTTTACTTCACTTTTTCTATCGTTGATGAAATAATAGTTTCCTGCTCTCCTTCATACATAATAAACTCACTTTTTATTTCGCCAAATTCTTTTGCAAAATATTTCCGATTTACGTTCCCTTGTTCTTCTTTTTTCTCGATAACAATTACATCTGTAAACATTTGAAGAGGAGTTTCAACAGTTTCACTTGTTGAAGTAATAATCCAGTCGTTAAATTCTGTTCCTACTTCAAGGGGAGTAGATAAGTAAATCCCAATTTCTGGCATGGCATCTAATTCTTCTACAGAAGGCATCTGTGCGTCATATGCTTCTCCGATTTCAGCTAGTAAACTAATTTTATCAGTCGAAATTCGATAAATCCGTTGCATGACAGTACCGCCATTATCTTCATAGGTTGCAACATAGTTTTCATTCATCCACTGTGTTTTTAAGGAGTAAGAGGCATACTCATTGCCATCTCCGAGAAACTGCGCTGTTGAACCATCTGTTAAGAAGAATTGGTTTAAATTAGTTTCTGGTGGAACTAGTTCAGGTTTGTCAACTGTTGATGTAGGAGTTTCACCTTCTATTGGTTCTTTAACTGTATCATTGTCAATCGATGGATCTGCTCCACAACCAAAGAGAAAGAAAAAAGGGAAAACTAAAAAAACTAATTTTTTCATAAACTTGTACCTCCTTATCTTATCTATGCATTTGACGTTTAAACTGTAATTATGTTTCAAAATCATTTATTTTTGGTATAGTAGATAGATAAGAGGGAGGAGAGAAGTAAATGAATACAGAACTAAAAAAAGAACTGCCAGCTTTAAAAGAACAGCAAGATTTTTATGTGAATTTACGTTCGAAAATTGCTAATTACTTAGAAAGTAAAACGGGAAGAGCAAGTAAACTTTCTCCTTATTTATTATTTGCTCCAGATTTATTTCATTTATTAGTAAAAGCGATGTTGGATAATCGCATAGATACGAAAAGTAAAACACTGATTGGTAGTGGAATTTTATATTTTATTACACCTATCGATATTTTACCTGAAGGGCTAATAGGTCCTGGTGGATTTATAGATGATATTATTGTGGCTGCTTTTGTTGTAAATATGCTACTAAATAAATTTTCACCAGAGATTATTGAAGAGCATTGGGCAGGGGATGTAAAATTATTGACTGCACTTAAAAAAATAGCTGAAACTAGTGATACATTGCTTGGAAAACTTCCAGCAAGATCATTACTTGGACGTTTTATAAAGACATCAAAAAAAGCGTAAGGCATCGTAGCCTTACGCTTTTTTTGATTTTTACTGTTTATCGCGCCATTCTAAGAATTCATCATACGTTAACTGTTTGTCTAAAATAGATCCGTCTTCACGAATTTCAATCACACGGTTTGCTATTGTTTGGATGAACTGATGGTCATGAGATGTGAAAATCATTGCACCTTTAAAAATAGTTAAACCATTATTTAGTGCTTGTATCGATTCTAAGTCTAAGTGGTTTGTAGGTTCATCTAGTAATAATACATTCGATTCAGAAAGCATCATTTTAGAAAGCATACAACGAACTTTTTCTCCACCGGAAAGTACAGAAGGTTTTTTCTTCACTTCTTCTCCAGAGAACAGCATACGACCTAAGAAACCACGTAAGAATGTTTCGCTTTGATCATCAGGTGAATATTGACGTAACCAATCTACTAACGAAGGCTCATCTCCTTCGAAGTATTTTGCATTATCTAGAGGGAAGTATGCACGAGTAGTTGTTACACCCCAACGGATAGAACCTTCTTGTGCTTCCTCCTCTTCAGCGAGTACACGAAGTAAAGCAGATTTTGCCAGCTCATCGCCAAGTAGAATGATTTTGTCGTCTTGGTTAAGTGTGAAATTCATTTTAGAGAATAGTTTTTTATCTTCTATTGAATAACTTAAATCTTTCACTTGTAATACATCATTACCAATGTCGCGTTTCATAGAGAAGTTTACAAACGGATATTTTCGTGAAGATGGTCTAATATCATCTAACTCAATTTTATCCAACATTTTTTTACGAGAAGTGGCTTGTTTCGATTTAGATGCATTTGCACTAAATCGAGCAATAAACGCTTGAAGTTCTTTAATTTTTTCTTCTTTTTTACTGTTTTGATCAGAAGCCATTTTCGAGGCAAGCTGACTTGATTCATACCAGAAGTCATAGTTCCCAACATAAACTTGAATTTTACTGAAATCTAAATCCGCAATATGCGTACATACTTTGTTTAAAAAGTGACGGTCATGGGATACAACAATTACAGTATTATCAAAATTGATTAAGAAGTCTTCTAACCATTGAATAGCTTTAATATCTAAATGGTTAGTAGGCTCATCTAGTAAAAGAACATCAGGTTTACCAAATAATGCTTGAGATAATAATACTTTTACTTTGTCAGAACCTGTTAACTCGGCCATTTTCTTATCATGCATATCATCTGAAATTCCTAATCCTTGTAATAGAATAGCTGCTTCAGATTCTGCTTCCCATCCGTTAAGATCGGCAAATTCTCCTTCAAGTTCAGCGGCACGCATACCGTCTTCATCTGAAAAGTCTTCTTTTGCATAAATAGCATTTTTTTCATTCATTACTTCATATAAACGTTTATGACCCATCATTACCGTTTCAAGAACAGAATACTCTTCATATTCGAAGTGATTTTGTTTTAATACAGCCAAACGGTCATCTGGGTTCATAATAACATTGCCTTCTTGTGTCTCAATGTCACCAGCTAATATTTTAATAAATGTTGATTTACCTGCTCCATTTGCACCGATTAACCCATAACAGTTACCCGAATTAAACTGTATATTCACGTCTTCAAATAGTTTACGATCTCCGAAACGAAGACTCACATTACTTACTGCAATCATGGTAGTACCTCCTAAAATTCACAATGGTCTTATTATAGCATGAAGTTTAAACAAAATCTATAAATGCTTGATTTCAAAGGGGTTAAAGATACTTCAATTAGTGAGTGGATCCAGAATAAACTAAATAAACGGATAATTATCTTGCGTTAAAAAGATAAAGGTGTAAAATAACAATTAACAAGTAGTTAATTAAAAAGAGGGTTAATAAAGTACCTAAAAGAAGGGCAGACAAAAATAATGGGGAAATATAAGACAGAAGAAGAAATGCTAGAGAATTACGATATAAAAAATTATAAAACGCCAGATGGATACACAAGCGACATTGCCGTATTTACTATTATTTCAATCGAAGTAGAAAAGCACAAACCTCCACTAAAAGAGTTGAAGTTGATGTTGATTCAGCGAGCAGAAAAGGATGCTGAAGGGGAACCAAATGTAGAAGGTGGTAAATGGGCATTACCAGGTGGATTTGTTCAATCAGATGAAACAGCCATTGAAGCAGCCTCTAGGGAGTTAGAAGAGGAAACAGGGATAAGCGGTCTCAAGATAAAACACTTCGGTACATATGATAAGCCTGGACGTGACAAACGGGCTTGGATAATCTCGAATGCCCATTATGCAATTGTGCCTGAGAATCAATTAAGTAAACGAAAAGCAGCGGACGATGCATCAGATGTTCGATTATTCACCTTAGAGGAAATTAACCAGTTAGGGCTTGCTTTCGATCATGAACAAATTATTAAAGATGCCATTTGGATTATTAAAAAAGATATGGCATTAACTATATTAGCAAAGAACTTTTTACCGAAAGAATTCGTGTTGTCAGAATTACAGGGTGTACTACTCACCATATTAGATGAAGCATGGATCAAATTAGATTCTCAATTTTTTAGAAAAGCACCAACACTACCATTTATAGAGAAAGTAATGTTTAATGGAGAGTTTAAAAAATCAAATAAATGGTCTAAAAATAAGGCGCAATTATATAGTTTTACCGATTTTGAGCCTTTTGTTTCCATCTATCAGGCAAACTATTAATTTTCAGTTTATTGATTAACTATAAAGGAGCGGATGAATGATGAAAAAGGCATTATTAAACGTTGATTATACGGTGGATTTTGTAGCAGACAATGGAGCATTAACTTGTGGTAAACCGGGACAAGATATTGAAGGAACTATTGTACAATTAACGGAGGATTTTATTTCGAATGGTGACTATGTGGTGTTTGCTATTGATACACACCAGAAGGATGATCAGTACCACCCCGAATCGAAGCTATTTCCACCTCATAACATTGAGGGAACGAAGGGCAGAGATTTGTACGGAGCACTCAAAGAGGTATACGAAAACAACAAAACTAGTGAGCGAGTCTATTGGATGAACAAAACTAGGTATTCTGCATTCGCGGGTACGGATCTAGAACTAAAACTTCGCGAAAGACAGATTACAGAAGTTCACCTAGTTGGTGTATGTACAGATATTTGTGTACTGCATACAGCAGTGGATGCTTATAACAAAGGCTTTAAAGTAGTTGTGTACAAAGATGCTGTCGCAAGCTTCAATCAGCAAGGACACGAATGGGCTTTAGGTCATTTTAAAGATAGTATCGGTGCAGAGATCAGATAGAAAAAACAGCTCATTATTTCAACTTCACATTGGAAGAAGATTTTCAGTCCAATCAAGATAAAACGGTACAACTAATTTGGATTACTTGGAGGAAACTTATGGCTAAGATAGGAATTTACGGGTCATCCTTTGACCCCATCACCAATGTGCATCTTTTTACGGCGAGCACTATAGCGAATCGTTGCAAGTTAGATAAGGTAATATTTTTACCTTGTTCCAATAAAAGAAAAGATAAAGCGCTGAAAACTGAGGACGAACACCGTTGGAATATGGTAGAAATGGCGATTGACTCTGATGAAAAATTTATTTTAGATGATTTTGAAATGAAGCAAGATGCTTGGAACATCTCCAGCTACGATGCAATGGAATACTTAAAGAAAATATATCCAGAGGACGATTTATATTTCATAATGGGTGCAGACTTGTTAGTCGATATTGTGGAAGGCAAGTGGGGAATCGCAGAAAAATTAGTGAGCGAAAATAAATTCATTGTTATGGCTAGAGACGGTATTGATATGTTGAAAGTGATAAGTGCTTCTCCTTTGCTACGTAATAACGACGATGGAAGCACTTTTCACTTAATCGATAAGGGCATTGCCATGGAAATCAGTTCTACCTATATTCGTGATGAATTTGCTAATGGCGGGGAAGCAAAATACCTCTTACCTACAAATTGCTATAGCTATATTAAAAAGAATAAATTATACGGGTGGGAAAATTCGTCCGAGGAAAGTCAGACATAGAAAATACAATAAGATTAGGCTATGGCAAAGTGAGTGGTTGATTTATATAGAAAATTGAGCTTGGAGAAATATTTCCAAGCTTTCTTGTTTTAGTCTCAAATGCTCCAAGAGTTCGTGGCTAAAACAAGAAAGCGGTCCTCAAACGAGCCTATGAAAAAATATTCCCAAACCTCAAAAAAGCCCAAAACTCACATACGACATATTTTTAAATAAGTACAAAAACAGGAGAAAAGTCTCTTTTGGCACTTATTTTCGGATAAGTCGTATAGTCATATTTGCTATATTTTATAAAGCATGATTTATATATTAAATCAAAATATTAATCTGCATTTTTAAAAAATTATTAGCTACAATAAAAGCAGGCAACTAACACAAAATAGTTAGTTGCCTGCTTTTTAATCCCGGTTTTTACTTAGAAATTCGTCACGTCCTGATTGTTTACGGTCTTCTTCATAGTGACTCGGATTCTTTTTATAAAAGTCTTGGTGATAATCTTCAGCTTCGTAAAAAGTTTTCGCTTCTCTTATTTCTGTTACGATTGGTTTTGAAAATTTACCGCTAGTAGCAAGTTGTTGTTTGGACTTTTCTGCAAGGACTATTTGTTCAGCGGAATGAGTGAAAATGGCTGCTTTATAATTCTCCCCACGGTCTTGGAATTGTCCTCCAGCATCTGTTGGATCTATTTGTTGCCAAAATATTTCTAGCAGTTGTTCATATGGGAATATAGCGGAATCATATTGAATTTCTACTACTTCCAAATGACCAGTTGTACCTGTTTTTACATCTTCATAAGTTGGATTATCTATATGTCCACCCATATAACCAGAAGTTACTTTATGTATACCATCCCACGAATCAAATGGTTTTACCATACACCAAAAACAGCCTCCTGCGAATGTTGCCTTTTCAATCATTGAGACCCCTCCTTAAACTTCATAGAATAGTGTATCACTTGACATTATTATGTACAAAAATATGAACCTAAATGGCTTTAATACGTTATTATAGATAGATAAAGGAGAGATTTATGTATGGGAGAGTCAGAACAAAGACAAACGAGACATATACGAAAAAGAAAACTAAGAGTGGGAAGAGTATTTAGCTTAATACTAGTGCTCTTATTTCTAGTCGGTGGTGTATATACAGTTATTCAATACATGAATGGCTATAATTCTGCAAAAGGAGAAATTGTTACTTCTAGCAAATTCACTGGAGACACATGGAACGATGGAGACCGTGAGAATACTTTAGTATTAGGAATTGACTCACGAGGGGAAGAACAATCTCGCACAGATACAATGATGCTTGTTTCCTGGAATAAAGAGAATAACGATGTAAAAGTCATTTCTTTTATGCGAGATATTTATGCAGACATTCCAGGATATAAATCATATAAATTGAATACGGCATATTATTTAGATGGAGTTCAATTAGTTAAAGATACGATTAGCGGTATGTTCGATGTGCCGATTCATCATTATGCACTAATAGATTTTAATAGTTTTGAAACATTAGTAGATATAGTTGCTCCTAATGGTGTGCCGATAAATGTTGAAAAAGACATGTCTGAAAAAATTGGGGTTACTTTGACTAAGGGGCAACAGAACTTAACCGGGAAAGAATTATTAGGTTATGCTCGTTTTAGATCGGATGAAGAAGGTGATTTTGGACGAGTTAACAGACAACAAATCGTTATGGAAGCATTACAAAATGAAATTCTGTCAATAGGCAATCTAGCGAATATACCTGAATTTATAGGTGCAACAGAAGGCTATATTGAAACGGATCTAACCAAAAAAGACAAAATCGACAGAGTTATAGACGCTGTTACTAGTGGTAAGCTTAGTATGGATAAATTAACTGTTCCAACAGAAGGAACATACTACTATAAAGATTATTCTCATGCTGGATCAGTCATTGAAATTAATTCGGAAGAAAATAGAGCAACTATTCAAGAATTTTTAGGGAAATGATGATTAATTTCCATTGCTAATCTTTTTATTACTCCGTAAAATAAGGTTATTAAGGAAAGGAAGTTTATTTTATATGGAACCTAAAAAACCTTCTTTTTTTTCCACGAGATACATACAATTTTTAGGTGGACGTAACACTGTTTTTACACTAGCACTATTATTATTTATAGGGCTAGTAATAATGATTTATAATGAAATATCGTTTATTTTTGTTCCATTAACTGTCTTTTTAGGTAATGTTATTTTACCAATCATTTTAGCAGTGATCATTTATTATTTACTTAGACCTATTTTAGGTCTTTTAGAAAAGATTAAAATCCCAAGAATTTGGGGTATCTTAATTATCTTTCTATTACTAGTCGGCTTAGTAACATTGCTTGTTTTTCTCGTATTTCCATTTTTAAAGTCACAGTCTATTAGATTGGTTGAAGAAATACCTTTCTATTTTATGCAACTAATTGAATCTTTGGATGGCTTTTTAAGATCATCTGCAATATTCTCTGATTATTATTTACAAATGGAGACAGATATTACTACAGTGTTAAATGATTTACCAACTGAAATAGGACAGTTTTTCCAAAGTACCTTGACAGGAATTGCATCTGGTATTTCTTCTCTCGTTGGTGTATTAACTAGCTTCATATTAGCGATAGTCACAGTTCCTTTCATTGTCTTTTATTTATTAAAAGATGGAGAGAAATTACCTAAATATGTAATGAAATTATTTCCACCTCGCATGCGGGATGACTTACAAGCTGTTTTTACAGGCATAGATAAGCAAATCAGTTCATATATTCAAGGACAGATTTTAGTTTCTATATGTATCGGCTTTATGATTTTCATTGGATTCTCCATTATTGGAATGGACTATGCACTATTATTAGGAGTAATCGCAATGGTAACAAGTGTTGTGCCTTTCTTAGGACCAGTAATCGCAATAACTCCAGCTGCAGTAATCGCGCTAGTAACATCTCCATTTATGTTGATTAAACTAGCTATAGTTTGGACAGTTGTACAATTTGTGGAAGGGAAGTTCATTTCGCCGCAAATTATGGGGAGATCATTGCATGTTCATCCTATTACAATTATCTTTGCGTTAATTACTGCGGGATCATTATTTGGAGTGCCAGGAGTTATTTTAGGTATTCCAGGATATGCAATATTAAAAGTAATTGTTTCACACTTTTATGTATTATTCAAAAAGCGTTATAATAAGTATGAACCAGAAGTAGAAAATCAATATGAGTATACAAATAACAAGGTGGACTGAGAGTTATGACAAAGAAGTTTGAATCTTCAATAGAGGTAGAGACGATTAAGATTGATACAGTGGTTGATCATCCATATATTGAGCATGGTATCAATTTATCTGGAACCATTTATATTAATGGGGTACATGATGACAAATCGATAAACAATATTAAATTAGAAGTTTTCAAAGTAACGGGTGAAGTAACGTCTAAAATGGTTTCCAAACATTCGATTGAATTAGTAGGAGCAGTAGCATCTAAAGATATGCAGATGATCCCATTTGAGATTATGCCGGATGAAAGATGGATTCCGGATGCAGATCAAGAGATGTCAAAATTGATTTTAAGAACGACTGTGCTATTTGAAAATGGTTCAGAATTCACAGATGAAGATGAGATAAACTTCGACATTGATGAATAATTAATTTAAATATACAAAAAACTCTAGTGTGAATTGCACTAGAGTTTTTTGTATATTTTTTTAATAAAAGTCCAAGCTAATAAAAAATAGGGAGAGATTGTATCATGAAAATACTTTCGATACTCATGCTCATAGCAGCATTAACACTTTCAGCTTGCGGTTCTGAAAGGAATTCCAATCAAGAACCAAAAGTTGAAACGCAATTGGATAGCCAACCTGAAAATGTTCCTAACACTGGTAACAATGAGCCTGAAGAAGAAAATGATGTGGGAATTCCAGAAAATGATGAAAATAAATATAACGATGAATTATTTGAAGGTCCATAATTGTTGGTACTTTTCAAAAAACAACAGTAACTAGCTAGCGAACAAATTCAAACTCTAATTGCCAATTATTCTTAGCATTACTTACCTGAAAATTGTTGCAATATTAATTTTATCATGCTAATATTTATTAGATTAGTTAAAATTGTATATAATTAAATAATTCTTATCACGAGAAGCTGAGGGAAATGGCCCTTTGAAGCTTCAGCAACCTCTGACTTTGTCAGAAAGGTGCTAACTCCTACAAGGCATTTGTCTTGAAAGATAAGATTAGAGATTTCTCGATAAACCCTCTTTTCTTATCAAACAGAAAAGTGGGTTTTTGTGTAGAAATATAAAAGGGGATAGACAAAATGCCGATTAACATACCTAAAAAATTACCTGCTACAGGACTACTGGAAAAAGAAAAAATATTCGTCATGGATGAGGAACGTGCATTTGAGCAAGATATTCGTCCTCTTAATATTATTATTTTAAATTTAATGCCGGAGAAAGAAAAAACAGAACTACAATTACTTCGTTTATTAGGAAATACACCACTTCAAGTAAATATTACATTCATGAACACTGCGACACATGAATCAAAAAATGTGAGTAAAACGCATTTAGATACATTTTATAGAACGTTTGAACAAGTAAAACATCGGAAATATGATGGAATGATTATTACAGGTGCACCAATTGAACATCTAGAATTTGAAGATGTGAATTATTGGCAGGAAATGGTACAAATAATGGATTGGTCTAAAACAAATGTTACATCGGTTTTACATATATGTTGGGGTGCACAAGCAGCACTTTATCACCATTATGATATCGGGAAATTTGAGTTACCAAAGAAATGTTCCGGTATATTCAAACACCGATTATCTGATTATACAGTAGACTTAGTTCGTGGATTTAATGATGAATTCAATGCACCGGTTTCCCGCTACACATCAGTTTCAATGGAAGAGATCAAACGCGATCCAAGATTGAATTTACTATCCATTTCCGATGATTCAGGAGTGTTCTTGGTCGTTTCTAATGATGGAAAACACGTGATGATTACTGGGCATTTTGAATATGATGCAATTACACTTGCAGAAGAGTATGATCGAGATATAAGTAAAGGAATAGACATAGATATTCCTGAAAATTACTTTCCAAATGATGATCCAACCGCGCGACCTTTAAATACATGGCGTTCCCATACACATCTTCTGTTTTCAAATTGGTTAAATTATTATGTATACCAACAAACACCATTTGAGTGGGAATGAATTTCAAAAGAGTAGTTATTCCTTATTAGGAAATAGCTACTCTTTTTGTTTATCTCTCAGTAAAGTGAGAGGTTGACTTAATGGAACGTTTGTTCTATTATAATTCATAAGAATAGATGCTCATTTAATAAGTAAGTAAAAAAGGGGATGCTATACATGATAAAAAGATGTACATGGGTAACAACAAAAGAGCCTTTATATATTGAGTATCATGATCAAGAATGGGGAGTACCAGTATATGATGATCGATTACTATTTGAAATGTTATGCTTAGAAGGTGCTCAAGCTGGTCTCAGTTGGTGGACAATTTTGCAAAAAAGAGAAAATTACCGCGAAGCTTTTGATAATTTCGAAGCAGAAAAAATTGTTCATTATACAGATGAACAATTGCAATTATTAAAAGAAAATAAGGGAATTGTTCGAAATAAATTAAAAATCCAAAGCGTCGTAACGAATGCAAAAGCATTCTTAAAAATTCAGCAAGAATATGGTTCGTTTTCTAGTTATATATGGAGTTTTGTAAATAACAAACCTATTATACTCGATTGGGAGACAGTGTCAGAAGTTCCTATTTCAACAGAAATAAGTAATAATATGAGCAAAAGATTGAAAAAAGATGGTTTTAAATTTGTAGGTGGTACAATTTGTTATTCTTATATGCAAGCGGTGGGAATGGTAAATGATCACACGTTAGAATGTTTCTGCAACCCTTCTAATGTAAATACTAAAATGTAGTATAGTATAAGAGTGGATTAGTCCAATTGAAATAAGGAGTGACATGAACTTGACTATATGTAAGAATAAGTATTTTTCCGGTGTTTTATGGATTTTAGCTATTGCTTTATTAGCAGTGTCTTTATTAACGCATGCATATAGTTATTTCAATACTAAAGAAATAAATTTATTTAGTACAGAATGCTACGAGAATGATGGAGAAGTCATATTAGAAATCCACAATAATATTACGGGTGAATATTCTTTTGAATGTAAAAAATAATGGCCTTATTTTTAGGAACTTACGCTAATTAAGTTCTTCATTGCTTATTTAACTGAATTGCAGAGCTATTTAATATTGAGCAATATGAAATATCATTAATCCTCCCAAAGTAATTGGGAGGATTTTTTGACTAATAAATGACCCTGTGTCAGATAGATTCACGTTAATTTAAAAATGTGAATAGTGTGATTTCCATATAATTTTCTGACACAGGGCACAAAAAACACATTAGACCAGTTATTTCTGTTTTCTTTTGTTAGATTTCTTTTTATTAATTTCGTTCGTCACCTTATTTTTAGAAATAGCAACAAATTCTTCCGCAAATTCTTCGTCAGGGTTATTCGTAGGATTTTTATATAGCTCAAAACTATTATGCGTTCTGACATTCATTGTCTTATCATTATTTTTACTCAAAGATATTCACCTCCTAAAGCCTAACTTGCACTTTACAGAGTGTTTTATGCTTACTAATTCAGTGTATCAACTTATTATTTAAAATAACTTTTTCACCTAGCTTTTCTTCTTTCTTCATATCTAAATTTCCCCAATTTAATTCAAGTTGCAACTTTATTGACCTTTTACTTCTATACCGTCTATTGTTCAATTGAATTTTCACTTTATCTCTCAGTTTCTATTTGGATCCCTTTATTTATTTCTATAGGCTATAAAAGCTGTTTTTAATGCGGCATAATTGCCTACTGATGCATAGCCATAAAACCAGCCCATGAAAAGACCTGCCACTAAATTATATCGATGGCTAATGAAGATAGAAATTAATAAGCCTAGTATTAATGCAATTAGTGGTACAAAATTTTTGGGGATTTTAAAATATATTTTTATTAGTTGAGTTAGGATTATTATTACTGGAATAGCTATCAAGATATCCCAAAAGTTTGTATGGATTATTGGGAAATTCATATAGTCACCTCTTATACAGAGTGTCCCAATTAATAAAAGTCTAACCATAAAGTTCCCAATTTTGTTCGTAAAGAAAATAATAATCTCGACAGATGTAAAAAAATGATTTTAACAATAGTTACTTATGCTAAAGATGATAAGTGTTCTGATTACTTACTTGCTTTTTTAGTTTTTCAAATTCACTGGTTAAATAGTCGATCTGTTTTTGCATATTGTTATTATTTCCATTTCCATTTTTTTCTTCTCGTGCTTCTTCTATTGCGAGGACTGCAGCCAACGTGGCAAGGGCATCTCCAAATGTAGTGATTACTCCTGCTATGACAGCAAGTTGAGCACTTTGACTGTCTGTTTGGAGGTTTTGTTTATCTTGATTTCCAGAGTTATGAAACAAATTATTTTTCTTCAAACTGTTAACCTCCAATAATATTCACCATTTTATTATTAATTTATGCAAATCTGTACTTTTTCGTGAAAAATCGACAGTTTTCGCTTGTGTAATTCTACTAATATTGCTGCTCTATAAAACTCCTTTAAGTTTCCATTATTATTACATCAAAAGTCGAACAGTATAAATTTTTTACAAAACGGGTAAAATGTTCAATGATTCATTTAGCCCAATTGACAACCAAAAATTGGTGATGAATACTTTTTTATAAAATTTGAAATTTAATAAAATAAGGAGGTGTATTTCATGACAGTAGTAAACGACATTAAGACTGTTCTAGCAGGATTGAAAACTGCCCAAGCTAGCTTTGAAACATTTGCTTTAAGTACAGATAATCAGCAAGCGAAGGCGCTATATCAAGATGCTGCTATCAAAACTCAAGCCATTGTTGACAGTATTGAACCACGTCTTCAAGAAATTCAACAAGAAGAACCTCAGTACAGACAGGAATAATTAAAAGGAGGCAAAAGGTTGGTTGAATTAACCAACCTTTTATTTCTAATAATAAACGATATAACACAGAGGTGAAATCATGATTTCCAAAATAAAAAATGTGAAAGTTGCTCTCTTAATATTAATAGTAATCGGATTATGCACAGGTTGTAATGGAAATCAGTATCAGGATGCCAATGGGGATTTGAATGTTTCACAGGTGGGTAAGCCAATCAGCCAATCCGTTGCTAATCAAGTAACAGAAAACGTCAGCATGGAAGAGGAAATTTCAGATGTGCTGGCAGTAAATTCAGATAAAGAGCTATTAGTGGCTATAAAAGTCAAACAATTTGATCGTTTTCATTTAAAAAAAATTGAGAAGAACATAAAATCAGATCTTAAAAAACAGTATCCAGATTATTCAATCTTAGTTTCAGCTGATCAAAAAATGTATTTTGAACTTGTTAAATTGGATGAAAAACTTCAAAAGAATACTTTGAAGATGAAGAACTTAGAAAAAGACATAAAAAAGATTAAAAGTCTCATGAAAGAACAATCATAGAGAAAGAGAGGCTTGCTATTATGTCGAATAATAAAAAGAAGCAATTAACGCCAGTGCAACAGGAATACCAAGAACTTCAAAAGAAACACGAAACAAAAAGGCCAATCGTTCGAAATTGCATAAAAGCTTTTTTAGTCGGTGGACTTATCTGTCTAATCGGTCAGCTAATTTCAACATTTTATATTTATTATTTTAATTTTACAGATTCAACAGCAGGTAATCCAACAGTGGGAACTTTAGTTTTTATTGCGATGCTTCTTACGGGATTTGGAGTATATGATAGAATCGCACAATTTGGAGGTGCGGGAACAGCAGTTCCAGTTACTGGATTTGGAAACGCTATTATATCAGCTGCTATCGAACACAGGACAGAAGGATTTGTATTAGGCGTAGGTGGTAATATGTTTAAACTTGCCGGATCAGTGATTTTATTTGGCGTATTTTCCGCATTTGTAATTTCTTTGATCAAAACAATTTTTATACAGTGGGGTGGTTTCTAATGTTAGCAGGCCATCGTACATGGATCTTTGATCAAAAACCTGTGATTATTTCCACTGGAACAGTTGGAGGACCATTTGAAGCAGATGGAGCTATAGCAGATGATTTTGATCTTCTGCATTCCGATTTATGGCTCGCGCAAGATTCATATGAAAAAGCACATAAAATACTTTTTGAAGAAGCTTGTCAAAAAGCACTCGAAAAAGGAGAAATTCAAAAAGAACAAGTTCAATTTCTACTAGCTGGTGATCTGATTAACCAAATTACCCCTACAAGTTTCGCTAGTCGAACTATTGGAGCTCCTTATTTCGGTTTGTTTGGAGCCTGCTCAACATCTATGGAAGGATTGGCTCTAGGTGCCTATATCATAAACACAAATGGGGCTAAATATATATTAACAGGAGCTTCAAGTCATAACACTGCTGTTGAAAAACAGTTTCGCTATCCGACAGAATATGGTGGACAAAAACCGCCTACTGCACAATGGACAGTAACGGGAGCAGGGGCTGCTTTGTTAAGCAATATCGGAGAAGGACCACGTGTAACTTCTGCCACGATAGGCCGCGTCATTGATATGGGGCTGACAGATCCTTTTAATATGGGAGGGGCTATGGCACCTGCTGCGGTTGATACCATTGAAGCGCATTTAAAGGAACGAAACGTGGATCCCTCTTATTATGACTTAATCGTAACTGGTGACCTTGGAAAAATAGGACATGAAGCATCGCTTGAAATATTCAAAAAGCATGGAACTCCTATTACAGAAGAACAATACCAGGATTGTGGACTCATGATTTATCGCGAAGGACAGCCTGTTTTGGCAGGAGCCAGCGGTGCGGGTTGCTCTGCGACAGTGGTATACGGCCATTTATTAAATCGCATGAAAAAAGGTGAATTTAAGAGAATGTTAGTAGTAGCTACAGGTGCTTTACTATCACCGCTAACCTTCCAACAAAAAGAAACAATTCCTTGTATTGCTCATGCGGTATCAATTGAATACGGGGGGGAAGAATAGATATGATCTTTTTTTGGGCTTTTGTTGTTGGTGGCTTGATTTGTGTTATTGGTCAAATTATGTTTGATGTGTTTAAACTAACACCAGCACATACGTTAAGTACCCTTGTAGTGTCTGGTGCTATTTTAGATGGGGTAGGTTTATATGAACCATTAATTGATTTTGCTGGAGCAGGAGCTACCGTACCAATTACAAGCTTTGGTAACTCACTCGTACACGGGGCGATGGCAGAAGCTGAAAAACACGGCTTAGTTGGTGTACTCACTGGGATGTTCGAAGTGACGAGTTCTGGTATTTCATCTGCCATTGTGTTCGGCATGATTGGTGCTTTAATATTTAAACCTAAGGGATGAGGAGGATGACCGATGACTGTAGTGTCGGATGTAAAACAGTGTTTAGCTAGTCTCAAAGGTGTAGAAGCTAGCCTATCCAATTTAGCAGAACGAACACAAGATAATGAATCAAAAAAAACCATACATGAAACGATGATATTAGTAAGCGAAATAGTGACAGATTTGAAAAAAAGGGTTGGAGAATTGGAAAATGAAGAATATCAATATAAAGGTTATTAACTTTTTTCAGCAAAAGTCTCCGACTCAGTATAGTCCACAAACCCCTGCTGAAAAAAGTTAATGCCTCGGGCGGATGTCACAGATTTTAAAAGGAATTTCTCGAGCAAGCTCGAGAAAAATCTGGGCGCACTGTTTTCTGCGGAGCTGAACGAAGAGAAGCGGAAGCAAATATACCAAGGTGAATTTGATATATACAGGAGGTCTTTAAATCATGCCTGAATGGCTAGATGTCGCGGTTCGATCCGTAATGTTTCTTGTTTTTCTTTTTTTCGTTACCAAGGCGCTAGGTAAAAAACAAATAGCTCAACTTTCTTTCTTTGAATATGTAACTGGAATAACCATTGGAAGTATAGCCGCAGAAGGTATTATGGGATTAGATGGAAATATGTATTTAGGATTGTTAGCGATTGTAATTGTTGCCTTGTTACCATTTCTAAGTGGACTTATTTCTTTAAAAAGCAAAAAATTCCGCGATTTTATAGAAGGCAAGGGAACCATATTCATAAAAGACGGAAAAGTTATGGAAGATAATTTGAAGAAGGAAAGATATACAATCGATGAATTGTTAGAATTACTGCGAAATAAGGATGTCTTTCAGGTGTCTGATGTGGAATTTGCAGTTTTAGAGGCAACAGGTGATTTATCTGTCATGCTGAAGAAAGAGAATCAACCTTTAACACCAAAGGATTTAAACATGAAAGTAGCTTCAATTAAGGAGCCTCAGACTGTCATTATGGATGGCAAGATTTTGGATGAGCCACTAGCCACCATTGGGCATAGTCGGGGATGGTTAAAGACAGAAATAGACAAACTAGGGGTTACAATTGAAAACGTATTTATTGGGCAAGTAAATTCTTATGGGGAATTAACGGTTGATGTTTTTGATGATAAGCTACAAGTTCCATCTCCACAGGAAAGGCCTTTAATGCTTTCTACAATGAAAAAATGCCAAGCAGATTTAGAATTATTTGCACTTGCAACAGAAGATAAACTTGCTAAGCAGCTATTTGTAAAAAACAGTAAAAAACTGCAAAAAGCAATTGATCAAGTTACTTATATTTTAAAAAGTTGAGAATATCTGATTATGGCTCATAGTTATTGTACAAATAAGATAGGTAAAGTAGTTGATCCTCCTTACCTATCCTTTGATTTATTAAACCCCTATTATATTTTCCCATACATATGTATGTAATTACTGATAATAAATGGCTAGTGAGTGAAAAGACTAGTATCTGTAGGATTCAAAATGTTAAGATTGGAGAAATTAGTCACGAAAGGAAGTTATCCATGAATTCAACATTTACTTTTGTCCACAGTGCACCCAAAACAACAGACGTAACCAAAAAATACCCAGCAATATTTCTAATACATGGAATGGGAAGCAATGAAAATGATTTGGTTGGACTCGTTTCTAGTTTAAAAGAGACATGTCATATTTTCAGTATTCGCGGACCAATTGCTCAGCCACCTGGTTATGCTTTCTTCACAATTGAAGGCTATGGTAAACCTCATCGTGCAGTTTTTGATCAAGTAATAAAAGATCTTCAAGCATTTATTGAAGCTAATGTAGAAGAGCATTCAATAGACCCGGAACAATTATTTTTACTTGGATTTAGCCAAGGAGCAATATTATCGCAATCCCTAGCACTAATTATGGGGAATAAAATTAAAGGAATCGTTGCACTTAGTGGATATATTCCAGCATTCGTGAAAGAAGAGTATGCAAGACAACCTGTAAATAATTTGAATGCATTTATCTCCCATGGCGAACTTGATCATGTGCTTCCGTATGAATGGGGAGTGGCAAGCAAAGAGTATTTTACAGAACAAGGAGCGAACGTTACATTTAAGAGCTATCCCGTAGCTCACGGGGTAGCTGCTGACAACCACCGAGATTTACTTGCGTTCTTGAACAAAAATTTAGTTGAATAAGAAATCAAGAAACATGTTGAGCAAATAAAAATATAATTTGACAATTTGAAGTATTCCCATTATCATTAAATTAACTTTTATGTTCGGGTATAGGTAGAAGGTGCTGAGAGCAGGACCGCCTTTAGAACAGATGAGCTGAGAATAGTATAGCTGAGAAATTGTTTGAATAAGAATAGTAACATTTGTATGCGATCTAGAGAGTCAGTGGTTGGTGAAAACTGATTCGCATCTGATGTGAATGGACTTATGAGAGCTATCTTGAAAACATTCATTTGTTTTAGAGGTAGACGTATTTCCTACGTTACAGGGATATAAAGTGGGAGTGGAAAAGCTCCAACAAGAGGTGGCAACGCGGTCAATACCGTCCTCTTCAAAGGGATTTATTCGATTCCTTTGGAGGGGACTTTTTTGTACCCAAAAATAGTTGAGATGAGTAGAGGAGAGAATGAGATGAGAGAATTTATTGAAAAAATAAGTAAATTAGAGCACTTAACATATAAAGAAATGGTCGAGGTATCCAAGTTAATATTCAATGAAAAAACCGAATCGCAACAGATTATTGATTTTCTAGTAGCGCTTTCTAAAAAAGGAGAAACTTCTCAAGAAGTTGCGGGACTCGCTACAGTGATGAAGTCATTTGCACTGGATTTGCAAGCACCTGAAGGTAATTACCTGGATAACTGTGGTACAGGTGGAGACGGTTTGAACAGTTTTAATATAAGTACCACATCTGCATTTGTAATGGCTGGTGCTGGCGTTTCTATCGTGAAGCACGGGAATAGAAAAATTACGAGTGCTGCTGGAAGTTCTGATGTGTTAGAAGCTCTCGGAATTCAAACTTCTATTAGTAGAGATGCAACGATGGATTTACTGGAACAAGAAGGACTGACATTCCTATATGCTCCAAACGTACACCCTAAATTAAAACGAATCGGTGAAATAAGACAACAAATAGGAAAGCCAACTATCTTCAATATGGTTGGTCCACTTACAAATCCAGTGTCGTTAAAAACACAATATACAGGGATTAATAGAGCTAACTTTACAATGGAGTATGCAGAAGTATTGCGGATTCTTGGAAGAGAAAGAGCAATTGTTGTGTGTGGTGCAGATGGGATGGATGAAGCTTCACTTGCAGGAAAAAATTCTTTTGTATTACTTGATAAAGGAGATTTAATTCCTTTTACACTTACTGCTGAAGATGTAGGTTTGTCCTATGCTCCAGTTAGTGCAATACGTGGGGGAGATGCGAACGCAAATGCTGCGATTATGCGCTCTCTATTAAAAGGAGAAAGAAATGCTTATTTCGATACGGTGCTTTTCAATGCTGGAGTTGGCTTCTATGCAAATGGAGTGGTAGGCTCTATTCAAGAAGGAATCAAACTGGCAACGGATACTATTTTGTCTGGCAAAGCACTAAAAAAATTAGAAGCAGTAATTGAATTTAGCAAAAAAATCGCTCAGCAGGAGGCAGTATAATGACTACCATTTTAGATAAAATATTACTAGAAAAAAAGAATCAGGTGGAAGAAATGTTGAAAGAGAACCTTCCAGAGAGAAAAAATATTCCAAAACGTCCTTCGTTATTTGAAAAAATGTACCAGTCTGAACATCTACAAATCATTTCAGAGATTAAACGTGCATCCCCGTCTAAAGGGCTAATCGCAGAAGGTGTTGATCCTGTCAAACAAGCAAAAGAATATTACAAAGCTGGAGCAGCATGTATTTCTGTTTTAACAGATACTCCTTTTTTCCAAGGTACCTTTGCAGATTTAGCTGCAGTTGCGGCTGCAGTTCCAATGCCTGTATTATGTAAAGATTTTATGATCCATAAAGTACAATTTGACCATGCAAAAAATGCTGGTGCATCTGTAGTTTTATTAATTGTAGCAGCGTTAAATGAGGTAGATTTACAAGACTTTTATTCCTATGCAACTGATTTAGGACTAGAGGTGTTAGTCGAAGTGCATGATGAAATAGAATTAGCGAGAGCATTAAAATTAGGAGCAAAACTAATAGGTGTAAATAATCGTGACTTGCGTACGTTTAAAGTGGATTTAAATCGTACGGCAGAAATTGCAGCTATTTTCCCATTTGATGAAGAACGTGTATTAATTAGTGAAAGTGGTATTTGGGAAACGGAAGATGCCGAGACTGTAGCGGAGTACGGAGCGAGTGGAGTATTAGTAGGTGAATCACTAATGCGAAGCGGTGATGTAGAAAGTGCTATTCGGTCTTTACAAGTAAAACGTGGTGGCATATCTAAATGACAAAAGTAAAGATTTGTGGTTTAAAAGAAAAAGAGCATGTCAAAGCAGCGGTAGAAGCAGGAGCAGATGCAATTGGCTTTGTTTTTGCAGCAAGTAAGCGAGAAGTTTCAATCGAGCAAGCACGGGAACTTGCAAAAGAAGTTCCACCTGGAGTTTTGAAAATTGGTGTGTTTGTAAATCCAACCATGCAAGAGATTGAAACTGCTGTTCGAGAAGTACCATTAGATTTCGTTCAGTACCATGGCAATGAAACACCCGAATTTATCCAATCAAATAGTTTTCCTTCTATTAAAGCACTATCTGTTCGTAGCGAAGAGGATATAGATGTAGCGAAACAGTTTAACACGGATTTCTATTTATTTGATGCACCAGGAACGGATTATCAAGGCGGTAGTGGCTTGACCTTCAATTGGCAGTTAATGCAAGGGCATAGTATACCACAAGAGAAAATTATATTAGCAGGTGGACTAAATCCCACAAATGTCGAAGATGCGATAAAGCGAGTGAACCCATATATGGTGGATGTGTCTAGTGGAGTTGAAGTTGAAGGCAGAAAAGATAGTGAATTGATTCGTGCGTTTATTCGCGCTGTTAAATAAGAGGAGAGATAAAGTAATGATAAAAGCAGATGAGCATGTAAAAGCTGGAAGATACGGCCGATTTGGTGGACAATATGTTCCAGAAACATTAATGACAGCACTAAACGAATTAGAACAAGCATATGAAACGGCAATTGCGGACCAAACATTTGTAGATGAAGTAAATTATTATTTAAAAGATTATGTTGGTCGTGAAACGCCTTTATATTTTGCAGAACGTCTGACAAAACATATTGGTGGGGCAAAAATTTACTTGAAACGTGAAGATCTAAACCACACAGGTGCACATAAAATCAATAATACGATTGGTCAAGCATTACTTGCCAAGCGTATGGGCAAAAAGAAAATCGTCGCAGAAACTGGAGCGGGTCAACATGGTGTGGCTACAGCAACTGTTTGTGCATTATTCGATTTAGAATGTATTGTTTTTATGGGAAAAGAAGATGTTCGTAGACAAGAGTTGAATGTATTCCGTATGGAACTACTTGGTGCAACAGTTATTTCAGTTGATCAAGGTGCCGGCACGTTAAAAGATGCTGTGAATGAAGCACTTCGATATTGGGTATCAAATGTAGAAGACACACATTATATTTTAGGGTCTGCGCTTGGACCACATCCTTTCCCTATGATTGTTCGTGATTTTCAAAGAGTAATAGGGTTGGAAACGCGTGAGCAGATTCTTGAAAAAGAAGGTAGATTACCAGATGCGATCGTTGCATGCGTTGGTGGGGGTAGTAATGCAATCGGTATGTTCCATCCTTTCATAGAAGATGAACAAGTTGCCTTATACGGTGTGGAAGCTGCTGGGAGTGGAATATCAACTGGACTTCATGCTGCGGCAACTGCCGAAGCGAAAGAAGGTGTATTACACGGGGCATACATGTATTTATTGCAAGATGAAAATGGTTTTATCCAAGAAGCACATTCTATTTCCGCTGGCCTAGATTATCCAGGTGTTGGACCAGAGCATAGTTATTTACATGATATCGGCCGTGTGAAATATACATCTGTTACAGATTCAGAGGCACTGGAAGGATTACAACTTCTTTCCAGAAAAGAAGGAATTATTCCTGCGTTGGAAAGTTCACATGCCATTTATTATGCAGCAGGTTTAGCAAAAGAAATGGCCCCAGAAGAAATTTTAGTAATCTGCCTATCTGGTCGTGGCGATAAAGATGTTCAAACAGTACGTGATGAGCTAGGAGTGAAAAGAAATGACTAAGATAAAACTAACTGCAGCGATAGAAAAAGTGAAAGCAAATGGAGAGAAAGCATTTGTTCCATATATTATGGCTGGTGACGGCGGCTTGGAAACTCTATCTACAAATATACTTTTCCTACAAGAAGCAGGTGCCACTGCAATTGAAGTTGGAATACCATTTTCAGATCCAGTAGCAGATGGTCCGACGATTCAGCTTTCAGGCCAACGTGCACTTGCAAAAGGTGTAAATTTACGTTTAATCATAAAAGAACTTGAAACTTTCCATAAAGAAGTACATGTCCCACTTGTTCTTATGACCTATTACAATCCATTGTTAAGTTATGGGTTGGAAAAATTTGCAGAAGATTGTGAGCGTATTGGTATTAGTGGACTAATCGTACCTGACTTACCAGTGGAAGAAATGGATGATCTTCAAAAAGCACTTATGCAAACAGATGTAGCAATTGTGCCACTTGTATCTTTAACGAGTCCCTCTGAGCGAATTGCTAAAATTGTATCAGCTGGTGAAGGGTTCATATACGCAGTGACTGTAAATGGTACAACGGGAGTCCGAAATGGATTTAATGATCAGTTAGAGCAGCATTTAGCAGAGCTGAAAGAACTAAGTCCGCTGCCTGTACTTGCAGGGTTTGGTATATCTACTCCAGAACAAGTGAAGTCCATTGGGGCACTAGCTGATGGAGTTATTGTAGGTAGTGCGATTGTGAAAGCATTCAATGATCAAGATTTGGATAAGATACGCGAGTTGATACAAGCATCAAAAAATAAAGTAGTAAATTAAACTTCTTAAAAATTAATAAAAAAGGATCGATAGGCAAAAAATGCATATCGATCCTTTTGCTTATGTGGAACTCTTTTTGTTTTCAATTTTCTCTATGTTAATGAATTTTATAACTAAAAACAACAAAATTAATCCAAGGATACCTCCAATTATATAACTTAAGTTGAGGTAGTTTTTCATCACAAGAGCCATAATTGGTGGTCCAGCTGCAACACCGATAAATCGTGCAGAGCTGTAAAAAGAGGAGACCGTACCTCTTTCTTCCTTACGAATATTTTCTGTAATAATTGCGTCCAATACAGGAAGTAATGCACCAATTGCGATACCTACAATACTAGTTACGACTAATAGTAAAATTAGCCTCTCTTTTGTAAAGCCAACAAAAACGACACTGATGGAAGTAGTGATCAAGCACAGAATCATCATTCTTTTAATTGTCTTTAAATTCCCTTTAATATTTCTACCAGTAATAAACGAAGATATACAAAGCGATAAAAGCGGAATGGCTAGGACAAATCCTTTTTTAATTCCCTTAATATCATGTATTGTCTCCAAACTTTCCGATAAAAAGAATAGCATGGCAAATAAAATAAGCATGACAAAAATCCCGTTAAGAAATACGGTAAATAGCCATTTCCCTTCTGATTTAAACGTTTTCTTGACGTTTTGTATGAATATTTTCAACTTTACTGGCTCATCTGTTTCTTTTGGAGCTTTAACAAAAAAGAAGATAAGGAAAATAGAGATTAAGCTGAAAAAGGAAATGGAGAAGAATGGTAAAAACCACAAAAGTGCTGCAAATATAGAGCCAAGAATGGGACTTAATACTTTTCCGAATGTATTTGATGTTTCAATAATTCCTAAACAAGAGCTAGTTTTCTCGTCATCATCTTTATACAAATCGCCCACTAGTGGTAAAACAATTGGCATAGCCCCAGCTGCTCCAACTCCTTGTAAGACTCTTCCAATAATAATCCATGTAAATGGGTCATCCAATTTCCAAGACGCAAATCCAGCTATAAGCCCACCAATTAATGCAAGGATTAAACATGGTAGGATGACTTTCTTCCTCCCAATACGATCCGATAAATAACCGGCAATTGGAATAAGTAAGATCGCGGCAACTGAATAGCTAGTAATAATCATGCTCGTTTGAAAAGAAGAAATTCCAACTTTTTTTTCCAATATGGGAAGTACCGGAATAAGCATAGAATTACCAAGTGTCATAACTAATGGTATGGAGGCCAAACTAATAATACACCATGAACTTACCTTGCCTTCTTGTTTATCTGTATTTTCCATCATCACACCTCAACTACTTTTTGTTGTTAACGGTATGATGTCCTTGGTTGTACTTAATATGCTCGTAACATAATAGTTAAAAAATGGAGTGATAGGCTTGTATCCCAAAATATATGCCAAATCCAATCATAGACAGTGAAGAAATAAGGGAAATTAATTTCAAAAATCGAATAGATAATAACTTTCTAGATCCACTGGATACAATGGACATTATAAAATCAACTAATGCAACTCCAAGTAAAATGGTCAAACTGCAAATAATTATTTGAAATTCAGATAATTTCCCTGCTCCGCCAACAAGAATAGATCCATATATCCCTAACCAAAAAAGAATTGTTAATGGGTTGAGTAATGCCATCAAAAAACCGGATAACATGGAATGTCTCAGTCTAATTACTCTTCGAAATTTTGAGTCAGTAGAAATAGAATGAAGAGTTAGTAAATTTTCTATTCCGGTATACATAAGGACAAAAAAACCAAATGACCAAAGAAATGTTTTCATATAAGGAGAATCAATGAATTGCGCAACTCCAAAATAGACCATAAGCATATAAAGAACATCTGTTACTATTGCACCTATTCCGAAAAACCAAGCGTGATAAAACCCATTTTTTACACCTGTATTTAATAATGTTGCTTTAACTGGGCCAATGGGCGCTGCTAAGGATACACCTAAAAAGAAATATGTAAATAGAGAATTCATAATGTAGCCCTCCGTTAAACTGATCTATTAGTATCATATTCAGCGAGAGGGAAGTGTACGACTACTAAGCGGATTTTTAAATTTTTGTTATTTTTAGAATACTATAAAGTGTCTATTAATAGAATATACAATGACTAATAATTCATTTTTAAGGAAGGAGGAAGTAAGAATGGGTGTCAAATTAATTAAAATTTCGGTGATCTATTTTACGATTGGTGTACTGTTAGGTTTATATATGTCTATGGAACATAATTACGAGCTAAAAGGAGTACATGTACACATTAATTTGATAGGTTGGGCTTCATTTGCATTAGCGGGGTTTGTATATCACTTATTTCCAATCACAACTAAAAACTTATATGCAAAGTTACATTTTTGGAGTGGGAATATTGGACTTCCATTAATGATGATTGCACTTACTGCCCTTATTTTAAGCGGCAATGAACAAGCAACCATTTTTGTAGCAATTGGCGGAGTGCTAGTAGTGTTTAGTACCATTATGTTCGCTCTCAACGTTTTGCTAAATATTCGTTCCTAGTCTTAAAATAGTAGAGGTATTAAAAAATAGGCTATTTGTTGATATTATCTTTGATTGAGTGACGTAGGTTTGTATCAATATTAATAAAAAAGTAGCAGCCGAATTTATATTCTTCGGCTGCTACTTTTTATGCTCGTGCTGATCTGATAAACAAGGACATTATAAATCCAATAATTGCTAGTATCAAACCAAAAATGAAGGCATCTTGAACGCCTGCTGTTAATGCAGCGCGATCTGTTGCATTTGATACCGTTTCTAAATAAGTAGACTGAGAAGCAGACATGATGGTTATGGCAATGGCGGTACCAATTGCACCAGATACTTGTTGTAATGTATTCATTATAGCGGTTCCATCTGGATACAAGTGTCTCGGTAACTGATTAAGCCCATTAGTTTGAGCCGGCATCATTACCAAAGAAACACCAATCATAAGAAATGTATGCATAATGACTACCATAATAATTGATGTTTCTGTTGTGACGTTGGACAGAAGCCATAACATAATAATCATTATGATGAATCCAGGTGTAACAAGCCCTCTTGGTCCATATTTGTCGAAAATACGCCCAGTAATTGGAGACATAAAACCATTTAATATTCCACCAGGTAGTAACACAAGTCCAGCAGTAACAGCTGTTAAGGCCAATCCAGTTTGTAAGTATAATGGTAATAGAATCATAGATGACAAAATGACCATAAAGGTAATAAATACGCTTAATAAGCCTAAAGTAAACATAGGATATTTAAAGACACTTAAGTTAATCATTGGTTGTTCCATTTTAAGCTGTCTTAGAGTGAATAAGACGAGTGCTATAATTCCGATAACAATTGTTGAAATAACGATGGTACTACCCCAACCATTTTCTCCCGCACTACTAAAACCATACACAATTCCACCAAAACCAATCGTCGAAAAAATAATTGAGAAGATATCAATTTTTGGTTTGGTAATAGTAGATACATTTTGCATATATGCGATCCCGAAGAATAACGCAAAGAAAAGAAAAGGTAAACAGATCCAGAAGATCCAGTGCCAGCTTAAATTCTCAATAACAATTCCTGAAATAGTAGGACCGATAGCTGGTGCAAACATGATGACTAATCCCATTAGGCCCATTGTGGCTCCTCTTTTATGAATCGGGAAAATCAATAAAATTGTATTAAACATTAAAGGTAACAATAAGGCTGTTCCAATTGCCTGAACCACACGTGAAGCTAATAATATACCGAAAGTTGGTGCAAGTGCTGCTATTAGTGTTCCAACGATAGAAAATATTAATGAAGCAATAAATAATTGGCGAGTAGTAAACCACTGCATTAAGAGACCCGATACAGGTACTAATATCCCCAAAGTTAATAGATAACCCGTTGTCAGCCATTGAACATCGGAAGGAGTAATACTAAATACTTGTATTAAATCTCCGAGTGCCATATTTAAAGCTGTCTCACTAAATAGTCCAATAAACCCTGCAATTAAAAAAGAAATTAGGATAGGGGTCGTTTTAAAGACTTGATTGTGTTGCTCTGCTGGAATTGATGACATGTAAAGTTTCCTCCAATAAATTACTTAATCGACCATATTTTAATAAATTTTGCGAATGATTTGTTCTTTCCTTCCACTTTTTGTAGATATTTATAATATCACATCTTCTAAATTATACCAACTGATATATTACTATAAAAGGAGAATTGTATTTGATTTGTCAAACTCAAGTTGTGGGAAAGTGGGATTATACGACCTAAGGCTTAGTTGAATTCACTTCTCCAGACCTTATGGAAGGTTTTAATAGAAATTTATAATGATAGGTACCAAGAAAGAAGGAGGGCAAAAGTAAATGGATTATAAAAAAATTGCAGTCATATGTATATTTGTATTAGTAGCTGGAGCAGCAATTAGTATTGTCTTGGATATGAGAGACAGATTGGTAAATAAATCAGATGAGATAGTAATTGAGGATAATTCTTACCAAAATATTGATATTTTATCTGATAATGCTTCTGTTGAGATTTTACCTATTAAAAGCCAAGAAACAAAAGTAGAGATCAAAGGGAAAATGAAGAAAAAGTCAAATTACAACTTTCATGTAAATGTCGTAGGGGATACACTTCAAGTTGAGTTTACAGAGAAGAGATGGAACTTTATACAAATTGGTTTTCTGTCGAAGGATATAAAACTGACTGTACATGTGCCTAAGAAAGAATATAGTCAACTGAAGGCAGAGCTTGATAATGGTCGAATAATAGCTACTAACTTACAAGTGAAAGATGTCGATGTAGAAACGGATAACGGGTCAATTGAACTGAAAAATATCGATGCAAAAACCGTTCAAGCTTCATCTGATAACGGTCAAATTATCTTAAAAAATGTAGAAGGTACATTGCAAGGAGAAACTGACAATGGGCGTATTAAAGTAACTACAAAAAAAATGGAAAAATCGATTGATTTGAAAACGGATAATGGTCTTATTGAAATACAGACAGAAAAAGAACCAACAAATGCTACGATTGAAGCAAATGTCAATTTAGGTAAGGTAGATATTTTTGGTGAAAATAAGTCACAAACAGTTTTCGGAGACGGAGATATCTTGATTAAGTTAAAAACGGATAACGGGAAAATTTTGGTAGAAAAATCTAAATAGTGTTATTAATTCAGAACTAGTTGACACCTATTTGTATCTTTGTTAAATTAACTTCATTCAATATAATTTAAAAAGATACGAGTGCGATTACTCGTCGGGATTATAGGGCGAGGTTTTTCACGTGTACGGGAGGTCTATTCTTTTTTGAAAAATTTACTCGTTGTCTTTAGTTCTTTAATTATTGCATTTGCTTTTAACTTTTTCCTCGTTCCACACGAAATTTTGAGCAGCGGGATTAGTGGGATTGCCATTTTACTTGGCATATTAACACCATTTGATACAGGTATATTAAATTTAGTTTTAAATATTCCATTGTTAGTATTAGGTTATTATAAACTTGGGAAAAAAATAACGGTTAATACACTTATTTGTGTAATTTCATTATCCTTTTTCTTATTTATACTACCATCAGAGCCTGTGACTGAGAATGTTTTACTTTCATGTATATTTGGTGGAATTATTGGTGGCATTGGAATTGGGCTAATCTTAAAGTATTCAGGAACATCTGGTGGGATGGATATTATAGCTATCATTATTTCTCGAACGAGTAGTATTAGTGTAGGCCTTCTTTTAACTGGTATGAATACTGTCATTGTTTTAATATCAGGAGCAGTCTTTAATTGGGAAATAGCGCTATATACACTATTGTCTATTTATTTAACTGGAAAAGTGATAGATACGATTTATACAAACCATGAAAAATTAACGATGCAAATTGTTACTACTGAAGGAGAAAAAATCCGCAGTGAACTGCTTAGTACGATTTACCGCGGCGTGACTATAACAGAAGGTTATGGCGGCTTTACATTAGAGAAAAAGTATATTTTAATGATGGTCGTTACGCGATATGAAACAATGATAATTAAGAACATTGTTCGTAAGCATGATACAGCAGCTTTTATCAATATTATGGAAACGGTAGAAGTAGACGGTAACTTTGCTCGGAATATCTAAACATTTAATAAACTATTGCCTGAACCTCATAGGCGATAGTTTTTTATTTTACATAAATGATTGACAGATACTCTCTGCTGTTATATATTATATTAATAATAAATAATTGTTATATAACAGAGAGGAAGAGACAATATGAAAATGTATCAAGAAGGTTATGAACGATATAGACAAGCGTGTGAAGAATACGGGATGGAATCGATGAATATTCATTTATTTGTAAGACAATTATCAAGAGATCAATTAAATTCGTATAATCAAATTGCGAAAAATATGAATGGGAGTGAAGATTACGATAATTTACAATAAAAGTATATAATAAAACCCTGCCACTTCAACTGAAATGGTCAGGGTTTTATTAATTCCTTATTTTACGATTAGTACTGGACAGTTGACTCTTTTTACAATTTTATGACTGACGCTTCCTAATACCATTTCTTGTAAAGAATTTAATCCTCTTGAGCCAATGATTACTAAGTCATAGCCATTTGCATTTACATACGTAATAATTGTCGGACCCGGTTCCCCACGTAAAATACTCACCTTGTATGTGATATTTTTTGATGAAAATAATTCTTCCACTGGAGTTAGTTTTTTACGACGCGAAAATTCAAGTTCTTCTTTTCCTTGAGCGTGAAGGATATCATTTTTAGATTTTGAGTAATCTACTACATAAACAATCTCAATCTGACATTGATGATTCAACGATGCAATTTTCACCGCTTCATTTGCGGCTCTTAGCGAGTTTTCTGAGCCATCAACAGCTAATAATAACTTTTCATACATATTTAAGAACACCTCCAGGACTAATTCCTTCATATTATGTTTGAATGCTGAAAAAGTGAAACTTCAATCAGTGGGGATTTTCTCCATCCCCACTGATTGTTAGTTGAACCATTTGGGCGTTTATGGGCAGTTGATCTCCCACTTACGCATTGGTGCTTTGGCCAAGCGTTTAAGTGGAAGTCTTACTGCCCGTTAATGCGGGATAAATAGTTAGTTTTTCAACTAGTTTCTTACTAGTTGAATCCAATCCTTCTATCATGACGCTATTGTTATTTTCACGGTACTTCATAATGACTTTGTCAATCGCACCAACGGCAGAATCATCCCAAATATGTGACTCGGAGAAGTTGATGACAATATTTTTTTCTATGACAGTAAAGTCAAATGCATCAATGAAATCCTCTACAGAGGCAAAAAATAGTTGCCCTTCTATGTCAAAGTGTATGTTGCTATTTATGACTTTTTCCGTTATGTTGATTTTCGCAATTTTAGCAACAAAAAAAATGGTGCTAAGTATAACCCCGGCAATCACACCTTTGGATAAGTCATGAGTAGCAACAACAATAATGACCGTCGCTAGCATGACGAATGCATCAGTTCGAGGAGCTTTTCTTAAATATGTAAAAGAAGACCAATCAAATGTCCCAATACAAACCATAATCATAATACCTACTAAAACTGGCATTGGAATTTGTACAACTAAATTACCAAAAATAATAATTAATAAGATTAAAAATAATCCTGCGACAAAAGTAGAGAGTCTTCCACGTCCACCTGATTTTACATTGATCACAGATTGGCCAATCATTGCACAACCAGCCATACCACCGAAGAATCCAGTAATAATATTTGCCATACCTTGTCCTTTAGACTCTTTGTTTTTATTGCTATCTGTTCCAGTCATATCATCTACAATAGATGCAGTCAGTAAGGATTCCATTAAACCAACGATAGCTAATGCAATGGAATAAGGGAAAATAATAGCAAGCATTTCTAAGTTAAAAGGTACGTTCGGTATAAAGAAATCGGGTAATGAACGAGTAATACCACCTAAATCTCCGACAACTTTCATATCAATTCCAGCGTATAGCGTAACTGCTGTTAAAGCAATAATAGCAATTAGTGGAGCGGGTATTGTTTTTACAAAACGAGGGAGCATATACACAATAACTAAGGTAATTAATACAAACAAATATGTAACCATGGATTCACCTAGAATATGTGGCACTTGAGCCATGAATACTAAGATTGCCAACGAGTTAACAAAACCAATCATGACTGCACGGGGAATAAATTTCATCAGTTTAGCAATTTTAAATACACCAAACAATATTTGAATAATCCCTGTCAAAATAGTTGCTGCAAGCAAATAATCTAGTCCGTGCTCTTTTACGAGCGGAACCATTAATAGCGCCATTGCCCCTGTTGCTGCTGAAATCATTCCTGGTCTTCCACCTACAAAAGAAATGGTTACTGCAATGATGAAGGAAGCATATAAACCTACCATAGGATCCACTCCTGCAATGATGGAGAATGCAATAGCCTCAGGTATAAGGGCTAAAGCCACAACTGCACCTGCAAGGATATCTGCTCTCACATTAGAGAACCATTCTTTTTTCATTCTTTCTAACACTTCTTGGTACACCTCATTTAGTTTTATTCTATTAATCGATAACAATTTCTTAAGTTTATCATTTTTAATGATTTGAGCAATACAAAATTATAAAAGGGTTATCTTCAAAATTTTGAAGGACTTATTAAGTAAGGGCAACGGCTTAATACAGAACTAATTGGTTGTGGAAGGTACTTTGGAATCGATTTTCGCAAGGTTTTATACATAAAGTTGGATTAGTGGATTAGGCGAAGATTACAGATGATTTAATTGAGGAGTTGGTGCAAAGTAAAAAAGATCTATAAGGAGTTTAGAAGAAAAAACTGACAAGGTAAACTCCTCCATCTTAGAATGACAAAATGGAGGAGCCGTATATGATGACCCGCACGGACGGATCTGTGAGAAGAGCATGAAATAATTTTCATGCGCCTACTCTATTCAATTAATTAATATGATGTTTCCTTAGTAGCGGACAGCATTAGATTCTAATCCAGCTAGTACACGGCCATAGTTTTCTTTTGTAATGATAGGTGATAGGGAACGATGTGAGTGTAAAGTTGAAAAGTCTCTATAGATACGTTGAAGGGGATGCCCATCGTATACATATCCAGATCCACTTGCTTCTAAGATTAAATCGAGCGCCTCTTTTAACACTTCATTTGCATATCCAATATCAGCTAATGTCTTAACACGTTCATGTCGATCCATATATTTTTTTTCGCTTGCCCAGCGGTCTAATTCATCGGCTACTCGATAAAAATGCATTTGAGCCGTATCAATTTTTAATGAGGCTGATGCCAAAGTTGCATGTGTACTTGCTGCATCTTTGATAAAATCAACACCCATGTGTACAGCACGACGATTTGGCAAAGTTTCTCTAAAAAATTCTAACGCATATTTGACAAGACCTAAAGCTGGAAGTCCCAATGATAGGATTAGTGATGGAAATAAAGCTGTATGATATAGTGGAATATCACGTAAATGTGTAGATTCAAAGTTTCCATCTAGTGCTTCAACGAAAGAAGTACAGCGATGGTCAGGAATAAAGGTATTATGCATTTTCACACTGTTACTACCAGTTCCTTTTAATCCTAATACATGCCAGTCATCCATTATTTCTAACTCATCAAAAGGTAAAGTCATTAATATTTGATCAACAAGATTTCCTTCATCATCGATGATAGGCATACCGAAGTAACCCCATGTTGCATGTAAAGAACCTGAGCAAAACATCCAAAAACCTTCTTCTATCAAATATCCACCATCCACTTTTTTCGCAATACATTGACGTGGCTCATACACTCCTGCAAATAGTACGCTATCTTCTTTTCCATCAAAAATTTCTTTATGCGTTTTTTCTGAAAATGATTGCGCTACCATAAGTTCGCGAATGGCGCATAAGGCAACGATCCAACCACTTGAACCACAGCCTCTGGAAATCTCTACAATTACTTCGCTATAAGTACGCATGCTTACTTCTTGACCGCCATATCGTTTTGGTCGAAGCATTTTAAACAATCCAGCGTCTTTAAATTCTTGCATAGAAGCTTCTGGAATTTGTCTTATCTTTTCCGTCTCATTTGCTCTTTCTCTTAAACCACTTACAAGACTTCTAGCTTTTTCTACTATATCTACTTCTTTTTGTAAGACCTTATTCATATTAAAACTCCTCCACTCTTTTTTTAACTAATTTAAATTTATCTAATTATTTGAAATATTGTAACGATAAAAAGCATTTGAAAACTTGTATGAATTTAAATAATAATTACTAGTTTTTAATTTGAGACTTATAAAGGTGACGCGTGTGCCACCTATCTAATAGAAGGGGGCTAGTTTGTCTAAACAATGGAAGTAGAAGGATAAGTGAGGAAATCAGATACGTGAAAGTGACAGTAAATTCCCTTAACATGAAAGATATAACGAGATAGGATATGTAAGTCAATTATTGAAATGTGTATATTTTTATTGGATTTTCTAAAGAGATTTCAAGGGTTTTTTATCTAGTAAAATTTTTTGAAATTTCTTACAATATGAATTAGTACAGAACGAAAAAATGGGAGGAACTGTTCATGAAACCAGAAATAGCAAAATTAGGATATTTGTCTTTAGTAACTTCAGATTTAGAAAAATCACTATGGTTTTTTAAAGAGGTTATTGGTTTAGAAGAAACTACTGAAATTAATGGGGTACATTATTTACGAGCATGGGGGGACTTTCAACACCATACGCTCTCTTTAGAACAAGGAGATCGTGGATATGTCCGACATATCGGTTTTAGAACAAAGGCACCTGAACATGTTTTGGAATTTAAACAATTGTTAGAAGATGGTGGAATTGAAGTAGAACAAATTAAAGCATGGGAAACACCAGGAATCGGTGAAGCTATTCGTTTCCCTTTACCTAGTGGACATACATTTGAATTGTATTATGATATTACACGTCCAGAAGTGGAGGAACATCGTCGTTCTGTATTAAAGAACCAAACGTATAAATCTTGGGCAAAGGGTATTTCACCTCGAAGATTTGACCATGTAAATATTCATTCCTCAAATGATTCAGCTGAGGCTTATGACTTTTTAGAAAATGTTCTTGGATTTAAAATGCGTGAGTTTTTAAGAGGAGATAATGGAGATGTAATTGCTGGTTGGATGAGTGTTACACCACTTGTACATGATGTAGCACTTGTGATAAAGCCAGATTTACCAACACCAGCTCGTTTACATCATTTATCTTATTGGACTGATGATTCTCAAGACATTTTACGTGCAGCAGATATTTTGAGAGAGCATAATCTGGAATTTGTAGGTCCAGGGAAACATGGAATAACACAAGCAATGTATCTCTATGTTATGGATCCAGGAAGTGGATGCCGTGTGGAATTATTTAGTGGAGGATATTTAATTTTTGAACCGGATTGGGAGCCTATTGAATGGTTAGAAGCAGAACGTCCTCTTGGCAACACATACTGGGGAGACAGTATTCAAGATAAAGAGTTAAACAAGATAACAATTGAAGCTTAATCGTTAGAAAAAAATGAAAACACGAAATATGTAACATAAACATTTGAGGAGGAATTATACATGATTAATACATCATTAGCAGAAAAAGCTCAAATTAAAAGTAAGTTAGTGCAAACCGAAAATTATAGTAACTGGTTGAATTATTCTGGGGAAGCAAATGAAGAAACGGTACTATTTCTTCATGGCTCTGGACCTGGAGTGACAGCGAATGCAAATTGGAGCTATGCACTGGAAGCACTTGGTCAACAATATCATTCCTTAGCTCCAGATTTATATGGTTTTGGTAATAGCAGTCATCCAGACGTACCACTAAAAAATCGTCAAGCTTGGATGGACTGCTGGATAGAGCAAATTATTGAACTGATGGATAAATTGAATATTGAAAAAGCGCATATTGTTGGCAATTCACTTGGGTGTTCCGTTGCTTTAGAATTATTGCTTGAATATCCAGAACGTTTTGACCGTGTTGTGCTAATGGGCCCAGGAGGAACACCTAATACGAAGGTGAGCTTCGAGTTAATGCGTGCTAAGCATTTCTATGAAAAACCGTCTAAGAAAAAGCTACAACAAGTGATGCAATGGTTTGTTTATGATGTAGAAAAAATGCAACCTGTAATTGATGGATTAACAGATTCACGTTATGAGAATGCAATGCGTGAAGAAGTACGTCGCTCCAATGACTCTATTTTTGCAACGGCAGCAGTTCCTATCCCAACAATTGCATTAAATCGAATTCCGAATGAAGTTTTATTGGTACATGGAAAAGAAGATAAGGTATGTTCTGTAGATTCGAGTTACTATTTATTAGAACATTTGAAAAAGGCACAATTACATGTATTTAGCGAATGTGGGCATTGGACTCAAATTGAACAAAAGGAAAAATTTAATTCTTTAATTCAAAGTTTCTTTTCAGGAGTCATTTAATATTGTAATCAAAGTTATAAGTCAATAGAGGGGAGATTGAATATTTTGAACAATCCATTAACTATGACGACTGATGTTGTTATTATTGGCGCAGGAAATGCCGCAATGTGTGCGGCATTATCCGCACGTGAAAGTGGAGCAGATGTCGTCGTTTTAGAAAAATCACCTGAGTCTTTAAAAGGTGGTAATACCACTTATACACATGGGTCTATACGTTTTGCTTATAAGGATGCAAAAGATATTCAAGCTATTATTCCCGAATTAGATGATGAAGAGCTTAAAAATATCGATTTTGGCACTTATGCGGAAGAAGAGTTTTTTGATGATATGTGTCGTGTTACAAATTATCGCACGGATGTGGAGTTAGCATCCATATTAACGAGCGAAAGCTTTCCGACGATGAAGTGGTTGACAACTCATCAGATTAAATTTATCCCGATTTATGGACGCCAAGCATATAAAATAGACGGTCGCTTTCAATTTTGGGGAGGCATGGTGCTAGAATCTGTAGGTGGAGGTCAAGGACTTGTAAATAAATTACATGAGCGAGCACTATCCCTTGGTATCCAGATTTTATACGAGTCACCAGCCATTTCTTTATTGACAGACGATCATGGGATAACAGGAGTCGTGTATAAACAAAATGGCATAAGAAAAGAAGTTCATGCAAAAGCCGTAATTATGGCCTCGGGTGGATTTCATGCCAATATCGCTATGCGTACAAAATATCTAGGCAGCAACTGGGATTTAGCACACACACGAGGTAGTCGTTTTAATACTGGCGAAGGTCTCGAAATGGCACTTAATATTGGTGCCCTTTCAGCAGGAAATTGGTCCAGTGCACATGCTGTAGGCGGAGACAGATACTTACCCGATTTTGAGGAAGGCTTTCAGCGTTTAAGTTATCCGTTAGGTATTGTTGTTAATGAGAAAGGTAAGCGCTTTCTTGATGAAGGAGCAGATTTCAGAAACTACACTTATGCAAAATATGGAAAGTTAATATTAGAGCAACCTAATCAAGCAGCTTGGCAAATTTTCGATCAAAAAGTAAAACCTCTATTACGAGAAGAATACAAAGGTAAAAAAGTCACTAAAGTGGTAGCGGATACACTTGAAGAATTAGTAAATAAAATGGAGGGTGTGGATCAGGAAGCTTTCCTCCAAGAGATGAAAGAATATAATGCATCCATTAGGAAGGATATTCTATTCAATCCAAATATTAAAGATGGACGTAAAACAAATGGCTTGCCAATTCCTAAAAGTAATTGGGCAAATACAATCGATGAAGGCCCATTTGAAGCATATGCAGTTACTTGTGGCATTACATTTACATTCGGTGGTTTAAAAATTAATACAAAAGCTGAAGTACAACATAATTTATATCAATCTATTCCAGGATTATATGCAGCTGGCGAAACTGTCGGTGGATTATTTTACTCAAACTATCCAGGAGGCGCAGGTCTTATGGCTGGATCTGTATTTGGTCGAATTGCAGGGGAAAATGCAGCAATCTTCACACGTGAAAAAATGAGCGAGGTGCAGGTATGAGGAAGTTACTTAGTCTACTAGTTTTAACCTTAGTGTGTACATTATTAGTTGCTTGCAATAATTCAAAAGAAAATACTTCTGCAGAAACTAAAGAGAATATCGTGTTACGTTATGGCTATGCTGCTCCAGCGACAGATCCTTCTGGATTAGTAGCTGATAAAATCGCTAGTGATATTAGTGAAGAAACAGATGGTGCTATGACAATCGAATTGTTTCCAGGTAGTCAGCTCGGTGGAGAAGTAGAAATGGTCGAGCAAGTACGTGCTGGCACAGTTGATGTTGCATTTGTGACAGGTGGTGCTGTATCCAATTTTGTAAAAGAAATTGGTGTACTTGATATGCCGTTTTTGTTCGATGATTTAGATCATGCACATCGCGTATTAACAGGTGAAGTCGGTGAACTATTTAAAGAAAAGGCAGAAGCTGAGGGAATTAAAATACTCACCTATATGGACTTTGGTATTGGAAATATTGCCAATGTAAAAAAAGATGTTAAGAGTGTGGAAGATTTAAAAGGTATGAAGATGCGTACGCTTGAAAATGATATTTTTATCGATACGTTTAAAGCACTTGGTACAAATCCAGTGCCGATACCTTTTCCTGAATTATATACATCCATGCAGCAAGGTGTCGTAGATGGGACAGACCCTGTCAACGTTACTATGACAGGTGGTAAGTTATATGAAGTAACAAAGCATTTGTCAAAAGTTGGTTTAAATTATCGCGTCGGCATTCTGGTGATGAATTTGAATAAATACAATGAGTTAGACGAGGACATACAGTCTAAGTTAAATGACGTTATATCCAACAGTACTGATTACTACCATGAGACTATTTATCCAGAGTATGAGGCCGGTGCTGAGAAATTAATGAAAGATAATGGTGTTAAAATTATTGAAAAAGAAGATATTGATATCGAAGAATTTAAAAAAGCAGTCGAGCCAGTATATGAAAAACATGAAGCGAAATTTGGAGATATTATTTCCAAAATTAAAGCCGAAGCAAAGTAATAAGTAAAGGCTTCTAATATTATATTAGAAGCCTTTTACTTATTACTGCCTAACTTCAGTGCCTTGCCCATAGAGGTTAAATGTGAATCTTTCTATTTACTTGTCGGGGTAGACATAGGCGCTTGCAATTTTATTACCTAATTGAAATCTTAAGGAGGATATTTATGTACCTTTATCATGGATTTATTCAACGACTCAATAAAGCGACTGAATTTGTAACCATGTTTTTTCTTATTATGATGGTTGTATTAATATTCGTGCAAATTGTATCACGAGTTATAATAGGTTCTTCCTTTTCCTGGACAGAAGAAGTAGCAAGATACTTAATGATTTGGGTAGCATTTCTGGGTGCAGGTTTTGCCTTTCAATATGGAGCACATATGAGTATTGAAGTACTTTTCAAAAAACTAAATCTAAATATGCAAAATATATTCCAAATTATTAGTGCACTTCTATGTACTCTATTTTTTTTACTATTAATCGTTAAAGGAATTGAGCTCATTAAAGGATCGATAAATGTATACTCGCCTGCTTTAAAACTTCCTATGGTAATTGTATATGCTGCTATTCCAATAGGTGCATTTTTACAAATATTAAATGTCATTGATATTACATGGAAATTTTTAAAAAATAACAGTAGAGGGAGGACTAATGAATGACAATTTTGTTATTTGGTTTACTTGTAATTTTATTTTTTATGAATGTGCCAATTGCTATTGCACTTGGATTATCGACAGTAGTTGTTGTTATCGTATCAGGAACATTAGAATTGAGTACGCTACCACATCGTATGTTCACGACATTAGATTCTTTTCCTCTAATGGCGGCACCATTTTTTATATTAGCCGGTAAAATTATGGAACATGGCGGAATTTCCGAGAAAATTATCAATTTTGCTAGTAGCCTTGTAGGTCATATGCGAGGCGGGTTAGCACATGTCTCAATTGTAGCATGTATGTTTTTTGCTGCTTTGTCTGGTTCTGCCGTTGCAACTACTGCTGCAGTAGGAGGAATTCTAATACCAGCAATGGTGAAGGCGGGTTATAATCGAGAGTTTGCTGCATCTGTACAAGCTGCAGGAGGTACAACAGGTGTAATTATTCCTCCAAGTGTTCCTATGGTGATGTTCGCTGTTACGGCAGGAGTTTCTGTAAGCGATTTATTTATTGCAGGGATTGTTCCGGGTATTTTAGTAGGGTTATCATTAATGGTATGGACATATATCTATAGTGTGCGTAAAGATGTTAAAATAACTAGTAAATTAAGTTGGAGCAAAGTTAAAACAAGTTTTTTAGAATCAATTTTAGCAATTTTAATGCCTATTATCATTCTAGGAGGCATATATGGCGGGATTTTTACACCTACAGAAGCATCGGTAGTAGCTGTTGTATATGGATTAGTCATTGGGAAATTTGTCTACAAAAAGATTACATTCTCGATTTTGAAGAAAATCTTATTAGATACTATAACCGTTGTATCCGCTTTATCATTGATTATTGCATCTGCATCATTTTTTGGTTTTTATTTGACAATCGCACGTATTCCACATGAACTAGGTCTATGGATTAGTCAAATGGAATTGCCTACATTGGTGATTATGGGTGTTATTATCATTTTATTATTAATAGTCGGCATGTTTATGGATGAAATATCTGCCATTATTATTTTAACTCCAATTTTACTCCCGGTTGTAGTTGCTGCTGGTATAGATCCCGTCCATTTTGGATTGGTGATGATTATTAATTTAGCTATTGGTTTATTGACACCACCAGTAGGGTTAAGTCTATTTGTTGCAGCAAAGGTTGGTAATGTTAATCACGAAAAATTACTAAAACCTTTATTACCTTTCATCATAATATTAGTGATAGATGTGATAATACTATTTTTACTGCCACAATTAAGTATAGGTATTGTAGACTTAACAAAATAAAATTATTATTCTAATGTTAACAAGTTATATAATATAAATGCCAAGAGATGAAGTGGTCTCCTGGTATTTTTTTATTCACATTAATTTCTGTACGGGTTGCATAAATCAATTCTTATAAGGAAACACTATTCCAGAGAACTAATATTTATAAAGAATGAGGGAGATGTTTTTGAAAAAGACCCCATTAAATTCAGAGCTTCAAGAAAACATTCAACATATAAAAAAGAAACTAGGTGAAAGCACCGATGTCGTTATTCGTGAGATTCGAATCGGTAAAGAAGGAACATTTAAAGTAGGGATCTTTTATATTGATGGTTTGAGCGATACAGCTTCTTTACAAAACTTTGTGATAGAAACATTAATGATAGATATATCCATTTCACAAATAGAAAATGAGGAATCTCCAAATCTGAATTTAATGAAAGCTTTGAAAGATTTCGCGATGACCGTAGGAGAAATTAAAGATGTCGCAAATTTTGAAGATTTATTCACTAGCCTTTTATCTGGGGATGTTATTTTACTAGTCGATGGATACTCGGAAGGTTTGATCATTGGCAACAAACGCTGGGTTGAGCGTGGTGTTACGGAACCACAATCTCAAAGCGTGGTAAGAGGACCTCGGGAAGGATTTTCTGAAAATATTCGTATAAATACTGCGTTAATACGTCGGAAAATTAAAGATCCATCATTGTGGATGGAGTCTAAAGAAATTGGGAGACTTTCGAAAACAAATGTAACTATTATGTATGTTAATGGTGTAGTAGATGACAAAATTGTTAAAGAACTTCATTCAAGATTGGATCGTATTGACATTGACGGAATACTAGAAAGTGGAGATATTGAAGAATTTATACAGGATTCGCAATACTCTCCTTTTCCAACGGTATATAATACGGAGCGTCCTGATACTGTAGCTGCTGCGCTTTTGGAAGGACGAATCGCCATTTTAGTAGATGGTACACCGTTTGTATTAATTGTTCCTGCATTATTTGTTCAATTCTTTCAGTCTTCAGAAGACTACTACCAACGCGCAATCATGGCGAGTCTTATTCGACTTTTACGTTTCTTTGCATTTGGAATATCATTACTTGCTCCTGCTTTATATATTGCAGCAATTACGTTTCAGCAAGAGATAATACCACCACCACTCCTCATTAGTTTGGCTGCTCAGCGAGAAGGTGTTCCATTTCCAGCTTTTATTGAAGCCGTTATTATGGAAATCACCTTTGAAATTCTGCGCGAGGCAGGATTAAGAATGCCAAGAGTTATTGGTACTGCAATGTCTATTGTGGGAGCATTCGTTATTGGTACTGCTGCGGTAGAGGCTGGTATTATTTCAGCTGCAATGGTTATAGTTGTGTCAATTACAGCTATATCTAGTTTTGTATCCCCAACCTATGACATTGCAATTGCTGGAAGAATATTACGCTTTCTTTTTATGGGAATTGCAGCTTCATTTGGATTGTATGGGATTATGGTGGCTTTAATTGCTCTAATTCTGCATTTGACTAGTTTAAGTTCTTTTGGTGTCCCATATATGGCTCCTTTAGCTCCATATAGTGCATCTGGACAAAAGGATACATTTATTCGTCTGCCAATATGGAAATTACTTAGTCGACCCAAATATATTTCAAAAAATAGTGTTAGGCAAAAGTATACGGCACCAACTAGTAAGGACAAAAAAGGAGCTGGAGTTTAGTTGTGAATAAAAGGATATTATTTCTGACTATTCTTTGTCTTATTCTTACTGGTTGCTGGGATAGAAATGAACTAAATGAGCTTGCCATAACAATGGCGTTAGGGATAGATAAAGTGGATGATGAATATGTGGTATCTGCTCAAACTGTTATACCTGGAGAGGTGTCTTCGATGAAAGGAGGACCTGGTGAATCGCCAGTAACTCTTTTTCAAGCAAAGGGAGCTACAGTGAATGACGCAATTCGGAATTTGGCAAAACTATCTCCTCGGACTGGATATTTTGGTCATCTACAAATAGTGGTGATAGGTGAAACATTGGCACAAGAAGGGATTTCAAATACTTTAGACTATCTGTCAAGGTATTTTGAAATTAGGTCTGATTTCTACCTTCTAATTGCAAAAGAGACGGAAGCCGGGAAAATATTGAATGTTCAAACCGTTTTAGAAAGAATACCGGCTAATACTATATTTAATATACTTCATACCTCCCAGCATAGAATGTCCAATACGAGTGCTGTGACTTTGTCAAAACTAATAGTTGATTTAGAGCGAGAAGGAAAGGAAGGAGTAATAACTGGGATTTACATAATGGGAGATGAGGAAAGTGGATCTAGTAAACAAAATGTTGAATCGATCACTCCTACTACGCAGCTAAAAATGGATGGGATCGCCGTTTTTAAAGAAGACAAATTAGTGGGCTGGTTGACCGATGAAGAGGGAATAGCGTATAACATTATAACGAATCAAGTAAAGAATACGCTAGGGACTTTGTCTTGTCCTGAAGGGGGAAAAGTGACTATTAATGTAGATAAGCTCACTTCTAAACTCAAAAATACAATTGTCGATGGAAAGCCCGAAATTAAAATAGATATTCAAATATTCGGTAATATAGGAGAAATAGATTGTGAAATTGATGTTACAAAAAAGGAAACGGTAAAAATGTTGGAGAAAACTTACGAAGAACAAGTGGAGAAAAATGTAAATGAAACGATACAAGTAGTTCAAGATGATTTTCAATCAGACATTTTTGGATTTGGAGCAGCCATTCATCAAAGTAATCCAAAGGAATGGAAAAAGATCAAAAGTCAATGGGGTACTGAATTTTCTGAAATAAAAACAACAGTTAAAGTGAAAGTGAATATTCGTCATTTTGGTACAGTCAATAATCCTATTCAAGAAAATATAAAGGATTAAAGAATATGCTGAATAGTTTAGGAATTTTATTGGTAGCTACAGTCATAATTTTTGTAGAAGTTCCACCTCTTTTAGAAAAAAAACAAAAGAAAGAACTAATAATATTTACGATTATCCTTATTATAGGAGTCACTTTAAGTATACTACGATCTTTTGGTATAAATATTCCAAATCCACTAGATTTATTAACGTTCATTTTTAAACCAATGAATGATTTAATCCGTGTTTAAAAAAACTTTTATTGCGACGAGCTTGCACAGGATCAAATACACCAAGACTTATTTGATCCTTAGCTTATAGAAAGGGGGGGATACGATGCAAAATGGTAAAATTAGCTCATTCCAATTTTTGGTTTTGGTTATATTTTTTACGGTTGGTACTAGCATCCTACTCATCCCAGCAATTTTAACTAGTCAAGTAAAACAAGATGCCTGGATAGCTGCCATAGTTGGACTTTTAATTGGCTTATTATTTATTTGGCTATTCACTTTTATTGCTTCATGGTTTCCAAAACTTACATATATCCAAATAAATGAAAAAGTATTTGGTAAAATATTTGGTAAAATGATATCTATTATCGTAATATTAGTGGCTATAATTTATACAACAGTCTTAATATCTTACTCTGGAATTTTCTTAATTACGCAGTTGTATCCTAAAACACCCTTGGTATTTCTAAATCTACTAATGGTATTAATTATGGTTATGGCAGTTCGTCTTGGTTTAGAAACAATTGCTCGTACAGCTGAAATTTTAATATTTGTATTTCTCTTTCTTTTTATCTTTTTAGCAGTAAGTATTTCTCCGCAAATCAATACCGAAAACTTAGAGCCTTTTTTTCAGGCTAACATAAATCCACTTTTTAAATCATCTCTAGGTTTAGCGGTTGTGACATCAGTCAATTCCATTTTTTTATTATTAATTTTCCCTGCATATGTAAAGGAAGTGGAGAAAGCAAGGAAATATTTTTTTGTTGGAAATATAATAGGTGGAATTGTTATCGTAGTTATTACATTATTATGCATAATTATACTAGGTTCAAGTACAACTGCTCGTCAGATTTATCCGAGCTATACATTAGCTAAAGTGATAAATATTGGAGATTTTATAACACGGATAGAGTCACTAATGGCATCATTATGGATTATGGGTTTATTTTTTAAGGTATCCATTTATTTTTATGCTGCCACTTTTGGTTTATCTCAAATTTTAAATATGAAGGATTATCGTCTTTTAACTTATCCCTTAGGACTAATTATTATTGTGCTTTCTGGCATCATTTTCCCTAACATCGATTATCAAGAAACATTTACCTCAGAAACTACTGTATCAATTTCATTGGTTATCGGATTATTCTTCCCACTTTTGCTAGTAGCTATTTATATGATAAGAAAGAAAAAATTGAAAAAAGATCCCGATCACTCATGAAAAGAATATAAACTTTTCTATGAAAAAAGAAGCCAATTCATATTCGAATTTTGGCTCTTTTTAATGTCCTTATTCATAATTTTCAGTTATTTAGCTAACTCTTTGGTTTCAACTTCATTTGATTGGCGAAGTGCATCGTTTGTTTTGCGTGCTGTAGCTAATTCATCATACAATGCGCGAATTTTTTCGTTATATTGATCGTTCATTTCTACATTTCTTGTTTGGTATGTACGCTCTAATTCAAGGATTGCTTTGTCTCGTTCTAAGTCTTTTTTATCTTCTAGCATTTGTAATGCCTCTGCATGTTGCTCTTTCAGACGTTCAGCGGTTTCTTCCGCTCTTGTGGCTTTTTTATTAAAGGTATCGGCTTGTGAATGTATTTCTACAAGTTGCTTTTTTGTATTGACTTGAAGAGTATTTAGTTGTTCCTTAAGTTCATTATTTTCCGTATCATGGCTTTTATATCGCGCTACTAACCCACTTAAAGTATCATTTTTTTCTTTGTATTCTTCAATCAGCAATTGGTTATTTTCACTTACTTTACGTGCTTCCTCTAATTGCAGTTGTTGAATGATATCTGATTCTTTCACTTTTTCTAGTTCTTCTACTGAAGTTTTTACTCCCTCATTCGCAGCGGCTAGCTTTTGCTGTAAGTCTACAATGATACTCTCTTTACTAATTAACTTATCCACATATTCTTTAACAGCGTGATCTTTTAAAGAAATCGAACGCTGAATCATGTTTGCAATTAATTCATAGATTCTCGTTGTATGGTGCTCCAGTTCGCTTAAATCTTGCGTGTAATCTGATGAGCCTTGTTTAATTGCGTTTATTTCATATAGGGATACAGCTTTTTCAAACCAATCTTTTGCTGTAATGCCGTTTGCTTCTATTACCAACTTCACTTTATCATATACTTCATCGCTTACTTTAACGCCAAATGTTTTATCTGCCATTTTATATCCCCCTTTAATAGTTAACTTTAAAATATTATTTTATCAATAGGTTAACCTAGTTATATAGGTTAACCTTATCATAGTTTACGGTTTTCTGCTTGTCAATTTTCATGTATGTTTACTCCGTTTTGGAAGTATAAGGAGAGGTTGATAAGGTTTTTATGCACATTCCCGGCCCGCAAACGAAAATATTTACATTACGCATTCTAAAGAGAGTTATGTACAAACATACGTGAAATGAAAACTAAAAGCGTCTCAGAGTGAATTTGAAGCACACCTATTTTGAAGGGAATAATACATAAATTTACCCTGTTTGACGCATAAATTCATTGTTTTTTAAATAAGGTTCCCAAATACATATTTGGGAACCTTATTTTGTGATAAACTAGGAGGTATGAGGTGAGCGAAATTGGAAAGACAAGTTCCTAAAATTTTAAAGGATTTTTTAATTTATTTAACAACAATCAAAGGAAAGTCGTTTCGGACAAGAAAAGAATATGAATATGATATTTCCTTATTTTTACGGTTTTTAAAAGCCATGGAAAATGATATTGAGTTAGCGAAGATGGATGGTATTTCGATTAAAGAGGTTACTATCGAATTCATCAAAGAGATTTCATTAGAAGATATTTATCTGTTTTTAGAATTTTGTGAAGTTCAACGTAAAAATAGCGCGGCTACAAGGGCGAGAAAAGCAGCTACACTTAAATCATTCTTCAGATATTTACAAGGGAAAAGACGATTGCTTGATTATAATCCTGCAGATGAATTAGAAACACCTAAAATAGGGAAGAAGAAGCCAATTTATATGAACCAAGGGGAAGCAGAACAATTTATTGCTGGCATTAAGAGAACTAATCATTATTTTCGTAATTACAGCATGATTATGTTCTTCTTAAATTTGGGACTACGTGTTTCAGAGCTCTGTAGTTTAAATTTAACGTCTATTCAGGACAATGTGTTACATGTAATCGGTAAGGGGGACAAAGAACGAACAGTGTTTTTAAACAACGCTTGTATCCAGTCTCTGGCTGTCTATTTGGAGAACGAACGTCCTTTGATCCAAGGAGAAAGTGCAAATGAAGCGCTTTTTTTATCGCAAAAAGGTACTAGATTAACACGACAAACGATCGCGAAAATCGTAAAGCAGATAAATATTGACTCAGGTTTAAATAAAGCGAAAATAACGCCACATAAGCTAAGACATACTTCTGCAACGCTAATGTATAAGAACGGTGCGGATATGCGAAGCTTGCAGCATATCCTCGGCCATACGAGTGTTTCGACTACACAAATATATACACATGTGGAAGACAAACAAATTCAAGATGTTATTGATAATAACCCATTTAATGTGACTAAATAGGTTTCCATAATATTATTATGGAAACTAACTACTACATAGCTAAATAAATGTTAATAATGCGTATTTTATGAGGATTGAACGTACGTTCGTTATTTTAGCATTCAATTTTTCCAATTATACAACTTTTAGTCTAATAATTATTAATCATTTGAAGAGCTAATTTATAGAAAAATAGATGAAATCACAATAAAGGTAGTAATTATCGTGGTTACAAACATAATTAATGAAAAATAGAGATAAAAATGCTTAATTTACGGGGTAGGGAACGTTTGTTCTTTTTATGTTTGGGTCGGAATTTAACCTAAGAGTAGGGCTCACGTTTATCCCACATTATTAGAAAACATATGTATTATTAAGCTATTCAAAAAGAAAAAGAACCAAATGAGGTTCCTCTCCTTCTACAATTTTAAATTGGAAATGGAAACAGTAATGTAGGTAATCAGGATTGCTATCGCTGTAAGATGGTACCAATGAAATGATATAATTTTATTGAAGTAAAAAAGCTGGAATTTCAATAAAATAGAAGGAGTGATAGGAATGATTAACACAGTCGGTCAAATTATGTTGTATGTAAATAACCAAGCAGAAGCAGTGAATTTTTGGACAGAGAAGGTCGGGTTTAGTGTAATTTCTGAAGAAGATAACGGGCAAGGGATGAAATGGATCGAAATCGCTCCAACAAAGGGAGCCGAAACAAGTATCATACTTCACAATAAAGAATTAATCGCAAAAATGCAGCCTGAGTTAAATCTTGGAACACCTTCTTTGATGTTTTTTACGGATAATCTCGATAAACTATATGAGAACTTATCAAATAATAATATCACAGTCGGAGAAATTGTGGATATGCCTTCTGGTAGAGTATTTAACTTTGCAGATAGTGAAGAAAATTACTTTGCGGTTATGGAAAAAAGTAAGTAAAAAGAAAGTAGTAAAAACACCATCCATAGCTGGATGGTGTTTTTATAATAGCTCCTCGTATCGTTATTTCTTGTCTTTAAACGGTTGATCCACAAGAATAGGATTACCATTTGGATCCTCAATTGTAAAATTTGCAAGCCCTACGCTTGATTAGTCAGCTGCAGTCAACATTTTGATAATCCCCTCAAATTGTCGAATAAGGACAAGCCACCAAGTCATAAGATAATAGTAAACAATCAGTAACCAAAAACTATTAGGAGGAATTAATTTGTCGGATCAACAGCATTCGGCACCATTTGATAAATTGATGATTATTCGTACTATCATTCTATTAATGGCTTGGTTAAACCAATTTTTAGTTATGAAAGGCTATACTCCTTTACCGATTGATAATGAGGAATTGCAAGTATTCGTTACATTTGCTTTGGCTTTTATTACATCGATCTGGTCCTGGTGGAAAAATAATGATGTGCGTTACAAAACACGACGTAATACCAAGTTTTTGAAAGATAAAGGTTTAAAATAATTAGCAGTACTGGGGTATATACCGATTTTAAATCGTTATATACCCCAGTACTTTTTATCTTTTATGCTAAAAGTGTGTATTTACAGAATATTTCGTTTGATAGAAAGGAGTGTTTAAGATTGGAGTGTGAATGATGAAAGAAGCATTGAGACAATTAAAAACCCGTAAAAAAATAACACTATAAGGCGTACAGAATACAGTCACCCGCTAGCATATTACAAGAGCAAAATATCCGAGAAGAACGGGAAGAAACAGTGGAAGATATTTTTTGAAACTGGATGATGAAATTGTAGATAGTGTAGAACATCGGTTGTTGAAAGAGCATTTCACCTCGTACTTAGAAATGTTGCTTGATCTATTAGACGATATTTGCCCTTTATTTTCACCTTGTTTGCGATCTTGTTTTTGAATTTTGAGTAAATAATTACTGTATTAAAATACAGTGTTTAACTCCTCTTACAAATCAAAACCTGCAACTAAGATGAAAAAAGCACTAGAACTACTACTTTTGAAAGGTCAAATTTTCGAATATAAAGTAATTTGGACTATTGATGACAGCAACGCTACAAAATAAGTATTGAATTTAAAAGTGAATCAATCGGATATGCAAAACCTGCTACTAAATATGTATGAAGATATAGGAAAAGAAAATAGATATTAAATAATTCAACAATGGAATTATTACTGGCTATGCCCAAATATGTTGATTCTTATTTTCCCCGTGTTATTCATTGCATGAGAAAATATAATATATATCTTCCTAGTCTTCAAAAGATAGTCATATCCAGTGTTTAAAGCACGTTCTAAAAAATAATGTGAATTCTGTATATCTTTTGAATTGGGTTTTGAGAATTAAATCTATAAATGAAATCTGGTTCATTGATTATTATATATTGACAATTTAGTATAATCTGAATTGTTTTATAAAATAAATGGGATATAATAAATATAGACTATGAGTGGAGGGGGAATCAGTAAGTTATGCCATATGGATATGAAAACCACCGGTTAAAAAATTATATAAGTCCTAATTCAATTGTGAATGAAGTAAGTTTAATTCGGTCTTTTTTGAAGTTTGTTGAAGATTATTATGATAAATCTGTTGCCCCTCATGAGATACGTCCCATAGATGTACGGAATTTCCTTGATAATGAACGGCGAAAACCAATAAAAGACAGTACAGTTAATCGAAAACTTATATATATTAGAGTCTGGTTTAACTACATGTGGGAAATTGAGAAAATCCCTGTAGATTTTATGGATAAATTTAAGTATGAAGGTCTTGATATTACACCACGATCACGTGTAATCACGTTAAATTACGCTGAGCTCTTAGAAAAGAAAAACGATGTATTCTTAAACCCAACCGTACTACTAACGGCCAAACTACTCTTTTTATTCGATATGAGAGGGATGCGTCGTCGAGATACCTTGCAAGTAACAATAAAAGATATAATTGATACTGGCGATGAATATACCGTTCATGTAGAAACAAAAGACGGTTCGGCCAATTATAAAGTAACTGATCCAGGAGAAATTAGTGTCTTGTTACAGGGAATTGAACGAGCAATATTTAGAAATACCAAATATCTATTTGCAGTAAAAAAGAAAGAGACAGGCGAGTATGTACAAGAAACATTATCCTCTACAACTATAACGAATAATGCGATTACAAAGGCTATTGGGTATCCGGTTTATTCGGAGATATTAAGGTACTCGTATGTGCATTATTTACACATAGAAAAAAAGTTAAAATTAGAAGAAATTGAGGAATTATTAGGGGCAACTAGAGAACGAGCTGCAAGTATTTTGAAAGAAGCACTTGTCCGAGTTAAAATTCTAGATTATAAAATGCAAAGAACGTCTTAAAAACAATAGCATTATTTATGTTATCAAATCACTAGCTAACTAAATAAACCAAACGGGAGTACCCCATAGTGAAAGTAAAGTATAAACTTTGCTTTCACTATGGGGTACTTTTTTTATCTTTATACATAGATAAAGGGGTAGACATACGAATCAGTTTCAAGCATTGATGATTCTATTTCTACGTAAATTAGTGCTTCGCTCGGACAGGTAGCAATGACTCGCTTTACATCTTCTCTTAGGCCACTATTGGTTTCCTACTCATATTGAATACAGAAGGCAAATATTTGATGCAGTTTGCTACATGTGTGCATTTTCCTGAATGGAAATAAACATCGATTTCATTTCCTTCATATTTTATATCCGACATTCGTTCATGTATTTTCGAGGCCTCTATTCATTTATATATCAATGATGATTGGGAGAATCATTGGTTTTCTTTTAGTTCGTGAATAGAGGAACTTTTCCAACGTTTTTTTTATATCTTGTTTCATGACACGTTGATTTCTATACATATTTGAAGAAGAATTGATGGTCGAACGTACAGATTCATTTACTTCGTTCATAAGCGCTTCAGCATCCGGACCATAAATGAAGCCACGAGAAATAGAATCTGGACCAGAAATTATTTTCCCTTGGGATTTACTGATTGTCGTTACAATAACGAGCATGCCGTCAGCCGAAAGAACTTTTCGATCACGTAAAATGATGTTTCCAACATCGCCTATACCGAAGCCATCGACAAAAACATTTCCAGAGTCAATAATACGAGTATGTGTTGCTACTGAATTCTCAATATCAACAACATCGCCGTTATTAATAACGAATATATTTTCTTTTTTTACGCCAACAGATTCAGCTAATATCCGGTGGTGTACGAGCATTCTATATTCACCGTGAATAGGGATAAAGTACTTCGGTTTCATTAAAGTAAGCATTAGTTTTAATTCTTCCTGGCAAGCATGACCAGAAACATGCATTCCTGTGACAGTGCCTGAACCATAAATAACTTTAGCACCTAATTGAAATAAATTATCTATTATTCGTGATACACTCTTTTCATTTCCTGGAATAGGGCTTGCAGCAAAGATGACCGTATCATCCGGTAGGACTTCTGCAGAGCGGAAGCTGGATGATGCTAAACGAGATAATGCGGCCATTGGTTCGCCTTGGCTTCCCGTACATAGAATAGCGACGTTCTCTGGTTTCATTCTGTTGATTTCACTAGGTTCTATTATTAGACCTTCCGGAACATCCAAGTAATCACGTTCTATAGCTACAGCTACAACGTTTACCATACTACGACCGAGAAGGACTATTTTACGGTTCGTTTTTATAGCTGCATTTACGACTTGCTGCACTCTATGCACATTGGAAGCGAATGTGGAGATGAATACTTTTCGCGTAGCATTTCTGAAAGCTTCTTCGATGTGATCGCCAACGACTTGTTCAGATGGGGTAGAGCCAGGTCTTTCCGCGTTTGTACTCTCTGATAGGAGTAATAAGACACCTTTTTGGCCAATCTCGGCCATTTTATGAATGTCCTGGGATTTATCACCCACTGGAGTCCAATCGAACTTAAAATCACCTGTATGAACGATTGTCCCTTGATCGGTATGAAATGCAATTCCAAGACAATCCGGAATACTGTGGCTAGTTTTGAAAAAGGTGGTTTGGATCGTCCCTAAATCGATTTCTGTATCGGAATTAATCATCACGAGCTTTGTATTTCTAAGTAATCCATGTTCTTTTAACTTGATTTCAATCAAACCTAAAGTTAAATTAGTTGCGTATATTGGTACATTTAATTGTTTCAGGAAGTAGGGGATACCACCAATGTGATCTTCATGACCATGCGTCACAATCATTGCTCGAATCTTGTTTTTATTTTCTTGTAAATATGAAATGTCTTGAATGATTAAATCAATTCCCAGAAGCGTTTCATCGGGAAATTTAGCCCCACAATCAATGATAACGAGATCATCCTCAGTTTCAATAACGTACATGTTTTTCCCTATTTCATTTATACCACCAAGCGCGAAAATAGATAGTTTTGAGTCTACAGTAACCAAGTATATTCCTCCTATTTACCAATCATATTAAAAGTATTGCCCAATTGATGGATTTTATAAGGAGAATATATAAAGGGAAGTAATACATTTGTATTTAAGAACATTCGTTTGTATAATAGGGAGGAGTAAAAAAGGAGTGGATTAATAATGTGGAAATTAGTTAATGGGAAGTTAGTACAAAGTGTCGATGAATCAAGAAGTGAATACAAAACTCGTATTAGCGCAGTGTTAATACAACAACTTAAGCTACAGGCTAAAGAAAGCAATACACATATAGGATATTTACTAGAAAGTGGATTTGAAAATATATTAAATGAAGATGCAATTATATTTGATAAAAAGAACCGTCCAAAAGATCGTGTAGATTTTAGAACAACTTGTGATAAAGACATTTTGAATAAACTAAAGATCTTTGCAAAGAAAAATACACTTAATTTAAATGATGTTATTGAAGCTAGTGTTGCTTATATAGATAAGAGCAAAGTAAAGAATGTAGATTGGAGATATAGAACGGAAATACAATGAGAAGAGAGTGATTTATTAAACTTTAAAATAGGGATGCCGTCATAATATCTATTATAGGAAGCTATATATCAATAATGAAGTATACTTTTAATATTGAGATATTTTAAAGAAATACCATATTTTAATAAATCCAATAAAATTGAATCAATTTCATAATTCTGAACATCTTCATCTAATCTTGATCATTCATACAGCCTACATGTTTGTTACTGCGTAAAATAATCATTATTTAAAGATGATTATTTCAGGTAATTTTGCAATAATTATAATCAATGCTTCTTAAAATTTGACTCATAAGCCTCCGTGATTTTCTTATGTCATTATCCTCCTATTTTAGTAATTACATCGTTACACATAATCTATAACCTCTACTAACTGAATCCAAAAATGACATTTTTTAATGAAATCGAGTATTTTCGACAAAAACATTAAAATAATTTAGTGGACAAAAATTATGTTTTTATGTATCATTTAATATTCTTTTTTTATTTTACTATTATTTATGTAATAACTCCTCATTGTTATAGTACAACGTAATTCTGTTTTATAACAAATATATTCTGCTTCAGTCATTTTTTTCTTATTTCAGTAATATTAGTAGGGTTTTTCTTCCAATAAAAACGCTTTCATTTACCCCCACTCACACTCAACTTCTACATTTCACACGCTAATAGAAGTTTAAATAGTGAAAATATTTGTATTGCATCTTAAAAAAATGTTTCATAGAATTGGTTCATACATAAGTGCATTAATCGGTTGAATTAGATATTAAATGAGCTAGAACAGAATTTTATCGATTCAAGTAGAAATGCAAAATAATTGTTAATTTAAAAGGAGTGTTAGAAATGAGTTTTATTACAGTAGGTTTTTTCTTAGGTATTATCGGTCTTACATTAATTGTTACCTACATTGCATCTAAACGGACTTCTTCAGCAAAAGATTTCTATACTGCTGGTGGCGGTTTAACAGGTTGGCAAAATGGACTTGCAATTTCAGGAGATTATTTATCCGCTGCGGCATTTCTGGGAGTTTCAGGAGCTATTGCGTTAAACGGATTTGATGGCTTCTTCTTCTCTATTGGTTATGTTGTAGCTAACTTAGTTGTGTTATACATGATTGCAGAGCCTTTACGGAACTTAGGGAAATTTACACTTGCAGATATGATTACTGCACGTTTTCCAGATCGACGAATTCGTGGAACTGCCGCGATAAGTACTATTACAATCGTAATTCTATATATGATTGCACAACTTGTAGGTGCTGGTGCACTTATTCAGTTATTATTTGGAATTGATTATTGGATTGCGGTATTAATTGTTGGTGTTATGATGACAACATATGTACTTTTCGGCGGAATGACAGCAACTTCTTGGGTACAAATTATTAAAGCTGTATTACTTCTATTTGGTACAATACTTATTTCCTTCTTAGTGTTTAGACAATTCGATTATAGTATTTTGAATATGTTCGAAGAAATGTCTACTTCAACTGAATTTGGTGAAAAATTCTTAAATCCTGGAATTAAATATACGAATAGTATTGATTCTATTTCTATGATGATTGCATTAGTTTTAGGAACTGGTGGTTTACCACATATTTTAATGAGATTCTTTACAGTAAAAGATGCAAAAACTGCTCGTAAATCGATTCAATGGGCAACATGGATTACTGCAATTTTCTTCACACTTACTATTTTCTTAGGATTTGGAGCCGCGGCATTTATAGGTATTCCAGAAATTATCGCAGCAAACCCTGCCGGTAATACAGCAGCCCCTTTACTAGCAGAATTTTTAGGTGGCGAAGTACTTCTTTCCTTTATCTCAGCTGTAGCATTTGCAACAATATTAGCAGTTGTTTCAGGCTTAGTTCTAACAGGTGCTTCTGCTATTTCACATGATATTTATGGTGAAATCATTAAAAAAGGTAAATTATCAGAGAAAGAACAAGTATTAGCAGCGCGTGTTGGATCAATTTCTATTGCAGCTGTATCTATTATATTAGCGCTAGGTGCTCAAACGATGAATGTGTCCTTCCTAGTTTCATTAGCATTTTGTTTAGCTGCCTCTGCAAATCTACCAGTAATCTTATATACGATTTACTGGAAAAACTTCAATACCACTGGCGCACTTTCGGCTATGATAACAGGAATAGTAACATCTCTTACTATTGTATTTTTTAGTCCAAATATTTGGAATCCAGAAGGTAAAGCAATTTTTGTTGGTGATCCATTAATCGATTTATCCAATCCGGCAATTATTTCTGTACCAGCAGGATTCTTAGCAGGATATATTGGATCTAAGTTATCGAAGAAAAAACAAGACCCACGTATTTTCCGCGAAGTAAAAGTAAAAGCGGCAACTGGTATTTCTGTAAAAGACGTTTCACATTAATTTGATTGGAGGAAACTTGGATGACAATTGCAAAAGAAAAAGTAATAGACTACGAAAAAATAGCAAACTTAGAATCTTTTAATAAACTAGTCAAAAGAAAAAATAGTTTTTTGTTTACACTTACGTTCATGTTTTTAGCAATCTATATTTCATTGCCAATTCTAACTTCGTTTACGACAATTTTACATCAAAAGGCGATTGGCGAAATTACATGGGTATGGTTGTATGCAGCTGGAATATTCGCTATGACGATTATTTTAGCCACTATTTATGTTAAAAAGGCAGCTTCATTTGATAAGGAAGTGTCTGCAATACTAGCAGAATACGAAGCAATGACTAAGTAAGTAATCAAAGAAGTCTTTCCTATTAATGGAAAGACTTCTTTTTTCATTTATTCCATTCGTATCAAATACTTCATTTTTTATTATTTTGCTCAAGATATTGGTAAATTGCCATCATTTCTTGCTTATTCAACTCACGAATGCGCTTGAAAATTAGAAGATCTGCAATAGGCTCAAGATTTATGCTTTCACTATGGACATCACTGACTTTTCCAGTTAGCCATGTTTCCACTGCTATGCCTTCAACAATTTCCTGAAGTCCCTCATCATTGATACCGCTCGCATGACAACTTACACAAGGTATCGTTAATTTAAAGACGCCATCATGAAGATTATCTTCCGTTATAACTTTCTTTCCTTTACAGAATGGACATGGATGACTTTTCTTTATTTTATTAATTTGGGTAACAAGTTTTTTGTAACCAAATGCTTCATAAACATATGTTAGTTTTTTGTATTTCCCATTAGTGAAATACTGATCGATGATATTTTCTCTCGTCTCAATAATATTGTCAAAATCACAAATGGTTACCTGATTATTGTTGCTGATGGATTCAATATTGCCTTTAATACTATCCCAGAATGGTAATACATTTTGCAATACCATTTCATAACCAGCAAAGCTTGCTAGTTCTAATTCAAGCATTTTCAGAGCGACTTGTGTTTCCCTAGGCAACAGAGAGACATCTTCCGTCAAAGTCATATCGCCTCCAACAATAGATTTCAATTTTACCAGTTCTGGTAACTCTCCTACTGTCTTTAAAACTTGATCAAGTGGCTGCTTTATAATCTCACGAATTTCTGTATCGCCAAATATGAGCTGTTTATGATGGTTTAATATAGAACCTTCGCAAATTGGGCATGTAATCATCTCTTTAGATGCTTTCATATGCTCTTTAATAATCGATTTCGAAATGAACATATACATTCCAATTATATTATTAAAGCCTTGCCATGTTCTTTGCGTCTTACCTGCTTTATCATAAAATGACTTTTCCCAATACCCGTATAAAAATATATGCCTTTCCTCATCTGTCATGTCATTATAGCTTTTACTAATATCATGACCAAGTTCATTTTTTATCTCATCAAATAGGAATTGTAATTTTGGATGTTGATAATATTTTAATACCTCCATCACGTCGGGATGCAATAGGCCATCCCAGAATGGTACGGTCTTGTCCTGAATAACCACATCAAAATCAAACTGTTCTATCACCCCGCGGCCCGAGCAGCTTGGACAATGATTGTCTTGATAATAGAAATCGAAGCTACTTGTATCTTTATTAGTTGGATGTGTTACCACAATATGGTTGATCAGACCACCGATTTCATAGAGAAAACTATATTGACTATACAAGTGCCTTTCCAGATCAATGGCGATGACAGGTGCAATTGTTTCAGACTCGTATTCGCCATATATCAACCGAGCCATTGATGATAAACTTTTTAAAATCCCGCCCTTATAGACGTTTTCTGCATTGTTAAAATAGGCAATATGATTTTCTTTTAAATAGTTAATTCCATTTTGTTGATTGATAGTTGAAGAAATTTGCAATGGAGCAACATTATCCGCACTGTTATGCTGACTATAATAATCATCATGACTGACAACATCCAGATGCTTAACTGGTGTAAGCTGTCTTTTTCCAAAATCAACGATAAAGTCAGAGTTTTCTAGCATATAAGAGTTATGTTCAATCATTATGATGGAGACACATTCATCGTGCAGTATAATCCTGATACTATCAATGAATTGATTTAAAATGTTTTGTGATAAACCTTTTGAAGGCTCATCAAAAATAAATAACGTATGTGGGTTTCTCGAGTTGGCAAACAGTTCTGATACTAAATGGACACACTGAAATTCACCATTCGATAAGGATTGTGTTTTTCTTTCCAATGTCAAATAACCAAGACCAAGTTTGATCAATAAGCTCAAGCGTTTATGAGCGATATCTCCATTAGGTAGTTCATCAATAATATCTTCAATCGAGCGCTGAAAAATATTATCAATTTCTTCACTATATTTTGTAAGTTTCTTTTTAATATCAAGAAAAGTCGCAACTGTTGAACGACTGGTAATCGATTGGTTTCGATTTTGCCCCACCATTACCAGTTTATCTTTTGGATATCGCTTCACAAAATCTTTGGCTATACAGTCATTAACAAGTGTAGATTTACCACATCCAGACTCCCCCGTAAAAGTAATAATTCTATTTTTGGGAATTTGAATTTCAGCCATTTGAATATTACGGCTGTAAAGATCATGAAAATGATAGTATTCTGTTGGTATTGCATGATTTCGTTCACAATTGGTTGGTTTTGGACGTGGGGATTCTTCCACAATTTCCCCTCCGTATTTACCACTTCCAGGTCCAAAGAACAATTTCTCATCTGTGGTGTCTAGCACTGTGTCTGAATGATCAATAAGCCAAATTTGATTTTTATAGCCTAATTGTTTGATCTGCTCTAAAATTTTAAGTAATGTTTGGTGATCAAGACCCACGGAGATTTCATCAATAATAATAACTGTATTTTCACTTGTTGCTATGAATTCAGCCAAGTAAAGTCGTGTTAATTCTCCACCTGACAATGTACCCATAATACGATTAATTGTTAAGTAACCTATATTCATATTGATAATATTCTTAAGAATATGTTGTTTCGCTTCACTAATATGTAATACTTCAGCTAATGAAAGAATCAATTCAATACTTAAGCTGTTGATATCGGAAATACTATGTGGTTGATCCAATAATTCTATTCTTTTTTGTAGAACTTCTGGATTATAGCGCTTGTCCTCACACTTTTTACATTCAATATTTTTGGTAGTACCGCGCCCTTTACACGCAGGACACCAGCCTAATTCATTGTTAAATGAAAATACTTCTGGAGATAGATTAAATTTTTCAGCAAGCCGCACGCGAATCTCTGTAAACACGCCAGTATGTGTTCCAATTGTTGAACGCGGATTGGAAGAAATGGATGACTTTCCGAGAAAAAGTACTAAAGGTATTTCTTCCATTTTTATAGCACTGAAATTGGTTTCCATAATATTTGGAAATAAATACTGATATTCAGCTTTTGGTAATAAGGAAACCAAACGTTTTTTGGATTCTTCACCAATTGTTTGACAAAAAGTTGTTTTACCAGATCCAGACAAGCCAGCAATGCCTAAAGATTTATCTACAGGTAGTATTGCATCTAATTGGTTAATATTGTTCGCAATTAATTGATTTATTTTCATTTTGTCATATCAAATCCATTCTATCTATTAGTGATTTCAAAAAAAGTTTGTTGCATTTTAAATACTATTTTACACCATATATAAATGTAAAAGTCCAGTTTCTAAGTTTTAACACTGAAAAATTGGACTATTATAGTTACTCCTGAAAAACGTTTTTTTCTAAGTTTTATCCTAGTGTATCCTCTTCACTTCTGTATTCTAACAGATCTCCTGGCTGACATTCTAAAGCTTTGCAAATAGCTTCTAATGTGGAGAATCTAACCGCTTTTGCCTTTCCATTTTTCAGGATAGAAAGGTTAGCCATCGTGATTCCAACCTTTTCCGTTAGTTCCGTTACACTCATTTTTCGTTTAGCAAGCATCACGTCAATATTGATTATTATTGCCATATTATTCACCTCAGCTTAGACTATTAAATCATTTTCCTCTTTTATATCTATTGCTTCTTTCAAAAGCCTTTGAAGAACAGCAGCGAAAACCGCGATTACCAAGGAAGCAAAAATAGGAACCATTCCGACAACCGCTAACCCCGGGGCATCATCTACCTCTGCCATGATAAAAACAAAAGGGAGAGCTAGAATATATAAGCTACTAATGATAATGGCACAGGTTTTAATTTTCTTTAAAGCTCTTACAGATAAATCCGAGAAGGCTTGGCTCTTATCAATATAGCTTAATAGGTTAAAAGATTGATACAATGCGAAGTAAAATGGGATTATTGAAATATACATTACCATTAAAAGTCCGTATACCACATAAGCTAATTCTGATCCTTTTTCTATTGCTTCGTTCGCTTCACCAGCTATTTGGGGCAATAAAAAAATACACATCGCAAGTACGGGAATTCCCATAAGAATTACAGCTAACTTTAAAAAGATTGTTGATCCTCTTTTCATAAAAAGTACCTCCTATATTTGATATATATATTTTATAATACCTTATAATTTATCGTTTATCAATATATAGTTATTGTATTTCATTTGTTTGTTGTTATTTTAGATGAATATAAAAACGCTTGAGGTATTTTTCATAGGGCCTCAAGCGTTTTATCTTTTTATTCTACGTATACGTTTTATCCACGTCAGTTTCTACTCTACACCAACCTCATTACTTCTACGCTCAAGTAATACTACATCACGCCAAGCGCCATACAATCTACCCATTTGTTTTCTTGTTCCCACTTCTTCAAAACCAAACTTTTTATGTAATTTTATACTTGCCATATTTTCTGGGAAAATCATTGCTTGTAAAGTCCAGAAACCATTGTGTTCACTTTGCTCGATTAAATAAGCTAATAGTCTACTACCAATTCCCATTCCCTTAATAGAGTTATTTAAATAGATGCTTACTTCTGCAACACCCTCAAATACTTCTCGATTTGAAATAGGACTTAGTGCAACCCACCCTACTACTTCCCCATTAAGTTTAGCAACATACCTGCATTTTTTGTTATGTGCTGAATCCCATTCATCCCAAGTAGGTGCTGTTGTTTGAAATGTTGCATTTCCTGTGTGAATGCCCTCTATGTAAATTGCTTTAACTTGGTTCCAATTCTCTGAAATCATTTCTTCTATTTCGAGTTTATTTTCCATTAAGATTCCCCATTTTCAGTAAAATAAAAAGCATTTCTAAGATACATTATACACCGTTAGAAATGCTTTTTAAAGTTCTTTATCTACACTTGAACGCTTAGTAATAAAGCAAAATAGACTGATATTACGACGAATATGCTCATGATAAATGAAAATATAGGGCCCATTTTTTTAAAAAATGACATAATACTAAGAACAAAGAATACACATGCAAGCAACAATAGTAAAATACCATTCGTTTGAAGCGAGAATTCGACGTTTAAACCTGCGTAAACTACTCCGTCGTAGAATTGTGTGAAAAGAATCGAAACCCCTTCAGAACTCAAAATAGAGCTTAAATTATGGGGTGGTGATGACTGTCCCATTGCACCAGTTGCTGCAAAAATTCCGAGAATGATAATAAACTCCACTTTTGTCCAAGGTCTTGGATTAAAACTTGGGTCTTTTTGAAGCTTTTTCTTCATAACAATACCATTGATAAAAGCATACCCAATCAGTGGGATAATCAATAGATGTTTGATCAGTAAGCTTTGACCATACGAAATCATCCAGGAATCAGGATATTGACTCCACTCTAGAGTGAAACTCATTAAGGACAGGCCCGTAACAATAATAATTCCGAAACAAAAGAGTGCAGTAACATGAAACCAATTTAAGAAATTAGACCAATTTTCATAACTTCTCGAAAACCAGCTTACGACAAATAATATTCCAACCCAAACTACGACACTTGTAAAATGAACAATATGTGTAAGAAATCCTTTCATGCCATGAACCGAGTGAGCATGCGTAGACCATCCAATGCCCATTATTAATACTAATAGTAGTAAAATTCCTATAACTGAATACAATATATCTGTTTTATGATCAAATAAGTATACAAATACCCCTAAAATAATGGAAAAAATCAATAAGTAAATCCATGACTTACCTACTTCGAAGGTTAATAATACAGAAGTTAACGAATCAATAATTCCATAATCCTCATACAAAAAAGTTATTAAGCTTAATAGTGGCAAAAAAGAAAAAACGGCTATGCCTGCTGCAGCTATCAGTTTATATTTCTTTGCAATAATTACTTTCGGTTTCAAATCAGCTGGAATAATTGAAAATATATAATTTCCCATTAACAAAGCAAAACAAAGGTATAACAATGTCTCGCTAATTGTTGAAAGAAGAAACATCATTTATTCTTTCTCCGCATCATCCAAAATACAGCACCAGCAACCACAACAACTAATGCAATAATTAGACCGACTGATGAGTTATTAGCAGCTTCTTCTACTTCAGGTTCAGTAGTTTCAACTGTAGTAGCCTCATTTTCAGCTATTTCTTCGATTGTAACAACTTCAGTTGCGATTTCTTCAGTATCTTCCACAACTGGTGCATTTAATGTAAAAGGAATTTCCCCTTTAATTGGATGGCCATCTACTCCAATAATTTTCCATTGGATTGAGTAGCTCCCATTTTCAGTATTCCTATCGATTATTCCAGTCATTGTATTTTCAACAATCGAAATATTACTTACTGCAACTTCTTCATTTGTATCATTTACTAATTTAAAAGAGCTTGTTTCTTCTATTTTTGTCTCAAAAGTTAATATTATCTCATTCAATGCTTCTGTTACAGAACTTCCATTTGCAGGATTTGAACTTTCTAACCCTGTGTGTGCATATGCTTGGTTACTAAATAAAAACAAGCAAGCGAGTACTACAATAATATTTTTTTTCATATTCTTTCCTCCAAAACAGTTATGTAATTATAAAACAGGACCATCATACTTATACCATAAACTTATGAAGAAAGAATGAAATTTGCCTTTTTTCTTCAATTAGTGAAACTTTTCAACAGCAACATACAAAATAAAAAAAGCATTTCTCAAAAGGTATAATACCTGATGGAGATGCTTTTTATATTGCTTCACCTATTATTGGGGTTCGGTAGGTTGTTTCCGTACACGGACTAATTGCCCATCTTTTTCGGCATCTATGACTAACGATCCATTTGAATAACGATCGGATGCGCGTATTGTATTTGTTTGGATAACTTCTTTGTTCCCTTTGTCTGTCACTATTTCTAACGCTTCATTTTTTTCCGTTAAAACAACGGCAAATACTCGATGTGCATTTGTCTTTAGCTCACGAAGTGTCACTACACCACGTTTTGCTCGACCACCTGGTTCTATTTCATGCAGCGACATTTTCTTCACCGCACCACGATGAGTAATTAAGATAAGATCTGATTTAGTATTTTGTGGAACGACATTCACACTTACTACATAATCCAATTCCTTCAAACTAATCCCTTTTACCCCACCAGTTTTTAAACCAGTAATCGGTACTTCATCTAAAGAAAATCTGACAGAATAACTATAATAAGTTGTCATCATCACTTCATCGGACGGACTAACTAATGAGACAAATAGCAATTCATCTTCTTTTTTCAGATTCATCGTATTAATAGGACGTGTATATCGTTGTACGACGTAATCTGATAGGAGAGATCGTTTGATTTGTCCAAGTTTTGATGCTGTTAAAACACATAAATCCTGATCAAATGAACCGATTCCAAGGACATGAATAATAGTTTCATTTGTATCTAATGGAACAATACTCGAGATATGTTGTCCCAAATCCTTCCAACGAATATCCGGTAATTCATGAACTGGTTGATAAATATAGTTCCCTTTTGAAGTGAAAAGAAGTAAGTGGTGCTGCATATTAATTGATTCTTGATAGAGTAAGTAATCAGATTCTTTCATAGCAAAGTCCTGTCCATTCGATGCATTAAAGGATCTGACACTTGTTCGCTTAATATACCCTTCTTTTGAAATCGTGACGATTACTTCTTCACTTGGTATTAATACATTTAACGTAACTTTTATTTCTTCAATTTCATTCTCAATAGTTGATTTTCTAGGTTCTGCAAATACTTTTCTGACTTCTAGTAGTTCTTTTTTTATTACATTTAAAAGAACAAATTCTTTTGCAAGAATATTTTCAAGTTGTCTTACTAGTAAATTTAGTGCTTCCTCTTCTTGTTGAAGCTCTGTTATATCTGTATTCGTTAATCGATATAGTTGCAAAGAAACAATCGCTTCTGCTTGTGCTTCTGAGAAATCGAATGCCGTCATTATATTCGTCTTTGCATCACGTTTATCTTTTGAAGCACGAATAGTTCTGATGACATCATCCAGAATAGATAATGCCTTCATTAGGCCTGCTACGATATGCAGTCGTTCCTTCGCTTTTTTCAAGTCAAATGCTGTTCTACGCGTCACGACTTCTTTTTGGTGATTGATATACGAATCTAACATTAAAGGCAGTGTCATCATCGTAGGACGGCGGTTATGGATCGCAATCATATTGAAATTGTACGTTATTTGTAAATCGGTGTTTTTGAACAAAAATTGCAGAATCCCATGTGCATCTACTTCTTTTTTCATCTCAATAACAATACGTAACCCCGTACGATCAGATTCATCACGGACGTCAGCAATACCATCTAAACGCTTATCATCATGACGTTGTTCATCTATTCTTTTGACAAGATTAGCTTTATTTATTTCGTATGGAATTTCTGTAATGACGATTTGTTGTTTACCGCCTTTAATTGTTTCAATTTCCGTTTTAGAACGAACGACGATTTTACCTTTACCTGTTTCATAAGCTTTTTTAATACCATCTACACCTTGAATAATCGCACCAGTTGGAAAATCAGGTCCTTTGATTACGGTCATTAATTCATCTACAGTTGCAGCAGGATTTTCGATACGCATAAGCACTGCATCTAGCGCTTCATGAAGTGCATGAGGTGGAATATCTGTCGCATAACCGGCAGATATTCCTGTAGAACCATTCACTAATAGGTTTGGAAAACGTGCTGGTAACACAACCGGCTCGTGATCTGAATCATCAAAGTTTGGGATGTAATCGACTGTACCTTTATTAAGATCACGTAATAATTCATGCGAAATAGCAGAAAGTCTTGCTTCTGTATAACGCATTGCTGCTGGGGAGTCTCCGTCCATCGAACCATTATTACCATGCATTTCGACTAACATATGTCGAAGCTTCCAGTCTTGGCTCAAACGCACCATTGCTTCGTAAACAGAACTATCACCATGCGGATGATAGTTACCGATTACATTACCGACTGTTTTAGCTGATTTTCGGAATGGTTTATCGTTTGTATTTCCTTCTTGGAACATAGCAAATAATATACGTCGTTGTACCGGTTTCAGTCCGTCTCTAGCATCAGGTAGGGCACGATCTTGAATGATGTATTTACTATAACGTCCAAACCGATCGCCAATTACTTCTTCTAATGGTAAGTCTTGATATCGTCCGGTTTGTGTCATACTAATTCATCCTCCACGTGTATTCTTTCATTGTCTAAAATATTGGAATCGTCTTCTAAAGAGAAGTTTACATTTGCTTCTATCCACTTACGACGAGGTTCCACTTTATCGCCCATTAGTGTCGTTATATGTTTCTCAGCTCGAGTACCGTCTTCAATTGTTACCCGAATTAATGTACGTGATTCAGGATTCATCGTTGTATCCCATAATTGGTCAGCATTCATCTCTCCAAGCCCTTTATAGCGTTGAAGTAAGAAGCCTTTACCAACCTTTTTGGATGCTACGTCTAAATCTTTTTCTGTCCATGCATATTCGAACACTTCTTTTTTACCTTGCCCTTTATAGACTTTATAAAGAGGTGGTAATGCGATATAAATCTTCCCATTCTCTATTAATGGTTTCATATAGCGGTAGAAAAATGTGAGTAAAAGAACTTGAATATGTGCCCCATCTGTATCCGCATCGGTCATGATGATGATTTTATCATATGCAATATCCTCAATTTGGAAATCAGAACCAACACCTCCACCTATTGCGTGAATGATTGTCGCGATCTCTACATTTTTCATAATATCCGCAATGCTCGCTTTTTCTGTATTAATAACTTTTCCTCGTAATGGTAGAATTGCCTGGAATGTGCGATCTCGCCCTTGTTTTGCTGAACCTCCAGCAGAATCTCCTTCGACAAGATAAAGTTCATTTTTAGCTGCATTTCTTGATTGTGCAGGGGTTAGTTTACCAGATAACAATTCTGAACGTTTACGTTTCTTCCCGTTTCTAGCATCATCTCTTGCTTTTCTAGCGGCTTCTCGCGCTTGTTGGGCACGAATAGCTTTTCGTATAAGTGAAGATGCTATCTCTGAATTCTCTTCTAGCGTGTATTTAAGTTTTTCAGAAATGACGGCATCCACAGCAGCTCTTGCTTCACTTGTTCCTAATTTCCCTTTTGTTTGCCCTTCAAACTGTAAAATATCCTCTGGAATTCGAACAGATATGATAGCAGAAATACCTTCTCTAATATCAGAGCCGTCTAAGTTTTTATCTTTTTCTTTTAGTAAACCAGTTTTCCGAGCATATTCATTAAAAATTCTTGTTAAACCAGCTTTTGCACCTGTTTCGTGTGTCCCGCCATCACGAGTACGAACATTATTTACAAACGATAAAATGGTTTCTGAGTAACCATCATTAAATTGGAATGCAAACTCCACTTCGATCTCATCATGTGCGCCTTCCATATAGTAAACTGGATGTAAAACATCTTTTTCTTCGTTTAAATATGCAACAAAGGCTTCAATTCCTGTTTCAAAATAGAAAACATCATGAGCATCTGTACGTTCATCTGTTAACTCAATTTTTAAGCCTTTTAAAAGAAATGCGGATTCTCTTAATCTTTCACAAAGCGTTTCATAATTATATTTCACAGTAGAGAAAATCGTCGTATCCGGTAAAAAATGTACAGAAGTACCTGTTTCTTTTGTTGTACCGATTTGTTTCAATGACTGACTTATTTTCCCGCCATTTTCAAATCGTTGGATAAACTTTTTGCCATCTCGGTGGATAATTACTTCCACAAATGAAGAAAGTGCATTCACAACGGAAGCACCTACACCGTGGAGTCCACCACTTGTTTTATAGCCACCTTGTCCAAACTTCCCACCTGCATGTAATACAGTAAAGATTACTTCTGCTGTAGGAATCCCTGTTCTATGCATACCTGTTGGCATACCACGTCCAAAGTCACGAACTGTTATACTTTGATCTTCATGGATTGTGACGGAAATATGATCTCCAAATCCTGCAAGACTTTCATCCACTGAGTTATCAACGATTTCATATACTAAATGATGTAATCCTCTTGCATCCGTAGAACCTATATACATACCAGGTCTTTTACGAACGGCCTCTAAGCCTTCTAATACCTGAATATCATCATCACCATAGCTATTTACAACTTCATTTTTAATCAAATACGTTCCCCTCCAAAAAACAAAACATCTGTTCTATCTATTCTTTAAGACTACAAACAGATTGTCCTTATGTCAATATTTAAATAGCATATAGGCAAGAATCTAATTGTAAATAAATATTGAGTAGATTGCAATCGAGCTAACTATTATTTTCCATACCTTCAGTTGTTATTCCTGCAAAATATTTCATATTACTAAATAATACGGTACTGATTTACAGGCCTTCCTACTCCACCGTATTGTATGTCAATTACCACTTTTTGTTGTTTTTCTAAATAATCTAGATAACGACGTGCTGTTACTCTGGCTAAGCCAATACCAGTTGCCACTTCTTCTGCAGAAACGGCAGTTGTTTGTTTTTCAATAAATAGGACGATTTTTTCAAGTGTTGATGCATTTAATCCTTTTGGTAAATGAATGGCATCTTTTAAAGTTGCATGGGATGGATGTAATATTTCATCCAACTCCAGTTGTGTTAACTCTTTTTTCTTCTCAGTTTTAACATGGAACTGTCGATAATTTTCAAATGTTTGTTCCATCCGTTTAAAAGTGAATGGTTTCATAATGTAGTCAAATACACCTAATTGCAACATCTGTTGAATCGTTTTCATGTCATTTGCTGCAGTTACGGCTATGACATCTACCAGTGCGTCTCTTTCCCGCAGATTTTGTAAGGTTTTTATCCCATCGAGTTCTGGCATAAAAATATCCATTACAATTAAAGTAGGTTTAAGCTGTTTCGCAAGTTTCAGTCCTTCTACACCGTTGTTAGCAGTTCCAATAATATGAAAGCCCTTCACTTGTTCGATGAATTGGCGATTTACCTCTCGAACCATGGGGTCATCTTCAATCAGTAAAACATGAATGGGAAGCATATATAAAAACCTCCTTTTACATATAAAAAGTAATAAAAAAGCTCGATCCTTCTGTAGGTTTACTCGTTACCTCAATTGTTCCTTCTGCTTTTCTAACTATTTCTCCAATTAAGTATAACCCTATCCCGTGATTCTGCTTTCCTTTTGTTGAATATCCATTTTCAAAAATAGATGATAAATTATCTGGGTCTATTCCGATTCCGTTATCCTCTACTAATATTGATAAGCTCTGTTCATCTTGATCGATGCTGATGAAGACTTGCTTTTCTTCACATTCAACTTGTTGCAATGCTTCAAATGCATTTTCGATTAAATTACCGAATAATACGACGAAATCATTAAAATCTAGTTGCTCTGGTAAATATAATAGTTGACTGTTCATATCGATTTCTACCTGAATTCCTAACTCTTTTCCATGATTAATTTTACTTAATAATAATCCAGCAATATTTTCATTTTTAATACGTTCTTCAAAGAATTGAGAAAGTTCGTCTTGCTTTTCTTTTAATTCTACTATGAAATCGACTGCTTGTGTGAAATGACCAAGCTGAAGTAATCCAGCAATTGTATGTATTTTGTTTTTATGCTCATGATTTTGAATGCGCAACGCTTGGACAAATTCTTGCACACCAGTTAATTCCTCTGCTAACTTCTTCACTTCTGTACGATCTTGAAATATTGCAATAGCTCCAACAGTTTCATTATTCACTTCTATAGGAACTCTATTACTCATTATTGTATGATGATTAACGTATAGTTCTCTGTTGTAAATTGGCTTATTAAAATCTAGTATCTCAGGTAACCGGGTATCGGGTAGTATATCATAAATACTCCTTCCGATTAGGTCATTCTCGTTGACGCCTAGTATTTTGCGGGCTTTTTTGTTGAAAATTGTTACGTTTAGTTCATTATCAATCGCGATAATCCCTTCATGCATGGCATTAAATGTTTCCGTACGTTCTACATAGAGTTTGGCAATTTCAAGTGGTTCTAAACCGAACATTTGCTTTTTCACATGCCTTCCTAAGACCCATGCTCCCCAAGCACCAAAGAATAATGACAATACCGTGACGATGATAATTTCGGTTCTAATGCTATCGATTATGTCCAATATTGTCGGTAAACTATAACCCACAACAACTACTCCGATTTGTTTATGTTCATCATTCATAATCGGTGCAAATGCCCGTACAACTTGCCCAAGTTCTCCTTTTACCTTGGATATATAGTAATGCTCCACAAACGCAGCATTTTCATCTACTGTAGTAGAAACTTGACCAATTCGTTTTTTTATTGGATGCGACAATCTTCTATGTTCCATATCAAGCACCACAATATAGTCCGCTTTATTAATAACTCGCACACCTTCAGCAGTTTGGTTGATAGCCTCCGCTTTTTTATCAAAGGGTTCGTTACCACTTAGATTATCTCGAATTTCTGGAAGTTTACCTACAGTCCGTGCGACAAGCATTGCTTTATCTTCAAGGTCCTCTTCTTTCGTATTCATGATATTACCTAAAACGAAAATGCCTGCAACTAAGAATGAAAAGATTATGATGAAAAAAGTGAGTGACACGATTTTACTATTAATCGATAGTTGTTTTAATTTCATCATGGCCCCCCTGTTCAAATTCTCCTTGGTGTTATTGCTTCTGTGCAAGCTCGTAGCAATAAAGTTTGCTGCATGAAGTTAAGATATATTGTAACATTCGCGGTATGTTAAGATAGAAAGAAAAACTAGAATATTGTGGTGATCTATATGCGCGTGTACATTACAACTGCTTTATGTACGTTAGTTGTCCTTATTGGATTAATCGGATATCAGCAAAAATTTTGGCAAGATGCTTCCCTACCCTTTGATGATGAGCAAGAAGGTTTAAATGATCAAATTGTTTTGAATTTTAGTCATGTTGTAGCAGAAGATACTCCAAAGGGACAAGCTGCTAGCAAATTTGCAGAGTTGTTAGAACAAAAATCAAATGGACGAATTCGAGTTGTCATTTATCCCAATGGTTTGCTCTATAGTGATGACGAGGAATTTGATGCTCTTCAAAATGGAGACATACAAATGATTGCACCGACTGTATCGAAACTAACAAATTTATTTCCTACTTTTCAAGTATTAGATCTACCTTTTTTATTCGAAACGGATGAAGAGGTGGAAAGAATCCTAACAGGACCTCTTGGCGAGCTCTTATTAAATCAATTGAGTAGGTTAGAAATGAAAGGTTTAGCTTTTTGGAATAATGGCTTTAAGCAACTATTATCTGAAGATGAACTAATACTCAATAGAGAAGATTTTAAAGGGCTAAAAGTTCGAGCAATGCCGAGTAAAGTACTTCAAATGCAATTTACGTTGCTTGAAGCAACACCAATTACTGCATCATTTGATGAGATATACAGTGAACTAGAAAATGGCTTAATAGATACTCAGGAGAATACTGTCTCTAACTTGTATTCTAAAGGATTTTATAAGTTACATAAAAATCTAACGATATCAAATCATGGTATTTTAAGTTACGCTGTCATTTTAAATGAGGATTTCTATAATAGTTTACCATCTGACTTACAAGATGCTGTAGTAGAAGCTATGAACGAAGCAACTGAATGGAATTTCAACCATTCGAAACAAATGAATGAAGCAAATTTAATAAGCTTGCAGGCACTAGAAGGTGTTCATATTGAAAATCTTTCTCTCGAAGAAAAAGAGAAATGGAAAATTCTTTTTGAGCCAATTTATACTTATTATCGGGATGAAGTCAGTAGTAATTTTTTAAAGGAAATTCAAAATGAACTATTAAAAGAATAATCGTTTTAGACCACATGAAAGTATTGAAATGTGGTCTTTTTTTGTTCTAAAAACAAAACTGTACTAGTACAAAACTATTTTCATTTTCTGTACTGATAAGTTTTGTTTATCGTCAAAATGATTGACACCACTGTGTTTTGAGAACATTTAAAATGAATAATTCGAAAAAGACCAAAATGACCAAAAAGAACATTATCACCAAAATATATGAAAACGTTTTCTTTGCATTTATGATGTTAGCAATAACAAAAAACACATACAAGAATGGAAAGAAGGCTTAGGAAACATGAAAAATATACTTAAAAATTTAACTGCACAAGTAATTATCGCAATTATTCTCGGTATTCTTGTAGGAGCAATTTTCCCTGCTTTTGGAGCAGACTTAAAAATATTAGCTGACATCTTCATCAAAATGATTAAAATGCTGATCGCTCCAATTATTTTCCTAACGGTTGTAATCGGAATTGGTAGCATGGGAGATTTGAAAAAAGTTGGTAAAATAGGTGGGAAAGCACTTCTCTACTTTGAAATCGTATCCACTTTCGCTTTAGCTATTGGATTGATCGTAGTAAATATTATTAAACCCGGTGAAGGTTTAGACACTTCAGGAGCTAAGGGCGGAGATGTATCCGCTTATACATCTGCAGCTAGTCAAAGTGAAGGGTTATCTGGGTTCATAATGAGTATCATTCCTGATAATTTCTTCGGCTCTTTAGCAAACGGAGAATTACTTCCCGTTCTGTTTTGTGCAATCCTTTTTGGTGTAGCCTCTGCTTCATTAGGAGAAAAGGCGAAACCAGTCATTACTTTGTTTGAGCATGCTTCTGAAATCTTCTTTAAAATTATCGGGATGGTAATGAAAATATCACCAATTGGTGCTTTCGGAGCCATGGCATACACTATTGGTAATTTTGGACTTGGTTCTTTATCGAAATTAGGAATGCTGATGATTTCTGTCTATGCAACAATGTTTCTATTCATCATCTTTATCTTAGGGACTATTGCAAAATACTTCGGATTTAGTATCTTTAAATTTATCGCATACATTAAGGATGAAATTTTCTTAGTAATTGGTACTTCATCTTCTGAATCTGCACTTCCTTCTATGATGCGTAAATTAGAAAACTATGGTTGTTCAAAACAAGTAGTCGGGTTAGTAATTCCAACTGGGTATTCGTTTAATTTAGATGGTACTTCTATTTACTTATCGATGGCAGCGTTGTTTATCGCTCAAGCGTATGGTGTGCCATTAGACTTGTGGCAGCAAATTACGTTACTTGCGATTTTAATGCTTACATCAAAAGGTGCCGCAGGAGTTACTGGATCAGGATTTATCACTCTTGCTGCAACACTAGCTGCCTTCCCTATGATTCCTGTAGAAGGAATGGCTCTACTAATAGGTGTTGACCGCTTTATGTCAGAAGCGCGTGCGGTTACAAACCTTATAGGTAATGGTGTTGCAACAGTTGTTATTTCAAAATCAGAAAATGAATTTGATCCAACTGGCGCACAAAATAGAATACTTGAAAAAGAAGCTTTGGAATCCGTTCCAGTGCACACTTAATACGAAAGTGTTAGTCATAATATGAAGCCATCTGATTTTTACAGTCAGATGGCTTTTTTTATTGCATATGAAAGTATATAACTTTTCTGCAAAGTATCTGTCTAGCGCAAGTCGCTTGCGCTTTTCTTGACATTTACATTGAATAGATGTTCATCTACATGGTAAACTAACATAGCTACATATATTATTAGTTTCATAACTAAAGGAGTACTCTATGACAATAATCATTTTACTATTACTAGCATATTTAATAGGTTCCATCCCTTCAGGACTTTGGGTTGGAAAAATATTTTACAATACGGATATCCGTGAACATGGCAGTGGGAACCTAGGTGGAACAAATACTTTCCGCACATTAGGGAAAAAAGCTGGTTTAGTCGTTACAATTATGGATATTCTAAAAGGAACAGCTGCTACTATATTAGTATCACTACCCTTTTTTGAAGCAACGAATGTCCATCCTTTAGTCCTTGGTATCCTTGCAGTTATCGGGCATATGTACCCTGTATTTGCTGGTTTTAAAGGCGGAAAAGCAGTAGCAACTTCTGGTGGTATTTTACTTGCCTATAATTGGCCACTCTTTGTTATTTTAGTTATTGGATTTTTCATCGTATTAAAACTTACAAAAATGGTTTCTTTAACATCTATGATTCTTTCGGCGATTGCCCTTATTTATTCCATCATATATTACTTTACAATAGATAACGATTGGCCTTTAATTGCCCTTATTTTATTGTTAAGTGGATTTATCTTTTATCGTCATCGTTCAAATATTAAACGTATTAAAGAAGGAACGGAACCGAAAGTAAAATGGATTTAACTACAAAGAAAGCTAGGTGCTTAAGATGAAAATCTTCATATCTCCAGAAGCAGTTGAGTGGTTCAAACATGAAATGGAAGCGAAAGCGCAGGATACGATACGCTTTTATGCTAGATATGGTGGTTCTAGTCCTATCAGTGATGGTTTTTCACTTGGCATGACAAAGGATATTCCTTTCGAGCCATCTGTTACTGTAATCATTGAAGAGATTTTGTTTTTCATTGAGGAACGGGATGAGTGGTATTTCGATGGGCATGATTTGTATGTTGATGTTGATCACCAATTAGAAGAGCTTGCGTATTCATACAAAAAAGCGTGATGAAATAAATCACGTTTTTGTTAAAGAATAAGAATTTCATCGACTTGGAATGCAGAAAGTACGATTTTTTCTAGATTGCTTTGGACAGTATTTTTACCCTACACTTTTACTTAAAAGAAAAGCAAAGGCCAAGAAAGCGACTGCGTCACTTTCTTGGCCTTTGCTCTTTTTAGTAATCGTGTAACCAATAACTGTTCGCCGCTCTCTAAAAATAATCGAAATCATCGTGTGAAAAATTTGGTTAAGAAGAGAGGAGCCGCGTGCTTACCTAAAAAGGACGCCGAAGATGATATTTCGGCTTTAATGTCCCCTCTTTCTCGTTTATCCTATTACCATATGTTTCGTCCAAAGCGAACCAAAAACGTCCATTTAGAAAAGGGCGCTTCCGGTTTTCTTATTTAAACCGATTAAGTTGTTCTAATAGTCCTTCATTCTTCATAATCGCGTATTCATGGCTTCCAAATAAATCGAAATGAGGATATGCTTCTTTGTGATCTATCCATTCTTCTTTCAGATCATATTGACGACCCCATTCGATTAAAGTCGATACATTCGCACACCCTACTTTCGTAACCGTCTTGCACCCAGGAAAACGATCATCTATCCAGTAGTGTGTTAAAAATGCAATTTCTTCTCTTTCTACTTTTGCTTTCCAAGCGTACAATTCCGTACGTGTAATTCCAAAAGCCATTATTCAACATCCTTCGAAATTTCTATGTATTTCGCGTCCCATTCAGGATTAACTTTTTTTAGAGAAATTGGTCGCATATTGTCTTTTTTAACAATAACGTGTTCAGTAGTTGCAGTAGATGCTATCGTTCCATCCTTGTGTTCGACAACGTATCCATATGTCGTTCGAAGTTTTCCATGAGCTTCAACCCATGTTTTCACGACTACTGTTTCCCCATATTTCACCGCTGTTTTGTAGTTTATATTCACATTCGTCACCGGAGAAATATAGCCATCTGCTTCCATTCCCGCATAAGTAAACCCTATGTCTTTTATTAATTGTGTACGCCCCAATTCTAGCCAAATAACATAATTTGCATGATACACAACACCCATTTGATCGGTCTCTGCATACCTTACTTCAATTTCTTTTTCACTAATAAACATTTATCAGTCACCTCCCTTTCATTATACAAAAAGGACGACAAAAAAGCTGAAAAGAAAACTTCTTAGGTCTTCTCAGCTAACGCTAGTAATTCTTTCTTGTCTATCTTTCCGACATCTGTTCTTGGTAATTCATTTAGTATTGTTACTTTTTTCGGAACTTTATAGCTTCCTAGAGATCGCTTGCAATGATTGATGAATATGTCTCCATTAATTTCTGAGTCTTTCTTACAGGATACAAAAGCATGAACATATTCACCCCATTTTTCATCTGGCACACCAATGACAGCTGCTTCTCGAATAATGGGCTGCAACATGAGGCATTGTTCCACTTCCTGTGGATAGATATTTTCGCCACCAGAAATAATCATTTCTTTTTTTCTACCGACAATGTAATAGTCGCCATCTTCATCTACTTTTGCAAAATCTCCTGTTTTCAGCCATCCATCGACAAGCGTTCTATTCGTTTCTTCTTCGTTATTCCAATACCTTGTAAATAAATGTTTCCCAGTTATATATAATTCCCCAATTTCATGTTCTTTACAAATTCCTCCGGATTCATTGATAATTTTTACTTGATTAAACTGCATGCACTTTCCTACAGAACCTTGTTTTACCGTAGCAATTTCTGGTTGAATAAAGAAATTATTTGGACCGGCTTCAGTTAACCCATAACCTTCTTTGAAAAGCAGTCCTCTTTCAGCAAACTTCTGGTAAATAACTTTGGGGCAAGGTGCACCTCCTGATAAAAACACTTTAACTGTTGGGAAATTCGCAGTTTTGAAATAGTCCGTTTCGATCATTGCTTGATACATTGTAGGAACAAATAAGGAAATCGTAGTTTTGTATGTATTCATGTATTTTAGCGCTTCTTCTGCTTGAAAAAGGTTTCCAATAACAACCGTACCCCCTGCCATCAAGACAGGAATACATAGTGCGTTTAACCCACCTGTATGAAACATCGGCATGTAATTTAATGTGCAATCTGCTTCACTTAATCCCCAACTAATAATCGTGTTAATCGCATTCCAGCTCACAGCTTCAAAAGAGACAACTGCTCCTTTAGGTCTTCCAGTCGTCCCTCCGGTATAGATCATCAACCAAGCATCCGTTGCTTCCCAGCTGGTATAATGGACAGGTTCTAAAGAAGATATATTCATGTTAGCGGTTAACAGTAATCTCTCTATACTTAACTTTTCACTAACCGCTTGATGTGCATGATCATGTATAAGAAGAACAGGCTCACAGTCTTCTATGATAAATTGTAATTCTCTCTTACTTTGACGGAAATTGAGTGGTACATAAATAAGTCCAGTCATCCCACAAGCAAAGAGAATCGGGAATAGTTCTATTCGATTTTGAGATAACACGACAATCCGCTCACCTTTTTTAAACTGGCAAGCTTGAAAATAATGAACCCATTTCAATATATTATCATCTAAAGCAGTATAGCTCCATTGATCCCCAGTGTGACTGTCGATTAAAGCAATTTTCTTCGGTGTTAATAAAGCCCGTTTGTAAATCCAAGCCTGCTCCGGATACACAATTCCTGCTCCTCTCTCTACATCATAATTCCACCATCTACATGGAGGACATGCCCATTTACGTAATCAGATTCATCTGATGCTAAAAATAGATATGCATTCGCAATATCACGAGATTCTCCTAAACGCTTCAGAGCTACTACTGAAGTCATTTGATCAATAGCTTTCTCAGGCATTTTGGCTACCATGGCAGTTTTTACAAAACCAGGTGCAACTGCATTAACGTTAACGCCTTTTTTACCAAATTCCTTCGCCCATGTTTTCGTCATACCGACTACTGCTGCTTTAGAGGCTGCATAATTTGTTTGCCCAAAGTTCCCATAAATCCCACTTACGGAAGAGGTATTAATAATTTTCCCGTGTCCTTGTTCTAAAAGATATGGGACAACAGCTTGTGTACAGATAAATACACCTGTCAAATTGACGTCTAATACGCGTTGAAAGTCCTCCAACGTCATTTTTGTTAGCATAGCATCACGAGTGATACCTGCATTATTAATTAGGATATCAATCTTGCCAAAATGTTCGATAGTTTTCTGAACGAGTGTTTCCACGCTATCTTGTTTAGAAACGTCTACTTGTTGGAACAGTACATCATATCCTTGATCCCCAAGTACTTTTGCTTGAGCAGCTCCAACTTGTTCATCAAAATCAGCTAAAACTACTTTAGCTCCTTCTTCCGCAAATCGTAAAGCTGCTGCTAACCCAATCCCATTTGCAGCCCCCGTAATAATGGCGACTTTCTCTTTTAATCTCATTTTCTTTTCTCCTCACGTAGAAACTTTTCTATTTGACTTGCTAATTGCTCCAAATCGTCTACTAATGGAGAGTGTCCACAATTAGTCAGTGGAATATACATTGCATTTTCTCCTAGATCAGAAACAATCTCTTGCGTCATTTCTTCCGTTACGATGTAATCTCGATCTCCTCTTAAAATTAAAACCGGAATCGTAATGTCTTTTGCTTGATTCGTACCAGCAGCCACTTCATTTGGATGATTACTTATGTTGAATGTGTTTAACGCATGATAAACATCCGCTAAGTTTCGTTGAGTCAGCATATCGTCAATATATGCATCATAATGTTCCTCGCATGGTCTATTATGTGTATAGATTGCTGCGTTCCAAACGGATTTTAATCCCTCCCTATTTTTCGAATCGTACAATCCTTGCATGACAATCGTCTTCGAAGGATCCTTCTCTACTTCTTCAATCGTTTTTAGTCGATAAGCAAAGTTCGGAGTTCCAAAGAGATTCGTACCAAAGAATGGATATCCCCGAGTTGATGCTGAGGCAAGTAAAATTAACTTGTCGCAATAAGTCGGATAATCTGCAACGAACTGCATGCAAACCGCTCCTCCAGTAGACCATCCAATAAGATAAAACGATTGTATCCCTACTAAATCAACGAATTCTTTTAAATCATCCGAAAAGTCCTTCATATGACGGACCCTAGTATTATGGGTAGACTCGCCAAAACCTCGTAAATCGGGTGCATATAAAGTATACTTTTCATCTAAACGATCCATTAATAGGTCCCAGTGCTTAGAAGATGTCATATTTCCATGAACTAATACGATTACTTCTTTACCTCCTGGACGTACTCTGTAAGCAATGGATTCCCCGTTTTTTAAAGAAACGTTTTGTAGACTCATTTAACCATGCCCCTTTCCCATTTTGTTTTTTACGACTTCCAATGGAATATTAGAAAGTGAAGCAATTTCTTTTGCGGTCATAAAATGATTCGGCATGTAAACACCTGTGCGCACAATTCCTGCTGTCATTTTAGTACCTCCTTATTTATCCTCTGATTTAGATTACTCGACTGGAGTTACAAAAGAGTTACAAAAATGTGTGATTTTTCACACATTACTGCGACGAATGTAACCGCTCCAAATTGGAAAGCATCTATTGTTTATCCAACTATCCTTTTCCAAACAAAAAAAAGCAGAAAAGATTTCTCTTATCTACTCTGTCAACCATAACTAGTAATCATTTCATACATTTGAATCGTTATTTGCATAGGTTCAATATTTAATTCTTGCTTTAAGCATTTTACACAGCGATTGTACCACTTCACAGCGTACGCTCTATTATGAAGTTGATAGTAAGCAAACATCAATAATCGATAGGCTTCTTCCCATGTAGCATCTATTCTAATTAGTTTTTTTGCCCAGTAAATTGTACCTTCAAAATCGTTTAATCTTGTACATGTTTGAGCCAGTCGCTCTAACAACAGAATATATTCATTTTGGATGTTTTCACGATCATTCGCAATCCATTCAATCATTGGTTTGTCTTCGAATAACGCACCTTTGTATAATTTCTCTGCTTTTAATAAGGTTTCTTTTGCGTGTAAGGGATTCACTTCATTCATTCCTTGATCTCTATACCTTTTGAAGTAGTCAAGATCACTTTCTACATGTGCCGTAGGATTTATCCGATACATAGACTGTTTCCGAATAACAAAGTATGAGTCCTCACGAGCTGATCGTTGTGGTTCAATGACTTTCAGTAATGCATTTAAGGCTACTTTAAAGTCACGATTGATTGTCGATTCATCTCCATCACCCCATATCGCACTCATAAGCTCTTCTTTTGGGACAAATCGATTTTTCTGCAAATAAAGATAGGCTAATAATTCCTTTGACTTGTCTCTCCGCCATATGCGGTCGCTAATCTCCATATTCCTCTGAAATAGAGTAAATGGTCCTAGGAGTTGAATGGATAATTGAAAGCCTGGGTATTTTACGTTCGTATTAATTTGCAATATGTCTGAAAGTATTTTAATCTCTCTGGAATGCGGTAGTAACAAAAAGGCTTTTTGCAAAATTGGAAAAAGAATCTGTAAATCCATTGGCCCGAACAATGTTTTCTTTTGTATAAAAAATACAAATTGCTGTTCCGTACATAAATAAGCAAATGCTTGTGCATGTTTAGCAAATGGCTCATCCTGTTCAAGATAATGATAAATCATCATCAACCAATAATGCGTAATCATTTCACCATAGACATCACCACAGCCACTCAATTGGCGATTTGCTTCCAACCCCATCTGTAAGGCCCTATCCATATCACGGCTTTCATAGTACACCATGGTCAACACAAGAAGTAAGTAAGCAGATAGCCAGAAATCATTTCCTCTTTCTGTCTCTCTTAACCCTTTTTCAGCATAAGAAATCGCTTCTTGTATTAATCCCTGCCTAGATTTTAAAATTGAAAGCCCCATATAAGGTTCTGCTTTTCCTCTGGAGACATTTAACTCTTCCATTCTATTTACCGCAAACAAGTAGTAACTCTCTGATGTTTCTAAATCGAAAGTTCCTTCTAATAGTTCCACATGTCCTTTTCGAATCCATCCAACGGCTTCTAAAAAGCCTGATTGTTCCCGTAAACCAATTTCTATGCCTCTTAAAGCAGCTCTTTTCGCAGCCTCTACATCTCCTGTTAAGCTATAAATAAATGATAATAGCACTTCTGTTTCTCTATGTGAGTCCACTAGGCAAAGTTCATTACCCAGTCTATTTTCTAAAATAGATGTAGCCTGTTGTAATTTACCACTTCTTAAATAAATTCGTGCATCTAAGTTCCTTTCACTTAATATATGTGCTTCGATTTTTTCTTGTATTACCCATTGACTCGCTTCATTTGCCTTGCCTAAGTTTACAAGATTCTCGGCTAATAGACATTTCAACTGAACTCTTTCTGTATTATTCATTTGAGAACTTTGATCTGCCCAGTGGACCGCATCAATTAAGTAATCTTTTGCAAATCCAGGCTGAATAGTATCTAAATAAATATGAGCAAGTCCTGCATTTGCTCTACTAAGATATTCGATATCTTGTTCTTCCTCTGCGTATATTAGGCACTGTTCATATGACAGTTTCGCTTTGTCATAGGAAGCTCTATACCTATGACACTCTCCTTCGTAATAGTAAAGGACATATAATTCTTCTCTCAATTTAGGAGAAAGCTGTTTTAACAACTCTAATAACCAATCAAACTGTCTTTCTTGAATGATTCTAGCGGCAAACTGACTAATGGTATTACCAAGAAAATATTCATCTTTTGTCTTATCAGCATGATAAATGGCTAGCATCATATTATTTCCCTTACTATAATTTATGCTTACTTTCTTTTGTATTTCATTATATAAAGTTCTATTTACCTGTAGCCATGTTGATTCTAAAAAAGTTTGGAAAACAGGATGAAAACGATATGAATTCCCATCACTGTTCATACGAATAAAAGCATATCGTTTTGCTAATCTTTCTAAGTTTATCGCTTCTTCCCTATTAAAGAATTCTTCTATCAAAGGAGCAGTAAATACAGGGAAAATACTAAAATTTAGCATTGATTGTTGATCTTCTTGTGACATGGATAAAAAGACTTCGTTTGATAAATAGGAAAATAAGTCTTTCAATGCAGAATCATATAACTGTTCTAGCTGCTTCCCTGTTTCAACAAGTTGCAGAGCAATTAGATGAATTGCAATTGCCCAGCCTTCCGTTCGCTTCCATATTTCCTTCGCTTCTGCCTCCGTTATTTGTTTATTAAAATAATCCTCAAAAAATACTTGAATCTCATCAACAAAGAACATTAAATCTTGTTGAGTGATTTCCACTAATTTATTGTTTAATTTAAATTTAAATAAGATAGACCATGATGGGCGAGTTCGTGAAGCAATGAGTAGATGTATATGGCATGGAAGGAACTCCACTATTTTCTCTATAACATGATTAATATGATACACATGATCGACTAAATGAAAATCATCCAAAACTATGTATAAAGGCCCTCCGATTTTCTCTAACTCATTACTAAATAATGTATACCACCGCGTAATTTCTTGTTCTGTTGGATCCTTAGAAAGTATTTCTTTATGAATGAAACATTCCCCAAAAAGAGGAACAACACGACGAATACTATGTACCAAGTAACATAAGAACAGGGAAATATCATCGTCTTCTTCCGTAATTGTATACCAAGAATGGGGAAGACTTGAATCATAAAAATATTGTGCAAGTGCTGAGCTTTTGCCAAAACCAGCTCCGCTATGTAGTAAAAATAATGGACTCTTTAATTTTAGTTTCTTTATGAGTGAGGATCTTCTCATATACGAAGATGATGGGATAGGCGGGATTAGTTTAGACAAAATAATAGTAGACATTCCCATCCCGCACTCTCCCCTTTACAATAATTCTCACTTGTTATATTCTACCATAAAAATAGTAAGAATATGTAAACAATTCACTCTTTTTAATATATGTAAAAAGAGAGTACCTAATTCCTTATGGATTAGGTACTCTCTAACATTATTTATAATCAAGATAAGCGCTTATGTTTGATCTTAAGCTTCAAGTACTTTGTTACGAAGTACCATTTGTAAGATACCACCATGACGGTAGTAGTCTACTTCCACTTCCGAGTCAAAACGAGCAAGTGCTTGGAATTGTTTTACCGTACCGTCTTCTGCTTTTGCAGTAACAGTAAGGATATCACGAGGTTTAACACCTTCTGCGATATTTACACTGATTTCTTCTTTACCTGTTAAACCAAGTGATTCAGCATTTTGACCATCCACATATTGAAGTGGAAGAACACCCATCATTACAAGGTTTGAACGGTGAATACGTTCATAGCTTTCAGCGATAACTGTTTTAATGCCTAAAAGGTTTGTACCCTTAGCAGCCCAGTCACGTGAAGAACCCATTCCGTAATCTTTACCAGTTAGAACTACTAATCCAGTACCTTGTTCTTGGTATTTCATAGCTGCATCATAGATGTATTCGATTTCGCCTGTTGGCCAGTAAGTTGTGTATCCACCTTCTGTACCTGGAGCTACTTGGTTACGAATACGGATGTTAGCGAATGTTCCGCGCATCATTACTTCATGGTTACCACGACGTGAACCATATGAGTTGAAGTCGCGAATTTCTACGCCGTTTTCACGTAGATATTTTCCTGCAGGTGTATCTTTACCAATTGCTCCAGCTGGAGAAATATGGTCAGTTGTGATTGAATCACCGAACTTCGCGATTATGCGTAAACCAGCAAGTGTTTGGATATCTTGAGGTTCTTTTGCTAATCCTTGGAAGAATGGTGGATTTTGAATGTAAGTTGATTTGTCATTAAATGAGTATAGAGACTCAGTTGATGTTTCAATTGCATTCCATGCTTCGTTTTCGTCGAATACACGTGCATATTCTTTTTGGAATAATTCACGAGTAACTACAGAAGAAAGAACTGCGTTTACTTCTTCAGTTGAAGGCCAGATATCAGCGAAGTATACTTCGTTACCATCTTTATCTTTACCAAATGAATCATTTTGTAGATCAACATCTACTGAACCAGCTAATGCATAAGCAACTACTAATGGTGGTGAAGCTAAGTAGTTAGCTTTTACAAGTGGATGTACGCGTCCTTCAAAGTTACGGTTACCAGAAAGTACAGAAGTTACGAATAAATCTTCGTCAATGATTGCTTTTTCGATTTCAGGAAGTAATGGACCTGAGTTACCGATACAAGTTGTACAACCATAACCGACTGTGTTGAATCCAATTTCATCTAGGTATACGTTTAAGCCTGAATCTTGTAAATAACCAGTAACAACTTTTGAACCAGGTGCTAAAGAAGTTTTTACATATGCAGGAACAGTAAGACCTTTTTCAACAGCTTTTTTAGCTACTAAACCAGCAGCGATCATTACATATGGGTTAGATGTATTCGTACAAGAAGTGATTGCAGCAATTGCTACAGCACCAGTTGGGATTTCTACATCGCCTTCTGCAAATTTAGCAGTTGCCGTTTTATCGAATTCTTTTTCCGGTAATCCGAAACCTTGTGTTCCTTGTGGAGCAACAACTGATTCACGGTAACGAGCTTTCATGTCAGTAAGTGGAATTAAATCTTGTGGACGTTTTGGTCCAGAAAGATTTGCCACGATATCAGAAAGATCAATTTCAATTACTTTTGTATAAACAGGTTCTAGAGTTGGATCAAAGAACATATCATTTGCTTTTAAGTAAGCTTCTACTACAGCAATATGTTCTTCTTCACGACCAGTTAAACGTAAGTAGTTAAGTGATTCTTCGTCAATTGCAAAGTAACCACAAGTTGCACCATATTCAGGAGCCATGTTAGCAATTGTTGCGCGGTCAGCAAGTGGTAATTTAGAAACTCCAGGACCGAAGAACTCAACGAATTTACCAACCACACCACTTTGACGCAATACTTGTGTTACTTTAAGTGCTAAGTCAGTAGCAGTTGTACCGTTAGGAAGATCTCCTACCAGTTTAACTCCGATAACTTCAGGAATTGGGAAGTATGAAGGTTGTCCAAGCATACCAGCTTCCGCTTCGATACCACCAACACCCCATCCAAGTACACCAAGACCATTGATCATTGTTGTATGTGAATCAGTACCTACTACTGTATCTGGGAATGTTTCAAATGTTCCCTCAGCAGTTTCGTTTACATGTACGATTGGAGCTAAGTACTCTAAGTTAACTTGGTGAACGATACCAGTAGCTGGTGGTACAGCACGGAAATTATCGTATGAAGTTTGAGCCCATTTTAAGAAGTTATAACGCTCTGCGTTACGTTCAAATTCAAGGTCCATATTCGCTTGTAATGCTGATGCAGTACCATATTTGTCAACTTGTACCGAGTGATCGATTACAAGGTCAACTGGGATTGCAGGATTAATTTTGTCTGGATTTCCGCCCATTTCTTTCATTGCAGAACGTAATGAAGCTAAATCTACTACTACTGGCACTCCAGTGAAATCTTGTAGTACTACGCGAGAAGGTTTAAATGGTACTTCCGCTTCTGTATCTGCGTCTTTACCCCATTTTGCTAATTGATTTACGTGATCTTCTTTGATTACATAACCGTCGTATTGACGTAAAACAGATTCTAATAAAACTTTAATTGAATAAGGAAGGCGTGAAACGTTTGCGATTCCAGCTTCTTCGATTGCTGCTAAACGATAATAGTTATACTCTTTACCATTTACCGTGAATGAAGCGCGGCTATTGTGTAAATTACTTACTGCCATTTGTATTCCTCCTAATATCTATTGAAAAGTGACTATCTTTTGACTTTTCTCCATTACTAATCATACTTGAAGTAAGTCGATAAGTAAATTACATTAAAATTATTATCGGTGATAAGTTTTACTTATGACCTTTTATCTTTTCTATTGTTTTTTCTAATAGAGGAACTTGTCCGAGTATTGGAAGTTTCAATGTTTTACTTTTTTAACACAATCTTTTTCACGACTGTTATTTTCTTTTTCATGAAAATATGAGAAAATGTACTATTGGAAAGGAAGTTTAATATGATTGCCACAAAAAATATGACAACACGAAATGACCCATGGGAGGCATACATGGATGTAGAGCAGTATGGGAAGGTGGCTTTATCTAGTATTGAGTTTACTACCACTCACCTCTGTAATATGAGATGCGCTCACTGTGCTGTAGGTAACACATTAACTAATAAAGATGCTAAAGCACTTCCTATAGAGCTATTACTGCAAAGGTTAGATGAGATACCTACGCTAAGAACAATCAGCCTCACTGGAGGAGAGCCTATGCTTTCTCTTAAATCAGTAAAAGGATATGTACTCCCATTATTGAAATATGCTCATGACAGAGGAGTAAAGACTCAGATAAATTCTAATCTGACATTAGACTTAGAAAGATATAAACTTATAGCTCCTTACATAGATGTATTACATATCTCTCATAATTGGACTACAGAGGATGAATTTATAGATACTGGTTTTGCTATGATGGAAAGAAAGCCTACTAGAGACCAAAGAAAAGCATTGTTTGACAGGATGATAACTAACTCTAAAGCATTAACTGATATGGGAGTATTTGTATCTGCTGAGACCATGCTAAATAAAAATACACTACCCTACTTAGAAAAAATTCATAAGCAAGTTGTTGAGGAAATGGGCTGTCAAAGGCATGAGATTCATCCTATGTACCCATCAGACTTTGCAAGCGCATTAACAACACTTACTTTAGAAGAAACCCATCATGCGATTGAGCAAATATTAAATTTTCGGGATGAACATACATGGATGCTTTTTGGCACACTGCCATTTTATCCATGTAGCTCAAATGAAAACAGTATAAAACTGCTTAATCGTTTAAAAAACACTAAAAATGTCTCTACCCGAAATGACCCTGATGGCAGATCTCGTTTAAATGTAAGTATCTTTACAGGTGAAGTAATTGTGACTGATTTTGGAGATGCACCTAAATTAGGAAATATTCATACGGACACATTGCCAGCAATATTTGATAAATGGCTTACTTCTCCATTATCTAAATCACTTAATTGTCACTGTCCTGCAGTTAAATGCCTAGGACCAAATATTTTAGTGAAGAATATGTATTACAAAGACGATGTATTTGTCAGCGGATCGGTGAAATAGCATATGTAAAAGGAGCTGTCTTTATAAAGACAGCTCCTTTTTATTTACTGTCATTTAAGGAACAGAAAAAAAGACAGCTAGAAACTGTCTTAAGATAAGATCATTTTTACTGAATAAGTATAAAATCTGCTGCGAAGTTAAAAATAACTAAAGTATGGAGAACAACAAACCATACCCCTTGCTTATTAAGTCTTTTATTTACTTGAACATCCATAATATTCTCCACCCCTTCTTTTTTTCTATTATAATACATACTCTATTAAAAGGCAAAACATTTAGAATATTTAGTTTAAATTATTTTACTAGATTTTCTATTGAATTAATTCAAACTGTTTACGAGCAAAAAAAGCCGGTTATTCGGATAGACAAAACGTCATATAGTTCATTTGTAGGTACTAACCTACACCAACTTCTTAGAGTCCATCATATGGAGGAAGTCATCATTCAGGGGTAAGTTACATATATTTGTGTGCAACATACAGCAGTGGCTGTCTCTAACTTAGGGTATTCGATTGTCATTCGTAAACATGCTAGTTGCGAGTTTTAACAAACAAGGACATATATGGGCTTTACAACACTTTAAAAACCTACAATTACATAAAATGTTTAAATCCCTTTCTACTTGGTTATATAAAGAGTGTTAAGTAAATAACTATTAGTAAAGGAGATGGAAAAAATGGGATTTATATTATATTTAATAATCGGTGGTATTATAGGGTGGTTAGCAGGACTAATTTTAGGTAAAGATATTCCAGGCGGGATTATTGGTAACATCATTGCTGGTATTGTTGGTGCATGGATTGGTGGGTTAATCTTCCCTGATATGGGTCCAGTGATTTGGGATATGGCAATTATTCCGGCTTTAATCGGTGCAATTATCTTAGTAGCGATTTTAAGCTTAATTTTAAAATCAATGCGTAAATAATTATTGTAAAAAGGATGGCCTCATTTAGAGGCCATCCTTTTTAGTAGCTTATTTAGTTGACGCTGCTTGGATTCCTTCAAGCTGCGATTCATATAAATTGTAAAAATGAAGCACATCTTCTACATACTGATCGCTATGGTTATAGTTAAATATTGCTTTTTCTATTTCCCCGTCTGCTGCTCCGCCCGCTGCAAGATAATTAGCAGCACTGAAGATTGCATCTTCCAAATCAAAAGGATCGGCTTTTCCATCTTCATTGGCATCTACTCCGTACCCACCATACTCTTTAATGATTGCAGGGTTTACTTTGTCTTCTTCTGGTATATCCCCTTGCCCCAAACCTCCACAACTAGGATGAGACCAACCTACAAATGTACAAGGCATAAATTGCATATGCCCTTCTGCCCCAACCGGAGATAGCAAAGGTTCCATTGTGGAAAACTTTGTTTCAATTCGATGATGTGCAGCAAGTAAAGTCCAAGGAACCCCATATACCTCTTCCGCATCTTGATAAATCGTTATATATTCTTTTGGTACGTCCATTGTTGAATCCTGCTTTAGAAAATTTATACTTTCAGGTATCTTTTGTAATTCTTGCCAGCCTATGATTCCTAAAATATATATCGTAACTGTGACTGGAAGGAGTAAAACAATCATCCAAAGTTTCGTTTTGAACGAGCGATTCTTTTTTGGTTTCATTTATTTTATTCACCTATTCTATTATACGTAATTTTTATATTCCATTTTTTATGTTCTAAGGATAATGGTTAGTTGAAGAAATCGCCTCGCAAATAATGTCACTTTAACTCACATAAACTACATTTCTAAAAAAGTCTACTACACCTACTACCACAATATCATAAATTCACTATAAACAGAAGTTTAAGAATGTCGAATGACGCTATACAAAGTACTTTTTATTTTGTAGTATAACCTTATGGAGATGAAAAATTATGTTGAAAGATTTTAAAGAGTTTGCGTTAAAAGGAAATGTACTAGACTTAGCAATTGCAGTTGTTATTGGAGCCGCTTTTGGTAAGATTGTTACATCGTTAGTTGAAAATATTATTATGCCAATAGTTGGACTATTATTAAATGGTGTTAATTTCACTAATTTATCTTTTAAATATAATGATGCTGAAATATTATATGGTAGTTTTATACAAACTATTTTTTACTTTGTAATTATTGCTTTCGCTATTTTCATGTTTGTTCGACTATTGTCGAAATTTAAACGTAAAGAAGATATTGTTGCCATTACAGAAGAAGCTCCTCCAGTAGATTCGAAAGAAGTATTATTGGAAGAAATTCGTGATTTGCTTAAAAAACAAAATAACGCATAAAAAAAAGAACCTTTAGGTTCTTTTTTTTATTTCCCATCTTCTATTAATGTTTCTATATCAATAACAATTTCTTCTTTTGGTACTTCTGTTGCGCCGTTATAACTTTTCACTACTACGCCATTTTGATCTACTAGAAAGAATGATACGCCATGAATAACTTGGTCTGTACTAGGATCATCTTTTACTAATGTTTTAAATGACTCTGCAGCAAATTTTGAAATATGCTCTTGTGAATAACCAGTTAAGAGCTCCCATTTACTTTCATCTACTACATCATAATTTGCTAAATAATCTTGTAATACTTCTGGTGTGTCAACTTCTGGATCTATACTAAACTCGACAATTTTATAATCTACAATGCCCTTTTCTTCCAGCGTTTGTTGAATATCTGTCAAATTAAATGTCATAGGTGGACATACAGTCGTACAATTTGTAAAGATAAAGGTTGAAAGCCAGACAGTTCCTTTTAAATCCTCTAGAGAAACATCTTCCCCGCGGTGATTTTCATATGTGAAATCTTGAATTTCCCAGTTCGTTTGTGCTTCGAAATTTCCGCTACCACCACATCCTGCCAATATTACAACAGCAATGGATAGAATAGCTAATAATTTTTTCATTTATAAGACCTCTCTTTTTTCTTTCTAGCCTTATCTTAACGAAACAATTTTGTTCATTCAACTACATTGTCTTTCAAATTTCAACACTTTTGTGAAATAGGCCATCACTTTAGTGCTATCAGTGCATTTTTATATCGCCGATTTCTTTCCCTTGACTGGTTTAATCTTTTCTGTACCGATGTATGGTGCAAAAAAATGTGTATCACCTCTATTTCACCAGTTAGATAGAAACTTTTTGATAGAAAGGATACAATAGAAGTGAAATCTTTCTTAGAACATCTTATACTTAAGAGAAGAAAAACGAGGTGAATAGATTGTTAAGTGGTTGGTTCTTATGGTTTATCCTATTTTGGGTAGTTGTATTAGTTACACTAATGGCGATTGGCGGCTTTTTTATGTTCCGAAAATTCTTAAAAGCTCTGCCTAAAAATGATGGGAAATCTGATTTAGACTGGGAAGAATACTATGTGGATCAAACGATTCATCTATGGAATGACGAGCAGAAAGCGTTATTAAATGAACTCGTAACTCCTGTGCCAGATTTGTTTCGCCCTGTTGCTAAACAAAAAATTGCAGGCAAGATTGGACAACTAGCATTGGACGAAAAAGCGACGTCTATTACGCGTGAGTTGCTAATAAGAGGTTATATTATTGCAACGCCTAAGCGAGATCATAAATTTTTACGTAAAAAGTTGGCGGAGCTAGGTATCGACGTAACTCCATATAACAAGTTTTTCGAGTTGTCTCAGGATAGAGTAAAAACAACATAATAAAGAGGCTGTTCCATTTAAGGAGCAGCCTCTTTTATTATACTATTACGGTTCTTTGTAATTTCTTAAATTGCAAGTACATGGTGATCCTCCAAGGAACAATCATACCAAATGCTAAAATCCAAAACATCCCGCTAAGCGTGCCTACATCTATTGTCGAACTAAGGACTATTTTTGCAATAACTCGTATAATAAGTAATCCGAATAAGATAAATATAAATGCTTTTGTTTGTTTTAAATAGATGTCGCCATCTCTTCGTTCAAATTTAGATGACCTTATGAGTACGATGGAAAAGATCATTCCTACAATAAGTGCTTCTAAAAATTCACTTAATGTGACACGAAAGAAAGGAAGCACAAACATAAGTGCACCTGTCGACATGAATAACGGCGGCAACAAGATCTTTTTGACACTCGCTGGTTTTTTAGCAGACTTCGCACGAACAATCGTTACAAAAGTTCCCATTCCGAGTGCAATGACTGTTGACACGATGATCATAAGATTTGGCGAGATTTTTTCAAACATAATCATTCTCCATTAATTCTATTTCTTTTAATGCATGACGTAAATCTTGAATAGGAACGAAACGAGCAAATCGAGTAAATTCTTTTTTGTTTTTCCACAAGAGAACTACAGGTGCAGTGAACAATGATAACTGCCCAGCTAATTCTTTTACTTCTGCTGCATTTACAACGTAAAATGGAATGTTAAATTCTTCCTCTAATGGCTCCGCTTGGGGATATAACCCAGCGCATACAGAACAATTGGTCGTTTTTACAAATAATAAGAATGGCTCGTCTTTACTTGATAAATTTAACCAGTCGGAATAACTCGTTAACTGTTTCATAACCCATCATACTCATCTGTTACATTAGTTAATACTTGTATTATCTGTTCTGGATTAAATGGCTTCGTTACGAAATCTTTGGCGCCACGTTCAATAGCATCTACTATTAACTTTTGCTGACCTAAAGCAGTAACCATAACAATTTTAGCGTTTGGATCTTCTGATATAATCGCTTCGACCGCTTCGATTCCAGTCATACCAGGCATCGTAACATCCATTGTTACAACGTCGGGTAATAAGTTACGATACATTTCGACTGCTTCTGCTCCATTTGAAGCTTCCCCAATCACATTAAATGACTGATCTTCTAGCATTCTTTTAATTGTGGTACGCATGAAAACTGCATCATCCACTACTAATACTGTTTTCATCAACATAACTCCTCATCATATTAAATATATACTTGAATTTAGATTTGAAACAATTTTTCCTTATTAAAAACCAGTAAATCCTCCGAAAATTGGACTTAAAATACGAATAATATAAGTTAAGCCATCAAAAAACAATAAAAGTCCAAGAGCGATCATAATATAACCGCCAACTTTCACGATTAAATTACTATTTTTACGTATCCAGTTAAGACGCGTGACAAAGAAGGACAATATGAAAAATGGAATTGCAAACCCAAGTACATAAGCAAGCATATACCAAATACCAGCATCAGGATTTGAACCAGCCATTACTATAACAGCTGCTAAAATGGGTCCTGTACATGGTGTCCAACCTGCAGCAAAAGCCATCCCTATTAAAATAGTTCCTAAATACCCAGCCGGACGATTTTTAAAATGAACTTTTTTTTCTTTCATTAAAAACTCTGGCTTAAATATTCCAACGATGACTAAACCAAATATGACAATGAATATTGCTCCAACTTGACGTAGTAGATCATCGTATTGAATGAAAAATGTACCTACCAAAGATGTTGCAAATCCAATTGCAATAAATATGATTGAAAATCCTAGTAAGAAGAATAGTGTATGAAGCATTCCTCTTTTTTGCATTAATTTCTTGTCTGTTTTTATTTCTTCTAATGACATCCCTGTAATATACGATAAAAATGCAGGATATAATGGGAGCGTACAAGGTGATATGAAACTTAAAAACCCTGCACCAAATGCCAGTAGTAAATTTATATCGGTACCCACGGCAGTCTTCCTTTCCGATTTACTGTCCCTATCGTACCAAATTTTTTAGTCTTTGACTCTACAATTGCTTGTGACAGCTTTCCGACTCTTTAAGCAACGTCTTCTTCTTCTCCATTGGAAAATACATTTGTATATACTATTGGGCTTTATCATTTGTATTTAATAAGATAAGACTTTTCAAGTTTAGCAAATCTACATCCTTTGCGAAAGATACAAACAACAAATAATTAAGAAAAGCGGAAGCGCCTATCTCTGGCCCGACAGGCAAATGGGGAATTGTCACTTGAGTGGCTAAATCCTGGACGCGATCACAAAAGTCATCCCAAATACTTGTACTTACATGGCTGTGAATTCACCAAAAACTAATTAGGCACCTACAATTGCGACACACTTAACTTTTCTATTTAAATTTTTAATCCTGATTTATAAAATATAGCAAAAATGACTATACGACTTATCCGGAAATAAGTGCAAAAAGGGACTTTTCTCCCGTTTTTTCGCTTATTTTAAAATATGTCGTATGCAAGTTTTGGACAATTTTTGAAGCTGGTGATTATTTTTTGGTAGGTTCGTTTGAGGAGTGCTTTTTTGGTCGGAGCCGGGTGTTCTTCGTATCATACCCCTTTATAGTAGAAAAATAAGAAAACCACAAGCATCCTTTTTCTACACGGACGTTGTGGTTCCCTTTGGACAAACTTTTCCTATTACATTAGTAAAGATGCTTCTCCTCACGTCTTACCAAAAGCCTTAACATGATGATTCCTATTCTTTCTTGCATAAACAATTCGACCATCAATTACCGTATAGGCGACTTGGATTTGTGGGATTTTTTCGACTTCTACTGTAAAAATATCTTCCTCAAATACGGTGAAATCTGCGGCATATCCTGATGCAATTTGTCCACGAATATGCTGTTGTCCAATTATTTCAGCAGCACCAACCGTATACAGTCGTACTGCTTGATAACGTGAAATTTTCTCCTGTGCGCCGAAACCGTCATGCGTCTCTCCAAAGTTTCTTCTTGTGACGGCAGCATAAATACCGTGCAAAGGATTTGGCACTTCAATGGGTGCATCACTGCCACCTGCTACAATAAGTCCCCTATCAAGCAGTGATTTTAGAGGGTGCAAGCCCTTTGTTCGCTTTTCACTTAGTCGAGCAAGCACTTCATCATATACCTCTTGTACAAACTGTGGCTGCATATCAATAGCGACTGGTAATTTTTCCAGTTTACCAAGAATTTCTTCATCCACTAAGCTACAATGAATGACTCGATCAAGCTGTCCCTCTCTAGGAGGATATTTGGCAAATACGTCTAAAATTAAGTCAATCGCTAAATCTCCGATGGCATGAACAGCTACGGTATTTCCATAGAGACGTGCGAGCTGAACAAATTGCTCTAGTTGCTCCTTCGAATGCATCAGCATACCGCTATTTTCAGCGTCATCCTCATACGATTCCCTCAGTGCCGCTGTTCTGCCCCCAAGAGCTCCATCGACGAATATTTTCATCGCACCAAACTCCAAATAGGGGGACTTTTCCTCATGGAAGCTAGCCTCAAACACTTCCTGAAACACCGAATGATGCTGCAATAAATGCACTTTAAAGGATTGCCTTTCTACGACGATTTTTTGAAAAGCATCAATTGGCTGATGCGGCGGACCGTAATAGCTTAAATCCTCTGAATGCCCACCCACAAGCCCATACGAATGCAATGATGCAATCGCCTTTTCAAGCACATCCTCGATATAATCCGGGGTGATATGTGGCATATGATTGACAATCATATAAAGCGCTGCATCCTTTAATACGCCTGTTAATTGTCCATTTACCTTGTCAATAATGCCGCCCTTTGGTGATGGTGTCATATCTGTTATTCCCACATACGCCATCGCTTTTGAGTTTGCTAAAATTAGATGATGACAGCTTCGTTTAATGATTAGATGCGCTTCACCAAGTGCATCCAGCTCTGCTAATGAAGGGAATATCGGCTTGTCAAAATTCGTTTCATTCATCCCAATAGCAATTACCCATGCATCTTTGTGCACACCGTTCATTCGTAATCGAATAATTGCTAATAGCTCTTCCTTATTGGTAACATTTGACACATCAATATGCTTTAACTTTTCTCCGTAGCCAAGTATATGTAAGTGACTATCGACAAAACCTGGATATAACACTTTCCCTTGTAAATCTTTAATAGAAGTAGCTTGTAGCAACAAGCGGTCGAATCTGCCTGTTGCCACAATTTTCCCTTTATGTTCAAGCACTGCTTCGACAGTTTCACCGATTCGTGCCATCGTATAGATCGTTCCACCAGTCCATAAAGTTGCCATTTTAAGCCGTTGCCTGAATGAACTGCGTTGTTTTTAAACGTCGACGTACAGTAACACCAAGCCATGCAGCTAGTACTGCTTTTAACAGTCCTACAATAATAAACGGTGCTACTCCACCTATAAATGCTGCTGTCCACGTTAAGTCAGCTACAATTTTTAACCAAGTAGTTCCAAATGCTAATGTTATTACCATACCAATTACATTCGCCACAATCGCATGTGGAATAGTGATACCAAATTTTTTCAAATAAAGCCCCATAATAAATGCTGTTGGCAAAAACCCAACAATATAACCGCCTGTTGGCCCAACTAAAATCCCTAGTCCCCCAGACATACCACTGAATACTGGCATCCCTACTGCTCCAATTAAAATATATAATAATACTGCTAATACCCCTGATTTCATGCCTAAAATTGTAACCACTAAACCGATTGCCAACGTTTGCCCCGTAATTGGTACAAGTGGTAGCGGAATCGTCACCTGTGCTAGTACGGCGATAATCGCTGTCCCTATTGCCGCTAATACGTATTGATATGTACTTCCCTTTTTCAAAATGAACTTCCTCCCTTTTATGCGTTAACTTATTATAATTTATAGTTAACACAAAGATAAAACAATTAAATAAGATTGTCAATGAGTTTTTTTCCAATTGCCTCTTTTTATTCTATATGTTAAATTTAAAATGGAACAAATGTTCTTTAAAGGGAAAAGGAGATGCACGAATTTGATTAGAGATCGTGGTTCGAAAAATGGGTATCTATGATGCTCCCGGAACATGTGAAATTGCTGAAGGAATATAATGAAAGTTTATTAAAAGTAAAAAAACCGATACTAGATGAACAAAAACTACAGGAATTTAATGAAATAATTTTGAGGCAATGACATCGAATCTACCTTTACAATTTACTTATTACTATCAAGGAGCAATTAAAATACTAGTGGGTCGCATCCAAGTGATAGATAGCTTTCAAAGAAAATTACGTATAATGGTGCTAACGAATGATATACAGACACTCTTCCTGGAAGATATATTGGAGATTGAACGAAATTAAAAAGGTTTGAATAAGCAAGCTCTTGTGCAAAAAATATAATGATTTATATATAAGAATGTACATTCCTTTTTCTTTTAATATTTACTATTATTTACGCCAAAATGAAAAAAGTTAACAATTTATTCACTTTCTTTTAAAAATTTTGCGTATTTTTCCCGTCTTTCATGTAAATCGGTATATAATCTTAAAGAAGATATATCAAAATTGACTAGGAGTGTTCAACTTGAATCCATCAAATCATCGTGCTTATAATTTTAACGCAGGTCCATCTGCTCTTCCGCTAGAAGTATTAGAAAAGGCACAAAAAGAACTAACTAACTTCCGTGGTACTGGTATGTCCATTATGGAAATGAGTCACCGCAGTGCCGCTTTCGAAGAAGTACATAACGGAGCAATCTCCCGCTTAAGAAAACTGTACTCTATTTCAGATGAATATGAAGTACTATTCCTTCAAGGTGGAGCAAGTCTTCAATTCTCTATGATTCCGATGAACTTCTTAAAAGCTGGACAAAAAGCTGGCTACGTAATGTCAGGTTCTTGGTCTGAAAAAGCAATCAAAGAAGCAAAATTATTTGGGGAACCTTACCAAGTAGCAAGTACGAAAGAAAACCAATACCGTAACATTCCTTCACTTGAAAATATTGAGTTTAATTCAGAAGATGCTTATGTACATGTGACATCAAATAACACTATCTATGGTACACAGTGGTCTAAATTCCCTAACACAGGTGACGTTCCATTGATCGCAGATATGTCTAGTGATATCATGTCTAAACCAGTGGATGTAAATCAGTTCGGAATGATTTATGCTGGAGCTCAGAAAAACCTAGGTCCTTCTGGTGTAACAGTTGTTATTGTTCGTAAAGATTTACTTGAAAAAGCAAACACAGAAATCCCAACTATCTTAAAATACAGCACACATGCAGATAATAATTCTTTATACAACACGCCACCTACATTTGGTATTTATATGTTAGGAGAGGTACTTAATTGGATTGAAGAAAAAGGCGGACTTGAAGCAGTTGCTAAAAACAATGAAGAAAAAGCAAACCTTATTTATGACGCAATTGATGATAGTAACGGTTTTTACACAGGACACGCGACTCTTGAAAGTCGTTCACTAATGAACATCACATTCCGTGTTGCAGATGAAAAATTAGAAAAACAATTCTTAGTTGAAGCAGCAGAAGCGGGATTTGTTGGATTAGCTGGACATCGTTCAGTTGGTGGATGCCGAGCTTCTACTTATAACGCAGTTCCAGTAGAAGCATGCCAAGCACTTCGCGAATTTATGATTGAGTTCCAAAGCAGTAATAGTTAAATAGTAACAAAGGCCTTGCCATTCAATTCTTTTGAATGGCAAGGCCTTTATATTTATCAAAATAATAAAATTCGAAAATAAAAATACCTATAGATAGAGATATCTTCTCCATCTATACCTCCTTATACGTATCCACACACTTTCTACATATACACTTCTTCCCTCGACTCTCTGCAGGAACCAACTCCAATAATTTATCAGGAAATTTCCCTGCATTGATACACCAACAGTTACTTTGTTCTACTGTTCCTACCAGACACTTGTTTTGTTCCCCACATATTGGACAATGATCAGTAGTCATTATGCACACTCCAAATAACAAAAAGTATAATATCCACCATTCAACACTCCCATATTTTTTAAAAATGAATGCTATAACCTATCACAGAGTGAAGAAAATAGTGCATGCCCCTACTAAAATAAATTCATTTTCAGAGAATGTTACTCTACTTAACCAACTATTTCCCGCTTTACTTTTAGATAGGCATCATTAATATTTTGATAATCATGGCTATATGTATTAATCATTTGTAGTTTATACGCTTTTAAACAACAATCATTGTTTCCAAATAACGTTTGCATAATTTGATTTTTAAATTGTTCTTCATAAAAGTCAATTGAATGTGATGTCATGTGCTTCTCTCCTTTTTCATTCTAAATAAAATCCGCTACTAATGCGTGCTAATTAACCTGAAGAAGCGAAAAACCTAATTTCCTTAGAAACTAGGTTTTTCATTTTCTAGAAAAGCCTTCATAGTTTTAACTTATTTCAATTGATTGCATAGACTCGTTGACGTAATTTATGTGCTGCCGTCACCATATTTTTTAGTGCTGCAACCGTCTCAGGCTCTTGACGTGTTTTTAAGCCACAATCTGGATTGACCCAAAACTGTTCTTTCTCAATAACAGCCAAGCTATCCGTTAAAATGCCTTCCATTTCCTCGACTGAAGGTACACGTGGACTATGAATATCATAAACACCTAGTCCAATACCTAATTCATAAGGATTTTTTTCTAACGAATGAATCAATTCCCCATGACTTCTTGAAGTTTCAAGTGAAATTACATCGGCATCTAATGCACGAATCGGTTCAATAAAATCATTGAATTCGCAGTAGCACATATGTGTATGAATTTGCGTTTCATTTTGAACACCCGATGTTGCAAGTTTGAAAGCATTGACAGCCCAAGTTAAATACTGCTTCCAGTTTTCTTTACGCAAAGGTAGTCCTTCTCGAAGTGCAGGCTCATCCACTTGAATAATCGCAATACCACTATCTTCTAATGCCTTAATCTCTTGACGGAGAGCAAGAGCAATTTGATTAGCGACTGTTTCCCTAGGTAAATCATCTCGTACAAATGACCAGTTTAGAATAGTCACCGGTCCAGTTAGCATGCCTTTAACATATTTTTGTGTCAGTTTTTGTGCATCGACAACTTCTTTTACCGTCATCGGTTTTTTCCATTCCACATCACCATAAATAATCGGCGGTTTTACACAGCGAGAGCCATACGAAACAACCCAAGCTTTTTCTGTAAATGCAAAGCCTGTTAATTTTTCACCAAAGTACTCGACCATATCTGTACGCTCAAACTCACCATGCACAAGAACATCTAAGCCGATCTCTTCTTGTAAAGTAATCCAGCGTGCTGTTTCTTTTTTGACAAATTCAGCATACTCATCGTCTGACAGTTGCTTCTTACGCCAAGCAGCACGTGTTTTTTTCACTTCTGCAGATTGTGGGAAGCTACCAATCGTCGTTGTTGGGAATTCTGGCAATTGTAATGCTTGCTTTTGAATCGCTTGGCGTTCTTTAAACGGGATAGCTCGTGCAAAATCTGTAACTGATACGGATTTAAGAAGCGTATGGACAGCTTGATTTTTTCGTACAGGATGTGTAGCAAGAGCCTCTATCGCCAGGATACTTTCAGACACTACATTAGCTCCAGTCCATTCTTTATCTCGAATATAGGAAGTTACTTGCACTAACTCCATTATTTTTTCATCTGCAAAGGAAAGGGCATCTCGAAGTACTGGATCTAAACTTTGTTCAGATATCGTTGTAACAGGTACATGTTGTAAACTACAAGATGACTGTATCCATACATTTTGAACGTTACTCAGTTTTAGAACGGCCTGTACTTCGGTTGATACAGCTGCGATATTAGCACACCAAATATCACGTCCATTAACACAACCGATTCCTATTACTTTGTCTTTAGGGAATCCAAACTTTCGAAGGGAAGTCATATTTTCTTTTTTGCCATGCACGAAATCTAAGCCAATACCAGCAACCGGTAATTTAGAAAGCAGTTCGTAAGCAGACAAGGCCTCAAAATATGTTTGTAACATAATTTTGGCAGTCGGAACACTTTCAACTAGCTGTTTATATATTTCTTGCACAATTTTCACTTCATCTAGTGATAATGATTGTGTCAGTGCTGGTTCTTCTAGTTGAATCCACTCTGCACCAGCTCCCACTAATTCGTTGATTACTTGTGAATATAGTGGAATCAACTCTAAAATAAACGCTACTCGCGCTTTTTCATCATAGCCTTTTGAAAGTTCCACAAATGTATATGGACCAATTAATGTTGGCTTTGTCACGATATCTAGTTCTACCTTTGCTTCAATGAAGTTATCAAGAATGTAATTATTTGTTACATGAAGTCGTTTCCCTTCATATTCAGGTACGATGTAATGATAGTTTGTGTTAAACCATTTCGTCATTTCACACGCAACAATATCTTTCGACCCACGAGCCATAGCATAATATGTGGTAAGATTTGTTGGATTTTCTAATTTTTCATACCGATTTGGTACTAAACCAAACATCACTGCCAAGTCCAACATCCGATCATAAAAAGTAAAATCTCCAACGGTTATCAATTCTACGCCTAGTGCTTTTTGACGCTTAATATGATCTAGACGTAGCTCTTTCATTTGCTGCTGAAATACTTCCTCCGTTACATCTTGTTTCCAAAAACTTTCTACACTACGCTTCCATTCTCGATTTTCCCCAATGTATGGGTAGCCAATTACTGTGTTTACTAAATTCATACCAATAGCCTCCTTTGAAATTTACATAACCCAAATACAAAAAAGCTATTTCCCCTAAAAGGAAATAGCTTTGGATACTTATCTATGCATACTGAAAAAACACGTAAAAAGAGCGTCTTTTTATCGTTTATATCGCACGGAGGCACCAACCTATTTCCACGTAGGTATCTGGTGTGTACTAGAGTTTGGCAGGTCTCCTGACTTTTCATCAACGCTTGTCATGCCTTCCCGTTTTTACACAGTGGCTCTTTGTATGACTCGCTCCGAATTACAGTTGCGGGACAGTGTCGGATTTTCACCGAGCTTCCCTATTAAGCTTATAGTTATATAAGCACCAACTCTTACACGTTATGTAATTGAATTTACTATAACACAAAAGTTATTTTAATAGTACAGCATTTTCAGTTTATTTTAATTGAAATATTACCGAACGCAATCTGTATAATTTATTAGATGTGTCTCATTGGTATTCGACGTTTTTACTCATATTGTACCAAACAATTCCCCCGTGTTCTGAGTTAGAAACACCACAGTTCACGTATCCGAATTTTTCATAAAAGTGAATTAAGTTTTCTTTACATGTGAGCGTAATCGACTCTCTTTTACTCGCTCTAGCTTCTTTTTCAAGATGTGTTAGTAATTCTGATGCCACACCTCTTTTTTGATAATCTGGAGACACTGCTAAACCTAAAATACTTTGATGACCCCCAGATTTGGGATTCTCTTTAATATTGTCAAATAAATCATCCGTAATGAATGTTGTTTCGATGACCGGTCCATTGACTAAGCCCATGAGTACGCCATTCTCTTCCGTTACAAAGAAACTATCCGGAATGAGGTGAATTCTCTTTTCAAACGCTTTTTTCGTCGCAGCTTCTTCTTTTGTAAAACAGAGATTTTCAATAACTACTAGTTGAGGTAAATCACTGAATGTAACATTTCGCAAAGTGATCATTTCCATTCTCCTTTTCCCCTTTGGTTGTTAATAAAAAATTCACCTACTATTCGTTATATAGTAGGTGAATCTTGGGTTAGATTAAAGTTGTTATTTAACTAAAGTTTTATCGGAAAAACCTAGCTTGTCCATCATTTCACCGTAAGCTGTGACCAATTCTTCATACATTATTTCTACCTGTCGCACGTCAATTTCTGCTTCATAATCTGTTCTTGTACCTGCAAAAACTGCTCCGAATAACGTCATTTTTCGTTTGAATGCTTGAACTTCTGTTAAGTTTTCAATTGTAGCATCAATATATGTATAGACATTAAAAGAATGTTGGTTTGCACAATATCGCTCATATAAACTAGAGCGTTCTTTCCCCTTATTCTTAGCAATTCGCTTTAAATCCTTTGTGCATGCTAGCACGTTCTGTCCTTGCTCTGCAAGCATTTTTGCACATTCATTTGTTGAATACATTTATATTACGACCTTTCTCCAATTAGATAACATATACATACTGCAATAATTAGTGTAGCACAACAGAAAATCGATAACTTACTTGGTGATTTATCAAAAGGAAAACAACAAACTGACTTTGCAGTAAGAGTAACATTTCTTCTTTAAAGTTAACTACTAATTATTTAATTACATATGGTTAACCAAGTTTTCAAGGTTAACCTTTTTAAAAGAAAATAATAGCAGTGTTATAAATTTCTAAATACGAAAAGAAACCAGTCAAGCGTATTTTTCTCTTGGCTGGTTTTACTGCTTATAGATGGGGGTGTAAATATTAAACCATGACAACAAATTGAGAGGCAAATGATTGCTCTTTTTCAATCTGAATGGCTTGAATCTTTGCAACTTCTTTTTTTCGCTGCGTTGCACAAGTAGTAAAATCAAGCTGGGCAATCATATTTTCATCAATTAAGGAAGCAAGTGTATCTGCATCCTTTAAAGCACTATTTAATCCGAAAGCTCCAGTAGGGGTCATCGTATGCACTGCATCACCAATTAGCGCAACGCCTTTTTTGCCCCAGTTCTCACTAGTGCTACTATATACATCTAATAACACGAAATCTTGCCACGACTGAATATGTTCTCGAACGGTTTGTTCAAGCACTGGAAATGCATGAATTAACTGTTCGATAAAAGGTGTAAATGGCAGCTTTCTTAGTTCTGCATATGAACCTTCTTCAATATTCCAACCAATTTGAATAAATCCTTTTGCCTGAGTAAATAGAGAGATTTGCTTATCACCTATTAAAGTCATTTTAATAGAAGGTGTCCAATTTTTTGGAGCTGGAATTCTTGCCCAAAGTAAATCATAACCGTGTTTACGGACCGTTACATCAAGGTCTGCTTTTTTTCGAACCGTCGAATAACGACCATCAGCACCGATGACAAGTTCACTTTCGATAACAACTTTTTGCCCGTCTTGCACAGCTTTGACACCAGTATAAGTTTCGTTTTCATCTTGTAATAACTCATCCACTTTTGTATTCAACATTAAATGAAAGGTTGGAAATTGCTGGGCAGCTTTTATTATTACTTCGAGTAAATGCGCCTGCGGGACATGGATACCAAGATGACCAACAGCTGGATCCGGTAATATTGTTTTAAACAATTCCCCATCATGCCAATACTCCAAGTTCTCCATTCTCAAAAGCCCTAGCTTTTCAACTTCGTCAAATAAATTATATTTTTTTAAAATTGCTTCTCCCTCTTCATTTAAATGCTCCCCGCGAAATGTTTTCCCTATTTTATTTGTTCGCTCTAAAAGCAAGACAGAAACATTCTTTTTCGCTAATAAATAAGCAAGAAGTGCGCCACCTGGACCCGCTCCTACAATACATACATCTACTTTCATCGCAGCTCATTCCTCCCTATGCTTAAGTTATGCGTTACGGGCTGAATTCGTAATGCTTTACTAATTTTTTCACTATGTGTTTCATTTATATTATGTAGAAAAAATTATCCACTTATTAAATTGCTTACATATCATTAGTAACTATATATTAATAACCACCATAATACCAATAATCCTTATTAATTTTATTACAAAATATTATTTTTTTCATCTAAAATGTGACAGAGGCACTCTGAAATTTTATCAGAGTGCCTTTGTCACATTTTATTTACTATAGCCTAAAACTAATTTAGCTCGTAACTTTTTCTAATGGGAACCATCCATCTACGGTACAAATTAATTGCCAGAGTGGATCTGGAATCGTTAATTCCTGCTGCTTATCTTGTTGGATCTCTCGCACAATTGATTGTTCTTCTCCCTGGGCAATTTTTTCTACCCATTTCGGATCCATGATTAAAGCTCGTCCGATGGAAACAAACGGAACATTTGCTTTCGTCATAACTTGTAATGCATCTTCTGCAGTTTGAATCGAACCGACACCAATTAATGGAACGCGCCCCGCTATATAGTCAGCTAAAATTTCAGTACGTGATTTGTCGCTTACAATACCACGTCTTGGCTTAGACCAGGCATCAGTGAGGGCCAAATGTAAGTAATCTAACTCTTTTTCTATTAATGTATCCATCAATGTATTTGTTTCTTTCATCGTAATACCAGGTGTTTCTGGTTCTTCAGGTGAGAAACGGTAGCCTACTAAAAATGGCTTTTCCGCATATTCTTTCACAACACGTTTTACTTCATCAATGATTGCAAGTGAAAAAGCTAAGCGTTTTGTTTCATTGCCGCCCCATTCATCATCTCGTATATTAGAATGCGGGGAATAAAATTGTTGAAGTAAATAGCCACTGGCACCATGTAATTCAACACCATCAAATCCCGCTTCGATGGCACGTCTTGTTGCATCACCAAAGTCTTTTATTATGTCTAGTACTTCTGTATGCGTTAATGCTTTGGGTGCTTGATCAATACTGTAAAATCCTCGATCTAATAATGGTGCAACACTACTAGCACTTACAGTTTCTCCATTTGGGATGAGCGCAGGCACTGCTATACGTCCACCATGATAAATTTGCACAACTGCTTTTGCACCTTTTTGCTGAATTGTATTTGCCAGTAATGTCAAGCGCGGAATTGTTTCGTCGCAATCAATTGCCATTTGCCCTTCAAAGCCTTTTCCGCCTTTCGAAACGTACGCACAAGCAGTAATAACTACTCCAACACCATCCGCACGCTTTTCATAATATGCAAGTTCTGCGTCTGATACATAGTCTTGCTCATCCGCAGAAAACGTCGTCATCGGCGCCATCAGTAGACGGTTTTTTACTTCTACTCCACTTCGAAATGTAAAGGGATTAAATAATGGGGAATATTTTTTATTCATGTTATATATTGCACCTCTTTGTAGTTAAATATCCCTTATACTATTTAGGTATAAGGAATTACGATCATTCATTGAAATACAGCGCTAATTTCAGCAATTTCATTTGCTGATAGCTGTACTTGTAATGTTTTTAAATTGTTTACTACTTGCTCTGCTCGTTTTGCACCTGGAATAACTGAGTCAATTGCAGGTTGTGCTAAATACCAAGCTAGAACGATATGTTGAACTTCAACACCTTTTGCATCTGCAATAGCACGAAGCTTGTCTACTTTTGCTAAGTTTTGAACGAACGCTTCCCCTTGTAAATGAGGCATATCTGCACGCAAATCATTAAATGTCATGGAAGCATTATACTTCCCTGCTAAAATTCCTGCTGCAAGTGGAAAATATGGAACAAATGAAATTTTGTGATCCAACACATAAGGGAATAGCTCTTGTTCAGCCTTGCGATTGATTAAGTTGTATTCACCTTGGAATACATCAACATACCCATCTGCATTTGCTTCTTTTAACTGATCTAGTGAAAAGTTAGATACACCAATTGCACGTATTTTCCCTTGATCTTTCAACTCTTTTAATGCGCCGACCGCTTCCGCTTTTGGTGTAGCTTCGTCTGGAAAATGAATATAAAACAAATCAATATAATCCGTATTTAATCGTTTCAAACTACTTTCAACTGCCTCTTTCAAGAAAGTTGGTGAGTTGTTAATGTTCATACCACCTTCTACAAATTCATGAGCTCCTTTCGTCGCTAAAATAATTTGTTGACGTTTGCCGCTTTCCTTTAGCACTTCCCCAACTAATTCTTCCGAGCGACCTGGACCGTAAATAAAGGCTGTATCTATAAAATTGACGTCATTGTTGATCGCTTCTAATACAAGGTCTTTTCCTGCTTGTTCATCTAAAGTGGGATATAAATTGTGTCCTCCAACGGCATTTGCTCCAAGTCCAATTGGATTTACTAGTAAATCTGTTTTACCCAGTTGTACGTATTTCGTCATTTTATTTCCTCTATTCGTTTTATATTATGTAGAATTAACTTAAGACTTCCATTTCACGAGCGATTTTTACACTACCCTCTACTAACTTATGTGTAAGAAGCTTTATATTTTTACGCGAAATTCTTTCTACTGGTGTGGCAATTGCTATAGCTGCAATTACTTCGTTATTCTTAAATAAAGGTACAGCGATACAACGTATACCAACAACACGTTCTTCATCATCAAAAGCAAATCCTTGTTTTTTTATGACATCTAAATGATGTACAAACAAATGCCCGTCATTAAACGTATTGTTCGTTGCTTTCTCTAGGGATAGTTTTTTAAAGACTTCCTTTTGTGCATCCGGGAGTAGATTGCCTAAAATTACTTTCCCTAGTGCTGACTGGTGTACAAGTGAACGATTTCCAATTTCTTCACGCGCGGGCTCCGTAAAAGGGGCATTCAACACTTGTGTCATGACCAAATTAGTCTCATCAAGCCTTCCTATATAAAAGCTTTCTCCAAGATCCTTCGCTATCTTATATGGCGATTTAAGGGCAACCCAGTCTTGAGCCGTTCGTTTCTCAAAATGAGATGAAAACATTTTATGATTAATCTCAAAGTGATGATTAAACTTTTGGATGTACCCCATTTCTTCCAATGTTACCAGCATACGAAATGCAGTTGATTTGCTAAGCTCTAGTTGTTTTGTAATCTCAGTAAGCGTGAGTGCGTCATGTTCTTTTAATAACTCCAAAATTTGCAATCCCTTTTTTAAAGTCGTTACCTCATATTTGCTCATTGAATCTCCTTAAGCTCCCTTATATCATAAACAACTATGAACTGATTATGCAAAAAGGAATGTATTTGTTTCATTATATGAAACTTTTAGATCGATTTCTAATGTTTAAACTTATGGTCTTGACATTACATGCACAAAAAAAGAACTACAAGACCATTTAAGGTGTTGGAGTTCTTGATAATTATGGTTGTACAATATATGACGTTGGTGAAATAAAATACTGATCCACGCTGATTTTCGTTCCGAGCGGACGCTTTCCGTGGGGCGTGCGGTGAGCCTCCTCGTCGCGAAAACCGCTCCTGTGGGGTCTCACCTGTCACGCTAATCCCACTGGAGTCGCCGCTCGGAACGAAAATCAGATAAGAGAATAGAGGAAACAAAAGTCTCAAATAGATATAGAAAACAAGACTTGAAAAACTACATAAAAAAACAAATTATAGCCGACTAAAATACTTTACCAACGTCATTTGATAAAGAACCATAATGAAAAAGTAGGAAAACCATTCTCATGGCTTCCCTACTTTTTTAGTTTTTACTTATTTTTTTGCTGGTCCACCATGTAACCAGTCCGTGTAGCTGAAATCATTCGCTGGACGTTTTGTAAAGATATCGTTGCGAAGTGCAATAGAAACTGGATCAACAGCGTGAATAATTTCACCCCAGAAACGTGCAGTCGTTTGTACTTTTGCAGAACGTGGAATACGCTCATCTTGGTACTCTTTAAACGCTGCTTCGTAATTATCTCCATGTACTTTTAATGAATCAGCAAGTTTAGCTGAGTCTTCTAATGCTTGAACGCCACCTTGTGCTAAGTATTGAAGCATTGGATGAGCTGCATCACCTAAAAGTGTGATATTTCCTTCTGTCCAGTTTTCAATCGGATCACGATCATACATTGGCCATTTAAATTCTTTATTAATGAATGTAAGGGCTTTTTCTACTTTTGAATAACAACCTTCGAAAACTTGGTCCAACTCTTCTGGAGTACCCCAAACTGTTGATTCAGGTGTCCATGTTGGGCTCTTGAAAACAACTACTTGATTATACAATTCTCCACGGCGTACCGGATATTGCACAACATGTAAATTCGGTCCTATCCACATAATTACATCATCTACATCCGTATCATCCGATACTTCTGAAATTGGAAGTGTTCCACGGTATGCAACATATGCAGAGTTTACTGGCTCATCATCCGAGAAGTTTTTACGGATATTAGATCTGATTCCGTCTGCTCCGATTACAGCTTTACCTTTAATTTTTTCACCGCGTTGGTTTGTAATAACTACACCCTCAGCAGTTTCTTCAGCAGAGATAATTTCATTGTCTGTATAAAGATTAATTAATGGATTTTTTTTACAAGCTTCTAATATTACGCTATGTAAATCAGAACGATGTAGAACAAGATATGGAGCACCATATTTTTCTTGGTATTCACCTTCTAAATCTAATGCTGTTAGTTCTTCACCTGTAAACGCATCTTTTAATACTAATCGTTTTGGAAATACTGCAAATTCAGAAATGCGTTCAAGTAATCCGAAACGTTTTAGAACAGCAACACCATTTGCTGCTAATTGGATACCTGCTCCAACTTCTCCAAATTCAGGTGCTCTTTCAAATACTGTTACTTCTTGACCTGCTTCTGCTGCTCCAAGTGCTGCTGCTAATCCACCGATTCCAGCTCCACTGATTAAAATTGTATTTTCTGTGTTTTTCATGTAAAAACCCCCGATTTTTTTATGTAACTTTTTATAAAAGGACCGTACAAAGCAATTTAAAATAAAGACTGCTTTGTACGATTAACTTTATATCCAGTTAGTAATTAAGGTAAAAATGGTTTAAACTCACCAGTTACTTCTTGGTAACCATTATTTTTGTCATATGCTTCTTGTCTTTCAAGATCAAATTTCTCCATGATCGGTAGGTCATTTACTGTGAAGAAATACGTATCTTCTGCAGCTACATGCTCAACCCAAGCCCAGTTTGGAACTGCAAGGAAATCTCCTTCTTCCCAGTCGAAACGAACGCCGTTTACGATACTGTATCCAGACCCTTTATATACTTGATGTACAGAAGAGTTTGTGTGACGTTGTGCTTTTGTATGGAAGCCTTTTGGAAGCTTTTGAACCCAAGCAGCAATTGTAGGATTTGCTGTTTGGCCATTAGATGGGTTAATAAATTCAACTGCATATCCTTCAAATGGATCTGGATCAAATTTGCTTAATGATTCAATTGCTTTTTCAGTATGTTCCCATTTGTACGAACCTAGTGGCGCGATAGATGGTTTGCGATCCGAAATCGGACGTAACATACCTGCTGCATAACGTTGAGAACCGTAGTTATCTGGAACTTCTGGTAATTGAATTTTTTCAGGGTAGTTTTCAAAGAACGTTCCACCTAAAGCATAAATAGTTGGAATATCTAGAACATCCGTCCAAATCATTGGTTTCGTTCCTTCGTGTGCATGTCCATGCCATAAATCTTTCGGTGTAATTAAGAAGTCTCCTTCTTCCATGTAAATTCTTTCTCCTTGAACGATCGAGTAAGCACCTTCGCCTTTTGTAATGAAACGAAGAGCATTTTGTGAATGTCGATGTGACGGAGCTACTTCACCTGGTTGAAGTAATTGCATTGCTACATATAGTGTTTGAGTAGTAGAAGCCCAGCCCCAAGGTTGACGATAGTCTAAACCAGGGTTTTGTAAATAGATTGCTCGTCTTTCCCCACCACGATCAGGTGTGAAAATCGTAGCAGCCTCTCCTAATTTCTTCTGTAACAAACTACCTTTCCAAAGGTATGCTTGTGCATGTGGCTCTGGAGATTTATGCATTAAAGCTGGAATTGCTTCCCAAAGTGGTCCTAGATTATATTGACGAATATCCTTAGTAAAATCTTGTACTAATTTACTTTTCATGAATTCAGCTGTGTCATGATTTTGTTCTGCCATGGTCAAATGACCTCCTCTTATAATTTACTTACTTAGTTTTGATAAATTACGTTGAATTTGGCCTTCATGTTTGTTGACATGTTGATCGATTAAATGATCAATAATGAACGAAAGTGGTTTCGTTCCAAAGTTAGGATTTACACTTGTTGCTTCTGCTGCAAGTTGTTCTGCTGTCAAGTTTTCAATTCCTGCTTGAACCGTTTGTTTCACTTGTTGAAGTTCTTTTACGATCTCTTCTACACTAATTGCGTCTACTGTTTCAGGTTTAACTGCTTGTAAACGTGGCTCATGCAAGTGGTTTCTACCCCATTGTTTTCCTGGAGTTTCAACAAGTTGTTCAATTTCATCTACCCAATAAGGTAGAGCTTCAACGATATGTGCCATAATTTGCATGATCGACCATTCGTCTGCTGTTGGATTCCAACGAATTGTTTCTTCTGATAAACCTTTTACTGTATCTAGTATGCGATCGATTGATTCATTAACGGAAGTTATATTACTTTTTGTCATGAATTACTCTCCTTTTACTGTGCGAACAGTATTTTCTAATACGCCTACTTGATCGATTTCAACACGAACAACATCTCCGTCTTTCAACCAAACTTGTGGTTCCATTGCTTGAATAACGCCACCAGGAGTTCCTGTGATTACGATATCCCCAGGCTCTAATGTTGCAAGATTCGACAAGAATGCTACTAAGTGTTTAACTGAGAATACTTGGTTCGCTGTATTAGTACGTTGACGCTCTTCGCCGTTTACAGTTAACACCATTTCTAATGTTTGTGGATCAGCAATTTCATCAGCAGTGATCAACCATGGTCCCATTGGTAAACTGCCATCTACTGTTTTCCCTTGTAACCATTGAAGCGTACGGCGTTGAATGTCACGGTATGTTACATCGTTTGCTACTGCATAACCAGCTACATAATCAAGTGCATCTTCTTCTGAAACATTTTTAGCACGTTTACCGATAACAAATGCGAATTCAGCTTCATAATCTAGTTGGTCTGAAACAGGATAGAACGGAATATCATCTTCTGGACCAATAACTGTGTTGCCAAATTTAGCAAATAAAACTGGATGAGATGGTAATTGACGTCCCATTTCTAAAATATGTTCTTTATAGTTATGTCCTACTGCAAATATTTTCCCTGGTTTTGGAACAGGAGCGCCTACTTTAACTGTATTTAACGCATGAACAAGTTTGATATCTCCTACTTGTTTGTTTGTTAATGCAAAGTCCACTGCTTTTTTAGCAAGTTCGATTGTTTCTTTTCCACCTTGTAAAAATCCAGTCATGTCTGCTGGTACAAATGCATCCGCAATTTCTTGTGCACGAATTTTACCTTCTTGTTGTAATAATGTTCTATAAGCTATATGTAGATCTACGACTTCCTCGTTTACGATAGCCCCGATAGTAGAAATTCCTTCGCGTGTAAATGTAATAAGTTTCATTTTTTTTACCCCTTTATATGTGAGATTTTGTTTTGTAAATCATTTCCAAGCTGACATGAGTGCGTGATACACTTTTTAGAATTTTCCATTAGTAAACGGTTTCATTTATCTAAGAAAAAATATCTATAGAAATAATTCACCTATTTTGGAAATTCCACCTTTTCCATTACACTAATAGTAAATCAAGTTCACTATTAATATAAATTTAGAATATTATTCAATAAAAGTCAACTGAAATTTTATATTTATTTAAATGTTTATATTTATTAGTTTATTAAAAACATGTAAAGATTTATTTCAAAAACACTGGTATACTTTCTCTTACTATGTTAGGTTATTTACTTTATATAGAAAAAAACAATTCAACTTATAGGAGAACAAAAATGAACCCTGAAAAAAACACGACTATGATTGGATCCCTTCAAATTGGATTGGGGATTGTAGATATTATCGCCAATCAAAATCAACCATTAAAATTTACGGAGATTCAAGAAATTACGAAGATTACGAAGAGTAATCTTTATAAGTATTTAAACACATTGATTCATTTAAACATTTTGTATAAAGATAAAAATAGTGGTGCATACTCTCTGGGATCTAAAATAATTTCTTATGGTATGGCTGCCATTGGACAACAAGACCTTATAGCAAAAGTAACACCATTTCTAAAGGAAAGTAGTCTCCAAACTTCTTTAACAACTTTGTTCGCTCTATGGACTAATTCAGGTCCAGTAGTCGCTAATATTTCAAACGCAAACAGTGGTCTAAATATTGGTGCACAAATTGGCACACAGTTACCTGTTTTATCATCTTCTGGTAAGATTTTTTCCACTTTTGATAGTCCTTCAATTATAGAGGAATGGAAACAGGCTGAATTCCAGCTACTTACTGCCGATGAAAAAACAACATTTCTAAAGGAGGAGGAAGCAATTCGGTTGCAGAGGATTTCCTTCTCCAAAGAGCCACTTGTTTCTCATATATCTTCTGCTTCTGTCCCTATTTTTAATCATAACAAAGATTTACTCGGTTGTATTACGCTTGTTGGATTCTCAGAAATAGTGCCAAAACAGGTAAAAGATGAATATAGTCAATACTTGTTGAATTTATCAAACGAAATTTCTGATTTATTTGGATATAAATTATAAGAAAAGCGGAAGCGCCTATCACTGCGTAAGGCAGATTACCCATTTGACCCCGAGGTGCAACGATCTTCTGCGACGAGTTTCGCGCAGGAGCACAGGCGCTGTAGCTGGACATTTTTTATGTCGAAAAATTTTATACTTTCTTTTCTTATAAGAAACACGTAAGCGAAGACTCCTTTCTTTTTTTTGACTGGAGTCTCTTTTATTTTAATCCAATACCATTTCCTCACCACTCCATAATAGTGCCAATATTGTGTTTTTACGAAATATTATAAATTCTAAATTTTTGTTGTATTATTTCTTATTTCTCTTTATAATCACAATAGTAAATAAAGTTCACTATTAGTTTTTTTTCCGACAATTTTCGACAGTAATGTAAACGCTTTAATCTATATGTAGGGGGATATTTAAATGACGTTAGTAAAAACCGGACAAGTTATTGCGGAAAGTAAATTCAACAAATTTCATTTTATGATTTTATTTTGGTGTACATTTATTATTGTTTTAGATGGATATGATCTTGCAGTTTACGGTGCAGTATTGCCCGTTTTAATTGATGAATGGGGATTATCAAATGTTCAAGCTGGTGCAATGGGAAGTTATGGGTTAGTCGGTGTTATGTTTGGGGCATTTTTCTTTGGGCCACTTGCCGATCGTATTGGCCGAAAAAATGTAATTATTGCATGTTTTATTCTTTTTAGTATTTTCACGGGATTATGTGGTTTCGCAGATTCACCAACTTCATTTTCAACGTATCGCTTCATTGCTGGATTAGGACTCGGTGGGATTATGCCAAATGTTATCGCATTAATGACGGATTATTCGCCTAAGAAAATGCGAAGCTTAACGGTTTCTATTGTCCTTACTGGCTACTCTATTGGCGGGATGCTCGCGCCTGCGTTATCCATATTCTTTATTCCAAAATTAGGTTGGGAATTCGTTTACTTTATTGCAGCTGCACCGATTATTTTATTACCTGTCATTATGAAAACGCTTCCTGATTCAACTGTTTTCCTTGCTGCAAAAGGGCGCAAAAAGGAATTGCGTAAAGTAATGAACAAGATTAATCCAGAGGGTAACTATACAGAGCAAGATGAATTTGAACTATTTGAAAAGAACACAGAAAAAGGTACGCCAGTTACACAAATCTTTAAAAATAAGCGCGGACTAAGCACAAGTATGTTTTGGATTACATATTTCATGAGTCTTTTAATGGTGTATGGCTTAAGTACTTGGTTGCCTAAGCTAATGATGCAAGCTGGTTATGGCTTGAATTCTAGTATTTCTTTCTTAATCATTCTGCATGCTGGTACAATCGTTGGAACGCTTATTATCGGTAAATTAGCCGATAAATTTGGTTCGAAAAGAATGCTTATTCCGATGTATATAATTGGAGCAATTGCTCTAATACTATTAGGGTTTAAAAATGATATGCTAGTTGTTTCTCTGTTAGTAGCCCTTACAGGAGCTTGTACAATTGGATCACAAAATATTATGAATGCCTATGTATCTCAATATTATCCCCCTTTCTTACGTTCAACAGCATTAGGATTGGCTTCTGGTGTAGGTAGATTTGGAGCTATATTAGGGCCAACAATTGGTGGTATTCTATTGACCATGGCACTACCAATTCAAATAAATTTCTTGGTTTTTGCAATACCTGGCTTTATCGCAGCTTTAGCTTTAGTGTTCATTCCTGTGAATCGTGCATACGACTATCAAGATAAGTCTAAGGATGAAAAAGTAGAGGCAAATGGTTAAGTTATTTATCTTTGTAATGAAAAGACGACCTCCTAGGAGATCGTCTTTTTTTATTTTACTTACTTCTTATGACCCCCTAATAACCCTGCACGCGTTATCGCAGTCCCTGCATCTGTATAAGAAACGGCGCGCAAGATAGCGGTTGATCCGTATTTACTTCTTAAATGGTCCATTGTTTTGCCGAGCTTACGTTCTCTCCATTTACCTTCATCAAACAAACTAAGCTGCATGGAGTGCTCTGACTCCAAGTTCGTGATGGAAATCGATAGCCTGTGTACCGGCCTAAGATCATAAAATTCATCGAAAGCACAACACTCCCCTTTTGTTCTAGGTTTGCAATCACCGCAATCGGAGTTGTCATGATATCTTGGCCAGCATCCGCAGCAGTGCAACTTGCATAAAAGCTCCGCATATCAATGCATCAAATAGATATTCTTAAAACGGCGTGCACAGTTTTTAAATGCGTGCGTCGCTTTTCTTTAACAAAATTTTTGAAAGAAAGTTATACTCAATAATGTAATAATTAACGTAACTAAAATAGAAAGGACCGAACATCCTATGGAAAATTGGAAAAAGAATATTATTCTCTTTTTAGGTAGCCAGACCATCTCCCTATTCGGATCATCTTTGGTTCAATATGCCATTATGTGGCATATCACATTAACGACTCAGTCTGGTCTTATGATGACAATATCCATCATTTGTGGTTTCGTCCCTACCTTCATCCTCTCTCCTTTTGCAGGGGTTTGGGCGGATCGCTATAATCGGAAATTACTCATCATTCTGTCCGAATCTTTGATTGCTATTTCGACCTTAATTTTAGCCATTTTATTTTTGATGGGATACGATTCATTATGGTTATTATTTGTGATGTCTGCTGTGCGCGCAATTGGGACAGGTATTCAAGGTCCGGCCGTCGGAGCTATTCTTCCACAGCTAGTGCCTGAAAATAAACTAACCAAAGTTAATGGAACAAACGGAAGCATTCAAGCACTTATTATGCTCATTTCTCCAATGGTGAGTGCAGCGTTACTAACAGTAGCTTCGATGGAAATTATTTTCTTTATCGACGTGATTACCGCAGTTATTGCAATCTTTATCTTACTTGCATTTCTGGATATTCCAGTACATGCAAAGGCATTGCAAAAGCAAACAACTAGTTATTTCATCGACTTACAAGAAGGATTTACGTATATTAAAAACCATGCGTTTCTGAAGAAATTCTTTTTGTTTTTTGCCATTTTCTTTGTTTTAGCTGCTCCAGTCGCGTTTCTAACACCTTTACAGGTAACGCGGAGTTTTGGTAATGATATCTGGCGTTTAACAGCGACAGAAATCACCTTCTCTATAGGTATGATGATTGGTGGAATTTTCATGGCTTCATGGGGTGGATTTAAAAACAAGATTCATACAATGACACTCTCATGCCTAATCTTTGGTGCCTGTACATTTGCACTTGGAGTCATTCCAGTTTTTTGGGTCTATTTAATTTTCATGGGCTTAGTTGGTGTCGTAATGCCCATGTTTAATACACCTTCTATGGTTTTATTACAGGAAAAAGTAGAGGGTGATTATCTCGGAAGAGTATTTGGGGTATTAGGGATGATTTCAACTTCTATGATGCCGCTTGGAATGCTTATATTTGGGCCAATATCTGACTATATGGAAATTGAATGGTTACTTATTGGAACTGGAATTCTGTTGTTTATATTAGGATTCTTCTTAATTGGGAGCAAAGTTTTACTAGAAGCAGGGAAGCCAATTTCAAAAGAAACAGTGGATTAACACAAAAAAATGACTTCCATAATCGGAAGTCATTTTCTTCTTATTATTGTGCTGTGTACCCACCATCAACAGTTAATACATTTCCTGTCATAAACGATGAATCGTCTGAAGCCATGAATAGTACAGCTTTAGCCATTTCCTCTGATTCTCCTAAACGTTGCATTGGCGTCATCGTTTTTAATACTTCTTTGCTTTCTTCTGGAATAATCGGTGTATCGATGAAGCCTGGTGCTAGTGCATTTACACGAATATTTCTTGTCGCATATTCCAATGCTAGTGAGCGAGTTAAGTTAATTACTCCACCTTTTGCTGCATTATAAGCAGCTGAACCAGGCGAACCAACCCAGCCGTACATAGAAGCAGTATTTACAATTGTACCTCCACCGGACTTAAGCATTTCACGAATTGCTTCACGTGCTACTAAAAATACACCATCTAAATCAACATTTACTGTATTACGCCATTCCGCATATTCCAAATTTTCTGTTGGAGTTACACGACCAATCCCAGCATTGTTAAAAACTACATCGACTTTACCGAAAGTGGCAATTGTTTCTTTAAATATATTTTGAACTTCTTCTTCACTTGTAATATTAGCTTTAACAAATAGCGCATCTGCATTTTGGGCTTTTAGCTCTGCTTCAAATGCTTTTCCTTTTTCTTCATTCAAATCAACTAAGACTACTTTTGCACCTTCTTGTACGAAAAGTCGAGCTGTTGCAGCACCAATTCCTGATGCTCCACCTGTTATTACTGCTACCTTGTCTTGTAATTTCATTTTCTAACTCCTCTGAAATATTTATTTTCAATTCTTTAAAGTGACTATATAAAAACCTAATCCTAATATTCATTTAAAATTAAAGATCTGAAATCATACCACCATCAACGACAAATTGAGAACCAGTTGAGTAACTTGAATCATCTGATGCAATATAAATTACTAAATTGGATACTTCTTCTGTTCTCGCGCGACGACGCAATGGAATATCTTGTTCCAATTTTTTAATAAACTCGGCTACATCACCTTGTTCAGCCATAGGAGATTCAATAACACCAGGGTGAACAGAGTTTACACGAATATTGTATTGGCCAAGCTCAGCAGCAGCACCTTTTGTCATACCAGTAACAGCATGTTTGGATGCACTATAAGCAATTGCTGTTGGTGCACTTACTAAACCATCAACAGATGAGATATTGACAATTGAACCAACGCCTGCTTTTTTCATGTATGGTACTACTGTTTTCATTCCTAAGAAAACACCAAGTTCATCAATTTCAAATGTTAGTCGGAAGTCCGCTTCCGTTAAGTCTTCTAAAAGTTTGAAAATACCGATACCAGCGTTATTTACTAAAACAGTTACTGGACCGAATACTTCTTCAGTTTTTTCGCAAACTTCTTTCCAATTGTCTGCTTTTGAAACATCTAATTTTAATGCAATTGTATTTTCTCCAACTTCATCAGCTAATTGTTGGGCTGCTTCTAAATTAATATCTGTAATTACTACTTTTGCACCTTCTTCCACAAATTTTCGTACGTGCATTGCGCCCATACCTTGTGCTGCTCCAGTAATAATTGCTACTTTTCCATCAAGTTTACCCATTACTAATCAACCTTTCTTTTTGTAGAAATGTGCTTACAATCTTATTATAAATCTTTTTTTCATTACTCGTACACAAAAGGACTTTAACTTCAGAATAATTAGAGTAGTATACGATATATCAGGAGAACGGTTAATTTATTATGACTTTTTATCTATTAGGTCTTGATAAAGCAACCAAAAATAATCAACCATTTTCATACATGGTTGATTACATATTTCCTGTATACAATACTAATTTACCTAATAGACTACTTTTACTTTGATATAAATTCTGGAGAACGTTTCTCTAAAAAGGCGCTCGTTCCTTCGTTTTTATCTTCCGTTGAATAAAGTACGGCTTGAGCGAGTTTTTCTATTAAGAGAGCAGATTTCATATCTGTTTCAAAACCAGCATGAATCACCATTTTTGCCAGTTTTACAGCCAAAGGACCTTTTGCTAATATTTGAGTCGCTTTTTTCTCAACTGCTTCTTTTAATTGATCTTGTGGTACACATTTAGAAATGAGTCCAATTTTTTCAGCTTCTTCAGCTGTAATAATTTCCCCAGTCAATATTAAGTCAACAGCTTTCCCTTTGCCAATTAATCGAGACAAACGCTGAGTTCCCCCCGCACTAGGAATAATGCCTAGATTTAACTCGGGTAGTCCAAATTTTGCATTTACAGAGGCAATTCGAATATCACATGCCATCGCTAACTCGCAGCCACCACCAAGTGCAAAACCGTTAATCATCGCAATTGTAGGTTTGTCATATGCTTCGATATAATCATATACTTCTTGCATATTTCCAGGTCTAAATACGTCTAAAGGAACACGATTTTTAAGTAGTCCGATATCTGCCCCTGCAGCAAATGATTTATCTCCTTGCCCTGTAAAAATAACACAATTTGTTTCGTTGTCACTTTTTAATTGCTCTAATGCGTCTTTCATTTCACCAAGTGTTTCATTGCTTAATGGATTACGCTGCTCAGGCAAATTTATAATAATATAAGCAAGTTGATTTGATTTTTCCACTAAAATATTTTTAAAATTGTGCATCTACTCACCCCGCTCTTATGATTCTAGTAACAGAATTAAACTTGTAAATTTTCAATTAAAATGGCCATTCCTTGTCCACCTCCAACACATAAAGAAGCGATTCCAAAACGTCCACCTGTTTTTTGTAATTCATGCATTAAAGTGACGACTAATCTTGAACCAGTAGAACCAACTGGATGTCCTAGTGCAATTGCCCCGCCATTCACATTTAGCTTCTCTGGATTAATGTCCAGCTTACGTTGCACAGCAAGTGCTTGGGATGCAAATGCTTCATTAACTTCAAATAAATCAATATCATTAATTGATAAATTGGTCTTTTCAAGAAGTTTTTGAATCGCTGGAACTGGTCCAATTCCCATAATTTCTGGTGGAACCCCAACCGCTACCCAGTCTATGATTGCAGCACGAGGTGTAAGCGACTGTTCTTTCGCTGTGGATTCACTCATTAGAAGAACAGCAGAAGCTCCGTCGTTACGTCCACATGCATTGCCAGCAGTGACAGATCCGTCTTTCTTAAACACAGGCTTTAATTTCCCTAGTTGTTCAATTGTTGTTTCAGGTCGAGGATGTTCATCCGTATCAAAGATAATCGTTCCTTTTCTTGTTTTTATTTCATAAGGAACAATTTCCTCTATAAATTTTCCACTTTCAATCGCTACAGCTGTTCTTCTTTGACTTTCGATAGCAAATGCATCTTGATCTTCTCTAGAAATTTGTTCCCTCTCTGCAACATTTTCAGCGGTAATTCCCATACCCATGTCTTCGCCGTAAATTTCTTTCGGTTGCTGACCTGCTTCTGCATTTGAATCGACCAAATATGTTTTGTCCCCACCAAATCGAGAACCACGTATGTAAATCGCTGAGTTACTCATACTTTCAGTTCCTCCAGCGACAACAATGGCAGCCTGATTCGATTGAATTTGCTGAACTCCTGAAACGATTGCCTGCATTCCAGAAGCACAAAGGCGATTCACTGTAAAAGCTGGTTTTTCAACAGGAATGCCTGCTCGAATTGCGGCAACACGAGCTACATTTGAGGACTCTGTCGACTGCCTTACCTCTCCCAAAATAACTTCATCTACTTTTCCAGGTGAAAGTGACGCTTTTTTTAGTAATTCCTCAATAACATGGGAACCTAAAAATCCAGAGTTAATTTCTTTTAATGCGCCCCCATATCGACCAATTGCCGTACGTACCGCTTCAACAATGACTATTCGTTCGCTCATTTTATAGTACCCCCTGTAGAATTTTATGTTATTGGCTAAGGAATCACATTACCGTATATCTCTATTACTATTTTCGTACTTCAAAATGAGCACTTGCCTTTATTTCCCCGTGCTCATTTACTGCCTCTGCTTGACATACCCAGAGATGCTCCGTTTCTCCCACAATAAGTCCACTGACAGTAATACTTTCTCCTGGTCGTGTAATTGTTTGAAATCGGGTGGAGAATTTTACGAGATCATTTGACGCGCACCATGTGTCAATGGCTTGGCCAATAAAACCCATAATCATCATGCCGTGTACAATCACACCGCCTAGACCGGCTTTCTCACCAAACGGAACTACCGTATGAATCGGATTGAAATCACCTGATGCCCCTGCATATCTGACGATTTGAGTATGCGTAATTTCTTCTTTGTGTATTTTCTCGAAATGAAAACCAATATGCATATTTCGAGCCTCCTATTGCTTTTCGATGAGGGTAGAGCGTCCTATTACGACAGTTTCCCCTTCTTGATTGACAAATCTTTGTTTAATCACAATGAAATTCATGGCTGATTTTGAGTAAGTATCTTCAATTTCACCATGTACCGTAATGTCATCTCCTACTTTAATCTTGCCAAAGTATTCAAATTCCTGCTCGCCATGTAAAGTTTTTTCCAAATTCAATCCTAAAAAATCGAATATGGAATAAGGTGATCCCCAGTAATCAATAACCGTTGGAAAAGTAGGAGGTATATCCTCTTTCTTCTGTAAAGAGAGTTGATTTTTATCAATAGCGAGTGCAAGCTCCCGAACTTTACTTAGTTCTACCTTGTAAGTAAACGGTTCGAGCTGCATGCCAATCATTTTTTCATATTGATTGTTCAAAATTCCACTCCTCCCGCTAAACTTTACACTCTAATTCCTTTTTCATCGTATTCATAAAAACCTTTTCCTACCTTTTTACCAAGCTCGCCTTTTTCAACTTTTTCAGTGACAATACGGGATGGTTTATCATTCTCATCACCGCTTTCGTTGAATCGTTGCATTCTCACGAAATAATTTACGTCGATGCCTGTTAAATCCATTAAAGCAAAAGGACCAATCGGATGATTTAATGCTTTTTTACAGACAAGATCAATTTCTTCATGAGTCGCGTAGCCATTTTCATAAAGGTACACAGCTTCATCCATCAATTTTCCGAGAATGCGATTTGCGATGAATCCAGATATTTCTTTTTTAAGCAATACAGGTGTTTTATGAATGCTCTTCACAAACTCCATGCTTGCTTGAGCTGTTTCATCTGATGTATGTGGTCCCTTCACTACTTCCACCATCTCCATAACCAATACTGGATTAAAGAAATGAATGTTGCAGATGTTTTCAGGATGACTAACTACATCTGCTATTTTTGAACTGACGATCGTTGAACTATTCGTCGCTAATATCGTGTCATTTGCAACAATTTTATCGAGCTTTGCAAACAATTCACGTTTCGCATCCAACTTTTCAATAATTGCTTCAATTACTATATTTGCATTTGATAGATCTTCCAAATTTACTGTAAAAGAAAGACGGTCAAATGCGTTGTCTACTTCTTCCCTTGTAAATCTTCCTTTTTCAACCCGTCGATTCATCTGTTCATCGAGAAATACTTTTGCCTTATCTATACTTTGTTGTTCAATGTCCTGTAGAGTGACTGGATAGCCCGCTAACGCACAAACCATTGCAATTTGTGAACCCATCGCACCCGCACCAACAACTGCTACTTGTTTAATATTTTTGTTTCCCACAAAGCATCTCCCTTTCCTCTCACATGTCATAAACCTAAGACTTTAGCTACTCCTTGTAACCTAATTTGCTCTATAGCATTTGGATTTTCAAGATTTTTCATGGATGCATATGTTTCGCCCTTAGCTTCTGACTATGATGCTTAAGCCTCTTAATGCCAGTACAATCAACAACGTTAATGAAAAGAGAATGACGAAAACATTCCAAAAATCCATAGTATCTCCCCCAAGGCATCAGATTTTACGTTTGAATAACTAGATATTGTCTATCAAAGTTCCATAGAAAATACCCTTTCGTAAAGGAATACGGAGGGCAGGGAAGTATCATACTAGTTGAATGAGTCTTCACGCAATCATTCTCTCACTCTATTTCTGATATTACTTGTTTTCATTCAATACATGTCTTGCGATAATAATGCGCTGTACTTCACTCGTACCTTCATAAATTGTAGTGATTCTCGCATCCCTATAAAATCTTTCGATTGGATAATCGGACACATAACCCATCCCACCATGAATTTGAACAGCTTTATCCGCCACACGATTAAATACTTCAGAAGCATACAATTTTGCCATCGATGATTCTTTAATGGCTTTCTTTCCTTCGTCCATCATTGTTGCAGCTTTCACCATCAGCATACGAGCAGCTTCCGTTTCAGTAGCCATATCCGCTAACATCCATTGAATCGCTTGATTATCTGAAATTGGATTGCCAAACTGTTTGCGTTCCAGAGCATAAGATGCAGAAAGTTCAATTAATTTCTCACAAGAACCTACTGCTCTTGCAGCAAGACCAACGCGACCTTCTCCAAGAATTTTCAATGCAGACATATAACCCATTCCGACTTCACCGATTACATTTTCATCAGGCACTTCACAATCTTCAAAAATGAGCTGTGCAGTATGAGAGCCATGTAACCCCATTTTTTTATCTATTTTCCCAATGGTAAATCCTGGGAAATCTTTTTCGATTACGAAAGATGTGATGCCGCCTTTTGCCCCTTTTTCTCTATCTGTTAAAGCGAATACTGTAAAGATATCTGCAACTGGAGCATTTGTTATGAAATGTTTTGTTCCATTAACAATCCATTTATCCCCACGTTTAACTGCCGTCGTCGATAAGCTAGTTGCATCAGATCCCGCACCTGGTTCCGACAAGGCAAACGCCCCAATTTTATTACCAGACGCCATATCCGGTAAATACTTTTGTTTTAGACTCTCTGAACCTAAACGAACAATCCCGACACTACCTATGCCGGTATGCGCACTAATCAAAGTAGCAAATCCATTACTTGAACGTCCTAACTCTCCAAGTACTGTCGCTTTTCCTAAGACACTTAAACCAATCCCACCGTATTCTTCAGGAATGCTCATCCCGAATAGTCCAAGCTCTTTTGCTTTGTCGATTAATTGTTGCGGAATATGATCTTCCTCTTCTATTTGCTGTGCAAGAGGCTCTACATCTTTGTCCACAAAAGTTTTTACCATTTGTTTAATTTGTTCAATTTCTGGAGCTAGAGTATCTAACATGTTTATTTCCTCCTTTAGTTTTTACCATTGATAATATATTTTCAACCTTCTACCCGATCATGCTTTGTCCACCATTAACTGAAATCACTTGACCAGTGATCCAATCTGACCATGCCGACAACAAGAAGAGAATTATTCCTTGAACATCTCCTGCATTTCCAAGTCTTTTTAATGGGTACTGCTTCAATATTTTCTCTAACATCGCAGCGTCAAACTCTTGTCCCTGATCGATGAGTCCTAGCGATACAGTATTGCACTGTATATTATAGCGACCAACTTCTTGAGACAATGATTTAAGGAAGCTAGTAGCACCACTTCTTGCAGCTCCAGAGATAATCAAGTTCCGATCACCTGTACGGGCAGAATCACCAATGATATTAATCAATTTTCCTTCATTGCTATTCATCATATCTGGCATAAATGTATGCGCTAAATGAAGTACACCATAAAAGCAAACATCCACTTCACGCGTCCATTCACCAGGCTCGTACTTAAAAAAGGATTTATACTGCGCGTAGCCTGCATTATTAACGATCGAATGAACAGTCCCAAGCTGTTTTTCTATGGTTTTTTTCATCGTTTGTACATCATCTATAGAAGCAAGATCACCTTTTACAAGAGCTACTTTTACCCCTAGCTTCTCAATTACATTTGCTGTTTCTAGAGCTTCTTTTTCTGAAGTTTGATAATGAAGAGCGATATTGCCTCCTTCTTCAGCAATTGAAGTAGCTATCGCACGGCCAATCCCCTTTGCTGCTCCAGTAACTAATACCGTTCTACCTTCCAAGCCAAGATTCAAGTTAGCATCTCCTTCCTTTACAAAGGTACAATTACTTTCTTCTATAAAAAGAAAAGCCAACACTAAAAGTGCAATAGTGCTGGCAGTGTATCAAATTGTAAAAATTAAATCATTGTTAGACCGCCACTAACTGAAAGTGTTTGCCCTGTTACATATTCAGCTTCGTCTGAAACAAAGTAAGCAACTGCTCCAGCGATATCACTCGGCTGAGCTAAACGACGAAAAGGAATTGCTTTTTCTAGTGCAACAGTTAGTCCCTCGTGTTGTTCGCCAATTTCTTTAAACAATGGCGTATTACTAGGGCCTGGTGCCACACAGTTAACATTAATCTTATGGCGAGCCATTTCACGAGCAATCGTTTTTGTAAATGCAATTACGCCACCTTTTGCCGCAGAGTAAACCGCTTCTCCACTTGAACCTACTCTTGCTGCATCGGAAGCGATATTCACCACTTTACCGTAACCATTCTCGATCATGATCGGCAAAATCTGCTTTGAAGTATTTAACTGTCCGATTAAATTAATATTAATAATCTTTTGCCAAATAGATGGTTCACTCTTAAGGAAAGGCTCTACTTTATCCCATCCGGCATTATTAACTAAAATATCAATTTTGCCATATTGTCTAACCGATTCATCTACCGCATTTTTCACATTTTCTAGATCCGTCACATCACACAACACCGCTATTGCTTCATTTCCACTTTCTCTAATGATGGAAACAGTTTCTTCTGCACCAGCCATATTAATATCTGCTACTATTACTTTAATAGATTTAGAAGCAAGCACTTCCGAAATTTCTCTTCCGAGACCACTTCCTGCACCTGTTACGAACGCTACACGTTGACTCATCCTTATTCCCCCATTCACTTTTTTAATCTATTTTAATAGTAGTCAATTTTTCATTAACCAGCTCTCGCAATTTAAACTTTTGGATTTTCCCACTAGCAGTAGTCGGGAAATGATCTACAATTTCAATATATTCAGGCCAATATTGCTTAGCGACCCCTTTTTCAAGTAAAAACGCTTTCATCGTTTCCAATGTAAGTGCTTCTTCATTCTCTTTCATACAAATTACAGCGCATGCCTTTTCCTGCAGACGTTCATCGGGAACAGCAATGAGTTGAACGTTTGCAATACCAGCATGTTCATAGAGAGCATTCTCCACATAAACTACCGGTATATTCTCGCCTCCTCGAATGATGATGTCTTTGACACGACCAGTAATTCGAATATATCCGTCCTCATCCATTACAGCACTGTCACCAGTATTAAACCAACCATCTGTAAATTCTGCTTTTGTTTGCTCAATGAGTTTTAAGTACCCTACAAAAAGAGCTGGCCCCTTGCACATCAAATTTCCAACTTCATTAGCAGGCAATCTACCCCCTGCTGGATCTACTACTTTCACTTCCATTTGTGGAAATGGTTTTCCATCTGTATTTGTCACTTTTTCTTCCGTGTCATATAGTAATGTACTCGTAACCATGCCATTTTCTGTTTGGCCCCAGCCAGTCAAAATACGACAAGGTAATATTTTCTGAGCTTCCTTAATAACTACTCGAGGTATTGGTGCACCTACAGTGATGAAAACCCGAAATGAACTTAAATCATTCGTAGATTCCGTTGCAGCTTTGATTGTGTCTTGTAAAAAAGGTGTAGCACTTACGGTAAAGGTAACTTTTTCTTTTTCTATTAGTTCAAGAAACTCGATTGGATTCCAAACATCTTGGTAAACGCCAGTGCCTCCGAAAATTACCGGTAAGTGAACACCGTAAAGGAAACCTGTTTGATGAGCAAATGTAGATGCCATGAAAACAATGTCATCTGATTTTAATGATAAATGATCAATCCAATAGGAAGCTGCAGTGTTTATAGAATTATGCGTATGCATAACTCCCTTAGGATCACCAGTTGTCCCAGAAGTAAAGATAAGCTCAGTTACTTCGTTAGCATCATGTGTAATTTCATCTAGCAAAGAAACATTTCTGAATTTTTCGGAAGGCTCTTCCAGTAGACTAGCAAAGGAATTCATGCCTTTTGGTACATCATCACCAAGTACAAAAACATGTTCCATAGTTGGCCATTGTGGCAATAACTTTTCAATCATTTTTGGGTAATTAAACCCACGAAATTCATCGGGGATCACAATCATTTTCGATTCCGCCATTTTAACCATAAATCCGATTTCTCTTTCACGGTAGATCGGAATAAGTGGGTTACTAACTGCTCCTATTCTAGTAACAGCAAAATGTAAAATAACGAACTCATTCCAATTTGGTAGTTGAAAGGAGATAACATCGCCTTTTTTCAAACCAAACTCCAACAGTCTAAGGGCTACCCGATCAACTAATTCACCAAGTTCCTTAAATGAGTAACGACTTTTCTTATCAATGATAGCAATTTTATTTGGACTCTTTTCAATTGTTTCGTTTAGATAATCTAAAATAGTCTTATTTTTCCATTCTACTTGATAAGTTCGAACGTATTCTGGGGTTAAAATTGTTTCATAACTCATTTAAGTCCCTCCGATTTTTTAATAGAATAAGAAAGTAAAAATTTAGTTGGTATCTGTCTAGCGCAAGCATTGGCGCTTTCGCTTTTCTTATTTTCTAAACTTATTGAAATCAGTTGGGCGTTTTTCCAAAAATGCATCTCGGCCTTCTGCTGATTCTTCGGAATTGTAAAACATTGCAAGACTTCCCATCGCAAGTTGTGAAATCCCCTCAATATTTGCAGAGTCTGCGTTGAATGAGTATTTCAACATTTTAATAGCTGTAGGACTCTTCGCAACTATTTTTCTTGCCCAATCTTCTGCGGCTTCCATCAACTCTGCTTGTGGAACTATTTTATTCACAAGTCCCATTTCTTTTGCTTCCTGAGCTGAGTACTTTTCACATAAATACCAAATTTCTCTGGCCTTCTTCTCCCCAACAATTCTCGAAAGATATGCAGATCCGAACCCAGCGTCGTAACTTCCAACTTTTGGTCCTGCTTGTCCAAATACTGCATTATCTGAAGCAATTGTTAAATCACAAATGACATGAAGGACATGGCCCCCTCCAATAGCAAATCCATTTACCGCAGCGATTACTGGTTTTGGAATGCTTCTAATTGTATGGTGCAGTGCTTCCACTTCCAACCCTATGCCTCCACCTAAACCACCAGAACTATCGTACCCACTATTACTTTTTTTACTTTGGTCGCCACCGGTACAAAATGCTTTCTCCCCTGCACCTGTTAAAATTACCGCTCCAATAGCGTTGTCATCCCAAGCATCTCTAAAAGACCAGATTAACTCTTTCACCGTTAGTGCACGAAATGCATTGTATACTTCTGGTCGGTTAATGGTAATCTTCGCTACCCCATCCATCTTTTCATAAATTACATCTTGTAAATCCATTTATTCTTCCTCCATTCTCTTTTTAAGATGACACTAGGACAATTTAATAAGGACGGAAATCTTTTCCGATAATCTCTCTAGCAATAACAAATTTATTTGCTTGAGCAGTTCCATCTCCAATTTCCAGTCCGATTACATCTCGAAGTCGTTGCTCTAGAGGCATTTCGTTTGTATAAGCATAGTGGCCGTTTAACAGCATACATTCATGAATTGCTTCCTGGCTCATTTTAGGACCAAGCCATTTAACAGAAGATGCTTCTTTAGAATGCTTCAGCCCTTGATCACGAAGCCAAAGACCTCTATATGCCTGCCATTTTATTAATTCTAAATTGGTATAATGTTCAACTATTGGAAATGATACTCCTTGATATGTAGCAAGTGGCTTTCCAAATGACTGTCTTGTTTTAACGTGTTCAATCGTTTCGTCTAGACTTTGAAATGCTGCTCCAACACATTGAAGACCAATAAGTAGACGGCTTAGATCAAAGCCATTCATTACTTGAGCAAATCCTTTATTCTCTAACCCTATTAAGTTCTCTTTAGGAACTGCCACATCATTCAAATAAACGGAACCTCTGCCAATAAGCTTATTTCCCATATCCCCATAGCCTTTGCACTCCACACCATCTAGGTCAGTAGGAACAATGAAAGCACTAATTCCACGGCTACCTAAATCCGGTGAAGTCTTGGCAAAAACGACAAACATATCGCCAATCGTAGCAGCACTAATACCAGACTTTTCTCCATTTAAGATATAATGATCACCTTTTAAACGAGCAGTAGTGAGGATTCCCCCTGCATCTGTTCCTGCTGAAGGCTCAGTAATGGCCACTCCAACAATTTTTTCTCCACTAGCAATTTGTGGTAGCCACGTTTTTTTAATTGCTTCCGTTGCATGATTACTAATAATTTCTGATGCCAAAGCATTTAGCATAACTGCATAAGTTAAACTAAAATCTCCACGGCCAATTTCCTCCGCTGCAATACCTGTTGTTAAACAATCTGCACCACTTCCCCCGTATTCTTCTGAAATACGAAGACCATTTACTCCAAGTTGACCAAGTTTTTCCCATAAATGTCTTGGGAATATATTTTCTTGATCCCACTTCATATATTGTGGCAACAATTCTTTTAAAGAAAAGTCTCTTAACACTTCGCGAAAAGCTTCTTGTTCGCTATCAAAAGTAAAGTTCATAATGGTCAGCACCTCTCTATTTTCAATATCCAATATTTAGAATACTCTACCAATTGGTTCTTGTCATTGATAGAAAGACTCAAAATAGTAATTTTTACATATTTTTAATAATAAAGAAAAAAATATAAATATTTCAATAGAAACCGCTTACAAATAATGTCCTTAATAGAGTTAGTTACTTATAAACTTATCAAGGATGAAAAGCTCCCCATGATAAGTCCAATAAGTAAATAAAGTAATTTCTTAAATACTAGATCTGCAATTCAATCTGTTTATTTTTATCGCCTTCCCATGTAGGAAGCATTTTGCTTAATTGTCTGTCTTCACGGTATCCTAATACGTATTCAGCCTGCATAACAGTATGAACTTCACGAGTTCCTTCGTAAATTACTGGAGCTTTCGAATTACGTAAATAACGCTCTACTGGATACTCATCCGAATAACCATTCGCCCCGTGAATTTGAACTGCATCATCTGCTGCTTGATTTGCAAAATCACATGCTTGCCATTTTGCAAGTGACGTTTCACGCGTATTTCGTTTACCAGCATTTTTCAATTCACCAGCACGATAAACAAGTAAACTACTCATTTGGAATCCAGCTTCCATTTTGGCAATCATTTGTTGAACAAGTTGATGTTTCCCAATTTCTTTGCCGAACGTTTGACGCGAGTGGCAATAACTAGTACTAGCTTCAATACAAGCCATGATTTGACCCACAGCGCCTGCAGCTACTGTGAAACGCCCATTATCAAGTGCTGCCATAGCAATTTTAAATCCCTCTCCTTCTTGACCAAGCAAGTTTTCTTTTGGTACTTTGACATCTTCAAAGAATAACTCCCCAGTATTTCCAGCACGAATTCCAAGTTTTCCTTTTGTAGCTATTGAAGAAAACCCTTCCCATGTGCGTTCTACAATAAATGCTGAAATTGCTTTATGTTTTTCAGATTTATCACCTGTATAAGCAAATATTAAGAAATGATCAGCAAGGTCACAAAGCGAAATCCACGCTTTTTGTCCATTTAATATATAATTGTCACCATCTTTTACAGCAGTTGTTTCAAGTGCGGCTACATCTGATCCTGCTGCAGGTTCTGTTAAACCAAAAGCACCAATTTTTTCCCCTTTTGCTTGAGGGATTAAATACTTCTGCTTCTGTTCTTCCGTACCCCACTGTAACAATGTCAAGCTATTCAAACCGATATGAACAGAAACCGCTGTACGGAAAGCTGTGTCTCCACGTTCTAGCTCTTCACATACGATAGCTAGCGAATTATAGTCCATGCCGCTTCCACCATATTCTTCTGGAATACAAACACCCATTACTCCGAGATCAGAAAGCTTTTTGTAAATTTCTGGATCAGACTTTCCAGCACGGTCCCAAGCTCCAATGTGAGGCATAATTTCTTTATCTACAAATCCTCTTACCGATTTACGTAACATGTTTTGTTCTTCAGAAAATGAAAAATTCATAATATATTCTCCCCTTTTTTTGTAGTTGTTTGTATTATTCCTAGTCGATTCATTATTTCCTCATTATGTTCCCCTGGATTAGGTGGATGGTATTTCATTTGAACAGGTGTCCTTGAAAGTTTAAGTGGACTTCCAATTAGCTTGATTTTCCCTGCTGTTGGATGATTTTGTGTGATAAACATATCACGTGATTGAAGCTGTTTGTCATTGACAACTTCCTCTAAACTTTGAATGGGACCACTTGGGATATTATTGTTTCGGCATTTTTCTTGCCAATACTTAGTCTCCTGAGTTAGGAAGATTTCCTGTAACAAAGGCACTAAGATATCCCTATGCTCCACCCGGTTTGGGTTCGTTTGAAAACGTTCATCTGTTGCGTATTCTGGTTTACCTAGTACATGACAAAGTGCCTTGTATTGATTGTCATTTCCAACCGCGATGACCATTTCACCATCAAGTGTTTGAAACGTCTGATATGGAACAATATTCGCATGCATATTCCCAAGAGTCGCAGGGACTTTTTCTGCCATTAAGTAGTTACTTCCAATATTCACCAACGCGCTTACAGCTGAATCATATAGTGAAATATCTAATTTCTGACCTTTTCCAGACTGCACTCGTTCAAGCAAAGCTGCTTGAATGCCGATACACGCGTACAATCCTGTCAAGATGTCTACAATGGCAACACCTGATTTTTGTGGCCCAGATTCCTTGGTTCCTGTAGTACTCATTAATCCGCTCATTGCTTGAATGATAAAATCATAACCTGGCAGATTCCGTTCTGGACCCGTTTCACCAAATCCCGTAATAGAGCAATATACTATGCGAGGATTGAGTAGAGCCAAATCGTCATAACCTAAGCCGAAAGAGTCCATCGTACCTGTTTTGAAGTTACTAATAATTACGTCACTCTCTTGGACTAGCTTTTTAATAATGTCGATACCTTCATCTGACTTCAAATCTACAGTAATTGCTTTCTTATTTCGATTTGCACTTAAATAATAAGCGCTTACATCATGTTGGAATGGAGGACCCCATTTACGCGTTTCATCACTTCCACCAGGTGCTTCCACTTTTAAGATCTCTGCACCTAGATCACCCATAATCATCGTACAATATGGTCCAGCGAGAACACGTGATAAATCCAAAACCTTAATATTCTCCAATGCCCCAGCCATAAAGTAACCTTCCTTTCTGCCAATACAGTAAAAGCCAGTTCAAAAAGACTACAGACTAGGCTGTTGGTCAATTTAAACTGGCTTTTTATCTACGACTAAAAATTCGGGAAAGAATTTTCTGCAGATTAGGCAGTATTGGTTTTGTTCTTTTCTTTTACATTGATCATGTGGTTATGAACGTTGGAACGTTTCAACATGATTCATTAAAGTAATCATAAATGAAGAATTGTGTTTTGTAAACACAATAATCAAAATTTTTATAATATTACGTAAATTATTATTTAGAAGCTTCATATGCTTCATAATGTTTATATAAATCTTTCAATGCTGACATTAACGCATTTCCTGCTTTTCCTAGATAATGATCTTTTACACTTGCTAACGGCTTATCAATACCATCTTGTAAACTATGTCCTCTAAGTAAATGGTGTATAAAATCTCGTCCATGTTCGGTAGCTAATGTACAACTTGCTGTTACAATCACTCCAAACTTTTTGTCGATTTCTGCTGTAATTGTCAATGTTTCATATATATTTTGTGCAGCCATCCCCGCAGGAAGCCTCGCATGCCCTGCTATAAAAACTGTATTCATTAATTCATACCCCTTCATGGCGAAATAGTTATTATTAAAGCGTTTAGCATACATTAAGAATACAATAAGTAGGGATTATTTAATAGTATTTCATTAGGAATATTCTGTAAATAATAGCGGATTACGAGTAATAGACACCATGCAAAACACTATGAGTTACACGCAAAGCCACTGCAGTTCCACACAAACGCTATGAGTTGCACACAAAGCCACTGCAGTTCCACACAAACACTATGAGTTACACACAAAGCCACTGCAGTTCCACACAAACGCTATGAGTTGCACGCAAAGCCACCGCAGTTCCACACAAACGCTATGAGTTGCACAATCCTCCTCTAATAATACAAAAAACTGTAGACTACTCAAAGGATCTGAGTGTCTACAGTTTTTTTGCTATAGAAGAGTTTTTGCTTCTGCAATTTGAATTTTTACTTGATCGAAACCAGTTCCACCTAGAGAATTTCTACGTCTAACAGCAGCTAGAGGCGATAATACGTCGTATATATCAGACTCAATCAAGCTATTTGCTTCTTGAAGGTCTTCTAATGGAAGATCCAATAAGAAGTATTCACGTTGAATACATAGGAATACTAATTTACCGGTTACTTCATGTGCTTCACGGAATGGAAGTCCTTTAGCAGCAAGATAGTCAGCAAGTTCTGTTGCATTTGAAAAGTCTTTATGAACAGTATCGTGTAGACGCTCTTTATGAACATCCATAGTACGAACCATACCTTCAAATATTTTCAGTGATCCAACAATTGTATGCACAGTATCGAACATACCTTCCTTGTCTTCTTGCATATCTTTATTATAAGCTAGTGGCAATCCTTTAATCACAGTCAGTAAGCCCATTAGATTTCCATACACACGGCCTGTTTTTCCACGGATTAACTCAGCCATATCTGGGTTTTTCTTTTGCGGCATAATACTTGAACCTGTTGAGAAAGAATCATCTAGTTCGATAAAGTTAAACTCCGAGCTTGACCATAAAATAATTTCTTCAGCAAATCGAGATAAATGCGCCATTAACATAGAAGAATTACTTAGGAATTCCACGATGAAATCACGATCACTTACTGCGTCCATACTGTTGGCATAGACGTTTGCAAATCCAAGATACTCTGCAGAAAGTTTACGATCTATTGGGAAAGTAGTCCCTGCAAGGGCACCTGCTCCAAGTGGAGAAATGTCGATACGTTTAATCGAATCTTTGAAACGATCCTTGTCGCGTTCTAGCATCCAGAAATAAGCCATTAAGTGATGTGCAAATGAAATTGGTTGCGCACGTTGTAAATGTGTATATCCTGGTGCAAGTGTTTCCACATGCTCTTCTGCTTGTGCCACAAGTGTTTTTTGGAAAAGCTCGATTAACTCGATCACTTCTCCTACTCTATTTTTTAAGAATAGGTGCATATCTGTTGCTACTTGATCATTACGGCTACGTCCAGTGTGCAATTTCCCACCGACTGGTCCGATTAAATCAATTAGCATTTTTTCTAAATTTAAATGTATATCTTCATTGGCAATAGAAAACTCTAATTTGTTTTCTGCTGCACTTATTTTTAATTGTTCAAGACCACTTAGTATTAGCTCCACATCTGCTGAAGGCAGGATTTTGCAATCGCCTAGCATTTTCACATGCGCAATACTGCCGTCTAAATCTTCTATTACTAGTGTTTGGTCGAAACTTATAGAAGCTCCAAATTCATCCACCCATTGTTCTGCAGATTTTTGGAATCTTCCTCCCCAAAGTTTGGTCATGCTTGCACCTTCTCCGCTCCCTTGTTCACCATTGCGTGAACTTTTGTTGGAAGACCCCAAAGTTCGATAAATCCAACTGCTGAAGCATGGTTAAATTCATCATCCGATGTATAAGTAGCAAGTTTTTCATTATATAGAGAGTTTGGAGATTTACGGCCTTCTACAATCGCATGTCCTTTGAATAATTTCACACGAACTGTACCATTAACATATACTTGTGTTTCTTTTAAGAATGCTACAAGAGCTGTTCTAAGTGGAGAGAACCAAAGTCCTTCATAAATAAGCTCTGTTAATTTTTTCTCCATAACTGGTTTAAAATGAGCAAGTTCTTTTACTAATGTAATATCTTCTAGTTCTTTATGTGCTAGTAATAATGTTTGAGCACCTGGAATTTCGTATATTTCACGTGATTTAATACCTACAAGACGGTTTTCTACGTGGTCGATACGTCCAACTCCGTGCTTCCCTGCTAAATCATTTAATTTTAAGATTAATTCAAATAACGGGTATTCTACGCCATCAATTGAAACTGGAACACCTTTTAAAAATTCGATTTCAATAACATCTGCAGTGTCTGGAGTGTCTTCTAATGCAACTGTTAAATCATATGCATCAGCTGGTGGTGCAGCCCATGGATCTTCTAAAATACCACATTCGTTTGCACGCCCCCAAAGGTTTTGGTCGATAGAGAACGGGCTATCTAAGTTAATTGGAATTGGAATATTTTTTTCTTTTGCGTAAGCAATTTCTTCCTCACGGCTCCAGCCCCATTCACGAACTGGTGCGATCACTTCTAAACCTGGGTTTAATGCGTTAAACGAAACTTCGAAACGAACTTGGTCGTTCCCTTTACCTGTACAACCATGTGCTACTGCAGTTGCTCCTGTTTGTTCTGCAATTTCCACTAACTTTTTAGCGATTAATGGACGTGATAATGCAGAAACTAATGGATACTTGTTTTCATACCAAGTATGCGCTTGAAGAGAAATTAGTGCATATTCATTCGCAAATTCTTCTCTTGCATCAATAACATAACTCTCAACAGCTCCAACAGTTAACGCTTTGTTTTTGATAAATTCTAAGTCTTTACCTTCGCCAACATCTAAACATACTGCAACGACTTCGTACCCTTCGTCTTTTAACCATGTGATTGCTACGGATGTATCTAGTCCACCTGAGTATGCTAAAACAACTTTTTTATTCATTATAATATTCCTCCATTGCATTTATATACGTTTTTTTAGTATTAATATACATAATATATCATGTGTCCTGTATAAATACAACAAGTAATTTATTAAATATACATATTTCCCGTATTTTTTTGTTTATTCTTCTTTTTCGACATCATTTCCTGCCATTTCTTCTACTATTTCATCCGCTACTACAACTGTTTCTGAAATAAGTGTATATTCGATTCCACGTTTATCTAGCTGTCTTTCGATTTCGTATATGATATTTGTAAGGACAGTCAAACGCGCATGTAACTTGTCATCTCCGTGAACGAGAAGCCATGGCGCATTTTCAGTATTTGTTTTTTCAAACATTTCTTCTGCCGTTTCAATATATAAATCAAATTTGTCTCGATTACGCCAATCTTCATCCGTCAGTTTCCACATTTTATATGGATCCGTTTTTCTTTCTAAGAAGCGTTTGAGTTGTTCTTCGTTGGATACGTGGATCCAGTGTTTAATAATAATATAATTTTCATCGCTTAACGTTTTCTCAAAATGATTAATTTCAGTATAAGCACGTTTCCATTCTGCTTTAGTTGCTAAATTCTCGATACGTTCTACTAATACTCGTCCATACCATGAACGATCGAAAATACTGATTTGTCCGTGCTGAGGTAGTTTACGCCAGAAGCGTTCCAAATAGTGATATCTAAGTTCATGCTGCTGCGGAGCAGAAATAGGATGAACTACATACCCTCGTGGATCTAAACGTTGCGTTAATCGTTTAATCGCACCACCCTTACCAGCTGCGTCCATTCCTTCAAATACTAGTATTAGGCCAATTTTTTCATTTAATAATGTTTGTTGTAGACTAAGTAAATGATATTGTAACTTTTTTAACTCTTTTTTATATTCTGGTTTAGAATGATCATATTTTTTTGCTTCTAACTTGCCCAATTTTTTAGCCAAATTAACCACTCCTATTTTCTTCTAGTATACCTAATATTTCGAAAGATTAGTATTATAATTGACAATATTCGACACTGGATTATTTTATTAACTAGAAAACTAGCTAAATTCAGTTTACTTAGGAATAGAAAGGATTTTTCCACTCCATAAGTGCTCCATAATGACAGGATTCTTCATCTTCCAGATAGTTTGCGGCTATATGTACCGGTGTGCGACCGCATCGTAGTAAAAAGGAAATAACCGGGTCTTTCAGATCCCCTTTTGTAACAGCATGAAGATATTCTTGCGGGGTCATGTCATTTGCTTTCTTATGATATCCGGGCATTCTTCCACCACCCAGTAGCCTTTTCAACCCTAAATGTGTAACGACGTCAGACATGGAAAACATTAACCATTTTCCTAACCCTAGTTTTCTATAGGCTGGGAGAACACAAATATCAACAATATACAGTGTATTGCCACTCGCATCATGGTTACGAATATACCCATCATCGGTTATCTCACTCCAGGAATGCTCAGGATGTTGTGGGTCAAAACGAACAATCAATCCCGTAATCGAACCAACGATTTCTCCATTAATTTCAATACATAGTGCACCTTTGGGAAAAAATCTAACATGATTGGACAGTTGCTCCTCGTTCCACCATAGTTCAGAAGGAAATGGTGGTGGAAAGCTTTCTCGCTGGATACGGATTAAGTCTGGAAAATCCTTCACTTCGTAATTCCGAATAATCGCTGGAATGGGTGTATCTCCATTAAAAACAAACAGCTCTTTTCGATACATAGTAAAACCTCCAATGATTTTTTGTTTCCTATTATATATAGGCTACTCTTATTGAAGCGAAAAGAACACCTTCAGAGCCCGGCGCGACTACTCGTTTTAAAAATGTAACATGACAAAGGAGCTGTACAAGACAGCTCCTCTTTCTAAAGATAAGTATAAAAAAATTCTGCATAATCTGTCTAACGCAAGCAGCCTGTGCTCCTGCGCGAAGCTCGTCGCAGAAGATCGTTGCACCTCGGGGTCCAAATGGGGAATCGACTTTGGTGGCTGAAGAGCTGCCTCGGGCCCGCACGAAGCGGGTCATGTCTGCATTGCCACAAGATGTGGCGACCTTTGCAGACCAACTTATATTCCCCATTTGCTGCCTTACGCAGAAATAGGCGCTAACGCTTTTCTTATTATTCTAAGTTAGGTAATTCATTCAACGCTTGTTTCAAAGCCTGCAATTCAGATAATGTAAACGTAACGCCTTTACGCATCTTGTCATGCTCCTCTGACCATTCCCGAATATCATATTTCGGTTCTCGATCATTCCAGCTTATTAAATTCAGCTCTTTCTTCCAACCTTTACTTCCTTCAGATAATATCGCAAGCGTTTCGATGATGTCGTATTTGATATCTGCTATTATAATTACCTCCGTTTTATAGTTTTTTTCCCTTTGTCAGAAACAAACATGAAAATCATAACAATCACGTTTGTTTGAATTGACTTGAATGTTTCTAACACAGGGTAGCTTTTTTTATTTGTTGCTTTTCAATTAAGTAGCATACGATTAAAGACTGAAGCAGAAATCGGCTTGATGTTTCGTTCGTTTGCTTCTTTTAACATAACGTAATCTCCACCATCTTTATAAATCATATAATCCACATTTTTTGCATTTGAACCTTTTGAAATGATTGCATCCATTCCTACAAGTAATTCAACAATCTTGCTCTGCATACGTAAAGATAAACAAGCCACATTAACTTTCTTCCCTTCAAACTCGTGTAGACGCTTATATGGGGAATTTGCCTCCGTTACTATTTTCCCATCATAATTACCCTTATTTTCTGTTAGTACTTGTTCTAAAGAAAGGTCTTTGAAAACAATATCTATGAACCAATCATCATCGTACATTGGTACATCAAGTTCAATTGCCTTAATGATTTTACTTTTCCCTACCTTTTCCCCACAAATCAGAAAATCCGTTTTTTTATTCACAGTATTGCCTACGGTTGACCCACATGCAACGGCTATTTCTTGCATTAAGATTCTAGGGAACTGTGACGTTCCTGTAAATACCATGTGTTTACCATGAAAGACTTCTGATTCACCCTGTAACTTCATACCACGTTCAATAAATGATTTTGCAGTAGAAGTGAACTTTTTAGGCAGAGGCTTAAACAAAGGAATCCATGATTGCGGATTCGCCTTTTGTAACACTTCGAACAATGCCATTACATCACTGAGAGCTGTATGAGAATGTTCTTGCTTCACTCCAAAATATCCAACTACAAATCCTAATGAGTAAGAGAATAAATGAGGATGAGATATTTTCAACGCACGTATAGAATCATAAACAACATACTCCTCATTCATCCATCCGTAATGCACAAGGAACTTACGGTCAAATGAAGCATTATGAGCTACTATAGGATAATCATATCGACTAAGTATATCTATGAATAATCTTCGATAGATGTCATTTTCTTCAATAAAAATATAGCCTGCTCCCATTCCTTCATTAATCAGTTCTTCATCCTCTGCTTCACCAATATGCAGTACCTCTACAATTGAGTTCTTTTCAACAACGACTATTCCTACTTCAAGGATACCATCCTCTACTTGAAATCCACCTGTTTCAATATCAATGAGAATCATGTTATCCACTATTACCACCCCTTATTCTATATCCAACTTATATGGGAAGGTGTGGATGTGTGGAGTAGGGATCAGTACGAAACAGTGTATGAACTTGTCCTACAACAAGTACTAACTCAAGAATTGGATGATTGGTCAGACTGGAGTATCTCCTTACTTCGTACCTGTATCCCTTTATGCCACGACGATACAATTGAAGTAAGATACATCGCTCTACTGACTTCGCTGAAAACAACTGAAAATGGCTGGAGTGCTGAGTATTTTAATAAAGAGCTTAATGAATTACAGTACCAACTCATCGCCTCCAAATATAGTAAAAAAGAAGTTGAAACGTTTTTAGAAGAAAATATAAATGATGCCAAAATGCGTGAACGCGTTATTATATCCGCTATCGAGCGAGGTGATTATACAAAAGTATTACAACTTTCGATAGACGGACAAGCGCATGATCACAACTCACCAGGAATCGTGTACGATTGGAAACGATATGCTTTTTCGGCGCACAAAGAATTAGGCAATACAAATGAAATGCGCGAATTAGCCATAGAATTATTAATGAATGGCCGTGACGATGAATATTACGAAGAATTAAAGTTGCTCTATCCAGCGGATGAATGGCTTTCTACACGCGAAAAAATCCTGGACGATTTGAAAGAACAAAATTCACATCTATACGGTACACTGATTATCGAAGAACAACAGACTGAGCGTATTCTTGATTATTGTAAAGAATCCCCTACTAGAATCGAAAACTATTATTCGTACTTAACCGCACCGTATAACGAAGAAGTTTGTGCACTTTTCATAGAAACCATTACTATAAGTGCAGCACGAGCATCTGACCGCAAACGCTATCAAGACGTTTGTCGCTCAATTACAAAGATGCAAAAAGCCGGCTACGAACTGGAGGCTAAACAACTGATTGGAGAATTGAAGCAAAAGCATCCAAAACGACGTGCTTTATTAGATGAGCTGGGGAAGTTGGGATGAATGATTGATCCCTGCGCTAGATACAAACATGGAGATTTAAACATTCACGTTTGTTTGAATTAACGTGAATGTTTCTAACACAGGGTCAAAATACTAAAAAAGTACAAATACAGGAAACAAGATTCTTTTCTGCACTTTTTTTCGAACATGTCATATATTCATTTTGCTTTATTTTAAAAATCATAATTAATAATTTGAAGCGTGTAGTAGTGCTAGCTGTCAATTTGTCTTTGATGGTGACATTTTATCTAATGCATTGCTATGTATGTAATTGAAATAGCGCGGGTTGTGTATTTCTTAAGCCACGCTATAAAAGGTTTAAATTAGTTATATTTAAAAGAATAACCTCTGTTAAAATATGAGCATTTCGACAGTCGATGCTATGTCCTGTAGTTCACGTTAAGATTGCTTGTCTATCCATTTCATATAAATACGAACCTTTTTCATACAGTTCTACTAATGAGATTCCTCTTCTTTTAGCAGTAAGCTCAATTAGGTTAATTTCTGATTGCATGGCATTGGATAGAATACCGCTGTCCATATTTTTGTTTATGAAGTAAAAAAAACCTGCAACCATTTCTGTTTCCATTCTATCGTAAAGTGAATCCATAATTTATCGTGCTCCTTTTTTCTCATTATACACATTTTTCCATATATTGAGTGCAGAGTTTCGAAAAATTTACATGAAAAAAATATAATCTTAACAAACATACAATTAAGGAAGTTACCTATTCTTTTATTGTAAATAATTCAAAATGTTATATATTTAAAGTAACTCAACTTCCAAAGCGACACCAAATGAACAAAATACTACCAAATTTCAGGGGTAGTATTTGCATCTTACTAGTGCAGTTCCATGAATGACGCTTGATTTATCAGAAGCTAAGTACAGATCAAGATCCCACGTCGTTTACTTTTGTATTAGGCTGGTAATATGGTTTCTGATCCCCCCTCCGCATTTTCAGGGAAAGCCATTTTTGTTAACACGAAGACTATAAACATATGCGGTTTATAAGATATTCATACTAAATTATGAGGAAGTTTTTATGAGAAAAAAAAGACAAATTATTTCTATCATTGCAGCCACTAGTGTTGTGATACTGTACCAATTTATTCATGTACTATTTATAGGAGAATTTTCAATTAAAGATTTTATGCTTGATTTATTCCTAACGATCATTCTTTTTTGGTTTATTGCTAAACATTATGACAAAATGAAGTTTTATATGGAGAGAATGGAAGAAAGTGAAAAAAACTATAAAATTTTAATTGAAACGATACCAGATGCCATTTTGATTTATTCCCAAAATATCATTGTTTATACCAATGAAGCCGGAACAAACATGCTTGGAGGTCAAAAAAAGGAGGATATTCTTGGTAAATCTATATACCACTTTATTAATCCTCAATATCACGAATTAGCCAAGAAACGGTTGGAAAAACTTAGGAAAAAAGAAAAGTTAATAAATCATGTGGAGCAAAAAATAGTACGTCTGGATCAAAAAAATATTTTTGTTGAAGTCTCTACTCGTCTAATTATATTTGAAGGTAAAGAAAGCATATTCTCCATTTTTAAAGATGTTACCAATAAAAAGGAAGAAACGGAAGGTCTCCTTCAAAAATCAGAGAAACTGGCGCTTGTAGGACAATTAGCTGCAGGTATCGCCCATGAAATTCGGAATCCACTTACCTCTATAAAGGGATTTATTCAATTATTCAAAGCCAAGTATAAAAGTGACGAAGTGCATTTCAATCTCGTATTAGCCGAGTTAGAACGAATTAATCTTATTGTTAGTGAATTCTTAGTATTGGCCAAGCCAACTGCTGTTGAATATAAAGACAAAGAAATAAAAATTTTACTAAACGACGTTGTTACTCTCATCAACACGCATGCCATTATGAACAATGTTCAAATTATTGTAGAATTTGAATCAGAAATTTCTACGATTGTGTGTGAGGAAAATCAATTAAAACAAGTGTTTATTAATATTTTGAAGAATTCCATTGAAGCGATGCCAAATGGTGGAATCATTGACATCAAGGTAAAGGCAATAGAAAAAGATACAATATCCATTTCCTTTATCGATCAAGGCACTGGTATTCCTGAAGATCGAATTCCAAAACTTGGTGAACCATTTTACACAACCAAAGAAAAAGGAACAGGTTTGGGATTAATGACAAGCTATAAAATTATTGAAAATCATGATGGGCGACTAAAAATATCAAGTAAAATAAATGAGGGTACCAAGGTTGAAGTTATATTACCTAGGGTTCCTTCAGAACTATATTGAAAATTAATTACATGAGTACAAAAGTTCACTTGCAATAAATAAAATAGATTTAGGTTCAGCAGCAAAGAATCATAATCTTTAACCAAATGACACAAGAATTAGTAAAAAGTATTTTCTAAAAAACTGCGAAAAGCATAAATAAGCAAAATGGACATACGACATATTTTAAAATAAGTGCAAATACAGGAGAAAAGTCCCTTATTGCACTTATTTACGATTATGTCGTATATTCATTTTGCTTAATTTTTAAAATCATCGATATTCAATTAAGTAGAAATATTTAAAGGGTACTAATGGTAGATGTCTACCTGTTTTTAATGGTTCAAAATCATGTTAGTCGCCGAAGCGTCTTTTGATTAACACTCATGGCATTTGAAGTAGAGGAGTACTGTTTATGCATATGTGCTTTTGTATTTCGTAAAGAACTTTTTGCGCAAGTCCATTTGTATCTTTGAAGTCTTTCGAATCTATTGGCTTTCCGTAATGGATAGATACTTTAGCTGGTGTAATCTTTCCTGTCTCTTCCATTAACTTATAGGAGCCACTAAGGGACACTGGAATTACTTTTACTCCAGCTTTTAATGCTATGCGCAAACTACCAACTTTAAACTCGCCCATTTCAGAACCCTTACTTCTTGTACCTTCTGGGAAAATAGCTATTGAAAAACCCTGTTTTAGATTATCAATTGCTTCATTGATGGATTTGATAGATTCACGAACGTTTTCTCTATCCATGAACACGCATTGTCTTTGTTTCATTAAAAATCCGAAAATCGGAAGTTTTACCATTTCTTTTTTAGCAACGAAACTCATTTTTTGTGGTGCTGTTAAGTACAGTAAAGGAATATCCATGTTTCCTTGGTGGTTGCCAACATACAAAACTGCTTCATTTACTGGAACATTTTCTGCTCCAGTAACGGTGACATCTGCTCCCGTTATTTTAATTACTTGTTCTAAGACTGGAACTAGCATTTTATCAACAAATTGTATTTTTTCTTTTTTTTCGGTAATTTTTTTCAGTCTAGATATTCTAGGATACAGACGTAAAAGTGTAAATCCAATATATCCTTTAAACAATATGTTTCTCATTAAATTATCCTCCATACTTTAATTATCTATTTGATGTTAGGACCAATAGAATTGGGTCACGAAATGAAAATCCTACATTATGTATGCGTGCATATGTAATGATTAACGTCATCATGACGCAGAACATATAATAATAGTTTCATATCAGACTATTCTGTTTAGTATTGCCACTCTTTTTTCTGGGTAATTATTACAATTCCCTCGATTTTCCTACAAAGGATTGATTTACTTTTTTATTAAAAGTAAGCATACTTTTCAGCTTATTTGCCCAAACTGTGAGGGCTTATCTAGAAGTTTCTTGTAGGTCAATCTTAACCACTGCTTCCGTTTGAGTAGTATATTCAATCCTTACGAATACGCCGAATTCATTCTCACCATCTTTTAACCATAGCTTAAACTTTTCAATGGTAGAATTCCCTTTAGTTTCACTACCTTCATGCAGGTAGTCAATAATATTTGCTTGGGGATATTTTGCTTGGGTTTCTTCAATGGCGATCTTTCCCCATTTAGCGTAGGACGGGATTTCTTGTTGTGCTTGAACGGTGGATGGGATATGTGTTAGAACTGTATTAACTGTGAGAAATATTCCGAGTGCTATAAATGTTTTTCGCATAATTGTTCTCATCTCCCTTTTCGTTAGGATGAGTAATTTGCTTAAAATCATTCTACAATGAGTACGATTTTTAAAAATTCTATATACCCTTTTTCAGAAATTCAACTGGAAGTTTTTTCTTGCAATTTAATAATATTGTTATATAATTAAGTATGTACTTAACGGGGTATTAGCTCAGTTGGTAGAGCAGTTGACTCTTAATCATCAGGTCGTAGGTTCAAACCCTACATGCCCCATAAAATATTGCAATCAAAGGATCAGGTACTGAGTGCCAGGTCTTTTTTTGTTCTTTTTTACTTTCTATAATAAGCATAAAACTGGAAGGGTATGGCTAAGGGAGACAATATATCTTGCGAAAGTGACAATGCGACCTTTCAACACAACAATAACTCCCACGAAAGTGACAATCCGCCCACTGAACACGACAAAATGAAAATCCCTTTGAATAGTTCACCCATTTTTTTGTCATATTAACTAAAGATAATAAAAAAATGGCCCTTTGAAATCTATCATTTCAAAGGGCCATTTTTTCAACATCTATTCTTTTTACGGATACTATTCCATCAACTAACTGATTGATTTTTCCCCTTGAAATGAGCCCAAATAATAATAGGAATGAATAATAGTGCTAAATAAGTACCTATAAATCCTAATAAAGCAAAACTTGAATAGGCTACAATTACACCAGATAACAAACTCCCTGCAGTACCAGATAAAGCTACCCATACATCCACAGAGCCTTGTACTTTGGCACGATTATGAATATTCGTTGAGTCAATAATAATTGCTGTACCACTGATTAAACCAAAATTCCATCCAAGGCCTAATAAAACAAGAGCCATCATCAACCAAATAAACGAATCACCAGGTGCAAAAGCAGCGAGTAAGCCAGCAATTGCCAATGTAACCCCCGAGGCAATTGCCATAAAGGTCCGACCAACTTTATCGACCAATATGCCCGTACCGAGTGAAGGTAAATACATGGCAGCTACATGGAATCCAATAATCATTCCAATCGCGGATAATCCACTTCCATGATTTTGCATATGTACTGGTGTCATTGTCATTATCGCAACCATGATCACATGGGACAATATAAGTACCGTTGCACCGACAAAAATTCCAATGCGATTTACCTTATTTTGAAGTACCTTAGTTACGGAAGATACATCCAGTTTCTCTAACTTCTCCTGCTCAACTGCAATAGCTTTTGCAACCAACAATGGATCTGGACGTAAATAAATGAATAACGTAAGACCCGCCAAAATATAAGCTACTGCAGCCAAAATAAACGGTCCTGATAATGCAGGTAACCCAATAGCTGTAGCAACCTTCCCCATCGGAGTTACCAAATTTGGTCCAGCCACCGCACCAAATGTTGTGGAAATCATCGCAATACTAATAGCTGTGGCTCTTTGTTTTTCGCTTGCCAAATCTGTCCCTGCGTAGCGTGCCTGTAAATTCGTCGAAGTCCCTGCTCCGTAAACAAACAATGCTAGGAATAGTAAAACCACACTATTCATACTAGCTGCAAAAATAACACCAATTGCACCGATTCCTCCTGCAATAAAACCAAAAGATAAACCATAACGCCGGCCAAAACGCTGGGAAAGTCTTCCCACGACAAATGCGGCAAGCGCAGATCCCAGTGTAAATAAAGCTGCAGGTAGTCCAGCAACACTTTCCACCCCTAACATCTCTTGTGCCAACAATGCCCCTACCGTAATACCAGCTGCAAGTCCTGCACCACCAAATATTTGTGAAAATACAACAACTAATAATGTACGTTTATACAACTTTTGCTGCGCTTCAGGTGAATGAACATATTGCTCTACATTCACCGAGTCCTTACTTTTCATAAAAAAGTCATTCCTTTCATCCGAAAATATACTGTGTAGGGTATTCGATTTTTGCGTTTTTTAACAATAATAGTATTTATATTTTACAGGGAAATGATTAATTCCTTGTACACTAAGTCCTAAACGTTATTGTTAATAGGCATATTCCCATAATAACCGTAACGAACCCACTTATTATACTGCTTTTTAACCTCTATACCAATTTTCCGCATTTATACCTATACGGGTATTATACATATGATTAGCAATTCAACCAAGAAAAATATTATTATTGCATCTTTTTAAAGAAACAAAGCACGCAAGACATTAAAAGGAGTCGTGTAATCTCTGCAAAAGAATAACAGTCTTATATAAAAACAAACAACCTCTTTTTCATATAGATGAAAAAGAAGTTGTTTGTCTCACTATTTGTTAATCTTAAATAATTGGACCGTAGCTTGAATATCTTCACTTTCGCAAATTGCTGAAATAACAGCTACTCCGTCTCCTCCCGCACGAATAACCTCATGCGTATTTTCAGGAGTAATCCCGCCAATTCCAACAATTGGAAGGCTAGGATAATTTGTTGCTACTTGATTTAAGAAACGAGTTCCTGTTGCTGGTTTCGCGTCATCTTTAGATTTTGTACCATAAATTGGACCAATGCCTACATAGTCTGTATCAAATTGTATAGCAACTTCTAGCTCGCTCATCGTATGTACAGATACGCCGAGAATCTTTTCACCTATACGCTTACGAGCTTCTTTTACAGATAGATCATCTTGGCCAATATGTAGGCCATCTGCATCCAATTTTAATGCAAGCTCTATATCATCATTGACGATAAATGGAATAGTGTATTTTTGGCAAAGCTTTTGACATGCACGAGCAAAGTCCTCATAAGCTTGACCTGTTCGTGCATCTGCTCCTTTTTCTCGAAACTGGAAAATAGTAACCCCTGCTTGTAAAGCTTTTTCTAATACAGCTAATGGCTCATTACTTTTCACATTTTGACTGCCCATTATAAAATACACTTCTAGTTGCTCACGCTTCAATGATAGTCACCTCACATTGTCTATTTTCTTGGTTGTATGCAAAATGATTTGTCGGTCCGTTTCCATGACCAATATTCAATGGATTTTCTATGGCTAATTGCACAAATTTCTTTGCTTCAATAATGGAATCTCTGAGCGAGCGTCCTTGTCCTAAAAAGGCAGTTAAAGCTGCTGAGAACGTGCACCCTGTACCATGCGTTTGCTTTGTAATAATCCGTTCACTTTGAAGTGCAAATTTTGTACCGTCGCTAAAGAATACGGTATCTGTTGCTAGATCTCCTTCTAAATGACCACCCTTCATCACAACACAGGACACACCCGTGGTAAGAATTCTTTTCGCTGCTTGTTCTAGGTCTTCATCATTTTGTATCTTCAAGCCACTAATAACTTCGGCTTCCGGTATATTCGGCGTTAAAACCGTCGCTAGTGGCAGTAACTTTGTTTTTAGTGCTTCCGTAGCTTCATTTTGTAGAAGACTTGCGCCACCTTTAGCAATCATGACTGGATCAATCACTAGCTGAACATCTTTATTTCGCAAACTTTCTACTACTGCTTCAATAATTTCAGCTGAAAACAGCATGCCTGTCTTCACTGCCTTTACAGGTAAATCTTTAAAAACGACATCAATTTGTTGTTGAACAAAATCTGGTGTTGTCGGAAAAATCCCTTCCACACCTAATGTGTTTTGTGCAGTTAGAGCTGTAATAGCAGTTGTTCCAAAAACGCCAAGCTCTTGGAAAGTTTTTAAATCTGCCTGAATACCTGCACCACCACCACTATCCGAGCCAGCTATTGTCATCACAATATTCACTTCAGTTCACCTCTAGAAATTTCATCTAATGCATTTAGTACGTCCACTTGGAAGGAACCTAATAGGGTCGATTTACTCGCTTTTGTAGCTACTTTTTTATAATCTTGTAGAACCTTTTGAAGGTTTTCAAAACGCTCACCACTAAAAGCAAGTGCAGCACTACAAATCGCACTTAATAAACAACCCGTGCCTGTCACTTCTGTCATTCGTTTATGTCCGCCTGTAATTCGTATTATTTTGTTACCATCTGTTAATAAATCAGATTTTCCCGTTACAATAACAAGGCAGTTATGCTTTTTGGCTACATCCACTGCTACAGTTTCTAAATTCATCTGACCACTACCACCGTCAACACCTTTTGCCTGCCAATCGACACCAGCAATCGCTGCAAGCTCTCCAATATTACAACGAATTAATGAAATATCAACGACTTCGAGGATGTCACGAGTTAATTGGAGTCGAAATGTAGTTGCACCAACACCAACTGGATCCAACACGACCGGAATATTTAATGCATTCGCCTTTTTACCTGCTAAAAACATAGATTCTTTTGTTCGTGTATTAACGGTTCCAAGATTTATTAGTAAAGCATTCGCAATTGACACCATTTCTTCCACTTCAGAAGCTTCATCTGCCATCACGGGCGAAGCTCCAATAGCTAATAAGCCATTTGCAGTGAAATTCGCTACCACATAATTTGTGATGCAATGAACTAAAGGACTTTTTAGACGAATATCAGATATACTCATAAAGTTTTACTTCCTCTTCCCAGTTTTCAAATGTCCATGGCATTTCCCAGAATTTCCACTCATAATAGCAGCTTTTTGAGAAATGTGCCTTTAAGACATGTATTTTTGCAGGATTTTCTAACGCATATCGATTCATCATCGCTTTTTGCACGTCAATCTTTTCTTTATACTCGGGAGCACTATACAACTCAATCCAATCTGCATAAAGCTTCACACCTGGTTTTGCATCTTTATACTTTCCACCAATTTCTTGGTATAACCACGGGCAAGGGAACATGGCTGCAAAACTTTCCGCAACATCGCCGTTATGGGCAGCATTATACATATGACTCACGTAATTGTAAGCTGCTGGTGCTGGTTCAAAATGTGCTAACTCTTCTTCTGTGACACCCAGTTCTTGAAAAACAGTGCGGTGTAATTCGAGCTCTGCCTCATTAATATAACGGGCAGTTTCTAAAAAGAAATTAATATCTTCATTTGTTTCAGCCTTTGACGCAGTAATCGCCAATACTTTTGTATAATGCTTTAAATAATATGCATCTTGCATCATGTAAAATTTAAATTTTTCAAGTGGTAACGTGCCATCCGCAATTCCTTTTACAAAGGGATGTTCAAAACTCCCTTCCCAATATAAATTTGTTTCTTTCCGTACTTCTTCACAAAATGTCATCTTATTTCCTCCTTTTTGGTGGACGTAAGCGCAAAATAAAGGCCCTTTTGTACAAGACAAAAGAGCGATCGCTCCCTACGTCAGTGTTAACTGTCAGGTTCTAAGGGTCAGGTTTTACCTTCTCAACGCAAAATGCGTCCCCCCGCAAATAATTCAATTGTCTATATATTAGCATTTATATGAAAATTTAACAAGATGCTAAATGGTATATACCATTACTAGTTTTTATGCTAGAATCTAAATAGAAACATTGTTATATTGATGTTTTGTATTTCTTCTCGGTCTTGTAGCTCAGTTGGTAGAGCATCACCTCGACAAGGTGGGGGTCGCTGGTTCGAGACCAGTCGGGACCATCATTTGCCATAGCCTGTAAACGTTGATATAACAACGTTTACAGGCTTTTTCTTTCGGAACGCTTCCTGTACTAAACCTCGAATTTTAGGAAATGCTCACAAATTGCTCACGAGATTTTTTCCAGTGCTTTTTCAAAAACATCTGCTAAATCGTTATCTTCATCTGGAACGAGGTGGGCATATGTTTCTAAGGTAATTTTAGCATTAACGTGTCCCAAACGTTTTGACACCTTCACAACATCAACACCCTTAGAAATTAAAATGGATGCGTGTGTATGACGTAAATCGTGGAATCGAATATGGGTTACGTTTGAAGTGGTAATAAGTCTTTTCAACGCTCGTAACACATTTCGAGGATCTTGTTTTGACCCTGTTTCCGTACATATCACAAGGTCTTCCTCCTGATATTGTTCACCAAGTTGCTCTTTCCAAATTTCTTGTTGTTTACGGTATTTAACTAACTCATTCACAACCATATCCGAAATTGGAACGATTCGATTGGATTTCCGAGTCTTAGTTGACGTTAAAATATAACCTTTTTTCGGTATATATGCTAACGAACGTTGAACACGAATCGTTTTATTTACCAAATCAATATCGCTCCATTTTAACCCTAAAATCTCGCCTCGTCTCAATCCTGTATAAATCGCAAGTAAGAAAGTTAAATGATGTCTTTCCCCCTTACAGTGTTCAAGAAACGTATTGATTTCATCATAAGACCAAATTTTCATCTCTTCTTTTGTCACAGCAGGTGGATCAGCATCAATAACCGGATTGTATTTGATTCTTTTCCATTTAACTGCTTGATTGAATGCTTGATTTAGTATTTGATGCATTTTACGAATATAACTAGATTTATACTCTTCATCAATTTTAAGGTTATAAAAAGCATCAATTTCTTCTGTCGTAATCTTTGATAAAGGTTTATCAGCAAATGGATTTTCTCTTATTAAGTGTTTATTAATTAGAGATTGAATATTAGATGCCGTGGTTTCTTTAATCCGTTTTTCATAGTGAGATGTAAACCAACTTTCAATAAAAAAGGAAAAAATTTCTTTACTTGGTTCTATATATCCTTGTACATCAATTTCATTAAGCACTTTGTTAAGAGCTGCTTGTGCATCTTTTTGGCGTTTGAAACCACCTTTTGTTTTTTGTTTACGGCTACCAGTAAAAGGATCTCTTCCGACATCTACTACATACTGATAAGCCTTACCTCTCTTTTTTACACTACCTCTCATTATTATTGCTAACCTCCATTTAATATTTTGTATTAATAAAGGTAAGCAAGTGATCTAATTTCATTTTGACCACTTACTTCCTTTTTTATAAGCCGCACACCTGTTGCTGTGAAAGCCAATTAAAAAATTTATCTTTTAAAACTCGTTTACTACGACCAATTCGAATCAATGGAAATGAAGTCTGCTCCATCAATTCATAAGCAGTTGGTTTTGAAATCATCAAAATTTCAGCTATATGTTCAGCGGTCAAAATCATTGGGTAATCTTCAACATTTTTATGCATGTTTACGTGTCACTCCTTTCGAAAAGAAAAACCGCAGTAGAACATAACCACCAAAATAAATTAAGTGGTTATATTCCCTGCGGTTTTCGCTTGTTAATGGGATTTAATATTAAGTTTTATAGATTATATCTTATAACTTTTCTTATTCTAAGTACTTTTTAAATATTATTAGAAAGAAATTTTTGATTAAGAGTAATTGATCTAACTATGCTTAATTTCTATTTCAACTTCATTTTGAAGTAGGGGGGCGATAATAACATCTATTTTTTAATTACCCTAACTACATGTGCGGAGTATATGTAGCAACACACAAGATGCTGGTTGGTTTATGTTAAATACTTGGTTGCACTGAAACGCCCTTTACGTCTTACCTAAATAAACCACACATACTTATGATACGGTTCACCGTAACATGACTAGCAGCAAACAAACTGCAACAAATTTACTTAAAATAAAAATTTAAAAATAAAAATCTATTCTAATGCAAAGGTTAATCATAATGAGGAATCTTTGCATTGAATAGACTTTCAATTACCTTATAATCATAAATTATTTATTATCGATTTAAATTCATCTTTTAATAAACTTTTTTGATAATTATGATATTTTTTTATATATCCTTTAAAAATAATTTTTTCAATAGGGTCCTTTATTTCATCTAACATGTGTAAATATAATGCTTGCTGAACAGAATTACTTAAGAGCATAATATCTGATTTGAGCAATTCATTTCTTGCTACATTAGGAACAATTTGTTTATTGGATATATTTAACTCAAACCTTAACCTGTTCTTTGCAAAATATAATCCATTATCAAAGATTAAATTCGAATTCTCGACAAAAACATTCCTTACAAAAAAATCAGTAGTATTAGGTTTACTTCTGAATGAATTAATTTCTAAGTATTTATTTAGTCCTTCAATTCCAAAGAATATTAATTCATTTCTATAAAAAAACGTACCGGATGAATTTTCATGATAAAACTCATCAAATTCTTCTAAATCTTCAAATTTTAATCCCTTTACTATTTCATCAGTTTGAATTAGAGTTGTGGGAAATTTCTTTATTTCGATCCCTGGTGAAATAGCTATTGTTATGTCTTCATCATGATGTTTTTCTCTATAATAAACCTCTACATCATCAATATATTCTTCTAGTGCAATAATATCATATAATTCACTTGAAGACTCAACACCCATAAAAGAAACCGTTTTAAGTTTATTATTAGATAAATAGTTTCCTAGAGGGATATTACATTCTTTTACATCTATAACCTTTATTCCATCGAAACAGTATGAAATCTCTTCCCGTTTGATTTCCGATAAATGTTCAATAAAACTAGGCATTAAAGGATTAGGGGGAATTAAAGTAACGTCTATACCATCTAAGTATCTCGACAAATTAAGTTCTCGTTTATTTTCTTTTTTATCATTTGTGACCTGAATTTTATCCCCATCTATAACATCAATAATAATTTGAAAATCTTGTATTAAATAATTTTCTTTAATATACTTTTCAACTTCTAATGCACTTTCAAATACATCAAAAAATTGGTCATAGTTTAAGATAATTTCTGTACCATGAAAGTTAATATTTTCTTGTTCTTTAATTGAAACATATTCATTATCTTTAAAAATATCAACTTCTAAAAGTTTATTATCTGTATAATCTCTCGTTCGAACTTTTAATGAATCACTTAACATAAAGCTCGCCAAGAAACCTATACCGTAGTTGCCGATAGATTCATAATTATATCCACTTAATAAAAACTCCTGTGACTTATAGTATGATGCACCAACCTCTAAAAAATATCTTTTTAATGAATAAATACTCATACCTATTCCATTATCTTTTACTCTAACTATATTGTTTGTTCCATCAAAAATAATGTGAATTTTGGGATGATAATCCTCATAGATACTTTCACTATTTCTAGATTTTATTTCTTTTAATAATAAGCACGCATCTATGGAGTTTTGAATCAATTCCCGTAGTCCTACTTTTTTATCTCCATATAAAGATTCTCCCATTAAAAATTCAATTGTATTTTTATAATTCATTTGAAATTTTAAATCAACAATCGAATATTCTTCAGACTTAATGTTATCTATTACTTTAGGATGGATTTCTATTTTATGAAATTCATCAAATTCTTTAGTTATTTCAATTGCATTTATTATTTCTTGATTAACCCAATCTAGATAGCTTAAAACTTTTCTATGTATTTTTGGCTCTGAACATTTACCATAAAAATGGATTGACTTTTTTCCTCTAGAATCTTCAAATACTTTTTCTGTATTATCAATGTCAAAATGTTGTTCCCATTCTTCTTTACTATAACCAGATGGGCTTATAGCATTATATAATCTTCGTGGAGTCCTTGCCCCATCAAAATCTAAAATATCGCCTAGCCTTAATAATACTGCATAAAATTGGGGTACTATTTTAAATTCCCCAATAACATATTCTTTTTCTAGATTATTTTTAACCCACATTATATCTTCAGTGTGAGATTTACATATCAAAGCCAAAACTTCAGAATATGACTTGTTTGTCATACCTGGTATCACTAATTTTTTTTTAAAATTTTCTTTAATAAAATTGGCTGACCTTTCCGCATGAACTCTTCTTAAATAGTCTTGAGTCGCTTCAATTTTATTACCATTAAACATTTCCAAAAAGCTATTATAATCTAAATTATTATAGACTAAGTTTCCTTCTTCAATTTTCTTTATTTCGTCTTCATTTGCTGCCATCCCAATATCATGTAATAAAGAAGATAATATTATTAATGTTATCTCTAAATCATTAAGCTCATCTATATCTAAGAGAATTTTTTCTATGTGCTTTATAATTCTGGTAGAATGTGCCACATCATGCTGCGTGTATGTAGGAAATACTTGTGGTATTCGAGAATTCAATAATGATTCAACCTCTTCATAAATATTCAACACAGTAGAATAAAACCTTGAGTTTCTCTCTTCTAATTTTTTTATCAATTTAGTTTCTCTAAACAAAACAACCCCACCACTCTTTTTTTAATATTATAACAAAATTTGAGCCTCAAGAAATTGAGAATTTTTCTTCAAATGATTTGTTTGAGGCTACTTATGATACGGTTCACCACTCCTATCTAAAGGTAATGGATTAAACTATGTCATACCATGTAAATGTTATTTAGTAGCGTTAAAAAAAGGGAAAGGAGATACAATTCCTTTACCTTTTTTATTACAGTAACTTTCTGGTTCTTCCTTGACTATAGTAACCCGTTAATTCATTTTCTTCTACAAATTACATTCTGAAATCTTCACGTACCATGTTGGCTAACATACTTATCATCTCGGAGTATAGCTCTCCATAGCTATTGGAACATCAATACTATCTCTCGCAACGCAAACTCCATTATGAATTAGATAGCATTCTACATAATGACCGCCTCTAAACGATGTTCGTTCTATTTTGATTTCCTTACCCTTTACAATATCTCCCCTTAACATCTTTCTCTTGATAGCTTCTTGCCCTCGATTTCTCACTTTCCAATAGATATCAAAACTTAGTTCTTTTTCAGCTAATTCATTTTTTGTAATGAATAATGCAAGTTCCTTATTAATAAGGAGGGGTTTACGTTGTTTGATTAAAGTTCTCAACAATATTTCCCTAAAACCATTCTGCTTCACTTCACAATCAATTTTTAAGCTGTACCTAATGTCTACAGGGAAGAGATTTTCAATAAATTTTTGGTTATCCGTATAGGATGCCATAGCAAATCGACTTTCTGCAGATTTCTGTACAGTTTCGGGAATTGAAAAGTCCTTTCCGAAAAGCTCCTGCAATTTGTCGTAAAGGTCTTTACTTTCTTCCGTTAAATCTTTTATCTTGGAGTACGCTTCTTCCGCCTTTGACACAAATACTCCGTCTTTATTGTAAACTTGCTGTTTACTCCCTAAAGCACTCCAATATTTTTGGTCTGGATTCAATCCTTTCAGATAGGAAAATAAATCTTTTAAAAGGGATAAATAGTCATTAAACGTTGTAGACTCATATTTTGGATGTTTTTTAAAAAACTTATGTACCAGAGTATCTACTAAAAGCCCACCCATTTTAAAACCAATATGATTTTTCCATGCTCGAACCATCTGGCAGACATATTTAAAATGATGGTCCGTAAGCTCAATCATATACTCACTTTCACCAATTTCAACCATGGGATCAGTTCTTTTCCACTTACCGCCATTGTTAGTATCAGGATATTTATAACTGCCATCTTTTTCTTCAAACGCAGGGCAAACCTCAACTTCATAATTTAAAAATGTAACTACAACAACTTGCCCATCCCCTCTTACAATCGTGTTAGGATATCTCTTTTTTATTTCTGTTTTAACCGATTGAAGGAGAGCAGATTGTCCATTTCCCTCATAATTATTGTATTTTGTATATAGTTCATCGGGCAAGACAAACAGCATATCCAAGTCACTAACACCTTTTATGGCAGTATTTCTACCTAAAGATCCGACCTTATAACCATGGTCTTCTTCACTTTTGGTCCCAAAATAACTCGTATTTAACCGTTTTGTTATGGACTTAAATTTTGTATCAATGTCTTCTATATTACTAATCTGTAACGAATCAGCAAAACTTTCAAACACTTCGTTTAACATTTTATGCACCCCTTTCAAAAATAAAATACCAAGAAAAGAAAACAAGCGGTATAACAAGCACAAGGAAGAAAACAAGTGATAACGGAATCATATCTCTCAAAAATGAAAAAGGTCTTTGTTCTTCAATCCATTTTTTCTCCATTTGCCAAAAGAATTTATAATGAGCAAACCAGTCAGCACCAAAAATCTGTTGGCTACGACTTATCTGGTAATATTTTGTAAGGATCTCATTCAATTGTTGTACTTCTGTTGTAAATGTCTGCTCTGATGAATTTCTTACTTTGAAATAGAGTGCTTGTACTTCGTTAAATAATTGCGTTAACTCTTGTCCAATTTGACTGTATATTTCCTTTTCTGCATTGTATGAATTCATTGTAAGTCCGATTATGCTTGCTAATATAAGAATGGTCGAAATCATTGTACTATAGTTATAATTTGGATAAGCTAATTGTCCTACACCAATAAATAAACCTATTAATGATATTCCACTTGGAACTTTTGAGACAATATCATAGGTTGCAAAGTGCTTCTTAGCTCCAAAGCCAATTCTGTAACCATAATCCGCTAATTGTTTTAGAAGTGCATCTTTGTCCATTGAATTCAATATACATACCCCTTACATTAAGATTCTGATGTAACTATTTCTACAATTACCAAATCTAAAGTATTCATTAGGAATATTATACCATTATTTTTACGAATATGTTTTTACCACATTATCAATATTTTAGTTAAAAATAATTTACAATTTTATGTATAAAAAATATAGTAATTGGGGAAACTAATAAATTCCATGTGTGTTTTATAATTATTGAAGGATACTACCTCCAAGTCTAATTTTTTGGAGGTAGTAATTATAATGGATAAGAAAAATAACAAAGAACTTATGAGTTTAATGTGGGATAAACAAAAAAATAAGAATTTACTTAATTTGGAGTTTAGTGATGTAACTACAAAGGACAATAAATCCATGACGTATTGGATTTGTCACTTTGAGGGTAGGTCGTGTAGTTTTAGAAAGACACCTAATCAAGTATACAAAGCACTTTATCAAGGTTCTGCTAAATGTAATGTATGTCATGAACTTCCTTTTGAAAAAAGTATCATGTTTAAGAAACCAGATAGAGTAGCGAAATATTGGAATCATTTAAAAAATTCAGAAATAAATGTATTTCCCGAATATACTACCCCATATTCGAATAAATATGTCTATGTCCATTGTGAGAAGCATGATTGGCAAGGTAAACAAGGATGTTCAGATTTAATAGATCACAACCCTTGTCCTTATTGTAGCGGAAAAAGTGCAACAGCCGACTACAATTTGCAAGTGATATTTCCAGAAATCGCAAAAACTTTACATCCTGAATCAATGCTTATTGAATGCCTCTTCCTTCTCCCTGTATTACATTCTTTCTAGTAGAACAAGATCATACAATCATAATATTTTTCTAAAAATCATGATTTACTATTAAAATGACAAAAATCCCAATATATAATGATTTTCGAATAACCGTTTCATTCAAATAAAATACATTAACCAACAAGCGAAAACCGCGGTTACATGATGTTATCCCTTTGGATAACCATGTTCTGCGGTCTTTTTTGTCTTTAAATTTACACCACTATATCAATGAGAAAGGAAAAAAGACATTTATGGCCAGTAGAAACGAAATCATAAATACGCAAAACACAAAGCTTGATTTCAAAAGAATCTATGAGATTTGCGAAAAACATGGAATTTCAAAAGAGGTTGTATCCTTGTTTATACAGTTTGAAGGGAGAATACAAATTGATCAAAATAATTCAAGAACTTAATCTGCCAGGTGGGACTACACGATCGGTTGTAATTAAACGTAAATCGAAGTCTTCTGCATCGGTTAAGGAAGTTGAAATACAGTTGGGATTAGACTTATTTAAAAAAGTAGACTCTGAATTTACTAACAAAAAAGAATAAAAATAATCCTTCTTGTTCATAATGATTACATAAATGAACAGGAGGGATTCTAATGACGAAACCTAAAATAATAAGCATTACTTATTCTGAAGAAATACCGGAGGAATCAGCAATCATGTTATATCGGACTATTGAAAAATTAATAATAGAGTCATTGCCTTCGGATCCACATTTAATTGGACTTTTCTTAACCGGTTCTTTGGATGAATTTAAAAAACAATAAAAAAGGAGTCAAAGGTGAAGAAATATATGAAAAATAAAATTTCCAGACAACTTAAAGCGGAGTATAAACGAACCAGTTCAGGAGGACAAGACTTTGAGTTACAAACTAGCTCAAACGCGCAGTTTTTAATAGATATTCCCTCCGATGAGATTTTGACTTTCACTGATTTTGATGTGTCAGCAACAAAACTTACAATGGATGATAGACCTGCTCTAATGAGAATGATTAAACTAGTTAAACAGGGGCGTATTAATAAAATTATTGTGTATGAACGGGATCGACTTGCAAGAAATGTATACGAATATATTTATATTGTGAAAATTTTCTATGAACATAAAGTAGAAGTTATTTTTACTGCTACAGATGCACCAGCATTTTCTAGAGATTTGTTTCTAGAGACTTGGTATGGCTTATCGGCTCAATTTGAAGGAAGAAGAATTTCAACTCGCTTATCTGATGCTAGAAAGAGAAATCCTTCATCTTTAATTGGATTTAAAAAAGAAGTAATCAAACATGAAAATGGGCAGTCGCAACGTTTCTATACACCAGATCCTAAGAATAAAGATGAGTTGCTAAATTTATTTACAGAATTTGCTGAGGTTAAAAGTCGAGAACAAGTTTTTGAAGTGCTTATGGAATATCGAGCTTTACTGGATAGAAATGAGTTTAGAGTGATTGATATTCTCCGCACCCCCTTCTTTGCTGCTCATTATGAAGGACCAGATAGAACATATCACAAACTATCTCACGTTGAACCTATTATACCTCTCGAACTTTTCAAAAATGTCCAAGTTAAACTAGATGAATTTGAATATGGAATTAATGATGGAATTTCGTTATCACAAAAATTAGCACTTATCATTCCCCTCTGCGGAAAATGTCAAAATGTATTAAAATTCAAAAAAGGAAATATCGGAGAATCAGGAACTTACTATTGCTCCAAACACAAAAAGCACTCTATTAGTGTTACAGAATTGCATGAAACAATCATCCAATCTCTAAAACTAACACTAAGTAAAATTAAATTCGAATCTATCAAAACAATTACACAAAAAGCAATTAATAACCAAATACAGTGTTGTAGTAAAGATTTTGATGAAAAGTACTCACAACTTGAAACATTATGTATTAAATTTTCTCAGCATCATAAACCAATCGATAATTCTTTAACTGTAAAAAGAGCTATGAACCAAATTGAACATATAAAAGAGACGTTGAGCAAATTAGAGAACACAATTACTTCCCTTCAAAACTTAAAAGTAGAAGTAAATACCCTTACTGAGATAGTAACTTCTAAACTAGCAAATTTAACTGAGAAAGATTATTTTGATTTAGCTGATTTATTAATTTCAAGTATTCAAATTAACGACGATTATGTACTTTTACACTATTATTTCAATGATTTTTTTGAAGAAGGGAATGAACAGCAAGATGTCTTTATTAGTTGATAATTTTTCAAAAAATGCAATAGGCATTGCAAGACGGTCAGACATTAAACAAAAACATAACGCTTCTATCGAGACACAATCAGAAGAAATACGATTACGCGCAACAAGTGAGGGCTTCAACATTGTTGAAGTCTTTATTGATGATGCAAATAGTGCCTATCATCAAGTTGTAACCAGTAGAAAGGCAATGACTGATTTATTGGAGGCCGCACTTTCAGAAGACTTAAATATTGAAGCAATATTTTTCTATGAGGAATCACGTGTCTCTAGGCAATTTTATGATTTCACTTTATTTATTCATGATGTTATAAAAAGAGATAAGCCATATATGAAGTTTTTCTCTACTTGCACTTTCGGTGAATGGGACCCTTATAAAGTAGAATCTATTATTAAATTTGCCACTGCTGCTAGTGAATCTGTTGCAAAATCAAGGCGTGCAAAAGACGGTCAAAAAAACGCATTATCCAAAAAAGATCGTCCCGGTTCTAAAATACCATTTGGATACAAGCTACATTTCCCATATCTAGCTGAAACAGATGAAAATCCAAATAACATTAAGGGAGAACAAATTCTTCATCCTGATTCAGCAAGAATTGTTTTATTCATTTTTCACCTTTCTTCCTGGGGGCATAGCCAACAAAGTATTGCGAACTTATTAAACGAAGCAGGTATTACCTCACCTGAAGGCAAAGTATGGAGCAGCGGTACGATAGATTATATTTTGGATAATGATCAGTATCTAGGTCATCTATCTTGGAACATTCGGGTAAGTCGTAATACTAGTCGAAAAAAACAACGTGGTGAATATGATCTCATCTTTAATCACCATGAACCAATAATTAGTGTTCACTTATGGAACATTACACATCAAACCATAGAGCTTCATAAAAGAAACGGAAAAAATAACAGCTCTCCCTTTTTACTAAGAGGGCTACTTCACTGCCAAAAGTGTAATCAATCTTTAGTTTCAAAGAATGAAACTCCAAAAAATTCGAAGCACAGTTATTTAGTCTATCGATGTCCTTCTTGCAAAAAAAAGTTAATCTTGGATGAAATCCATAACGAGATTCTAAAGGAACTATCTTCAAAATGGTATGTCATGTTGGAAAACTTGGAACATACTCTAGCAAAGCTCATGACTAAAGGGAAATCTAAGATCGAAGAACACCGAAATTCAATTAAAAACCAGCTTCAGGAAATCACTTTAAATGAAGAATTTTTAATTAATGATCCTGAAAAAGTAAATCAAAATAGTGACTGGGACTTTATACTTTCAATTAGTAAATCAAAGTTAAATAGAGAAATATTTAAAGCCAACACTTTCATTGAACATATAAATTTGCTAACTGATGGATTTCACTCTAACCAGATTTTCACATTATTAAAGCTAAACAATCTTCAAAACCCGGAATTAAGGACATTACTGTTAACATTATTTAAGAAGATTGATGTTGACTTTGAAAATGGTAAATTACTTTATGTAGATTATAAGTTAGCTCCATTCTCTGAAATCGATTTGTATTATGAGAGCATCAAAGAATAAATAGTAACTATTGAACACTTAGCTTCTTTATACAGCTAGTTGTTTTATTATTGTAATAATTTTGACTTGGTATGTTACCGATTAATCAAACAATTAACTTGGTATGTTACCGAATGGACATGCCATTGAAGATCAAATGAATATGAACAGAATTAACAAAACCCTTGATATCAAGTCTCTTTCAGAGTCATATTTCGGTAACTTAACTAGAACAGGATACTGTTCATGTCATCTTACCGAACTTATTATTAACATTCTTGTCATGTTACCGAAAATGTAAACCACTTTTCAGAGGAAAGTTCAAAAAATTACACACTGCAGCCCAATGATCTACAACTAACGCACCCGTTACTTTAATAAGCATTTGTCCGAATGTACCTATCTTCTGTAAGACACTATTCCCATAATCCAGCAACTGCAATACTCCACACCATAATAGCGAATGATACCGTCAACCAAACTGTGTTTATTGAAAAATTCTCTTCAGCTTTCACCTTTTTGATAATGCTAATTAAATTTAAACAAAAAATAATTGCAAGGATAGGAGTCCCATACACTGCAATAAAAATAAAAAACATCACTGTTAATCCCCCTCTTCTCTTTTTCTTAAAGCACCTCGTTAGCTTAATAATTTCTTTTTATAAATGAAATATAAAACTATAAAGAACAGGAATGAGTAAAGCTAATCCGAGACAAACTATCGCTGTTAATTTTGACTGTTTTGTAATGCGTTCATTCCCTTTGTGTAGGTTTTCAAAAAATGTAAGTGTGAAATAAAAACTGAAAATAATGAGTAAAATCGAAATAATTCCAGCCCAACCTACTGTTTCTAAATTATTCATTTTATCCTCTCCTGACCCATTTTTTTACTGAACTAAACTGCTTACGTTAGTTTGAGTGTAACATTTCACACATTGATCACCGAAATCAACTTGATGTTCTAGGCATAAAAATAGACAGGTATAGTAAGCAATAAAAATGGGTTTTTGCGGGATTTGTTTCATTTTGAAGGTTGAACTGAACTAACTTAACTAGTATTCAATAATCATTATGGCTAATTTTCATCTCCAGTACTTTTTATTTCTCCCTTTAGCCGCTATTATTAAAATAGAAGATATTCATGAGAGATACTTATTCGATTATTGATGAAAGGAGAATAACTGTATGAAGCTTGTATTGTGTTTGCATTGTCAAGACCTCTTTAATCTTGCTCTAGAAGAGAAGTCATGTCGATGTGGATTAACTAAAGGCAAGTATATCAACCAATTACATGCTATATATTCTGGTGAACATGCCATGCCACTAGGCTTCGCTAATTCCTCCCTGATAAAAGCAATTCAAAATCAGCCGAAAGAAGGCTTGGGTGAGACATTTACCGCCTTTATCATTCCTAGAGAATGTGCAACCTTTGTGAAGGAAGATTAAAACTTATACTTATATGAATCCTCTTTTTATAATAAACGTAAGAGCGGGGTTAGATAAATGGACTTCAACAAACTGATGCTTTATGCCAATATTTTAGGCATATGCCTACCAGTAACATTAACGTTTTAGTTATTGCGAACCTAATCACTGGGCAACCGATTTATCCATACACAATCGTTGGTCTGGCCTTTGGCTATGCAGTAATGATAAAACGGAATATCTTGTTTCAGGACCTATGGCAGAAATGGTTCAAGAAAGATAAATAATAGTTAAGCTCCTTCTTCATCAAAAAACGGAACAAAGAGCAAATATTTTGGACATCTAAACATAATCTCTATAAAACTATTAATATTCGACTGCTTGATTATTTCCGTTCGCTTCAAAATCCTTCTGTAACTGTTCTTTTTAGTTCCTTTCAATAATTATTCTTTAATACTCTCAACGTGTGTAGGAGACAATACTAAAGTCTCAGCAATTTCATCAACCGTTATATTTGCATGGATTAATTTTGTAACGGCTATGGTGTTGTCCGTTATCTCATATTTTCGATTATCATTTGCGTTTTTCTCCGCTTCTTCCTTTATAAGTGATTCCAAAAAACCTCCCACTTATTATCTTCAATATAGAAAAAATTTAGATAACCTGCATCCACTTCTTTTCCCATTGAAGTTTTGTTCCTTCATCTTTCTTTTTCCGTAGCCTTGTTTTTACGTGAGTACATATGTTGAAGGTTAGAAGTCAATTGATTAAAACGCACATCGGATTGTTGCTGCCATATGGTTTCGCGAAATGACAAAATTTCATTGGATGCGGGCTTTTTCTCTCATGTTCAGTTCGCGTTCTTTGTTAGATTATTATAATGAAGGGAAAACGAATCTAAACAGTAAAGTGCCTAGATTCTTGTCCTTAATTCTCAGTTTATAGTATCCAAAATAGTATTGAATAATCTTACACCCAACTTTATCTATCTACTATGAAGTATATGAACTTCCCTTCAATTCCTTCCCAAGTTCTCTCTCATTCAAGTATTCCACTTAACAGAATAGATTTGTCTGAATTCTTAGGACCTGGTAACCGACATTAATTTATTTAATAAATTTATTGGTTATAGAATAAATAACCAAATAATAGACAATAAATATTGTATATTGGAGGTAAAATGATCATGATAATAATAAAAAAAAGTGATGATAAAATAATTTATTGCTACTGCTGTCGCAAAAGAACTCTATTTGTATGTAGAGATCTGCACAATAATAGTGGTGTAGATAGTCATTGTAGTGAATGTCCATACGTATGGTTTGAATGGCAAAATCGAGCCGTGGAGCGAGAAAAGGAAAAGTGGTTGGAGTATAATGGCGGAGTAGTTAATAAATTGAAAGTTAACAAAAAAGTCTTTATACAATAACGACCATTTTCACTTTCATTTTCTTCCGTTTAGAAGACATTAAAACCACGCGCGATTTAACACACCAATAAACTTATATTAGCACTATTGAACCGTTTTTAACTTGACACTTGTGATGATTAATAGCAACGTGTTTGTTATTGGGATTAGGATGTCTAGGATACTTTTTTTGGATAAGAATGTCTTCCGATTGAGAAGTTTCAAAAACATAGATATCGTTCTTATAATTCTTTTCAATGATATTCAATAAATTATTTGTCTCGATATCATAACAATTAGCCTTATCAGATGCATCTCCGCTACATTGACCATATCCCAGGAACAAGTGCGTTGTTGTACGAAGTGTTTTCTTAATTTCCTTTCTATTTTCTTTCATGGCAGAAAGGTATTCTGTCTCGGAAAGAGACTGTATTAAAGTATAGATTTTAGATGAACTAGGTTCATAGAATGGGTAAAGATTATAAAATCTTATCCAATGTATATCAGGTATATTCATATGAATGTATTTAGTTACAAAGTTTATGGTATCATCGGAATCAATGTTATCCGCACTGCTTGGATTCATAAGGATACAGGATGCAATACCTCTCTTTAAAGGTATTCTTAAAGAATTCCTAATTTCAACATTGCTATTAAGAGGATTCTTATCTGCAATAATACTGTTTATTTTAACTAAATCAGAGTCATAACTTCTTCTAGCCAAACAAACACCCCCTTTTCGGATAATATTTAAAGTAATAGTATCAAATTGCTTTAAATATTTCTCCGTGTGTTAAGTAAGTTGTTGAAAAAACTTGTTTATTTTTTCTTCAATTCTTTTTGTCCATTAATATGCTTTATTAGAAAATTCTTTTCCTCTACTAATTCTTTCATCCTCATATCGAGTAGTTCGAATAAACTATTAAAATCAGTATATGTTTTCCTTTTGAATATTTCATAATAAGGTTCATTGAACCACTGAAGGATACCTTTAATTATGTTTCGGCTTTCGTAGAAGGGATTATACCCGCCATAATCATCATCGGATTTAGGTTCAAAGCCAAATCTTATGAGGTAAGAAACTATATCATCTCCAACCATGTACTCCTGATATTCTGCATCATAATGTTCTTCAAGTAGAGATTCTAAATGTTCTAATTTATAACTTAAGAAAAAAGCATCAAACTCGAATTCATCCTTAAAATCCCCTATATAATCTTCTCCATTTGATTCTACCTTTATAATCAATTCGATATGTCGATCGAATAAGTCTTGATATGACTCCTTTATAGAGCTAATGATATTCTCTAGGTCGGTATATAGATTTATAAAATATTCTCCGTTTATAATTATCTTACTATCAATGGCAATTGTCTTCTTATGATTAGTTAGTAATGGAATTAATTCATTAGAGAGCTTCTCTATGTAATCCGTATTCTTTATAAGTATCCCTGCTTCGATATTTTCTTTACCATAAAAATTACCTGAACCGATATAAGCGATATTTTCTGTCATCACAATTTTTAGATGAGCGTCAAGATTAATATAGTGAGAAATACTGTCTTTATCTTTTTGAAAGAGTTCTATATAATTTTGTATATTTCTTCGTGCTGTTTTTATTGCTGCTGCTCTTCTTTCAGTAGACATTTTAGTAAGATGTTCTTCTTTAAAAACATTAGGTACACTTGAAATTAGAGTTACTTTTCCTTTTACATTCTTTAGATGTTGAAGGAGTTCATCATTGTATTTAATGCTGTAAGTGGTGATGAAGATTTCTTTAGCGTTAGGAAAGTCATTAAGTACATCCCGAAAGTTATATTCCCCTTGTGAACAAATAAATTCAATATCTCCTAGAGGAATCCTTGCTATCACTTCCATATTTTAAACCTCTTTCGATTATGTGATTTTAATGTTAATTGTATTTGAAAATATTTCATCTCAAATACCGTAATAAATTATATAAGAATAAGAGGAACCTTTTACTTCTCATCATTTGCACTAATTTTACTATCACATCATTATTACGTCCCAGTAGTACTTTTAAGTATTCGCTGGGGCGTTGGTATTTTTGGGTTTTTGGGATTGATTGTAGAGGATGTATAAAATAAACTATTAAATATACCTCTTGATGTGCAAAGATACAAAATAAAAAACGATTTTAAACCAAAAATTTATAAATAATTAATGTTACAACAGTACTTATTTTTTTTGCCCGATCCACATTTACAGGGATGATTCCTTCCAACTTTAATTTTCCCATTTATTTTTTCATCTGATGATACCAAATCAGAAAAATATGTCCATTTAAATCGATCATCAAAATATTTCGATGGTTCACCACACAGCATGAATAAAATATTATCTAAAAATGTTTTTTTAGGAATTGTATGCTCAGTCATAGTGTAAGTTATATTACACTTGTCTTGTACTAACATTTCAGGATATTTTTCTAAAATCCAATATTGAGCAATAATACTTCTTACTGTTGAAGGATAGTCTCTCCAAGTCATATCAGAATTAATTTTTTCAATTACTTCATTATTTCTTTTATCTCGTCTCATAACATCTCTACAATAGTCTCTAGCCGGTATCCATTCATCATTATTAAAAAGTATCATGTTCAATACCGGAATATTGTCATTAACTATATCAACTGCATCTTCAGGAAGAATTTCATTTCCCCCTATTTTCTCGATTCGCATAGACAAAATTAATAAATAGATTCCTACTTCGACTGGTACTTCAAGGTTTAAATCTATATTTTGAATTGCTAATATAGAAAATTTATCACCCCTCTTCTCTAAAACTACTGAATAGCATCCAAGACTGGAATCATCAAGACTGGAAACACCTAAGTATCTTCCATTTGGTCCATTTCCTGCTTCAGAATGAGCAATTAATAATGCTCGTACAAAGGGATGCGGCATATAATTTATATCTTTTTTTATTTGTCTGTTAACATAATCCATATAGACATTAAAACTCATTTCAAATTCATCTAATTTTGGATTAAAACTACTTTTTCGTTCTAGCATCAAATAACATCCCCATTACGCCATTTTTTAATTCTTTTTTTTCTTTATTTAAGCGAGAAAATTGATGCACAAAATCAAAGATTCCATAACTCGCAGTTACAGTTGAGATAAGAGGTAATAAAGCAAGGCTTGCAGGTATTAAACCTGAGACAGCTGCTCCAGTAACTACCAATCCATCAACCGATAATTTTTTCCTTAATTTACTATTAATTTCATCTATCATAAATGTATGGTCTAAAAAAGCTTCTTCTATATTACTCAAAACTTGATATTTTACTTTTTCCGATGTTAGAGCATTATTTGCATTGTAAATATTTTTTCTTAGAATATTTCTTAATTGAACTAATTCTTCTTCATTTCTTAGTATATTGAATTTTTCCATATCATAATTAATTAGCCATTTAAATTCACTTTGTTGTAATGATTCAAGAATTAAAGTATCGGGATCACTTTTAAAAATAAAGTGATTTTTATATAAATCCCAATAATCACTTCTATCAAAGATAATTTGTGAGTTTAATCCTATAGCATGTGTAAGTTCATAAGAAATATTAGAGAATTGACCAAAAATTTTGAAAGCTAAGGTTTTACCAATCGAAAAGTCATTTCCATTTTGAAAAGTACCAGAGATATTTTCATGTACTTCCATTAAATAATCTTCTACTGACATTCCTCTAAAATCTATTAATTGGGGATTTTTTATTAATTGCTTTATCGTCTCTAAATCATTAATAGAACTTAAATACTCAAATATTTCTTCCCTTTCATTAAAATCGCTTTCAAGTACATTATTTACATATTGTGTCCCATATTCTTCAGCAATGCCATATATTTCATTCTGACCTTTTTCATCAAAAATTGGTGGAATTATTATAAAAAGAGGAATAGCACCTTCTCCAAAAAATAATTTCTTTAATTCAAACAAATTGAAAGCATGTTGAATAATATTATAAATATACGCTTCATCTGTAGAAATAGGTTTAGTAAACATTAAATACCCTATTGGCTCTTTTATTAAAATTGTATCAACATAAAGAGCTGTTCTATTTATAAATCCATTATGATTTAGTGGAGAAATATTCCCACAATAAGTTGTTTTAAAAATATTAGAGTTATTAATAAAACTTATCATTCTGTCAGCATGCTTTTCCCAAAAATTGAATAAATCTTTTTGTAAATCTTCAATACTTGCAATTAGCATCTTTGAAGCTAATTGATATTTTTCTATTCTAAAGGCTTGTAAACTCACATCAAGCCCTGGAATATAAATAGTACCAAAATAGTCTTCTAATAACGTAAAATATTCCTCCGTTATTTTTTCAATCTCTCTTATAACCATTGAATCCAATATATTCACCTTCGTCTGGAAAAATTTACTTCCTTTAGTATGTATATCTTTAAGCACAAAGTCTATGTATTATTTTTCCATTTAAAATATTTTATAACTTACTTATTAGATTTTTTTTCGAAAATATATTATCATTTAAGTTCTATAATTTTTCCACTACATTCCTTTTAAAAGAGAAAATTATCTTATTACTTACTTCTTTAAAGAGAAATGATTGTAAATCATAAGGTTAAGATATAATGAAATTTTGATGGTCCTTGGTCACGCATCATTAGAGATTACAACCTCTACATATGCACACCTCACGAAAGAGCTACGTGAAAAGGGTTCCAAACAAACGGTAGGCATTTTTGAGCGGCTATCTATCGTATAAAATCGTGTATAATTTGTTTAAAGAGGTGTATAAATCGCACCTTTTCCAATTACTTTCTAACGTGAGTAACCCTTAAAACATAAAATGCGCTTCAAACACTTATATAACAAGGGTTTGAAGCGCTTTGATTTTTATTCAATTCTATCCAACCTGAACCCTTTAACGTCCCAGGAAGTATTCAAACCCCCAGTATTAAAATACATTAAACAAAGCAAACCTTTTTAAAAAACAGATCACTTGCTCACCAAAATGCTCACAGATTGCTCACAGAATTATTTTTTTCAGTTGTTTTTATTTAACACAGTTGATTTTACGATTGATGAAAACCTTGTTAAATCAACGTTTCCCATACTTATTTAACTGAGCTGAACTAGCTTAATTTAGCCAAATGATTTCGACAAGGTGGGGGTCGCTGGTTCGAACCCAGTCGGGACCATAACAATAAACCATTGGTACGTATGGGTTTACAGAAAAACACCATCCTTTATTGGATGGTGTTTTTCTATGTTTGACGCAAATTTGACGCAAAACACTTTATATTTCGTTATATAAAGTTATAAACCATTGTATCGACAAGTTACTTCACTCGTTTTTAGCAACTTTTCTCTTTGAACCGTCATTTTCTTTAACCCACTCATTCAACCACTCAATTTCCTTTGGCTGCAAACTCTGTTCTTCCTTCGTTTCACTATCTACTACGTGGAAAAACCACTTTTTAATAATTTTCCTTTGTTTCTAGTAGTGAACATTTTAATTTGCCACATGTTCTCGAATCCTTTTTTCTCTACGTATTTTTAGTTCAGTACATAAGAAAACGGCATATTATCCTTTGAATTAAATAGATACACATTCAATTAATAGTTCTGCAAAGTTCTCTCTAAAATCCTCTACTGAAAAAAAACTGTTTTCTGTCATGCTTGTTGTTATAATAATTCCTCCTGAAAATTAATGTTTTTTTACATTCTCGGTTTTTTTATTCTTCTTGAAACAAAAAAAACTTCCGAATAGGAGATTGTTTGGATAGCGTTATGCTATGTGCAATCTTCAACCCGGAAGGCTGTATATACTATTTGTTTATAGGTCAAAAAAAAGTAAAAAATCAAGGGAATATATACTATTATATCGTCGATTTTGAAGTATTCCTATTCAGTGGAAGCGGGAGAAAAATAAAGTAAAGGGTATATGTATACACCGTAACAACTATCGCTAGTTTCGTTGTTCGGTGCAACTGTAAAGATGATATAGCAGCTCGTACATCACTCGATTGGTCGATTGAAAACCAAACTTCATAATTAGATGTTTCGCTTCCAGAGAAACCAAGTAAGCTGCTACCTTGTTCGTTTTCACTTGTTTAAAGCTTTTTTTACGAGTCGTTGACCTATTTGTGTATTTCGAAAAACAAGATGGACTAGAATGACATCAATAAAGGTTAAGTTTTCTCTTGTTTGTAAATCAATTCCTTCACCAAAAGATATCAGTTCGACGATCTCTGCTCCGAGATACGCACTAAGGATAGTCTTTCCAACTTTATACAGACTTCTAAACTATTAAGAGGTTCTATTTCTAGTCTACTCACATCTGACTTTGGGAAATTACTTTTGAAGATACCCAAAGTCTATTGTGTACTATGTGATTATTTTGATTTAGCTAAGCATCAATTTCACCGATATACAAAGGTGTAACCACTCTGAACCTTCCTCTTCTGTAATTTCCGCATAAATAGTATACTTTCAAATTCATCGGATTCTAATTAGTAGAGTGGATTTTTTAGGTGTTTTATTGAAATAAATAAATGGGGTGTCGAAAGATATTTTAATAAAAAAAATCGAGTGTAACTCGCTAGAGTTACACTCGATTTCATGTAGTTATACTTTATGAATCAACCAATTTAACCGACTTCTTCTGATACCCTTCTATGTTTCTCAATAAACGTGAGAGATGCAAGATTGAACTCTTGTGGCCTTTCTATATTACAAACATGACCACAATGATTGAGGATGATCATTTGAGCGTTTGCATCTCCTTTTATATCTTTCTCTAATACCTTCACAAACAAGTGGTCTTCATCACCTGAAATATAGAGCTTAGGAATATTCCCACTCGTTTCTTGTACAGTTTGATAGGTTGTATCTGCGTTTCGAATTAGATCAAACCATGAGAGAAAATTGGTTTTCTTCATTTTTTGAGCTTCTCGTATAAACAACTCCCTAGACTTCTTGTGATTCCTTTTCGGCATCATAATATGTGCAAATAAAGAATAAACCAACATAAAAGGAGTCACTCCTTTTATTAACCTACCCATTAATAACAACGTTTTAGAAAATAGGTTGAATCCTGTAATAGTACCTCCTAAAACCACACTTATCACTCGTTCAGGCTCTTTTTGTAGAATGTGATGAATGATAATAGAGCCTAATGATATTCCGACAAAGTGTGCCTCTCTAATCCCCAGTAAATCCATTATTTTCCCTATTTCTTCAACCACTAAATCATAGGTAAACTTCTTTTCGTACGCATCTGTATCTGGAGACTTTCCATGTCCCGGCAAGTGAATAGCTAACACATTAAATTTCTTTTTATATTCATCGATTTGTTTATAAAAGATTTGGGAATTACCACCTATTCCATGCAACAGAACAATATGGTCCAAACCTCCCCCTTGGTAATATTTATAATCTAACATTTATTCATCCTTTCAACACTTGTACTAGTTACTAAATTGTAACTGTGTCTATTTGTTCTTTCAATCATTATCTTCATAATATACAGTATTTTAAGTTGCTTATGACCTTTAAGGCTTTTGAAAATACCCTAACCCGAAAATGACTTTTTGCTTACAAAGAAAAAGTACAAAACCGAAAAAAAGAGAGACAAATATATCTCTCCTTATAACAATGCCTCATCATAATTTCCATCGCTTCATGTGGAAGTAATGAATTTTTCCCTGCAATTGGTCGAGTGAGGTTATCAAACATATCAGCTACAGCAATAATCTTCGCAAATAAATGAATGTCCTTTTCTCTGAGACTTCGAGGAAAACCCGAACCGTTAAAGTTTTCGCATCGTTGGTAGGCACAATGAGCGATCAACAAATTTAAGTCTCGTTCCTGTCTACACATTTCAAACCAAATTTCCGGATACTTTTCCCACTCATTTTGTTCTTCTTCTGTGAATTCTTCTTTCGTTAAAAGTTCCTTTTTGAGTTTGGTCTTCCCTATCTCATGGAAAGTCCCACCTAGTACTTCAAAGCCTCCATCTCTAGTATATGCGCTTTTGATATGTCTCCTAAACTGATTAAAAAACAATCTCCTTCTAAAGCTGGGAACATTTCTATTCTTATATTATCAAAATAATCCAACTCTCTTTAAAGTCCTCCTGAATTTATCACAGTATATAAAATATTTGGTTATATTACATTTTCGGTATAAATATATTCTTAAAATGAATAACCAATATCCTTGCTCTTTTTTATAAATCACTACTTTTCATTTAATCCTTATGATTTCCCCTCCACCTCTTATCTATTTTCTTGATTAATGCTGTCTTTTAATAAAAGGGTAGTGATCAGGACCTCATATTTAAAAAGCCTAATTTTTCACTTATATTACCGAGAAATTAGGCTTTTTATATTTGGATTCTCTTTAACATTGTAAACGCGATTTCTTGATGCTGCCCATCTGAAGGAAGTTGTCTTTTTAAGTTAGATGGGCAAAATAGCGCTTAAAATTAGTGCAAATTATCGCCTAAAGTGACAATGTGCTTTTTTCTTGCTATTTATGTAATAAAACCCTGTTCATTATTCTACGTTCAACAACCTATCCTGATTTATCTTAACTGTAGCACTTAATTTGCCAAACGGTCTTATATAAATATCCCTATTATTTTTCACATAGAATCAAATGCTGATACAAGCTATGTCCATAGGATTTATACTATAATAGTATTATTGTAAATTTAAGGAGGTTCAGTAGATGGAGAAAATTGCCCGAATTGTTAAGACATTATCAAGTGGTAAACATGAAATAACGATTCACATTCCTAATGTTCGATACGCTAAAGAAAATGATTTGTTGTGGAAAAGACATGGAATCACCCATAAAATGATTGAACATAATATGGAGCTATGTGGATTTGACATAGTTTCTTACGAAGAACATAATGGCTCTCAAACTAAAATTACAACAAAATGTTGTAATGTTGATTGTAATGGCACATGTGAAAAAAAGTATGGTAATTTTATTTCACATGAAAGTTTGCCATTATGTGCATCATGCACTTCAATTGTTATGTCCATAAACAGAAGCAATAAACGACCAATCGTAGCAATTAAAGGCTCTGAAAGAAGTTACCCACTTTTAAACGTTACGGGTGCAACACAGTGAAAGCGGGAAAGGTAATACTGAAATTAAATCATAAAGGATTAGCTATTATAAAACAGTTGTAACCTGTTTTCATCAAAAAAGTAATACAGACCACCTGTCTACTCTTCTGTCCGCATAATTAACTTTTTGTACCGATCTTATTTTACTCAAATGACTTTAACACTCGTGAAAACCTTATTAAACCAGACTTATTTAACTAAATCGAATTCAATTTAACTTGGTTATTTAAGGGTTACAAATTCGACAAGGTGGGGGTCGCTGGTTCGAGACCAGTCGGGACCATATTGCTGAAATCCCTTACCATCAGGGATTTCAGCCTTTTCTATTTCGAAAAACAATCAATTAATTGATTGACTTTTAGTACAGCGTGACGGATTTTTCAAAAACGTTTTTTTAAAACTTTGAACAATAAAAACAGCCACCTTCCATTACGGTCGGTCGTTTCCTTTATTCTAAAACTGTTACATCTACTATTTCATCTAGCTTCAACATAAAAGACTTGAATACATCTTCCATTTCGATTGTTCGTCTACCCAAATCCACCCAGATAATTTTTCCATTATGAAAAATGAATTTACCATCATCCCAAGTTTTTATCTTGACATCTACATTTCGTTTCATAGCTATTTCGATGTTTTCTTGTATCGCATCCAGGTCCCATTCATCTAAATCAGGTCGAGGTACTTTTTTAATTTCTTTATTATATTGTCTAATCAGTGCTACGTGCTCTGGCAACATCATGGCACCCATTTTTTACTTCCTCGATCACGTATCTTTGACAAGTCCAATTGATGATCCATCTCCTCGAAGTGCTCCATCAGATAGCATCCCTTTCACGATTCACGACTAGAACAAATGCAAGTACATTTTCTATTTTGAAAGTCCTTTTTGTACCACGCAAGAAATTATAAGCCTGAATAAATCTGGTGAAACACTCAAAACTTTTACTCGCCTTTTACTGATTTCACCTTTGTTATTCATGTAAATAATTTCTGTAATCTGACTATATTGCATGTACTTCAAAATATTTATAAGCACATACGTTCCCTATAACTCTTTTCCGCCATACGAACAATAGTTCTATTTTATAACAAGTAAATTTTGGACAAATAAAAAAAGCGACCAACTCAATTAATGAGAAGGTCGCTTTTTAAGAAGAGGAGATACAAAATAGGAAAGTATCTAACATTTAAAACTTTTTACTAACCATTTTTCTTAAAGTCCTTAGGCGCATCGGACAAATTATACCCCATGACTAAAAAGTGACGTTGCCAAAGCTGAAACACTGTCTAAATCTACATCATATTCGTTTAGTACTTCATAAAACTTGCTCCTACAATAATAAGTAGGATAAACAATACTACAATCAACACGAAGCTAGATCCGTTATTACTGTAGTTGCTGTTTTCGCCTCCGCTATATCCATACATCTTATACCCCCTCCTTCCCTCTTACTATTTATAGATTATGTAGAGATTGTAGGATGGTTAGGGTAATCTATCTTGTAATTATGAATATTATTTGTATCTTACTGTAATGAACATTTTAACAAAGCTCCCAAAATGACTATTATCGTAACTGCTAATTGAATAAAATATGTATGTATTTCCATCATTTATTCCTCCTTGTATTACTTTCCCTACTTCCACTAAATTGCTTTTTTTGTTGAAGAAAAGCTATCTTAACGATTAGCTAATACTGAAACTGTAGTAACCTGTTTTCATTAATTGAGTAATACAGACCACCAGTTTACTTTTTTGTCCGCATAATTAATTTTTTGTACCACACTTATTTTACTGAAATGATTTTATAGACAAAAGCCACAAACCTTGATATCTGAGGTTTGTGGCTTTTTATTTAGAATTCAATTTGTAATTATTAGTTTGGGATAAATTGGGGTTTAGATTCATATTAACTCAGTGAGCCTAATTACTTTAAGCATTGGATCTGGATTCTTCATCTTAAATCGATTCACTGCTACTTTTTTTATGGCATAATGTTCTTCCTCGGACATTTTTATCTTAGGATACTTTCTTTCACTATATTCATAGCCTAATGCTCGTAAAAAACTTAGAAAAGATGTTGTGTATTCAAACGAAGATGAATATCTAACATATTACTGTTGAAAAGTGTTTTAAAACACATTGACCAGGCTTTAGGGGATATAGAAAAACTACAAAATAGAACCAGTCTTAGGAAAAATATCGCTGAAAGTAGCAAGCCCAATAATTGAACGATACGAACAAAAAGCGTCTCCATATACTTCAAGGTCGAATAGTTTTTATTTCACTGTTCACATATTCCTTAAGGATTAGTAATTCCAATACGTCTTGCGCGGAATATTTATAAGTAGCATGCTCAGGAATAAGTTCGTTGAATTGTCTAACTAAATCATTAAGCGTTTCAAAATAAAAATTATCCATTGCTATTTCAAATTTAGTAATAGCGTTCACCTTCTTCTTTTTTAGAAGTATGAACCTATCAGGTGAGATTTATTCAGTTGAATAGGATAGCTGATGTTGCCAGCTTGCTTGAAATTAGCAAGGAAAAGAAAGGTGTTAGAGTCAGCCCTATAGTGAAAACAAATTTTCCAGCTACCAGTTCTAATGGTAGCAGATCTTAACGCTGATAATCTAAAAGGACCTTGAAGCTTTCTACATGTTCATGTTCCCCGGATGAAATAACTTCTTTAGTGGGGTGTAGGCAGCCTTATAAAGGTTTCAGCAAGTTGTACGGGGCGCTAAGTACTGATGATTGACCACGCTATTTTAGTCTGTAGCAGTATTATTACTTAAATGTACGCTTCCTTTAGATGAAGTATTTTATTTGCCGTTGTACACACCATGGAATATTCTACTAATTCCCATACGAAAAGACCCATCCCACCCATTTCAGATAAGATGGGTCTTAATTTTATGTCCAAACAACCATTAACGTAACTCCAACCACGCAACTGCTTCACAATGTGTTGAGTGTATATAGCAGCACACAAGATGCTAGTTACTTTATGTTAAATACTTGGTTGCACTGAAACGACTTTTACGTCTTTCCTAATTAAACCTCACATACTTCTGATACGGGTCACCGTAATACATCTAAATGAGTTTTTACTGCTTCAGACATTATTTATATGTTCTACAAACTTCTTCGCAGCACGTGATAACGGAATATTTTTTAAATAGCAGATGCCAATACTCCTTTTTGGAATTTCCTCTTCTAGCGTTATCTCGTATAAATCTCCTCTTTCTAAATAATCCCTAGAAAACTCTCTTATGACACATGAAATACCTAGATTTATTTTTGTAAATTCTAAAACTAGATCATACGACCCGAGTTCAAACACAGGTGAAACTTGAAAGCCCTTCTCTTTAAAGAAATTTTCGACAAACATTCGTGAATTTGATTTCTTTTCTAAAAAAATTAGGGGCATTCTCATTAAACTTTCTAAACTAATCGGTTTTTCCGTTAGTTTTTTATATTTTTCTCCGCATACAAAAATATCTTGGATTTCCTTACAAGGGATGACTTGAAGATGCTTGTCGTGGACCGGTAAATTACATATCCCCACATCTGCCTTTCCGGATTTAATAAAATCACATATTTCTGATGTGGTTCCATTTAATATATTTAATTTGATTTCAGGGTAGCTATTATGGAATTCTTCCAAATAAGGTAATAAAAAATAGCGAGAGATAGTATCTCCAACTCCGATACGTAATTGTCCAGTCTTTAATGTTTTAAATTCTAATATTTTATCTTCTGCGATATTAATTATTCCTAAAGCTGAATTAATATGCTCATTTAACAGTTTTCCTTCATTTGTCAATGTTACTCCCTTTGATGTTCGATAGAAAAGCAGTATTTCCAATTCTTTCTCCAACTTTGAAATTGCTTGACTAACAGCGGATTGGGTCATATATAGTTCTTGTGCTGCTTTAGAAAAACTTTTATTTCTGCTAACGATGTTAAATATACGGTATAAATCCAATTTTCCTATCATATAAGTTCTCCTAATATCACATATAATATTTATTAATTTTACTTATACCACTTTAACAAGGTATAGTAAACTTATAGGTGTTAGAACATTAGCACATAATATGATTTAAAGTGTACTTGATTAGGGGAGAGATTATATTGACAAGAGCAGTTGGAACAATAGTACGTGGACTTCGCGGTCCAATCATTAACCAAGGAGATAATATCGAACTAATCGTAGTTGATACGGTTTTAAATGCAGCAAAAAAGGAAGGATTTTTGATTGAGGATCGTGACATTGTAACAATAACGGAATCCATTGTCGCTCGTGCACAAGGAAACTATGCCTCAGTTGACGATATAGCAACAGATATAAAAGCAAAATTCGGTGACGACACAGTTGGCGTCATTTTCCCAATTCTTAGCCGTAATCGATTTGCCAATTGCTTACGAGGGATTGCAAAAGGCGCAAAAAGTATAGTTTTAATGTTGAGTTATCCAGCCGATGAAGTTGGGAACCACCTTGTAGACATTGACGAACTAGATGTTAAAGGCATAAATCCATGGACTGATGTATTATCTGAATCTGAGTTCCGTGAACACTTCGGTAAAATTCAACATCCATTTACCGGTGTTGATTACATCGAATACTATAAATCTCTAGTCCTGGCTGAAGGTATAACTTGCGAAGTTATTTTCTCAAACAATCCAAAAACCATATTAGATTATACAAAGTCTGTATTAACTTGTGATATTCACTCACGTTTCAGAACGAAACTAATTTTAACAAAAAACGGTGCTGAAAAAGTATATGGTCTTGATGATATTCTTTCAGAATCAATCAATGGTAGTGGCTTTAATGAAGAATATGGTCTTCTAGGATCAAATAAAGCAACAGAAGAAAGCGTCAAATTATTTCCGAACAACTGTCAACCAATCGTTGATGGAATTCAAGCAAAAATCAAAGAAGTAACAGGTAAAACCGTAGAAGTAATGGTTTATGGAGATGGAGCATTCAAAGATCCAGTCGGTAAAATTTGGGAGCTTGCGGACCCAGTAGTATCTCCTGCTTTTACTCATGGACTTAACGGTACTCCAAACGAAGTGAAATTAAAGTACTTAGCAGATAACAATTTCTCACACCTTCGTGGAGAAGAGTTAAAACAAGCTATATCTGGATTCATAGAGAATAAAAACGAAGACTTAGTTGGTGCGATGGAAGCTCAAGGTACCACACCTCGTAGACTAACAGACCTAATTGGATCATTATCTGATTTGACTTCTGGTAGTGGAGACAAAGGAACACCAATGGTCTATATCCAAGGTTACTTCGATAACTATACTAAATCATAAGGTAAAAAGGATGTCTTGATTAAGACATCCTTTTTACTTTTATATTTTTATACCCAATTCACTGCAGAACAAGATTTGATTAAGAAAGGTTTTTTCTCACAAAAATATATTATGGAATGATGTTTAGGCTGTGTATCTCCTCTTTGACACAATTACATTCATCCAAGTAAAGAGGTATTTATGACTCCCATTACTTATATTATGTCTAAAGCTATTTCTATCATCTTTGTAAATGAAGTTTGTCTCTCCTCTTGAGTTGTTTGTTCATGTGTAATCATATGGTCACTTACTGTTAAAATTGTTAATGCTTTAGCTCCAGCACTAGCAGCATTTAAATATAAACTTGTCGTTTCCATTTCTTCCGCTAATATTCCCATCTTAGCCCACTTTTCTGTTGCAGTTTCATCAGCATTATAGAAAACATCACTAGATAGTACATTCCCTACATGAACCTTATAATTCTTTTCATCAGCTATTTTCTTAGCTTTCTCTAATAATTCATAAGATGCTGTAATTGGAAATTGACCTGGAAGATTCCATTGATGTGCATAATTTGAATTTGTCGCTGCTCCCATTGCAAGTATAATATCATATAACTTAATATCATTTTGCATAGCCCCACATGAACCTATACGAATTAAACTTTTAACCCCAAAAATATTAATTAGTTCCCATGAATATATTGCCATACTTGGTGACCCCATACCGGTACCCATAACAGAAACTTTCTTTCCTTTATATTCGCCTGTGTACCCCAGCATACCTCGAACTTCATTAAAAAGAACTGGTTTTTCTAAAAAGTTTTCAGCAATAAACTTTGCACGAAGTGGATCTCCTGGCAAAAACATAGTTTCTGCTATTTCTACTCCATTTGGCTTAATATGTGGCGTTTCTTTTAATTTATTGTTTTTCATTTGTTTCTCTCCTTAATATCTTTATATTATTGTTAAACTGTATCGTTTAATTAAATTTCTAGTCTACTTATATTATTTACTATAAACAAAAAATATCAAGCATAAACTAATCAACATTGATAGCTTCCTGATCTGATTCAAAGTTTTATCAAGTTTCCCATACAATATTCACTATTATTAATTTTGAAATTTTTTTGTCCCTGTGTTAGAAACAAACATGAATGTTTCTAACACAAGGACATTTTATTAGGGACATTTTATTAAATAGACAAAAGCCACAAACCTTGATATATAAGGTTTGTGGCTTTTTTTGTCCCTGTGTTAGAAATAAACGTGAAAGTTTCTAACACAGGGATATTTTTTAATATGTTACTTTCTTAATGAGGACAAGAAAACATCTTGTGCCGCTTTTACTCCAGCTCCAGGCTCAAATTGATAGGATAAATCCTGCAAACCTGCTTCCATTAGAGAAACTGATTGAAGGATATCACTAGGGAAGCAATAGCCCATATGTCCGAATCTGAAAATTTCGCCTTGAAGATGACCGAGACCACCAGCAAAATCAAGGTGATACTTCTTCTTTAGATGTCCTAAAAAGGCTGTAAGATCTAATCCTTCTGGGGTACGTATCGCTGTAACTGTAGGTGATGCATACTTATCACTTGTTAATAATTCAATTGACAGGGCTCTCATGGCCTCACGAACCATGTTTTTCATAACTTCATGTCGTTCAACCGTTTTTGAAATACCGCCTTCCTCCTCAACTAAATCGCAAACAGCAGAAAGACCTTTGATGAGCGAAATTGCCGGAGTATTAGGTGTCATTCCTTTTGCTGCCCATTCACGGTAACTTAACAAATTTAAATAATAAGCAGTAGAATGATTAGCCTCAATCACTTTCCATGCTCTTTCACTTACGGCTAAAAGGGCAAGACCCGGGGGAAGCATCATCGCTTTTTGTGAACCTGTTACCAAAATATCAATACCCCATTGGTCCATTTCAGCAGGGACACCCCCAATACCACTTACTCCATCGACTATAAAGATAGCATCTGAATGGTTGCGAACCACTTCGGCTAATTGCTCGATAGGGTTTAGGATTCCTGTTGAAGTTTCGTTATAAGTAGCAAAAACAGCCTTAATATTGGATAGTGGTTTTAAAAATTCAATCAGATCTTCCTTGGTACAAGCTTCACCCCAATTTTTTGCAAGTTTATGTACATGTAAGCCATATCTCTCACATATGGAAATGAAATAATCCCCAAAGGCACCTACTGAGATGACGACTACCTCTTCACCAGGAGAAACCGTATTTACCACAGCTGCTTCTAATGCTGCCGTTCCGCCCGAAGGAAGAAGTAAAATATCTTGCTTCGTCCCGAAGAAAGCTTTTACATTTTGTGTTACTTCTTGATAAAGATTAACAAATTCTACTGTACGATGGCTAATCATATCTTGTGTCATTGCCAGTTCCACTTTTTTAGGAATTGGAGTAGGTCCAGGATGTCTAAGAATATTTGGATACATAATTTTTCCTCATTTCTACATTTTAATAAAATTTATTTTCTAGGTTGGATAAGACCTTGCTTTCCTCTTAAAACCGTATTGTAAACGATAATACAGCCACTATCCCTTTTGTTTTCAAATAAAATTTTACTGTCTTCGTACGGTTATCTTATAAACGTTCTTTCCATGAGATTCAGATCGCTTATTATAGTTACCTTAGCATAACTCTTATTTAATTTCAGTACATGTTTTTTGTCCCTGTGTTAGAATTAAACAAGAAAGTCTAAATATTCACATTTGTTTAAAGAAACGTGAATGTTTCTAACGCAGGGATATTTTTTAAATAGGCCCTAACTTGATTAAGAATATTCATACTGTTGAATCATTACTATAACGAGTAGCATATAAAATACAAAGGGGTGGTTGTAAATGAAGAAAGCAAATGTTTTAATCGGAGTGTCAATAGCATCAATGCTCGCATTGACTGGTTGTGTAAGCGAATCAACCAATGAAAAAGTAGAAACAGCTCAAACGGTGGAAAAAGCAGTAGAAAAGCCTGAAGTTCAAAAATCGGATAAGGTTCAGGATGATTTGTTAAGTTATATGAACGAGATCATGCCTTCACTTGCGGAACAAGAAGTAGAAGTAATTTCCTTATACGATAGTGTTTCAGGTCCTAACTATACAGATGATGAAACGATGTATAATACAATATTAGACGAAGTTATTCCGAAATATGGAAAGTTCATTACGAATTTAGAGGAAGTAAAAGTAGAAACGGAAGAATTAAGGAACATACATGAGAACTACATTAAAGCTGTCAATATTCAAAATAGTGGCTTTGTCACTATTCTTTCAGCACTGGAAGAGCAAGATATGGATAAAATGAATGAAGCCAATGAGAAGCTTACCGAGGCTAGAAAGATGATGAGGGACTACCAAACTCAAATTCAAGCACTTGCTAAAGAAAATGATGTAATAATTGAAATGGAATGAAACCTGTCTACATCGGCTGTAATTGAATGATTTTTTTGTCCCTGTGTTAGAAACAAACATGAAAGTTTAAACATTCACATTTGTTTAAATGAACGTGAATGTTTCTAACGCAGGGATATTTTAATATAATCAATATTTTACTCTTAATTCAGCATTAATTATTCTACTGAAGAAAATTTATGCATTAATATTCTTTTAACAGATTCGTCTATTCTTTCCTCTGATAGTTTATTCGTATTAACAGCATTTAAAATCCCATTATTTTTTGTCCCTGTGTTAGAAACAAACATGAAAGTTTAAATATTCACGTTTGTTTAAATAAACGTGAATGTTTCTAACACAGGGACATTTTTTATTGAATGTTCCCCGCATTGACAGCGACAGCTGTTGTAGCGATGGTTACATTATACATCAATAGAAAAAGTAACCACTCTCAGCTTCCGACCAAGAAGCTGAGTGGTTACTCTTTTGACTAACCGCACTTCATTCTAATGTCAGCCACATTATATAAAAGTGCCTGTCACCTCAATAAGCAAAACCTTCTTTACAAAACTGGCACCTTTTCCTGTTTAATTTGGCGTGCAATTTTCTCTGTTAAGCGTGTTGTCACTTTCGGTAATACCATTTTAATAACAGGTGTGAACACAGCGCCTGTTAAGCCACCTGCATTTACTTCAATTGTCCCTGTCATCGTTGTTTGCCCTGCCGTTTCTTCAGCAGTAAACTTACCACTACCTGTAAAGTTGTCCGTTAACCCTTCTAACTCGAACCGAATCGTCGATGGCTCATGAAATTCAGTGACGTTTAACTCCATTTTCACAGTCTTTTTAAATCCTTTAATATTCCCTTCGAATGTCCAAACTGACTTTTGTTCATCAATTTGTTCATGCTCCTTATAGGCAGGAACCATTACTGCCCAGTTTTCAATTCGACTAACGTATTCCCATACCTTCTCTACAGATGTTGGAATGATTACAGAATGCGATGTAATTGCCATACGTTTCACTACTTCCTTCTTTATGTATTTATAATGTGAATCTACTACTAACATATTAGTATTATAACTGTACAGATTCATTTTTAATATTCTTTCCGAAAGAAGTTACCCACTTCCAAACGTTACGGGTGCAACACAGTGAAAGTGGGAGATGAATTTCGGCTGACGCTAGTAAGAATACGAGTTTTTAGAGCCTAATAGTATAACATTCATTCTCTGTGTGGCATGATGAGTAGACAGAATGTTACGACTCTCGAATTGGAATGAAGACGATGATTCGTTATATGAAAACCCCATTTCGAACGAGCAAAGAAACCGTGTTATTTTCTTGTAGTAGAGAAAACCTGGTTTTTCGTAAAATGCTAAATTTGTGTCCCATAAGGTATGCTATTCTATAATTGCTTAATTTATCCCAATTGTTGTTTTCTTTTTATGGTAGTGGCGACAGTCTGCACGACCACCATAGCTACATTAATTACAATCAGTCCCGCTATTGCAGCTTAGAAGCTATCCGTCGCATCGTGAATCCAGCTGCAAAAATATGAATGAACAAGATAACTTTAAAGATAAAGCAACGTTTCCTTCGTTACATAATTACCATCCCAAGAATATTTCCATCGGAACTGAAACTTTTGCTCCCAATCAAACAAAAAATCCTCGAAATGAGGATTGACCTCTTTTATATGCACAAGCTAACATTCCTATCTAACTTGTTCGGATTTATAAAAATAAAATAAAAACACCGTTCAGTATTGAACGATGTTCTTACATGAATCCTGTTTAAAAAAATTTTATTGACTATTATCTTCTTGCTGCTCTGTAGGTTCTTCGGTTGGATCTGGCTCATCTTCATCGCCACCGTTACAGCCGAATAAAAAGCCTGCTGATAAAATAACAGTCATAAGCGCAAAAGCATTTTTTTGCTTCATCCTAATCCCTCCATTTCTGCATCTACTCCCGTTAATGTTTCCCACTTCTTAAAAAGTATTCATTAGACGCTGAAAACGTATTTATTTTAGCCATTTGTTTTCTCTCGTCGCTTGATGATAATTTCAATCGGACCTTCATCGATTTTTGTCCCTGTGTTAGAAACAAACATGAATGTTTCTAACACAGGGACATTTCACTAATTTTCGGCGTCATTGTGTTAATTGGAGCATGTACTGCAGCACTTGGTGGGGATGATTCCGATACCGAAGATGAAAAAGTGGAAACTACTGCACCAATTGTGGAAGAAGTAGAAGAAACACCAGAAGAGAAAACTACTCGTGAAGCCAAAGAAGCAGAAAAGAAAGCAGAGTCTGAACAAAAAGCCAAAGAAGAAGCGGAAGTGGAAGCCAAGGCGGAAGAAGAAAGAATTGCACAAGAAGAGGCTGAAGCTGAAGCCAAGGAAAAAGAGGAAAGTGTCCCTAGGGAGCATAAATCGGCGTTAAAGAAAGCGGAATCATACGCGGAAACTATGCACATGTCAAAGGTAGGCATTTATGATCAGTTGACTTCTGAATATGGAGAGAATTTCCCCCCAGAAGCTGCTCAATATGCGATGGATAACATTGTATTCGATTGGAAAGAAAACGCATTAAAAAAGGCACAATCATATGCAGAAACTATGAATATGTCAGATTCGGCTATTTACGAACAATTGATTTCGGAATACGGGGAAAAGTTCACTCCGGAAGAAGCGCAATACGCGATAGATAATTTATAATTTAGAATAAAATAAAAATGAACCACCGTCTCCTAATCGAGGTGGTGGTTTTTCTATTTACTCTAAAACTGTTACATCTACTATTTCATCAAGTTTTATCACAAAGGATTTGAATACATCTTCCATTTCAATTGTTCTTCTACTCAAATCCCCCCAGATGACTTTTCCATTATGAAAAGTGAATTGCCCATCTTCCCAAGTTTTTATCTCGATATCTACACTTCTTTTCATAGCAATCTCTATATCCTCTTTTATTGCATCCAGATCCCATACATCCTAGTTAGAACCACTATAGTGCAGTGTAATCTGTTTGTTTTTTTCCATCGTTGCTTCATAAATACTGATATTTCCTACAGATGAATCAGAGGCATCAGAATGAACCTCAAAATCTTCATTTAGTGATATAGTCCAAACAGCTTCGTTATTTTTCTTTAAAATGACAGCAAGTGTGCCAAACTGTTGAATATTATCCCATTCAAACAATTCCGTTTTATCATTTTGAATCACAGAAATACCTTCCGTATCGCTTATCACTTTTATGTTTTCACCTTGCCAGTGGCCATGAATCTCAGCCCCTACATAATAATAAGAACTACCACTACCACGATCACCATAAGTGGCAATAAATTGTTGAATGCTATTGTCTTTTGCTTCGTATGTAACGGCAACGATATCATTCGCTAACCATTCCACTTGAAATTCTCCTCTTGACTCAAAAGGCAATCTTTCTTTTGGGAGAGCTAGAATGCTATAGTAGTTCCGATAATAAACGATCTCTCCTTTCTCTATATTTTCTTTAATAGATAAAATATGCATCCAATTAGGGGATATACTTGTAATATTTTTGACTGTTTGATTACTGGAAACAAGCATGGATATATGAACTACAATAAAAACGACCACTATACTTGCACCGATTATTTTCAGCTTTTTAGTAAGTGTTATTAGAAGCAGAATTGCTAGAGTTAGAAAGACGATACATAAAATATTTATAATATAAAATAATCGATTATCAATGTACTCAACTTGATACTTTGCAGAGATAAACAAATAACACATTTGTAAACAGCAAAAACCAATTGCTAAACAAAGTAGAGTCCAGCCAATTATTCGATTTCGTTTACTCTTATTCTGTTTCATTTGGCTGTACCTCCTTCTGAAAAATCCATGTTTTACCGTTATCATTGGATACAAATTTACCTTTTACTCTACCACCTTCATAATCTCCATTAGGACCTTGATTAAGTAAAACTGTTAATTCTTCTCCCACTTTTACTGGTGTTTCAGCTGTAACAAAGACTTGATGATACTTCTCTGGTATATTAATTACTGCTTCACTCCAAGAGTTTCCACCATCATCGGTAACATAAAGATCCGGTTTCACAGGATTAATCGTTCCAAAAGATAAGAATCCTGTTAATTCATCTAAAAATCCTCCATCCGAAATCAATCTCGTTACCCCAGAATTGTTGGTTTCCTCCCAACTCTTTCCACCATCATGTGTTAAAAAGACATGTGAAGCCTCTTGTGACATTGTACGATCACCGGAAATAATGATATATCCAAAATTTTTATTTGGAAAGTCTACTTTTCTAAAACGCATGACTGGGAAGGGTTCCGTAACTAATGATTCCTCCCACGTTTTACCTTGATCATTTGAATAGATTAATGTAATCCTTTGATTAATGGAATATAAGAATGCAACTCGATTTTCTTCAAGAATATAGCTATTTTCAATTAGTACTTGTTTATCTCCATTATATTCCCCTTCAAATAATTGATCTTTTTCAACTGGAACCTTAATCCAATCATTTCCTTTATTATATGTAATGTTCACCTTGTCATTTTGTAACGTGTATGCAATCATTTCATCTATATTAATCGGTTGTAACTGTTTGATTTCACTTTGTGGCGCTTGGGTATCCTGCAAATTATTTAACTGATTTAGTTGTGGATATGTGATTTCTTTAGAATTTTGATAATGGAATACTGTTGCAATAATTAGGATGAACATAATAAAGCCTGTTAGAACTAATATAATTTTTTTTATGAGGATCGCTCCTTTTTTGTAATCCTTTTTCTAGCCCTAACAACACCATTATTTAAGAAACAGCCTATAGACCATCTAGGCTCACTATCGCTCTCTAAGCCTTTCCAGAATGAATAACTCCACTGCGAATTAATAAGAAGTTGTATGTTTTATTTTTTCATTATTTCACTCCACTCCTTTTGTAATGTATTCGAGATGAGCAATGAAACTCCTTCTTTAGTCTATAATTGTGTCATCTATTAATTCATACAGGCTCAAGCTGAACAAAAAGAAAGTATATTTTTTTGTCCCTGTATTAGAAACAAACATGAAAGTTTAAACATTCACATTTGTTTAAGTAAACGTGAATGTTTCTAACACAGGGATATTTTTCCCTGGACTTGCCTTTGAGTTGGGACTCGGATATACCCAATAACCTTCAACTTTTCACCCTTCCGTTACGACAGCCCCTTTTAAAACGATCGTGTGGATAGAACCCCAATTTTTCAATATTACTGGTGCATTTGATAAAAAACTCCTTTTATACAACTAAACCCCCATCATTTAATGGGGGTTCATTCTTTAATAATATTATTTTTGGCTTAAATCAAATTCTACTATCTGTTCATCAGTTCCACCATCATATGTGTCTGTTTTCATTGAACCGCCTATTACTAGTCTTACTTTCTCTATTTTGCTAGGGTCTGCATTAATTACGAATCCAACTTCTCCATCCTTATTTACCTTTCCATAATAAGAACCATCTTGGTCTTCATCATAATCAATAAAATCTAAACTACTCTCTAACACTTCTTGCTTTCCATTTGCAAACAATACTACTTGACTAATACCAGAAAAATTATAATCCTCATCAGATGTATTTTCAGCATTATAACTTACGTATAAATAATTAAACTCGCTTCCAACCTCTTTTTCAGCCAGATATGAAATATTTCCCTGTTCTTCTTCTGAAACATTACTAGCTTTCTTGAAAGATACTTCTTGAACATTAACATTAATAGGATTAACGTCATACTTTTGGTCTTTAGCAATTACTGAAACGACTACGATAGTTTTTTCTGATTGTGGCTCTTCCGCTACTTCCTCGCTTACTGCACCGTCATCACCTTCGCCAAACAAATCTTCTAATTGACTAAGATTAGCAAAAATAGATTCCGTAAAACTGTCATCGTTGACAATTTTATATACTCCATCTTTATTCTTTTCTAGATTCAATTTCACTTTACGTGTTGCCATTGTTACATCTTCCGATTTCAAGTGTTTTAATGTAGTTTTCTCCATTAAATCTTCGAATGCTTTTTCTGATTCTGGTGTTTGCTCTTCAAATGCATTTGCAAATGCTAATGGCATTACTTCTGCCATTGTACTTGTCATCGCATCCCCGAAGTCAACAGATGTAATTTTAGCTTCTACTACTGCCTTATCACCACTAACAGAAACTTCTACAGGTTTTTCAAATTTATAATTTTTAGATATTTCTTCTATCATAGAAATTGTAAACTCTTCATCGGCTGTGCTGTCTACATCTGTTTTTAAACTATCTGTGCCACCCTCAACATATGTTCCTGCCTTCTCAAAGTCTCCCTTTTGAATTGACGTTAAGAAGCCATCTACTGTATCAGTTGGTTTTTCTGCTCCACATCCTGCTAATATGCCCAAGGACACTCCAGTAACCATAATTCCTGTAACTATTCTTTTTTTAATATTCATAATATAACTCCTCTATTTATATCTTGTATTAATCTTATAAATATTACCACTTTACCCTCAATTTTGTAAGTAGGAATAAAGATTGGTGTGAGAGCTGATACAAATCAAATTTTATTCAACAAGTGTGTATTTTGTAGAATATAGCACATTTTTCAACTTGACGACCTTCAATTATAGGCTTCTAATGATAGGCTAGCATAAATATCTTAGTTTTTTTGTCCCTTCATTACAAAAAAACATGAAAAGTTTAATTTTCACAATTGTGTAACACAGGAACATTTCTTTGGTGTTATGATTATACATATATGTGAATTAACGCGAATATTTGTAAAACAGGAAACCTGCAAGGATTTACATAGAAGATAATAGGATGGTGTTTCTATGAATGGTATTGGTTATCGGACAATAAAGACTGCTATAGGAGCAGGGATGGCAATTTGGATTGCGAGTTTTTTGAATTTGGAATTTGCAACATTTGCAGCAATTATTGTTATTATGTGTATCGAGAAAACGCAGAAAAAAACATTAATTACAATTAAAAATAAATTCTTTGCCTCTCTTTTATCTTTGATTCTTGGTGCTTTATTGTTTGAAGTGTTAGGGTATTATCCCATTGTCTTTTCCTTATTTATTTTATTATTTGTTCCAATCCTCGTAAGAGCTCACATCCAGGGTGGTTTTGTCACAAGTATGGTTGTCTTATTACATGTTTATACGGTAAAGGATGCTAACTTGTCTATGTTTCTGAACGAGCTCTATATTATTTTCATCGGTATGGGAATTGCCCTTCTCGTCAATAGTTTCATGCCAAATTTCAAACGAGATATTGAAATCTTTAAGAGGGAGATTGAACAAAAGTTTGAAATTATTCTCTTTGAATTCTCTGCCCATTTAAGAGATAGTATGCGGAATTGGGATGGGAAAGAAATACTTGAGGTAGAAGATTTGATTAATCAATCCAAAAGCATTGCCATTCAAGATGTAGAAAATCATCTGTTGCGAAAACAAAATAAAGATTATTATTATTTGGAAATGCGAGAGGATCAACTGGAACTCCTAAAACAAATGATGAAAATCGTTGCTATTTTCTCTTCAACTAGCCTAGACGTCAAACAGAAAGAAATGATTGCAGAGTTCTTGGAGAATTTAAGTCGCAACGTTCATTCGGGAGATACAACGGACATTTCATTGAATGAGTTAGAGGAATTATATACCTTGATCCGCAAGATGGAGTTGCCGAAGACAAGAGAAGAATTTGAAGTACGGGCGAATCTCTTATATTTGATTATTGAAATGAAAAACTACTTAAACATAAAGAAAAACCTTTTTGCAAAAAGAAGTCGATAGTGAAATTATCCCTGCGTTAGAAACAACCGTGAATGTTTCTAATACAGGGATATTTTTGTCACCTGCAACTAAGTTAACCCGCCCCCACAAAATCCCTTACAATTTGATTAAACTGCACCGGCTTTTGTATATTTGATAAATGCCCTGCCTTATTTAACACGGTCATTTTAGCCCCACGCGCCCACATTCTCGTGTAACGGGCATTGTATATATAAGGTGTAACGTTATCATTGCTAGAAGCTATAATGTGTATCGGTGTAGATGTACTAAGATAGGGAAGATAATTAACCCCTCGTATAGCTCTCGATGATTGTACATAGGTTTCTCGGTTCATATGAAACGATTTAACAGCATGATGCAACTCCTGATCTGTTGGCTTGTATAATGTATCCCCGGCAGTTTGTGTTATATATTGTTCATCGGATAGCTGGTTCAATGAACGTTCTCTCACCTTGACTGCTAGATCAAGCGCAAAACTGGGAACATAGCTTGTCGTATTGGCTAAAATCATCGATCTAACTCGTTTTGGGGATTGTTTAAGTATCTCTTGAACAATCACACCACCAAGCGACAACCCGCAAAAGTGAGCCGATTCAATCTGCTTATCATCCAACATTTTTAAAATATCTTTCGCAAAATAATCTAATGTCATATCTTCCGTTACTAGCGATTCCCCGTGACCTCGCAAAGTCGGAATAAACAACTGATACTGGTCCGCTAATTCTTTTTGTAACTCCCAAGCATCTTGCGTTTGTCCAAGACCATGTATAAAAACTATCGGTTCGCCTTTGCCAATGATTTGATAATCCATGTTATACCTCCTATTTGGTTGAATTATTTACTCGATTTAATCATCTTGTAACCACTTTATTTTCTAAATCTTTACCTATAGAACGACAATGAGAGAGAAAATCATGTGTTTTTACACCCTCAACATCTTTGCATTGATAGATATTTTTATAAGTGTTTGTAGGTTGATCAGTAATCAATACACTATAGATTTATGGATTCCCTATTTGACCATAACTTTAAACACTTAATTGTAATATTTTTTCTTTTTTTCCTCTATTTATCCTAAAATGCGACAAAAAACTCACATTTTCATCTTTAACTAGAGACCTCTGTCTAAGACTGACCTTAAAATGCTACAGAGTCCGACACCAATATGCTATGTATAAATAGCTTATTTCATTCCTCTACAGTCTTTTATAAGAATACAGCCTTTATACTTCATGCTCTGTAATGCGCCAATTAGTTCTCTTAAATTTCTTGAGTTGGATTTTTTTGTCCCTATGTTAACATTCATTCATTATCCTCTAAGGTTTACTACATAAAAAAACACGCACAGGGAAAAGTAATTATGGTAATAAACTTTTAATTAAAGGAGATGATACCGGATGTCAGATATTCTATATACTTCAACTGCAACAACTTCCGGAGGGCTAGAAGGAAAAGTTCAATCCTCAGACGGTGTTATTAATTTGGCTACCGCTATACCTGGAAGCCAAAGAAATGAGGAATTAGATCACGTTACAAATCCAGAACAATTATTCGCAGCTGCATACGCAACATGTTTTGATAGTGCTTTACAAATAGTAGCGAAAAAAGAAAACGTTGATATCGAATCACAGGTCACAGCTAAAGTAAATTTGTTAGAAAATGAAACAGAAGAAGGCTATAGATTAGCTATTAACTTACAAGTAAAAGGCGATCACATCGAAAAAAGGCAATTAGAAGATTTAGTTGAAAAGGCAAACCAAATATGGCCTTACTCAGAAGCAAAAAGAGGAAATATGGATTTCACCTTAGAGATACAGTAAGTAACAAAATCATTTTCCCTTTAATAGAAACGTGAATGTTTCTATCAAAGGGAGTTTTTTTCATTCCAAAAAAACTTATTCTATATAGGAATAAGCCTTGATGGGATTAAATACATTTTTGTTTAACCTTATTTAGCAGACAATTCACTTTCAGTTACCCATTTATGATTTTTTACTACCTCTCCGGTAGTAGATACGAAATCAACCATATACACAGTTGTTTCTTCACCTGTAACAATATCAGCAGTAGCTCCTTCCATCCCCTCCATATGTTCTACATCTATGATTACCTTTGCACCAGGTTCATAAGGTTCTGACCCACTACCTTCTATTTCTTCATGAATGACCCATGTATGATTTCCTACTCTATCTCTATCATTGGTAGAAGTATAAGAAACGGTATAGGCTACCGTATCATAAGCACCGACAATGGTTGCTTCAGCACCTTTCATCCCTTCCATATGTTCTGATTTAATAATAGCTTTACTTCCAACTTTAAAAGCTGGATTTTCAGCCACTTTCAGCCCTTCAGGAACTTCGCCTGAACCTGAAGGCTCCATTTTAGAATGGTCCATGTCCATGCTTTCTTCCGTATTAGTATTCATACCTTCGTTTTCATTTGGACTTACTTCCTTTTCATCATTAGCGCATCCAGATAATGCAATTGCTGCAGCCATAGAAACAATCCCCATCACTATTTGTTTTCTCATCTCTATCCTCCTCCAAATCCATAAAAAATTGATTAACTGATTGTGATTGTGATTTCCCCCGAATGAATTAGGTTGTTTTTATAAAGTATTCTACTTTCGATCTCTTTATATACATAGAATTTTTTAAAGAATATCGTTGTTTTAGGAAATTTAGGGTGGGGTAAAGAATAGACATAAAGAGATGAGTGAATAAAGATTGTGGAGGCGATCAAATGATTACGAAGGAACAAGCTTTATTAACAAAAGAAGATTTTCATACTAGAACGGACTTGCCGAGTTGGCTCTATAAAGAATACGAAACTTTTCATAATACGGTAACTGATAAATCGTTTCCTTGTTTCTTTGGTATGGGTGGCGAACTGAAGGGCGAGCTCCGCTATGCTTATATCAATCAAGACGACTGGTGTAATCTACCCTTTGCTGTAGAAGGCTTTCTAGATTTATTTAAATTACCGAACTACAAGAGACACGGCCTCTTTGTATTTGTAGAGCCTTCCCTGCAAGAGGGTTCTATCGAAGACTACCGAAAGCAATTTTGGGATATTCTCCAATTCCTACATGAAGTTGACGAAACTGAATGGCCAGAAGGCAGTCCCCGCGATCCAGAGCACTATTTATGGGATTTCCGATTCAATGGAGAGCCAATCTTCGTGTTTGGAAATGCTCCTGCATATAAGAAGCGAAAAACACGTCATCTAGGAAATGCGATGGTTCTAGGATTTCAGCCTCGCAAAATATTTGAAGGATTAGAAGGAACTGAAAAAGGGGGAATTATGTCACGTGAAAAAGTTCGTACACGTGTAGAAGCTTGGGATCAGCTACCTAAGCATCCAGATATCGGCCACTACGGTGACCCGTCGCATAATGAATGGAAGCAATCCTTTATTGGTGATGATATTGAGCCAATTCAAGGTAAATGTCCATTCCACCATAAATCACAAGCATGATTTTTGTCCCAGTGTTAGAAACAAATGTGAATGTTTCTAATACAGGGACATTTAACTACTCTACCTTCACTTGCCCCATCATGCCGTTATCTTCATGCTCAAGAACGTGACAATGGAACATATAAATACCTTTGTTTTTAAACTTAACAGCTAATTTTATTTTTTCTCCGGGTTGTATAGCTACAGTGTCTTTCCATCCTTGTTCATTTTCTGGAGGTTCTATCCCATCAATTGAAATAATTTTAAACTGTGTACCGTGAATATGGAAGGGATGGATCATACCGCCCATCATATCTGGTTTATTATAAATTTCCCATATTTCCGTTACACCTTGTTTTTGCGTAAAATCAATTCGTTCCATATCAAATTGTTTACCATTAATTGTCACCATATTTCCCATACCGAAAAGTTCCAACTTTTTAGAAACAGGTAAATTTCTTTCTTCATCAGTTACAGCAAAATCATTCAAGCTTTCTGGTATATTACCTGAATCAATAAGTTGATTATTGATCGCAAATGGCAATAGTATTGTTTCATCTTCATTGATTAGTGCTACATCGCTAGACGAATCATAACCTGAAAAATCAACGATGATTTCTGCACGCTCACTTGGTGTTAGCTTAATTTCATTTAATGTTACAGGCTTATTCAAAAAGCCACCATCCGTCGCTATTTGTACAAATGAGTTCCCTGTACTTAATTTGAAGGTGTAATTGCGTGCATTAGATCCGTTTAGAATACGTAGTCGTACTTTTTCGTTATTCACCGTAAGCTTCGGATTAAGTGTTCCATTTATTAATAATGCATCCCCAATCGTCCCATCTTCATTTTTGGCTTCTTGGTAGTTTAATTGTTTCTGATCATCAAACTTTTTATCTTGAATAATCAAGGGTATATCATTTACACCATAATCACTTGGTAATCCTAGATTTCCCGAATTTTCATCATCAATATAGATTAAGCCAGCTAAACCTTTATAAACTTGTTCAGATGTTTTCCCTTCAGGATGGGGGTGAAACCACAATGTTGATGCTTCTTGATCAACTTTAAATTCTATTATTCTAGACTCACCAGACTTTAAGTTTTGATGTGGGCCACCATCAGCTTCACCCGGCAATTCTAATCCATGCCAATGGAATGTTGTTTCATCTGATAATTTATTACTTGTTCTGATTTTCACTGTTTGTCCTCGGTTTACCCGAATGACTGGGCCAAGGAATGAGCCGTTATATCCATACGTTTCTGTTTGATATCCATCAAAAAACTGCGTGCTTCCTTCTTGTGCTTCAATATTATAAACAATTCCTTCATCATCCTCATGTTCAAGTACTGGTGGAATAATAAGATCATTTTCTCCGGTAGAATCGTTTAATGTTAGAGGGTCGTTATGGCTCATATGACTGTTTTCCATATCACCTTCCGTTCCATCTTCCATTTGCATATCTTCCTGGGTCATATTAGAGTGTTCCATATTATTATCTGAGTCTGAGTTGTTCTTACTACAGCCTCCTAGGATGACGATACTGACCAAGAAAGATGTAATCCAAATTTTTGATTTCATACTTGTATTCTCCTTTTTGTTTATTTACCTTTCCAATGTAACAAATAAATATGGAAAAATTATGGATTCCCCCCTCCCATTGCGTTATTTTTTTAATTTTTTGATATTAGATAATAAAGTAAGAAGGAAAAATTCGCCCGAAAAATTTTCAGGCGAATTAATACCATGCTTATTTTTTTAAAAGGCTAACCGGTTCACTAATTTTTGACATCAAACTATACATCTTTAGCACCTTCCATTTACTTATTTTGTTAACTCACCATTTGACGCAAGTTTATCCCAAGAAAGTCCTTCATCTGTAGTTATAAAAATATTGTTATTATTTGTAACTATTACTATCTCTTGTTGATTTTCAGGACTTACTGCTATAAAGATGATTGGATCCATCTTCAAATCTTTTGGAAGTTGGACGTCTATTTCTTCATTACTCTCAAACAAGAATGACTTCAGGTATACTGAATCATTATCAAAATTAGTATAATATCCTCCTGTTTCATTTAATGTTATATAAGTGACCATTTTTGCATCATTCATTGATTTAAAATTCTCACCATAATCATCCGAAATAAATATTCCATCTTCACTACCGATTGCAATTATTTCTTGGCGCGTTGGATGGGCAGACAAATTAAAAATAGAATCTGAAATAAACCCATTCATTGTAGCTTTCGTCCAAGAAACTCCTTCATCTGTAGAATAATGTAACCCTGCATTCATCTCTTCAATGGGTGTTTCATTTAATACATAAATCGCATTGGAATCATAACCTGCTGCAAGGTAATGAAAATCAATTTCTCCGTAAAATGCTAATTGTTCGAAACTCGCACCTTTATCTCTGCTTTTAATGAGACCAAGAGGATTTTTAAATTCTGAACCTTCTACTGGATGACCACTTGAAAAGAATCCTTCTCTTACAGCTTGAAAGCCCATATAGTCATGCTTTTGACTATTTGCTTCTTTCCAGCCATCTACCCCGTATTCATATAGTCCTAAATGTGATGCAATGACGAAATTACTACCACCATTTATATATCCTAACCCGTGTATATGATCAATTTTATTATTTTTTACTTCCGTAAATGAATATCCTTCATTTACGTTTGAGTTACATGCAGATAGTCCTAATATTAGGACTAATAAACCGAATATAATTTTATGTTTTTTCATTTTGACTTTTCTCCTTTAGCACCATTTATATCCTATTCCCCATACTATTTTAAGAAATTCATCAATAGGGAAGCCTGCATTTTTCAGTTTTTCTCTTAAATTACGAATATGTGAGTCAACTGTTCTTGTATCTGTATATGTGTCATATGCCCACGCAGCATGCAAAAGTTCTTCTCGTGTATACGTCTTTTTGGGGCGAGTAATTAATGCTTCGATGATGTAAAACTCTTTTAAAGTGAGATGTACGATTGAATCTTGAAATTGTAATGAATACGTTTCTAGATCCAACTTCAAACCCTCGTAAGTAATAGTAGCTTCTTTTGATTCACGTTCAGACAACCGACGTAAAATCGCATTAACTCTTGCTACCAATTCATTTTCGTCAAAAGGCTTTGTTATATAATCATCTGCTCCAGTGTTTAATCCTTTTACTAAATCTAGCTTATCTGATCTTGCGGTAAGCATAATAATAGGTATATTCGAAAACTCGCGTATCTTTTCACATACTTCCCATCCATTTATCTCTGGCATCACGACATCTAATAGGACAAGATCAATTTTTTCATTTTTCAGTATCTCGATTGCTTTCTTACCACTTGTTTCTTTAATACATTTGAATCCAAGCGGTTGGAGAAATAATTCAATTAGATTCAACATTTTTTGCTCATCATCTACTAATAAAATCGTCCGCATATACTCTCAAAACCTCCTAAATCGTTACAGTAAATGTACTTCCATTGCCGTAAATACTTTTGACTTCAATGCTTCCGCCATGCGCTTCAACTAACTCCTTCACGACGGCAAGCCCTATACCCGAACCGACGAATGAACGTGAACGTGACTTTTCAACACGGTATAGCTTCTCAAATACAAACTCAACTTCATCAGTGGGAATTCCTATTCCGAAATCAATTACGGAGATGATTGTTTTCTTCTCTTTTTTTCGAACTGTCAGTGTAACCTCTGTATTTTCTTTAGAATACTTCAAGGCATTATCAAGTAAGTTTAATACAATTTGCTCTAATCGTAAGGAATCAGCATGGACTTGAAAATTGTTTTCACATAGTAAAATAAGTTTAATATTTTTCATTTCAAAAGAAGGTCCAACTAATTTGACGATGTTTTCAAAAAACGTTTGCGCCCCAAAATATTCCTTTGACACTGTGAAAGTATTCTCATCCATTTTTGCTAGATCTAATAGATTTTTAACAAGTTCTTTCATTCGTTCTGACTCTTCGGCAATTATTGAAAGATACTGTTCTCGCGCTTGTTCACTAATTTCTTTTCTCATGGCTACCTTCGTATACCCGATTAAATAAGTCAAAGGCGTACTTAATTCATGTGCAATTGACGCTAAAAATTCATTTCTTTCATTTTTTAATCGTTCCAAATCATTGGCCAGTTTTTGAATAGAACCTGATAGCTCCCCAAGTTCATCTTTACCTATGTATGGAAGTCTTACATCAAAGTCCCCTTTACTCAGTTTTTCAGTCGCTTCTTTCATACGGATTAAAGGTCGCGTAATGACTTTTGATAATGCAGTATAGACGATTAAAAGCACTATAACACTTATCCCACCAGCAATCCAAAAATGCATATTTAGCTCATTAACCAGCTGTTTAATAGAGCTCGTACTTTGAAACATGACAACATAACCAGATTGAACTGGACTCACTTTATATGGATGTGCACTAATAATATAAGAAGCTTCTTTCCAATCTGAAACCAATATTTGATCAGTTTTCAGATTAAGGTCTTTTAATAAAGGGAGATATTCTTGAAGTGAAGGCATGTTTTCAACCGAGCTGCTTGCGACCTTATTTTTATTATCTGTAATAATGACTTCACGTGCTCGGTCTTTTTCCATCAATACAATATGTTTCATGGTTGTATCTGAATAGTATTCTACAAGTACATCTCTGTGATTTGATCCGCTTGCCAATAATTTTGAAAACTCTTCTTGGACTCTTGTTTGAATAATATTTTGATGAAGATAAAAGATAAAAACCGTTTCCATTATTAGTACAGTCAAAAAAAAGTAAGCTGTTAACTTTGTCGATATTCTATTCATCTACGTATACGCCCTCTCCTTCTATAAATAGTATAGTGAATAAATATGAAAAAAATATGCAGAAACTAACTAACGAGCATATAAAAAATAATTATTTTATGACGCGTTAATTTCTGTACAATATTTGAAACCCCTGAATGCTCATCATAACAAATACTTCCCTTAACTCACTACATTACTGATACATTTTTGGAGTGACTGTTCAATCCAAGAACGACTATAAATCAAATTAATTGAAAAATTAAATACTAATTATATAACAGGGTTTACTTTTTACTTCTGTTATAGTACAATGGATTTAATAACAAACTAAATGGGGGGGTAATAAAGATGATGAATTTAGAATTTTACCGTAACTTACCGAAAAAAGAATGTCGTGAATGTGGTTGTGAAATTAAAGAGCAACATGAATCCTATTTATATGAATGTGAGCACTGCTTGCGTACACATGAAGAGTAGGTAATGGTTTTTGGTATTTAAAAAGAAAATAAGACTAAAAAAGGCATAAACAAAACTTTTCGTAAAAAGAAAAGTTTGTTTATGCCTTTTTAACATGTAATTATTTTGAACCTATTATAAGTAACTATAAGTAAACATAAAAAGCCCGATTTCTCAGCAGTAAAATTAAGTAGCGTTGTTTATATATACACCTCTATGCTAAATCTCTTTTGCAAGTCCATACTGATAAGATACACCCATATGATCACGCAACGTAGTACCTTCGTAATCATCATGAAACAGTCCACGTTATAGTAAAATCGGAATGACTTGGTCAACGAAATCAGCTGTACCAACAATAACAGAGTGAGAGTTGATCCCTCCTTTTACTAAAACGTCCCGAACTCTTAACAAGTTCTAACACACTGGATGAACCTGGATTTAGTAATTAATTATTTAATTTCTCCAAGTACTTTATCCATCCAGTTAAGATACTCTATTACGTGATTTCCGATTTGACTTGTAGATATTGCATTATTATTTCTCATATCGACTAATTGATTGTGCAGAACATCACTTAGAAAGATCTCCACTTGTATTCTTTTCTTTGCTTCATCTCCATCAAAATCATTCAAAAAAAGTTGATACTGTTGGTTTGTTACAGCCAATAACCCTTTTGTCATGTTCATTTAATTTACTCCCTTTTGATTGAATTGAATGTCTCTAACACAGAGACATTTTTAAAATATTCATTGAAACATAAAAAGCAGACGTTTTAGAAGTACGATAATGCACTTCTAAATGACCGTCTGCTTTTTATGATTTTATTTAAACACGGCTACTAAACGGCCTTTGACTTCGTGATTTTTTAGTTTTTCTAAGCCTTTGTCGATTTCTTCGAATGGAATCGTTGTTAATTGAGGTGTCATTTTACCTGTAGCAAAGCACTCATATACAACTTTTAAATCTTCTATTGTTCCACCATTACTACCAAGGAGCCTAATTTCTTTTGTTATCACCAAATACGTATTAATTTCTGATTGGAGAACACCCATACCAACAATAACAACTGTCCCTTTAGGTTTTATAGCTTCAAGTGCATCAGCTGTTGTTTTACCAAAACCAGCAAAATCCACAATTAAATCGCATTCTGCTTCTTTCATATCCACAATATTGTTATAAACTTTTTTACAACCTAACTCTTCAGCTAGTTTAGTGGCAGCTTCAGAAACATCTGATGCATAAACTTCACAGCCTTTAATCATGGCCATTTGTACAGTAAACTGACCAAGACCCCCGATTCCGACAATACCAACTTTCATACCGGGTTTTGCTTGTCCAATTGCGAAAAGAGCATGATAAGCAGTTAAACCAGCATCAGTAGAAGCGGCACCTTCTTCAAATGAAACTCCTTCAGGGATTTTAACACATTGTTTTGCAGGAACTAATATTTTATTTGCGTAGCCACCATCATAGTTATACCCAGCAGCTTGACGCGTTTCAGGATCAAGTGGATTTACTCCAACACGATCACCAACTTTTAAAAATTAGCTTAGTAAATTATAGACCCTTCACCAAAATATGTGCTTGACTAAAAGCTTTGATTTTTCCCCATTGTTAGAAACAAACGTGAACGTATCTAACAATGGGACTTTTTTCAATGGGTTTTACATTGGCGCTAAGGTTGATACTTATTAAGTAATACATCTAGTTCTTCACTACATTTGACTACTTCAGGATGTATGAGTCCTAATTGCTTCGCTTTTGTATACATATCTTTTCTTTTGATCTCAATTACAAGCTTCAATTTTCTCTTAATTAATAAACTTTTCATAAACATCCTCCAATAACTTGGGTGATTTCGGTTGTGTCCTATACCTCCTAATTAAATAGGTAGTCACTTACCTTTATGGTTTTTCCGATAAGTTTATTCACTACTATCCCCCGCCACTTATAGAAGTTGGAGACTTCTGCTCCTGGGCAAGCTCGTCGCAAAAAAACATTTGCTGAATAAAGTTAAATTTTCAGCTCAATCTTAGCGTCTGCTTTTAGTTTTTCAACGTGGTTAGCAAGTATTTCTTCCTGTTTTTGTTGTTTAAGAATTCCTTTGATTTCTTCACTAGCTTCTTGAAGTGGCGGGAGTTCCTGTCCAACTTCTTTTGATTGCGCTGCAGCTTGATCATAGTATTCTTGAATCTCTTTATCCGTTACTTTTACTTCATCTGCTGGCACAACTTTTTCTTGATATTTTTCAACAAGTAGAGATTCAGCAATTTGCTCTTTTACTGTTTTAACGTCCATACTTTCGGCTTCCAAAGCTTTTTTCATAGTTTTTTCTCCACCAAATTGTTCTTCGAATGTTGCATATCTTTCATCAATTTCAGCTTCAGATGCAGTTATGTCCGCTTCTTTTGCTTTTTGAAGAATTAATGTGTGGTTAACAAGCGCATCAAGTGCTTGTCCTTTTACCTGTTCTGCTACTTCTTCGCTTGTTGGGTCTTGTCCAGTTTGTTGCATTTGATCTTGGAATGAAGTCAATGCAGCATTATATTCAATGCCTGTAAGTTCTTCATTATTTACAACAGCTACGATTTTTTTCTTGTCTACTTGCTGCTCAGCTAACTTGACTTGCATGGCTTCAGCAGATGCTTCTCCTTCTTTCGTGCCTTTCTCATTTCCCTCTATTTGTGGTGTTTCCTCTTTTGCCCCTTTATCTTCTTCACTGCAAGCAGCTAAACTTAAAGCTAGTGCACCTGCTACAAATGGAAGTAGTACTTTTCTTAATATCATTTCATTAAAACCCCTTTCGAATCTGGATAAACCATTGTTAACGTTTGTTTTCTTTTAACTATTCTTCAGTTGAAGGTGAATCAAACCATTTGCCAAATTTGCTATACAAATGCTTGAGTATAGTGCTTTTTTTGGTGCTATTGTTCAATAGTGTAATTTCATTCATTGTCTCATGCACCGCCTTCATTTTTTTGTGTGCTTTAATCACAGGCCAAAAGGTGAAATTTTCATTGTAAGTAAATGTTTACTACTTATCAACTAGACGTAGTATATCATGTGAGCATTTGTTTACAATCCATCAAATTAACTAGTGTAAGTGATTGTATGCAGTTGATTGATTTGATAATATAATTATGAAGTTAATACTTAAATAAGGAAGTGTACACAATGGCTACTAAAAAAACAAAAGTGGTGTCTGTAAGGTTGTCGGAGGATACACATACACGGTTTGAATATATTAGAAATCAATTATCGGAAATCAATTCTATAGAGATATCACAAGGCAACTTAATGTCCAACATGATTGATTTTTACTTTAAGTATATGGAGAATGTTGATACAGAAGCCATTGCGGAAATACAACGGGTGGCACTAGTGAAAGCTCTATCTGATAAATTGCCACCTATTGACGAAATACAAGATTCCCCTTTACCAGCATTAATTGAAGATGTACAAGCAGAACTAAATAAATAGACATTTTTTTATATCTTGGACAAGTTGGCCCGATTGTTGAACACATGTAAATCAACTCTCTACAACTCTTGCCAGTTATGTAAAAAGCGTCTCCACTTATTGTAGAAATGCTAACCGTTAGCGCGACAAGTGCTATTGTATTTTGCAAAAAATACCTACAGAGAATTGCAAAGGACACGTACATAGTATTGCAAAGTATATTACATACTCCAAGATGATTTTACATGGAGCCTCTGCGGGCATAATTCATGAGCCTAGAAGCCAGAAACCCCAAGGATCTGGCTCTAGCCAAAGTAGGCTATCATACCCACCTCTCCATGTAAAATCTTGCTCTAAACACTATGTATTTTTCTTTGCAATTCTCTGTCTCGGTATCTTGCATTTCTATGTACAGTTATTTTGCAATACACAGCTATTCTACTTTTTGTACTTTTAAACCGTGAATCTCACCAATAAGATTTCTGTAATAATCCGAACGAATTGAAAAACCTCCAAATTCTTCGTGGGTTGTACAGGAAAACCAAGCAAAATCATTCTTTAAAAATGTTAAATCTTCAGGTAATTTTGGAGCTACCCAATCATATAAAGTATTCGCAAATTGTTGTAATAGTTTACACGTTTCTTTATTTGACTCAATTACATAAACCGTTGCGGATGGACCTTTTGTCTTTGTATTTGCCCATTTTTTTGTTTTATAGCTTTCTATCATATAAGGTTTAAATTGTACAAGTATCTCTTGATTGTATTTTAGTTCTTTCCTGCTCACAAAATAGAACTTATCTGAATTATCACATAGCACTTTTATTAGTTTTCTGTAAATTTCATCCGCAGGGTTTTCAGTTAAGTCCCAGTATTCCATTTTATCACCTACCTTCTTACAGTAAACTTCCCCGTTAGTGAAAAAGCGTCTCTACTTATTGTAGAAACGCTACCCCTTACTTGAATATACTATTTTACTTTTTTTATTTCTCCCAGTGTTAGAAACATTCACGTTTGTTTAAATAAAAGACTCATTCTTCAATTACTTCAATCAAATCAGTATGTATTTTAACAAAAAAATTTTCTAATAAATTCCCTAACTTCCCATCTAGTTTGTAATACTCATTATCCGCTCTTTCAATGATGCTATAAAATTCACTTTCTTTAATCTCATCATTTTCTAAACCTAAGTACATTTGCCACAATTGCTCACCGTACTTTTTCTCAATCACTACATAATCATTAGCACCAATTTCTTCAAGAATACTTATAAGTTCGTTTAGATAATGATTAATGCCAACTTCTTTTATATAATCTGAAAACCATGTTAGCATCATCTCATGTCCACCGCTTTCAAGTTCCGAATAATATTGAAACACAATGAAAGCTTCATTAACGGTTTTCTTTTCTGTTGGGAAATCATAATCACATATCACACTAATAACAGCGTTCCATATATCATTATTATTCATTAAATCTTTTCTTTTCATTTTAGACTTCATAATATTTCCTCCAATTAAGTTTAGTTAGTAATCCAATATTTTCAATTTCTTTTTGTTGAGTTAGTAAAAGGTTGATCTTTATTTATATACCCTTTTTCATATAATTGCATATATTGGTTGAATATTTAAATATATAAAATTTTACTATCATTGTATCTCAATTGGAAAAAATATGCTCTAAATTATTTGTATTAATTCGAACAAGTACAATTTCTCATAAAAAAGAAGAGAAGAAACTTCCCGCGAAGTTCCTTCTCTTCCTATTAACCTCGTCTGGCATATGTTAACTTTTTTTGTCCCTGTATTAGAAATAAACCTGAATATTTCTAGCACAGAGTCATTATTCATTTGACTTCTAGAATAGCCTCGATTTCTTCTTGGATCTCTTTATTCACCAAAAGCGAACGTTTTTTTCTCAATTCAAGATCCATTTCTTTGTCAATGAAATTATTCGTATGTTTGTCAAAACAATTAAAACAAATAGAGTAAAAATCTTTTTTCTCTTGCTTTAAAAAATCAAACTCCCACGTTTCAAGTTCCAAATAACTTACTTTATCTTTCGTTTCTTTTTCACATATTTCGCAAGTTGTTTTCATTATAAAAAACCCTTTCATACATCTGCCTTTTATTTTTTTCCTGTATGGCGATCTGTAATTCTTTTTAAACGTCCATGATATTTCAATATATTTGCTTGTGATTGTTTGGCCTCATCACTAGTAGGTTGTAAGTTGGCAATATCCCAGTATTTCACAACTACATCTAATACTTGGTCAAAGTATTGTAGTGGCCCATAATTCGTTTCTATTGCAATTGTTTTCATTCTATCGTTAAAGTCTGGCATAATAGTTCCTGGCATAGAGAAATTAATAATTACATTCTCAAAATAAACAATGAAATTCGGATCAAGTTCAAGATGTGCTTTCACTGTGTCGCGATAGAATGCATAATGAAGTGCTTCATCTTTTGCTATACGTCGAAGTAATGTTGCTAAATCTTTGTCGTACGGGCCCGCTGTCTTAGCTACATTATTATAAAACACTAGTGTAGCTAACTCTTGCAATGTAGTATACGCCATTGTTGCTAAAGGGTTAGTGAAGTCTGGAAACCAACCGCTTTCAACTACTCTTTTTCTTAATTCATGCAATCTTTTCGGATCTACGTTTCGTGTCACCAATAAATATGTTTCAAGTAAGTTAGAGTGCTGGTCTTCTTCAGCCGTCCAAGTGCGTACGAAATCATTTATTACTTCCATTGAATTTTTAAATGTATAATCCAAATGCGAAGTATACCAAGGTAAGTTTACTTCTGTAAGTAATGCTGTTTCAACTGCAACAATTATACCTTCTGGTAGAGTTACTTGACTCTCATCCCAAGGAACTCGTTTAAAGGACATGGCCTTGTCCCATGGAATAAATTCGTGATAGCTCCAGTCCATATTTGCTGAACGTTCCTTATGTAATTGATATAATTCTTTAATGCGTGGTTCTAAACGTATATCCAAATCTGAATTTAACATTATCTTTTCTCCTTTAGGTGTATTACCTTCTAACTTTAAAGCATTTGAAGTTATTTAACAATTACAATTTTTTCAAACAATAGCCGTAGATGTCTGATTTTTTTATTTTGCATGGTTCTTGTGATTATCGCTTTTTAAGAACATATCTGTTATCAGCAATAGTATACACCCTACTAAAATTATACTGGCAATGATTGTTCCTCGCGTATCCTCGCCCCATCTAGTGAAGATTGAATAGACTTGAAAGATACTCAAGAGAATAATTCCAACTTTTAACGGTAATCTTCTTATTTTCATATACCCCACCCACTTATTGTAGAAACGCTACCCGTTAATTGAAGATTTAAATTAAGATTTACTTTTTCTTCTTTAAAATAAATAGTTCTCTAATGAAGGCCCCGATTGCTCCAGATACAAAGATTGTAGATATTAAGTTCACAACTCTTACAAATGTATGCGGCGTGTAAATAACTTGAACGCTTTGAATAATTACAAATAAGCCGAAAATAATGGATATCACTACTATAAATTTAGGCGTAGCTTCCCTTCGTTTATTTATTATAATCATCCTCTCATACTCCAAATATATACCAGCTAACTTTATATGACATTTATTGAAAGACCCCTTGTGTCCAAAGAATAAGGCTAAAGATTAAATATAAAATGATTGCAATTAGTAGAACAAAAGCTACTTGTAAACGAGTGAATGCTTGTGATGTACTTTGCTGTTTCTTTTCTCCAACCATTTTTGCAACTTTAAAATTGATTGGAATGAAAAATAAGGAGAAGAAAAACCCAGCAGACATTGATATACAAATACCTTGAATGAAAACAGGTGCATTTAATTCAGACAGCATATTTCCGACCACGAAATAAGGTATCCCAATCCAATATCCGAATGTCAAGATTAGTAAGGTTATTGCAATAATCAACAACATAAAATTTTTCTTTAAAACAAATGCGTATGCTCTACTATATAAACTCATAACCCATCCCACCCAACCATTTATTGAGCAACTAAACTGTGCGTGTTAAGTAGAATCCTCCACAATCTCATATCTATATTAACATAAATACCCAATTTATATCATTCATTTCTGAACACGCCCCACTCCAAATGGACAAGGGCGTTTTTTTATACCTATGAAGTAACATCATTCTATGTTCAATAGCAGATTAGATTTTTTCTTATATTACAATTAGACCATTAAGAAAATGAGAAAAAAGTGCTATTAGTGAAAATTGGTTATGCACTTGTATTAATAGGATTATAAAAATTGCCAATTTTTTATTACTCATTTATTTCAATTTTCATTTGCTCACACATTATCTATTAAGTTCCACTGTAATTGGCTCTAATAATTCTCTCATATCTGATGTTATTTCACCTGATTGTGAAACATAAAAAATTTCAGCTGTTAATGTAACAGTAGCTACATCCTCTGGTAAATTATATAACGCAAAGCTCCAATCAAAGCCATGTCCATCCTCAGAAATAGCTCCACCATTGTCATGGATTTCATACTCATTTCCATGATTATCAATCGCCTTCACGAAATGAATTGATGATAGTGGGTGCTTTTTCATAATAGCTGGGTCGATGTTAAATTCATACTGTATAACTGTTGATAAATCAGTATAGTTCACTTTATTTATTTGAATTTTCGCTTGATCATCAGTTGAAGTTATTTTTAAATGTTCTGATTTACCAGGAAGTGTATCCATTGTAAAGGTAAATGACCAATCCCCTTCAAAAGTTTCATTTGTATCGGGGTTTGAAATTTTTTCAGGTTGCCATATAATTTGCAATACGTCCAACTCTTTATTAAATGTAGGTGTCATTTTTATCATACCTGTATAAAACCCGTCAGCAGACTTCTCTAATGATGAAGCCCCTGTTGCAGCAGTAGCTCCCTTTATATCGAACATTGTATCAATTAAAGGCTGCTCCCCTAAATCTTTGTCGGAATGGATGGCATACGCCACCATTAAAGTAGTACCATCGTAAACTGCATTTTCAATCATGATATCGATACCATTACTCGATTCCACTTGGTTAATAATCGTCGCCAGCGCCACATAGTTTTTTGGCACAAAATTAGGATCGATTTTTTCTAAAATATTTTCAACAAAAGGTAACTGACTCGCAATTGTTGGCAATGCATACACGCTTCCTGAAATCGCTACTAAACTAACAACTGCAGCTGTTACAACTTTTTTCCACGTACGATTGGACGCTTTTTTTGTACGTGCATTTTTACGGATTTTCTGCTTCTGCATGTCTGTTAATGACTTTTCCTCAATTGTATCAACATCTATTTCCACAAATCTTTTCATCTCTTCATTCATATGAATTGCTCCTTTAATTTTATATTTTGAGCAAGCTTTTTTCGACCACGTGATAAACGATTATCGATAGCAGTTACAGACAAATGTAAAGCTTTTGCTATTTCACTACTTGGTAAATTTAAAAAGTATTTCATTATGAAAATGTCACGATCTATTTCTGGCAATCGACTAATGGCAACTAGTAGCTCATCTCTTTGTTCCTTTTGTATATATGCCCCTTGCATATCAGGTATTGATTGCTCCAAAAGAACTTGCTCATCTGATTGTTCACGTGTCTTTTGCTTTTCTAATGCACGATAATAGTCAATCGCCTTATATTTTGTAATCATGCCAAACCACTTTTTAAAAGCTATTGCGTCGCCATCAAATTGATGAGCACGTTGCCAAACAAGTAAAAAGGTATCATTTACACATTCATCGACGGCTTGACGGCTAATATGTCCCAAAATATGATGGGATATACCGTGAACTAAGCCTCCGTAATGATCCATTATATATTCGAGTGCATCTTCTTTTTGTTTTTTGAGTCGACTAATATAATTTCTCTCTGTACATTTCATTTGCTCGCTCCTTCACTTCATTCGAAAAGCTTTTCACTAACTATAACGAAGCAAGCAACAACTTTCTCGCATAAAAAAATCGATGTAAATGAAAATTTACATCGATGAGGTAGTATATAATTTGGTATTGTTTTTTAATTCTCTATAGCCTAAAAAAACAGGTTTTTCTTATTGTCTATTTTTGATAAAACCAAATGGATTATCTTGGAAAGCGAATCTTTAACAAACGCTACCCATCCCCAAGTAAAAACTGCTAGAATCCATCTTGAAATCAATAAATCTAACGAAATAACATTTTTATTACAGAACCTATTACGAGTCCTAATCCTGATCCAATAAATATTGTAAATCCAATATTAAAATTAAATATCAATCCAATAATAATTCCAACACCTGCTCCAATAACCAATCCAATACCTACCGATTCCTGAAACATCTTACTCATTTCCCCCCTTAATTTTCACTGGAAATGTAACCGAGTTTTTAAAATGACATTGAATGCCCGTGCCTTGCTAAAAACGCTTCTTTTTCTTTATAATCTGGCATTATACTTCCAACACGTCTCCAAAATGATCGATCATGATTCATATGAATTAAATGACATAGTTCATGGATTATTACATAATCGATGACTTCGATTGGGGCCATAGCAAGACGATAATTAAAGGTTAGCTTTTTATCTGAACTACAACTACCCCACTTGGTTTTAGATTCTACTATTTCAATGATTTTAGGCTTTACTTTCAGTTGTTTTTGATATATTTTTATCCGTTCTCCTACAATCGTCTTACATCTCTTGATATAGAACTTCTTGAGATTATTTTTAAGTGCCTCTTCATTTAATTCACTATTATCTATTAATTCATGAAGAAAACACTCTTTTCCAAGGTATAAGAACTTCTCCTTCGCGTGATATTCTCTTGCCCTTGGGATTTCTCGAGCTACTCCAATTTCATGAATTTTCTCTAGTATCCATTTCCCTTTACTTTCTACTGCATTGACAATAATTTCTTTACTTGCGTCTTTGGGAACTTTAACAGTTATGAAACCTAATGAATCTATATGAATGGATAGTTTCTCCCTATTTCCATACTGAACATTAAATTCTATCATTTTATTTTCAAATTTAACTTTCATAACTAGCATCACATTTATACATTGACTTCCAACCCTTACTTTTTAATAAAATCATTTCTTCTTTTTCAACTTACTCTCTGTTTTCTTTCTATTCTAAGCATCCCTAATTTCATTATGGTTGAGATGAAGGAATAGATTTTTTGAACATTTTTCACGTCATTTACGTGGCTCGACTTGATCGCATTGTTAAAATTTATCGATTCCTTAATTCTTCCATAAGCTTAACGCCAAGAACCGTTGATGGAATTCGATAGTTTGGCGAGAGGTTAGAAAGAATGACAACGGCAGTGCCACTTTCCGGATCAAATCCCAGATAACTGTTGTAACTGTCGGTACCCCCGTTATGTCAGACATTGATCTTGTCATCTTGAACGACTTTAGCAACCATAGCTGCTGTAAATGTTTTTGTGAGTGAACCGATTTCATATGTATGAAGCTCAGGCGAAAGTATCCCGGCATTATTTCCATATACGATATAAGAGGATTGTCCATCTTTCACTATACCTACAGTAATGACTGCATCCCGATTGTCCTTAAGTGTATAGTTTAAAGCGTCATCAAAGGACAGTCCTGGAATTTTTTTCATCATATCCTTACCATATAATGACAATCCAATAATGATGCCTGCTGCAACCAAAAGAAGCACAACAATAACTACTATTGTGTTTTTTGTTTTTCGTTTGCCTTTTAATTTTAGCATATTACATTTCCTTACCCATTTTATTTTTTCCCTGTGCTAGAAACTTTCAGGTTTGTAACTAACACAGGGATATTTCACTATGGTTGTTTGTAATATAAAGCATTCATTCCAGCAAATAAAGGTTTACCACTATCGTTTTTGCGGTCAATTATATCTTGACCAGTTATATCGGAGTATGAAACCCCATCTTCATTTGAAGTAATGACCTGGAGCTTACTTGTTGGATCAAGCGTGTGAACATAGCCCCCTTTTGCCTCGAAGTATGCAGTCGTAACTTTCCCTCTCATGGATAGATCCACAAAAATATAACCTAATTCCGCTTTCCGCTCAATTGCATCTGATTCCACAATACTGTCATTCAAAATCTTTAAGTTCATTCTCATTCACTCCCAGTCTGCTAATACTTGGTTAGTTAATTACCATTGTGTAACAATTTTACCATATATGTATCTATAAAATCTGAATGATGAGATAATTTTTTTACGACAATTTAATTGGTGATGTCATAATTTGGAGTTGGTCCATGTGCTTAATCAAAAGTACTCCAGCAACCATTTGAACAAACCTTTTCTGATTTCCATGCAGCAATTAAGTCAAAAACACCCCATTTCATGCAATGGGGTGTTTCTGAAAATTTAAAAGTAAATAATTAAATATCTACATTTGTTATGCAATTTTATAGATTTTGAGCGTTTTTTAATTTTCATGGTACTTGAATAAGCTGAATTCAAACACAAATATATTAAATAGAGCCTGTTCACCTACTTTTTATACAGATGTTTCAAAATAGTTTTTGTAAACTCCTCATAAGAAGAATTATCCCCTCGCTGGTTATACCATTTTCTAATCGTTTCTCCCAACCAAAACGGAACAGAATTTCCATCTATTAAATGATAGTATTGCTCATATCCTTTTTTTAGATGCTCCCAGCGAAAATCATCACCTGGCAATGTGTATTCAGATACATCAATTATTTTCGCTCTTCCGTTTTGTAATAAAATATTTTTCAAATGGATATCACGTGGGTTAAGACCCTTACTCCGAACATATTCTCTTGCATCCTCCACTTCATTTACAACACTTTCCGGAATGTGAATACCTTGTAGAATACAGTCAAAGAGCGTTTTTCCTTCCTCGTAACTTAAAACGAGGCATTCGTCGTATGAAGCAAAACATCTTGAAAAGAAGGGTGAATCTCCTAATATATGATACACATTTGCTTCAACTTTTACTTTGTTCACTTTGTCCTGAGCATACATTTTAAATGCATAAGCTGGGGTGGAAAGAGATTGAAAAACAGCTGCATCTGTCCCGACACCTATACATTTCAAATCATCAGCATCACCACTTATGGTTACAGGTTCGTTATTTGGATTTGAAAAAACTTTAATTTTGGAAAGAGAATCAATAGCTTTGTCCCAGTCGCTTTCCATATAATCTCTCCCTTCTTTAGTATTGATGAAAACTATATTTCCAATTACTTTAATAGGGATTCTATATTACCCTCATAAAAAATTAGATTATTTTTTAGATGACTTCACTACCATTTTTTAAGTTTACCACCAAGTTACTTGTTCAACTAACCAGTATGCTTGAGCTCAATTAGAAAAATAGCTTTACACCTACTTTAACTTAAGCACCAGTTAGTAAGTATTGTTTCTTCAGCCTTGAAACAAGCAAAAAAATTGAAAAAGAAATAAGGAACGGTATAAAAAAAGCATGATTCTGTTATAGAATCATGCTTTTTTTGTTATGACCCGGATGCTACAGAAGCAGCATTCAGCTTCTGGGACACCCTTCGACAATCAAGTACCTTTTTATAATTGAGCCCATGTTAGGAGGACCTTCACTTCCTTTCTCAAGAAGAAGCTAGTTAAGGTCCTTTTATTTTAAGGCCAATTTCAATTTATACTTCTCCTCTTCAATTACTTCAGGCTTTGAATATTATCTCTGTCTTACAAATTCTTTCATGGATGGCTAATGAGGAACGCTATCGAATAAACGACGGAAGCGTGAAGGAATTGATGTAGCTTTGCAAAATTGCACAATTGCACAATTCTTGATGGACCAAAGGCCAAACAAAATACTAAGAACTGTATATCGCCCCTTGCAGTGACGGAAAACTCGCCTATTTGAAAAATAGTGAAAGAAGTCCATCGTTAATTGCTAGATTGTACATATAGTACAAGCCAAATAATACACTGATGAAACCAGAGATAATCGTAAACAAAGAATTAATTTCTTTTTTAGAAGAACTAAACACGAATGGTATACCAATCACAGTTGTAAAAAGGAGCATCCCTGCTATCGTACCTCCTCCAAAAATAAGAATATATGTAGCGCTCTGCCAAAAGCTATTTACTGTGCTCATCGTCAATAAAACTATTGCAGCACTTCCAGCCAGCCCATGCACGAGACCGATGAAAGACGACTTAACAAAATAATGTTTATCACCATACTGACTATGATTTCCATGGTCATGACGATGATTTTTATTCGCTGACAAAACGTTGACTATTCCTAAGTAGACAAGCATGACACCGACTAAAAATTCGAGTGACATGGATACTTTATCTGAAATGCTATTTTTCATTAAAATAAAAGTAATCCCAATAAAAAACAAAGTAGCCGTGTGGCCGATTCCCCAAAAAACACCTGCTAAAGCCGATTGCGATAATTTTTTACTTCTGCTAGCAATTGTTGAAACGGCAATAATATGATCCGGCTCAATCGCATGTTTAATGCCCAGTATAAAACCTAGTGATAAAATTGAAAACAACGTGACATCCATCTAAAACCCCTTTCTATCTTTAATTCAATCAACATTTTTGTCCATCAAAATATTGATCTGATTAATATTTTCGTAAGGTAACTGGATGGCGATCATACCACTCTTTGCGGAGGAACGTGCTGCAAGCAACTATAAGTTCCTCAACTTTTTGTGTAGAATGAGCCAGTATACGCACTGTAAAACCGCTTTCTGTCAAGAGGGACAGTCCTGCTTTGCACGCGCCTAAATCTTTTTCGATTACATTATACAACCCTTGAAGTACGTCCTCATTTACTTTTTCACTAATCACAATTATCGAACCTAGATGAGTATATCCTTCCATATAACCGATTCCGTCCACACCGGCTTCTATGGGTTGGAGTTTTAAATGGTCAAATAAAACCAACTTTCCATCTAAATAAATTTCATTTTTCAGCTGAAGTAAATCATACTTAAACCACTCTCCGTCCGGAGACCAGCCTGGTGTTAAAATGTCACTGTAAAAAAGAGTAGCTCCACTTTCCATCCGAATGATCGTATTTTGCTTATACTTGGCATTACGATAGGCTATAAGCGGATCAGGAATGTATTCAAGTACACTGCCTTTTTTCAAGACAATTTCATTTTCTTGAAGAACGGGTGTATGCGGTGTTCTGTACACTTTCGTCGCAGACTGTGTCGTCAATATCAGCTCAGCTTGTTCCTCAAGTGTAATTTCCATCCGGTAACGGTCTCCATCTACATATCCTCCCCCTGGGTTAATGAGAAAATAACATGCTTGGCCGCTGTTATCAAGATAATGGGGACGCAGCATTTTAAATGCACCTTGGAAATATATTTGTTTCGTTACCGTCTTATCCCGTTTTTTCTCCATGCTCAGACGCAGCACGCCTGTCCATTTGTCCATCTTAATTCAACCCGGTGAGTAAAGCGTTTTGTTTAATCCAGCTGATGACTTTATCAAGACCTGTATTGTCTTGCAAGTTGGTGAAAACAAATGGCCTTTCGCCTCGGAACACTTTTGTATCCGCAGCCATGACATCCAAATTTGCATGTACATACGGAGCGAGATCAATTTTATTAATGATGAAAAGATCTGATTTAATCATTCCTTGTCCGCCTTTACGCGGAATTTTCTCTCCCTGGGCTACGTCGATAATATAGATGGAAAAGTCAACAAGTTCAGGGCTAAATGTAGCTGCTAAATTATCGCCGCCGCTTTCCACGAAGATCAAGTCCAAATCAGTGTGGCGTTTTTTCAACTCTTCAATCGCTGCACTATTCATTGACGTATCCTCACGAATCGCTGTATGAGGACAGCCGCCAGTTTCAACACCAATAATTCGGTCATCAGCCAATACACCATGATTTATTAAGTACTTAGCATCTTCCTTCGTGTAAATATCGTTCGTAATTGCCGCCATGCTAATATCATCCTTCATATGACGTGTTAATTTTTCGACAAGCATTGTTTTACCGGCACCAACTGGGCCGCCTACACCAATTTTAATCGGTTCCATTTAAAAGCACGTCCTTTCATTCTTATGACATAAAAATACGGATTAGTACCCGTTCATGTTTCATCTGAGAAATCTCCAAACCTGGGGCCACCGCGCCAAAATCGGCGATATCCATCGTTCTAATTTGTTCAACTGCTTTTGTAATCCACTGTTGAATATCACGTAAAATAAACTGCCCGGATGTTTGACCGAGTGGTATACCACGCACTGCATTTTGGGTAAGACTCGATATAGACGAATAAAGATACGTGGATAAAATGACATTCAACGGGACATTTAACTGGTGAGCAATAATTGTAAACACAATCGCAGGATGACCAAACGCTTCTCCATTAACTGTTTTTTCTTTATACAACGATAATAAAGGAGATGGATACAAATCATTTCCAATAGTCAACATGCGATAACCGATCTTATGTGTTCCTTCTCGCGTTTCTCTTGGAAGTGCTTGCACCGTTATTTTCCGGTCAAGTGCCCAGATCGTCTGGGCATCACTTTGCTCAAGCGCTTCATAAGCAAGTCGACAGGCTAACCCATCTGTACAGATGAGCTGCCCTAATACATACATTCGTAACCATTCTGAAAAACTGTCTTTATCATGTACTTTATTTTCCTGTATGTACGTTTCCAATCCGAATGAATGACTAAAAGCTCCTGTCGGCAAGTTGGAATCACATAACTGGAATAATGGCAGCAAATAGTTATCCATGACTATGTCCTATATGCCGGAATGCTTTCTTCACTTTCCGTTTTTCACGCACATACGGGAGACCGAGATCCTCAAGTAGTTCCTCAACAAGATAGTCGTATTGAACGAGCATCTTATCATCTTCAAATTGAGCTGGCAGATGCCGGTTGCCAAGCTGATGAGCAATCGTTCCCATCTCATTCATGTTCCTTGGCTCAATAACGATCACATCATCTGGAAATACCTCAATTAATATGATATTTTTTTCATCCATGTACAGTACGTCACCTGCACTCAACTCGCGGGATTCGCTTAAACGAATGCCAATCTCACGACCATGATCTGTTTTGACGCGTTGAATTCGTTTTACTAAGTCACTACTTTCAAGATACACTTTTTCTTTGTGTGTACCAGCAACAAGATCCGAATCAAGCTCATCAATATGTCCCACAATTTTCTCAATAATCATCTTTTCACCTCAAAATAAGAAATAACGTTGTCCCATAGGCACGACGTCTACCGGTTCACATGTAAGATGCTCTCCATCCACACGTACTTCATACGTTTCTGGATCGACCTTGATTTCAGGTGTGGCATCGTTTAGTTTCATGTCTTTTTTCGTCAATGATCGAATGCTGTGTACAGGAAGGACCAGCTTTTGGAGTCCTAATTTTTTATGAACGCCATCTTCATACGCTGCTTTTGAGACGAAAGTAATGGAGCTCTTATATTTTGCTTTTCCCATGGCAGCATACATTGGACGGTATAAAACTGGCTGCGGCGTCGGAATGGAAGCATTTGCATCTCCCATTAAACTTTGAACAACCAAGCCACCTTTTAAAATCATGTTCGGTTTCATGCCAAAAAATTGCGGATCCCATACTACAAGATCGGCAAATTTACCCACTTCAATCGAACCTACGTACTCAGAAATCCCATGTGTGATGGCTGGATTGATTGTATATTTCGCAACGTAACGTTTTATACGATTGTTATCGCCAACACCTACATCACCTTCAAGTTTCCCCCGCTGTTTTTTCATTTTATCCGCTGTTTGCCATGTCCGTAAAATGACTTCCCCAATACGTCCCATCGCCTGCGAGTCGGAACTCGTCATACTAAACACACCCATATCCTGTAAAATATCTTCCGCTGCAATCGTTTCACCACGAATCCGCGAATCAGCAAACGCGACATCTTCTGGAATATCCGGACTTAAATGATGACACACCATTAGCATATCAAGATGCTCATCAATTGTATTCACTGTGTAAGGAAGCGTCGGATTAGTAGAAGAGGGGAGCACATTCGGATAGCTGGCTAATTTAATAATGTCCGGCGCATGACCACCTCCCGCACCTTCCGTGTGGTACGTATGAATTACGCGACCTTTAAACGCGGACGCTGTATCTTCCGCAAAGCCGCCCTCATTCAATGTATCTGAGTGGAGTGCGACTTGAACATCATATTCATCAGCGACTTTTAAAGACAAATCAATCGCTGAACGTGTTGCACCCCAGTCTTCATGGACCTTCAGCCCAATCGCACCAGCCCGAATTTGCTCCGAAAGCGGCTCTTCTGCACCGGCGTGTCCTTTCCCTAGAAATCCAACATTAATCGGCATATCTTCCGCTGCTTCAAGCATTCGGTGAATATTCCATTCACCTGGGGTAACAGTTGTCGCTTTCGACCCTTCAGCAGGACCTGTTCCACCACCGATCAGCGTTGTCAAGCCAGCAGTTAGAGCGGTTTCTATTTGAGCTGGATTAATGAAATGAACATGCGTATCGATTCCGCCTGCCGTCAAAACCTTCCCTTCACCGGCAATAATTTCAGTAGATGCACCGATCGTAATCGTCACACCATCCATTAAAAGCAGGTTACCTGCTTTTCCAATGGCAAAAATCTTCCCGTCTCGGACTGCTACATCCGCTTTGTAAATACCTGTATAATCCAGCACAATGACGTTGGTAATCACAAGGTCCGGAACATTATCGGCACGGACGGCGAGAGGGTGACTGCCCATTCCATCACGGATCACTTTACCTCCACCGAAAACCACTTCATCTCCGTATCTTGTAAAGTCTTTTTCAATTTCAATAAACAACTCTGTATCCGCTAGACGAATGGCATCACCTGTTGTTGGACCATACATATCAGAATATTGTTTTCTCGTCATACGAAAGCTCATATTTATTCCCCCTGATCTAATGATCCCTCTGTTTTATTGTTTAATCCATATACACGTCTTTCCCCTGTGAACACGACCAATTGTACTTCTTTTTTGTCACCTGGCTCAAAACGAACAGCTGAACCCGCTGGAATATCTAAACGAAATCCAAAGGCTGCTTCACGATTAAATTCAAGGCTTGTATTGATTTCATAAAAATGAAAGTGGGATCCTACCTGAACGGGACGGTCTCCTTTATTTAAAACGGAAATCTTTTTCGTTTCCTTCCCTTCATTGCAAACAATATCTTCCGACTTTAAAATGTATTCTCCAGGTATCATTCAAAAATTCCTCCTTATCGTATTGGCACGTGGACAGTCACAAGTTTTACACCATCCGGAAACGTCGCTTCTACTTGCACATCATGAATCATATCGGCCACGCCTTCCATGACATCTTCGACCGTTAAAATCGTTGCACCGTATTCCATTAACTCGGCAACGGTTTTACCGTCACGGGCTCCCTCTAAAATTTCATACGTAATCAAGGAAACTGCTTCCGGGTGATTCAGCTTCAGTCCTCGTTCTTTTCGACGTCTAGCCAAATCAGCTGCCACAACAATTAATAATTTTTCTTGTTCTCTAGGCAACAAATGCATACAAGTTCCTCCATTTCACAATAAATTTCTCGGGTTTTTTTCCAGCTAATTAATATACGATAAGCTCATATATCAATTTCTATATACACCAATTTTTATACATGAATTTTTAACTCTTTATTTAAATTGGATAGTTATATAATCAAATACAACAACTTAAGATGAAAAGTCACAGATAACCCGTGTATGATTAAGTAGACTAACCTATAATATTGAAACAATATAAAACACCTCCGATATGGGAATACTTCAAAAAAGTATTCCCATATCGGAGGTGTTTTTGCGTGTACAAATAAGTATATTCAAGTGAACTTAAATGGATAGTTGTAAAAGAAAAAATAAGCCATTACTAACACTGACAGAACGAAAAACTAGTAAAGAAATTATCGGGAAAATCGATGCGAAAGCAAGTGAGGCAGTGACGACAATAACTCCCACTTTTTTAGCAGCTAAAAAGAAATATTCGACTTTCAGCAACTTGACGTGGAAATTTATTAAAGGAGCTTTTTTATGCAAACACATCTAACTGTAAGAAATGTGCTTACCATGTTTTCCGCTTCACTAAAAGGAATCTCACAAGTTCTATTAATTGAAAATGCCATCACCGGTTTCATTGTGCTCGTAGCCATATCTCTCTATTCTGTCCCATTAAGCATCATGACCTTCATGTCCTCGTTTATCGGAACAGTTACGGCAAAAATAGGCGGTGCCGACGAAAAACTGATTTCTCAAGGTTTATTCAGCTTCAACTCAGCTCTCTCCGGTTTAGCAACGGTGATTTTTTTAGAAGGAAATCATCTTTGGATCATCGCATTGTTCAGTGCTGTGATAGCTACCGTATTCACAGCAGGGATGATGCACTTAACAAAACCATTTGATGTCCCTTCTCTTACCTTTCCTTACATTATTCTTACCTGGTTTTTACTGACAGCTTCACATCGTTTACAGTTTTTCGAAGTGATTAATTCTCTCGTTCCGCAAGGTCTGGCTTATTGGCATTTGGATATCTCTGGTCCCGTCGATTTGATAAGCGGCTTCACGAAAAGTATTGGACAAATTTATTTCCTTGATAATATTTGGAGCGGTCTTCTCATTCTAGCAGGCATTTTTTTTGCGAGCAAAAGACTCGGTATGCTCGCTATATATGCAACCATTATTTCCTTGCTGGCTGCTTATTATCTAGGTAGCGAACACTCTTTATTGAGTTCTGGATTATACGGATATAATGCTATATTAACTATTTTTGCCGTTTCGGACGTTTTTCATAACAAAAAGAAATTGATTCCTTTTTCTGGTCTGCTGGCAGCGGTAATATCTGTACTAATCACCGCGAGTCTGGATAGCTTTTTACTACCCTATGGTTTGCCACCTCTCACTATGCCGTTCGTCTTAAGCACATGGCTTTTTTTATTTGCCCGAAAACTAATGCCTAACCTTTAAACATAAGAAGCTGAATGAATACAAACCTTAATGAATATTTTCTTTCAAGCTAGTTTATTTCTTAGCCTATTTATTTCCTTTGCCAGGGGGTTCTCACACCGAACCTTAAACATAGTATTATTACCATTGATAAAATGAATGGAAAGCAATTGAAATTAATTATGTCCATTTATTGAAAAAGCTGAATATTTATTATTAATTAAGGGAATTACTGAAGGGGAATATTTCTAAAAGGAGGAAAATAATGTCTTTCGAAAACGAACTAGAGAAATTTGAATTAGAACCTGTATTTGAGGAACGACTTTATGAACGATACGAATTCACAGTCAAAGTTCGAGGCGATGAATTTAAAGGTCATTTTCACAATGAGGAAATTCAATGGCTTCAACCACACCCGCGACAAATGATCGGTGACGATAAAACCGATACTTTAGAAAAAAGTATCTATAAGTTGATGAACGAACATCGTACGACTAGCGATGGAAATGACGTCGAACTTACTGTAGCATTTGAGGGAAGATTGCACGAACGTCAACAATTTACAATTCAAATTCAAGGGGAAGAATATAAAGGCTTTGTCCATGAAGGAGAAATACAGTGGTTCCAACCTCGTCCTCACCAAGAGCTTAAAAATGAGCACGTCCAAGCAATCGAAGTAGAAATTCATGAAAAAGTAGCCGATCAAGAAAAAGAATAATAGAGAAAACAAAAAAGTAACAGCATTGCGATCAAGTTTCCATAAGTTGCAAATACATAGCCAAGAATGGTACTTAATACTTTTTTCGAATGTGCTTGTTGTTTCAATAATTCATAAACAAGAGCTAGTTTTCTCGTCATCATCTTTCAATTACTAGCTTCCAACTATATTATTTGTATCAACAATGCTTTTCCTTGATAAGAGCTATTCTCCCTCATAGAAGTCTTTCTTGTGGTTTAGAAGAAAGTCAAGTGGCCGCAAAGTGTGTTCTAGAACGGCAGTACTTTTCTTTCTATTTCCATTTCAACTAGATGTGAACCTACTTCATACAATTCTTCTAATGGGATTCCTCTTCTTTTAGCAGTACGTTCAATTAGTTTAATCTCTGATTGCATGGCATTGGATAGAATACCTTTATCTATATTTTTGTTTATAAAATAATAAAACCCAGCTACCATTTCTGTTTCCATTTTATCATAAAGAGAATCATCCATTTATTGCACCCCTTTTCAATCCCTATTATACATAGTGGAATTAAATAATGATACTACTCTTTTAAAAGAAATGTCCCTAAAAGATAGTGTTTGTATAAATATACCATTAAAGCTATAAAAAAAGTTTTCCTTTTATAGCATACCTATTATCTGTATGAATGAATAACAGTAGATAAAATAATGTTTTCGTCTAAGTATTTGGTAATTTTGAAGGATTCAAATTAACAAAAAAGAGTACAACTGTCTCTATATATTAGACAGTTGTACTCTAAAAGAAATTAGCCTTTCAATTTTACACATTATTATTTAGCAGACAATTCGCTTTCTGTTACCCATTTATGATTTGTTACTACCTCTCCATTAGTAGAAGTGAAACCAATCATATACACTGTTGTTTCTTTTGCAGTATCGATTATAGCGGTTGCACCATCCATACCGTTCATGTGACCCGCATTTATGATTACTTCTGTACCAGGTTCCAGAAGAATTTCCTTCGCAGCTTTTAGCTATATATTATGAAGATGCATCATCTGCAGCTAAATGTTGAACCTCAATTAATTGTCATAAGAGCTTATTTATTTAAAAAAAATAATCATATACTCTGTTTCTCAACCACTTTACTAAAAAAGGAAGCTAACACTTGCTGGAATAGCATGCCGAAAACTACAGGCATAGCAACCTTTGAAGGGAAATAAGTTGTGGCGATGATTACACCTACTGAAATATTACGCATTCCACCAATAAACACAAATGTGGTTCTTATACTTTGATCTTTCCAAATTATGCGTCCTAATAATATAGCGAAAACATAACCAGAAAAAGAAATAAGCAGTACAATTAAAATGACACCGATCAATTCCCATGTAATATTTTTTAAATAAGGGGCAATTGCACTACTATTAATCATAATAACGCCAAAAAGGCTAAGTTTTGAAAAAGGAGCTAATTTCTTTCCATATTTCGCTTGAATAGAACCTTTCGAAATTTCATTTACTAAAATCCCTAAAATAGAAGGCAATACAACCATCCATACTAAATCTAAAACAAGCGAAACACTGTCAATGGCAATTGTTTCACCAACAATTAGATGAAGTAGTGCTGGCATAACAAGAGGAGATATTAACGTATTAATAAGAACAATAGATAAACAAAGTGGTAAATTCCCTTTACAAATTGTTACCCAAATCACGCTAGTAACACCTGTTGGAACTGCCACCGATAAAACAAAACCAATTGTTAATAGATTATCTTGAAAAATGATTGTCGATAAAAAATAAGCCCAAATAGGCATAAGAATATGTAAGAAAGCGATACTAAAAAGGATGGTTTTGGGATACTTGACAAACACTTTTACATCTTTAAATTTCATGCCTAAGGTACTAACAAAAGTCATAAATGCAAATAACCATGAAACCATAAATAATAGATTTTGTCCTACACTTTCAAGTAGTACACCAATAACTAAACTAAGTGGTGTTAAAATAGGCATCCATCTTTGGAGAAATAAATTGAATTTTTCTAACAACATAAATACCTTCTTCCCATGAAAAAACGACTTCTTCTATTATACACAAGATTGTATTATTTTTCTTATTGGTTTTCTATGACATTGCTAAAGTTCTCTTTTTCCAAATGGACATTTCCTATTCGCTTTAGAAATATTTATGGTAATAGAATAAAACGAGAAATAAATCGAGGAGCTACGTGACTCCGTAGCTCCTCGATTTTTTCGGTCATTCAATAACGCTTGTTTATCTGTCGCTACCCTAAGTAACGTAAGACATGTTTCTGACTTTATCTTATTTAATTTTAAGCAAAACATAAAAATCAGCGCTATATTGAGCATCATAGGCATCTACGGAATTGACCAGGATACTCATCTTGACGCGGTCATTTTCTTGAATAATGGTAGCCTTCTCCACTGTCAATGTATTTCCTTTTCCTTCATAACCTTCTGGATTGTTCTCCAAAAGCTTGTTGGAAATTTCCATTGTATCGAATTGGATCAATTCTTCTTCATTTTCATCCATTAAACTGATCGCAAAGTAATCTCCAACCAGTTGTTTCGTTAGCATATAGCTCATACCATCTTTTTCAATCGGGATCGGTTGCTCAGCATCCATTCCTGCTTGAGAACTGTATATATTCATATGAACCATATGATCATAATCCTCAACATTCAATACGGGATTTTGATTCCAGTCTAAGTAGGCGGATTGACCTTGAGCCGTCCCGTTGCTTAGTTGTTCGTATACTTCTTCAAAACCGAAAGTCTTTTTAAAGTTGTCATAATAAAAAACATTATCCGGCAACCAATCGATTTCATTCGCATAGTTCATGCTGTCTATATAGCTGACCGTGTGAGTGATGATTTTCTTGTCTTCCTTAGAAACAGCTGAATTAGGCACGATTGTATCATTTTCAATCATGTTATTTACAAGAAGTGTCTTTTCAAGTAAGTTTATTTGATTTACACGACTCACCGTAAAAGCATCAATAGGTGGAATGATAGAAATAGCAGAAAATACGATTAATACGGCAGCTATTATCCCATGTTTTTTGATTGGTAAAAAGCTGAAAATTAGTCCGGCAATTGTTGCGAAGATACCAAACAGGATGACGTAATAACGACCATATGTGATGCCCATTTCTTGTATTTTTAAAATGGAAGCAATCGTTTGGAATAAAACAATCGGCACTAACACCTTAGGAAATACCTTTCTGAATAGGCTTGCGAATTTATTCTCCAGATCGCTAGCAAGCAGATACACTAAAATCACTGTGATAGCATAGGAGACCAACAGTGGTTCCAATAAGTTTTTCGTCCAAAAATTGTCACGGATATTTAATATGACATAAGCCAAAAGGATCACCGTATACACTGCAGTTAAAGGAATAATGATATAAGACATCAAGATCCTCAAATTCTTTGGACTACTAATCGCTTTTTCTACTTTTTCCTCTTGCAGAGTCAACTCTTCAATTGTAAGATTTGAATCCCTTTTCCCCGGATAAGGAGGCATAAAAGATAAGAAAAATATCGGTGCAAATAAACAAAATACTATACTCAAAGCATGTGGAATCGCATTATTGTTCACCGAAAAAAGAAGACTGTCTGTCGCAAAAATAATGGCACTGACACCTCCTGCAATGACGGCTGTAAAGAGAACCGTAATGAAAAAGGCTTTAAACGTGGACATAAAACTTTCATGAAACGCAATTTTACTTTTAATAGTAGGGATCCATATGAAGGCCATAACCAGTGCAAACATAGTAACGCCTGTTTTGGTACCGATCTCTGTACTGAAGACGGACGCCGACTGGATTGCAAAGTAGTATGCAACTGACAAAAGGACAGCCCCACCTAGTAGCATTATACGTTCACTCATTTTTGTAAAAAAGCGTTCGAAAATATGCTGACTCACTGCACTTAGTAATGCCCCAATCAAAAAGGTAAAAATATATCTAGAATAATCTTCTCTTTCATTGTTGATTGAAATAGCATTTACAACTGCAGTAGCTATAAGAAAGAGCATGGTCAGCGGATACCTATTAGCCGCCTGTATGAGCCCTTCCATTTTGTTTCGCAAGCTATCAATTACTTTCATCACAAACACCTTCTCCTCTATTTAGTATTGGTTAGCTAGCATTATAAAGGAATTTTAACACATATATTAATAGGAGTCATTTTACCCTCAGAAAAACCGACATGTCGATTTACATATTATTCCAATCTTTTGTGGATGGATCTGTCTCATAATTATGTAAAAGTTGCATTGCGTTTGCACTATGTCAACCATGCACAATCGTAAACGAAAGTAGGCAAAATAAAAAATGAGTCCAGTATAGTACCGAACTCATTTTGAACAAGCATCATAGTGAAATAACCATGTCTAACTTTTTAGGGTAACTTCAAAATGTCGTTAATAATAATTAGCTTTGCTTCTTTTCCTTTTCAAGCTCTTTCATAATTGATTCGCCTTCGATATCAATATTTGGCAAGATTTTTTCCAACCATTTCGGCATATACCAAGCTGCTTTGCCCATTAAAAGCATGATAGCTGGAACGATCATCATTCGCACGATAAATGCGTCAAATAGAACGCCAAATGTAAGTGCCATACCAATAATTTTTATCATCGGATCTGGTGTCATCATAAAGCCTGTAAATACAGCAATCATAATTAAACCTGCTGCTGTTACAACACCACCACTATCACGAATACCCGCAAGTACTGCTTTACGTGCATCACCTGAATGCGTAAATTCTTCGCGCATACGACTCACTAAAAATACTTCATAGTCCATTGCTAGACCGAATAATATCCCTACCGTAATAATCGGTAAGAAACTTAATATTGGACTCGTCGTTGCATAACCAAATACTTCATAAAAATTCCCATCTTGTACAACCCATGTGATAAAACCAAGCGTTGCACCAAGTGATAGGACAAATCCTAATACCGCTTTTAATGGTACTAAAATCGAACGGAAAATCACCATAAAGATAATAAACGCTAAGCCAATAATAGTCGATGCAAAAACAGGTAATGCATCCCCTAGCTTTTCAGAAATATCAATATTCATGGCTGTCATACCTGTTACGTTAAGCTTCATACCGTCCATTTCTGCGTTACGAATATCATGTACTAATTCAATTGTTTCATCATCATTTGGTCCACTTGTTGGGTTTAATGTGATAACTGCCATTTCACCAGACTCTTTTGGAATGACATTCGTAATCATATCGACATGATCCATAGCCATTAAATCAGCCTGAAGCTGCTCAAGCTTAGATAATACCTCGCCATCTTTTTCTGTTGCTTCAGCTACAACTACTAACGAAGCATGATAGCCTTCACCGTATGCTTCTTTTAATAAATCATACGAATCACGCTGATCTGTCCCTTCCTCATAGAAACTATCATCTGGCAATCCTAGTTTCATATCGAAGAATGGAATTGAAATTACTGAAAGTAAGAGTACACCAATGATAACAAACAGCGCTGGCATTTTATTTAATGCCTTTGCCCAACCTTGCATGAACTTTCCAGAAAGCTTTATGCGATTTGCTACTTTTTCAGCTGTCGTTTTTTTACGATCCACAGGTGGTGTAATTTTGTGTCCAAGCACATTTAAAAGGGCCGGTACAACAACGATCGCTACGATGATTGAAAAGAGTACGGTTAATGCAGCTGAATAACCCATAATTGACAAGAATGGAATTTGAGGAATAGCTAGGCCTACTAGTGCAATAATAACTGTAATTCCCGCAAACACAACTGCCGTACCAGCTGTTCCATTTGCAATGGCAATGGATTGCTTAATTGAATACCCCTTCTCATATTCTTGACGGAATCTGGAAACAATAAATAGGGCGTAATCTATCCCTACAGCAAGCCCCAACATCCCTGCTAATGATAAACAAACTGCTGCAATTGATGTAAAGTTTGTTGCAATTAAAATACAGAAAATACCAATAAGTAAACCGATAACAGCTGTAAAAATTGGCATACCAGCTAATCGAAGTGATCCAAATGTTAAAAATAAAATAAGGAACGCTGCAATTATACCTAGTATTTCCGTTTTCATATGTACTTCGAATGGATAAACCTCTGTTTCTGAGGAATACAGCTCTGTTTGAATTCCTTCATCAGATGTTGCAGGCAATAATGCACGAAGTTCATCTACTTGATCAAATGTCACTTCTTTTGACGGAACGTCATAAATCGCCATTGCATAAGCGATTGTTTGATCTTCATTATAATTTTGTAACATTTCAGGTAGATAGACTGCTTCTATACCATCTAGTTTTTCTACATCTTTTATTAAAGAAGCTATGTTTCCTTGAACATCTGAATCTAATAATGTTTTGCCTTCTGGTGCTTTAAATACAATTTGTATTTGTGCCCCAGCCTTTCCTACCTCTGGAAACTTTTCTTCTAGTAATTCAATCGTATTTTGTGCTGATGTTCCTGGAATTGACATATCATCATTAAAATTCATGCCCATTCCTAATACGACTGCTCCAAGTGCTATAAAAAGCGCCAATGTTGAAAACAGAACTGTCTTCACATGGTCAGCTGCCCAATAGCCAAGCTTATATAATAGTTTTGCCAATGTTGATGCCCCCTCTTATTCATACCATTTATTATACTATAATAAAGAAAAAAGAAAAAAGAAAAACCGCTAAATCTCCTTTTTTATTAGGACTTTTACGGTTCGCTTTGGCTATTTTATCCCCTTCTAGATGTCGTATAAGGATTTCGAAAAGGAAATATGAGATAGATAAAATGGATGAACTATTAGTACATGAACCCTTTTTTTGACACAAAGACTGCATCATTATGAAAAGAATGTATTACAGAAGTGACACAGTTAAAATGGAGCGAAATTTTACGCGTAGCGAAGTAGCCATGATTGTAATTGGTCATTTACTATATATTTAAAACTTGATTAATTACTATTCTTCTTGTATGAACTTCACCACATCATATCCGCAATTTTTACAAACCATCAAATGAGGACAAATCTGATCTTTAGATGTATTCGGATAGCCATCACCCATTTTTACAGTCTCTTCATCATTATAATGCCCATATGGATCTAAAAAATCGGATACCTTACCTGAATCATCTAATTGAGCATTACATTTTGGACAATACACTTCTAATACTTTTAATGAGTTACATATAGGACACATTGCCATAAGTATCACTCCTTTTAGCTATCCAGTTTAGTATCCATTGATTTATCGATTCTATGTAACAAAAAAACTGGTTCAAGAAAGTTACTGACTCTACATTCGGTTATCTATTCTTTATTACTTCGGCATCTATTTTTCTTATACCTCATTTAGAAATAAGGAAATAATTCGTAAACGAAATATTTCCTGGGAAACCGCAGAATCTAACAATAAACGCTCTTATTTACCCTAGAATGCACCATTATCCGACATTGATATTCATATATGTAAAGTAGATCATTTCAGTCTAGCCCGTGCTCTAACTGGATTTTCAATGATCAATTTGACTGTAAGTCCCTCTGTTAGAAATAAATAGATTACACTTAGTTGGATAACAAAGTGTAACCCATTCATACCCCATCAATTAAAGGATGGCTTTACTTAATTCTAATCTCTTGTTTTAGAGCCATGATTGTCGTCATCATTCGTACCTTTCCCCGCCTTTTTTTCCAGCGTTCTGCCAGCAATAGCACCTGCAGCAGTACCAAATGGATCAAGAGCAGTAGCCATGGTATCCCCAGTAAAAGCACCTACACTAATTCCTGCTTCCTCTTCAGTATTGTTATTGTCCCGTTTGCGTTTGTTGATATCAGCCATCTATTTCACTCCCTCGTTTTTTATAGGGAAATGCTATTTTTTAATTGCACTATCCCGTAACATATTTTGTCCAATAGAGACAAATATATGAGGAGTGATTAATAAGTATTTACTATTGACGTATTAAAAACCTGTTTATTATTCTACGTTCAAATGGTACTATCAAAAGACTTTTCGAAGTGCAAATTACCGTTAGGAGGATCTTCACTACCTTTTTAGAAAAAGAAATTGAAGCACTAAAGCCCTTAACCAAAAGGTTAAGGGCTTTAGTACTTCAAGAAAATGTCCAATAGTTTTTATAGTAGTATTTATTACCGTTTCTTTATTTTTCAGTCAATCCTCTGTAAATCGTATCAATATTCCATTCCATCATCTTGATATACGTATCTCCATCCTCACCTGATTTACCGATAGAATCAGTGAAAACTTTCCCGAAAATTGGCACATCTGTTTCACTAGAAACCATTTCCATGCTCCTTGGATCTATACTTGTTTCAACGAATAAGACAGGGTCTTTTTTCGAGCGAATAAAGTCAACTAAAGTACTTACTTGTTCTGGGGAACCTTGATTCTCAGAGTTAATTTCCCAGATGTAGGCTGCCTCAAAACCATAGGCTTCAGAGAAATATTTAAATGCACCTTCACTTGTAATCAGTAATCGTTGTTCCTGTGGAATTTTGCTATAACGCTCTACTGCTTCTTGATGTAGATTCTCCAACTTCTCTATATATTCTTTTGCGTTTTTTTCATAAACATCTGCATGTTTTGGGTCAACTTTAATTAATCCTATTTTTGCATTTTCAGCATATTTGATACCATTTCGAATATCTAACCATGCATGTGGATCTTCTTCTGATTCTTTTCCTTTAGATGTTAAGTGCATCGGATCCACTCCATCACTCAAACGGTATACGGGTGCTTCTTTTCCTGTTTTCTCTGTGGTAAGTAGTAGTTTTTCAAACCATGAGTTGCCACCTTCTAAATTGAGCCCATTATAGAACACTATATCTGCATCCGTTGTCAATTGAACATCTAATGGCAGAGGATCATATTCATGAGGATTAGAACCAACTGGCGCTAAAGAATGCACTTCTACACGATCACCACCAACATTCTTCACGATGTCGTAAATGATTGAATAAGTGGCAATCACTTGAATCTTATCGGCATTATCTTTTTTTGAATTTCCTTCTTCCTTACTACAACTTGCAAGTACAAGTACTAAAAACAGTAACAGTGTAGAAAGCTTCTTTATAATCATCTTAATCCTCCCTATCTAATTTTATTCGCGAATACATTACTCTTTTTCTCAAGCTTTTAATTGCCCGCCACATCAATCCTTGTTTAGGGGAAAATACAAATGCAAGAACAAAAAGTACAGTTGCTGCCAGTACAATTGTGGCCCCTGAAGCTAAATTATAGGTATAGCTGAAATACAATCCCAAAATGGATGCTAACACTCCAATTCCAGCTGAAAGGTAAAGCATTACCCAGAGCCTATTTGTTAACAAATAGGCAGTTGAAGCTGGAGTGATAAGCATCGCCACTACTAGAATGATACCGACTGTTTGTAACGAAGCCACTGTCACCAATGTCAGAAGTGTCATCAAGAAGTAATGAATAACCCGTGTTGGCAACCCGTATGCTGCTGCCATGGTTGGGTCGAATGAACTAACTAGCAATTCTTTATAAAACACATAGACACATACGAGTACAAGAATTCCTATAAACAGTGTGGACCACATTTCTGACGGTCGAACTGCAAGCACGTTTCCGAATAGAATGTGGTACAAATCTGTGCTACTTTTCATAAATGTAATCAGGATAATCCCCGACGCAAAGGCGGCAGTAAACATAATCCCGATCGATACGTCGTTTTTAATTCGACTGTTCTGACTGATAAAACCAATACCGAGTGCTGTTAAGATTCCTGTAAAGACTGCACCAAAAAAGAAGTTAATACCAAGCAAGTATGATAATGCAACACCTGGTAGTACGGCATGAGAGATCGCGTCACCCATCAATGCCATACCTCTCAATATGATAAAGCAACCAATAACCCCACAAATAATCCCTACCATAATGGAGGTAGTTAATGCTTTTTGTAAAAACCCATATTGAAAGAGTGCGTCTATAAAATTCATCATACGCTCACCTCAGTCGCTGTGATGGAGGGAAACTGATTACCATACGCTTTACCTAGAACTTCTGGTTTGATTACATCTTCTACTGCTCCATAATCGATAAGTTCCTTATTCAATAAGATTAACTGATTAAAATAATGAGTGACTTTACTTAAGTCATGATGAACGACAACTACTGTTTTTCCACTATCGCGTAGTTCTTTCAATATGGAAATAATCGTTTCTTCACTCGTTACGTCAACTCCAACAAAAGGTTCATCAAGAAAGTACATTTCTGGTTTTTGCGCCAAGGCTCTTGCAAGAAATACACGTTGTTGTTGTCCACCAGATAATTCTCCGATTTGACGATTTCGGAGTTCTGCAATTCCTACTTTTTCTAAACATTCATACGCCCACGCCTTATCAACTTTCTTTGGCCGCTTAAATATTCCTAAACTTGGATATGTGCCAAGTATAACTGTATCAATAACCGTTATAGGAAAGTCCCAGTCGATATTGCTTCGCTGGGGTACGTATGCAACTTTTGTTCTCATTTCCTTTATCGACTTACCAAGAATCTGAACCTCCCCTTTATCTTTACTAATGAGGTTCAATAGTGCTTTTAAAAGTGTTGATTTCCCTGCACCATTTGGTCCAATAATTCCTACCAAGTTACCTTCATTTATTGTAAAACTGACATTTTTCAATGCCTCATTTCCGAAATACGATACATATAACTCTTTAACAGAAATAGCAATATTCATAATTACACCTTCCTCTCTCTAAAATATTCAAATATATCGAGCTCTTTTTTCCTTAAAGCCAAAATGTTTCCTTAGACCAAATATATAGAATTACTTTTTAAAAAGCAACTACTTTTTATTCCCTTAAGACAAAATGTTTCCCTCACTCAAATATATGCATGTCAATTTGTTTTGTAGACGACAATCAAATAAAATTCTAAAATCCTCCAACCTGTTAAATTCAAATAATAGATGACTCTAGAAGAATTGACCTTTGCTAAAAATATATAAGCCATATTATCGACTAAAAGATTTCTTTTTCCGTTACCGGTAGGGTCATTAAGGATTAGTGGAAAAAGCACCGTCCTTCGCTTACTTGCTGGCCTTGAAAATTCAAGAGGAAGTAATGTTTGATCAAAAAACATTTCGTCAACCAGAAAAACGTGGCATAGGGATGGTTTTGGAGATTATGCACTCTTTGCTCTCTGCACTAATGGAAAATAATACTCTGGTCGCTTTTTTGTATCGACAACTATGATTAATAATCAATACATTTTACTTGGAATAAAATCATCAATACTGAGCACATTAAACTCTAGGAGGTGACGATACCATGGCAAAAGAAAATAAACCAAATTTCAAGAAGAAAGAACCTAATTCCAAAAACAACACTCGTGAAGAATTTGCAGAAGATCTAGATGTAAATAAACCTAAACGTAAAAATTCACAACAAAATAAAGAACAGAATCGATAATACATCAGTAATTTTTAATTGAATTCTCCTTTTCTTATTGCTTATGAAGTAATAAGGAAATAATTCGCAATCGAAATATTTCCTGGGAAACCGCAGAATCTAACAAAATATGTTCTTTTTTACCCTATCGTGCCCTATTAACCGACACCAAAATCATTATGTATAAGTAGATCATTTAAGCCCAGCCCAGGCTTTACGGGGTTTTGAATGAATGATGAATTTTCGCTTTTATTATTGAAATGAGTAATTATGAAATTAACTAGTAAAAGGTCAATATTATAAATTTTATATTTAAAGACAATATAAAAATAGTAAAGGTCCCTTTATTCCAAAGGGACCTTTACTGTTTTTATCTACTCATTTCCTAAGTCATTTATATCACTATCGGACGGCCCCTCTTCTTCTCCTTCACCGGCAGCAGGTGGTTCTTCTGGTTTCACTTCTTCCACTGGTTTTGGTTTTGGTTCTGGTTCTGGTTTTGGTTCTGGTTTTGGTTCTGGTTTTGGTTTTGGTTTTGGTTCTGGTTCTGGTTTTGGTTCTGGTTTTGGTTTTGGTTCTGGTTTAGGAGCTGGTTCAATTGGTTCCGGTTGGGTTGTTCCTATATCTTCTTCTGGAATTATTGGTTTTGTCACCGGTTCAGTTGGTTTTACTTCTTTAGGTTTTACTTCCTTTACCTTTTCTTCTACCGGCTTCGGCACTTCCACTGGTATTGGATTTTCAATTTTATTTCGTTCCGCTTTCAACCGATTTACTTGCTTATTGTATCGTGTATAAAGATTCTCACGAACAGTAGGAAGTTTTACATTTTCAATTGCTTCTTTTACTTTTACCTTCAGATTTTCCACATAAGCGATATCACTTTGTTCTCTAATGACCGCTCTTTCTAAATCTGCTAACGCACTTGAGGCATTTTTTTCTAAATTTGATTCTTCTTTTGTTGCCCCATCGCTTTCCAACTCTTTACGTTTCTCTTTCACTCGAGGTTCTTCCACTTTTTCTTTTTTTACTTCTGCTTTTGGAATTTCTTTCGTTTGTTTAGCTTCTGCTTTTTTACTTTGCTGTAATTCAAAATAGATTTCAGGCACTAATTCTTTTTTCCACCAGCCATGATTGTCATGTTTATCTACTTCTCCTGTTTTTGGATTTATATACATATAAGAGATTCGATCTGGCTTGATAAAGTCTTGATCTTTTATTCCTTTATGGATTTTCTCCATATAATCATTCCAAATTTCCTTTGCTTTTCTGGTATTACTCATGGATTTAGGAATGTCTTCTCCTACCCACACAACCGTTGTATAAAATGGTGTATATCCAGCCATCCATATATCTTTGTTATTATTTGTCGTACCGGTTTTAACCGCTACTGTCATATCGGAGAGGCCATACCCTTTACCTGTACCATATGATTTTGTAGATACCCCTTTTAATACATCAGTCATTAAATAGGCACTACCACTATCATATACTCTTTCCTTTTCATGTTCATTCTCATATAAAACCGTATTGGTTACATCTACAATTTTTTGAATACCTGTTGGCTGTACATATTCCCCGTTATTCGCTAATGTGGAGTATGCACTTGCCATTTCAAGTGTACTGGTTCCATACGTAAATCCTCCAATAGCTATTACAGCACTATTGTCTTCTGGAACAATATTCGTAAATTTCATGTCCTCTAAATAAGAAAGCATTTCCTTAGGTCCATATTTACTTACTAGTTGGAATGGAATCGTATTAGTAGATCTTTCTACCGCTTCTCTTAACGTCATTAACCCACGATAACTACGATACGCATTTACAGGTCCATTTTTAATCGATTTATCCGTCATTTGAGAAGTGGCTAACATTCCTCTTTCAAAAGCTGGAGTATAAGCTACAAAAGGTTTAATGATTGAACCTGGTTGACGAAATGATAAGAATGCTCGGTTATAAGTGTTGGATATATCTTCTTGTGTTCTTCCACCAACAATTGCCACAACATCTCCTGTTTGGTTATCAATTGTTACCGAGGCTGATTGCAACTTATATAAGCCGGTTTTAGTATCTTTTTCAGTGAAATCAGCTAGTTGTTGATTCACGCTTTCTTGTAGCATTTTTTGCTTTTCCATATCGATGGTTGTATGAATCGTATATCCACCAATACGAATTTTCTTGTTCAACTGCAGGAACAAATCATTGTACTCATCCCAATAGCTTAAACGTTCCTCATTATCCTCGAAAGAATACTTAAATTTAAATCCTTCATTCTCCATTAGGATTTTGGTTGCACTACTGAGGGCAAAAGAAACTTCATAGGTTTCAGGTTCATATTCCTTTTCTGGCATATTCAAAACGATTTCTTGTGCAATCGCTTCTTTATATTGTCGATCTGTAATGTACCCTAGATCATTCATTTTGAATAAGATTAAATCTCTTCTTTCCAGTGTATTATCCTTATTTCGTACTGGATTATAGACCGATGGATTATTTGGAATTGCTGTTAAAAAGGCTACTTCAGAAACAGTTAAATCTTTAGAAGATTTATTGAAATACGTTTTAGATGCTGTTTCAATCCCATATGCACCATTACCGTAGTTAATATTATTTAAATAAAACTCCAAGATTTGTACTTTTGTATACCTTTTTTCTAATTTAGCAGCTATAATCACTTCTTCTATTTTTCTAGTATAGATTTTATCCAAGCTTAAAAACTGAACTTTAACTAATTGTTGGGTAATTGTGCTTCCGCCCTGGGTAATAGCCCCTTTGTTTTTGATTAACTCCACTCCAGCTCTTGTAATTGCTCTTAAATCATATCCTTCATGCTCCATAAATCGCTCATCTTCTATTGCAATGACCGCATTTTTAATATCAGATTTAATGGCCTTATCTTCAATATAAAAGTAATCATGCACGGCTACTTTTTTGATAACATTGCCTTGATCATCATGAATAATCGTTTCCGTCTTATTTTTAAATGTACCTTCATTGATCGCCTCTACTTTTCTATTTGCTTCGTCATATATGGCTGCCACATGCTCTTTATATCCGAAAACCAAACCAATAAGTACCAACAACCCTATGAGGAAAAGCGATAAGATTGTCCAAGAGGTCACCTTAACAATTTTATTAACCTTTCTCTTCCTCTTATTCTGTCTTTTCACTTTCATTCTTTGCTTTCTCAATTATTTTAATCCCCTTTTTTTACCCGTACTTTCTACTTTTCTCGTGTTGACTAACTATATATATGCGGTTCATCAAGATTCTAATACCCATAATCTAACTGGCATATTAAAAAGAGAGTAGAGACTACGAAAAACATAGTCTCTACTCTCTTTTTAATATTAGTTTTTATATCTACTTTCACTTTATAATGACTGAGCTGTTTCGGTGTTTTTAATATCTGATTCCTGGGTAGTTTGATAATCGGCGTGTTTGTCATTAACAAAGAACAATGCGATCATACCGAATACTGCCGCAATTCCAATGGCGATAAAGTTAAATTGTGGCTGCAGGTTCATTGTTAATAACACCGCCACATAAGTCGGAGCCAAAATAGAGCCGATGCGACCAAAGGCCATTGTACTTCCAAGTGCTGCCGAACGGATGTCGACAGGATAGTACGCAGCAACGAATGCATTGGACATATTTTGCAGCCCAACTGTTGCAGCCCCTATGAGAAAAATTAAAAAGTATGCTAAATATAGATTCGTTGAAAAGCCAATTAGTGTTAAACAAATTGCACCAACCAAATAAAGCGGAATTAAAACATTTTTAAACCCTATTCTTTGGATTAGATTACCAAGTATTAATGTACCAACAATCGAACCCATTTGTAACACAGCAACAAACATTAAGCTTGAAGATAAGTTATAGCCTGCCTGCAGCATTAATGTAGGTAACCAAGTATTAAGCGAATACATCAACATGAATGTACAGAAGCAAGCTAACCAAAACATAGTCGTTGAAACGGCGTACTGTTTTTTGAAAAGGGCACTAATAGGTGATTTTTGTGCTTGTGCGATCTTTTGATAAGTAAAATCAAGTGTTGCAGCAACGCTCGGTTGAATTTTATCGACAACCATCGCAATGCGGTCATGTTGTTTGTTATGAAGCAAATAGTCGAGTGATTCTGGAATTGCTTTCAACATGAATGGAATACAAATTAAAGGAATAGCGCCAATCCAGTAAACTGGTTGCCATCCAAAGTCAGTCAGTAATGCTTGACCGATGAAGGAAGCACCCATCGCTCCAACCGAATATCCACAAAAAATAAATGAAATAATAGCAGCACGATATTTTATTGGTGAATATTCAGAAATAAGCGAAGCGATATTCGGCATAACACCTCCAAAGCCAAAGCCGGCAATTACTCGACAAATAGTAAAGATGATTGCATTCGGTGCAAAACCTGAAAGCATTGTAAAAATACTAAACAGCATTGTCGTAAAAATAATAATACGCTTTCGACCGAAATGATTTGAATATAGACCGAACAGTACCGCACCAGCAGCTGTGCCCATCGTTGTATAGCTACCGATGGAACCGGCTACCATATTCGAAATCCCCCAAGATTCTTTTAAGAAGGGAATTGTAGCACCATAGATTACGACATCATATCCTTCAAACATCATAATGATAAATAACCAAAAAATTAATAGAATGTGGAACGGTTTTAATTTACTTTGCTCAAAGAAAGAAATAGGATTCATTACATACCTCCAATAAAATGTCTATATGATGATGCATCGGCATGATCATTTGTTTGTGTTAATAAGCGTAGAACGGAGAAATACATATAGTTTAAGACACAAGATATGTATTTTATCATAGTTTAAAGTTATAACTAAGTAAGTATAGTGCCACATTATATTCTTTTTAATTAACCCACTCTCTTCCTATCTACTATAGGAGGAGAGTGGGTCTACAAATCTATCTTTTAGTTCAAAGTACTTTTAGTTATTTCCCCAAACACTATTAGCTATTTTAATCATGTGACTAATTTTATTCCATTGTTCATCTTCTGTTAGTATGTTTCCTTCTTCTGTGCTAGAGAATCCACATTGAGGGCTTAATGCTAGATTTTCTAAAGGAATATATTGACTTGCTTCCTTTATTCTATCTTTGATGCTTTCTTGATCTTCTAATTCTGGGAATTTAGATGTGATCAATCCCAATACGACTGTTTGGTCATTACGTTTAAAACTTTTTAATGGTTCAAAATCGCCTGAACGTTGATCATCATATTCTAGGAAGAGTCCATCGACATTTAGGTTAGCAAATATTGCATCTGATATAGAGTCATATCCACCACTTGTAATATAGGTAGACCTAAAGTTACCACGACAAATATGCATCGTGATGACCATATCATCAGGTTTCTTAGAAATAGCATCATTTAAACAACTTACTCTAGTATCAATAATATCCTGCAACTCCATGTTTTGTCTTTCAACAACTGCTTTTATACGTTCTTCCGAAACAAAATCAATCCAAGAAGTATCATCTAATTGTAAATAGCGACAACCTGCATCATAGAAAGCTTGAATCGCTTTTTGATACGCTGTTACGGTATCATTATAGAGCTGCTCTTTGTTTCCGTTATAATACTCATCACCTTGAATTCTAGTAAATAACATATTGGGACTTGGAATGGCGAACTTAGCAACTTGACTTCCATCACCATATTTTTCTACTGCCTCTTTTAAGAACTTAAAGTGTTCTACCATATAATGATTATCAAAGTCTACTTTATCTACCACTTTAATGGCATTATTTCTAGTTTTAGCCCCTTTAAAGTTACTTACATATTCCGTTTCAAATAGTTTTACTCCTTTTAGACCTGATAAGAAATCTAAGTGCCACCAAGAACGTCTAAACTCACCATCAGTAATTGACTTAAGCCCCACACTGATTTGCTTTTGTACAAGTTTCTCAATTTCAATATCCTCTATAGCTTTTAAGGCATCCTTGTTAATTTCCTCATTTGCAAAGGCAATTCTTGCTTCTTTAATCGGTTCCGTTCTTAGAAAACTACCGACATGATCTGCTCTAAATGGAGCTTTACTTAGTGTTTTTGTCATATATGATCTCCTGCTTTCTTTAATATCTAAAAACCTTCTTCTCATAAAGAGAAAAGGAGTAATTACTGCAACTAGCGCTTTTCTTAAAAAGTAAGAAATTATATAAAATTTCTGCATAATATGTCTAGCTACAGTGCCTTGCCCCTCGGGGTCAAATGGGGAATCACTGCGGTGGCTGAGGAACTGCCTCCTCGCGATTCCCCATTTGCCTGTCGGGGCAGTAATAGGCACTTCCACTTTTCTTATTGGTTGTAAATGAAGTATAGCATGGGAAAATAGATATAACATAACACTTAAAATCTATCTTCCACTATAGTTTTAAACTATAGATGAGATTGTTCTTCGGCGATCGATTCTTTTAAATACTGAATATAGATATTAGCCAATGTACTGTTCGTTACATTTTTATGGGTAATATATCCAACGGTAATCCGCTCATCCACGTTCAAAGGAACAGCAATAATATCATGGTTTAATTCATGACTAATGACTCCTGTCGAAATTGTGTAGCCATTTAATCCAATAAGTAAATTAAATAAAGTAGCCCGGTCACTAACCCGAATATTTTTTGGTCTAGAAAGAGTGCTCAAAATCTCCTCAGAAAAATAAAAGGAATTATAATCTCCTTGTTCAAAAGAGAGGTATGGGTAAGGAATTAAATCAGAGAATGTGACATAATCTTTTTTCACAAGTGGGTTTTTTGAACTTATAAAAACATGTGGTTTGGCTTCAAACAGCTCATGAAATATTAAATTCCCTTCTCTTAGAAACTTATGAATCACCTTATGGTTGAACTCATTTACATATAAAATACCAATTTCACTTCGTAAGTTTTTCACATCATCGATGATTTCAAATGTCTTCGTTTCTCGTAAAGTGAACTCATATTCCTCCCGATCATAATCTTTTAATAGTTGTACAAAGGCACTCACTGCAAAAGCATAGTGCTGAGCTGATACAGAAAAATGTTGCTGAGGAGCTTGTTGTGTATTGGTATAGCGATTTTCAAGAAGCTCCGCTTGTTCAACAACCTGCCTTGCATAACCTAAAAACTCCGAGCCTTCAACAGTAATCATAATTCCCTTATTAGTTCTTGAAAAAATCGTGATTCCCATTTCTTTCTCTACTTCTTTTAGAGCGTTGGATAGGCTTGGCTGACTAATAAACAAATTCTGAGCTGCTTTACTAATCGAACGACTTCTTGCCACTTCAATCACATATTTTAATTGTTGTAAGGTCATATTAGATTCCTTTCTTTACTTCATTTCCTATTCCATCCATTAGAATAATTCTACGAGTTGAAGGATTAAGTCATTATGTTTACGTTTCTTCATCGAAATAAATTTTATAAAACTTTCGATTCGTCACTTCGTCATAGCCCACTTCAATCAGTTCATTTATTTGCGTGATATCACTTACGTTTACTTGAATTTCAATATTGGCATCGAGTTTAATTTTACGCTTATAACTTTTTTCTGCCTTCACAATCCCACTCTCTGAAATTTTCGTTTCATAAGGCTTTACCGTATTGATCAAGATATCTTTTTGGACCTCATCAGCAGCTTCAAATACCGTTTCAATATAGTCTTCCACTTGAAACTGTTCTTCGTTTCTAAAGTATTCGAGCGTTTTGTTTAAAAAACCTAGTTTATCGGTATTTGTATAACTATCTTCTTTTAAAATATATTTTTTACATTCTGTTAATGCTAAATTCGTTTTATGGAAGCTTTCGTCCGCCACTTTGAGTTTTAAAAAACGCTCTTGCCAGTACACGACATCTTCTTTCTTTTTCGTTTTCAAGAATACTGCAGGCATTTCGTCTTGACCCAAATCGACTATGACGACAACATTATTAATTTTCTTCACATTAATGCCATCGATACCGTTCACAATCATTTCGTTTTGCTCATTTTTCACATCTAAAAACATTTCTTTTTCATCAATTTTCACTATGGCTAACGCTGTTTTGACTTCATTATTCCATACGCAATTTTCAAATAAGCCGACGAACAATTCACCACTTTTTATATTTGGATGTTGCGATACACTATGTAAATGCTGGGCTATATTTTTGGATTGTTCTAGAAAACTAGGATGATTATCAAAAATACTCTTTACGTATGTATACACTTCATTGAATCCAATATCCGTCTCATGAAAAAATTCGTATTGTTGCTCTAGGTCGAGTTTATGGAATGCAAGTTGAGTAAAGGCTGCTTCAAGCATAACCTCTGGCTGTGGGAATGCTTCATGTCCTAGCACGAGCCCATCGCTCACATAATGCATGACATACTGCGCTAATTTACTTTCACTAACTTCTAGCATTGTGTTCACCTTCTATTATTTTATTTGTAGATAGTTTACCATATCATAACCCGCAGAAAATTTTCATGTTTTTTTGAAGTGAGCTTGAAAATATCTTCTTTTCTCCGGGAGTCGTACGAATTTTTTTGTATAAAAGATTCAATCTTCCAATACTTTAGAATTCGAATCTGATCAATAGTCAATGATCACTATCTAAGAATTTAATAAAATCAATATTAACTGGTTCAAAACCAGTTGCTCGAATTCGTGAGTTTATCTGACCTCTATGATACTGACCATGTAATGCTACATGAGTGAAAATATCGCGTGCAGAATGCTTAAACTCTGTTCCTTTACTATTTGTGTAGATTATTAAATTATCCAGATCATCATTTGATAAATGAGTAAGATACTCCGTAAAACTCCCTTCATTTTGCGTTATAAGTTCTGCACAGTCATCCATATCAACATCTAACCAGACCGGCAATTGTGAACTGTCCAATCCCTGTAATCTAGTTATCCAAATTTTTTCTCCAAATAGTATATGCGAAAATAAACGATCTATTTCTTTATTTCTATCCTCCATATTTTGCAACGTTTTAAGTATTCGTTGGTTCGCCCAATTTAAATGATCAAACATCTTTTGTATAGTTTTCAATGAGACCACACCTCTAACTGACTGAATTTTATACATGTTTCCTACAAAGTTTTCTCTAGTTCATAAAATTGGAAATCATTACGCTGTTCTTTCGCTTGATAGAGTGCTATGTCAGAACGTGAAATCAGAATTTTAGAATTTATTCCATCTTGTGGGAATACTGCAATTCCCATACTTGATGTCACGACAATTTTATGATTGTCAATGAGATAAGGTTGTTGAAAGGCTTTATGTAAGCGCGACACAATATCAACGACGACTTTCTTTTCCTTCATGCCATTTAATAGTACAAGAAATTCATCTCCTCCGACACGGCAAAGAATATCTTCTTCTCGAACGTTCTCTTTTAACCGACTTGCAAATTGTTTTAAAAGTTGATCTCCAACTTCATGACCTAGCGAATCATTAATGCTTTTAAATTTATCGATATCGATATCGATATACATCACTGCCAGCATTCGATTCTCTTTCTGTGCAGTTTCAATCGCTTGATTAATTTGTTCTGTAAAATAACGTCGATTTGTTAAACCCGTTAATGGATCATGAAATGCCAAGTATTCAAGTTGTTCTTCATAATTTTTCTTTAAGGTAACATCTCGAAGTAATACTTGAATAACAGATTCACCTTCGAAAACCATGGACATCGCTATAATTTCCGTCCATATCATTTCTCCGTCTAAGCGTAAAAATTGTTCAATAATTGGCTCTTTTGTAGACATAGCTTGATGAACTTTTGTTTTAAACGTAGCTAGATCATCTGTCACAATAAACTGCCAAACAGACTGCCCGAGCACATATTTTTCACTTTTAGCCCCTACTAAATGGATGCCAACCGAATTTACAAAGACAATTTCCCCGTTATTTTCAACAAAAATCGCATCTGGTATAAATTCAACTAAACTGCGATAGCGATCTTCACTGGCTTGAAGTCTACGTTGAATGTTCATTTGTTCGGAAAAGTCCTTATACATACCAACAGCCAGTACTTCTCCATTATTAATCGCACGATAAGAAGCTAATATATCTAAAATCTTGCCATCTTTTCGTTTCCTTTTTGTTACATAGTACGGAATATCATGCCCTTCCTTAAATTGTGCCAATTGTTGCTTATGCTCTTTTGGTGAAAAATCTACAAAAAATGGAAAGTAATTAACTTCGCTTAAATCCATTACCTTCCAACCCAAAATAGTTGTAAAGGATGGATTAGCAGAAAGAATTTGTCCATCATAATCAATAGTAAATATAGCTTCATTTGTATTGTTCCATACAATTTCTAATACATTATTCTCCACATCTGGCTGACTATTAAATTCCAATTTACCAACCCTCTCGACTAAGCATTTGAAAGCATAAAAAACTAATCGGGTTGGTTACCGATTAGTTTTCAGTAAATAATAAGCTCTAAATTTAGGGCTATCTAATAAATGGTACCTTTGTTAATCAATTGGACGCACTTGAATTGGAATAAGCGAGTTGACTAATGACTCACGTTTTTGTTCGTATTGTGCAGGTAACATTAATTTAGTACCCATTGATTCAGGTGATTCATCATGTGCAAATCCCGGTGGATCAGTTGCGATTTCAAATAATATTTCGCCTGATTCACGGAAGTACAACGCATTGAAATAATTACGGTCCTTAACTTCTGTTACACGTTGCCCAAGATTAATGGCATGTTGTTGCCATTCAACATGATCTGCATCATCAATTGCTCGCCATGCAATATGGTGAACGGTACCAACACCCATAGATCCTTTTACACCTGTGACCATTTTTAAATCTATAATATTGCCAATATCAGCCGTAGCTTTAAATCGGGTATAGTCGCCTTCAGTTCCAACCAATTCCAGCCCCATTACATCCGTTAGTGTTTTAGCTGTTTCTTCTGGTCTGCTTGAGTAAAGTGTTGCACCACCAAAACCTTTAATCGCAACTTCTGGTGTTACTCCTCCAAATGTCCAATCGTTTTGTTCTCCAGCTTCGCGTTCAACGATTTCAAGATGCAAGCCATGCGGATCGTCGAATTGAATTACTTGTTCGCCAAAACGCTCTGCTTTTGTAAATGGAACCGCAAATGTTGCAAGACGATTGACCCAAAAACTTATTGCTCCTGTTGGCACTACATACGTTGTAACTCCCACTTGTCCGTCACCAATTTGTCCTGGATAAGCATTTGCCCAAGGGAAAAACGTAATAATTGTGCCCGGTTTCCCTCCACCATTTCCAAAGTATAGATGGTATGTGCCTGGATCATCAAAATTCACTGTTTGTTTGACTAAACGTAAACCTAATACCCCTGCATAAAAATCAATATTTTCCTGTGGATGACCAACGATTGCTGTAATATGGTGAATTCCTGTTGATTGTTTTTTCATTACTATTTCCTCCTTAAAGTCGACTACTTGCTTTTACTCAATTGGTTCTAATTTCGCTTCGATTTCTGCTCGCTTACCTTCTAAAAATGGCGGTAAGTCTAAATCTTTACCCAGGGATTCAATAGACGAATCGACTGTAAAGCCTGGCCCATCAGTCGCTAACTCAAATAAAATGCCATTTTTTTCTCTAAAATATAAACTCTCAAAATAGTAGCGGTCTGTTATTTTCATAACCTCAAAACCAAAATCTTGAATACGCTGTTTCCAGGCTCGCAGTTCATCACCGTCTTTTACTCGAATCGCTAAGTGATGCACACTTCCTTTTCCTGGTTTTTCATTTGGACCATCTTGTTCGACAATTACAATTTCACCAAAAGCTTGTCCTTTTACAGATTGGTAGATGGCTCCGCTTGTTGTTCGCGAAACAAGTTCATAGCCAAACAAGTTTTCTAATGTATTCGCTAAACTATCTAGGGATTGCACGGTCATTTCCACTGCACCCATGCCAAGAATACGATGCTCATGTAAAACAATTGAATCGTCCCAAGACTGCCAATATGCTGGGATTTCTTCCCCATTATTATTTAAAAGGACAAGGCGTAATCCCTCACAATCTTCAAAATGAAGCGCTTCTCGTCCTGCATACATGGTCAACTCCCCGTGTTTTACGTCGAGTAATTCAAATCTTCTCTTCCAGTATAGTAAACTATCATAAGATGGAACCAATAAACCAATTTGTGTAATGGCATTCGTTCCTCGTTTTGTTCTTCCTACCATTGGAATTTCAAAGAAGGATAGCTCTGTTCCAGCACTTCCTGTTAAATCTCCATAAAACAAATGAGACATACTCGTATCTTCTTGATTGACCGTTTTTTTCACTCTACGCAGTCCGAGCACTTTTTGATAAAATTGATTGTTTTGTTGCCCTTTTTTCGTAATCATCGAGATATGATGATGTCCTGCTATTTTGTTCATCATAACTCCTCCGTTTCTTTGAAAAAGATCTAGTTCCATTAATGATACCTTTTATAAATTCTGAGCAAAACCTTCAACCTACTTGATAGCGCTTTGCCCAGAATTTATTCATATAAATCACAAAATGTGCTCATGCACATTTTGTGATATGTAAAGAAATAATCAGTTGAAATTATTTTCTAACTGTATTTAATGCAGTTGTCCAAGGAATAACTTGGTCTAACATTTGGTTTACTGAATCTGCTTGAACTGCAGCTGGTTTGAAATCTGTACCATTTTCAAAGTCAGTAAATAATGATAATGCTGGGTGTACACGAACGTGTGCTACTAGTAATTCACTTAAAATTCCACGTAAATGTTCTGTTGCACGAGCTCCACCTACTGAACCGTAAGATACGATACCTGCAGCTTTATTGTTCCACTCTTCACGTAAGTAATCTAATGCATTTTTAAGTGCTCCAGTGATTGAGTGGTTGTATTCTTGAACGATGAATACGAAACCATCTTGTTTTGCAACGGCTGCTGACCATGCTGCTGCACCTGATGCGTCGCCGCCTGGTTCACCTAATAGTGGTAATTTGAAGTCTGCGATATCGATAATCGTATAGTTTGCATCTCCACGTTTATCAGCTAATTCTTTTACCCATGCCCCTACTTGTGGACTTACGCGACCTTCACGTGTTGATCCTAAAATAATACCTATATTTGATTTTGTCATTGTTTTTTCCTCCTCATGTTTTTGTTCTTGTGTGCCAAATAATTTATTTAAAAAACCCATTTTTTATATTCCACCTCCTTATAAGTATTCTTTTTCTATAGCAAGCGCGCTACGTACTGTATCGATTGGTCGCACCGATGCCTCAATTTGTTCGCGTTTCCCTTCAAGGAATGGCGGTAATGATAAGATTTCTCCTACTGTTTCATAAGGCTCGTCTCCCATAAACCCTGGACCATCTGTAGCCCATTCAAAAAGGATGCCAGGTGCTACACGTGAATATAATGATTCAAAGAAGAAGCGATCCACATACCCTGAAGTACCAAAACCAGCTGCTTGCATATGGTCAATCCACTCATATAACACTTTTGTATCTTCCACGCGGAAAGCTGCATGATGAACTGTACCGTAGCCTTGTCGACCAGCTGGCAAGGTCGTATTATGTTCCACAATTACTTGTGCCCCATTTCCACCTTCACCAAATTCAAATAAATAAAGCGAATCTTCTTTTGCGATTTCACGCATTAACATTACTTTTTCCAAAACTCCCTTAAGGTAATCATATTGTGCGATACGAATATGAATTGGTCCTAAACCTGTAATTGCAAATTCAAGTGGTACTGGGCCATTTTTCCAAGGTGTTCCTGATTCTATACCTACATTCAATTCATCAGAAACCAACATATATTGTTGATCATCAAAGTCCACGAATGAGATAGTTTGCTTCCCAAACACTTCTTCTATACCTGTATTTTTTACTTCGTACTTTTCAAAGCGTTTCAACCAGTAATCAAGTGCCGCATCTGTCGGTACACGGAAAGCTGTTTTATAAATCTCATTCGTTCCGTGTGTTCCTTTTGGAATACCTGGGAAATCGAAGAATGTCATATCTGTACCTGCTGACCCTTTATCGTCTGCGAAGAATAAGTGATATGTTTGAATATCATCTTGGTTAACTGTTTTCTTTACTAAACGCATACCTAATACAAATGTGAAAAACTCGTAGTTTTTTTCTGCACTACTTGTAATCGCTGTTACATGGTGTATTCCTTTTAAATGGTTCATTATATTTCCTCCTCTAATTTATACAGAATCAATAATTCTCGTATTCGAGATAATTATTAAAAAATTTTTTCCATTACAAGATATCCTATTTATTTATGTTTAATGACTTAAACTTTTATATAGAGTAAAAATAATTCAACATGCCTTTAATTAATATATCTTTAATTAAAGATAACTTTATCATAAATAGAAGATTATTGTCAATACATTTATCCTGAAATCAGGATAAAAATATGTCAACATTATTATTATTTTAATTAATTATGCATAAAGTGCTCGAAAGTAAAGAAAGTTATGTAATTTCACCAAGCCAACAAACATAACCCCATTCTATTTTGAATGGGGTTATGTTTGTTGGATACTGCGATTAACCTGTTTGACGAACAATGTGATCTGCTAGCCTAATAGCTAAAGCTACATTGGAAAGTACAGGTCCAGCAGCAGTTAGAGTTGGAAGAACGCTGTTGTCGGCTACGAATAACCCTTGCACACCATGTACTTGGGCATGACGATTTGTAGTTGAAGTCGCCGGATCATCGCCCATTCTACAAGTGGAAGCCTCGTACATGTCACTTCCAGGTGGACGTAGAGTTAGAGTAGAGGTATCTAAAGTAACTCCCATTGCAGCAGCTGACTGAATAATTCCTTGCTTAACTTGTTCAGCTACTTGACGGTCTTTATTACTTAAAGAATATTGCACTTGTTGTAACGGTATACCGAATTCATCTTTTGCAGTTGGATCAATATACACTCTGTTCTCAGCCCGAGCCTCAACTCTTCCAAAGGATGCATATACAATCATAAGCTGATCTTTTAGAACCTTATCTTCAAATTGCTAATAGGAAAAATATTGATCAGACCCAAGAATCTGAATATGATACGGTGATTCATTTGTCTCAAATTTCAAAATAGATACATTGCCAAGTTTATCTGAAAACTGATTTCGACTGATTGTTCCAATGGCGATGATGGACACATGCCCTGTTAAATAACGGCCAATAGCAGGACCTTGAATACCAGAATTAAGCAACAGACGTGGAGTCTCTAAAGTACTCGCAGACAGAACAACATTTTTCGCTCGAATAGTATGAGCTTTCTTATCCAAGGAAAATACTTCCACTCCAACTGTTTTTCCATTTTCAACAATTACCCGAGAAACATTGGCATTTACAGCGAGATCATATGGTCGATCAAAAAGAGCAGCTGCTAGAGCATTGATCGAACTGAACCAAGGATTTGAATGTACTTCTCCTTGCCGGGAGGGTGTCATATCAAAAGCAACTGGCATATCATTTGCTTCGAGTATACCACTTGCATGGAGCCTCTTTAAAAGAGTATTTTGTATCGATGAACCTTTCGCATAATCAGTTGTAACATTCATTAATTTCTCGGCCATCCCATAATATGCGTTCAATTACCGAGGGTGAATCGGCCATTTACCTAGCTCTGATCTAATTGGTCTTGGAGTCGCCGCATTCCAAAATAATGATCTACCCCCAAGTGCATAAACCATTCTGGCTCCAGAAAATTGAGGCAAGCGTTCACCTACTGCTGTTGAATTTCCTGGAAGAAGTTCATCTCTTGCAGTATTTACATTCTGCGTGGGAATGTTAAGTGAATGGGAATGAAATAACTTATCTCCCATTTCCAGAATTCCAATTTTTTTTGCCCCTTGATTTTTCCACAGTTCACAAAGCCTCTGTAAAGTTGCACCACCACCAGGGCCAGTTCCCACAATGAGGACGTCATAATTTGTCCCAGACATTTCTTCCAGTGTTTTTGTTGGAATCCAATTATTCTTATATTTCACCACAGTAGAAGTGCACTCTCCTCTTCATTTAACATCCTTTTAAGATATGCAGTACTGTTTGTACTATATGATAAGTTGTCTCGATTAATTTGACAAACCAATCAAAATAAGAGCGTCAAGCCTATTGATCCTGGCTTGACGCTCTTATAATTGATTTTCTTATTTCTAAAATTAACGTTTCTTTCCTCTTTTTTTCGAACGAATATTTTTCTCCAGCTTATGAAACGCAGCTGATACCTTTTCAAATTCATCTTCACTTTCAATCATGGATAGTTCTTCCTCATTGTTAACTTGTAAAAAGAAAATATCGATATCTTTTTCCGACTCTTCTTGAATGTCTACTATGAAACAAACAGCAGCGTAGACAGTTTCTTCAACAGTTAACAAACCCAACACTTTCATTTCTTGTTCTTGATCATTTTCATCTAGCACCGAAAATATTTTACCAACTTCAATTTTATTCTCTGTCATGACATTATTCCCCTAACATAATTTCTTTTAACTAACCTTATTTTCATTATCCCCATTTTTTAAAGAATGAGCCAGCGCACTTTAAGAGAAAGTATATAAAATTTCGGCATAAAAACTGTATAGCTCCTGCGCCTGTGCTCCTGCGCGAAGCTCGTCGCAGAAGAGCGTTGCACCTCGGGGTCAAATGTGAAATCGCTGTGGTGGCTGAGGAGCTGCCTCCTCGCGATTCCCCATTTGCCTGTCGGGGCAGTGATAGGCGCTTTCGCTTTTCTTAAGTCGGGATAGTAATAGTAAATATGGTTCCCTTGCTTTTTTTACTTTGCACTTCTACTTCACCTTTTAACTTACTTATCGTTCCATATACCATCATCATACCGAGTCCAGTTCCTTCTGTTTTAGTAGAATAAAAAGGCTTTCCTAATTGAAGAATCTCTTGTTTTGTCATCCCAATTCCTTCATCTTCCACACGAATAACCATGTTCTGACCTTGCTCAAATACATGAATAGAAAGAATGCCCCCTTCTTCCTTCATCGATTCTATCGCGTTTTTCAGTAGATTAATCAAACATTGCTTCATCTGGTTTTGATCATATTTTCTTTTTAATGAATTAGAAAATTGATAAGTAATGTCTACATTATTGAATCTTGCAAAAGGCGTTAATATGTTTTTGACATATTCCATGTCTTCCTTTAAATCAGCGTAAACCATATGTATAGATTGCGGTTTAGCAAACGCTAAATAATCATTTAAAATAGTTTCTGCTCGAACTAATTCCTTTAATGAATAGTCTATATACACCTGATCCTTTTGAGTGATGGTTTTGGACACACTTAATAACTGTAAAAATCCCTTTGTTACAGTCAAAGGATTTCTGATTTCATGCGAAACACTCGCTGAAAGTTCGCTCATAACATGCAATTTTTCCGTATGGAAGTAAAGTTCTCTTTTTTTGATATTAGAATTAATTTTTTCAATCATAGTTAAAGTGATTGCCATCGTAAGTCCAGAAGTACTCAGATAATAAAATGCAACTGTCCAATATTCTTTGTTCAGTACTTCAAAATAAGATCTCAATGCAATGAGGTAAACTATAACATTCATAAGGGATATTACGGTACCAAAAATAATTCTATTAAATTTATTGTAACTGAGAAATTTAGTACTTAGCATGGGCAGTACGATTAAAAATGATGTTGACCAAATGAATGATTGGATTAATCCCTCACCGCCGATTATTAATCGGTATATGTTTAATAGAACGTAAAGCGGAAAAACTCCTTTATACCCGCCATATAGAGCTGCAATAATGAATGGCACATATCTTAGATCAACAATAAAGCCAACTTCCAATTTAATTGGATAAATCATACATAAAACCATTGAAATACAGATAGAAATGTAGATCAAAAAAAGATGCGATTTTTTATTGTAGTCACTGAAAAAAATTACAAATAACACAATTGGAAAAATTAAAAATAGGATATTAATCAATAAACTTTCGAGCAACTGAATTACACCCCATCTTTTTTTACATAATATCGGAAATTTTATGTTCTTTTTCTTTAGATCAACTAAAAATTCACAATGGTAAAATTATACCACAGAAGAATCTTTTCCAAAAAAAAATGTAAAAAATATTTTTTGGATATATCTATTTTTTATCTTAATACTAACTATTTCTTCATAAAAAAACCTTTCCCAAGCGTTTCAACCATCTTCGGAAAAACTGCATACAACTTACTTGTGATACTCATATATGACGGAAGATCGACTTCGCGAACTGGATGTTTGATTGCTTTCATAATAGCTGTAACTACATCAATTGGTTGTAATAAATACTTACTCATTTTTTCACGATAAGATCCAGATTGGTCTGCAAGATCTAGAAATGGCGTGTCAATTGGACCTGGATTGATTGTTGTCACTTGAATACCATGCTGTTTTAGTTCCATTCGTACAGCATTGGCGAACCCAATGATTGCATGTTTAGATGCTGCATAAACAGATGCTTTTGGAGTTGCGACCTTTCCTGCTTGAGAAGCAACAAAAATGAGGTGCCCGCTCCCTCTTTGTTTCATTTTCGGCGCGAAATATTTAGTTAACTTCATTGGTGCTAGTACATTTACATCTAGCATTTGCACCATTTCTTGTTCCTCTAGTTCAGTCACATAAGCAAAAGTTCCAACCCCAGCACAAAATACTACTGTGTCTGGTATATCCATTACACCAAATAATTTCTCCAGGGGCTGATCAATTGTCAGATCTGCTTGTATCGTATGTATGCCCATCTCGGATAATTTTTGAAGAACAGTTGCATTCCGCCCTGTTGCCCAAACTTCGTGTCCATCCGCATATAATTTTTCGGCAAGCAAAAGCCCGACGCCACTAGTAGCGCCGGTAATAAGAATCCTTTTATGCTTGCTCATATAACAAAATCCCTTTGTCATCTCGTTGTTCCTTAATCAAACCTTCATCCATCAAATAATCAACCTGGCCAATTGTTTCTGAGAGGGTTAATCCTAGTTCTTTTTCGTATACCTTTGGAAAAAGCTCTGTTGTTAGTTCAAAGATTGTTTTTTCTCCATCTTTCATCATATCCAATACTTTGTAAGCACGTTCTTTTTGTCTTTCCAAACGGCCAGTGATTAGCTCTTTTACTCCGTATACTTCATTACCATGCCCACTGTAAATCTTTGCAACAGGCAATGATGCAATCCGTTTTAAGCTAGCATTATATTGTAACATCGACTTTGCTCGAGGTGCTTCACGGTCTGATGGTGGCTCAATTAAAGGATTAGAAGAGATTTTTTCAAGTACTGTATCTCCACCTATTAATATGCCGTCCCTTTCAGACCAAAATACTAAATGACTTTGTGCATGGCCAAGTGACTCTAATACTGTGAATTCAGGATGTCCAGGAAGTACATCTCCTTCAGTTAAAAAAGTATCAATTGGTTTACTACCCATCATATGAAGTGGTCGTTTCATTTTTTCTACCCAAGGAAGATACTGTTCTGGAACCCCTTCCTCGATCAGGTTTTTCATATAAAAATCATCGTGATACTGTAGAAAGTCTTCATCTCTAGTTAACCATGCTTGGTTGTATACATGCCCTAATAATGTAGCATGTTCAAATGCATCGACCCATCCCGCGTGATCTGGGTGATGATGCGTTAATAACACTTGCTCGATATCTGATAGTTCATAACCTGCTGCTCTTATCCCTGCTTTAATCGCTACTAATGCTTCCTCTGTTTTAGGCCCTGCATCTACTAGCGTCAGTGCATCTCCCTTTATTAAATAAGAATTAACGTCTCCCACAGCAAATGGTGTCGGTATAATAATTTTCTGAATCATCCATTACATCCCCTTTATATGAATCACTATTCATTCTATTGTACCGTTTTTTCTTCATACCGTCACTACGTTGACGTTGACTTTTTTAAGAAACACTACTATAATTTCAGTAATTCAGTATATATAAGCCAAGATAAAGATTAGTACATGTATGATGGAGTTTAGAGAGTGAAATAACCCGCTGCAAATTTCACCTCCCGCTCATACGTCGAACCTACTTTGGAGCTACTATGGAAACATGGTCGTGCCTTCGCGATAAGAAGGATCAAGTTGTGTCGGATAAATTTTCGGCAAATTTAGGTGGTACCGCGGAAACATGCGTTTTCGTCCTTATTATATAAGGACGAAAACGCATGTTTTTATTTCAATAGGAGGTTTTTATCATGTCCAAAATCGTATTTGTAGGTGCAGGTGCAATGGCTGAAGCTATCATAAATGGTTTAACAAAAGAAGAGAAAGTTTCACCTGAGCTAATTCATGTGATGAATAGATCAAATATGGAACAACTAGAACATTTAAAACGTACATATAACGTACAGATTGTATGTAAAGAAAAGAAAGCACTAAAGGAAGCAGATATTATCTTTTTGGCGATTAAACCAAAAGATGCTGTAGATGTATGTAAAGATATTGCTCCCCTCATCCATAAAAATGCCATGATTATTTCCGTTATGGCTGGTGTTTCCATTGATACGATTGCAGAACATTTGGGAGCGCGTCCAATCGCTCGAGCAATGCCAAATACTTCCGCTGCAGTAGGATTAAGTGCAACAGGCGTTAGTTGGAATGAACTTATTTCTGAAGATGCAAAACTTGAAATTACTAGTATTTTAGAAGGAATCGGAACAGTAAAAGCAGTGGAAGAAGATGATTTACACATAGTAACTGCTCTAGCTGGGAGCGGTCCAGCGTATTTGTATTATTTTGCAGAACAATTTGAAGCAGCAGCTATTAAACATGGTTTAGCACAAGCAGATGCTCGTCAATTATTCATCCAAACAATGGAAGGTGCAGCACAAATGCTGAAAAAGGGCGATGTTGAACCTAGTGAACTTCGTAGAAAAGTAACAAGTCCAGGGGGAACAACTGAAGCCGGAGTAGAGCAACTAATCCAACATCATGTGAACGATGCCATTTTCGCTTGCATAGACGCAGCGCAAAATAAATCACGCGAACTTGGGAAACAATACGAAGAAGTAAAGTGCGACTAACAGAACTCATAACAAAATTTTCTTTAGAGAATAATGGGATATCCTTATAATGGATATCCCATATTTTCTAATTAATCTGTTTTAACACACCATTCGTCCAATCAAATTCCGAAAAATCATCCGCAACGTACACTGGAAAATCGAAATGAGCTACTTGATGTACCATCTCTTTAATATGAGATGGTAAAAATCTAGCACTTATATGATTGACAATTAAATGTTTAGCTCCTGCTTGTTCGCAAACAGTTGCTGCATCTATAATTGTTGAATGCCCATATTGACGAGCAAGCTCTGCAGTGGTTTGGTCAAATGTTGCTTCATGCACGACAATATCTGCTCCTAGACTTAGCTTAATAGAGTTCTCACAAAAACGTGTATCTCCTAAAATCGTTACTTGGAATCCATTTTTTTGCTCACCAGTCACTTCTTCACTTGTCACGATACGCCCATCTTCTAATTCCACATCATGACCTTCTTTTAATTGTTTCAATAAAGGCCCTCTAGGAACTCCTAGAGCATCTGTTTTTTCAATAAGTAGCTCTTTAGGAAGTGGTTTTTGAGTTACTTTGTAGCCAAAGCAAGGAATAACATGTTCTAACAATTTCGCTTCTACAATGAACTCATTGTCCTCGAAAATGATTCCATCTTCTATTTCAATTACTGTTAACGGATATTGTAAATAGGTACTCGATGTGGAAAGTGTTAGATCAATCCATGCTTTTATTCCTTTAGGTCCATATATCGTGAGTGGTTCTCCTCCACCTAAAAATGAACGGGAACTTAACAAGCCTGGTATTCCATATATATGATCACCATGTAAATGAGTTAAGAAGAGCTTTTCCAGTTTTCGTGGTTTTAATGTTGTATGCAGAATTTGATGTTGAGTTGCTTCTCCGCAATCGAACATCCAAAAAGTTCCACGTTCATCGAGTAATTTTAAAGCAGTAGCTGTCGTATTTCTTTGCTTCGACGGCATCCCTGCACCTGTCCCTAAAAATTGTATTTGCATCATTTCACCTTTTTTCATTTAATAAGTCATTGCTAAAGCTAGACCTCTCTTGCTACTATTTATATAAATATACTTTACATATTAACAAACATTTTAGCAAATGCCGTTAATCTTCCATAAAAAAAGCAAACGATTGGGGCTATATATCCTGTGAATGAATCGATACAATTTATACCTGTACTCAGTACAGCAAGTGAATTTATTTTATTACTCCTATTAAACTTAGCAATCGGTGCAATTGGTTTTATACCAAGTTTTTTTATCACAGCACTTAACATTGATTCTTTAGGTTTACTATTAGGGTCCATTCTTACATTCACAGGAGAAATTCTTGGTGCGCTGATTGGATTTCACCTATATCGCTTTGGCTTCTCTAAAATCCGTCCTGAATGGCTCAATCATTCTATTTTTATAAAGATTAAAAATAGTTCTCCTATCCATGTATTTGCACTGATTATTTTACTGAGAATTATTCCTTTTGTTCCATCCGGTATAGTAACCGCGGGGGCAACTTTTACTTCCATTAGTGGAGGGCGTTTTATGATTGCAAGTTCTATCGGTAAAATTCCAGCAGTTATTCTTGAGGTAGCCATAGTATTTGGTGTCCTCCAAAAATTTCCAACAAATTTTTTGTATGGTTTTTTAGTCTTATTTATACTAGTATCTATCCTCTTTTGGATTAAAAAGAAAATGAAAACGAAGAGTTAAAGTTCATTCATCGTCTAAACTATAAATTTCTATAAAAATGATTAAAGATTGATACAAATGGTTAGGATAAGCTTATCAAGGAGGAATGATCAATGGAAGACAGCATAACGATGAAGAGAAAAACATATGTCAGAGAATTTACTGCTGAAGATATTATTGAAGCATTTGAAGAACTAAGTTTTGTGGAGCGTTTGAAGTTTTTGAATTATATTAAAGATACTTTTGAGGATAATTAATGTGGAGCCCTAATATCTTAGAGCTCCTTTTTACATAGAAGTTGCTGGTTCGCTTTGAACTAAGCCCATGTAACAAGACAAACGAGAAGTGATCTATTAAAAAATGCAAAAACCATAAAAGAGCAAAAGTTACATACGACATATTTTAAAATAAGTGCATATATATGAGAAAAGTCCCGATATGCACTTATTTAAAGTTATGTCGTATAGTCATTTTGCTCAATTTTACATATCGTGCTACTAATTGATAGGTTCTTATATTCGTGGTCATACACTAGCAACAACAGTCGAAAAAACCTTCTAATCATAATGATCAGAAGGTTTTTTTTCGATATACAATAGTTCTACTATAATTGACTGAGTCGTTACACAAATAGTTGAAAGTCTATTTCTAATTTCGAATCAGATAATCAAATGAGCTTAATGCTGCAGTTGCACCAGTTCCCATAGAAATTATGATTTGGTTAAACGCACTATCTGTACAATCACCGGCAGCAAATACACCAGGGATTGAAGTAGCTCCACGTTTATCAACGATAATTTCACCAATCTTATTGCGTTCAAGCGTTCCATCTAACCAATCAGTGTTTGGAACTAGTCCGATTTGGACAAACACACCAGCTAATTCGACATGCTGTTCTTCGCCTGTCTCTCTATTTACAAAAGTGATACCATTTACTTTGTCAGTACCAGTGATTTCTGTTGTTTGAGCGTTTGTATAAACAGTGACATTCGGAAGACTGTATAAACGTTTTTGTAGGACATCATCAGCTCTTAACTCTGTGCCAAATTCAATAACTGTTACATGATTTACAATCCCAGCAAGGTCAATCGCCGCCTCAATACCTGAGTTACCTCCACCGATTACCGCAACGTCTTTCCCTTCAAATAACGGACCATCACAGTGTGGACAATAAGCAACACCTTTATTTTTGAACTCTTGCTCACCAGGAACATTTATATTACGCCAACGTGCACCAGTTGAAATGATTACGGCTTTACTCTTAAGAATAGCACCATTTTCTAATTCAACCTCGATCAGCTCTTTCTTCTCTAAACGTTTGGCAAGCTGTAGATTCATAACATCGATGTTGTATTCTTTCACATGCTCTTCAAGAGCTTGAGCAAGTTTAGGACCTTCTGTAGATTTCACACTGATAAAGTTTTCAATTGTAAGCGTGTCTAAGATTTGGCCACCAAAGCGTTCAGCTACAATTCCTGTACGAATACCCTTACGTGCTGAATAGATGGCTGCACTCGATCCAGCTGGACCTCCACCTATAACAAGTACATCATAAGGATCTTTTCCAGAAAGCTCTTCTACGTTTGGACCAGTACCTAATTTGGATAGAATTTCTTCAATTGTCATTCGACCATTTCCAAATGACTTGCCATTCAGGTAAACAGCTGGTACCGCTAGTATATCTTTGCTCTCTACTTCTTCTTTGAATGCTGCACCATCAATCATTGTGTGTGTAATATTAGGGTTAAGTACACTCATGATATTAAGGGCTTGAACTACATCAGGACAGTTGTGGCAAGTTAAGCTAACATAAGTCTCAAAGTGATATTCACCAACGATATTTTTAATTTGATTGATGATACTTTGATCAACTTTGGGAGCTCGTCCACTCACTTGAAGTAGTGCTAAAACCAAAGAAGTAAATTCATGTCCAAGTGGAACACCAGCAAAAGTAACTGATGCATCTACTTCGTCAACACGATTGATACTAAAGCTTGGTGTTCTTGGTAGTTTTAATTTCTTTACTGTAATTTTAGATGAAAGGGACGCTAGCTCATCTACTAGAGCTAGCATTTCATCTGAAACTTTGTCAGAACCTAGACTTACTTTAAGTACGATATCACTTTCAAGCAGTTGAAGGTACTGCGTTAATTGTAATTTAATATCTGCATCAAGTGCCATTTAATATCGCTCTCCTTAAATTTTACCTACAAGGTCAAGGCTTGGCTTAAGTGTTTCGCTACCTTCTTGCCATTTAGCTGGGCAAACTTCACCTGGATTGTTGCGAACATATTGTGCTGCTTTAATTTTGTTGATAAGAATACTAGCATCGCGACCAATACCGTCTGCATTAATTTCGATTGCTTGAATCACACCATCAGGGTCAATGATGAAAGTACCACGATCAGCAGCACCCTCTTCTTCAATAAACACCTCGAAGTTGCGAGAAAGAACGTGCGCTGGGTCACCGATCATCGTATAAGTAATTTTACCAATAGCTTCTGATGAATCGTGCCATGCTTTATGTGTAAAATGAGAGTCTCTTGAAGCTGAGAATACTTCAACACCTAAATCTTGTAGTGTTGCATATTGATCTTGAAGATCTTCCAGTTCAGTTGGACAAACAAAAGTAAAATCGGCTGGATAGAAGCAAATTACACTCCATTGACCTCTAAAATCTTGATCTGTTACTTCAATAAATTCACCGTTTCTGAATGCTTGGCCTGTAAATGGTAGTACTTCTTTTCCTATCAATGACATAATAAAATTCCTCCATAAAATTAGTTTATAATAATAATTTTCCAATGTTAATTGTTGCCTAAATGTCGAATGATGTCAACGGAAGCGCCTTTGTATTTTGCAAAAAACTAAAATATTTACGTCATTTAGATGAACAAGCTAAATTTGAACCTCTGAATCGAGTTGATATATACTTTTACTCTTTGTGATCATCCAAAAAATCTTTACTTAAGCTTGAGTTTGCAAGGTAATTTGAAGATTTTGGTATATCAATACCTCTCTGGATTGCTCCTTTACCAAACTTCTTCTCCATTTTATCAATGAGTGCGATGATTGGTTCTTCTTTTACATATTCCTCGAAGTTAAACATCGACAATTGTTTCGTTGTTTCTTTTTTATCCATGACATTTGAAACAGTCACACCGAGTAAACGTACTGGGGACTCATCCCAATGTTTTTGGAATAGTAACCAAGCAATGTCGAAAATCTCTTCTTTTGACTGAACTGAATTTGATATCGTCTTACTGCGCGTTTGATTGTGCCAATCTGCATCTCGAATGTGTACAATTACCGTCGTACCTGCAAGACGCTTTGCAAGTAATCGTTCCGCAACTTTTGTTGACAGTTTCTCAATTGTTTGTCGTAGTGTTTGTAGATCACTTATATCCTTAGGTAATGTAGTTGAATTACCAACACTTTTCGTATCATAAATTGAATTTGGATCGACTTCTCGATTATCCACTCCATTTGCACGTTGATGTAGCCTTTCACCATTCTTGCCTAATACTGAACGAATTTTATGTTCATCGGCATGTGCCAAATCGCCAATCGTTTTTATGTTTAGTGAATATAGTTTGTCAGCTGTACTTGAACCAATTCCATGCATGTCAATTACATCAAGTTGCCACAAAATTTTCGGAACATCACGCTTTCTCAGCACAGTAATTCCCATTGGTTTCTTCATGTCAGATGCAGTTTTTGCCAAAAATTTATTGGGGGCAACACCTATAGAACACGGCAATGAAAGCTCGCTCCAAATACGATCTTGTATTTCATGCGCAATAGTTAATGCATGTTTATTTTCAGTTAGTTTGGTAATTTCTAAATACCCTTCGTCTATCGATACAGGTTCAAGTAAAGTTGTAAATTCTCTAAGTAAATTAAAAAATCGTTTTGATGAATCGCGATAGCGTTCAAAATTCGGTGGTAAGATAACAAGTTCTGGACATCTTCTTTTTGCCTCACCAACGTTCATCGTTGTTTTAATGCCTAATGCTCTCGCCTCATATGAACATGTAATAATGATACCTCGCCGTTCTAATGGATTTCCTGCAATAGCTATAGCCTTCCCTCTTAGATCGGGATTATATACTTGTTCAACTGAAGCATAGAAACTATTTAAATCGATGTGCAAAATAATTCTTCCTTTACGTTGCATGCTTACTCACCTCTTTCTATTTCCGGTATTTTGATACAGTAATTTTTGAGTATTATAGTTACTGATCAAGTACATTAAGTAGTATTATCTTCACTATGGAAAAAAGGCAGCTAAATTTAGCTACCTTCCTCCTCTTTTTTTATGGATTCTAAATAAGATTGAATATCTTTAATACCTTCTAAAGAATGAACTAATATAGACGGGTCTACTAATGTTATCATACGATTTTCTAAATTTGCAACGCCTATAAAATATTTTGTTTTACTATAATTAACTAATCCAATTTGTATAAGATCATCCGTTGAAATATCCAGTATTTCCTTTGCATCTTTCACTAGTAGACCTATAGACATTTCCTGTGTAAGCATAGTAATTACACGAGCTTGTTCGCTAGCTCTTCCACTCCTACTATATAGAATTTCTTCAAAATCCATAATAGGAACCAGCGCTCCTCGTATTTTCATAAGCCCAATTAAATAATTAGGTAAATGAGGAATCAGATTGACATGTTCTAACTTTTCTATTGAAACCACGTGTTCAATCGACACAGCATACTCTTCATTTCCGCATTCAAACACTACCACTTTTATACTAGACAAACTAGACACCTCCTGTAAGAATTATTCCGCTGCAACTTGAACGATTTCGACAAGTAAATCAACAAGCTTTTCTAATTCTAAAACAGGTATGCGCTCTTTAGTTGTATGAATTTCTTCATAGCCAACAGATAGGATAACTGTTGGTACTCCAGCTCCAGCAAATACATTGGCATCACTGCCTCCACCACTTTTTTTAATCTCTGGAGTTCTTCCAATACGTTCTACTGCACGTTTTGCCACTTGAACGACTGGATGACTTTCTTCAAATTGGAATCCAGGGTACATTAATTGTGTTTCGGTTTTAGCACTTCCCCCGAAACCAACTGCTGTTTCCTCAAATACTTGTACCATATGGGCAACTTGGGCATCAAGTTTTTCTTTATTAATCGAGCGTGCTTCTGCCAAAATATGCACTTCGTCACACACAATATTTGTTGCTTGTCCACCTTCAAAACGACCGATATTCGCCGTTGTTTCCGAGTCGATACGCCCTAACTTCATAGCAGAAATCGATTTGGAAGCAAGTGTAATAGCAGAAACCCCTTTTTCAGGTGATACTCCAGCATGGGCAGTTTTCCCAGTAATCGTCGTCCAGAGTTTAGCTTGGAAAGGTGCAGCGGTAACGATACCACCAACCGGTCCATCACTATCAATTGCATATCCATACTTGGCAGTTAGTAAAGTAGGATCCATTTCTTTCGCTCCAACTAAACCACTTTCTTCTCCAGCAGTAATGATTACTTGAATATCACCATGCTCAATCTTTTGCTCATTTAAGCGGCGGATCGCTTCAAATAGAGCTGCGATCCCTGCTTTATCATCTGCACCAAGAATTGTTGTCCCATCCGAATAAATATAGCCGTCTTCTTTTATGATAGGTTGTATACCTTTACCTGGAGCTACAGTATCCATATGGACAGTAAAGTAAATCGCATCAACATCTGCTTTTGAACCTTTTAATGTAGCAATTAGATTGCCTGCTCCATGTCCCGTTCTAGCTGCAGAGTCATCTTGCATAACAGAAAAGCCAAGCTGCTCCAATTTACTAGTTAGAATTGGAGCAATTACTTGCTCATGCTTGGTCTCCGAGTCTATTTTTACTAATTCTATAAATTCTTCAACTAAACGACTCATGTATTAAGAGACTCCTTTTTTACAAGACAAGAAAGCATAATAACTTTTCTACAAAGTAACTGTCTAGCTATAGCGCCTTGCCCCGAGGGGCAAGGCGCTATAGCTTTTCTTTTTTACAGTGGAATATTACCATGTTTCTTATTCGGTCTTGTTTCTTTTTTGTTGCGCATCATATCTAAAGCTTGAATTAACTTAATACGTGTTTCTCGAGGATCGATGACATCATCTACCATTCCCATAGAAGCTGCTACATAAGGATTCGCAAACTTTTCACGATATTCTTCAATTTTTTCTGCACGAACTGCTTCCGGATCTGCACTGTTTGCAATTTCGCGAGCAAAAATAATATTTGCTGCCCCATTAGGTCCCATAACTGCAATTTCTGCATTTGGCCAAGAGAATACAACATCTGCACCAATTGATTTAGAATTCAGTGCTACATATGCACCACCGTAAGCCTTACGTAAAATAACGGTCATTTTTGGTACAGTTGCTTCTGAGTATGCATATAAAATTTTGGCACCATGACGAATGATTCCACCATGCTCTTGTTTAATCCCAGGGAAGAATCCAGTTACATCCTCAAACGTAATAAGTGGAATGTTAAAAGAATCACAGAAACGGATGAAGCGAGCTGCTTTATCAGATGAGTCAATGTCCAGTCCACCAGCCATTACTTTTGGTTGGTTACAAATTAGCCCAACAACTTCCCCTTTAATACGTGCTAAACCAATAACAATATTTCTTGCAAATTCTTTTTGAACTTCTAAGAAAGAATCTGTATCTACAACTTGTTCAATTACTTTACGAATATCGTATGGACGAATCGCTTCAAACGGCACAACATCTGCTAATTCTGGACGATAATCATCATCATTCGATACTTCTGCAATTGCTGGTTTTTCTTCAAAGTTTTGTGGCAGATAACTAAGTAGTAAACGAACATTTTCTAATACTTCTTTTTCCGTTTTACCACGGAAATGTGCATTACCACTAATCGTATTATGTACTTTTGAACCACCTAAATCTTCTGCAGAGATTTTTTCCCCTGTTACTGTTTCAATTACTTTTGGTCCAGTTATGAACATTTGGCTTGTCTCATCCGTCATGAAGACAAAATCTGTAATTGCTGGTGAGTATACTGCTCCACCTGCACAAGGCCCTAAAATAACTGAAATTTGAGGAATTACTCCTGAATAAATGGCATTTCTGTAAAAGATTTGTCCGTATCCATCTAACGAAACAACACCTTCTTGAATACGTGCTCCACCTGAATCATTCAAACCAATGAAAGGAGCTCCATTTTTAGCCGCTAAATCCATTACATTTGCAATTTTCATCGCATGCATTTCACCAAGTGCTCCACCGAACACTGTAAAATCTTGTGAGAATAAATAGATTGGACGACCATTTACTTTTCCGTAACCAGTCACAACTCCGTCTCCAGGTCCCTCTTGCTTGTCCATTCCAAAATCTACTGTACGATGTTGGACAAATGGATTCAATTCCATAAATGTACCTTCGTCTACAAGTAACTCAATGCGTTCGCGTGCCGTAAGCTTTCCTTTTTCATGCTGCTTTTCAATACGAGCATCTCCACCACCAAGTTCAATTTTTCGTTTGCGATCATATAGGTCGTTAATTTTTTCATAAATATCCATGTGATTACTTCACTCTCCCTGTTTTATCAACTAACTCATACAATACTCCACCAGATGCTTTTGGATGTATAAATGCAACCTGTGCACCGTGTGCCCCTGCCTTGGGTGTTTCTTGAATGAGACGTATGCCTTTTTCTTTTAGTTCGTTTAAACGTTCTTGAATATTAGAAACACCGAAAGCTACATGATGTATGCCTTCCCCTTTTTTCTCTATAAATGTATGGATTGCACTTGTTTCACTTAATGGTTCAAGTAATTCTAGTGTCACATTGCCACTATCAACGAAAGCAACACGTACTTGCTCAGATTGAACATCTTCAATATGTAATAGTTTTAACCCTAACGTTTCCGTATAGTAAGGAAGTGAATCCTCTATGTTTCTAACTGCAATCCCAATATGGTCAACCTTTTCCATTTTCTGAACACTCCTCTTTTTTTGACTATACACTCTATTGTACATTTTTCTGAAAAGATTTTCTACTACTTGAGAAATTTTTCGTTTTTGTTAAAATAGAAGTAATAGTTAAAGGAGAGATTTCATGGGCAATAAAAAATTCCGTAAAGTTATCGTTTATTTAATGATTTTCGCAATGATAATGTCATCATTATTATTTGGACTAAGTTTTATCTTATAGACACTAAGAAAAACGAAGGCGCCTATCCCTGCGTAAGGCAGCAATTCCCCATTTGACCACGAGACGAGGGGCGACGAGCTTTGCGCAGGAGCAAGGCTGCTGCTTGTGCTAGACGTTACTTGTAGAAAAGTTATATACTTTCTTATTTTAAAAAAACAGCGAATGCATTTAATTGCGTTCGCTGTTTTTTTATATTAGATTAAATTTCTTCACAATGTTCTTCAAACAAAGCTTGGATGTGTGTAATTACCGATGTTGGTGAGTGACCTTCAATTTCGTGACGGCCTACTTCAGCAACCATTTGTCCATCTTTTAATAACACAAATGAAGGTGAAGATGGTAAATGCTCATCCCCAAAAATATTACGTGCTTGTTGCGTTGCTAACTTATCTTGACCTGCAAAGACAGTTACTAAATGATCAGGGCGTTTATCATAATGAACTGCATTAGCTGCTGCTGGACGAGCAATTCCTCCTGCACAACCACATACAGAGTTCACCATTACAAGTGTAGTACCTGAACGAGCAAATGCCGACTCAACTTCTTCAGGTGTTGTTAACTGCTCATACCCACTCGCATCCATTTCTCCACGAGCTTGTATAATCATATCATTCATCAATAAATTAAAATCCATATTCATTGTTAAAACTCCTTTCCAAACTAGCTTTATCTTAGCAGACTATTCCTTAGAATTCGAGGAAAATAACTCCTCTACCGCTTGAGAAACCGTAACTTTTTCTTGTCTCACCATTTGCTCTAAATTTGCCATTGTTTCTTTCTTATCAATGGAAGAAAAAAAGTCTTCATACAAACGATCGACAATCATTGTTTTAAACCAAGAAACCGTTTGTTCTTTTCTACGATTTTGCCAAACATGGTTTGCTTGCATGTCATGTTGAAACGTTTGCACTGTTTTCCATACTGTATCTAATCCTGTTTTGTAAAGCGATGAAACAGCCAAAGCTGGGGTAGTCCAGTTAGGGGTCGCAGGCGCTAAAAAATGCAGAATTTGTTTATATTCAGCAACAGTCTTTTTGGCTAGTTTTTCATTAGTACCATCTGCTTTGTTGACAACAAGGGCATCAGCTAGCTCCATGATCCCTTTTTTCATCCCTTGTAACTCATCTCCAGCACCGGTTAAAGCTAGCAACAAAAAGAAATCAACCATTCCTCGAACAATTGTCTCACTTTGCCCTACACCTACTGTTTCTACAAGGATTACATCATAACCACCAGCTTCACATAAAAGCAGTGTTTCACGAGACTTTTTGTGTACTCCTCCGAGGGTTCCAGCAGCAGGAGAAGGGCGTATAAAAGCATTTGGATGCCTTGCGAGCTCCTCCATTCGTGTTTTATCCCCTAAAATACTTCCGCCTGTAATGGAAGAACTAGGATCAATTGCGAGAACTGCCACTTTGAAGCCCTCATCGCCAAGCATTTTGCCAAAAGCCTCAATAAACGTACTTTTTCCAGCACCTGGAACTCCGGTAATGCCGATTCGTATACTGTTTCCTGTGAATGGAAGCAAGCGTTTGAGTAGACTTTGCCCAATTTGCTGTTGATCACTTACCGTACTTTCGATAAACGTAATTGCTTTTGCTAAATGTAACCTAGAACCATTTCGAATTCCTTGTACATATGCCTCTTCATCAATCGTAAGCGGCTTTTTTTTGGTAAATTTCTTTACTGCAGAAGTATGTCCCATTCCGTCATGCTGCGATTTGACTCCACTCATGACATGCATCGACGTTTGTTTTGATTTATCCGTTTCTGCCATTAAGCTTCCACTTCCTCATAACCCAAACGTTTATAAATTTCTTCAATTACTTTTTGCGCAGCAACTGGAATGACTGTTCCTGGTCCGAAGATAGCAGAAGCTCCATTTTCACGTAAGAAAGTATAATCTTGTGCAGGTATTACTCCACCCACAACTATCAATATATCTTCACGACCAAGTTTAGCTAGTTCTTCACGTAATGTAGGAACTAACGTCATATGACCAGCCGCAAGTGAACTAACGCCAACAACATGAACATCATTTTCAACAGCTTGCTGAGCAGTTTCTGCTGGTGTTTGGAATAGTGGACTAATGTCTACGTCAAATCCTAGATCAGCAAATGCAGTTGCAATAACTTTTGCTCCACGGTCATGACCATCTTGACCCATTTTTGCAATTAAAATACGAGGGCGTCTTCCTTCGTTTGAAAGGAAATCATCAGACATTTTTTTCACTGCATCTATTTCTTCAGCATCGTTAAAGTTTGCACTATATACTCCACTCACAGAACGAATCACCGCCTTATGTCTTCCAGCCACAACTTCAATTGCGTCAGAAATTTCACCGATTGTTGCACGTTTTCTAGCTGCATCGACTGCAACAGTTAGAAGATTTTCATTGCCAGTACGAGCCGCTTCTGTTAATGCTGATAGCGCTTCTTGGACAGCATTTTCATCACGATTTTCTTTTACTTGTGCAAGGCGTTCCATTTGTTTTTGACGAACGACTGTATTGTCGATATTTAAAATATCTATAGCATCCTCTGTTTCCAAACGGTATTTGTTCACACCGATAATAATTTCTGTTGAAGAGTCAATTTGTGCTTGTTTTTTTGCAGCCGCTTCTTCGATTTTCATCTTCGGTAAGCCTGTTTCAATCGCTTTTGCCATACCACCAAGTTCTTCGATTTCTTCGATAAGTGCCCATGCCTTTTCTGTCAACTCATTCGTTAGCGTTTCTACATAATATGAACCGCCCCATGGATCAATAACTTTTGTCATGTTCGTTTCTTCTTGTAAGAACAATTGTGTGTTACGTGCAATACGTGCAGAGAAATCCGTTGGTAGTGCAATTGCTTCGTCCAGTGCGTTGGTATGAAGCGACTGTGTATGTCCCATCGCAGCAGCGTTTGCTTCTACTAATGTTCTCGTCACGTTATTGAATGGATCTTGTTCTGTTAAACTCCATCCAGATGTTTGAGAATGTGTTCGTAGTGCCAATGTTTTTGGATTTTTTGGATCAAAGCTAGTCATCATTTGCGCCCAAATCCTACGAGCAGCACGCATTTTAGCAATTTCCATAAAATAGTTCATGCCAATTGCCCAGAAGAATGAAAGTCTCGGTGCAAATGAATCAATTTCAATTCCTGCAGCTAAACCAGTACGCACATATTCAAGTCCGTCTGCTAGTGTATAGGCAAGTTCAATATCCGCAGTAGCTCCTGCTTCTTGCATATGATAGCCTGAAATGGAGATTGAATTAAATTTAGGCATATATTTTGCTGTATAAGCAAAAATGTCCGCAATAATTTTCATCGACATTTCCGGATTGTAAATGTATGTGTTACGAACCATATATTCTTTCAAAATATCATTTTGAATCGTCCCAGCAAGCTTCTCTGGAGTCACTCCTTGCTCTTCAGCAGTTACGATATAAAATGCTAAAATTGGCAAAACTGCTCCGTTCATCGTCATGGAAACAGACATTTGGTCTAGAGGAATGCCATTGAATAGAATCTTCATATCTTCTACAGAGTCAATAGCTACTCCCGCTTTCCCTACATCTCCAGTTACGCGTTCATGATCCGAGTCATATCCACGATGTGTCGCAAGGTCAAACGCAACAGATAAACCTTTTTGACCCATTGCAAGGTTTCTTCTATAAAAAGCGTTACTTTCTTCCGCAGTAGAGAATCCTGCATATTGGCGTACTGTCCATGGTTTTGAAACGTACATTGTCGGATAGGGTCCTCGTGTATTTGGAGCAATCCCAGGTAAGTCTTTCAAGTGTGGTACTTGGCTACGGTCAGATTCGTCATAGACTGTTTTTAACTCAATTCCTTCATTGGTTAAAAAGGAAGATGTTTGTTCCTGTGCATTTTCACTTACTTTTTCTATTAACTTGTCAATCGATACCGCTGAATAATTAGGCGTTGTCATGAGAAACCTCCCCTTGTGCAAGTGCTAGTAATTCTTTTCCTTTTTCTAGTAGAGATTGACCAGCGAAAATCTGTCCTGAAAGTCCAGCTTCTAACCAATCTTCATATTCGTCAAACTTCCCTGCTACGTCCATTGGGACAGTCAATCTTTCATTTAACAATGCTGGAACTAATCCAGCAGTTTGTTCATCATTACCAACAAACACAATATAATCTATTTTTTGTTCCGTGATCCATTGTTGAAGATCTATAGGTTTTAAATTTTCAGGTGCTACTACTGGAGAAATACCTAAAGCAATTAAATATCCACTAACAAAGTCCATACGTGCTTTATATTCTTTCAAAACACCATAAGGAATAATCGCGATGTTTAAAGGAGTCACTTTAAACGCTTTGCGTAGTTGCTCAAATGGTTCTGCTAATCGTTTATAATCAGTTAACATAATTTCTGCATCTACCACATCTTCTGGATTTGCATAATTATTTGTTCCAATTAAAGACTTCTTGCGTTTCGAAAGTGCCTCTATTTGTTGCTCCCATTTATCCTCCACGCGATTTTGAAACTTGATCATTCTCGCTTGAAGAGTTTCTTCTTTTATCATCTCTAAGAAAAATGCCCATGCTTTTTCCACAAGTTCTTTTGTTAGTGTTTCTAGATAGTAAGATCCACCAGATACATCTACTATTCGATTGATGTGTGTTTCTTCTTTTAAAACTAACTGCATATTACGGGCAATACGAGTTGAGGTTGGATTTGCACCTGTTAATATGTCATGCGGATATGTTGTAACGCTATTTGCTCCACCTAAAATTGCAGCAAGAGCGCTGTTACCGGCTCTAAGAATATTTACAGTTGAATCAAGCGCAGAAAATGATCGTAGTGATGTTTCTGCATGAACGGGAATGGCAGAAATTTCTACGTTTCCATGGGCTTCTCCAAATGCTTGCCAAAGTACGCGGAATGCACGAATTTTAGCAATTTCCATAAAGAAGTTACTATCCACAGAGAATTGTACGAATGCTTTTGCAGCAACTTGATCGATACTTGTTTTTGCAGCTAATTCATCTGCTTGTATAAGAATACTAACAAGTTCGCTTACTGCATCTCCACCTGCTTTATGTATGGAAGATCCATCTAAGAAATACGTACGTGCTTCTGTATTTACGTTTATATCTGCACCTATCACACAACCTTTTATTTCAGGTAAACTGTGTAAAAATGAAGGATTGGTAGTTATATTCAAATAAACTGGATGTTCTTTTGCTAAAGTTACAAGTTCTTCTATTTGAGAAGCACTCCATTTATGGCCTTCTTCTACTGTGTAATGGATCACATCATTGCCTTTTGCGAGAGAATCTTTTAGCTCTGCCAAAACCTCTGCACTAGTTGTCCCAGTGGTTGGTTGAGATACTAACCAATTCGCATTATTTTTGGCTTGTCTAATTATTGACGTTTGCGTTTCAGGTATGTACTTCGAATCTGCAAGTGAATAAAGAGGTTTCAAAATAATATCTTCTAAAGTTTTAGTTGAAAGTGATTCTAGTGATTTTCCTTTTAGGGACTTTATAGCAGCTTGTTCCCACTCGGTAAGCGTTGCCTCTTTAAATGTTGTTTCTTTCATTTCTTGTATTGTCATATAAACGCTTTCGCTTCCCCCTTTGTAAAATTTTGCTTTCGTACTTATTTTACATTACTACAGTGCTAGAAGAAAGTGGAATTTTCATATTACTCACATACGTATGGCCAAAAGGCATACATTTTGAACAAATAACCAATATAAGCAAAGAATAATCATACAATTCAGTAGAAATTTATTTAAAACTATCAATTTAATATTGTTGATTCCATTATTTCACGTAAAATAATGGAGTAGAGATTAACATTAATTCCACAACTTGTTGAGACATGAATTTTGAAGACTCTTGAAAATCATCTTCAATCCAGCGAATAATCATTCCTGCCAATCCATGTGAGCGATATATATATAACCATTTAATATCAAGTATTTTTGAATCTAAGACATATTCATATTCAGTTAAAAATAGTTGTTCGATCGATTTTGCCATTTGATAACAAAAATCGACTTGAATTCGTTGACTAAGGAGTAATTTATACAAAGTTGCATGTTCTATAAAATATTCAAAAAGCATAATGTCATCAAGCTTTAATTCCTTTAAATTTACTTTAGTAAACTGTTTAAATGAAGAAAAAGGAAATAAAGTAGTTGCTGAAATTGAAGCCGCTGGAGGAACTGCTTATTTTGTAAAAGTGGATGTTTCCAAATCTGAATTTGTCCAAAAGATGGTACAAGATACTGTTGAAAAATACGGTCGTCTTGACATTGCAGTTAATAACGCTGCGCTAACACCTGATGATAAGCCTTCTGCAGAGTTCGATGAAGATTATTGGGATAGACTGATGTCTGTTGATCTTAAAGGTGCTGCTTTATGTATGAAATATGAACTCCAACAAATGATTAAACAAGGTGAAGGCGGATCTATTATTAACATTTCATCGATAAGTGGTTTCCGACCTCAACCAAATAACATTGCTTATGTTGCTGCTAGACATGGCGTTGTTGGCATGACAAAAGTTGCTGCATTAGAATATGGTCCTCAAAATATTCGTGTAAACTCAGTTGCACCAGGAGCTATTGATACATCAATGTTACGTGGAGCTTTAGAACAATTTGGATTAGATGAAGAAAGCTATGCACCACAATTAAGCTTATTAAATCGTTTTGGTAAGGCAGATGAAGTTGCTCAAGCTACTCTATGGTTAGCTTCTGACCAATCTTCATACGTTACTGGTACTACAATTCACGCAGATGCAGGTTATATATCACGTTAATAATATTAAAAGGTTGTACAATATATGACGTTGGTGAAATAAAATCCCCTTCTCGATCAAATAGAGAAAGGGATGGGATTTCACTAATGTCATTTTTTTATCAATATCTCTGAAATTAATAAATACTAATCCACGCTGATTTTCGTTCCGAGCGGACGCTTTCCGTGGGGCGTGCGGTGAGCCTCCTCGTCGCGAAAACCGCGCTCCTGTGGGGTCTCACCTGTCACGCTAATCCCACTGGAGTCGCCACTCGGAACGAAAATCAGCAAAGTGAATATTGGAAACATAAATTCAAAAAGATTTAGAAAACAAGTGAGATTCCCCGTAGAATAAAAGTCGACCAAAACCATCATCTTGGAGGGAACTCACTTGTTACATTCTCATAGTATTAAATCTTTACTAGATATTCAAGACCCAACCATTCCTTTTGAAGAAAACTCCATAAAAAAAGACTGTAACAAATAAATAAATCAATTATAGCCGACTAAAATTCTTCCCCAACGTCATTTGACAAAGAACCTATTAAAATGCCCTTAAAAGTCATTCTATATGACTTTTAAGGGCATTTTTTTCTTAAAGAATATGAAGCATTAGAATTTAATTAAATTAGAATACAATTTGTACTATTTTTTCTAGAACGCTCTGCTGGGAAGCAACTTAGGCTTTCACTTTCTCGGCCCTTCCTCAAGTAGATCAATTCCGTTTCATTAACCTAATTGCCTGTATGGACAGCCGAACGAGTAAGACAGAACATAAAAACAACCCGACATATGCTGCTGTATTCATATATATTGCGTACGGAGCATCGATAAATTGAGCAATCGCAAGCAAAGACACGGAGATAATTCCGAAAGTAATACCTACGAATAACAAGACGAACTGTGAAAATAATTGCGTGATGAACATTGCATTTTGCTTATCGGAGAATATATCATGATGCAAAATAATTTTACCACTTTCAACTCGTTGCATAAGCTGATCGATACGTCTTGGTATTTTACGAAGTGCAGGCAGTAATAATGCAAATTCTTTCTCAATTCGTTCCATTGTTTCCTTTGGTTCTTTAAAAGGTCGCTTCAAGATCGACGTAAAATAATTGGTCGAGAACTTTTTCGCTTCAGAAAACATATCAAAATCTGCTTTGATCAGATGTAATGTACCATCTAACGTTATGATTGATCGCAGTGCGATTCCAACGGATGGATAAAATGCCAACCCGAAATCTCGAACAACTTCAAATAGTGAATGTATTAATTCTTCTGTTGGTATCTTGGGTACATATGAAATCCGCAGTAATATATGAGCCATTGCTTGTTCCATTTTCACTTGTTCAAGATGATCGTGATCCTCAACTAACAATAAAATCGAATCATATAATAAGTTCGCGTCATTCTGTTGTATTCCAATTAAGAATAGCTTTATACCTTCCTGCTGCTGAGCGGCCAACCTACCCACTGCTCCAAAGTCTAATAAAATCGGAGTGCCGTCTTTTTCATCAATAAAAATATTTCCTGGATGAGGATCAGCGTGAAATATACCTGAAAATAACATTTGTTCAAAAAATGAAAAAAGTAGAGTTCTGGCAAATTCTTCTCTATCTATTAAAAGTGTATCAAACACTTCATCACCACTTGCGACACTAAGTCCACGAATATATTCGGAAACGATTAAACGATCGTTGCTATACTCCGTGTAAATGGTAGGGATTTTGACTTGATAAGGACTATTCTTAAGTGTAGTAGCAACTTGCAATGTATTCCGAACTTCAATATTAAAATTAACTTCTTCTCGCATACTCGAGGCAAATCCAACTGCTAATTCTCTGAAACCTAGATTTTTAGCCCATGTGGATTTCTCTGATACCCATTCTGCAAATTCCACTAATATATGTAAATCATCGCGAACCATATCCTTCACTTCAGGACGTAATAACTTAACAACTACTTGCTCATGGTTTTTCTTTAATATTGCGCGATGAACTTGCCCAATTGAGCCTGCAGCAATTGGAGTTAAATCAAATTCATAAAATATATTTTCAATTTTCTCGTGAAGTGCACTTTCTAAAATAGCTTTCACATGCTGACTTGGTAACGGACGAACATTTTGTTGAAGCGACCCTAATTCCTTTACAAACGCTGGTGGAAAAAGTTCTTTCCTCGTGGAGAGTACTTGTCCAAATTTGATAAATATACCACCAGATTCTTCTAACGTATCTCTAAATGCAATAGCCAATTCTAAGTTATTTTCTCGGGAACGTGCATATTTTAACATTCTAGAAGTTCCGTTTTTGATAGCAATTTGAACTACTTGACTTAATCTCTTCTGACTTCTCCAACGGTCTCGTAAGCGTAAAAAGAACGATTTTTGCTTCGATATTCGTTCTCCTTTTTCTCCAAGTTCCATCGGATCAAATAGTTCGAAAAAAAGATACAGGAGCATCGTTATTAGCAACATACTTCCAATCCAAATAATCGTGCTAATATCCATGAATACATAGACATCCTTTAGATAATCAGTTCCTCTTAAGTAAGAATACCAAAAAACCAACGAAGTAATTGCAACACTTATCGCCACTGACATAATCCGTTTCATGAAATTGATTTGCGATCCCATCAGTCGACCACTCACAAAAAAGATCAACACCACGACAACAACTATTTGAATAAGTATCTTGGCATAAATCATTTACTCCACAGCCCTTCATGCAGAAATATATACAACCAGTATAACAAACTCCAATCGTTTAGTAGTTGCATAGATATGAAGAAGGGTACAGGTGAGAGATATTGTATATTTTTTTGGTGATTATCAGTTGTTTACCTACATTACTATTCTTTAAAAAACAACTACATTTAGGATTTATTCATTCTAATTGTGACGAATAATTGAATTTCTCTTTTCATATCATATTACGACAATCTTTTCATTCTTAGTATTATACAATGAGTAAGTTGCTTAAGGACATCTAGAATAACATCTCAAGGTAGCTAATACTATTTGATGGAGGAATTTTTATGAAAAACTTATTATTAATAAAGTTATTGAAGTTTGAAATAGAATTTAAAAGAAAAGTAATGTATAAAAAAGCAAAGGATTTGGGATTTTCACATCCACAAGTAGTAAATTGTAGTCAAGAATTAGATATATTATTGAATAAATATTTTAAACAAGCATCCTAATACGGAGGAGGAATTTTTATAATATTTATTAGACTTATTCAGTTCAGCATATATAAAACCAATCAAGTATATTAAAAATACACTAATTGGTTTTATATTGGCGAACCGAATAATTAACGAAACTTTCTGATAACTGAATATATTCACTAACCCTCCTTTATTCTCCTTCTTTTCACTACGATATTTATTATTTTAAATTCTAACCTCTTTTTTTATAACCACGAGCAATATAAAGTCCTATAACAACCAAACCCGCAAAAATTAAAAAAATATACATTGGATTAATAAAGAATGCATTCTTTATCGGTAATTGGTCTTCAAAATTACTAGTATCTGATTCAGCAGTTGCTTTCACAGTTGGTTTTTCACCTTTTCCTAAATCAGTCAAATCCATCGTTGCTTCTGAGAAAGTAGCAGTTCTAGAACAAAGGCTAGCTCGTAGATCCCCATTTGCTTCCTTTGCGTATACGATATATTCCTCATTTACCGCAAATTCAAACCCACAACTGGCTGAGTCTCTTTCAGTATAAACAAGTACTTGCGACTGATTGATCCCCTTCCAAACATCCTTTACTTCAAATAAAACTGCCATAGGATCCGCAGAAGATTGACTAATCCTACTTTTATTGACATCTACTATCTCAATTACTTTCCCAGAAAAAACGACAGAACTGTTATCTAATTCATCCAAAGGAGCACCTGGTTGAACACATGAACACGCATAACTAGTGGTAGGTGAAATATTCAATAGAATTATTGAAAAGAACATAAGTGCAACAAATAACTTCCATGTTTCGTTTCTTTTATCTGTTTTATACAAAATGATTCCCTCCCTCTTTTTCATTTAGACGTGTATAAAGGTTGTCAAGTTACATCGAAAATTCTAGTTGAATTATAGAAATTCACCATAAGAAAATCGGTGAATTTCCTTTTTTTACATGGACGTTGCTGAAATTAAATAAATCCTGATGCACGCTGATTTCGTTCCGAGCGGACGCTTTCCGTGGGGCGTGCGGTGAGCCTCCTCGTCGCGAAAACCGCGCTCCTGTGGGGTCTCACCTGTCACGCTAATCCCACTGGAGTCGCCGCTCGGAACGAAAATCAGCTAAGAGAATAGAAGAAACAAAAGTCTCAACTAGATATAGAAAACAAGACTTGAAAACTACATAAGTAAGGCGGAAGCACCATTTTCAATGTGAACGTTACCGGTTTGCTTTGGACGAAACCTATGGCAACTGGATAAACGAGAAAATAAGAAGAGGGGACATGAAAGTCGAAATACCATCTTCGGCGTCCTCATTAGGTAAGCATGCGTCTCTTCTCTTCTTAACCAAAGCTTTTTACACAATGATTACGTTTCTTTATCGAGAGTGGCGGACAGTCTTAAGCTACAGGATTACTAAAAAGAGCAATGGCTTAAGAAAGTAACGCAGTCGCTTTCTTAAGCCATTGTTTTTCTTTTAAGTTAAAGTGTAGGACTTACATACTGTCCAGAACGATCTAGAAAAAATCGTACATTCTGCATTCTAAGTAGCAGAATTCTTATAGTTTCTTATTCTATTAAATATGACCCGCTATTTCCAATTTTTATAGTAATTCTTTTGCTAATAGCTTATACACATTCAACCGTTTCTCTTGTGAATGCGGAATGCTACAAATCATCGCTTCGTCAAAACCATAAATAGATTGCTCTTCATGCAAAGTTGCTGCAACTTCTTTTGCTGACCCAACTAGATGAATTTTGCGATTTTCTTGAATCATCATACGGTCCATTTCTGTTAAAGGATAGTTCTGAGCTTCTTCCGGCGTTATAAGTGGATTGATTTGTCCCTTCGCAAGCATCAATCGAGATATGTCTTGCGGTAATGCTTCAAATTCTGCCTCTTCTTTTGTCTCGGCAGCTGTTACTAAATACGTGACGCTAATTTCTGGTTTCTCCATAAATGCAGTAGGTTGAAAGTTCGTACGGTATGTATCTAATATCGCAGGTGTCATACCGCCTTGGAAAAATTGTGCAAAGGAATATCCTAGACCCATTCTTCCCGCTTGAATGGCGCTATTTCCAGTTGATCCAAGTAACCAGGCTTCTGGTAATACGACATTAGATGGTGTTGCAATTGTTTTATTGTACAAACTTTCACCTGGGACTTCATCATTTATCAGTTGCAAAGCAATTGCTAATTTTTCATACATATTATTGACTAATGGTGGTCGTCCTTCAGAGAGGGCATACATTGCATGGTTGTCTCCACCTGGTGCACGGCCAATTCCAAAATCGATTCGTCCAGGGGAAAAAGCACTTAGTGTTTTAAAGACTTCTGCTAATTTCAAAGGAGAATAATGCATCATCATGACGCCACCTGTACCAATTCTCAGATTCGTCGTCTTTGCTGCAAGATGTGCCGCGATTACTTCTGGAGCAGAACTTGCAAAAGCATCTGTTCCGTGATGCTCCGCCATCCACATACGCGTATATCCTAAGTTATCTGCAAGTATTGCAAGCTCTTCTGCTTTTTTCAAAGCATCTGCTGGTTTATTTCCTTTTGTAATTGGTGCTTGATCAAGAACGCTTAATTTCATTGGATTTTCATCCTTTCTCTATATCGCTGACTCTTACTTTTATTTATTTATAATGATTATTATCACTATGAACTAATTGTAGCGAAGCCAAGATCTAAAGTAAAAGAAAGGGACTCCTAGTCGCATGTACAACGACTTGGAGTCCCTTTTTTGTTAATAAACAGATGTATTTTCTTTCGTAATTTTTTCTAATATTACTTTCACTCTTGCTAAGAAACGGCCTGCAACTAAACCATCTAGGACACGGTGGTCGAGCGATAAACATAGATTAACCATATCACGAGCTGCAATCATGCCACCGTCCATAATAACCGGACGTTTCACGATGGATTCTACTTGGAGAATCGCTGCTTGTGGGTAATTGATGATGCCCATAGACTGAATAGAACCGAATGAACCGGTATTATTAACAGTAAATGTACCACCTTGCATTTCTTCTGACTTTAATTTGCCGGAACGAACTTTTGCAGCCAGCTCGTTTACTTCACGTGCAATGCCTTTAATCGTTTTTTCGTCAGCATTTTTTATCACTGGTACATATAGAGCGTCTTCAGTTGATACCGCAATCGAGATATTGATATCTTTTTTCTGAATAATCTTGTCTCCTGCCCACATCGAATTCATCATTGGGAATTCTTTCAGAGCTTGGGAAACAGCTTTTACGAAGAATGCAAAGTACGTGACATTAAAGCCTTCTTTTTGTTTGAATTCATTTTTTAAAGAATCACGATAGTTCACCATATTTGTTACATCTACTTCAATCATTGTCCAAGCATGCGGCGCCTCATGTTTACTACGTAGCATGTTCGCAGCAATTGCTTTACGTACACCTGTTACTGGAATTTCAATATCTCCAGCTGCTACTGGAATATTTACTTGTGCTCCTTTTGGTGCAGATGTCATTTCTGCTGGTTGTGTAGCAGATGATACTTGTTCAACTTTTGGTTCTGATTGTACTTCAGATGCTACTGGAATCTCTCCACTCGCAATTAGGGCAAGTAAATCCTTACGCGTAATACGCCCTTCATTACCAGTACCAGTAACTAGAGAAAGATCAATATCATTTTCTTGTGAAATTTTTAATACAGATGGTGAATAACGAGCTTTTGCTCTTTGTTCATTTTTAACTGGAGTTTTCTCTTCAACAGGTGCTGATTTAGTTTTTTCAGGAGTAGTTTCTTTTACTATTTCCTCCGAAGTTCCGCCTTCTGTCTCAATAATACAAACGACTTCTCCAACAGCTAGTGTATCGCCTTCACTTGCGAGTAACTCTTTAATTACTCCTGTAAAAGATGATGGAACTTCTGCAGTTACTTTATCTGTATTTACTTCTGCTAAAGCATCGTATTTATTTACATGATCCCCTGGTTTTACTAGCCATTTTTCTATTGTACCTTCTGTTACACTTTCACCTAACTGCGGCATTTTGATTTGTTCAATTGCCATTCTTAACCCTCCCCTAATATGCTGCTAGCTCACGCATTGCTTTTTCGACTTTGTCTGGATTAATCATAAAGAATTTTTCCATTGTTGGCGCATATGGCATCGCAGGGATATCAGGTCCAGCAAGACGCTTGATAGGTGCATCTAGATCGAATAAACAATTTTCCGCAATAATGGCTGCTACTTCACCGATGATGCTACCTTCTTTGTTATCCTCTGTTACAAGAAGCACTTTTCCAGTTTTTGAAGCAGCTTCTATAATTGCTTCTTTGTCTAACGGATAAATAGTTCGCAGATCAAGAATATGCGCTGAAATCCCGTCTTTTTCAAGTCGTTCAGCTGCTTGCAGTGCGAAGTGAACAGCAAGTCCATATGTTATAACCGTAATATCTTCTCCAACACGCTTTACATCAGCTTTCCCGATTTCAATTGTGTATTCTTCATCTGGAACTTCCCCTTTGATCAAACGATATGCTCTTTTATGCTCAAAGAACATAACAGGATCTTCATCGCGAATCGCTGCTTTTAATAATCCTTTTGCATCGTAAGGAGTAGATGGAATAACAATTTTTAATCCTGGTGTATTGGCAAAAATTGCTTCGACAGATTGAGAATGATAAAGTGCCCCGTGAATCCCCCCACCAAAAGGTGCACGAAAAACAATTGGGCATGTCCAGTCATTATTAGATCGGTAACGAATTTTGGCTGCTTCAGAAATGATTTGATTGATAGCGGGCATGATGAAGTCAGCAAACTGCATTTCAGCTATTGGACGAAGCCCGTACATTGCCGCTCCAATTCCAACACCTGCAATCGCGGATTCCGCAAGAGGTGTATCTAGCACACGCGATTCACCAAATTCTTCATACAAACCATTCGTTGCTTTGAACACGCCACCTTTTCGTCCAACGTCTTCCCCAAGAACGAAAACGCGTTCGTCACGAGTCATTTCTTCTCTCATCGCAGATGTAATTGCATCTATATAAGACATGATCGCCATTATTCGTTCCCCCCGTCAATTGAAGCATATACATGTTTCAGTGCATCTTCTGGATCAGCATATGGAGCAGCTTCTGCATAATCCGTTGCTTCATTCACTAATTCCATAATGCGTTCATTGATTTCTTTCTCAAGCTTTACAGGTAAAATATCTAAATCACGTAAGTATTTTGAAAACAAAATAAGCGGATCTAGTGCTTTTCCTTCTGCAATATCTTCTGCTGTACGATATTGGCGATCATCATCGTCTGAGGAGTGAGCTGTTAAACGATACATTACTGCTTCGATTAAACTTGGACCTCCACCACTACGAGCACGATCTGCCGCCTCTTTCACTACTTTATATACAGCAATTGGATCCTTCCCATCTACTTCTATACCTGGCATGCCGTAAGAAATTGCACGATCCGCAATATTTTTACTAGCCACTTGTCGATCAAAAGGAACTGAAATTGCGTATTTATTGTTCTCCACCATTGTGATACACGGTAACTGGTGAACACCAGCAAAATTTAATCCTTCGTGAAAATCACCTTGGTTTGAAGAACCTTCCCCAAGTGTGACAAAACTAATAAAATCTTTTTTCTCCATTTTTGCAGCTAACGCTACCCCAACAGCATGTGGTAATTGCGTTGTAACTGGCGAAGATCCAGTCAGAATCCTATTTTTCTTTTGACCAAAATGTCCAGGCATCTGACGTCCACCAGAGTTTGGATCTTCTGCTTTTGCAAAAGCAGAAAGCATCAAATCTTTTGCTGTCATTCCAAAATGAAGGACAACTCCCATATCACGGTAATAAGGTGCAATATAATCCTTTGTATTATCTAGTGCAAAAGCCGCTCCTACTTGAGCTGCTTCTTGTCCTTGACATGAAATAACGAAAGGAATTTTTCCTGCTCTATTTAATAACCACATACGTTCATCAATTCTACGTGCCATAAGCATTGTTTCGAACATTTTCAGTACGTCATCATTTGTTAAACCAACTTCTTCGTGACGATTTGTTGTCATTAGAATTCCCCCTTTTACATGTGAATTGCTTTTCCATCTACCGCTAAAGCTGCTTCTCCCATGATTTCACTTAAAGTTGGATGTGGATGAATCGTATGTGCTATTTCCCATGGAGTTGCGTCTAGGACCATTGCAAGCCCTGCTTCCGAAATCAGATCAGTCACATGTGGTCCAATCATATGCACACCTAAAATATCATTCGTTTCCTTGTCTGCAATAATTTTAACAAACCCGTCTGATTCACCATAAACAAGTGCTTTCCCTATTGCTTTAAAAGAGAACTTTCCAACTTTCACATCATACCCTTGCTCTTTTGCTTGTTGCTCTGTAATTCCAACGCTCGAGCTTTCTGGATTTGAATATATACAACGAGAAACTAATTTATAGTCGATTGGTGTAACTTTACTCCCAGCAATATGCTCTATTGCTGTAATTCCTTCATGACTTGCAACATGCGCAAGTTGAAGACCACCGATTACGTCTCCAATAGCATATATATGCGATTCCTTCGTTTGGAATGTTTGCGATACTTGAACAAATCCATTTTCTACTACTATATCTGTATTCTCTATACCGATTCCTTCTACATTCGCTTGACGTCCAACTGAAACGAGTATTTTTTCAGCAGTAAAAGTTTTTGTTTCTCCATTTACTTTAGCAGAAATGGTTACTTGGTTTTCTTCTTTTTGAAGCGTTTCCGGTAGAACTTTTGCACTTGTCACAAATGTAATTCCTTTTTTTTCTAGCAGCTTTTGCATTTCTTTAGATATCTCATGATCTTCTGTTGGAATGATACGATCTGCATACTCTATTACCGTTACTTCTACACCAAAATCATGTAGCATAGATGCCCATTCAATACCTATTACACCACCACCAACAATAAGTATAGATCCAGGTAGTTCAGTCATTTCAAGTGCTTCGTCCGAACTCATGACATAAGATCCATCAATTTCAAGTCCAGGTAATGTACGAGGTCTTGAACCAGTAGCAATAACAACATTTTTGGGAATGAGCATTTCATTTTCATCGCCATTATTCATTTCAACAGAAACAGTTCCACCCGGTGAAGGAGAAAATATAGATGGTCCTAGCATTCTACCAGTACCTTCATACACATCAATTTTCCCTTTTTTCATAAGCGCTTGAACACCTTGATGTAACTGATTTACGATCGATTCTTTACGTGCTTGCACTTTGCTGAAATCTAGTGTTACTTTGGAAGTGATTACGCCAAAATCAGCGGCATGATTTTTTGTGGTGGAATAGACTTCTGCACTTCTAAGTAATGACTTGCTTGGAATACAACCTTTATGTAGACAAGTGCCTCCAAGCGATCCTTTTTCAACAATAGCTGTTGTTAAACCTAACTGAGCAGACCGAATAGCCGCTACATAACCACCTGTACCTCCACCAATAATTAGCACATCATATTCCTTTGCCACACGTAACATCTCCTTTTTGAATGAGAAAAGCGCAAGCGCCTATTACTGCCCCGACAGGCAAATGGGGAATCGCGAGGAGGCAGCTCCTCAGCCACCGCAGTGATTACCCATTTGACCCCGAGGGGCAAGGCGCTAGAGCTAGACAGATTTTGCAGAAATTCTATATTCTTTCTTATCTTTTGAAGAAGGCCGCTATTGAAAGTCGGCCGTTTCACTCATTGGTATTTAATTGTTCTAAATTGAACGCCCATTTAATATATGTTTTCCATTTTGTAAAAATTGGCTACGTGACTTACTAACACGTGCAATTCTTTCTTCTGCTAAACGATCTGCTGCAACATACGTCGGAACTCCATCACGTTTAGATATGTCAAATATCTTTTCGATTTTGTCATAAATACCAGCAACTCGGTTCATTGCACGATCATGATTGTAGCCATTCAATTCATCAGCTACGTTGATTACTCCACCAGAGTTAATCACATAGTCAGGTGCATATGCGATGCCCATTGCATGAATTAAATCCCCATGTTTGGACTCTTTTAATTGGTTGTTAGCCGATCCTGCAATTACTTTTACTTTTAGTTGTGGGATTGTCGTGTCATTGATAATTGCTCCAAGTGCACACGGCGCAAAAATGTCTGCCTCTTGAGAATAGATGTCAAATACATCAACTTGCACTGCTCCAAAAGCTTTAACTGCACGGTCAACTGAAGCTTGGTTAATATCTGCAACGATTAGTTTCGCACCTTCTTTGTGTAAGTATTCACAAAGTGTATACGCAACATTTCCAACCCCTTGAACCGCAATAGTTTTACCTTCTAACGAGTCAGTTCCAAATGCTTCTTTTGCAGCGGCTTTCATCCCAACATAAACTCCATATGCAGTAACTGGTGATGGGTTACCAGATGAACCAAATGCTTCTGAGATACCGGTTACGTAATCTGTTTCTTCATGAATTAAATCCATATCCGCAACAGTCGTACCCACATCTTCTGCCGTTATATAGCGACCGTTTAATCCTTGAATAAAACGACCAAATGCACGGAACATTTCTTCGTTTTTATCTTTTAAAGGATCACCGATAATCACTGTTTTACCACCACCAAGATTCAGCCCTGCAGCTGCATTTTTATAAGTCATTCCTTTAGCTAAACGAAGTGCATCTTCAATCGCTTCTTCTTCTGTTGCATAATTCCACATACGAGTCCCACCTAATGCTGGACCTAATGTTGTATCATGAATAGCAATGATTGCTTTTAACCCCGAGTTTTTATCTTGGCAAAATACCAACTGTTCATAATCATACGACTCCATATATTTGAAAATTTCCATTTGTAATTCCTCCCGATTGTAAAAAAATTGTTCTATATGTGTAAAAACCCCTAGTTGCTTGAACTGTGTAGTTACTCCTACAATAGCCTTTTCGCAAAAAAATATTTGCGAAAATAAAGTTAAACGAGATTATATTTCTCCAATTTATAGTAGAGTGTTCTTAGCGAAATATTTAACTTCTTCGCCGTCTGCGACTTATTTCCCTCGCATACCCTTAATGCATTGAGCAATACTTTTTTCTCCATTTCATCCATTTGTTCTGCTAGCGTACCAATAGATTCATCATCAAATTCATCCGTAGTATGCACTAAAACTTGTTTAGGTAGATGATGTTCATCTAATAAACGCTCATTCGATTGCATGAAAATCATCGTCCTGCTAATGACATTTTCAAGTTCTCTTAAATTCCCTGGCCATTCATATTGAAGTAAGCTTTCTTGAGCAACTTTAGTCAGTCCTTCAATACTTCTCCCAATTTCTTTATTTAATTTCCCTAGTAAATCATCCACAATTAACGGAATATCTTCTTTTCTATCCCTCAAGGAAGGTACATGAATTGGCATTCTGTTTAACTGGAAATAGAAATCTTCTCTAAATGTTCCTTCTCGCATTGCCTTTTCTAGATTTAAACTGCTTGCTCCTATAATTCGAACATCTACCGGAATGGATTTTGTTCCACCAACTCGAATAATGGACTTTTCTCTTAGAGCATGTGAAATTTTTGCTTGTGTCTTTTTCGTAAGTTCCCCAACTTCATCTAAAAGAATCGTTCCACCACTTGTTTCTTCAAATAATCCTTTAGAACAATTACCATCATCTTCAAAACCAAATAATTCACGTTCTAATTGATATTCCTCTAAAGAACTACAATTTACTCGTACAAATTTACTGAACTTACGATCGCTTTCACTATGTATAGCATGTGCAAATAGATCCTTGCCAGAACCAACCTCTCCCCTTAAGAGGATTGTTACTGGTACACTTGCTGCTAGTTTCGCTTGTTCTATCGCAAATTTAATTTTGGGGGATTGTCCAATAATATCCTTAAATGAATAACTAGTTTCAAGCGAACGGATAAGCGTTCTTGCATGATCCAGTTCTTTCATCAAAGAACGCATTTCCGTCATATCATGAATAACACCTACACTCCCCTTAAGATGGTTATTCACGATAATAGGTGCAACATTTACAATCACGTCTTTTTTTTCTTTCCCAACACGTAAATTTACTCCTCGAATTGGTTTTCGAGTTTGTAACACTTTCAGATGAATACTTTCACCTTCAGAAATATCTGCTGTTGCATGCTTGCCAATCACTTCATCCTCACTAAAGCCAGTAATGCGTGTATATGCCGGATTGATCAATATTCCCTTACCATTCTCATCAACAACTGAAATAGCATCATCACTAGATTGAATAATTGCCTCTAACATTGTTTGTATTTCTGTTAAATTTGTTATTTCCTCTGCTAATCGAACTACTTCGGTAATATCCTTGAAAACCGCGAAAGCACCAATTTTTTTCCATCTTCATTTACCATAGGATATCTAGAAGTTACTATTTTGATACCGCTTTCAAGTGTAAGTTCTTTGTTTAGTTCAATTCGACCGAATTCAAATACTTTAGGTAATTCACTTTGAGAGATGACATCATACACATGCTTTCCTATTGCCTCTTCGGCTGGTACTTTTGTCATTTTCGCTGCACTCTTGTTCAAAAAGTTGACAATACCCTGTTCATTGATTCCAATCATACCTTCTTCAATCGAGTTGAAAATTAACTCTTGCATCATTTTTTTATTGTCTATAATTTGGATGTAATTATTTTTTTCTTCAAATAAACTAACAATTAAATTCGCTATTGCTCCTGGTATTAATACTGCAGTCGAGGGTCTATTTGCTAATAACTCTTCAAATACTTCTGCCTTTCCAGTCATATCAATCATAATCTGAATGTCTTGATCCAGTAAAGGTTTCCATTCTGTATAAGTAGAAATTTGTTTTTCTCTGGCAAAAACAATTCCAGGAGCATTAACATTATGATCAACAATTCCAATAACTTGAAGGTAATCAGCTAGTTCAATTAACTTCAGTAATGCATATCCACCTTTACCTGCACCTATAATCAATACATTTTGCAATAATATGCACACCTCCGTTATTTAACTGCAACTAATTGCACTACTCGTTTATCATAACGCAAAATTCATTAGTTGACAATCATAAACTCACATGTAAAATTAAATTGGTAAAGAAAAGCGTCTGTTAATAGACGACAACAGGAGTGATTATGATGGCTCGTTTAGCTGCTTTAATCGTATTATTAATTCCTGGAATATTAGCTGCATTTGGGATTAAACTAATAAGAGACACATTTTTCGGAGTACATATTCTTCCTGGCGCCTTATGGTTTCAATTTATATGTGGAATACTTTTCACTGTTTTAGGATTAGGCTTTTTTGCCGGATTTTTATTGAACAGAGATCGAAAAAATGGCAAAGTAGCTCCTCGATTTCAAAAGAAAAAGGAATCTTGACTTTAAACAGTCAGATTCCTTTTTCTTTTGCTATTATTTTTTCCGGATAATCAGTAATCCAGCCTATGACACATTCATGTGGGTTTTCGATATACGTTTCGTTTCCAATTACATTATAGAATCGTATCGGAAAACCTGCGTTCCATATAGCAAACATAAGATTCGTGCCATAAAACTTCTTGTTTAAATGAATAGCATCTAACTCTTTTATCGCAAATATATAGTCCCAATCAGAATTCTTTTTTCCAATAAACGCCGTTTGCACATTTTGTTGCATCGCGTGAATTGTTTGTAATACGCTAAACTCAAAAGATGAAAAATGAACATCTTGAATGATTTTCGCTTTTTCTACTACTTCTCTGATTTTCTCGTTTTTCCCTAAAAAAGATTCCTTTAATTCTATATTTAACTTCAATCTAGTTGGAGCAATAAAATGTAGAAATTCATCGAATGTCAAGACACGACTTCCAAAAAATTTGCGCACGAATACCTTACCTAATTTCAATTGCATTACTTCTTCTGCTAGCATGTCTGTTATACGTCGTTTGTTGCCTGCTAAACGAAAAAAGTCAAGATCATGGGTTACAAAAGCAACTCCATCCGCAGACAGTTGCAAATCTATTTCAATTCCATCTGCGCCTATAGCAACAGCATTTTGAAACGCTCTTAAAGAATTCTCTACATTTTTTACAGATCCGCCTCTATGTGCATATACAGGAATCCTAGACATTTAACTCCCCATTTTCTAACAGAAATTTACCATTTTTTCTTTTTGACAGAGTAGATATTTTACTGCCAATTTGAATAACAGTTCCAGCATTTGCTTCTTTTGTAATTTGGATAAAACTAATTTTTGCTTCTTGAATTAGTTTCTTGAGCTTTTGAAGTTCATAATTTATTTCTTTCGCTTCACTTTCCATGTTATGCAGCTTTTGTTTCGTTTGTTGATATACAGCAATTTGATGTGTATTCATATTATTTTTAAGTTGCTCTAACTGATCAACTTGAGCGCTTAACTTCGTAATTTCTAAATTTTGCTTTACCGATTTTTCTGCATTCCATTTCATCTGATCTATTAATAGTAAACGATCAACCGATTGGACTATTAATTCCGTTTTTCTTTCTAGATCATTCCCAGAATATGCAGCCAATATAGATTGAATTGCCAAGGTTTTTCCACCAATTATTTTTCCTCTTCGTTCATCTAAAATCACTTCATGCGCACTTATATTTGAGCTAATTGCATAGAAACCGATAATAACATTTCCTTTTGCTTCAAGCGTACAATCATTCACATGTTTAATATAAATATTTTTACAAGCTTCAACCATTGTCTCTCCTTTACCAAAAATACCTCCTTTAATAAAGACATCCCCTTCTGTGGATTTAATCAATTTGGCAGCATTAACGCCCTCTAAAGATTCAATCGAAATATCTCCTGTGGCAACAACAGAATAGCCAGCCATGACAGTTCCTTTAATTTGAATTGAACCATCAAATGTAATATTACCAGTTTCAAGCCCGAGATCCCCTGCGATTATAAGATGTTTCTTTACAGAGAGCATACCATTGACCTCACCAATGACACCCGATAACCTTGACCGAAGAACAATTTTACCGTCTTCTTCCACCTCATAAGCAGACTTCGGGTCATATTTTAACAGTAAATCCTTCCCTTTCTTTCCAGGAACGATTTCTCCCAAGATATTGAATCCATTTCCCCCTTCTTTTGATGGTATTTTCTCACCAAGCCAGGAACCTTCATGTATTTCTAAAATAAAGTTCATATCAAAATAATCTGCTTTACCATCTTCTCGAATTACAGGTTTCTTTTCAGCTGGCTCCAGATATCTAACTTGAGCCGGTTCTCCTTCTTGAGGTTCAAGTCCTTGCGCAATAATAAATGCTTTTCCTACTGAAAGAGAAAGTAAATCGAACGGTTGAATTCCATGTATTATATGATGTTCTTGTAATAATTTCTTTATAGAAGATTGTATATCGATCATATGTTTTTTTATATGATGTAACGTTTCACGGATTGTAAGAGATGCTTGCATAAAGTCATTACTAATTGTTAATTCTATACTTTCATTCCAAAAACCTATTTCAATAGGTTCCACTGACTTTTCTGCTATTGCTTTTTTAAGTGCAATGAAATTGGATACTTTTAAACGTGGGTATTCTTGAATAACTTGATCAAGTTTTTTTAATGTGTATCCATCTACCTTCAACGTAATAAATGCTTTTCCTTGTTCATCTGTTAGTATGAGTTCATGATTTTCTTCAATAATCAACTTTCAACCACACCCCTCTTAGCCTTATTATACTATTATACGTAAGAATTGATGGAGAAAAAATATATGTAGAATTAGGATATAGTTTTACACTCTGCCCATTATAAATATTAGGTTGCAAACTTTTCCATATTTATTGTGATATAAGAAAAAGAACGCCAATAAACAGCGTTCTTGAGATTCCTACTATGCTATCAAACCGAGAGTTCTGAAATTCAACGTGGCGTTCTAGCTTCTAAACAATTTGAACATTTCCTTTGATTACTACCTTTAAATTTAGTGAACGTTTTTTCAAATTCATTTCCACATGAACATTTAAACACCAATTTTTGCGAGTACCCTAAATATTCATCAGAAAGCAGTTCACTTTCTGAATTCTCTGTGACAAAAGCGCGAATACTTTCAATATTCCATTTTTTATTCATATTGACACCTCCGATAATGTTTCCGAAATTAATTAAAGGAAGAAGTTTCGGATCCCTTACCTTCCTTTCAATTAGACAACTAACGCCCTAATCTACCTCAATACCATATCATATCATTATTTCAATTAATTTTAAACTTATTTGTCAACAATATTACCTGAATATTTCTAGCAAAATTCAAGCATACATCAAAACGTCTCTATGTCAAAAGCGAAAGGAACTCCACAATTTCTCCATAGGAATAAAGAAAATCAAACATTATTTTACCTCAAAAAAAAGTAACTCATAATCGAAAATCCGATTTTGCAGCTACTAAAATGAATATAAGAGTTAAATTTATCCTACAATGATTGCATCTACTATATTTAAGTTTATTAATCTGTCTCTTTCATCTTGTTGTAAATTCACTAAAGTTTCCTAAAACAAGAAATACAACAAAAAGTGAAACTGCCAAAATTAAATTCTTTTTAACTTTTCGATTCTTTTTAAAAAATGCAACGATCGAAAGTACAAGAGAAATGCAAAATCCTAATGATGCTAGCACAAAAATAATATCTACCAAAACGCTTCCCCCTAGTAATTATTTATGTTGACATTTAGATATAAACATTTTTCTATTCCTATAATTATAGTAGTCCAAGATACGTTTTTTCCGTTGATATCTTATAACCAAAACACATATATCTCATGCCTACTTTTCGTATTTTAAATGTATTGTCGAACACGAGAAAATTACCTTTTGCTGCATCATCAATTTCTCTACGAAAAAAACACCTTCGACACCAATGAATTTTCAGCAAACTCAATAAATGTGAACGTGCCTAAACTTTACGCTCTTCTATTTAATTAATCTCAACCTCTAAAAATCCCCACATACCAATGTTTAACTAGCCAAATTATCCATACGGATTTTGTCAGCGATCATTGCGATGAACTCACTATTTGTTGGCTTACTTTTTAGATGATGTACAGTGTAACCAAACATCTTAGAAATACTTTCATAGTTACCACGATTCCACGCTACTTCGATTGCATGTCTAATTGCACGTTCTACACGAGATGGTGTCGTTTGAAACTTTTTAGCGATTTCTGGATACAATACTTTCGTAATAGAACCTAATAACTCAATGTCTGAATAAACCATTTGGATAGCTTCTCTTAAATAAGAGTATCCTTTAATATGTGCTGGAACGCCAATTTCTTTAATGACATTTGTAATTGTTTGATCAATCATGTGTTTATTTTGAAGCGCTTTCGTTTCAGGACTTGTGTTTTGAGGAACAGCCTGAACATTGTCTTTTCTACCTGAAACATGTTTTATTTGATCTACCAATCGATCAAATTCGAAAGGTTTAAGCATAAAATAAGATGCTCCAAGTTCCACCGCTTGCTTCATCACATCTTCTTGACCAAATGCAGTTAACATAATCACATTAATTTTGTTAAATTGTTCATTTTTTTACATCTGATCAAGTACCGCAATGCCATCAAGATGAGGCATAATAATATCAAGTAATAATACATCTGGTTCAATTGTTTCGAGAAGTTCTAAGCATAATTTTCCATTTAATGCCGTTCCAATAACTTCAATTTCACCATGCGTTTCAAAGTAAGCACTCATTGTTCTTATTAAATCCTTATTATCGTCTACAATCGCAACTTTAATCTTCTCCATAATAAACTCATCCACCTTTTGATAGTTTTCACTTAGATAGTATTCGCTATTTATTTACGACATCCTTTAATTTCATTAAAAATGAGGCTTTTATAGTATGAATCTCTTATAATCCGACATATTAGGATCGCATTCTACTAATTGTCGAATAATCTTCATGCTAATTGTAACAAATTACAATAAAAGCACAATAAATATTTTCCACACCTCTTGTAACAATTAGTAAAAAAATCGCTAAAGCACATTTTTTCTATATGGGCTTTCATGGTTCGCTTTGGACGAAACTTATAGTCATAAAATAAGCTCCTTTTTTCTTTTAGTTAAATTGTAAGGTTTGCGCACTGTCCAGAGCGATTTGGAGAAAATTGTACATACTATGTAAAAGTGATTAAATTCTTACACCTTCTTATCTCTTAAAAAACCACACCTGATTACGATGTGGTTCAAATGGTTGTATTAAGGATTCTTTTTCATCATCTCTGTAATGGATAAAGCTGCTCCATTTTTAGGTTTATCTACATACATATGTGTGACAACACCAATTAACTTTTTGTTTTGTATGATAGGACTTCCACTCATTCCTTGTAAAATCCCTCCCGTTTTCTTTATTAGTGATTCATCTACTACCGTAAATTGAAATAAGTGACCTTCAATTTTAGTGACGTTAATGGAAAATTCCTGTACTTTTTCACCATCAATAGAAGTTCGCATAATTGCCTTACCAGTCACAATTGCTTCTTTGTCAGCTACTTCAACTTCATTCATCGGAATATTTTCTAAAGCGGTTGGTTGTAACTTTCCAAAAACACCATAAACATTATTTTCATTTACACCACCAATCGGGGTGCTGCTGTTCTGATAGGAAGTTATTTTATAACCTGGCTTACCAGGAATACTTTTCTTGATCTGTTCGATGGAAGATAAATAAATGGAGCCTTCGGAAAATTTAGGGGTAACTCCTGAAGTGTGATCGACTATTTGATGACCTAATGCTCCAAATTCTTTGGATTCTACATCGTAATACGTTAATGTTCCTATACCTTCTGTTGCGTCTTTCAAAAATGGGAGAAGTTTCAGTAATTGGTCCGAAGTTATTTTTTTTGTATACATTTTTTCATTACGCTCATAATGAATAGTAACTTGTTCTGTATTTTTTATATGAACTTTCAAGTCGTCCATATTATTAATTTTCTTTGCATCGACAGATTGTATACTATCTCCTGCGCGTAACCAATAATCATCTGTTAATAATACATCATGGTTCAAGTAAACCGCTCCGTACTCCAGATCAATTTGGATTGATTGACCTAAAGGCACTACGGAGGAAATTATTTTTTGAGCAAAGGTCGGATTAACTGCAAAGAAAAAACTAAAGAAAAGTATTGGAATTAGCGACCATACACGATAGCTCCGTTTCATATTTCACCTCCTCTACAGTTACTATGTCCTGATGAAGAAAGTCTATGTGAGGTAAATAATTGATAATATGAAAATGCAAGCAGAGACGCTTTTAGACAAGCTTACTGTGAGAACAAAAAAAGACCTCATTAAATGAGATCTTCAAACTTTTCGCAATATTTTTTTCCGCTCTTTTGCAAGTTTTAATAGTTCCTTTGAATGCTCAAGGGTTGTAGAAGTAACTTCTGCACCAGACATCATTCGGCTAAGTTCTTCCGCACGTTTGTCGTCCACAATATCTTCTAAAATGGTATATGTACGATTTCCATTTACTATTTTTTTTATCATTAAATGCTGATCTGCCATTGCTGCAACTTGGGATAAATGAGATATACATAATACTTGGGAATTTGTGGCGATCGCTGCAATTTTTTCTGCAATCGCTTGAGCTACTCGTCCACTTACACCAGTATCGACTTCATCGAAAATAATCGATGTAATTCCTTGATGTTTGGAAAAGATACTTTTAAGTGCAAGCATCATTCGAGACAATTCTCCACCCGAAGCAATTTTTGTTAGTGCTTTTGGTGGCTCTCCTACATTCGTGGAAATATAAAATGACACGTCATCCGTTCCATTGTCATTGTAGGTTACTTTTGTATGTTCATGAAACATAACAGAGAAAATTGCTTTTTCCATATATAATTCTTGCAACTGACCCATTATTGCTACACTCAATTCTTTTGCTGCAATTTTTCGTTTATCCGTTAAATCTTTCGCTTCAAGCTCTAAATCTTTTTCAATCTGCTTAATTTTTTCCGCAGTTTTCTGAATTTGCTCATCTCTATTTACTAACTGTTCTAAACTTGTTGCAATTTTTTCTTTATAAGCAAGTATGTCTTCTATTGATTGCCCATATTTTCTCTTCAACGTTTGTATAATAGCTAGACGATCTTCCACATATTGCAATTGATTACTGTCAAATTCCATTTCGTCTAACTCATTTTTCAGCTGATGGGCAGCATCCTGTAAAATATAGAAAGCAGAAGAAACTGTTTCACTTAGTTCTAACATTCTTTTATCCACTTCTGCAACATCTTGCATATCAGCCATGGCAGCACCTATATAATCCAGTCCTTTAGATTCACCTAAAATAGCCTCATAGCCACTGCTCATTTTATCAAACATTTTATGGTAGTTTTGAAGCTTACTTTTCTCTTCTTGGAGCTGCTCTTCTTCTCCAACTACTAAATTTGCGTCCAGAATTTCTTCTACTTGAAACGTATACAAATCAATTTTATGTGCAATTTGTTGTTCATTTTCTGTAAGTATTGCTAATTCTTTATTTAATTTTTTATATTTGGCAAAAAGTTCTCTATACGACTCTTTCACTTCTACCAAGCGATCTCCAGCAAATTGATCAAGCAAATGAATATGCGCTTTTTCATCCATTAACTCTTGGCTTTCATGCTGACCATGAATATCGATTAGGGAAGAACCAATTTCACGTAAAATTCCAATAGTGACAAGTTTTCCATTTACACGACAAACGCTTTTTCCAGCTTCGTTAATATCTCTTCTTAATATGATGGACTCTTCATCAATTTCAATACCAACATCCGCCATTTTTTTAAAAACACCATGGGTTGGATTTGGAATAGAAAATAGTCCTTCTAACTCTGCTTTTTTTGCACCATGTCTAATAAATTCATGTGATCCTCTGCCGCCACATAGTAAATGAACAGCATCTATAATGATGGACTTTCCTGCACCGGTCTCCCCTGTTAAAACAGTTAAGCCTTCTTCAAAACTAACGGTTAATTCATCTATAATGGCAAAATTTTTAATAGTCAGTTCTTTTAACAATCGATTCACCTCTATATCAAATTCTCCTTGGCGTATTTGCTTCCGCTTCTCTTCGTTCAGCTCCGCAGAAAACAGTGTGCCCAGATTTTTCCCGAGCTTGCTCGAGAAATCCCTTTAAAAAATCTGTGGCATCCGCCGGAGGCTTTAACGTTATTCACCAAATGTTCTTTTGCTGAATAACGTTAAAGCATTTCTAACAAACGGTCTCTTACAATTGCTGAATCCGACTCCTGTCGACAAAGAATTAAACAAGTGTCATCTCCACATATTGTTCCAAGTATTTCTGTCCAGTCCAGATAATCGATAAGGGATCCAATTGAATGAGCATTACCTGGTAAAGTTTTCATAACTAAAAAATAACTAGCTCCATCAATACTTACAAACGCATCTGTTAAAGCACGTCGTAATTTTTGCATAGGATTAAAGCGCTGATCTGCAGGCAGACTATATTTGTAGTTACCATTTGGTAATGGTACTTTTACTAAATGTAATTCTTTTATATCTCTTGATACAGTTGCTTGCGTTACGTTATAACCAGCTGCTTTCAATAAATCTACTAAATCATCTTGTGTTTCAATTTCATGATTTGCGATTATATCACGGATTCTTATATGTCGTTGTCCTTTGTTCATATGCTTAGTCACCTCAGTGTATATTTATACTAATAACATTATCACTATCTATAAAAAGTCACAAGAAAAACACGACTCTATTTCTGAGTCGTGTTAGATTTTAATGTTTCATGTGCATCATTTATTAATAGTTTGAAATCGATCGAATGAGGAATTACATCTCCTTCATTCACACTTATTAAGTGAAATAAAAACTCGATATTCCCCTCTCCACCCGTGATAGGCGAATAAGAAGCATTTTTCAATTGGAAATTTTGACTTTCTGCAAAATTAGCAATGGCAGTTAATACATCCAAGTGAACCGTTTTGTCTCTGACTACCCCTTTTTTCCCAACACGGTCTTTCCCAGCTTCGAATTGTGGCTTCACCAAGGCAATGACATCCCCATTTGGAACCAAAATTGTTTTTAACGTAGGAAAAATAAGTTTGAGTGAAATAAAAGAAACATCAATTGAAGCAAATGATGGTAATCCTTCTCCAAAATCTGCAGCTGTTGCATACCTGAAATTTGTTTTTTCCATCACTGTAACGCGTGGATCTTGACGAATTTTCCATGCAAGTTGATTACTACCAACATCTAATGCATAGGCATGTTTGATACCATTTTGTAAGCCACAATCCGTAAATCCACCAGTAGAAGAACCAATATCTAACATAATCTTATCTTGAACTGTTAGGTCAAATTGTTCTAAAGCTTTTTCTAACTTTAGCCCTCCTCGACTTACATACTTAAGCACTTGGCCCTTGATTGTCAAAATAGACTCTACGGATATTTTTTCTCCCGGCTTATCTACTCGTTCTTCCTTACAATAAATAAGCCCAGCCATAATTGCACGTTTCGCTTTTTCTCTCGTTTCAAATAAACCTTGTTCTACTAATAATACATCTACTCGTTCTTTCGGCACTTTGGTTGTCATGACGGTATATACCTATTTTCTTGGTTAATCGTTTTTTCCACCAATTTTACGATGGCATCACTTGTGACATTTATTTCATTCAATAATAGATTGACGTCCCCATGTTCAATAAACATATCGGGAATACCAATTCGTTTAATAGTAGCAGTTAAGTCATTTTCATTGTAGAATTCCATTACCGCACTACCAAATCCACCTTGAAGCATGCTTTCTTCTACTGTAATAATCGGGATGTTACGCTGTTGAAGTTGACGTAACATGTCACCGTCCAGTGGTTTAATAAAGCGCGCATTAATAACTTCAACAGAAATTCCTGCTTGCTCTAACTCAGCCGCTGCTTGCATCGACATCGGAATTGTTGTACCAAAAGTAAGGATTGCTGCTTGTGTTCCTGCTTTTAATACTTCCCAAGAACCAATTGGAATCGATTTCAACTCATCGTCCAATGGAACTCCCAGTCCATTACCACGAGGGTAACGTATAGCGATCGGTCCATCTGCATAATCAAAAGCAGTTTTTACCATGTGCTGTCCTTCGTTTTCATCTTTCGGCATCATAATGACCATATTTGGCATATGACGTAAGAAAGAAATATCAAAGACACCTTGATGTGTTTCCCCGTCTGCTCCAACTAATCCAGAACGATCAATACCAATTACAACATTTAATTTTTGACGACAAATATCATGAAGTACTTGATCGTAAGCCCGTTGAAGGAAGGTTGAGTAAATGACTAAGAAAGGTTTCATCCCTTCGGCAGCAAGTCCTGCAGCCATTGTTGCTGCATGCTGTTCAGCAATACCAACATCAATCATTCGATTAGGAAACTCTGAAGCAAACCCCTCTAACTTAGATCCCACTGGCATCGCTGGTGTAATCGCAACAATTCTACTATCTTCACGTGCGAGTTTTCTAGCTGTTTCAGCAATAAGGCCACTCCATGAAGGTGCTTTTGAAGATGACTTAATAATATCTCCAGTTTCCATTTTATATGGACCCGTTCCATGCCAAGTACCGATTTTATCGTTCTCAGCTGGTTTGAAGCCTTTTCCTTTTTTCGTAATGACATGAAGTAGCACTGGACCATCCATTTTTTTAGCATTTTTTAAATTTTCTTCTAATGCCTCAAAATTATGACCGTCAATAGGTCCTAAATAAGTAAAGCCCATCTCTTCAAAGAAAACACCAGAAACAAGTAAATATTTCAAACTATCCTTGACACGTTCTGCTGTACCAGCAATCATCCCACCAACTGCAGGGATTTTTTTCAATAGAAATTCTACATCATCTTTTGCTTTATTGTACTTACCATGTGTACGTAGCTTTCCAAGTACATTATGAAGAGCGCCAACGTTTGGAGCTATAGACATTTCGTTATCATTTAATATCACAATCATATTCGTTTTTTCATGCCCAATATGATTCATTGCTTCAAGTGCCATTCCACCTGTTAAAGCGCCATCTCCAATAATCGGAATGACATAATTTTTTTTGTTTTGAAGATCTCTTGCAGTCGCCATTCCCATTGCAGCGGAAAGTGAAGTAGAGCTATGTCCAGCTTCCCAAACATCATGTTCACTTTCAATTCTTTTAGGGAATCCACATAATCCTTTGAACTGGCGTAGCGTATCAAACTGATCTGCTCTTCCAGTTAAAATTTTATGTACATACGCTTGATGTCCAACATCCCAAAGAAATTTATCTTCTGGACTATTAAATGTTTTATGAAGTGCAATTGTAAGTTCTACTACACCTAAATTCGGGCCAATATGTCCACCTGTTACGGAACCTTTTTCTATTAAAAATGATCGAATATCTTCGCTTAATTCCTTTAATTGTTCATTATCTAAACTTTTTAAAAAGGATGGGCTAGAAATTTTAGTTAAATCCATTGCCATCACTCACCTTCTATTAAGATTTCCTTCTCTACATTGTTAATATAATAACAATAAACCGTCTCAAAACAAAATTATTCGCTATTAGTTAGTTCTTTTGGTAATGTAATTAGCAAATTCTAATAGAAGACCTTTGTGTAAATTTACTGATTCTAAGGCTTCAATCGCGAGGTCATATTGCATATGAAGATGCTTTTTCGCACCTTCTAACGTTAAAATAGAAGGATATGTATTTTTTTCACTTAAAACATCTTTACCAGCAGTTTTTCCTAGCTGTTCCGATGTTCCTTCAATATCTAAGATATCATCTTGAATTTGAAATGCTAGTCCAATGTGGAATGCATATGTTCGTAGTGCATTCATCATTTCTTCTGAAGCATTTGCAATAATTCCACCAGCTAAAATACTGAATGAAAGCAAAGCACCTGTTTTGTTTACATGCACTTGTTCTAGTTCAGTCATCGTTAAGGATTTACCCTCTCCAAGCATATCTAAAACTTGTCCACCTACCATACCCTCTGCTCCAGCAGAAAAACTTAACTTATCAACTAAGTTAAGTTTTTGTTCAGCCGATAGATTTGTAAGCCGTGCAATAATGCCAAATGCAAGTGTTACAAGTCCATCTCCTGCTAAAATTGCCAGTGCTTCTCCAAACACAATGTGATTAGTTGGTTTCCCACGACGAAGATCATCATCGTCCATTGCAGGAAGATCATCATGTATTAACGAATAGGAGTGAATCATTTCAATTGTACATGCTACGATAACCGCATCTTCATTCTTCACTTGTAACTCTTCTAAGACTGCTAATACATATAGTGGTCGAATTCTTTTACCACCAGCTAAAAGAGAGTATGCCATTGCATCCTTTAATTCAGTTGGTACTGTCAATTCATTGATCAATTCTGCTAATTTTTGCTCTATGACAAGTTGATTTTCTTGGATAAAAGTTTGTAAATTACTCATTCGACTGACCAGCCTCTTCTGTATTTTCCCCTATAAATGAAACGAGTTGTTTTTCTGCGCTTTGTAGCTTTTCACTGCATAGTTTAGAGAGCTCCATTCCTTTTTGATAGAGTTCAATAGCATTTTCTAGTGGTACATCGCCTTGTTCTAGTTGACGAACAATATTTTCTAATTGCAACATTGCTTCATCAAATACAACTTCTTTTTTAGCCATTAGATTGGTCTCCTCTCATACTAACTTCTGTATTTTGTACAATCGCCTCTACTCTTCCATCTTGAAGTGTTACAAAAATATGATCACCGACTTCGACATCAGCTACTGTTTTAACTAGTTTACCTTCATGGTATGTAATACTATAGCCTCGATCCATTATTTTCAATGGATTTAAAGCTTCTAGAGTTCGAATAGAGCCTAAAAATTTCTGTCTATTTTTTTCAAAAGATGAGATGGTTACTTGGTTCAACTGATTCGTCAAAGTTTGTACAGACTTTTGATGTGTCTCGATCAGTTTCAGTGGTGATTGTTGCATGAATCTACTCTGAACTTGTGTATAGATTCTTTCTTTATCACGAACAAGTCGATTTGTTTCTCGTTGAAGCTGTTGCTCTACTCGCACATATCGTTCTATAAAAGGACGATATAGTTTTTCTGGAGTTGCAAGTACGGGCGAATGTATTGCTCGGTTAAAACGATTTTTCTCATCGTTTAGTCGTTTAGAAACTAAGTTTAAACAAGCTGATTGATAAGCTAAAATGTTTTTTAGTAAGTTTTCTTTACTGGGAACCGCCATTTCTGCTGCAGCAGTTGGTGTTGGTGCACGAAGATCTGAAACAAAGTCTGCAATTGTCGTATCGGTTTCATGACCTACTGCACTTATTATCGGAATTCTGCTATTTGCAATAGCCCTAGCAACTTGTTCTTCGTTGAACGCCCACAAGTCTTCGATCGACCCACCACCACGTCCTACGATTAATACATCAATGTCTTCCATTGAATTCGCCTGTTCGATAGATTTCACGATAGAAGGGGCCGCTTGTGGTCCCTGTACAATACTAGAAAAAACGAGTACTTCACTAATTGGATATCTTCTTTCCAAAGTGGTTAAAATATCTCGTATAGCTGCACCTGTTTTAGACGTGATCACACCAATTTTTTTAGGGAATAATGGAATTTGTTTTTTTCGGCCAGGATGGAATAACCCTTCTTGCTCTAGCTTCTTTTTTAATTGTTCGTATGCTAAAAAAAGCTCCCCAATACCATCCGGTTGAATAGTGGAAGCGTACAATTGGTATTGGCCAGCAGCTTCAAATACATTGATATCACCACGCACAAGTACATTCATCCCATTTTCAGGTCTGAACTTCAATGATCTTGCATTCATGGCAAACATTACAGACGTAAGCCTTGCAGCATCGTCTTTTAATGTAAAGTAAATATGCCCACTGGTATGAACTTTTACATTCGAAAGTTCCCCTTTTACATAAACATCACGTAAATGAGTATCTGCATCGAATTTTCGTTTTATGTATTTAGTAAGTGCTTTTACAGTTAAGTATGTGTGTGTAGACATCAGAAACACTCCAGTACTAGTACAAGGTAAAAGCTGTTCTTCTGTAGAAAAACAGCCTTTAACTTATTAATTCTTTAATGTATTTTCCGCTGCTAAGCAAGTATTTTCCATTAGCATCGCAATTGTCATCGGGCCAACTCCACCTGGTACCGGTGTTATTTTAGAAGCAACTTCTTTGGCAGATTCAAAATCGACATCTCCACATAGTTTGTTGTTTTCATCGCGATTAATACCCACATCGATCACAACTGCACCATCTTTTATGTAACTAGCATCAATCATTTTTGCACGACCTAGCGCAACTACTAAAATATCGGCTTGTTTTGTCATGGCACGAAGATCTTTTGTTTTAGAATGGCAATATGTAACCGTAGCATCTTTTTGTAATAACAATTGGCCCATTGGTTTTCCTACAATGTTACTTCTACCGATAATTACAGCATGCTTTCCTGCTACATCGATATCGCTATATTCAAGCATTTTCATCACACCAAATGGCGTACAAGGAATGAATGTTTGTTGACCAATCATCATTTTCCCAACGTTTTCAGGATGGAAACCATCAACATCTTTAAGTGGTGAAATAGCAGAAATAACGCGGTCTTCATTAATATGTTTTGGCAATGGTAACTGCACTAAAATACCATGAATTTTTTCATCATTGTTTAGGGCTGCTACGTTTTGTAGCAATTCTTCCTCTGACACATTTTCATCCAAAGTAACCATAACAGAATACATACCTAATCTTTCGCATGTCTTTGTTTTATTGTTTACATACGTTTGTGATGCAGAATTATTCCCTACTAAAACGACTGCTAATCCAGGAGTGAGACCTTTTTCTTTCAAGACTTCTACTCTTTTTTTAACATTTTCAGTAACTTGTGCAGCTACTTCCTTGCCATCTATTCTATTTGTTGTCAATGTGACCGCTCCTTTATATCTGCTACTTTATTCTTCCGTATATTTGGATAATACGCCATTTACAAAACGGCTTGATTTTTCATCGCCATATACTTTACACACTTCAAGTGCTTCATTAATCACGACTTTTGCTGGTATGTCTTCTGTATATAATAATTCGTAAACAGCAATTCGAAGAACTGTACGCTCAATTTTAGGTAGTCTTTCTAGCGACCAATTTTCTAATCTAGCGACTAAAGAAGCATCGATTTCTTCTTTATGTTCAATTGTTCCCTTTACTAGTTGAGTAAGAAATTCATCTTGCTCTTCCGTTACGTGGCCAATTGCTTCCTCTACAGAAATTTCGTTATTATCTACTTGAAAAAGTGCTTGTAGGGCAAGTTCCCTAGCTTGTCTTCTTTTCATTATTTGTTTCTCCTTTAAATGTAACTATCTAAACAATAGTATAACCAATTTTCATGTGATTTCATAATATTTCAGAAACCGCTCATTTTATAACTTTTCGTTCACGCACATAATTTGCTTTTTACTATAACATATCCTTTTTATTATAAAGAGACTTAGTGACTATTACAAGATTAATATAATGTCTTAATTTTCTTATTATATTTAATCTATGGTAGAAAAGTTCAATTGCTCTTTTTCTAAATGGACGTTACCGAATCGGTTAGCACCAAACTTATTGTATTCGAATAAATGAGAAAAAGAGCCATCCGTGGATGACTCTTTTTTGTTCATTCTCCTGTTGTATCGAACTGAACACCAGTAATGTGAATATTTACCTCTTTTGGTACCAAACTCGTCATATTTTCAATTGCTTGACGAATTTGAGATTGTACTTCACGAGCTACAATAGGAACAGAAGCTCCATATTTTACAAGGCAGTATACGTCGATAAATAATCCATCAGTTGTCATTTCTGTCTTGATGCCCTTGCCATGTACCTTTTTCCCAAGTTTTTCAACTACACCAGCCGCAAAGTTTCCACGCATTCCTGCGATTCCTTCAACTTCACTTGTAGCTATTCCAGCAATTACAGTAATTACATCAGGAGCAATTTCAATTGTCCCAAGATCTTCTTTACCTTTAGGTGTCATTTGAACAAATGCTTGTTCGTTTGTTTCAGCCATTTACATCAGTCCTTATTTATGAATTCATAAGATCGTACTTTTCTAAAAACTTCGTATCAAAGTCTCCAGAAATAAATACTTCATGGTTCATTAACTTTTCATGGAAGCCAATCGTTGTTTCTACACCTTGGATGGCAAATTCACCAAGTGCACGTTTCATCTTAGCGATCGCTTCTTCACGAGTTTCCCCATAGGTAATAAGCTTCGCCACCATTGAATCATAAAATGGTGGAATGCTGTAACCTGGATATACTGCAGAGTCAACACGTACACCTAACCCACCTGGAGGTAAGTAAAAATTAACTTTACCTGGAGAAGGCATGAAATTCTTCGAAGGATTTTCTGCATTAATACGGCATTCTATTGCCCATCCTTTAAAAACAATATCTTTTTGCTCAAAAGGCAATTTTTCTCCTGAAGCTACTAACAACATTTGCTTAATCAAGTCAACACCAGTAATCATTTCCGTAACTGGATGCTCTACTTGAATACGCGTATTCATCTCCATGAAGTAAAATTTCTGATTAATATGATCAAAAATAAATTCAACTGTACCGGCACTTCTATAACCTACAGCAAGAGCAGCCTTAACAGCAGCCTCACCCATTTCAGCACGTAATTCTTCAGATAATGCTGGTGATGGAGCTTCTTCTACTAATTTTTGCATACGACGTTGAATCGAGCAATCACGTTCGCCAAGATGAACAGCATTACCGTGTGCATCTGCTAATACTTGAATTTCTACATGACGGAAAGTTTCAATGAATTTTTCTAAGTAAACACCTGGATTACCAAATGCTGCAGCTGCTTCTTTTTGTGTAATTTTAATACCATTGATTAAATCTTCTTCGTCTTTTGCAACACGAATCCCTTTACCACCACCACCTGCAGTAGCTTTAATAATAACAGGGAAACCAATTTCTCTCGCTACACTTAATGCTTCTTCTTCCGTTTCAATAATTCCTTTCGAACCTGGAACCGTTGGAACACCAGCTTTTTGCATCGTTACTTTTGCAACGTCTTTGATCCCCATGCTCTTAATCGCATCTGATGTTGGGCCGATAAAGATAATATCGCATTCTTCACAAAGCTCTGCAAAGTTAGCATTTTCTGCTAAAAATCCGTAACCAGGATGAATTCCATCACAGCCAGTTTTTTTGGCAACCGTAATAATATTAGAAAAATTTAAATAAGAATCTTTCGATAATCTAGGACCGATACAATAAGCTTCATCTGCAAGTTGCACATGAAGAGCTTCAGAATCCGCTTCCGAATATACTGCAACTGTTTCAATATCTAATTCCTTACAAGCACGAATAATACGAACAGCAATTTCGCCTCGGTTAGCAATTAATACCTTTTTCATCATTTTCATCATGTTCGCCCCTTTCTTAGTTTTCTCTTACTAGGAAAAGAGGTTGACCATACTCAACAAGTTGTCCGTCTTTAACTAGGATTTCAACGATTTCTCCATCGATTTCTGCTTCGATTTCATTAAATAATTTCATTGCTTCTACGATACAAACAATAGATTCCCCTGTTACTTTACTTCCAACTTGAACATAAGCTGCCTCACTTGGCGATGATGATTGATAGAAAGTACCAACCATTGGCGATTTAATCTTATGTAATTTACTTTCTTCAGCTACTTCCACTGTTTCAGTAACTACTTCTTTCTGTTGTTGTACTACTGGAGCTAGTGCTGCTTTAACTTCTGCAACTTTTGGTTGTTCTACAACAGAAGAAGAATCTAGTTGTTGGCCATTTGTGAAAATTGATGAAGATTCATACTTTTTCAACTTAATTTTCGTGCCTTCCGATTCATACGAAAACTCCGTTAATGTTGATTGGTCAATTAGCTTAATTATTTCTCTTATTTCTTGAATTTTCATTTCGAATATCTCCTTTTATTTAAAAAATTACTAGTACATTTTCTATCTTAGCCTTTTTTCTTACAATTTGAAATAGATATTCGTAAAATATTCAAAAAAAACACAAAAAAAGTGCCATAAAGGCACTTTTTGAGGGTAACTGTTATACAACATAGTATTTTTATTTAAGAATAATAAATTGTATAGCTTTTCTACAAAGTAATTTCTAGCTCCTGCGCGAAGCTCGTCGCAGAAGAACGTTGCCTATCGCGTCAGTAATAGGCGCTTCCGCTTTTCTTATATCAAAATTAGTTATTGCCCCGTGAAATCAACTTGCACGGTTTGTGCTGCAGGCCATTCTTGTTTCACTGCATAAACAATTTCGCTTGCTTTTTGATTAGAAAGTTCATTTGATACAACATTGATTTGTATTTTTTTATCATCAATACGCACAAGCGTATCCTCATATCCTAATGATTTAATAATTAATTCTAGCATTGCTTCCGCAGAGTCAATTTTCGTTAAATTTTCTAGTTGGGAGTACGCTTCATTCTTTTCTTCCGCTGTAAAATCATTTGTAGCTGCTTTAGTAGTCAGCTGTTCACGAAGTTGACTACGCTCATTTTGCACTTCCATTCTCATTTCTTCAAAAGCATTACTATTAGAAGCAAAAGATTCTTCATTAGTAGAAGATGTTTCTACTATATCAACATCTTCTAAAGTTTCATTAGAAAATAAGGCAATCCCATCAAATGGTGATGGTTGATCCGACACATAAAACACCGTAATTACTGCCACTAAGCTGATTAAAGTTAAAAACCATACTGATCTCTTTTTAATATTCATTTCCTTCACTCCTCCAATTCCATTTCTTCAACTACAATTCGATGTGGTGATATTTGTAAAACAGATGAAAGTGTTGTTACTAATTTGTGTTGAATGCGTTTGTCACTCGCTCCCTCCGCTACTACTAAAATACCAATCACTGCTTCCTTGTCCCGTTTGCTGTCACTTGTCCATTGGAAAAATGATACCTCGCTCTCAGCTGTTTCTTCCGTGCCATTTTGATAATGAAAATATACGGCAACACGACCTACTCCACTTATTTTCTCAAGCACTTCTGAAAGTTCACCTGGTGATTGAGTCACTTCCTCGACGGAGTCCGTATTGCCACTACTTCCAACACTAAACCACCCTGAAAGAAGTAAACTTATAAAAAGAACAGCTCCGCCTATAACAACAAAACGAAAAGTTGGGATTTGTTTAGGTGCCATAGAAGTTCACCCTTCTTTTCATAATGGATATAACACTTTATGCAGTGAAGAGGAATTATATGAAGAGGTTGGACACAATCCAAAAAATTATTGCCATCTTCACAATGAATTCATTCTCACTTTTATCTGTATGTTCAAATAGAATCGAGATTAGTTCTCCAATAACAACGATTAGAAGAATACCAAATAAAATAGATTGTAAAACCTACTTCATCCTTTCATGCCGACCAATAGTTTTGCAAAAAGCATCGTCAAAATAATTGTGAAGAAAAGTGCAAATGCAATTAATACAGATACGATGGAAAGAACAAACAAAGTTTTACCAATATCATCTAATAATCCACTAATGTCTGCATCCATAAACGGTTGCAAAATAGCACCTAGAAAGCGGTATAAAAATGCGATTAATATCGTCTGAATAGTAGGAACTGACACAATCACTAAAACAGAAATAAGAATTGCATTACCAGTTATAGTTGAAGCTGAAGAAGAATAGCTTTTCAATGTACTAATACTTTCTGTCAATAATGATCCGACAAATGGGATGTTATTTTGAATTAGCCTTTTAAATGATTCATTCACGGCACCGTTTACGGTCCATGTGATTAAGCCACCTACTGTTAAGAAAAAACTATATAAAACTAATATAATTGAAGTTGTTCCTACTAAAGCTACTCGAATTAGGTCTGCTAATTTCGTAAAAGATGTTTTGGGATGAATGCGGCTGATTAAGTCAAAAAGAAATGCTGCAGTTATAGATGGAATCAGGATTTTTTCCGCTAATACTGCGGTAAATGATGAGAATAAGATGACTCCTGGATTCCATGCTGTAACGAGCAATGCGCCTCCAGACATAGCCAGTCCCGCTGTTAATAAAGGATACATTCCTATAAAAAGCGTTGTTAACTCCGCAGCAATTGACTGGATCAATTCCAGGGTTCGATAAGCTGGCTCTAGACAATAAAAGCAAATAAGATAAATAAATAGTAACTTTAGTAACTTTTTACTTGACGGGATTAACCACTCTATACATATGAAAATAAACCCAAATAGACAGATATATGTGAAAGCCTGAACAACTTCTTTTACTGGTTGTAGTAAAGTTGGTATTATTTCTTCCATCCTGTTTCATTCCTTCAAGTAAATAATCCCATGATTGAAAAGAACTTTTCATAAAATTGTTTCATATGATTTACCCATACAAGAATAATGATTGCTTTTGTAGTAAAAGACATCATGCTTGCTAGGCTTGTATACTCGTATTCCAAAAGAAGTTCTTCTACTATTTGAGAGACAAATAATAGAATGACTGAAAACAATAGCAGCTTTACAACTGGCAAAAGTGGCGTAGGAACAATAGTAATAACTTCTTGAAAATACGGGATTAAAATGGAGACTATTATATAGTACAAAAATAAAAAAATATAAATTGTATATATTACTGAATGTAAACGAGGATATGATTCTTTCATAAACTGAAGTAGGATAAAGGCTAGAATAATTATTAAATATACAATCATATGTTAACTCGTCATTATGAGCCATTCGAGAAATGAAGAAATCTCGAAAAAGAATAGGCGGAGCAAACGCAATAATTCAATAGCCATATAAATATATCCTACAAAAAACAGAAAAAAGGCGAACTCTTTTTTCCCTGTTGACTCAAAGAACAAGTGAAGTATCGCGATTAATAACCCAATTCCAGCAACTCGAAGTACATCGTGAAATTCCACAATGCCTCCCCCTTCCATTTACTTAACGTATGATAGTTATTAGAAGAATATGAAAAAGATGCACAGCATTTAGGTTGTACAATATATGCCTATGGTGAAGAAAACCGCTAAAGTGCCATTTTTTATATCGACTTTAACAGTTAGCTTTGGACAAAACTTATGGTCATAGAATAAACGAGAAAGACAGAGATGAGCTACGTGACTGCGTCACGTAGCTCATCTCTGTCTTCGGTCATCCTATTACGATTGGTTGTCCGTCACTCACCTAAAACATTGAAGGGAAAAGGGCAAATGCTTTGGGTAATAAAAGAAGAGATCCTTTTCTACTTAGTAAAATGCGCCTGAAGATAAAATTTCAGGCGCCATCCACTTTTCTACACAATAATTCTTGCTTATTTTGAAGGAAGATAACCTTTTCTACATAAGTTACTAGAAGAAAATAAGACTCTGTTTGGAAGTGTCTCTAAAAAGGAAGAAGCATACCTCCAAGTAAGAGGGGGACATGAAAGCCGAAATATCATCTTCCGCGCCCTCTTTAGAAAGACTTGCGACTCCTCTTTTCTTAACAAAAGCTTCGACACAATAATTATGGTTATTCTTAGAGAGCGGCGGACAGTTATTGGTTACATAATTACTAAAAAGAGAAATGGCTTAAGAAAGTGACGCAGTCACTTTCTTAAGCCATTGTTTTTCTTTTAAGTTAAAGTGTAAACCAACAAAACTGTCCAGAGCAATCTAGAAAAAATCGCACCTACTTTGTTCCGTATCGAGGAAATCCTTATACTTTCTTATTTTTTCAAAAAATCAGTTTTACTGACTTTCTGGACAGTCCCCTGACAAATAAATAAATAAATTATAGCCGACTAAAATTCTTCACCAACGTCATTTGACAAAGAACCTATCTTCTACAAGTCAGTGCTATTCTCTTATTTGACCTTCTCCAGTAATCGTATATTTCGTAGAAGTTAATGCTTGTAATCCCATTGGGCCACGTGCGTGCAATTTTTGTGTGCTAATACCAATTTCTGCTCCGTAGCCAAATTCAAATCCATCTGTAAACCGAGTGGAAGCATTATGATAAACAGCTGCTGCATCGACTCCTTGCAAGAAAATTGCAGCATGTTCTTTATTTTCCGTCACAATTACTTCTGAATGATTCGTTCCATATGTGTTAATATGCTCAACCGCTTCTATTACATCTTCCACTAGTTTCACACTAAGTGTCAGTGCCAAATATTCTTCTGCCCAGTCATCTGCTGTCGCTAGTTTAGCATTTGAGTTTACGGCGCAGACATTTTGGTCACCAATGATGTCGATTCCCTTTTGTTGAAGTGCTATTAATAACTGCTCTCCATATGTTGAAAACCAGTCCTTTTGTAACAACAAGCTTTCTGTCGCATTACACACAGATGGACGTTGCGTTTTCCCGTTTAATATGATGCGTTCCGCCATGTCATAATCAGCAGATGCGTCCACAAATACATGGCAATTTCCTGCTCCTGTTTCTAAAACTGGAACTGTTGACTCTTGTACAACTTTATCAATGAGCCCTTTACCACCACGTGGAATAAGTACATCTAAATATTGATTTAAATGGAATAGTTCATTTGCAGTTTCATGACTAGTATCTTCTATTAATTGAACTGATTCAATTGGTAATGTTGTCAGTGCAAGTGCTTTCTGAATCGATGATACTAGAGCAATGTTAGACCATTTTGCAGATGAACTACCTCGAAGGATCACTGCATTCCCTGTTTTGATCGAAAGAGTAGCAGCATCTATGGTCACATTAGGTCTTGCTTCATATATCATGCCAATTACACCAATAGGTACACGTTTTTTTTCAATTCGTAAGCCATTGTCTTTTTCAATTAATTCTAGTTGTTCTCCGATTGGATCCTTCAATTCAATTAACAAGCGAATCGCATCCGCCATTGCTTCTATCCGGTTTTCATCTAATAGGATTCGGTCCAATATTGATGTTGATAGTCCTTTTTGCTTTCCAAGTTCCAAATCTTTTGCATTTTCTTTGATCAATTCTACTTTATCACGTATAAGTTGACTAGCAATTTTTTCTAGTGCATCATTTTTTTCTGCAGTCGTCTTTCCAATCATGTGGAAACTCGCAGCTTTTGCTAATTTACCTTTCGTTAACACTTCACTCATTAGTGATTCCTCCTTTATGCTTTGACCCATTTGTCGCGGTGAATTACCGCAATAGCAGGAAAACTTATCTGGTCCGTTCGCTTACCTTTTGCTATTTCTAACTCTTCTTTCGAATAAAGGACTTCTCCTCTACCTAATAGTCCCTTTGAGCCGTAAACTTCTACGACATCCCCTATTTTAAAATCGCCTTCCATATCATGAATGCCAGCAGGTAACAGGCTACTCCCGTTTGAGAGAAGTGCATGTTCTGCTCCATCATCTACAAATAGTTTGCCCGCTACTGAGGATAAAGAGATCCATTGTCTGCTCGTATTTACAACTGGAAGAATTTCCTTCTCAACATATGTCCCATCACCATGGCCTTCAAGTATACGAACCAATTTATCTGCACCTTCACCAGTCCCAATAAATACTTTTACCCCAAACTGTAGAGCAGTTCTTGCTGCAATTAGTTTCGATTCCATTCCGCCGGTTCCAACTTTAGATCCAAGGTCTGTTGTATATTGAAATAGTTCATCCCCAATATCCTTAAGATGATCAAATCTTTTGGCATGAGGATTCTTATGCGGATTGGAATCATATAAACCGTTAATATCGGTCAAAATGATTAATTGATCTGCGTGTACAAGGCCACTAACTAGTGCAGAGAGCATATCATTATCCCCAAATGTCAACTCATCAACAGATACTGTATCATTTTCATTAATAATCGGTATAATCGAACGTTCCAATAATTCGGAAAAGGTTGCATTAGCATTTTTATACCGATCTTTAATCGAAAAGTCTGTTCTAGTGAGCAAGATTTGAGCCGTTGTTATATCGAAAACACGAAGTTTTTCTGTATAGGATTGGATTAATAAACTTTGACCAACAGCCGCTGCAGCTTGCTTTCCTTTTAAAGTGACTGGTCTTGAAGAATAGCCTAACTTTCGAAAACCTGCTGCGACCGCTCCAGATGACACGACGATCACCTCGTGCCCTGCTGTTTTCAGTTTCGCAACTGCTTGAATATGGTCACCAAACTTTTCTTCATCGATTTCTCCTTTCTTATTAGTTAATGAACTACTTCCAATTTTCACTACTACACGTTGTTTTTCCATGTTCATTCCCCTTTTTCTCCAAATAAAAAAACCCTTCACGCCCTTAAATAAAAAGGACGAAAAGAGTTACATTCCGTGGTACCACCTAAATTGAATGTAAGTAAATACATTCCACTTGATCTCATAACGCTAGAGTCTGCGCCTATGTTTGCATAGGGGCTAAGAAGTAGGTTCTGTGGATACACTGCTTGCATGCCTTACAGCCGGGGACATCGCTCTCTTGTACAGAATAGTTCCACATACTAGTCTTCTCTTCGCTAAATATATATATTTGAAAACACTATACCATAATTACTTGCATTAATAAACAATTATAAATGTTATAACTATTATTTCATTGAAAAATTACTCACTTTTTGTCGAAATATTAATTGATTGTGTATTAGTTATTCTGTATAATCAGCTTGGCTTTATAAAAAAATATATGGGGGTCGTTAGTAATTGGGTAAAGCATTAATTATTGGAGCTGGTGGAGTTGCCAGCGTTGTGGTTCACAAATGTGTTCAAAATTCAGACGTTTTTGAGGAAATTTGTATCGCAAGTAGAACTGTTTCAAAATGTGACGCTCTAAAAAACAAACTAGATGGCGGGAAGACGATTATTCATACCGCACAGGTTGATGCAGATAATACAGATGAGTTAATAGAGCTTATCAATAGCTTCGGGCCGGATGTCGTGATCAATGTCGCGCTTCCTTATCAAGATTTAACGATAATGGATGCATGTTTAGCTACAGGTGTGCACTATATTGATACTGCAAACTATGAACCACTTGATACAGCTAAATTTGAATATAAATGGCAATGGGCTTACAAAGAAAAATTCGAAAAAGCTGGTTTAACAGCACTTCTTGGAAGCGGTTTTGATCCAGGAGTAACTGGAGTTTTTACAGCTTATGCGCAAAAACATCATTTTGATGAAATTCATTACATCGATATTGTAGATGCAAATGCGGGAGACCATGGCTATCATTTCGCTACAAATTTCAATCCAGAGATTAATATTCGTGAAATCACTGCAAATGGTCGCTATTTCAAAGATGGTGAATGGGTAGAAACTGCTCCACTTTCAGAAAAACAAGTATATGATCTTCCTGAAATTGGACCAAAAGATATTTACTTGATGTATCATGAAGAATTAGAATCGCTTTCAAAAAATATCAAAGGTGTGAAACAAATTCGTTTTTGGATGACTTTCTCTGAAAAGTATTTAACACATTTAAAAGTGCTTGAAAATGTTGGGATGACTTCAATTGAACCAATTATGTATGAAGGCAAAGAAATTGTTCCTCTACAATTCCTAACAGCCATTCTTCCAGATCCAGCTTCTTTGGGTGAAAGAACAAAAGGGAAAACAAATATCGGTTGTGTGATTCAAGGCGTGAAAGATGGACAACCTAAAACATATTATGTATACAATGTGTCAGACCATGAAGCTTGCTTCAAAGAAGTTGGTTCACAAGCTATCTCTTACACAACAGGTGTTCCAGCAATGATTGGTGCAATGTTAGTAATGAATGGGACTTGGCAAAAACCAGGTGTTTATAATGTAGAAGAGTTTGATCCAGATCCATTTATGGAAGCTTTAAATGAATTTGGTTTGCCGTGGAAAGAAAGTTTTTCCCCGACATTGCTAGATTGAGGGATAATAGATGAAAAAAATTGATTTCAGTGCAGTTCCATCCCCTTCTTATGTAGTAGATGAGCGTTTATTAACAAAAAATTTAGAGCTATTAAAATCTGTTCAAGATCGCACAGGTTGCAGTATTTTACTTGCCCTTAAAGGTTTTTCCATGCATTCTACATTTCCATTGGTAGGTCAATACTTAAAAGGGGTTACTTCTAGTTCCCTTTTCGAGGCTAGACTTGGATTTGAAAAAATGGGAAAAGAAGTACATGTATATGCACCTGCATATGTAGAGCACGAAATGGACGAGCTACTTTCGTATGTGGATCACATTGTGTTTAACTCATATGGCCAATGGAATCAATACAAAGAAAAAGTACAAAGTGTAAAAGGTAAAAAAATTGAATGTGGTCTCCGTATCAATCCGGAGTACTCAGAAATTGAAACAGCCCTTTACAATCCATGTGCACCTTTTTCAAGATTTGGCGTTACTATAGAAAACTTTAGACCGGATGATTTAGATGGTATCGATGGTTTACACTTCCATACAATGTGTGAACAAAATTCTGATACGCTAGAGCGTACGATTAAAGTAGTAGAAGAAAAATTCGGCGATTCGCTTCATAAGATGAAATGGCTGAACTTTGGCGGTGGTCATCATATTACAAGACCCGATTATGACGTGGAAAAATTAGTAAATATCATTAATTATATACAAGATAAATACGACGTGAAGGTTTATCTAGAACCTGGAGAAGCAGTAGCATTAAATACAGGATATTTAGTTGCAACTGTCTTGGATATACAGAAAAACGGAATGGAACTTGCCATTTTAGATACATCTGCTACATGTCATATGCCAGACGTTTTAGAAATGCCTTACCGCCCTATCATTATCGATGCAGGTCAACCAAATGAATTTGCTTACACTTATAGACTTGGGGGGCTAACATGCCTTTCAGGAGATGTAATCGGTGATTATTCATTCAATGAACCATTAAAAGCTGGAGATAAACTTGTCTTCACGGATATGGCCCACTACTCAATGGTAAAAAATCATATGTTCAACGGTGTAAATCTGCCTTCAATCGTTTCTTATAACGATGAAGAAGGCATAAAAGTTATTCGCCAATTTGGATTCGAAGATTATAGTAATCGTTTATCTTAATATCAAGTAGCCGTCTTCCTTTTTTTATAGGAAGACGGTTTTTTTATCAAATTGTGCAATTGATTAGATATGTTATTAAGAGTATTACAAATATTTCAATACCGTTAAGATATTATTGAATAATCGAATGTTTCTAAATTATATAAACAGTATGTTAATTTTTTCACAAACCCCTATTAATTTGCCAATAGATGATGTACAATCATTTTATAGTAAATAATTAACAAAAAATAGGTTGGAATTGGAGGAACTACTATTATGTGGGTAATTACAGTATTTGAACAAAATACGTTTCGAATTTTTGAATATGATAACAAGGATGAAGCTGTACAAGCACTTAAAAGTTTTAATAATCAAGCTATACTTTCGCAATTTGTCTAAGAAATGCGAAAGCGCATATTTTTCTACATGGACATTGCCAGTTCGCGTTGGACCAAATTTATGGTAATTGAATAAACGAGAAAACAATCGAGGAGCTAGGTTACGCAGTCACCTAGCTCCTCGATTGTTTGGTTCTTTGCCAAATAACGTTGGGGAAGAATTTTAGTCGGCTATAATTGTTTTATTTATCACGGGACTGTCCAGAAAGTCAGTAAAACTGATTTTTTACGGCAGTCTTTTTTTCTATATCTATTTGAACTTATGTTTCCTATATTCACTTTGCTGATTTTTTTATTTAATAGATATTACGATTGTTTGTCCATCGCTCCACAAAAACATAGATGGTAAAAAGACAGATGCTTTGAGTAATAAAAGTCGAGATCCTTTTCTACACGTTTAATATTTCGAGTGAATTTATTAATCATGATTTATAAAATATAGCAAAATGGCTATACGACTTATCCGAAAATAAGTGCCAAACCAGACTTTTCTCCTGTTTTTGTACTTATTTTTAAATATGTCGTATGTCAATTTTGGGCATTTTAAGGTTTGGCACTATTTTTTTGATAGGTTCGTTTGAGGAACGCTTTCTTACCTTTTTAAAAAAATGTAAGCATCTTTTTTTCTAAATGGATATTGCCAATTCGCTTTGGACAAAACGTATGTTAACAGGAAAAATGATAGAGAGAGGAGCTACGTGACTGCATCACGTAGCTCCTCTCTCTTTTTGATATTATTTTCCCGTCAGTTCTACCTAAAACATCTAAAAAGCCATGCAAATGCATGGCCTTTTGTCTTCTTATGCTCTTGAAACGTATGAACCTTCATCAGTGTTAATGATTAGTTTATCGCCAACGTTGATGAATAATGGAACTGTTACGATTATACCAGTATCCAATTTTGCAGTTTTAGATCCGCCACCTGAAGTATCACCTTTAATACCAGGCTCTGTTTCCACTACTTCTAAAATTACTGACTTTGGTAATTCAATACCAAGGATTTCACCTTGGTATTGAATGATATGAATTTCCATATTTTCGCGTAAGAATTTTAATTCGTGTTCGATTTGATTTTCGTCTAATTCGATTTGCTCATAAGATTCTGTATCCATGAATGCATGTTGATCTCCATTTGCATAAAGATATTGCATTTTAAGGTTATCGATTTGAGCTTTTTCTACTTTTTCACCGGCACGGAATGTTTTTTCATTCACAGAACCACTACGTAAATTTCTTAACTTTGAACGTACGAATGCTGCACCTTTACCTGGTTTTACATGTTGGAAATCAATTACGCGATAAAGTCCGCCATCAACCACTATTGTTAAACCTGTTTTAAAATCATTTACTGAAATCATTCTTTTTCCTCCAAATTAAGTTAAAATTAATAATTCTTTTGTTGAATGCGTTAGCTTTTCGAGACCATTTTCCGTTACAAGAGCATCATCTTCTATACGAACGCCACCGATATTTGGCAAGTAAATGCCTGGTTCGATCGTAATGATCATTCCTGGTTCTAATACGATTTCTGACCGAGATGATAGCCCAGGTCCCTCGTGCACTTCAAGTCCAATTCCATGACCTAATGAGTGCCCAAAAGCTTCTCCGTATCCTTTAGAAGCGATGTAGTCACGTGCAATTGCATCTGCTTCTTTACCTGTCATACCTGGTTTTACTTTTTCTAAAGCAAGAAGCTGAGCATCTAAAACAACTTGATACATTTCTTTCAGTTTTTCGCTTGGTTCTCCAACCGCTAAAGTACGAGTAGTATCCGAAATATATCCATTGTAAACTGCACCGAAGTCTAGGGTCACGAAGTCTCCTATTTCAATCACTTTATCAGTCGCTACGCCATGTGGAAGTGCCGATCTAACTCCAGATGCTACGATTGTATCAAAAGAAGAGGATGATGCACCCAGTTTACGCATGAAAAATTCAAGTTCATTAGACACATCAAGCTCTGTCATTCCTGGTTTTATGTATGTCACAATATGCTCAAAAGCTTCATCCGCAATACGACAAGCTGCCTTTATTATAGTAATCTCTTCTTCTGTCTTTTTCAAGCGAATTTTTTCTACCAAACCTGAAACAGGTACTAAATCAGCTTGCAAGACATGCTTGTATAATTCATAAGAAGCGTATGTCACATGATCTTTTTCAAATCCTAGTGATTTAATCTCCATACTCATTACTTGGTTTGCTACTTCTTCCATTAATGTCGCTGTGTGTTGTACGATGCGAAAATCTTTCACTTGGCTTGCTGCTTGCTCTGTATAACGGAAATCCGTGATGAATACGGCATCCTTCTTAGAAACTATTGCAACACCAGCAGTACCTGTAAAACCAGTCATATAGCGTCTACTGAATTCATTTGTGATCAGTATTGCGTCTATACCGGTTTCTTCTAACGCTTCACGAAGCCTTTCCAGTTTCATCATATTAACCTCATCTCAAATTCTAAGTTATATCTCTTCTTTATTTTATCATACGAAACTACACTGAGTAAATTTTCATTTACTCAGTGGATGATCTTGTATGTGAAAAATGGCAGCCTCCATCACAAAACGTAAAGAAATCGTGACAATACAGATGAATGGAATTGAAACTATTTTTAGCAGTTGAATAAGGGTATTATCATTCATAATTAACCACTCTACTGCTATCGCAAGTATAATCCCAACCATTAGACTACTAATAGCTACGGGCATTTTCATGAAAATAAAGCTAAAATAATAAAGAATGATACAAATAATCCAAATAAATAAAAATAAAAGAATCCACTTCACAATCCCTTTGGTTGAAGTTAAAATATTTAACTTATCTGAATATCCTATTGGATCCCACTTGATAAAATCGAATAGTTTAAAAAACCTCAATGTGATGGTAAATAGTAACGCGGCAACAAATCCTGTAATAATAGAAAGACCTTTTACTTTCATTATGATTTCACTCCTTTGCCATCAGTTTGTGAAACCTGCTTCCTTATTAAACAAATTTCAAAAATAAAAAAAGCACACTGCTGAATATACTTCACTCAGCGTGTGCGTTGTTCTATTTATTTTATAATCCACATTTTAGTTGTGCATTACAGTTAGTACATGTATTACAGCCGCCCATTTCTTCTACTGTTCCTTGTCGGCATACTGGGCATGTATCCCCTACTTCTGAACCAATTGTTACATTGGTAGAACGTAAATCTTGAATTGTATCAATTAATACGATTGGACGTTTTTCAGTTACGATTTCATCGTTTCTGTGATCATCCATTGTATTTTCTTCTGCTTTAAGAGTTAAAACCTGCGAATCTCGGCTTCCATCCACATAAACAGTTCCGCCTTTCGCGCCTCCGTGATATAGACGCTCATATACACCTTGCACTTGCTCTACTGTATATCCACGAGGTGCATTTACAGTTTTTGAAATAGAGCTATCAATCCAGCGTTGAATAATACATTGTACATCTGCATGTGCTTCAGGTGCTAATTCCATCGCAGCAACAAACCAATTTGGAAGATTTTCTTCTTCCGCCTCTACATTTACATCTAAATATTCTTGTACAATATCCGCTTTTACTTTGATGAATTTACCTAAACGTCCACTTCTGTAGTAAGTGAATGAATAATATGGTTCTAAACCTGTAGCAACACCAACCATTGTTCCAGTAGAACCCGTTGGAGCAACCGTTAATAGATGCGAATTACGAATACCATTTTCTAAAATAGCGTTTTTAATGTCTTCAGGCATTGTTTGCATAAATCCTGTTTCTGTAAATGCTTTGCGTAGACGGTTTGTTTCTTCTTCCGTATCAGCAGTTAAGAATGGGAAGCTTCCACGTTCTTTCGCTAGCTCTGCAGAAGTTTCATATGCAGCAGTTGCGATTGTTTTAAATACTTCGTCTACAAGGACATTTCCTTCTTCAGATCCATACTCTTTTTCACAATAAATAAGAAGGTCTGCTAGTCCCATAACGCCAAGTCCTACGCGTCTTTCTCCTAATGCTTGTACTTTATTTTCTTCTAAGAAATACGGTGTTGCATCGATTACGTTATCTTGCATGCGCACTCCAACGCTTACCGTTTCTTTTAATGCTTCAAAGTTAACTGTTTTTGTTTCTTTATTCGCAAATTGCGCTAAATTCACAGCTGCTAAATTACATACAGAATATGGTGCAAGTGGTTGTTCGCCACAAGGATTTGTTGCTACAACTTTTTGTCCATACGCGGTTGCATTTGTTTTGTCATTTGCATTATCAATAAAGAAAATTCCTGGTTCTGCAGAATATGTCGCACAAATATTAACCAAATTCCAAAGCTCTTTTGCTCTAACTGTGCGATATGTTCTTACAGCATAGCCCATTTTCTCCCACTCACGAACGTCTCCAATTTCATGCCAGTGCTTATTATAATGAGCCATTTGCTCTGGTGTGTATGATTCAACTGCTGGGAATCGAAGTTCAAAGTCTGCATCTTCTTCCACAGCTTTCATGAAATCGTCTGTCAGTGTAATAGAAATATTAGCGCCGGTTAGGAACTCCATGTTGTGAACAGAATATGTTCCACCATCACGAAGTTTTGTTTCTGCATCATGAATAATTTCATCGCTAAAGCCACCTAAGCCTGGAATTGCTTTGTAATTCATAATCCCTTGATACATTGCATCTTCCTGTGCAGTTAACGGTTTAAAATTCAGTTTATCTTTTGCTAATTGCTTGATTGTTTCATCTTCTGTATTTTCGATTAAGAATCGTAAAATACGTGGATTTTGCATTTTAGAAATAATGAATTCCGCAATATCCGGATGCCAATCTGCTAGCATGATCATTTGTGCTCCACGTCTTGATCCACCTTGTTCGACAAGATGAGTCAGTTTTGCAATATCATCTAGCCATGATACAGAACCAGAAGATTTGCCGTTTACTCCACGTGCTAATGTGTTACGTGGACGAAGTGTTGAACCGTTTGTGCCAACTCCACCACCGCGGCTCATAATTTCCATTACTTGCTTACGATGATCACTAATACCTTCACGAGAATCGGCAACAAATGGCATTACGTAACAATTGAAATACGTAACGTCTGTCCCCGTCCCCGCTCCGTATAATACTCGTCCAGCAGGAATAAATTTCAACGAAACAAGTTGGTCATAGAACTTTTGGAACCATTCTGCACGTTTTTCTTCCGTTTTCTCTACTGAAGAAAGCCCAGTTGCATTACGTTTTGCAATTTGTTCATAGTACACTTCTAGTGGTTTCTCAATCACATTTAGTGAACGTTTAACAATTCCAGAACCTAACTCGTCATTATCATCAATCGCACTTCGATAATCTTCTTCGATTAACACTTCTGCAGTTTTTGTCGCATGATCAACTGACACAATGTGTCCTAATCCGCGCGCCGGAAATTTAGGATCCGCTTTTACCGTAAGAACGACAAAATCTCCCGCTTTAAGTGTTTTCTTCTCCGTATCCTTAAAAGAATAACGGTCGATCATTACTAATCGGGAAACACCTTTGTGCGTTAATGTCATATCTTCTGTAATTGGATGTACTTGCGGAAATCCTTCTATATCCTTGTTTAACTGTTCAATGTTAATGGTTGCATTTGCTGTTTGAGATGCTAATACCATCATATTGCCTCCCTTTTAATTCATAATAAAATGCATCACATATGATAAACATACCACATATGGTGCATTAACTTTCATTTATGATACTATATGTTGTGTTTTAATGCAAATCATCCAATTTCATTCAACGCCACTAATATCAGTAGTCAATAGTCTAAAGTACTACTAAAAAAATATTATTTTTTATAATTCCACTCGTCATTCGCATAACGTTTCTTTTCAAGCTCTTGCACATATTTTTCTTGTTCTTTTGTTAGTGTGAATTCTACTAACTCAATTTGTAGGGCATCTTCAAATCCTTTTTTAAATGCTACCTTACATTCGTCGATTGTCACAGGATTTTGACTTATTCTATTTATTGCGACAGCTTTCTTCGACAAGCTCGCTTTCACTCTATCTCGGAGTGCTTCAGAAGCAAATTTAAATGTTTGAATTAGTTTGTCTTCATCGATGTCCAATAAAATTGCACCATGTTGTAGAATAACACCTTTTTGTCGTGTTTGCGCACTACCGGCAACTTTTTTTCCTTCCACTACTAGTTCATACCAACTTGGTGAATCAAAACAAACGCCAGATTTTGGTTTTTTTAATTCTTGCCTTTTTTCACCTGTATCTGGAATCGAAAAATAAGCATCTAAGCCAAGTTGTTGAAATCCTAATAAAAGTCCTTCACTAATTACTCGATACGCTTCTGTCACCGTTGCTGGCATATTTGGATAAGCCTCAGATACAATCACACTATATGTAAGTTCATGCTCATGGAGGACGCCTCTTCCACCGGTCGGTCTGCGTACAAACCCTAAACCAAGTCTTTTCACTGCTTCCATATCAATTTCTTTTTCCACTGATTGAAAATAGCCAATCGACAAAGTAGCTGGATTCCATTCATAGAATCTCACAACTGGTGGAATTAGGCCTTCACTATGCCAATCTAATAATGCCTCATCGAGCGCCATATTAAAAGACGGAGTACAAGGACCTGAGTTTACATAATACCATTTAGTCTTTTCCATCAACTTTCCACCTCACAATGCTATTCATTTTACCAAATAGATTGAATTGTATCTAGCACTTCTTTTATAATGGGTAAGAAAGATAGAAAGGGGCAAGACCGTGTTAACTATTTTATATGTTGTACTCGCAGTACTAGTTGGACTACTCGCTTATGCTGGTATCCAAGCATTCCGTTTAAAGAAAGCTGTAACAAATCTTACACAAGAGCAATTCATCGAAGGATACCGAAAAGCTCAGCTTATTGATGTAAGAGAACCAAAAGAATTTGATGCTGGACATATTCTTGGAGCAAGAAATATACCTTCGTCACAACTTCGACAACGTTTCAATGAAATTCGTCCAGACAAACCAGTATATCTTTATTGCCAAAGTGGTGCTAGAAGTGCCCGTGCAGCAATGTTCTTAAAGAAAAAAGAATATACTCAATTGAACCAGTTACAAGGCGGTTTCCGCGGATGGACAGGTAAAATTAAATCTAAATAATACATAAAGGTTCTTCTACTCAGGTAGAAGAACCTTTTTTAACAGATAAGAAAGTATATAAAATTTCTGTCTAATAGCTGTCTAGCTTCAGCGCCTTGCCTGTCGGGGCAGGAATGGGCGCTTCCACTTTTCTTATTTGCTATACTTGTTTAAAGAACAACATTATTACTGGAGGTATTAGATGACGGATCAAATATTATTTTCTCACATGGAAGATTATAGACACTCACTCCCTAACTATGAAGACTTTGCATTAGTTTCGAAACGGATTATTCAAAAGCTGAGTGATCACAAGCCAGGTGATTGGAAACATATTGATATTGGTGAATCCATTATGCAACTGGATGCCAATCTGTTAGAAATGATGGAAAAGAATTTAATAGCCTATGAATCATTAGCATTCATTTTTGAAACAAAACCTCAAGGTAAAATTATAAGTAAATCACAAATGACATTTGAAAGTAAATTAGAGATTGTAGAAACGTTTGAAAATAAGTTAATCTATTTTACACAACATGATGTTGCTATGACACTTGCTTTCAACTTTTCTACTAGTCATAGTTGGCCAGAATATCATTTATTTTCTACTTCTAGTGAATCTACGCTACACTTTTTGAATGAAGTGAATGAGAAGTTACGACAATTATTAATGCAATCGATTACGTATCTGGTAGACACCGAAAATGGAGTACAACGTAGAAATTACGGAGAACAAGCAACCGTGAATCGCGAGGACGTTTTATTATCAGAGGGAATTAAACAAGATATCTTTCGTTCTATCGATGAATTTTTTAAAGAAGATGGTCACTTTTTCAAAGATTATGGCCTTCCCTATAAACGTGGAATCTTGTTATATGGCTCACCAGGTAATGGAAAAACGACACTAGTAAAATCGATTACTGGCTCTACAAAAGCACCCGTTATTTACTGGCAAATTACAGAATTCACTGGAAGTCATTCTGTTCAAGAGGTTTTTGGAATTGTCACGAGACTTGCGCCTGCCATTCTCGTCATTGAGGATATCGACTCCATGCCTGAGTTCACTCGTTCCGTCTTTTTAAACACGTTAGACGGTGCCCAATCAAGAGAAGGATTATTTATCATCGGAACAACAAACTACCCTGAGAAAATCGATCCAGCGCTTATAAATCGCGCTGGGCGGTTCGATCGTGCATATGAAATTCCTTCCCCTACACAAAAAGTTCGAGAAGACTATATACGCAAGTTAGATATCAAACATATTTTCTCAGACGGACAGTTCAACGATATGGCAAAACGCTCAAAAGGCCTTTCCATGTCTCAGTTGAATGAGTTATACATGTCCGTTGCGCTAAACTGGCATTATGATGGAGAACTAGCTTATGAAAAACGGATAGACGAGCTGATCAAACAAAATAAACGCTCTATTAAGAACGAATGGGAAAAAGACGAAAATTCTATTGGCTTTAATGGTTAAAAACGGAGAATACTCCTTTAGTCCACATTATAAAAATTAGCTTTTGACTTCCAATAGATTTCATTGTACGATAATTTTAGGTATTTACAATTTAATAGAAGTAATAGGTGCCCATGAGGAGAATAGGGAATGAAGTGAAAATCTTCAGCGGACCCGCCACTGTAACGGTAAGTTTCATCAAATATGCCACTGGTTTTATCCGGGAAGGCTTGTTGAAATGCTAAAACCTAAGCCAGGAGACCTGCCTAATTACTTGTACGTTGTATAGACATGGAAAAGTCTGTAGTTTATTTGTTATTCAAATAAACTGCAGGCTTTTATTTTGATTCAAGGAGATGGAAAAAATGAATTTATTAGAAAAAACGTTAGCCGAAATTGAAAACTTAGATCACAATATGTTAAAAGCTGCTCGAGAAAGAGTTGATTCACTGATTAAGCCCCCTACTAGCTTAGGAAGATTAGAGGATTTGGCTATCCAGTTAGCTGGAATAACAAATAATTTATATCCAGTTGTAGATGAAAAATCTATCATCGTGATGGCAGCCGATCATGGTGTGTATGAAGAAGGTATTTCAAGCAATCCTCAAGGTATCACATATGCACAAACTGGCTTCTTCCCTAAAGGATTAACAGGCGTTTGCGCTATCGCAAGAGTGTCTGGAGCGAAAATTGTTACCGTAGATATTGGAGTAAAAGGTGACCTCCCTCCGGACTCTGGAGTAATCTTACGCAAAATCAAGCATGGAACAGATAATTTAGCAAAAGGTCCTGCTATGACAAGAGAAGAAGCAATCAGATCTCTTGAAGTCGGAATCGAAATCGCTCAAGAAGAAATGAAGAAAGGTGTACAAATGCTTGGCACAGGTGAAATGGGAATTGGTAACACAACACCAAGTACAGCAATCGTATCCGTTATTGGGGGCATCGATCCACTCGAAATTACAGGTAGAGGTGCTGGTCTTGGAAAAGGTGGAATTGAACATAAAGCCGAAGTAATTAGACAAGCGATTCAAGTCAATCAACCGAACCGAGAAGACGGCATTGATATTCTTTCTAAAATTGGCGGTTTAGAAATCGGTGGGATGGCCGGCGTCATGATTGCAGGAGCGGCTAATCGAATTCCCGTAATAGTGGATGGATATATTTCTACTGCTGCTGCATTGATTGCAGTTACAATTGAGCCAAAAGTGAAAGACTATCTGATCACTGCACATGTTTCCGCTGAACCAGGAGCACTAAAAGCAAGTGAATTGTTAGGTATCGAACCTTTAGTACAGATGAATATGTGTTTAGGTGAAGGATCCGGAGCAGCATTAGTCTTCCCTATCATTGAAGCGGCCTGTAGTATGATGAACCATATGGCAACTTTTGAGGAAGTAGGAATGAAAATCTAATTCTTCTAAAGTGCAAAATCTTAGTTACTAACATTTTATTTTGATAATCCGGATTTTAGGGATTTTCAAAAACGAACAATTACCATAAACTAAAACCTTTTTGGGGGAACTTTTATGAAGCTATTAACGGAAGAAGAAAAAAATGGCGTCTATAAAGCAATTTTTAATAGAAGAGATATTCGTAGTTTTTTAAAGACTCCAATACCTGATGAAAAGTTGTATGCATTATTAGAGGCTGCCCATAGTGCTCCCTCAGTCGGATTTATGCAGCCTTGGAACTTTATAATTATCCAAAAAGAAGAAACGAAGCAAGCTCTAGCTAAAATAGTTGAAAAAGAACGGCGTGCATTAGCCATACATTTTGAAGGTACTAACCGAGAATTGACCTTTCTTGATTTAAAAATTGCAGGAATTCTAGAGGCACCAGTGACAATCTGTGTCACTTGTAATCCCTTTAGTGCTGGCGATCATGTCCTAGGGAGAAACTCTATTCCCGAAACTGATATAATGTCTACCAGTTGTGCGATTCAAAATATGTGGCTAGCAGCTTATGCAGAAGGCTTAGCAATGGGTTGGGTTAGTTTTTATAAAAAATCGGACGTCCGATCGCTTCTTAATATTCCATACCATATTGATCCGATTGCCTTATTGTCAGTAGGCTATACAGAACATTATCCGGATCGCCCTTTACTTGAAATCCACCAATGGGAGAAACGACAACAACTAGAAAATATGATTTTCAACGACCAGTGGAAGGATTCATAGAGTTTGCTAACGCAAAAAGGCGAAGGGGATTTCCCTTCGCCTTTTTTGAGGATAAGAAAACTATAGAACTTTTTACAAAGTAACTGTCTAGCGCAAGCAGCCTTGCCTGTCGGGGCAGTAATAGGCACTTGCACTTTTCTTATATTAAGTTCCACAATAAGTTCTATAAGTACCGTTTGATTCCAAAGGCAATGTAGTGTACCTAGCTTGTTTGGAAGAGGTCTCGTAGGGTCTTGAAAGAACATCAAGAAGCTGTTCCATTACACTTAAATCTCCTTTTCCCGCTGCTTCTAATGCCTCTTCCACTCGGTGATTACGAGGTATTACCGCTGGATTGCTGTCTATCATTAACTTATGTGCTGCATCTTTCGATTCCGCTTGCCGTCCAAGTCTTGCTTGCCATTCCTCATACCATTGGTCGAATTCTTTTGAATCAAAAAGAACCGTACCCTCAGGATTTTCAAAGGTTAATGCGCGGAAAGTATTCGTATAGTCTGCGTTATATTTATGCATCAAACCTAGTAGTTCTTCAATCAACGATTCATCTTGTTCTTCTTCATTAAAAATACCCAGTTTTGATCTCATTCCGGCAAACCAATTCGCATGATAGAATTTATTGAAATTGGAAATCTCTTCTTGGGCAAGTTCGAATGCCTGCTCTTGATTTTCATGCAACAGTGGCAATAGGCTTTCAGCAAATCGCGCGAGATTCCAGCCGGCAATATATGGCTGATTACCATATGCATAGCGGCTTTGTCTATCAATGGAACTAAATACCGTTGCCGGGTCATACATATCCATAAATGCGCAAGGGCCATAGTCAATCGTTTCTCCACTTATCGCCATGTTATCGGTATTCATCACACCGTGAATAAAGCCAACCAGTTGCCATTTCGAAATCAGCATTGCTTGACGCTTGATCACTTCCTGAAGTAGTAAAAGATAGCGATTCTCTTTTCCCTCAATCTCTGGAAAATGTCGTTGTATTGTATAATCAGCCAGTTCCTGGAGATCATCCCCAGTTCCCCATGTTGCAGCGTATTGAAAAGTACCTACTCTCACATGACTGGCAGCTACTCTGGTCATAACTGCTCCAGGTTGAACCGTTTCACGGGCTATTGACTCACCTGTCGTAACCACAGCTAGGCTACGGGTAGTAGGTATACCAAGTGCATACATGGCTTCACTAATAATATATTCGCGTAGCATTGGTCCAAGTGCAGCTCGTCCATCACCGCCGCGAGAGTATGGCGTTCTACCCGAGCCTTTGAGTTGAATATCAAGCCGTTCCCCTAGAGGAGTGATCTGCTCACCAATCAACAGAGCTCTGCCGTCTCCTAACATGTTAAAATTCCCAAATTGATGACCTGCGTAAGCTTGAGCAAGTGGCAATCCACCTTCTGGAATTTGGTTGCCAGCAAGAACTTCTAAACCATCTTCACTTTGTAGTTCCTGGGCGTCTAACCCTAAAGATTTTGCCAACGGAACATTGAGAATAATTAACTCCGGTGATCGAACAGGGTTTGTATGGAGAGTGGTAAAAAAAGTATTCGGCAGACGGCCATAACTATTATCTAAGTTCCATCCAATATCTATTTCTTCTTTATTCACGTTTTCATATCCCCTTTTCTTAAACCTAACTTTACTTTAGCATTACTTAGTCTTAGCATCCTCCATAATCCAATCCACAGAACTTATTAAATCAGGGAAAATAGCATCTGCAAGTGGATCACTTTCTCCTAGGAATACTCCTTTTGTACCTGCCTTTTTTCCCGCGATAATGTCTGTATCGGTATCTCCTACCATATAGGATAAAGATAATTCAATATCATATTTATTACCCAGGTCTTCAATTAATTTGCTGTTCGGCTTGCGACAAGCACATCCCGATTTTGGCTTATGAGGACAATAAACCACTTCATGAATAATTGCTCCTTCTTTCTTTAATTCAGCAATCATATAGTCATGTATTTTAACTAGCTGAGATTCTTTCATATATCCCAACCCTACTCCACCTTGATTTGTGACGACAAATATATAATCAAAAAAAGTATTCAATTTTTTAATTGCTTCTGGAACACCTGGTAAAAAGTATAACTCATGAGGCTGGTTCACAAACTTAACTCTATCCGTTAACACTTCATTAATAACTCCGTCACGATCCAAAAATACAGCCTTTTTCAAATATATCACTCCTTAATTTCAGGTATATTGTTCCCACTTTTTAGAGAAAGACACCTTGGGACCCAAAAATAAATTGGTATTCTTCCTAATTTATTTCTCTATAAATTCTGCTTTAAATTACTCACTTCAGCCATGACAGTTTGTATGAGTGTTTCAACAGTTTGACTTTTAGCTAATCTAGGACTTTGACCACTCCAAAGTGACATGAATGCAAGATTCTTTTGAGAACCGGATACTTTTCTAATATCTTGTGTAAGTGTATTTTGAATAGGGAAATCCGGGAAAGATAGTTGATGCGGTTGTGTTTCATCTATAAATTTATTCTTAACACCTCGTGCCCATTTCCCTGAGAATGAACGAGTTAAAACTGTTTGGTCCTCAGTAGCATGTAGAATTGCTTCTTTATGAATATCAGGTGCTCCACTTTCCACACAAGTGAGAAAAGCTGTTCCCATTTGCACACATTTCGCTCCTAAGCAAAGCGAAGCAAGTAGTCCTCTGCCATCCATAATTCCTCCAGCAGCAATAACAGGTATACTAACAACATCCACAACCTGAGGAATTAAAGACATTAGCCCTATTTGGCTCTCCTCGAATTCATTGATGAAATTTCCACGATGTCCACCTGCCTCAATTCCTTGAATAACTACTAGATCCATCCCTCTTTTTTCGGCTTCCAATGCCTCTTGCACAGTTGTTGCAGTTCCGATTTGAATAATAGAATGTTCCTTTAACTGACCAATAATTTCGTTTGAAGGAAGACCAAATGTATAGGAACATATAGCTATTCTTTCATCTAAGATAACTTGTATTTGTTCTTCAAATGATGCCATAGCTTCTATGTATGAAGGTAGAACTACCTGATCTCTTGGTGGCAAATTCAATTCGTCTCGAATCGATTGTAAAGTTTCGTTCGATGATTTTATAGCATCGAACGAAACAGTAAATTTAGTAGGCACAAATAAATTTACTCCAAAAGATTTTGAAGTTACTTTTTTGATTTCCCTAATTTGTTCACGCATTTGATCAGCTGTCAAATAACCCGCTCCAATCATTCCTAAAGCACCATGATTAGAAACAGCAGCTACTAATTCAGAAGTTGTTACTCCTCCTGCCATTGGAGCTTGAATGATTGGATATTTTATATTCAAAAGGTCTGTCACTTTGTTTGTTAACATATTTAATCCTTCTTTCATTAACCAATATTATGGCATTAACTCTCCCCTCATTTTATCATAATAGTTAGACAATAAAAAATACGGTCCATTTTCAGGACCGTACTAGTTTTTTGCTTATGCTTTTATATAACGTAACACTGGCTTACGAGCAGCTTTTGTTTCGTCTAAACGATTAATAACCGTTGTATGTGGTGCATTTTGTACGATTTCTGGATTTTCTTCTACTTCTTTTGCAATTTGAATCATTGCATCGCAGAAAGCATCCAATGTTTCTTTTGATTCTGTTTCTGTAGGTTCGATCATCATACCTTCTTCCACATTCAATGGGAAGTAGATTGTTGGTGGATGATAGCCAAAGTCTAGCAGACGTTTTGCCATATCTAATGTACGAACACCTAGTTTCTTTTGACGACGACCACTTAGGACAAATTCATGCTTACAATGACGGTTGTATGGAAGATCGAAATGCTCTTCTAAACGTCTCATCATATAGTTTGCATTCAATACAGCATACTCAGTTACAGCTTTAAGACCATCTGGACCCATTGAACGAATATACGTGTACGCACGAACATTAATTCCGAAGTTTCCGTAGAAAGGTTTTACGCGACCAATCGTTTGAGGACGATTGTAATCAAATGTGTATTGATCATCTTCTTTTACAAGCACTGGACTAGGTAAGAATGGAATCAGATCTGCTTTAACTCCAACTGGACCTGAACCTGGACCACCACCACCGTGAGGACCTGTAAATGTTTTGTGCAAGTTTAAGTGAACACAGTCAAAGCCCATGTCTCCTGGACGTGCTTTCGACATAACAGCATTTAAGTTTGCTCCATCATAGTAAAGCTTACCACCTACACCATGGATGATTTCAGCTAATTCTAAAATATTTTCTTCAAATAATCCTAATGTATTAGGATTTGTCAGCATTAGAGCAGCGGTATCAGGGCCTACAACACGACGTAAATCTTCTAAGTCAACTAAGCCTTCTTCATTTGATTTTACTGTAATCGTTTCAAAACCTGCGACTGTTGCAGAAGCTGGGTTTGTACCGTGCGCTGAGTCAGGAACAATTACTTTTGTACGATGAGTATCGCCATTTGCTTCATGGAATGCACGGATCATCATAAGTGCTGTCCATTCACCATGTGCACCAGCTGCTGGTTGAAGTGTTACTTCGTCCATACCAGTAATTTCAACTAAAGATTCCTGCAACTCATACATTAATTCCATTGCCCCTTGTACAGAACTTTCATCTTGTAACGGATGAATGTTTGCAAATCCTGGGAAACGCGCAACAGATTCATTAATTTTTGGATTGTATTTCATCGTACATGAACCTAGTGGGTAGAATCCAGAGTCTACTCCGTGGTTACGATTAGATAATGCTGTATAGTGACGCATAATATCTAGCTCAGATACTTCTGGTAATTCCGCTTCTTCCACACGTTGCATACCTTGTGGCAATAAAGTCGCTAAATCAACTGCAGGCACATCAAGCTCAGGTAAGTTATACCCTACACGACCTTCTTTTGTAATTTCAAAAATTAGTGGTTGATTATCCTTATGCATAAAGAGCCCCCATTTCTTGCACGAGTGCATCTATTTCTTCTTTTGTACGTTGTTCTGTAACGGCAATTAATACATGGTTTTGAAGATCCGAATTGACACGACCTAAGTCGAAACCACCGATTATTCCTTTTTCTAGAAGTACTTTATTTGTATCTGCAAGTGAGCCGTTCACTTTTACTACGATTTCATTGAAATGAGCACCTTGATAAGGTACTTCAAATCCTGCTTTTTCGAAAGCCTGTTTTGCATAATGTGTTTTCACGATATTTTGTGTTGCCATTTCTTGCACACCTTTTTTACCAAGTGCAGTCATTGCAACAGATGCTGCAAGTGCATTTAACGCTTGGTTAGAACAAATGTTAGAAGTAGCTTTATCACGACGAATATGTTGTTCACGAGCTTGTAAAGTTAACACATACCCACGACGACCTTCTTCATCTGTTGTTTCTCCGACTAGACGACCTGGTACTTTACGCATCAATTTAGTCGTTACTGCAAAGAAACCACAATGAGGTCCGCCAAATGCTTCAGAAATACCAAATGGTTGTGCGTCTCCTACTGTAATATCTGCTCCAAATTTACCAGGAGGAGTTAATAAACCTAGTGCAAGTGGATTCGCTGAAACAACGAATAATGCTTTTTGTGCATGTGTCAATTGTTCCACTTTTGTTAAATCTTCAATTTGTCCGAAGAAGTTTGGATATTGAACTAATACCGCAGCTGTTTCTTCATCTACTAATTCCTCTAATTTCGCTAAATCTGTCACACCATCTTTAGTTGGAACTGTTACTACACTAATGTTTTGCCCTTTTGTATACATTTTTACGACATCAATATATTCAGGGTGAACAGCTTCAGAAACTAACACTTTCTTTCTTTTCGTATGACCAGCAGATAAGTTTGCTGCTTCTGCTAACGCTGTTCCCCCGTCATACATAGATGAATTTGCAAGATCCATACCAGTTAACTCACAAATCATTGTTTGGAATTCAAAAATTGCTTGAAGCTCTCCTTGAGAAATTTCTGGTTGATATGGAGTATAGGCTGTATAGAATTCTGATCTAGAGATTACATGATCCACAATAATCGGTTTAAAGTGATCGTAAACGCCAGCTCCTAAGAATGAAGCATATTTTCTGCTATCAGCATTTTTATCAGCAAGTGCAGATAATTCTTTTAGTAAAGCAGATTCTGCTTTTGCAGGTTTAATATTATATTCGCCTGTAAAACGGACTTTTTCGGGAATGTCTGCAAACAATTCGTCAATAGCAGAAATGCCGATTACGCCTAACATTTCCTTTTGATCTTGTTCAGTCATTGGTAAATAACGATGCTTCATCAATGGACAACCTCTTTCTGGATCTTATTTTTCTCTTTTATAAAATGGTGTTGCAACTGTAACTGCTTTTAATCGTTTATTTCTAATTTCAATTATTAATTCTTGACCAAGTTCCGCGTATTCCGCTTCGATTAGTGCAAGACCTATATTTTTTTTGAGTGTTGGAGATTGTGTACCTGTAGTAACAAAACCAACTTGCTTGTCACCTACGTAAACTGGATATCCCGTACGCGGAATTCCTTTGTCAATCATTTCAATACCAATACTTTTTCTTGGAACACCATTTTCTTTTTGAGCTACTAAAACAGATTTACCATGGAAGTCTTGTTCTTTTTTAAGCTTTACAACAAACCCAATTCCTGCTTCAAGTGGAGAAATATCTTTTGAAAGCTCTTGACCGTATAGTGGCAAGGATGCTTCAAAACGCAATGTATCACGAGCACCAAGTCCTATCGGAAGAATGCCCTCATCTTTACCTGCATCTAAAACGCTACTCCAAAGATCAACTAAATCTTCATTTTTAGCATACATTTCGAATCCATCTTCACCAGTGTAGCCAGTACGAGAAAGTAAAACAGATTTCCCAGCAATTTCGACATTATTCTCAAAACGAAAAAATTTAATGTCCCCTAAATCTGTGGAAGTAAGCTTTTGTAAAATCTCTCTAGCAAGTGGTCCTTGAAGTGCAAGCAAACCAAATTCATCTGATTTGTTTACTAGCTCCACATCAGCGGTTGCATATTGTTTCATCCACTCAAAATCTTTTTCAATATTAGAAGCATTAACTACTAATAGATAATCATTTTCATCCTTTTTGTAAACGATTAAATCATCAACAACTCCGCCATCCAAATAACACATAGCAGTATATTGTGCTTGTCCACTTACTAATTTGGAAATATCATTTGTCATTAATTTTTGTAACAAAGCCTCACTACCTGCACCTGTCACGAAAATTTCTCCCATATGAGAAACGTCAAACAATCCCGCTTTCGTTCTTACTGCTTCATGTTCTTCTTTAATACTAGAGAACTGGACCGGCAATTCCCAACCACCAAAGTCAATTGTCTTCCCCCCGTATGACGCATATACATCAAACAAAGGTGTTCGTTTCAACTGTTCTGACAAAATAATCTCCTCCTAAACTAATTATGTAACAAGAAAGGACAGAGGAACCCCTTTAATCTGGGTTCCTCTGTCCTGATACCTGAAAGTTTACCATTGCTGGCTGTCCTCTTTGGTGGCTTTTCTTGATATTAACAAAAAAGCACTCTCCAGAGATGCGTCCTATACGAGTTCTTTTGCCTGAGAGATTCATAATATTCAATCACTTGCTCCTTCGGCGACGCCTCTAATGTGCGTTCTCTCCCCGTATGCTCATCCGCGATATTAAATTTACTGCCTCTTTTTCTATATCCTAACATTGAACATACTTTATGGCAATACTTTTGAAAAAGTTAATCAAAAAGCGAACGAAAATAATTGAATTGTAAAGTTCATTCGCCTTTTAGTCGATTAACTTGATAACCAGCATATTCTGTTATTTGTTTCAATGTTCGATTTTCCGTAAATATAGTTATGTGTTTAGCTTTTTTATAAAACCTTTTTCGATGCTTATACAACTGTTCTAATTCACCTTTTGTGCTGTTTTGCACAATTGGTCGATTCAAGTCATTCTTAATTCGCATCCATATATCATGGAAAGTAGCATCTAAATACAGAACTAACCCCGTATCTCGCATTATTTGAACGTTTTCCTCATTCATCGCAACCCCGCCACCAGTAGAAATTATACATGACTCGTTACGGAAATTTTGAAGAAATTCCGTTTCTACATTACGGAAATACTCTTCTCCTTCTTGTTCAAATATTTCTGGGATTGTCCTTTTTTGTATTTTGACAATTTCTTTGTCCATGTCATAATAAGGCATTTTTAAGAGATAGCTTAGTCTTCTACCAATAGCGCTCTTTCCACATCCCATAAAACCAATTAAATATACTTTGTACATCATTCACCAACTCACTACATACCAGGATTATTTTTACACTTCTTTTTTCGAACAAAGAAAATCTTCATTAAGTTATCCTTTATTATAGAGAGAGGTATTTCTGATTACAACTGTTATTCGATTTTATTCGCAATGGTTTTTGTCGCATAATCGGTAAATAACCAAAAAAAGCTTATTTTATAAGGGATTTTTTGCATTTCTATTTTTTGAATTGCTGCATCTATATTACTCTTTTCTAATGAATCATATGTTTGATATTTCGATACATAGGCAGATGTAGTTGCAAATATAGATAAACAGACGACGAATAACAAAAGCATGGCTGCAGGTAATAATACACCCCTTTCATTCCGAATGAAATGTAACATAAAACGTCTGCTCCTTTTTTATTCCATTTGCAAATTCTACGGATAATTTCAGTGATTGTCCCTCCAATTTTGTAGTGAAAGACTTCACATGAAGTAGCATCTGTTCATGACCTAATCTATTTTTCTGTTTTCTAATGAGGGTGTCATATAATTCTATATCGTATTCATCACCCGCTTTATGAAAACGAATACCCTTTACACCTTCTTGGACATGTATCTCATCCACATCATTTAAATACCTCTCCACATCATATACAAATAAGCCCCATTCTGTTTCGGTTGGATTTGTTACAGTACTTTCCACTCTAAAAACCAAACCTACAGTCAAAAGAAATATTTGTGAAAAAAGCATGAGAACCGATAATTGCAAAATGGCCTCGAGTAACGTATAGCCTTGCTCATTGTTTCTTTTCAGTAAGCCATTGATACACAACTATTTTTCTCCTCTCTCACTCCTTCGTAATTCACACATAGTTGTTCGTCATTAACAACATAAGAAAAGTTAACTTGATCTATTTGCATGGACCCTATTCCAACGTTCGAATCAACATACTTTTTTACCGCTTCATGCAAGACAATAGATGCCTGATAATCTCTCTTTTTGTCTTCTAATTGAACCGTTAGATGACTTAAAAAAGGAAGTAATGTTCCCCCTATTAAAAAAATAATACTTAAAGTTAAAATTGTTTCCGGCCAAGAGAATCCATCGCTATTCCTCATAATTCATCCTTCCTTGCCCGATATAAAAAAAAACTCTTTTATTCTCTTTTTTTGTCTCAAATCTCATTAAGCCAAATTGAAGAATTGCACCATTTGGATGGTAGGTCAACCCTTTTAACTGACTGTCTCCCGATAGGCGAATAGTTGATGGTAAGTGATTTTCATACAACAAAACATTATTATGCTCTACTTTATATTTGGTCCCTTCTTTATTAAAAGTTAAATACATATAATTCCCTTTAGAAATTGCAATCATTTGCATGCGTTGTACATCTAAATGGAATTGTTTAAAAAACCTTTTTTCTTCCATTTCCTCAAGTCTTGCTATAGAAACAAAAATAACAGATGAGGTAATAATCATCATGATGGATAAAACGACCAGCATTTCAATGAGTGTAAATCCTTTTTCATTTGAACTCGCTTTCATATCTAATCAACCACTATTGAAACTACTCCATTAGTAATCTTTATTTTTTTCCCATTTGGACATTGAGCATCCGCTTCTATATCTCCTGTGGTCGCTAATTCTACTAGAGTAGTTGGATACGAATTATTATCCATCTTATATGTTTGAACTAATCCTTGAACCATTTTCACATATGCAGCGCAGCCCTTATCATCAATTGTTGCAGAATGCTTCGTTACATTTGGAATCGTGATTAGAATCAATACGGATATAATTAACAAGACAATCATCATTTCAATTAGCGTAAACCCTTTTTCGTTTTTCAGATACTTTTTCATATATTCTCTCCTCTTAAACAATATTTATCATGTCGTAAATCGGCAGTAAAATTGCTAAGTATGCGCCAACAATGAATACAGCAATGACTAAAAAAAGTGTTGGCTGAATAACATTTAGAACTTTTGTTAATTTCACTTCAATTCGTTCAGTTAAAAATTCACTATATAGTGTCAGTTCTCTTCCTAAAAACCCACTATTTTCACCATGGATTACGAAGTGATGGAAATCTTCCGTAAAATGATCCAATAACATAACTGATTTTGAAAATGATTCACCATGCACTATTTTTTCTCTCATCTGCGTTGCAATAAATTGGAGTACTTTATGTTCTTTTTGGACGATTATTGCATCAAAAGCTTGTTGCAAAGACATTCCACTTTCTAATAAACCGCCAATTTCTCTGGAAAAAGTTCTAGTTAATGTTAATCGGTTCCAAGAATTAATTACTGGAATTTTTTCATAAATCGACAACCTAATTTGGACGCTTTTTTTCATCAAATAATATCGTGATACAACAATTATTAAAGCTAAAACTAACATGGAAATTAGTAAATAATTGGGTAAGCTTAACAAGAGATTGGACCATACAATTGATCCATCTGAATTGGATTGGTCCCTTGACCCCATCAATGACTCCATATTCGGCATAAAATAGATTTTAAAAATCGTAAATAACACGAAAATAACGATGAATAAAAACACCGGATACATTAATAAACTGTTCATTCTTTTTTGTGCTCTTTCAAAAATAGCAGCTTGTACACTTAACATTTCTAAGGTTTCTTGTAGTCGACCATGAGTAGTCGCAAGATTGATTGGCAGTAATAATCTATTTGGAAACCCTAGTAACTTAAAGACTTCTGTGACACTTTGTCCATTTTTATGCACTTCAGTTATTTTATTCATTACGAAGTCGCTGTTTTTTACGTGAAAGGGAATTAGCATAGATACCGCTTCATAAAAAGTGTAGCCTTCTCGCAATAAATCACTTAACCTTTTCAAAAATGAAGACTGTACATGGGCAGGTATTTTTTCATTTTTACGGGTATTCCAATCATGGATTACTTTGAATAATACCATCTCTAACACCTCTTTCTATCTGATAAGAAAGAGTTAAATTATTGGGCATCAGAAATTTTTTCCCAGTTAAAATCGAATCAAATACTTGAACTAACAATTCATCTGATACGATCTCATAAATGGCCGATAATTCGTCCTGTTTTGCTCCATATACACTTACAAGGCTTTGCGTTACAATACCGCTAACCGTTTGCTTCAATTCGTCGATTGAAACGCCAAGATCCATAAGTCGATACATAGCACCAACTCCATCTTTTGCGTGAATCGTTGACACAACAAGATGACCAGTTAAAGCAGCTTGAATAGCAGCCTTGGCAGTGTCCTCGTCACGAATTTCACCAATCATAATAACATCTGGCGAATGGCGTAAAATGGCCTTTAAACCCGTCGCATATGTCACTCCAGACCGCTCATTTACTTGTATTTGTAATAAATGAGATTGATTGTTTTCTACAGGGTCTTCCAAGGAAATAACATGTCGATGTAAATTTTCCGAACAATATTTAGTTAATGAATACATGGAAGTAGACTTACCGGATCCAGTAGGACCAACAAATAAGATTAAGCCTTGTCGATTATTTGCAAGCTCCACTATTTGGTCAGAGGCAGTTTGAAATAAGGCTAAGGAATGAAGTAGTTTTGCATTATCATGTTGTTGGAGTCGAATAACGAGACTTTCTTTGCCGAAAACAGAAGGTAATGTTGAAACTCGAAATGAGAATTTAAGAGTGTTAAAGATTTGATGGAATGAACCACTTTGTGGTTTACGTTTTTCGCTGATATCAAGAGAGGATAAAAATTTGAAGAATGAAATAATTCTTTCGCCCAGATTCAGGGGAAGCTTCCCTGCCTCAAACATTTGAGAGTTTTTCTTAAAGTAATAAATATAACTCTCTTCATTTGGAATCATGTGCAAATCAGATGCTCCGAAGTTGAGCGCCTTTTTTAACAATTGAAAACATTTTTGTTCTACAACATTTTCTATTTGCTCCATGCATCTTTCCTTTCTCCAGATACAACTTGCGACCGCTCACAACCTGTACAAAAATAGTATACTTGTAATTGAAACATAAATAAAGTGATTTATTGTAATTTTCTTGTTATTTATTATTTTACAAATCCATATTATCTTTTCTAATTTTTCACTATAATAAAAGATAGGATCAGAAATGAGGGATTGGTATGCCAAATACACTAAAACTAACGCATACACTAGCAGATGAAACTAGGTATTCTATTTACCAATATGTGTTACAAGAAGGAAAAGAAGTAACTGTACATGAAATTGCAACTGCATTTAGTATCCATCCAAACGTGGCCCGGATGCATCTCACTAAATTAGCTGATGTTAGTCTCCTTACTTCTGAATTATTAAAGAGTGGAAAAGGTGGTCGCCCCGCTCGAATTTATAAACTTGCAGAAACCCCTATACACTTAAGTTTCCCAAGACAAGAAAGTCAATTACTCCTTCAATGGTTATTAGATATGGTAAATTCTTTTGGTACAGAAGCGATTGAAAAAGGAAAAGAAATAAGTTATCAAAGTGGCTGGAATCAAATTTATAAAAACTCACTGTCTACAACTACTTTTGAAGAAAAAATGAGTCTCCTAACACTTTCCGCCAGCTCCATTGGATATATTCCAGAAATAAAAGAAGATATGCATAAAAAGGTTATTACTTTCTCCATCTACAATTGTCCCTATAAAGAGTATATGAACAAGTATCCAGAACTCATTTGTTCTTTACATGAATCATTTCTTCAAGGACAATTTGATGCACTATTTAAGGATAATGAATTTGTTCAAGTAGAAAGTATGCAAAATAATCATTGTAATAATTGCTTATATCAAATAGAAGTCCTATAATAAGTAGGATATTATACATATTTGTGACAAGTTTTTGATTATTGCATAAAGAAAAATAATATTCGGTTTACATGTGGGAACACTTTCATTTATAATAAGAATGACAATATTTGTGTCGTTGCAAAAGGAGGGACTACAAATGGGCAATATGTATAAAGTGATGGCTTTCTGGACAGGGATTTTTGCAGTTATGTTTTATTTAGGTGATATGTCAGAAGCGTCATTGCTATTTTTAGCAAATACGGGATTATTCCTTCTTTTAGGGTTCTTGAACCTATCTGAACGTATGTATATGTACATCTTCGGGGCTTACTTAATGTTCTTCTTCGCAGGTTTTACATACTATACAACGTTTATGCTTGTACCAGGTGCTGGACATTAATTTCACTGTTTAGTACAAAAAAGCAGCTCAATTTCTTGAGCTGCTTTTTATGTTATCTTCGTCAAATGACGTTCGCAAAGAATTTTAGTTATCAAATACATTCAAAAACCGTTCAAGAATGGATTAGATGTCATTTCATCTTCTATTGTAGTAGCTGCTCCATGACCTGGATAAACAATCGTAGTCTCTGGTAAGCTTAATAACTTAGAATGAATTGATTTAAGTAATTCTGCCTCATTACCACCAACTAAATCAGTACGTCCTACACTATTTTGAAATAGCGTATCCCCAACGAGCGCAAATTCATCCTCTTGAAAATAAAACGTTACGCTCCCAGGTGAATGTCCTGGCGTGTGCAATACTTGACATGAAAAACTTCCAATGTCTAATTTTGACTCTTGTTGTATTAGAACATCGGCCTCTTTCACAACGATTGACGGTATTTCCGCATATTTTCCCGAACCATTTTTGGCGGGATCCATTAACCACTTTTTCTCCGCCGTATGTATATAGACCGGAATTAGATATGTATCTCTCACTTGATCAACCGCACCAATATGATCGAAATGCGCATGTGTCAAAAGGATTGCTAGTGGCTTCATATTCAGTTTCCTAAGCTCTCCTATCAATTTATCCCCATCTCCACCAGGATCAACAATTAAACACTGTTTATCGGTATTCGATACTACATAACAATTCGTTTGAATATACCCTAATGGATATGTACGTACATTTAACAATTAAATCACCTCTTACTTATTCTAATCGAAGTTGAGTCCTTTATTCAATCATTGTCTACTTTTTTTTACTCGACAAAATAGATTATTACAATTACAATAGAAGAGGAATATGCAATCGCGACATTCACTTTTCCGTGTCGAAAGGGGCGTCTTTTATGAACTTATTAATGGTTATTTTTGGACTTGTTACAGTATTAGCTGTAGTCGGTACTTTCCAAGCTTTCAAAGAAAAGAATCTGCTAGGAATTTTATTTAACTTTGGTACTTTTGCTGTTTTTGGCTTCTTTACAGTCATGACAATCTTGAACCAAGGTTTTCCACCAAGCTTACACTAAAACTATAGAAAAAAGCTGCTGTACACTTGTACAACAGCTTTTTCTAATTTAATACGTTAATCCAAGGTTGAATTATTAGCGGCGAGAGTTGAATCCAGTTCTCCATTTGATATCCACCAAGGCAAACTTCTCCGTTCGGCGCACACAGTAAAGGTTGCGACTCAATTTCCCCGTACTCTTGCTTCCCATCAAACGTCACGCTAGAAATAGTACCCGAACTTGTTGTTTCATCCAGGTTTCCAGGTTTTAGTGACTTAATCCCGATTAACTTATCTTGATCTATAAAATCCATGTATGGAACGACCCACTCGGAATAATTACTAATAGCTGCCGAAGTCCAATCAATCGATTCATCTGTCACTTCATTAGATAGACTGTATTGAAATTCATTTGTTTCTTCACTTACTTGTACAACTAGTAAACTATTCCCATTGGTGTGAGCATCGATTACATTAGTAATTCCAGTCTCTTTTAATGTTTTCTCTTTCAAGGAGTAAAGTATTAACTCACCACCATCTAAATTACTCTCAGCCCACCTAAAGACCATCAAATGTTCCTCGTCATACCATTTTACAAACGGATCTTCCACTTCAATCGACTCTAAATTTTGAGTTGTTCCATCATAAATAAACGTATTATATGTCCAATCCTCATAAAAAGTAGTGAACACAATTAAACTAGAATTTTGTGGATGCCAATCCATGTATAGTTCATCCGATTCAAACGTCAAACTATCCAATAACTGACCATTGATATGTATAAGTTGAACTTCTGCTGTAGAGGAATTCCTTGATGTATGTAATAAAATTTTGTCCTTCGTTGGATGAATAGATGCTTGAATAATCGGCTGTTCTGTTGTATATATTTTTCTCCATGAATCTGCAGGGACTGAATACACTTGAACTGTCCATTCACCTTGCTCCACTAGAATGAATGCAATTTCATCATTTGATAACCAACCAATTACACTGTGAAATGCTGATGAGGACATTGAAACGAAAGGTATTGGGGGTAAATCAGTAGTCATGGGTACACTCTCTATATTTTCTGTAAATCCTTCTTTTTCAGCATCTGTAACTATGTCTTCATTTTTTTGTGTTTTTTGACACGCTTGCAAAATAAAGATGCAGAAAATTAGTATTACAACCTTTTTCAATTTACTCCCCCTCTCACATTACAGTATAAGACGCATTACTAACTGAATTGTTTCATCATAAAAGCACAGACGCATAAACGTCTGTGCTTTCATTAATACTACTCTTCTTTTTCTGCTTCTTCAATTAATAAATTACCTGTTTTCAAATCATAAAAACGAAGTAAATCTCCATTGATAATTTGATCAGAATAGCCTAATTCCTGAATTGCACGATCTATATATGGCTGACAACTTTCAACGGCAATTTCTACTCCAGTTGCACTATCATAACATACATTTTTCGTATAAACTAATTCATCTGTCACGAATCCACCGTCACGGAAGACTACAAAATCTTCATGTTCTTCAGAGAACAAATCTGCACCTAATTGCATATCTTTTGACGTATCTATTCCTAAAAGATGTAAAATAGTTGGTCGAACATCAATTTGACCTGCAACTTCTGTTACTTCTTCTCCAACACCACTATTCGGAATATGAACAAATAATGGAACATTTTGAAGTTTTGCAGATTCAAAAGGAGTTATTTCTTTCTCTAAATACTGTGACATTGCATTATTGTGATTTTCAGAAATACCGTAGTGATCTCCGTACATGACAATAATTGAATTATCGTATAAACCTTTTTCTTTTAAATCCTCGAAGAATAACTCTAGTGCCTCATCCATGTAATTTACTGTTTGGAAATATTTATTCAGCGTATTCGAATTCGAATCATATTCCGGAATGTTTTGGTCTTCCACATCCAAAGTAAATGGATAGTGATTCGTTAATGTAATTAGACGAGAATAAAACGGTTGTGGCATTTCAGCCATCAAATCTACTGATTGCTCGAAGAATGGAGCGTCTTTCAGTCCCCAACTTACTGAGTTCTCTTCATTTACTATATAACTATTTTCATCATAATATTTTTGAATATCCAGAGCTTTATACATCATATCTCGATTCCAAAAACTTTTATTGTTCGGATGCAATACATTCGTAAAGTATCCTTCTTCATTTAAGCTTTCTGCCATCGAATGGAATGTATTCCCACTATGTGTAAAGAAAACAGCTCCTCCACCTAATGGATACAGTGAATTTTCTACAAGAAATTCAGAATCGGATGTTTTCCCTAAACCTGTTTGGTGATAAAAATTAGAGAAATAGAATGTATCCTCATCCGCTGTTAAAGAATTCAGAAACGGAGTAATTTCATGTCCATTCATATCATTATTTATTACAAATGATTGCAGTGATTCCAATGAAACAATGATTAAGTTACGATCTTCAGCTAGTCCGAACGTTTTTTCGGTAGGATCTGCCTGGCTAGATCGAACAAAGTTGTTCACTTCCACAAGTTCACTTCCATCAGCAAGTGCTCGTTGTGCATGTGATTTTGATTGAATATATAGATCATACAAATGGTAATTATATGAACCAATATTTTTCACTAACACTTCACGATCAAAACTTCTTGTCAAAAGTTGTGGACGTTCAATTTCAGAAAGCCCTAAATTTAAAAATAACACAGCAGCAGAAAATACAAAATATGATTTTCTAATAGCTGGTTTTACTATAGTGAATTTTTCGCCTACTTTTAACCATTTCAATGCAACGATAATTACGATTACATCCATGAAATAAAAAATATCTGTTAAGAAAATACTTTCCGCTGCAGATGCTCCAAGGTCTCCAAAGTTACTTGTTTGAAATAATACTGGTATCGTAATGAAATCTGTAAAAAATCTGTAAAATACTGCATTTGCATACACTATGATAGAAAGTATAATGCTCGTTAAAACTATATATCTATTTCTAGCCTTTGGTCTTTTGAAAAACAATGATAATCCATAAATCAATAACAGAAAACTTAGTGGGTTAATAAATAATATCACTTGTTGCATTATATTCTCGATTTCCATATCAAAGCTAGTGTGATAAACAACATATGTTTTGATCCATGTCGCCACGATAGCAATAGCAAGAATAGAATGTGTCGGCCAGTTTTTTTTCTTCATGCCTACATCCTCCCCTTTAACTCTTTTATTTATGAGTAAAAGCATCATTTTATATCTTATTCCTTTCTTAACAATAAATCAATATAAATGATATAATTATTTGCTAAAATAGAAGGACGCTTTTATACACTTCATATTTAGACGGTTAAGTATAAAAAAAGTTTCATGAAATAAAAAACAACAGATTTTTGCAATCTGTCGCTTTCCACTACTTGAATTTACTCTTTTCTCCTCTTAAAAGTAGCATGGCTATCTGGAAGTCTTTCACATCAATCATTTGCATTTTATATAATTCCCTTACTTCATCTTCCATTATTTCGAGATCCCCTAGCCGATCTTTTGTATATACAAATATCCCAAAACGTTTTAATAATTGCATAACATCATATAATGAGTTCATCTTATTCCTTCTTCTCGATTGGATTTGCAATGGATCACTTGCTTGTTTGTAATGATTTGATCGACTGGTAAATCAAATGATTCGGGTATTACTTCGTCGCTTAATTGACATTCAAAAGCTAAAGACATCGTATGATTCATATAACTTTTTAAAAAACGATCGTAATAGCCTCCACCATAACCAATTCGATAACCTGATTTATTATAAACAATACCTGGGACTACAAGCAAATCTATATCGGACGGTTGTACAAGACTAGCCTTTAGTGGATTAGGCTCCAATAGCTGCATATACACTACTTCTAACTGTTCAAAGCTCTCAATCATATAAAAGTTCATGGACCGATCTTTCGGACTACATTTGGGGACTACAACAGATTTCCCCATATCCCAAAGCCTTTGTATGATCTCCTTCGTATGTACTTCTGGGAACGTCGATATTGTAAGTCCAATAACAGAGGAATTTTGTACAATATTGTCACGAAAAAAAAGATTCTCTATTTCTGTTGAATACAATTGATATTGCTCTTTACCTAAAATAGATAGTTGATCCTTCATTCGATTTCTAATTTCTTTTTTCGACAAAATTATCCCTCCCATATTTTTATAGAAAAAAACCAAAACCTCGTTTGGTTTTGGTTTAAATGATTATTTAGTTTCTCTATGAAGAGTAGCTTTCTTTTCACGTGAGCAATATTTTTTAAGTTCAAGACGTTCTGGATTGTTACGCTTGTTTTTCTTAGAAATATAGTTGCGCTCTCCGCAATCTGTACAAGCTAATGTAATATTAACGCGCATATTTGTCCCTCCTACTTTTTTACAGGATTAAATATAAAATCTGAGCATGATTTATACGACTAACCTATTATAGCATACAAACACAGAAAATCTACTATTTAATAAAATAAAATTGTAATTTCTTCTTAAGGGATATGTTAGTATAAATAAAAGAAGTAATATAATCGAGGTGAAAGAAATGGACTATTCAATCATTCTTATGCTTATTGGTATCCTAGCAGTTATTCTATCCTTTTTCACAAAAGACTCCAGTAAAAAATTGGAATCCGAAGTAGAAGAATTATCTTTTACATTATACCAAGAAACAAGTGCCATTAAGCGTAGAATAAAATTAGTGGAAGAGGAACTGTTAATAGAAGGAACACCAATTAGTCCTCCCCGAAAAACAAGACCCGTCATTCATGAAATCATAAAAATGCAAGTATTGGAACTCCATAAAAAGGGCTATTCATTACAAGAAATTAGTAAACGTTCATCTCTAAAAATTGAAGACATTAAGTCTGTCATCGGTGGTGAAAAATGATAAAAAAATCTACATTACGCGCTTTTGGCATAGGATTATTCTTGGCAGGTGTAGGTCTTCAACTTCTAAATAACTTTGAAAGTAAAGATTCCAATTCCATAAACTCTGAAGAATCCTTTGAACAAACACAAAAAGAATTAACAGATGTTAAACAACAATTGGCTGACCTCCAAATTGATCTAGAAAATGCACAAAAAGGACCCATACAAGAACCTGCAAAACCAGTACAAGAGGAGCCTCCTACTAACAGCCAAGCAATCACTGTCCTAGAAATAAAAACGGGAATGACATCAAGTGAGATTGGTACTTGGTTAGAAAATGCTGGCATCATAAAACATAAACAAGATTTAGAAGACTATTTAACAGCACAGAATATGACAGCAAGAATTCAAACAGGAACATTCGAAATGAATTCCTCGATGACGATCAAACAAATTGCTGATTCCATTACAAGAAAACCATAAATTTTTTTATTCCTCAAAACAAGAAGAAGCCATCCCGCAATGTTCAGGGGTGGCTTCTTTCAATACAATTAGTTATTTAATTCGTAATGCTTTCCTTTTAACAAGAAGAGTACTCGCTCAGCCATATTTGTCGCATGGTCAGCAGATCTTTCTAAATAACGACACACAAATGACAATTGAGTGATTTGACTTAATTGTTCTGGGTGTTCAACCCCTGAAGCAAGCAGTGTACGAATAGTTTTTCCATACATTTCATCCACTTCATCATCTAATTTCGCAATCTTTCTCGCTTCTTCCATATCCTCATTAACAAAAGCTTCTAAAATTTTTTTAAGCATATGAATTGTTTTATCACGCATCTCATCTAGTAAATGGATTGGTGTGATATGTGCATCTTTTCCTATGCGAATTGTTTCTTTGGCGATACTAACAGCATAATCTCCAATACGTTCCATGTCACCTGCTGCTTTTATAAGAACAATCAATCTTCTTAAATCAGTAGATACTGGTTGTTGTTTTGCTATTAACAAAATAACCTGATCATTAATATCTTCTTCTACACGATTAATATGAATGTCGTTATTAATGATGGATAGTGCACCTTCAATATTATGTGATAATAAGTAATCGATTGAATTATTTAGCGTGTCAATTGCAGTATTACTTAGTTCTAGCAAAAGTGCTTGTACTTTTTGTAAATCTGCATCAAATTTCTCTCTGCCTACCATGTGTTATTAACCCCTTTCATCATCCAAAACGCCCTGATATATAATCTTCTGTACGCTTATCTGCTGGTGTAGAAAAAATGACATCTGTATCGTCAAATTCCACTACTTCTCCATTTAAGAAGAACGCAGTTTTATCTGAAATACGAGCCGCTTGTTGCATATTATGCGTAACAATAATAATAGAGTATTCTTTTTTTAGTTCTTGTATTAACTCTTCTACTTTTAATGTAGATATTGGATCAAGTGCAGATGTAGGTTCATCCATTAAAATAACGTCTGGTTCAATCGCTAAACAACGTGCGATACATATGCGTTGTTGTTGACCACCAGAAAGACTATATGCATTAGTCGTCAAACGATCTTTTACTTCATCCCAAATTGCAGCGCCACGCAAACTTTTTTCTACGATTTCATCTAGAATTTTTTTGTTTTTAATCCCATGAATTCTTGGACCGTATGCAATATTATCATAGATTGATTTTGGAAATGGATTAGGTTTTTGGAATACCATGCCTACTTTTGTACGTAATTCCTCTACACCATAATCTGCATCAAAGATATTACGTTCACGGTATAAAATTTTTCCAGATGTTTTCACAGTTGGTACTAATTCTACCATACGATTCAAAGTTTTAATATATGTAGATTTACCACAACCTGATGGTCCGATAATTGCCGTTACTTCATTTTCTTTAATTTGAAGATTGATATTTTTTAAAGCATGGTGAGTTCCATACCATAAATTTAATTGTTGTGTATCATATACAATACTTGATGATTCTTTATTCAATACTGACCCTTTTTCTAATGTTTGTACCACTGTACTTCCCCCTATTCACAAATTAGCTTAGTACTTTCTTTGGAATTTATTTCTTATAAATATAGCAATGGAGTTCATAATCAATAAAAATGCCATTAATACAAGAATCCCTGCTGAAGCAACAAATTGGAATTCTGCTTGTGGTCGTTTTGCCCAGTCATAAATTTGCATTGGAAGGGCTGTAAACTGACTCAACAAATTCTCAGGTAGGAACTGAATAATTACTGGAATTCCTATTACTACTAATGGTGCTGTTTCTCCTACTGCACGAGAAAGAGCTAAAATAGCACCCGTTAAAATACCTGGTATTGCAGAAGGCAACACTATTTGTGTAATCGTTTGCCATTTTGTTGCACCCATACCATATGAAGCTTCTCGAACATCTTGAGGGACTGCACGTATTGCCTCTTGAGCAGCAACGATAATTACTGGTAAGATCAACAAACTCATTGTAAATCCTGCAGCTAAAATACTATTACCAAGTGATAATGCTCGAACGAAAATCGTTAAACCTAATAACCCGAATACTACGGATGGAACACCTGCTAGATTTGAGATATTCATACGAATAAAATCATTTAGTTTATTTTTCTTTGCATATTCTTCTAAGTAAATGGCTGTACCTACCCCTAAAATGATAGAAACTGGTGCAACTACACACATTAACCAAATAGAACCGATTAATGCTGCTTTTATACCCGCTTTTTCAGGGAAACGCGAACCGAAGTTTTGGAAAAAGTCAGGTGTGATATAACCTATACCCTGAGTAATAATTCGGTAAAAAAGAACAGCTAATACTACTAAAGCAAATAATGTTGCTATGAAAAATATTGTTTTAAATACACGATTTACAATAAGTCGTTTATTCATTCTTTTTATGACTGATTTATGATTAACATAATTCATTTAATATTCCTCCCGATACTTTTTAGAAATAACGTGAGCAATAATGTTCATCACCAATGTAAATAAGAACAATGTAAATCCAACCGAATAGATTGAGTAATAAATCGTCGTTCCATATCCAGCATCACCAGATGAGACTTGAACGATGTAAGCAGTCATGGTTTGAATCGAACCAGTTACGTCTAAATCGAATGACGGAGTAGATCCACCCGCTAGTGATACAATCATCGTTTCGCCAATTGCTCGGGAAACAGCAAGTACTACAGAAGCAATAATTCCAGATAAAGCAGCTGGTAATACTACTTTTAAAGCTACCTCTAATTTTGTTGACCCCATAGCTAGAGCGCCTTCACGAATTGAGCTTGGTACTGCTGACATTGCATCTTCTGATAGAGAAGCAATCATCGGTAAAATCATAATCCCTACTACAATACCGGGACTAAGTGCATTAAATATTTTTAATTCAGGGATGATTTGTTGAAGAAGCGGAGTAACAAATGTTAATGCAAAAAAACCATATACAATTGTTGGTATACCTGCTAATACTTCTAAAATTGGCTTTATAATTCTTCGAACATTATCACTTGCATATTCACTTAAGAAAATGGCAGACCCGATACCAAATGGAACTGCAACAATTACGGCAATAAAAGTAACTTTTAATGTACCAGCTATTAAGGCCAGGATGCCGTATTGTGGTTCCGTGTTAGCGAAAGGAAACCATTCTGTTCCAAATATGAAATCTAATACCGGAATTCTCGAGAAAAATATTACTGTTTCCGTAATTAAAGTTCCAATTATTCCAAATGTAGTTAGTACAGATACAGAGGCAATTAAAAAAAGAATAATAGGAATTAATTTTTCAATTATTTTTTTCCGCTTTTTATTGCTTGCTTTTGCAATAAGCTCTTGAACTGATGGTTGATCAGAACTTTGTTTTTGAGCCATGTGAATCCCCCTTTTACCAAAACGTAAGAAAAGAGTAGCGGAATTGCTACTCATTTCCTTACTTTTTTGTCTTGCCTTTTTGAAATATTATTTTACTGCTTCTAAATCAGCTAATCCTTTTTCATACGCAGCATCTTGAAGTTTTACATATCCAACAGCTTCTGCCATTTCACCAGCATTTTCAAGTGAGAATTTCATGAAATCATAAGCTGCAGGTTTTTCACTAAGAGCTTTGTTGCTAGCATAAACGAATAGTGGACGAGAAAGTGGTGAGTATTCTCCAGATTCGATTGTTTCATTTGTTGGTTCAACTCCACCAATTTTAACTACTTTTAACGTATCTTGGTTTGCTAAGTAATAAGCGTATCCGAAGAATGCTATTGCATTTTTATCACCTTGAACACCTTGTACTAAAACGTTATCATCTTCAGAAAGTGTTGCTTTTTTTACTAAGTCTGCTTCGTCAAGAATTACTTCATCAAAGTAATCATATGTTCCTGAATCAGTACCAGGTGAGTAGAATACGATTTCTTCTGCTGGCCATTCTGGGTTAATGTCTGACCATTTCTTAGTAGTGCCATCTTCTATCCACATTTTTTTAAGATCTTCAACTGTTAAATCTTCAACCCAAGTATTATCTTTACTTACTACGACTGATAAACCATCGTTAGCAATTTGGAATTCTGTATAGGCAATTCCCGCTGCTTCAAGTTCTGCTTTTTCTTCATCTTTAATCGGACGAGAAGCGTTAGAGAAATCTGTTTCTCCAGCGATAAATCTTTCAAATCCTCCACCAGTACCAGAAACACCTACAGTAACTTTCACTGCTTCTTGTACTGCTGCATATTCTTCAACAAGTGCTTCCATTATTGGAGCAACTGTACTAGATCCATCTCCTGAAACGTCTCCTTCAAGAACTGCTTCTGGTTCCTCTGCAGTATCAGTTGTTACTTCTTCAGTTGGTGTTTCTTTTTCAGTAGTTTCTGCATCGTCTCCACAAGCTCCAAGAGCAAGTGCTGATCCTACCATTGTTGTCATCATAAAATATTTCCAGTTTTTCATCAGGTAAATCCCCCTAAAGTTTTGTTTTCTGTTTTTTTCTTACAATCACTACTTTATACGACATTTGTTGAGGCGATATGAATAACTTGTAAATCTTTTGTAAATGCGAATAGATTAGAAAAAAATGGCCATCATAATTTTTCTTATGATGGCCATTAATCTTATAATTATTCTATTTCTTCTTCATCTATTTTATCATTTGTAAATGCTGGTTGAACAGTTGATGTAACTGATGGGTCTGTATTTTTAAGATTTGCATTCTTTTTTTGAATCTCAAAATACTTATCGACAAGTTCTCTCGCTAATGGAGTAGAAAAGTTTGTTTTATAAACAGATTCTAGAGAAGCTTGAGGGATAATTACTGCATAAGCTATTTCTGGATTGTCAAATGGAGAAAAGCCAACATGCGTTAAATTAACTGTTCCGAAGCTTTCACCTAGAGCTGCATCATATGCAGAAGATTGAGCAGTCCCAGTTTTCCCACCTCCACCATGTTCAAAATCACCAAATACTTTACGTGCAGTACCCTGACTACCATAGTATACTCGTTGCATCGAAGTTCTTACTCTTTGAATCTCTTCTTGTGTATTATCAACTGTATTAAGAATATTAGGAGTAAATTCCTTCACTAATCCACCTAACTGAACTCCATCCTCAGATGGCTCTCGAATTTCTTTTACGACATGTGTCTGAATTCGCTTTCCACTATTCGCAATGGTAGCAACGAATTGAGCAAGCTGTAAAGGTGTATACGTATCATACTGTCCTATACTTAAATCCATTAAAGTATACCCTTCTCCTTCTTTTATTTTTCCAGCAACGCCTGAAACTTCCCCTGGCAAATCAATTCCAGTAGGAACTCCTAAACCAACTTGTGCATATCCATTTCTCATTGGTTCAAAAGCATCTAAACTGAGGTCAATTCCTTTTTTATATCGATAAACAGCGCCAGCAATCTCAATCGCAATTTTAAACATGTAAACGTTTGATGATCTTTCAATCGCCTGACTATCTGTTAAGGCTATTCTTCCAGACCTATTAAATACAGAACTTTTTGTTGATGATCCCGCTATATTAAGTGGTTCATCTATTTTTGTTTCTCCAATAGAAACGACACCTTCACGGTAGCCAGTAAGCATTGTAGCCGGTTTGATAGTTGATCCTACTTCATAAGCCGTTGTGAATGTCGCAAAAGCATAATCCACTACTTCTTGTTTACCTGTTTTTTCGTTCTTGACTAGTCTTTTTCCTACTAATGAAAGAACTTCTCCAGTATTAGGATCTAACATAACAAAAAATGCTCTGTCTAAATATTTTGTACCAGCATTTTGCTTATACTCTAATAATCTTTTCCCAACAATTTCTTCCATTGCTAATTGAACTTCACTATCCATTGTTAATACTAAATCTTTACCAGCTTCGCCTTCATAGACTGTTTCGACATCAATCACAAGACCTTTTCCATCCGTAATATTTTTCACAACACTTTTTTGACCTTGAAGAACTTCTTCATACTGCTCTTCGATATAACTTTTTCCTACTCGATCATTTCTGGTATAATCTCTCGAAAGAAAATAGTCTAAACGATCATTCGGTATACCTTCTTTTGGTAATGTGGTTGTACCCAATATTGCTAAAGAAGAAGTTTTAACTCTTCTCCAGTCCGTCGTTGTATTTACACCTGTTAATTCCCCTAAACGCTCTGAAACTCGTGCGAACTCTTCTACTGAAACAGTTTTCCCTGCAATTTCTTCTGCAGTATCATCTGCTGCTGGGATATCTTCCCCTTTAATAATTTGAGGAGAGAGTGCATACCCAGAAGCCATTTTACGATAGATTGCTATAATCTCTAATTCTTCATTATTGAATGAATTTAATTGTTCTTCTGTAATCTTACTTCTTGTTAATTTGTTAATTGCGCTATTTTTCTCTGGCGTTTCTAATTCTTCATTATTGTTAATTTTATCTCGCTCTTTATCTGTTATTAAGTCATTAGCTTCATCAGGATATTTCATCAACCAGTAATCTTGTAAATCACTCTTTGTAATACCTTTTATATCTTTTTTAATCAATACACTTAATGCTTTTGCAACTTCATACATTTCGGTCGACTTAGTTGTTTGCATCTTTGTATACGTAATAGCGCGTTGTGGCTCATTGTCTACCAATACTCTACCTAAACTATCAAAAATTCTACCTCTAGGTACACTAGTATTTACTGCAACCTCTTCCGTACGTTCGAGTACTCTGACATAATCTTCTCCTTGTACAATTTGTAAGTAACCTAATCTTAAGACAAGCATTGTAAACAATAGGAAAATAGAGAAAAACAGAATATTCATACGAAAAGTAATGTTAACTCGTTGCTTTGCTTTTATACTTTGTGCACGTTTTTTTTGGGTTTTTCGCATGGGGTTCACCTGTTTCTATCAAATTCATCTTAGTTTATTAGGACCAAGATTTTGAATCCGGGTTACCGGAAGCATTCACTTTTTAGTATAAAACTAATTTATTTCACTATTTATTAGTGTAACATAAAAAGCACACACTTTTAGACGAAAAAGTGTGTGCTAAAGTTCATTTTTATATTTATTTCAATTGGCGACAAAACGCCCATTCATACTTCTATTATTTCGCTGATTCGAAGCGTTTTGATACTTCATCCCAGTTTACTACATTCCAGAAAGAACCGATGTAGTCAGGACGACGGTTTTGATAGTTTAGATAGTAAGCATGTTCCCAAACATCTAAACCTAATAATGGAGTTTTACCTTCCATGATTGGAGAGTCTTGGTTAGCTGTAGAAGAAACTTCTAATTCTCCATTAGCAACTGATAACCAAGCCCAACCTGAACCAAAGCGAGTTGTAGCTGCTTTAGCAAACTCTTCTTTGAAAGCGTCCAAGCTACCAAATTTAGCATCGATAGCTGTAGCTAATTCACCAGTTGGATTTCCGCCACCGTTTGGTGAAAGGATTTGCCAGAAAAGAGAATGGTTAGCATGTCCGCCACCGTTGTTACGTACTGCTGTACGAATTGCTTCTGGAACAGCATCTAAATTAGCGATTAACTCTTCTACTGATTTACCTTGAAGTTCTGCTTGATCAGCAAGTGCATTGTTTACGTTCGTAATATACGTATTGTGATGTTTAGTGTGATGAATATTCATCGTTTCTTTGTCGATATGTGGTTCTAGTGCGTCGTATGCGTAAGGTAATTCTGGTAATTCATATGCCATTATAGTTTCCTCCTAAAGAAAATTTTAGAAAATTCTTTCCATGTCCTAGCGTAACAAAGAATTAGAAAACGTTCAATTAAAAACGATTAAAATTATAACTTTCATACTTTTGACTGAAACTATACGAAAATAATGAAGACTACTAACATAACCGTTAATATTATTATTTTAACTACAGATGAAGTAAGGAAACCAATTAACGAACCAAATCCAGATTTTATTGCTTGCTTGATCCCTTCTCTAGTTACGATTAACTCCGCTAATACCGCACCAAGGAAAGGACCTATCAATATACCCGCTACTGGAATGATAAATGGACCAAAAATTAATCCAATCGTACTGCCCCATACACCAGCTTTTGTTCCACCAAATTTCTTAACTCCAAAAGCATTTGCGGCCATATCAGCACCAAATAATAATACAACAAACAATAATTGAATAAGCCAAAATAACCACGTTAACTCCGTAAAGGAGAAAAACAACCCGTATACAATATAGCCAATTACCATAAATACGACAGAAGGAATGATTGGATAAAATGTTCCTATATAAGCAACAATAAAACAAGCAATAATGATTATCCAACCAATAATTTCTATCATACACGTTTACCTAAAACTGCATCCGCGATATTTGAAGCATGGTCACCAATACGTTCAAGATTACTTAAAATTTCAACAAAATTGATACCAGCTTGTCCTGTACATCGTCCTTCATTTACACGCAATATATGATTTTTTCTATATTTTCGTTCCATTCGATCAATTATATTTTCTTGTTCTGAAACTGCGCGTGCAAGTTCGTCATCATTTGTATCTAATGCATTAATTGCTTTTTTAACAGTATCAATAGTTATTTCAAACATTTCCGAGACATCTACCAGTGCATCTTCCGTGAGAATGATTTTATTCACTTCTTGATACTCAATTAATTCAATAATATTCTCGAAATGATCACCAATTCTCTCCACATCTCTTACTGTATCCATTAACATATTATGTCTACTAGAGTCTTGTACAGATAAAGGGTGAGCTGAGATTTTCACTAAGTAGTCGGTAATTTTTTGATCTAGATTATTTAAAGCATCTTCTAGTTGATAGGCAATTTCTGCCTCACGTTTATTTTTTGTTTTTAAAAAGGAATAGGTAGTCTCCAACCCTTGTACACTTAATAATCCCATGTTTAAAATCTCTTCTTTCGCTTGACCAATTGCAAGGGACGGCGATTGGTCAATAAAGTTTACATCCAAATGTTTTGGTTTAAACTCTACTATTAAATCATCTCCAGGAATAAACTTCGTAACTACATATGCCCAAGCTCCAATTAAAGGAAATTGAATAATTGTGTTTGCAACATTAAAAGAACCATGTGCAAATGCAATTTGCATTTTACTTTCTAAATCTAAAACTCCAGATATCCACTCTATATATAATGTAAAAGGAATTAACAGTAACATAAATACAACAGTGCCGACAACATTAAATAACACGTGTGCTGCTGCTGCTCGTTTAGCTGTAATAGACGCCCCTAAAGAAGCAAGGACTGCTGTGATTGTCGTCCCAATATTATCACCAAACAAAACTGGTAGTGATCCCGAAAGTGATAGAAGATTTTCAGAGTAGAGTCCTTGTAATATCGCAACTGTTGCACTTGAACTTTGTACAATTAAAGTAAACAGTGTACCTGCGATAACACCTAAAATAGGATGGTCACTCATAGAAAGAGTAAAATCTGTAAATGCTGTCATTTCTCTTAAAGGTTTCATTCCACCACTCATTAGCTCAAGACCTAAGAATAGGCCACCAAATCCAAAAATAACTTCTCCAATATTTTGCACTTTATTCGTTTTGAAAAAGAAGATAAGGAAAGCTCCTACTGCCATAACTGGTAGAGCATACTCTGCGACATCAAATCCAATGATAAAAGCTGTGACTGTTGTTCCAATATTGGCTCCCATAATTACACCAATTGCTTGTCGCAAATTCATAAATCCTGCACTCACCAAACCAACCGTTATAACAGTTGTTCCTGAACTCGATTGAATAAGAACTGTCACGATAACACCAACTAACACACCCATAAAAGGATTTGTTGTATACCGATCTAAAATATCTCTCAATCTATCTCCTGCTGCTTTTTGTAATCCATCTCCCATATACTTAATGGCGAATAGAAAAATACCTAATCCACCAAAAAATTCAAATAGCATCTCTTGCCAATTCAACTCCATTTAATAAGCCAACTCCCGTTTCGACATTTTTCGCACGTCTCCTATTATCATTTGTTTATGAAAGAATTGTAAAGCTATAATACATAATCTTTACAATACCTTAACATTCTAACGTTTTTCTTTTGTTTTTGCACTAAAAATAATGCTAAAATAGGTTGGAAAGGATGGCACTTATAATGAATTTATTCCAACTTTTTAAAGCAAGCTTGCATAGTCCGAAAAAAATAGCCATATTTCGACTAATTTCGATTGGAAAAGTGATGCAATATATATTTATATTTATTTTTCTGTTAACAATCATTTCTTTTGTTCAATTTATCAATGGAATATCTGTTCAACAATCTAGTATGGAAGGATTACTAGAATACTTTGAAGATATCCAGTGGCTACTTTATCCTTTTGCTTTTGTATTTTTATTTGTCTTAAATACGTTATTTAGCTTTATCCGAGTTAGTATTTTTGCTTATATCGGAACATTTATCCTTTATACAATGAAGCGAAGAGGCGATTACCGGCACTTATGGAGAACTGCCCTATTCGCAAGTACTGTATCTATGATCCTCTCTTTAGTAGTTGCTATTTTACAATTGGAAAATGGCTATATTCAAATTACAATCTATGCAATTACATTCGTATATTTAGTGCTGGCATGTAGATTTTATCCTATTAAAAAATAATTCATAAAACCCTTCTTTTCTTCATAAAGTATGAAAAGGAGGGTTTTATATGAAAATATTTGTTGCAACTATCATAATCTTGCTTTCGTTATATATTATAAAAGTAGATTTGTTTGAGGGAACAATTCCTCTTGCTTTTTTTTCAGAAGAAGAATGTATTGAAAACATAGATTTCATACCAGTAGAAATAGTAACAGGAGACACTTTTTACTCATTATTCGCGATGTATCCCGCTAGTCAATCTATCACTTACCAAGAGAGACTAGCAGATTTTTATGAACTAAACCCCCATTTAGTAAATCAAACGATTAAAACTGGGGAACAAGTATTATTGCCAATCTATTCTTTTACAAAAGCTTGCGAAAATGAAAGTTAAGGTTTCACCCTTGTCTTTTCCATCAAAAGACTGATAAAATGAAGAATAGTGATGGCATAAAGCCTCAAGAAGGAGAGAATTTCATGAGTGAATTAATTCATCGTTCCAAAACTCGCGCAGTTCGAGTTGGAGATTTAACAATAGGCGGTAGCAACGAGCTATTTATTCAAAGTATGACGACAACAAAAACACATGATGTGGAAGCTACAGTAGCAGAGATCCTGAGACTAGAAGAGGCTGGTTGTCAAATCGTTCGCGTCGCTTGTCCTGATGAACGTGCTGCCTACTCAATCGGAGAAATTAAGAAACGTATTAATATTCCATTAGTTGTGGATATCCACTTTGACTATAAACTAGCCCTTATTGCAATTGAACAAGGTGCAGATAAAATTCGTATTAACCCGGGTAATATTGGACGTAAAGAAAAAGTTGAAGCTGTAGTGAACGCAGCAAAAGCAAAAGGGATTCCGATTCGTATTGGTGTAAATGCTGGATCTCTAGAAAGAAAAATCCTTGAAAAATACGGCTACCCTACTGCTGAAGGTATGGTAGAAAGTGCTTTACATCATATTAAAATTCTAGAAGATTTAGATTTCCACGATATAATCGTTTCTATGAAAGCATCAGATGTAACTCTTGCTGTAGAAGCATACCGTCTAGCAGCTGCGGCATTTGACTATCCCCTTCATTTGGGAATTACTGAATCAGGAACACTTTTCTCTGGTTCGATTAAAAGCGCTGCAGGACTAGGAACACTTCTAAGTATGGGAATCGGAAACACTATGCGTGTATCTCTCAGTGCAGATCCAGTAGAAGAAATAAAAGTAGCTCGTGAATTATTAAAAGTTTTCGCACTTTCTTCTAACGCAGCTACATTAATTTCTTGCCCTACTTGCGGTCGTATTGAAATCGATTTAATTTCCATTGCAAATGAAGTAGAAGAATATATTTCTCACATTAAAGCACCTATTAAAGTAGCTGTTCTTGGATGTGCTGTAAATGGACCCGGAGAAGCTCGTGAGGCTGACATTGGTATTGCAGGAGCTCGCGGAGAAGGCCTATTATTCCGAAAAGGAAAAACAGTTCGTAAAGTACCAGAAGCAACTATGGTTGAAGAATTAAAAGTAGAAATTGATAAAATTGCTGCAGAATATTTCGAACAACAATTACTTGAAAAAAAAGCACTTGAAAACCAACAAGTGTAAGGAGTAGATGAGATGACGAACGTACGCTTCGGAATAGATATTGATGGGACGGTAACATCCCCCACTTCCTTACTACCACATATAAATAGTGCATTTAAAACAAATTTACAACTAGCTGATATAAAAGAATATGATTTAACGAAAGCATTCGACATTAGTCAAGAAGACTTTTATACTTGGTTCAAAAAATCAGAGCCACATATTTACGCAACTTCACCTATTCAAGCAAATGCTCATGCAGTATTATCCGCTTGGAAAGAGAAGTACGAACTGTTCTTTATCTCTGCTCGTGGAGAAAATGTTCTGGATGTCACGCTAAATTGGTTTAAAGAACAAGAATTACTATATGATCATATTGAATTAATCGGATCACATAACAAAATTGAAACTGCAAAAAGACATGGAGTTCATGTGTTCTTTGAGGATAAGCATGATAATGCAGTAGAAATCCATGAAGAACTAGATATTCCGGTACTATTATTTAACACACCATATAACCAACAACCTGCTCCTAAAGGGGTAATTCGGGTGAACAACTGGTTAGAAGCGAATAAATGGATTGAAAAAGAATTTTCTATTTAAGAAACAAAACCGCTAATGTACCCTTTTTCCACATGCGGTACTTTGTCAAATGACGTTAGTGAAGAATTTAGTCGCCTATAATTTATTTATTTATTTGTCGTGGGACTGTCGGGAAAGTCAGTAAAACTGATTTTTGCGGCAGTCTTTTTTTATGTAGTTTTTCAAGTCACGTTTTCTATTTAACCTTATTTTTCCAATATTCTCTTTGCTGATTTTTTTACTTTCATAGATATTTAGAAGAAAATAAGACTCAAATGCCCCGCAGTTTTGTGGCAAACTCATAAACGCGATCCTAGAAGCGAACCAAAAAACATTGACTTACATGGCTGTGAATCATCAAAAACAAATTAGACATCTATCATTGCTACACGTTAAATATTTCTATTTAATTTATTAGTCATGATTTATAAAATATAGCAAAATGACTATACGACTTATCCGAAAATAAGTGCCAAAAGAGACTTCTCTCCTGTTTTTGTACTTATTTTAAATTATGCCGTATGTGGATTTTGGCCATTTTTGAGGTTTGGGATTATTTTTTGATCGGTTGGTTTTAGGAGCGCTTTCTTTTGTGATCCGGATGTCTAAAATTTTCACTTATATATTCATTTCTCCTCCTTGGCTATACCTCCAGTTAATTATAAATATATTTTAAATCTAAACGAATGAATCAGAGAACCCTCCATTATTGACATAGTATGAAGTATTCCGAATATAGGAGGTGTTACATTATGGGTGAGACTAAAAGTGGATACGGTAACGGATCAGGATTTGCGTTAATTATTGTTTTATTTATTCTTTTGATTATTATTGCCGCGGCTGCCTTCAATTCAGGTGACCACGGTGGTGGATACGGCGGTTATGGTTGCTGACGTAATACTTTAAAAGAGTATATCTGAGACATTTTTTTGTCATATGAATGATATGTGAGCATTTAGATAAAAACAAACACCGCCAAACGAATATTTGGCGGTGTTTTTCAATGACATTGTGGGCAATTTCCATAGATTTCAAACTTATGATTTTCTATTTGATACCCTGGAATAGAATTATGCAACAATTCCATTGGGCAAATGTTAATCTCTTTAATATTTCCACACGAGGTGCAGATAAAATGGTGATGATGATGATCCGTTTCACAATGCATGCGGAAATGTTTCTCCCCTGTTAGCTCAGTCTCTTCTAAAATACCAAGCTCTACAAACGTATTTAAATTACGATAGATCGTATCATAACTCATCCCCGGATGTTCCGCCATCATAACATCTAGAATATCTCGAGGCGTAATATACTTTGTAGTTTGTGAAAAAATATCTAATATTTGCTCCCTTTTATCTGTTTTCTTGAAGCCTTCTTTTTTCAGAATCTCCCACGCTCTATTAATGTTCATTGTATTTGCACCCCTTTAATTCTTATTTTTTTCGTTAATAAAGTAAGAAGTAAGATAATAATAGAAGTAACGACAATGGTTCCACCTGGTGCTATATTTAAGTAAAATGCACTCACTAAGCCTACCAATACTGCAAGTTCACCAAATACTACAGAGTAAATGATTGCTTGCTTAAAACTTTTCGCAATACGCATCGCAGCAGCTACTGGCAAGGTCATTAAAGAAGAAACAAGTAAAATCCCAACAATTCGCATTGATCCCGCTATTACAAGTGCAGTAACAATCATGAATAAAATATGAATCCACTTTGCAGGCAGACCTGATGCTTTCGCGTACTCTTCATCAAAAGATAACACAAAGAACTCTTTAAAAAATAAGCTCAAAAATAAAATCACGATAATTGCAATAGACACAACAATCCATAAATCTTGTCTACTTACAGCAGAAACAGAACCAAATAAATAACTAATAAGATCTGAACTAAACCCTTCAGATACCGATATGAAAATGGCACTAATGCCTAACCCTGCTGACATAATAATCGGAATCGCCAATTCTTCATAATGTTTATACAATCTCCGTAAACGTTCAATAAACAAAGATCCAGTAACAGATGCTACAATCCCTAAATACAATGGATTTAACAAAGCAAGTGCACCAAATGATTGACTTAAATACAAGCTACCAGCGATTCCAGCAAGCGTTACATGGCTCAAAGCATCAGCAATCAAAGAAAGCCTACGAACAACGACAAACACCCCTAAAAGTGGCGCAATCACTCCAATGATTAGTCCAGATGCAAAGGCATTTTGTAAAAATTGATAATTTAATATTGCATCGATCATGATTGCACCTCACTATGATGATCCACTTTCCGAACAGAATGCCCGTACCATGCTTCCAATTGTTTATCACTCATCGAATCCATTTCATTTTTAAACCCATGAAAGTGGATTGTCTGATTCAAACAAGCTACATGACTAATACTTATCGATACTGCATCTACATCATGTGTAACGAGTACAATCGTAATATTATGTTCCCGATTTAAATGCGCTAACATATTATAAAACGAGCGAACATTTTTACTATCTACCCCAACTGTCGGCTCATCTAATATTAAAATTTTAGGATCGCTAATCAATGCCCTTGCGATAAACACACGTTGTTGTTGACCACCAGATAAGTCGCCAATGTTTTTCTCTGCAAACATTTCCATTCCTACAGATTTTAGCGCTTGTTTCACTTGATTGCGCACATTTTTGGGATAACGATGAAATAACCCTACTTTTTTTACTAAACCACTTCGTACAACTTCTGCTACTGTTGCAGGGAATCCAGTATTAAACGAATTAGACTTTTGTGACACATATCCAATAAGTTCTTTTTCTTTGAATTGACTCACCGGCTTTTCAAAAAGAAAAACTTCTCCTTTTGTCGGTTTTATTAATCCCAAAATAATTTTTAACAAAGTTGACTTTCCAGAACCATTTGGACCGATTATTGCTAAAAAATCGCCTTCTTCTATTATTAAATTAATATCTCTCAATGCTACAGTCTGTTCATATTGATAAAAAACATTATGTAAGTTAATTAATTGTTTGGCCATTCTGTTTCCTCTATTCTAATTAATAATCATTACGATTTACAAAAATTAAGTATAGATGAAAACATTCTATGTGTAAATCATTTTAACTTGAAAGGGTGTATTAATGGATATTTCCAAGTTCATTTATCAATTACAAACTAGTTCCATAAAAGAATTTAAAAATATTTTACTAGGTTTTGATATAAAATTATCTGACAAAGAATTAAAAGGCGTCTACCCACTACTTCAAGAAATTTCTCTATCCTGGCTACTCATAGGAGTGCCATTGCCTATTCAACATAAACTTGTAGACATTTTAGGTGAAGATCGGGCTATTGATCTATTTAATCAGTTAAAAGAAAAAGTACCCTCATCTTTTAAAGAAAAATGAGAGTACTTAGAAATATTATATTCGTAATGCATCGATTTCTTCCGGCTTAAAGCTTTCTGAACGAAGCATCTCGATTTCAATTTTATATGGAGCTTGTTTTGTTTTAGCATCGAGTCCAACAAAAGGAGTTTCTAAAATTTTAGGTATATGTAGCAACTGAGGATGATGCACAACATATTGAAGCGCATCAAAACCTATTTCTCCAAAACCAATATTTTCATGACGATCTTTCGCTGCACCACGGATATTTTTACTATCATTAATGTGAAGTACTCTTAAACGATCGAGGCCAATCAATTTATCGAATTCATTTAGTACACCATCAAAATCATTCACTACATCATAACCAGCGTCATGAATATGGCAAGTGTCCATGCAAATAGACAGTCGCTCATTATTAACTACACGATCTATGATTTGTGCTAATTCATCAAATGTACGACCACATTCTGTTCCTTTACCAGCCATTGTTTCTAGAGCAATTTGAACAGGAAAGTCTTGTGTCAGAACTTCATTTAATCCTTCTACAATCCTACTAATTCCCGCATCTACTCCAGCTCCAACATGTGCACCTGGGTGCAATACAATTTGCGTTGCTCCCAGCGCTGCTGTTCTTTCGACTTCTTTTTGCAAGAAATCGACGCCTAAAGTAAATGTCTCTGGCTTCGTTGTATTTCCAAGATTGATAATATAAGGAGCATGTACAACAATATTCGATATTCCATTTTCTTTCATATGTTGTAATCCTGCTTCAATATTTAGTTCATCAATTGGTTTTCTACGAGTATTCTGAGGTGCGCCTGTATAGATCATGAATGTATTTGCACCATAAGAAGCTGCTTCTTTACTTGACCCAAGAAGCATTTCTTTTCCACTCATCGAAACATGAGATCCTAATAACAATGAAACAACCTCCTTACTTTTTACGAGCTTTAATACGACGTTCTCTTTTCTTCACGATATCCATTTCCCACTTCATACCACGTTTATAGCCTGGTTTTACTTTTTTAGGTTTACGAACTTTAGATTTCGCTATCATATCAATTTCACTTTCATTTTTTGTACGGTTTTTACGAGCATGTCTCTCTTTTAACTCAGACCATTCCCCATTAACTACATCTTTATGTTCAAATGGAATACCCATTTTTTCTAAACGGATTAATGCATCTTCATCAGATGGTTCAAATAGTGTAATAGCTGTTCCAGTTAATCCAGCACGAGCAGTTCTTCCTACACGGTGAATGAAAAATTCTAAGTCATCTGGAAGTTCATAGTTTATAACGTGACTTACTCCAGGAATATCAATTCCACGAGCCGCCAAATCAGTCGCTACAATATATTGGTATTCCAACTCATGGATTTGTTTCATCACACGTTTACGTTCTCTCGGAGCTATATCACCATGAACAACCCCTACTTTTATGCCATTTCCTTCTAGGTAATGAGCTACTGAATCAGCATTTTGCTTCGTATTGGCAAAAATGATTGCTAAGTATGGATTAATTCCTTCAATTACATCAAGTAGACGTTTCTTTCTTGATTTACTACGCACTGGCGTAACAATGAAATCAATACCATCTGCTACAGGACGTTTGTGGCCAATCTTAATATGAACTGGTGAGTCCATATATTTTTTCAAGAATGGTTGTAGTTTCTCTGGGATTGTCGCAGAGAATACATACATTTCTAGTTGTTCAGGCATACGTGATGCAAACTGATCAATTTCAGTGATAAAACCAAGATCAAATGCAAGATCTGCTTCATCTACAACTAAAATCTTTGAAGTGTGCACTAGTAATGCTTGTTCAACGGTTAAATCGCGAATTCGACCTGGAGTACCTACTACAATTTGTGGTTGTGTTTTTAACTTTTCAATCGCACGTGCTTTATCTGTACCACCGATGAATAATTTTGTTTGAATATCTGTACCTTCTACTAGCTTGTTCAACTCATTATAAATTTGTGTTGCAAGCTCTCTTGTTGGTGATGTAATAATTGCTTGTACTTCTTTTTTACTAGCATCTATTTTTTCAACAATTGGGATCAAAAAGCTATGCGTTTTACCTGTTCCAGTATGCGCTTGACCAATCGCACTTTTCCCCTTCAAAATTAGCGGAATTATTTCCTTTTGAATTGGTGTTGGTTCTTGAAAGCCTAGTTTATCGATTGCTTCTTGTAAAAAAGGCTTTAAATTATAATCTGTATATTTTGACATCCTACGTCACTCCTTCACATTTCTTTATTGTACCACGATTGTACATAAACTGTATATTTTGCATAGAATAGAAAGACTATTTATATGAAAGGAGAAGAAAATATGCGCTATGAGTCTTTTTATCCATTCTCTCAAACAAGAGCGAACGATTTTTTTGATTTTAATGGTCCGCCAGTTGCAAATCCTCCCCCTCCTCCGCAGAATCCCTTTGGATTTGGCATGCCCACTAGTCCACAAGCTGCACAACCAAATAATATCCTAGGCCGCCTTCAACAAGGAATTCAAAGAGGTTTCCAACAGGAAGGACCTGGTGGTTTTGGTGGTCAAGGAGGACCTGGTGGTGGTTTTGTCGGTCAAGGGGGACCTGGTGCTCCTGGAAGTTTCCAACAAGGACCTGTCGCAAATAAAACAATGTCTTATTTACAAACTGCCGATAAATTTTTAAATACTGCACAACAAATTACGCCAATGGTAAGACAATACGCACCAATGTTTCAAAATGTGCCCGCACTTTGGAAGCTTTACAAAGGCTTCCAATCTATGCCTAATGTACCTGCAGCAGGTGTAAATGTGGCTGCAAATGCTTCTAACGCAGCTGTTTCTGCAGCATCTGTTGCTAGAACAGCTACATCTGCGGTATCAACTGGAGTATCACTACCTAGAATATTCCAACCTCCATTTTAACTTTATCTCGTCGACAAATTTGATTTTTTTGTATTCAACGTAGTGCTCCGTTATAATATGAGTATGCTCATATTGAAAGGGGTACAAAACATGATTGTACAAAAAATTTCGCCTAGAGGATATTGTTATGGTGTAGTAGATGCAATGATAATTGCACGCAATGCTGCCCTAGATACATCCCTTCCACGGCCAATATATATTTTAGGAATGATTGTTCACAATAAACATGTAACAGACGCATTTGAACTAGATGGGATCATTACGTTAGATGGTGAAAATCGTTTAGATATACTTTCCAAAGTAGATACAGGAACCGTCATCTTTACTGCTCATGGTGTATCACCAGAAGTGAAAGAGCTTGCGCGTAAAAAAGGATTAGTATCTATTGATGCAACCTGCCCTGATGTAACTGTTACACATGACTTGATCAAAGAAAAAACTGCACAAGGCTATGACATTATTTACATTGGGAAAAAAGGTCACCCGGAACCAGAAGGAGCTATTGGAGTTGCTCCAGATAAAGTTCACCTTGTACAATCAATTGAAGATGTTGAAAATTTAAACCTGACAACGGACAAATTACTAGTAACCAATCAAACAACGATGTCTCAGTGGGATGTTGTCCACTTAATGGAAAAATTGAAAGAAAAATTCCCGCATGTTGACGTGCATAAAGAAATTTGTTTAGCGACTCAAGTTAGGCAAGAGGCTGTTGCAGAACAAGCAGGCGAAGCAGAACTTCTTATTGTTGTAGGGGATCCCATGAGTAATAACTCTAATAGATTGACACAAGTTTCAGAGGAAATCGCACAGACTCCTTCCTATCGAATCGGGGATGTATCTGAGCTAAAATTGGAATGGCTTGAAAATATTGCTCATGTAGCTGTAACAGCAGGCGCTTCTACTCCTACGCCAATTGTCAAAGAAGTTATTCAGTTTTTGGAAAAATACGATCCAAATAATCCAGAAACTCATGATACGACGAAAAAAGTATTAGCTAGTAAAATTCTACCGAAGATTAAAATTCCTCAACCTGTAGAACGAATTGAACCATATCCAGTAAATTAAGAAATAAAAGCTGCTCTTTCTACGAGCAGCTTTTTTCTATTCTATACAAGTTGAAATGGTTCAGTAGATAGCTCGGATGGGATGAATTGACAGACTAGCTTACTTTTCGAACAAGCTTTTGTCATGTAATCTGCTACTCCAACTTTCATAATCTGCTCCACATGATGACCAGGGTCTATTATAGCTAGATTAATCGCTTCTGCGTCTTGTGCAGTATGGAAATACATATCTCCTGTTATAAGGACGTCAGCACCTGCTCTTTTAGCGATATTAATGTATTTATTGCCATCGCCACCTAGCACTGCTATTTTTTTCACTTCTCGTTGTAAATCTCCTACCACTCTTACAAACGGAACATTTAACTGCTCCTTTACTGTTTGTGCATAAGTAGATAGCATTGTAGGACTAGACAACGTACCAATTCTGCCAATCCCTTTTTCATTCACTTCAATGTCTAAAGTTATTAAGTCATATGCCGGTTCTTCGTAAGGATGTGATGCCAATAATGCTTTTAAAACACGATTCTTCCTAGACACTGGGAATACTACTTCCAACTTATCTTCCTCTACAACCGATAACTCACAAGCCTTACTAATATACGGATTTGCTTTATTCGATGGTTTAAATCTGCCTTCCCCACTTGATGTAAAACTACATGACTCATACTCCCCAATTTGCCCTGCACCAATTTTACTTAAGGCATCTCTTACTTGTTCAGTAGCTTCTTTCGGTGTGAAGACAGCAAGTTTCATCATTTTTTCAGCAGTAGTTTTCTCTAAAATTTCCACATTTTCTAACTTAAGTGCTTCTGCAAGTAAATCATTTACTCCGCCTGTCGCAATATCTAAATTAGTATGCGCAGCATAAACAGCAATATCATGTTTTATACACATTTCAATTAAGCTACCTTGCGGGAGATCTGTTCGCATATTTTTCAATCCACGAAAGATAGGTGGGTGATGTGCAATGATTAGCTCACAGCCATTCTTTACCGCTTCTTCTACGACTTTCGGATTGACATCTAATGTAACAAGTACTTTGGAAACAGGCTTATTTAATGTACCTATTTGAAGTCCTATTGGATCGCCTTCATAGGCAAGCGATTTCGGGGCCCATTTTTCAAAGAGTTCAACTATCTGTTGTCCATTTGTTTGCTTCATCACTCTATCGACTCCTTAACAAGTGAAATTTTTTTCTCCAGTTCGTCTTTCTTTGCTTGAACATCCTCTGTTAATGCCGTCTTATTCAGTTGATCTAAGATTCGTTGCCATTCAAATACATCATTCAACCATTTTTTTCTGAAAACATCCGATTTTTCTCTCATCAGTTGTGGCCCAACTAATAATTCTTGTTCTGTCAGCTCCATTAGCCCTTTTTTCAATACAAGAATCTCATAAATTTTGTCATGTTCTTCTAATATTGCTTCTTGGTCAATTTTCCATTGTTCTTTTATTGCCCATTCACGAATCGCTTTTGCATGTACATTTGGCTGCAAGATTAACGTTTCAGCAGTTGTGAGTTTCTCTTTTCCAGCTTCTAGAATCGAGGCAATGAGTGGACCTCCCATGCCTGCGATTGTAATCGTTTGGACATGATCTTCTTCTTTAATAACTGCTAAACCATTTCCAAAACGTACATCTATGTGTTTATCCAAACCTTCACTTTTTACCTGTTTTCGTGCAGATTCAAATGGTCCTTTTACCACTTCACCAGCAATTGCATGTGTAATGACACCATTATGAACTAAATAACAAGGTAAGTACGCATGATCACTACCAATATCTGCAAGCATTGTATTTTTTTCTACAAAAGATGCAACTTTCATTAAACGTTCCGACAAATTTTTTGCATTCACTATAAACACCTCTTCTTCTACTCATTATAACAAAAAAGAAAAAAGACCTCGATTCTTTTAACAGAATCAAAGATCTTTTTGTTCAAATATTTTCTACTCTAAAGATTTAACCCAAGCGGCCATAGCATCAATGTTCTCTTCTGGTACTAAACCAGCAGGCATTGCGCCTTTACCGTTTGCTAACACGTCTTTTACTTCATCTTCAGAAAGCGCAGTTCCTACTAATGCAGGGAAAGCACCTTGTCCTTCATATGCACTACCGTGACAACCTATACATTTTCCTTGAGCAAACGCTTCAGGATCAAATTCACCAGCTGCTGCTTCTTCACCGCCACCATCAGCAGCTTCTTCAGTTGCAGCAATTTCTTCTTTGTTGATTACTCCATCAACAGATAAGAAGAAAATTAGACCGATACCAAATGCCATGATTAAGATAAATGGAATTATTGGATTCTTTTGCATAATTAACCCTCCCTCATTACAATCTTTTCTAATATAGAATTAGTCAACACTCATATTGTACTGCATTCTAGTGAAAACGAAAAGTCCTATTGAGGAAGTTTTATTTTTTTGTGACAATTTAGACAAAATTTCGAGCCTAAAAAAGGAATAAAGGATAAACTTTAAGCAAATTCCCTTCAAAAGGATTATTTACTATGCACAAGTTTACTAACACCCAATATGTCTTGCAATAACCATACGCTGAACTTCTGATGTTCCTTCGCCAATTTCGAGTAGTTTTGCATCTCTCATATAACGCTCAACTTCATATTCTTTCATGTAACCATAACCGCCATGTATTTGAATTGCTTGATCTGCAACCTCCATCGCGATTTCAGAAGCATAGAGTTTACACATTGAAGCTTCTTTTCCAAATGCTCTTCCTTGGTCTTTTAACCACGCTGCTTTATATACCATTGTTCGAGCTAATTCTATTTTCATCGCCATATCGGCAAGTTTAAATTGTGTGATTTGGAATTCGGAAAGTGTTTTACCAAATTGTTTGCGTTCTTTCGAATATCGAAGTGCACGATCAAAAGCTGCTTGTGCAATCCCTACTGCCATTGCGCCGATGCCAATTCGTCCACCGTCAAGTGTTACTAGGAACTGTTTAAATCCATTTCCACGCTTGCCTAGTAAATTTTCTTGAGGAACTCGTACATTTTCCAAAACAAGTTCTGTTGTATTGGAAGCATTTAATCCCATTTTTTCATAGTTATCAATTACTGTGAATCCTTCTGCGTCAGTTGGAACAATAATTGCAGAAATTTCTTTTTTACCATCTACTACATCCGTGATAGCAGTTATTGCTAAATGTTTTGCATAGCTAGCATTCGTAATAAATGCTTTATTTCCATTAATCACAAAGTCATTTCCATCTTCTTTTGCAGCGGTTTGCGTACCCCCTGCATCCGATCCTGCGTTCGGTTCTGTTAAACCAAAAGCTCCAAAAGATTCCCCTGTACAAACAGGAACTAAGTATTTCTGCTTTTGTTCTTCCGTTCCAAACAAGTTCAGTGGTGCTCCTCCAAGTGAAATATGGGCCGAATACGTAATACCCGTAGAAGCACATGCACGACTTAACTCTTCCGTTACAATCGCAAAACTGACCGTATCAGCTCCTGCTCCGCCGTATTCTTCTGAAAACGGTAAGCCCATCATCCCCATGTCGGCTAACTGTTTAAAGATTTCTTTCGGAAACGCTTTTGTTTTGTCTCGCTCAATAGCCCCTGGAGCGACAACCTCATCAGCAAATTCACGAATTGTTTTACGAATCATTTGTTGTTCCTGTGTCAAATCAAAATTCATTTATTCCATCCCCTTTTCAATGAAAAAACGCTTACATTTCTATTATACTGAAAATATGTAATATTCACAGTTCAATATAAAAACTCTGCTGGTAATTTCCCTTGAAAAAGGAATTTAGCAGCAGAGTTTATTTAAATGAATAGACTTAAAAGTAATACCACTCCAAGACCTACAACGGAGTTTGTGAACAATAAAAGTCCCCATGTTTTAAATGTATCTTTAATCGATAAGTTAAAATACTCTTTAAACAACCAGAAAGAAGCATCATTTACGTGTGTAATTGTATTACTACCGGCAGCAGTTGCTAGAACCATTAACACCGGATTTACGTCAAATGTATGAATCAGTGGACCTACAATTCCAGCTGCAGTAATGGCAGACACAACGCCTGTCCCAGTTGCAATACGAAGAATCGCTGTAATGAGCCACGCCATGATTAATGGAGACACACTTGTATTTTGCATCAATCCAGCGATGAAATCACCAATACCAGTATCTAAAATGATTTGTTTAAATGCACCACCTGAACCTACAATGAAAATAATCATTGCGATTCCTTCAATAGCACCAGAGAAAGAATCCATCACTTCTTTCATTGTTCTACCTCTTTTTATTCCAAAAACATAAATTGCGATTAGAACCGCAAGAATCATACTAATTTCAGCACTACCAAAGAAATTAATAATTTTAGAAAACTGTGATTCTTTATCTACAAAAATATTTATCACTGTAGCAGCCGTAATAATGATTGCTGGTAATAAAGGAATGATTAAACTAATTGCAAAACTAGGCATTTCTTCTTCTGTAAAGTCTTTTGATTTTTTCAATAGTGGCGGAACTGGTAAATCCATATTTCGCAACATTCTCGGTAATATAATACCCGCACAAATAATAGAAGGTACAACTACAACAATACCTAATATATACACCATACCCATATCAGCGCCATATGCATCAACAAGAGCTGTTGGACCAGGTTGTGGAGGGAAAATACTATGTGCCATTGTTGCAGCAGCTACCATTGTCATTCCTAAGCGTAAATAAGAAATTTTCGCTTCCATTGCAATACTAATAACAAGAGGGGCAAGGATAATAAATGCAACTTCATAAAAAACAGAAACTCCAAATATTGTACCTACAATTAAAATCGCCCATTCGACATTTTTCACTCCGAATTTTTTCAGTAAGGTAGAAGCTACACGTTGAGCAGCACCAGAATCAACCATTAGTTTTCCAAGTACAGCACCCATACCGATAATAATGGCCAAACTTCCTAATGTGCTACCAAATCCAGTTTTTATGGATATAACGACTGCATCTAATGTTAACCCATTTAAAATACCTACAAGTATTGCAACAATCAGTAGTGCTAACACACTATTAAGTTTTACCACTATATTCAAATAAAGTAGTAGCGCGACTCCTAGTGCCACCCAAATGATCGGCAAGTATTCGATAATCCAATCCATGCTTATTTCCCCCCAAATATAATATGCTAATACCTCAAATAATCAAACTTTTTTAGCAAGATTCTCTTTCATTTAAGCTTGCTTGTAAGCGATAGACTTTCTTCTCATCCGCACTATCTGCACCTTTTATTTGCTTTAACAATAAATCTACTGCTAGATTTGCCATGTCGATTGCTGGTTGTGAAATAGTCGTAATAGGTGGTGTAAAAAAGCTTGCAAATGATACTTCATCAATACCAATTACAGCAATTTCTGATGGTATTTTCAAATTATGTTGTTTTATATATTTTAGTACGTCTATTAAAACCCTATCATTACCTGCAATTATCGCTTGTGGAGGTTTTCCTTGTTTAAATAACTCATCAAGTGCCTCTTCGATTTGATCTACCTCAGGCGTCTTAATATAGATTGATTGAACTGGTAATTGATGTTGTTCAAGTGCAAGTTTATACCCTTGGATTCGCTCAACACGTGGACTAATGTTTCGAATAATGGATGTGGTAACAATTGCTATACGACTGTAACCGCTTTCTACTAAGCGATCCACCGCTAAAGTAGATGCTTGTATATTATCAAGCATCACGGTAGGTATTTCTAATTCATCAATTGTCCGGTCCATAAAAACAATTGGAAATTCTTTTTTGATCATACTTTTATATAAGTCAATATTGCCACCAGTAGGGAATATAATAATTCCGTCAACTTGCTTCGCCATTAGCATTTCAATATAATTTCTTTCTTTTTCCGGCTCATCATCTGCATTACACACAATAATATGAAAACCGTGTTGATGAAAGTAATTTTCAATCGCACGTATTATTTGAGTAGAAAATGTGTGAAGAATATTTGCAACGATTACTCCCACTGTATAAGTAGACTTTTGTTTCAAACTTCGAGCGACGATATTAGGATGATAATTTAATTCTTTTATTGTTTGTTCAATTTTTTGCCTTGTAGATTCACTCATATACTCATACCGCTTGTTTAAATATTGAGAAACTGTACTTTTAGATACTTTCGCTTGACTTGCTACATCTGCAATTGTAATGTTTTTCATCGATTATTAAACACCAGAGTAAGCCATAAAACCGCCGTCTACAGCCATCACTGTCCCCGTAACAAATGAAGAGTATGATTCATCTATTAAGAATAATAATGCCCCAAGTAAATCTTCTGGTTTACCGAATTTTTTCATCGGTGTAGCTTCCATAATTTTTTGAGAACGAGCAGTATAGTTTCCGTTTTCATCTAACAATAAATCCTTATTTTGTGTTGTTACAAAAAATCCTGGCGCTATTGCATTTACTCTTAGACCTGCTTCTGCAAAGTGAACAGCCATCCACATTGTAAAGTTATTAACGGAAGCTTTAGCCGCACTATATGCAGGAATTTTAGTTAACGGTGCATATGCACTCATAGAAGAAATATTAATAATTGTTGGAGATGCAGCTTTTAATAATTCCTTCCCAAATACTTGACTAGTTAGAAAAGTACCGTTGAAATTCAAAGAAAATACATCTGAAAATCCATTTTCGTCTAAATCAAAAAATGATTTTCCTTCTGCGCCTTCTTCGTATTTTTCAGGTCCGGTAATCGCATCTGCATGATTTCCACCAGCACCATTTATAAGAATGTCTACTTGCCCGAATTTTTCTATAATCTTTGCTTGTGCTTGAATAAGAGATTGTCTATTTAATACGTTTGCTGTGACTGCTATAGCTTGTCCACCATTTGCTTCAATTTTATCTGCAACTATTTGACCTGTTTCAGCTGTTTTGTTCAGAATTGCAATTTTAACTCCGTGACGAGCAAGCTCATACGCCATTTGAGAACATAGTACACCGCCACCGCCGGTAATTACTGCAACCCGGCCTTCTAAATTTTCATGAATCGGTATCATTATACTTCCTCCTTCTTCGTCTCATATGCATCCCATAGACCATGTAAATACATGATGCCTAGAGCACGATCATACAAGCCGTAACCTGGGCGACAAACTTCTCCCCAAATATGACGACCGTGATCTGGTCTAACATATCCTTCGTAGTTCTGTTTATGTAATTCTGCAACTACACCTTTAATATCAATTGAACCATCCGTTGTATAGTGAGATGTTTCCGTAAAGTTTCCATTTTCATAAATTTTCACGTTACGTATATGTGAAAAAGGTGAACGGGAAGCATATTTTTTAGCAATCTGCACCATGTCATTGTCAGGATTGGCTCCCATAGATCCAGTACATAAAGTAAATCCATTGGCAGCTGAATCTGAAATAGCAATTAGTTTTTCATAACTAAATTCTCCCGTAATGATTCTTGGTAATCCAAAAATAGAATACGGTGGATCATCCGGGTGGATAGCCATTTTAATACCAGCAGCTTCAGCTACAGGAAGTATTTCATTTAGGAAGTAGGCTAGGTTTTCCCAAAGTTTTTCTTCATCTACTTCTTTGTAAGCTTCAAATAATTCCCCAATGCGAGCCATTCTTTCTGGTTCCCATCCTGGTAAAGACAAATCAGATGACTCACTAACAGTTTTTACAAGCTCTTGCGGATCTAGATTTTCTACTTTTGTTTTTTCGAAAAACAGAGCTGTAGAACCATCTTCAAGTGGATGGAACATCTCCGTACGTGTCCAGTCAAATATAGGCATGAAATTATAACAAATAACTTTTACACCAAACTCTCCAAGATTTCGGATAGATTCTTTATAATTTTCAATGTATTGATCACGTTCTGCGTTACCTAATTTAATCGATTCATGAACGTTAACACTTTCTACAACATCTGTATGGAAACCAAATGAATTAATATAATCGATTTCTTCTTTAATTTCTTCTTTTTCCCACACAACTCCTGCAGGTTTTTGATGAAGTGCCCACACAATCCCTTTCGTTCCTGGAATTTGCTTAATTTGTTCAAGTGTTACCGTATCATTACCTCGACCATACCAACGAAATGTCATATTCATATGCTTTACCTCCTTTTACTTTGTACTAGCGTTTATATATTTTTTACTAGCTTCTACAACAGCTTCATATCCGCCAGCTGTATAGGCTTTGTTTAAATCACTACCGACGCCAACTGCTACTGCACCCGCTTCTAACCAATCCTGCATATTGCTCACGTTAATACCGCCTGTTGGCATAATTTGGACATGTGGTAAAGGTCCTTTAACGGATTTGATAAAGGAAGGATCAAAGTTATTAGCTGGGAATAATTTCAATACATCACAGCCAGATTCTAATGCTTTGACCATTTCACGAATTGTCATACAGCCCGGTAAATAAGGAATTCCATATCTATTACACACTTTTGCAACTTCTTCACTAAAATGTGGACTTACGACAAACTTAGCTCCGTATAAAATTGCATGGCGTGCTGTTTCAGCATCAAGTACAGTACCTGCCCCTAAAACTGCATCTATGTTTTGAAGTTCTTCAAAAGCTTTTTGTACTTGTGGTGTTGTATATGTTAATTCGATTATGCGGATACCGCCTTCTACGGCAGCTTTCGTCAATTGAATAGCCTCTTCTGCACTATTCCCTCTAATAACCGCTACTACTTTCGATTCCGTTATTTCAGTCAAAATGGAATGTTTTGTCATGATGAAATCTCCTCCTTATCGTTCAATTACTTTTTCGTTGCGAATAAAGGCAAGCACTTCTTGTAACTCAGGAAGCCCTTCATTATCTCCAGAAACGGTTGTAACAAGAGCACCTACACCATTTGCAAATTCTAATCTTTCAAGTGGCTCGTAGCCATGAAGGTAAGCATAAATATAACCTGCGTCAAAACCATCACCTGCTCCAACAGTATCAATTGGATTCACTGCAAAAGCTTCTTTAGAATACCAAGTGTCATTTGTATACACTCTTGCACCATTTCCACCGTCTTTAATAACTAGTTGTGAAATATCAAAACGCTCGGCACATGCTTCTAAGGAATTTACAGAAGACTCTCCCATTATCATGTCAATTTCATCTAAACCAGTGAGTAATATATCTACATACGGGAAAATTTCCATGTAAGCTGTTATTGCTTCTTCAATTGACCAAAGTTTCAATCGAATATTTGGATCAAAAGACACAGGAATGTTTTTTTCTTTCGCAAGCTTCAACACTTGTTTTGTTATTGCTAAATTTTTAGGATCAATTGCTAGAAAAACACCTGTCAAATGAACAAGGTCAACACCTTCTAACATTTCTAATGTGATATCACTAGGCTCCATCGTAAGAATTGGCGATTGATAACGATAATAAAAAGTTTTCCCAGAACCATCTTCACGAATTTCTTTAAAGTTAAGAGATGAAGGATATCCTTCGACAAGTTTCACTTCAGAAACATCTATTCCTTCTCCACGTGCAAAATTATAAATAACTCTTCCAAACTCATCTCCACCTAAACGGCTAACCCATTTAGCATTTAGCCCAAGACGAGCACATCCGATTGCAAAATTTAATTCCGCACCTCCAACTTTTCTTGAAAAAGTGGGTACATATCTTAAAGGTCCAGTAGCAGATGGATTAAATGTTATTAACGCGTCTCCAAGTGTCAAAACACTATAATTGGAAGCCAAATCAATCTACTCCTTTCAATTTAATATTTCATCTAATTTTATGTATAAACCGGTTTAGTAAACCGGTTTATACAAATTATATAGTGAAAGGGTTTTCAATATCAAGTATTATTTATATAAGTATGTAGATTTTCCACAATAAAATACGACAACATTTTCTTTAATGTAAAGAAATCGTTGTCGTATCAAGGCTTTATGAATGTTGATTAAATGATTTATATTAATAAATAAGATAAGATAAATACAATTCCGACTATACCAGAAATACTAAAATAAATAAGTTTTAGAAGCAAACCAGTGAACAACCACATTAAGCAGTTTCCAATAATTAACCCAATCAAAATAGAAGGATATTCCATGAAATAAACATTCCATATTTTAAAGGAAAGTCCTAGAAGTATAAGGGCAGAGAAAACGTAAAGTAATGTTGCCATAAAGGACTTTGTTTTTGCTAGTTTAATAGCTATGTATAAAAACGTGAACACGACAATTCCAGAAATAATAATCGGGACATAAACAGCTGTTGTCATAAATATAAGTGCGGCTAATAAAATAGCTGTAATAATACCAATCATAACGGCCTGGACTATATTTTTCTTTTTCTCTTTTGCAAGAACTGCTTTAGAAGTATTATCTTTTTCTTCTATCTGTTCTCCTTGTGCATATAAAGCCGTTAAAAAATCACAATAATGCTCAGGCAAAAGCTTGTTCTTCTTCCAAAAACCGATTTCATTTAATATTATTTCCTTCTTTTCTAATGACATTACTCGCCCTCATTTCTTTTTCACCAATACTTTTAGTATATCACCTTCAGCCTGCTTAGAAAATCATAAGAAAACCAATCCACGCTGATTTTCGTTTCGAGCGGACGCTTTCCGTGGGGCGTGCGATGAGCATCCTCGCCCTTGAAAACCGCGCTCTGTGGGGTCTCACCTGTCACGCTAATCCCACTGGAGTCGCCGCTCAAAATGAAAATCAGCATAGAGAATATTGGAAACATAAGTTCAAATAGATATAGAAAACAAGACTTGAAAAACTACATAAAAAAGACTGTCCAAAAAATCAGTTTTACTGACTTTTTGGACAGTCCCATGGCAAATAAATAAATCAATTATGGCCGACTAAAACTCTTCACCAACGTCATTTGACAAAGAACCTGATAAATGAGAGAGAGACATCCTTTTAAAGGATGTCTCTCTGACTTCAATTCTATTCTAAAAAGTCTTTTAGACGTTTACTTCTAGATGGATGACGAAGCTTGCGTAATGCTTTCGCCTCGATTTGACGAATACGTTCACGAGTTACGCCAAATACTTTCCCAACTTCTTCGAGTGTTCTTGTACGACCGTCATCTAAACCAAAACGAAGACGAAGAACATTTTCTTCACGATCAGTTAACGTGTCTAACACATCTTCTAATTGTTCTTTTAATAGTTCATAAGCTGCATGATCAGAAGGAGACTGAGCATCTGCATCTTCGATGAAATCGCCTAAATGCGAATCATCCTCTTCCCCAATTGGAGTTTCTAAGGAAACTGGTTCTTGCGCAATTTTTAAGATTTCACGTACTTTTTCAGGAGATAGATCCATTTCTTCTCCAATTTCTTCTGGAGATGGTTCGCGACCTAAATCTTGCAGTAATTGACGTTGAACCCGAATTAGTTTGTTAATCGTTTCCACCATATGCACTGGAATACGAATCGTTCTAGCTTGGTCTGCGATCGCACGAGTGATAGCTTGTCTAATCCACCAAGTAGCATACGTACTGAATTTGAAACCTTTACGGTGATCAAATTTTTCTACCGCTTTAATAAGACCCATATTTCCTTCTTGGATTAAGTCCAAGAAAAGCATTCCACGTCCTACATAACGCTTCGCAATACTCACTACTAATCGAAGGTTTGCTTCGGCTAATCGTTTTCTAGCTTCTTCATCTCCTTGCTCAATTTTTTCAGCAAGTGCAATCTCTTCAGATGCTTTTAATAAGTCTACTCGTCCAATTTCTTTTAAGTACATACGAACTGGATCGTTAATTTTAATACCAGGTGGAACACTTAAATCATTTAAATCGAATGTATCTTCTTTCCCTTTTGTCAATCGATCTAAATCTTCTTCATCGCCATCTTTTCTAGCAAGTTCAATACCTTTACCTTCTAAGTTGTCGATGAATTCTTCGATTTGATCAGATTCTAATTCAAAATGAGCAAGTTTTTCTGCTATATCATGGTATGTTAATTCACCACTTTTTTTACCTATTTCAATTAATTGTTTTTTTGCTTCTGCTAATGATAATTCAATTTCTGCTTCTTTTTCTTTCGTACGTTCAGACTTAGACTTGTCCGCCATAAGAATTCCTCCTTTTGCTACCGGTTTATTTCTCAAAAGTTGCTAGTGATTTTTTTAGCTGAATTGCTTCCTGAGCTAATCGGATAGCTTTTGACATATCAGCCATTTTCTCCGCTTCTTTTGCTTCATGTAATTTTTGTACAATCAGTTGCTCTACCCGGTATTTTCTAATATGACGCAAACAGTCCATGACTTCCTCTGTTTCATGATCTGGATCACGTTCTGAGAGCGCTGCTTCCATAACTATTTTTCTTAATTCTGGATCGTTTACCATTTCCAAAAACCGTTGATAATCTCCATTTGGAAAATCTTCGTAAAAACCTGTTAATCGAACAAATGCAGCCTCATATATATCTCTGATAAAACATTGATCTTCTGACTGATTTCGCGCAATATCAATGACCTGCGGATTATACAACATATGAGATAATAATATTCTTTCAGCCCGTTCATCTGCAGTTGCATTTTTTTTCGGTTTTCTTAATTCTGGATTCATCTGCACAGGAGTACGTTGCTGATGTTTTGATTGCTTTGCTTTGTTTCCCTGCAGTTTACGTAAATGTTGATTTATTGCTTCTTCGGATACATTTGTTTCTTGTGAAAGTTGTCGAACATACAAATCACGTTCTACAGTAGAAGTTCTCTCACTCAGTATTTCCAATATTTCTTGAATATACTGAAGCGTGTCATTCTCATTGTTAAAGTTTTTATCTCTTTTTGACACAATCATCATAAAAGATAAATAGGAATGGGGCTTTTCTATAATTTTAGTCCGAAATGCATCTTCTCCGTACGTTTTAATATAATCATCCGGATCCATCGCGTCTGGTATAATCGCTATTTCTGTCTGGATATGTTGCGCTTGCAATGATCCAGCAGCTCTTTTAGCAGCTTCCATACCCGCCTTATCGCCATCATAACAAAGAGTAACATTTGAAGTAAGACGGTTTATCTTTATGATATGTTGAGACGTCAAAGCCGTTCCCATTGTTGCAACTCCATTTGTTATTCCAGCTTTTGATGCGGCAATTACATCTAAAAATCCTTCAAAGACAACTATATTTTGATGTTTTCTAATTTCTAATCGAGCCTTATCTAAATTGTAAAGTACTTGGCTTTTTTGGAAAATTGGTGATTCCGGACTATTCAAGTATTTAGCATCTTCATCTGATTTTTGAAGAATACGACCTGAGAAAGCTATTACACTTCCACTTTCATCATAAACAGGGAACATGATTCTTCCTCGAAACCGATCAAAATACTTCAATTCATTTTCTTTGCGAATAATAAGCCCAGTTTTCTCAATTTCCTGTAAATCCATACCCTTACGCTCTAATAGGGTTGTAAGTGCCTCCCAACTAGGAAGCGACCAGCCAATTTTATACTTTTCAATAATCTCTTTAGAAAACCCTCTTTCTTCTAAATAATTTAACGCATTTTCTCCTTCTTCTGTATGAAGCAATAAATGATGATAATACTCGCTCGCAAAATGGTGAGCTTGCTTCATGAGAGTTACTTCTTTTGAAACTGGTGCTTTTGTTTCATCACGGCTTGAGGAACTTTCAGCTATCGTTATTCCAATTCGACCGCCAAGCTTGCTAACTGCATCTTGGAATGCCAAATTCTCGATATCCATTAAAAATGTAATAACGTTCCCGCCAGCTCCACACCCGAAGCAATGGAAAATTTGCTTTTCTTGTGTTACTGAAAAAGATGGTGTTTGCTCACCATGAAAAGGACAAAGACCAAAGAAGTTTCTACCTCTTTTCGTAAGTTGAACATATTCACTTATAACATCGACAATATCTGTATTATTTCTAACTTGTTCTATTACTTCTTCTTCTATACGATTTGTCATTGTTTCACCATCTTTACTTGCTATTTATTTTAATTCGAGATAATCGTTAAAATTCCTGCAAGAATCGACAAAATAAATCACAAATTTTTTCAAAGGCTCTTATTTAATATTTTCCACAAATAATAATTATAAAACATTTTCTTTTATTAATCTATACTTAGTTCGATAGACATTAGAAAAAAACCTCTTCACAAACGTGAATCGGTTCTTTTTCGTCCAATTTATTTTTGCTGAATATGATTAATAACAACATTTGCAGTTTCTTCAACTGCTCGGTTTGTTACATCAATGACTTGACAGCCAATTTTTTGAACAACTTGATTAAAGTGCTCTATTTCTTCGTTGATACGTTCTATTCTAGCATAACTAGCATCATGATTTAAACCAATTGCTATTAATCTTTCTTTGCGGATTGTATTTAACTTTTCTGGTGTGATGACTAAACCAAAACATTTAGCTGGATCTACTAAGAAAAGCTCTTCTGGGGGTTTTACTTCCGGAACTAAAGGTACATTCGCAACTTTATATCGCTTATGTGCTAAATACTGTGACAACGGTGTTTTGGAAGTTCTTGAAACACCAACAAGTACGATATCTGCCAGTAATAAGCCTCTCGGATCTCTTCCATCATCGTACTTCACAGCAAATTCAATTGCTTCTATTTTTTTAAAATAATCTTCATCTAACTTACGTACTAACCCTGGTTCTTCCATTGCCTTTTCCCCAAGATTCTGTTCAAGTAAATCAATTACCGGGCCGATTAAATCCACTGATTTCAAATTATATTGTGTGCAGTATTCAACCAAAGCCTCTTTCATATCCGTTCGAACGAGCGTATATAAAATCATGGCATTTTTTTCATGAGCAAGCTCAGTAATCTCTTTTATATGATCTAATGAATCAATATGTGTAAATCTTTTTAGTGTTGTATTTTGAAGACCAGGTCTAAATTGACTTATTGCCGCTTTTGCCACAAGTTCTCCAGTTTCTCCTATAGAATCTGAAACAATAAATAAATTAAGTTTTTTCATAGGTCTCCCCCCTAAAGATCATGGTCATCAGCTAATGACAGAAAAGCACGCGTAATATTTGTCTTTGTAATTCTTGCAATTACCTCAAAACCATTTTCTCTTTCTTCCACAACAGGTAATGAATCAATTTGACGATCCATTAATTTTTTCGCCACATCGATTAATGTATCACCTTTAAAACAGTACGTAATGTTTGGCATTCTCGTCATAATCATATGAACTGGCATTTTATTAAGATCTTGATTTCCAATACTAGTTCGTAAGAAGTCTTTTCTAGAAAGCACTCCAGACAAAATCGAATTTTTATCAACAACAAATAAAGAGCCTACATCCTCTAAAAACATATGACAAATAGCATCATAGACAGTCATACTTTCTTGCACTACAACTGGAATTGATTGAAAATCTTTCACAATCATTTGTGCAATATCATCTGAAATAGCTTGACTTGTCTTTTTACCTGAATAAAAATAACCAACTCGTGGTCTAGCATCTAGAAAACCCGCCATCGTTAATATGGCTAAATCAGGTCTTAGTGTAGATCTTGTTAAATGCAGTCGCTCTGCTATTTGTTCACCTGTAATAGGACCATTTCCTTTTACAATGTCCAAAATTTCGACTTGTCTTTTGTTGAGTTCGATTGGACCCACCGCCTCAAAGTGTTATACTTAATACTCAAATAGTATATACTATTTATCCTATTATTGCGAAGTAAAGATGCTCGTGATACAATAGCTACAAATAATAAAGCGTTGAAGAGCATTATAAGTACTGTAATATTAGCGAGTGGTAGATAGTGAAAGGCCACAATACAGGAAACGGCAGCTTGGAGCTTATGCTTTTAAAGAGGATTGTATTTTACAATCAATCGGGGTGGAACCGCGGGTTTAAAACTCGTCCCCGGGCTATAAATGCCCGGAGACGAGTTTTTTTGTTGTCTCCCTTTAAAAGCAGTCAAAAAAAATGGAGGTTATTACATGACAATTACAATGGAAAACGTAGTTAGTTTAGCGAAACAAAGAGGTTTTGTTTTCCCGGGATCTGAGATTTATGGCGGATTGGCGAACACTTGGGATTACGGTCCACTAGGTGTGGAATTAAAAAACAATATTAAAAAAGCTTGGTGGAAAAAATTTGTACAAGAATCCCCTTATAACGTTGGATTAGATGCTGCAATTCTGATGAATCCAAAAACATGGGTAGCATCAGGTCATATCGGAAACTTTAATGACCCAATGATAGACTGTAAAAAATGTAAGTCTCGTCACCGTGTAGATAAAATTATCGAAGAAGCACTTGATAAAAAAGGAATGGAAATGGTAATAGACGGACTTTCATTTGAAAAAATGGAAGAAATCATGAAAGAACATGCAGTTGTATGTCCAACTTGTGGCGCTTTCGACTATACTGATATTCGTCAATTTAACTTAATGTTCAAAACATTCCAAGGCGTAACAGAGGCTTCAACAAATGAAATTTACCTACGTCCTGAGACTGCTCAAGGAATTTTCGTTAACTATAAAAATGTGCAACGTTCTATGCGTAAAAAAATGCCATTTGGTATCGCACAAGTAGGTAAAAGTTTCCGTAATGAAATTACACCAGGTAACTTTACATTCCGTACAAGAGAATTCGAACAAATGGAATTGGAATTCTTCTGTAAACCTGGTGAAGACATGGAATGGTTTGAATTCTGGCGCAACTATTGTAAAAACTGGTTATTAAACTTAGGTGTTGCTGAAGATAGTATTCGCCTACGTGACCATTCTGAAGATGAGCTTTCACATTACTCTAATGCTACAACAGATATCGAATATAAATTCCCATTCGGTTGGGGCGAACTATGGGGTATTGCAGATAGAACTGACTTTGACCTTAAACAGCATATGGAACATTCTGGAGAAGATTTTAACTATATTGATCCAATTACGAATGAACGTTATGTACCGTATTGTATCGAACCTTCTCTAGGAGCTGACCGTGTAACACTTGCATTCCTATGTGAAGCTTATGATGAAGAGCAATTAGAAGGCGATGACACTCGTACAGTATTACGTTTCCACCCTGCTCTAGCTCCAATTAAAGCTGCAATTTTGCCGCTTTCTAAAAAATTGTCTGAAGGCGCAACATCATTATTCTCAGACTTAAGCAAACACTTTATGGTGGATTATGATGAGTCTCAATCAATTGGTAAACGTTACCGTCGTCAAGATGAAATCGGAACTCCATTCTGTATCACATATGATTTCGATTCAGAGACTGATGGCCAAGTAACAGTTCGTCACCGTGATTCTATGGAACAAACAAGAATGCCGATTGCAGAAGTAAAAGGATATATTGAAGAAAAACTGCAGTTTTAATTAGAAAAGCGGAAGTTACACCATTACCAAAAAAGATCCAAGTTAGAAGAGTTAATGCTCTTCTGAACTTGGATCTTTTTTTGGTGTGAAAAATTCTGGGGTTCTCTCCATTTGATCTAAAAACTTTTGAGACTTCAATTGGATCCCGACTTGTTCACTATAAATCGTGCGAATAATTTTTTTGATAAAAGTTTTCGTCTCTTTTTTAAGCGTTAGTTTCCCTACTTGATCAATCGGAACAGTGTAAAATGTGCGAATTAGCTTAACTTGTGCAGGAGTCAATCTGATTAAATATCGATCAATTGAAAAACATCGATGACATAAGAATCCTATTTGTGCAAAAGAAAAAGCAAATTCCCCGTCCGTTGCTCCGCAATTTACGCATTGGTGCAAAACAGGATATATTCCCGCAGTTGCTAGCATCTTCCACTCGACGAATAGACTAATAGCTTCAGGATCATAGTCATCTGAAATTGCTTGAAGTGCTTGGTGTAAAATGTCAAAAAGATGGGGTTTCGGAGACTCATCATCTATTAGCTTATCTACAAGCTCCATAATAAAACTCGCATAGGCAGTAGTAAATATATCTTCTCGAATTGTTCGCATCGAATCGATAATTTCACCTTGTTGAAGCGTACCCATCCCTCTCCCTTGCTGGATTAAAAAGTATCCATAGGTAAATGGTTGAGAAACCGAGGCTAAACGACTCGTTGGCTTTTTAGCCCCACGAGCCATCGCTGCTCTCTTGCCTAACTCGCGTGAAAAGATCGTAACAATTTTGTCGGACTCTCCATAGGAAGAAGCTCTCAAGACAATCCCTTCTACTTTTTGGAGCAATTGCCTTCCCTTCTTTCTTAACTAACTAGGCGCTTTCGCTTTTCTTAGTACTCGTCGTCTCTGAAGCCGTAGTCTTTCAAGTGGGCTGATTTATTGCGCCAATCTTTTTGTACTTTTACCCATAGCTCTAAATAAACATTCGTTCCAAGTAGCATTTCGATGTCTTTTCGAGCTCTTGTACCAACCTCTTTAAGCAAAGCCCCTTTTTTACCGATAACAATTCCTTTTTGGGAATCTCTTTCTACGATAATCGTTGCTTGGACACGAATCATCTCTTTTTCTGTATCTTCTTCTTTTTTGATATTATCAATTACTACAGCAATTGAATGCGGAATCTCTTCACGTGTTAAATGCAGTACTTTTTCACGAATCAATTCAGAAATGATAAAACGTTCTGGATGATCTGTCACTTGATCTGCTGGGTAATATTGTGGTCCTTCTGGCAAATACTTTTGAACCGTTTCGAGCAGATTATCTACATTATTTCCTTGTAGAGCAGAGATTGGAATTATTTCAGCGAAATCATACTTCCTCTTATATGAATCAATAATTTTTGTTAATTCATCTGGGTGTATTTGGTCAATTTTATTAATCACTAGAAATACAGGTGTTTCGTTGTTTTCAAGCATTTCCATAATATAATCATCAATTTTCCCTCTTGCTTCTGTTGCATTGACCATAAACATAATGACATCCACTTCACGAAGTGTGTTTTTTGCAACTTTTAGCATGAAGTCACCAAGTTTATGCTTAGGTATATGAATACCTGGTGTATCGATAAAGATCATTTGACTTTCTTTTAGCGTTAATACACCTTGTACTTTATTTCGAGTTGTCTGAGGTTTGTCACTCATAATAGCAATTTTTTGTCCTACTACTCGATTCAAAAATGTAGATTTCCCTACATTTGGTCTTCCGATAATTGATATAAACCCTGATTTAAAGCCTTCATTGTTTTGCTGCATAGTCTAAATCCTCCGTTGTAAAAGCTCCTGGTAACAATTCTGAAACCGTTGTTTCTAATACATTTCCTTTTAAATTTGTTAAATACACTGGCATACTTCCATCACAAAATTCCGCGAGCACTTGTCTACAAGCTCCGCACGGGCTGATTGGTCCGTCTGTATCCCCTACTATTGCAATAGCAGTAAATGCTGTTTTTCCTTCTGAAACTGCTTTGAAAATAGCTGTTCGTTCAGCACAATTCGTTAATCCATAAGAAGCATTTTCAATATTACAGCCATGAATAACTTCTCCGTCTTTTGTCAAAAGTGCTGCACCTACTGGAAATTTCGAATACGGAACATATGCTTTTTCTCTTGCAACTTTAGAAGCATCCATTAATATTTCTTTATTCAACTTAGTCACCTCTAATATAAGATTCCCCACCATTTCGGGATAAATATGATTAAACCTACTATAACAGTACAAATAGCGTATACCAAACATGCTCCAGCAGCCAGATCCTTCGCTTGGCGCGCTAACTCATGGAAATCAGGTGACGCTATATCTACTACTCGTTCGATTGAAGCATTTACTAATTCTATCACGAACATACCACATATTAATATCACAATGATTATCCATTCCAACTTTGAGAGTCCAGTTGCTAAAGCAGCTAATAATACAACTACTCCTGCAAGTAAATGAACACGGAAATTTTGTTCACTTTTTATAGCATGTATAACTCCTTTACTTGCATATGAAAAGGACTTAAAAAACTTACGAAAGTTCATGGCCTTCACGTTTCAAACCATACGCTTGTAGTATAGTCTCTTGCAGACCAAACATTTCTTTTTCTTGCGCTTCTGTTCCATGATCATACCCAAGTAAGTGTAAAAACCCATGTACTGCTAGAAAGCAAACTTCTCTTTCAAATGTATGAGCATAAGATTCAGCTTGTTCACTTGCACGCTCTACCGAGATGATAATATCTCCTAATAACGTAGGCAGATCAGCAGCAATAATTTTAATTTCTCCTTCTCCCATTTCTTCCATGGCAAAAGAAATAACATCGGTTGGCACATCTTTATTACGGTATGTTTTATTAATTTCTTGAATTGCATCATTAGTAACAAAGCTAACACTTAGCTCGCTACCCTCTTTTACTGATTGTTGGACAGCGGCAGATTGTAAAACTTTTTCTACAAGTTCCATTAAATCTGTTGTAAGTGTATTTGTTTCATCCATTAAATCTATATCTAGCATTGTAACTGCCCCCATTATTATTATTTTGGATACTCAATCCTTGAATGATAAACACCCTTCATTGTCGTACAAAAACTTTCTTCCATCTTTTTTATTTCCTTAAGTGATAAATCACATTCATCAAATTGCCCATCCTGTAGTTTGTCTTTGATGATGGACTGAATAACTGTATGGATTTTTTCTCCACTAGGCTCTTTCATAGCTCTTACAGCTGCCTCTACACTATCTGCCACTGATATTATCGCATTTTCTTTCATTTGTGGTTTAGGGCCAGGATATCTGAACTCTTCCTCATCCACTGAATCATGCTGTTCTTTCGCTTTATGGTAAAAGAATTTTAACAAGCTCGTTCCGTGATGTTGTTCCGCAATATCCACAATTTCTTTTGGCATCTTATTTTTCCTTAAAATATTAGCTCCTTGAACAGCATGTGCAATGATTATATCGCGACTCGCCTCAGGAGGTAAATTGTCGTGTGGATTGTACCCATTCATTTGATTTTCAATAAAAAATTCAGGACGATTCGTTTTTCCGATGTCATGATAATAACAACCAACTCTAGCCAATAATCCGTTTACTCCTATTGCCTCACATGCAGCTTCAGCTAAGTTAGCAACCATTACACTATGATGATATGTACCTGGAGTTTCCGTTAATATTTTCTTTAAAAGTGGATGATTAGGATTCGATAGTTCAATTAGCCTCATTGTCGACAAAATACCAAATGTTGATTCAAAAAATGGTAAAATTCCAATTGTTAAAGCTCCAGATAATATACCTGCTAAAACTGCCGCGCCAATATAAAAACCGATATCTGTAAATTCATACGTTGTTTTTGTCATTAATAAATAAAATGTAATAAATAATATGTTTACACTCGAAACGATCAAGCTTGAGCGAAGTATTTGAGAATTGTTATTCAATCGTTGAAGTGCGTAAATCCCTGCAATCCCTCCAAAAAGTATATATAAAGAGAATTCCATTTGAAACACAGTTGAATAGCCCTCTTGAAAAACAATTCCAGCATATGCAGCTGAGACAAAACTTGCGATAAAAGCCGCTCGTTCATTCACTAAAATATATACGAGCATCGAAACCATTCCAGCTGGAAATAAAAACCCAATTAATACATCGAAATTATTAGAAACTATTTGTAATACTTTCATCATTAATACAGAAACGATTAAACTAAATGAAACTACGATTAATGCTTTCGAACGATCAATTGTTTTTTCTAGACGAATAGTCGTTTGCACATATATTACCCACATCGTTAACAAAACAAATAGCATAGTACCAATAATAGGTTTAGATGAAGTCTTATTCGTTAGCATACCTAGTAATTCTAATTGTCGATACACTTCACGATCAATAATTTCTCCTTTTTGCACGAGTATTTGCCCTTGTAGAATTCGAGTAGGCTCTACACTTGCTATAGCTTGTTCTATTCTAAGTTTTGTAAGTACTTCATTTTCCAGTTCCGTTTCCACAATACTCATCCGCGCAATTGATGAAAGAACGTTCATGTAATCCTCTGAATGATCAAATCTTTGCACAATCTTTTGTTGCATTTCCATTTTCTTTTCAGATAAATCTTCCGTAAGAATAGGTTCACTTAGTAATGAACTCACAAGTGTCATCAGTATATCTTTTGATTGATTAAGTGTTTCAGAGGTTTGATTTAAAAGCACCGCTAAAGATTCATCACTTAACCGAACATAAGAAGCATTTTCCGTCAGTATTACCATTTCTTTTTTTAATTGATCCAATTTAAAACTTGCTTCGTCTGTGTCATCTTCTCGAACTGTCTTGTCTTTGACCGCAATAACATTATCAAAAATAGATCCAATGATAGCCGCCTGATTATCAGCTGTTTCTTCTTGAAATTCATATACCGGCAGAACATTTTTTTCTACTTTTTCTCGTTCTTCTTTTGTTTTAACGGTATCCTCCGTTGTTTTTACGGAACGGATTGTTTCGGGTGATAATTGAAATAGTTTTATGTCATACTGTTTTTCCTTTACATTGTCAATGATTAAGAAAAACATACAAATTGCTGTTATAAGGATGATTACTAATGGCAGATATTTATGATTACTCCATTCTCTCCATTTTAGTAAAAAAGTTTTCACACTATCTCAACCCCCATATAACTGATTCTATTATTATACCTTATTTTGTAACAAGTTAAAAATAGACCCAAATTAAACATTAGAAAAGCGGAAGCGCCCTTTTTCTATATGGACGTCGCCGGTTCGCTTTGGACGAAACTTATGGTAATAGGATAAACGAGAAAAAGAGGAGAACCCTTTCTACCTAGGTTGTACAATATATGACGTTAGTGAAATAAAAAAATCCTGATCCACGCTGATTTTCGTTCCGAGCGGACGCTTTCCGTGGGGCGTGCGGTGAGCCTCCTCGTCGCGAAAACCGCGCTCCTGTGGGGTCTCACCTGTCACGCTAATCCCACTGGAGTCGCCGCTCGGAACGAAAATCAGCTAAGAGAATATAGGAAACATAAGTTCAACTAGATAGAGAAAACAATATTTGAAAAATTACAAAAAAAGACTGTCCAGAAAATCAGTTGTACTGACTTTCTGGACAGTCCCGTGACAAATAAATAAATTATAGCCTACTAAAGTTCTTCACCAACGTCATTTGACAAAGAACTTCTATCTATTGACAAACACCTTAAGGTGATATTTCAGGCTATCTCCTCTGTTCTACAGTATAATACTCGCTTATTTTTAAAGAAGAAATTCTTGTCTACATAGGATACAACAAGAAATTAAGACACTGTCTATGAATGTCTCTAAAGAATGGAGAAGCATTCATCCAAGTAAGGCGTGACATGATAGCCGAAATTGCATCTTCGGCGTCCTTTTTAGATAGACTTGCGGCTCCTCTCTTCTTAACAAAATCTTCTACACAATGATTACGGTTATTCTTAGAGAGCGGCGGACAGTCATTAGTTACACAATTACTAAAAAGAGGAATGGCTTAAGAAAGCGACTGCGTCACTTTCTTAAGCCATTGTTTTTCTTTTAAGATAAAGTGTAAGCTAAAAAACTGTCCAGAGCGATTTAGAAAAAATCTCACCTACTGTGTTCCATATCGAGGAAATTCTTATACTTTCTTATCTTTTAAGAAAAGCAGTAGTCAAGTATATGACTACTGCGCTTCGTATGCTTGTATAATTTTCGCTACAAGTGGATGACGAACGATATCCCCTTGCTCTAAATATTGAAAATGGATACCGGAAACTTTTTGCAAGATTTTCTCTGTAACAATTAAACCAGATTCCGCACCTCTTGGTAAATCAATCTGAGTTTTATCCCCAGTAATGACCATTTTCGAACCAAATCCAAGACGTGTTAAAAACATTTTCATTTGTGCTTTTGTCGTGTTTTGAGCTTCATCTAATATAATAAATGCATCATCGAGTGTTCTACCTCTCATATAAGCAAGTGGTGCAATTTCAATCGTTCCTCTTTCCATTAATCGATCCGTCTGTTCTGCACCTAGCACGTCGTGTAACGCATCATATAACGGACGTAAATAGGGGTCTACCTTCTCTTTTAAGTCTCCGGGTAGAAACCCTAGACTTTCTCCCGCTTCAACCGCAGGACGTGTTAAAATGATTTTTTTCACATGTGCATTTTTCAATGCCTGTGTAGCCATAACAACAGCTAAATAAGTTTTACCTGTTCCAGCTGGTCCTATTCCAAATGTTAAATCAGAATGCCTAATTCCTTGAATGTATTCACGTTGCCCAATTGTTTTTGCTCGAATAGCTTTTCCTTTTACGTTTCTTGCAATTTCTTCATCGTAGAGTCCAGAGAAATATTCGATTGTACCATTTAAACTCATCTCAATTGCAGATGAGACATCTCGCAGATTGATGTTGATCCCTTTTCGGATAACTGCTAGAAGCTGCTCCATTAATTTATTCGCTTCTAGTACGTTTTCTTCTTCACCAGCGATTCGAATAGATTCTCCTCTAGTAATGAGTTGTACCTTTAGTTCCTCTTCAATAAGCTTTAAATTTTTGTCAGACATACCCAGTAGCATTACTGCTTCTGTTGGATCTTGCAAGTTTATATCGAGTAGTTTTTGTTCGCTCATGCTTCGTCTCCTTGGGGTATAACTTGTGGTATTGCAATATTTTCATTAATCAGAAATAATATCTTCCCTTTCACTTTATCACTTTCGATGGATACATGTAAAACTTTATCTTCTAATATCTGCGTATCAGTTGGTAAATTATTCACAATTTTTTGATATAGCAAAGGAAGTACTAACGTTTCAACTGATTGTTCATTTAAAATGACCGTTTTTTCCTCCTCTCTCTGAATATATCCTGCCTCTAAATACGTTGAAATCAGCTTTGGAAGGACAATTCCTTTCCAAAAGACTGGTTTTTTCTCTGTCTTTTGTTGAACAATTAACTCTTTTTTACTCGGTTGCGTTAGTTTCAATTCTTTAGGTAGTTCAAATTCAAGTTCAATCCAGTAACTAGCAAACACCTTTCCTTCTGCACTTGTAAGGATTTGTTTCTTCCCTTGCGTAACAAATCCATTAACAAGCCTATCTCCTTTTTCAACAGAAACATTTTTTTGAACTGCTCTTTCACCTTTAACTAGTTCAAAGTCAGTTATTACTCCACTTCTTTTCGCTATTAAATTAGTGGGAGGTAAGTCTTTTATGACCGTGTCTTCTTGAACAGGTGCTAGCATTGGTGAAACGATTAATTTAGATCCAGATCTTGTAAAATGGACCCAAGAATACTCTTTGTACTCGGTCAATAACTTTTGCCTTATTATTTGTTCAGATGGCAATTTTCTTGATTGAATATTTTGGCGGATATCCATTTCTTTTAATTCTTCTAGTAAGAGGATATTCGTCTCTGGTGAACTAGTGTCAATTTGAATAGACCAAATAAACTGCGCAAGAATTACTGGAATACAAAGAAAAAGCAAGACGCCGACTATAGTAATAGAGCGGATATCTATGATTCCCTTTGCTTTTTGATCGATCATCATGACTTTTAACTTCAATTTCCTTCTTACTTTTCGAAAAGCTGATAAATCTTTTTTCCGAATAGAAAAGTAAATATATTTTTCTGTACTATACACTTGAAATACGTGAATATTAACCGCGAGTAATCTTTGAAACAATAAAAACTGATCGGTTTTTACTGAAATTCTTATTTGAATAGTTTGTTGCATCAGCTTTTCACTTTCTTCTGCAATTTCATGTAGTGTAAATCACTCACCTGAATACAAATTTGTTCGGTTGTTAGCGACTTAATCAAAATAGAATTTGCACTAACTTCCAATGTGAAATCCGTGTAAGAGCATTCAACCAAGTTTTCATTTAAACGAAGAATCGTCATGTCATTATCCAAAATAATTTCACTAAAATTATCGATTAAGATACTCGCGTGGAGTGGAAATAGCTTTTGCAAAAAAACACCCCTTTACATGACTTTATGCATGTAAAGGGGTGTTCATGAGTTATCTTTTCGATTTTGGAGGCGCTAATACTTCTGCAAAAATAATCGATTTTATTAGTTCTTCCTTCGAACTAGGTATTACGCTATTTACAAGTGGTTTAGCTGCTTGACGCTCAGGATTTTTTTCTTGAAAAACAGATAAACGACCAGTGCCTCTTGACACTCCTTGATCTCTTTTTTGTGATCGTTCCATTTTTTCTTGGACAACTGGAATGTCCTTCACAACTGGAGGAACTTCTTTCATCTTCATTTGTTGGTCTTTTGTAAACTCTTTGGCAAAATCAGCTAAATCTTTAAAAGGATTTTGGGAAACTGGTTTAGGCTGAGGCGCTGAGTTTGTTCTTTTATTTGCCGGTTCTTTTTCGCTCGACTTTTTATTTTTAAATAAAGCACTAATAATCATTAAGATGATTACTGGAATAAGACCTTCCAAGGAGAAAACCTCCTTTCCGCTATATTATTTTAGCTCATCAGTAGAAGGTTTATCTCCGCCCACTTTACTAATAGAGTCTCTCATACTAGTATCCGCTTTAATATTATTGTAATTCATGTAATCCATTACACCCATATTTCCTTCACGAAGCGCTTCTGCCATCGCTAAAGGAACTGCAGCTTCCGCTTCTACTACTTTAGAGCGCATCTCTACAACTTTCGCTTTCATTTCTTGTTCAGAAGCAACAGCCATTGCACGACGTTCTTCTGCTTTTGCTTGAGCAATTTTCTTATCTGCTTCCGCTTGTTCTGTTTGAAGTTCGGCACCAATGTTTTTACCTATATCAACGTCCGCGATATCAATCGATAGAATTTCAAAAGCAGTACCTGAATCGAGTCCCTTAGCTAACACAGTTTGAGAGATTAAATCGGGATTTTCAAGAACTCGTTCATGACTAGTACTAGAACCAATTGTTGAGATAATTCCTTCACCAACACGTGCTACGATTGTTTCTTCCCCTGCACCACCGACTAAACGGTCAATGTTTGCACGAACTGTAATACGTGCTTTTGCTTTTACTTCAATCCCGTTCATCGCAACACCTGCGATAAATGGTGTTTCAATTACTTTAGGGTTAACAGACATCTGAACTGCTTCTAATACGTCACGCCCCGCTAAATCAATAGCTGCTGCTCGTTCGAATGTAAGATCGATATTCGCACGGTGTGCCGCGATTAACGCATTTACAACACGGTCAACATTACCACCAGCTAAATAATGGCTTTCTAACTGATTAATTGTAACAGCAGCTAATCCTGCCTTATGTGCTTTAATAAGTGGATTTACGATACGTGACGGTATAACGCGACGTAACCTCATCCCTACTAACGTGAAAATACTTATTTTAACTCCTGCTGCTAGTGCTGAAATCCATAATGCAATCGGAAAAAATGTAAAAAATACCGCTAACACGATAAATGCCAATACTATAATTACGATTAAAGTAATTGCCGATCCTGTAATCATTTTGTTTCCTCCCCTTCAATAACTTCTCTAACTACAATTCGAGAACCTTCAACTTTAATAATCTTAACACGTTTGCCTTTATCAATATAGCTTCCATCAGAAACAGCATCGATTCTCTCGTTATCCATACGTATAGTGCCGGCAGGTCTAAGAGGCGTCATTGTTATAGCTACTTTTCCAATTAAATCTGTTCGATTTTCATTAGAAACATACCCTTTGTCTGTTGATGTTGCATCAGACAAAATCATTTTGTTAAATACTCTTAGTTCTTTTCCAAAGAACTTCATGATAATCACCATTCCTACTATAGTTACTGTTAATGCAATGAGCACCGCAATACTCATTTGTGTTACATTACCACCAGCTAATATAATACTTAAAACAATAGCCCCTGCTCCTAATATACCACTGATTCCAAATGGTAAAAAGAATTCTGCCACGATTAGCAATATACCAATTACAAAAAGAATGATCGTTTCATAACCAGCAAGTCCTGCCACTAAGTGACCAAAGAAAAATAAAACAAGCGAGATCAGTCCCATTGTCCCGGCAACACCAAACCCCGGAGAGTATAACTCAATTATTAACCCAAGACTCGCAACAGACAATAAAATCGGAACAATTATAGGATTCGTTATAAAACGTGCAAGCGATTCCATAAAAGTTTCTTCTGACTCTACTACTTTTGCATTTGCCAGATTGGCCATTTCCAGTAATTCCCCAAATGACGAAACTGTTCCTTCAGAATAACCAACTTTCAATGCTTCGGAAGAAGAAAGCGTTAATAATTTTCCGGCAGGCGCTCTATATTCTGGCAGATTCACTGTATCATCTGCCATCGCTTGCGCATAAATAGGGTCCTTTCCTGTCAGTTCAGCTGCATTAATCATTTTCGCTTTCCACGCACTATTTGCTTTTTCACCAGCCGTATTACCACTACTTTCAATTACAGCTGCCGCTCCGATAGTTCCACTTGGAGACATATAAATTTCATCCGTATGAAGTGCTAAATATGCACCCGCAGATAAAGCTTCGGAATTAATATAGGCAATTTTACGAAGAGAAGTAGAATCTAGTAAATTGGCAATATCTTCTGCTGAGTCTACAAAACCTCCAGGTGTATTAATTTCTAATACAATAGCATCCGCTCCAGCTTCTTCAGCATCACCAATCGACCTTTTTAAAAAAGCATATAATCCTTTTTCAACTTCTTGATAAACAGGTATTTTATACACTATGTTTGATTGTGCCGCAGATTCTGGAATCATTAGCGCAAAAGATATTAGAACTAAACAAACAGATAAAACGAAACGAGACATTTTCACCTTTAAACCTCCTTTCTTCTATATGTATACTTACATTTACGGAATAGGATGAAAAAAGTTTCAAAAAAATAAAATAAACCGAGAAAAATTAATTTCTCGGTTTACATAGATTGTAAAGTTTAATCATTCAGTACGTGTTTTGAACGTAGGGATGGTTGGGAATTATTTACCACTTACGTTTACGTGTAGCTTCTGATTTCTTTTTACGTTTCACGCTTAGTATTTATTGAAACCACGATTTCATAGCTTGTAAGATTCTATAATTAGAATTTGCGTTTACGGGCAGCTTCTGATTTCTTTTTACGCTTTACGCTTGGTTTTTCATAAAACTCGCGCTTTCTTATTTCTTGAATTGTACCACTTTTAGATACAGTCTTTTTGAAGCGGCGAAGAGCATCTTCAAGCGATTCGTTTTTGCGAACGACAGTTTTTGACATCTCTTTTTCCCTCCCTCCGAACACACGTCAAGCACATAACCAGTTGTTATGTACTAATAAAAATTATATCTTAAAGTTAACTGTTGGTCAATACTTTGGTATAAATTAATAATCAGATTTACTTGTTAAGCCTTGCATGATATCTACACCAGAGCTTGCACCAATCCTAGTAGCACCTGCTTCAACCATTGTTTGCAAGTCTTCTAAACTACGAATCCCGCCAGAAGCTTTTACTTCAAGTGCTGACCCTACTGTTTCTTTCATCAATTTAACAGCTTCTACTGTAGCTCCACCTGTTGAGAAACCTGTAGAAGTTTTTACGAAATTTGCTCCTGCAGTTTTTGATAATTCACTCGCTTTTACAATTTCCTCATTTGTTAATAAACATGTCTCTAAAATAACTTTGACGATTGCTTTCCCTTTTGCAGCTTCTACAACTGCTTCGATATCTTTTTGTACTAAATCATAATCTTGTCCTTTTAATGCTCCAACATTTATAACCATGTCAATTTCATCTGCGCCATTTTCAATTGCATTTGTTGTTTCAAATGATTTGACTGCTGAAGTAGTTGCTCCTAACGGGAATCCGATTACTGTGCATACTTTTACAGGACTATCTTGTAATAACTTGGCACTAAGATTAACCCATGTTGGATTTACGCAAACAGAAGCAAATGTATATGTTTTTGCTTCTTCACAAATTTTTTCGATTTGATCTTTTGTTGCATTTTGTTTTAATAATGTATGGTCTATTAATGCTGCAATATTTTGGGTCATAAGTATTCCTCTTTTCGAAGTTGTACGTACCTCTTTATCATAAAGTAAATGGTTAAAAAAAGCCAGTGAGATTCTACTCACTGGCTTCAAAAATAAATTTTTTATTCATATTCATAAGAAATTGCAGAAAGTGCATACAATGGTGCTGTTTCCGTTCGAAGAATTCTAGGTCCAAGTGAAATAGATTGAAAGCCATTTTCATGAAGTGCTTTAATTTCATGACGATCCAGGCCACCTTCAGGTCCAAATACGATCAGTATGGATTCTACACCATTGACTTTTTTTAATAGGTCGGAAAAGCGTTGGCGTTCTTCTAACTTCGCATCTTCTTCATCTGCAACAAATCTAACATGGTAAGAGTTAGAAATGTCCAATAATTCTTTTATAGAAATTGCTGTATGAATGTGTGGAATCATCGAACGATGTGATTGCTCTGCTGCTTCTTTAGCTATTTTTTGTAAACGAGCTATTTTTTTCTCATTTTTTTGTTTGTCCCATTTTACAATAGATCTTTTTGCTTCAAATGGATACAGCGTATGCATGCCTAGTTCAGTCGCTTTTTGGGTGATTAACTCAAGTTTGTCCCCTTTTGGAAGTCCACAAACAATCGATACTTTGACAGGCATCTCATTCGTTTGATCCTGCTTGTCTTTCACTTGCAATAAAACAGACTTAGAAGACCCTTCAACAATCGTCATTGTATATGTAACAGCATCCACTACTACATAAACTTCATCGCCAGGGATCATGCGCATCACTTGAATCATATGATGCGCATCCTCACCTAAAACTGTTAGTGTATTATTTTCTGCGATTAACTCATTCGTAAAATAACGTTGCATAACAATCTCCCTTATTTAACTGGTTTTCTAGAAATAATTGTTACCCAGTCTTCCATCATCATTACTTCTTCTATTTCAAAACCAGCATTTATTAAAGAATTACGAACATCTTCTTTTTTCGGTGCAATGATACCAGAAGTAATGAATACTCCGCCATCCTTTACAATCGAAAACGCATCATCCGTAAATGTCATAATAATTTCAGCTAAAATATTTGCTACTACGACATCAGCTTGTTCTTTCACATTATCAAGTAAATTACCATGTGTCACTTCCACTAAGTTTTCTACTTTATTCAATAAAATATTTTCTTTTGCAGATCTAACAGCTACTTCATCCAAATCTAATGCATGTACCGAAGTTGCTCCTAGTTTAGCTGCTCCGATTGAAAGAACGCCAGAACCAGTTCCTACATCAATAACACTTGAATCTGCTTGCACTGTTTTTTCAAGCGCTTGTAAGCACATGACAGTAGTTGGATGAGTTCCTGTACCAAAAGCCATTCCTGGATCTAATTCGATGATTAGCTCATCTGTATTTACTTTTTCATAGACTTCCCAAGTCGGAACAATTGTAAAACGATTGGATATTTTCACTGGATGATAATATTTTTTCCAAGCAGTTGCCCAATCCTCTTCATCTACTTCGTGCACTGTCAACAAATTATGGCCAAGATCAATATTAAAGTTTTCTAAATTGTTAATCGCAAGTTTAATCTCTTCTACCGTTTCTAATAGAAAACTAGTTTCTGCTAAGTAAGCTTTTACACGTACACCGTCGCTTGGAAAGTCATCTGGATTTAAACTATAAATTTCACCAAACATATCTTCTCTTTCTCTGACTAACTCTTGTGAATCCTCAATTACGACACCACTTGCTCCTGCTTCATGCAAAATATTACTTACCGCTTCTACCGCTTCGTTCGTTGTATGAATGGATAGTTCAGACCATTTCACTTGCGCCAACTCCTTTACTCACCTTTTAATGTCTTTTTAATTTTATCAAATAATGAACTGCCTTGTTCTTCTGGAATATCTCCACTAATTTCAGCAAATTCACGTAGTAATTGTTTTTGTTTTTCTGTTAATTTCTTCGGTGTAATTACTTTTACAATAACGTGTTGATCTCCAACTCCGTAACCATGCACATTTTTTACGCCTTTTCCTTTTAAACGGAAATTCGCTTGTGATTGAGTTCCAGCTGGAATTTTAAGTTTTACTTTACCTTGTACTGTTGGAACTTCAATTTCATCTCCAAGTGCTGCTTGAGCAAATGTCAAAGGCAATTCGTGATAAATATCATCGCCATCACGTTCAAAGCGAGGATCTGATTTCACGCGGAATACAATATATAAATCTCCTGAAGGACCACCGTTTACACCCGGTTCCCCTTGACCACTAACGCGTAGCTGCTGACCATCATCTACGCCGGCAGGGATGGTAATTTTAATTTTTTTACGATTATTTACAGTACCTTTACCATGACAAGTTGCACATTTATCTTTAATTAGTTTTCCTGATCCTTGACAATGGTTACATGCACGTTTCGTTTGAATTCGTCCAAATGGAGTGTCTTGTGTCACGTTCACTTGACCTTGCCCATTACAATGCGAACATTTTTCTGGGTGTGTGCCAGGTTTTGCACCTGTACCAGAGCAAGTATCACAATTCTCTTCTTTTGCTACTTCTATTTCTTTTTCTTTACCAAATACAGCTTCTTCAAACTCAATAGTCATAGAATATTGAAGATCGCTACCTTTCCTTGGGGCATTCGGATCACGTCGACGAGAGCCGCCACCGCCACCAAAGAACGAACTAAAAATATCATCGAATCCAAATCCATCTGCGCCACCGCCACCAAATCCTTGGTTTGGACCAGCATGACCAAATTGATCGTACTGTGCACGTTTTTGTTCATCACTCAGAATTTCATATGCTTCAGAAATTTCTTTAAATTTGTCTTCAGCATCCGCTTCTTTGTTTATATCTGGGTGAAATTGTTTTGACAGTTTACGATATGCTTTTTTAATTTCATCTTGAGAAGCACCTTTTGCAACACCTAGCACCTCATAATAATCACGTTTGTTCATAATTCACTCTCCTGCTCTATTAACCTTTACATAAGGGATATTGTAACACGGACAAATTCCGAATAGCAAAAACTTATAAATTCATTTCAAGCTAGACAGTAAGAAAAGCGGAAAACGGCGTTAAACTGCGACGATCAAATGACGGATCCCGAGGAGGTAGTTTCTAAGCCACCGCAGGGAACCGGCATTTGATCTTTAGCGGTTGCCGTTTCAAGCTAGACAGTAAGAAAAGCCAAAGCCGCAAACGGTCTTTGACTTCTCCCACTGACTGACTCACTTACTTAGCTTACAGATCTTACTTTTGATCTTTATCTTCGTCTTTAACTTCTTCAAACTCAGCGTCTACAACGCCGTCATCTGGTTGGCCTTCAGCTTGACCAGCAGCATCCGCTTGAGCTTGTTCATAAAGTTTCATCGTAAGTTGTTGTACGATTTCGTTTAATGCATCTTTTTTCGTTTTAATGTCTTCTAAGTTTCCAGCTTCAAGTGCAGCTTTTAACGCTTCTTTTGCATCTTCAGCAGATTTTTTCTCTTCTTCAGATACTTTATCTTCTAAATCTTTTAGTGTTTTTTCAGTCATGAATACTAATTGATCCGCTTCGTTTTTCACTTCAGCTTCTTCTTTACGCACTTTATCTGCTTCTGCGTTAACTTCTGCTTCTTGTACCATACGTTCGATTTCTTCGTCAGAAAGAGAAGAGCCTGATTGGATTGTAATATTCTGTTCTTTACCAGTTCCTACATCTTTCGCTTTAACATTTACGATACCATTTTTGTCGATATCAAATGTAACTTCGATTTGCGGAACACCACGTTGTGCTGGTGGAATATCTGAAAGTTGGAAACGACCAAGTGTTTTGTTATCAGTAGCCATTGGGCGTTCACCTTGTAACACGTGAATATCTACTGCCGGTTGGTTATCTGCAGCTGTTGAGAATGTTTGTGATTTTGATGTTGGGATAGTTGTATTACGTTCGATTAACTTCGTAAATACGCTTCCCATTGTTTCAATACCTAAAGAAAGTGGTGTAACATCTAGAAGAACAATGTCTTTCACATCTCCAGTTAAAACTCCACCTTGAACTGCTGCACCCATTGCTACAACTTCATCTGGGTTTACACCTTTATGTGGTTCTTTGCCAGTTTCTTTTTTAACCGCTTCTTGTACTGCAGGAATACGAGTAGATCCTCCAACAAGAATAACTTTGTCGATTTGAGAAGCTGATAATCCAGCATCTTTCATTGCTTGACGAGCTGGTACCATTGTACGTTCTACTAAATGAGCTGTTAAATCGTCAAATTTCGCACGAGTCATCGTTACTTCTAAGTGAAGTGGTCCAGCTTCTCCTGCAGTAATGAAAGGAAGTGAGATTTGTGTTGATGTTACACCTGACAAATCTTTTTTCGCTTTTTCTGCAGCATCTTTTAGACGTTGAACAGCCATTTTATCTTTTGATAAGTCAATGCCGTTTTCTTTTTTGAATTCTTGTACTAAGTAATCTATTAATATTTGGTCAAAGTCATCTCCACCAAGACGGTTGTCACCAGCAGTTGCTAGTACTTCAAATACTCCGTCTCCAAGTTCTAAGATAGATACGTCAAATGTACCGCCACCTAGATCGTATACAAGAATTTTTTCATCTGTATCCGTTTTATCTAAACCGTATGCAAGTGCTGCTGCAGTAGGTTCGTTAATAATACGTTCTACTTCAAGACCAGCGATACGACCAGCATCTTTTGTAGCTTGACGTTCAGCATCATTGAAGTAAGCTGGAACTGTAATAACTGCTTTCGTTACTTTTTCGCCAAGATACTCTTCTGCATAGCCTTTTAAGTATTGAAGAATCATTGCTGATACTTCTTGTGGTGTATATTCTTTATCTTCTACTTTTACTTTTTCATTCGTACCCATTAAACGTTTAACAGATGAAATTGTATTTGGGTTTGTAATAGATTGACGTTTCGCTACTTCCCCAACTTGTTTTTCTCCATTTTTGAAAGCTACAACTGAAGGAGTTGTACGGTTACCTTCTGGATTTGGAATTACTTTTGGTTCTCCACCTTCTAATACTGATACACATGAGTTTGTTGTTCCTAAGTCAATACCGATAATTTTAGACATAAATTTTTTCCTCCTAATATATATAAATGAAATATGAGCTAACTTTTTTTATTATTCGTTCACTTTAACCATGGAAGGTCGTAAAATACGATCTTTTAACTTGTACCCTTTTTGTAATTCTTGAAGCACAATACCAGGCTCTTTTGAATCGTCTTTTTCTTGCATAACTGCTTGATGGAAGTTCGGGTCAAAAGCAACACCTTCAGCTTCAATTACTTCAAGACCTTCTTTTGTTACTGCATCTAATAAAGTGCGGTACACCATTTCAACGCCCTTCACTAAAGAAGTAGCTTCTTCCGTTGTTGCATTTACTGCAAGTGCACGTTCAAAATTATCAAGGACAGGCAAAATATCCAATAACAATGGTTGAGCACGATATTTATAATCAGCCTCTTTATCTTTTTGAACTCTACGTTTATAGTTTTCAAAGTCTGCTCTAGAACGAATTGCTTTATCTTGCTCTTCTTCAAGTTGTTGTTTGACTAACGTAAGCTCGTCCACTTCAACTACTTCTTCAACTGAGTCAACAGATACTGCTTGCTCTGTTTCTTCCGTCGAATCTACTACTGAATCTTCTACGATTTCTTCTTGTTTTTCTGACATGTTTGAAACTCTCCTTTATTCATAATGCCCATGTAATAGTTTCGAAAGTTCTTTTGATAAGTCACCACTCATGATGTCTAGTAATGAAACTACTCGTTTATAATCCATCCGAGTAGGACCAATAATTGCAATGGATCCAGTCTGCTCTTCCCCAATTGAGTAAGTCGCTGTAATAACACTGCAGTTTTCCATCGCGAGATGATTATTTTCAGAACCGATGCGAATTTGTATTCCCATTTTATCTAAAGGAAATATACCAGGAATCTGGTTTACATGATCCATCCAATACATAATACTTCTAGCTTTTGCTACGTCATTAAATTCCGGTTGGTTTAACAAGTGCATTTTTCCACCATAGTAAACTTTATCTTCATGTCCATGTTCAATAGAAATTGCCTTGTTAAATGAACCAAAAAGGTTTTCCAAATGCCCAATTCGTTGTTGTAAAATAGTTTTAGTAACTAGTTCAAGCTTCGAAGAAAGTTCATGTAAATGAACGCCCACCAATTTGTCATTTAACATATTGACCATTTTTTCAATATCCGAAGAAGTAAAGTTTTCCGGTATAGAAAATACTCGATTTTCTACATGACCACTATCAGTAACGATAATTGCGACAGCAGAGTCATCTGTTAGCGGAACGATAGAAAAGCGTTTAATTCGATGTTTTCTCACATCAAGTCCTAACAAAATAGAGGTGTAATTCGTTAATTCCGACAAAATTTTTGCGGATTTCCGAATTACTTGCTCCGTCTCCAGCATTCGCTCTTCAAAAACAGAACGTATTTGTTGTAGTTCAACGTTAGGTATTCGCTGTGGAGTTAACATATTGTCTACATAGTATCGATAGCCTTTTTCAGAAGGCACACGCCCAGATGAAGTATGCGTTTTTTCTAAAAAACCCATATCTTCTAAATCCGCCATATCATTTCGAATGGTAGCAGGACTATATGTTACACCCTCCTTTTTCGAAATCTGACGAGAACCAACTGGCTGGGCGGTTTCGATAAAATCATCTACCGTTACTTGCAATATTAATAATTGCCTATTAGTTAGCATGATTATCACCTCTTGTTAGCACTCATTAAGAGAGAGTGCTAATACTCATATAAAATTTATCAAATCTAAAGAAAACTGTCAACGAATTTGATTTAACTTCATATAAAAAATATCTTCTGCGACATAATAAATGTAAAAAGTGGACGCAACTAAGCCGAAGCATGGTAGTTTTAGCGCAGAAAATACTGAAAAACTTCATTCCCTAAAAATCGACCGCGTCTTGTAAGTTTGACAAACTCATTTTCAATAACGATAAATTCTTTTTGAATCAGTTCTTCCATCTCTTTACCATATGCTTCAGTTAAAGTTTGTCCGTATCTATTTTCAAATCTTTTTAAAGATACTCCTGCATTTTTTCGTAAACCTAAAAACATTTCTTCTTCCATTTTCTCAGTAAACGTTACTTCTTTTTGCATCACAAGTGGTTTCTCACCTTGATCTATTGTTTGCATATATTTTTTTAGCGGTCCATGGTTTGAATAACGAGTATTATTCACATATCCATGAGCACCAGCTCCAAATCCAAAATATTCATCATTATCCCAATAAATTAAATTATGCTTCGACTGTTTTCCTTCATGCGAATAATTACTTATTTCATATTGAGAATACCCTTGTTTCTTCATTTCATCCATCAAATATCCATACATCTCAGCTTCTAAATCTTCCCCTGGCAAAGAAAGTTTTCCTTTTGACATAAGGTTATAGAAAACCGTTTTTGGTTCCACTAGTAATGAATAAGAAGAGATATGAGGGATTTTAAGTCTAAATGCTTCTTGCAGTGAATATTTCCACTGCTCCATCGTTTGATTTGGTAAACCATACATTAAATCTATACTAATCGAAGGAAAATCAATTTTCTTCGCATTTTCAATAACCTTATACACATGTTCATTAGAATGTGTTCTACCAAGCACTTTTAGCAAGTCTTGATCAAACGTTTGAACACCCATACTTAATCGATTCACACCAAATTTTCGCATAACCTGCATTTTTTCTAATGTTAACTCATCTGGATTTGCTTCAGATGTAAATTCTACGACATGGTTCATCGGAATATGCTGATGGATTAAAGTTAATAAACGCTCTAACTGAAGTTCAGACAAAGAGGTTGGCGTACCTCCCCCTATAAAAATAGTTTCAATTTGTGCATCTTGTAATTGCTCTTTCCATAATGCCATTTCTTTTCCAAGTGACTCAATATATTCATCTACCGGCTGATTTTGAAAGAAAAACTTATTAAAATCACAGTAGTTACAAATTTGATGACAAAAAGGAATATGGATATAAACACCACGTACCATATATTTCCCTACTTTCTATTAGAAAAGCGAAAGCGCCTATCTCTGCCCCGACAGGCAAATGGGGAATCGCGAGGAGGCAGCTCCTCAGCCACCGCAGTGATTACCCATTTGACCCCGAGGGGCAAGGCGCTGTAGCTAGACAGTTATTATCATTTAAACGAAAAAGGAGGCTTCTAGTGCCTCCTTTTCCTTTTTTATTTATTAGGCTCGTCCATCTTTAGAACTGCCATAAATGCTTCTTGAGGAACTTCTACAGATCCTACTTGTTTCATACGTTTTTTACCTGCTTTTTGTTTATCCAGAAGTTTACGTTTACGTGAAATATCTCCACCGTAACATTTATCTAACACGTTTTTACCAATCGATTTAATCGTCGAACGAGCAACTATTTTTTGACCGATTGCTGCTTGTACCGGCACTTCAAATTGTTGTCTTGGAATTAATGCTTTCAATTTTTCTACTATTAGTTTTCCGCGTTCGTAAGAAAAATCATTATGCACGATAAAGCTTAATGCATCGACCTTTTCACTATTTAGTAAGATATCCATTTTCACAAGCTTGGATTCTTTGTAACCAATTAATTCATAATCAAAAGAGGCATATCCTTTTGTCGTAGATTTAAGTGAATCAAAGAAATCATAGACGATTTCAGACAATGGAATTTCATAAATTATATTCACACGAGCCTTAGACAAATAATCCATCGTAATAAAGTTTCCTCGTTTACGTTGACATAATTCCATAACAGAACCAACATAATCTTCTGGAACCATGATAGAAGCTTTCACATAAGGTTCTTCAATAACAGCCACTTTTTGTGCGTCTGGCATCATAGAAGGGTTATCTACTTTCATAACGTCCCCATTTGTTAACTTCACATCATAAATTACACTTGGTGCAGTGGTAATTAAGTCAATATTAAATTCACGTTCAATACGCTCTTGTACAATCTCCATATGAAGCAGTCCTAAGAAACCACAACGATACCCAAAACCTAAAGCTTGAGACGTTTCTGGTTCGAACTCGAGTGCAGCATCATTCAATTGTAATTTTTCTAATGCATCACGTAAATCTACATATTTAGAAGTATCAATTGGATAAAGGCCACAGAATACCATTGGATTCATTTTACGATACCCAGGAAGTATTTCAGTCGCTGGATTTGACGCTAGTGTAATTGTATCCCCAACACTAGAATCTCCTACAGTCTTCATGGAAGCTGTTAAGAATCCAACGTCCCCTACAGTCAGTTCAGAACGTTGAGTAGATTTCGGTGTAAATACGCCTGTTTCAACAACTTCAAATTCTTTACCAGAGGACATCATTTTAATCGTATCCCCAGGTTTAACCGTCCCCTGCATAATACGAATATAGACAATTACACCTCGGTAAGGATCGAATAATGAGTCAAAGATTAGTGCTTGTAAGGGTGCAGATGGATCCCCTGTTGGTGCAGGAACTTTTGCAACGATTTGTTCTAAAATTTCTTCTATACCAATACCTGCTTTAGCAGATGCAAGAACAGCTTCAGAAGCGTCAATTCCAATTACTTCTTCTACTTCTTTTCTTACTCGCTCTGGGTCAGCGGCTGGTAAATCGATTTTATTGATAACTGGCAATATTTCTAATTCATTGTCAAACGCTAAATAAACGTTTGCAAGCGTTTGTGCTTCAATCCCTTGTGCTGCATCCACCACAAGAATAGCTCCCTCACAGGCCGCTAAACTACGTGATACCTCGTATGTAAAATCGACGTGTCCAGGTGTATCGATCAAATGGAAAATATATTCTTCTCCATCTTTTGCAAGATACGTTAATTGAACAGCATTTAATTTTATTGTAATTCCTCTTTCACGCTCAAGATCCATTGAATCTAACAACTGATCTTTCATTTCACGTGAAGTTAATGTTTTCGTTTTTTCTAATATACGGTCCGCTAAAGTCGATTTTCCGTGGTCAATATGTGCAATAATAGAAAAGTTACGAATCTTCTTCTGTCTTTCGATTCTATCTTCATGATTCATACTTATTCACTCCTATTTAAACTACTATGAATTATAACAGACAACATGCATATACGTAACGCATAATCATTAAATCTATTAGTCAACATAATACTTTCTATGTATTTTCTTTTTTTCCAGACTTTAATCTTACCAAAAAGCAATCCCTAAGACAATCATATGATTAATGACCCAAAAAAGAGTTGAAGTATAAAATATACTCCAACTTTTTTAAACTATGATGGAATTTGTGTCGTGTATAAATTAGAAACCGCTTTTGCTAATACGGAAATCGTCCGATTTATTTCCTCTTCTGTCGTTTCAATACCACCTATTTCTACTAATAAGGAGTTTTTAGAAAGATCTTGATTATACACACCATCCACTCCTTTACCCTTTTTAACGATTACACCTCTTGAGATACCTGGCACTAATTTATTTAATTGTTCGGAGAGATTATTTGCTAATTGTTGGTTCGAACTATAGTTTGCATGCTCCCCTCCAATAACGAATAATAATTTGGCGTAGCTATTATCTCCACTTTTTAAAGTTGTTATTTTGCTCTTTGCAGAGTCTCTGTGCAAATCTAATACAAGATCGTATTCACTATGGGCAAGCGCGTCAATAATAAAAGGTCTGACTGCACCATAAGCTTGGGTAAACTTTTTATTATTCGCTTTCATCTCTTTCATGTTATCGACTTCAAGAAAAGTAGTTTCTAACTGATGGAAGGCAAATTGATCGGAAATAAGGTCTTGATAAGAGCTGATATTTTGTTCCGTGTGATAAACTGCAATCTTTTCATTATTCGCTTCAAGTACAGAAGGATAGGCTTCGTGCGAATGTGTAAAATAGACAAATGCTTTCTTCGGTTCTGTTATTTGAGTTTCCGCCGCAGCTGGTTTTGCCTGTACCTGTGCAGCATAAACTACCGGTGTTGATGTTGTCTCTTCTTTAGGTACCTCTGTTTCATTTGATAAAAGAGGTGTTTGAATCGTCGCTATAATAATTGGAGCTAAAAATAATAATAATAAAAGATTAGTTAAATGCTTCATGGGTTTAGACATAGCTACCACTCTCCTCAGACAATGGTATGTGGAGGAGTGGCAAATTAGAACATAATCATCTGTTTGAAATCCATGTTTCTAAACCGTTTGATAGCAAATATGCGTAATGATCGACCCATGCATCCGTCTCTTTTGGCGTCACAAAAAGAGATGGATTTTTACCAATAAATACTTCCTCAAATAATTTTCTTTTTTCATCCTTCGACCAAGTTACCCACTCGCCAAAAATTGGTTCTAACACTTTCTTATCAATTGTCGTATCTTTTGTTGAAACCATTGATGTGACGGCTAAAGCTGAGGATGGTCTGCCCTTTTCCTCTACTTTCGATGCAATATAATGAATTACTTGTTCCATAGCGTCTGCGTATAAAACTGGTCCGTCGACAACCATCGGGATTCCAATAGCTGTTACCGGGACACCATACACTTCCTCTGAAATTTCTTTTCGTTGATTTCCAACTCCAGAACCTGGATGTATGCCTGTATTTGTTAATTGAATCGTTTTACACAACCGCTCACTATTTCGGGCTGCTAATGCATCTAATACAATGATTAAATCCGGTTTAAATTTATCACTGATGGCCTTGACGAAATCACTCGTTTCAAGTCCTGTTTGTCCAGTCACACCGGGAGCATACATGACTACTTTCACTTTTTCATCGTCCATCGTTAACGAAGTATTTTGTAGATACTCGATTGCTTTTGGGCCAATTGCATCCGGAGTAATGGACGCATTACCAAGACCAATGATTAAAATTTTCGAATTTGTCGAAAGCGGTATTTTTGAATGAATCTCGTCCAAATACTTTATAAACATTTTCTCAATCTGTTTAAAGCTTTGTTCATCATCTGGACTAATAGTTAAATCTGTTAATGTAATATATTTCCCTTTTTTCTTACCAATTCTCTTTTCACCTGCATCATCTACCTCGATAGAAGTTATTAAAACAGCTCCATCTCTACTCTCTTCAAATAATATTCCATCTTCTTCATCTAAAACTTCTTTTTCTTTTTTCGTGCGATGCTGCACCATTTCAACAGATTCATCGATTAAATCAGTTCGTTCCCACATAGTTTTCACCTCAAAAATAGTGTGGACTAAGTGTCAAGTAAATATTCTTTGCATTTCACTGTTGCAATTTGTTTTAGCATTTGTTAAAATAATGCTTGTTGTATTAGACAGTTTCAACAAAGAAAAGTATCATCTCAGACCTATTATAGGAGGTGAAAGGTATGCCAAACATTAAATCTGCAATTAAGCGTGTTAAACAAAATGCTAAAGCATCTGCAGTAAACACTCAAGCTAAATCTACTATGCGTACTGCTGTGAAAAAAGCTGATACTGCTGCACTTAATAGCGAAGTAAACGCTAAAGATCTTATTAAAACTGCAATCAAACAATTAGATAAAGCAGCTTCTAAAGGGTTAATTCATAAAAATACGGCTTCTCGTAAGAAAGCTCAATTAATGAAAAAAGCGTAAATTAATAGACTGATCCGACTTAAAGCGGACCAGTCTATTTTTTTGCGTTTTTTTAAGGTTGTACAATATATGACGTTGGTGAAATAGAAAAATCCTGGTCCACGCTGATTTTCGTAGGGCAGACATAGGCGCTTTCGCTTTTCGTAGTTCACTTCAACAAAAATAATTCCAGTATTCGTTCACGATTTGTACTTAATGTTTTTAACTGTAAATCTACTGTCGCTAAATCATGTAAAGTAGTAAGTAACTTCTGTTCGTTTCGCAAACTTGGATGATCGAACATTAACTTCACTCTGTAAGGGTGCACTTTTAGTTGATTTGCAATTTGTTGGGCGTGATACCCTTTTTTCTTTAAATGACTCACCTGAATCAACAAACGAACCTGAGATGCAATTAGCGCATTTAACTTTAGCGGATCTTCTTTTCTTTTTAATAAATCATGGTAAATTTCAATTGCTACACTTTTATTTCCAGCCAAATACGCAGAACCTAATGTAAAAACATCTTGCTCCAGTGATTTTACCAATAGCAGCTTCACTGTTTCTACGTCTATCTCTTCTTGCTCTCCAATATAAGTCACCATCTTCAATAGTTCCGTCTGTAAATGAACTAAGTTTGTGCCACCTATTTCTAATATTAGATTAATCGCTGCATCTGAAATTGTTTTACCAAGAGCAGAAACTTCGTGAAGAATCCAGCCTTTTAAATCATTTACTTGCAAACTTTTAGCCTCAATCGCATTTGCATGTTGCTTCATCGATTTAGTAATTTTTTTCCGCTCATCTAACTTTTCATAAGGTGCAACGAAAACGGTAACAGCTGTTGGAGAAGGGTTTTTTAACCATTGTTCCAGTAAGGCCGTATCATGAATAACTTTTTCTTTTCCTTTTTCTGTAGCCTTTAAAAAGAAAGCATTTTTAGCAATGACTAGTTTCCTGTCGGAGAAAAAAGGAACTGTATCTGCTTCGTAAATGACTTCTTCCACTTTTTTTTCTTCTAAGTCGAAGTTTATTACTTCTAATTCTCCCAATTCATTAAGCTTACCTTTTAATCTTTTTAATGTTTCCTCAACAAAATAAGATTCTGTTCCATATATCAAATATACTTCTGAAATTTTATTCTTTGAAATTTGCATCCATTTCTCTGAAATCATGTTAGAACCCCTTGCCTGATTTATACTACTATTATACAATAAAAAAAGTGACTAAATTGTGACATTCTAAATCACGAATGGAAATTGGGATAAAGCATGTAGATTTTTCAAATACTATCCTATATAATTAGGTGGAAATAGGAGGGGTAGCAATGAATGATTTTGAACAAAATGTACAGTCGAAACGTAACGATGCAATCGACTCCGGTATAGGTTTCGTAGTCTCCTTTGGTTTTTTTACAATAATGTTTGCAATTGCAGTAATTGTTGAGTTTGTCGCTCGATAATAACTAGAAAAGAGATTTGTCTACAATGGCAAATCTCTTTTCCAATTTTAAGGAATACTTACATAAATTTCTCCCGCTTTTGTTATTTCTACTTCAATTGAACCTTCTATACCAGTTTGTAAAAAAGGAAGCTTTAATGCTTGCAAACGTTCCACTACTTCCGGATGGGGATGCCCATATCGGTTGTTATAGCCGGCAGATATGATGGAAATACGTGGATTTGTTAATTCTAATAAAGCTTGTGAACTGGACGTTTTACTTCCATGATGACCTATTTTCAACAAACTAACATTGTGTAACGCAGCTTGGTATTTCCGAACTAACTCTTCCTCTCCTTCTTTTTCTAAATCCCCTAAGAATAACCCATGAAAATAGGCATTTTTCATAGAAAGTACTAATGAATCATTATTTCCATCATATACAGAATCCTCTGGAGAGATATAGTGAAATTGATAATAAGCTGATTCTATATGGTCCCCTGCGATTTTTTCGACTACGGGAATTTGTTGCTTGTTTATTTCTTCCTTAACATCTCCCATAACATCTTTGTCATACGAGCTTGGTGTAATATGAATTTCCTTCACGGTTATTTGTTCCAGTATTTCTTCCGCACCTTCCATATGGTCTGCATCCGCATGTGTGATTACAAGCGTATCAACTTTTGAAATTCCTCTTCCTTTTAAAAAGGGTACTACAACTTTCCTACCAATCTCATACACTTCATTCGTTTCTGTCCAAGGCTCCTGATCAAACCGAAGTAATCCACCTGTGTCAATCATGATCACTTCTTTTCGGTAAGGCATTTCAATAATAGTGCTATCGCCTTGTCCAACATTTAAAAATGTAATCTTTGTAGAGGAATCTAAATAAGGGGTAATGTGAATCATCATCATTGGTAATAAAAGGACTACACAGCCAAAAAGTTGGTTTTTTTTCGTTTCAAAAGAAAGAAAAAATACAAAAACACTGGCAAAAGCCAATAAAACAAGGGGTAATGTTGGTTTCATAGGATTCCACATTTGATATGGTAAACTTCCCAAAAAGAGGATGAATTCACTTAGTAACGTGCGAAGTGGTTCATAGAAGGAAAAGAAAAAATCACTTAGGGAAATAGAAATATAACTAAAAGCTAGAAAGATTATATTGATGGGTAAGATAACAAATGAGAAAAGTGGAACGAAAACGATATTCGCCAAAAAGGAAGAAAGGGATATCTCATAAAATTGATATAGAAGTATGGGGTACACGATTAACTGACAATGTGTGGTAATTACGAGAGATTGTATCATATAAGATGTGCTATTCTTTAAGATTGATGAAGAATAAATGAGTGAACATGCGGCTAAATAAGACAATTGAAATCCAATTTGAAAAATAACCCAAGGATTCAACCATACAAATCCAATGACACTTAGTGAAAATGCATCATCCATCGCAAGTTTTTTCTTACATAACATACTGATTAAAACGATTTCTGTTACAGAAACAGATCTCCAAACAGACGGTGCCCCTCCAGCAAGAAATGCATACAAAGGCAAAATAATAAGGAGTATCCAATTAGCTGTTTCCTTGCGCACACCCACGCGGATTAACGCTTCATACATTAGCAAAGCAATAAGAGCAACATGCAACCCTGATATTGCAAATAAATGAGTGATTCCGAGTGTCTGATAAGCATTCTGCATATCAGTAGGCATTTGTTCTCGGCTACCTATTAGTAACGCCTCTGCCTCCGCTTGTAAGCTATTAGGAAACGTAGCCTGAATATGCTGCTTCGTTTGAAATCGTTTTTTTGCCATATAACTGACAAAACTAGACTCTTCTCCTGCATACTGATAATTCTCTACGAGTAATTGGCCTACCGCTCCATTACTTTTAATATAACTTTCCATTTGAAAAGCATACTCATGATTTTCTGCTCGTTCTTCTATTTCCTGTGCTTCCACACGAAAAAGCTTTCCAGCGAGTGACTCACTTAACAAAACATTCTTTTCTTCTTCTGACGCTATTTTTAACTGAACATACCATTTTTGCTGGTCATCAGCAGTTACAAAACCTCGAATATAGCGACCATTAATCTTGTATACATCTGTCCAAGTTATTTCAGTAACAGAAACTTCTTTTGCAGGTTGTGGAATCGACAATGCAAAATAATAATAGGAACTAATCCCCAATAGAACAGCCAATACACTAAATAGCACAGCCTTTCTTTTATATAGCAACCAACAAAAAAGTACGCCCAATAAAAACAATAGCCTTATCGATTCATAAGCAGCAAGAGAAGCTATTACAATTGATAAGGCCATATATATTAAATTTCCACGTATTGTTATCGTCCGAATAATTCAGCCACCTTCATTTCATAAGGGGCCAATTCTTCTAAACTTGCTCCCTTCTCACGCAGCTTTGTAATTAGCTCCATGTAGAGTTCTAATTTTTCATCGCTTAAGAAGTCGATCTTACGCTCATCAAACGGAACATGAATTACTTCAATGTCAGCCTGTTCTAATAACTCCAAGGCATATGAATTATTTTTATAATCCTCTGCGTAATAAAGTCTAGAAATACCCGCTTGTATGATCGATTTTGTACAAGGAAGACAAGGGAAATGAGTCACATATAAATCTGCATCCTTTACCGGTACCCCATACTTTGCGCATTGAAGAAGTGCATTCATTTCTGCATGGATCGTACGTACACAATGATTATCTACTACATAACAGCCCTGATCGATACAATGATCTCCACCAGAAATAGATCCATTATATCCTCCTGCCATTATTCGACGATCGCGTACGATTGTAGCCCCGACCGCTAAACGTGTACAAGTGCTTCGTAATGCAAGTAAATGGCTTTGTGCCAAGAAAAATTGGTCCCATGTAATACGCTCCATATAACTACCTCCTATAATCTATTACTCTATAAGTGTAGTAGCTAATTTGCTCACACGTCAATACAACAAATTACTTTACCGAAATAAGTACTTCAAGCTTTTCAAATGTTTTTTGACCGATTCCAGTAACATTCTTCAAATCTGCAGGATCTTTAAATAGGCCTTGTCCATCTCGATGAGCAATAATTGCATCCGCTTTGGCCGGTCCTATTCCAGGTAAGGTCATAAGCAAGCTCGCATCCGCTTGATTTATATTCACTAGCCCTGTACTTTCACTGGAAGTATTTGTGGGTGCTTGCTCTACAATTACTTCCCCTTCAAGAGGTACATAAACTACCATCTCATCTGCCACTTTCTGCGCATGGTTAATGCCTTTGCTATCACTCGTAGGTAAATATCCACCTGCAAGCTCAATCGCCTTTAAGACACGATCTCCTTGGGTAAGTTCGTATACACCTGGATGGATGACGGCACCTTTGACTTCAACAAATAGACTGATGTCCTCTATGGGCTCAGTAATTTCTTCTTGTTCAATTGTAGTTTCATGAATTGGGATTGGTTGAATTGCATCAGCTGTGGGTTCTGATGTTTTAAATTGTGTTTGTAGGAAAAAAAATAATATTACAACAATGACTGTCGTTGGGAGCAACAGTTTTTTCTTATATTTCTGAATAAAAGATGGAAACAGAAATATCATCCTCTCCTAAAAGAGGTAAATTATATGGAGCTAAAATTAACTATACTAAATTTACCTCTTGTTGGAAAGAATTATTTTACTGCTTGGATGAAGTATCGTTCTACTTCCTCTTCATTTTGTTCACCGAAAACAGATGTAGATATAGAAACAGACGAAAAACCTATCGTTTCTAGTAATTTTACATATGTTTCAATCGGATACGTTTGTTGATAATGAGACTCTTCAAATCGTTCGTAATAACCTGAGTCATCACGAACAAAAAAAGTGATGTCATGATAAATAGAGTGTTTCTCTTCTCCTTGTTCCGTATGCCAAATATAAGCAACCTGCTCATCTTCATACGTAAAAGGGCCATTGGGATAAATTTCATCCATTTTATATAGAGAATGCACATCAAAGAATAACTGACCACCTGGAACTAATGCCTCAAAAATTTGCTTAAAAGTCTGGACCACATCATCTAAAGTCTCTACATAATTTAACGAATCTATGGCAATAACTGCCACATCGATTCCATCAATTCCGTCCATCTCTGTCATAGACTGACAAATGAACGTAATAGATGTATTATTCTCGATACTACGATTTTGTGCAATCGTAAGCATAGATTCAGACAAATCTAAACCTACAACATCATAGCCAGCTTTCGCAAACTGGACACTTAATACTCCAGTTCCACAACCAACGTCGAGTAATCGATTCCCGCTAGATACAGGCGCATTTTGTTGCACCCATTCTGCATAGCGTTCATATGGAATATCCGACATTAACGCATCATAAATATTGGCAAACTGGTCGTACATAGCCATTATGCATTTTGTCCGACTTCAAATAATGGTGCATCTCCCCATAGGCGCTCTAAATTATAAAATGAACGCTCATCTTTATGGAAAACATGCGCAACAACATCGCCCATATCAACTAGGATCCAACGAGCTTCATCGAATCCTTCTAAACGTTTCACATTCACTCCTGAAAGTGATGCTTGTTCAGAAAGTTCTTTCGCAATTGCTTGTACTTGACGATCTGAGTTTGCGTGACAGATTAAGAAGTAATCAGCAAGTAAAGATACCCCTTGCATATTTAATATCATGATGTCCTCTGCTCGTTTATCGTCTGCTGCTTTATAAGCTATTTCTATTAAAGATTGTGTAGAAGTCATTCTTTCACTTTTCCTCTCTTTTGCATCATGTCATTGTAACAATGAAATGAATCCGGGTATACCGATTGTCTTTTTTCGATCAAAAATGTAATGCTATGTGCAATACAACTAATCATTGAATCATCTAAATCTTTTTCCGCTTTCTCTCGCAAAACTTCAACTCCAAAAAATTGACGGTTCGGTTCAATCATATCCGAAATATAAATAATTTTTTCTAAATTAGACATTCCAGCCCTACCAGTCGTATGGTATTTGATCGCTTGAAGTATGTCCTCATCTTCTATCTTAAATTCATGCTTCGCAACATAACTACCAACTGGAGCATGCCAAAGCTCATGATGGAATTCTAAAAGAACCGGATCCATGTTCTCAGATATGATGATCTGTTTTAGCCACTCTTTATCCGCATATTTCACACTATCATGCAAAATACCAGCAATTTCAGCCTTCTCAGGATCCTCACCATATCTTTTTGCTAAACGTATTGCTGTCATAGCAACACCTTTAGTATGAACATAGCGTTTCTCTGGCATACGTTCTTTCATTTGGACTAGTAAATGTTCAAATTTCATATAACTTCTCCTTTTGAATAAAATCTCTCACTAGCTCTGGAATAAGAAAACTTGTCGTCTCTCCATTTGCTACTCGATTTCGTACAAGTGTTGAAGATAATTCTATTTGAGGAATATCTAAAGTTATTATAGGATATGCAGTTTCGATCGAAGTATTTGGTCTTGGGACACCTACAAGTTGTACTTTTTTCACAAACTCATCTATTTTATACCATTTCGGCAAATACTCGACCTGATCTCCACCGATGATGAAGTAAAACTTCGTCAAAGGCTCTGCTTTTTGCAAGATTTCCATCGTATCATACGAATAAGAAGTACCTCCACGATCCATTTCAATCGTTTCAACCAACATATGTGGAACATCATGAATTGCTAGTTCCACCATTTTTACTCTTTGTGCTTTTGTTACTCGCTCGTCCTTCTTTTTATGAGGCGGGGTTGCGTTTGGCATAAATCGTATTTCATCCAAATTCAGCGCATGTAACACTTCGTTTGCAATGATTAAATGACCCATATGTGGTGGATTAAAGGTTCCACCTAAAATCCCTACTTTTTTACTCATGCGCGGCTCGCTCTAGGAAGCTCGATTCGTTTATTATTTTTCGATGGTTTGTATAATACAACCATCAAGCCGATTAATTGCACTAATTCTGCTTTAGTTCCTTTGGCAAGAGCTTCTGCTACTTCACGTTTATCGTCTTCACAGTTTTGTAAAATACTTATTTTGACCAATTCACGAACTTCAAGCGCTTCACCGATTTGTTTAATCATCGGATCATTTACTCCACCTTTTCCTACTTGAAAAATTGGTGCTAAGTTGTGTGCTTTACTACGCAAAAATCTTTTTTGTTTACCTGTTAACATAATTTCCTCCTAATTGCTCGGTTAATAATTCAATCATATTTGTTGAATTAGGATATACACCGTTCCAATATGAAAAGGCGATTGCACCTTGGTGAACGAGCATACCTAACCCATTTATTGTTCGAACATTATATTCTTTGGCTGCCTCTAAAAAAGGGGTAACTAAAGGATTATATACAATATCCGCAACAATTGCATCTACTTTTAAGTTTTTTAGCTGAATTGGAAGCGTATTGGCTTGATTTTTCATTCCTTGCGGCGTTGTTTGAATCACAATATCAAAGCTACCCAAATTGTTTTCAGCTTCCTGTAAAGTGATGCCTTGTCCAATTTGTAAATCTGCCATCATTCTAGCTACTTTTTCAGCTGTACGGTTCGCAACAGAGATGTTCGTAAAGCCTGCTTGTTTAAATGCATGAACAATCCCTCTCGCAGCTCCTCCAGCCCCAATCATCAGAATTCGATCTTCCGGTTTAATCGGACCCAGTGACTTGATGAAACCAAGTCCGTCCGTATTGTACCCGATGAATCGATTATCCGCTGTTTTGACAACTGTATTAACAGCACCAATTCCTTTTGCAGACTCATCTATGTCATCTAACAAAGGAATGATTGCTTCTTTATAAGGTACCGTAACATTCCACCCACTACATCCTAGAAGCTTTAGAGCCTTTACAGCATCCTCAAGCTTCCCTTCTTCCACATGGATGGGAATATAACTCGCATCTATATCATTTTCATTTAGCCATTTTTCATGCATAAAAGGAGATAAAGAGTGCGAAATCGGATTCCCAATAACTGCAAACCATTTTTTCAAAATACTTCCCTCCTAGATCAAAGATGGACGAATAGAAACTTCTACTCCAGCTGGTGCATGTGCAGCTACAATCACATCTCCGTGTTGAACAGTGATCCACCCTAGACCTGAGAAAACGATATCTGTTTTCGGATCTTTGATTTTGAATTCATGTCGCACTAAAGGTGGAAATAAATCGATAAATTCCTCTGATGGAGGTGCTAATAATTTACCTTTATGTTCTTTATACAAGTTGTCCGCATTTTCTAGTTTCGTACGATGAATTGGAACATCATTCGCAATATGGCATGTAAATGCTGATCGTTTTCCTTTGATAAAGTCAAAACGAGATAATCCACCGAAGAACAGTGTTTGCTCACTATTTAACTGGAATACTTTCGGTTTAATTTCTTTCTTCGGCATAATATATTTAAGCTCCGATTGATCCAAGTAATGCGCCATTTGATGGTGATTAATAATCCCTGGAGTATCATACAAAGCTTTTTTATCATCTAATGGAATCTCTATCATATCAAGCGTTGTACCCGGGAAATGAGAGGTAGTAATTACTGCATCTTCGCCAGTAACATTTTTAATAATACGGTTAATAAACGTCGATTTCCCAACGTTTGTACAACCTACTACATACACATTTTCACCTTTACGATAATGCTCAATTGCTTCAATCGCTTCAGGCATACCTGTCCCTTTATGCGCGCTCACAAATAGCACATCAATTGGTGACAGTCCTAATTTCTTCGCTTCGTGCTTCATCCAGTTAATTACTTTATTTTTTTTCACTGACTTAGGCAGTAAATCTGCTTTATTGGCAATTAAAAGAATTGGATTATTCCCGACAAAACGGTGTAATCCAGGTAACCAACTACCGTTGAAATCAAAAATATCAACGATTTTTACGATTAATCCTTTTTGTGTACCTAATCCATTTAAAATACGTAAAAAATCATCATCTGTTAAAGAAACAGGTTGTAATTCATTATAATTTTTTAAACGGAAACAACGTTGACAAATAATTTCTTCTTTTTCTAATGAAGAAATGGGCGCATACCCTATTTCTCCTACTTTTTCGGTTTGTATAATTGAACCACAACCGATACATTTTGGTGCTTCTGTCACGCTTCTTCCTCCCATGTCACTTGACCTTTTTTATCTAAATAACGAAAAATTCTTCGCTCTACCATACGGTTAAACTTCGTTACAAAACCATCTGATTTTGCAACTGGAATTACTAATATGGTATGAAGTTTTTGTCGGTTTCCTCCGAACACATCTGTTAACAACTGATCGCCGATAACAACAACTTCTGCTTTTTTTACAGACATAATTTGTAATGCCCGGCGAAAAGCTTTCCCAAATGGCTTTCTAGCTTTGAAAATAAAAGGAATTCCAAGTGGATCTGCAAACGATCGAACACGCATTTCATTGTTATTTGAAACGATTGTCACTTGAATGCCAGCTTCTTTCATCCCTTTAAACCATTCAATAAGCATTGGTGTAGCGTCAGGACGATCCCACTCAACAAGAGTATTATCTAAATCTGTAATAATGCCTTTTATTCCTTTATCTTTTAAAAATTCGGGAGTAATATGAAAAACACTTCTTACAAACTCACTTGGTATAAAATATGAATACAACGACCAACACTCCAATTCGACACTTTATCTTAAACGATTATAGCATATTTGCCACTAACTCACCCATTCGAACAAAATGATCTTTTTCTAAGGTAGGCAAAAATTCCATACTATCTTCGGTAAATAACATAACTACTGTTGATCCAAACGAGAAATACCCAACTTCTTCTCCCTTTTTCCACGAATTTGACGTGTTTGTCAATTCAATTGAATTGACAAACATGGCTCCTACTTTTATAGAAAAACAGTTTTTCCCGTTAGGCATTTTCAATTCTGTAAGTAAACGATAATTTCCACTAATCGTTTTCTTCCCATATTGAAGACCCCATGTATTAACGGGATAAGATTTTTTTCCAAGCAAGTACTGGCGAATAACTTCTCCGTCAACTGGAGCATGAATTCGATGATATTCAGCAGGACTTAAATAGAGAATAATATATTTCCCATTTACATATTTTTCGGCTAATTCTTCAGACCCAAGCATATCTTGTAAAGTGTATGCTTTATCTTTCACATGAAAAATCCCTTTTGAAGTAATATCCCCAAAATTTTCAACCAGTGCATCCACCGGGCTAATAATTCCATGTTCATCCTGATTGATAGGTCGACTTTCTGCTTTTAAATGTCGAGTAAAAAATTCGTGAAGCGTGGTAAATTCTTTTGATTCCCTTACGTTTTCTTCCGTTGTAATACTGAAATACTTCATGTAAAGAGGTATGCTTTTTTTACTCCATGAAGATTGGGCAAATTTCTTAATAAAGGACGATGACCATTTTCCATTTGTTAACTCAATCATCGATTGGTATATTTTATCTTTCATTTGATACTCCTTTACCAATCACACCTTGGCATAATTGTATCCAGATTTTGAATCATTCAAGAACTCGGTGTGCTTAACTAGAGTTCCTCTAACCCACTAGCCTTTTTACACAGGTTTAATAAAGTGCTTACAATTTCGTCATAATCGAAGTATAATAAATAAATATCTAAATTGTAAAGGAGTGGTTATCAATGTTTTTACAAAATGCAATGTTTAATAGCGTAAAAAAATTGAAATCACATGCAGCCAATATGTTAACAATATGTAACCTTGCTTTTGGCGGGGCTGCTATCATGGCAACAATGAATGAACAATTCACATATAGTGTTTTATTTATATTTGTGGCAGGTTTGCTAGATCGATTCGATGGAATGGTCGCTAGAAAGTTTAGTCTTGAATCCGAACTTGGTAAACAACTCGATTCAATGAGCGATATTATTTCTTTTGGAGTCGCTCCTGCTTTGTTAATGTACTCTCTCGTGTTACATGAATTTAGTGTAACCGGCATGGCAATAACAGTCCTCTATATCGCATGTGGTGGATTTAGACTTGCACGATTCAATATTTCTGAGTCAAATGGATTTTTTACTGGTCTCCCTATCACGGTAGCCGGCGTCATACTAACTTTATCTTATTTTGCACTTAATTATATCCCTTCTGTCTCGTATATGTTTTTAGTAATCATCTTGTCCATTTTGATGATTAGTACATTTACCGCTAGAAAAGTTTAACAAACGGCTGCGATTGTAGTCGTTTTTTTCTTTGCCTAAATAATTGTCGCTGCTGAAACTTTTTTCATACGGTCGCATCATTCGACATATACTGAGTTATAAGATAATGGAGGTGAATATGATCTCTGGTCTGATAACTGCTTTTATAAGTCTTGTCACCAATCTCCCGTTAGTACTCGGCTACCTTAAGGGTCAGGCGTTCCATCAACCTTTTACCCCAGAAGAAGAAAAAATAGCAATTGAACGCTTTTTAGCTGGAGATATGAGTGCTAGAGATGAATTGATTGAGCGTAATATGAGGTTAGTTGCGCATGTCGTAAAAAAATTCCATCCAAAACACGAACTATTAGATGATTATATTTCAATCGGCACTATTGGTTTGATGAAAGCAGTAAATAGCTATACACCTACCAAAAAAACGAAGCTAGCAACATATGCGGCCAGATGTATTGAAAATGAAATACTGATGTATTTACGATCGCTGAAAAAAGTGCAAAAAGACGTTTCTCTGCATGAACCGATTGGCATGGATAAAGATGGCCATTCACTAGAAATTACCGATCTCCTGCCAGGATTAGATAAGAGCACCGATGAACAACTAGTCGATCAAGAAGACACGAACAGATTATATAAACATTTATCTAATTTAGAAAAAAGAGAACTAGAAATTATTGTTCGAAGGTATGGGCTAGTGGGGCATTCTCCAATGACACAAAAAGAAATTTCTAAGCAACTGAAAATCTCTAGAAGTTATGTATCTAGAATTGAAAAACGAGCGCTAGTAAAGCTCTATCAATCGTATATACATGAAAAAAACTCTTTTGATGTCACAAACACCAAAAGAGCTTAGAGGATTATTAATCTTCGCTTGTCTCTGATATCATAATTAATGCTATTACTGTAGTAATCAAAATAGACATTGCCATGAGAAATACCATAAAATCCCTCCTACAACAAATTGATAGCAGTTTGTTCCTTTTATCATAGCATATGTTGTCCTACTATTCTTAATAAATTTTTTTGCTTAATTTGTCTAAATGATGACAGATAAAGCGTCCTTTTCCACACGAACGTTTTGGTTCGCTTTGGACAAAACTTATTGTATTAGAATACACGAGAAAAAGAATGAGGAGCTACGTGACAAAATCACGTAGCTCCTCATTCTTTTGGTTGTATAATATATGGCGTTGGTGAAATTATAATGTTTCGATTACACGTAAAACAATTTCTGTTGAGTGTTTAGCAGCAGTCGGTAAAAACTCATCAAAGCTTATCGATGATTCTTTCCCAGCAATATCCGATAGCGCACGGATTACTACAAATGGAACGTCAAACTGATGACAAACCTGTGCCACTGCAGCTGCTTCCATTTCACACGCTTTCATTTGAGGGAAATTACTTCTTACTTCTTCTACTTTTTCAGGGTTGGACATAAAAATGTCACCAGTCGCAATCAATCCAGTTGCAGCTTGATGTTCTCCAATAGCTTTTACCGCTTCTTCTGCTATTTCCATCAAATGTGCATCTGCCTTAAATGCTGCAGGTAATTGTGGTACTTGACCAATCTCATATCCAAATGCCGTAACATCTACATCATGGTATCTTACTTCGTCTGAAATAATGATAGCTCCAACTTCTAAATTCGGATCATATCCACCTGCCGAGCCTGTATTAATCACATAATCAGGCTTGTATGTATTCAATAATATAGACGTTGTCATGGCAGCGTTTACTTTCCCAATACCACTTTTTAACAAGATTACTTCATGGTTTTTATATGTTCCAGTTGTAAATTCACTATTTGCAATTACATTTGTTTCCGCATTTTCAATAACTTCTCTTAATAACTCTACTTCTTGTTCCATTGCACCTACTACAGCAATTTTCATTCTATTTCCACCTCTCTTAGAAAAGCGCAAGCGCCTATCTCTGGCCCGACAGGCAAATGGGGAATCGCGAGGAGGCAGCTCCTCAGCCACCACAGCGATTTCACATTTGACCCCGAGGGGCAAGGCGCAGGAGCTAGACAGATACTTTTTATACTTTCTTGTTCTCTAAAAAAGCACTCCCTTTAAAATAAGACAAAGACGCCTCTAAAGTCAAGAGGCGTCTTTCTTTTTGAGTTTTTCTTTTTTCGTTGGCTTCCATCCTTCTCCGTCAATCCATTCTAAATAAATACGATAGATTTCATTTCCATCTTTAGACGAAATCGTTCCAATTGATTTTTGTGGACTTCCACCATTACCAATAAAGTTCACATACATATTCGAAGAATCTAATCCTGAAGCATATGACAAGGCTTGAACCTTTTCTGTCCAGTCAGTAGTCGAAGCTTTATAACTAGACGCATGTGCACCAGTCTGTGATGTTCCGATAGGCTGCCATGATGAATCAACAATTACTTCCTCGACATTTGGATCATCTGATTGTTCCGAAACGACTGTTGCTTCTTCAGTCTCTTCAGTTGCTGCGTCCTCTATTGTATTAGTATCCTTAGGTTCTGTGCTTATTTCTTCTTCTGTTTCTGGTGTTGTAATGTCTTTTTCAGAATCTGGCAGTGTATCTTGCTCTTCGTCTACCTCATCATCAGCGATTGAATCTGTTGTTTCCTCTGTAGTCGTTTGATCGCTTTCTACTTCAGCAGTTTCCGTATCATTATCCGAAACGATATTAATAACCGTAATGATGATTAATAATGCGACGATTCCTATTAATACATTCAGAAGCGTATTTGTTTTTTTCTTACTATTTTTATAATCCATTCTAGACGATATATTTTTACGATCCGGCATTTTATTCCTCCTTTATTCAACAAGCTATCAGAATAAGTCTACCATTATCAGACGTATTAGCTATGGAAATTGTTTCTAAGAAAAGCGAAAGCGTGGTTCGGTGGTGCCAGTCACCAGGGAAACACTGATTTATAAAATATGGAAAAATGACTATACGACTTATCCGCAAATAAGTGCCAACAGAGACTTTTTTCATATATTTGCACTTATTTTAAAATATGTCGTATGTCAGTTTTGCACAATTATGAGGTTGGTGACTTTTTTATTGAATAGCCGATAATATTCTTATACTTTCTTATTCTTCCAGAAAAAAAGAGGTAAACAATTAAGTTTACGCTCTTCTATTTTGAATTATGAAATTGTTTTAACTTCAACTTCCATTTCTCCACCAGGAGTTAAAATTCTCACTTTATCTCCAACTGTTTTACCTAATAACCCTTTAGCAATCGGAGAATCATTTGAAATTAGTCCCTCTAAAGGATCAGCTTCAGCCGAACCAACAATTGTGTAGGTTTCTTCATCGCCGTCAGGAAATTCAATGAATGTTACTGTTCTACCTAAGCTGACAATATCATTATTTCCTTCTTCTGCGATAATTACTGCATTTCGAATCATAGACTCCAAAGTAGAGATTCGACCTTCTACAAATGCTTGGTCTTCTTTTGCAGAATCATACTCAGAGTTCTCTGATAGATCACCAAAACTTCTAGCAATTTTAATACGTTCTACTACTTCTTTACGTTTTACCGTAATTAACGATGTTAATTCATCTTGCAATTTTTGTTTACCAGCGACGGTCATTGGAAATTGTTTCTCTGTTGACACTTCTCATACACTCCTTTGAATACACATATACAACAATGTGGTTTACCATTCATATGATTAAAATTATAATGATATGAATTTTCATAATTTTTTTGTTAATCCAGAATCATTCTATTATACAATACCATCCGAATCAAGAATAGTTTTAATTTTCGTTACCACTAAATCGATTGCGACCTCATTTTGACCGCCTTCAGGGATTATAACATCCGCATACCTCTTCGTTGGTTCGATAAATTGATTATGCATTGGTCGAACAACCGATAAATATTGATCAACTACTGACTCTACTGTACGTCCTCTATCTTTGATATCACGCAGAATACGTCGAATAATGCGTAAATCTGAGTCGGTATCGACAAATAATTTAATATCCATTATGTCACGAAGACGTTGATCTTCTAATACCAAAATACCTTCTAAAATAATAACATCTTTTGGTTCGATTGTAATTGTTTCACTTGAACGAGTATGTTGTGCATAATCATATACTGGCTTTTTAATCGACTGATTATTTAACAAGTTTTGAATATGTTCAAGTAATAAGTCATTGTCGAAAGCTAGCGGATGATCATAGTTTGTATTTAAACGTTCTTCAAAAGCTAAATGACTTTGATCTTTATAGTAGTAATCTTGTTGAATGACAACTACTGAATGATCTTTAAAAACCTCACTAATTGCATTTGTCACACTTGTTTTACCTGAACCAGAGCCACCGGAAATCCCAATAATAAGTGGAGTTTTAGTACCCATTATTTTAACCCCTTTCTCATCATGTTATTAGGATAAAGTTTAACCGGACATTTAAATTGAATGACCTCAAGAGGATGTCTTGCTGCATCTAATACTTGTCCTTCTTTGTTTGTTATTTCACCTAGCATCAGTCGAACATTTTCCATCTCTGGTCCGAAAAATTCAACTTCATCACCCGGTTTAAAATAGTTACGCTGCTGAAGTGTTACCATTTGTGTCTCATCGTTATAGTCCAGTACAAGTCCGACAAAATCATAACCTAGTTTCTTATCATGGACTCCAAACATTTGTTGCTCGAAGCCTGGTTCGCTTTCAAAGAAGGATGAATCCGTTTCACGGTTGGCACATTTTTCAAGCTCAGTGACCCATTCTTCTAGCATTTGAAAGTTTTCCGGATCCGCACAATATGCATCAATTACTTTTCGATACACACTTACAACCGTTGCAATATAGTGAATCGACTTCATACGACCTTCCACTTTTAACGAATCAATTCCAATTTCAATCATTCTTGGAATCGATTCTAATAGTTTCAAATCTTTTGGACTCATGGCAAATGGAACTTCCTCTTTGTCGAACAAAGGAGTTTCTTCTCCATTGTTTCCATCATATAAGTCATAATCCCAGCGACAAGATTGACAGCATCCACCGCGGTTTGAATCTCGGGCAGTCATATGATTCGAAAGTGTGCATCTTCCACTGTACGCAATACACATTGCACCGTGGACAAACGTCTCAATTTCGATATCTACTTTTTCTTTCATCAACTCAATCTCATCACCACTTGTTTCACGGGCAAGAACTACACGATGAAGACCTTCTTCTTTCCAATATTGCACAGCTTTCCAATTGGTAAGAGATTGTTGTGTACTTAAATGGATTTCCAGTTTAGGTGCAGCCTTTTTACATGTCTCGATAATTAGCGGATCAGCTACAATGATACCTGTTACTCCTGCTGATTCGATTGCTTCTAAATATTCTTCTAAGCCGTCCATATTTTCATTGTGCGCGAAAATATTAGTTGTTACATAAATTTTGGCACCATATTGCTTTGCAAATTCTACACCTTCTCGCATTTCATCGATTGAAAAGTTACCTGCGTTTGAACGCAATCCAAACTCTTGTCCACCGATGAAAACAGCATCTGCTCCGTAGTGCACAGCAATTTTAAGTTTTTCTAAACTTCCTGCTGGCGCTAGTAACTCAGGCTTTTTTGTGATAACGCGCTTGCCGTCTATTAGTTCACTTATTTTATCAATTTTAGTAGTTGTCACTTGAAAGCTTCCCTTTCTTACTTAGTAAACCGATTCTTTAAAGAAGAATCCAGTATCTAAGGGTCTTAGTGGAGGTTGAATTGCTTCAATTTTATTGAATAGCTCTTTTTTGATTTCTTTATAAGTTGCTCGTGATTCAGCATATGCATCAATAGCTTGTCGGTAGTAAGAAGTTACGGCAGTTACATAAGCCGGATCATGAAGGATACCGTCTATTTTCAAGCTATCCACTTCTGCGTCGATTAGTTCGTTTAACTCATCAATCATACACATATCATTTGGACTGAATATATGCGTTCCGTTTGCATCTTCAAAAATCGGATATTTGTTAGAACGTTCTTTATCATGTAAAAACATGGTTTTATTGTTCGAATGATTTTCTACTTCCATTACTTTATCCTGGTATAAGAAATAATTTCCAAGTAATGACCGTTTAGATTGGAACATGCAAGTCATCCCATGCACTTGTACTTCAATTTGTATAGCTGTATTTTCTTTCGTTTCTACTATTTCGTCTAAGCTAAGCTCTCTTGCTACTACAGCACGTGTAGCGCCTCTTTTACCCCAGTAATTTGCTTGGAAGTAATTGGTCGCTGTTTGTTCTGTATTCCAGTGGAGTGGAATTGTTACCTCTGCTTCTCGTCGTGCGATAATAATGGCTGGATCTCCAAAAACGATGCCATCTACGCCAATCTCTTGAAGTTTTATCATGTACGGAGCAAGTATTTCTACTTTATCGTTATGATAGATCCCATTCATTGCTACATATAATTTTTTACCATGTTGTTTTGTCAGTAAACTGGCATCACGGATATCCTCCAGTGAAAATTCTCCCGCAAGTCGTAACCCGAATAACTGCTCTCCCACTAGAAAAGCATCAGCTCCCGCTTGGATTAATTCTTTCATATGGTCAACACTTGCTGGTGTTACTAGAAGTTCTGGTTTTTTCATCTTATTCACCTCTTAATACTTACTAACATGCCATCCCCTACAGGAAGAAATGCAGTGTCGTAAGCAGGATTATTCATCAGCCATTCAGTAAACTGGTGCTGATTTCGTACCATCGTTCTTTTTCTTCTCGGTACTTCACTCATCGGAAGCTCTGATAGGCCATTAAGCAATAAATTATCACAGTAAATAACGCCCCCATCACTTAAGAATGGTGCGTACTTTTCAAAAAACTTTTTATATTGTCCTTTGGCAGCATCAATGAACATGGCATCAAACTTCTTATCCGCGAAAAGATCATCGGAAATTTCTAAAGCATCTCCAATAATTACTTCAATACGGTTTTGTAGATTACCACGTTTAATGTAGGCTTTAGCAAGTTCTGCCTTTTCTACATCTCTTTCGATTGTAACAATAGTTGTCGACTCTAATTTCGTTGCAATTCGCATCGATGAATAGCCAATCGCAGTGCCTAATTCTAAAACCGATTTTGGTTTTTGTAAGGAAAGTAAATGTATCAAAGATTCCATTCCCATTAATTGCATAATAGGAACATGATTCTCTTTTGCGTATAATTCCATTTCCATAAAAATGTCTGATCGAGGTTTGATCAGGTCTTTTAAATAGTCGTCACTTACGTTCATAAAACGTTAACCCCTTTTTTCGTCTAGGCTCAGACGCATTTTATATTAACACAGAAAGAGAAGGAATGCAGTATGATTCCTCCTCTTGTTTACTATTTCTTTAAAAATTCGTCTATTTTTTGAAGATGCTCATCATATGTTTTAGAGAAATGATTGGTACCCTTTTTGTCAGCCAAGAAGTAAAAGTACTTACTGTCTGTTGGATTAAGAACTGCTTCAAAAGAAGATTGTCCAGCATTCGCTATGGGACCTGGTGGCAAACCTTTGTTTTGATACGTATTGTATGGGTTGTCCACTTCTAAATCTTCAAATAGTACTCGATCTTTATGGCTACCAAGTGCATATAAAACAGTCGGATCCGTTTGAAGCGGCATTCCTTCTTCTATACGATTATAGAAAACACTAGCAATAGTTTTACGGTCTGTCGTTGCTGTTGCTTCTTCTTCTAATAGTGACGCAAAAGTTACTAGCCAATGAACAGATTTTCCATCTTCCGCAAGCAATTCATAATAACTCGAAACATTGCTTTCCATTGCCGTTAACATCGTTTCTACAATTACCTCAAGAGATGGGTTGTCTTCATAAAATGGATACGTTGCTGGATATAAATACCCTTCAAGTGCGTATTTTACATTTTCTGCTTTAATTTCCGCTGTTAACAATTTAGGATACTTGACCATCATTTTATCAACAAATGCATCAGTTGTTACTAGTGTCAAGAAATCTTCTGAAGTATGTACAGTTGCCTTTTCGACAACATTACCTATCTCTCCTAGGGTCAATCCTTCTGGAACAGTCATTGAAAAGACAGGCTCACGGTATAATTTACCCGTCTTAAGCGTTTGTATAATTTCGTCAAGTGTCATCGCTTGCGTTAAAGTATAATCCCCTGCTTGGAAATTGGATTCATTATTAAACTTTGCATAGTATTTAAATATCTTCGCATTTTTAATAACTCCATTTTGTTCGAGTGCAGTAGAAATTGTATCTAAACCTGATCCAATTGGTACTTGTACAGCAATGATTTCTTCGGACTCTGGATTTAGTGGTTCTAAGGCACTTTTCACATAACTATACGCAAAATAACTAGCAATTCCTGCAATCAATAATACAACTAATACAATAATCGACACAATTTTTCTTACGGTTTTTACTTCTTTTTTCTTTTCCTTCATTCGCTTGAACATAATCTCTTTTTTGGATTCGTTTTCCACGGGTTCCCCCCCTTTATTCCAATTCATTATACTTTATAATGAACAAAAAGAAAAAGGAGGAATGAGATAGTCTCTTTCCATCCTTTTTCTAACTATCAAGTACGCATTTTGGTGAAAGCCGAATTATTCTTCGTCTTCTTCCTCTTCTTCTTCTTCTTCTAAGAATGTATTTAACATTTCTTCGATTACTTCCCATTCTTCATCTGTTTCGATTGGAAGAAGCTCTCCATCATTACCATCTTCGTTAGGAGTGAATGAAGATGCATGAATTTCAATCTCTTCGTCTTCATCTTCATCAGCACCTACTGGGTAGTATAGTACATATGATTTTTTGAATTCATCTGATTCAAATGTGAAAAGAATGTTGCAAAGTTGTTCATTTCCATTTTCATCTACAACTGTAATATTTTCTTGACCGTGTTCCATTTGTAGTCACCTCACCTATTTTTTCTATCAAGAAAGCCCTGTAATATCAATACAGCAGCCATCTTGTCAATCACTAGTTTCCGTTTTTTACGGCTAACATCTGCATCTATTAACATACGTTCTGCAGCCATCGTTGTCAATCTTTCATCCCACATTGTCACAGGAAAACTAAATTTATCCGTGAGCAACTTTGCATATTGCTCGGAAGCTTCTGCTCTCGGACCTATAGAATTATTCATGTTTTTAGGATATCCAACTACGAATTCTGTTACATTATGCTCTTTAACGAGTGCATCAATACGTTCTAAACCAAACTCTAGATTTTCCTCGTTAATTTTGATTGTTTCAATTCCTTGTGCGGTCCATCCAAGTCCGTCGCTAATTGCAACGCCAACTGTTCTAGAACCGACATCTAAACCCATTATTCGCATTTTTAAGCCTCATTATTTTTTTAATATAAAACTTAACTAGTTCTTCTAGAATTTCGTCTCGCTCTAATTTTCGTATCATGTTCCGGGCATCTTGATGTCGAGGAATATAAGCTGGATCACCAGATAGCAAGTAGCCTACGATTTGATTGATTGAATTGTACCCTTTTTCTTCTAATGCTGAGTGAACTTGTAGCATCACATGTTTGACCTCTTGTTCCATAGACTCTTCTGGAAAGTTGAATTTCATTGTTTTATCAAATGAACTCATGATCAGCACCTCGCTTTCGATTTTAATACACAAACTTATATATATTCTACAGTATAACCGAAGATGTAAAGACTTTCAAATAAGCTAAAGTAAATTTGACCTATTGATCAAATTTACCTAGGCGTATTTACTTCCTTTTCTCTTGGATCAGCTCTGCAGAAATTAGACTGATTTGATGTAATCAAACACTGAATTTAAAGCTGCTTCTAGTTTAGAGCCGTCTTTAGCACCTGCCATTGCGAAGTCAGGTCTGCCGCCACCTTTACCTCCACATTGTTCCGCTACTAATTTGACGATATTTCCAGCATGGTAGTTCCCGCCTACTAAATCTTTTGTAACACCTGCAGAAATCATTACTTTATCCCCATCTACAGCACCTAAAACAATGACAGCTGATTCCAGTTTTTGTTTCAAATCATCCATCATTTGACGCAATTGATTGTTATCTTTTGCATCAACTTTCACCGAAAGTACTGTTATATCATTCACTTTTTGTGCGGATGACAACACGGACGATGCTTGACTATTTGCAATTTTCGCAGATAAAGATTCATTATCTTTTTGAAGGTTTTTTAATTCAATTAGGGTTAGAGCCACTTTTGAAACTAAATCTTTTGGTTGTGCTTTTAATTGATTTGCTGCTTCCACAAGTGTTTGTTCTTCTTGTTTTATAACTTCAAAAGCACCTTTACCAGTTACCGCTTCAATACGTCTAGTACCTGCTCCAATTCCACTTTCAGAAAGGAGTTTAAAGAATCCAATTTCCGAAGTATTAAATACATGTATTCCTCCACAAAGTTCTAAAGAGAATTTACCCATTTGAACTACGCGTACGACATCTCCGTATTTTTCACCGAATAATGCCATTGCACCCATTTGCTTCGCTTCATCAATGTTGCGGAGACTAGTCACAACAGGAATATTCTCCCACACTTTTTCATTTACAATGCGTTCAATTTTTTCTAACTCTTCTTTTGTCACTTGTCCAAAATGAGAGAAGTCAAAACGCAAACGATCTGGACCAACATAAGATCCTGCTTGGTTTACATGCGTACCTAGAACATCTTTTAATGCTTGGTGAAGTATATGTGTTGCTGAGTGATTTTTCACTGTATGGCCACGTTGTGAACGGTCTACTGTTGCAGTAATTTCAGAACCAGTTGTTACTTCACCTGATTCAACTATAACTGTGTGTAAATTTTGTCCGTTTGGTGCTTTTTGAACATCTTTTACAAATCCTCTAAATGTATCATTTTCAATCGTTCCATGATCAGCTACTTGACCACCACTCTCTGCGTAAAATGGAGTTTGAGATAAGATTACTTTAATTTCATCTCCCTCATGAGCTGTTTTCACTAATGCATCCCCATGAATAATGGATGTGATTTTTGATGTTACTGTTAATGTATCATAGCCGACAAACTCACTGACTTCAATAATATTGCTATACACTTCTGATTGAACTTGCATAGAATCTACATTTTGACGAGCTGCACGAGCACGATTACGTTGTGCTTCCATTTCTTTTTTGAAACCTTCATGGTCCACTGTCATATTCGCTTCTTCTGCATATTCTTCTGTTAACTCAATTGGGAAACCATACGTATCGTATAGTGTAAATGTTGTTGTTCCAGGAATAGAAGATTCACCTTTAGAACTTTGTTCAGCAATTACTTTTTCCAAAATGGCAAGACCATCATGTAATGTTTCATGGAATCTTTCTTCTTCTGTTTTAATCACACGCATGATAAAGTCTTTTTTTGCAGTTACTTCTGGGTAGAAATCTTGCATGATTTCGCCTACAACTGGCACAAGTTCATATAAGAACGGTTTTTCAATGCCTAATTGTTTTGCAAAACGAACAGCACGACGTAGAAGTCTTCTAAGTACATAACCTCTTCCTTCGTTTGAAGGTAGTGCTCCGTCTCCAATTGCGAAAGCTACTGTACGTACGTGATCTGCAATAACTTTAAATGCAGTGTCATCTGTTTCATTATCACGATATACTTTACCAGAAATCGCTTCTGTTTGACGAATAATTGGTATGAATAAATCTGTATCAAAGTTAGTTGGTACATTTTGCACAACACTTGTAATTCGTTCTAATCCCATACCTGTATCAATATTTTGCTTTGGAAGTGGTGTATATGTATGGTCTGGATTATGGTTAAATTCAGAGAATACCAAGTTCCAAATTTCTAAATAGCGGTCATTCTCTCCACCCGGATATAATTCAGGATCCGTTAAATCATTGCCATATTCTTCTCCACGATCATAGAAAATTTCAGAGTTCGGACCACTTGGACCTTCCCCGATATCCCAGAAGTTTCCTTCTAGACGTATCAATCTTTCTTCCGGAATACCAATTTCATCTCTCCATATAGCATATGCTTCTTCATCTTCTGGATGAATCGTTATAGATAATTTTTCTCCTTCGAATGCCATCCACTTTTCATCTGTTAAGAATTCCCAAGCCCACTCGATTGCTTCTTTTTTAAAGTATTCACCAATTGAGAAGTTTCCTAACATTTCAAAAAACGTATGATGTCTAGCAGTTTTCCCTACATTTTCAATATCGTTTGTACGAATCGATTTTTGTGCATTTGTAATACGTGGATTTTCCGGTACTACACGACCATCAAAATATTTCTTTAGCGTAGCTACTCCACTATTAATCCATAAAAGAGAAGGATCATTAATCGGTACGAGTGGTGCAGATGGTTCTTGTGTATGTCCTTTCTCTATAAAAAAGTCTAAATACATTTGTCTAATTTGAGCACCTGTTAATTGTTTCATTCCATTTCCTCCTAGAAGTTATTCATTTTTGGACACAAAAAAGCCTTCATCCCATAAAAGGGACGAAAGCTATCATTTCGCGGTACCACCCTAGTTACACAATAATTACTATTGCGTCTCTCAAGAAGCCTTAACGCGGCTAAACGGCAGGTTTTGAACTGCACTCAAGAGTAGCTTTCCACATTGTTGTACCTTGAGGATTCTTTCAGCCGTGGAATCCATCTCTAAACAGGTAACAAGTGTACTTTCTCTGTCAACATTTTACTATATGCAATTGATTATAAAAAACTATCGCCTTAATGTCAATTATCAGCTTCTAAAAATTGATAAGGAGTAATGCCATTCATCCCTATTAATGGATCTACTACATGATAATTATCAGCAGATAAATAAGAAAAATCCTTTGCATGATAATCGATTGTTTCTTCATTTGTATATTCATCCGATAATGTTTTCGTTTCTTCTTTTACCTCAACCGGCTCTTCACTTGTAGTCAACCGATCTTTCAATGTAGTTAGACGTTGTAAATCATCCGTTCTTTCTACACCAAACCGGAATACTTCTGGATCTCCACAAAGAATGAGGAAACTTTTCGCCCGAGTAATACCGGTATATAATAAGTTTCTCCGTAACATTTTCATGTAACTTCTTGTAACAGGCATAATGACCGTTTGAAATTCGCTGCCTTGCGATTTGTGTACAGAACAACAATAGGCCAACGTAATTTGATTTAAATCCGATTTTTCATATGTAACTTCTGTGTTATCAAATGAAATAACCATCATTTCTTTCTTCTCAGCAGTTTCTGCTGCCTTGAAAATACTCACGACTTCTCCCATATCACCGTTAAATACATTGCTTTCTGGTTGATTGATCAATTGCAGTACTTTATCACCTATTCGATACACGGTTTCGCCAAATACCATTTCTTTTCGTTTACCGTCTGTATTTGGATTGACCATTTCTTGAATCATTTTGTTTAATGCATCTATTCCCGCTGGACCTCTATACATAGGTGCAAGAACTTGAATATCTCTAATAGAGTGCCCTTTTGAAAGCGCACTTTTAAGTACTTGCTCTACTACTTTTGGAATTTGTTCGGTTGATGCATTGATAAAGGAACGGTCCTTTGTTTTAGCAAGTAGCGATTGTGGCACCCTTCCTTGCTTCATCTCATGGGCAAGTTCAATAATGGAAGAACCATCAGCTTGGCGATAAATATCGATTAATTCCACTGTTGGCACTCGTTTTGATGCAAGTAAATCTTTTAACACTTGACCTGGGCCAACTGGTGGAAGTTGATCTTGATCCCCTACAAAAATAACTTGGGCATCTTTAGGAATGGCTTTTAATAGTTGGTGTCCAAGCCATGTATCAAGCATAGAAGTTTCATCAATAATGATTAATTTACCTTCTATTTCTTTGCCTTCTGCATCATTATCTTCTTGACCATTGAAGCCGAGAAGCCTATGTATGGTCATTGCAGGTAATTCGGTGGATTCACTTAAACGCTTTGCCGCACGACCGGTTGGTGCAGCTAATACAACTGGAAATGGTTTTTTATCTTTTGCCCATTCTTTAGGGTCCAGGGATAGTCCATGTAATTCTGCATATAATTCTACTATTCCTCTAACAACCGTTGTTTTCCCAGTACCAGGTCCCCCCGTGAGTAACGTCATACTAGAATTTAAAGCAGTTTCAATTGCTTTTACTTGCGTCGCCGCATATTGTACACCCAGACGTTCTTCTATTCCACCTAAATGCTTTTTCATCTCCGCTATGGGAAACTTGTGATGAGCATCCTGTTCAGCAAGTAAAGACTCCACTTTCGAACTGATCCCTACTTCTGAATAATAGAGAGAGGGAATGTAAAAGCGATTTACTTCTCCTACAATTCTACTTTCCTCTGCAAGTTCAATGCAGCATTTTGTAATAGATTCATAGGATATTTCTTCTCGTTGTGCATTTTCTAGTAACTTTTTAACGGAATCTAATAGTTGCTCTGCATATAAAAATACATGCCCCTCACTAAGCGAAGCATTTTGTAATAAATGATAAATAGCAGCTTTAATACGATCCGGATGATTTCCTGTAATACCCAGTTTATACCCGAGTTCATCTGCCCGAACAAATCCTACACCTTCCACTTCTTCTATTAAGCGATAGGGATTTTTCGTTAGAGCTTCAAGCGTATTTTCTCGGTATGCTTGATAAATTTTCATCGCAACCTGCGGACCGAATCCCCAATCATTCAGCTGAATCATCACTTTTTCTAAACCTAAATTTTGTTCTAGGACTGCTCGAATCGTTTGTTTTTTATCTTCTCCTAGTCTTGGAATCACATCTAGAGAAGCGGGATCATCTAATATTTTTTTAATAGCATTTTGGCCTAACTTTTTCACGATTTGTTCTGCTGTTTTCCTTCCGATTCCAGGGAATAAATCACTTGATAAATAATGAATGGTTCCTTGTTCTGTTGCAGGGACTTCTTTTTGGAATGTTTCGACTTGAAATTGAACACCGTATTTAGGATGATTTTTTATCAATCCAGTAAATTTATAAGGTTCCTCTAATACTAATGAAGGGAAATAACCTGTTACGATTATTTCTTTGTCTGTATAGGTTGTGTTTGTGGATTTAATCTTTAGTTTAATGATAGAGAATAAATTTTGGGGATTATGAAATATGGTGACGATAGGACGACCAGTGATAAAATTCTTTTCAATATTCATTTCATTGGTCATACTATCGCCTCCTAAATCGCTTAATTTGTTAGAGAAATCATGTCATATACATATCTTGCTTGATCGTAACTTGGTTGAATCGTGAAAGCTTCTTTTAAATGATAAAGAGCTCCCTCTGAATTTGTTGTTGAAACAGCATATAGTACACCTAAATTATAGTGTGCATCTGCATTTTTTGCATCTATTTCCAAAATTTCTTTCAAAACAGGCTCTGCTACATCGAACATTTCCAAGCTAGCTAGTGAAATTGCATACGTAAGCTTAATCTGAACATCCTCTTTATCCAGCTCATACGCACGTAGTAAGTACGGCAAAGCAAGTTTCGTATGTCCTTCTTTTTCAAAGCTCTTCCCTAACATAAAGTATGCATCTGGGCCTTCAATTCCATTAGCAATAGCTTTTTCATATAGCTTTGCTGCTTCTTCAAAACGGTCTGCTTCATAATATAAATTTGCTAAACTATAGTAAGCTGTTGCCGCTTTTTCGTCTAGTATAATTGCTTTTTGGAAAAAACGTTCTGCACGATCATTTTCATTCATGGATGCTAATAGATTACCAAAATTTATATAACCAATTGAGTCTTCCGGGTTTTCCTCCACTGCTTTATTAAACCATTCTGCTGCTTTTTCATAATCTTCTTCTTGTATTGCTTGAATACCTAATTCATTGTAATTCAATTTATGTCCTCCATTTAACCAACGTAGTCTAGTTTCAGTCCGTTTTTAAACACTTCATCAATAGTTGCTCCACCAAGACACTCGTCCCCTTGATAGAAAACAACTGCTTGTCCAGGAGTTATTGCTCTTACGGGATGATCAAATGTTACTAACACACGGTCTTCTGAAATAATTTCTACATGAACCCCTATATCCTCTTGGCGATATCTAAACTTCGCTGTGCAATCAAACTCTACTGGTTTTTCAAGCGTTGTCGTAAAGGATAGATCAGTTGCAGTCAAACTAGTTGAAAATAATGCGTCATTTTCAATATTTTGCCCCACCAATAAAACATTCCGTTCTAAATCTTTTCCAATGACAAACCAAGGGTCCCCTGCTCCGCCAATACCTAGTCCTTGACGTTGACCAATTGTATAATACATCAATCCATCGTGATTGCCCATCGATTTACCATCCATCGTTTCCATAACGCCTTGTTGAGCTGGCAAATATTGACCTAAAAATTCTTTGAAGTTACGTTCTCCGATAAAGCAAATCCCTGTAGAATCTTTTTTCATAGCAGTTGCAAGTCCTTGCTCTAATGCAATTTCTCGAACTCTTTTCTTTTCAAGATTACCAATTGGGAACATAACTTTTTCTAATTGTTCTTGATTTAATTGATTGAGGAAGTAGGTTTGATCCTTATTCGCATCTTTACCACGAAGCATGCGTGTTTGACCATCTCTTACTTCCACTTGTGCGTAGTGACCTGTTGCTAAATAATCTGCTCCAAGTGCAATAGCATGCTCAAGAAATGCTTTAAATTTAATTTCTTTATTGCACATAACGTCTGGATTTGGCGTTCTTCCTGCTTTATACTCTGCCAAAAAGTACGTAAACACTTTATCCCAATATTGTTTTTCAAAATTTACTGCGTAGTATGGAATTCCGATTTGATTACAAACCTTAATGACATCTTCATAATCATCTGTTGCTGTACAAACACCAAATTCGTCTGTATCATCCCAGTTTTTCATGAAAATACCGATGACATCATACCCTTGCTCTTTCAACAGATAAGCAGCAACGGATGAGTCTACACCTCCGGACATTCCGACTACTACACGTGTATCTTCTATTTTTTTCATCTTTATCACTCATTTCAATTATTCATTTGGCTTTAGGAATAATTTTACTTATTTTCTGCGCAGCATCTATTACTTGCTGCTCCGTATTATTAAGTCCAAAACTGAATCGAACGGAATTGCGGAGCTCTGGCGATTTTTCACCGTACATAGCTACTAGAACATGAGATGGATCAATAGAGCCTGCAGTACATGCAGAGCCACTTGATGCATCAATTCCAGCTAAATCTAGTTGAACTAAAAACGTTTCTACATCTGTTTGTGGGATACTAAGATTCAATACATGGGGAAGAACATTGTCTTTCGGACCGTTAACTTTAAACTGTACGCCGCCTTTTTGAAGTTGCTCGGTAAACACATGTTTCCATTTTTTATATTGGCTAATAGTCTCTTCCAAATGAAGCTGTTTCAGTTCTACTGCTTTTGCAAAAGCAACTACAGCAGGAACATTTTCAGTACCTGCACGTTTTTTACGTTCTTGCTGCCCACCGTAGAACAAAGGTTTTAATAACAAACCTTTTCGTTGATATAAAAACCCAATCCCTTTAGGCCCATTTATTTTATGGCTTGAAACACTTAGAAGATCAACATGTAAATCATTCACATTAATTGGGACAACCCCATATGCTTGCACTGCATCGGTATGAAAATATGCAGTATGATCTTGTAATAACTCGCCAATTTGCCCGATAGGCTGAATTGAACCAACTTCATTGTTGCCGTACATTACTGAAACTAATATAGTATCTTCTCGAAGTGATTTTTTCAAGTCATTGATATCAATCAGGCCATCTGCATTCACTGGCAAATAAGTTACATCAAAGCCTTCTCGCTCTAGTTGTTCACATGCATGTAGTACGGCATGATGTTCAATAGTCGTTGTGATAATATGCTTTCCTTCATGCTTACGTGCATAGGCAGTCCCAAAAATTGCGTAATTATCCGCTTCTGTACCACCACTAGTAATGGTAATCTCATTTTCATGTGCATGAATACTGTTTGCTAATAGCGTTCTTGCTTCGTCTAATTTTTTTCTTGCACTTCTACCCGTATGATGAATACTGGATGCATTGCCGTAATCGGAATTCATTTCATTCATAAAAACGTTTAAAACGTCTTTTGCCATTGGTGTTGTGGCAGCATGATCTAAATATATTCTCGTCATTTCGAAGCTCCTTAAATATAAAACATATAGCCAGAATCATCTGGTTCTTCATCCGTATATTTTGCTAAATCATCTATCGTTGTTGTATCTAATACATTTTTCACTGCATTACTAACAGTTGTCCAAAGATGACGTTGTGATGGGGCCTCATTTTCAATTCCTTCTACTAGTTGAATTGGGCCTTCCAATACTTTAATAACATCGCCTGCTGTAATCGAACTAGGTTCATTCGCTAACATATAGCCTCCGTATGCTCCACGTACACTTTTCACTAAACCTGCATTACGTAAAGGAGAAACGATTTGTTCTAAATAAGCTTCCGATAGATCATTTGCAGCTGCAATTTGTCTTAGTGCAACTGGTCCCTCACCGAACTGTCTTCCTAACGCAATCATAATAGTTAAACCATAACGTCCTTTTGTTGATATTTTCAATCTATTTCACCTCATCGATTAGTTAAAAATTCTTTCCCTAGTATAGCATAATTACATGTTATAACGACTTCAAAATGACTTTTTCGTTATAGTTCGATATAATTAAAGAACAGATGTTTGAATTCATAACAAAATCGGAAGCGCCTATCTCTGCACAGAGGGGCATAAGCGCTGGAGTCTAGACATGAATAAGGAGAGATCATTTTGAGCAATGAACCATTAGCATATCGCATGAGACCTCAAACAATAGATGAAATTGCTGGACAAAAACATGTGATCGGCAAAGATACAGCAATGTATAAAATGATCCAAAATGGACATGTCCCGTCCATGCTCTTATACGGAGATCCAGGAGTTGGGAAAACATCACTTGCTTTTGCCATTGCTGGAACAACTAAGCTTCCTTTCGTTGCACTAAACGCGACAAAAGCAGGAAAAAAAGATGTAGAAGATGTGGTAGCAGATGCCCGTATTACTGGAAAAGTCATCTTATTTTTAGATGAAATTCATCGCTTTAATAAATTGCAACAAGATACACTGTTACCACATGTAGAAAACGGCTCTATTATTTTAATAGGAGCAACAACAGAAAATCCATTTCACGATGTAAATCCCGCTATTCGTTCTCGTTGTGGGGAGATCAAACAATTAACGCGTTTAACAAGTGAAGACATTGATGTTTTGCTTCAAAGAGCTTTGCTAGATCCAGTTAAAGGCCTCGGCAAGATGAAAATCGCTATTACAGATGAGCAACGTAAAAAAATGGCCGATGCGGCAAATGGCGATGCACGAAAAGCGCTCACTCTATTAGAATCTACCGTTTTTGCAAGTTCTGAAGAAGATGGCATTACAATAGTAGAAGATGCATTAGTGAATAGCTTAGTGGACCGTGTTGGTGTTTTTGGAGATAAAAAAGGATCACATTATTATAATCTCTTATCTGCGTTACAGAAATCTGTTCGTGGTAGTGACACGGATGCAGCTTTGTATTATTTAGCTCACTTACTTGAAAACGGTGACCTCGTCGCTGTTTCGAGAAGACTTCTTGTCATGAGTTATGAAGATATCGGACTGGCAAACCCTTCTGTAGGACCTCAAGTGCTTGCTGCTATTCAATCAGCAGAAAGACTTGGGTTACCTGAAGCACGTATTCCGTTAGCAAACGCGGTTGTTCTTATGTGTTTATCCGAAAAATCCAATTCTGCCTACGCTGCATTAGATGCTGCAATGGCGAGTATTCACCAAGGAAAAACTGGCGCTATTCCTAGTCATTTAAAAGACACTCATTATGCAGGTGCAAAAGATTTAGGACACGAGGGTTATATTTATCCACATAATCATAAAGTTGGGACATTTGGTGGCTGGGTCAATCAAACATATTTACCAGATAATTTAATTGGTACGAAGTATTATGAACCGATTGAAGCTGGTGAAGAGAAACGACTGGCAGCTATTTATAAACGACTTGAGAAATTTAAAACGGAAAAATAATCATGAAAAAAATCCAGTCTTAGCAAATGCTAGACTGGATTTTTCTTTTCATGCCTTTTGTAAAGGGTTAAACTTATACGCCCATTTTACGTCTTGTGTTACTTACTTTTTTAGTCATTTGACTTTTCATCTTTTTACTTGAATCTTGCCCAGCAGCTTGGTTTTTTCCACCTGATGCTTGATTTCTCTTAGCTTCAAGTTTTTGTTGTACAGCTTCTTGTAATGTCATTTTCTTTTTTGGTTCTTCTTGATTAGTTGTTTCAGTCATTTTCATACACTCCTTTATTAGGTATTGTTATTATAGCATAGGATATATCATTGAAAACTTCCAGTCCTATTGCACTCGATTGATATGAATTTCTTTCGTTATGTCATTTATTACCCAACTTGCACAGATTAAACCAACTGTTGATGGAACAAATGCATTAGATGATGGAGGCATTTTCGCTTTTCGAATAGTTGCATCTGGCTTCCCAACTGTTCCGACTACATCTTCACGAACAACGATTGGACTTTCGTCTGAAAATACAACAGGAATTCCTTTTGTAATACGGTCTTCTTTACGCAATTTTGTACGAATTATTTTGGCAAGAGGATCTGTATGTGTTTTGGAAATATCCACAATTTTAAATCGAGTTGGATCCGTTTTATTTGCAGCACCCATACTTGAAATAATTTTAATCCCACGTTTTAGACATTCTTTCATCAGATGAATTTTGTAAATAATCGTATCCGATGCATCGATGACATAGTCAATATTCATCGCAAAAAATTGTTCATATGTTTCTTCTGTATAAAACATATGCATATCCGTTACTTCACAATCCGGGTTAATGTCTGCAATACGCTCTTTCATAACTGCTGATTTAGAGCGACCTATAGTCGACATATACGCTACTAATTGACGATTAATATTCGTTATATCCACATTGTCTTTATCGACTAAGATAATTCGACCTACTCCACTTCTAGCACATGCTTCCGCAGCAAACGATCCCACTCCACCAACACCTAAAATGGCTACCGTCGTATTTTTTAATAAATCAATGCCTTCTGTACCTATAGCTAGTTCATTTCTAGAAAATTGATGTAACATCTCTAAACACTCCATATCAAATACAACTCGGCGCTTAAACGCCTAATCATTTAATTATATCAAATTAGTTGGAATTAATCCCACAAAAAACCTCTAGCAAAAAATGCTAGAGGTATATTAATGATTTTAGAACGAATCCCAATCGTGCCGTCCATAGAGCTTATCGTTTTGAACCCGCAATTTGCAGGTGGGTGTCCTCTTTATAACTTTTGACGTCCTGTTAAGGCATGTCATTCATTATAAAAGTTAGACTCCCGACGATATAATTGTTCGGTCAAAACTGATTGGCATGTAGCGAACACATCAGGATTCGTATTACTTGTATAATAGCATACGATTTCAAAAACATCAATAGTTTCAAATTGTTATTTTTCAATTATTCTGATTAGTTTGCAATCATTTTAATCTCAAAAGTGAAATCCTAACGGCGTTTTATGTACATTAATTAGACCTTAAACTATACAAAATAAGGATAATTCCACTGAAGAGACAGACCATCCTCGTGATAGAGATCTTTTCTGTTAGTCCAGTTAACGCTAGTCCTGTGGTAACAACTAAAATTATTGGTCCTACTAAGGCTAATAATGTATTAATATAAAAAGCTTTTTCTAAATCATTGTATTTCATCATAAACATGGCCGCTGTTAACTCGATGCTTCCTGAAAGCAGTCTTAACATAATGATCAGTAACAATGCTTTTTCCATATTGATGAACTCCACCCTTCTACTTAATTCCCATTAAAGTATATGAATGCAGTCCTTTTTTTATTATGAAACCTCAAAAGAGGAATGGTTTGAGCTAAAAAAACTGGTCAAAGCAATCTAAAAATAATCGTGTATCTCGTGTTCCAAGTCGGTGAAATTCTCATGCTTTCTTAATCTACAAAAAAAGAGCCACCCCAAAATTACTTTGGGATAACTCCTCTCTTATAAAACACACCATTATTTTCTAAGTCTTAAACTTAATTCTTCTAACTGTGCATCTGAAACTGCGCTTGGAGCTTGCGTTAACAAGTCACTAGCACTCGCAGTTTTAGGGAAAGCGATTGTATCACGTAAGTTTGTGCTACCTGTTAGTAACATAACTAAACGGTCTAAACCAAATGCAACACCACCATGTGGAGGAGTTCCGTACTCAAATGCTTCCATTAAGAAACCAAATTGAGCTTTTGCTTCTTCATCAGAGAATCCAAGAATTTCGAACATTTTTTCTTGCACATTACGTGAATAAATACGTAACGATCCTCCGCCTAACTCATAACCATTTAATACTAGATCGTACGCTTGTGCGCGAACTTTACTTGGATCTGTTTCCATTAACGGAAGATCCTCGTCAAACGGTCTTGTGAACGGATGATGGGCAGCGTAGAAACGACCTTCTTTTTCGTCGTATTCAAATAATGGCCAGTTAACAACCCATAAGAATTCAAAGCGACTTTCATCGATTAATTCAAGTTCTTTCCCAAGTTTTAAACGAAGTGCTCCTAATGTATCTGCTACAACTGATTTTTTGTCTGCAACAAATATTAACAAGTCTCCTTCAGATGCTTCTAATGTACTTATCAAGCTAGTTGCTGCTTCACCTTCAAAGAATTTAGCGATAGGGCCTTTAAGACCTTCTGCATCTACTTTTAACCAAGCAAGACCTTTTGCTCCGTAAACGCCAGCAAATTCTCCTAAAGCATCCATATCTTTACGTGAGTAGTTTTCAGCTGCTCCTTTTACATTAATTCCTTTTACTTGTCCGCCACTTTCAATTGCTTGAGCAAATACTTTAAATTCGCTATCTTTAACAGCTTCAAATAGGTCCACTAACTCTAAACCAAATCGAACATCTGGTTTATCTGAACCGAATCGAGCAATAGCTTCATCATAGTTCATACGATTGAAAGGTATTGTTACATCCACGCCTTTTACATCTTTCATGATTTTTTTCATCATGCGTTCATTCATTTCCAAAATATCATCCATAGATAGGAAACTCATTTCCATATCGATTTGTGTAAATTCTGGCTGACGATCAGCACGTAAATCTTCATCACGGAAGCATCGAGCAATTTGATAATATTTTTCAAATCCAGCTACCATCAACATTTGTTTAAATAATTGTGGTGATTGTGGTAATGCATAAAATTCTCCATCATGTACACGGCTAGGAACTAAATAATCACGAGCTCCTTCTGGTGTAGATTTCGTAAGAATCGGTGTTTCTACTTCTAAAAATCCTTCGTCATCTAAGAAACGTCTAACTGTTTTTGTAATGTCTGAACGCATTTTAAATGTGTCGTACATTACCGGTCTTCTTAAATCTAAATAACGATATTTTAAACGAACATCTTCTCCAGCTTCTGTTTCGTTTTCGATTGCAAATGGAGGATTTTTCGCATCATTAATAATAACGACTTTTGATACATGTACTTCAATTGCACCTGAAGCGATATTTGGGTTAACTTGATTTGCTGCACGTTCAATAACTTTCCCGTGCACTTCGATTATATATTCATTGCGAAGTTTGTCTGCAATTTGAATGGCTTCTTCAGATAACTCTGGGTTAAAGACAACTTGCACTAGACCAGTACGATCTCTCACATCTACGAATATTAATCCGCCTAAATCTCTACGTTTTTGTACCCATCCGATTAATTGAACCTCCTCACCAATATGTTGTGCATTTAATTCGCCACTTGTATGTGTTCTAGTCATTTTTTTCTTCCTCCAACTGTGTTGTTAAATTGTTTTGCAATTGTTCCAGTAACGAGTTAAATGGAACAAGCTGTTGTTCACCTGTTGATAAATCTTTTAGCATAGCACTTTGTTTTTCCAGCTCATCATCCCCTACTAAAAGGACAAATTTAGCTTTTAAACGGTCTGCCGATTTCATTTGTGATTTCATTTTACGATCTAAATAATCCATTTCTGCCGTGATGTTATTTTGGCGCAATGAATAAGTCAGTTCAACTGCTTTTTTCTTAGCAGCTTGCCCCATCGCAATTACATATACATCTAGAGTAGCCAAGTCTTCCCACGTATTGTTTTCTGCTTCAATTGCTAACAATAATCGCTCAATACTCATGGCAAAACCAATACCAGGCGATGCTGGGCCACCAAGCTCTTCAACTAGACCATTGTATCTTCCACCACCAGCTAAAGTTGTAATGGCACCAAAGCCTTCTGCAACGCTCATAATTTCAAATGCCGTGTGATTGTAATAATCAAGGCCGCGAACTAAGTTAGCATCTACTTCATATGGGACGTTAAGAATATTTAAGTATTCTTTTACTTGTTCAAAGTAAGCTGCTGATTCTTCGTTTAAATAATCTGTTAAAGAAGGTGCTGTTTCCATTAAAGGATTATTGCGATCTACTTTACAATCTAATATACGAAGTGGATTTTTTTGTAATCTATTTTGACAATCTGAGCAAAAAGCTTCAATATGCGGTTCAAAATGATTAACTAATGCTTCTTTATGAGCCACTCGACTTTCTGTATCTCCCAGTGAATTGATTACTAGTTTTAATTTTTTTAAACCTGCTTTTTGGTAAAGAGCCATTGCAAGTGAGATTACTTCTGCATCAATTGCAGGATCTGCACTTCCGATTGCTTCAATTCCTAATTGAACAAATTGGCGGTATCTACCTGCTTGTTGTCTTTCGTAACGGAACATCGGCCCCATATAATATAATTTTACTGGTTGATCTGGATATCCAAACATTTTGTGCTCGACATAGGCACGTACAGCCGATGCAGTTCCTTCTGGACGAAGCGTAAGTGAACGGTTGCCACGATCTTGGAATGTGTACATTTCTTTTTGCACAATATCTGTAGTATCTCCAACGCTTCTCGTAAATAATTCTGTGTGCTCAAAAATAGGCGTGCGAATTTCTTTATAGTGATACACGCGACATGTTTCTCTTATTAACTCTTCTACCACTTGCCACTTTGCAGTCTCTGAAGGCAAAATGTCTTGTGTTCCTCTTGGTACTTTTATATCCATTTTCAGGACTCCTCTCTAATGCAAATAAAAAAGCCCTCATCCCTTGCTAAAAAATAGCAAGGGACGAGAGCTTGTATAAGCTACCGCGGTTCCACCCTAGTTGGTCAAAAAATGACCCTCTCTTCTCTGGATAACGACCAGTTCCGTTTTTGCCTACTAAAGAATACCTTTTCGACAAAAAACCTCACGAATGTTGTTCACTGAGTTCGTCTGTAGGAAAGATTACAGCCAAGTCTCTCCCTCTCTTGTCATCCGTTTGAACAGTTACTTTTTCGGTCATAGGTTTTTATTACATATTATTATACTTTATCTTAATAACAGGAAGGAAATAAGTCAACCTTTTTGAATAAAAGGTAGAAATTTGGAGTCATTCTTATTACAATGGATATAGGAGGGATTGGATGACCGATAAATTATTACATAAAATGACCCTATTTTTACTTTCCTTCATTCTACTTATCCCGATGGTAGAAGTTCATGCACAAGAAGATGAAGTAACAGTCAATGTATCTACACTGAAAGTTCGTTCTGGTCCTGGACTAACCTACGAGACAATTGGAGCAGTTAATAAAAACGAACAATTAGTAGTGATTGGCAAAGAAAACGATTGGATTCAAGTCAAATACGGAAATACAACTGGTTGGGTAGCAAGTTGGTATACATCAAGCGAGTCTACTCAAATGGAAAACCAACAAATTGTATCGAAAGTGAATAACTTAAACGTACGAACAGAGCCTTCTACTTCTTCGTCAGTAATCGGACAATTACAAAAAGGTGATAAATTACCTGCATTTACAACAGAAGGTGAATGGATCGAAATATCATTTCAAGGAAATAAAGCTTGGGTAAACCAAGCATATGTGACCATTACTGAACAGCAATCTAAAGAAGCAACCACTGTTCCATCTACTTCTAGTGAGTCAGTTTTTGTTGTTTCGGTTGATGTGTTAAACGTTCGAGAAAAAGCAGATTTATCCTCAAAAAACATTGGACAAGTATCTAAAGGACAGAAATTCGCTATACTTTCAACTGATTATAACTGGGTTCAAGTTGAATTAGAAAACGGTAAAAGAGGTTGGCTTTATAGTTTTTACGGCAATATAACAGATGGTTCTACATCGGCAGGCTCAACTGATATGGAAGGTTCTATTACCATTTTATACAATGGAACAAATTTACGATCAGATAGTAAAACAAGTAGTGAAGTTGTTCAACGTGTGGACGCTGGTGAATCATTTACAGTATTAGACAAAGTAAACGATTGGTACAAAATATCACTAGGTGGTAATTCCTCCGCTTATGTTGCCAGTTGGGTAGTATCTTCCGCAACAGAAACAACTTCCTCTGTAGAGACACCTGTTCAAAAAGAGCAATCTCCTGCAAGGAAAAAAGGAACTTTAGAAGGACTTACAATCGTTATTGATGCTGGACACGGCGGTAACGACCGAGGTACAACTGGTGCTTTAGGTACAGATGAGAAAGACATTACGCTAATAACGGCGGAGCTTTTATCGTCTAAATTACAAGCTGCTGGTGCCCATATATTAATGACAAGAGAGTCAGATGAATACGTTAATCTTCGAAAACGCATTTCTGTAGGACATCAAGCCGGTGCAGATGCCTTTATAAGTCTGCATTATGATGCGGTGGAAAACAGTTCCGTTAGTGGATTTACTACTTATTACATGCACAGTTATCAGCAAAATTTTGCTTCTTATGTGCATAAAGAACTTGGAGATATGGTTTCTATACGTGACCGCGGTGCACAGCATGGAAACTATTTAGTTCTTAGAGAAAATAAACAAGTTGCGATATTAATAGAACTTGGCTATTTAAGTAATCCGAACGAAGAACGTAGCATCACAACAGCTAAATTCAGAGAACAAGCTACTCATGGCATTTACAATGGAATTATCGACTATTTCGATGATCAGTTAAATTAAGACAAACAAGTGCGGTACTAAAAGTCAATTATGGACTTTGGTACTGTATTTTTTTGTTATTATTGCTCTCGACACGTGTTTTGTCATATTCGACTTGGTTTTTGTCGCGTTCGAGAGCAGTATTGTCGCTTCCATGACCTATTTTGTCTCAGATCGGAAAAAATTGTAAAAAAAGAAGCATTCCTCTTAAGAGAGGAATGCTTCTACTTGTTTATGCTTCTAACATTATTGTTACAGGACCATCATTTGTAAAAGTTACATCCATCATCGCACCAAAAACACCTGTTTCCACAACAAACCCTTTGTCACGAAGCTTTTGATTGAATAACTCCCACAATGGCTTTGCTAACTCAGGACGCGCAGCATCTGTAAAGCTTGGTCTTCTCCCTTTACGCGTATCCGCATAAAGCGTGAACTGAGAGACAGAAAGGATAGAACCTCCGCTCTCTACAATAGATAGATTCATCTTCCCTGATTCATCCTCAAACAAGCGAAGTCCTGCAATCTTATCACTTAAATAATTAATTTCTTTTTCGCCATCCGTTGCAGCAATACCGACAAGTAATACATAACCGTGCTCAATAGCTCCAGTTACTTCCCCATCGACTGTTACGGATGCATTTTTACAACGTTGAAGTAAGACTTTCATTAAAACTACTCCCTTAGTTAATAATTCGTTGAACTGAATATACATCTGGTAATTGTTTAATACGGTCAGCCACTTTATTCAAATGTGCAGTATTGGAAATTTTGATCGTTAGATGAATTGCTGCAATATCATTTTCAGTCTTACCACTTACTGCAGCAATATTTGTTTTCGATTCCGTTACAACTTGTAACACTTCGTTTAACAAACCAGGTCGGTCAAAAGCTGATACCTCGATATCAACAGCATATTCTTTTTTCACCTGTGTATCTAAATGTTCCCATTCTACATCAATAATTCTTGCATGAGCTTCATCATTCTGTACGTTTGGACAATCTACGCGGTGAACAGATACCCCTCGTCCTTTTGTGATAAATCCTACTATTTCATCACCAGGAACGGGGCTACAGCATCTTGATAATCGAATAAGAAGATTCTCGATTCCCTTCACAATAACGCCAGATTCCGTCGATTTTTTAATAGGTGGAGCACTCATCACCGTAGTAATTTTTTCAAGCGCTTCTTCTTGATCTCTTATTTTGCGCTTTCTTTCAGCTAAACGATTCACTATTTGTTGAGCTGTAATACCATTGAACCCAACAGCCGCATACAAATCTTCTTCCCCCGCGAAAGCATACTTCTCACAAACACGTTTAAGATTCTCTGCGGTAAGCACTTCTTTAATATCAAACTCTTGTGCTTTTATTTCTTTCTCTACTAGTTCTTTTCCTTTAATGATATTTTCATCACGAAGTTGTTTTTTGAAAAATTGTTTTATCTTATTTTTCGCTTGGGAAGATTGTGCAATTTTTAACCAATCTCGACTTGGTCCAAATGATTGCTTAGATGTTAAAACTTCAATAATATCTCCCGTTTTTAACTTCGTATCTAACGGCACCATTTTACCATTCACTTTTGCTCCGATTGTTTTATTCCCAACTTCTGAATGGACACGATAAGCAAAATCAATTGGTACAGAGCTTGCCGGAAGTTCGACAACATCCCCTTTTGGTGTAAATACATACACCATATCTGAAAACAAATCGAATTTTAAGGATTCCATAAATTCTTCAGCGTTAGAAGATTCCTGTTGGAACTCTAAAATTTCACTAACCCAAGTTAATTTAGAATCGATACTTTCTTTATTTGTATCAACTTTTTTACCTTCTTTGTATGCCCAGTGAGCAGCTACTCCGAACTCTGCAATATTATGCATTTCTTCTGTACGAATCTGCACTTCTAGTGGATCTCCACTTGGACCAATAACTGTCGTATGTAGGGATTGATACAAATTTTGTTTGGGCATAGCGATATAGTCTTTAAATCTGCCTGGCATTGGCTTCCATAATGTATGAATAATACCCAAAACTGCATAACAGTCTTTGATACTTTTCACAATGATTCGCATTGCCAGCAAATCATAAATTTCGGTAAATTGTTTATTCTGAATGCTCATTTTCCGATGAATACTGTAAATATGCTTTGGACGTCCTGAAGTTTCTGCAACAATTTCCATTTCATCCATTTGTAGTTTAATATCACTCATGACATCAGATAAATATGATTCTCGCTCTGTACGCTTTTTCTTCATGAGATTGACAATTCGGTAATATTGTTGTGGATTTATATAACGAAGCGCAGTATCTTCTAATTCCCACTTCACTGCAGAGATCCCTAAACGATGAGCAAGTGGAGCAAAAATTTCTAATGTCTCGTTTGAAATTCTACGTTGCTTCTCTTCAGGTAAATGTTTGAGCGTACGCATATTATGTAAACGGTCCGCAAGTTTTATCAATATAATACGAATATCTTGTGCCATTGCAATAAACATTTTCCGATGATTTTCTGCTTGTTGTTCTGCTTTCGACATATATTTAATCTTGCCCAGTTTTGTTACACCCTCTACTAAAAGGGCTACTTCTTCATTAAATTCTTTTACTATGTCTTCTCGCGTATATTCCGTATCTTCCACTACATCATGTAAAAAACCAGCTGCAACTGTTTCTGGATCCATTTGAAGATCAGCAAGAATTCCGGCTACTTGAATCGGATGTAATATGTATGGTTCACCAGAATTTCGGAATTGTTCTCGATGTGCATGATCTGCTAAATTGTATGCTTTTTTTACAAAATCTACATGTTCTTTGTTCATGTAGGTAGAGAGCGTTTCAAAAACATCTTCTGCTGTCTTCACTTGATCGTTTGCCATGCCGGTTCACCTGATTTCGTTTATTTAATAGTATATGTATAGTATATTGTATAAAAAAAAAGATGGACTTGTAAAGTCCACCTTATTTTTAGTATTGCATCAAGGTGCAGATATCATAATTTTCTAGTTTATCGCGACCATTAAGGAAAGTAAGTTCGATTAAAAATGCACAACCAACAACTACTCCGCCTAGTTCTTCTACTAGCTTAATAGTAGCTTCAATTGTTCCACCTGTTGCAAGTAAATCATCTACGATTAATACTTTTTGGCCAGGCTTTACCGCGTCTTTATGCATTGTTAGTACGTCACTTCCATACTCAAGGCCATATTCTGCGCGAATTACTTCGCGTGGTAGTTTACCTTCTTTGCGAACTGGCGCAAAACCTACTCCTAGCGAGTACGCAACAGGACATCCAGTAATAAACCCACGTGCTTCAGGCCCTACTATTACTTCAGCATTCACTTTTTTTGCATATTCCACAATTTGGTCAGTTGCATATTTATATGCTTCTCCGTTATCCATTAGTGTGGTAATATCCTTAAAACTAATTCCTGGTGTTGGCCAGTCTTCTACAGTTGTTACATATTGCTTTAAATCCATTGTTATTGCTCCTCCTCAGGAACGGTTTGTTCTGCTTTCCGCTCTTCAAACCATTGTTTCAGTTCTATATACGGGGCGTATAGTAGCTTTTGTTCAAGTTCTATTTGTTTCGTTCGTTGTTTATACGCTGGTGCCTCAGACAAATCTGTTTTAGCAAGATGTTCATTCAACACCAACATCCCTTTGTCTATACTAACAAAATTTAGTTCAAAAAACACCTTTGACATAAAATTTATTGTGTTTTCACTCCACCCTGTATGCTTTGATAGCTCATGGATATGTTGTTTTAGTGCAAATGTTTTTCGTTTCGACAAAAATGAAAAGTACCATTTAAATTGATCCCTTGATGGCAGCCCTTCAAAATAAGTAGAATCCGTAGCATAGAAATGTGCATAAACTCTAGTCCAATCATGGTATTGTAGCAACTTATTTAACAAAGATTCATCCGATGGAAGATCTAATAGAGTCACATATTCAGACTTTATTTGTTGATCTATTAAATCAGTATAAAGCCAAATATTTTCTTTTATAAATGTGTCAAAATGAGCAACAGTTGCTTCGTTAAAAGCGACAAACACATTTTTTTCAACTGAAATCATCGGAAGCCAGCGATTCACTTGTCGAATTCCGCGAATATCAAACAGCTGCCACTCACTACTTTTTGCATCTTGTATCATAAGCTGAGGATTTTTCCGTCCATTCCATTCATTTATTTGTAAATCTCCTATAAATGAAAGTTTTGCTGTTGGAGAAATTTCATCTGCTAGTTCACCTTTGCCAAAGCCAATTGCATCTAATGAGCTCGCACCATCTTTCAACTCCATTTTGACATGATTTTGAGCAGATCCAATTTTACGAGCAGATGCAACTTCTACATTTTCAATACAGTATACTGGCTTTGCAAATCCCATTCCAAATGGCGCCAATTTTTGAAGTGATTCAATAGCTTCCGTTGTAATCTCATGCATCTCAAGTGGTACATCTATCAAAACTACTGGCACTAATTGATCTTCTGTTAAACATTCTTTCGCCTGTGCATTTAGTCTAGTTCTAAACTCCTCTACATGTTCAAGCGGAAGCGTCATGCCTGCTGCCATTGGATGACCACCAAAGTGAGGAACAATATCTTTATTTTTAGCAAGCTCTTTGTACATATGGAACCCTTCAATACTTCTTGCTGATCCTTTTGCAATCTGCTTTTCTTTATCAAAACCAAGTACAATGGCGGGGCGATAATATTTCTCGACTAATTTGGAAGCAACGATCCCAAGTACACCTGGATTCCAGCCTTCACTACCTACAACGATCACACTTGGACCCTCTATATTGCCCGCTTCCTCGACTAATTGGATAGCTTCATCCGTAATTTGTTTCACGATTGCTTGTCGTTCTTTGTTTTTATCGTTCAACATATTTGCAATAGCTAGAGCCTCATTAGACTTTTCTGTTAAAAACAGTTCAACTCCAGGTGCTGCTTCACCTAGTCTACCTACTGCATTAATACGAGGACCAAACATAAACCCAATCGTCTCTTCGTTGATCGCTGATACATCAACGCCACTAACATTCGCTAATGCTTCTATAGCAACAGAGTCAGCCTTTTGCATCTGTTTTATACCTTGTTGCACAAAATAACGATTTTCATCGGTTAATGACACCAAATCTGCTACTGTCCCAATTGCGACTAAGTAATAGTATTCATTTGGAATCTCATCAAGTAATGCATGTGCCACTTTAAATGCAACACCAACACCAGCCAAATACGGGAATGGATAAGTAGTATCTTTTAGTCCCGGATGAATAATAATATCCGCTACTGGAAGTACGTCCCCAGGTTCGTGATGGTCTGTCACAATGACGTCCATTCCAAGATCTTTTGCAAATTGAATTTGCGAGAGACCTGAAATCCCATTATCCACTGTAATAATTAGTTTGACACCTTCATCAAATGCTTCTTGGAATAATCGTTCACTTGGTCCATACCCATCGATAAATCGATTAGGAATTTTATAAATTACGTCTGCTCCTAGTGATAAAAGTGTTCTCATCATTACGGTTGTACTCGTAATCCCGTCTGCATCATAGTCACCATAGACCATGATCCGTTCTTCGTTCATGATTGCATCATGAACACGTTCTACAAGCTGTTCCATTCCGTTTAGTAAAAAAGGATTATGTATTTGATCTTTCGTTATATGCAAAAACTTATTTGCTTCTTCTATTGTTTCATAACCTCTTGACACCATTACTTTTGCACATACTCGTGGGATGGAAAGTTCTTTTTCAAACGTTGAGACTAATTGTTCGTCTGGTCTTGAAATTACCCATTTTTTCTTAGATTGAATCATCGTTTCACTTCCTTATACTCCATTATACTATAAAAAGTCGAATTATTAGTCTAAGAAAAGCGCAAGCGTCCTTTTTTCTATATGGACGCTGTGAGTTACACACAAACACTCTCTTGTTACACACAAAACCCTCCCTAGTTCCACACAAACACTCTCAGTTCCACACAAACACTCTCAAGTTCCACACAAACACTCTCAAGTTCCACACAAACACTCTCAAGTTCCACACAAACACTCTCAAGTTCCACACAAACACTCTCGAGTTCCACACAAGCCTCTCAGTTCCACGCAAACACTCTCAGTTCCACACAAAACCTCTCAAGTTCCACGCAAACACTCTCGAGTTCCACACAAAACCTCTCGTGTTCCACACAAACCCCTCTCACTTCCACGCCCCCCTAAGTTTCACAAGCCCCCTATATAAACAAAAAAGCTGCGAAGAATTTCCTTCGCAGCTTGTAACTATATGAAGATGCATCATCTGTGGCGAAATCTGTTTTAAAGTCGATGAAATTCAAATGTTTTTCAATTTAAATAGTAGTATTTTCATCTTCTACAATAACTGTCTCACTAAAAGAACTTTGCTTACTGTCATTTTGTGCAACTAATTCATTTTGAAGTGATCCAATGGAAGCATCTTTTAATTCAAGCTCTTTTTCTAAATGTTTTACCTTACGTGCAAGTACAAACGAGCGATAAATAGCAACCGTCCCGCTAAGAAGTGCACCTAATAGTGCCGAACCTAAGATGACTAAAATGAGCGGCCACTGCGCGGTACCAAAAACATAGTTTACAGGAACTACATCCACATTATAAACAGCAAAAAGCGCAATAATTATAGCAAATAATAATCCAAACAATAACGACCATTGAAATTTCATAAAAGCACCCCTTTTACTTTTTACTCTACCATAATTCGACAAAAAAATGGGACAGAATATATAAATATATATCCTGTCCCATATTATCAAAGGTATTAACATTATTAAGTGAATTTCTGAATAATGTTAAACTACAGGCTCATCAGAACCCCATGATTTTTCTTCTTTCTTCACATCTAGTCCACCAGTTTTACGTAATTCTTTCACTTTCAAATCGTACCATAATTGAGCAGCGATTAAAACCGAAGAATACATACCAGCAATTAACCCGATTAACAAAGCAATATTGAAGTTGCGAATACCTTCTGCACCGAAGATCAGAAGAGCAATTACAACTAAGAGAACTGTTAATACAGTGTTTACAGATCGACCAAGCGTTTGACGTAAAGATTTATTCACGATTAATGCAAGTTCTTCTTTTGTTGTAATGTTCTTGCTACGATGTAGATTTTCACGAATACGGTCAAATGTAACAATCGTATCATTGATGGAATATCCAATGATGGTCAAGACTGCCGCAATAAACGTAATGTCTACTTCTAAACGTAAAATACTGAAAACAGCGATCATTAGGAATGCATCATGTAGTAACGAAACAACTGACGCAAGCCCCATTCTCCATTCAAAACGGAATGCTACATAAATTACGATTCCTAGCGCCGCTAACCCAAGTGCATAAACAGCGTTTTTCGCAAGCTCTTCTCCAACTTTTGAAGACACAGTGCTAACACTTGGCTCAGCACCAAACTGTTCACTCATCTCTAATTTTAACGTTTTAACTTCTTCTTGTGTGAAGTCTTGTTTGTATCGAACTACCGCCGATTCGTTATTTTCACCTGAAAGAACGATATCATCTGAAGGCAATCCAATTTTTTCTATTCTTTCAGCCACAACTTCTTGTGTTAATGTCGTATCTGAAAGAATTTCTACACGTGTCCCACTAGAGAAATCAATTCCTAGATTTAGTTTGAATACACTCAAAATAATAATTCCTGCGATTGTAAATACGAAAAATACACCATAGAACTTTTTGCGATGTTTCACAAAATCTAGACGATCGAATTTAGTAGTTAAGTCAAGCGTAGCCACTTCATCTTCAGGTGGATGAATACGCTTCTTAGGTACACCAAACCAACTAGTTTTATCATCAAAGTAACCACTGTTTACAAGTAATCCTAATAATACACGTGATGCCCAAACTGCTGTGATAAAAATAACCAAAATACTAATGATTAATAATGTCGCAAATCCTTTAACAGAACTGGTACCAAAGAAGAATAGTACAGACGCTGCTAAAAGTGTTGTAATGTTGGCATCAAAAATTGCGCTAAATGATGACTTAGCTCCACTATCAAATGCTTTTTTAACAGATTGACCAACACGTAATTCTTCTCTAATTCGCTCATACGTTAGTATATTGGCATCCACTGCCATACCAACCCCAAGTACTATTGCCGCGATACCCGGAAGTGTTAATACCCCATTAATCCAATCAAATATTACGAGGATTAAGAATATATATACAACTAACGATATGACTGCAACTATCCCTGGTAAACGATAGTATAAAATCATAAAGATGAATACTGCTGCTATCCCGATAATTGCAGCTAAAATTGTGTCGTCTAATGCTTTTTCACCGAATTGTGCCCCTACAGAAGTAGAGTATATTTCTTCTAAATGAACTGGTAATGCTCCAGCATTTAAAATACCTGATAAATTCTTCGTTTCATCAACTGTGAAAGAACCAGAAATTTCAACTGTGTCTGAGTTAATTCGCTGCGAAACGCTTGGTGCCGAAGTAAATTTAGGTTGTGGCTTCATCACTTCTGCTACATAAGAATCTACACCTTCTTCAAAATCAAGCCAAATGACTAAAACATTGGTTGGAGCAGGTTTTGCAGCAATTTCACTAGTAATCTGTGCAAATTTATCTGCATCTTTTAATTCAAGCGTTACAATTGGTAGCCCATTTTGATCAAATGCAGCTTTTGCTCCGCCTTCTTTTAAATCTGTTCCGTCTAGCATAAGATTATCTTCTGCATCACGGAATGTCAGATTTGCTGTTGTTGAAAGCATTTCTCGTGCTGCATTCTGATCTTCTACCCCAGCAAGCTGAACACGGATACGATTGCCGCCTTCAATTTGAATACTAGGTTCATTTACACCTAATGCATCCACTCGGCTAGAAAGTGCAGATGCAGTATCTGCAACTACTTCTTCCGTTATTACTTGTCCTTTATTAAGTTCTTCTACTTGATAAAGAACTTCAAATCCACCTTGTAAATCTAAACCTAGTTTAATATTTTTTAATACTCCACTTGCAGTGGGACTAATGATTCCAGCAAATAAAACGATAAGTAATAAAAACGCAACTATGCGTCCTCTTTTTTTCATATGTATATTTCCTCCTAAAAAAAGCAAAAAGTGCTTCACGTAAAAAACGGAACATGTTTATTATGAAACACGATGCGCTTACTGTCAAATGAGGATATATTATTCTGGTGTGTTTTTTGGATTTAACAATAATTGTAATTCCTCTTTATTGATATCTTTAAACCAATTAGAGGATTTATACTTTTCAATTTGCTCAAAAGTCATAAACTCTGCCGAAGAAATGCTCAGCACATCGTTAATAACTTTATGAAGTGGCAGCATAGCAATATCTTCTTTTCTCCATTTTTTCGTTACACAATAGTTCCAAATATCTTCCTCGGTAACTGTTTGGTAATTATACACTTCAAATTCACTTTTTTTACTTTCAATTGCAGGTAGTACATGTGTATACATTTCTTTATAACGAATTTCCACAATGACTCACCTCTTTTAAAGAATAATGTACCAAGTATTTCGCATATTGTTATTGTATACGAAGTTCCTGTATTTGAGAAGGAAGTGCTACTATGTCGACTTTTTTGAGAGGTTCCATTTTATTAATGATTGCAATTTTTTTGTCCAAGTTTTTAGGTTTTATTTATCGTATGCAGTTTGTTCGGTTAACGGGTGAAGAGGCAGTTGGGATTTATATGACTGCTTACCCAGCATTTATCTTTTTCCTTTCCATTATTCAGCTCGGGATTCCTACTGCCATGTCTAAGATTATTGCTGAATTACGCACGAGAAATGCTGTATCCGATTATTTTTCAGTTATGCGTACCTCGGTTATTGTCACCGTTATTGCCATCTTAATTTTCACACCTTTATTTATTTTTGTAACACCATTTATATCAGAAAATTTATTGAAAAATGATGCCATTACTATGACGCTTTACGTATCTATTGCGATTGCTCCAATTGCGGCTGCTGGTGGACTGCTGAAAGGTTTTTTCCAAGGAATTGCTCGCATCGAGGAAACCGCTGTCTCTCAGTTGATGGAACAAATTATTCGTATTTTACTCATCAGCTTCTTGTTGCCAATACTACTAACTTCTACTACACCTAGAGAAGCTGCTGCATACGCCATGCTCATGTCTTTAATCGCTGAAGTAGCTGCTGTACTCTATTTGCGATGGAAATATGTAAAATGGAAAGCAAAACAAAACCAACCAAAAAGTACTAGTATTTATCCGTTAAACCCACTCTTTTCAATTGCAATTCCATCATCTGGAAGTAGACTCTTCGGATCTTTCACATGGTTTTTGGAGCCAATTATTTTCATCAAAGCACTTGCAGTTACTGGAATTACGAGCATCGCCGCCACCACACTGTATGGAACTATTTCTGGAGTACTGATTCCACTTTTGTTGTTCCCTTCTTTTATCCCTTACGCATTGTCTATTGTGCTCATACCTGCTGTCAGTGATGCTTATGCTAGAAAAAATCTAAACCTTTTAAAAGAACGAATACATTTATCTTTAAAATTTTCTACGCTTACAGGTTGTTATGCTGCTACACTTTTTTATCTACATGGTGGAGAACTCGCTAGCACCTTATTTCACGTTGAAAATGTAACCATTTACATGAAAATTCTTTCGCCTATCTTTTTCTTTTATTATATTCAAAGTCCATTATTCTCTATTTTACAAGCTTTAAACAATTCAAAAGCAGCATTTTTTAATTCCCTTTACGGTGGGGTTGGAAAATTATTATTACTCTTTTTCCTCGCATCTCAAGTTTCTATTCAAGAAAAAGGAGCAATTGTTGCGATTGGTTTTGGTGTGTTAATCACTTCTTTTTTACATATTGCCTCCTTAAGGCAAAAAAAAGAAGCACAGATTGGCTTCTCGTTTTTCGTCATGCCCTATGCTATTTTCTTACTAACCATTATCGGAAGACCATTATTCATCTCTATTGGTGATTACCCTTTAATCATCGATTGTCTATTGACAATGCTCTTTTTAACTACCGGATTAGTTCTCTTTAGACAAATAAAAAGAAAAGAAATATCCGTTATTTTCCAAATAATAAAAACCACTAAAAAGAAGTTTTAAGTTGAATATAGAGTTCCTCATTTTCATAGCTACAATAAAAAATTTTTTTCTCATCAACAATTGATAGTTTTTCTAGCTCTTCTTTTAACCATTTAACATTCTTTCCGATTCTTTCTAAATGACCTTCTTGGATATCACCGTCAATTATTAATGGAAATACGTATTGTTCTTCTTCTTTTTTAAAAACAGATAAGTTACCAGATGGCTCCAAAAATGCGTAAGAAACGGTCTGAATAGAACCAATTTGTTGTTCTCTAAGTTGTTGTAGTAGATCATCCAGGTTGTACCGTTGTTTTCTCATTTCTTTTTCAACGATAATGCCATCTTTCATAATGATAGATGGCTTTCCTTCCATCAAATCTCGAAATTTTTTGCTCTTTAACGAAAAATAAGAAACGCAAATTTGAATGATTAATAAAATGATCATTGGTACAATCGCATGTATAAAGTTACTTTTTGGATCATCTAATGCAAAAGCAGCAACTTCTGCGATTAGTAAAAAGACAACCAAGTCAAATATACTTAGTTCTCCCACTTCTCGTTTTCCCATTAACCGTAAAATCCCTAAAATGAGCCAGTACAATGTAATTGTGCGCAGTATGATAATCAGTAAATCACTCATCTTATCACCTCATAATTACTGTTCCCATAAAAAAAGAACTTACTCATAAATTTTGAGAGTAAGTTCTTTTTATTATATTTTAGCGTCTGTAACAACTCGTCCAATTGCTACGCGTTCAAATTGTAAACGAGTACCATCAGCAACAACTATAAAAATTGTTTGGTCATCTACCGCATCTATCTTCCCGTGTAACCCACCAACCGTAATGATTTGGTCTCCACGTTTTAGACTAGTTTGCATATTTGCTGTGTTCTTTTGACGTTTTTGTGCTGGGCGAATGATGAAAAACCACATCACTGCAAACATCGCTAATATTGGTGCTATGCCTATCAATGTATCCATATATATATTTCCCCTCCTTTATCTCTTTTACTAGTATACAAGAATCAGAAGTTTTTTGCATTTGGTTTATTGTACCCGTATTCTTCAAAAAATTCTTCTTTAAAATCAAGTAAACGATCTTCACGAATAGCTTGACGAATTTTCTCCATTAGCTTCATCAAGAAATGTAAATTATGATAAGACGCTAAACGCATACCAAAAGTCTCCTCAGCTTTAAATAAATGACGAATATAAGCACGAGAATAATTTTTACACGTATAACAATCACACTTATCATCAATTGGACCAAAGTCACGAGCATTAGCTGCTCCTTTAATAACTAAACGGCCTTTTGACGTAAAGAATGTACCGTTACGAGCAATACGAGTAGGAAGTACACAGTCGAACATATCGATCCCGCGAATCGCGCCATCAATTAGTGAGTCCGGAGAACCTACTCCCATTAAGTAACGTGGTTTGTTATCTGGCATAAGTGGCGCTGTGAATTCAAGTACGCGATTCATCACATCTTTTGGTTCCCCTACAGAAAGTCCGCCAATTGCATACCCTGGGAAATCAAGTGAAATTAAATCTTTTGCAGATTGTTTACGTAATTCTTCAAATTCTCCACCTTGAATAATACCAAATAGACCTTGCTTATCTGTATTTGTATGTGCAGTTAAACAACGCTCTGCCCAGCGAGATGTACGTTCTACAGAAGCTTTCATGTATTCATATGTTGCAGGGAAAGGAGGACATTCATCAAAAGCCATCATAATATCAGAACCTAAATCATTTTGAATTTGCATCGATTTTTCTGGACTCAAAAATAATTTATCTCCGTTTAAATGATTGCGAAAATGAACACCTTCCTCTTCAATTTTACGCATATCACTCAAACTAAATACTTGGAAACCACCAGAATCCGTTAAAATAGCACGATCCCAGTTCATAAATTTATGAAGGCCACCAGCTTCGCGGATAATATCATTCCCTGGACGAAGCCATAAATGGTAGGTATTACTCAAAATAATTCCTGCACCCATTTCTTTTACTTCTTCTGGAGCCATTGTTTTAACTGTTGCTTGTGTTCCTACCGGCATGAAAGCTGGCGTATCAAACGAACCATGCGGCGTGTGAACAACTCCTAAACGGGCACCTGTTTGCTTATCTTTTTTGATTAATTCATATTTTATAGCAGTCATTTAATAATTCCTTCCTTTTATAAACATTGCATCACCAAAACTAAAGAATCGGTAACGCTGTTCAATTGCTTCATTATAGGCTGATAAGATAAAATCTCTTGATGTCAGTGCACTCACTAGCATGACAAGCGTCGATTTTGGTAAGTGGAAGTTCGTAATCATCCCGTCGATACATAGAAAATCGTATCCTGGATAGATGAAAATCGACGTCCAACCACTGTCTTCTTGTAACTTGCCATCAAATTTAGTAGCTACTGATTCCAGTGTTCTAGTAGAAGTCGTTCCTACTGCAACAATTTTTCCACCAGCTGCCTTTACCTCATTTATCGTATCTGCTGTCTCTTGTGAAATACGGTAAAACTCTGCATGCATCTCGTGATCGTCAATAGAATCAACACTCACTGGACGGAACGTTCCAAGTCCAACATGAAGTGTCACAAAAGCTATTTTGATACCTTTTGCCCGAATGTCATCTAATAGTGCATCTGTGAAGTGAAGACCTGCCGTTGGAGCTGCAGCGGAGCCTTGTTCTTTCGCATACACTGTCTGATAGCGATTTTTGTCTTGAAGTTTTTCGTGGATATAAGGCGGGAGTGGCATTTCACCTAATTGGTCTAGTACTTCAAAAAATACTCCCGAGTACACAAAACGGAATATTCTTCCACCATGGTCTTTTATCTCTGTACAAACAGCTTTCAATAAGCCTTCACCAAACGTAATTTCTGTTCCTATTTTCACACGTTTCGATGGTTTCACCAATGTTTCCCAGTGATCCCCTTCAATTTGCGTCAATAATAGTACTTCTATATGTGCCCCTGTTTCTTCTTTCACACCCATTAAACGCGCTGGCATAACTTTCGTGTCATTTAACACGAGGCAATCGCCTGCTTGTAACTCTTCTAGTATGGATGAAAATGATTCATGTTTATACGTATTCTTTGGATAATCCGCTATTAATAATCGACTGCTTGTCCGATCGAGTAATGGCGTTTGTGCAATTAGTTCTAATGGTAAATCAAAATCAAAATCTTCTACTCTCATATCTCTTACATCCTTTATAAGTTGTCTCTTTCAATCGGTAACGGTATGCCTAAATGCTCATAAGCAAGCGAGCTCACAATTCTACCTCTTGGTGATCGTTGGATAAATCCAATTTGTAATAAATACGGTTCGTACACATCTTCAATCGTTGTCGATTCTTCCCCAATACTTGCAGCAATCGTATCCAGCCCAACAGGACCTCCACGGAAGCGTTCAATCATCGACAATAGTAATTGGTGATCAATATGGTCAAGTCCTATAGGGTCAACCTGTAATAGCTCTAATGCATCTCTCGCAATGTCTATGGATATATGGCCATTACCTCTAACTTGTGCGAAATCCCTCACTCGTTTTAGTAAACGGTTTGCAATACGCGGCGTCCCTCTTGAGCGTCTCGCAATTTCTCCAGCAGATTCATGATCAATGGATGCATTAAACAATTCCGCACTTCTTACGACAATAGACGTAAGTGCTGCTTCATCATAAAAATCCAGTCTTAATAATACACCAAAACGGTCGCGTAGGGGAGCAGAAAGTGCACCAGCTCTAGTTGTCGCACCTATCAATGTAAACGGTGGTAAATCTAGGCGAACGCTGCGAGCAGTTGGACCTTTTCCAACGACAATATCTAAACAAAAATCTTCCATTGCAGGATATAATACTTCTTCAATCGACCGATTTAACCGGTGAATTTCATCGATGAATAAAACATCTCCTGGTTCGAGTGAACTAACAATGGCCGCTAAGTCACCAGGACGTTCAATTGCAGGACCACTTGTCATACGAATTTGGACGTCCATTTCATTCGCAATAACAGCAGCCAGCGTTGTTTTACCAAGTCCTGGAGGTCCATACAATAGACAATGATCTAAACTTTCATTTCTCATTTTTGCAGCTTCGATGAAAATAGCTAATTTATGTTTAATCTTATCTTGTCCAATATATTGAGATAATAATTGGGGACGAAGTGATTGCTCAAATGGCTCATCAAAGTTAGAAGCTTCACTCGAAATAACACGTTCTGTCATAGCTAGAACCTCCTTTCATTATTTCCCGGAAAATAATAATTGTAACCCGCGCTTCATGAATTCATCCGTCGTTTGAAGTGCTGTCTCTACTTTTAACTGAGGACGAACTTTCGCTAATTCACGCTCTGAATAGCCAAGTGCCATTAATGCAAGCATCGCTTCTTCTAACTCATGATTTGCTTGAGTATGATCAAATAATGATGATTCATCATCATTATCAAATTCCATTAGTTCTATGTCGATCAAATCATTTAATTTCCCTTTTAAGTCGAGAATCATTTGTCGAGCAGTCTTCTTCCCAACACCTGGAAATTTCATCAAAAATGATTCATCTTCTCGTTCAATCGCTTGAATAACATGCGTTGGTTCCCCGCCCGCTAATATCGCAAGTGCCCCTTTTGGACCGATACCAGAAACGAGTATAAGTTTTCGAAACAATTCACGCGCTGGTAATGTTAGAAACCCCATTAACTGATGCGTGTCTTCTCGCACATTTAAATGTGTATACACTTGAACGACTTCTTCACTTTTGCGAAAAGCAAATGGATTTGGTGTAAATAGTCTGTATCCAATCCCCTGTTGTTCCACAACAACAAACTCTGGAGTTACCCGTGTAACCTGACCCTTTATGTAATCGTACATACTCTAAATCCCTCACAATCAATGCTATAAGTATACCATAACAAACAAAGAAGGCCGCTCTTCATCTGAGCGACCCACTTCATCTTCATGCTTTCATAGATGACTTAAATTATAACATAAATTAGGCCAATTAGTTAATGCTTTGTTCGTATATGGAACAAGTTTATCGATAAACTTCTGTTTTCGTTCGATGGGCAAAGAATATGCATATAACCATTCTCTGTATAACTCATTTGGATAGATAAAAGCTTCTTTATGATTTCGAACTACTTTTTCTAAATCAGGAAATTCCTGAATCAGTAAGAATAGGTCATAGTTGATGGAAGGAAGTACACGGTCTATCCACAAGATATCTTCCACTTCCTTAGGCCCGAGTACTGCCAAATCAAAATCAATCATTTTATAACTAAATTCATTGGACAAAAAATTATGATGCACCACATCCCCATGTAGCAACGTAGATTTGTGGTCATTTATTCGACTCATATTTTTCAATGCGATTTCTCCGTATTGCAAAAGCTTTTTCGTCTTTGTTATACCCAAATAATGCTCAATGAAATACGAGATTTCATTCATTTTAAATAAACGGTTTTGCCATTTGTTTTCCAAGTTAAATGGCTTTAAAATCTTCTGTTGTTGCCAATCAATATCGTGCATTGTATCGTGCAAATAATTTAAGAGTAAATACGTTTCTTTACGATCTAGCTTATTATGATAATCTACAGCGTGCGTTCCTTTGAACCAAGGTTGGATGACAAAGTCAGGTTGCGACGATTCAATAATCGGCAATACAAAATGGATATGTGCATTTGCTAATTGTTCATGAATTATCCTAATTTTCTTCGCTTGCTCAACCGTTTCATATTTTTTGACAGAAAAAATTCCATTTTCATTTTCCCATTTCCATACATTCTTCTTTATTTGTTTAACCGAGTTTGGCACTTGTTAATAGGATTGATACATATTTTGTTGGTGTGGAAATGCTGGTACACAATAAATTGGAATGCATGGGCAGTTTCCATGGTGTTGTGGATGCATTTGATGATGGAATTGTGGGTGCATTTGCATATGTGGGTGCATCATTTCAGGATAGCAGAGCGGGTGCATACATGGTGCCATTTGCATTGGTTGATATTGCTGTTCTTCCATCATTTGCATTCCTTCAAGAGACTCTTCTATGAACAATGGACTTTCATCTTCAAGTAGTGGCATTGGTTGAACAGGTTGCATTGGTTGAACAGGTGGCATCGATTGGGTTTGGGTTGCTTGAATTGGCGATACTACTGTTTCTTCCGTATTATCAAAATCATTATGAATATTTATATGAATAGAAGTAGATTCGATTAACTTCCAACCGGTTGGTGATGGCGTCATATCTATATCTGGAACTGGCATCATGTGATATGGCATGGAGTAGTGATGTATTTGTGGAGCCGATTGAACAATAGTTGGTTGAACTGGTTGGGCTGGCATTGGTTGATATTGTTGCACTGGTGGCATTTGTGGCATTTGTGGCATTTGTGGCATTTGCGGCATTTGCGGCATTTGCGGCATCGATTTCACAGGTTGCATTGGTTGCATTGGAGGCATTGATTTCACAGGTTGCATTGGCGCCATTGGTTGATATTGTTTTACTGGCGGTGCCGGATGATACTGTTGCTTTTGCATGCTTGGTTGAACTTTAACCTCCTCCTTCATCATTTCTTTTTTAACCGGGCGGTGGTTATCGCTATACGGATGATTCATGGACTCCATTTTTTTATCATCCGGAATAAAAATTTTCATCCCAGGTACAATGTATTCTGGATTTGCAAGATGTGCATTTAATCTTTTTAACTCGTCAAAAGAGACACCGTAGTTTCTTGAAATTTTCCAAAGTGTGTCACCTCTTTGAACAATATGAATGCGCACAGTATTCCTCCTTCCTTCTTGTTAAAATATGTAGTTCTATTTCAAATGGTCACATGTTTTTGAAACATAATTCAATCCTTCATGTTAAACTTATGTAAAGAGGCTAGGTAGATATGCAATGTTTGGAGGTATTACAATGAAAAAATTAAAAGGTCTAGAGCGCAGACAATGGATTTTCTCCTATTTGGAAAAACAAAATAAGCCTGTAACTGGTAATGAACTATCAAAACTTGTAAGTGTCAGTCGGCAAGTGATTGTAAATGACATAACGCTACTAAAGGCAACAAATGCTCCGATCGTAGCAACGAGCCAAGGTTATATCCTGATGTCGCAGAAAGAAACATCTTCCATTGTACAAAAGAGGGTTGTTTGCAATCATCAATCGGTTGATTCGGAAGATGAATTACAAACGCTTGTCGATGCAGGAGTAACGGTAGAGAGTGTGACGATCGAACATCCAGTTTACGGGGAGATTACTTCTCCGATTATGGTTTCGAATCGACATGATGTAGAGTTATTTATCAAGAAAGTGCGGGATACCGGGTCTGCTTTTTTATTGGAGCTTACGTCAGGGATTCATTTACATTTATTGTCTGCTCCAACGGAAGAAGTGTTGGATCGTGGGATTGAAGCTATTCGTCGAAAAGGCTATTTGGTTGAAGACTAATTATTTTTCTATATGCGTTTTTTATTTTTATGTAATTGTGCAAGCTAATAAAACTGTACGAAGTGATTTTAAGATAAGATAGTACAATTATGACTTTGGCAAAATAAAATAAATCCTGATGCACGCTGATTTCGTTCCGAGCGGACGCTTTCCGTGGGGCGTGCGGTGAGCCTCCTCGTCGCTTCGCTCCTGTGGGGTCTCACCTGTCACGCTAATCCCACTGGAGTCGCCGCTCGGAACGAAAGTCAGCTAAGTGAGTAGAGGAAATAAGATTTGAAAAACTACATAAATTACTAGAAGAAAAAAAGACTCTGTCTATTAGTGTCTCTAAATAAATGGAAGTAGCATTCCTCCAAGTAAAGGAGGACATGAAAGCTGAAATATCATCTTCGGCTTCCTCTTTAAATAGGCATGCGTCTCCTCTCTTCTTAACCAAAGCTTTCACACGATGATTCCGATAATTTTTGGAGAGTGGCGGACAGTCGTAAGCTACACAATTACAAAAAAGAGAAATAGCTTAAGAAAGTGACGAAGTCGCTTTCTTAAGCTATTGTTTTTCTTTTAAGTAATTCTGTAAGCTAAAAAAACTGTCCAAAGCGATACAAAAATAATCGTACCTAGTGTGTTCAAAGCAGATGAAATTCTTATACTATAGAAAAGGGATTATCCAATGTCGGATAATCCCTTTTCTTTCATTTATTTAAAACGTAGCGACTTCTTTTTTCGTTTCGTATGTATAATAAGAACCGAGTGATTTTACTTCACAACCCAATGCTTGCAACTCTTCCATTGCGCCTCTCATCATCGGCACTTTTTCATCTTCTAGCACTTCGATGATAAAAAAGTAATTGCCTAATCCTGTTTTTAAAGGACGCGATTCAATTTTACTTAAATTGAGCTGTCTCCATGTAAAAACAGATAACACTTGATGTAGAGCTCCAGAACGATCATCTTTTGGCAATGTAACCATGACCGTCGTCTTCACTTGACCCGTATGCATAGGTTTTTGAATGCAATGATTATCTCTAGATACGACGAAAAATCGGGTATGATTAAAATGGAAATCGTGAATATTATGTTCCACAATTTCTAGCCCGTATTCCTTTGCAGCTGAAGCGTTACCAATTGCACCGATACACAGCTGTTCATTTTCAGACACGAATTTAGCGGCTGCTGCTGTAGAAGTAGATTGATCTAATGGCACTTGACCAAATCGATAATACAAATACTTATGGCATTGCGCTAAAGCATGCGGATGAGAATAGATAGTTGTTATTTCTTCCCAATGCTTTTTATGCAATGGATGAACCATTAAATGCTGCTCAATTGGAGCTTGTATTTCCGCGATGACATATAAGTCTGCTTCATGGAATAAATAATCAATCGTTAACGGTACTGTACCTTCTAAAGCATTTTCAATAGGTACAACTGCGATATCTACTTTTCCACTTACAACAGCCTCAATACACTCGGGAATTGTCCGAATTGGTACAAGCGTTTCATGTTCAAATAACTCTTTGGAAGCCAAATGCGTAAAGGAAGCTTCTGGTCCTAGATAAGCTACTGTTTGAGTTGACATGTAAAATCCTCCTTATAATGCACCAGAACTAATGACTTCAGCAGATTCAACAAAGTCTAATCGCTTCATTTCATTCAAAAACTCATCCAATTCTTTCGTCATGGAAGTAACATCTAGAGATAAAGTTACACTGGCACGACCTTGAATTGGAATCGTTTGGTGAATGGTTAAAATATTACAGGTTGAGTCGGCAACTAGATGTAAAAGATTCGCTAGTGTGCCTTCTCTGTCCTCTAACTGTATAAATACCGTTAAAATTCTTTCCTGTACAATCGAATGGAAAGGAAAAACCGCATCACGATATTTATAAAAAGCACTTCGAGAAAGATCCACTTCTTTAACTGCATCCCAAATCGAACTTACTTTTCCAGATTGGAGAAGCTGTTTCGCATCCAAAGTTTTTTGCATGGCTTCGGTCAAAACATCTTCTCTTACTAGATAAAAACGTTGATGTGTAACATCTTTCATACGGCTTCCTCATCCCTTACTCGATAAATTCAAACTCAAATTCTAATAGTCTTACAGTATCCCCATTTTGAGCACCACGTTTGCGAAGCTCTTCATCAACACCCATACCACGAAGCTGTCTAGAGAATCTGCGGATAGAGTCTTCACGACTGAAATCTGTCATTTTAAATACTCGCTCTAATGTTCCACCAGATAATACATATGATCCATCGTCATCTCTCGATATAACGATATCATCTTTTTGCGATTGATATTTGTACATAACAGACGTTTCTGTTTCTTCTTCTTGCAAGTCTTCTAATGGGAATTCAGGAGCTACTTCTAACATATCAGCGATTGCGAAAAGTAATTCTTGAAGACCTTTACGGGAAATTGCAGAAATTGGGAAGATTTTAACTTCCGATCCTACTTTTTCTTGGAAGGCTTTTAAGTTTTCTTCTGATTCAGGCATGTCCATTTTGTTCGCAACAATAAGTTGTGGTCTTTCTGTTAAGCGAAGATTATATTGTTTTAACTCATCATTAATCGTTAAGTAATCTTCATATGGATCGCGTCCTTCAAGTCCTGACATATCGATGACATGCACAATAACACGTGTACGTTCAATATGACGCAAGAATTGGTGACCAAGGCCTATCCCTTCATGTGCTCCTTCAATTAAACCTGGTAGATCTGCCATTGCAAAACTGCGATGGTCTTCGGTTTCTACCATACCTAGATTAGGAACAATTGTTGTAAAATGATACGGCGCGATTTTTGGTTTAGCAGCAGATACAACAGATAATAATGTCGATTTACCCACACTTGGGAAACCTACTAAACCAACATCTGCTAACACTTTAAGCTCTAGGGCAACTTCTAACTCTTTACCTGGTTCCCCTTTTTCAGAAAGCTCTGGCGCTGGGTTTGCAGGAGTTGCAAATCGAGAATTCCCTCGACCTCCACGGCCACCTCTAGCGATAATAGCAGTTTGTCCTTGCTCAACTAAGTCGGCAATTACTTCACCAGTTCCTTCAATCGTTACAATTGTACCTGGTGGAACTTTTACATATAAATCATCCGCAGCTGCACCATGCATATTCTTACTTCCACCATGAACTCCACGAGTGGCTTTAAAATTACGTTTGTAACGGAAATCCATTAACGTACGAAGACCTTCATCTACTATGAAGATAACGTCTCCACCATTTCCTCCGTCCCCACCAGCAGGACCACCTAAAGGAACATATTTTTCACGACGGAATCCAACCATTCCATCTCCGCCGTCTCCACCTTTTACTAACACTTTCACGTGATCAACAAACATTTATTTCACTCCAATCATTCACTTGCAAATAGTTTAAATTTAATCTGGGATTCTGTGTTTTTTTCTTTTTCGACACGCAATAATCCTTTAAAAGATTCATCAATCCAAGTATACGAAGACCATTCTCCATTTAATTCTACTTGAATTTCCAATATGTCATTGGAATTGAGATGAACTCGAAGTACTTGTTCTTGATAGCCTCTAAGTAGTGGATAAATAGCTTCAACAAATCGTTCCAAATAATCTTTTAAAGGACTATCGTATTTTTCTGCTCCTCTATTTAAAAGAGTTGCATTCACTTCTATTGTTAAATTTTTGTAAATCCATGAAGCGGTTTGTAACCACTCATTTGTTTCACATAGGCCAACATTATTGATGTCGAAAAATTGGCTACACTTTTGAGAATACTTACGAACCAGTTGCTTCGCTTCATCAGTTCTACCCATATCTATGTTCATTTGAATTAAATGCATTTGATTTAAATAATCATGCATTAAATGACGTAATATTTCATTTACCGATATCTCATTATGCTCCATAATTAGTATACACTCTCCGTAGTTTGCTATTCTACTCAAGTATAACAGGAAAAGTTTTATAAAGCTTCCAAGAAAAACAAAAAGACTGCATAAATGCAGTCCTTTTGATTATTCATTAAGCTTCTTGAGCTACAGGATATACACTTACTTTTTTTCTATCGCGGCCGAAACGCTCAAAGCGCACTACACCGTCAACTTTCGCAAAAAGTGTGTCATCCCCACCACGTCCTACGTTTTCACCAGGATGAATTTTAGTACCGCGTTGACGGTATAAAATTGATCCTCCTGATACGAATTGTCCGTCAGCACGTTTAGCGCCTAAACGTTTAGACTGAGAGTCACGACCGTTACGAGTCGAACCAACACCCTTTTTAGATGCGAAAAACTGAAGATTTAATTTTAACATATGTTACACCCCCTACTTTTTGAAGGTTATTTTTATATATTTACTATAATCTTGTTCAATTGTTTGTAAAGAAACAATCATAGACTCTAGAATCAGCTGTATATTAGCAGCCTTTTCCGAATTTATCATGCTAGGCACTTCGACATATAAATAGCCTCCATCACCTTTTTGCTTAATAATAGGTGTAATTTCGGTAAGTGTGATAATCGCATTTACTGACCCAAAGGATACAGCAGAAGCGGCCGCACATACTAAATCTTTCCCATATTCCGCAAATTCAGCATGTCCTTTCATTTCAAAAGAATGAATTTGACCTGATTGATCTTTTTTAATAGTCACTTTAATCATCTTATAAACTAATAGACTCTACTACTACTTTTGTGTATGGTTGTCTGTGACCTTGTTTTTTGTGATAGTTCTTTTTAGCTTTGTATTTGAAAACGACGATTTTTTTAGCTTTGCCATTTTTTACAACTTTCGCTGTAACTGTAGCACCTTCCACGAATGGAGCACCAATTTTAACATCATTCCCACCTACGAATAAAACTTTATCAAAAGTTACAACTTCATCAGCAGAAGCATCTAATTTTTCAATGTAGATTTCTTGCCCTTGTTCAACTTTGATTTGTTTACCACCAGTTTCAATAATTGCGTACATATACTTGCACCTCCTCTAAGTTTAAGACTCGCCATCCAAAAGGTGATTCGAGTAATCGAATACTTGGACCTTTTCAGTGCGGTTGTAACAACGGGTGCTGTTACAAACATTAACTATTGAATATTATCATATACCCAGCGTTAAAGTCAAGCGGTTTTCATAATCCGTTCAAAAGCATATTTATATTTTCGAAATCGCCAATACGCGTAATTTTGACAAGCTAGAAAGAAAAAGATAATCGTGATGGACAAAGCCTTCGGAAAATAGTTTAAACTAATGAAAAAAATAACCAAACTGCTCAGAAGTGACAGGATGATTAAAGTTGCATATTTAGCAGGAACAAGTGCATAAATTACTCGTCCCCCGTCTAATGGAAAAATAGGAAGTAAATTAACGACTAATATTAACTGCTGCATGACCACTAACATTTCATGTTGAGGGAAATCTAGCAACATTCCAATAATAAGTAAAATAAACGTAAAAAAAGGTCCCGACAATAAGATAAATAATTGTTTGTTCGTATCAAGCTTTGTAAACTGCTCCATTTTTATTTCCCCACCATATGGCAAAATTGTGCAAGATTGCACCCTCGCACCAACCAGTTTCGCCGCAAGTAAATGACCTGCCTCGTGAAATAATAGAGACCCAAAAACAATCGCGTATAAGGCGAATTCTCCAGACAAATAAAAAAATATAAAGATGGGAATCATAATTGGATGTACTTTAAACACTTGCCTATTCATCGGAAACAGTTAGCCAATTAACAATTTCGCTCATTTCAAACTCTTCTCCATCTTTTTGTACTTTAATGTAGAGCAATTCACTTTCAGCAGATGCAAAAATATCCCCCGCACTGATCGTTGTATAAGGCAGTTGATGAAACTCTTCTACAAAACCAAAAGTCGCTGTTTCGCCAGTATCATAGAGAATCGTGAGTGTCTTCCCGGTCTGTCTTGTATATCCTGTGTAGATGATCAATCCATCTGCAGAAGCATACAAATCCTGCGATTGATTGATGGATAACATGGCTCCTCCGTCGTATGGTTGTATGGATTTATATTCTATTAAGGGTGGTGTGGCAACTGGGGCGCTTACGGTAATTGTTTCGTTTGATTTCCCGAAAAAAGCAACTACTCGTTTGACTATTTCATTTGGTTGTTGAGGTGCTACTAGTGTTTCAGCATAAGTTGTGGTTAGTATGTGGTTTTTTTCTAATTTTGTTAAGCCGCTAAAAAGTAAGACAAGTAAAAATGCAATAAACCATTTCTTTCTCGAAAGCATTTCATTCCCCCTAGTAGGAATGTATGAAAGAAGAAAAGGATTCATGAATAAGAAAAGCCGACTCCACTTTCGGAATCGACTTGTGCTTATTTTGAAGAAAACAAAGATCTAAACTTAGACATGAAACTTTTTTTAGGCACATTCATAGACATTAATGGAACAGATTCACCTAAAATACGTCGAGCAATATTACGATAACCAAGTGATGCTGTATTATTTGGATCCATCACGACTGGCTCCCCTTTATTCGAAGAGGTAATAACACTCTCATCATCTGAAATGATTCCAAGTAAATCGATGGATAAATGAGTTGTAATTTCATTAATATCCAACGCATCTCCATTCGTCATTAAATGTTGGCGAATACGGTTGATGATTAACTTAGGCGGTGCAATAGTCGTTTCTTGCTCTAGAAGACCAATAATGCGATCCGCATCACGGACAGCAGAAATTTCTGGAGTTGTTACAACAATCGCTCGATCCGCACCTGCAATCGCATTTTTATAGCCTTGCTCAATGCCTGCCGGGCAATCAATAATCACGTAATCATAATCACGTTTCAGCTCAGTTACTAATTTCTTCATTTGTTCAGGATTAATCGCATTCTTATCCGTCGTCTGTGCAGCCGGCAATAAATAAAGTCTATCTTCAAAGCGTTTGTCTTTCACAAGCGCTTGATGAACTTTGCAACGCCCTTCTATGACATCTACTAAATCATAGATAATTCTATTTTCAAGACCAAGAACGACATCTAAATTTCTTAAACCAATATCGGTATCGATTAAACAAACTTTCTTCCCTTGAAGAGCCAAGGCAGTTCCAAGGTTTGCTGTTGTTGTCGTTTTACCGACCCCACCTTTACCAGAAGTTATTACGATAGCTTCTCCCACATTAGCTTCCTCCTTTAAATGTAGATAAATTTGGTCGTATTAATCGAAGTTCCTGCAATCGATCTATAGCAATAGACCCATTCGTATGTAAAAATGCGCATTCCATTTCGGGATGTTCAGATAATACACTTAGTTCATCAGTCATCAGTTCTATTACTGTATCAATGATGAGATGCGTTGCCTCTAGCCGAGAAGCAGCGATTACTGCCTCACGATTACCGTGTGACCCAGCATGCGCGATTCCTTTTAAACGCCCAAGAACGAAAATATTTCCACCTGCTACAATTCGAGCATTTGGATTCACATCTCCTATTACCACTAAATCGCCAACTGCCGTAATTACTTGTCCAGATCGAACAATTCCTACGTAGGTTTCAGACTGATTTTCTAGTAACTTTTTATTGCATTCTTCTACAGTCATTACTTCACTTTGCACTTTTGTCACACGTAAGTGTTCCGTTTGTTGTACACAGTTTATAATTTCTTTCTTTTGTATATCATTACAATATCGATAGCCTAATTGTAAAAGCACTTCCGCTTGTCCTTCAAAACCTTCATCAGAAACCTTTTTGGCCAGTTCTTCTAAAAGTTCTGCATAGGAACATTGGTCGTCAAGGCGAAGTACAAGGCCCTCTTTCGTTCCTTTAATCGATATCAATTGCTTTTTCGTCAAATCGAGACACCTCAGATCTACTGTTTAACCAAGCCTTATTTTTGAAGCTTTAATGCCTTTTGGTTAAACCGATTTAGAAGAATATATTTAAAAGCCCATCCGAACATCAAAATAAATACTGAATTTGCAATCATAGTCGGGATTAATCTCACTTCTATAAAATCAGCGTAAGTCATACTCTTAATGCCTATGAATGTATAAAATAAAAACAATAATAGCTCGACAACCGCTACAAACAGTAATGTAAGAATAGTAGTAACTATCAAATGCTGATGAACATATTTCGCAATAAAACTGGCCATCAAACACATTAATGGATAGATAAAAGAATATAATCCAATAATATCAATGAAAAAGACATCATACAAGAGTCCAAAAAATAATCCATACCACATCGCCCGTTTTCGATCATAATAAATCGCTAAAAACAGCAGATACATAATCAAAAAACGAGGAACTAAATAATAGAACTCTCCATCTAGTTGAATTGGTGAAAAAAGTCCAAAAATCGGTTCCATATAAAATAATAGAACCGAAATAATTATAACCAAAAAACGAGTCATGGGCCTTCCTCCACAGTTTCAGTTAGATCTTTCCCTGTATTATCACCGTCTGTTCCATCAATTGCTGAAATCGAACGTTTGGCAATAATCACATGATCTAGAATAAAGAAATCTGCTGCTGGTTTGACATAAGCAAGTTTGGTTAATCCATAATCATCCGTCGTTACTTCTGTTACTTCTCCGATTAAAATGCCTTTAGGGAAAATTCCACCAAGTCCAGATGATGTAACTTTTTGACCCTTCTTCACTTCAAAATCAGAATCAATTCGTTTTAACACAAGTTCTTTACGCTTTTCATCATAGCCTTCTATCAATCCAAAAACTTCTTGTTGATCTGCAATGACAGCAGATACTCGGTAGTTAGGATTTTGAGTAGATAAGAGCTCGATCGTTGAAGTGTATGGCGTCGTTAAGATTACTTTTCCTACTAAACCTTCAGAAATCATGACTGCCATATTTTTCTTAACTCCATGGATTTCTCCCTTATCAATAATAATCTTTTCTTCCCATTGATCTGGGTTTCTAGCGATTACTGTAGCATGAATTGGATCAAATTCCCGAAGATCTTCCTTTTTATCTAAAATAGTACGTAATTCTTTGTTTTCTATTGCTAAATCATTTACATCTGCTTGTAAGGAAGCATAATCTACTAATCTTGCTTTTAATCGCTGGTTTTCATCATATGTATTGAGTATAGATTCTACATTATCGAAAGCGCCAGTTACATAGTGGGTCGGCTTGGAAAATACTGCTTGTCCAAAGCCGACCACATCTTTTATAAGTTGTTCTGGCAAAGATGCATGGTCCCGATCGCGCAAAGAAAAGCTGATAAGTGCTACAAGAAAAATCATACCTACAAGCAGCAAAATTAATCGCTTATTGGAAAAAAATTGTGGCATGACTCACTTCTCCTTATCCTCTAGTTTGTTGGCTACGAATCAATTTCATATGGTCCAATGCTTTGCCGGTACCAATAGCAACACAATCTAATGGATTTTCAGCGATGAATACAGGAATATTCGTTTCATCACTTATCACTTTATCCAAGTTTTTCAGTAAAGCTCCCCCACCAGTAAGCATGATTCCACGTTCCATTACATCTGCTGATAATTCTGGAGGTGTTTGTTCTAGTGTTTTCTTCACTCCATCGATAATGACTGCAATTGACTCACGAAGGGCAAGTTCAATTTCTTTCGATGACACTTCTATTGTTTTCGGAAGACCCGTTACTAAATCACGTCCACGAATATCCATTTTCTCTTCTTCGCCAATTACACGAGCAGATCCAATTTCTATTTTAATCGCTTCCGCAGTACGTTCCCCAATTGTTAAGTTATACGTTTTACGTACATAGCTTGTAATCGATTGGTTCATAGCGTCTCCGCCAATTCTGACAGATTCACTCGTCACAATACCACCAAGTGAAATGACCGCGACTTCTGTTGTTCCTCCACCAATATCAACTACCATACTACCAGTAGGTTCCCAAACAGGTAAATTAGCTCCAATTGCTGCCGCGAAAGGCTCTTCAATTGTTACAGCTTCACGAGCACCAGCTTGTTTCGCTGCATCGATTACTGCGCGTTGTTCTACGGATGTAATACCATAAGGGACACAAATCATGACATTTGGTTTACTCCATGACATTCCTGAAGCTTTCATCGCATTTTTCAAATAATATTCGATCATAGCTGAAGTTGTGTCGAAATCTGCTATAACGCCGTCTTTCATAGGACGGATTGCTACGATAGATCCAGGTGTACGACCAATCATATTTCTCGCATCATTACCGACAGCAACAATAGCGCCATTTTGTACATTTTTTGCAACAACGGATGGCTCTCTAAGTACAATGCCTTTTCCTTTGATAAAAACTAGTGTATTCGCTGTTCCTAAGTCAATCCCTAAATCTCTTGATCCAAATCCAAACACAATGCTTACTCCCTTTCTATCTCACGCAATTACCATATAAGTTATAATAAAATCATTTCATTTTATTATAACGGATAAAAGGGAAAATTCACAGTGTCACATGTATCCTTTTTCTTTGAGACTTATAAATTTATGATCGCCGATGATCACATGATCTAAAAGTTCGATCCCCATGATCAGGCCAGACTCAATTAAACGCTTCGTTACATCAATGTCTTCCGAGGAAGGAGAGGGGTTACCTGAAGGGTGATTATGAGCACAAATTATGGAGGCCGCTGAACGTTTGACTGCTTCTCTGAAAATTTCCCTTGGATGTACTATGGAGGCATTTAAGGAGCCGATGAAAATAGTTTGTTTATGGAGCACCTGATTTTTGACATTTAAAAACAACACGACGAAATGTTCTTGTTTCAATGATGTCATGTCAGGCATTAAATAGGATGCAGCATCTTGCGGGGAACGAATCGTATATTTTTCTTCTGTTTGCTGCTGTGACAGGCGTCTTCCAAGCTCCACAGCAGCTAATAATTGAACCGCTTTCGCTTTTCCGATTCCTTTTACAGACATAATTTCTTCAATTGTGGCATTTTTTAATTCATGAATTTGTTCGAAGAAGGTAAGGACTCGGTTAGCCAAATGGAGAACGGATTCTTGTTTCGTACCGCTTCCTAATAAAATGGCGATCAATTCTTGGTTAGAAAGACTTTCGGCACCTTGCCGAATGAGTCTCTCTCTTGGACGATCTGCAATATGCACATCCTTCATCATTAGTCCTGGAGGTAAATTAATCGTCATTTACACCTCTCCTTTGTCGATAGAGATTAATTTTTTCAATAGTAATGTCCGACAAAGCATACTTAAAGGCAATCCAACGACGTTATTATAGTCTCCGTTGATTTTTTGGACAAATAACCCACCTAACGTTTGAATGCCATACCCTCCAGCTTTATCATAAGGATCTTCTGATTCCACATAGGCCTCGATCTGTTCTTCTAGTAATTCGTAAAATTTAACTTCAGTCGATGAAACAAAACCAATGTAATCATCTCCGTGTTGAACAGAAACTCCTGTCATCACTTGATGCGTCTTGCCCGACAGTAGGTTTAAAAACATCTTTGCTTGTTGTTTTGTTTTTGGTTTTCCTAAAGTCGTATTACCCACCACTACAATAGTGTCTGCAGCAATTACTATCGCATCTGGGTTAAGATTAGCGATCGGTTCAGCTTTCATATACGCTAATTGAATAGCTAAATCATCTGGTCTATATTCTTCCTCTAACTGTTCCGTGATGCCAGAAGCTTGGACGTCAAACGGAAGTCCTAATGTACCAAAAAGTTCGATTCTTCTTGGCGACTCCGTGGCTAAGATGATTTGCTTATTTGTCTTGAATTTCATTTGAAATTCCCCCTTTTCATTATTTTACTCGAGAAATATCAAAATGAAAAATGTGTAAAAAACGTGAAAATGGCATTTTGGCCTCTTTTTTTATTAAAAACTTAGTTTTGCACACGTGTTTTTCTCTAAATAATGGGTCATCAAATGCAATCTCATAATCGATGGTTTATCCGAAAATACAGACACTGCTTGAACTATAGTGGCTAAATCATCCGGATACTCTTCTTTTTTTTCAAGCGTATCAAAATATTTTTTTGAAATGTTTTCTTTTTGTAAAGAATTAAATAACTTGGTCACTTTAGGATCTTCACAACCACTAGTGGATACGTATAATGTTTTCGTAAAACTAGGCAATGCATCAGACTGAGCAGAATTCACTTCACTGACAAATAAATCGGTCCACACAAAAAACTGCTCCCCCGCTTGAACGATACTAGCATCCGCTATACCCGGCTGGTCCCCCATAAAATCAAGGGCACTTTCTTTGGAGGTGAACATGCCATATTGTTTTGCTTTAAATGTAAGTTTAGGCTCAGCCGATACTTCTACCTTCCCATCTTCCGTTGCTGGTGTTTTTGCAGTTCCCCCTTTACTCACTACTTTTTCACCATTCGATAAGTTCAATATAAACCCAAATAATAACACTCCAACTACTCCAATGATTAATCCTTGTATACCCGCAAAAATAACTTTACTTTTCGGGTTCCGCCTTCTGATTGGCACGAGACCACCTCTTTTTTACTAACCGTAACACGTGGAATATAAAAAAGGACGAGACCTATGTCGTCTCGTCCAAAAAAGTTATCGAGTTAATAAAACAGATTCATATACCAATCGACAAACGCATCACCATAAAAGTATGCAATGACTGCTGCAATCGCAATCGAGGGTCCAAATGGAATCGGTGTCTTTCGTCCTTTTTTCGCGATTCGCAAGGAAATAATGCCAAAAACAGTCCCAATAATAGATGCCAAAAACAACGTGAGTAACGTGTTCACAGTACCTAATACAAGACCAATCACGAAAAACAACTTAATATCCCCGCCGCCCATACCACCTTTCGACACGAGCGCAATGAAAAACAGCAAACCAAATCCAACTACCGCTCCTACTAAACTATCCCACCAAGGGGTAAGAGGAGAGAAAAACCGACTAGCAATAATAGGAATAATAAAGAATAATAGAATCTTATCAGGTATAAGCATATACGCTAAATCCGAAACCGTAATAATAACCAACATCGAAATAAACAATATCGCGACAATTAACTCGAGCGAAAATCCAAGCTGCAAATAAGCAAAAGCGAATAATAATCCTGTCGCAAGCTCCATCACTGGATACACCCAATGAATCTTCGTTCCACATCCTCTACATTTCCCTTTGAGAAACACAAACGAAAACACAGGAACTAAATCTTTGATCGTCAAATTCCGATCACAAACCGTACAATGCGAAGGAGGTTTAACAATCGACTCTCCTTTTGGCACACGGAGGCCGACTACATTGAAGAAAGAGCCAAATACGAGACCATATAGTAAAAATAAAACTGCATAGACAATTGTCATATTATGTCACCATCACAATTCTTCATCGTAGTAGAAAGTAGTTACTTGAATTTCTGCTGCAACCGTTTCATCCGAGTCCATTGCATAAAACTGTTCTTCCCCAGGCACAGCGAAACTTAATTGGTCTACTCGAACAATGCGCTCCAATGCTTCTAACTCTTCGATAAACAGTTTGAAATGATCATAGTCTTTTGTTAACACAGAAATATTAAAAGTGAGTAATTTTAACTGCGGTGGAAGTACGATCCCTGCTACTGGAGAAACGGGGGTTTCTGTGTCAGTAGTTGCTTCCGTAGTTGTAGTATCTTCTGTTGTTTCTACACCGTCTTCTGTTTCTGTCGGTGCAAGTACCGATTCAGCAACTAGCCCGTCATAATTATTAAAATCGATTGACTCAACAATAGATTCAGTAACTTGTTCTACTTCTTCAATCGAGCGGATTAACTCATCTAAGCCTCGAGTAGGCGGAACTTTTTTCTTCAAATCAAATCCTTGCTCTTCCGTCTCTTCTTCCACCACTACAGGAGCAACTAATTGTTCTTCTAGTACCGCGATCTCACTTTGAACGGTCGTTACAGTAGATTCTTTTGTGTTTTTTTCTTCATTTAATGGATATATAAATAAATAATAAATCGCACCAAGGATCAACGCCACGAATGCCGCTATGACTAAAGTAGCCGTCTTCTTATTACTCATCAAATCATTCATGGACGGGCACCCCCTGCACTCAAATAAGCTTGGTCGATCATGAGTGTAAACGTCGCAGAATAGCGAGATTGTACATCAAAATCAGTCTCCGTACTATCCGCCGTGTCTTCCGTATTACCGGATGGTTCAAATGTAGAAATTGATTGCACTTGGACATCTGTAAAATAAGGACTATTTAATAAATTCTCCACAAATACGGAAAGATCATTCATCGTTTCGAAATCTACGACTAGATCCACACCCGTTTCCCCAAACTGATAATCTCGTAAGTAGGTGTTCTCTAGTAATAACCTATGTACTTCATCTATTAAAGGGCTTACCGGGTAGGAAATACTCTCAACAAATGTTACAGAACTAGCAAGTGTTCCTTGCGCTTCTTGTGCAGAAACAGATGAGGATACTTGGGCAACCAGCACATCTCGTTGTTCTACTAACTGTGTTTCTTCCGAACTTAAAACACTAATGTCTTTTTTTAATGAAAATAATTGCATGATTAAAAATAATACAAGGACACCAAATAACACACCGACTAAAATAAGGACAAGATTACTGGACTGTTTTCGTTCAACCTTAGGTAATAAATTAATTTCTGGAACCATTAATTGACCTCCTTGTATACAAGTCCAATAAGTGAAATATGTCTAGATTTCAACTGAGGATGTAGTGATTGAACTTCTTGATCTCCGATATGGGTTATAGAAGTTTCATAGTTTGATCGTATCTCAGATACAATATGATCGATTTCCGGTGAGTCTCCTAAAATGATTAATTCATCTACTGCTTTTTCTCCTTTATAGAGAGAAAAACGATAGAAATTTAGAATACGTTCAATTTCCGCAATTTGATCGACTAGTTGCATACGATATTCTTCGATCTCGCCGTCATATGAAAACTGCACTTCCGCGCCATCTATTTGCCCACTTCGCCATTTTTTCATCGTTGTGTCGATCGTTTGGTAACGCAGGAACTCTAACTTCCCAGGCGTGTAGATACTAATCGAAACACCTGTAATGGACCAATCTGTGATCAGGTAACTCTTGTGATCCGCAAAAACGTTCAGTGTTTCTAAAAAGCGAATTGTCGATAACGTGCGAACATCTGCGACAGTAGGATTTAAGGACACATCATCTAATAAACCAGTCATTTTACTCACTTCATCAGATGGAGCAGCAAAAAGCGTTGCTTCCCCATCATTCGGATTATCATCATACACATCAATAAGGGGCTGAGCAAAAGGCAAGTGAATCGTGCGTCCAAGCTCCATCTCCACATAAGCCTTTAACTTACCGGCTACTACATCAGTAGGATGTTCAAATGACTTCATCATCACCGAACTATCGGGCACAAAAAAACGCACATCATGTCGTTTAATTCCCCATGCAGGTACAAGCGCTTTCAATTCATCAAATAAAGCCATCTCATCTCGAATTGTGTCCCTTTCAATGATTCCAGGTTGTAACGGATGCTCATACACTACGGCCTGTTTTATATCTAGGCTATTCATCACAATTGCTCGGATGACATATTCATTCACTTCCAAAGCAACAAAACGATTCTTTTTACTTTTGAACATAGCCGGTAACCCCCTTAACTTTCTATCTCTATTCTAGATTAGTTTCACGTTTCAGGAAACGAATTGTTCGTTTGCTCAAATGTGAAAATAAGAGATACAGCAGGCTGGTGCCTGCTGTGGTAAAATATTACTCTTGAAGTGCAACATTTAATAGTATTTCAGTCACAGGATTAGTAGATTTCACAGTTGAGTATTTGGCATTTTTAAGAATGCCGAGTTGAGAATATGTTACAGTCCAACCTGTATCTGTTTTTGTTGCAGAGTAAGTACCTTTAGTAATACCATCTACATAACCAGTTAATTCACCTTGTTCACAAACCGTTGCTACACCAGTAGCACAAACTCCATCCGTCATTGCAATCTTAGCTCCAGAAAGAATACTAGCAGCATCAGATAATATTGCTTTATCTTTGGAATTATCAATAATATTCCCAATTGCTGGTGTAGCAATTGCTGCAACAATTCCAAGGATTACGATTACCGCTAGAAGCTCGATAAGTGTTAAACCTTTTTCATTTTTAAATATTTTTTTGAATTTTGTCATTTTATTATTCCCCCTAGAATTTGTTGTAGAAATTTCGTTCTGTGTTTCATTTATCATTGTTTTCATGACTTATCACCTCCTCAAATTGAAAACAATAATCAATTTCGCCTTGGCTATAACTTACTTCAGAATTTACTGAAGTAAGTTACATCTGTTCATACATACTAAACATCGGCATCATAATCGCCATTACAATCGTTCCTACTACACCTGCTAAAATCACGATCATGAGTGGTTCGATGAGTGATTTTAACGAGTCTACTGTGCGGTCTACATCGTCTTCGTAAAACACTGCAATTCGTTCTAACATATAGTCAAGTGAACCTGTTTGCTCACCAATTGCCGTCATTTGGGTTACTAAAGGTGGAAAAACCCAACTTTTTTCGAGTGGTGCTGTTAGGGTACTTCCTTGTTCCAGGCTTGTCCGTGATTCACGCACTACTTTTGCGACTACTGGATTGCCGATAACTTTCTCTACAATGGTCAGTGCTTGTAAGATGGGCACCGAACTACTGAATAGAGAGGATAGTGTACGTGTCATTCGAGCGATAGCTGACTTTTGAAGCAACTTACCAAATACAGGGATTCTCAGCAGAATCACATTTACCGAGAAATTAAATGCTTCATTTTTTTGATAAAAATAGTTGAATACGACAACTACGATTACAACTAACGGTATGATAATATACCAAGAAGACTGAAGTATTTCACTAAAGCTCATCACTAATTTTGTAATGGTCGGTAGTTCCGCTCCCATATCATCAAACATCGTCACAAATTGTGGTACAACTGTTAACATGAGAACACCCGCTACCACTACTGTCATAATGAGTAAAAAAATGGGATAAACCATCATCGACTGTACTTTCTTTTTCAAGTTATATTGCTTTTCAAAGGAAAATGCTAATCTTTCTAAAGATTCATCCAAGTTCCCTGTTACTTCTCCTGCGCGAATCATATTCACGAATAGTTGTGGAAACACTTTCGGATACTTGGCTGCTGCATCTGAGAATGACAATCCAGACTTTACATCTTCCTCCACTGATTGCAATGCTTTTTTTTAAGGCTTACTCGACGTTTGGTCTGCTAGTATCCGAGTAGATTCTAAGATAGAAACACCCGCGCGTATGAGTGTTGCGAATTGTCGACTGTATACAACAAAATCTTGGTTTTTCACTGTTCCCCCAATGGAAAGTTCTTTGTGAAGAAGACTTTTCGATTCTTCTAGTTCCCTTGGGTTAATCCCTTGCGCACGAAGCTTCGTGATGGCAGCTTGTTTATTAATTGCATCTACAGTACCTTTTTTTACCGCTCCCCCTGTGGTTCGACCGTTGTATTTAAAAACAACCATCAATACTCACCCACCTTCATAAATGGCTTGGCAGATTCCAGTGAAATTTTACCTGTAGTAACTAAGCTTTGTATAGAGGATTCGAGCGTATGCATACCGAGCGCACGGCTTGTTTGCATGACGTTTTGGATTTGATGTACTTTTTCATTGCGAATAAGGTTCGCTACAGATGGTGTATGAACTAATATTTCCGTCGCAGCTACTCGACCTTTTGCATCATGTCGAACAAATAATCGCTGTGAAATAATTCCTTGTAACACATTCGCCAGTTGAATCCGAATTTGCCCTTGTTGATGTGGTGGAAATACATCGATGATTCGGTCAATCGTTGTGGGAGCACTACTAGTATGCAGTGTCGCCATGACTAAGTGACCCGTTTCTGCTGCAGTAATTGCTGTGGAAATTGTTTCTAAATCACGCATTTCCCCAACTAGTATCACATCTGGATCTTGCCGTAGTGCAGCACGTAAACCATTTGCAAAGCTTTGTGTATCTGCTCCTACTTCACGCTGATTGATCACTGATTTCTTATGCGAATGCACATACTCAATTGGATCTTCTAACGTAATAATATGCTTCGATGTCGTTGTGTTAATATAGTCGATCATCGCTGCAAGCGTCGTCGATTTACCCGAACCAGTTGGACCGGTTACTAGGATGAGTCCTTGGGGTTTATCGGCAAGTGTTTTTAGTACATCCGGCATTCCAAGTGTTTCAATCGCCGGTATTTTAGCGTCTATCATACGAGCAGCAATCGCTACATGTGATTGTTGATGATAGGCATTTATACGGAAACGGCACAGATCTGGTAATTCGTAACTAAAGTCCAGTTCACCTTTTGCTTCGAATTCTTCTATTTTAAGCGCAGGTAGAATTTCTTCTAACATAGCTCGTGTATCGGCTTCATTCAATTTAACTTCACCAAAATTTCGTAACACACCGTTTACTCGAAATACAGGAGGAAGTCCAACCGTGATATGCAGGTCGGATGCTCGGTCATGAAACGATTTTTGTAATAAGTCGATTATCGAAATTCCCATCCCATCCACCTCAATCAATTGTTGCAACACGAAGAATTTCTTCCGTTGTTGTTAATCCTTCTTGTACTTTTAAAAGGCCATCTTCTAGCAAGTTATAATAACCAGTTTCTTTCATATAATTTCGAAGCGTTGCTGCGCTTTTCCCTGTTAAAATTGCATCTTTAACAAATTCATCCACTTCAAGTATTTCATGAATCGCAATACGTCCGCGATAACCCGTATGACTACAAACAGGACAACCTCTTCCACGTCGTACTGCCTTTATTTCCATCCCATGATCCATAAAAATAGCTTTTTCACGTTCATTCGGCATTTGCATTTCACTACAATCACGGCAAACTTTCCGAACTAAACGTTGTGATAAAACGCCTACTAATGAAGAAGAAAGTAAGAATGGTTCTACTCCCATGTCTTTCAAACGTGCAACTGATTCAACCGCACTATTTGTATGTAACGTACTAAGTACGAGATGCCCAGTTAAAGAAGCACGAACAGCAATTTGCGCCGTTTCTAAATCACGTATTTCCCCAACCATTACGATATCTGGATCTTGTCGCAATATAGAACGTAGACCAGCTGCAAATGTTAATCCTACTTCTTCGCGAACTTGTATTTGGTTAACTCCTGCTAATTGATACTCTACTGGATCTTCTACGGTAATAATATTGACATCTTCCCCATTAAGTACGTTTAGTCCTGCATACAAAGTGGAAGATTTACCAGAACCAGTTGGACCGGTGATTAAGACAATTCCATTCGGTTTTTTTATCATATTACTAAACGTTTTGTAATTTTTTTCATTGAATCCAAGTTTCCCTAGACTATTGAGCGCGCTGCTCAAGTCTAAAATACGCATAACTACTTTTTCCCCGTAAATGGTTGGTAAAGTGGATAGACGGATATCGATTGGTTTCATATTAACGTTAATTTTAATACGGCCATCTTGAGGCAATCGATTTTCCGTAATATTTAAATTTCCTAAAATTTTAATACGGGCTAATATAACGTTTTGCATATGTTTTGGTAGCGCACGTTCTGTTTTCAAAACACCATCTACACGGTAACGTACGCGAAGTTCTGTTTCTTGTGGATCAAAGTGAACGTCACTTGCACGTTGCGCGACACCGTTCGCGATTATCTGATTCACCAGTCGAACAATCGGTGAGTCTTCATCCGTAATTTGCGTGTCATTTTCTATGTCTACAGGGGTCATATCCATCATTGCTTGATCCATGGACTCTTGCAAATCATAGTATTTCGAAATTGTGCGGAAAAGGTCATCTTTCGCAGCGATACTCGTTTCAATTTGGCATCCTGTTGCCATCCGAACTTCTTCAATGGCAAAATAGTCCATTGGATCGGCCATCGCGATCATTAATTTATTTTTTTCCTTACGTATCGGCATAATATTCGTTCGTTTAGCCAATTCTTTCGGAACTAATTGAATAAGTTCGGGTTCAATCGCAAATTGGTTTAAACTAACGTGAGGAATTCCTAATTGAAACTCTAGTACTTCAATTAACTGTTGTTCGGTTAGTAGATTTTCTCTAATAAGAAAGTCTCCTAGTTTTTCATCCCGACTTTTATTGGATAGTGCATAGTCTAATTGTTCGTTAGTTATAACAAATGATTCAACTAATAAGTCTCCTAGTCGCTTCCTCGCGTTTGCTTTCATCTGCGTTGCCCCCTTTCTTTGTTATTCCTTTGTAATTGAATCGATTACTTTTCCACCTTTGTCGTACTCAGTGCCAATAGGTAATCCAGTCTCTTCATCTATTTCTGTTTCTGTTGATTTATCTTTATTAGTCCCATCGGCATTAGCTTTTGGATCCGTTTCTGTTGATGGTTTGGTCTCTACATCTGGAAACCCGTCTCCATTCAGATCCATTTCTAAATCTGGATCTGCTACAGTCGGTGTTTCAGGCACTAGAGATGACTTCATAATAACTCGGTTGATCGGCGGATAATAATCTGCACTAATTAACTCTTCTTTTTCAAAAGAGCCTTTCTTTTCCGAAATAGTTCGGTAAACAGAAACGCGTAAACCAGCTTTTCCTTCTTCTACCAGTTTTTCTTGTCCAGCTTTTAACTTAGCGGAATAACGGTAAATAGTTTTAGGCTTAATCTCTACTTTATCGGCCACTCGGTAAGTCGCTTCTGTGTCTAGTGGAACTGAGTAAATCTCTACTAATAGATCTGTTCCTTTAAGTTGCACTTTTAAGACTATTGGAGCGCTATTTGTATGGATAAACTTTAGATCTTTATTCGTGTTTTTACGTATTTTCGCTTCTATACCTGGTTCAAGATAGTTTGGCATGATTCCCTGCGAATGTCGTTCCACTATTTCAACATTTGTTTGGAGTAATACACTATATAAAACCGAAGCAACAAAATCGACACTTTCTCTATTTGCATCTACATTTATTTCCTTCAAACCGTCTAGTAAAGAAAAAACTTCTCCACTTCCAATGACTTGTTCATTTAATGCAGAGACAATATTCGTTAACCCATTTGAATTGACCGCTATATTTTCTAAACTAAAAGCGATACGTTCCGTTTGAAACATGGATAAATCGAGTGCAATTGTTTCGATTGGTTCCATTGATAGAATGCCAACTTGATTGTTTATATTCGCAATCGTTTCTTCTGTATCCAATTGAGCGGTGTCTTCTATTAATGTTATTAGTTCTGGATTCGTCGTAAATTGTAAAGGAATATGGACAGTTGGAGCAGACTTCCAAAATGCATACCAAGGTGTACCCATTTGATTTTCGTACTGTTCAACAGTTGCTTCGACATCAAAGGTAAACCACTCTGGATTTAGCGAAATATCTGTATTATTACCAGTTAATAATATTGGATTTTGCTTCCACTCAGTAATTTTTGCGTTTAATACAGAAATTATTTCATCCTTTTCAAGCGATTCCACTTCTTGTCCACCAATAGTAGAACCAGAAACTTCCCCTTCTGCTTTTACTTGTTGCTGCAAAGGAGCGAAATTACCGGACCACATATAAAAAAGAAAAGATGTTAAGATAACTAAAACAACTGTTTTCCAAATAATTTTCACTAGTTCACTTCCCTTATAATGAATCTCTTTATCTATTAAGTATAACTTACATTTATTAATCATTTAATAGGTATTAAGAACCTCTTGTTTTATAAAAAAACAACTTTTTTACTATTTACTATCTATACATTTGAATGCACTGAAATTTAAATTGATTCTTTCTACTTATTTATATATGATTAAGGTACCAATTACAAGTATAAATTAGAAGATTTTACAAATATATTTTTATAGTACCCTATATACCTCACAAGTAGACTGTTAGTTTCCTCATCGCATGATTAATAAATGTGTGCATTTAATAGAAGAAGATGCTAAATGAAGACGATTTTCGCACCTAAAAAGGAGGATTGCCTAATGTTCCATAATCTTAAGAATAACAGTGGGTTTACATTAATAGAAATACTAGCGTCTGTCGTGTTGCTAACCGTAGTACTCTCCATGTTTCTATCAATCTTCCCACAAATGGCGAATATGAATAATCGTACAGGCGATAATTTGGATGCAGCGAATGTGGGGAAAGAAGTTTTGGTGAAAATGAAGAAAATAACATATGGGGATGCAATAGAAATAAGTAAATTAACTGATTTACCTATAGAAAACGCAAAAAAAATTAGTACTTCACCAAATACAGTAATCGAAGGCAATTATAATTCTTTCAAGGTTAGAATGACTATTTACCCTAATGCTAGCGCCAATGTTACAGGAACTGCACAATCTTTATACCTGATGAAAATTGAAGTAATGAATGGTAACAATACATTAACAACTACCCACGGATATTTAGAGAAATGATTTTTTCTAAAGAGGAGTTTTCTTATGACAAAAAAATTTAACGAAAAGGGAATAACCTTAGTAGAATTGCTCGCTGCTCTTGCATTATTCGGAGTGATCTCAGTACTTATTTGGAATCTCTTTTTTCAAGCGTTGAATTTTAACGATAGAGCCGTTACACAAAATCAATTGCAACAAGAGGCGAACTTGATTGTGAATACGATACAGCAAATTCATACAAAATATACAATCACTAGCATAACAAACATCAATGATACTTTAACTGTAAATTACGATGACAATAAACATGAAGATTTTGACAAAGAAAATATTAAATACTTATTAGTCCCAAAAACTATTAATCCTAATAAAGAGTTTATATTCGATTTAACGCTTGAATCTCGTGCCAATTCATCAATCAAATTCAATGTAAAAACAACCTTCAGTAAACTAGCAGGAAAAAACCAATGAAAGGAGATGCTTCATTATGAAATCAGTTCAAAATGAAAAAGGTTACACCCTCCTACTAACCCTAGTAATTATTTTCATTATTATCATATTCTTTTCTTCATTTTCTTTAAGTGCAATGAATCAACAAAAACAAGTTGAAAAAACGGATGAGAATTATGAAGCTACAGCGATTGCAGAGATGGGAGTTGAATATTATCAAACGATGACCCTTAATTTAATTGCAAAACATTCAAAAATTGCAAAAGATAATATTTTAGGACTTCCAGCTGATGAGTTAAACAATTCAAGTATAAGCAATATTAAAGTTACACAAATGGGGTTATTAAAAGATGAAATTAGAAACATAATGAGTAATTCTAACAGTCCAAACATTGAGGTTTCTGATTCGAACACTTTTAAGATAACTGATTATATAAATGAAACCGATTCTTCAATCCCTAATGGAGAATCCTGGACAATATATGTTACAGGTTCTGTTGACGGAGAAAACAAACTTAAAACCAAAATAATTTCAGCAACTTTCGCACTTCCAGCTGGCTTGAATCTAGTTGCTACTACACTTACAAGTGGAAGTGGAAACGAACCTGGAACCGGAACTCCAACAGAAGATAGTATTACCTTTAGCCCTTTAGTAACCATTCCAACCTTTCCAGAAGTGAATTCTGCAAACATAGTAGATGAAAACAATATGCCGATTCCACCATGTAATGGTAATATACAAAATAATACTTGTAGAGATAATAGTTTCAACAACCTAGGAAATTTATTAAATTCTAACATTTATACTGATGGAAGCAAAAATTTTGAAGGTAATGGACCATCTTATTCCCTAAATTCAAAAGTTTATATTAACGGAAATTTGAATTTTAACAATTTAAATAACCAATTCAAACGCCTATCTTTATATGCTAGTGGAACAATTACAATGCCTAATATGGATGGAAGAGGTATGTTAATACAAAGCGAAAGCGATATTATTTTAAACGCTATTAATGGGACTAATGAATCTATCGATAAAGTAAATGATGGTTTATTTATTTATACTCCTCAAAAGGCGACATTCAATAATGACTTAAACGCTAATTATTTAACATTATCAGCTGACAGTGCTACATTCAAAAATTTAAATTCTTTCAAACACAGTACTATTGAAATCAAAAAAACACTTGAAAAGAGTATTACAAATTTCCCTCAAATTAATTTTTTTGACAACAGCCAGATTCAAATATATGCTTCAGCAAGTTTTCCAATTATAAACAATGGTATATATAATGAAAGTATCATTAGCGTCAAAGAAAACGCTACATTCGGATATACCGGACCTGGTATTATTGACAGTAATGTCAAGGTGGGTGGTATTGCTAATTTTGAAAAGGTAGTAAAATTTAATAATAGTAACATGCAAGTTGGTGGTAATGCTAAATTTTTTATTCAAAATAGCGAAGCAGGTATGGAAAGCTCTACTATAGTTGTTGATAGCATAAGCTTTACAGCAGCAGCTAACAACGCCAAATTTGAGATTTCGAACGGGTCTAAACTATGTATTAGAAATGGAGATTACGATTCAATTAAAAGTTTTGTGAACGTAAATAGTGCAGGAGGCAATAAAAGTGAAATAATATTCCTCGGCTCTCCAAATAAAAACGAAAATGGTTTTATTTCATACTATGAAGAGGAGACATTTAATTCAGTCTGTGGCATTACATCAACACCTGGTACTCCTTCAAATTCTTATGAGATTAAGGATAGTTCATTACCATCTAAGGAAGAAATTACAACTAAAATAGAATATAATTAATTTCGTGCCAAGTGTTAGAATAAAATATACAATTCATTTATCGAGTGCAGCAGACACGCGCTAATAACAGGAGAATCGAGATGAAGAAGAGCCAAAAAAGTGTAGCATTAACTTTCTTGGCTCTTTCCTTCTTTTCAAAAAATCTGCCGGCTTTAGAAAAACCCAAACGAAACCGCGGCCTTTCCCTGTGTCAGACTCAAATGTTCTTTATTTGTGGCTGACACCGGGAAAGGTTACTAAACCACGCTAGAAAAGCACATACAGCGCCGAGGAGTTCGACACAAATGCCCCTTCAATTTGTGGCTAACTCCTTGGCGCGCTCCTACTTCGCTTTTTTGTGTTACTTAGATAATTTTTTTGGGTGATGTTTCGAGGAGCGCTTTCTTGTTTTAGTCACAAATTGAGGAACATTTGAGTCTAAAACAAGAAAGCTTAGTTGGTTTGGTCGGATTTTGTTTCGTGACCCGCCCCGGTGTTAGCCACAAATTGGAAAAATATTTGAGTCTAACACAGGGGCGGGGCCGGGGTTCTCTTAGAAAACGACCAACTACCTGCGACTTACTTAGTGTTTTGTAAACCATCAAATTAAATTATCATCCACCTCTTCTACATGTTTAATATTTCTGCTTAAATTATTTTTCGCGATTTATAAAATATAGCAAAATCGATATACGACTTAACCGTAAATAAGTGAAAATGGGGACTTTTCTCATATGTTTGCACTTATCTAAAAATATGTCGTACATGACTTTTGCTCAATTATGAAATTGGGGACTATTCTTTGGTGGGTTGGTTTTTATACGCCGTTCCATTTTGTTAGAAGCGCTCCATGAAGTGGCTATTATGCACAATCATCCCCTCGATTACAATCATAATATAGTGAATATGGTTGAAAAAGGAGAGGGTTTTGTGAAAAGGAAAGTTTCGAATGAAAAAAGACCAAATTTCCTCATATTTATTGTGGATGAAGAAAGATTTCCTACTGCTTATGAAAATGAGGAACTAAAAAAGTGGCGTAAGGAAAATTTAAAAACGCAGGAATTATTGCTTCAGAACGGGATGGAGTTTCGCAATCATTATATTGGTAGCACTGCTTGTTCTCCAAGTCGAGCCACTTTATATACTGGGCAGTATCCATCGTTACATGGTTTAACGAAAACGGTTGGTGGGGCTTCGGAGTTGTTTGATCATGATATATTTTGGCTTGATCCAAATACTGTCCCGACAATCGGGGATTATTTTCGTACTGCTGGTTACCAAACCTATTGGAAAGGGAAATGGCATGTTTCTGTTCAGGATATTTTATTTCCCGGGACACATAATGCTATGCCAAGTTATGATCCGACTACCGGTGTTCCAGAGCCTAAAATCGAAAAACTCTATGTTGATGCAAACCGTTTAGATAATTTTGGGTTTTCCGGTTGGGTTGGCCCAGAACCTCATGGTACGGATCCACATAATTCCGCTTCTTCCGCAGGTATTGGAACGAAAGGTCGTGATGAGGTGTATTCGAGAGAGGTGGTTAATTTAATCCATGCTCTTGAAGAAGAGTCTTGTCAAAAAGATGCCAAACCTTGGTTAATCGTATCTTCATTCCTAAACCCTCATGATATTGCTTTATATGGAGAACTTACGAAACACTCCCCTTTATATAATTTTGAAATAGACTCATCCGTACCAGTAATTCCACCTGCTCCTACAGCCAATGAATCGCTACTAACAAAGCCTACCGCCCAAGCGATTTATCGTGACACATATCCCAAAACTTTTCAGCCAACAAGAGATAGCCTTTTTTATCGACAACTTTACTACTCCCTTCAAAAACAAGTAGATGGTGAGATGCATAAAGTTTATGAGGCGTTAAAGAATTCTAATTTCTATGAAGATACAATCATCATTTTTACTTCCGATCACGGGGAACTATTAGGTTCACATGGAGGATTATTTCAAAAATGGTATAACGCTTACGAGGAATCTATTCATGTTCCTTTTATCATTCACAACCCACTATTGTTTCCAAAACACCAAATGACGGATATGTTGACAAGTCATGTAGATATTTTCCCTACCTTGCTTGGTCTCGCTCATATTGATGGAGACAATATTCGAAAAGAGCTTCGTAAAGATCATAGCGAAGTACGTCCACTTGTAGGGCGTGATCTTAGTAGATTACTACTTGGAAAAACTGACTTTTTACGGGCAAATGAACCGGTTTACTTTATGACGGATGATGATGTAACAAGAGGTTCTAATCAAATTAACTTTGCTGGTAAGCCATACAATTCAGTCTCCCAGCCTAACCATATCGAAACCGTAATCGCCTATCTTCAAACAGGTAAGAATAAGGAAAATGAGCTTTGGAAACTCTCACGTTACTATGATAACCCTAAGTTTTGGAGTGACGCGTATGTCCAGGATCAAGTAGCAGAGATAGAAGTGCAGTTTCCCGTTGATATCAGTACATCCATTTCTGTTTCAAAAATAAGGACGAAAACAGAACCTGTACCCGATCAATTTGAATTATACAACGTAACACTAGATCCGTATGAAGTAGAAAACTTAGCCGATCCTACAAATGTAAATATAGAAACAAATATTATTCAAACAATAATGACCAAACTCTTGGAGGAACAAAGCAAGCAAAAAAGGCTGACTCCGTCCAGTGATGAATTTCCAGACTCTAAGTTAGAAACAATTAGACAGGATTCTGACGATTGACTACAATTCTTTTATGGAATGCAACAGAAGAATCAAAATGAAGAAGAGCCAAGAAAGTGCAGCATTAACTTTCTTGGCTCTTTCCTACTTTTCAAAAAATCTGCCTGCTTTAGCAAATTCCAAACGAAACCGCGCCCTTTCCCTGTGTCAGACTCAAATGCTCTTTATTTGTGGCTGACACAGGGAAAGGTTACTAAACTACGCTAGAAAAACACATACAGCGCCGAGGAGTTCGACACAAATGCCCCTTCAATTTGTGACTAACTCCTTGGCGCGCTTCTACTTGGCTTTCTTGTGATCTTTTGAGGAGCGCTTTCTTGTTTTGGGTGGATTTTGTTTTGTGACCCGCCCCTGTGTTAGCCACAAATTGGAAAGCATTTGAGGCTAACACAGGGGCGGGGCCGGGATTCTCTTATTAACGTGTCAACACATTTATCGCTTCAACATAGTTCACAGGTGCATTGTATACAAGAAAGTCTTTGGCCTTAGCGATATCTTTCGCTGTAGAATAAGCCTTTCGTTCATTTTCTAACGTCTCTTCTAACAATAAAAAGACCTTCATTTGAAATTCTTTCTTCAACAGTGATAATCGTTCAACTATTAGATCCGTCCACTCTTTAGTCTCTGGTAATGAAAATGACGGATTCTCCCAGCAGATGCCGTCAATATAAGGGGCCGTTTCCAAGCAAACTGTATTTAGACCATTGTTTTGAATAAGTAAATGTGTGGGATAGAGTATCTTTAAGACATGCAGAAAATTTATAATGGCATCCATTTGTATTCTTTTGATAGATGCTGGAATGGAAGAACTTTCAATATCACCAATAGTATCTAGAAACAAACCATCCGCTTCCAGTTCTTCCAAATGATGTTGTACATTTTTTAGTAAATGGTCCATCCATTTTTTAGATTGTAGGTTGACTAAATAAGTACCAAAATCGTAGTTTTTCAAAGGTTCTCCATCCACAAATAATAAGTCATCCTTTGTTAAATCCTGAAATATATTATCCATGGGATGAACCTCAAATAAACTTAAATACGTAAAAATAACTTTATTATTGTTCTTTAATCGCTTAAACTCCGGTATTGTAAACCCGCTTGGCTCAACAATTATTAAATCGAATTGGGACAACTCTTCCATTTTTCCATAACCGTAATACAAAGCATAATTTTCAGCTAAAAGCATTCGTTCTTTTCGATTACTTGTCTGTAAATCAATTCTACTTCGCTTATCATTATTTACACATTCCTCAACCAACTTTTTAATAGGAATCTCTAAGATCGCACTATATTCATTCAAGATTTTGATGTCTTTTTTAGGGATTTTTTTTATAGGACCGATTTTAACGAACCCCATTTCGCCTCTAATAGGCATTAAGACCATAGAAACCTCCCCCTCCGTAACTAGTAATGTTTCAGATGGGAAATTTCCCTTGGGATACGTCATGGCAAATTTAATATGTTGTTTCTCATAAGGTAAAAGCCCACTATAAGATGGCGCAATCATTGTATCATTTATCGATTTTCTTACAGCCTTAAGTACGTAATTCTCTTGGGAGAAATCATACATATAAAAAGTGAAATTTGTAGCTTTAACGATACCTTGCACTTTTGCTAAAATCAAATCCAAGTTTTCTTCTATTCCTAGTATAGGGTTCAAAGATTCCAGAAAATTCGCTGCCCTATTATCCCTCTTATTGCGTATTTTATAATACCTGATATACCATATGATTATAGCAGCAATTATTAAAAAAAAAGACCAGCTATTCGTCATTAGCATGATGTTCGAGTTCATTTTCCAATTGAATATTCGAATGCTGTTCTTCTTCACAACCAAGCGCTATATATTGCGATATATCCTTGATTTTCGTTGAAAGTTTTGTGATTTGTACCGTTTGATAAAGAGTAAAAGTTAATAAGATTATGCTTGAAAGGAAAAATAATAACGATGGAGGATAATGTATACCTAGCCCTCTGGCAATTTTATCAAATAAAGTAGGGTTACCGGATATAAGTAAAATAACGATTAACCCTCCAAGCCAAATAACAGAGTTTCTTTCGCCTATTTTGTTCTTCAATAGTAATCTGATGACGAATATGGAAAATAAAATAGCACATGCTACTAAAAAGATTTGAAGCATACTATTCAATTCAAATCCCCGCCAATCCTAACAATTTTCTTTTTTTTAATTACTACAATAAGAATACTTAACAACGTTTGAGCCATGTAGATAACCGGTTTTAATCCTGTTGTATGGATTTTACTTTTCCCGTATTGTCTATTAAACATGTTGACCGGTATTTCTAAAATGTTAAGATCCCTAAGTAAGATGTCTATGATAAAGTTACTATCCGGCAAATCATAAAAAAACTCACTAGATTTGGTGAATTTTTCGTAAACCTTAGCTTTGTAGGCTTTAAAACCTGACGTAGGATCCGTAATACATTTATTAGTAGTTAAATGAATGATATGCTGAAAAAAATTGATGGCAACCTTTTTACTAAATCCTATTTTCATATTTCCTTTTTGAAGAAATCTTGATCCAATCACGACATCCACATTTTCTAATTGTATGGCTTCCATCATATCGCTGATATTGGATGAATCGTGCTGACCATCCCCATCAAAAAAAATAACGTACGGATAGCTTTTCTTTTTTGCATATTTAAAACCGGTTTGAATCGCTGCTGAATATCCGAGATTGGTAGGATGGCGGATGACATCAGCCCCACATTCATTTGCTTTTTGGGCGGTTAGATCAGTAGACCCATCATCTATAATGACAATATCAAATGGTTTATTTAACCGACTTAAAGTCCCGATGACACTTACCATATTTTCCTCTTCATTAAATGCTGGAATGATGATTAAAAAATCATTCAAATGATTCTCCACCTTTCTTTTCTACATAACGAAGATTTTGGATAAAATGGATAAGTAGAAACCCTCCGCTCAATGAAGACGATACAGCTATGGCATATCCAATTCCTCCTGCACCTAGCCATGGAACAAATGTAAATAAGAGAGCTATATTTAAACAACTTCCTATTAGACCAATGTATAAAGGAACCTTCATACTCCCCTGAGCAACATAATATCGAGTGCAAAATACATATAAACTTTGACCGATAATGGATAAACCATACCCTTTTAAAATCTCACTTGTAAGTTGTACAGAACTTATAGTAAATGAACCTCTTAAAAAGAGGATGCTTACTATTTGTTCTGAGAAAAATACAAAAACAAGCGAAATCAAACCAGAGCTGCCAATCACTAATAAAAGTGATTTTATTAAAACACGTTTTAATGACTCGAAATCGTTTTTTTCTAGTTGAAAGCTAATTGTTGGTAGTATAAAAGTAGTTATTGCAGCGATAAATACCCACAAAGGAAACTGTGATAAACGATAAGCATAGGTTAATGCAGCAATTGTTCCAGACTCAAGTGAACTTGCAAAAAATCTTTCAGCAAGTAGCCCTACTTGACTAAATAAAAGAACTAACCCATAAGCAGAAAACGTTAAAAGCACCTTCTTAACTTCCGTATAGTCGCTTTTTAAATGAAAGGTCTTTATAGACCAACTCCACTTTTGTTTACTTAAAATATAAATCCAAGTCAGAATGGCGCAAAGTAAAGTACCAATTATGCTGGCATATGAGAATACTTTACCTCCGATTATTTGAGGTGTCCCTTGCCATTTGCACCATAGTAACACGCTTAGAAGTACAAAGTTAAAGAGTATTGGAGTAATTGCCGGAACAATGAAATTCCTAGATGCCTGCAATATAGAAGACCCCATGATCCATAGTGGAGCACAACAAATTATTGGTGACATAATCAGAAAGTAGTTAAAAACAGTCGATGAATACTCTTGGTTTTCTAAAGGAAAGTATTGTAATATAGGTTGAAAGAGAAAGAGAGATGTAATAAATATTAATAGTGTACCTGTAATGATAATGGCGCCTATTTTTTGTATAGTTTCTTGATATAATAATGAATATCCATTTAGAGAAAGCTTCGTCAGAATCGGGATACTAGAAACTCCGATTGCAGCTCCTATCAGATTATTTCCTAGTGTATCAGGCAAAAAGAATGCTAAATTAATGGCATCAGCAATACCACTAGTTCCAAAATACGAAGCTAAAACAATATCTTTTATAAACGCAACAAATGCAAGTAATAAGTTGAAGAGAACCAGCACAGGAACCAGCCAGAAACTTTTTTGTTTTTTTTCAATTACATCCAAACCGCTTCCTCCAGTCTAAGTCGATTCATGGAGGCTTTGATGATATTTAGAAACTGGTATAAGCTGAGTGAATTCAAATCTCAAACCGTTCGATGGAAGTCTGTCATTAGATTCATATATTTGACTCGTTTCCCACAGTTTTAAAACCTTTACTCATCTCTTCACCACTACCTATCTCCATAATTTTGAAACATCGTATGGATTTAATACATCTTGTTCTATATGATAAACAGTAAATCGATCGGTATCTAAATAGACAGTTAATAGATTTGGATGCTTTTCCTGCACGCCTTCAATCCAGTACCATGTCTTTTCATGTAGCATTTTTCTATATTCGGGCAAACGATAAAAATCCAAAATCTCTGTACGAGCTGGCAAGGTAAAATCTGTTACATTTGCCGATGTAACTTTATGGTTCATTCCTACGGGTATTTTTTCAACGAACAAAAAGACATCCTTCGTTGGAAACTTCAATTCTTCCCCTTTTGAAATATTAGTAATAAAATCAGTCAAATTATAATGCCAACCATAGTCAATCACTAAAGGGTATTCTTCGATGGAGGAAACAATTGTCCACTCTTGCAAAGAAAACTCATCTTTAATTTTTAGATATGCTTCCACCGATTCGTCATATTGCAGCCGATTTCCTATTGGTAAGACATAGGAAGGAATCGTTTGATAAGATAGAAAAACGTACCCAATAATAACTACTGCACTTACTATTTTAGTAAGTTTCATTTTTGGTATAAGTACTAGAATAGAGGAGATTGAAATACTTGTTAGTAGCACAAGCGTAACTTCGATGCGATATGGGAGCATCAAAGATGGTAGACCAATCCAGTCAGCCTTGTAAAAGAGAAACAATGCACAACTAATTGCGATATATATTTGGAATGGATAGATTGCACTCCAAACTCTCTTTCGAAAGAGAAGAAGTATGACTAACATCAAAAGACTAATACATAGGAATGTCAATACATGCACATATTCCGTTCTTCCAAAAAAATTCTCCATAGTGAAATTCCTGAAAGAGGGTTCGGTTGCATTCAAACTTGACTGAACAAAATCAATGGATTCACCGTGGAACCCTATCCCACTTAATAAACCAACTGCCAATGGTAGGACTCCAATTATCCCGGCAATAGCAAAGCCACCCACCATTTTTAAAAGATGAAGTAGTGAAAAATACTTTAAAGAAAAAACGAATAGTACAACATAACTAATAAATAAACAAATGGCCGCATACGGGTGAATTAATACTGTTAATAAAAAGCATTCCAAACTGAGCAAAAAAGACTGTATTCTTTTTTCTTTCATATATTCAAGAAAAAAGTAAATGGCTGGAAGAACAAAAGCAATTCCATACTCCATGGAAAGAGATGAATACTGCCGCCAAATAAACCCGAATTGAAAAGTACTAATAAAATAGATGAGTAATGCAAATATCGCAATTGAATAATCCTGTGGTCGATGTTTTCGGATGACATAGTAAATGGTAAACACAAGAAATACAGTTGATATAGGACCTAAAAATCGAAGAATATAATAAGGATCTATATTAGTAATAGTGTGGAACGCCGAAATAATTGCCTCAAACCCGAATGGATAAACTCCATCAACATAGATTTTATTTGCCCCGAGCAACTTGACCCACTTTAAATGAACGTATGGATCGGATGAAGGATAATAATAATGGATAACTGAATGATAAAATCTTATAGCCGCTGACATAAAAAACAATAGTAGAATTACTAGTATTGAAAAAGGATGACTAGAAATTTTCTTGAAAATCCCCTTACTCAATACCTTCAGTCTAGTAGTGACATTTGAAAGAGTTTCTTTTCTCCATCCAATCAAAAATTCTTTTTGATCAGTAGCCTGCATAAAAGACAACAGGATTTTTTTGCTTGGTGACATGATTTCTTTTTTAGTTTTGTTACGGAGTATTACTATATAGGCGATTATAGAAACAATAATTAAAGAAAATGTTTCGTACAAATGCACCGCAACCAGCATATGAACAACGAGAATAATAAACAAGTGAGTATGAATGATCGAAATGAGAAGACGGTCCTTCCAGTCCTGTTTCTCTCGCCACATTTGAACAGATAGTGGAATGGCAAAAAGAAAAAGAAATATAAGTAGCACAATTTTCAAAAGCACAAACCAACTTGTTACCAATGAAGCCCTCCTCCTTAATGACCCCAAAAATTTTTTAGAAAAAGTGAATCATCTTTAGATGTTTGGAGGTGATAAATCCGAATATTTTCATTTTCAAAATAAGTCGTAACATCATATCCAGCCTTTTGATGATCTTTCACCCACTCAGATAATTGTTTGTATTCTTTCGTTTTTCTTTCATATTCTGGTTTTAGTAATTCATATACACTATTAGACTCTGGTACTTGGAATATATTTTTTTCCATAAAAATAAATATATTTTGTGAAAGACTAGTATCAACTTTTCCTCCCTCTATCTTGGTCAACGTTTTCCCTTTAGGTTCATATTTCTGAAGAAAGTCACCAAGATGCATATGAAATCCAGTTCCTAGTGAAACAGAGTAACCCTCTGTTTGTGATACGATCATCCAAGTCTTAGGTAAATACTCATGGCGTATTCTCAAGTATTGCTCAATATTTTCAGCATGCTCTAGTTTGTAAGGTATAATAGGCGTTGGCTTATCTAGTACCCATGTTGAGAAAACCAATAATAGAAGGGGAATATATATAATAAAGTTCCATTTTCCTTTCAGCCATTTAAATAGATAGGAAATGGAAATTCCTACACAAAACGGGAGTATAATCCCCCACAATTCGCTTGAGCGATTTGCAATAAGCGTACTTTGAGTCCAAGTTCCTCCGACAAAATATAGCGTAAATACACTACATCCCGCGAGGATCGTGAATCCTAAAATAAAACGGTCTATACTTGTGTTCTTTTTTCTAAACAAACATAAAATCAGGAGTATACAAAATCCTAGTGCTGTATAGTGCACAAACGTCAACTCTGGATACATATAAGTGGCTTCTTTTCGATCAACTAAATACTCAAAAGAGGAAGAGTGGATTCTTTGACCTAACAAATACCCTGCTCCGAGAGGAACTAACGAGATGGCTACCGTTAACAATCCCCCTATAAATATATGAACGACTGACTTAAAACTATCCTTAATAGTTAGTAATGCACAAACAATCAGTATTCCTATTAGCAATACCAGGAGCGCAAAGGCCAATGTATGTACCAAACCTATAATAGCTGTACAAATTAGGCCTACTAGTAAATCTTCTTTACGCTTATTACTTACATATTTAATTAAAAAATAGATTGCTGGAAAAACAAATACAAAGGCAAACTCTTGTGAGTTCGTTGCGGCTTGACGATCGACTTCTATTGGACTGAATGGCATGATTACCCAATATATGCCGAAAATAAATGCCGCAACAATTGCTCCTATTCCATTATTCGTTAGCTTTCGTATCACCATGTATAGTCCTAAAGTAAATAGGACAGTATTTAACGGTCCAGTATAACGGAGTATAAATAATGAATCTACTGCAGCAAATTTAAATAATGTTGCTAAGTAAATATGAAATCCTTGAGGATATATACCGTCGTGGAATAATTCCCGACCATCTATATATTTCATCCAAGCAAGTGTCACGTAACTGTCTGATAATGGAAGTGCAGCATTAACAAAGGCGTCGTAAAAACGCAGATAGGATGCTCCACCAATTACAACTGCCAAAGCCAATCCTTCTAGTAATAAAATCCAACTAAATCTTTGTTTTAGATTCAATGCCAATTGAATGAACAGATTTACTATTTTGGTTTTTGTATCAAAAAAATTAAATTTAATTAACCCTTCTAACAAATTAAATACTCGTCTTAATAGTCGATTCTTTAAAGTACCTGTCTTTTTCTCTTTTTCACGTTTTACAAATCGATAACCTATGATGACAATAACTATTACTAATAATGAAAGGACTTCATAAATTTTAGTGATAACTAGGAAATATCCGCTAAAGATTAGGAACAAAATCATCTTCACATATGCGGCAAACCATCTGTCACTCTTATCTTCATAGCCAGTAGAAAAAAGCCACTTCGGTAACAGGATGAACAAAAACCAAAATGCTATAAAATAGTGAACTAATGGTAACAAGTGTGTTTCAATCGTTGCGTATGTCATTGATAGGTTCATCCCCTATGAAGCGGCGTATAAATAATAATCTAAGTTTTGTAACACTTCTATAACAGCTTTTGTCGTTAAATACAACAGTAGAATTGACCCCACAAATAATCCAATAACCGCTAAATGGTAATCAAACCATCGACTTAATAAGAAACCAACAATCATATTAATTAATAAGGCAGGTATGATGGCTTTTATTACTCGTCCAGGTTGAGAAAGTGCAAATAATATAACCGCATTCATTAAGCAGAAGGCTATTATCGAATAAGAGACAATTCCCCAAAACAAAATAAAAACGGTGACTTCACTTTCCAATATATTTTCATTATTCATTCTGATAGACACATCGTTATACCACAATATTAGGCGGTAAATGAGAAAACTACTGAGAACAGTGCTAATCAAAATAAAAACCGTCATTCTTTTATACATTTTTAAAAACTTTTCATATAATTTATGGCTGTCAACTGCCAAATGTTGTTTTTGACTTGTTTCTAAATCGAACATCAGTCTGGTTACAACTACTTCACTTACTCCCATAGGAATAATGATTGTGAGCAAAGCGAAATCCAATCCGAGTTCGTATTGACCTCTAAACCAGATAACATAAGGCATAAAATCTTCATTTTTAGACCAGGCATTAATACGATCAATAAATAAGAAACTAAAATACAGAAAGCCATAAAAAAAGTAGGGCCAAACAGAATACAAAGTAATGGAAAATCGCGGAAGTTTAGAGATTTCTTTATCCTTTTTTCTTTCTTCCACTTTAAAAAAGTATAAAACTAAAAGTAAACTACAAATAGAGACAATACAGAGTGAGATTAATTGGGAAATGATAATGTCGATACCTAAAAGCATAAATAAGATATAAACAAGGAAGATCCCAAAAATGATGAGTACTGTAAAAATGATTTCTTTCTTCATAATGTACATGACGGTCACAGAAAGCCAAATACCAGTTAAGAAAAAGAAGTATAGTACCATTAGAAATATCATTTCATAAGAGAACATATTAAAAATGAAATTTAATCCAATCATTAATATCGATAAGATAAAACAAATAACGAATCCAATTCCTATGAATATAAATGTATTTCTACGTGCTAAATTGTAATATCCTTGAATTAAAAAGAAATATCCACGCCTTGCGATGGCTTGGGTAAATCCACCGACAAGAACAAAACTCAAAATTGTACCAATTGCAATACTAGTTGCCTGATCCAACGACAAGTATTGATAAGACCATAAAGAGAATTTTAAGCTCAGCATAGCGAAAATTGATATCGCCATTGGAAAAGCAAAAATTAGACCCCTTAGAAAGCTTCGAATCATGGAAACAATCAAAATTGAATTACTTTGTTTTTCTACCCCGGAAAATGTTTGATAACCTATTTTAGATTTGGCCTCTTCCCACATCTGATCAGCTAAATCAAAAATATCATTTACTCCAAACTCCATAGAAACTCGATCATCATTCCAGCCCATTGATTCAAGCAGTGCAGCAATTTCATATGAGTCTTGTGGATGAGAGTGTATTTCTAATACTTCATTAAGTAGCTGAATGAATTTAGCAGTTTTCTTTAACCCTGGGCTGTGTTTTTCCAAATTAATCCTCCCCCAGTCCAGAAATCTTCATATTCACAATAAGTTCAGCTAATTCCCCTTCACAATGTGCTTTATTCACCACCTGCGAAGTAATGATCTGGGATTTAGAAATAATAAGATTACCTTGTGAATCATATAAATCTTTACCTGCCATTTTCCCAACTATATACCGAGATTTAATCGAATTAATTTGTTCAATGAGATTGTCTTCTCCAAGACGAATTGACTCGTTTGCTTCTTCCAATTTCTTTTCTGATTTACTGGAGATTTCTCTGCTTTCAGATAAGCTTTGAGCCGTCAGTAAATTTTTTCCACTAGGATTTTCGTCATTGGATTGTTCCTCTTCTACTAGATTTAAGTCATCCTTGTCTAAGTTATCTTCCGTATTTTGGTCTATATCGTTTACCAGGACATAATTTTCGTTTGAAAATTGTATAGAATCTTCATGGGTCTCCTCTACTTCCAATTGTTCTATCATATTAGCTATTTGTTGACCTATCTTAGTAAACTTATGTTCTATCGATTGTATTTCTAAATCTATTTCTTCTAATTGAAGCTGAATTAATTTGTTTCTCTCAGAATAAAAATGTTTGAGTTCCTGCATCTCAATATCTGTTTGTTCTTGTAGGTGATTGGTAATTTTACTTATGCGTTCCTTACCAAGTTCCCATAATAATTGACCATCATGTGAGTTTAATACTTTATTAGAGTACTCTTTTAGTTGAGTTTTAAGTTTGTTGTTTTCTTTAGTCAATTTTTTTAATTCAAATTCAATTTCAATTTGATTATACTGAAAAATACTCTCTATTTTCTGAATGACCTGATTAATGGGATCTTTTTTTAATCCAAACCATTTCTCTTTCATCTATTTAATCTGCACTTTCTTGACCTCAATTTGAGTTCCTGGTAATACCTTAAAGTATTGAAGCGCTTCTTGTAGCCGTTCTTTAGCTAATAGTTTTTGTTGTTTCTTTAATTCAAGTTCTTGGATATAGTTGAATTCCTGTTCTTTGAGCTCATTTTGGAAATCCAATATTGACTTGGTATGAACAACATGTTGTTCAAACACGTCTTCCAATATTGTTTTGATTTCTTGTTCCATTCTTGTATTTTGTGAAATAGATTGTTTTAGCTCTACTTCTACTTGTAACTTTTGATTCATTTCTTTTTCAATAAGTAATTTTTCTTTTAAATTCTTTATTTCTTTTTGATACTTTTCTTGTAACGACTGAATATACTCCGCAACGCTCTTGGAGGAATATCCAGTGAGCGTTTTTTTATTTGATATTGTCTCTTCTATATCCACCTACCTCACTCCCAACTATTATTTTGTTTTCATCATGAATGGAACGAATGGATTGTTGTAATTTTTCCATTTCATTTTGCGCTTTTTCAGAGTCACCTAAATGATGATAGGCTTTTACGATTTCAGTGATATACCTGAATGCTGCTGGTGTGGACGAATCTACATCAATGGCTAGACGAAATTGCTCGATTGCTTCTTGATAAAAACCATTTGATAATAATGCATAAGCCTTTTCGCTATATAACTTTTGTAAATTCACTACTAGTGCATTATTGGATTCATCTTCTGTAACATCAGGCATTTTTTCATTAGCATGCGTAGCGAGTTTAATATACGTTTTCAAATGTTGGTCGAGTACTTTTTCCAATGTGAAATACTTTAACGCTCGCTCCCTCGCATCTCTTCCCATTGTTTCTCTGAGATTAGAATCATTTAATAGAGTGGTGATGGCATTTGCAAATTCCTCTGAATCCCTAGGTGTCACTAGATATCCAGTGTTTCCAAGCGCTTCTCTAATCCCCCCAACATCTGTAGCGACAACCGGCTTTCCAGTCATCATTGCTTCCACAACAGAATATGGGAATGCTTCAGAAATACTAGAAAGAGCAATAACGTCTCCTGCATGATACGCAGCAACCATGTTCGTTATATGTCCAGCAAAAATAAAAGTCTCTTCAAGATTTAACTTCTTTTGAAGAGCTAGACATTCTTCATAATATTCTTGTACGGAGATTGAACCATAAACAATAAATTTCACGTTAGGAATAGATTTTTTTACAATTGCGGCGCTTTTAATTAATGAAACAATATCTTTAATTGGATCTATACGTGCTACAGATACGACCGTAGGATTAAGTCGTTCTATTTTTTCAGCTTCTCTAAAAATATCTTTGTCTACTCCGTTATGGATGACCTCGATAATTTCTCGATCAACTCCTAATTTAGTTTCCCATCTTGTATTGTAATGACAGACCGGAGATACTTGATCAGCATAGTGATAGTTCAATGTATTAATAGAATGAATAAAACGGATTAAGAAAATATTCAAAAAAGAAGAAAGGTTTCTTTTAGATAGAGACAAATACTGCTCCCTTAAATAGACCCCATGTTCAGTTAGTAAAAATGGTGTTTTGTGTTCAAGTTTTGCAATTACACATGGAATTCCGCAAAATGCGGAAGCCGAAGAATGGCTCACATTCGATTTTGGGACGGGGGTGTTAATGATGTTCAAAAATCGATACACCCATCCTAAGCTTTGAATCAGAGCATATATATCAGGTTGTGTCAATTTATACTCAGGATCTTCAACTGATTCTAAGATCAGTTTTTTGTACGTATTCCAAGTAATTTCAGATTTGAACGTTTCTTTATACTCGTACTCTTGAAAATACCTATACAGTTGGACGATTGTTATTCCAAATTTTTCAGGGTTCTTTTTAGGACTTATTATTTCTTGGATTAACTCTTTAAACAGCGGAATAAATAGAGCTTCAATGAGTTGCGTCGTTGTTTGTTTCTTTTGTAGGTAGATATGCGAAAAGGGAGTTATTAAGTGTTCGCTTGGTTCCTCTGTGCCCCATAAAGGAACTTTAATAAGACTGGTTGATTCTGGGAGTTGGAATTTTTGAATTATAAATGGATTGGTCACAACACTGTATAAAAGGTAATCAACCATATCAAGTTTCTCTATTAAAATTTTACACCATGTACTTACCCCACCTTCATGAAAAGGATAAGTTCCTTCTGTTGAAAGTAATACTTTTAACTTTTCCGTTCTCCTCACCCGCTTCTAAATCGATAAATTTTAGATCTTTACAAGACTTATAAAAAAACCTATAAAACTTGTACCACAAATAATCAGTACTTTCAAATTATCACCATTCCTATTTATTATTTTGTATATCGTATGCCAGTTACAAACTACTCATTCCATATTCTTCATGACACCAACTTTAGGTATGTTGCCACTAGCGATGCATATCTATTAAATAGTGTTAAATTTGGGATATAATTTAACTTTCTTGGCTCTTTCCTTCTTTCCAGAAAAACCAACACAACGCCGAGGAGTTAGCCACAAATTGGGGAACATTTGAGTCTAAAAAAAGAAGGCTTAGTTGGTTTGATTCGATTTTGTTTCGTGACCCGCCCCGGTGTTTCTAAATACAGGTAGTCATCCTATTCCGCTACATGTTTAATATTTCTGCTTAAATTATTTTTCACGATTTATAAAATATAGCAAAATCGGTATACGACATAACTGTAATTAAGTGCAAATGGGGACTTTTTTCCTGTTTTTGCACTTATTCTAAATTATGTCGTATGTCACTTTTGCCCATTTAAGAAATTGGAGACTTTTCTTTTGAGCGAATCGTTTTGTGCGGCAGATTTCTGTATTAGCCACAAATAGCATGAAAAGGAAAATTTATAACAAAAAAAGAAGTTGTCTCACAATCACTGTGAGACAACTTCCTTTTATTTCACGTACTCTGCAACTCGATTCCTACCCGCTTGTTTCGCACCAATATATAATGCACGGTCTGCGTTTCTCAAAAGGTCCACGCTATCTTCTGGTGCAGTCGACACTCCGATACTCGCCGTTATGAAGATAATTTCTTCGATTGTTCGAGCAGCTAAATCTTGCTGAACAATAAATGGTGTTCGTTCGATTTTGGCGCGTAGTTGTTCTGCGATGTTTAGTGCTTCTGTTTTTGTATAGTTTGGTAACAGGATGACGAATTCTTCTCCGCCGTATCTTGCGACAGTTCCATTTGGTCCCATTTCATTTTGAATGACTGTAGCAAACTCTTTTAAGATGAGATTTCCACTATGATGGCCATAGGTGTCATTGACGTGTTTAAATTTATCAATATCGAGCAGGATGAGAGATAAAGAACTATATTGACGTAGTGCTAATCGTTCCATGTCGCTTTCGAGCTGTCCCACTAAATAATTGTAATTGTATAACTGTGTAAGTTCACATCTCTCACTTTTTGCAACCGCTTCCCTTACGTATTTTGCTTTTTCTATAGAAACTGCAAAGTACGAACTCAAAAGATGCACAATTTTTAGTTGGTAGGCTTCAAAATGATGTTTTTTTCTAGATGCAACGATGAGTACCCCTTCAATCTTTTTATTGCGATATATAGGTACACTCATGACGCTTTGCATTTCTAAAGAAAGGAATGGCGGTTTACGAGCAATCCATTCTTTTTGTTTATTATACAAGTTTGGCTCTCCTGTTTCATAAGCGAGATCTACTAAACTGGACAGGAAATCTTCATTTGCAAAATGGAGTTCTTTTGCTTCTCCGTCTTCCAACGCTCGTAAAACGACAAATTGTCCATGCATATAGTCGACCATATAGGCAGAATCTATGGAGAACATTTTCGTAATTCGATCAAAAAACACATCTACAATTTCATTCCCGGTCATGCGTTCTGCTAATTCATGACCAAATTCAACCGCTTTATGTAAATCTGCATTTACTCGCTCGGAGTTATTATATAAACGAACAAGTATTGTAATCATCAAAAAAGGAACACCAAGTAATAATATAGCACTAGATCCAACATAGCTTTCTAAAAAATACAAACTTAAACCAAACGGTAATGTCATAGCAATACCAGCTAGGTCCCATTTAAGATCCGCTTTAAAAAATTTACATTTTTTATTAGTGACATAATCCCACATATACAGGATCAATTGATTTAAAATGAAGACACCAATAGTATAGATTGCAGCGAATAGAACCACCTCTTGTGTAACAAGCGTCCCAAAGTTAAATCCTAGCGCATGGACAAGGAGCCCACACACTACAGATGTAACAAAAAAAATGAAGGAACTATAGACAATTCGGTCGAAATCCACAATCCCCTTTTTCATCCGATACACTAATGGTATTAAACAGAGTTGCATTAGGATAAGTTCCGCTAAAATTCCGTAATTCAAAAACACTGCTAAACTTACCCATTGAATGAGAAATAAAGTTGTTCTACCTATAAAAATAGGAAAAAATGTGATTAACAACGCTAATAATATAAAGGGAATATAGGAATCCCACTCTATTTGTCTACTTGGGGCATATTGGTAAACTAAGTATGTACCTAAAGGTATGACTAATAGCCACAATATGAAAATATTCTTTTTTACTTTAATTGAATTATACACAGGACTATTAATCTCCTTTTAGTATCATTTTACCACTACTTTTTACGTGATTCACTATCATATAATAATAGCGCTTTTGCACCCATTATATCCCAATATTATTTACCTATTTTTTCTCTAATTTCTGAAATTAAATAAAGAGAACCAGTGACTATAGTAATGATATTTTCATCAATAGTTTCAATATTTAATTCCCCTGAGCCTTTAGTAACGCATTTATTTTCCATTAAACTACTTTCATATAAAACAGATGCAGGTAAAGCGCGTTCATGGTCAAAATCAACGAACTCGAAAGAACTTCCAACCTCTTCTAATTTCCTAAGCATATACAAGTAATCTTTGTCTTTTAATATCCCCACTATAAAATGGATTCGTTTATGTTGAAAATGTTGTTTGACCGTTTCTACTAATGCATCAATACTCGCTTGGTTATGTGCACCATCAAAGTACAGATATTCTTGTACTTGCTCCATCCGACCTCTTAAAGAAGCATTCTTCACTGCTTGTTGCAGTTTACTTTCTTCTAATTCAAACCCACTTGCTATTAACGCTGTAATCGCTAGTGACATATTCGATAATTGGTGATTTCCAAGCATGCGTGGATACAATTTTTTAAATTGCTTATTGTCATATGTATATGTGTTTTCCTGTACAAAAAATTCACGTTCATATGCTAAAACAGAACTGTTTTTCTTCTTTGCTTCTTCCATTACAACTTGTCTCGCTTTTTCTTTTAAGTGCCCTACTACTAATTGGCTATTGTCCTTCAATATTCCTGCCTTATGCCAACTAATTTCTTCGACAGTTTCTCCTAAAAAATTTGTGTGGTCGATTGATATACTTGGAATTACTGCAATGGACTGCTTCATGACATTTGTACTATCAAATCTTCCACCCATTCCTGCTTCTACAAATACAACATCGAGCTCTTGATGTTCAAATACTAGAAATGCAACAGCCGTCAATAATTCAAATTCTGTTAGCATGCCACTTAAGTCTGCTTTCTGTATTTTTTGAAAAGCTCGGTCCATCTGATCTGACGTAACATTATTTCCGTTTAATTGAATTTGATCGTGCACATCTATTATGCTCGGTGATGTAAACGAGCCATATGAAAGTCCATGCTCTTTTGCAATTGCACTTAGAAATGCAATTGTGGAACCTTTCCCGTTAGTACCCGCTAGATGGATCGTGCGATGTTTGTCTTGTGGGTTGCTCAGTTTTGTTAATGCAGTTTGGATCGATTCCAATCCTGGTTTTATTATTGTTTCACTTTCTATCTGCCATTTTTCTTTATATTGTTTGAAATTAGTTATTTCCATTTACTTCACCCTATTCCGTCATCGTTATTTTCATGCTAAACTATCTTGTAAATACAATTATAACACGCACTCTTGGAGGTAAAACTATGCAAACATGTTGGATCGTATACAATGGCAGTCTTACATCCGAAAAATTCATCGATCAAGCACTGCTCCTAAAAGAGGCAGCAGAAAGACAAGGTATTCACGCGACAGTTCTAAAAAACTATGAAGTACTAATGGACGTACAACTAGGTCTACAAAACAAGCCGGATTTTGTTGTATTTTTGGATAAAGATATATTACTAGGCAAGTTCCTAAAAAACCAAGGCATTCCAGTTTTCAATGATCCAGACGTGATTGAAACTTGTGACAATAAAGCCCGTCAATATATGATACTCGCACAAAACAATATTCCCATGCCGAGAACAATCATTGCTCCAAAAGTATATGCCAAATTCACTATTCAACATTCCGGATACTACGAAAACGTACTAGATACTCTAGGCTTGCCGATGATTATGAAAGAAGCACACGGGTCATTTGGCATGAAAGTCTATTTAATCGAAACGGAAGAACAGTTTTATGAAAAAGTAGAACAACTAAATGGCATAGAATATATTTTTCAAGAATTCATCGCTTCCAGTCAAGGTCGCGATATTCGCGTCAATGTAGTGGGAGGACAAGTAATTGCTTGCATGTATCGCCATTCCGAAACAGATTTCCGTGCGAATATTACAAATGGTGGTACCGCATCTGTTATTACGCTGACGGATCGCCAAAAAGAAGTAGCCCTAGATGCAGCGAGAGTACTTGGTGCAGAGTTTGCTGGAGTTGATTTACTGTTTGGAGAAAACGAAGAGCCGCTAGTTTGTGAAGTGAACGGCGCTGCCCATATTCGTAACTTGTATAATGTAACAGGCATAAATGTAGGCGACGCGATGATTTCCTACATCCTTTCAAAGGTTGGAGCTGTTACTATATGAAAGGCTTGCTTATATACGAATTAAACGAAATCCAACGAAACCAAGGATTTATCAACCTACTCATTCAAGCAGCGAAGTCAAATAACATCGAGTTAAGCGTAATCGATGACAAACAACAAATTCCAGATTCAGACTTCTTTTTCTTTCGAGCAAGAAATCCCAAACTAGCAAAAGAATTAGAACAACGCAATATCCCAATGTTCAATCGGGCAGAAGTAAACGTCATCGCCAATGATAAATGGAAAGCCATTCAACTTGTTCAACTATTAGGAATAGCTACAGTGCCAACAAGAAAAATTCTAGCAGCTACTAATCTTCGGGAATTCCCTATAGTCTTAAAAACAGTGGACGGACACGGCGGCTCACAAGTAGAACTGGTTAATTCTCTAGTAAATGCAGAAGAGTTTATGAGTAATCACCCAGATCAAACAATCATTGCACAACCATTTATCGAATCTAACGCAACGGATATCCGTGTATTCATGCTCGGCAAGGAAGTGATTGGCGCAGTTAAACGTATTGGAGGAAAAGATAGCTTTAAATCGAACTTCACCCTAGGCGGCACAGTCGAACCCTATTCGTTAGACGCAAAGCAACTTGCAGAAGTCGAAAAAATTGCACTTGCTCTAAAAAGCGACTACATCGGAATCGACTTTTTACTACTCCCTGACGGAAATTGGCTGTTCAATGAAATAGAAGATCCAGTTGGAGCTAGATCTTATTATGAAACAACCGGAAAAGATATTGCAGTTTCTATTATGGAGTATATACGTCAAGAAATTACTTGAAATGAAGAAGAGTGCAACCGAATATTACATTCGGCTGCACTCTTATTTTAATATTAAATATTTTTAAGTTCTTCTATGCGACTCAACACGATCGCATGTTTTTCTCTATAATCTTGTTCTTTTGCACGTTCTTCTGCTACTACGGCTTCTGGTGCTTTTGAAACAAAGCGTTCATTCGATAGTTTCCCTTGAACTAACTTCACTTCTTTTGCCCACTTCTCTAATTCTTTTTCAAGACGCGCTCTTTCTGCATCAATATCGATTAATCCTTGTAATGGAAGATATAATACTGCTCCCGTTACTACTGCAGACATCGATTGCCCTGGTGCTTCAATACCTTGTCCAATCACAAGAGGTTCTGGATTACAGAAACGATCTAAGTATTTTGCATTTGCTTCTAATACTGCCAATGTATCTGCATCCTTCGCTGAAATGTACAATGGCACTTTTTTGCTCATTGGTGTTTGTACTTCTGAACGGATGTTACGAACAGAACGAATGATTTCAGCAAGTAATTTCATGCTAGCAGCTTCTTCTTTGTTTGACAGTGATTCGTTTACAGTTGGCCAAGCAGCTACTGTAATTGATTCCCCTTCATGCGGAAGGTTTTGCCAAATTTCTTCTGTGATAAATGGCATGAATGGGTGTAATAAACGCATAGTGTTGTCTAATACATACGCAAGTACCGAACGAGTCATGAGTTTTGCTTCTTCGTCTTCCCCATTTAGCGGAAGTTTCGACATTTCGATGTACCAGTCACAGAAGTCATCCCAGATAAAGTTGTAAAGCGCACGACCTACTTCACCGAACTCATATCTTTCAGAAAGTCTTGTAACTTGTTCGATTGTTTCGTTCAAACGAGTTAAAATCCATGCATCTGCAACTGACTTTTTGCCGTCCAAGTTAATTTCTTCAAACTTCAAGCCGTCCATATTCATCAATGCAAAACGAGACGCATTCCAAATTTTATTGGCAAAGTTCCAAACTGCTTCTACTTTTTCCGTAGAGTAACGCAAATCTTGCCCTGGAGATGAACCAGTACTTAAGAAATAGCGTAATGAATCGGCACCATATTGGTCAATTACGTCCATTGGGTCAATACCATTGCCTAGCGATTTCGACATCTTACGGCCGTCTTCTGCACGCACTAGACCATGAATAAGAACATCATCGAACGGACGTGTTCCTGTAAATTCAATTCCTTGGAAAATCATACGAGAAACCCAGAAGAATATAATGTCATAACCAGTTACTAGTGCATTCGTTGGGTAATACTTTTTAAACTCTTCGTTTTCACCATCTGGCCAGCCTAGTGTTGAGAAAGGCCATAGTGCAGAAGAGAACCAAGTATCTAAAACATCGTTATCTTGATCCCAGTTTTCAGCGTCTGCTGGAGCTTCATGTCCTACATATATTTCTCCTGTTTCTTTATGGTACCAAGCAGGAATTCGATGTCCCCACCATAATTGACGAGAAATACACCAGTCATGTACATTTTCCATCCAGCGTAAGTACGTTTTCTCAAAACGATCTGGTACAAAGTTTACTTTACCTTCCGTTTCTTGTAACTTAATCGCTTCTTCTGCAAGTGGTTGCATTTTCACAAACCATTGTGTAGACAAATACGGTTCTACAACTGCTCCACTACGCTCTGAATGTCCTACAGAATGTAAATGATCTTCAATTTTGAATAAAATACCTGCATCTTGTAAATCTTTTACGATTTTTTTACGGCAATCAAAACGGTCCATTCCATCGTAGATACCAGCGTTTCTATTCATTGTACCGTCTTCATTCATAACCAAAATACGTTGTAAATTATGACGGTTACCAATTTCAAAGTCATTCGGGTCATGTGCAGGTGTAATTTTAACTGCTCCACTACCAAATTCCATATCTACGTAATCATCGCCAACAATTGGAATTTCACGATTAACAATCGGAAGCATAACTGTTTTTCCGATTAAATGTTTGTAGCGTTCATCTTCTGGATGTACAGCAACAGCAGTATCTCCAAGCATTGTTTCCGGGCGAGTTGTCGCAACGTCGATTGTTCCAGTACCATCTGCTAGTGGGTAATGCATATGATAGAATGCACCCTGTACATCCTTATGGATTACTTCAATATCAGAAAGTGCTGTTTTCGTTGCAGGATCCCAGTTAATGATATATTCGCCGCGGTAAATTAGTTTCTTATTATACAATTTTACGAATACTTCTTTTACAGCATTTGATAATCCTTCATCTAATGTGAAACGTTCACGAGAATAATCTAGACCTAGGCCAAGTTTTGACCATTGTGTACGAATATGACCTGCGTACTCTTCTTTCCATTTCCATGTTTCTTCTACAAATTTTTCGCGACCTAGATCATATCTTGAAATGTTTTCAGCGCGTAGTTTTTCTTCTACTTTTGCTTGTGTTGCAATACCTGCATGGTCCATACCAGGAAGCCAAAGTACATCATATCCTTGCATACGTTTCATACGAGTCATAATATCTTGCAATGCGGTATCCCAAGCGTGACCTAAGTGTAATTTCCCTGTTACATTTGGTGGTGGAATAACGATTGTGTACGGTTCTTTTTCGCTTTCTGGATGGGCTTCGAAGAATTTCCCTTCAAGCCACCACTCATAGCGCCCTTTTTCAATCGTTTGTGGATCGTATTTAGTTGGCATCGTTGTTGGTTGTTCATTTGTCATCATCTTGTTCCTCCTATTCCGAAAAGCGTAAGCGCCTATTATGCCCCGACAGGCAAGGCTGCTTTTGCTAGTCCGATATGTATCTTTTGGTGAATATAAAAAAACTCCCATCGTCATTAAAGGACGAAGGAGTTTGTTCGCGGTACCACCTTTATTCGCAGATGCAAAAATTACACATCACGCTCTCAATTAGATAACGGCTTCAAACCGGAATTTTGCTACTAGAAGTTCACAAAAACTGCTCCTGGGCTACTTTCAAAAGCTGACTAACGGAAACATTTCAGCAAATTGTTTCCTTTCTGTTGATAATCAAGTCATTTTACTCTTCCCACTCAACACATCCTATATTTAATTATACGCCAAGGCGCATTTCAATTAGTCTTATTGTACCTAATACACCTATTTAACGTCAAGTCTATCGAAAGGAGAATATAGATATGAAACGAAAAGGGTATAACCCGTATTTGCTACCCGATTGGCTACGGAAAACACGATTTTATTGTAAAGGCTTCATCATCCCACTTAGTGCATTTCAGTTAATACGTGTATTAATCGTCCCGACAACCGGTGACTTTATTTTACTAGTCTTGCTGTGCTTCATCTGCTTTTTGCTTTACAAGGATATTATTTGATGGGAAAGTATGCTTTGTATACCCATCGTCCAAGTCAAAAATGAATTGAAGCTCCGATTGTTCTTGAGGAATCACAATCGCTTCTTCCACTGCTTGAACTTCAATTTCTTGATTGGGTATTTCTACTTCTTGTTTAGGCATTTCAACTTCTTTTTTGGGTACGTCAACTTCTAGTTTAGGCATTTCTAGTACAACTGGTTTTGCCGTTTCAAATTCACATTGAACGGACCAACTAATTTCAATCGATGCATGTTCTGCTGTTTTATATTTAATTTGCTGCACGTTTAAAGTCGGTGAACTTCCCGGCTCTACTTTACTTTTTAAAATTTCCACACTCATCGGCACAGCGTATTCAAAGTAACCTATTTCCCCTTGTACATCTAGATCTTCAATTTGTGTGAATTCACTTTCACCATGATGTGTATGTTCACCCTCTTCAAACTCCACATGGCAGGTGATGTGATATATACCTACAATTTGAATGCTATCATCTGTTTCTTTTTGCTCAATCTGAGGTGTTACCACCGCGTCTTTTATATCTTTTGGTATGCCGAAACTTTGAGGAAAAAGAAACTGTTCTTTTACATCCCATGTTTTTACTTCCATAAGTCATCCTCCTTCATATAGGACAACTTATGATTGGACAATGGGAAATATGAGAAATGCCTTAAATATTTCTACTAGATTAGTTCTTTCAATTCCGCCCAGTTTGTTATTCTTGGAATTTCTAATTCTTGATTGTACGACTGATCTTTCACAAATACGCGTAATGTATCGTCTGTTAGTGTATTTAATACAGCTGGTTTGTCATCAAAATAAAAATCTAACTGTAGTTCCCGAATGATATTCACTTTTTCTTGGTCTTTCATGCCACAGTAGAAACGACTTTCTTTCATAGGGAAGCCTTGTTCGACTAACCATTTCATTGTTCGTTCCCCGTGTTCTGCTGGTCTTGCAGTAATATAGTATACTTCATGGCCTTGTTTGATCAAATCTTGCAATGTTTCTACAGCATCTGGATATGCAGGACAATCTGTATAATACGTTTCTTCTAATGTGTCTACCCACATCTTCGAGCCTTCTTCACGAGTCATGCCAAATAAGTCATGTATTTCCACTTTATTTAATGCATTAAATTGCTCTAAAGCAACATCTTGGCCTAGTTTTTTATTGTATAAATGAAAAGCGTGTTCTCTTAGATTAATCAATGTATCGTCAATATCAAAACCAAATCGCATCATTTTATCCCTCTACTTTTTCTTGTTTGTAGCTTGGGTATCCTACAAACTTAAAGTCTTTCCCAATTTTTTGAATGTCTGTATCTACTAACTCTACAGCGTCGCTCATTAACTCTATTCCTGTGCCTTCCATGAAAGTAGGCGCAGTTTTTCCACCTATTAACTTCGGTGCAATATAAATAACGGCTTTATCAATTAATTGATTTTCTAAAAACGCAGCATTGATCGTCCCTCCGCCTTCAATTAATAGAGAAGAGATCGATTTTTCACCCAATATTTGCACCACTTCTTTTACATCTACATGTTTTAAGTCCGTTGTATGGAAAATAGTCAATCCTAGATTTTCAAGTGCTTCTTTCTTTTCTTGATCATAATGAGCACTGGTGAAAATCCATGTATCCGCTAATTTATCCGTCACCACTTTTGCAGCTAGTGGAATTTTAAGTGTCGAATCTAAGACGATACGTAGTGGATTACGGCCATTGGGGATACGCGCAGTTAACTCAGGGTTGTCCTCGATTACTGTATTTACCCCAACTAAAATCGCCATATTTTCCGTGCGTAGCTGATGAACATCAGCCCTTGCATCTGCTGATGTAATCCATTTACTATGTGCAGCATGCGATGCAATTTTACCGTCTAACGTTATTCCAGATTTCAATGTAACAAATGGTGTCTTTTCAACAATGAATTTATTAAATACTTCATTCATTTTACGAGAGTCTTCTTCTAAAATACCGGTAATAACTTGTACTCCCGCATCTTCTAAAATTTTAACTCCTCGACCAGAAACAAGTGGATTTGGATCGAGTGTCGCAATAACAACTGTTGTAATACCAGCTTCTACAATTGCTCTAGCACAAGGGCCTGTTCTACCTTGATGAGAACACGGCTCAAGGGTTACATAAATAGTAGCCCCTTGCGCTTTTTCTCCTGCCATACGAATTGCGTGAATTTCAGCATGGGGTTCCCCTGTCTTCATATGTGCACCGATTCCGACAATACGAGAATCATTTACAATGACAGCTCCTACAAGCGGATTGGGATCTGTTTGTCCTTTCATCGCTTGTGCATTTTGGATTGCAAGCTCCATATAAAATGCATGATTCGTCATATTATAATGTCCCTTCTTCCTCTAAATGCCCTGAACGATTGATTTTCGTTTGTAAATATTTTTCGTTGTATTCAGAAATATCTCCCCATAATTCCGTGCGACCAGTAAGAGCCAATCCTGCATCTTTTAACGCTTTTACTTTTTTCGGATTATTCGTGATTAATGTCACTGGTTTTGAACGCATTGCCTTTAACACTTCGATTGCATCGCTATAATTTCTTGAATCATCTACAAAACCAAGTTTTTCATTGGCTTCCACTGTATCTGAACCATTTTCTTGTAATATATAAGCCATCGCTTTACTAAATAGCCCAATGCCTCGTCCCTCATGATTTGCTAAATAGAACAATGCACCCGAACCATTGTCAACAATCATTTGCATAGATTGTTTTAATTGGAAACCGCAATCGCATCGCTTGCTTCCAAAAATATCTCCTGTGTGACAAATGGAGTGCATTCTAATAAGTGTATCTTCGTCATTTTTAAAATCGCCATATACAAGCACACTAGATTGTTGATGTTCTGCTAAATTAGTAGATGATAGGTTATCGATAATTTGTTGAATATCATCCGTTTCTTCTTGACTATTTAACCAACAGTACCATTGAAATGTCACCGTTTCTCCGTGTAAATTAACTGGAAGTCGAATTGGTCCTACTAAATAGATAGAACCTTCCTCTGTTTTTATACGTTGTATTTTATCTTTTAAAACATCAATTGCATCAGTTGAAACATCCTCTATTTTTACCATTATAAAATCCCCTTTTTACCCTATTAAGTAGGATACTACTTTATTTCTATACTATTCTACATAGATTACTTTTTGTAAGTAATTATATTTTAGTAATCAATCATTGTCAATTAACTTGGTCTGTCCAAAATATAGAAAGTTTTGCATTACTTCTTATTATAACAAAAATAACACTGAAAAAAACATATGCCAATTGTTTGTATAACCTATTATTTTTATAGTTATACAAAAAAAGAACTCTATCCCCAATTAGAAGGATAGAGCTCTATACATGTATGTTTTTTTCCATTATAAGTCTCCCTAAATTATTCTTCATTCTTTCCGATACAACGTTCGCATTCGTATAAGTATGATTCCACTTGTTCCGCTATTTTACATCCGCACTCCCGGCATTCTTTTTGGTTTGTATCTTGAGTTGTTGTGATCATTTTATTTCCTCCTCTTATTTTTTGTGTTTTTTGGGCTTAGAATTATTTACTCTTCGTTCATTCCGATGCAGCGTTCACATTCGTATAAGTATGATTCCACTTGTTCCGCTATTTTACATCCGCACTCCCGACATTCTTTTTGGTTTGTATCTTGAGTTGTTGTAATCATTTTATTTCCTCCTCTTATTTTTTGTGTTTTTTGGGCTTAGAATTATTTACTCTTCGTTCATTCCGATGCAGCGTTCGCATTCGTATAAGTATGATTCCACTTGTTCCGCTATTTTACATCCGCACTCCCGGCATTCTTTTTGGTTTGTATCTTGAGTTGTTGTAATCATTTTATTTTCCTCCTCTTCTTTTTTGTGTTTTTAGGGCTTAGAATTATTTACTCTTCGTTCATTCCGATGCAGCGTTCGCATTCGTATAAGTATGATTCCACTTGTTCCGCTATTTTACATCCGCACTCTCTACATTCTTTTTGGTTTGTATCTTGAGTTGTTGTGATCATTTTATTTTCCTCCTCTTATTTTTTATCTTTATTAATTCTCTCTGTTATATAACAATTTGTTTTATTAATAATTAATATATAACAGAATGGATTGTTTTGTATAGGGTTTTGGATGAATGCCCCTTTTTTGTGGATGAATACAAAATAGGAGAGATGAATGACGGAATTTTCAGATATTTTAGTTTGAATGAAACAAACGTTTAGATCATTCTGAGACAATAATGAAGGAAAACTCTTTCTTTCCAAAACGAAACCGCGTCCTTTCCCTGTGTCAGACTCAAATGTTCTTTATTTGTGGCTGACACAGGGAAAGGCTACTAAACCACGCCAGAAAAACCAACTCCTCGGTGTGCTCCTACTTGGACAGAATTTTTGGGATCTTTTGAGGAGCGCTTTCTTTTTTAGTCACAAATTGAAGAACATTTGAGTCTAAAAAAAGAAAGTTTGGTTGGTTTGGTTCGATTTTATTTTGTGACCCGCCCCTGTGTTAGCCACAAATTGAAAAGCATTTGAGTCTAACACAGGGGCGGGGCGGGGCGGGGCAGGGGTTCTATTAAGGACTGGTTACTATGCTACAAAAAAAGACCCTGCAACTGAATGCAAGGCCGATAAATCATTCTTATTTTACTGATAACTTTTCAAATACCGTATGGAACGCTGCTACTGTCTTTTCGATATGCTCTTCTGTATGAGCAGTTGATAAGAACATTCCTTCAAACTGAGACGGTGGTAAATACACGCCTTCTTCAGCCATTAAACGATAGTACTTAGCGAATAATTCTAAGTCAGACGTTTTTGCTGTCTCAAAATTGATGACATCTTCATTTGTAAAAAAGAAACCAATCATTGAACCAGCACGATTTACCGTGTGCGGTATATTGTATTTCGTTGCCGCTTCACGGAAACCTTGTTCTAATTGATCGCCAAGTTTGATGAAATAATTATACGTATCTTCATTCAAACGAGAAAGTGTTTCATACCCTGCAGTCATCGCAAGTGGATTTCCTGAAAGTGTACCTGCTTGGTATACTGGACCGCTTGGTGCAATCATTTCCATAAGTTTACGTTTCCCACCGAATGCACCTACTGGTAAACCACCACCAATTACTTTTCCTAAACATGTTAGGTCTGGTTTGATGTTGTAGTATCCTTGTGCACAATTATAACCAACACGGAAACCAGTCATTACTTCATCAAAGATTAATACTGTTCCATACTCGTTACATAATTCTCGTAACCCTTCTAAGAAACCTTCTACTGGAGGTACGACACCCATATTACCTGCAACTGGTTCAACAATGATCGCTGCTAAGTCGTCTCCGAAGTTTTCAAATACGTGACGTACGCTTTCAAGATCATTATAAGGCACTGCTATCGTGTTTTTTGCAATCGATTCAGGAACTCCAGGGCTATCTGGTAAACCAAGTGTAGCGACTCCAGAACCAGCTTTTATCAGTAGGCTATCTCCATGTCCATGATAGCATCCTTCGAATTTGAGAATTTTATTTCTGCCCGTATACCCACGAGCTAAACGAAGTGCACTCATCGTAGCTTCCGTACCTGATGAAACCATACGGATCATTTCGATCGATGACACTCGGTCCATTACTAATTTTGCTAATTTATTTTCAACTAAAGTAGAAGCACCAAAGCTTGTTCCTGTTTCAGCAACTTGCTTTATTGCCTTCACTACGTTAGGTTCTGTATGTCCTAAAATGAGAGGTCCCCATGATAGTACGTAGTCAATGTATTGATTGCCATCGATATCTGTTAAAATAGCGCCTTTTCCACTTTCCATGAAAATAGGATCCATATCAACTGATTTAAATGCACGAACTGGACTATTTACGCCGCCTGGCATTAATTCTTTTGCTTCTGCAAAAGCTTGTTTGGATTGCTCATATGATTTTGTCATTATTTCTCCTCCAACCAACGGGCTACATCTTTTGCATGATACGTTAAGATAATATCTGCTCCAGCACGTTTCATCCCTGTTAATGTTTCTAAAACAATCTGTTTTTCATCGATCCAGCCATTGATAGCAGCAGCTTTCACCATGGCATATTCACCGCTTACATTGTAAGCAACAATTGGTACATCAAAGTTATTTCGTACATCGCGAATAATATCTAAATAAGATAGGGCTGGTTTCACGATTAAGAAATCTGCTCCTTCTTCAATATCTGATGTTGCTTCACGAATTGCTTCCATGCGATTCGCATAATCCATTTGATAAGTTTTACGGTCACCAAATTTAGGTGCGCCATCTGCAGCATCACGGAATGGTCCGTAGTAAGCAGATGCATATTTCACTGCATACGACATGATTGGTACATCTGAAAATCCAGCTGCATCTAACCCTTGACGAATTACAGTAACAAAACCATCCATCATGTTAGAAGGTGCAATTATATCCGCTCCTGCTTGTGCTTGACTAATAGCTGTTTTAGCCAATAAATCAAGGGATGGATCATTTAAAATTTGTTCTTTTTCATTTACAACACCACAATGTCCGTGATCCGTATATTCACACAGACAAGTATCGGCAATCACAACTAGTTCTGGGTGACGATTTTTGATGAAGCGAATGCCTTCTTGGACAATTCCATGGTCATGGAATGCTTGTGTTCCAATTGCGTCTTTTTCAAGTGGAAGACCAAACAGAATAACAGCAGGAATACCAAGTTCAACAACTTCATCCACTTCTGCTCCTAAATGATCAAGTGAAAATTGAAAAACACCAGGCATAGAGGCCACTTCATTTTTAATATTTTCACCTTCTGCAACAAAGATCGGGTAGATTAAATCTTCTTTATGTAAGTAAGTTTCTCTTACCATGTTACGCAGACCAGCTGTTTTTCTTAAACGACGATGACGTTGAAAGTTTCGTTCTGTCATTATTCTCTCCCTTTCCATTCCACGAGTGTATGGATTACTTCTGTTAATGTATATGTATCAGGCATTACTTGTACAGTAGCACCGAATGATTCCAAACAATCCCTAGTAATATGACCAATTGCACAGACAGTCAATTCATCATAACCAATTTGGCTGCCGATACTTTTATGGAAAATTTCAATTGCAGAAGGACTAGTGAAAATAATGGAGCATTTTTCGTTATTTTCTATAACCGAACGGACTTGCTCCTGATTTTCTTCCACTTCAATTGTTTCGTAAATAATCCATTCATCGATCGGATTAACTAGACCATCTGTTATTGTTTTTTTTGCGAGATTCCCTTTAAAAAACAAACACTTTTCATTTGGTGTAGCAATTTTTGGAAACTCTTTTACAAATACATCTGCACTAAAAATAGACGGTATAAAATGTACTTTTAAACCAATACTCCTTACTGCACATGCAGTTTTAGAGCCAACTACCGCAATTTTCACGTTAATACTAGAAGGATTTACATGATATTTCATTAGTTTTGCGTGAAATGCATGAACGCTACTTTGACTTGTGAAGATTAACCAGTCATACGTTTGACACGAAAGTAGCTTTTGCTCATCATCTTCCGAAATTATTTCTTGTGTTGCTATTAATGGAGCTACTACTGGAATTCCACCATATTGAAGAGTCATATCAACCGCCTCTGAAGACCTTAATATACCAGTGAAAATAACAAGCTCATCTTGTAATGGCAGCACCTTAGTCATTTAAACTCGCCTTCACTTGTTGGATTAAGTCATATGCTCCTTGTTCTGTCAAAATACGAGCTACTTCTTTCCCAAGTGCTTCCGGATCTTTACCGCTCACTACTTCTTTGTATACAACAGATGCGTCTGGAGCAGCTACTAAACCAGTCAATGTGATTTCCTCCCCATTGATCGTCGCATATCCAGCAATAGGAACTTGACATCCACCATCCATCGCAGCTAAAAATGCACGTTCTGCATGTATTGTTACCCAAGTATCTTCATCAGATAATTTCTTCAGTTCAGCAATTAGTTCCGTATCATCTTCACGACATTCAATCGCAAGCGCACCTTGTCCAACTGCTGGAATAGAATCTTCCGTAGACAAATATTCGGTTACCACTTCATCTGACCACCCAAGACGTTTTAGCCCAGCTGCTGCTAAAATAATTGCATCGTATTCTCCGTCTTGTAATTTTTGAAGTCTTGTATCGACATTTCCACGAATCCATTTTATCTCTAAATCTGGACGAAGTAACAAAAGTTGAGCACTTCTTCTCAAACTACTTGTTCCAACAATCGCACCTTGCGGAAGATCAGCAAATTTTACATGTCCAGTTGAGATGAAAGCATCGCGCTCATCTACTCGTGTTGGTGTGCATCCCATTACTAACCCTGCAGGAAGTACCGACGGCATATCTTTCATACTATGTACAGCAAAGTCGATTTCTTTATCGAATAATGCTTGCTCAATTTCTTTTACAAAAAGACCTTTTCCACCAACTTTAGATAACGTCACATCTAAAATTTTATCTCCTTTTGTTACTATTTCTTTTACTTCAAATTCAAACGGAGCACCCATATCTTTCATTTGTTGAATAAACCAATTTGTTTGAGTTAACGCAAGCCTACTTCTTCTAGAACCTACAATAATTTTACGCATGTTTTCGCTTCCTTTCTTTAATACCAAAAATGAAATTGAGATAATTTACTACCTAATAAAAAGTTAATTAATACAAATAGAAACGCATATATGTGAATCCATGCATAGTTTGTTCCCTTTACTCTTGATTGCTTTCTTAGTAATAGGATTACCACATAGATCACTAACAAAACAAAAGAACTAATAATCTTAAAATCTAAAACAGAAAAAACATCTAACGATACATATGCCCACTCTAAACCAAGTACGAGACTAACAAATAATAAAGGAATTCCAGTCAAAATAGATAATGTCATTGCATTTTCAGCTTGCTGCAAAGATGGTAATCTGGAAAATTGCTTCGTCCATTTTTTCTGTTTCAACACACGATACAATATTAAATATAAAGTCGAAAATACAAATGAAAGAGAAAAAGCTGCATACGCTATAATCGCAATCGTAATATGTATAAATAATAACTCAGATATTAGTGCATCGCCAACTGAAGAGGCTTGTACTTGATTTGGAGCAAATGTATGGATGGTCATAAAAATAAAACCAATAATATTTAAAAAGAACGCCGGTAAATCTAACCGGAAAATCATTTGTAACACTAGCGACAAGGCAATGATTAGCCATGCATAGAAATAAATCCCTTCAAATAACGAAAGAATGGGGAAACGTTGGGTTTCTATTATATACATCACTAAAAATACAGTTTGTAAGAACCATACAATAGATAGTAACCATACTCCGATTCGATGAGCGTAGTGGTCTTTATTTAAATAATCGATAAAATAAAAAACAAGGCTAACGGACTGGAGGACTACCATTATCTCGTGTAGCCGGGTCATCGAAAGATCCGTCATAGTAGTCGTCTCCCTTATATAGTAAAAAGACGTTTTACATATCCAGTAATTTACATACAGATAATAAAACGCCTCCTTTTACTTTGCTAATATGATATTTCAACTTATCAGTTTTATGAATTCAATAAAGCTAGTTTTAAATTGATTTTAGCTTTTTCAGCTTGTCCCATTATTTCTTCCTTTACATCTTCTTCGATTCCGAAAATTTGTTGGAATAATTGAAGTTGTTCAGCTGATTTATGGGCACTAGACAATTCTTTCACTTGCAAAATCGGCTCTTTTAATAGCTGATTAATAATCGATTTCGTATGTTTGTTTAAAACTTTTCGTTCACGTTCTGTTAAATTAGGCATTTTGTTTTCAATTGTTAGCATTGTTTCCGATTGAATACGACTTGCTTTTTGACGAAGCGCTGAAATAATCGGAACGACACCAAGAGTAGTTACCCAGTCGTTAAACTGTTTAATCTCTACGTCAATCATCTTATTGATCTCCACCGCAGCACGTTCACGCTCCGCTAGATTCGCTTCCACAATTCCATGCAAATCATCGATATCATATAAAAACACGTTTGGTAAATCTCCAATACGTGGATCTAAATCACGTGGTACTGCGATATCTACCATAAATAATGGCTTCCCTTTACGTAAACGCTCCACGAATTGCATCAATTCATAATCAATAACATATTCTGTTGAACCTGTTGAACTGATTAAAATATCCGCTTCTAAAAGTGCGCATTGTAGCTCGTCCATTGGCTTAGCATCTCCATCAAACTTAGATGCAAGTTGTTTCGCTTTTTCAAATGTACGGTTAAAAACCGTCACTTTCTGAGCTCCACTACCATGTAAGTTTTGAATCGCAAGCTCACCCATTTTACCAGCACCGAGAATCACAACATGTTTATGATTTAATGTACCAAAAATTTTCTTACCAAGCTCTACAGCTGCATAGGAAACAGATACTGCATTTTCACCAATCGATGTTTCAGCATGTGCACGTTTAGCAAATGTAACAGCTTGTTTGAATAATTGATTGAAAACCGTCCCAGTTGTACCATTTTCTTGACCTTCTAGAAAGCTCTTCTTTACTTGACCTAATATTTGAGTTTCACCAAGTACCATTGAGTCAATTCCCGCAGTTACACGGAACAAATGATTGTTCGCTTGGTCATCTTCGTGAACAAATAAATAGCTAGAAAGGTCCTCTAACGGAATGTCAAACCAATTCGCTAAAAACTGTTTTACATAGTACTTACCTGTATGCAACTGATCAACCGTCGCATAAATCTCCGTACGATTACAAGTAGAAACTATGACATTTTCTAATATACTTTTTTGGTCTTGTAGTGCTTGCATCGCATTCGTAAGCTCTGTTTCAACAAACGACAGTTTTTCACGAATTTCGACAGGAGCAGTACGATAATTGACACCGACCACAATTGTATGCATGGAATCATGTCTCCCCTTTACGTTCATTTCATATGACCCCATTATAACATAGCTTTACAAAAGGTTAACAATCATTTGTGAACAAGCTATGAAATAATGCGCATACAGATTAGAATTATTATAATTTGATTTTAACAAATAACCCTATCCAACACAACTCATCTGTTTATATTATCATTAGATGACTAATTCGCAAAAATTGTCGTAACAAAAAAAGAATCACTTAAGAGAATTATCCCCTAAATGATTCGTTTTTATGCCATTTTAGCTTCAATCTCAGCCCAAGCAGCATCATAACCAAGACCAGATTCTGATGAGAAAACGATAAGACTATCGCCTTTTTGTATTTGTAGTTCATCTTTCACAATCTTCTTGTGTTTATCCCATTTACCTTTTGGAATTTTATCAGCTTTTGTCGCTATGATAATACAAGGAATATTATAGTGTTTAAAGAAATTATACATCATACAATCATCTTTTGAAGGTGGATGTCTCAAATCGACAATCATAATAGCAGCTTTCAACGCAGTTCGAGTGGTAAAATACGTCTCTATCATTTTTCCCCAAGCAGCACGTTCTGTTTTTGATACTTTCGCGTACCCATAACCAGGTACATCGACAAACATTAAAGCTTCTTGTAATTGATAAAAGTTTAGTGTTTGTGTTTTACCTGGTTTGGAAGAAATACGCGCCATGCTTTTTCGACCAATCATTTTGTTGATGAAAGAAGATTTACCTACATTGGAACGTCCTGCTAGCGCAAACTCTGGTAAATCTCCTTCTGGATATTGAGCTGGTCTTACAGCACTTATTAATAATTCTACGTTATGGATTTTCATTTTACTGCCTCCTCTAATGCTATTTGAAGCACCTCTTCAGCATCGGAAACAAATTTAAAGGTCAATACTTCACGAACACTTTCTGGTATATCTTCAATATCGCGCTCATTGTCTTTTGGACAAATAATTGTTGTTAAGCCTGCGCGGTGTGCACTTAACGTTTTCTCTTTCAATCCACCGATCGGCAACACTCGACCTCTAAGTGTTACTTCTCCAGTCATCCCAACTTCACGACGAATCGGTCGTTTCGTTAAAGCAGAAACTAGTGCCGTAACAATTGTTACACCAGCAGATGGCCCATCTTTTGGAACAGCACCTTCTGGCACATGAATATGAATATCATGCTTTTCATGGAAATTTGGATCAATGTCTAGTTCTTCTGTTTTAGAACGGACATACGATAATGCCGTTTGAGCAGATTCTTTCATGACATCTCCAAGCTTTCCAGTCAGTTGCAGCTTTCCAGTTCCTGGTGATAAAGAAACTTCAATTTGCAAAGTATCTCCACCTACAGTTGTATATGCAAGTCCAGTTGCAACACCAATTTGGTTTACTGTTTCAGCTTGTCCATAATGGAATTTTCGTTTGCCTATTACATCTTCCAAGTTTTTAACGGTAATAGATACACGTTTCTTATCCTCAGAAACAATTTTCAGGGCAGCTTTACGACAAATATTCGCTAATACTCGTTCTAGACTACGCACACCTGCTTCACGTGTATAGTAACGGATAGCATCCATTAACACATCATCTTTTACAGATAGCTGCGATTTAGTCAGTCCATGCTCTTTCAACTGTTTAGGTAATAGATGATTTTTTGCAATCGAAAGTTTTTCAATTTCTGTATATCCAGCAATTGAAATAATCTCCATACGATCACGTAGTGGCCCTGGAATTGTGCTCAAATCATTCGCTGTAGCGATGAACAAGACATTGGATAAGTCATATGTCTCTTCAATATAGTGATCGCTAAATGTATTATTTTGCTCTGGGTCTAGAACTTCTAACATTGCTGCAGAAGGATCTCCTCGGAAATCATTGGACATTTTATCGATTTCATCCAATAAGAATAATGGATTTACCGTGCCTGCTTTTTTCATTCCTTGAATAATTCTACCAGGCATCGAGCCGACATACGTTCTACGATGTCCACGAATTTCAGACTCATCTCTTACTCCACCAAGTGAAATTCGAACAAAATTACGTCCTAATGACTCTGCAATCGATTTAGCAAGAGATGTCTTCCCAACTCCTGGTGGTCCAGCCAGGCAAAGAATAGGGCCGCGTAGTGATTTTGTTAATTGACGTACAGCCAAATACTCTAGTACGCGTTCTTTCACTGTTTCTAAACCATCGTGATCACGATTTAATATCTTTTCAGATCGTTTAATATCTAATTGATCCGCAGTAGATTTTGTCCAAGGAATAGAAACCATCCATTCCACATAGTTACGAATTACACCACTTTCAGGTGCTTGTGTTGGCAATTTTTCATAACGATCTAGTTCTTTTAGAACATTTTTTTCAGTTGTTTCTGGCATACCTGCAGCTGCAATTCTTTTTTTCAAATCTGCAACTTCGCCAGTCTTTCCTTCTTTATCTCCAAGTTCAGACTGAATTGCTTTCATCTGTTCACGAAGATAGAACTCTTTTTGGGTTCTTTCCATCGCTTGTTTTACACGTGAATTTATCTTCTTTTCAAGATTTAATATTTCTTGTTCATTAAATAAACGACTGATTAACCATTCTAAACGTTCTTTTACATCAACAATTTCTAAAACTTCTTGTTTACCAGAAATTTTCAAAGGTAAGTGGGAAGCAATAATATCTGCAAGACGTCCTGGTTCTTCTACTTCTAGAACCGATTTGTAAGTTTCCTCTGATACACTCTTAGATGACTTTGAATACTTCTCAAAACTATGTACTAAAGTGCGCATAAGAGCTATTTCTTCTAAATCCTTATTTTCAGATACTTCAAAAGCTGTAACAGTTACTTCATCATACAGATCTTGTTCTTTGTATTCATCCCAAGTTGCTCGTTCTAAACCTTCCACTAAAACACGTATCGTACCATTTGGAAGTTTAACCATCTGTTTGATAAATGCAAGGATCCCTACATTGTATAAATCATCAGCAGTTGGACGTTCTACAGCCATATCTTTTTGTGCTACTAGAAATACTTTTTCTGCGCGTACCATCGCCTCATTCAAAGCAGAAATGGAACGTTCACGACCAACATCCACATGAAGCACCATTTCAGGAAATACTAGTAGACCTCTAAGTGGAAGCACAGGATAATATGTCTCATTATTTTTTGTCATTTGGGAAGTCACCTCCATCTAATTCTGTCCTCTATGCCTACTATTTAAACAGAATACTTTACTACTCAGTTGCTTTTTTCAAACAAAAATAGAGAGAAAAAGCTGACATCCTTGAATGCGCTAAGCATGCGCAGATTGGAAGCCAGCTTATTCATAAGCAAATATTTAAGCCGATGTTTTCTCATTATCATTATCTAATACAGATCCGTCTGCTAAAATAAGCTTAGGTTTACCTTGTTCTAAAATTGTTTCTTTTGTAAGTACACATTCAACGATATCCTCACGTGATGGTAATTCAAACATCACATCGAGCATCACGTTTTCAATGATTGAACGAAGCCCACGTGCTCCTGTTTTGCGATCAATTGCTTGTTTTGCAATTTCAACTAATGCCTCATCTTCAAATGTTAGTTTCACATTATCAAGTTCAATCATTTTTTGGTATTGCTTCACTAATGCATTTTTTGGCTCTGTTAATATTTGCACAAGTGCTTTTTCATCTAATTGTTCTAGACTAGCCAATACTGGCAAACGACCGATAAATTCAGGAATTAGACCAAATTTCAACAAATCTTCTGGAATTAGTTGAGACAATACAGAACCTGCTTCGACTGCCACTTTGTTAGGATTCGCTCCAAAACCAATTACTTTATCGCCTAAACGACGTTTAATAATTTGTTCGATTCCATCGAAAGCACCACCAACGATAAATAGTACATTCGTTGTATCGATTTGGATGAATTCTTGATGAGGATGCTTACGTCCTCCTTGAGGCGGAACGCTTGCAACTGTACCTTCTAATATTTTAAGTAACGCTTGTTGAACACCTTCACCTGAAACATCACGAGTAATAGAAGGATTTTCAGATTTACGTGCAACTTTGTCAATTTCATCGATATAGATGATTCCTTTTTCTGCTCGTTCCACATCATAGTCCGCTGATTGGATAAGCTTCAATAGAATATTCTCTACATCTTCCCCAACATAACCAGCCTCTGTAAGTGAAGTTGCATCTGCAATAGCAAACGGTACATTCAGAATACGTGCAAGCGTTTGTGCAAGTAATGTTTTACCACTTCCTGTAGGTCCAATTAACACAATATTAGATTTAGATAATTCGACTTCATCGATTACGCTATTTGAATTGATACGTTTATAGTGGTTATATACAGCTACAGCAAGTGATTTTTTTGCTCGCTCTTGACCAATTACATAGTCATCTAAGATAGATAGAATTTCTTTTGGTTTTGGAACTTCTTTGAATTCTACTTCTTCGTCAGTACCAAGTTCTTCCTCAACAATTTCTGAACACAAGTCGATACATTCATCACAAATATATACACCTGGTCCTGCAACTAGCTTGCGAACTTGTTCTTGTGGTTTACCACAAAAAGAACATTTTAAGTTTCCTTTTTCATCATTAAATTTGAACAAAATGTTCACCCCTATTCAAGAAATTATCTTACAAGATTCTATACAAGGAATCAAATAATAAGATTATGTAAAGTTGTTTAAATGTTTAAAAAATTATGTATGTGATAAAACAAGGCACAGACAAATCACTGTGCCTTGTTTTATAGTATAACGCTTTTATTTTAAATTATGAAATTTTAGCGTTATCTACTAAAAACTCAACTGTTTTTTGGAAACGAAGATCGTTTTCAAGAACTGAAGTTCCACCAAGAGCTTTTTTGATATCTTCAGCAGCCATGTTGAATTGAGCAGCCATTTTTTCTACTTCTGCATTAAGATCTTCTTCTGTTACTATAATTTCTTCTTTTTCTGCGATTGCTTCAAGTGTTAATGAAACTTTTACACGAGTTTGTGCATCTTCATTCATTTGCGTACGAAGAGCGTCCTCGTCTTGACCAGAGAATTGGAAGTATAATTCAAGTGTCATACCTTGTTGTTGTAAGCGTTGTTCAAACTCTTTTAACATACGATCAACTTCAGCAGCAATCATTGCTTCTGGAATATCAACTGTAGCATTTGCAGCAGCAGCTTCTACTAATTCATCGCGAAGTGTTTGTGCAGAAGTTTGTTTTTTCTCTTCAGCAGCAGCTTCTTTAAGTTTCGTGCGTAAAGCGTCAATTCCATCAACTTCAGCATCTACTTCTTTAGCGAAGTCATCATCTAGTTCAGGAAGTTCTTTCCCTTTTACTTCTTTAATCGTTACTTTGAATGTAGATTTTTTACCAGCCAATTCAGCTGCATGATATTCTTCTGGGAATGTTACTTCTACGTCTTTAGCATCTCCCGTTTTCAAGCCTACTAATTGCTCTTCAAATCCTGGGATGAAAGAATTAGAACCGATTTCTAGTGGGTAGTCTTCTCCAGCTCCACCTTCAAAAGCAACTTCATCAACAAATCCTTCGAAGTCGATTACAGCAGTATCACCTTCAACGATTCCATCTTCTTTAACTACTAGTTCAGCTAGACGAGTTTGCTCTGCTGTTAGTTGTTCTGCGATATCTTCATCCGTTACTTCTGTATCTAACTTTGTTACTTCAAGAGCTTTATAATCTCCAAGAGTAACTTCAGGTTTTACAATAACTTTAGCTGTAAATACTAAAGGTTGTCCTTTTTCCATCGTTACGATGTCGATTTCTGGTTGGTCTACAGGATCGATACCTGTATCTTCAACAGCATGCCCATAAGCATGTGGAAGTATAACATCTAAAGCTTCTTGGTATAATGATTCTACACCGTACATTTTTTCAAACATTTGACGTGGCATTTTCCCTTTACGGAAACCTGGTACGTTAATTTGTTTAACTACTTTTTTAAACGCTTGGTCTAACCCTTTTGTTACTTCTTCTGCAGAAACTTCAATAGTTAATAAACCATTGTTTCCTTCTTGTTTTTCCCATTTTACTACTTGATCCATTGACATATATTCTACCTCCAAAAATAATTTACTATATTTAAGCTGTCCTAATCATAAGTATAATGGACAGTTCTTGCAATAACTGAATTGACAACTTGTATATTATAGCATAGATGACTAGAGTTTCAACATTAAACGTTGTCTATCAAATCATACATTGCTTCTAATGAATTTATCAAATAATATAACTCATTTTCATCCATTTGTTCATTATCAAACAAATGATTTATATATTTCACGTACGTATCTGCAATCTCTTCTACTCCGAACTTCCCAAAGTCAAAAGGAAATAGTGCAAAAGCATGTCTAGTAATCATTTGATAAGCAAGATCCAATTTAGTAGGATCTTGATCTAATTTTAATTCTATTAACGCAAATACCTTTTCTATTTTTTCTGTTTTCGTTGGATGAGAAAGATTTACTGGAATTACTTTTTCACTAAATCCGAATTTTTCGATTAACACTTCTTCCTCAACCTCATCAGCACTTAATAAAAGAATTGCTAACGTTTTAATAATAGGAATCCCTTTTGCATCTTGCACAATTGCAATAAGTTCCGGAATAATCCGGGTAGAATCACCCATAGAAGCCTCATACATCAATTGATGCTGCTGTCCCCCATTATTGGATACAAACGCCTCTAGTACATACTTTTCACGTTCTATCCTAGGGACTTCCTCTAATTCTAAATCTACATCAGTGTCTACTTCTTGATCATTTGATATACGCATACTCAATTCTTTTAATTGTTCAAAGTTTTTCTTTTTTTCTTCTGAAAATATTTCCTCTTCAATCAATACATCTAAAAGTTCATCCACTTCTTTAAATTCTTTCATTTCAATTAAAATGGTTAAATATAATTCCATAATTTGTTCGTATAAAGGAAATCCTTCATACAGTAACTTTTTACAAACTTCCTTTGCCTCGTCATATTTGCGAATTTCAAATAAAGCATACGCATAAACCGTTAATGCCGTTTCATCAAATTCCGTATAGGCCTTTGCTTCATCGAAAAAATCTACTGCTTTTTTATAACTTCCATTTTCAGCAAATTCGATACCATCTGCAATCAGCTTTTCAGCAGTACCTGGGAACACAATTAGGTTCTCTTTTGTTTGAAGCTTTCCATACTTCTTCTTTTTCATGGAGAATCCCCCATTTCAGATTGTTTTCTATCTATAGTATGTACGAATTTAGAAAAAAACCTTCTTTCTCATATTGAAAAAGAAGGTTTTTCTATTTTTTTGTATTAATTATGTCCCAGGAGGGATTCGAACCCCCGACCGACGCCTTAGAAGGGCGTTGCTCTATCCAGCTGAGCTACTGAGACAAGTACTTCCCCACCACACAGATAGGAAAGACAAGACTTAGTATATATCGATATTAAAATAATGTCAAAGGAATTTAAGAATTTTTTTCTAGAATTGCTACTTATCGCATATTTACTTTCTTTTGAACTTTAAATTACTCCAAATATATACGAATAATACTTCCGTTCACACTTTTTCCGAATGAAACAATCAATCCTTGCTACTCTAAAGCATTTGTTTTCTTACACAAAAAACCTCCAAATCGAATGATTGGAGGTTTTTTCGTTCAGTTGAATTAATTTATGTCCCAGGAGGGATTCGAACCCCCGACCGACGCCTTAGAAGGGCGTTGCTCTATCCAGCTGAGCTACTGAGACAAGTACTTGTAACCAAAACAATATACATTTGATCGAAGCGACAATAATTAATATACATGATATATGTGAAATAAGCAATAGTATTCTTGAAATTAAATAAATTTTCTTCTATATTAAACATATCTATGGCGTTTTGAATGAGAAGTCATCGTTAAAAATAGCAAATCCCCCAACAGCACAAAACTATTTGGGGGATTACATTTATGAAATATGGACAACTTCATGTATATGAAGGTTTTGAAACTCTTTTTTTATACGGCTTATCGCTTCATCTGCAATTTTGTACTTGTTGTTTTCTAACCGTTCAATTTGCTGATCAATGATATAAACCGTATTCAAAATTTCTGTTGCTCCAAGTACTGATAATACTGGCTTCAATGTATATTCAATTGCTAGTAAATGACCTATGGATCCACCCAAGGCAATTGGGACAATTTTTTTACCTTCAAGTGCCTTTTGTGGTAGGACATCTAAATAAGTTTTTAATATACCAGTAAAAGAAGCTTTATAAATTGGTGTCAGGACAAAAATGATGTCTGCCTTCGCTACAACCTGATTTGCTTGAATAATTTCTTCACTCTCAAAATTTGCTGTTAGTAAATCCTTGGAAGGAAGTTCGTGCACATAGATCGACTCAGTCGCAACTTGAACGTGCGCCATATTAGACTCTATAAATTGATGAATCCCCGTTAAACGAGATGTTTTATTGTTACCTCCATTAATGATAACTGCTTTGACCATTCATTTTCTCTCCTTTGCTTATTTACTCAGATTACAGATGAATTGTTGAAAATCTATATCTCTTTTATTAGCTACAATAAAAAGGTTAGATAATTCATCTGCTCCAGTACGTCCTGAAGTAACCAGTAAATTTACATTTTTATAATTTTCTCTCCAGTGTAAAAAATGGATGTATTTTGATTTCATTATTATTCACGATTCTACAGCGATAGCTTTTTTCGCAAATTGACTGATTGGTCTTTGCAATTCCAAGTGTTCACGCAGTGTCGTACCTGTGTATTCTTCACGGAAGATCCCACGTTTTTGTAGCTCTGGAATGACATAATCTACAAAATCATTTAATCCTTCTGGGAATACTGGAGGCATTACATTGAACCCATCCGCCGCACCATTTTCAAACCATTCTTGTAATTGGTCAGCAATCTGCTCTGGTGTCCCGATAATTTCCCTGTGACCACGAGCTCCAGCAATATGCTGATAAAGTTGACGAATCGATAAACCATCACGGTCGGCAAGATCTTTCACTAATTGAAAGCGACTTTTATTTCCATTTATTTGAGAAACATCTGGTAATTCAGGTAATGGTCCATCTACTGGATAACCACTTAAATCGATACCAAGTTGTTGAGATAACCTAGAAACACCAACTGATTCTGGAATTAAATCTAATAATTGTTGACGTTTTTCTTGTGCTTCTTTCTCTGTTTGACCGATGATTGGATAGACGCCAGGCATAATTTTTAGTTCATCAGGATTTCTTCCATACTTCGCCATTCGCCCTTTCACATCACTATAAAAGGCTTGAGCTTCTTCTATTGTTTGCCAAGCAGTAAAGACAACTTCAGCTGTACGTGCTGCTAACTCTTTACCTGCATCAGAAGATCCTGCCTGGACGACAACCGGATGCCCTTGAACTGGTCTTGCAATATTTAATGGGCCCGCTACCGAAAGCCATTCTCCTTCATGATTTATTGCATGCACTTTAGTAGCATCTGCATACTGTCCTGACTCTTTGTTGTAGACAATGGCATCGTCTTCCCAGCTATCCCATAACTTCGTGACAACATCCACAAATTCATGCGCTCTTTCATAGCGTTTTTCATGCAATAATTCATCTTGTTGACCAAAGTTTTGTGCTGCTTCCTTACCACTACTTGTCACAACATTCCACCCAGCCCGACCATTGCTGAGATGATCAAGTGAAGCAAATTTGCGCGCAACGTTGAATGGTTCATTAAACGTTGTTGATACGGTACCAACAAGCCCAATATTTTTTGTTACTGTTGCTAATCCTGACAATAGAGTAAAAGGTTCAAAGTAGGCACTTGCATGTTGTTCAAATGAACTACTTGTAGCTCCAGCAGCTACCCCGTCTGCTAAAAAGAGCATATCGAACTTACCACGTTCCGCAGTTAGTGCTTGTTGTTTTATGAACTCAAAATTTAACACTTGATCTGCCTGTGCTTCCGGATGACGCCAAGCCGCTACATGATGTCCTGGTAGCATGAAAAATGCACCTAATTTCATTTGTTTTCCTGTCATTCGAACATCTCCTTTTTAACAAATTATTTTAGTCGGAATTAATACAAAAAATTATTCAGCAAAAGGATTATATTCATTTGTATATAAATCCTCGGCCTTTACTTCCCCTTCTTTTAATTCTCCATTTTTCACAAGCCAATCAATCCAAACACTATATTCTGACTCTGTAATAACTCCACCAGTTTCAGCAATTCCTGTGCTTTTCCAATACTTCAGATTTTCCGTTGGCTCATTACCTTCACGTTCTTTAACAATTGCCTCCAATTGCGCGAGCACTTCTTCTCTAGGTGTCGTTTGTGCCCAATTGATTGCCTTTGAAACCCCTTCAACAAACTGTTTTACAGTACTTGGATTTTCTTTAATATATTGCTCTGTAAAGAAATAATCTCCGGCCGTAAATTCTGAGCCAAATACTTCAATATCTTTGAATAGTTCCACAATTCCACCTTTTTCTATGGCCCGATCTCGTGCAATACCGCCAAATAAAACCACATCTATTTGTTCATTTCGTAAGGTTTGTTCCGCATTAGTTGCAGGAATCGTTACTAATTGAACTTCCGCCATTTCTTCTTCCGTTAAGCCTCCTTGGCGTAAATAATCTATGATTACAAACTCATAATGAGCTCCTAAAGTATTTACACCAATTTTTTTACCAATAAAATCTTTTGCGGATTTTATTGGACTACCCTCAAGTACATATGCTCCGATAAACGTATTTTCGTCACTACCATAATTTCCAACAACATTTACTAGTTTTACACCCTGGGCATATGATTTTATAGTTGCTCCATTGAATGCTGCGCCAAAATCTATTTGTTTTGTCCCTGTCAGTTGAATACTCTCTGGTCCACCAGTACTAGCACCTATATTATCCAACTTCAAATCACCTAGATATCCTAATCCCTCTGCCAGTTCTGCAAAGCTCACACTGCCTGGTGCACTTTGGTATTGGAGTAACTTATCTTCCTCTCCATTAGCAGTCGCCTTATCGTCATTTGATGAACATCCCACTAAAATACTACCTATTAAACTTGTTATCAAAACAAATGATGCTAATTTTTTCATCTTATATCTCCTCATTTCCCCACAGATTGAGTTTGTTTTTTATTTGGATTTACTGGTACTGAAAGCCCTAAATTTCCGCGAAGTGTATTGCTCTCATATTCAGTACGGAATAAACCTCTACGTTGTAATTCTGGAATAACTAAATCTACAATATCGTTAAAACCCTCGGGAAAAGTTGGTGGCATAATATTAAAACCATCTGCACCTTCGTTTAAGAACCACTCCTCTAACTGATCTACAATCTGTTCAGGTGTTCCCACAATTTCTCGGTGACCTCTTGCTCCTGCAATACGCTCATATACTTCACGTAATGTGTGTAAATTTTCACGCGCTGCAATATCTCTAATGATATTAGTACGAATTTGAGGATTTGTTTTATCTTCCATCTCCCCAAAATTTGGAAGAGGTGCATTCACATCATATCCTGTTAAATCCACACCAATGAAGTTCGATAAATAAGCAAGACCTACCTCAGGTAAAATATAGCTATTCAACTCTTTCTGTTTAGCAAGTGCCTCTTTTTCTGTTTTCCCCACGGTAATAAATACACCCGGCATAATTTTTAAATCATCTGGCTGACGACCATATTTTGCAAGACGACCTTTTACATCGCGATAGAATATTTGTGCATCTTCTAGTGTTTGCCATGCTGTAAAAATAACCTCCGCCGTTTTTGCAGCAAGTTCTTTTCCCGCTTCAGATGATCCTGCCTGAACAATAACTGGGTGTCCTTGCGGTGTAGAAGCTGAATCGAGCGTTCCCTGTACTTTGAACCATTTCCCTTCATGGTCAACTGGATGTACTTTCTCCAAGTCTAAAAATTGGCCTTTTTCTTTATCAATTACAAGCGCCTCATCTTCTATTGAAAACCATAATTTCTTAACAACGTCAACAAATTCCTCTGCTCGTTCATATCGTGTTGCATGCTCTAAATGCTTTTCTTTACCGAACAAGAATGATTCGCTAGCATTCGCTGAAGTGACCACGTTCCAAGCTGCTCGACCTTTCGATAAATGATCGATTGCACTAAATTTACGTGCTACATGAAACGGTTCGTTGTAAGTAGTTGTCAATGTAGCTGTTAAACCAATGTTTTTAGTAACCGCTGCAAGTGCCGATAGAATGATGACTGGATCTAGTTTCAATGCTGAAGGTGAATTTTCCGCTAGCGTTTGACCAAATACATCTGCAAAGAAAATTGTATCGAATTTCCCGCGCTCGGCTGTTTTTGCTAATTCAATTAAATAATCCAAATCAAATGTACGATTCGACCCTGTCGAAGGATATCTCCAACTTGCTACATGTTGACCAGGTAAATTAATAAAGGCCCCTAATTTCATTTGTTTTTTCGTCATACCAACATCTCCTATTTATCATATTTATTTAGTAAGGATTAATTTAAAAAAATATACCACTTACTCACATAGCATTTTAGTTCTGTCCATTCGGATTTTGTTTCCATTTTGAAAATTTACGTTCTAGCATACTTAAACTTTGATTAATTAGTACTCCCAATAAAGCAATTGTTAAAATACCCGCATACATTTCAGGAATTTGGAAGTTGTATTGTGAATAAGTAATTAAATAACCTAATCCTTCTTTCGCTCCTACCATTTCTGCTGCGATTAACACTAAAATAGCTCCGGTTCCTGCCATACGAATACCGGTAAAAATGGTCGGCACAGATGCAGGTAATATTACCTTCAGAAATAGTTTAAACGAAGAAATATTCATCGAGCGTGCCGATTTAATCAGTAATGGATCTACGTTTCCTACTGCAGCGATTGTGTTTAGAAGAATAGGCCATGTGCAGGCAAATAAGACAATTGCAATTTTAGATGTTTCACCAATCCCTAGTAGTAACATAAATACTGGTAGTAAGGCTAAAGCGGCTGTATTTCGGAATAATTCCATCACTGGATTTAATAATTCTCTTGCGAGTGGATACCAGCCAATTATTAATCCTAATGGGATTGCAATAAGTACCGCTAGACCAAAACCACTCACCGAACGAGTGATACTAGCTAAAAAATGAGTAAAAAGCTCACCAGAGATAACCAGGTTCCACCAAGCAATTACTACATTTGAAAAAGAAGGGAAGAACGCTGGGTCTACTAAGCCAATCCGCGGTGCTATTTCCCACAGCAAGAACAATGCGACTAATACAATAGATTGTTTCGCTACTTTTTGCAATCCAGAAAACCCAAATTCTTTTTGTTTGATCAGCTTCGGAGCTGAACTAACATGCTTTTCTATCGTTACCATATAAATAATCTCCTCTTTCCTTTTATATATTTGCACCTAGGTACTCAGCTTCATGTAGCAGGCTCCAAACTTCGTGTCGTGCTTTCACAAAATCTGGATGGGATCGAATATCCGCATCCTCTAAACGATTCTTGAGTGGAATATCCACAATCTTTTTCACCATTCCAGGATTCGGCGTCAAAACTACTACACGTTCTCCTAAATAGACTGCTTCATCGATCCCATGCGTGATAAAAATAATCGTTTTCTTCGTTTTCTGCCAAATACGTAAAAGCTCACTTTGCAAAGATTCACGAGTTTGCGCATCCAGTGCTGCAAAAGGTTCATCCATTAGCAAAACATCCGGATTAAACGCTAGACTTCTAGCGATCGCAACACGTTGCTTCATACCACCCGACAATTCATGTGGATAGCGTTCTCCAAAATCACTAAGTCCAACTAAAGAGAGGAAATGATTTGCTTGCTCTTTACGTTCATGTTTTGGCACCCCTTTTGCCTCTAAGCCAAATTCAATATTGCCACGTGCTGTCTTCCATGGAAATAGCGCATACTGCTGGAAGACAGTACCACGATCAAGTCCTGGACCTGTAATTTCTTTCCCATCAATTAATATGCGTCCACGTGTCGGTGTCGTTAATCCACCAAGTAAATCAAGCAAAGTAGATTTTCCACATCCACTCGGACCTACCAACGTGACAAACTCACCTTCTTTTACATTAAAATCCAACTCCTTTACCGCAGTAAATTCTTTCATTGCACCTTTTTGTTCTGTATCACGAACCGTAAAGGTTTTTGTGACACGCTCAAATCTAATTTTTTCAGCAGTTGCCATTTAATTCACTCCATTCTCCATTCAATACTAAACGAATAAGCTTAGTTGGTTTATAGGTGTAGGTATGCGTTAATATATAATACGTAAGGTTACTCGCTGCCTCTAGTTTGTTTAATCAAAAGAGGCTCAGATAACAACGACTAGCGTTTGTCATCTGAGCCTCTGGTTGATCCAGTGAGCAGAAGTAATATACATCTTATTTAATTAACAGTGTATTTAATAGCTTAATACATTCAACACAAAGGCCCCTATTCAATCATACGATTGAAATAGGGGCCTTTAGCTTGACTAATCAGCCTGTCATATACAAATCTGCTTGTAATACCCACTAAACTTATACACTTAATTTACCATAAAGAAAAAAATTGTCAAGAAAAAATTGAAAAATTAAATTTTTTCTAAAAAAAATTCACTTGTTCTATTATTTTATTCTCAGAAGAATAGAAAGTTACCATACAAATAGCTTCACTTTTTTCAATAAGTGCATAGCTTTTTTCTTTCCTGCCACGAGGCATATGTAAGCTTCCTGGATTCACAAATAAAATACCGTTATTCAACTCTGCTCCAAGGATATGAGAGTGTCCAAAACAAACAATAGAGGCTTGTATTTCTTGCGCACGGTAAATTAACGGTAACAACGTGGTTTTGACACGATGCTTATGTCCATGCACAATCAAAATCTTTTCTGTTTCTACTGGAACAATAATTTCCTCTGGAAAGTTCAAATCGAAATCGCAATTTCCACGGACAACTTGAACAGAACTGCCATCAAAATAAGCACGATCCAATTCACTATCCCCGCAATGAATAATAGCATCTACCTCAGTGTGATGATGAATCACTTGCTCCATTGTATCTGTGTCATAATGGGTATCACTAATAACTAGTATTTTCATCACTCTTGCCTATGCCTTAAAAAACAAATCATCTAGATTTGACGCAAGTTTTTTCAGCGCATTTCCTCGATGAGAAATAGCGCCTTTTTGTTCTGTTGTAAGCTCTGCCATCATTTTGTTTTCAGCAGGCACGAAAAAGATTGGATCATACCCAAATCCATTTTCCCCTTTGCGTTCTGTCGCTATGATTCCCTCACAAGTACCTCTCATCGTGAATGGTTCATTCGAAGGAGAGGCTACTGCAATTGCACAGACGAATCTTGCCGTACGATCAGATTCTTTTACGTTTTCAAGCTCTTTTAATACTTTTTCCATATTTGCTTCATCACTCTTAGCTTCTCCTGCATATCGTGCAGAATATATGCCTGGTCGTCCGTCTAAAGCATCAATTTCTAGTCCACTATCATCAGCAATGACAATTGTTTGTAAATGATTCGCAAGAGCAGTTGCTTTTAACAGAGCGTTTTCTTCGAAAGTAGAACCGGTTTCTTCGACATCCATATCCTCGGCTACATCATGCAATGTTAATATTTCATATCCAAGTGGGCCAAAAAGGGCTTCAAAATCTTTAGCTTTCCCTTTATTTTGTGTAGCTATAATTATTTTTTTCATTTAGCGTCTCCTCGTTTCCCTCCGATTTTTTCCGCCAATTCTCCTAATGCTTCACGTTGAGCTTGAATCAATTGTTGAATACCTATTTCTCCAAATTCCAACAGTTCAAGAAGTTCTTTTTTAGAAAAAGTTGCTTCTTCACCTGTCCCTTGAAGCTCTACAAATTCACCACTGCTTGTTTGAACGATGTTCATGTCCACTGCCGCTGTTGAATCTTCTAAGTAATTTAAATCTAAAACAACTCCAACATTTTCAATGACTCCAACACTTGTAGCGGCTAAATATTCTTTTATTGGGAATACAGCCAGTTTTTTATCTTCATATAATTTATTCAGTGCAATTGTTAATGCTACAAACGCTCCAGTTATACTAGCTGTTCTAGTACCACCATCCGCCTGGATCACGTCACAGTCCACCCAAATCGTTTTCTCTCCAATACTTTCTAAATCTACTACAGAACGTAAAGCTCGTCCTATTAAGCGTTGGATTTCCATTGTACGACCCGTTACTTTTCCTTTTGACGCTTCACGCTGCGTACGTGATTCTGTCGCACGAGGAAGCATTGAATATTCTGCTGTAATCCACCCTTTTCCTTGTCCTCTTAAAAAAGGTGGCACACGATCTTCAATCGTTGCATTACAAATAACTTTCGTACGCCCAACTGTTATTAATACCGATCCTTCTGGGTGAATTAAATAATCTTTTTCAATCTGAATATCTCTTAACTCATTTGCTGCTCGTCCATCGTTTCTAATCATAAACTTCCCCTTTGTCAAATGACCCTTATCCAAAAGAAAACCCCAGTATTCGAGGATTCTCTATTTAACAGGGTTTCAATTGAATGATATTGTTCTTACATCTGCATTCGGAATTTCTAACCATTTTTCTACTATCGTTTTAAAAATTGGAACAGATCCTGTTGTATAAAAAATAGGTGATTTCTTCCCTTTAATAGGATAATGCATATTATGGTAATCGAGATAGTCCAATACTTCATGGGCAGTCTCCTGCGCAGAGGATAGCACTTTTACTTTATCCCCAACAGCCTCTTCAATATGCTTTTGTAATAATGGATAATGCGTACACCCCAGAATGACAGTATCAAACTGTTCGTCCTTTAATGGCAACAGTGTATCATATACCATTTTGCGCGCAAATTCCCCTTCATATTCATTACTTTCAACAAGTGGTACAAAAGTAGGGCATGCTAAAGGTATAACCTTACTTGAAGTATTAAGAGCAGCTATTGCATTTTCATAAGCACCACTTTTAACCGTACCACTTGTGCCTAGCACTACGATTTCGTGTGTTTTCGTTGCTTTAATAGCTGCTCTTGCTCCAGGGAAGATTACACCGATTACAGGGAAAGCCATTTTTTTATTTAACGATTTTAACGCTACTGCGGTAGCCGTATTGCATGCAATAACAAGCATTTTAATGTTCATTTTAGATAAAGCCAGTGCAAGTTGCCATGTGAATTTTCTTACCTCTTCTGCGGAACGTGGTCCATAAGGGCATCTTGCTGTATCACCAATATAAATAATTTCTTCATCGGGTAACAATTGCATTATTTCTTTTGCAACTGTTAATCCACCAACTCCAGAGTCTATAACACCTATAGGGGCTTTCAATTGAATTCCTCAGTTCTTTTTCATCTCTTGATGTAATTTTTCTAGTAATATGGATAAATTTGATACTTCGTCTGTATTAAATTGTCCAAGTATGTCTTTTAAATAGTGCTGGCGCTTATCAATAACTTCTTCAATTATACGTTCGCCTTCTTTTAGCAAATGTATACGTACAACACGACGGTCTTGTTCATCTCTTACTCTTTGAACAAGTTCACTTTTTTCCATGCGATCGATTAAATCTGTCGTCGTACTAAATGCTAAATACATTTTATTTGATAAGTCACCAATTGTCATATCTCCAAGTTCAAGAAGCCACTGCAATGCAACAAACTGCGGAGGAGTAATTGTATAGGCGTTTAATATTTGACGCCCTTTTTGCTTTACAATGCCCGATATATGTCTAAGCTCTTTTTCTAAAAAAGCAACTTCTTTTTGGTCATGGATAACAATATCATTTTCTTCTATCATAAATCCTTCACTCCTCAAAACATCGCATACTACTTATTGTACGTGTTCTGAGAAAAATGGCAAGGATTCCACTTAATTCAACGATAATTCACCTAATCGTAATAATTCTAAGATAGCTTGTGATCTACCCGATACACCCAATTTTTGAATTGTATTAGATATATGATTTCGAACTGTTTTTTCACTAATTGATAACTGAACAGAAATTTCTTTTGTCGATTGATCTTGCACTAACAATTGAAAAATTTGACGTTCTCGATTTGTTAAAATTGATCGATGCTGATTACTATCAAACAATGCCATAGCCCCCTATCCACTCTCCTACTAACGTATGTTGAGATAAGAAAGGAGGTGACGGCTAGTTACATACTCTTTTTGAAAATTTCTTTTTCACTTTCCGACCATTTTGAACCTTTACCTGTTTTCTTGTCAATTTGAACAATAGTACCTCTTCCGGTAAAGACAATTTCTCCAGTTTCATTTTTCGCCAAGTAATGTATATCAACCGATGATGAGCCAACCGAGTTCGCTTTTACATAGATACGTAGTTTTTCATCGAAAAACACTTGCTTCACATAATCACATTGTAAATCAGCTACCACTGGAATTTTTTCACCTTTTGGGTTTAACCAGTCATTCATTAATTCAATATGCTTAAAATATTCAATTCGTGCATATTCCATATATGCGAAGTTTACCGTATTATTTAAATGACCATACATATCCGTTTCAGAAAAACGTACACTGACTTCTGAATAAAAAGAAAACCCCTTTTCCCATTTTGCTTCATTTTCTATATAATTTGCTCTCATTCTCCCAATCCCCTTTGTAATGAATAGTTATTCATTTATTGTACCAAAAAAGAAAAAGATCTGCATAGAATATAAAATTCTACACAGATCTTTTAGTATTGCACTTACGGATTTCTAACATGTCTAGCGCACGCAGCCTTGACCCTCGAGGTTAAATGTGAATCTTTTCCGTCCAACAAGTTGGACTACAAATCTTCTCATTTACTTGTCGGGTCAGACATAGGCGCTTACGCATTTCTTTTTAGTCAACCATGTGGTCGCTTCCGAAGAAGTTTTTGAACATTTGAACTGTTGTATCGCGGTTTAATGCAGCGATAGAAGTAGTTAACGGAATACCTTTAGGACATGCAACAACACAGTTTTGTGCGTTACCACAGTTTGCAAGGCCTCCATCTCCCATAATTTCATTCAAACGCTCATCTTTGTTCATAGAACCAGTTGGATGTGCATTAAATAGACGTACTTGAGAAAGTGGAGCTGGTCCCATGAAGCTTGAACCACTGCTTACGTTTGGACAAGCTTCTAAACAAACACCACAAGTCATACATTTAGATAATTCATAAGCCCATTGACGTTTGCGTTCTGGCATACGTGGACCTTCTCCAAGATCATACGTACCATCAATTGGAACCCATGCTTTTACTTTTTTCAAAGAATCAAACATGCGAGTTCTATCAACTTGAAGGTCACGAACGACTGGGAACGTTTTCATTGGTGCTAATTGAATCGGTTGTGTCAATTGATCAATTAGTGCTGAACAAGATTGACGAGGACGACCATTAATTACCATTGAACAGGCACCACATACTTCTTCTAAACAACTCATATCCCAAGCTACAGGTGTTGTTGCTTTTCCATCAACATTTATAGGGTTTTGACGAATTTCCATTAATGCAGAAATAACGTTCATATTTGGACGATAGTTTACTTCGAACTTTTCCCAATAAGGTGTAGACTCTGGTGTATCTTGACGAAATATTTCAATTTGTACTTTTTTTGTTTCAGTTGCTGTAACCATCTTTAATTCTCTCCTTTAAGTAGCAGAATAATCACGTTTACGAGGTGCAATAAGAGATATCTCTACTTCTTCAAAATGGAAAATCGGAGCTCCAGTAGCTGGGTCGTATTTAGCCATTGTTGTCTTCAAGAACTCTTCATCATTACGTTCTGGGAAATCAGGTTTGTAATGTGCACCACGACTCTCATTTCGGTTAAGCGCTCCTAGAGTAATTACTCGTGCTAAGTAAAGCATATTTTTTAATTGACGTGTAAATGATGCACCTTGGTTAGACCATTGTTGCGTATCATCCATATTAATATGCTCATATCTTTCAAGTAACTCTTGAATTTTCTTATCCGTAGCTTCAAGTCTGTCATTATAACGAACAACGGTTACGTTATCAGTCATCCACTCACCTAATTCTTTGTGAATCAAGTAAGCATTTTCAGTACCTTGCATCGCTATTGTTTTATCCCATTTCTCTTGCTCAAGTTTAATCTCTGCATCAAAAATAGCAGAGTCCATATCTTCCACATGAGTTTTAAGATTCTTCATATATTTAACTGCATTAGGGCCTGCAACACTTCCGCCAAATACAGCAGATAGTAATGAGTTAGCTCCTAAACGGTTTGCACCATGTTGTGAATAATCACATTCACCTGCAGCAAATAGACCAGGAATGTTCGTCATTTGATCATCATCAACCCAAAGTCCGCCCATAGAATAGTGAACTGCTGGGAAGATTTTCATTGGTACTTTACGAGGGTCATCACCAGTGAATTTTTCATAAATTTCGATGATACCACCAAGTTTAACATCTAGTTCATGTGGATCTTTATGTGAAAGATCTAGATATACCATGTTTTCTCCGTTGATACCAAGTTTTTGGTTAACACATACGTCGAAGATTTCACGTGTTGCAATATCACGTGGAACTAAATTACCGTATGCAGGATATTTTTCTTCTAGGAAGTACCAAGGTTTACCGTCTTTATATGTCCAAATACGTCCACCTTCACCACGTGCAGACTCTGACATTAATCGTAATTTATCGTCACCAGGGATTGCAGTTGGGTGAATTTGAATAAATTCTCCATTTGCATAGTAAGCCCCTTGTTGATATACGATTGATGCTGCAGAACCAGTGTTAATAATAGAGTTAGTAGTTTTCCCGAAAATAATCCCAGGACCACCAGTAGCCATAATAACCGCATCTCCACGGAATACTTTAATTTCCATAGTTTGAAGGTTTTGTGCCTTAATACCACGACAAACGCCTTCATTGTCTTTAACTATTCCAAGGAATTCCCATCCTTCAAATTTCGTTACAAGACCTGCTACTTCATGACTACGCACTTGCTCATCCAAAGCATAAAGTAATTGTTGACCAGTAGTTGCACCAGCGAAAGCTGTACGGTGCATCATTGTTCCACCGAAACGACGGAAGTCTAACAATCCTTCTGGAGTACGGTTAAACATTACACCCATACGATCAAATAATGATATGATCCCTGGTGCAGCATCTGCCATTGCTTTTACTGGACGTTGATTTGCTAAGAAGTCTCCACCATATACAGTGTCATCTAAGTGAACTGTCGGTGAATCTCCTTCACCTTTTGTATTTACTGCCCCGTTTATGCCGCCTTGCGCACAAACTGAGTGGGAACGTTTTACTGGAACTAATGAAAATAGATCTACATGCGTACCATCTTCGGCCGCTTTCATTGTTGCCATTAATCCGGCTAATCCACCGCCGACAACAATAAGTTTACTTTTCGCCATGCTATATCTCACTCCTCATTTAAGTAGTAGTTCTTATACGAATGCTAAAAGAGCTTGTACACCAACTACCGATAACGCTAAGAAGATTACTAATGTTACATATGTAGCAATTTTTTGTGATTGTGCAGATTGAGTAATACCCCAACTTACTAAGAAGGACCAAATTCCGTTAGCAAGATGGAATGTAGCTGAAATAACACCTACAATATAGAACCCTAACATCCACGGATTTGATAAAATCTCTGCCATCATATTAAAATTAACTTCTTTTGCTCCAATTGCGGCTTGGAATCTTGTTTCAAATACATGCCATACAATAAACACGACAAGAAAAATTCCCGTAAAGCGTTGTAAAACAAATAAATAATTACGTAGAGTACCAAAGTTTTTCGTGTTATTCTTCGCTGTAAATGCAATATAAACACCATAAAAAGCATGGAACATTAATGGCAAGAAGATTACGAATATCTCTAAAAATATTTTAAACGGTAAACTCTCCATAAAATGTGTTGCAGCATTAAATGATTCTTCTCCTCTAGTAGCAAAATGGTTAACTACTAAATGTTGCGTCAAAAACAGTCCTACAGGAATAATTCCCAATAGTGAGTGTAATCGGCGCCAATAAAATTCGCGATCTTTCGACAAAACAGTTACCCCCCTCGGATTTTGCAATGTTCTGAACAGATTTCTATCAGAGTAAAAAAAATAGAATACATAGACTGTTCACATCATCATGTTACGAATTTAAGACATAACCATTGTACTCTCAACAATTTAGAGCGTCAAGACATCTTGGCGATTTTACTGAATCTTTTATATTTCATTTTCATGTTGCAAATTGTAATTATTTTCACAAACTACTCGTATACTCATAGTATTATTTTTGTTAAAATAGGTTGATTACATACGAAAGAAGTGATGCTACATGAATGAAGAGGAACAATCGCATGTAACCTCCTTTGGATATGAACTAATTAGAGATCACGTACTTGCTTCTATTCTTGGAAAACATGAAAAAGATATTTTATATTGGGCAGGTAAGGATCTTGCTCGTAAATTCCCATTATACATAATGGAAGAAGCAATAACTTTCTTTCAACAAGCAGGTTGGGGAACTTTAACCCTCGACAAAACGACAAAAGATTCTGCTTACTATAGTTTACAAACGTACAATCTCCCACAAAGTGGAGTAAGTAGAACACATCGATTAGAAGCGGGTTTTCTTGCGGAACAACAACAAAAAATCAGTGGTTTTTTAACAGAATGCTATGATGAACAAGTTAAAAAAAATGGCATCGTTACATTCCAGTTAAAGTGGGATGTAAAAACAATCATATAAGTAAAAGGGCTATCCAAATTGGATAGCCCTTTTACTTATATTTATACCAACGCTAAACCAAATTCATCATGAAGCGCATTTGCAGCGCGAATCATGTCATCTTGTGGAATAACAACTGAAACTTTTATCTCAGAGGTGCTAACCATTTTGACTGGAATACTTTCTTTTTGAAGACGATCAAACATCTGGGCAGCCACTCCAGGGTTGGAAACCATACCAGAACCCACAATTGATACTTTTGCAAGTCCTACTTCAAAATCTGCAAATGTAAATCCTAGTGCCTCTTTGTTAGATTCTAAAACTGTAATCGTTTCAGCTAACCATTCCTTTTTAATCGAAAAAGATACTGTAGGTTTTTTGCCATCGACAATAGATTGAACAATAATATCAACGTTAATATGATTAGCAGCGAGTGTTGTAAAAATTTTCGCTAGGGAGTCATTGAATGGCACTTCATATTCCATCGTTAATCGAACAATGTCTGCTTCAAATGCTACCCCTCGAACAACTAGATTATTTTCCAAGTCTACTTCCCCCTTCAAAACTGTTCCAATACCTTCATTATAACTAGAACGTACACGTAAAGGAATTTTATGATTTTTTGCAAATTCTACTGCTCGTGGCGATAAAACTCCCGCTCCTAGATTAGCAAGTTCTAACATTTCGTCATACTCTAGTTCGTCTAATTTCCTTGCAGTCGGTACAAATCTTGGGTCAGATGTATAAATACCATCCACATCCGTATATACATCGCACACATCAGCTTCTATAGATGCTGCAATTGCTACAGCAGTAGTATCTGATCCCCCTCGGCCAAGCGTCGTTATTTGCCCGTCCGCTGAGACCCCTTGAAAACCAGCGACAATGACAATTTTATTGTCCGAAAGTAAATTTAAAATATTTTTTGCATCTAATTTTTCTATTCGGGCATTCCGATGTACTAAATCAGTTTGTAGCCCTGCTTGCCATCCTGTTAAAGAAATTGCTTCATGACCCAATTGGTTTAATTGGATTGCAAGTAATGCCATCGTTACTTGTTCACCAGTAGATAGAAGCATATCCATTTCTCTTTTTGAAGGATTTTCTGATATTTCATTTGCCAATCGAACTAATTCGTCCGTTGTTTTGCCCATTGCAGATACGACGACGACAATTTCATGTCCCGCTGCTTTTTCTTTACTAATACGAGTTGCAACATGTTTAATTTTATCTGTTGTTGCAATAGACGTACCACCAAACTTCATTACAATTTTACTCAAGAATATCTTCTCCCTTTTTGCAATCTGAGTCTGTAGGGTAAAAAAAATGCCTTTCACATTTCGTGAAAAGCATTGTCTCAATTTAGGTCAAAAAATTGTCCATTTGAGATAGCCCTCCAGAATACCATATTCTGACAATCCTACATTTGTTAAATGTAGCACCAATATAGAAAAGGAAAAGCCTTTCTATATTTCGGCGAACGACCCTTTCGTCAACAATCAGCAGATCTTCTCATCCTCCTGTTGAATACTATTATCTATCCGCACCTCTATCTTCACTTATTAATTACACCAAAGCATATTTGTCTCCGGAATTCACTAGTAAATAGTGTAAAAAGCGAATATGAAATTGTAACAAACATACCATAAGGCTAATCAGAAGACAATAGACTATTTTTGAAAATGTTCTACCATCATAGTAGCTAACTTCTCACTTAGTCCCGATTCTATAAATGCATCTTTATCTGCAGCCTGCATTTTTTTTAGGGAACCAAAATGTTTTAAGAGCATTTTTTTTCGTATTGGACCAATTCCTTCAATTCCATCAAGTGAAGATGAAATTGAATTTTTTCCCCTTTGTTGTCTATGGAATGTAATCGCAAAACGATGGACCTCATCTTGAATTCTTTGCAATAAATAAAAGGCCTCACTAGTCCGTTTCATAGGGATTAGTCCAAGAGGATCGCCATAAATTAGTTGGGAAGTTTGATGTTTTCCATCCTTTGCAAGTCCTGCAATCGGGATGTCTAAACCTAACTCATCTTCAATTATTTCGCGTGCAGCTTCTATTTGACCTTTCCCACCGTCAATGATGATTAAATCCGGCAATGGAAGATCTTCTTTTAAAACCCTTATATATCTTCTACGGACAACTTCTCTCATCGCACCGTAATCATCATGTTTGGCAGCAGTTTTTGTTTTATATTTTCGATAATCTTTTTTATACGCTCTACCATCGACAAAAACCACCATAGCGGAAACAGCATCTGTCCCATGGATATGGGAATTATCAAATGCTTCTATACGACTTGGCGTCGCAATACCTATGATTTCTCCCAATTCTTCAACAGCACCTATAGTTCGCTCTTCTTGTCTTTCAATAAGATGGAATTTCTCACTTAAAGCTAATACAGCATTTTTTTCCGCCAGTTCAACTAAATTCTTTTTTGCCCCTTTTTGCGGCACAATAACTTTTAATTCTAAAAGGTCAGTAGCTAACTGTATATCTGTATCAATAGGTACATAAATCTCTTTTGGCTTAATATGCTCAGGTTTCGCATAAAATTGACCTAAAAATGTAAGAAACTCCTCGTCTGGATCACGATACATAGGAAATAATGATACATCTCTTTCAATCAGTTTCCCTTGGCGGATAAAGAATACTTGGACACACATCCATCCTTTATCAACTGTGTACCCAAATACGTCACGACTTGTAAAATCATTCATTGTCATTTTTTGCTTTTCCATCACAAGTTCAATATGTGATATTTGATCTCGATATTCTTTCGCTCGTTCAAATTCTAAGCTTTCGGCAGCAGCATGCATTTTCACCGATAAATCATTTTTCACTTGCGAATGTCCACCATTTAGGAAACTTGAAATTTCATGGATTATTTCGCTATAAGTGGAATCCTCAACTTCCTTCACACATGGTGCTAAACATTGCCCCATATGAAAATACAAACAAACTCTACTTGGCAACTTTTGGCACTTTCTAAGCGGATATAAACGATCTAGTAGTTTTTTTGTTTCATGCGCAGCGTGTGAATTTGGATAGGGTCCAAAATATTTCCCTTTGTCTTTTTTTACTTGCCTTGTAATGATAAGCTTTGGATTTTGTTCGGCCGTAATCTTAATGTATGGGTACGTTTTATCGTCTTTTAGCATAACATTATACTTGGGATCATGTTTTTTTATAAGATGAAGTTCCAGTATTAACGCTTCCAGCTCTGACGATGTAACGATATATTCGAAGTCAACTATGTCTTGTACAAGCCTTTGTGTTTTTCCATCGTGAGACCCTGTAAAATAGGAGCGCACACGATTTTTTAATATTTTTGCTTTCCCTACATATATAATCGTTCCTTGTCTATCTTTCATCAAATAACAACCTGGCTGATCTGGTAGGATCGCACATTTTTGTTCGATTAATTCATTCATATTTTCACCCGCTCATGCTAGTAAAAAAGCATTTTACTATCTTAAATTTGTAAAAAAAAACGGGAACCTTAGAGGAACCCGCCTTTCATATTATGCGTTTTTTTGTACTAATTGCACTAAAGCTTCTTTTGGTTGGAAGCCAACAACTTTGTCTACTGGTTGACCATCTTTAAATATTAGTAAAGTTGGAATAGACATAATACCGAATTGACTTGCAGTTGCTTGGTTAGCATCTACGTCTACTTTTACGATTTTAACTGTTTCGCTCATTTCAGCGTCTAGTTCCTCTAAAACAGGAGCGATCATTTTACAAGGCCCACACCATGTTGCCCAAAAGTCTACTAATACTAGACCTTTTTCAATATCTTGTGGAAAACTATTATCTGTTGCATGTACAATTGTCATTTAAATTTCCTCCTTCGTCAAACTATGTTTTGATTATAGCAGAGAGACAGAAGTCTATCTACAATTTAGCTTGCAAACAAAAAAACTCGACTCCTTTTACAGAGTCGAGTTACTATACTTATGCGTTTACTTTTAATTTTTTGAACTCTTCAGTAAGCATTGGAATAACTTCGAATAGGTCTCCAACGATACCATAGTCAGCAACTTTGAAAATATTTGCTTCCGGATCTTTATTGATCGCAACAATAATTTTCGAGTTAGACATACCAGCTAGATGTTGGATTGCTCCAGAAATACCAGCAGCAATGTAAAGGTCTGGTGTTACTACTTTACCAGTTTGCCCAATTTGTAATGAGTAATCACAGTAGTCAGCATCACATGCACCGCGTGATGCTCCAACAGCTCCACCAAGTACATTAGCAAGCTCTTGTAATGGTTTGAATCCTTCTTCACTCTTCACTCCACGACCACCAGCGATAACAACTTTTGCTTCCGATAAATCTACACCTTCAGAAGATTTACGTACAACTTCTTTAATAATTGTACGAAGGCTCGTAATATCTACAGATAGTGAAGTTACGTCCCCTGTTTTGCTATCATCTTTTACAAGTGGTGCAATATTGTTCGGGCGAATTGTAATGAACTGAATACCATTCTTCACTTTGACCTTTTCGAAAGCTTTACCAGAGTAGATCGGACGAATATAAACTGCATCATCGCCTTCTCCTTCTATTGAAGTAACATCTGAAACTAAACCTATTTGTAGTTTACTAGCAATTTTAGGAGATAAATCTTTTCCTAAAGCTGTGTGACCAAATACGATTGCTTCTGGACTTTCTTGCTCGATAACCGCTAATATAGCTTGTCCATAACCATCTGAAGTATATTGTTTTAAATGTGGGTGTTCCACAGTAATAACGCGATCTGCTCCAAATTTTACTAGTTCCCCAGCTAAATCTTTCACTGAATCTCCTAATAGTACACTAACTACTTCTCCACCGCCAGAAATTGTCTTTGCAGCAGCGATTGCTTCATATGATACATTACGTAAAGCACCTTCACGTGCTTCCCCTAAAACTAATACTTTTTTAGACATGGTTTTTTTCCTCCTATTTATGAATATGAATGTGAGTTCAAATCAAATTCGCCAATGCGTGTCTTCTTGAAAAAGATTAAATAACTTTTGCTTCCGAATGAAGTAACTCAACTAGCTCTCTCACTTGGTCAGCTAGGTCACCCGCTAATACTTTTCCAGCTTCCTTTTTAGGAGGTAAATAAATTTCAATTGTTTCAATTTTTGCTTCTACATCATCTTCATCAATATCAAGATCATCTAGTTCCACTTCTTCAAGTGGTTTTTTCTTCGCTTTCATAATTCCTGGTAATGAAGGATAACGCGGTTCGTTTAATCCTTGTTGAGCTGTAACTAATAGTGGTAGTGAAGTTTCTAATACTTCTGTATCTCCTTCTACATCACGTTTAATCGTTACAGTTGTCCCGTCAATTTCAAGATTAGTAATAGTAGTTACATAGTTAATACCAAGTAGTTCAGCAAGACGTGGTCCAACTTGTCCTGAGCCACCGTCAATTGCTACATTACCAGCTAATATTAAATCCGGGTTCTTGTCTTTTAGATACTCGGAAATAATAAATGCCGCTGCAAATTGATCTACTTCCTCTAAATCGTCTTCTATATTTATAAGTACTGCTTTATCAGCACCCATTGCTAGCGCAGTACGTAATTGTTTTTCAGCATCTTCGCCACCAAGTGTAAGAACCGTCACTTCTCCACCTTGTGCGTCACGAACTTGAATTGCTTCTTCAATTGCATATTCATCGTATGGATTGATGATGAATTCTGCCCCGTCTTCTTGAATTTTACCGCCACTTACAACAATTTTTTCCTCTGTGTCAAATGTACGTTTCACTAATACATAAATATTCATTTAGAAGTCCCCCGATGCTTATTTTTGTTATTTCCCTTTAAAAACTGGTTGTCTTTTTTCTAAAAATGCTGAAATACCTTCTTTGGCGTCTTCAGAATCAAAGACTGTTCCAAATGAATTTGCTTCAGCTGTTACTCCATCATAATATGATTGAGGCTTAACATATTGAAGTAGATTTAGTGCTACTTTTACCGAGACAGGACTTTTCTTTGCTATTTTAGAAGCAAGTTCCTGAGCTCGTTCAAACAATTCTTCTTCAGGATATGCATGATTTGCAAGTCCAAACTGCGCTGCATCTTTTCCGCTAATCGGATCACTAGAAAGTAACATTTCTGCAGCTTTAGCGAATCCTACATAACGTGGTAGACGTTGTGTACCAGCAAAACCAGGAATTAGCCCTAATTGTAATTCTGGTAGTCCAATTTTAGCAGTTTCAGAAACTAGTCGAATATGACAACTCATCGCTAGTTCTAAACCTCCACCAAGGGCAGCACCATGAATTGCAGCAATTACTGGTTTTGGAAATCGTTCTACTTTTTCGAAAACTACTTGACCACTTGCTGCAAGCTCAGAAAATTCCTTACCTGATGGAATAGAAGTAAATTCTTTTATATCTGCTCCTGCAGAAAAGAATCTTCCTTCCCCTTTCAACAAAATCACTCGTACAGAGTCATCATGTTCAACTGCATCTAGCATTTCATTTACTTCTAAAATTACCCCTCGTGCTAATGCATTTGCAGGTGGACGGTTAATCGTAACTGTCGCTACCCCATCCGCAATAGTCCATGACAAAAACTCCATCTTTCAACTTCCCCTTCGCTTAAGCTTTTATACCATTTAACAACAGACGATGTACTTGTTCAGTAAGCTCAACTAAATCGTACTTATACTCATTCATGACCCAAGTTGTTGTCGTCTCATCAATTGTACCAAAAATCATCTGTCTTGCTAACCTTTTATCGATCGAATTTTCAAATTCTTTTGAATTAATACCCTCGTTTAAAATTTCGTCTAGTAATTTCAAGTAATTTTTTAAGATAGAATTAATTTTTAAACGTAAATCAAGGTTTGATTGACGAAGTTCTAGCTGAGTAACTGTAGCTAAGTGATGATTTTTTGCTAATACTGAAAAATGATTGTGTATCATCTTATATAATTTTTCAGAAGCAGTAATGTCCTCTTTAATAATTCCTTTTAAATTATCTACAAAGATTTCCATCTTCTCTTCGAAGACCGATATTAAAATATCTTCTTTGTTTTTAAAATATAAGTATATCGTTCCGTCAGCTACACCAGCTTGCTTTGCAATTTTAGATACCTGTGACTGATGGTATCCATTTTCAGCTATTACTATAATTGCTGCATCAATAATTTGCCTATACTTCGGTTTGTCCTTCTTCAATGAATCCACCACCAAAAATAAAAATATGAATGGTTATTCATTCATATTTTTATATTATATTTTATTACTTATAATGTCAACTATTATTGTGCTTCGGCTGACTTCTTAAACTTTTCTTTCTCTTGCTCAATAAGTGTTCTTCTTAATATTTTACCAACTGCTGTTTTTGGGAGCTCAGTTCTGAACTCATAAATTCTCGGAACTTTAAAAGAAGCCAAGTTTTCTCGGCAAAACTTATTTAGCTCTTCTTCCGTTGCAGAAGCTCCTTCCTTTAACACGATGAATGCTTTTACAGTTTCTCCTCGGTAGGGATCTGGTACTCCTGCAACAACACATTCTTGTATCGCTGGATGCTCGTAAAGAATTTCTTCTATATCACGTGGATAAATATTAAACCCACCCGCAATAATCATATCTTTTTTACGATCTACCACATAAAAGAAACCGTTTTCATCCATATAACCTAAATCACCAGTTAATAACCAACCATCTCGCATTGTCATTTCTGTTTCCTCAGGTTGATTCCAATAACCTTTCATCACTTGAGGACCCTTCACTACGATTTCTCCAATCTCTCCTGGAGGAAGAGGTACGCCAGAATCTATACCAAAAATAGCAGCGTCAGTATCTGGCCACGGGATACCTACAGAACCTTTTACCCGATTATCACTGTATATTAAATTTGCATGTGTAACAGGAGAGGTTTCTGTTAAACCATATCCTTCTACTAATCTACCACCAGTAACTTCCTCAAATTTTTCTTGAACTTCTACTGGTAAAGCTGCCGACCCACTTAAACAAGCGACAATGGATGATAGATCATACTTCCCGACATCCGGGTGATTCAAAATACCAATATAAATAGTTGGTGCTCCAGGGAAAAGTGTCGGTTTTTGCTTATCAATCGTTTTTAATGCAGTCTCCACATCAAACTTAGGTAATAATATCATTCTATTACCTAGCATTACAGATAATATTAAAACAGTAGTCATGCCATATACATGGAAGAATGGCAGAATACCTAGGATACTCTCCTCGCCTTTTTTACACTTGTATAACCAAGCATTGCACATGGATGCATTTGCTATCAAGTTTTTATGGGTAAGCATAACTCCTTTTGGAAAACCAGTAGTACCACCTGTATATTGAAGCAATGCAATATCCTCTTCAAAATCAAATGGAATATTAGTAGGAATAGCCTTTCCAACTTTCATAATTTCAGGAAATAAGTGATTCATACCTCTATGTTCCACTTTTACACTAAATCCATACTGCTTCTTTTGAATAAAAGGATAAACCAAATTTTTAGGAAATGGTAAGTAATCTTTAATACCCGTTAATATTATATTCTCAAGTTTAGTTTCATTCACAATTTTTGAAAGTCTCGGATATAAAATGTCTAAAGCTAACATTACTATGGATCCTGAATCTTTCATCTGATACGAAATTTCTCTTTCTGTGTACAATGGATTCGTTTGGACAACAATTGCGCCGGCATAAAGAGCTCCGTAATAGCCAATAACCCCTTGTGGACAGTTAGGAAGCATTATCGCTACCCTATCTCCTTTTTGAACTCCAAGTGTTTGCAAGTAATTTGCAAATTTTAAGGATGATTCATACAGTTCTTTATATGTTACATCTTTTCCCATGAAATGAATTGCAACTTTAGCTGGATACTGTTTATATGCCCTCGTTAAATATTCTTGCACTGGAATAGCTTCATAACTTAGCGTATGCGGTATTTCTGGTGGATAATTCGAAAGCCAAGGTTTCTCCGTCATACTATTGCCCCCTTCACGATATAATAGAGTGAATATTCCTATAATTTACTATATACAAAAATGAATGACAATTCAATTATTTATAAAAAAAGAATGAGCGAGACACTCATTCTTCATCAAAGTTAATTCGTTACAACATATACTATTCCAACCAATACAAAACATATGCCTACAACAACCAAAACCTTTGATAATTTTTCCATTACTATCTCTCCTAAGAAATACTCGCACCTATAACAAATGATAAACCAACTGAAAGAATAAGTGAAATGAACCCAACAGAACGATTATCTTTTTCAATTTCTTTATCCACATTAAACCTTGGTGTTAAAAATTCAAACAACCAATACGCAATAATTAGTAGGGTAAAACCAAATAATCCCCAACCAACCATTTCTAAAAATGAGTTATGCTTTTCGATTGAGTATCTAAATATATTACACACACCAAAAATTTTTCCGCCTGTTGCTAATGCTACTGCAATATTACCACTTTTAATTTCTTCCCAGTTTTTATACTTAGTTACAATCTCAAAAATAACCATGGACACGATTAAACAGAGTATAACAACGCTAAAATATCCTGCAGTCTCAACGAGTGGATTTGACCAAAAACTAGTAAGAATCATCATTAAAACTCCTTTAAACTTTTACTACTTTACGATTATATTGAAAAAAGGTTTCAAAAAAATGAGTCTTATTTTAATTCCACTATCGTTACTCCATGTCCGCCTTCGCCACCTTCACCAAATCGATAACTTTTTACGCGTGAATGACTTTTTAGTAATTGCTGGATTGCTTGTCTTAATACACCTGTCCCTTTTCCATGAATAATAGAAATACGAGGGAAATTGGCAAGAATTGCGTCATCCAAATATTTTTCCGTACGAATGATTGCATCTTCATAACGTTCCCCGCGTAAGTCTAATTCCAATTTCACATGTGTATCTCTTCCACGAACAGCATTTACAGAAACAGTTTGTTTTTGCTTTTCAGGCTTCGTATATTCTAAATCTGCTTCATCGATTTTCATTTTGATCATACCGATTTGAACAGACCACACTGATTTGGCAAGTTTATCGAGCAAAGTTCCTTTTTGACCAAAACTTAATACTTTTACTTCATCCCCAGATTTTAATTCTTTGGAAAGTTCATTTAGTTTCTTTTGCTTTTTCAAAACAGGATTCATTGGTAAAGCTGCTTCCAAACGTTTTTTTGCATCGATTAGTTCATGTTCTTTGACCAGCAAATGCGTATTTGCTTGCATCTTGCGAAGTTCACTAATTACTTCGTCCGCTTCACGTCTAGCATCATCTACAATTTTCTTCGCTTTTTCTTTAGCTTTTTGTTCAAGTTGTTCCTGTTTCAGTTCTAATTGAGCTAGTTTCTTATCTAAATCCTCTTTTACTAGACGTGCTTCCGCTAGTTGTACTTCTGTTTCTTCCGCTTCTTTTTCCGCTTTTCTACGGCTGTCTTCTAGAGATGCAATCATGGAATTCACTTCACCACGGTCAGTTCCAGTATAAGACTGTGCTTGAGAAATAATCGAATTTGGTAAGCCAAGTCGCTCTGATATTTCAAAAGCATTACTTCGACCTGGAACTCCTATAAGAAGTTTATAAGTAGGGCTTAGCGTTTCAATGTCGAATTCTACACTTGCATTTACAACACCGGGACGATTATAGCCATAAGCCTTTAACTCTGGGTAATGAGTCGTTGCCATTACGCGTGCTCCTGTGCCGTGAACCGCATCTAAAATGGAGATGGCCAGTGCTGCTCCTTCTTGTGGATCAGTACCTGCTCCAAGCTCATCAAATAAAATGAGAGAACGGTCATTATACCTTTTCAAAATATCTACAATGTTGACCATATGAGATGAAAACGTACTTAAACTTTGTTCGATCGATTGTTCATCACCAATATCTGCAAAGACAGATTCAAACATAGCAACTTCTGAACCATCTAGCACTGGTATAGGTATTCCACTTTGTGCCATTAATGTACATAATCCAACTGTTTTAAGTGTAACTGTTTTACCACCTGTATTTGGCCCTGTAATCACAATAGAGGTAATATCTTTGCCAAATTCTATTGTATTTGTTACTGCATCTTCAGGTGAGATTAATGGATGTCTTGCTTTTACTAATCGGATATATCCATGTTCGTTAATGGATGGCATCGTGCATTTCTCCACTTGTCCATATCTCGCTTTTGCTAGAATAACATCCATTTCTCCAAGGATATTCACTAAAAGGAATATATCATGCGCTACTATTTCCACTTCAGCAGTTAACATGATCAGAATACGATCGATTTCTTCTTGTTCCTTTACTTTGAATTCCCGTATATCGTTATTTAATTGAACAACTGCTGATGGTTCAATGAATAAAGTTTGACCTGAAGAAGATTGATCATGAATAATCCCACCGTAATGACTACGATATTCTGATTTAACTGGGATAACATAGCGGTCATTTCGAATCGTAATAATAGTATCTGATAGCATTTTTGACGCATTAGCACCTCTTGTATAACTATCTAATTTTTCACGAACTCGACTAATTTGCTGACGCAATTGCTGACGAATCGAGCGAAGTGTCGAGCTTGCGCTATCCAATACAGTACCATTTTCATCAATGCAATCATTTATTTCATGTTCAAGTGCAGTCAAAATTGGCAATGCCTCTTTTTTCTCCAGAAAATGAGGAATTTGTACATCTTCTGAAGCGTCTACATCTTCCAAAAACTGGCGTAAAATCCGACTCGCTCTGATGGTACTTGCTGTTTCCATTAACTCAACTGGGCTTAGCATACCACCAATTTGTGCTCGTTTTGCATGCGGACGAATATCCGTAATACCACCCATTGGTACGTTCCCTCTAAGTCGTAGAACATTTAATCCTTCATCCATTTCTTCTAAAAGTTTCGTCACTACTGCAAAATCTACAGATGGAACTAACTTGTCCATATGACTTTTTCCAATAGAAGAAGTACAGTATTTAGCTACTTCATCTATAATTTTATAATACTCTAGTGTTCTCAGTGCTCGTTGGGCAATCACTGTAGCACCTCCCATTTATTTCTGAATAAATTGTTTAAATTGCTCTAGTGTCCACGTATTGACGACATTCTCTTTGTGCAACCATGCTTTTTGTGCATAACGTACACCAATTTCCATATATTTTAGTTGATCGATATGATGAGCATCCGTATTAATCGCAATAGGGACACCCGCTTCTACAACAAGTTTTAAATGCTCTGTTTTCAAATCAAGTCGATAAGGACTTGCGTTAAGCTCTAAAATCTTTCCATACTCTTTTGCCCATTCGATTAATGTCGGCACATCTGGATTATAACCATCACGTTGTTCAATAATTCTACCAGTTGGATGCGCAATCATATGCACATATGGATTTTTCATCGCAGTTTGGAGTCGTTCCATTATTTTTTCTTGTGGTTGACTAAAACTTGAGTGTATCGAAGCAATAACAAAGTCTAATTGTTTCAATATTTCATCCTCGAAATCAAGCGAACCATCAGGAAGTATGTCCATTTCTGTTCCTGAGAAAACCTCAATATCTGTATATTTTGCATTTATTTCTTTGATTGTTTCCATTTGTTTTAATAAACGTTCTTTAGATAATCCATTTGCTACTTTCAAGTAATTCGAGTGATCTGTAATTACTATATGCGAATAGCCTTTGGTGCGACTTGCTTCAATCATCTCTTCAATCGAATGTGCCCCGTCCGACCATGTAGTATGCATATGGAAATCACCTTTTATATCATCCAATGTTATGAGTTTTGATAACTGGTCTAGCTTCGTTAACTCAGAACCATCTTCCCTGACAGTAGGTGGAATAAACGGCAAGTTGAAATAAGCATAGAAATCTTTTTCTGATTCAAAATGCACAACAGTTCCATCTTCTAATTCTACACCATACTCACTTATTTTCTTTCCTTGTTCTTTCGCAATTTGTCTCATTTTAATATTATGATCTTTTGAGCCAGTAAAATGATTTAGTGCTGAAGCATATTGACGTGCTTCTACAAGTCTAAAGTCTACATCTACTTCCTGTTCCCCACCAAGTGTTATAGAAACTTTCGTATCACCAGCTGCAATAATTTTTAACACAGGTAATACTTTTAGAAGTTCTTCTCGTACTTCTTTTGGTGTTGCAGTCGCGATGATGAAATCGATATCTTTACTCGCTTCTTTTACTCGTCGGTACGAACCTGCTACTGAAAATTTGTCAATGGCAGGAATAGCTGCTAATTTACTTTCAATCATCGCAACAATTGGTTCTAATTGCCACACTGCAGTTCGTTCTGGTTTAGACTGAAGGTTTTCAATTTCAGCTAATAGTTTCACTTCTGTTTTCGCAGCAAAACCTGCAAGTGCTTGAACTTTGTTTGTTTCGCAAGCTTCTTTCAATGCTTCAATAGAATCTATTTGTAATTCTTTATAAAGCTTTGCAATCTTTTTCCCCCCAAGACCGGGAATCTTAAGCATTGGAAGTAACCCACTTGGTACCGTGCTTTGAAGTTCCACTAATAGAGAAGATTCACCTACGTTGATCAAATCCTCAATAACAGATCCAGTTGCTGCTCCAATTCCTTTAAGAGAGAGAATATTATCCATTTCCGCTAAACTGCGAGCATCTAACTCTAATACTTGCGCGGCTTTTCGGAATGCAGAAACTTTAAAAGGATTTTCTCCTTGTAACTCCATATATAATGCAATTTTTTCCAATGTTTTTATAATTGTTTTCTTATCCACGAGAAAATTCCCCTTTCATTCTAAAAATTGAAAAAAACTTCCCTCTACTGAGAGAAGTTACTTTTCTATATAGATAAACCACCAATTTTTCACTGTTTCCGATAGAAATGGCGTATGCTCTAGCATCCAGCCTGTTAAAAATGAACTTGATATTAAATTTTGAATAAAATCGATTGGTAATAGAGCAAAAACATAAAGCAATACAAATATCAAAAAATAGTACTCTATAAAACCTAAAACTGCCCCTATTATACCGCTGATCGAACCAAGTATAGGTAGATATTTTAGGAAATCGAACATCGACGCAACTAATTGTAATGCAAATTTAACTACAATAAAAATAAGCGCGAAGGCAATAATATGATAAAATGTTTGGTCTAACTCTAGGGATTCCACTGCGAATGTCAATTTAGAACCAGCAGTTACCGCAGGAAATGGAATCCACAAAACAAATTTATCTGCAAGTGGTTTATAATAAGTGTAAGCAACGATGATAGCAATGATAAAACCTGTCATATGTAACAGTTGGACGATCAGTCCTCGCTTCGCTCCTGTAATAAGCCCAGCTATTAGTAAAATTAAAATAAGAATATCTAACATTTTTTCAGTCCTTTAGTGTTTTTAATTCTTTTTCTAGTTGCTCTAATCTTTCTTTTACTTTGAGATAATCATGAACTGCATTAACAGCCGTTAGCACTGATAGTTTTGAAGTATCTAATTGCCTATTATGAGAATGTATCTCTCTCATTTTATCATCCACCATGGAGGCTACGAGTCTCATATGTCCAGAAGTTTCTGGCCCTACCATTGTATAAGTCTGTCCATATATCTCGACAGAAATTTTCGTTTTATGTTGTTCTGACAAAGTAATGCCTCCCCAGAAAATCCTAATACTAATAATACACGAAATACATTCCGATGTGAAGAAAGGAACCCACAAATGGCAAACGTAGTACTTGTTTTACAACCAACTGATATCGAAAAAGTAAAAACTCATTATTTGAAATATAAAGTCGAAAGGTCAGCACCTGGAGTTGTATTCGCGGCAAAACTCACAGACACAGCAGTAACCATTTATAGGTCTAACAAAGTTATGTTCCAAGGAAATGGAGCGTCACGAGAGGCTTCTCTTTGGGGAACAGCAAATAATTCTGTAGATAAAGTGGTCAGTGGAGCAACAAAAGGAGATACATTACCTCCAAATTTCGCAACCCTTTCTGTTGTAGGTTCTGATGAAACAGGTACTGGTGACTATTTTGGTCCAATAACTGTTGCAGCATGCTTTGTACGAGAGGATCAGGTTCAATTAGTAAAAGAGCTTGGTGTGAAAGATTCCAAAATGCTTACAGACGATATTATGCGAAAGATGGCTCCTGATTTAATGGCCACCTTAACACATAGTGTGCTCGTATTGAAAAACGAAAAATATAATGATATACAAAGTCGAGGTTCGTCGCAAGGGAAGATAAAAGCACTCATGCACAACCAAGCACTTATGCATGTGTTGAAAAAAATGGCGCCTGAAAAACCAGCTTTTATCTTAATTGACCAATTTGCAGAACGTGGCATTTACTATAATCACGTAAAAGCAGAAAAACAAATCATTCGTGAAAATGTTCTATTTTCCACTAAAGCAGAACAACTGCATGTAGCTGTCGCAGCAGCTTCCATTATTGCAAGATATGCATTCTTAAAAGAAATGGATCGTCTAAGTGAAATTGCACATACGACTATTCCTAAGGGAGCAAGCGCAAAAGTGGACGAAATCGCAGCTAGAATTTATTTGAAGCACGGAGAAGATTTTCTTAAATCTATTACGAAATGGCATTTTGCGAATACACAAAAAGCGATGAAGCTTGCAAATAAAAGAAAATAGAAAAAAGCAGCTCCTTTTCTACCCAGAGCTGCTTTCGTTATTAGTCATGCTGATTTAATAGATTTTTCTATCCCAAAATCGTTGTTGTGTGATTGATTTAACAAATGCATTCCCGAAGTCAGGATAATCTTTTGCAAATACGATGCCAGGTCCCGCTGTTGCATTCGACACATCGAAAAATGGATTACCAGTCGTTGCAACACCTATTGGCTTGTAATGTTTAAACGCTTCATTTATAAAGTACACAACATCGTTGTTGAATTTCGCTTGATTATCGGCAGTTCCGCCAACGACATACAAGGAATCAAACAATACGGAACCTGTTGTGAGAAGTGTTTCATTGACCTTTACTTTACGTCCATCCGCACTTGTGATGGTCCCTAGTTTTTCACCAATAATGCTAAATAGTACACCGTGCCGTCTTAATGTTTTAATAGCTGCTTCCACTTCAGCAACATGAAAACCGTTGCCAATGAGTACACCTACTTTCAAGGTTTGAGGAACTTTCCTTGTGTTCGCCTGACTTAGTGCGGGAGAAGACAAGGTTACCCTGGACTGCTCTCCAGTTGGTCGATTTACCCCAATATTATCTGCGATAGTCGTTGCCATGGCTTTATCTACATGAACGAACATCTCAACCACTTGCTGTCTAATGTCTTTGCTTTTCACTTTTCCTAATTCAAAAATGAATGCATCTAAAATATGTTGCTTTTCTGGAGGTGACATACTGTTCCAAAATAGTCTTGCTTGAGAAAAATGATCGTTGAAGGACTCACTCCGTGCCTGGATGACACGCCCTTCTACTTTTTCTTCGTAGTGTACAAAGCCACCTTCTTTTGCAGTACTTGGAGAAGGGCTATTATTGGCAAGTGAATTTTTATGGTAACTCACTTGCCCGACATTGATGGTCTGGCGACTGAATCCATTCCGCTGATTATTATGAATTGGACAAACAGGCCGGTTAATCGGAATTTCAGTAAAATTGGATCCACCTAAGCGAATGAGTTGTGTATCGATATATGAAAAAAGTCTTCCTTGTAAAAGTGGATCATTTGTAAAATCAATTCCAGGAACGACATTCCCTGGATGGAATGCTACCTGCTCTGTTTCTGCAAAGACATTATCAACATTACGATTCAATGTCAATTTGCCAATTATTTTTACAGGTACAATCTCTTCAGGCCAAACTTTCGTTGCATCGAGAATATCAAAATCAAATTTAAATTCATCTTCTTGTTCAATGATCTGCACACCAAACTCATACTGTGGAAAATTCCCCTGTTCAATCGACTCCCATAAATCTCGTCTTTGGAAGTCAGCATCTTTTCCAGAAATTTTCTGCGCTTCATCCCAGACCAATGAATGTACACCAAGAATTGGTTTCCAGTGAAATTTCACAAATCTAGATTTTCCTTGTGCATTGACGAAACGAAATGTATGCACACCGAATCCTTCTATTACCCGCAAATTTCTTGGGATTGCTCTGTCGGACATCTGCCACATAACCATATGTGCTGTTTCTTGATTGTTAGCTACGAAATCCCAAAATGTATCATGAGCAGAAGAAGCTTGTGGAATTTCATTATGTGGTTCTGGCTTGACCGCATGAATCAAATCTGGAAACTTTACTGCATCCTGGATAAAAAATACCGGGATATTATTGCCGACTAAATCGTAGTTTCCTTCTTCCGTATAAAACTTCACTGCGAATCCTCGCACATCTCTGGCCGTGTCCGCAGATCCAAGACTTCCTACAACATTCGAAAATCTAGTGAACACGGGAGTTTTCGTTCCAGGTTTCTGGAGAAAATTAGCTTTCGTGAATTCCTTCATGGATACATACAATTCGAATTCCCCGTGAGCAGCATATCCTCTTGCATGCACAACTCGCTCTGGAATACGCTCGTGGTCAAAATGCGTTATTTTTTCCCGAAAATGGAAATCCTCCATCAAAGTTGGTCCACGAACTCCTGCTTTCAATGATTCCTCATCATTCGACACTTTTAGCCCTTGATTTGTCGTAAGTTTTTTTCCATCATTGTTCACACGGAATTGTTCTAACTGTTGATCCTTACTGTTTGTATCTACTTTTCTTTGATGATCTGATGACGATTTATCCACGCAATCCCCTTCCATTATGTACTAGATTATGAGCACTCCCTATTATATGTAGTATTAAAGAAGCCTAGTACGAAGTTTGAATTTATTGAAAAGTATCATTAAAAAAATCTAACACGTCCATTATTGTTCATGGATATCCGCTATGCAAATCAGTTATAATAATCAAAGGTGAGCACTTTTTGCTTAAGAAGGAGAATATTTTTGAAAGCAATAGTATTATTAAAAAGTTATAATTTTATGTTTTTCGGTTTACTTGCACTCTTCATACCATTTTTACCAGTTTATTTGAGCAAACAAGGATTATCAACAAGTGAAATAGGATTAATTATTGGGACCGGTGGATTTGTGACATTAATTGCACAACCATTGTGGGGACTAATCAGTGATAAAAAGAAAACAGTTCGAAAAGTGATGTTATTACTAGTTGTATTTACTACCATTTTTGGTTACTTCTTATTTAGTACAAATAGCTTTTTATTACTCGGACTTTTTGCGTTGCTCGTTTATTTCTTTTTAATGCCATTAGATCCACTAACAGAAAGCCTTAATTTTACCGTTGCCGAAAAGGCAGGCATTAGCTATGGTTCTATTCGAACATACGGTGCACTTGGTTATGCAGTATTGTCATTAATTACTGGTTTTGCAATGGATTATTTTGGCGTAAGTAGTCTTGCTATTTTATTTGTTTTACTCGGTTTCCTGTCATTTGGACTTGTTTGGTTTATGCCCGATGTACAAGCATCATCAAAGCCTGTATCCATAGAAGGTTTGAAAAAAGTATTTTCTAATAAGGAAATGATCTTGTTTTTGGCATTAGTTTTTATCAGTGCCGTACCAGCCCGTATGAATGATACGTTTTTAGGCATTCATATTCAATCACTTGGTGGAGACGCTACATTAGTAGGAATTGCATTTTTCTTGGCTGCTATTAGTGAAATTGTGATCTTTGCCTTGAGTTTTTGGTGGTTGCGAAAAGGAAAAGAACTGGAAATCATTACAATTGCTACTTTCTTTTACTTTTTACGCTTCTTTGCCTCTGGGTTTGTAACAAGTCCAGTCGTTCTTACACTACTACAAGTTTTGCAAATGCTCACATTCCCTATTTTTTACACGGCTGCGATTCAATATCTATATCAAATAATGCCTAAGGAATGGCGGGCTACTGGACAAACTGTACTCGCGCTATTATTCTTCGGATTATCCAGTATTATTGCATCCTATGTAGGGGGATTCTTGTATACCAAATTTGGAGGACATTCCTTTTACTTCCTCATTTCAGCTATGTCTTTCATCGGAGTTCTATTCGGTATCTTCTTGACGATTCGTAAATATAGAAAATAAGTGTTTTAGACTAATAACGCTTTCTTAAAGAAGTTAATATGAATCCAAGTACATTCCTATAATAAGTTGCATAGTATAATTTTATAAACTGTGAAGGGATTGAAAAAATGTACTATGTTCCTCATATGTGTCAATGCCCTTATTACGTAACTGTACCAATGCATAATTACGGAAGCCCGTCTGGTTATTATACTGTCCCTAATAGAATAGAGGATGCAAACGGATTTAATTCTTATCCGACAGCCAATGGTAATGAAAGTATTTTGTTAACAGATTATGGACCAAAACCATTTGTCGTTAATATTAACGAAGCAACGAAGCAAAACAATACGTATCGTACTGCTTTATGGACCGGAACACATTTACAGATTACTTTAATGAGTCTCAATGTTGGAGAAGATATTGGTTTGGAGATGCATCCTAATGTAGACCAATTCTTACGTATTGAACAGGGTCAGGGTATTACTCAAATGGGCATGAATAAAGACAATTTAAATTTCACAAGAAATGTATTTGATGACTCGGCAATCATGATACCTGCTGGAACATGGCATAACTTAACAAATACAGGTAATATTCCATTAAAAGTTTATTCGATATATGCTCCGCCTAATCACCCATTTGGTACTGTTCATCCTACGAAATCAGATGCAATGGCTACGGAACAAAGTCATAGTCATAGCAATGGAAATACAGTTATTTCTGGCAAGACTCCAGATGAATGGGTACGGTACTCGGAATTTTTGGTAAATGAAGGTTTAGAGGATGTTAATAGAGGAATAAATGCTACACATATTCTTCAAGAATTTATTCTTATGGGAATCCTAGTAGGGAAAGGCTATTCTCCTGAAAGGGCATATGAGACAGTAGAAGAATGGGAACGCACAGGAGAATCAAAACTTCTTCAACAAAGTAAAAATATGTAGAAAAGATATATAGTTTCTTATTCCATACAAAAGGAGCAGCACCTGAAATCGGTGCTGCTCCTTTTGTATTTATTATCCTCGTAACTCTGCTCCAGCTTGTTCTGCTAGTGCTTTTAATACTTTATTATGTGCATTTACTACTTCTTCGTCTGTAAGTGTACGCTCTGGGTCGAAATATGTTAGGGAGAATGCAACCGATTTTTTGCCTGGTTCCATTTTTTCTCCTTCGTATAAATCGAAAAGATGTACATTTTTCAGTAATTTCCCACCAGATAACTGGATGATTGCTTGTAGTTCACCAGTAGCTTTTTCACTGTCCACTACTAATGCAATATCACGTGTAATGGATGGGAATTTAGATACTGGCGCATAGTATAATGCTTCCAACTCTTTATTTAACACTTTTGCTAAATTGATTTCCACTACATATGTTTCTTTTAAATCACGTGCTTTTTGTTCAGATGGGTGTAGTTGTCCGAGAAGACCAATTTCTGCTCCATCAAGTTTAATCGAAGCAGTACGTCCAGGGTGTAGGCCATCTTTTACTGTACGTTCAAAAGTAAGTTCTTTAGAATGTCCAAGAAGACCCATTAATCCTTCTACAATTCCTTTTAATACGAAGAAATCGACTGATTTTTTCTCTCCTTGCCAGCTATGATCCAACCATTTACCAGTAATAACAGCTGCTAAATGTTCTTGTTCATGTGGCAATCCAGATTCCGTTTCACCTAAGAAAACAGATCCTACTTCATAAAGTGCTACTGTATCTGCTTGGCGAGCTGTATTGTACGTAACTGCTTCTAGTAAATGCGGGATTAAGCTTTGACGAAGAATACTGCGGTCTTCGCTCATAGGCATTAATAATTCCGTGACTGGAGCAGTTTCTAATGCAAATTTTTGAGACATTTCTTTTGACGTTAATGAATACGTAATTGCTTGATACAGACCTGCACCTTCCAAATATGCACGTACTTGACGACGCTTAGCTTGGTAAGATGTTAATCCACCTGGTTTCGATTCTTCCACTGGTAACGTCATTGGGATTTCATCATACCCATACATACGAGCAATTTCTTCAATAATATCTTCTTCTATTTTAATATCTTGACGACGAGTTGGTGCTTTAATGTATATGTAACCATTAGCAGCTTGGTAGTCAAATTTTAATCTGGATAGAATAGATGTCATATCTTCTAAAGAAATCTTCATACCCAAACGATTGTTAATGAAGTCTGGAGATACAACTACTTCTGCAGGTTCTTTCTCTAGTTCATCTACTACTACAGAACCAGCTAACACTTCTCCTCCTGCAAGCTCTGCAAGAAGACTTGCTGCACGTTCTGCTGCAAGAATGACACGATTTGGATCGACACCTTTTTCGAAACGTGTACTTGCATCACTACGTAACCCATGGTCTTTTGATGATTGGCGAATTGATCCTGCTGTAAAGTAAGCAGACTCGATAACTACAGTTGTTGTGCCATCATGAACTTCTGAGTTTAATCCACCCATGACACCAGCGATAGCAACTGGTTCTACACCATTTGTAATAACTAAATGAGTCGATTTAAGCGTACGTTCTTGATCATCCAGAGTGACAATTTTTTCTCCTTCATTTGCTAAACGGACGACAATTTCTTTTGTTTCAAGTCTGTCATAATCAAATGCATGAAGTGGTTGGCCATATTCCATTAGTACATAGTTCGTTACATCTACTACGTTATTATGAGGACGAACGCCAGCAGCCATAAGACGATTCTGCAACCAAAGTGGTGATTCTTTAATTTGTACATTTTTCACTACTTTTGCGATATACATTGGATTTTCTTCCATAGCTTCAACACGCAAAGTTAAGTAATCCGATGCTTTTTCACTGCTCTCCGTGTATGTTGCTTCAGGATATTTCATATCTTCCGATAAAATAGCTCCCACTTCGTAAGCTACTCCAAGCATACTTAGTGCATCCGAGCGATTTGGTGTTAATCCAAGTTCAAGGATTGTATCATCTAATCCAAATAGTGGAAGAACACTTTCTCCAACTATTGCTGTTTCAGGAAGTACATAAATACCTTCTGCATATGCTTTCGGTACAAGTCTTCCTTCAATTCCTAACTCTTGAAGAGAACAAATCATCCCATTTGATACTTCTCCACGAAGTTTAGCTTTTTTAATTTTAATGCCACCAGGAAGTACTGCTCCTGGACGAGCAACAATTACTTTTTGACCTGCTTCAACATTTGGAGCTCCACAAATAATTTGTGTTGTTTCTTCTCCAACATCTACTTGGCAAATGTTCAATTTATCTGCTTCTGGATGCTTCACTTTTTCTAATACATAACCAACAACTATATTTGTCATACCTTGAGAACGATCTATAACTGCATCGACTTCGATTCCAGCTCGAGTTATTTTTTCACCTAACTCTTTTGGATCAAGCCCCTGTGTATTTACATATTCCTCTAACCATTTCGTAGAAACTAACATGTCATTTCCTCCTTACACTTCTGATCGGTGGAATTGCGATAAGAAACGAACATCATTTGTATAGAAATGACGAATATCTTCCACTCCATATTTCAACATTGCAATACGCTCTGGACCCATACCAAATGCAAATCCAGATAGTTTTTTCGAATCATATCCAGCCATTTCAAGTACGTTTGGATGAACCATCCCAGCACCTAAAATTTCAATCCAACCTGTTTTCTTACAAACGTTACAGCCACTGCCGCTACATTTGAAACAAGAAATATCCATTTCAACAGAAGGCTCTGTGAATGGGAAAAAGCTTGGACGCAGACGAATTTCACGATCGTCCCCAAACATTTTTTTCGCAAATAACGAAAGTGTTCCTTTAAGATCACTCATGCGAATATTTTCGCCAATTACAAGTCCTTCAATTTGAGTAAATTGGTGTGAATGTGTCGCATCATCATTATCACGACGGTACACTTTACCTGGACAAATAATTTTAATCGGTTGGCCTTCTTTTGCTTCCATCGTACGAGCTTGTACAGGAGAAGTATGTGTACGAAGAAGAATATCCTCTGAAATATAGAAAGAATCTTGCATATCACGAGCTGGATGACCTTTTGGTAAGTTTAAAGCTTCAAAGTTATAATAATCTTTTTCCACTTCAGGACCTTCCGCAATTTCATAACCCATGCTTAAAAATAAATCTTCAATTTCTTCTACTACACGAGTAAGTGGATGATGGTTACCTGTTTTCACAGGACGACCTGGTAATGTTACATCGATTGACTCTTTTTCTAATTGTTCATTGATCGCTTGTTCTTGAAGTAGTGTCATACGAGCTTCTAATACAGTTGTAACCTCTTCACGAACAACATTTACTAGTGCTCCCATTTTTGGACGTTCTTCTGCAGGAAGTTTACCCATTCCTTTTAATAAATCTGTAATCGGTCCTTTTTTTCCTAAATAAGCAACACGCACATCATTTAATTCTTTGACATTGCCTGAAGCTTCGATTTTCTGTAATGCTTCTTCTTTCAACTGTTGAAGTTGTGCTTCCATGTTTAATTATCCTCCTTTTTAGAAAAACGTAAGCAACTCTTACTGCCCAAGAGGTATGATACTTACGCTAAATCATGACAAAATAAAAACCCCGCCCCTATAAAAGGGACGAGGACTATTTTCGCGGTACCACCCTGATTACTGCACAAACAAACGTGCAATCACTCAATTCGAGTAACGGCTCTAAACCGGCGCACCTTTACAGTATACACTGGTCCCGGTGGCAGCTAGCGGGGTGAACTTCCATATGCATTCTCCATTTACACTTTCAGTCAAGGTGTAAATTCCCTAAATTTCGAATCGTCATATATACTTTTCCCGATGACAGCTTTTATATATCAAATTACTCTTATTATACGAAGTTTTTTAGATTTCTTCAAGTACGAGTTATTTTAATGTTAATCCGTAAAGGAGAATTCCCGTAGCCACTGCAACATTTAATGATTCTGCTTGACCTAAAAGTGGAACAATGATGTTTTGATCTGTTTTTTGTAAGAGTTCTGGATTAATACCACTTCCTTCATTACCAACTATTAAAGCAAATGCATCACTCTTTTTAACTTCATGATATGGAGTTGAGTTTTCAAAAGCAGTTCCAAAAACAGGTACTTGACGTTTTTTCAATTGCTCCACCCACTCTTCTAAATCCCCTTTTACGACAGGAATATGAAAATGTGAGCCTTGTCCGGAACGAAGTGTTTTTGGATTGTATGCATCTGCAGAACCTTTGCCAAGAATTACGGCATCGATTCCTGCCGCATCCGCAGTGCGAATCATGGTTCCAATATTACCAGGATCTTGGACAGCATCTATTAATAATAGTCGCTTCCATTTTAATTGATCTTCTTCCTTCACAACTTGTTGTTTACAATGTGCGAAAATTCCTTGTGTATGCTCCGTTTCAGCAAGTTCATTCTTGATAACATCATTTATTTCTACCATTTCTAAATTTGCCACATCCCAATTTTCGGGAATTTCACTAGTATCACTTACCATAATTGTCAGTACGTTTTCTTTTTGTTTAATGGCTTCTTCTACTAAGTGATAGCCTTCTATAATAAATTCGCCTGTTTTATCTCGTTCTTTTCGGACGCTTAACAACTTTTTCCAATGTTTTGCTATAGAGTTTTGTGGTGATTCAATTCGTTTCATGTATATGTGACCGCCTTTTTCTTTTAATTGTAACAAATTCATGTATACCTTGCGAGAGTTTGGGTAAATTGAAAAGGAGGAGTGATAAAAATGGATTTTCAAATTAGAGAAGCAATTTCAACAAATATGAAAGGACATTCACCAACAGAAATTCGAAGTGTTGTAGAAGATGCGATACAACGTGGTGAAGAGCATTTACTACCGGGCCTTGGCGTATTTTTTGAGAAATGGTGGAATATGGCCGACGACAGTAAAAAAGAATCTGTACTAACTGAACTATCTACCGCATTTGCTAAATGATAAAATCCGTGAAGAATTAGTTATTCTTCACGGATTTTTTTCATTCATACAAAATTCACTAAATCAATTTCATATACATTCTTATGCTTTTAATAAAATAAAGAGTGATTCAGCGTCTCCCGAATCACTCTTCCTATGTAGTGATGAAGCCATCCATCTTGACGATCGACATCACATCTAGACTGTTGGACAAACCCTGTCTTCTCAGTCTGTTATTATATTAAAGATTATGCCATTACAGAAGCTAGAACTGCTTTTTGTGCGTGCAGACGGTTCTCTGCTTGTTGGAAAATATATGAGTTTGGTCCATCAATTACAGAAGCAGAGACTTCTTCTTCACGGTGTGCTGGTAAGCAATGTAAAAACATATAATCACTTTTCGCATTTGCAACTAGTGCATCATTAATTTGGAAGCCTTTAAAGTCTTCTAAACGTTTTTGAGCCTCAGTTTCTTGACCCATTGAAGTCCATACATCTGTATAAATAGCATCTGCATTTATTGCAGCCTCGATAGGATCATTTGATACAAATAAAGATCCACCATTTTCAAGTGCAATAGCTTTTGCTTTTTCAATAATTTCAGCGTCTGCTTCGTATCCGACTGGAGTTGCTACAGCAATATGCATACCCATGTATGCCGCCGCAATTACTAAAGAATGTGCAACATTATTTCCATCCCCAATATACGCAAGTTTTAATCCTTTTGTATATCCTTTAACTTCATGGATTGTCAGTATATCAGCTAATGCTTGGCAAGGATGATAAATGTCTGTTAACCCATTAATTACTGGAATGCTTGCATGTTCAGCTAGTTCTTTTACCATTTCATGTGAATTGGCACGAATCATAATTCCATCTAAATAACCAGATAGTACATGCCCTGTGTCATGTACTGTTTCTCCACGACCAATTTGTAAATCACGAGCATGCATGAACATTCCGTTACCACCCAATTGCTTCATTCCAACTTCGAATGAAATTCTTGTACGAGTAGAATGTTTTTCAAAAATCATTCCTAATGTCTTACCTTCTAGAAGAGGTGGACACTTCCCTGCTTTTGTTAACTTCTTCAAATCAATCGCAAGTTGGATTAAATCCTCTACTTCCTCCTTGTTATAATCAAGAAGTGTTAATAGATCTTTTCCTTTTAAACTATCTACAACTTTTAAGTTTACCCATTCAAGTAGCTTCATGTATAATAACTCCTCACAACGTATATTTATGTAATTCTTATTATAAACGTGAATATTTATAAAGTCAATTGAATTTCCATACAAAATTAATAATTTAAAAAACAACTAGAAGTGTTAGCTTTCCTAACCATTCTAGTTGTTGTTATATCAATCAAATATGAGCTTGTTTACTGTTTCACTATCTATTTTTTTTATTACTTCTATTATTAACTTTACCGTATTTTCGTAATCATCACGATGTAGGATTCCTGCATGTGAATGTATATATCTTGTTGCTATACCTATTGACAGTGATGGGACACCATTTAATGAAATATGCATGGAACCAGCATCTGTTCCACCACCTGGAATTGTTTCAAATTGATAAGGAATACTATTTTCTTCTGCTGTATCTACTACAAAATTACGTAATCCTTTATGCGATACCATAGATGCATCATATAAGACAATTTGGGGACCAGCACCCATTTTGCTAGTAGACTCTTTTGCAGTAATTCCAGGTGTATCTCCCGCAATACCTACATCTACTGCAAATCCAATATCTGGTTTTACTTTTACCGTAGAAGTTTTAGCACCACGAAGTCCTACTTCTTCTTGCACATTACCTACACCATATACAATATTCGGGTGCAACTCATCTTTTAAACCTTTTAATACATCAATTGCAATCGCACAACCAATACGGTTATCCCATGCTTTTGCTAACAATAGTTTTTCGTTATTCATGACGGAGAATTCAAAATAAGGAACGACCATATCACCCGGTAACACTCCCCATTCCATTGCTTCCTCTTTTGAGGATGCACCTATATCAATGAACATATCTTTTACATCCGCTGCTTTTTTTCTTGCTTCTGGAGTTAATATATGTGGAGGTTTTGAACCTATAACCCCAGTAATTGTTTCCCCCTTACGCGTTACTATAGAAACACGCTGTGCAAGCATTACTTGTGACCACCAGCCACCTACTGTTTGAAAACTTAAAAACCCTCTATCATCAATTTTAGAAATCATGAATCCTACCTCATCTAAATGTCCTGCTACCATGATTTTAGGACCGTTCGCATCTCCAACTTTTTCTGCAATTAAACTACCTAAATTATCGTATTCAATTTTATCTGCGTAGGGTGAAATGTATTTCTCCATCACTTGACGAGGTTCACGTTCATTACCAGCAATTCCTTTTGCATCTGTCAAATCTTTTAACATCATTAATGTATCATCTAACTTTGACATTGTTTCGACCTCCAATAATACATATTTTAACCATTATATTCTATACGAAGAGCATTTTCAAAAATAGAAGTCTTCATTATAAAGAGGCATACTAAACAATCAGTACCCATTCTGTTGGCGCTCATAATTTGTTTCATTTTTTGACATGTATGCTTTTAAAACATCCTCACTGCTAAAACCTAGTTGTTCTGCAATAGCTCCGTATAAGATCCACGTTTTGTCATAACTACTTTTTGTTGGATTTAATAAAAATTCACCAATCGCTATATTTGTATGTAAAAATAAACTTGTGAGATCTTCTTCCATCGTTTCAAGGGGCCATTTTTCCAAATCATTAAATCCTTTTTCATTTCCAAGAGATAACAGAAAATGAATGGAATCTACATACTCTTCTAAAATAACTTCTCTTTCTGAAGGTCCCTTTTCACTCCAGAATTTAAAGCATCTAGTTTCATTCGCTAGCTCTGCAAGCTCTACTAGTAATGCTAACCCCTTTTTAGTAAATACATCCTCTGTTACCTGCTTATTTGTTTGAATATAATGATCTAATGCTTCCTGCATCGTAAAAAGTTTTTGTAAATCCATATTTTCCTCCAGAAATTTAAATTATTTTGAAACCAAAGTAGCCTCTCTATCGTATAGCAGGTAGTACATATTTTACAAGGGGGACATACAACATGTTCTATTTACTTAGACTGCTTATTATAATCGTGATTATATATACTTTTTATAAAATTCTCCGATATTTGTTTGACCCGAAAAGAAAATTAGATGAGGCTTACGAAAAAGAGCTCTACTATTTTTATGATGATATAAAGAATGTCCGGAAAAACTTTTTCATCACTTATAAGGGAGCATTATTTGAAGGTGAAAAATATTTGGGAACGACCGACCAAGCATTCGAAGTTGTTTCTATCTTCATTTGGACAAAAGATCCGGCTAAACTACAAGGCTTGACGAAAGAAGACTTACGTTTTCTACAAAATGAAATTAAAATGAATTATCCAGATGCCAAAATAAACTGGAAAAGCCCCATTGAACAATTAATGAAAGATGAATAGTGAAAATCAAGTTGGTCGAGAACTTTCGGCCAACTTTTTTTATGCGATCGATCGATTTGAAAACTACATAAAAAAAGACAGCGCTATGCAATGATAGAGCTGTCTGTTATTAATATATAAAATATAAAAAAAGCATATAAGATCATTAACATTAAAAAACCTAAACGAAAGTTTGTATGTTTTGTTTTATGTCGAAACATGTTCATCCCTAAATAAGATCCAATTGCTCCTCCAAAAATAGCAAGCGTCCACAAAGTACGTTCCGATATTCGTTGTCCATGCTTTTTCGCTTGTGACTTATCATATCCCATTACAAAGAACGCAATGACAGACATGATCAAGATTAAAATAAGAATAATCTGTTCCATTATAAAAACTCCTTGTACAAAAAAGGCTGATAGAAATATCTATCAGCCTTTTTAAATATAATTATTTAGTGATTGCTTTTTTTGCTAAATCTGAAAGTTGTGTAAATGCTTGAGAATCATTTACAGCTAGATCAGCTAACATTTTACGGTTAACTTCGATTTCAGCTAATTTCAATCCGTGCATTAAACGACTATATGAAAGTCCGTTTAAACGTGCTGCCGCGTTGATACGTGTAATCCATAATTTACGGAATTCACGTTTTTTGTTGCGACGGTCACGGTATGCGTACATCCAAGATTTCATAACCGCTTGGTTTGCTACTTTATAAAGGGTACGTTTAGAACCGTAATAACCTTTTGCTAATTTAATAATCTTTTTACGACGTCTTTTAGTTACTGGTGTGCTTTTTACGCGTGGCATGATTCATTACCTCCTGCTATTCTTTCGAATGATTAAATTTCAATTTATTTCATGTAAGTAAGTAAAGTTTTGATACGTTTGTAATCGCCTGAAGAAGCTACTTTAGATTTACGTAGTTTACGTTTAGCTTTAGTAGATTTGTTAGCGAATAAGTGGCTTCCAAAAGCACGGTCATGTACTAATTTACCAGTACCCGTTTTTTTGAAACGCTTTGCAGCTCCACGGTGAGTTTTCATTTTCGGCATATCGAATTCCTCCTAAACAATTGTACTCTATTATTGTTTTTCGTTCTTAGGTGCAAGCACTAAGAACATACTACGGCCATCCATTTTCGGTTTTGACTCGACAGTGGCAACTTCCGTACAAGCTACCGCAAAACGATCTAAAACACGTTGTCCAATCTCTTTATGAGTAATGGCACGTCCTTTGAAACGTATAGATGCTTTTACTTTGTCCCCTTTTTCAAGGAACTTGATCGCGTTTTTAAGTTTTGTTTGGAAATCATGTTCATCTATTGTCGGGCTCAAACGAACCTCTTTTAATAAGATAATCTTTTGATTTTTACGAACTTCACGATCTTTCTTTTGCTGCTCAAATTTGAATTTACCATAGTCCATGATACGAGCGACCGGCGGCTTGGCTTGAGGAGCCACAAGGACAAGATCCAAATTCACACGACCTGCGATTTCAAGTGCTTCGTTACGTGTTTTTAATCCTAGTTGTTCACCGTTCTGATCAATAACTCGTATTTCGCGTGCTCGAATGCCATCGTTTACATACATGTCTTTGCTAATAATGATCCACCTCCAGATAGTGTCGCGAATACATGGTTTGGGCATAAATTCCGTAGACACGAATTACTTACGCCGTTTTCGATCCATTAAAAAAACGGGCAGACATATAATATATGTCTGCCCGCCGATATGAGAACATGTACATGACATGTTACAGTCGATCGTGTGCTAACCAGTCAACAACTTACTGTGTCGAACAGGTGAGAAGCGGGCAGCCTCTTCTTATACCGCAAACTTGTATTCAATAACTTATATAATATTATCACTTGAAATTATGTTTGTCAACTAAAAATATTACTTATTTACTTCTTCTTGAATTCGAGCTAGGAAGTCTGCGAAAGGAATACTTTCCGATTGCTGTTCTCCGTATTTACGAACATTTACATTTCCTGATTCTAATTCTTTATCTCCTAAAACAAGCATGTATGGAATTTTTTGCATTTGAGCTTCACGAATTTTATAACCCATTTTTTCCTCGCGGTCATCCATTTCTACACGCAATCCTGCAGCTACTAATTGCTCTTCGATTTGTTTTGCAAATTCGAAATGCACTTCGTTTGATACTGGAATAATTTCTACTTGAACTGGCGCTAACCAAGTTGGGAATGCCCCTTTATATTCTTCTATTAAGAAAGCAACGAAACGCTCCATAGTAGAAACGACACCACGGTGAATTACAACTGGACGATGTTGTTTACCATCTTCCCCAATATAGTTTAAGTCAAAGCGCTCTGGTAATAAGAAGTCAAGTTGAACAGTTGATAATGTCTCTTCTTTCCCAATAGCAGTTTTCACTTGCACATCAAGTTTAGGACCATAAAATGCAGCTTCATCTTCTGCTTCGAAGTAATCTAATCCAAGTTCATCCATTGCTTCTTTTAACATACTTTGCGCTTTTTCCCACATTACATCGTCGTCAAAATATTTTTCTTTATTCGCAGGATCGCGATAAGACAAGCGGAATGTGTAGTCTGTTAAATCAAAGTCTTTATAAACCGAGATGATTAGCTCAACTACCTTTTGGAATTCCACTTTAATTTGATCGGGACGGACAAAAAGATGAGCATCATTTAATGTCATTCCACGAACACGTTGTAAACCTGATACTGCTCCAGACATTTCATAACGGTGCATTGTACCAAGTTCAGCTATGCGTAACGGAAGATCTCGGTAAGAATGCATACCAGCTTTGTAAACCATCATATGGTGCGGACAGTTCATTGGACGAAGTACTAACGTTTCGTTGTCCATTACCATCGGTGGGAACATAGAGTCTTGATAGTGCTCCCAGTGTCCTGATGTTTCATAAAGTTCTTTTGAGCCAAGCACTGGTGTATATACATGTTTATAACCAAGTCTAAGCTCTTTGTCTACAATATAACGCTCGATTACACGACGAATTGTTGCTCCGTTAGGTAACCAAAGTGGCAACCCTTGGCCTACTTTTTGAGAATTGGTAAATAAATCTAGTTCTTTCCCGATTTTACGATGATCGCGCTCTTTCGCTTCTTCTAGCATTGCTAAATGGTGTGTAAGTTCTTCTTTTTTGAAGAATGCAGTACCATAAATACGTTGAAGCATTTTATTGTCGCTATTTCCGCGCCAATACGCTCCAGCGATACTTAATAGTTTGAATTCTTTAAGTTTTCCTGTCGACGGAACATGTACTCCACGGCAAAGGTCAAAAAATTCACCTTGTTCATAAATAGAAACTTGTTCTCCTTCAGGAATTGCTCCTAGAAGTTCTACTTTATATTCATCATCTTTAAATTTATCAAAAGCATCTTGACGAGATACATTTAGACGCGTAATTTGGATATTTTCATTAATGATTTTTTTCATTTCTTTTTCAATTAAAGGTAAGTCTTCTGCTGTAATTGGTTCTGGTGAATCAATATCATAGTAGAAACCATTTTCAATAACTGGACCAATACCTAATTTTACATCTTTAAATAGACGTTTTACTGCTTGTGCTAATAAGTGAGCAGAACTATGACGTAATACTTCTAAACCTTCTTCTGATTCGGGAGTAATAATTGCAATATCTCCATCTTGTGTAATTGGTGTTTTTAAATCGATCAATTGTCCGCTTAATTTACCTGCTAGTGCTTTTTTACGTAATCCAGGACTAATTGATTGAGCAATTTCTTCTGTAGTTGTGGAAACAGGAAATTCCTTTACTGCTCCATCTGGAAATTTCAACTTTATAACTTCTGTCATTTTGAACACTCCTCTTAAAAAAATATAAAAAACCCCCTCCCTAAAAAGGGACGAGGTTAAATCGTGTTTCCACCCTTCTTCTGTCTATTGCATACCAAATAATATAGACGAAGCTCTGCATCGGCTAACGGACCGGTAACCGATAATTTTAACATTAGGTTAAAGTTACTGCTCGGAGGTGGTAAATCGATTGCCGATACTTAAGAAGCTTACAGCCTAGGCTTCTCTCTCTTTAAAGTCGTACAAACTGATTATTGTCCTCTTCAACGCATTTGATTATTCTTCTGTCAAAATTATACGCCACTCAAAAAGCATTTGCAAGTAGTTAAACAAATTTACCAAGGTCTAATTGAAACTAACATTTCCATCTATATCCAAAGGTAAACATAGACGATTACTATTCCTTATCTCTCCAATTTTTCCCATGGAGTGAAATAGGAATAGTAAGAGATCGAATACGCTCCATAATTCTACCAGCTTTAACAACTTCTTTTTCTCCGCGTTGCGTAAATGATAAATGATGTTCTAATTCATCATAGTTAAAGTTTGAGGTCAAGAAAGTTGGTAACTGCTCAGACATTCTATATTGTAGGATTGTCCCTAAAATTTCATCTCTTGTCCAGCTAGACATTGTTTCCGCTCCAATATCATCTAACATTAAAACAGGGGCACGTTTAACAAATTCAATCTTTTCAGAAAGAGTTTGATCTTGTATTGCTTGTTTCATCTCACGGAAAAATTCTGGAACATAAACAACTACTGAATGAATATGTCTTGCCGCTAATTCATTTGCTAGGGCACCAAGTAAATATGACTTTCCAACACCGAATTTCCCACTAATATACAACCCTTTCGGAGGCAATACATTTGTACGTTCCCATTCATTCAAAAAGTTTTTTGCTGCTCGAACTGCAACGACTCGACTACCATCTTCTAAGTCGACTCCCGCTAAAGTTGCTTCCATTACTTCTTTTGGCATATGAATACTGTCAATCATAGATGTTACTTTCTTTCGTTCATCCTCTATAATTCCACGTTTACAACGAACATATTCTATATCAATTAAATTTCGATCTAAAATCAGCTTCGGTTCATATCCCTTCATGAAATTGGTACACAACTCTAGTGATTGGCAAGAATCGCACTGATGAGATTGAGATTTATATTCATATAATTTACTTAAACTACGATCTACGATTTGCTTAGATATAACTGAAGCGTTGTCTTCCAAGAATTTCTGTATTCCTGGATTTTCTAACACTTCTTTCTTTATATCATCAAGCCTTGTTGAAAACTCAGGTGATTGTACAACTCTTTTCAATGTTTCATTAATACGCTCCACTTAATCCACCTACCTTTTCGTTACGCCAAGTTCAGCTAATAATTGTCTTCTCTCTTCATCTATATTTTGTATGCCATTTGTTTCTTTTCCAGATTGTTTCGTTTCACCGTCTTTTTTATAGAACCAATCTGGCACTTTTTCTTCTCTTGTTGGCTTTTTCGTATATGTTTTTTGTTTCGAACCTTCATTTTTCCACTTCGTATATTGCTCGTGTTCATTTCTTGCTAGTTCCATCGCTTCTTTAGCAGTTTGAACATCTTTGCGCATCCAGTGAGAGGCAATTTTTTCTGCATAATTTTTAGTAAGCTTCATGTCTGTTCGCAGTAAAACATATTGCAACAATACATTTACTACACCTACCGGCATTTTAAAATGTGTCACAAAATGATTCGCCAATTGCACATCTGCTAAAATAGGCTCTTTTCCATTTGCAATATCCTTTAACACATCAATAGGAGCAGTTGTTTCCAAATAATGAATTAACTCTTCCTCTTTTGTAAGCGGGGTAGTATTAAGAAGAGCTGGAGTTTTAATCTCCACTATTTTTTGGATAATTGGTGCATTTTTAGATACGGTGAGCTTATAAAAATCTGCACACGCCTTCTTGATCCTAGACTCTGAGAGTTGCAACTCGTCATCTAATGCAAGAATGACTACTTTTTGCATATCAATAGGGTTTAATTTGTAAAGAAAGGCTAGCTTTGCAATTACTTCTTTTGCTTCTAGCGTCAAAGCTGATTTTGGAACTAATTGTTCTGATAATCCATCTTGTAATAAAGCAAAGTCAAAGCCTTCATAGTAAAAAGGAATACTCGATTTTCTAGCTTTCGATTCAAATTGCTCATCGTTGCTAATCGTATTTCCAGTTTTAGTAGAGGGTTTAAAAACATCCATAAATGTTCGAGAGACGTCTGAAAATCCTTCTTTCCATTTAGTTGGTTGTATAAACCGATTCCTTAACTGTTTATATGCGTTTTCTCCAACCTTGTTGAGTAGAAACATCGATAACAAAGGATCTTTTAAAAAGGATTCTGCATCAAGAGGAGCAGATAGTTCATAATAAAAGGCTCTTTCATTATTCTCTGTTTTTTTAAAGCTTCGCAATAACCCTATTGCTTCAAGGGTAATTCTAGCCTGAAAAATTTTACCTACCGGAAAACCTAGTACATTCATCAAATGATAATGTGTCCATTGGTCGTTATTTTTTCCTTCTCCATCTGCCCAAAAAGTTAAATATAAACTTATGGCTTCTGCCCCAACTATCGGTTGGTAAAACAATGTTAATAATTGTCGGTCATAATCTGAGAAAGAATACGGCAGACGAATCATATATGTATCAGCTGGTTGTAGCTCTTTATATAACATCGACAACTGCACCTACTCTCTTTATTTCATCTACTTTTTTCTTAAAGTGAAGGGTTTTTCTTCATAATTTCTTTTAATTCCTCAATAAATACATTAATATCTTTGAATTGTCGATACACGGAAGCAAATCGAACATAAGCAACTTCATCTACTTTTGACAGCTTGTCCATTACTTTTTCTCCAACTTCTTCACTTTTCACTTCAGAATTTCCCGCTCTTCTCAGTTCTTTTTCAATAGAAAAAACAATATTTTCTAATACATCTAGTGCAACTGGTCTTTTTTCACACGCACGTATGAGACCACGTAAAATTTTCTCCCGACTAAATTCTTCTCGAGACCCATCTTTTTTCACAAGAACTAATGGTGTCTCTTCTACTTTTTCAAAAGTTGTGAATCGAAAACCACAATCTTCACATTCTCTTCTTCTTCTAATTGCTTTGCTGTCATCCACCGGACGTGAATCGACAACTTTCGTGCCATTAAATTGACATGCTGGGCATCTCATATAGACCTCTCCTAATTCCAAACATTAATTTATATATCTAGTATAACAAGATTCGACTATAAAATCGAAAAAGCAGAGGAATACATCCTCTGCCTATTATTTAAGCTACGTAATGGAGATTTTAATTGAACTTTTACTGTTTGCTTTGACATACTTACTTAGTAGTCTGTATGCAAAAGTACGTGAACACTATTATATGTTTATTTACTTCATTATGCAACTATAGATATTCCTAGCTATAGCCATGATAGATAAATGAAAAGTTGGTGAAATAAAAAAACCTGATCCACGCTGATTTTCGTTACGAGCGGACGCTTTCCGTGGGGCGTGCGGTGAGCCTCCTCGTCGCGAAAACCGCGCTCCTGTGGGGTCTCACCTGTCACGCTAATCCCACTGGAGTCGCCGCTCGCAACGAAAATCAGATAAGAGAATAATATAGGGGAAATAAGTACAACTAGATATAGAAAATAAGAATTGAAAAACTACATAAAAAAAGACTGCCGCAAAAAATCAGTTTTCCTGACTTTCTGGACAGTACTGTGACAAATAAATAAATTATAGCCAACTAAAATTATAGTGCTGCTGCTGCTACTTTTTTCGTTAAATCTACTACACGAGCAGAGTAACCCCACTCGTTATCATACCAAGCGATAACTTTAACTTTACGTTTACCAATTACCATTGTAGACAAACCATCAATAGTTGTTGAATTCGTAGTAGTATTAAAGTCTATAGAAACTAGAGGTTCCATCGTAAGTTCAAGAATTCCGTTCATTGATTCCTCTGATGCTTTTACAAATGAAGCATTTACATCTTCAATCGTTACATCCTGCTGTAAATCAACTACTAAATCTACTAAAGACACATTTGGAGTTGGCACTCGTAAAGCCATTCCATGCATTTTTCCTTCTAACTCTGGTAAGACAAGTGTCAGTGCTTTTGCAGCACCAGTCGTCGTAGGAATAATAGATTGGGCACATGCACGAGCACGACGCAAATCCTTATGTGGATTATCTAAGTTATTTTGATCATTTGTATATGAATGAATAGTTGTCATTAAACCATTTTCAATTCCAAAAGTGTCATTTAATACTTTTACAACTGGAGCTAAACAGTTCGTTGTACAGCTAGCATTAGAAATAATATTATGTACGGATACATCTAATTTGTCATCATTTACACCCATTACAATTGTGATATCTTCATTTTTCGCAGGAGCTGTTATAATTACTTTTTTGGCTCCAGCTTCTATATGAGCTACTGCTTTTTCTCCATCATTAAAGACGCCTGTTGATTCAATAACGATATCAACATTAAGTTCTTTCCAAGGTAAATTTGCAGGATTACGATCATTAACGATTTGAACACGTTTTCCATTGACGATTAGTGCATCTTCGTCAATTTCAATTGTTCCAGAAAAAGTGCCATGTGTAGAATCATATTTAATGAGATGCGCCAATGTTTCTAATGGGTATCTTACATTTATTGCTACAACATTTAAGTCATCTTGCACTATTGCTTGACGAAATACCATACGACCAATACGTCCAAACCCGTTTATTGCGATTGAAGCTACCATATATAAATCCTCCTGTAACTGTGTGATACTTTATATTTTTTATCTTGAATTAGTATAACATAATTACAGAATTGTGTAGCCTCTAAAATAGAAAAATTAAATTTATTATTTCCAAGCTAGTAGAATTTTATTTAGTTGTTCTTCTGTTGACTCTAAGGTGCCGTTATTATAAATAACTGCATCTGCACCTTTTTCTTTAATCGAAAGTGGTAGCTGAGATTGAATTCTTGCCTTTGCTTCCTCTAATGAATAATTATTGCGAGCCATCAATCGAGCTAACTGTATTTCTTCGGTCACCGTTACTACCAATATTTTATCCACATAGTGCGAAAGCTTACTTTCAAATAATAGAGGGATATCCATAACAATCGTAGGATGACCTTCTTTTATCAGCTCTTCTTTTTGTCGTAGCATTTCTGCTCGAATCGCAGGATGAATAATGTCATTTAGTTGCTTTCGTTTCGAAGGGTTCGTAAAAATGATTTCACCTAATTTTCCACGATGAAGTGAACCATCATCCGCTATTACCTCTTCACCAAAGGACTCTGTAATAGACTCTAGTGTTTTTGATCCCTTCTCCACTACAATTCTTGCGATTAAATCCGCATCGATGATTGGAAATCCTAATTTACTTAGCATATTTGACACTGTACTTTTTCCACTCGCAATACTTCCTGTTAATCCAATAATCATACATTATCAAACTTCCACTATCGCTGACACGCTGGGCAATACGTAGAAGTTCTTCCCCCTATCGTCTGTTGCTTAGTTTTCTTCTCACATGTAGGACAAATCTTTTTCCCATACATTTGTAATCTATTTTGCATATTTCCGGTTTCCCCATTAATCCTCCGATAATCTGAAATAGTACTTCCACCATTTTCAATACTATCTAACAGAACAATAACTATTTCATCAAACAACTGAATTTTTCGTTTTTCACTAATACGCTTCACTTTTCTACCGGGATGTAAATTCATACGAAACAATGCTTCTGTTGCGTAAATATTTCCACAACCAGAAACAATTTGTCCATCCATGATAAATTCTTTAATTGGCTTATTTTCATATTTGGGCAATGTACTTTTTTCTAAATAATGTGGTAATGCACCCGTATCAAATGGTTCTGGTGCCATTAACAATAATGGCGGATGATCCGCTTCACTTATGATTAGTCGAAGTTCTCCAAATCGTCGAATATCCGCATATACTAGTAAATCGCCATTATCAAAATGCAAAATTACATGCGCATGACGCTTAAATTTATCCTCTTCAATGTCATGAAGTGTTTTTACGTAAAACCAAGCACCTGACATACCTAGATGCGATACGAGCAAATAGGGAAGCCCATCTTTCATTAGGTGAAAGTATATATATTTGGAACGTCTTTCAATGGATTCAATCGTCATATTAGGCAAAGAGTTACGAAAAGTATCGACATCCGCACCTTTTATTATTGCCTCTTTCCCACTTGCTTTAGAATTAATAATCGTTTCAGATACATCTACCGAAACAATTGTTTTACCAGTAACAATCGGTTTTAACTCTCGAACGAGTCCTTCTACTTCTGGTAATTCAGGCATTACATACACTCCTTACTTCGTATCATACCAAGATGAACCAAATGCATAATCCACTTTTAATGGAACATTTAACTTGATTGCTGCTTCCATTACTTCTGGGACAATTTTTTCAAGTAATGCAAGTTCTTCTCTTGGTGCTTCAAAGATCAATTCATCATGTACTTGTAATAACATTTTCGATTGCATATTTTCATCAATTAATCTCTGCGCCATATCAATCATCGCTTTTTTTATAATATCCGCTGCGCTACCTTGGATTGGTGTATTCATTGCAGTACGCTCCGCAAAACTACGCAAGTTAAAATTAGAGCTCGTAATTTCCGGTAAGTATCTTCTTCTATTTAAAATAGTCGTCACAAAGCCTCTTTGTTTTGCTTCTTGTACAATCTCATCCATGTACACCTTAACTCCTGGGAAGCTATTTAAATACTGCTTTATAAACGTTGCAGCTTCTTTACGCGTAATATTCAAATTTTGAGATAAACCATAATCACTAATGCCATAAACAATTCCAAAGTTAACCGCTTTCGCAGCTCGTCTCATATCTGATGTTACGTCTTCTTTTTCCACATGGAATACATCCATCGCTGTTTTTGTATGAATATCCATATCTTGATTAAATGCATCCACTAGATTAACATCTTCTGACATATGTGCAAGCACGCGAAGTTCAATTTGAGAATAATCTGCTGCAAACATAACCCAATCCGGATTAGAAGGAACAAATGCCTTTCGAATCTTTCTTCCTTCTTCTAAACGAACTGGAATATTTTGCAGATTTGGATTAATTGAGCTCAAACGTCCAGTAGAAGTTAAGGCTTGTTGATAACGTGTATGTATTTTTCCGTCATCTTCATGTATTTCTTTCAATAACCCTTCAATATACGTAGAGTTAAGCTTGCCTAGTTGACGATAATGTAATATTTGTTCAATAATTTCATGCTCACTAGCAAGTTTCTCTAAAACATCCGCAGCAGTGGAATAACCCGTTTTGGTTTTCTTCAATGGGGTTAGCCCTATTTTTTCAAATAAAATCACACCAAGCTGTTTAGGTGAATTAATATTAAATTCTTCTCCAGCTAAAACATAAATATCTTTTTCAATTATTTGAAGTTTTCCTTCTAAATCTTGTCCCATTTCAACTAGAATTTGTTTATCTACTTTTACACCATCCGATTCCATTGTTCCTAAAATCGATGCTAATGGTAATTCTAATTCTTTATATAAACTATATTGTTCATTTTCTTTTAATTTTTCTTCCAGTGTGGGTTTTAAATTCCATAATGCTTGTGCTTTTCTACTTGCATGTTCTGCAATTTTATCCAACTCTGGTGTCGATTTTTTTGCGCCTTTTCCGTATACACTGTCATTCGTTAATACATTATAATAGCCAAATTCTTTTGCTATTGACGAAACGTCATCCGAAGAGATAGATGGATTCACGATATATGCCGCTAATAGTAGATCAAAATCAACACCATGCATACTGACTTTGTGCTTCCTACTAACTGCTTGTGTTGCTTTTGAATCCGCTAAATATTTTATCTTCGTGGCATCTTCTAACCATGTACAAAAAACAGGTGATTCAAATGCAATTGATCCCGGAACAAAATAACTCTCTTCTCCGTTAAATAAGCTGATTCCTAATAATTCACTTGTATGATATTGCTCATCATACATTTCCAAATGGAGTGCCATTGTATCTTGAAGAATGGACGCATCAATTTCATCCAGAATTGTAAATTGTATTTCAGTCGTCTCTTGGTCTTCCTCAACATACTCAGTTTTCTCTAATAGTGTTTTAAAAGAAAGCTCCTTCCATATAGCTACGACATCTTCCATATTAGGTCCACTATAAGTCAAATCTTCTATCGCCACTTCAATAGGAGCATTCACTTCTATCGTCGCAAGTGACTTACTCATTTTGGCCTGCTCTTCATTTGCAGTCAGTTTCTCTTTTAGTTTTACTCCACTAACTGTATCTAAAGCTTGATACAGATTTTCTACGGAACCATGTTCTTTTAATAATTTGATGGCCGTCTTTTCGCCAACTCCAGGTACGCCGGGAATATTATCAGAAGCATCTCCCATCAGACCTTTCATATCAATAATTTGAAGCGGAGTTAATCCGTATTTTTCTTCTATATGTGCAGGTGTATATTTTTCAATATCCGTGATTCCTTTTCTTGTTATATAAACGGTTGTCTTGTCTGTAGATAACTGTGTTAAATCTTTATCTCCAGAAACAATGACAACTTGCTGCCCTTTTTCGTAAGCTTGCTTGCTAAGCGTCCCAATAATATCATCTGCTTCGTACATTTCAAGTTCATATCGTTTAATGCCATATGCATCAATTAGTTTACGTATATAAGGAAACTGCTCCGATAATTCTGGTGGCGTCTTTTGTCTTCCACCTTTATATTCTTCAAAAGTTGAGTGTCTAAAAGTTGTTTTCCCAGCATCAAATGCAACCAACATATGTGTAGGTTTTTCTTCTTCCATAATTTTTTGAAGCATCATGGTAAAACCATAAACAGCATTCGTATGAATACCGTGCTCATTTGTTAATAAAGGTAATGCGAAAAAAGCTCGATACGCGAGACTATTTCCATCTAATAATAGAATTTTTTCGGATGCCATTTTAGGTTCACTCCTTAAATTTGAAATGCGGTACTTGATGTCTACATTTGGACAAATAATAAAACCGTCATTCCCTATATCTTACCACGTGGATAAGGGGAATGACGATTCATATACTTATTCTAAGGATCCAGACAAGATACTGGCATACGGAGAGTCAGATGGAATAATAATCATCGTATCCTCTCCAATTGTTTTTTTGTAAGACTCGAGCGTCCGGTAAAGAGAATAAAACTCAGGGTCTTTTGAAAATGATTGGTTGTATATTTTTGCAGCTTCTGCATCGCCCTCTGCCGTAATAATTGCAGCTTCTTTTTTGGCAGTTGCTAGCATTTCTCTTACTTGACGATCTGTTTCCGCTTCAATACGACGTTTGTCAGCATCCCCAGTAGATAAGAATTTCTGCGCGATACTTTGTCGTTCTGAAATCATTTCATTGTAGACTGATTGCTCATTTTCTTCTGGTAAATCAGTCCGTTTAATACGTACATCCACCACTTCTATCCCGTAATTATCTTTTTTAAGCAATTCATTTACATGCGTTGTAATTTGATCATTTAAGCTTCCTCTAGATGAGTTCTCATCATTAATAATCTCGTTATAGTTTAGTTGCCCAAGTTCAGAACGTACAACGGAATAGATGAATTCTTCCATACGAGAACCCGCGTTTACAAGGGTCCCTGCACTTGTAATCATTTCTTTCGCGTTCACTACTCTCCATACAGCATAATTATCAATAATAATTCGACGTTTGTCTTTCGTGTTAATTTCCGCTTCCGATAACTTATAGTTCATTTGGTATTTGGGAACGGTAGTCACACTTTGAACAAAAGGTATTTTCATATGTAAGCCAGGTGATTCTTTAATATCTTTTATCTCTCCGAACTGACGAATAACTTTAAATTCTCCTTCCTTCACAACATATATATTTGCAAATGCAATGACAAGAAGGATGAACAAAGCAAAAATAACTAGAAAAGATTTCGTATACTTTTTATAATCAATTGGAACTTTTTCTTTTTTAGGCTTTTTTTGTGTTTCTTTAAATTTTTCTTCTAAGTTTGCAAATGGATTTTTTTTATCCGCCATTATTGTCCACTCCCATTTTCTGATTCTGTTTCCGGAGCAACTGGTGGGGTAGTTTGCTTAGTAGATTCTACAGGTTGAAGTGGCAAGTATTTCATCGTTCCACCATCGTCATTCATAATGTATATTTGTGCGTTTGGTAATACCGCATCTAATGTTTCCATCACAAGTCGTTGTTTCGTAATCTCTTTATTGTTTTTGTATTCGGCAAAAATCTTATCAAACAATGCTACATCTCCTCGTGCTTGTTCAGTACGAGCAGTTTTGTATCCTATAGCATTTGAAATAATGGCATCTTTTTCTCCAATTGCTTCACTTAACTTTTGGTTTTCATATTTCTCTGCCTGGTTCACTTTAGTATTTTTCGTTTCTTCGGCATCTGTTACAGCAGTAAATGCAGAACGAACTTCGGCATTCGGCAGTTCCACGTCTTGCAATTTTACGGAAAGTACAGTAATTCCAATATCATACTTTTCGATTAAAGAACCAAGTAACTCAACGGTATCTGCTTCAATTTGCCCTTTTCCTGAAGTAAGTGCATCATCAATTTTAGAATTACCAATTACGGAACGAATGGATGCTGAAGTAGCATCATGTAATAATTCTTGTGGACTTTCTGAATTGAATAAATATGATTTTGGATCTGTAATCTTATACTGAACGACTAAATCAGTCAAAACGATATTGTCGTCACCAGTAATCATTTTAGTTTCTTTATCAAAGGAAGTTACTTCCCCATCCGCTGCTTGCTTATAACCAAATCGCAGACTAAATGTTTCTTTAGATAGCTTTTCTACCTTTTGGATTGGCCAAGGTATTTTAAATTTTAAACCAGACTCCGTAATGGGGTCACTAGCTTCACCAAATGTAATAACAATTGCTTGCTCTGATTCATCTACGGTATACCAAGATGTTAAGACAGCAGATAATAGAATGATTCCAATAAATGATGTAATAATGATCGTAACTAATCTTTTGGCACTCATCTTTATTCCCCTTTCTATGTATATCTTATTTTACGGATGAATATACTATAAGTTTCAGAAAAATAAAAAAAAGCTAGCACAAGCTAGCTTTTTTTAGCAAAACATTTGGAAAAGGGGTCTGATTAAATATATCAAACAATTGTAAATTCAATGTGTTTTAATTGTAAACTTTTCATCACCAATTATTATTCTTGTACTTTTTATAATAATTAAACTGACGAGCTAGTAGAAAGAGTTTTCTCGTAAGATGTTTATCTTTTTTATAAAACAATGGATTTCCCCATTTACCATCTCTTAATAATTGTCTAACTTCTTTTTGAATCTCTTTATTTTCAACAAATTTTTTCAATACTATTTTAGGAACAACTGTGAATAAATAATGTTCATCTAATAATGTAAGTGGCTTTTCTTTTTGATAAATAACATCATCTACAAAATAACGTGCCATATTATGACCAAGAGCAGTCGTATAATAACTTGAACGTCCTTGCCTTATATTTACTTCAAACACTTTAAATTTCCCATCACGTTCATCAAACTTCAAATCAAAGTTTGCAAATCCAACATAGCCTACAGCCTCTAAAAAACGCTGTAATTTTACCATCATTTCTTCATTATATCTTGTGATTAAAGCAGTGTAGTTACCAATTGCTGTAACCGTATGTTCTTGCAGTACTACTTGGGCAAACGTCCCTAATTGCGCTTTCCCTTTTGAACTCATGTAAAATACAGAATCCCACATATATGTATCATCACCAGGGATATAATCTTGAATGATAAGATCTTCTTCATAACCACTAGCATTCACTTGGTCAATAACATCATTCAATTCTTCTCTATTTTCCACTCGGTATACTTTTTGTTGACCAGGGAATTTATTTTGGTAATATTGAACACCATCACTTGGTTTAATAATTAAAGGAAATAGAACTTCCTCTTTGAAAACTTCTTTCTTCGCACACGAATAATAATACGTTTTTGGCGCGTCTAATCCATGCTCTTCACATAACTTATAAAAATTAGTTTTGACCAAAAGATTATTCATCAAATCTTCTGCCATATAATTAAATACATACATCTCTTTTAGAACAGCTGCATGTTCAATAATTAAGCGAACATAGAAATCATTCGTTCCAATTAATAACAGTTGTTTTCCTGGAACACTATACTTTTCGGCAACTTTAATTAGAACTTGTACAAATGATGTTTTATCCCACAAATTTGCATGTATTTCTGTATGTTCAATAATATTACTCCATTTAGTGAAAGACATTGCTTCTTTACCAACTAAGATTGGCTTTATATTATATTCTTCATGAAATGAAATAGCCATATTGTATGCGTTTATATCAGTTCCGATAATTATCGGAATAAATGGTTTGTTATTCATATTTACCTCCGTTAAGTATTAACAATAGGGATGTATACTTTAAAAATAGTACCTTTCCCTTCTTCACTATGCACCTCGATATACCCTTGATGTGCTTCAACTAGATGTTTCACGATGGCAAGACCAAGGCCTGTACCTCCTGAGTTTCTACTTCTAGCACGGTCTACCCGATAAAAACGCTCAAAAATACGCGTTATTTCTACTTTACTAATCCCAATTCCTTGGTCTTCTATTTCAAAAATCCCATACTTTTTATTTTGATAAACACTTAGCTTAATCATTGTATTTTCGAGAGAGTAATTAATCGCATTAGCAATTAAATTAACGATAATTTGTTTTAGACGGTTCGTTTCCCCTAGTATTACAACTTGTTCATCTATATTCGTTTCAATCGTTATATTCTTTTTATCAGCTAAATGAATAGTCAATTCAATGCTACTATTAATAATTTCACTGAAATATACTTTTTGTTTAGAAATTTCATAGCCTGTTTGCTCTACTTTAGAAAGATCTAATAAGTCGATAATAAGTGCTTGTAATCGATTGCTTTCCTTATGTATTATTTCTAAAAATGAAAGGAGTGTTTCTTCCTTTTTATAAGCGCCAAATAATAGAGTCTCAGAAAATCCTTTGATAGAAGTAACAGGAGTCTTTAATTCATGAGATACATTTGCAACAAAGTCTTTTCTCACTTGCTCTAGCTTTTTTAACTCTGTAATGTCATGCATGACGATCACAATTCCAAGCCATCTACCGTGTTCTCCTATAACTGGAGCTCCGTATGCATCCATGTAATAAGTAAAATGATTTTTTTTAATATTAAGTTGTTGTCGATTGGAGGATTCAGTTAAGAATAGCTTGTCGATAAACTCTTCTATTTGATCTGGAAGTCCTATTTTACGGAACAACTTTCCATCCACATCTTCAAACTTAAGTTGAAAGAGTTTCAAAAATGATCGATTGGCAATTGTTGTTTCTCCATTTCGATCAATCATTAATAGCGCACTTCCCATATTTTCAATTAACGTTTTTAGTCGTTCTTTCTCCGTTTCACGCATAACTGAAATATCGTGTAAATTGCGAGCAAGAATATTAATCGACTTACTAAGTTTTGACATTCCTGAGAAGTCATCTTCAAATGCCCTGACCCGATAATTCCCTTTTGCCAGCTCCATTGCTGTTTGCGTTAAATGTTCAATTGGCACAGCATATTTTTTGAAAACACTTGCACCAATTATAATGGCTATTAGAAAAGCTAAGAACAATATAATAAATAGAAACATCCAAAATGTTTGTTGTATATCAGTACTTTCAATAATGTGGTCATTAAATGAAACTTTATGAATAATTTGATTTTGAATATCTTTTGGTACTTCGGTAGTCGATAAATACGCTGATATATCCTCTACTTTTGAATTAACTAAAGAATTTGCGGTATTATCTACAAATAATGGGTACAGCTGTCCAAGAACAAGACCTACGCCCGCTAGAAGAAGTCCAATTAAGATAGAATATATTCTTAAAATTCTATTTTGAAAAGACATCATTATTACCTAGGCTCCTCAAATTTATAACCAAGGCCTCTAATCGTTTTGATAAATATAGGCTTTCTACTATTCACTTCAATTTTATCTCTTAAGTGACTCACATGAACATCTACAATTCGAGTATCTCCAGCAAAATCATAGTTCCATACCGCACTTAATAATTGATCCCGTGTTAATACACGATTTTTGTTTTCAATTAGATAAACAAGTAATTCAAACTCTTTTGGAGTAAATTCAATTGTTTCATCATTTAACAATACTTCAAATCTTTCCGGGAAAACTTGTAAAGGACCAAAAACGTATTGTTCTTCTATACTTCTTCCTTCAGTTCTCTTAATGTCAGAAGACATCCCCGATCGACGAATCATTGCCTTTACACGAGCGATTACTTCACGAGGACTGAATGGTTTTGTCATATAATCATCCGCACCTAATTCAAGACCAAGAACTTTATCAAACTCTTCATCTTTTGCAGTTAGCATAATAATTGGTGTTTGAATTTTTTTGATACGAAGTTCTTTACAAACTTCCATACCATCCAAGTGTGGTAGCATCCAATCTAATACGATGACATCTGGATTTTCAGTTTTTGCAAGATGCAAACCTTCTTTCCCATCTGCAGCTGTTATAACTTGAAACCCTGCTTCTTCTAAATTATATTTTAACAATGTCACGATTGAGCTTTCATCATCTACAACTAATATTTTTTTCATTTAATAGCCTCCAAAGTTGATTTGAAACCCCCATTCCAAATCACTCAATTGATAACTTAACAAATGTTTCATTTATTGATTCATTTAAAATTATACCTAAAAAGAGAACATCATCTCTCTAAAAGTAAACTACCTTTATCTTAACAATAACCACTAGAAAAGCGCAAGCATCCGCTCAGTATTTTGAGTTTCTATAAAATCAAAAAATAACCGAGCAGGTTTCCCCACTCGATCCTAATTATATTTAGATTAAGCTAAAACGTTCATTACTGCTTTAACTGATTCAGCAGATTTGTTTAATAATGCTTTTTCTTCTTCTAATAATTCAAGTTCGATAATTTTCTCGATACCACCAGCACCAATTATCGTTGGAACACCAAGGTAGATTCCATCCATACCATATTCGCCTTCTAAGTAAGCGATTGATGGTAATACACGTTTTTGATCTTTAAGAATTGCTTCAGCCATTTCAACTAATGATGCGGCTGGTGCATAGTAAGCAGATCCATTACCAAGTAGGTTAACGATTTCAGCCCCACCCTTACGAGTACGAGCAACAATTTCTTCTAAACGAGCAGCATCGATTAAGTTTTCTAATGGAATACCACCAGCATAAGAGTATCTTACCAATGGAACCATATCATCACCATGTCCCCCTAAAACAAAACCAGTTACATCCTTAACAGAAACGTTTAATTCCTGCGCAACAAATGTGCGGAAACGAGCAGTATCAAGTACTCCTGATTGTCCGATTACACGTTCTTTTGATAAACCCGATTCTTTATATACAGTGTAAGTCATTGCATCAACTGGGTTAGTTAATACGATGATTATAGTGTTCGGAGAGTATTTTACAATATCTTTAGTTACAGCTTTCATTACTTTTTGGTTTGTTTGAACTAAGTCGTCACGGCTCATACCAGGTTTACGTGCAATACCAGCAGTAATAATAACTACATCTGAGTCTTTTGTATCTTCATAGTTTGAAGTACCAATAATGTTAGAATCAAAACCTTGCACTGGACCTGCTTGTGCCATATCTAAGGCTTTACCTTTAGTAGCATTTTCAACTTGAGGAATGTCTACTAATACAACATCTCCAAGTTCTTTTTGGGCTAATAAGAAAGCAGTTGTTGCACCTGTAAATCCGCCACCGATAACTGAGATTTTATTACGTTTCAATGTCATGTAGAATCTCTCCTTTTGTTTTTATAAGAAAAGCGCAAGCACCTATCTCTAAACTGAGGGGCTGCTTACGCTAGACAGATACCAAGTAAAAAATTTATACTTTCTCGTCTTATAAAAAAAGAGAGGGTTTTACCCTCTCTAAAAACCAAATTTCATATTAACTTCAGATTAAAGATTTTTAATTAATACGTCACCGAATTCAGAACATTTCACTTCTGTTGCGCCGTCCATTAGACGAGCGAAATCATAAGTAACTACTTTAGAAGCAATAGATTTCTCCATTGAATCCATGATTAATTTCGCAGCTTCGTTCCATCCAAGATGTTCAAGCATTAATACACCTGAAAGAATTACTGAAGATGGATTTACTTTATCAAGTCCAGCATATTTTGGTGCTGTACCATGAGTTGCTTCGAAAATAGCATGTCCAGTTACATAGTTAATATTAGCACCTGGAGCGATACCAATACCACCAACTTGTGCAGCTAGTGCATCCGAAATATAATCACCATTTAAATTCATTGTAGCAACTACATCGAATTCTTTTGGACGAGTTAAAATTTGTTGTAAGAAAATGTCAGCGATTGAATCTTTCACTAAGATTTTACCAGCAGCAATTGCTTCAGCTTGTGCTTTATCAGCAGCTTCTGCTCCTTGCTCTTCTTTAATTACATCGTATTGGTTCCAAGTGAATACTTTATCACCAAATTCTTGTTCAGCAACTTCATAACCCCAATTTTTGAACGCGCCTTCAGTGTACTTCATGATGTTTCCTTTATGTACTATCGTTAATGAAGTACGACCTTCTTTAATGATGTAGTTAAGGGCAGCACGCACTAAACGTTTTGTACCTTCTTCTGAAATTGGTTTAATACCAATACCTGAAGTTTCTGGGAAACGAATTTTGTCTACTCCCATTTCATTTTGAAGGAAATCAATTAATTTTTTTGCTTCTTCTGTTCCAGTTGCATATTCAATACCTGCATAAATATCTTCCGTATTTTCACGGAAAATTACCATGTCAGTATCTTCAGGACGTTTCACTGGAGATGGAACTCCGTTGAAATAACGAACAGGACGAAGACAAGTATAAAGATCAAGTTCTTGACGTAATGCTACGTTCAATGAACGAATACCCCCACCGATTGGTGTAGTAAGTGGTCCTTTAATAGCGATTAAATATTCTTTAATAACGTCTAGTGTTTCTTTTGGTAACCATTCACCAGTTTGATCGAATGCTTTTTGTCCTGCAAGAACTTCTTTCCATTCAAGTTTCTTTTCGCCGTTATATGCTTTTTCAACAGCTGCTTCAAGAACACGTGATGCTGCAGCCCAGATATCAGGACCTATTCCGTCTCCTATAATGAAAGGAATTACCGCTGTGTTTGGTACATTAAGTACACCGTTTTCTACTGTTATTTTACCTGATGTCATTTGTTATTTTCCTCCTACAATTATAATAATATGGTTTTTAACACAAAATGTGCTAAAAACCTAAACCGTACACCTTATTATACCTTACTTATCTTTGTTCGATTGGAATATATTTTTGAATTCCTGGTCCAATGTACTCTGCACGTGGACGAATAAGACGATTATTAGCATATTGTTCAAGAATATGAGCTGTCCAACCAGATACACGTGATACAGCAAAGATTGGTGTAAATAGGTCATGATCAATATTCAATGAATGATAAACAGATGCTGAATAGAAGTCTACATTTGGTGGTAAATTCTTTTGACCAGTAACGATTTCTTCGATTCTAATAGACATGTCATAAAGTTTTGACTCTTCACGAAGTGAAGTAAGTTTTTTAGACATTTCACGTAAATGTTTCGCACGTGGATCGCCTAGTCTATATACACGGTGACCAAAGCCCATAATTTTATCTTTGTTAGCTAATTTTTCATTGATATACGCATCAACATTATCAAGTGTATCAATCTCAGTTAACATTTTCATAACTTGTTCATTTGCACCACCATGAAGTGGTCCTTTTAGTGCACCGATAGCTGCTACAACACCAGAGTAAATATCTGAAAGTGTTGCTACACATACACGAGCAGTAAATGTAGAAGCATTTAACTCATGATCAGCATGTAAAACTAATGCTTTATCGAAAGCTTCAATTTCAATCGCTTCTGGTAACTCTCCTGAAAGCATGTACAAGAAGTTTGCAGCATAACCTAAATCTGTTTTAGGTGCTACTGGTTCTAAACCTTTACGTACGCGTGAGAAAGCAGTTACTAAAGTTGACATCTTAGCTTGTAGTTGGATTGCTTTTAAGTAGTTTGCTTCATCCGACATATCTTCAGCAGCATCATCATACAATGCTAACATAGATACAGCTGTTCTTAGAGCAGACATTGGATGAACTTTGTTTATTGGATAAGTTTTGAAATGATTTAATATTTCTTGAGGAACTGCCATATTTTCTGCAAGTTGTTGTTTTAATTCCGCAAGTTCATCTACTTTTGGTAATTTTTTATGCCAAAGCAAATACACCACTTCTTCAAAACTTGCATTAGATGCTAAATCGTCAATATCATAGCCAACGTATGTAAGAGTATCATCAATAATTGAACTGATAGACGTTTCCGTTGCTACAACTCCTTCTAAACCACGAGTTGCTGTCATTTTTAAATCTCCCCTTTTGCAGTTCAAATAGTTCGATTTACAAAATTCGTAAAAAGAAAGATTAACTGTTTATTAGTTACTTCAAACGCTTGCTCTTTCATTATAATCAATTTTGGCGAACTTGTGAATAATATCGCTTAAATTTTTAAAATAATACATTTTATTTACCAATTTTTTGAAAAGAATGGATGAAAATGATTATAATGCAATTAAATAAGAAAGATTTGTTCTCAAAACTGATACCAATTGTAATTATTATCCTTATTTCATTTGTTGTTTACCCTCTTTCACTGTCCATTCTAGCAGGGTACTTTTTATTTCCAATTACTAAATTCTTAAATAAAAGATGTAAAATCCCACTTTTTCTTAGTGTATTTTTGACAGAATTAATCATTGTATCTGCAGTTTTTTTATTTGGAATATTTATTGTACAAACACTCATTAATATTATTCCATTAATACACGATCATGTTATCTTACTTCCAGTTGCTGAAATGCAAAATCATCCCATTTTTCTCTTGTTCGAAGGAAAGCTCCAATCTCTAATGAATACTTTTATGAACAATGCTTTAATGAATTTAACTCATTTACCTTCTTACTTTTTTGAGCTTTTACTATTTAGTATGGGATTATTTTTTTCTTTGCAGGAATCTATGAAAGATCGACAGTGGTTTTTAGTGTATTTCCCAAAAAAAGCTCGGATTATTTGTCAAAAAGGATTATTAAAATCGACAGATGTGATTAATAAGTTTATATCCGTTGAGATAAAATTATTTTTATTAACATTTTTTTTGTTATCTATTGGATTTCTTACACTAGGATTTCATCAACCAATAAAATACGCTTTTCTCATTTCATTAGTTGATAGCATCCCATTTCTCGGTACTGGAATAATTTTAATACCATTTAGTATATATTTTTTCCTACTCGATCAACATACTTTCGGAGTTATCGTGTTACTTCTGTATATCTTTGTTCAATTAACAAGACATCTAGTGGAATCCATGCTTTGGTCATCCTCTATGCAAATAAAGGCTGTCCACGTCTTTTTTCTAAGCGCGGCAGCCGTTTTAATATTTGGGGTTATAGGAATATTATTTAGTCCCTTTATTTATTTGTTCGCAAATAAGTGGACTGACTTTACTAAGGCTTCATAACAATCACTTGACCACTTTTCATTTTCTTTCGAATCCATTTATATATAAATGGCTTAAATAATATATTTCTAGTAGGTCCAATTAACAGAAGAAAACCTAAAATATCTGATATAAAGCCAGGTAATATGACGAAAATAGATCCGGCAAAAATACAGAGTCCATTAATTGCTTGTTCTGCAGGTGCTTGATAATTCTTTACATTATCGGAAACTTCTCGGAAAGCTTTGATTCCTTGCTTTTTTGCTACGTATGCTCCAATCACTCCTGTAGCGATTATTAATAGAAATGTATACCCTACTCCAATCGTCTTTCCGGATAATAGAAGAATGTATAATTCTACTGCTGGAATAATAATAAATAAACTAATGAACCATTTCATCCAATCACCTTCCATAAAGTAATTGCCTCACCTTTACAGGTGAGGCAATTTTTTAAATAATACTAGCATGTCCATGATAGATGACGCCACTTTCAGCATCTATCGTTAATTCTTGGCCATCTTTAATAAGATTTGTAGCATTATGGACTCCAACAATTACTGGAATACCTAGGCTTAATCCTACAACTGCAGCATGACTTGTTAAGCCGCCTTCTTCCGTTATAAGTCCCTTACAATTTTCTATCGCAGGAACCATATCACGATCTGAACCTATTGTAACAATGATTCTATCTGTTGTATCTTGTCCTTTTAGTTCCTCTGCATTATGGACAATAATTGCTTGTCCATAGGCAGTTGATTTACCTATACCTTGACCTTTTGCTACCATATCTCCAATTACATGAACTTTCATCAAGTTAGTTGTACCTGCTTGACCTACCGGTAGCCCCGCCGTAATAATAACTAAGTCCCCATGTGTAACATATTGATGTAGAATACTTTCTTCTACCGCCACTTCTAAAATTTCATCTGTAGAGTAAGCTTTTTTACCAACGATTGGATAGACACCCCATACAAGTGTTAATTTTCTTGAAGGGATAATAGAGGATGTGACAGCAATAATCGGTACCCCAGGTCTAAATTTAGAAATCATTTTGGCAGTATAGCCACTTTCAGTAGGTGCAATTACAGCTTTTACTTTTAAGTTAATTGCTGTGTGAGCAACTGCTTGTCCCATAGCATCTGTTAGATTCACTTCTCTTGCTTTACTTAACTTTGTCACGATGGAACGATAATCTACAGCATTTTCAGTTGTTTTAGCAATTCTATCCATTGTTTGTACTGCTTCTAGTGGATACATACCAGCTGCAGTTTCTCCTGAAAGCATAATTGCATCTGTACCATCTAAAATAGCGTTTGCTACATCACTTGCTTCTGCACGTGTAGGTCTTGGATTTCTCTGCATGGAATCTAACATTTGTGTAGCAGTTATTACTGGTTTTCCAGCTATATTACATTTATGAATTAGACTTTTTTGCACGAGAGGAACTTCTTCAGCAGGTATTTCAACGCCAAGATCTCCCCTAGCTACCATTAAGCCATCAGAAACTTGAATAATCTCATCAATATTATCTACGCCTTCTTGGTTTTCTATTTTCGGGATAATTTGAATATGAGCACCATTATTCGATTCTAATAATCCTCTTATTTCCATTACATCTTTCGCACGACGTACAAAAGATGCTGCGATGAAATCTACTTCTTGTTCAATACCGAAAAGAATATCTGCTGCATCTTTTTCCGTAATTCCAGGTAATTGAACAGATACTCCTGGAACATTTACACCTTTATTATTCTTTAAAGTTCCCGCATTTTCAATATATGTAGAAATAATCCCTTTATTTGCATCGATATTTGTTACTTTTAACTCGATTAAGCCATCATCTAACAAGATGATTGACCCCACTTGAACATCTTCGATTAATTTTTCATATGAAATAGAGAAACGTTCACTATTACCAAGAACTTCTGACATCGAAATATCAATTGCCTCACCAGAAATTAATTCAATCGCATCATTTTCCATTTTATGCGTACGAATTTCAGGCCCTTTTGTATCTAATAAAATCCCTACAATCTTGCCTGCCTTCTCAGAAGCTTCTCTAATTCTTTTAATTCGTACAGCATGCTCTTCATGGTTGCCGTGTGAAAAGTTCAAGCGTGCTACATTCATTCCTGCTTCAATTAGATTGTCTAACATTTCTACGGATTCACTTGCGGGTCCAATTGTACAAACTATTTTAGTTTTTCTCATGGTCAAGTCCTCTCTAAAATAAAATAATATCGTGCTTTTCTAGATTGATAGTTCTTTCGATAATTGATACATTTTAGAATCCATTATCTCACCTTTTTCAAATGCTTCATTCATATCATAGTCTACCACTTGATGATTCTGTATGCCAATAGCTCGCCCACCATGTCCGGCAAGTAATACCTCTACCGCTTTCGCTCCAAACAAGCTCGCTAGGACACGATCTCTACCTGTAGGAGAGCCACCGCGTTGAATATGCCCTAATACAGAAACACGTGTTTCAATATCGGCATGCTCTTTTATTTTTGCTGCAAACTCAGACCCACTCATAACACCTTCAGCTACAATAATAATACTGTGTTTTTTTCCACGAGTAGATCCACTTTTTAAACGACCAATTACTTCTTCCATGTTATATGTTTCTTCTGGAATGATAATTGTTTCTGCTCCACCTGCAAGCCCCGCCCACAAAGCTAAATCTCCAGAATCTCTTCCCATTACTTCAATGATAAATGTTCGGTCATGAGAAGTAGCTGTATCTCTAATTTTATCGATGCAGTCTATAACTGTATTTAATGCAGTATCAAAACCTAGGGTGTAATCAGTTCCTGGTATATCATTATCTATCGTTCCTGGAATACCAACACAAGGAAAACCACTATTCGTCAAAGTCATTGAGCCCCGGTACGAACCATCCCCCCCAATAATCACTAGTCCATCAATTTTATTTAATTTCAGTTGTTCGATTGCTTTTTGTTGTCCCTCTTTAGTACGAAATTCAGGGCATCTTGCTGAATATAATTTAGTACCGCCTCTTTGAATAATATCTCCTACAGAACCTAAGTTTAATACTTCCATATTCCCATCTATTAAACCTTGATATCCGTGATATATCCCAACAACTTCGAGCCCCTCAAACATAGCTTTTCTAGCAACTGCTCTAATTGCTGCATTCATACCTGGAGCATCTCCTCCACTAGTTAATACACCAATCCGTTTCAAGAATATCCCCTCCCCCTTATTTATTATACTTAGCTTATCATGAATTGAAGCAAAAAAAAACGTGCCTATTTAGACACGTTATCCTCTGTATATTCCCCAATTGCTCTAAATTTATCATACCTAGAGGAAATGAGTTCTTCGACTGAAAGTTTACTAAGAATTTGTAAAGATTGTAAAAGAACATCTTTCATATTTTTTGCTTGTATTTCTGGATTTCTATGAGCTCCACCCTGTACTTCTTTAATAACTTCATCTATAATGTTCATTGCTTTCAAGTCAGGTGCAGTTATCTTCATAGCTTCTGCCGCTTGTTTTGCGAGTGTTGGATCTTTCCAAAGTATAGACGCTGCTCCTTCAGGAGAAATGACAGAATACGTTGAGTTATCTAACATATGAATATGATTTGCAACACCTAATGCAAGTGCCCCTCCGCTACCACCTTCACCAATTACTACACTAATCACTGGAACTTTTAACCCTGCCATCTCTACTAAGTTTCTCGCAATTGCTTCACTTTGACCACGCTCTTCGGCAGCTTTTCCTGGATATGCTCCCTTTGTATCAATGAAACAAATAATTGGACGGTTAAATTTCTCCGCTTGTTTCATTAAACGTAGTGCTTTGCGGTATCCTTCAGGATGTGGCATCCCAAAGTTACGTTTAATATTTTCCTTCGTATCAAGACCTCTTTGATGCCCGATAATCGTAATTGGATTCTCTTCAAATAAAGCAATTCCTCCAATGATTGCAGCATCGTCTCCATATAATCGGTCTCCGTGAAGTTCCATGAACTCCGTAAATAAAAGCTGAATATAATCTCTTGTAGTTGGACGATTTGGATGTCTGGCAACTTGAACCCGATCCCATGGTTCCATATTTTCATAAATATCCTGTTCTAATTTTGCAAGTCTAGTTTCTAAATTCCCTATTTCTTTAGACATATCAACTTCTGCATGTTCTGTATACTCTTTTAATTCTGCAATTTTTGTCTTTAATTGGATGATAGGTTCTTCAAAAGGTAATGTTTTCACCATGTTGTAATCTCCTTACTTGTGTGCATTTTCACTAGAGAGGAAACTTTTTCTTTCATTTCTTTTCTGTGAATTACTGCATCCAATTGACCATGATCCATTAAAAACTCCGCAGTTTGAAAATTTTCTGGTAGTTTTTCACGAACTGTTTGTTCAATTACTCTTCGTCCAGCGAATCCAATCAAGGCTTTAGGCTCCGCAATATTAATATCTCCAATGGATGCAAAGCTTGCAGAAACTCCACCAGTAGTAGGATGCGTTAAAATAGAGATATATAAAAGTCCGTGATCACTATGCCTTCTAAGTGCAACGCTTGTTTTGGCCATTTGCATGAGAGATAATACTCCTTCTTGCATACGTGCACCCCCACTAGCTGTAAAGATGATAAAAGGAATCTTTAGTTCAGTTGCTTTTTCAATAGCTCTTGTAATTTTTTCTCCAACAACAGATCCCATAGAACCCATTCTAAAATGAGAATCCATAATTGCTACCACTACTTTTCTTCCATCGATTTCTCCAACTCCGGTTAATACTGCTTCATTCAACCCAGTTTTTTCTGAATCTGATTTAACTTTTTCTGTGTAACCTGGAAAATTTAATGGATTTTCCGTTTGTAAATGATCATCCATCGATGTAAAAGTACTTTCATCCAAGAAAATTTCTACTCGTTCCCACGCTGTCATCTTCAAGTGATGATCACAAGATGGACATACTTTTAAATTTTCCATCAATTCTTTTGTCAAAACATTTTTTTTACATTCAGGGCATTTTACCATTAACCCCTCCGGCATCTCATTGTTCGATTGCTCAATAGAAATCGTTGCATATTTCTTTTTATGATTTTTTCTAAATAAATCTCGAATCATTTACACTTCACTCCTATTCATTAACAAAAGCCATTGGTTGTAAAGAGATATTGCTTTATATTCATCCCCGTTTTTTACATTCTCAAGTATCTCTATCCAAATAGTTGTTTCATCCATACTCATTTCCTTCACATACGGATCACCGGCAAATTGCTTTAACAAAAACCAAATTTTCAATGTAAGTCGATTTCCGACCAAAACAATAATTTCTCGGATAATCTCTTCTCGTATTACCTGCTCTTCTCGTAACTTAAGTAAAAAGCCATCCCAAATTCTGTGTTGTTTAAATTTATCCTTTTGACAAATGACACGAATCGCATCTTTTTCTAATGTTTGTCTCGTTTCATTAACATCTTCATATGTTTTAATATCTTGCAATATAAAAGTAGATAAAACTTCTACTAGTTGATGTTTACGGTAGTCGGATAGAAAAGTTCCTTCTCCTCTTCTTGTTTCAATTAAACCAAGTAATTCTAAACTCCTCAGTGCTTCTCTGATAGTAGATCTTCCTACTTGAAGCTGCTCAGCAAGTACACGTTCAGAAGGTAATTTCCCACCAATCGGTACTTTCGTTTCTTGGATAATCTCTCTTAACTTCTTTACTGTCTCTAAAAACATTTTGGGTGAATTTTTTTCTGGATTCATAAAATCCTCACTTTTTCCAAAAATTACAAAGTGGTCTGACCACTCGACTTTATTAGCATACAAAAAAAAGAAACAAACGTAAAGACAAAACTGCACAAATAAATGTGCAGTTTAGTTTGAAACGTATTTAGCAATTATTTGGGAACGCCCATTTCTTCTTTCTGCTTTCCCCTCCACTTTAATGATACCTAAATCTTTTAATAATTCATTGAATTTCGCTAATTCTTCTGGAAAAAGCGTCACTGACATGTTTCCAGTTTCATCTTGCAGTGTAACAAAGGCCATTAATTCGCCTTTTTTCGTGCGAATTCGTTTTATTTCTTGTATTAATCCGATAATCACTACTTTTCCTTCTTTTGTCGATTGAAGTACATTCCAAATAGAATGAATCGGTTCTTGCATTTTTTTCTTCACTGAAATAGTTGGATGCTCGGAAAGATATTGGCCAAGTACTTCCTTTTCAAATTGTAATTTGATCATAAGAGGCATTGGATCCGTTCGAATATATTTTGATTTGCCAAAATGAAATGTATCTCCAGCAAATAAATCTAGTTCTTCAGACGGACTTACTAGTTCAGCATATTTCACTGCAGCATCTAATGTAGCAAGTAAAGTAGACCTTTCCTCATTAAATTCATCTAGCGCACCTGCTTTAACTAGTGGTTCTATATTTTTGCGAGTAAAATATGTAGCTGTTAAATCAGAAGCAAAATCAAACATATCTTCCCATTTACTAGTTCGTTTTGTTCTTTGTTGGATCAGTTTTTGAACAAATGAATGAGAAACGCCTTTTATAGCTTGCAAACCAAAACGAATAGATGGTTTGTCTACAGTAAAAAAGGCTTGACTAGTATAAATGGAAGGAGCTAGAATTTCTATTCCTTTTAATTTCATTTCCATAATCAACTGATTTACTTTCTCTTGATTTCCAGCTGAAGTAGTTAATAATGCGCAGTAAAACTCCAATGGGAAATGTGCTTTCAAGTAAGCCATTTGATAGGAAATGATACTATAGGCAACTGCATGGCTTTTCGGAAACCCATAGTCTGCAAATCGTACAATCAAATCGTAGACAGCTGTAGCAGCTTCGGATGTATGACCTTGTTGAAGTGCTTTTTGAACGAAGTGAACTCTTTCTTGTTGCAATATTTCTCTATTCTTTTTGCTTACTGCTCTTCGAAGTAAGTCTGCTTCTCCAAATGTAAAACCTGCCATTTGCGATGCAATTTGCATAATCTGTTCTTGATACACGATAATCCCGTAAGTTTCTTTCAAAATCGGTTCTAATACAGGGTGTTCATACGTAATTTTTTCTTGTCCTAATTTACGCTTTGCATATAGTGGAATACTATCCATTGGACCTGGACGATATAACGCATTTACCGCAACAATGTCATCGAATTTAGACGGTCTAATCTGTTTTAACGCGTTTCTCATCCCCGCTGATTCTAATTGAAAAACACCTGTCGTGTCTCCATTTTGAAGCAACTGAAAAGTACGACTGTCATCTAGTGGAATAGAAGTTAAGGATAATTTTGTCGACTGGGAATAATTTATAAGCTTCAATATACGTTCAATTATAGTTAGATTTCTTAACCCTAAGAAATCCATTTTCAGTAAACCAATTTGTTCTACTTCTTTCATTGGCCACTGTGTTAAATATATTTCTTCATGGCCCATTTGTATTGGCACTATATCTACAAGTGGCATTGGCGATAATACTATACCCGCAGCATGGGTAGAAGCATTTCTAGGTAATCCCTCTAAAGCAAGCGCTACTTCAAACCATTTTTTCCGAATTTCTTCTGTTTGAACAAACTCACGTAACTTCTGAGACTGTTCATAAGCCTCCCTAAGTTTAATTCCAGGTTTCGATGGAATAAAAGATGAAATAGCCTCCAATGTAGAGGATTCAAAACCAAATACTCTGGCAACTTCTCGAGCTACTGCCTTTGTTGATAAAGTACCAAATGTAATGATCTGTGACACATAATTCTTTCCGTACTTTTCAGCAACATATTGAATTACTTCCATCCTTCTCGAATCTGCAAAATCTATATCAATATCCGGTAAAGTAATTCGATCTGGATTTAAAAATCGTTCAAATAATAATCCATACGCTAGTGGATCTACATCTGTAATACGAAGAGAATATGCAACAAGAGAACTCGCTGATGAACCTCGACCTGGTCCTGTTAAAATATTTTTTTGCCTAGCAAACTTCATAAAATCTTGAACAATTAAAAAGTAATCATCATATCTCATTTGACTAATAACCGTTAACTCATAGAGTAATCGTTCTGTATATTCTGTTGTTATATGTTGTACACGTTCCTTTAATCCTTCTTCACAAAGTTGTTTTAAATAATCTTTTGCTAATAATCCATCAGCCAATGGATATTTGGGCATATGATGTGTTTGTTGTGGAAATGTAAGCTGGCATCGTTTTAACATATTACTCGTGTTAATAGTCCATTCAGGTACATCTAAAAATCGTTCCATCCATTCCGTTTCAGTTAGTACATGAGCTGAAACTTCTGAAGGTTTTAGTCGGTTTCTATCAGACATTTTGACTGATTGGTCCATTGCATCTAAAACTTCGTATGCAAATGCATCTTCTTTTTCTATATAGCGGCTTAAATGATAGGTTGTAATTGGAATAGAAAAATCTTCTGAAACTTGCATGATTTTTATTTCATCTTCCAATTTCACGCCATTTGGCCGCTCCATTCCGATAAATAAATTTTTCGACTGAAATATTTTTATCAATTGTTGTAAAGTTTCTTCTGAAAATTTCGAATCCCCTTTATAGACAACTATAAGCCCATCTTTATATGCTTCTAGCCAGCTTTGAGGTAGTTCAGTAAGCTCTCTTGTTTCTAAACTACTCGAAATTTTCAACATATTTTCGTACCCTTTATTATTTTCTGCATAAATAATAAGACAAACTACCTCATCATGTAATTTTACACGAAGAGAAAGTCCTATCACAGGATGAATCCCATGTTTTTGTAAATCATGCCAAAAAGGCAACACCCCATACAATTTACTATTTGTAATGGCGGCTGCCTTTGCGTTATTCATTTTCAACTTATGAATGAGCTGTTCCAATTGAATTGTGCTTTTCAGCATATCCGCTGATGTCACAATTTGTGGATATACTGTTTCCATATTTATAACACCCCGATTTACAGCTTTCTTAAATCCTCTATTACTAAATCTGCTTCATCCCATGTTCTAACTGAAGCCCCAGATGCTAGCGGATGACCTCCACCACCATATTTTTTAGCTACACCATTAATCACTGGCCCTTTAGAGCGTAGTCTAACACGGATTGTTTCTGAATCTTCAATGAAAAACACCCAACATTTCATTCCTTTTACATCTGCAAGAGCACTTACTAATAAAGAAGCTTCCGATTCTGCTACACCGTATTTTCGTAAAATCTCTCTAGTAAGTTTGATAGATCCGACACCATTTTCATCCATACTAAAGTTCTCATAAATATAGCCTTTAAGGTGAAGTAAGCTTCTATCTACTTCATACATCCCATTAAACAGTTCGGTACGATCAAAACCGTACGTAAGTAGTTTCCCAGCATACTCCATTGTCTTAAGAGAAGTACTTTGGAACATAAATCTCCCAGTATCCCCAACAATTCCGGCAAATAAAAGACGTGCAATACTTTTATTCATCTTCCAGTCTTTATATGCACTACCTTCTTCAAATAAATTACAAATCATTTCACTTACAGAACTTGCAGTTGTATCTACCCAAAGTAAGTCTCCATAAGCATCATCATTTGGATGATGATCAATTTTTATAAGGTGTTTCCCTAGTGTATATCTTTGATCATCTATTCTTTCTGTATTTGCAGTATCCGTAACAATAATTAATGCATTAGAAAAGTCTTCATCCGTCACTTGATCTGGACGTGCCATGAAATCTAAAGTAGGCTCATGCGTCCCAGTAGCAAAAATCTTTTTTGAAGGATAGTTCAGTGCTAATAATTCTTTTAAACCGATTTGTGACCCATATGCATCTGGATCAGGTCTAACATGTCTATGTAGGATTATTTTGTCAAAGCGCTCGATTGTGTCAATGATTTGTCTTTTCATGTAAATTCCTCCGTGTCAATATATATTCAGTTCGCATTTTCTCCATTTTCCCTTTACAATAATAGAAGCTTAACTATTTATTGGAGGTTTATTATGATTCTCAATGGAATATTCATACTTGGTATCGTGGTTTCTTTTGTTTGGTATTTTTATTTTAAAACGAAACAATTCCGCACTACTTTCCCAATTAGGAAAAAATGGTTTTCTTCCAAAGCATCTGTATGCTTAGGAGCTTTTATTTTCTTTTTTGGGCTTAACTTTTTAATCGTGTACCCTTCTTCTGTAACATATGTTATTTCCGGATTATTTATCTTACTTGGAGCTTATTTTATGTACCATAATTTTAAAGCTTATAAACATTACAGTCAATTTGTTCAAGAAGAACTTAGAATAAATCAATAACTTAACTTCATACTTCAAAATAAATGATGCAACTAAAATAGGTTGCATCATTTATTTATGATTATCTTTCTAATAATTGATAAGTAATCATTGCTTTTCCAACTAACAATTTTTCATTGAAAACTTCGATATCCATCTTCGCTACTTTCCTACTCATTTCTAACATACGAGCGTGTACACGTAGAACCGTTTCTAATTGAATCGGTTTTGTATGATATATCGTCATATTTTCTACAACACTTTCACCACGTTTACGAATCTTCAGTGATTGAGCTCCTGTTTCTGTCAGCAAAATAGTAAATGCTCCGTATGACATCGCACCGAAATGGTTTGTCATTTGAGGTGTAACTATGCATTCAAATACCATTTCTTCTGAAGATATGATCTTCATTTGTTGTTTTACAATATCATCAATTGTTTCACCATTTTGTGGTTGTCGCGAAGCAGCTTGTAATGCTTTTAAAACATCCTGTCTACTAACAACACCTTGTAAAACACTATTTTCACCAAGAACAGGCATTAAATCTATACCTTCCCAAATCATTCGGTGACTTGCTGCGGCGACACTTGTTTTCATCGTGATAGTAATAGGATTTTTAGTCATTACTTTATCGATCTGCTCATGGCTTTCCTTATCAATCACATCTCTTGCCGTTACAATTCCTACCGTTTTTTTGTTCGAGTCTACAACTGGATATCCTCCATGGTTGGTTAAACTGTTTAACTCGCTATATTTCTTCACTTGATCTGTTGTTAACAAATACGCAGTCTCATCTAATGGTGTGAATATATCTTCAATAAGTAATACATCTTTTTTTATCAGTTGGTCATCAATGGCACGGTTTATCATTGTAGCAACTGTAAAAGAATCATAACTGGTTGAAATAACAGGTAGCTCCATCTCATCCGCCAGTTTTTTTATTTTCTCAGGTACATCAAAACCACCAGTAATTAAAATAGCAGCTCCTGCTTTTAATGTATGCTCATGTACTTTAAGTCGATTCCCTACAATGAGTAAATTCCCTGGTTCTACATATCTCATCATGTCCTCAAGTTGCATGGCACCGATGACAAACTTATTTAACGTTTTATAAAGTCCTGCTTTTCCTCCCAGAACTTGTCCATCTACAATATTTACAACTTCTGCAAAAGTTAGTCGTTCAAAATGCTCTTTTTTCTTCAGTTCGATACGGATTGTACCAACACGTTCAATCGTACTAACAAGCCTTCTGTTTTCAGCTTCTTTTATCGCACGGTAAGCAGTTCCTTCACTCACTATTAAATCTTTTGCAATTTGTCTAACCGATATTTTATCCCCTACAGGTAGCTTTTCAATATATTCTAAAATTTGTTCATGTTTTGTTGTCATGTAGTCACATCCAAACGATTATTATGCGTTTATTGTAACACATACTGTTCTGTTTTCATTCTACAAAGAAACTCAAAGTTCGATCTTATCTCCTGCTTTTAAAATATGCACTTCGCTTGTTTTTACTAATTCTTTGAATCCATAAGGGTTCTGTTGAATTCCAGGGAATGTGTTGTAATGAATAGGTACAACTACTTTAGGTTTCAAAAGTTCCGTAGCATACGCTGCATCTTCTGGACCCATCGTGAAATTATCCCCGATAGGTAAAAATGCAACATCAATCGCATTTTGTTCTCCAATTAGTTTCATATCCCCAAATAATGCCGTATCTCCTGCATGATAAATAGTTTTGCCACCCTCTGTGAAAAGAATTCCCCCGGGCATCCCTGCATAAATAATTTCACCATCTGCTGTTGTAAATGAAGAACTATGGAAAGCCTGTGTATACTTCACACGTCCAAATTCAAATTCATAGGCCCCACCTAATCCCATTGCATGTGTTCTTACACCCTTAGATTCTAGGTACCTTGCCAGTTCAAAAGTTGCAATGACGAGTGCATCATTTCTTTTAGCAATGTCAATTGTGTCTCCTACATGATCATTATGTCCGTGTGTAAGTAAGATGACGTCTGGTTGTTCTTCTGATGCAACTAAATCTGTTTGACCGTTTCCAGAGATAAAGGGGTCGATTAATATTGTATGACTAGCTGTTATAATCTTTACTACTGAATGTCCATGAAAACTAATTTGCATATGTTAGCCTCTCCTTTTATTTTGAGTTTCGTCTATATTCTATATATTTCTACAAATATGCTAGAAATCCTTTATTCTGTTATGCTAAAATAAGAAAAATTTAAATGAGGTGTCCATATTGAAACCACTTGAAAAAATTCAAACTTACTTAGTATCTCAACAAATAGATGCAGCCTTCATTACGTCCCCAGATAATGTATTTTACTTCACTGGATTCAGAAGTAACCCACATGAACGTTTACTTGGTGTAGTCATATTTAAAGAGAAAACACCTTTAATAATTTGTCCCAAAATGGAAGTTCCCGATGCTTTAGCAGCTGGTTGGTCGGGTGATATTGTTGGACACCAAGATACTGAAAATGCATGGGATATTTTTGCTGAAACAATTAAAGAAAAAGTTGGAAACATCCAAACACTTGCCATTGAAAAAGCACATATTACCGTAGAGAGGCTAGAGGCAATTACCGACAGATTTCCTGCTATAGAAGTTTCAAGAATCGACGGAAAAATTAATGATCTACGTGTAATAAAATCAGAAGAAGAACTTGTCAATATGCGAAAAGCAGCTGAACTTGCAGACTTTGCAATTGAAGTTGGTTGTAAAGAAATTATAGAAGGAAAAACAGAACTTGAGATATTAAATGCTATTGAGCTTGCAGTGAAAGAAAAGGGCGCTTTCCAAATGTCATTCGATACAATGGTACTTAGCGGACCAAAAACTGCGTCTCCCCATGGAACTCCTGGAGATCGTAAAATACAAAAGGGTGACTTTATCCTATTTGATCTAGGAGTCGTTTATAATGGCTATTGTTCAGATATTACGCGTACTATTTCTTTTGGAGAACCAACAGCTAAAATGAGAGATATTTACGAAACAGTTAGACGTGCAGAAGAAACGGCGATTCAAGCAGTTAAACCAGGTGTAACTGCAATGGAACTTGACAAAACAGCACGAGATATCATTACTGAAGCGGGATACGGAGATTATTTTACACACCGACTAGGCCATGGTCTCGGGATTTCTGTTCACGAATTTCCATCCATCACTGGCGTAAATGACATGAAATTGGAAGTTGGCATGGTATTTACAATAGAGCCCGGCATCTATCATCCTGACATTACAGGTGTTCGAATTGAAGATGATGTCGTTGTTACTAAAGATGGTGTAGAAGTGCTGACAAAGTTTCCGAAAGAATTAATAATTTTATAATGAGAAAGAAAGAAAGAGAGCACACGATCCTAGAAGCGAGCCAAAAAACTTTGACTTACATGACTGTAAATCATCAAAAACAAATTAGTCACCTATCATTGCTACATGTTAAATATTTCTATTAAAATTTTTAATCCTGTTTTATAAAATATAGCAAAATGACGATACGACATAACTGAAAATAAGTGCCAAAAGAGACTTTTTTCATATGTTGTACTTATTTTAAATTATGTCGTATGTGAATTTTGCCCATTTATGAGGTTGAAGACTATTTTTTTGGCAGATTCGTTTGAGGAGTGCTTTTTTATTTTAGCCATACCCCGTTTTTTAGATCCGTCCAGAGTTATCTAAAAAAATGATCCATACTGAAGTTCGAGTCGCTGAAGTTTTCATACTTTATTATTCTTCTAAAATAACAATAAAAAGCATCCTTTAAAAGATGCTTTTTATATACTTATACCAAATAAATAGCCCAGTAATCCAAATATTATTCCCCCTACATAAGTGTATGAAAAATACATGAACCATTTCCCAGGAAATTTTTTTAATGTATACAGTTCTTTATTAAAAGTAGAGAATGTAGTGAATGCTCCTAAAAATCCAGTTCCTATAAATAATATATATAGCCCGTCTACACCAACACTTACAATAAATCCAAGTAAGAAAGACCCGATCAAGTTAACTAAAAGTGTTCCTACTGGCAAATGATTATCTTCTACAGTCTTATTTAATTTTCGCGCAATATAGTATCTTGAAATAGCTCCTAAGAAACCACCTGCTCCAACTGCTATTAAATGAAAAACTGTCATCCGACCACCTCTTTTGTCAATCCTAAGTTCCACATTAAATTGCCTCCCACCATACTAACAAAAATATACAAGATTGCTAATAGAACTCTTTCATCTTGAAATAACTGGATCGTTTCCAGACTAAACGCTGAAAATGTTGTGAAAGAGCCTAAAAAGCCAGTTCCTATTGCCGTCTTTAAATTAGCTGAAATCCATTTTTTGTGAAAACTAGTAGATGTTAAGTAGGCAAGCATGTAACAACCAACCAAATTTACGAATAAAGTAGCAATTGGAAAAACAACTTCCGTAAATAAAAAGAGCCCTACCAAATAACGAGACATCGCTCCAAAAGCGCCAGCAATTCCTATATATAAGTAAATCATTCCTATCAACTCCAGGGTACTTTATATAAAAAAATAAAAGAACCTTGATGGTTGGCTTTTACAGTCTCCAAACATCAAAGTTTCTATTAAGTAGAGAATAAATTATTTTAAAAGTATAGCGGCATCAACATAAGGAAGTCCTTGTGCTTCCGCTACTGCTTTAAATGTAATGTGTCCAGCAAGTGTATTTAATCCTTTGAAAAGCGCTGGATTCTCTAAACAAGCTTGTTTATATCCTTTATTAGCAATTTGGATTGCATATGGAACTGTCGCATTGATAAGTGCCATTGTAGATGTTCTAGGTACCGCTCCAGGCATATTTGCTACCGCATAGTGAACTACACCATATTTTTCATATGTGGGATTATCATGCGTTGTAATACGATCAGATGTTTCGAAAATACCTCCTTGGTCAATTGCAATATCAACTACAACAGATCCTGGTGACATAGATTTAATCATATCTTCCGTTACCAACTTAGGGGCTTTAGCACCCGGAATGAGAACTGCTCCAATTACTAAATCCGCTTCTTTAACAGCTTCTGCGATATTATATGGATTTGATATTAACGTTTGAACACTGCTTCCAAAAATATCTTCTATTTGACGAAGGCGCTCTGGGTTTAAATCGATAACCGTTACTTGGGCACCCATTCCTACAGCTACACGTGCTGCATTAGTACCTGCAATCCCGCCACCAATTACGGCCACTTTCCCGCGTGGTACTCCAGGAACTCCGCCAAGTAGGATTCCTTTACCACCATTAATTTGCTCTAAATATTGAGCACCTATTTGTGTAGACATACGGCCTGCTACCTCACTCATTGGAGACAATAGAGGAAGCGAATTGTTCTCCAGTTGCACTGTTTCATATGCAATTGCGGTTATCTTTTTATCTAACAACACTTGTGTTAGTGCTTCTTCTGGAGCTAAATGTAAATATGTAAATAATATAGATTCTTCACGAATAAGTGAGAATTCTTTTTTAGTTGGTTCTTTTACTTTCATTACCATTTCCTGATTCCAAGCTTCTTCTGCAGTTGGTACAATGATTGCTCCAGCAATAATATAATCATCATCTGTAAAACTCGATCCTAATCCAGCACCCGTTTCAATAATTACTTCATGATTAAATAACGTTAAATTTACTACTCCAGCTGGTGTCATTGCTACACGGTTTTCATTATTTTTTACTTCTTTTGGAATCCCAATACGCATAATAAGCCCTCCTCTGTAATATAGTAAACACGAGTTGATATTAATTTTTTACTCAAAGTAAATTTATTTTAATCTTAACATTAATTATTTTAAAACGCTCTATTTTTTAAAATAATCTCCTTTTTCAGAATTTCTTTTGATTATTCACTAAATGTTCACAAGTTTTTTGAAAATGAGGGAGGAATTTGATGACAAATCTCGAATTATAATAGTATATCCATAGAAAATAGGAGGTTTTTAAATTGACATTAAAATACAATCAAATTTTAGTTGCAGTTGATGGTTCAAAAGAAGCTGAATATGCGTTTAAAAAATCGGTTTCAATCGCAGAGAGAAACAATGCAACTTTAAACTTAATAAACATTATTGATACAAGATCTTTTGCAGCAATCGAAGCATACGATCGTTCAATCGCTGAAAAAGCACAATCATTTGCTGAAGACTTATTAGGTGGCTACAAAAAAGAAGCACTTGCTGCTGGTGTAACAAATGTAAATATTGTAGTTGATTATGGTTCGCCAAAAACTATGATTTCAAAAGATATTGCAAATAAAGTAGAAGCAGACTTAATCATCTGTGGTGCTACTGGACTAAACGCAGTTGAACGTTTCCTAATTGGTAGCGTTTCCGAATACATTGTTCGCACTGCAAAATGTGACGTATTAGTAGTACGTACGGATGAAGTATAAATTTTAATAATTAACTAAGAGGTAGTCCATTAAATGGACTACCTCTTTTTATGACGTTGGTGAAATAACATCTCCTTCTTGGTCAAACAGGAGAAAGGGATGGAACTTCACTAATGTCATTTTTTAATCAATATCTATACAATAAAAAAATCTGATCCACGCTGATTTTCGTTCCGAGCGGACGCTTTCCGTGGGGCGTGCGGTGAGCCTCCTCGTCGCAAAAATCAGCAAAGTGAGTATTAGAAACATAAGTTCAAATAAAAATAGAAAAAAAGACTGCCTCAAAAAATCAGTTTTACTGACTTTCTAGACAGTCCCGCGACAAATAAATAAATTATATCCGACTAAAATTCTTCCCCAACGTCATTTGACAAAGAACCGTTTTTAAAAACTATCAAAGACGGAAAAAGGACACACGGAACTTTTTTATTTTTGAAATATATTCTTTAGATGCCATTTGAAATAAGGCTTATTTTCCTCAAATCGAGCAATTTTCTTTTTCGGATGGATATTATATTTTAAATAATCATCCTCAGGTATAGAAGTAGAAATATGTAATTTGCCTTGTCCATCAAAAGCAATATACCCTTTTTCATATAATGCGTCATGATTACAACATAGTGGTACTCCATTATAAGCATAGACTCTTTCTAGATCCGTACTGTCTTTCCACGGTTTAGAGTAGCTCGCTTGAAGTAATGCAGATAATTCAATCTCACACAATGCACATTTGTGATTCCACAATTGCAATAACTCTCTCCTAAACTTTTGTTTGCCTAAACGAATCTTTGATTTAACTTCCGTTTCCGTTTCCGCAATCATTGGAATAAAAGTATTGCGCTCTGTACGTCGTATTGTACCTATCGCTAACTCTAGCTGCTCCTCATCCACTTGGTAAATGTTCAGGTCACTAATGAGTTCTAATAATTTAATGACTAAGTCTTCATTACATGGATATAAATATCCTGAGTTTCCATTTCCATCTTGTTGAAATGGGGAATACTTTATTGGTAAAAGTGGTAATATTTCATCAAATTTCGAGTGTACATTTAGAGGCTCTTCTAATTCATGATATTCTAATTCTACTAAATAACCGTCACCATTCGAGCGTTCATATCCCTGCATTTTTGATGGTTTAGTCGCTGTATAGCAATCAGTATTAGCAACACTAATTGCAACAATATTCCCTTTTACATAATGGAAGATCCGATCCCCTTCATTTACTTCCTTCATCCGCAACCATGAATGGGGTATTTGGTCTCCACTATCTTGTTGTGGAGACCAAATAATACCTAATTCTTTTTCTTCTTGATATGTTTCTCCTTGCATGACAAAAAAGCTCTGCATATATTGAACACTCCCTAAATAATAAAACCCCTAAAGCCCTTTCCCTTCTATAAGCCTCATTGTATCTCTCGCTATCATAATTTCTTCGTTTGTTGGGATGACAATAACTTTTACCGGAGAATGCGGATAATTGATAAACCCTTCCGTTCTGTGTCCTCTATTTAAATCAGGGTCCATATAAACACCCATAAACTGTAGTCCAGCCAACACTTTTGCTCGAATCACGTCACTATTTTCTCCAATACCCGCTGTGAAAATAATAGCATCCACTCCGTCCATTCTAGCTGCATATGAACCTATATATTTATGAATTCGATTCGCAAAAACATCTAATGCAAGTTGCGCACGATCATTTCCTTTTGAAGATTCTTCTACAATTTCACGTAAATCACTTGAAAAACCTGATACACCTAGTAACCCGGATTTCTTATTCAGAACATCTAGTACACCTTCTGCACTCTTTCCAGTTTTCTCCATCAAATAAGGGATAAGTGCAGGATCAATATTACCAGACCTTGTACCCATCGTGACCCCAGCAAGTGGTGTAAATCCCATTGATGTATCAATTGATTTCCCTTGGTTTATGGCAGCAATACTTGCTCCATTTCCTAAATGACAAGAAATAAAACGAGTGGTTTCAATCGGTCTATTTAGTATCTCAGCAGCTCGATTCGCTACAAACTTATGAGAAGTTCCATGAAATCCATATTTACGAATACCATAATTTTCATAATAACTATATGGAATGGAATACAAATAAGAACTTTCAGGCATCGTTTGATGAAAGGCTGTATCAAAAACAGCTACTGCAGGAACGTCTGGTAATTCTCTTTGGAACTCACGTATCCCGGTCACATTTGCAGGATTATGAAGAGGTGCCAACTCAGATAATTTTTCGATCGTTTCTAATACTTCTTCTGTTATTAATACCGAATCACTATATATTTCTCCGCCGTGCACTACTCGATGTCCAATGCCTTGAATCTCATCTAATGATGAAATTACGCCTTTTGTTATCAATAATTCTATTAATAACTCTACTGCTTGTTTATGATTATCAATTTTTTCTATTATATGAATTCGTTCTGTATTCGTCGTCATTGTAAAAAAAGGTTCACTTAAACCAATACGTTCTATTAATCCCTTTGCGATCACTTCTTCTTCTGGCATTTTTAATAATTGGAATTTTAATGATGAACTTCCGGCATTTACTGCTAAAATATTTGGCATAAAAAAACGCTCCTTCTTTGAACTTGTACCTTTATTGTACAGTTCATGAGTAGGAACGAGCAACCTTTAATTTTAATTTTCAATTTATTCTCGCCAGATATCAATTTTTCGAAAAAATAATTCCAACGCAGTTTTATTCGACATATTTGGAACTTTTGCGAGTAACACTTCTCTAGGTGCTTTCAATACATCACTTTTCTTTTGAAGAATTAACAAGCTCTTTTCTTGCCCTTTTGTTTTAAAAATAGATGCTGGAAACTGAATAACTGCTTCTATCCATCCATATTCTTTTATAAACTTATGCAGATTTGAAGCTTGTTTAGATTCAAAAATAGTTTCAGGAACTAAGAAATATAAATGTCCGCCGGGCTTTACATGTTTCATCGATTGTTCGATGAATAAGTGATGCGCATAAGACATCTCCTCCGTACTATGCAGGAAAAAGTCCTTTGAAGTCTCATTATCTGGATAATAACCTACCGGTAAATCACTTACAACGATGTCTACTGGATCGATTAATAATGGTTTGAGTGCATCTTGTCTAAACAATTGAATATCACATTCTAAAAGTTCACCCGTTTGGGATGCTAATTGAATCAATAAGTCATCTATTTCTACACCAAATGCATTTTTCTCACCATCTAACATATTCATGACTGTATAAAGTAAATTACCTGTACCTAAAGCTGGATCTAAAATAGAAAGTTCTTTTTTGCCCTTTGTCATTTCTTTGATAAAATAGCTTACTAAAAGACCAATTGCGTCAGGAGTCATTTGGTGATTCACTTGAACAGCCTTTTTCATTCCCTTTAGAATCGCTAATTGTATTCCTTTTCTAATCTCTTCTTTATCTGGATTATTTAGGACTGGTGCTTTTTTATCCGATAGCCACAACTCAAGTGAGTATATAACACCTTCTAAATAAGTAGCATTCTCTTGCTCTTCAATAAACGTACTTTCCTGATCGATAAACGTAAAAATTTGTTCCATATTTGTTTGCATATACTATCCCTCAAATGAAAACCCACTCGAATGAAGAGTGGGTTTATTTTTATTATTTTTTTGTTGCTTCTTTAACTGCTTCTAATGCTTTATCGTAATCTGGGTGGTTTGTACCCTCGCTTACATATTCTACATACGTTACTACATCATTTTGATCTACTACAAAAATAGAACGTGCTAGTAAACGTAATTCTTGCATCAATACACCGTATGCTTCTCCGAAAGAAACATCGCGATGATCTGATAAAGTTTGTATAGCATCTGCAGCATTTGCTCCGCACCAACGTTTTTGTGCGAATGGTAAATCAACAGAAACAGTTAAAATGACAACATCGTCACCTAAGCTTGCAGCACTTTCGTTAAATTTATTTGTTTGAGTCGAACAAACACCAGTATCAAGTGAAGGAACCACACTAATTAAACGAACTTTACCAGCTGAATCTTTAAGTGTCACTGGTTTCATATCATTTGCTATCACTGTAAAGTCTGGTGCTTTTTGTCCTACTACAACTTCACTACCAACTAAAGTTACAGGATTGTTTATAAATGTTACTTGAGCCATTATATATTGCCTCCTTTTTCATTATCTTTATCTTACTAGAATACGTTCTGTTCTTGCAACTCTTTTGCAGTATTTGATTTTTCATAGAAACCTTTTTCTTTTTTATCGTATGCCCCTTCATGAATTACCAAAGTATCTGCGATAAAATCATGAATTGCTTGATTTCTCGGTGTAAAAGCAACTACGAGATATGGAATATTGAATGGAATGACAGAAATTATTCGACCAATCCACTCTCTAAATAGAACTGTACTCCATTTTAATTTTGCACCATCTTTTGAAATAACACGAATCCCAAATATCATTTTCCCAACTGTTTGATTACATAATTTTGTCATGACAATAAAATAACCGTAGAAAATAGTTGCAGTTATCACCGCAAATGGAGCATACCAAGATGGATTATTTATGTCTAATGAAAACAAACGAAATATTGGTTTGATCAAGAGCATACCAATGGAAGCTAAAACTAACAAATCTACTGTATATGCCCAAAAGCGTATCCAAAACCCTGCCGCCTTGGATACATATTGCTCTGTGTGATTTACAAGGATTTGTTGGGATTCAGATTGATTCGACAGCACATTATTTTCTGGCGATTGTACATATTCGCTCATCATATTCCCCTCCTTATTTATTTCCATATAAATACATCATACTTGGAGCACTATTATCTGCGATCAATTTCGCAATTAGCTTAGATTCCATATCAACACCTAAAAATGATTGTGCTTTCATCGCAAATAAGGAAGATATATTTTGTGAATATCCATACTCAAATACTTCTGCATCTTCCAAATTATAATCGGTCTTAATAGCTTGAACAACATCTTCTAAAAACCCGTAATCATCCGCGAGTCCTGCTTCAATTGCTTGTCGGCCATTTAAAATACGGCCATCAGCCACAGCTTTCACTTCAGCTTCTGTCATATCTCTGCCTTCTTCAATAATATCAACAAAATCTTCATAAGAATCATTTAACATTTCTTGTAACATATTACGCTCAACTTCTGTCATTTCTCTAGTCGGACTCATAATATCTTTATATGGACCTGATTTAATCGTTACAAACTCCACTCCATACTCTTCTGCTAATTTTCCGTAGTTAATAGACTGCATGATTACACCAATAGATCCTGTCATCGTCTCTTTATTTACAAAAATTTTCTCTGCCGGTGCAGAAATATAATATCCACCTGAAGCTGCCATACTACCCATTGATATATAAATAGGTTTAGATGTATCATTTTGAATTTCTTTGATTTCTTTATATATCTCTGCTGATTCTACGACACCACCACCAGGTGAGTTCACTTCAAGCACAATTGCCTTAACAGATTCATCCATTTTTGCTTGTTCTAATTGCTGTAAAAATAGCTGATGATTATATCCTTGTGTTCCAAAAAGTGTACTAGCACTACCTGTATCTTGGATAGTACCATCTACTTTTAAGAGCACCACACGTTCATTTAAACTACCTTCCTCTATAGTTGTTTCAAAAAGATTCGAACTCGATACAGAAGCAAATTCATCCATTAGCGCCGTCCAATCCGTTGAAAACACACTAGAAAGTGTATTCACAAAAATGGAAACTCCCAATAATATGCTTGCTCCTAAAATTGCAAACCAACGTTTCATATTCATATTTCTTTTCCTCCTTTGATGTCTACTTTACTTACGAAAAAAATTACTAAATGTTTCATTTTATGGTAAAATAAATATATTAAAGAAAAAGGAGCAACCCTATGACCTCCCGAAATAAAATTTATCTTCACACTAAGAATGACACAAATACTATACAAAAAAAAGGATTATTAAAAGAAGTAATTGAACAATATGATTTTGAAGTGGTAGAAGATCATCAAAATGCTTCCATCATTGTTAGTGTTGGAACTGATGGCTCTTTTTTACAGGCAGTTAGAAAAACTGGATTTAGGCAGGATTGCCTCTACGCCGGAATATCTACAACAGGCTCTTTGAGCATGTATTGTGATTTTCTGATAGATGATTTAGATGCAATGGCGGAAGCAGTTCTTCAAGACAATATTGCAGTACGTAAATATCCCGTCATGGAAATTTCAGTAAATCAAAATCCATCATTTTATTGTTTAAATGAATTTACGATTCGTTCGAATATCATTAAAGCGTTTGAGCTTGAGGTATTAATCGATCAATTGCATTTTGAAACTTTCCGTGGTGATGGAATGGTTATTTCCACACCAACAGGTAGTTCAGCCTATAACAAGTCTTTAAACGGCGCTGTAGTGGACCCATTTCTCCCTTGTATTCAAGTAGCCGAGATTGCATCAGTTAACAGCAATGACTTTAGAACATTAGGATCCTCGTTCATCTTGAGCGGTAGTAGAGAGCTTGAGCTTAAATTGCATAAAGACTGGAATGAATACCCATCGATGAGTACCGACAACGAGGCACTTAGTATTCAACATGTCCAAACGGTTAATATCACTTTAAGTGACAAAGTTGTCAAAACGGTTAAGTTAAAAAATAACAGCTACTGGGAAAAACTAAGACGTTTATTTTTATGAATTGAAACAGGTAATCTCTTGTTAAATAGAGATTACCTGTTTTTTTCTTACTTCTACTATTTTGGAACCAGTAAATAATAATAATGCTCCCCAAATGAATGAAAAAGAAATAAATTCCATTCTGCTAAATTGTTCATTGTAAATAAATATCCCAACAAGCAACATGATCGTAGGGGCTATGTATTGAATAAAACCTGACATATAAAGAGGCATTGTTTTAGTACCCTTTGCAAATAAAATAAGAGGGATAGCCGTTGCAACACCTGTCAAAGCAAGTAACACAATAGTAGAAATATCTGATTTGAAAAAGACTGCTTGATCAGAAACAACTAAATAACCAAAATATACGATAGCAATTGGTAAGACAAAAAATGTTTCAATCGCTAATCCTCTTATAGGATCAATTGTTAAGCTTTTCTTAATTAATCCATAAAAGGCGAATGAGAAAGCTAAAGTAAAAGCAATCCATGGAATCTCACCGTACGACAAGGTTAAGGTTAAAACTCCCATTGCTGCAATGAGGACTGATATTTTTTGAGCAACAGATAATTTTTCTTTTAAAAAAATGATGCCTAGAAGTACAGATATTAAAGGATTAATATAGTAACCTAAACTCGCTTGTACTATGTACCCTGCATTTACTGCATATATATATGTAAACCAATTCCCTGTGATTAAGTAGGAAGCTACTAAAAGACTCCAGAATGCTGTTTTATTTCTCCAAAGTTCCTTCACATCAGCCATTAGCAGTTTGAAATTTCTCCCAATTATAACTAACAACAATGTAAATACAAATGCCCAAATAATCCTACTTGATAGTATTTCATCACTTTCAACATGTTCTAATAACTTCCAATATATTGGCATAAATCCCCATAATATATACGCCACTGCTACAATAATAATTCCTTGCCTTTCTTCGGCTTGCATAACTACACCTCATGACATTATCTTCGTAAAACCTTACCATTATTCTATTGTTTTCACTTTTAACATGGATAAACACGAAGAAATAACATCCCCGTGTTTATTCAACTTATTTTTTTTGTTGTTCTAATTGTCTTAGTTCAATTCTACGTATTTTTCCAGAAGCTGTTTTTGGTAACTCCTGGATAAATTCTATTTCTCTAGGATACTTATATGGAGCTGTTATAGCTTTTACATAATCTTGTAATTCTTTAATTAATTCTTCTGTACCTTGTTGTGATTTATCACGCAAGATAACAAATGCTTTTACAATAGATCCTCGAAGCTCATGAGGACAACCTATAACTGCACATTCTTGTACTGCAGGATGCTTCGTTAGTGCGTCTTCTACTTCGAATGGTCCGATTGTATAGCCAGAACTAATAATAATATCGTCACTCCTACCTTCAAACCAGAAATAACCATCCTCATCTTTTTTCGCTTGGTCACCCGTAATATAGTAATCTCCTCTGAACTGCATAGAAGTTCTTTCTGGATCCTTCAAATATTCTTTGAATAGTGCAGGTGTATCAAGATGAACAGCAATATCCCCTAATTCTCCAGGTGCACAAATTTCTCCAAGTTCATTAATAATCTCCACGGTATTACCTGGAGTTGGTTTTCCCATAGAACCTGGACGAGCTAGCATACCTTTCATTGTACCGACTAATAGGGTATTTTCTGTTTGTCCATAGCCATCACGAACCTCTAATCCAAATAGTTTATCAAATGTTTCGATAACTTCACTATTTAGTGGCTCTCCTGCTGATACCGCACTATGCAAGGTAGATAGGTCATAGCTTGCTAGTTCTTCTACTTTCGCCATAATGCGATATTCAGTTGGTGTACAACAAAGAACATTTACTTTTTTCTCTTGAATATTTTTTAAATACGTATGAGGTTCAAACTTCCCATTGTAGACGTATCCTATTGCTCCACTCCCTAGCGTTGCGAGAAAAGGACTCCAAATCCATTTTTGCCAACCCGGGCTTGCAGTTGCCCAAACAACATCACCTTCTTGAATTCCAAGCCAGTTAGGAGCAGATGTACGTAAATGTGCATATGCCCACCCGTGCGTATGTACTGCTCCTTTTGGATTCCCAGTAGTTCCACTAGTATAAGATAAAAATGCCATATCATCTTTTTTTGTATTCACCATTTCAAATTGATCTGATTCCGCTTCTAATTCATTCGATAGTGATTGCCAGTTATCTCTACTATCTCCAATGACAAGCAATAATTGGTCTTCTAATTTTTTTACACCATCAAATTGACTTAAAAATGGTTCATAAGCAATAATTGCTTTTGCATCACTATGCACTAATCGATATTCAATATCTTTTGCACGTAACATTTCCGAACTTGGTATAACAACTAATCCAGCTTTCAATGCTGCGATATAAACTTCATACGCCTCTATCAAGCGAGGTACCATTACTAGTACTACATCTCCTTTTCGAAGACCTTTCTTTGTAAATACATTTGCAATTTTATTTGCTCGTTGAATTAGTTGCTTGTATGTGCTTGTTTTATGTTCACCTTGGTCCGATTCCCAAATGAGTGCTAACTTCTCTTCATCTTTACTATACTTCTCAAATTCAGTAACTAAATTATAATCAGTTGGTGCAATTAAGTCTTGTTTATTCATCTTAATTCCTCCTTCAGTCATATAAGTATATGACTATGAAAGTAGGTTTACAAATTATACTTGTCATTTTTTCTATTTTTTCTAATATTCTAATATATTATATAGATTATTACTATGGTTCATACAAAATTTATCACAAAAAGGCAACTCAAATATGAGCTGCCTTTTTGTTTAACTTGATTATTTCTTATTTATCCTGTAAATCTTCCACTGAATCAATATCTACATAAGCAGGTACAACTAGTCCATTTTTTGTTCCTTGAAGATTTGGTCCAAGGTCAACTAAATCATTCTTATACGTTTCATAGTATTCGACATGTGTCCCTGGTAGCCATGCACCAACCATAGCATCCGCACTATTGTTAGCGACACCGGCAAACATGGGTCCAACTTCAACCTGAACATATGACACATCGTAGCCATTTTGTTCAAGCACTTTACCAACAACATTTGTACTGGCAATCTCCGTGTCCCAAGCGACAAATACAAGGTCAATACTTTCTTCATTTCCTGCCCTTGCACCATTCGTCCACTCTGCCACTTTATCCGGATTAGCATCAATCCATTTTTCAGCAGCTTCAGCTGGACTAGATCCATTTGACACTTCAACCATGACACTTTCCATATCACTTGGTTCCCAGAAGAATTGGTCTAAGATCTTATATGCACCAGGGGCATCTTGTTCAAGCCCTTTTCTTACAAGTGTATTTATATCTTCAGCTCCACCAAATGAACCCTTAGGATCGTCTAGATATTTCAAATCGTATGCGGAGAACATCCAATGTGGTGTCCATCCTGTCACGATAATCGGCTCTTCCGCATCATAGGCTTTTTTCAATTCTGCAGCCATAGCTGCAGAAGAACCTTCCACTAGAGTCCAATTATTAAGTTCATAATCAGATATAGCAGTTTTCGCTAGCCCCATAAGTCCTGCACCAGGCTCAATCCCGATTACTTCATAATCGGTTTCGACACCAATCTTATTAGAATTCGCGTTTGTATTTATTTTTTCATTTAACTCTTCAATGGAATCAATATCTACATAAGCAGGTACAACTAATCCACTTTTTGTTCCTTGGAGGTTTGGTCCAAGGTCAACTAAATCATTCTTATATGTTTCATAATATTCCATATGTGTACTTGGTAACCAAGCACCGACCATAGCATCTGCACTATTGTTAGCAACACCAGCAAACATTGGTCCAACTTCAACCTGAACATATGACACATCGTAGCCATTTTGTTCAAGCACTTTACCAACAGTATTTGTACTGGCAATCTCTGAATCCCAAGCGACAAACACAAGATCTATACTTTCGCCATTTCCTGCAGCTGCACCCTTCGTCCATTCTGCCACTTTGTCCGGATTATTTTCAATCCACTGTTCAGCAGCTTCTGCTGCACTCGATCCATTTGATACTTCAACCATGACACTTTCCATATCACTTGGTTCCCAGATGAATTGGTCTAGGATCTTATATGCACCTGGGGCATCTTGTTCGAGTCCTTTTCTTACAAGTGTATTTATATCTTCAGCTCCCCCAAATGAACCCATAGGATCATCCAGATATTTCAAATCAAAAGCAGAGAACATCCAATGTGGAGTCCAACCTGTGACAATAATCGGCTCTTCTGCATTATAAGCTTTTTTCAATTCTGCAATCATAGCAGCTGAAGAACCTTCCACTAGTGTCCAATTTTCTAGACCGTAGTCAGTGATAGCAGTTTTAGCTTGTCCCATGAGTCCTGCACCAGGTTCAATGCCAATAATTTCATATTCAGTCTGAGTACCAATTACATTAACATTTTCATTTATTGCTTTATCTTCAGGAATTGCTAAAACAACCGCGGTTACTACTACTAGTAAAGCAAAAATTAATAAGACAATTTTTGGTTTAATAACTTGTTCATAAGCTGGCTTACGCAAGTTTTGTGTAATGCGATCGAGAATGATTGCGATAATAACAATTGACAACCCAGCTTCAAAGCCTTGTCCTACATTAATTTGACTCACAGCTCTGTATACGTCTGCTCCTAGTCCAGGTGCACCTACTAAAGAAGCTGTTACTACCATCGAAAGAGCAAGCATGATACTTTGATTTACTCCTGCCAAAATCGTTGGCATGGCTAATGGTAATTGAACTTTAAATAATTTCTGGTTAGTCGTTGATCCGAAAGCATTTGACGCTTCGATAAGATCTTCCGGTACTTCTCGAATACCAAGATTCGTCATACGGATAGTTGGCGCAATCGCGAAAATAAATGACGCAACTATCCCTGGTACTACTCCAATTCCAAAAAATAAAATAGATGGAATTAAGTAAACAAATGCAGGCATTGTTTGCATAAAGTCTAAAATAGGAGTAACGATTTTTTGAACCGTTTTATTTTGTGCACACCATATTCCGACAGGTATCCCTATTAGTATAGTGAGAAACCCTGATACTAAAACAATCGCAAGTGTTTGTATTGTCGACTCCCAATAACCTAGATTATCTATCAACAATAAGCTTATTATAGTAAATACCCCTAATGGCCATTTACTCGTATAGGTAACTAAAAGTGCTAAAACGATAATTAATACGATAGGTGGTCCTACACTTAAAACTTCAATTATTAAGTCTAAACCCCAATCAATTGTATCTGTAAAAATTTCAAAAAATCTAGCAAATGCAATGGTTACCCATGCAACTAGGGAATCAACCCATTCTCCAAGTGGTATTTTTGATATATTCATTTAATTAATCACTCTCCAAATCGTTCAAAGAATTTTTATTCCCAGCAAGAGCACCAATTAATGCACCACGAATAACAATTCCTTTAATTCTATTCTCTTCATCTAAAACTGATATTGGAAGATTTGATGTAGCCATCATTTCCATAATATCTACTAGTAAGGCACTCTCTTTTACAGTTGGGATGTCAGTAGTCATCATTTCAGCAATTTGTTTACCTTGATCAATTGCAAGTCGGGCATTCTCAGCAGAAAGTGCACCTAATAACTTTTGCTTACGATCCACAATGAATATACTGGAATAACCTTGTTTTCTCATGATTTCTAGCGCGACCCTTGGACCTCTGTCTATACTAATTTTCTCTGGACGTTTCATAATATGTGATGCAGTTAGTATTTTAGATAAATCGACATCTTCCACGAACTTCTCGACAAATTCATTTGCCGGCTCTATCATTATTTGTTCAGGTGTTCCAAGTTGAATAATACTTCCATCTTTCATTAAAGCTATTCGATCTCCGATACGTAGCGCTTCATCTAAATCATGTGTGATAAAAATAATAGTTTTCTTGAAATTCTCTTGAATTTCAATCAATTCATCTTGCATATCTTTTCGAATTAATGGATCAAGAGCACTAAATGCTTCATCCATCAAGATGATATCTGTATCACTAGCAAGTGCACGAGCAAGTCCAACCCTTTGTTGCATCCCACCACTTAATTGTGAAGGAAATTGGCTCTCGTACCCCTTCAATCCTACAACAGCTAACGCATTCATCGCTTTTTCATGGCGCTCCTTATCGGATATTTTTTGAATTTCAAGCCCAAATCCTGCATTTTCTAAAATTGTTTTATGTGGAAAAAGGGCGAAATTTTGAAATACCATGCTGATTTTTTTCTGTCTCATATTCCTTAAGCGTGTAGCATCCATTTTTACAATATCTTCATTATTGATCAAAATTTCCCCTAGTGTTGGCGTAATAAGACGATTGAACATGCGAATTAACGTAGACTTACCACTTCCTGATAATCCCATTATTACAAAAATCTCGCCTGGGTATATGCTAAAACTCACATCTTTGACACCGACAGTATGCCCAGTTTCTTTTAATATGTCTTTTTTTGAACTGCCTTTTTTTAATAACTCCACTGCAGCTTTTGGAGATTTACCAAAAATCTTCGTTACATTCTTTACTTCTACAATTGGTTCCATTTACACACCTCAGTCATCATTCTCTTCATAAAATTATACATACATTTCTTTTTCATGAAGGCAGATATTTGGATATTAATATTCAATTTTGGTCATCGTACTACATGAAAATGAAGAATTACTTTCTTGGTGTTTCTCCAATTACACTTGTTCATACCAACTTTAGATTTTAATTTGAGAGGAATTAATAAAATAAAAGGGGAGAACTGCATTCATTTCATATTTTAGGGAAATACTAGATGCTTACTATCTAACTATATCGTTATTTACTCTCCACTTCAAATTATCTAGGTATCACACAATTAAAAATATAGTTATTTTTACCTATATTTTAAGAATAGTTAGAACAATCCTTAAACCCTTATATCACTTACTTTAAAAGACTTTTTACAAGCTAATTTTAACCCAGAAATTGGTGTTTTAGACTGAATTCACAAATGATTAGTTTGACCTATTGAATATTATTTGAATTCACAACAAAACAAAAGAAATTTTAGACATTATTTATGTATGAAAATAATGATTACCATTTTTTAAAGATCATGCTTTTTTACTCGAAAGACTACTAACAACAGTACGTTCGCATTGTATTATAAAAACCGGTAGCTAAGCTACCGGTTTCACTCATTCTTTATTTACTATAACCATTCATTTGTGATTGAGCCTGCGCAACTAATCGCTTTGTAATTTCTCCGCCGACGGATCCGTTGGCACGCGATGATGCATCTGGTCCAAGCTGTACTCCAAACTCAGAAGCGATTTCATATTTCATTTGATCGATAGCTTGTTTTACACCTGGGACTAATAATTGATTTGATGAGTTATTATTATTTGTCATGTTCCTCACCTCCTTGTGAAATTAGAATGGTCTTTTTCATTCAAATCATGCACAAGAAGATAGTGGTATATTTTGTTATTTTTTTCTGTTTAGTTCTTCGCGGTCAAATGGGTAATTGCTGCCTTACGCAGAGATAGGTGCTTACGCTTTTCTTTACAATAAATTTTCAAATTCATTTGTCTTTTTAATTGGGAAAGACATGACTTCTCTATTTTCTACCGCTTCTTTTATGAGTTCATCAAAATCCTTAAAGCTTTCATAGAATTCCACTTTTTCAAGTTTTGGTTTTGTTTTCGGACAAGATGGCATGAATATCGTACAACAATCTTCATATGGTAGAATGGATGTTTCGTACGTATCAATTTCCTGCGCAATATCAATAATATCTAGCTTGTCCATTGAAATAAGTGGTCTAAAAATCGGTGTTGAGGTAACAGCATTAATAGCTGTTAAGCTTTCTAAAGTCTGACTAGCAACTTGACCTAAGCTTTCTCCGGTTACAATACCAAGTGCTCCAATTTCTTCTCTTACTAGGTCTGAAATTTTCATCATCATTCTTCTCGTAGTTGTCATCGAGACATTTTCAGGAATTTGCGCTTGTATACTTTGTTGAATATCAGTAAAAGGAATTACATGCAAACGAACTGTTGCTCCGAAATGGCTAAGTCTATTGGCTAAATCCATTACTTTTTCTTTTGAGCGTTCACTTGTAAATGGTGGACTATGAAAATGAATTGCGTCTATTCTAACACCACGTTTCATCAACATATAACCAGCGACAGGACTGTCAATTCCTCCTGAAAGCATCAACAATGAACGACCATTTGACCCTAGCGGCATTCCAGCTGCTCCTGGAATTACTTCTGCCATCATATAAACAGCATCATTTAATACTTCAATACGCAAATCAATTTCCGGCTTTTTCATTTGGACGATTAAGCCAGGACATTGTTGAAGAACATAACTCGCAATATAGGATTGCATTTCATAAGTGTCCATTGGAAATCTTTTGTCTGTTCGTTTTACGGTTACTCTAAATGTTTTTCCTTCATATTCTAGGCCATCCATTATTTTTAGAGCAGTTGCTTTAATATCATCTAAATCCTGCGAACAAGAAGCCACCGGGCTAAACGACTGGATACCAAAAATTTTCGGTAGACGTTTAACCAATTGTTGCATTTCCTCATCATTTGTTGTTGTAAGGAACATTCTATCTCTTTCAGCATTTACTTTCACATTGGGTATATCATTAAATGAAAACTTTATATTGTTTTTTAAATGTGTAATAAATTGCTTTTTATTTTTACCCTTTGTTGATAATTCACCATATCTTACTAATATTTTTTCCCATTTCATGCTATTTACTCTCCTTTTATCACATTCATCACGTGTCTAAATACTTTTTTAAATTGCTGAATTTCATCCAATGTATTCATGGTTGAAAGACTTAATCGAATAACACCTTTTATATAGTCATCTTCAATATGCATCGCTTTTAACACATGGCTAGTTTTAATTTGCCTTGAAGAACAAGCACTGCTTGTAGAGACTAACACACCTTCCTTTTGCAATGCATTAATTAACACTTCTCCTTTTAGTTTGCGAACAGAAAAAGTAAGAATATGTGGCGCTCTATTCTCAGGAGAAATTAGTTTAACTATCGAAAAAGTTTGCAAAAATGAAGCTAAATCATTCGTCATCTTTTGGAGCTTTTCTACATGATCCTCTATATTTTGACTAGCCATTCTAACTGCTTTTGCTGTACTTACAGCTAATGGAACAGGAGTTGTACCACTTCGTATTCCTAACTCTTGTCCTCCTCCGAAGAGAATTGGTTCTACTTCTATGAATTTTTTTAGCGCGAGTAATCCTGATCCCTTAAGACCATGAATTTTATGTGAGGAAATAGTAATTGCATCCACATCTAATTCATCAAAATTTACTTTCATCTTACCAAAGCTTTGCACAGCGTCTATATGGATGAGTGCTCTACTATTACCTCTAACTATGCTAGATAACTCCTTAATTGGTTGAATAGCCCCTGTTTCATTATTCACATGCATGACACTTACTAAAACAGTATCATCTCTCAATAGTTTTTCTACTTCTTCTAAAGAAATAACTCCATCTTTATTTACCGGAATATATTCTACCTTAAATCCTTGGGTACTTAATCTTTTGCCTGCTTCTAGTACAGAAGGATGTTCTATTGCGGAAATAAGAACATGATTTCCTCTATATTTGTATTTATTTGCTAAGCCAAAAATGGCTAAGTTATTAGATTCTGTTCCACCAGATGTGAAATAAACTTTATCACTTGGTGTTTGAAGAATTTCTGCTATTTGTTCTCTTGCAGTTTCTAATAATTCATTTGTATGATGTCCAAATTCATGAATGGAAGCAGGATTCGCCCAAAACTTTTCATTGACTGCTACAAATGTATTAATAATTTCTGAGTGCGCTTTTGTTGTGGCACTATTATCAAAATAAATCATTTTAATTGCCTCTCTTTCTCGGAAAAAAACCACCTTCACATTTATAGTGAGGTGGTTCACATTTATATGCAAAATGTTAGATTACAAAATCACCAAATTGTCTAGTTATGTACGCCTGGCATCTTCTTTTATAAGTATATCAATTTTCTTTAAAGCACCTGGTTCTACTTCTTCCACTGCAGTAGCAGCATCTTCTAAAGCTTTTGCATATCTTAGTTGTCTAAATGCTTCTTCTGCTTCAAGTAGTCGTAAATGAACATTTGGATGACTTCCACGATACCTATTTCCATACTGAATAATCTTTTCTGTTAATAATACACTTTCAAGCATTTCTTTCGCTTTTTTATGTACTTCTTCCATACACGCCTCGGCTTTTGCTAAATAGTTCTCTACTAACCCCATGTTTAACGGAACTTCTTCTAGACTTTGCATCGCAATATAAATATGTTCTTCTGCTTCTTCCAAACGAACATCCATTTCTTCTGGAATACCGGGAATATTGGCTTTTTGAAGCATACGATCTGTATCATGTAAAATATCTTTCAACTCTTCTAGTTTCTCACGGGCTTTGTTTTCATCTATGCGAAGATTTTCCAAGCGATTTGCAAAGCGATCTTGTTCTTCATATAGTCGATCTATTTCTTCTGAAATCTCGTTTAGTTCGTCTTGTAAGCTAGAGTAAGCTGATTTTTCCCCGTCTACTCGCATTGTAAGCAGTTCAAACTTTTTCTTTAATTCTTCTAACTCTTTTAAACAACTTTGAGGAATTTCTGCCTCTTTTTCAGGCAAACGATAGCTTTGTTGGACAAATGCTGCTTCTTCACTTGTAGCACGTGTCACTGAAGTAACTTCTATTAATCGAGATCCAGTTTCATCTTTGTATTGATCTACATACTTTTTGGCTAATACTTCTTTTTCTAACAAGTCATAAAACGTCTCAATTTCATCTTTTATTTCTTCCACTCTAATAATTGGATTTGCAACTTTCAAATCAACAATTTCTACTTTTAACTCTTTTAGTTCTTGCTCTATACTATCAAGATTTTTTGCCATTTCAAGATGTTGTAAGTAATAAGACTGTTCTTCCATTTCTCTTATTCCTCCACGTAATTCATGGATACTAGCAGGAATTTTATGTTGAATTTCCTGTAAAAGTGTAGGAATGTCTCGTAGTTTATGGAAAAAAGATTGTCCTTCGTTTTGTAATGAAATAACGATTTCTCTTGCTTTTAAATAATTTCCTGTTTCTGTTAATTGATCAAATTCCTCAAAATGTGGATTAAATGATTCTAGTTTCTCTTCAAGAGCAGGCAATGCTTCACCGAAAGAATATTGATGAGCAAGAACTGTTTTTCTAGCAGCGCGATGCTGTTCTATAAACTGTTCCATTTCAATTCGGTTCTTTTCTTCACTTCCAATTAACTCCTCAAGTTCCTTCAAGATTTTCGTCATTTTTTCATCACAAGAATCAATCAATACTTGAATATCTTTTTCAATTTTCGAAGCTTGGAAAAACAGTAACTTATCTAAATGCTCTTCAGCATCAAATAAAAGAACATCGACCTTTGGCATATGAACATCCATCACTTCTGTCCAAGTATTTCTCCAACTTTCAAACATTTCTTCTGTTTGACCATTCATGTTTAGTTGTTTAACTTTCGTCATTTCTTCTAAAATTGGTTTATTTTGAATTTGGTGTTTTTCACGTTCTAAGCGTGCAATTTCAGCATTATGTTTTCGTCTTATAATAAAAGCTATAACTGCTATAACCGCTATAACTAAAAGTATTATGACCGCTGGGATGATATACTTCATCGTAAGCCCCCTGTTCAAAATCAAAAAATTCTTCCTCTATATATTACCATGGTTTTTATGTTATTGTTTCATAAAACAATAGAAAAGTAATGAAATCTTTAAAAAAAAGTAATTAAATCATTAGGAGGCAAATTTATATGAAAAAAGATGGTCATATTCATACTCCATATTGTCCGCATGGAACACTTGATCCATTTCACGCTTATATTGAAAAGGCAATTCAAAACAATTTTCAAGAAATATCTTTTACAGAGCACGCCCCACTTCCTGAAAATTTTGTAGATCCTACACCTGATCAAGACAGCGGCATGGATATCAAGCAACTCGAACAATATATAAACGATATTCAGTTACTAAAAAAACAATATAAAAAAGATATCGTTATTTCAACAGGATTAGAAGTCGATTACATTGTTAATTTCGAACAAGAAACTGCCTCATTTTTAAATACATATGGTAATTTATTAGATGACTCTATCCTATCAGTCCATTTTTTGCTATATGAAAATAAATACACATGCATCGATTTTTCTAAAATAGTTTACTTAGATTTCATTAAACAAATAGGAAGTCCACAAGCCATGTATAAATTGTATTATAAAACGCTATTGGATTCAATAAGGAGTGACTTAGGTATTTTTAAACCTAAAAGAATTGGTCACATTACACTTATCCATAAATTCCAGCATGCATTATTAAATAAAGTAAATGACCATGAAAATATTATAGCAGTATTAAATGAATTAAAAATCCAACAGCTAGAATTAGATGTAAATAGCGCAGGTTTAGCTAAACTTTTTTGCAAAGAGAGTTATCCACCTCCTCGCTATATTCAATTGGCCAAAGATTTAAGTATACCCATTGTTTTTGGGTCAGATGCTCATCAAAAGGACGATTTGCTTCAATTTTATAACGAATTTAGTACATTTTTTGAGAAAGGAAAATAATTATGTTTACAAAATCAGCTTATTCAGAAGACTTATCAGCAAGTTACACGATGCTTTCTAAGCAACTAGATGCACTTTTAACCGGAGAAACAAATACTATTGCCAATTTAAGTAATGCATCTGCATTATTAAATCAATTTTACGATCAAATCAATTGGGTTGGCTTTTATTTAATAGATGAGGGTGAATTAGTTCTCGGTCCTTTCCAAGGCTTACCTGCTTGTGTCAGAATCCCATTGAGTAGAGGCGTTTGTGGAAAAGTCGCATCGTTGGAAGAAACGATTATTGTTCCAGATGTACATGCTTTCCCTGGTCATATCGCATGTGATGCGGCAACTCAATCAGAAATTGTTTTGCCAATACTAAAAGATGGTCAACTTCTAGGAGTGTTAGATATTGATAGCCCCATGATCAATAGGTTTACAGAACAAGATGGGAAAGGTTTAGAACTTTTTGTACAAGTTTTAGTTAAACATTTATAAGAAAACGCTAAAGTGTCCTTTTTTCACATGGACGTTGTTGGGTCACTTTGGACGGAACTTATGGTAAATGGTTAAACGAGAAAGACAATATATGAGCTACGTGACTGCGTCACGTAGCTCATATATTGTCTTCGGTCATCCTATTACGATTGTTTGTCCGTTCCTCCGCTAAAACATCAAAGAAAATAGGGCAATTGCTTTTGGGAATAAAAGAAGAGATTCTTTTCTACGTAATAAAATGCGCCTGAAGATACAATTTCAGGCGCCATCCTCTTTTCTACAATATAATTTTTGCTTATTTTTAAGAAAGTGCTACTTGTCTACATGATGAGATACTAGAAAAAATAGACCCGCTATTTTGAAGTGGCTCTAAAATAGAGAAGAAGTTTTAAGTCTTTCTTCTCTTTTATATTTTTGCTAGTGCTTGTTGTAAGTCATGAATAATATCATTCGCGTTCTCTAAGCCTACGGAAAGTCTTAGTAATCCATCTGAAATACCCATTTCAAGTCTTTCTTTTTCTGGCACACCAGAGTGAGTCATTGTTGAGGGATGCTGGATTAGTGTTTCAGCATCTCCCAAACTCACAGCAATTTTGATCAATTTTAATTCATTTAATAGCTTCTGTGCATTTTGCAATCCACCTTTAACCGTAAATGAAATAAGACCTCCTCCAGCACTCATCTGCTTTTTGGCAATTTCATATTGTGGATTCTCTTTATCAAACGGATAATATATATGCTCAATTATGGAAGAGGATTTTAAAAAGATTAATATCTGTTCTGCATTTTTTGAATGACGATCCATTCGAATATGCATCGTTTTTATTCCGCGAATAATGAGCCATGCATCAAAAGGAGAAATTATACCGCCATAATCCTTCTGCATCGTTTTCCGAATTTGATTTACCTCATCTTTATTTTTGCCAACAAGTAATCCCGCAATAACATCCCCATGCCCATTAATATACTTGGTTGCACTATGAACGACAAAGTCCACGCCCAGATCTAAAGGTGTCTGTAAATATGGAGATGAAAAAGTATTATCAACTACAACTTTGATGCCATGCTTTTTCGCTACTCTAACGACTAATTCAATATCCACTATTTCCATTGTCGGATTAATTGGAGTTTCAATATAAATACAAACTGTATTTGGTTTTATACTAGCTTCAATTTCTTCTTCTGTAGTTAGTTTTTTCAAGTCATGCTCTATCGCATATTTTTCCTTTAAGATAGTTAATAACCCAAATGTGCAGCCATATATTCCTCTTGTACAAAGGATATGATCTCCCGATTTAGTTAAGTGAACTAATATTGCGCTTACTGCAGCCATTCCAGAACCAAATGCAAGTGCACCGCCGCCGTGCTCAAGTACTGCAATTTGTTCTTCTAATACTGCTACAGTCGGATTTCCTAATCGTGAATAAATCCCGCCCTCTTCTTCTCCTGCAAATCGCCTTGCTCCCTGCTCCGCAGATTCAAATGTGAAAGTAGAAGTTTGATACAAAGGTACCGCTAAGCTATCTTTATGATCTACAGATTGATAGCTGCTATGAACACACATCGTTTCTTTTTGATAATCACCCTTATTCATATATTTGCCCCCTTTTATTGTAAACGCTTACATTTAGTTTATTCGTTCTAGAATAAAAAGAAAAGGCACTTCCTTATTAACTAGGAAATACCTCAAACACTTGTAATTGATTTTTACCATTATTTTTTGAACTATATAAAGCAGTATCTGCATAATGAAACAACTTTTTAAAATCTATGGTACATTTTTCACCCCACTCACACAATCCAACAGAGACAGTCACACTTGGATTCGTTTCCTTCGGTATAGAGTCAATTAATTCTTTTGCAAGATCTATCCCAATCAACTTTGTAGTATTAGGCAAATATAGGGCCATCTCTTCCCCACCCCATCTTGCTCCGATACCAATACCATCAACCATTCTCGTAATAATAGACGATATCTTTTTTAAAATCTCATCTCCAATTTGATGGCCATACGTATCATTTACATTTTTAAAATTATCAATATCTAATAATATAAAAACGCCACTTTGATCTTTCTCCATAGAATTTCCGACGTACTTATCCAAATATTTACGTGCAAATAAATTAGTTAAATGATCTCGATTGACCATTTCTTGTAACTTATTTCGCAAAGTCGAATTACTTATAGCAAGCGATGAATGCTGTATTAAAGACTGCATCAATTTAAAACTATCAAACGAAAAGAAATATGGCTCTTTATGTAACACAATGCTAAAACCAACTATTTCATTTTGCTCTTTCAATGGAATAGCAATCATAGAGCGATATTCTTTTTTTAATTCACTTAAGCGATTGAGATCTGCCATAAACAACGTGTCCTTCATTCTCTCAAAATAATTAGCCACATATTTAATGTAAACTTGGCCTTCATCAGTATGGAAAAACTCTGTACTTGCAGGTGCAATTTCATATTCATTCTTTATCTTCATAACAAAGCAAGTTTGTTCTGGTTGAAATGATTTTATCAGTTGATTTTTCAAAAATACTAACATATCGTCTAAACTTAAGTTGGAATTCAATTTATGAGAAGTTTCGTTAATCAATTGTAAATCGGTTACTAGACGATGAGATTGAATATATAATTTTGCATTTTCTAATGCATTTCCTGTCGCTGAAGTTAGTAATAAAGAGAATTCCTTCTGTCTAGCAGAAAATAAATAATCAATTGGTGCAGCAACTTGAACAATTCCATATATTCCTTGTTTCCCTTTAATCGGGATATTAAATAATTGAATATTCAAGTCTTTATCTATATCTATTGTAAATTCTCCAGAAACGTAAGCTTCGACTGTAGTCTGTCTTTCAGATGTATAATCGAATAACTTAAATGGAACAGAGGGTTTGCGATCTTGATCATTTGCTAAGATTAAGATTGTTTCAAAATCTGGCAACTCTTTTTGCATGGCTTCTAACGTGCCTTCGAGAATATGGTTTAAATCGAGCGATGAATTAAACATCTCCGTAACTTTAAATAAATTCCGATATTGTTTTTCCTGTTGAGTAAGAATAATCGATTTATTAATCGTTTGGATTAATTTACTCATCACGGAGTAAATTACAGATACATCATCAGTCTGAGAGAACTCCTTCCTTTTATCGGAAGATTCCATCTTTAACATACCTAAAGGTAAACCATCAGAATCTCTAAAAAGCAAAAAGACTTCACCATTTGCAAAATCGTTTTCTTGCAAATGAGGAATAACCGCATAATCTTTTTCATAAAAATAAGGCTCAATGTCCAACCATTTAATTGGTTTTTGTTTTTGCAAATTTGACTCATTCCACTCTGTTTTTAAAAATAGATTCGTATCAAAAACAAAATATGTAATTAAATCAACCTCAAAAAAGTCTGATAAAACAATCGACAATTCGTCAAACCACTTTCCACTAGAGTCAAACGTAAATATATTATCATTTAAAATTTCCAAAATTTCACTTTTGAAAATTATCATCTTTCTTTCGTGTATCATCGTTACACCTCTCAACTTTCTAACAGGACCCTCGTTACTTTTATCACAAATATTATATATATGTATATTTCACTATACTTCTAAGAGACTGTCAATCTTTTACTACTTAAAAGTAAAATGCAATATAGATGTAATCTACAAAGAATTTCAATAGAGAACTTTTCGTTTTCATTGACTTTCTATGGAAATAAAGTTACAATGGGATTTGTGTAAAATAAATGCAGCAGTTGTATGGATTAGATTGTTTATTTTGTTCCTCTATTTTTAATAATAGATGGTGTATCCCGTAACCCTTGGCTGCTAGGGCGATGCTACATGAAAACAAAATGTCTACTAGTCTGAATACATCTGGTCTTATTTTACAACAAAATAAAACCAATAAGAGGAGGAGACTTATATGTCTCGTTATACAGGTCCAGCATGGAAATTATCACGTCGTCTAGGTATTTCACTAAGCGGTACTGGTAAAGAATTAGAAAAACGCCCTTACGCACCAGGACAACACGGTCCTAACCAACGTAAAAAATTAACTGAATACGGTCTTCAATTACAAGAAAAACAAAAACTTCGTCACACTTATGGTGTTAACGAACGTCAATTCCGTAATTTATTCGATAAAGCTGGAAAATTACCTGGTAAATCTGGTGAAAACTTCATGATTCTTCTTGAAACTCGCCTTGATAATATTGTTTACCGTTTAGGTCTTGCTCGCACTCGTCGTGGAGCTCGTCAGTTAGTAAACCATGGCCATGTTATGGTTGATGGAAAACGCGTTGATATTCCTTCATACAGCCTAAAAGCTGGTCAAGTAATCTCACTTCGTGAAAAATCTCAAAACTTAGATGTTGTAAATGAATCAATGGAAGTTAATAACTTCGTTCCTGAATACTTAACTTTTGATACAGACAACAAAGTTGGTACTTTCGTACGCGTTCCAGAACGTAGCGAATTATCTGCTGAAATTAACGAAGCTCTAATTGTAGAATACTACTCTCGTTAATTGAATAAAAAAAACCCTAGAAGTTGAATTTTTCAATCTTCTAGGGATTTTTTTATTTTCTATTCATTTCATTAATTAATTGTAGTACTCTTTCTCTTGCATCATCTGTTACTTCATTCAAAATTTTAAAGTCATAACCCGACTTTTCTTTATTAATATTAACTTCTAGTAAATCTCCTTCTTTTGCATCTATTGTAAACTTGTCTTTTAATATGACCAATTTGTTTGCTTTATTGTTTTTTTCAAAAAACACAACAAAAAAGTCATCAAAATGATCTAATACATATTTAGTTGAATCCATGCTAACAACCCCTCGAACAAAATAATTATTTAAAAATTAATACTAGAATTTAATTCAAACCCCGTACTTAATATTCTTTACTATTATACACTTAATTTTCATATAGTTTTAGTAAATTTTATATTTTTTATTATTTAACTGACTAAATTTTCTGGGAACTGTAAAAAATAAGGAATAAGTAGGACTAATTGGAGTGTATACAATGAATTTAATATGAAAAAGAAATATGCTAGTTATAAACAAAAGGGGAAGAATTTAGTCGGCTATAATTTATTTATTTGTCACGGGACTGTCCAGAAAGTCAGGAAACCTGATTTTTTGCGGCAGTCTTGTTTTAGTTTTTCAAGTCTTGTTTTATATATATATTTGAGACTTGTATTTCCTATATTTCCTTACTGATTTTCGTTCCGAGCGGCGACTCCAGTGGGATTAGCGTGACAGGTGAGACCCCACAGGAGCGCGGTTTTCGCGACGAGGAGGCTCACCGCACGCCCCACGGAAAGCGCCCGCTCGGAACGAAAATCAGCGCGGATCAGGATTTTCTTATTTCACCAACGTCATATATTGTACAAACGAAATAGCTTAAGAAAGTGACATAGTCGCTTTCTTAAGCTATTGTTTTCCTTTTAAGTTAAAGTGAATCGCTTACATACTGCATTCCATTTGGATGAAATTATTATACTCTCTTATAGAAACTTAATCATTTTATAATTTTTCTTACCACGACGAATGATCATAAACTCGTCTTCTAAGCGATCAGCTTCCCCTACTTCATACGCTACGTCTGTCACTTTTTCACCATTTATCGAAATAGCACCATTTGTCACATCTTCACGAGCTTGTCTTTTAGATGCCGATATCCCAGATTCAACAATAAAATCAACAATATTTTTTGTTTCTTTTGTCATCTCTACTGATGGAACATCTTTAAAGGCATCTTTCATTTCTCCTGCAGTTAACTCTTTCAAATTCCCACTAAATAACGCTTGCGAAATTCGAACTGCTTGTTCCAAAGCATCTTGACCATGAATAAGACGCGTCATTTCTTCTCCAAGTGCAATTTGTGCTTTTCTCAAATGTGGTTCATTTTCTACTGATACTTGGAAATCTTCAATTACAACACGGTCTAAGAATGTGAAGATTTTCATGTATTTAATCACATCGGCATCTGCTGTATTAATCCAGAATTGGTAGAACTCGTAAGGAGATGTCTTTTTCGCATCTAACCATACAGCACCAGTAGATGATTTACCAAACTTGGTTCCATCTGCTTTCGTTACTAATGGAATAGTTATCCCGAATGCTTTTGTTTCTTCCTCATGCGTTTTTCGAATCATTTCAAGACCCGTTGTAATATTTCCCCACTGATCAGAGCCACCTATTTGTATACGGCAATTATAGTGATTAAATAAGTGATTGAAATCGATTCCTTGAATCAGGGTGTATGTAAATTCAGTAAAGGATAGACCGGAATCTAAACGAGAATTTATAGAGTCCTTTCCTAACATATAATTTATGTTAATCAATTTACCAAAATCTCTTAAAAATTCAATTACATTCATAGCACCAATCCACTCACTATTATTCACCATTTGTGCGCCATTTTCAGATTGGAAATCAAATATTTGTTCCATTTGCTTTTTAATACCTAATACATTTTTATCAATTTGTTCTGTTGTTTGAAGTTGGCGCTCCTCTGATCTACCAGATGGATCCCCTATCATTCCTGTTGCTCCACCTACTAATAATATTGGACGATGACCATGAAGTTGGAAACGTCTTAATGTTAATAGTGGCACGATATGCCCGATATGCATGCTGTCCGCTGTTGGATCAACACCACAGTATAAAGAAATTTTCTCATCTGTTATTAATTTCTCTATTCCCTCTGCATCCGTTTGTTGATATAAAAGCCCTCTCCAAGCTAAATCTTCTAATAATGAATTTGTCATATGAATTCCTCCTTAATAATAAAAGCGCAAGAGCAAAGCTTGTCGAGACAAATACGAACAAGAAATCTTTGTACTTTCTTATCCGTAAAAAAAAATCCCTACATGAAATAAATCATGCAGGGACGCTTTGTCAATTAGCGCGGTACCACCCAGCTTGAAGGAAAAACCCTTCCGCTTCAGTCACAATATCGCTGTGAAAACGTTTAACTCCAAGCCTGTAATTCGCTCACTGAGCACTGACTAACTTTCACCAACCGCTAGCTCTCTAAACAGTAGACTCAATAACTACTTCGGACTCTTCTTTGTTAAAATATATATTCATTTTACCCAATATAAAACGTATGTCAATAACTATCGTACTCTGATAATCGATTATGGTATAATAACAGTTGATTTGGAGGTCGAATTATATATGAAGAAATGGTTGGAAAAAATCCAATTGTATAAAGAAAAATTTAAAGCTTGGCAAACTACTAAATGGGCTGAAAAACTACGTATATCATCTAGTGTTCTATGGAATTTATCATTAATATTCATAGTATTAGGCCTCACTTCGGGAATATTTGCAGCTTCTGTTGGTGCAGGATATTTCGCTGCTCTAGTAAAAGACGAGCCTCTTCGAAAACAAGAAGAAATGAGATCTGCCATATTTAACTATGAGGAAACTTCAGAAGTTTACTTTAGTGGAGATGTATACATTGGAAAGCTAAGAACCGACTTAGAACGAACAGAAACAAAATTAGACTCTGTTTCGCCTTATGTACTGAATGCAGTTTTTGCAACGGAAGATGAATATTTTAAAGTACATGATGGGATTGTTCCAAAAGCAATATTTCGTGGATTACTTCAAGATATATCTAACTCCGATAGTCAAACTGGCGGATCTACCCTTACTCAACAGTTAATAAAAAATCAAATATTAACAAACGAAGTATCTTATGAACGTAAAGCAAAAGAAATTCTTTTAGCGATGCGACTAGAGCACTTTATGAATAAGGAAGAGATATTAGAAGCCTACTTAAATATTATTCCATATGGTCGGAATGCTAATGGTCGGAATATCGCAGGAATTGAAACTGCAGCTGAAGGAATATTTAATATAACCGCAAATGAATTGACCTTGCCACAAGCAGCATATATTGCCGGGATTCCACAAGCTCCTTTTTCCTACACACCGTTCAAACAAGGTGGAGGAATTAAAGAAATTGAAGGATTACAACCAGGAATCGATCGGATGAAAACTGTTTTATTCCGCATGAAAGAAACTGGCTATATTACAGATGCAGAATATAACACTTCCATCAATTACGATATTACACAAGATTTTAGAGAGAAAGAACAAATGCCAGAAGAAAAATATCCCTGGCTTACTCATGAAATTGAAAATAGAGCGAAAGACATATTACGTGAACAGTTTGCAGTAAAAGATGGAATTGATCCAGAACGATTAGAAATTGAAGAAGAACTTTTTAATAAGTATGACATCTTAGCAGCACGTGCTGTCAGTACAGGCGGCTATCGAATTCATACTACCATTGATAAAGGAATGTACGAAGGCATGCTAAAAGTTGAAGAAGAATTTAAAAATTATGGGTTAACTCTAAGCAAAAATGTTACCGACCCCGAAACTGGGCAGACAATCGAACAAGATTATCCAGTTCAAGCAGCTAGTATGCTTATTGAAAATAAAACCGGAAAGATCTTATCCTTCTTAGGTGGACGTGATTTTGAATTAGAACAATTAAATCATGCTACTCAAGCTAAAAGACCAATTGGTTCTACAATAAAACCACTAGTTGTATATGCACCAGCAATTGAATACGGTGTAATAGGTGCGGGTAGCCCTGTTGTTGATGTCAAATTACAAAATTTACGAGGAACTTCATGGAAGAAATCACCAACGAACTATACTTCAGCTCAGGAAAAAGGGATTATTTCAGCCCGTGAAGCGCTTATGACATCTCAAAACTTAGCTACTGTTCGATTATATGATTTAATCATGGATAAAAAACCAACTGAATTCTTAACTAAAATGGGATTTGAGAATATAGAAGACGGTGAATATGCCCATCACGCATTATCTTTAGGTGGTATGACAAATGGAGCCACTGTAGAAGAAAATACAAATGCATTTGGAACTTTTGCAAACAACGGTCAATTTATAGATGCATACATGATTGACAAAATTATGGATAGCGATGGAAATATTATTTTTGAACATAAAGTGGAACCTGTAGAAGTTTTTAGTCCTGCAACTGCTTATATTATTACAGACATGCTTCGTGATGTAATGTCTAACGGAACAGCAACATTAGCAAAATCAAGGTTAAAATTCCAATCCGACTTTGCTGCAAAAACAGGAACAACTCAAGATCATAATGACTCTTGGTTGGTTGGCTACAATCCAAATGTTTCCCTTGGCGTATGGCTAGGATACGATTATAATGAGTCACTTTACTCTTCAGTAGCCAATAGTCGATATGGGCACCCAAGTGCGCGTATAAATCAATTTTGGTCAACTATGATGAATGCTATGTACGATGTAAATCCTGAAGTTGTGGATGCACCAAATCCATTTAAAGCTCCAGAAGGCGTTGTAACACGTTCTTTCTGCGGTATTTCAGGTCTTGCCTCATCCGCTGCTTGTTCACAAGCAGGACTAGTAAAATCAGACTTATTTAATGCGGCAGCAATGCTTCCATCCAAAGCAGACGATAGTTTAACCTCTTCCTCTTATGTTGTTATAAACGGCAATAGATACAGAGCTTTAGATTCTACTCCAAGTGAGTTTATTATAAGAGGTGGAGTAGGGGTTAACCAAGAATTCATCAACCGAATGCTTGGTCGATTTGGAGGAAACGCAAGTAAACTATTACCTAAAAACTCTGCATTTTCTGGAAATGTAGTGTCCGAGGATACTTTTAATGCTGACGGTAATTCTCCTGCTCCCGTAACTGCATCGGTATCTGGAAATACACTTTCATGGTCTAATTCGAGTTCGAATGACGTAGTTGGTTATTTCATCTATAAAGGAGGGACTAGAATTGGATCTAAATCCGGAGCTTCTAGTAATAGTTATTCCATCAGTAGTCCTGGTCAATATACGGTAGTCGCAGTAGATATTACCGGTAGACAATCCGGAGCTTCAAATGCTGCTGCCATTAAGGCAGAAAAGCCAGTTGAACCGGTTACTACGCCTAAACCTATTGAGACTGTAACACCTTCTGTAGAAGAAGAACCGGCTCCTCCTGCAAAAGCGGAACCAACAGCACCACCTGTCGCTCCTCCAGTAGAAGTAGAGCCAACTCCTTCTACCGAAGCAGTACCAACAGCTCCACCTGCTCCGTAAAGTACAAGTTAAAGCCGTAGCACCTGTTTTTCAGGTGCTACGGCTTTTTAAGGTTGTACAAACTACATAAAAAAGACTGGCGCAAAAAATCAGGTTTCCTGACTTTCTGGACAGTCCCGCGACAAATAAATTAATTATAGCCGACTAAAATTCTTCCACAACGTCATTTGACAAAGAACCCTTTTTTATTACTAACATTTAGTCTTCCATCGTCGATAGATCACCCGGAGGCAACTTTAACTCCCAAGCTTTTAATACACGACGCATTATTTTACCACTGCGCGTTTTTGGAAGCTTTTCTTTAAATTCAATTTCCCTTGGAGCAGCATGTGCCGATAATCCTTTTTTAATAAATTGTTGAATTTCAACTTTTAGTTCATCTGAAGGTGCATACCCTTCATTCAACGCTATAAACGCCTTAATAATTTCTCCACGAATTGGATCAGGTTTACCTATTACCCCAGCTTCTAAAATAGCCGGATGCTCAAGTAATTTACTTTCTACCTCGAATGGTCCAACTCGCTCCCCACTCGTCATAATAACGTCATCTACACGACCTTGGAACCAAAAGTACCCGTCTTCATCCATAGAAGCCGAATCTCCTGAAAAGTACCAATCGTCATTCATAAAGCTCGCCTCATACTTTTCCTTATTATTCCAAATTTGACGCATCATAGATGGCCAACCCTTTTTAATCACTAAGTTCCCCATTGTATAAGGTGCTACAACATTCCCTTGATTGTCGATAATAGCTGCAGTTATTCCAGGAAGTGGTTTTCCCATAGAACCTGGTTTAATAGGCATACATCCATAATTACAAATCATCTGAGCACCAGTTTCAGTCATCCACCAAGTGTCATGAATTCGTTTGTTGAATACTTGCATTCCCCATTTAATAACTTCTGGATTTAGTGGTTCCCCTACGGATAATACATGACGAAGCGAAGATAAATCATGCTGATTTACAATTGAATCTCCCGCTCCCATTAACATTCTATATGCAGTTGGTGCACTATACCAAACACTTACTTTATATTCCTCAATTGCACTATACCAAGCATCTGGTGAAAATCTCCCTCCTAAAACTAGGGAAGTTGCTCCGGCCAACAATGGGCCAAATATCCCGTACGATGTACCTGTAACCCATCCAGGATCCGCCGTACACCAGTAGATGTCCTCATCTCGAATATCCATTACCCATTTCATCGATTGATAATGTTGTACCATTGCATAATGGACATGAAGAATTCCTTTTGGTTTACCAGTAGAACCGGAAGTATAGTGTAAAATTAGCCCGTCTTCTTTATCCACCCATTCGATATCAAAAGAAGTAGATGCGCTTTCTAGTGCCTTTTTAAAATCAATATATTTATCCGTTTCTTCAACGCTATCTCCAACTAAAAATACAGTTTCTAAGTTAGGTAATTTATCTATTGGTATTCTATTAAGTAATTCTGGTGTCGTGACAATCGCTTTTGCTTCACTATCTAGAAGACGATCGTAAACTGCTCCCTCCATAAATGCTTCAAAAAGAGGACCTACAATTACCCCCATTTTCACGGCTCCTAGTAATCCGAAATATAATTCAGGTGATTTAGGCATAAATATGAATAGACGGTCTCCTTTTAAAAGGTTAGAATATTGCTTGAATACATTAGCCGCTTTGTTACTTTGGTTTTTCATATCCGTGTAACTATACGATTCTTTTCGAACTGCATCTTGATAGAATAAAGCTACTTTATCCTTTCTATCCGTTTCAACATGCCTATCAATTGCTTCATATGCCATGTTAACCTTTCCAGTTTCAAACCAAGAAAAATTCTTTTCAGCATCTTTCCATTGAAACGTTTTTGCTGTTTCAGCATAATCCTTTAGCATATAATCCCCTTGAATAACTTCTAATGTTTCAACTTTCATCCCAATCACCCCTTCATAAACAATACTCTTATATTCTACCATTATTTTTTGGTAACCCCTCCAATATTTCGATTTTTTTGAATGTTCCATTTTATATATTTTTTGAGTATTGTATTTCCTCACAAATAATGATGTATAATATTTTTAATAAATGATTTATTTTAAAGGCGGTGAAGTTATGATACATAGGAAAGAATACAATTCGGTGGATTTAGAAACGAAGTATGGCACCGTGATCATCGAAGGTCCAGTACCTTCTGAAGTAATTGCTAATTTAGCATTTCATGAAGATTTAATTGCTTTCCGCGCTCCAAAGCAACAGCATAAGGCGATTACAGAAATTGCGGATTTACCTGAAGGAAGAATAATAATTGTACGAGATGATCAGACGATTGTTGGCTATAGTACAATTCTGTATCCGGATCCAATGGAAAGATGGTCTGAAGGTAAAATGAAAAATTTAATCGAACTCGGTGCTATTGAAGTTATTCCAAAGTTTCGTGGAACAGGAGCAGGAAAGTCTTTACTCAGAGTTTCTATGATGGATGATGCAATGAATGATTATATTATCATTACAACGGAATATTATTGGCACTGGGATTTAAAAGGAACTGGTTTGAATGTTTGGGAATATCGCAAAATGATGGAAAAAATGATGCAGGCTGGTGGTCTCGAATATTATGCTACTGACGATCCTGAGATTAGCTCTCATCCTGCAAATTGTCTGATGGCCAAAATCGGATCTAGAGTAGATGCTAAATCAATTCAACAATTTGATCAGCTACGTTTTATGAATCGATTTATGTATTAATTTTTCATAAAGGAGCCCATATAAATGATAATAGAATCAATTATGAATACGTCCGTTCCAACATTAACACCTACTAATTCGATTAAAGATGCTCTGCAATTATTAAAAGAAAAAAGAATTCGCCATATTCCGATTGTGAATTCCGAACAAGAAGTGTTAGGAGTAGTCACAGACCGCGATTTAAAAGAAGCCACTCCTTCCTCTCTAGCAAGTATAGAAAATCTTGAAGTATTAGATCTACCATTAGAACAAATTATGACTAAAAATCCAATGACAGGTCATCCGCTAGATTTCGTTGAAGAAGCAGCTAGTATTTTTTATGATAACCGAATTGGGTGTCTTCCAATTGTTAGTCAAGGAAAACTAGTTGGCATGATAACGGAATCAGATTTACTCTATAAATTCATCGAATTAACTGGCGTACATCAACCTGGCTCTCATATAGAAATTCGTGTTCCAAATAGAACTGGAATATTATATGAAGTGGCAAAAGTTTTTTATGAGCAAAATATAAATGTTCTAAGCGTACTCGTTTATCCAGATAAAGTAGATAGTAATTCTAAAATATTAGTACTTCGCGTAGAAACGATAAATCCTCTAAAGTTAATAGAAGCTATTAGAGCAGCTGGATTTGAAGTTCTATGGCCAAGTCTTCCAGGAACCCGCCTATGAAAAAGAACGCTGTATTTGTTTTTTCAGAAAATCAGCTGGGTTATAAATTTTCTGATACTCATCCTTTTAATCAGAAACGCCTAAGCTTGACTGTAGATTTGTTAAAAGAAATGAAGGCGCTTTCTTTATCGGATATTGTGGAACCAAGAATTGCCACAGATGAAGAACTAAGCTTAGTACATGATTCTAGTTATATTGAAATAGTCAAAAAGGCAAGTATAGATTCAGGTGATTCTAGTATTTATGAACCTTACGGAATTGGAACCGAAGACACCCCTACTTTCCCAAACATGCATGAAGCAAGTGCTAGTCTTGTAGGTGGAACTTTAACTGCAGTTGATTATGTAATGGAGGGTAAAGCCACACACGCGATTAATCTCGGTGGTGGTCTTCATCATGGATTTAGAGGACGGGCTTCCGGATTCTGTATTTATAATGATAGCTCCGTTGCGATTAAATACATGCAAGAAAAATATAATGCACGCGTACTTTATATTGATACAGACGCTCACCATGGGGATGGTGTTCAGTGGAGCTTTTATGATGATCCAAATGTATGCACAATTTCTATTCATGAAACTGGAAGATATTTATTCCCAGGGACTGGTAATATAACAGAGAGAGGAACGGGCGAAGGATTTGGTACATCTTTTAACTTTCCAGTTGATGCATTTACTGAGGATGAATCTTTTTTAGAAATCTATCGAACTGCTTTTAGAGAAATAGTCGAACATTTTAAACCAGATGTCATTTTAAGTCAAAATGGTGCAGATGCTCATTATTTTGATCCTTTAACTCATCTTTATGGCACGATGAACATTTACAAAGAAATACCGAAACTTGCACATGAGCTGGCACATGAGTTCTGTGATGGAAAGTGGATTGCAGTTGGTGGAGGTGGATATGACATTTGGAGGGTAGTTCCACGCGCTTGGTCATTACTCTGGATGGAAATGAATGATTTCAAAACTCCAGAAGGCAGATTACCAAAAGCATGGCTCGATCGATGGTCAAAAGAGTCACCTGTTCCATTTATTCCGACATGGATGGATCCAAATCCGTTATATGAAACAATACCCAGAAAATTGGAAATAACCGAAAAGAACAAACAAATGCTAGATAAAGCTTTATATATGATAAGAAATCACCAGTAACCTTTGGCTACTGGTGATTTCTTATTTTACTGAGTCTCTTTCCTCAATTCGATAAGGTAAATTAACATTTTCTTCTTCTATCTTTTCGTTATTCATGAACTTTGTTAGTAATCGCATAGCGACAGCACCGATATCATATAATGGTAAGACAATACTAGTAAGTTGCGGGCGAACCATTCGAGCAAGTTTTGAATTTTCAAATCCAATTACTTCCAAATCCTCCGGTACTTTAAAACCATTATCTTGAGCTCCATGAATAATGCCTATTGAAAGTTCATCATTTCCACCGAAATATGCTGTTGGTGGATCATCTAGTTTATGAAGCACATTCCAGGCTTCTATACCATCATCATACTTATTGTCTACGCCGTATACTAAAGCAATGTCAAATTTGATACCAGCTCCCTCTAGAGCGCGCTCATATCCCTTTAACTTTTGTTGTTGAATAACTGGAGCAGCTAATGAACCTGACACGAACGCTATACGTTTATGACCGTTTTGAAGCAAACGTTCTACAGCCTCTTTAGCAGCTTCTTCATATTTAATATTAACGGAAGGAATAGTATGTGAGTTATCAATGCTACCAGCTAATACAATAGGCACATCAGTTCTGTCTATTTCATGCTTGATTTCCTTCGTTACTTGGTCACTCATCATGACAATACCATCTACTTGTTTACTTAATAATGTTGAAAGTAACTGCACTTCTTTATTTTCTTGTTGGTCAGAATTCGTTAAAATAATATTATACCGATACATTGTTGCTATATCCTCTATACCACGTGCAAGTTCTGCGTAGAACACATTCGAGATATCCGGAATAATAACGCCAACTGTTTTTGTTTTTTTACTTGCTAGCCCTCTTGCTACTGCATTCGGCCTGTAATCTAATCGTTCTATTACCGCTAAAACCTTTTGACGAGTTGCAGGTTTAACATTTTGGTTACCATTTACAACTCGTGAAACGGTTGCCATCGATACATTTGCTTCTCTAGCAACGTCATAAATCGTAATAGTCAATGGAAATTCCCCCTTCACTTTTATGTATATTTACCCTATAAATAAATAATACTTTAAATGTACTATAACTTTCAATTGAAATAGCAAAACCGACCCTTTAATAAGGGTCGGTTTTGTGAATATTCATTACTTATGCATGAACTTCATGTGTTTTCAAGAAATTTTGTAATGATTCATAGAATTCATCAAACTGTTGTAAATTCATTTGTTGAGCTGCATCTGAAAGTGCTACAGCTGGATCTGGATGTACTTCAGCCATTACACCGTCTGCTCCAATTGCAAGTGCTGCCTTCGCAGCTGGCAATAAGATATCACGACGTCCTGTTGAATGTGTTACATCTACGAATACTGGTAAATGCGTTTCTTGTTTTAAAATCGGAACAGCTGAAATATCTAATGTATTTCTAGTCGCTCTTTCATACGTACGGATACCACGTTCACATAGAATGATTTGATCATTCCCTTGTGACATAATGTATTCTGCAGCATGAATAAATTCATCCAAAGTAGCTGCCATTCCACGTTTTAACAGGACAGGCTTATTAATAGACCCTACTGCTTTTAATAATTCAAAGTTTTGCATATTACGAGCACCAATTTGTACAACATCTATATATTCAAGTGCTTCATCTAAATGACCAGGAGTTACAATTTCAGAAATTGTAGACAAACCAAATTCTTTTGAAATTTGTTTTAATATTTTTAGACCTTCTAATCCAAGACCTTGGAAATCATATGGAGATGTACGCGGCTTGTATGCCCCACCTCTTATTAGTTTTAAGCCTTTTGACTGGATAGCTGCTGCTACCTCTGCTACTTGCGTATATGATTCAACTGAACAAGGACCATATATAAAAGTTGGTGTTCCTGTTCCAATTTTTTGACCATTAATATCTACAATAGTATCTTCTGCTTTTCTTTTACGAGAAACAAGAAGTGCTTTCTTTTGATCGTCCACTTGTAATTCTAATGCAGTTTTGAATATTTCTTTAAAAATATGCTCAACTGTTGATTGTGGAAGAGGTCCAGCATTATTTTCTTTTAAGTGATCTAACATATGTCTTTCGCGAAGAGGATCATATCTATTAACACCTTGTTTTTCTTTTACTTTACCAATCTCTTGAATAACACCAGTTCTTTCGTTGATTAAGCGTAAAATTTCTACATTAATCTCATCGACACGTACGCGTAAAGCGTCTAAATCTACATGACTCATAGATATTTCTCCTCTCTTCTCTTCATCGATACTTTATATCGACTGAAAATTGTGATACATTTTTAGATACAAACATATTATAATCAATTTTTGTATAAATGTCACGCATTTTAGTTTTAGTGATTCAACTCGCTAAAGTATTTGCCTATTTTAGAAGGATGTGAGAAATTGACTAATAGGTTATTTGCTCTTGATATTGGTACAAGATCTGTCGTAGGAATCATATTAGAAGAGCACGATCATACGTTTCATGTTTTAGATATATTAGTTGAAGAGCATAAAGAACGTGCAATGGTTGATGGTCAAATACACAATGTACTGAAAGTGGCAGAAGTGATTTTGTCTATTAAAAACCAATTGGAACAAAAGTATGGACCTCTAGAAAAAGTAAGTGTTGCTGCTGCTGGCCGCGCACTAAAAACCGAACAAGCAGAAATAAAATTAGATATTAAAAATAGACCGATTTTCTCTGATGAAGATATTAGTAGATTAGAGTTAACAGCTGTACAAAAAGCACAGTCTAATTTGGTTTCTACTGAGGCAGAAAGACACTCCAACCACTATTATTGTGTAGGTTATAGTGTTTTATACTACAGATTAGATGGAGAGGAAATTGGGAGCTTAGTTGACCAACAAGGAAACGAAGCGTCTATTGAGGTTATCGCCACTTTTTTGCCAAGAGTAGTGGTTGAATCATTATTATCTGCTCTAAAACGCGCCAACTTAGAAATGGAAGCTTTAACATTAGAACCGATTGCAGCGATCAATGTATTAATCCCACCAACAATGAGACGCCTCAATGTTGCATTAGTCGATATCGGCGCAGGAACGTCTGATATAGCGATTACAAACTATGGGACGGTTGTAGCATACGGAATGGTCCCAAACGCCGGAGACGAAATAACAGAGGCATTAAGTGACCTTTACTTACTTGACTTTCATCAAGCAGAAAAAGCAAAAAGAGCTATTAATACGGAGGATCTTATCCATATACAAGACATCTTAGGTTTTGATCACGAAATTCCTAAAGAAGAAATGATTGCGGCAATACACCCTGTCTCATTAGAATTAGCACTATCAATTTCAAGTGAAATACTTCGATTGAATAATAATAAAGCTCCGAAAGCAGTCATGTTAGTGGGTGGAGGTAGTCTAACCCCTTCTATAACAAATATTTTAGCTGAACAGTTACATTTACCTGAGAACCGAGTAGCCGTGCGTGGAATTGATGCTATTCAAAACTTAACAAAAGAAGCGCATATACCGGTAACACCTGAACTTGTAACGCCTATAGGAATTGCCATTGCGGCAAAGCGTGCACCAATTCAATATATGTCGGTGAAAGTAAATAACCAAATTGTACGCTTATTTGAACTGAAAGAAATGACAGTTGGGGATGCATTATTAGCAGCTAATATTTCTACTAAAAAGTTGTATGGCAGACCTGGTGCTGCGCTTTCCGTACAAGTAAACGGTCAATTAATACATATTCCTGGTCAACATGGACAACCTGCAGGTATTCTGTTAAACGGTTTAAAATCGAATACACAAGCAAAAATTAAACACAACGATATAATTGAACTACTGGAAGGACAAGATGGTCTTCCTGCACAAGCAACAATAAAGGATTTATTGGATGAGGTTACTACTAGGTCTATTACATTCCAAAATATTACATATAGAATTGAACCGATTGTCAAAGTCAACAATGAACAAATTCCACTCGATTCACCATTAAAAGAAAGAGATCATATTACTGTAGAAACATCGAACTCAATAGAAAAAGTACTATTATATATTCAGCAAGAAAGCTATATAAAACAGTTGAAACCCTATACAATTGAAATAAACAAAAAAAATCATTTCTTGCCTGATTTTACCCCGCAGCTATTATTAAATGAGACTTTGGTCAACTTGCAATATCCTATTCAACATAAAGATATATTATGTATAAAGGATATAAAGTTTCCAACTTTGCAACAATTGGCCGATTTTTTAGAGAAAAAGTTAAGTGATCGAATAAAAGTAAAATTTCAGCATCAGGAAGTTGAGCTTATTAGGGAAAATTCATTGGTACGTCTTGAGGATAAAGTACTTTCACCAAATGATGAAATCCCAAATGGGTCTTCCTTAGTATGGGACGAGACAAATAATAATTCATGGATTTTCCAAGATGTGTTCCGATTTGTCGATTGGACTTATCCTAATAACGTAAGTTCTTTTAAAATATTGAAAAATGGTAATGTTTCTGGATTTGATGATGAGATTTTTGGTGGAGATGAATTAGAGATAATATTTCAGTAATATGCAAAGTGAAAAAAAACCGAGTTGGAAAAATCCAACTCGGTTTTTTAATGAATAAGAAGTATAAAATTTTACTTTGTATCTGTCTAGCCCAAGTTGTGTAACTTCTGCTCCAAACTTAGGCTACCAATGCTTTTTATTTATTTGTATTCGTTTCTGCTATTGCTTCTTTTATTGCTTCTGCGACTGCAGTTGCATTGTTTTCTTGTTCTGCTAATAGCTCTTCTGAAGTATGTGAAATAGTTTCCATAAACTCCATTGGTTCTTCACCTTCAGATGAAACAGTTCCATCATCTAGAGGTGAAGTTTGTTTTGGTTTTATACTTTTAACTTTATCTACTAGTTGACCAGATTGCTCTTGTAACTGTTTAGATAAGTGAGATGTTTTATCTATTGCTGTAGAAGACAAATCTTTTGTTTTATCCTTAATTTGAACAGCTTGTGAAGAAATGTTGCCACGTAATTCCGTTCCGGTTTTTGGTGCCAATAATAATGCAGTTGCTGCGCCAATAATACCTCCAATAAGAACTCCAACGATGAAATCTTTTCCACTTACTTCTTCGTCACGGTAGATAGAGTCTCTTGCCTCATTATAGTAAGGAACTGGTGGATACATTGCTTGTTTATCATGTATTGCTTGGTTTGCATAGTAATCTTGGTTGTAAGTTGCTTCACTGTAATTTGGTTTATTATTTTCATTATTTGTCATTTAAATTCCTCCAATAGTTGTTTTGTTATTTTTTAGTATCTTCTTCGTATGAATAGTATCCCGCTTGTTCTAAAGCTTTTCGTTCTTTCCATTTATCACGAACACCTAAAAAAACATTGCTCCATTGAACTACTTGAGCTATTTTCTCTTCATTTTTTTCTACCTCAGTAGAAACAGAAGATGTGATTCGCTGAATAGAATGGTTAAATCCATTTACAGATGTCCCAACATTCTTCACAGCATCTACTACAGTATTTAGTTTTTCTGATTTTTGTTGAATATCTTCAGCTAAACCATTTGTTTTATGCAAAAGTTCTGCAGTTTCCTTTGTAACGTTTTGTAAATTGGTATCAAGCCCTTCCAATGTATGTGCTACATTGTTTAATGTCTTTTTAACGGAAAACAAAGTAACTGCTAAACTAATACAAAGTACTAAAAATGCAACAGCAGCTATTATGGCAGCTATGTATAACAAATTTTCCATCTTCCATCCTCCTCAGAGTTTTTATAAATAAACTATATAGTAATTTTACCCTAATCAAATGAAAATAAACTTCCTACTTACTACTATACTACTTTTCTTTTAAATATCCTTTAAAAAAAATGCTTAATCCAAAAATGGATTAAGCATTTTTTCAAAAACAACTTGGAATTTCTGGACATCTCCTGCACCCATAAACAAGAAAATTGCATGATCATGTACAAGTAATTGATCAACTGTATTTTCTTGTATTGCCAAACTGCCTTCGATAATATCAGCTAGTGTATCTATCTTAAAATCACTAGCACTTTCTCTTGCAGAACCGAATATATCGCATAAATAAACTTGATCTGAAAGACTCAAAGTTTCAGCAAATTCGTTTAAAAACTTTTTAGTTCGTGTAAATGTATGCGGTTGGAAAACCGCAATAATTTTTCGAGTAGGATATTTTTGACGTGCCGATTGGATCGTTGCTTTAATTTCAGTTGGGTGATGAGCATAATCATCAATAATGATGCGCTCCCCAATAACAGTCTCTGTAAAGCGTCTTTTAACGCCCTCAAATGATTCTAATCCTTTTTGTATAATATCCGAAGGCACACCTTCATAATGGCATAAGGATATGACTGCTAAAGAATTTAGTACAGTGTGATCTCCAAACAACGGAATTGTAAAGCGCTCATAATATTCATTTCGAACAAATACATCAAACGAAGTGCCTTCTGTTGTTTTTTCTAAATTCCTTGCTTCAAAATCATTGTTTTCACCAAAACCATAAAAAACAACTGGAACAGATGCTTGGATTTTTTGTAAATACTTATCGTCTCCACAAGCTATGATGCCTTTATTGACTTTTTTTGCCATCGATTGAAAAGCATCAACAACATCATCTATGTCGTGGAAGTAATCAGGGTGATCAAAATCAATATTAGTCATTATTGCGTAGTCAGGATTGTATGCTAAAAAGTGACGACGGTACTCACACGCTTCAAATACAAAGTTTGACGCATCTTCCACTCCCTTACCTGTCCCATCCCCTATAAGAAATGAGGTTGGTTCATATCCAGAAAGTACATGCGAAAGTAAACCAGTAGTCGACGTTTTCCCATGAGCTCCAGTTACAGCGATTGAAGTAAATTTACTCATGTAGTCACCTAGAAAATCATGATATCTAATAACAGCTAATCCAAGTTCTTTTGCTTTTACAATTTCTGGATGACTATCCGGAAAAGCATTTCCAGCGATAATCGTCATGCCTTCTTTAATATTAGCTTCATCAAATAATAGAATTTTTATATTACGCTCATGCAGTGGTTTTTCAGTAAAGAAATACTTTTCGATATCAGAGCCTTGTACTTCATTTCCAACATCATGAAGAATTTGTGCTAATGAACTCATTCCAGACCCTTTAATGCCTGTAAAATGATAATTTGTCATACGATGAAACCTCCTGGGATTATCCCCGCTTATATACATATAAAATGTGAATATTTTTCGCCTTAATTGACGTATTACTAATTATATCATTATTTACACGTTCATATTAATAATTTTTATTAACTAAAAATTTCATCTAATGTTTCACTAGTAAGTAATACACCTCTTGCTTTACTACCATTTTGCTCCGTAATGTACCCATTTCCTTGCATCGCATCAATTAATCTTGCTGCTCTGTTATATCCTAAATGGAATTTGCGTTGTAACAATGAAGTCGATGCAGAACCCTGCTCCACTATAAAACGACAGGCTTCTTCAAATAGCTCGTCTTGCTCCGATATATTATCTGCTTTTTGAAGTAAATCTTCTTGTTCAAACATATATTCAGGAGTTCCTTGGCTTCTTGCATAATCGATTACTTGCTCAATTTCATCATCGCTTACATACGTCCCTTGGATACGAACTGGGCTAGACATGCCATTCCCTTGGTAAAGCATATCCCCTCTCCCCAATAATCGTTCTGCACCTTGTTGATCTAAAATTGTACGAGAATCGATTTGCGAGGAAACAGAAAATGCAATTCGAGTTGGTATATTAGCTTTAATCAGACCAGTTATGACATCTACAGAAGGTCGTTGCGTCGCTAAAACTAAGTGAATTCCACAAGCTCTTGCTTTTTGGGCTATTCGACAAATCGCATCCTCTACTTCTGAAGGAGCCATCATCATTAAATCCGCTAACTCATCAATTACAATTACAATATAAGGTAGCTTCTGTGCAAACTGACGTTTCTGTGTAGCAAGTGTATTATATCTTGTAATATCTCTTACGCCAATATGAGCAAATAGCTGATAACGACGTTCCATTTCTTCAACAGCCCACTTCAGTGCAGCAGTTGCTGCTTTCACATCGGTAATTACTGGACTCACTAAATGTGGAATATGATTAAAAGGAGCTAATTCAACCATCTTAGGATCAATTAAAAGTAATTTCACTTCTTCAGGTGTCGCTTTGTATAGCAAACTTACAAGTAATGAATTGATGAAAACGGATTTACCTGACCCAGTTGCTCCTGCTATTAATCCATGAGGCATTTTACGTAAATCAAGTGTTACTGGTTTCCCATTCAAATCTAGGCCTAGCGCCGCTTCTAATGGTGATTCTGATTGACGGAAAATGTCCGTATTAATGACCTCAGATAATCGCACTGCGCGGGATTTTCTATTTGGAATTTCAATACCAATCGAACTCTTACCAGGAATAGGTGCTTGAATACGAATATCTTTTGCAGCAAGGGCTAATTTCAAATCATCTGCTAAATTACGAATTTTACTTACTTTCGTTCCATTTCCAACTGTTATCTCAAATTGTGTAACTGCAGGACCTTGAACAACTTGAACAATCTCAGCCGTTACTTGGAAGTAGGACAACGATTCAATTAATCTAAATGCTTGTTCATCCATCCATTCATTATCTTCATCTTTCATTTCAGGAGGTAGTAAATAACTTAAAGATGGATGTGAATAGTTAGAAATAGGCTCTAGCATGTCATCTGTTGTAATGATCTCTTCTTTAATAACGCTTACTTGTTGAACCGATTCTTTGACAGGAGTAACATGAGCTGTTGGTTTTGCTATTTCTATATTATTCAATTTTTGTTTATCTGATTTAAGCATTAATACATTGAATGGTCGAATATTTTCTTTTTTAGGTTGAGTCACTTCAACTTTTTGTTCGATTACTGGTAATGCTTCAATACTTTCAAGTATCGGTTCTTTTTCTTCAACAGGTGCTGAAATTACCTGTGCCAGCTGTTTTTTCTTATCTGATTGTAACATCAACACATTAAAAGGTCGGATATTTTCTTTTCTAGTTACTTTGGTCTCTTGTTGTACTTCTTTTATTTCTTCTACTTCTTCTTCTACTGCTTCTACTTCTTCTACTTCTTCTTCTACTTCTTCTACTGCTTCTACTTCTTCTACTTCTTCTACTTCTTCTACTTCTTCTACTTCTTCTACTTCTTCTACTTCTTCTACTTCTTCTACTTCTTCTACTTCTTCTACTGCTTCTACTGCTTCTATCTCTTCTATCATAGTAAATCCAGCTATGTTTTGAACATTTTCAACAGTTGGCTCTTTTTTAATTACTAGTTCTGTGGATACTTCAATTACTTCAGGCTCTGCTTCTTTTACGGGAACAATTGGAACAAGTATTTCTGTTTCTGTAACGGCTATTTCATCCATTTGCTCGTTCTTTAGCTTTTGTTCTTCTTTTCTTCTCTTTTCTTCTCTTGAAAAACCATAAACAGGAGAAGGTACCTGAGTTGGAGTAAAAGCTTTTTTCACCTTAATAACTGCAGTTTTCTCAACGATATCCTTTATAGGTGTCATTGGATGAACAATTTTCTGTTGCTTTCTTTGAAGCCACAATTCCTGTTTATGCAAAGGCTTAATAGGTGGCTCTTCTTTTGATTTTTTTTCAATGTACGGAACTTTATATGTTTCATCAAATGATTCTCTTGGATCTCTTATTGATCTAGGTTCTCTAAGTTCCCTCGTCTTTCCCTTATATAAATCTCTAGCTGGTTTTCTATCTGGCAATTTGTAGCTTTCAATAATAGGCTCTTCCGTAAAAATGTCTTCTTTTTTTATAATTTTTTCTTCATCTGATATCAGCGGAAAACGAAATGGAGATTTGGATTTCCGCGAAAATACAGATTTATCTTCCATTTTAATTTCTTCTTCTGTATCTTCATCTTCATTATTTGTAAATAACTTTTTAAACCAATTCAATTTAATCACTCTCTCTAATAGATAACTTCTATTTTACCAATAAAAAGGTAACTTTACCTATTATATAATAGAATACAATAAAAAAAAGCACACCATTTAGGTATGCTTCGTTTTTTAGTTAAAATAAGGATTTCCTACTACTTCAGAATCATCTAAAACTAGAATTCCTTTTACATCTGGAGCATCCGGTATAGCTAATTCTCTAGCTGAACAAATCATTCCACTTGATGCAATTCCACGAAGTTCTGCATCTTTAATAACCATACCAGATGGCATTACAGCTCCAACTTTTGCTATAACTACTTTTTGCCCGGCTTCCACATTGGGTGCTCCACAAACAATTTGTAGTGAGTGCTCCCCAGTATTTACCTGACACACTTTTAATTTATCTGCATTAGGATGTTGTTCTAATGAATCAATATACCCAATAACGAATTTTGGAGATAAATCTACTTTTAAAGCATATTCAACTCCATTAGTTACAAGTGCCGCTTGTACTTTAGCAACTAGTTCTTCCGTTAAAGTAACAAATCCACTTTCTTCAATAGAAACATACTTACTAGCAGTAAAGATGTTAATCGCACAAACTTCATCAGTTTGTTCATCTATAACTAGCGTCACATCACCTTTTGTCTCAGTTATTACTTTATCCAATTTCTCTGATGTTAATTGAATTAGTAATACATCTCCAACTCCTGCACGATTGTAAAAAATATTCATTTTTCTTCGTTCTCCTTCACTATTCGATTCTTCGCCATTATAAAGATTGGTTCTAATTCTCCATTTTCATAGATAAAAGATAGAGACGTGATTGGTACAGTTCCGATACTAAAGAAATGCATCGTCATCTGCGCTAAAACATCATACCCTACTTCATTTCTTATATCACCAATTATCATAACATCTTGATGGGGTACAGAAATAGTCATATCTCCAGTAATTTTCCTTTTCATGTCTTTTAAGAAAGATTCATTTAATATACGACTAGCATCATAACCATCATTATTATTTAAGAAATAAAAAATATTTCCAGCTACTTCATCTTTTTTATAGTTATTTACAAGATTTCTAACTTGAAAAAGAGCTCTTTCTCGTATTTCTGTTTCTCTAATATTCCATCCAGCAAGCATTTTATCATCTAATAATCTATACGTGGTACCTAAATCTAATGCATAGTATATTCGGGTCTCGGCAGTATGATCTTTGATAATAAATTTATTTCCTTCTTTTGATTGCATAGGAAACGATGTCGAGCGAATGATTGGATATACAGAAGAACTAGGATCGATTTCTCCAGCAAATTCTTTTTCCATCGCACTAAATGTATGTTGTATTGTATAAACAACTTCTTCTATCGCCTGTTCTTTTTTCGTTTCATACTTTGCTAATATAGGAGGTAGAGAAATATCAATTCCTTTACCAACAATTTTATGTGTTAAACGTAGCGAATTTTTTTCTCTATTAAAATCATATGTGAATGTATCTTCTAATAATTTCGTTTTTAATAGCTGAATTAACTCTTGGGGTTTCATTTAATGACTTCCTTTCCATACACAAAACGAAACGGTTCACAATGTGTGAACCGTTAACTTTTTTAAAAAGTTTGGAGAAATGATTCGATTTCATCTTTTGTTTTACGATCTTTACTAACAAAACGTCCTTTTTCTTCTCCGTTTTCAAAGACAATAAAACTTGGAATCCCAAAAATATCTAATTGACCACAAAGTTCAATAAATTGATCACGATCAACAGAAACAAATTGGAACTCAGAGAACTTTTCTTCTACTTCTTCCATAAATGGATCAATAAAATGGCAATCTGGACACCAACTAGCAGTAAATTTAAATACTATTTTCACCTCTTGTTTAAGTTGTTCAAACTCTTCAATGGAAGTTAAATTTTCCATCCATATTCCTCCCTCAGTCAATCGGAATTGACCTTACAATCATCATCATTTTTTCCATGTTCGAAGCAATGTCACTTTCCTTCGAAATAGTCGTAAGTTTCATTCCACCGATACTTGTTATAAGTTCATATTTTTCTTCACTATTTTCAATTACTGCAGCAAATCCAAATCTTTCATTTTGCTCAAATGTGCTCTTTTCCACTATTTTTAAATTTGGATCTGCCAACATTAATTCATAATATAGTTGACTTGTTGGCAACTCATTTGGATTGATAAATAATACATAGGAATCTTTTCCTTTTGTAAGAAGGATATTAGACTCATCTGCATCCTCTATAGAAAAACCACTTGGCAAAAAGATTTTTGTATCATTCACTTTATCATTTGGCATTTGGGCATCATCTTGGAAAATGACTTTCGCATTCTCAAGGCCCTCTGCTATCCGGTCTTCTTTTGAAGAACAGCCTACCAATAAAATGACAACTAGTGACGCAAGTAATAAACGCATCCATTTTAGAGGCATTTCTATTTCCCCCATTCAAAGCATAACTGCTATATATTTTAACGATGATTCACCTTACATGCAACTACAAGAGCTTTTTAGATAATTCATATTGACCGATCAATAAAAGCATAATATGCTCAAACATTACACTTCTAGTAACTAAATTATTAGTAAAGACGCCAATTGCTCCTTCCTCATGTCGAATACCACTCTTATTAGTAAAGACATCCATTACCGGACCGAGCTCCGCACCTGACCGAAGCTGAACTGCAATTTCTTCTGGTAATGGTATACCCGCTCCCGTTGCAGTAAATAACTTTCCATCATTTGCAACAAGTGCCCCCCAGTTACAAATATACATTACCCCTTCTATTTCATTAACTCCGCCTTCTAACCCAATGCCAAAAGTTGCTTCGTTATGTTCCATTAAACTCATGGCACGATTTATCGCGCCTTTTCTTGTTTCTTTGTCACTCATTGGTTGGTCTGAAACGAGAGATGCCACTTCTCTATTTTCAAATTGAGCTTCTGGATAATACATACTTGAAACAGCTTTTACTGCTTTTATTTTAGCTATATTGTTCGTTCCTATTAATATTTTCAAAAATTACGTCCTCCGTTTTAAAAAAAGATGCCATTAAAGGCATCTTTTATCTTATACATTCGCTTTTATTGTCTCTAACGTTGTTCGGTCACATGCTTTTACCAACTGAACAATCATTTCTTTTGCCGCTGCATAATCATCCGTATGAATAATCGAAGCAGATGTATGGATATATCGAGAACAGATCCCAATTACCGCACTTGGAATACCTTCATTTGATGTATGCACACGCCCTGCATCTGTTCCACCTTGTGAAATGAAATATTGATATGGAATATTATGCGTTGCCGCTGTATCCAATAAGAATTCTCTCATCCCGCGGTGTGTTACCATTGTGCGGTCAAAAATACGCAATAATGTACCTTTTCCTAATTGACCAAACTCATTTTTATTGCCAGATGCATCATTAGCAGGACTAGCATCTAATGCGAAAAACAGATCTGGCTTGATCATATTCGCTGATGCTTGAGCTCCGCGAAGGCCAACTTCTTCCATTACATTTGCACCTGAGAACAACATATTTGGTAATTTTTCATGTTGAACTTCTTTCATTAATTCGATCGCAAGTCCACAACCATAACGATTATCCCAGGCTTTAGCCATAATCTTTTTATCATTTGCCATCGGTGTAAATGGACAAACTGGAACAATTTGATCACCAGGTTTAATACCCATGCGCAGTACATCTTCTTTATCGTCTGCACCTACATCAATTAGCATATTCTTAACATCCATTGGTTTATTACGCATTTCGTCACTCAATAAATGTGGCGGAATAGATCCTATTACTCCAGGAATTGTTCTTTCTTTTGTTATAATCTCAATGCGTTGGGCAAGTAATACTTGGCTCCACCATCCACCTAACGTTTGGAAACGAATCATGCCATTATCAGTAACCCCAGAAACCATGAATCCAACTTCATCCATATGCCCTGCTACTAAAATTCTCGGTCCGTTTTCGTCCCCTTTTTTCACGCCAAATATTCCTCCTAAATTATCTTGCACAATTTCATCGGAATATTTGGATAGCTCACTACGCATATACGCTCTTACAGCATGCTCATTACCAGGTGCTCCTGGCAGTTCTGTTAATGTTTTAAATAACGAACGTGTTTCTTCATTCATTCGAAAAGCCTCCTACAGCTATATTGAAATTATGATACACCTTAATATTGCTTCCAGTTCTATTGTAATAAAAGATTGTATTGTTTACTACTTTGAAATGACATAACTCAAAATATTTCTTCCAATTTAAATCTATGGTAAACTTAAGTACAAAGAAATCGGGAGGGTTACTATTGAAAATTCGTGATTACATGTTAGGACTTGGAACAGGAATCGTGATAGGTGTATTTGCCAGTCAAGTAACAGGTAAAATGGACATTAGTCGGTCAGCAGAACTTGTACTGAAGGACATAAAAAATTCCTTTAAAGAGGAAGGTCCTATTGATGGGTCTTGGATATACATGACACCAGAACCTTTTGAAAAAGAAGCCATTCATATGAAAGTGTATAAGGGTGGAATCTCTCGTATAAAAAATGGTCAATTTGAACAATTTGAATTTGCAGCAGATTCAAAAACAGGCACAGTTGTCGAATTAGTTAAACTGTAGACTAATAAAAGCGTAAGCGCCTATTACTGCCCCGACAGGCGCTGTAGTTAGATTTAAAAAACAATGGCCGAGAAAGTGATTGCTTTACTTTCTCGGCCATTGTTTTCTTTTAAGTAAAAGTGACTTTGTTATATGTAGTTACTAACTACCGAGTTCTCTTAACTGCATCCACTATTTCTTTGCCATCCTGTGACCATTTCACCAAACGGTAAAAAGCGTCATGGTAAAAACTGAACCAATAATTATTTTGTAGTCCCTCATTTAACCATTTTTCTTTTGCAAAAACAGATGTCATTGGATAATCATCATAAGCTAGTACCCAGAGTGGATTCTGATGAGCATGTGTAGGCATAATATCTGCTAAATGAATGATTGTATCGCCATTTTGTTTAAACAAAACAATGCTATGTCCATCACTATGACCACCTGTATGAATCATGTCAATACCTTCCACCACTTCGATCGTATCCGTAAAAGTTACTACCTGAGATTGAATTGGCTCCCAATTTTCTTTCCAGTAAGTATTACTAGAACGAAAATTAGGATTTCTCATTTCATTCCACTCTACTTCTGAAACATAAATGGTAGCATTCGGGAAAGTTGAAACTAGTTCTTCCCCTTGCCATTTTGTCAGCCCACAAGCGTGATCAAAATGCATATGAGTCATAATAACAATATCAATTTCCTCTGTTAATACTCCGTGAGAAGTCAAATCATCTTCCACTTGAGATTGGTAAGTAATCCCGAAATTTCGAAGTTGCTTTTCTGTCATTTTACCAAAACCTACACCAGACTCCATCAGTATATTTTTTCCCTTATACTGAATAAACATTGGATCTGTCGGTAATTCAATTTGGTTTTTTTCATTTGCCGGATACTTCTTTTCCCATAAAGGCTTTGGTACAACTCCAAACATGGCACCCCCGTCCATATAAGTCATACCGCCCTTTAACCAAGTAAATGACATATCATGAAATTGAAACTTGTCCATTCTCGCATCCCCCTTAAATGAATTTGGCTTCTACTCTGTAAATCGGTTGCCCTTTTGCAGAAAATTTTTCTTCATATTCTGTCATTATATTATCTTCTGGCATATTTACATGAAGATCGAGTGAAACATCTTTTATTAACATACCATAACTAGACATGCTCACTAAAGAATATTCAAATAAACTACGATTATCTGTTTTAAAATGAATTTCCGCATGATCTACTAAGACTGACTCGTATAATTCCAAGAATACTTCATGGGTTAGCCTTCTTTTCGCATGTCTAATTTTTGGCCATGGATCAGAGAAGTTCAAATACACTCGATCCACATCATTTTTCTGAAAATATTTTGCTAAGTAAGCCCCATTTACTTTTAATAATCGTAAGTTTTGAAGAGGTTGTGCAGCAATCGCATTTTCAAGTGCAGATACGATTACGCTATCATATAATTCGATTCCAATATAATTGATATCCGGATTTTGCTTGGCCATTCCAGTGATAAATTGACCTTTCCCTGTTCCCACTTCAATATGCAGTGGATTGTTATTTTTAAACTCTTTGTCCCATTTCCCTATTAACTCTTCTGGATTTGGGATGATAATCTCTGGGTGTGCATTGATAAAATCTTCTGCCCACGGTTTATGTCGTAATCTCATATTTATGAACTCCTTTTATTCTTTGGTTTTGCTTTTGGTGAAATTTCCATGCCGCCTCCAAAATAAGGTTTATTGCAGACAACAAAAAACCAAACATTTTCATACTTTACCGTACCTTCTTCACTATGTAAAGAAAACGAAAATGTTTGAAATGTTAACAGTTCTTTTATTACATAAAATATGTATGTTCGTTTATCAATCCCAAATGAATTCAAGCCTTTTTTCCATTTCGTGCAATTTCAGTTGCATGACCAGCATACTCATTTATAATAAAAATAACTTTAGTCGTCAACTTCCTCACTCTCAATCTCCCATCCACTTCTAGAATAAGATGTTGTTTGAACTAAATTTAAAATTGCTTGCGCAGCTTTAAATTGCATATGCTTCATTGGAGAGGTAGAGGACTTTAATGCTATAAACCACTCAGTAAACTTCCTAGAATCGATGAATTGTACATTGAAAGATGAACCAGGATAATCTATATAACCATTTCTAGAAAGGACCACTTTTCTTATTGGTAAGTCAATTTCTTCCTTCTTAATAATTTGTAATAAAATAGATTCCATTCGGTTAAGACCAATCATTGGACTTAACACTTTCACCTCTTCTTTCCCACTTTTCTTCAGCCAAAAACGGTCACTACTTCCTATAAAAGCATCTGAGTCCTTATCTTCTAATGCAGCGATACATATAATCTCTGTAGGTAGGATTAGGATAATATCAAGCTCTACAGGGGCTTTTATTAACTTTAATATAGGATAGTAAAGTACAAAATAATTGTCCGGTAATCGCTGAGCAAACATCCGTAATAATGTATCTCTCATATATTTTGGGTCGACATAGGATTTTTCTCGTAATGTGGAGCTTGCCCACTTTAATTGAAAGTGAAATAGTTGATCCATATACATTCTGTTAAGTTCTTCAATAGATTTTGGATTATACACGAGATTTGGTTGAAAATGAAGAGTAGAAGATTCTTCTGGTATTACATCTTCCTCTTGCAACTCCCCTTCATTCCCTTCCAATTCACTCGACTTATTGTCTACTTTACTTCGATGAAAAAGTTTGGAAAAGAAAGATTGTTTTACTGTTTCTTCCATCGGTTCTAATTCATCCACCCAATTTGAATCAAAGTGTCCACGCTCCCAATCGTCTTTCATACGTTCCCATTGTTGCTTCTTCAATCGAACGAATTGAGTTGGGTATCTTTTTAAATCTAATTGATAGCGAGAGATGTAATCTTGTATTTTTATAAGTTGGGCCATTAGTTTACCTTCCTAGTTGAAATCGAACTAATTTCTTCATAACGCGGGGTCCTATTTGGATTTATTTGAAAAACCGAAAAATGATTTACTTCAAAAGACTGCTTTGGCAAAGAAAACTTTTCAGTTGACATTGGGCAGTTAGAAGCCCATTTTTTAGCAATCGTTATATGCGCATTAAATTCTTTTGATTGATTGACATCCAAATAATTTGATATTACTTCCACTATTTTTTTCTGTAACTGTTTGATTTTTTCACTTTCCTCTAAAGAAACGTAAACTACTCTAGGGGTTAGATCATTACCAAAATGACTCAGCTCATTAGTTGACAGATCAAATGAATCCCAGTCACTTTTTTCAAATGATCGGGACATTTGGTCTATTAGATTTTTCTCCACATGTCCTAAATAGAACAACGTAATATGCAAATCATCTACCACTGGTAATGTTTTATGTGTTTGATGTAAATTTGTTTTTCCTCTAGCATCAATAATTTCCCTACTTATAGGCTTTGGAACCTTGATACCTATGAAGTAATGGGTATTCATAAGCTAACTAAACTAGAGATTTTACTTTCAAATACTTGTTGAATTTTTTTAGTCCATTGTCCAGGTTTTCCATTACCTATTGTTTGTCCATCTATAGAAACAACCGGCATTACTTCTGTTGTTGTGGAAGACATGATGAATTCATCCATTTCAAGCGCTTGTGTTGTAGTAAAAGCACTTTCTACAACAGGTAAACCAATCTCTTCACAGCAAGATAAAATAACATTTCGAGTGATCCCATTTAATATTAAATTGCTTACTGGATGTGTATATAAAACACCGTCTTTAATGCCATACACATTAGATGAAGAACCTTCTGTGATTAATTCATCTCTGTGTAGAATCGCTTCATAATAACCATTACTAGATGCTTTTTCTTTCGATAAAATATTTCCCAGTAAATTTAAAGATTTAATATCACAACGAAGCCATCTAATATCATTGTCAAAACAAGCATTCACACCATTTTTTTGTTGGTCAAGCGGACGTGCAGCTTCTTTCGTATAGGCAGTTAGCACAGGCTCTACTGGAGGATTTGGAAGATTATGCTGTCTTGGACTAATACCACGTGTAATTTGTAAATAGATGTGGCCTACGTTTACTTCATTAGTTTCAATTAAATCATAAAGCATTTTGTGCAGTACATCTTTTGTATAAGGGATAACAATTTGAATTTTATCAGCGCTCGCGTATAAACGATTAATATGTTCAGTAGCCGTGAATAAATTACCATTGTAAATTTTAATGACTTCATAAATACCGTCACCAAATTGGTATCCTCTATCTTCAAAACCAATTCGAACTTCATCCTCATTTACAATACGATCATTCCATAATACTTTTACCAAACTCATACACCCTCTCTAGTTAATTTTGTTGCCAATTCAACAATTGCATCTGCATAAATTGCTGTTGCTTTAACAAGGTCATCAATATCTACATATTCATCTACTTGATGTGCTAAATCTTTTCTTCCCGGGAATAGCATGCCAAATGCAACCCCTTTTTTAAGTACTCTTGCATAAGTTCCTCCACCAATTGACAGGAGTTTTGCTTCTTCACCAGTTTGTCTTTCATACACTTTTTGCAATGTTTTAATCAGTTCATCTTCTTTATCGACATAATGTGGCTGAGAATTAGTACCAAGGTCAAGTGTAATTCCTGTTTCTTTTAGAATCTCTCTGCAAGCAGCAAGTTTCTCTTCAAAAGGATATGTAACAGAGTAACGCATACTAACTTGTGTACAAGATCCTTGCGCTGGTGCATAGTGAATAACACCCGGATTTAATGTAGTATCTCCAGAAACTTCATCTGTAAACTGAAGAGCTAGTGCATGCCCTCTACTATCTTCTCCAAAACTTTGGACTAGGAAATGTACAAACGCTTTGGAATGAGCCGTTAGGGGAACCGTTTGTAAGAACTTCGCAAGTAATATGGCCGCATTTACACCATCATTTGGTTCCATCGCGTGTGCTGATTTTCCGTGAGTTAAAATTTTTACCATGGGGCCTTCTTGTGTAACTTCCCCAGTAAAGCCATGTTCATTTGAAAATGCATTAAACTTTTGCTTGATCGAATGAAGTCCACCAAAAATAAGGGCAAATGCTTCTTCTGGTACCATATTTGTACGTTTACCTGATTGGAAAAATTGGATAGTTTCCGTATCAGTTGATCCTGTTTGAGTAAATATTAAACTAGCAATCCCTTTTTCTGCATTAATAATCGGAAAATCTGCATCTGGTGCAAATCCTATTTCAGGCATTGCTTCTTTTTCAAAGTAACGAGTTACACAGCGAAATCCACTTTCTTCATCTGTACCGATAATCATGCGCACTTTTTTATTTAACTCAATTCCTGATTCTTTCACTAGTTTCATGGCCATCCAGGCTGCAATTGTTGGCCCTTTATCATCGATTGCTCCTCGACCATACACTTTACCATCTGCTTCTATTCCTTCAAAAGGAGGATACGTCCAACCATTTCCTTCTGGAACAACATCTACATGACATAAAATCCCGAGTGTTTCGTCCCCTTCGCCCATTTCAATATGACCAGCCATATTATCAATGTTCTTCGTTAGAAATCCAGCTTTTTGTCCTTCGTTTAACATGAAATTCAAAGCTTCTAATGGTTTTGGTCCAAAAGGCATTTCTGCTGTTACAGCTTTTTCATCCAGCACACTAGGAATTTGAATCAATTTTTGCAAGTCTGCCACAATTTCAGTTCTTTTTTGTTCTGCTAATTCTAACCAATTCATATCCATTTCCCCCCAACAATACTTATATTATTATTTTACACTTTTTTTCTTACAAAACATAAGAAAACAGCTAAAGCGCCCTTTTTCTAAATGGACGTTGCCAGTTCGCTTTGGACAAACTTATAGTAAGAGCATATATGAAGAATTTGTAAATTAACTGATTTCTTATAGAAATTTCCTAGAAAGTCTTTTATAATGAAAGTGTCAGATAATTACTTCTGACCACCATTTTAGTAAAGGGGCTGCAAATTGCAATTACTTAGTTGCTTTTCACCCATATCGTCCGCTGGTCTAGTCACGAGAAATGATGAAGGAGTGGTTACTTATGAAACCTACTACTGATCGGATGCTTAATCGAATTAAAGACGTGTATATGTTCATCCGAGATAACGGAACTGTTACAACACAAGATTTAGTTGAAGAATTTGGCATCACTCCTCGCACGATTCAACGAGATTTGAATGTTCTTGCTTTTAATGACCTAGTCATTAGCCCAACGAGAGGCAAATGGACTACGACGAGCAAAAGAGTTAGAATGACATCTTAGATTTATTCAATATGAAAAGAATGACCCCGCTTATGCGAGGTCATTCTTTTGCTGTAATTGCATGAATTCTACTTCAGTTAACTCTCTATAATCCCCTTCTTGAATGGACTCATCTAGCATCAATGCTCCCATAGACAACCTCTTCAAGTAAATGACTTTTTTCTCAACAGCTTCAAACATCCTTTTAACTTGATGAAACTTCCCTTCCGTAATCGATAATTCAATTTCAGAAACAGGTCCACTGCTTAGTATTGAAAGTAAACCTGGCTTTGTATGATATCCATCATCCAGTGTGACACCTTCTTTAAATAATTGAATATCTGATTCTGTTACGATTCCCTCAATCTTTGCATAATAGACTTTTGGCACATCTTTATTTGGAGAAAGTAAGCGATGTGTTAATGCGCCGTCATTCGTTAATACAAGTAGTCCTACCGTATCTTTATCCAATCTTCCTACTGGGTACGGTGCAAAATGACGAACATCCTCATCCAATAAATCGATGACGGTTTGATCTCTTGAATCTTCCGTCGCAGACACTACCCCAGCCGGCTTATTCATCATTAAATAAATGAATTCCCTATACTCAACAACTTCTCCATATACAGATACTTGATCAGAAAGCTCATTCACGTGCATAGAGCTATCTTTTACGACAACCTCATTTATTTGTATTGCTTTTGATTTGACTAATATTTTTACTTCTTTTCTTGTTCCAAAACCCATATGAGCTAGAAATTTATCTAATCGCATGTTTTTCTCCTAAAAACCAAATTTTTTCGTAAAGCGAGTAATTTTATCACCTAAAAGTTTCTGAGCCAAACCAAGTTTTAATGTAGTGTAACCATAAAAAGCTCCTCCGATTGAAGCACATATCAAAATGACAAGCAAAGCTTCTATTTTTCCATCAATCGTAAATACTTGTTCAATCCCCCATTTTAAGATGAAAACTAATGCAATCATGATTATATTAATAACGAAAATAAGAAAAATCCGTCTGTATACCATCGATGACTTGTAGTGCAACGATTTTCGAATAGCGAACATATTTAATACGATCGCAATCATATATCCACATGCTGTAGCTAAAATAGCTCCATCCGTTTCAAATACTTTGATAAAAGGAGTATTTAAAACAAGTTTCGTCAAAATCCCTATTAATAAGTTAAGGATAATGATCTTTTGCCGATCTATCCCTTGCAAAATAGAAGTCGTTACAGGGTAAAGTGCAAATAATATTGCAACAGGCGCATAATGTGCTAACACCGTTGCTCCTACATCACTTTGTTCGTAAAAGACAAGATAAAATTCGTTTGATAATACTGCTATTCCAAGTGCTGCAGGTATTGTTAAAAACAATAATATTTGGAATGCTTGATCGAGCGACTTTCTCACTTGCACAAAATCATTTTTTGCGTAATAACTTGTAATATAAGGAACTAATGCCATCGAAAAACCAGTCGCTAACATTACTGGAATCATCACAAGCTTATGCGTCGTAAGATTTAACATCCCTAAATATTCATCCGATAAAGTACCGGATACTCCGATCATATCCATTGCACGATTAAATGTAATCATATCGATAAACTGAAAAAGTGGATTAATCACACCTACTAAAGCAAATGGTACTGTATATATCAAAATTTCTTTATAAATATTTTTTAAAGAAACCTCTGAAGTCATTTTTCCACTATCATCTAGTAAAGCACTAAATTCAGGATTCAACTTTTTCCAATACCAGTACAACACAAAAAGACTTGCAATAGCTCCTAAAAATGCTGCAAAAACGGCAAAGGAAACTGCTGTTTTCTCTGAACCTTTAAACACGTTCATCACCAAAAATGCACCAGCAACTACAAATAATACGCGTACAATTTGTTCAAATAGCTGTGATACTGCAGTAGGTGTCATATGCTGGTAACCTTGGAAAAATCCTCTGATTAAGCTCATTACCGGCACTACAATGACCGCAAAACTTACATATTTAATTACTTTTTCTACATCTTGCACCTTAATCAGTGCATCTGTATCTGCAATAACCAAATGAGCTATCGGTTCTGCCAAGAAAAATAACACTAGAAAGCCCAAAATACCCGTTGCTGACATGAGCACTATGCTTGATTTCATCAGTTTTCTACCTGTCGCATAATCACCAAGCGCGTTATGCTTCGCGACAAACTTCGAAACTGCAACCGGTACTCCTGATACTGCAATTGCAAGCATGATGGAATATGGAACATATGCATATTGATAAAGACCAATATACTCCTTTCCAATGAGTTGATAAAAAGGAATGATATAGAGAATACCTAATACTCTGGATAATAAAAGACCAATCGTTAAAATCATAGTCCCTTTTAATAAATTCGATGCCATAAAGCCCGCCCAACCTTCTAAAATGTCTATCTTATAGTTTACATCTGTCTAAACAAAACCACAATGATGTATAATAAAGAAAAAAGTGAAAGTGTGGATTTATTATGTATGACGTAATTATAGTAGGCGGGGGTCCCTCAGGACTAATGGCCGCAGCTGCTGCTGGAGCAGAGAATAAAAAAGTAGTATTAATTGAAAAAGGAACGAAACTTGGAAAAAAGCTAGCTATATCAGGTGGAGGACGTTGTAACGTTACAAATCGACTCCCACAAGAAGAAATCGTTAAAAATATACCTGGGAATGGTCGATTTTTATTTAGTCCATTTGCTGTTTTTAATAACGAAGATATCATAACATTTTTTGAGAATCTTGGTGTTCCTTTAAAAGAAGAAGACCACGGACGAATGTTCCCAGTTTCCAATAAAGCAGCGGATGTAGTAAATGCTTTACTAGATGAATTAAAAAGGCTCCATGTAGAGATCAAACTAAACTCTCCGGTTGCCAAGTTATTGATGAATGATGAAAAAGTGATCGGCATTCAACTTGCTACTGGAGAAGAGATTACTGCAGGCGCAGTCGTTGTCGCAGTTGGTGGAAAAGCAGTTCCTCAAACTGGATCTACAGGTGATGGTTATCCCTGGGCCCAAAAAGCTGGGCACACAGTGACTGACCTATATCCTACAGAGGTTCCTTTACTTTCAAATGAAAATTTCATCAAATCAAAAGAACTTCAAGGACTTGCTCTTCGTGACGCAGGAGTTTCCGTGTTAAATAAAAAAGGAAAACCCATTATTACGCATCAAATGGACATGCTCTTTACCCATTTTGGATTAAGTGGTCCTGCTATCCTACGTTGTAGCCAGTTCGTTGTGAAAGAACAGAAGAAAAATGGTGGACAACTTGTACAAATTCGCATAGATAGTTTGCCTAACCTAAACCAGGAGGAAACATTCCAAAAACTTCTTTCTTCTATTAAAGAAGAACCAAAAAAAGCAGTGAAAAACGTATGGAAAGGTATTGTTCCTGAAAGATGGCTTTTGTTTTTATTGCCAAAAGCAGACATCCAAGAAAGTGAAGATGGACAAAATTTATCTCATGAAAAGATTAGAGCCCTCGCTCATTTACTAAAGCAGTTTATAGTGAACGTACATGGAACGCAGCCACTTGAAAAAGCCTTTGTAACAGGTGGTGGTGTGTCTATTAAAGAAATTGAACCAAAAACAATGGCCTCGAAACAAAAAGCAGGATTGTATTTCTGTGGCGAAATATTAGACATCCACGGCTATACGGGTGGATATAATATTACTTCCGCACTTGTTACTGGAAAAGTAGCTGGTATGAGTGCTGCTAAATCAATATAACTTTAATCAGCAGAGGCGTAATTGATTTAAAACAAAAAATTGAATTTTTTAATTATTTATAATACAATGGACTATAACAAGCGATGAAGAAGAATAGTAGCTTTATGGAATGCTATAGAGAGCTGACGGTTGGTGCAAGTCAGTAGCTGACATATAGTGAATGGACTTCTGAGCTCCAAGGCTGAAAATTTCAGTAGGCTTTGGCGTCCGTCTACGTTACAAGACTTGCAATGTTATTTTCTGCATAAAGATTTGCATAGAAAGACATAATTTTGCGATTAAGAGGATTACAATAGTAATCAAAAAAAGGTGGCACCACGGCTCTCCGTCCTTTAAGACGAAGGGCCTTTTTGTGTTCAGTTGAGAAAAGGAGAGCAGAGCTATGACAGTTGAGATGAGTAGTTACAAAATGAAAGAAATTCAAGGGGATATGATGACCCCTATCTCCATTTATCGTTCATTAAACGGAAAGAAAAAAATGCTATTTGAGTCCTCCGCTAAACATCAAGAAAATGGACGTTACTCATTTATCGCATTAGATCCTATCGCCGAATTAACCGGGGATCAATCTGGGTATTCATTAACTTATGTAGATGGAGAACAAGAAAAAGGTACCGAACCCATTATTGAAAAATTGAAAACCATGATGCCTATTCATCCAGAAAGCTATCCTTTTTCATTTTTTGGTGGTGCCATTGGATATTTTGGCTATGAAACTGCTTTTTATAGTGAGAAAATTGGGGAGCTATTACAAGACCCATTAGAAATGCCAGATATCCACTTAATGTTTTATGATACATTTCTTATATATGACCATTTAAAACAAACCGTAACAATAGCAGCGATTGATTTATTCAAAAATGGGCGTACACAGGAAGATATGTCCAACGCAATTGACTCGATTTGTACTGATTTACAAAATGGTCCAACCCATCTAGATGAGACGGAAGCTACACTCGATTTTAAACCTATGATCGATGAGTCAACCTTCATTCAAATGGTGGAAACTGCAAAAGAACATATTGTAAAAGGTGATATATTCCAAGTAGTATTATCACAACGCTTCTCTTCACCTTTTGAAGGGAATCCTTTCACTTTGTATCGCGGGTTACGTACATCTAATCCATCACCATATATGTTTTATATGGACTTTGAAACGTATACAATTCTCGGTACTTCACCGGAAAGCTTAGTAAAAGTAAATAATGGAATAGTAACTACTAATCCAATTGCTGGAACAAAGCCTCGAGGAAAAACACCTGAAGAAGATGAACAAACTGCAAAGGATCTTTTAAATGATCCAAAAGAGATTGCAGAACATCGTATGCTTGTCGACCTTGGACGCAATGATATTGGCCGTATTTCAGAAATTGGCTCTGTGAAAATAGAAAAATATATGAAGATTGAATACTATAAATTCGTCATGCACATCGTATCCGAAGTAACAGGACGTTTGAATAAAGATGCTCATGTTTTAGATGTGTTAACGGCTTGCTTACCTGCTGGAACCGTTTCAGGGGCACCAAAAATCCGTGCAATGCAAATTATTAATCAATTAGAGACTACTAGACGTGGAGTTTACGCAGGGGCAGTTGGCTATATTTCTGTTACTGGTAATATGGATTTAGCACTAGCAATACGTACAATGGTTGTGAAAGATCAGCAGGCACATGTTCAAGCTGGAGCTGGAATTGTATATGATTCGATTCCTAAAAGTGAATACGAAGAAACGCTAAATAAAGCAAGAGCACTTTTGGAGGTACAACGATGATATTATTAATCGATAATTATGATTCCTTTACGTATAATTTATACCAACAAGTAAGTGCCCTAGGAAAAGAAGTCAAAGTTATTCGAAATGATGCAGTTACAATTGCAGAAATCGAAGAGATTCATCCCGAGGCAATTATTATTTCTCCAGGGCCTGGAAATCCCTCTGAAGCTGGAATTTCCATTGAAGTAATTCGTCAACTTCATGACAAATATCCAATACTCGGGATTTGTTTAGGACATCAATCCATAGGGGCTGCATTTGGCGCAGATATCGTACAAGCAAAAAATATTATGCATGGTAAATTGTCTACCATTGCTCATAATGGTTCATCTTTGTTCCAACCATTTGACGAACCAATTTCCGTCATGCGTTATCATTCGCTTGTGATTGATGAACAAACATTGAGTGATGAACTAGAAATACTTGCTCGTGCAACCGATGACAATGAAATTATGGCTATTAAGCATCGGGATTATCCGTTGTTTGGACTTCAGTTTCATCCAGAATCCATTGGAACAGAACAAGGAGATCAACTAATTCAAGGATTTTTAGATGTAATTAAATGATATAAGAAAAATCCTGATCCACGCTGATTTCGTTCCAAGCGGACGCTTTCCGTGGGGCGTGCGGTGAGCCCACTGGAGTCGCCGCTCGGAACGAAATCAGCTAAGAGAAGATAGGAAACAAAAGTCTCAAATAGTAATAGAAAACAAGACTTGAAAAACTACCAAAGAAGACTGCCTAAGAAAATCTCTAACCCGTTCAGTTCAATGGTACAAACATTCAAAATAACATTCGAATTAGCAGTATATTTATATCTAAATTATCATCGAAATTAACATATCAATTAGCTTTATTTTTGACGCACAAAATGGCTTAGTTCTCCTTGAGTGAGAACTAAGCCATAACTATTTCGATATCCGAATATTATAGTGATAGGTAAGCCTTTGAAGTTATCTCCAGCTTTTCCCCCACTTCACACCGTACGTGAGACTTTCACCTCATACGGCGTTCCAACTAATC